>NZ_JAATOV010000009.1 GCF_011806425.1 Thalassospira lucentensis | reverse complement strand
GTTGTCCAACCGGTTTCCTGATAGCTGCCATTGTTAAAGGCCGTGGTGAGGTCAGTATCGTTATAGCCAAGCGACAGGCCGGCAATCAGGGCATCGGCGAACCGGTAATCCAGACCAATGTTATAGCCCCACACATCGCCGTCGTAGCGGCTGTCCGTGGCGCCACTGACATAGTCGTTATCAACCGAGGTAAAGGAGCCATGCCCCCAAACCGTAAAGGGCGTGGTGGTGGCAAAGGCTGCGCGGCCGTCAATGCCGTCAGCACCGCCAATATCGCCCTGATCGGTTGGGCCGAGGCCCAGCATATCCATGCCAAGGCCCGTGGAGCTGTCAAAGCTTCCCATCATCGCCATGCGGCGCAGGGCGTCATCGCGGTTGGTGATGCTGGTTTTGCGGTTTTTGGGGGGAATGTCGACAAGATTGGTATTCTCGGGCTGGGGCTCGGTATCGGGCGTGCCGGGCCGGCCGATGCTGGAATTGCCGTTTGCCGATGCGATACGTGCCCCGATATTTTGCTGAATGACGGTGGTTTGGGAGCGTGAGACAGCATTGACAACGGCGGACGAGGTGCTTGTAGAGGATGTCGATGTCGATGACGGGGTTGCTTTAAGAGTGCATGCGCCTGTCATGGTATATGTCGCGCCGACGCCTTCAAAGCGAAGGAGGCCGTTTGTTGTATCTTCTGGGATCTCGAAGGACAGGGTGATTGTGTCACCTTTTTCAGAATTGGCGTTCGTGATCGTCTGATTGTTGCCGGTGTTGATATTGTCCGTATAGGTAAATTTATAGTTGATTGTCGTAGCGGGGTTATCATGTGTGAAGGTAATCTTGGCGATCTCGTTCGCACTAAAGGCGCTGGAGATCTGCAAGCCATCCGAGGTTACTGAGAAACTGTTTAGCTGATTACAGCCAGCGCTTAGGGCAAAGGCACTGTTGGCAAAGGGCAGGGATACGCCCGTAAGGGAAAATACAAACAGCCCGTTTTTAAAGAGAGCTTTGCATACCAAAGCGAGCGAACGCGCATCTCTTGCGCCTTTTCGGCCAGTGCGCGTTTCAATCATTGGTAACATAATAGCCTTCCAGTGCTCGGAGTTATCAACCTGAGGTGAAAGACCAGTATGCTGTTTTTCGGACAAAGGATACTAAAAAGGCATTGATGTGAGTGATTTACCCCTAAATATCGATTTTTTCTTGGTTTTGATCAAAAAGGCCGCACGTTTTTGCCAAGTGAATCATTTTTTGCCACGACGCGCCGACGGATGGTTACCCCGGCAGGGCGGTAATCACATTTTTGCTTTGAGTTAGGGTGCAATATTCCGATGCCAGCACGGCGGCATAAAGATCAAACACATCCTGTGCGGCGAATGTTTTGCCGTTGGTATCGGTGACATCAATTGCGGTGGTTGCGTCAAGCGGTAGATGGCAATCAAAGCCAAGGCAATGTGCCGCGCGGATCGAGACATCCATCGAATTATGAATGACAACGCCGGTAAAAATCAGGCGTTCAATACCCCGGTCGCGCAGATGTTGTTCAAGGTCGGTGCCGATGAAGGCGCAATTGACGGTTTTGGTGATGACGGTTTCACCGTCCACGGGCAACGCTTCGTCCTTAAACGGTTGGCCGAGGCCGTTGACATAGAAGCTTGAGGCCGGGTTGGCTTCTTCGTGGCGGATGTGGATGATCGGCAGGTTGGCTGCGCGAAAGGCTTTCAGCAGCTTGGCAATCGCATCGATGTAGCCGGGATTGTTTTTGCTGTTCCAGCGCGGGTTATCGATGGCTTTTTGCACATCCAGCACGATGAGCGCGGTGTCGGTTCCAAGGGGTGTCTCAAAGTCGGGCAGGGACATAACGCATTCCTTTTTGATGTCCAAAAACAAAACCGGCCGGGAGAGTATCCCGGCCGGTTTGCTGATGAGATCAGAAGTTCGGTAAGGCCGGAGCCCTTAGGAACAACCGGTGGTCGCACCACAAGAGTCACATTTAAGGCAGGTGCCGTTTCGGACCAAGGTGAAGTTGCCGCAATCTGGGCAACCATCGCCCTCGTAACCCTTCATGCGGGCTTCGCGGATCTGGTCCATTTTGGCATCAACCTTGGCCGTGACTTCTTCGCCCGCGGTCAGGATTGCCGAGGTCTGCGGGGCAGCCGGGCTTGCCGTGGTGGTTGAAGCGGTTGCGGTTTCAGCCGTGTGGCTGTGGCCATCTGTACCGGTTGATTTAACTTCGACAACGCGTTCCTCGGTGGTGGCACCGCCATCGACAACATACAGGTTGCGACGTACGAAGCCGCTTGAGGCCACTTTGCGGATGGTTTCAATCGCCTGATCGCCAGCTTTTTCAGCGGTTTCGCCAAGGTCACCTTCGGCCACACCTTCGCCGACCGCATCCGGGAGGATGTCAGAAGGCTGGACGTGGGCGAGGTCATTACGACCAAGGTAAGAAATCGCCAGTTCACGGAACATGTAATCAAGGATCGAGGTCGACATCTTGATCGCATCGTTGCCAGAAACCATGCCCGACGGCTCGAAGCGGGTGAAGGTGAAGGCTTCGACATATTCTTCGAGCGGCACGCCGTACTGAAGGCCAATCGACACCGCAATGGCGAAGTTGTTCATCAGGGATCGGAAGGCGGCACCTTCTTTGTGCATGTCGATGAAGATTTCACCGAGTTTGCCGTCTTCATATTCACCGGTACGCAGGTAAACCTTGTGACCGCCAACGGTGGCCTTTTGGGTGTAGCCTTTGCGGCGGCCCGGAAGCGAACGACGGTCGCCACGGATGACGCGTTCGATGATTTTTTCAACGATCTGCTGGGATGCAGCCGTTGCTTTGGCGGCTGACGGTTGATCTGCAAAGTCGTCTTCTTCGACGAGGGCAGAGTTCAGCGGCTGGCTGAGTTTCGAACCATCGCGATAGAGCGCGTTTGCTTTCACACCAAGACGCCAAGACAGCATGTAAGCTTCTTTGCAATCTTCGATGTTTGCCGTGCTTGGCATGTTGATGGTTTTGGAAATCGCACCCGAGATGAACGGCTGGGCTGCTGCCATCATGCGGATGTGGCTTTCAGCCGACAGATAACGTTTGCCGATGCGGCCACACGGATTTGCACAATCAAAGACCGACAGGTCTTCGTCACGCAGATGCGGTGCCTGTTCAAGGGTCATCGCGCCACAGACATAGGTGTTTGCCTGTTCGATCTGTTTGCGATCAAAGCCAAGAGCAGCCAGCATGTCAAAGTCCATGCTGTTGATGGCTTTGGCATCAAGACCCAGCTGATTGACACAGAAGTCATCGCCAAAGGTGTATTTGTTAAAGACGAACTTCACATCAAAGGCGTTTTTCAGCGCACCTTCGACCTTGGCAATGGCGTCGTCGTCAAAGCCCTTGGCTTTGAGGTCATCATGGGTGATGGACGGTGAACCAACCAAGGTGCCATGACCAACGGCATATTTTTCAATGTCGCGGATCTGGTTTTCGGTATAGCCGAGGGTTGCCAAAGCAACCGGAACGGTGCGGTTGATGATTTTGAAGTAACCGCCGCCGGCGAGTTTCTTGAATTTCACCAGTGCGAAGTCCGGCTCGATACCGGTGGTGTCGCAATCCATGACCAGACCGATGGTGCCGGTTGGGGCAATAACGGTGGTCTGTGCGTTGCGGTAACCGTGCTTTTCGCCAAGCTCAAGCGCCTTGTCCCAAGCGGCACGTGCGGCAACCGGAAGATCGGCATAGGGGCTGTCGGCAGCGACCAGCGGAACCGGATTGATGGCGAGGCCTTCGTATCCGTCCTGTTCGCCGTAAGCAGCACGGCGATGGTTGCGCATCACGCGCAGCATTTCCTGTGCGTTGTCGGCATAACCCGGGAATGCACCCTGTTCGCCAGCCATTTCAGCCGAGGTTGCATAAGACACACCACACATGATCGCGGTGAGGGACGCGCCAATCGCACGGCCTTCGTCGCTGTCATAGGAGATGCCCATGCTCATGAGCAGGCCGCCAATGTTGGCATAGCCAAGGCCCAGCGTACGGTAACGATAGGAGAGTTCAGCAATACGATCTGACGGGAACTGAGCCATCAGAACCGAGATTTCAAGAACGACGGTCCACAGACGCACAGCATGTTCGTAGGCTTCGATATCGACACCGCCATCGTCAGAACGGAAGTTCATCAGATTAAGGGATGCCAAGTTACATGCGGTGTCATCAAGGAACATGTATTCCGAGCACGGGTTAGACGCGTTGATGCGACCCGAGTTCGGGCAGGTGTGCCATTCGTTGATGGTGGTGTCGTACTGGATGCCCGGATCAGCACAGGCCCAAGCAGCTTCGCCAACTTTGTCCCACAATTCGCGGGCGGCGATGGTTTTGGACACTTTGCCATCGGTACGACGGATCAGATCCCAGTTGCCGTTATCGAGAACAGCCTGCAGGAAGTCGTTCGAAACACGAACAGAGTTGTTCGAGTTCTGGCCCGATACGGTCAGGTATGCTTCGGAATCCCAGTCAGTGTCATAGGTTTTGAAGCTGATCTCGGTGAAGCCCTGACGGGCGAATTCGATGATCTTGTTGATATAAGAATCCGGGATCATGACAGCGCGTGCGGCCAACACAGCTTCTTTGAGCTGCGGGTTCTGACGCGGCAGGAAACGATCTTCGGAATCGGCTGCACCATCCCAGTTGTTGCAAGCAGCAAGAACGGCGGTCAGGTGTTTTTCAGCCAGTTTGGAACCGGCAACAAGAGCGGCAACTTTTTGCTCTTCGACGACTTTCCAGTCGATATATTCTTCGATATCTGGGTGATCGATATCAACCACGACCATTTTGGCCGCACGGCGCGTGGTGCCGCCCGATTTGATGGCACCGGCTGCGCGGTCACCAATTTTCAGGAAGCTCATCAAGCCAGATGAACGACCGCCGCCCGACAGGCTTTCGCCGCCGCCACGAACGTTCGAGAAGTTCGAACCCGTACCAGAACCGAATTTGAACAGACGTGCTTCACGGGTCCAAAGATCCATGATGCCGCCTTCGTTGACGAGATCATCGGCAACCGACTGAATGAAGCAAGCGTGTGGCTGCGGATGTTCGTAAGCGCTGGCCGATTTGGTCAGTTCGCCGGTTTTGAAATCAACATAGGAGTGACCCTGTGCCGGGCCATCAATCCCATAGGCCCAATGCAGACCGGTGTTGAACCACTGCGGGGAGTTCGGCGCACCCATCTGGTGGGAGAGCTGATAACGCATTTCATCAAAGAAAGCCTGCGCGTCGTCTTCAGCGTCGAAATATCCGCCTTTCCAGCCCCAATAGGTCCAGGTGCCCGCAAGGCGGTCAAAAACCTGGGTCGCGCTGGTTTCGCTGATGTAGCGTTCTTCGGTCGGCATTTTTTCGAGTTTGGCAACGTCAGGTGCCTGGCGCCACAGCCAGCTTGGCACGTCTTTTTCTTTGACCGGTTTAAGGGCAACCGGAACACCGGCCTTACGGAAGTATTTCTGTGCCAGAACGTCACTTGCCACCTGTGACCAGGTCGCCGGGACGTCAATGTCCTTCATTTCAAAAACAACCGACCCGTCGGGGTTTTTGATGACGCAGGACGACTTACGAAAATCGATGTCGGCATAAGGGCTGACGCCGTCCTGGGTGAACTTTCTGGTAATCCGCATGGTTTGCTCCGGTTTTGATCAGCCGTGTCGCAGCGCGTGTTGTTCTGCGCCAGAGTCGACTGATACTAATATAGTTTGCTCAATGGTTAGATGCTGCCCCATCTGACCATTTTTTGCGGTCTTTTCTGGATCAGCGATAACTATCAGTATCGTTGGTATTTGATGGAAATCTTCCCCTCGGAACTTTTTGCTCCGTGGGCGGGACTATAAAAGCAAAATCCCGTGCCCGTCTACCAAACTTTGTGGTTGACAGTGATTTTTTACACAACATGTTGTGCTTCGATCGCTGTCTTACGGATTTTATGGTTGGGGGATTCTCGTTAACAATCTCTGAATCGGCTCAGAAATCGCAGAATACTGCGGCTTTGGCGGCAGTTGGAGTGTGGTTCGTGTTTAAGACTCGAACTACATCTAGTGGCGCGACATGGGTGTCGTCCACAAGCCAAAGCAACCTAACCCCGTTGGCAACGAATTTCCAGAGGGAAGCTTAAAACTTACGCTGCCGTAACGTTTTTTATGGCGTTTTATGCGGTTAAATAATTGATTTATTTAGGGAAATAGGTGGGCGGTGTGGGCGAAAAAAACATGTGATCTGTGTCACGCCCGTTTCGCAGCCTATGGGCACATATTGTGGATAAGCGAGTGGACAAACCCCTGCACCATATGTGGCTCAATGAGTCGTCGCACCCCAACAAGCTGTGGGTTGTTAGCGAGGGTAAAATTACCCGTAAATCCACAAGAACAATGCCCGGCATTGACGGGGCACGTAATCCTTTAGAGTCGCGTACCGAATTATGGTTAGAGCGTGCCCGTTGATGATGTGGCCGTCGTTGTCCTAGCAGACCAGCGACAAGACAGGGTTGGGGAACTTGCGCCGGACGGTGACGGCATAAAAGGTTTCAAGAATGTCGGGCAGCACGTGGGCTTCGATCAGGCGGCCGGACACAATTTCATCTTTGACCACGATCGACGGGATGACGGCAAGACCGGCCCCTTCGCGGGCGAGCAAACGCATCATTGCCATGTCTTCGACCTCGGCAGCGATTTGTGGGGTGACATCAAGCCGATCACACAGCGCGTCAAAATGCATGCGCATGACGCTGGAATAGGCGGGCAAGATCAGCGGTACGGTGCTGATGAGTTCCTGGATGCTGTGATGTTTCGGGCAAAGGTCCGGGGTGCAAATCAAACCGACCGGCTGGGTATCAACCGCCTGTACGACGAAATCGGAAAGCGCATCGGCATCGGGTGGCTGATTGGTCAGGACCACATCAAGCTGCAAGGCGGTTAAGGCCGGGATCAGTTCCGCCGAACTTCCCGAGCGCAGAATGATTTCAACATCCTTGCGGCCCAGTGCCGGTTTTAAAAACGATAACTGAAAGTTTCGCGACAGGGTGGAAATGGCCCCAACCCGAAGCGGACGGCGCGCCATGCCAGTTTGTTTGAGGGTGTTGAGCAGTTCGCGCCCAGTGGTGAAAATAGAATCGGCGTGATCAAGGGCGATGCGCCCGGCCTCGGTCAGGATCAGGGAGCGGCCACGGCGATCAAACAGCTTTTGCCCAAGCCGATCTTCGAGTTGGCGGATCTGACTGGACAGGGCCGATTGCGACACATTGAGCTTTTCCGCCGCCCGGGTCAGGTGGCCTTCGTGGGCGACAACATGGAAATAGCGCAGGTGGTGGTAATTCAGATCAGCCATATCGTTCACTTAAACAGAACAAAACAATAGAATCTATATATTTTAATTTATCATGAGCTTGATCTTATTGTCAGCGCAAATCGCGTTAGACAGGAGACAATTCGTGATTCCAGCATCCATATTGCCATTGGCCGTGACGCTTTGCCTGACCTTGGTCGGGGGGATCGGATTTATCCGTGCGCAAAAGATTGGCCGCCGCGCGGCCCTGTTGATCAATATCTTATGCGTTGGCGCGATGGCCGCCGCGATTGGCAGTGCGATCTTGCTGGGACTTTCGGGAAGCAGCAGCCACACGATTGCCAGTTGGGGAATTGTCGCGTTTGGCACCCGGATCGATATTGTCAGTGTCACCATGTTGTGTCTGGTGGCGTTTTTGGCGTGGGTTATTTTGCGCTACAGCCTGAATTACCTACGTGGTGAAAAGCGCCAAGGAGCGTTTATCGGGTTTATGGGCCTGACATTGGCCAGTGTGACCGGGCTTGTGCAGTCCGACAACCTGATTCAACTGGCGTTTTTCTGGATGCTGACCAGTTTGTTGCTGCACCGGTTGCTGTTGTTTTATCGGGACCGGGCAGGGGCAAAGCGCGCACAGCGTAAGAAGTTTGTCATTGCCCGGATTGGGGATGTGGCCCTGATCAGTGCGATTGTCCTGACCTATGTGCATTTCCATACCGTGACGTTTGGGCAGCTTGCGCAGATGAACACATCTGTCCCGGCGGGCACACCGGTTGGACTGATCACCGCGCTGTTTGTGATTGCTGCGATGATGAAATCAGCACAGTTCCCCACCCATGGCTGGATCACGGAAGTAATGGAAACGCCAACCCCGGTGTCGGCCTTGTTGCATGCCGGGATTGTTAATGCCGGTGGGTTCCTGATCATTCGGTTGGCCGACATTATGGTGTTGGCACCTGCGACCATGGCCGTTCTTGCCGCGGTTGGGTTGGTGACGGCATTGTTTGCCAGTGCGGTGATGATGACCCAGACGGCCGAGAAAACCACGCTGGGTTGGTCAACCATTTCGCAGATGGGGTTCATGATGGTGCAATGTGGCCTTGGCCTGTTTGCGTTGGCTTTGCTGCATATCGTTGCCCATTCCCTTTATAAAGCGCACGCATTTTTATCGTCGGGCAGTGCGATTGACCGCGTGCGCAGCCACAAAAAACTTGGCCGTCAGGCGCCAGTGACCTTTGGTAAAGCTGCATTGGCATTTGGTGTGGCGGTTGTTGTTTGTGGTGGCGTCGGGGCGGCGTTTGGTGTCGAGGATAAGGCACCACAGGCGATTGCGCTGGGGCTGGTCTTGGTGGTTGGGCTGACGCAATTGATGTTGTCGGGCCTGCGCGAGACGGGTGGGGCGATGGCCGCGATGTGGGTTGGCCTTTTATCGCTTGTGATGTCGTCGGTTTATTTCGGATTGCATGCCGGGACCGAGTGGCTTGGCAGCACGGTTTTGCCCGCCGCACCAATGCCAGATGGCGCAATGTGGGGTTTGATCGGGGTGCTGGTGATCGGGTTTGCCGGGCTTAGCATTGTTCAGGTGATGTTGCCCAAGATCGCCACCGCGCCGTTGATGACCAAGGCGCGGGTTCATTTGGCCAATGGTCTTTATATCAATGTTGTTTTTGATCGTTTGGCGGGGACGTGGTCGACGCGAAAGACCGTCGCCATTGCACATGCAGATCAGAGCGGAGAAAAATCATGAATATCGCTGTTTCAAATATCGCCGATGATCTGAAAATTGATCTGCCAAATGATGGTGTCGATCCACATGCCGCGTCGGATGCCAAATTGCGTGCCGCGATGGACACAGCGACCCGCCAGATCGCACCGGCCTGGTCGTTGCAAAGCACGGTGGCGGTTAATCCGTTTTTGGGCCAAACGCAGCAAAACTTGGCAGAGGTCGCCGCACGACTTGAAAAGCTGAGTGGCAAAAGCGTGTTCATGCCGCTGGAGTGGTACGCCAATAAAATCGCATCTGGTGACATCAGCAGCCATGATTTGCAGGTTGCCCTTGATGCGTCGCCCTATGCCGATAAGCCGGCAACGGTTGAAAGCCTTAAACAAATCGTGGGCACGGCCCATGCGCCAAATCAAAAGATCGCAACGATTGCCCAACTATGTGCGACCGCGTCGGGGCAGGATTGGCCCGCGGTGATTGAAAAATCGGTTGGTAAATGGGCGGCGAATTACTTTGACGCCGGGGTGGCGATTTGGCCGCTGGATCGGGATGCGGCATGCCCGTGGGCATCATGGAAACAGTGGGCGGCACATGATTACAGTGCCAATATTCTGGGATTGTCCAAATTCCGTTCTGCGGTGCGTGATCTGCCAGATGATATTGAGGGCGCGATCAAGGTTATGTTGGGGCGGATCAACCCGGCGCAGATGGGACTGGAAAACCAGTTTTATCAGTCGTTGTTGAGCGTGAATGGCTGGTCACAATATGCGCGGTATCATCATTGGACAGCGGAGCTTAATGGCCAGAAAGACGATACGGTCGCGGCCCTGTTGGCGGTGTGTCTAAGCTGGGATTATGTGCTGTTTGAAAAATATGGCGCGCAGATCAAAGACGGCTGGCAGGCCTCCCTGACCGCGTTGGCCGATCCAAGTGGCCCCGGTGCGCATCATATTGCCTGCGAGATTTTGCAGGTGGCTTATGAAAACAGTTGCCAGCGGGGGCTTGCGGCGAAGCTTGGCAATGGCGATCAGGCCGCAGCCAAAACATTGCGCCCGGCCATTCAGGCGGCGTTTTGCATTGATGTTCGGTCCGAGGTGTATCGCCGCGCGTTGGAAGCCGTCGATCCGATGATTGAGACGTTTGGCTTTGCCGGGTTCTTTGGCCTGCCGGTGCAACATCATGTGCATGATGTGCATGGAAGTGATGAGGCCGAGGGGGATCATTGTGCACACGCCGATGAAAACCGGTTGCCGGTTTTGTTAAAGCCGGGCCTGCACAGTAAGGCGACTGCCAAGGATCGGCACACAACAACGCGGCCTTGGTATCAGTTTAAAACCGCGGCGGTATCGTCCTTTGGCTTTGTCGAATCGGCGGGGCCGTCTTATGTGTGGAAGCTGATCAAAGCTAGTTTGAATATCGGTCCGAAAATCGTGGCGTCGGCGTCCGATAAGCCGGTATTTGACCCGCCATTAAACGATAAAGATGCCTGCGATACGGCGGAGAAAATCCTGCGTGCCATGGCGCTTACGGATAACTTTGCCAAGCTTGTTTTGTTGGTTGGGCATGGGGCGCATGTGACCAATAATCCGCATCAAAGCGCGCTTCATTGCGGGGCGTGCGGTGGCCATGCGGGGGATGTGAATGCGCGTCTTTTGGCCGGGCTGTTAAATCAAAAATCAGTGCGGTCTGATTTGCAGGGCCGGGGCATTGAAATCCCCGAGGATACGGTTTTCATTGCCGCGTTGCATGACACCACCACCGATTATGTCAGCCTGTTCGATAGTGATCTGTCGGCGGATGGAATTGACGACGGCATTGATCGTTTGAAGCAGGTATTGGCACAGGCATCTTTGTTGGCGAGGACCGAACGGGCAGGGAAGCTTCCTGGTGCGGACAGTGCCAGCGATGTTGCGCGCCGGGCACTGAGCTGGTCAGAAACGCGGCCGGAATGGGGTCTTGCGGGATGTCGGTTTTTCATTGCCGCACCACGCCATTACAGTGCGGGGGCGGATTTGGCCGGGGAAAGTTTCCTGCATAATTATGATCGGGTGGCGGATGCCAAAAACAATCACGCGGTGCTTGAACTTATTTTGACCGCGCCGGTTGTCGTCGCCAGTTGGATCAGCCTGCAATATTACGGATCGACTGTGGCGCCCGATTTGTTTGGTGCGGGCAATAAGCTTTTGCATAATGTGGTTGGCGGGATCGGCGTTTATGAAGGCAATGGCGGGGATCTTCGTACCGGCCTGCCGATCCAGTCGGTGCATAATGGGAATGATTTTGTTCATCATCCAGCAAGGCTGAGCGTGTGTGTCGATGCGAGTACCGATGCGATCAACGCCGTTCTGGCCCGCCATCTCGAGGTCAAGGCGCTGTTTGATCATAATTGGCTGCATCTGTTTGCCTTTAACGCGCAAGGGCAGCTTTCTGTGCGCTATGCCGGGGATTTGAATTGGATCGACGCGGGGCCGTCATTTGGGGCGGCGTTGCCAAAGGCCGCATAAGGATGGTTTCAGGGAAGTGCGAAGGGGGCGTGGTGAACCGGTAAATGCTTGTGATCGGTGAAATGTTTCCGGTTTTGGTTGTTGTTCGGTCGGGTGAGGGTGCCCGGCCACCTGAAACATTGACTTTGGGCGCACATCACGACATATAAGAGCCTTGTTGACCGCATGGCACCCCGTATGTGTCTTGCGCCGCGTTTGGCGGACAAACCAAATCTGGAGAGAGACCCAACATGGCCACCGTCGGCACCCGTATTTATACTGCGCTGTTTGGCAAGCGCGTTGGCGAAGATCGTTTCGGCAATGTCTATTACACCGAAAAGAACGCGGCCAAAGGCCGTCGCACCCGCCGTTGGGTGGTCTATAAGGGTATTGTTGAAGGGTCGAAAGTACCGGCTGAATGGCATGCATGGCTGCATTACACCGTTGATGCGCCGCTGTCTGATAAGGCCGAAGACCGTTATGATTGGCAGAAAGAACATCTGCCGAATTTGACCGGCACCAAACATGCCTATCGCCCGGCTGGCCATGAATACCAAGGTGGTCAGCGCGCCAAAGCAACCGGCGATTACGAGGCATGGTCCCCGGAAGGGTGATCGACCTTTTAAAATAGTTTTTAAAAGCGGGCGCGGGGAAACTCGCGCCCCTTTTGTGTTTTGTGTCTGTTTTGCAGTGTTGTATTTTTTACCCACGCAAGACAATATACCGATCAAAGAAGTTCAAAGCGGATAGGGTCATGAGCAACAGACTAGTCGAAAGCCTTGCAGGTGCTGCGGTGATTGCCGTTGCAATCGGATTTGCGGCCTATTCTTATTCCCGTGCCGGAATCGAGGAGGTGGAAGGCTATGAAATTTCTGCCAATTTTAACCGGGTTGATGGACTGAACGTTGGCAATGATGTGCGCATTTCCGGTGTGAAAGTCGGCACCGTGACGTCACAGGACCTTAATCCCCAAAGCTTTATGGCGGTGGTCAAAATGTCGGTTCGATCCGATATTGAATTGCCTGCAGATAGCTCGGCGAAAATCGCGTCGGATGGGTTGCTTGGCGGTAAGTTCATCGCGCTTGAACCGGGCGGTGACATTGACATGATCGCGCCGGGCGGCGAGGTCCAATACACCCAAGGATCGGTCAATCTTGAAGATTTGATTGGTCAGGTGATTTATTCGACGACCAACAGCGATAAATAATCGCGAAATATGGTTGGCGTTTTGGGGGCATTGGGACGAATGCCCCCTATATTTTAGACAGCCATGATTTTGCCGATTTTTCCGACAAGTATCACGCGTCGCAGTTCGCAATAAGTTCTTCGGAGCGGTTGATGAAGAAGACCGACAATGTGCAGCATTTTCCAACATGGCAGGCGCCCGATGGATCGCCATTGTCCTGCGTGGAAAAGATCAAAGTCCTGAATGATAATTTCGCCGAGTTGCGCGAAATTATGCAGGATGCGATGGAAGATGCGTTGTTGATGGGCTGCGACGAAGATCAGTTCCGCACGGTGATGCAGGGGCTGGTGGATGAGCTTCATAACCCGTATGGCGAAGCTTCAAAAACGCGTGCCGACACAAGCAATAAAAGCGATAAACAGGACTGAATGACACGATGAAACGACCTTTAGCGATTGCCGCTGTTTTTTCGACATGTGCACTGCTCGGAACGGCGGCCGCGGCCCTGGATTATCGCCCGCAAGCGGTTGCGGAGCTTCAGGGGCTTGATAAAATTACGGCGCGTATTTCGACCTTTAAGGTCCCGGTTGGGGAAACAGCGAAATTTGGCAGCTTGGAAATCACGGTCGATGCGTGTTACCGCACCCCGCCCGAAGAGCTTCCGGAAAGTGCCAGCTTTTTGAAAATCAGTGACGTTCATGATGATGGCCGCGAAACCAGCGAGCAGCTGTTTTCAGGGTGGATGTTTGCATCGACCCCCGGCTTATCGGGAATGGAACATCCGGTGTATGACGTGTGGCTCAAAGAATGTGTTTCCAAAAAGGAAGCACAAGCCGCACCACAGGGCCAGCCCGCACCGAAAGACAATTAAGCCAAGCGTCTGTTAGATCAAACGCCAAAGCCCCTAATGCCGCCATGGACTAGGGGCTTTTGTTTTGCCAATTGGGTTGCTGCGCTGGGCTTTTTCCCAGTTCATCGTTCGCAATTTGGCGGAAATATGGCTGGGAATTCTTTTATTGTTTCCAAAATAGAACAAGAATGTTGCCGGTGCACCGTCTTGAGGGTGGAAGGGAGTGCTGGCATTCTGAATTTACTCAATTTGCGGATCAGGTGTTCCTGTCCGTTCATTCACAAGAAGGAAGTTATTATGTTTCATTCGATTAAAAAGGTTGGCGTTGCGCTGACCATCGCAGCGGGTCTTTCTGGTGCAGCGTTTTCGGCACAGGCAGCAGATACCTATAAAATGGATCCGAGCCACACCAGCGTGATCTTTATCGTTAACCACCTGGGTTTTTCGAACTATCAGGGCCGTTTTGGTGGCGCATCGGGCGAACTGACCCTTGATCGCGACAATCTTGAGGATGCATCCGCCGTCATCAATATCGATCTGACCAAGATTGAAAGCGGCGATGCAGAACTTAACAAACACATGCAGTCGAGCGATTTCTTTGACGTTGAAAACCACCCGACCGCAACGTTCAAAAGCACCGACGTTGAAGTGACCGGTGACAACACCGCGAAAATCACCGGCGATCTGAGCTTCTTGGGTGAGACCCATCCGCTTGTTCTGGACGTGACCCTGACGGGTGAGGGTGACAACCCGATGACCAACGACCATACCCTTGGTTTTGCGGCAACTGGCACCGTGACCCGTACCGATTACGGCATGGACTTCCTGAGCGGTGCGGTTGGCGATGATGTCGATCTGCAGATTTCGTCCGAATTCTTGAAACAGAAGTAATTTCGGATTACAGCATCGGTGGCAGCGCAAAACGACGATAAAGTTTTGCCTGCCATCTTTTTTATGAATTTAAGGACGACTGCCATGGCGATCAAAAGTCACAAAAACGGATTTGGTTTTGCGACAAAGAGCCTGCACTGGATCATGGCGCTTTTGATGTTGGTCGTGTTTACCATCGGCTGGTACATGGATTTCCTGCCGCTTGGCATGGCAAAGCTTGAATGGATGTCGCGGCATAAATCGCTTGGTGTGACGATCCTTTCATTGGCGATCTTGCGCATTGTCTGGCGGCTGTGCGAACCAACCCCACGGTCGCTTAGCCCGCATAAACTTGAACGGGTGGTGGCAAAACTTGGTCATCTTGCCCTGTATGGGGTGATGATTGCCATGCCGCTTAGCGGTTGGATGATGTCATCGGCGGCCAATTTCCCCGTAAGCGTCTTTGGCCTGTTTACGTTGCCAAACCTTGTGGCACCGGACAAAGAGCTGTTTGAGACCTTGAAAACAGTTCACTGGTTGTTGTCCTGGGCGATTGTGGTTCTTGTTGTTGGCCATATTGGCGCCGCACTTAAACATCATTTCATTGATCGTGACGCAACGTTGCGCCGTATGTTGCCCGGCAAAATTGAGGATAATTGATATGTTTCAGATGACCCGAAAAATCCTGCCTGTTTTGGCAATTTCGACCACCATTGCCGGTTTCTCCGTGGCCGCACAGGCCGCTGACCAGTGGGTTGTGGATGCCAACGACAGCGAAATCGAATTTACCGGTACGCAGCTTGGTGCCGAGTTCGAGGGCGAATTTAAAAACTTTGACGCCAATATCGTCTTTTCGCCAGATGACCTTGCCGGTTCATCGGTTGAGGTTCTGATTGATATTGCATCGGTTGATACCGAGAACGGCGACCGTGACAGCCAAATCGTGTCGTCCGATTGGTTCGATGCGAACCAGTGGCCAAAGGCGACGTTCAAAACCAAATCATTCAAAGAAATTGCCCCGGGCAAATATGAAGCGGTTGCGGATTTGACCATTCGCGATGTGACCCGCGAAGTAACCTTGCCGTTTGATATTGAAATCGAAGGCAACGAAGCCGACGCATCGGGTGCGGTAACCATCAATCGTACCGACTTTGGCATCGGGCAGGGCCAGTGGGCCGATACATCGCAAGTTGGCGATCCGGTCACCATCGAAATCGATATTGAAGCCACGCGGAAATAACGCGATACCGGTTTTAATCGACCAAAAGAAAAGCCGCCCCAGAAATCATCTGGGGCGGCTTTTTTATTAGTTGGTTGGTTCCAGAGAAACTTCTGAGAAGGACGTCTTAGGACGCGTTCTTGCGCAGGTCAGCCAGGAAGTTTTCGACTTCTTCATCAAGTGCCTGAGCTTCGCGGACCAGATGCTCGGCCGAGGTGGCGAGCTGTGTGGTGCCATTGGAAACTTGACCGGCATTCTGATTGACGGTTTCGATCCGCTGGGACACTTCGCTGGTGCCGTCGGCAGCCTGTTGGACGTTGCGCGAAATTTCACCAATCGCGGCATGCTGTTCCTCAACAGCGGCAGCGATGGCGGTTGAGCTATCAGCGACCTTGGCGATGGTTTCAGAAATACGGCGGATGGCATCAACCGCTTCGCCGGTTTCGTTTTGAACCGCAAGGATTTGCTGATTGATTTCCTCGGTCGCTTTGGCGGTCTGGTTGGCAAGGTTTTTAACCTCGCTCGCCACGACGGCGAAGCCTTTGCCGGCATCCCCCGCACGGGCGGCTTCGATGGTTGCGTTCAGTGCCAAAAGGTTGGTTTGTGACGCAATATCGCCGATCAGTTTTGCCACATCACCAATGCGTTGCGCCGCATCGGCAAGGCCGGTGACGGTTTGATTGGTGCGTGCGGCTTCATCGTTTGCCTGATTGGCGATGTCCGCCGATTGTGCGATCTGACTTGCGATTTCATCCGAGGAGGAGGTCAGTTCCTCGGTCGCAGAAGAAACCGTTTGAACGTTGGTCGATGTCTGTGTCGTGGCAGATGCCACGGCAGAGGCCATTTCGCTGTTGGTGTTGGCGGCTTCCTGCATGGTTGAGGTTGCCTGACGCATGTCACCGATGGAGCCCGTGATCGAGTTGATCAGGCCTTTGACGCGCTGTTCGAGGCTGTCGGCCATGGTCAGCACGCCTTTGCGGCGCTCTTGCTCTACCCGGATTTCGCTTTCGCGTTGCTGTTCTTGCAGTTTGCGGTTTTCGTAAGCCTGATCGCGGAAGGCGACGACGGTCATGGCCATTTCGCCGACTTCGTCGTTGCGGTCTTGGCCTTCGATCTCGCCTTCTAGATCGCCACCGGCGATTAAGGTCATGCGGCGCGAAAGTCTGCCAAGACTTGCCGTGATGTCGCGACCAATCCACAGGCCAATTACAACCAATGCAGCAATAATGACGGCACATAACAGGATCATCGTGACGGCTTGATCCCAGAAAATGGCATCGACATCGTCAATATAGATGCCGGTCGAAAGCGTGTCGCCCCATGGAAGCTTGTGTGAAAATGACAGTTTATCTGCTGGTTCGTCTGATCCGGGTTTTGGCCAAAGGAAGCTTGAGAAACCACCACCTGGTTGCTGACTGGCTTTGACCTGTTCACGCACGAATTGGACGCCGTTTGAGTCTTTGGCGGTGGACATTGCTGGGTTGCCAACCAGCTCCGGCGAGACAGGGTGCATCAGGGCGATTGCATCCGGGCTGAGGACAAAGAAATAACCGGTGTCACCGTCAAAGCGAACTTTGGCTGCTTCCGCCATGAAGGTTTTCTTCGCATCTTCCAGGGTCATTTCACCGGCATCAACACGTGCTTGATAGCCGTTTGCCAGCGAAATCATAATCTCGGTCGCGGTTTGCAGCTTGTCCTTACGGTCTTCGAGTAAGACTTCGCGGACACTCATGAGCTGCATGAAGCACAGCAAGGCAAGACCAAGTAAGGCCAGCATCGAAAGACTGGCAATCTTTGGGCCAATTTTGAACTTTTTGAGCATGTGGCGCTCCAGGTTACAGGAAGTTTCTGATGATTGAGATTGAATGAGACTGTGGGAAAGGTGGGAAGGTTTTCTTCGGCGTAAGCGGAAGTTGCTTCTGTTCTTTTGGGAACAGGTGAAGCGTTTGGGAGACGCTTCTTGTGAGATGTTTATTTAGTGGCTTCTAATTAAGGTAAAAGTATATCCTAATATTCGTGATTAGTTATTTTTAATCTACTATTGAGAATATTTAACTATGTAAATCTGTCAATTTAAAATGCGTATTTTTACTGACGGTTTAAAATTTTGAATGAGTAAAAAGAAGGTAATGGTGGCAAAATATCTTGGATTTGGCATGATTTCCGCAGTTTTTACTTTTGAATTCTGCCCGGTTCATTTTTCTAGCATTGATGATCTTGTATAGAGACAGCGAGGGCAGTAAGGCGATTTTTGATGCAAGAGGCCGGTCGATTCCCACCGCATGAAACATGGGATTCTAATGTGGTTGTCGTTTCAATGTGTTGTGCTGTTTTGTGAAATGCGGGTCTTAGGGGGGAGCGCTGGGTGGCGGTGCGGGTGGAGATGAACTGTTCGTTCGATCACAGACCTAAAATGGGAAAATCAGACACCGCGCATTTTCTGATGATGTTTTGAGAAGTTGTGCGAAGTCGGGTTTAACAAAAAACGCCTGACGTCCAAAAGACGACAGGCGTTTTGTTTGGTGAATTCAAATTTGGGACTGTGATGATGCGGTTTACATCATCGTTTGTCCGCTGGGTTATCCCAGATGCTTTTTCAGGAAGTCTGCGGCGTATGTGATGCCGTCTTCGTCAATGCCGTGCTGAAGGCCGGGCCGTTCGTGCAGGGCAACGTCAATGCCGTTCGTCGTCAGAGTTTCCTTGGCCAGACGCGATGCTTCGATCGGGACGACCGGATCATCAACGCCATGGACCAGTACCATTGGCGGACGGGATTTAAGTTCGGCAGCAAAGACATCTTCGCCAAGCAACGCACCAGAGAAACCGATAACACCGGCAATTTGGTCTTTGCGGCGTGGGGCGGTTTGAAACGCCATCATGGTTCCCTGTGAGAAGCCAAGAAGGGCAACGCGATCAGCAGTCAGATCATGCGTTTCCATCAAATGATCGATGAAGTCATCGACGTAGGCCGCACTTTTACGCGCACCTTCGGCCATGGCTTTGAGCGCGCCGGACATGGTTTCGGGCGCACGGCGCAGAAATTCAGGATCGTATTCGGCAAGGCTGAACCACTGGCGACCAAATGGCGACATTTCACAAGGATATGGGGCATTTGGCGAATAAAAGGATGTATCGGGAAGGGCACGCGCCAGATGCGGGGCCAGACCAATCAGGTCGTTGCCATCGGCACCGTAGCCATGGAGAAGGATGACAACGCTTTTGGTGGTGCCAGATGCTGCTGGCAGCATCGGACCGGACAATGATGTTTCGGTGCTCATGATGATTTTCCTGAAGATTTCTTTGTTTCTGCTTAGCAATCCATGGGTTGAACGACCAGCGTTTTTTACGGTGTTGCGGTAGGTTATCCATCAATGTCAGAGAAAGCAGTGGGTTTGCATTTAACCCTGTGGATAAAATTGTGGATCGAACACAGCGCGTAAGACCAATTTCGATTTTATATGCATTTTTGACCGATGATGGTGCGGGTTATATATGCCGAGCTATAGATGATTGATTCTTAATGTTAAAATGCATATTCATCCTGTGAAACAAATTTAAATGAAGAAAAACAATATCTTATAGGTGCTGCTGTGTCGTTGAAACTGTTTGGTTTTTCAAAGGAGATTTGAAATCCACCGAAAATGAAAACGCATCGATACGCGTAAACAGGTAAAAACCCGTCGCAAAATCAACGATGTGGATTTTTTGCATTATTTCAGATTTAAGGCAGTTGTTTGGAAAGCCAGTCTTTTGCGAAAAGCCATTCTGTGCCACAACCGATTACCCGGTCCATCGGGATCGTCAAAGACCACCAAAAGACGATCAAGAGACCAGCCAAATATAAGAAATGATTAGAGGCCCTGATGAACCGCAAGCCCCGCTGGTTTGGCAAGGGGGATCGACGTGTTCTTGCGTTGACCTTGCCGATTATCCTGTCGAACGCGACTGTGCCATTGCTTGGTGCGGTCGATACCGCCGTGGTCGGGCATCTTGATAGCCCGCATTACATCGGGGCGGTCGCGGTCGGGGCGTTGATTTTTTCCTATGTGTTTTGGGGATTTGGCTTTTTGCGCATGGCGACCACGGGGTTGGCAGCGCAGGCCTATGGGCGGCGTGATGCCAATGCGGTGCGCGCGGTTTTTGCCCGTGCGGCGTTTATTGCCATTGTGGCCGGGCTTGCGGTTATGGTGTTGCAATATCCGATTGTTGAAATTGCCATGTCGCTGGTCGCGCCAACCCCGGCGGTCGAGGCGGCAGCACGGGATTATTTTGCGGTCCGCATTTGGGCATCCCCCGCGACATTGATGCAATATTGCATGCTGGGCTGGTTGCTGGCGATGCGTGACAGCCGGGCCGTGTTTATCTTTCAGGTGGTGCTGAATTCTATCAACATCATCCTTGATATCCTGTTTGTGCAGGGATTTGGCTGGGACGTGCGTGGGGTTGCTGGTGCCACGGTGATTGCCGATTATTCCGGCGTGGTTCTGGGCTGGTTTTTAATGCAGCCGCACCTTAAGCGTCTTGGCGGGACGTGGCGCGGGATTGGCATTTTGGACCGTACGCAATTGTCCAAGCTGATGAAAATCAATGGCGACATTTTCATCCGCACCCTTGCGCTGACGTCGGCCTTTGCACTGTTTACCAGTTTTAGTGCGCGGTTTGGCGAAGTGACGTTGGCGGCCAATGCGGTTTTACAAAACTTTTTGATGTTCGGGTCTTTTGCACTCGATGGATTTGCCCATGCGGCAGAAACGCTTGTTGGGCAGGCCTATGGCGCGGAACGGCGCAAGCAATTCTTATGGGCCGTGCGCAAAACAACCATCTGGTCGATGGTATCGGCTGTCGTGCTGTCGGGTGTCTTTTTGCTTTGCGGGCCGTGGATTATCAATGCGCTGACCAGTATTCCCGAAGTGCGTGCGGAATCGTATCAGTACATGATTTGGGCGGTGATGTTGCCGATCAGCGGTGTGCTTGGTTTTCAGTTTGATGGCGTGTTTTTGGGCGCCACGCAGACCAAGCAGTGGCGCAACATGATGTTGCTATCAGTTGCAATTTACGCGGTGTTTGCCTTTTGGGCGGTGCACACCGGCAGCAATCATATGCTGTGGGCAGCGCTGAACGGGTTCATGTTGCTGCGTGGGGTGACCTTGGCCGTTCTGTTCCCGTCAATTATCCCCGGTGAAAAAAGGGGCTGGGCGTAAGGCGGGCTTGGCCGTGACGTAGGCGTATGTTTGGAGCGTGGTTGTCTGGCCGTAAGGCGACGCCACGTTCCCCGGAATGCCGAGCATGGCAAGGATCCCGCATCATCATTCACGCGTGACGTTATGCATGCGTTAGGTCGCTTCGTCGTGCTGCTGGGGATGCCTAAACACGTAGGGCGTGATTAGTCTTTGTCGGAGACAGGCAGGGTGGTGCTGTTTTTGACTTCGTGCAGGGTGAAGCTTGATTTCATGTTGGCGACACCGGGCAGCTTCATCATGACTTCGGACAAGAAGCGCTGATAGGATGCAGGATCTGGCACGATGATGCGCATCATGTAATCCTGATTGCCGACCATGGCGTAACAATCGACGATTTCGTCATGTTGCTGTACGGCGCTTTCAAAGCGGCGCAACGATGGTTCGTCATGTTGGGTCAACGATACGGTGACAAAGACGTTTACACCCAGTTCCAAGTGCGACGGATCAAGCAGGGCGACATATTTACGGATGACGCCGCTTTCTTCGAGCTTGCGCAAGCGCCGCAGGCAGGGCGATACAGACAGGCCAACCTTGTCAGCCAGTTCGACCATCGAAATCCGCCCGTCTTCTTGAATCTCACGAAGAATTTTGCGATCAATTGCGTCGAATCCGTTGCGCGCCATAGCGAGCCACACTCCTTTGGTCGATAAACAGTCGGGCAGGAAGCCATCATTTGGTTATCTGATTGCAGGCGGCAAATCTTGTTATTATTTGCGCAGCCTGTACGTGTTTTCTGCTGCGCGATAAGCCATGACTTCGCGTTTCTGTCAATCCTTCGCTGCGCAAAGCAGATATTTTTCGGTGATTGAACCTGTGAAAATGGCGCGATACAGGCATGCGACGTTTGGGCGAGTTTCGACTTGCACCGTTGGGGGATTGCCGCTATCTCGTTGGGGCACTTACAAGACTTGTCTGACGCAGATTTGTGTGCATGTGCAGCGGAACTTATCATTGCCGTACCCAGTTTGGACAGTGTAGTATAATCGTACCAATTTACTTATTTTGAGTGCGGTTATTTTCTTGCCCGCGGCGGGAAAGGTTGGGATGCCAACCGCAATACTGAAAGGCACATATGGTGGACGCTGCGCAAAACACACCGGGATATAACCTGGTCACGATTGGCGAGCATAAAATCAATATCCGTCCAGCGGTGAAAGATGATTTGCCAAATGTTGTCGATCTTGATGATCGGACAACGGGGTTGCGCAAACCCGAATATTGGGACGATTTGTTTACCCGATATGGCAACCGCAAGGATTCCCGGTTTTTCCTGATTGCAGAAGAAAATGGTACGTTGCTTGGCTGTATTTTCGGCGAAGTGCGGTCGTGGGAATTCAATTCGGTACCATGTGGCTGGGTCGGCACGGTCAGTGTTGAGCCCGATCTGCGGATGGGCGGGATCGGTACGATTTTGTATGACGAAATGTGCCGCTGTTTCCGCAAGGCCGGGGTGACCAAGGTCCGCACCATGATCCCACGCGATGCTACCGATTTGATGTCGTTCTTCCGATCACAGGGGATGATGGCTGGTCCGTTTATCCAGCTTGAAACCGATATGGAAGAGGGGGCCTAAGCCATGATGTCTTTGCAAAAGGCAACCTTGTTTGCCCTGTATGCCGTTTTGGAACTGGCTGAAGATACCGACCGTCAGCTTTCAGCATCGGAAATCGCCGAACGCTATAACATTTCGACCAACCACCTTGCCAAGGTTCTGCGCGATCTGGGTCGTGCGGGACTTGTGGAATCGGTGCGCGGTGCCGGGGGCGGGTATCGTTTTTGTGGCAATGCCAAGCGCACGACCCTTTTGGATGTGGTGCAGCTGTTTGAAGAGGTCGGCACAGGCCCGTCCAACAGCATTGTGCAAGATACCAATGCCGGTGTGGCCTTGTCGCTCGTGATGGATGAAATCGAAGAAATCACCCATGCGACATTGTTGTCGATTACGATTGAAACGATGCTGAAATTGATGCGCAAGCGTCGCCCGGAAAAGCCGTCCTCAACCGGGTTGTTCCGCGCGGTTTAAGATCGGCGCCAAATAATACGGGTTAAGCCCAAGTGGCAAAATCCAGACAAACAAAAAGGCCGTCAGAGTGATCTGACGGCCTTTATTGTATTGGGTTTAACCCGCGTGGCTTAGCTTTCGCTGCTTGCCGGTGCGGATTGATCGGCGTCTGCGCTGTCGCTTGAAGCGGCCTTTGGGGCGGCTTTTTTGCGTGGACGGCGCGGCGCGCGTGGTTTCTTGGCTTCGGCTTTTGGCTTTTCAGCTGTGTCCGTTGCCGTATCCGTGGCTGCATCCTTTGCAGGGGCATCGGCCTGAGGTTTGGTGTCCTGAGGCTTGTCCTGCTGTGCTTCCGCCGGTTTAGCAGCCTGTGCCGGCGTATTGGCCGCCGCGTCATTTGGCGCGGACGGCTCATTGGCCGGTGTGGTATTGGCTGCTGCTTCCGGGGTGGCGGCATCGTCTGCTTTTTTCTTGGCAGGGCGACGCGGGGTTTTTGCCCGGGTGGTTTTGGCCGCGCGCGGCGATTTGGCCGTTGATTTGCGCGTTGACTTGGCTTTTTGCGGCTCGTCATCGCTGTCGCCGGTTTTTCCACGTGCCAAGCTTGAGGCCGGAACCGGGGTCAGCAGGAAGGCCGGAACATGATCGCCAAGACCGAGAACCGGTTTGTCATCGCGGTCATCGCGATCACGGCGGTTGTTGTTACGGTTGTTGCGATCATTGTTGTTACGGTCATGACGATCGTTGCGATGATCATGACGGTCATTGTTGTTGCGCGCATCGCGTTGAGCGGGTGCTGCTTTACGCGTATCGGCCTCTTGGGCCTTGGCCGGTGCAGCGGCTGCCTTGGCAGGGGCGTCTGACTTGGTGTCAGGTTTAGCATCCTGCTTGTTGGCAGCAGGTTTCGCATCCGAACGGTTGTCAGGACGGGCCGAGCGAGACGGCTTGGCATCGCGGGCGGATTTATCATCACGGCCAGCGGGCTTGCGGCTTTTCTTGTTGCGGCGTTTCTTGCCGGTAAAGTCAAGCTCAAGCGTTTCGATGCCTTCGATCTCGGTCAGTGGGATGTCCAGATTGATCGATTTGTTGATCGCCGCGACCAGTTTGCCGTCTTCGGGCACGGCAAGGGTATAGGCCTTGCCCGCACGACCCGCGCGGCCGGTACGACCGGTACGGTGGACGTAATCTTCGGCGTTGAACGGCACGTCAAAGTTAAAGACGTGCGATACATCGGCAACGTCGATCCCGCGGGCGGCAACGTCAGAACAGACCAGAAGGGTGATTTCGCCAGTTTTGAATTTGGCGAGAGTTTCAGTCCGTTCGCTTTGTGCCAAATCGCCATGCATACGCCCGGCATTAAAGCCGTGCTTGGTCAGCGATTTAAACAGGATGTCGACGTCTTTTTTACGGTTACAGAACACGAAAGCATTTTTGACGTCTTCCTGACGGATCAGGTGACGCAGGGCTTCGCGTTTGTCCATGTCGTCAAGCACAAGGAGCTTATGTTCAACCGTGGTCGCCATGGTCGATGGCGGGGAAACGGTGATTTCCTTGGGATTGGACAGGAATTTGTCAGCAAGGCGTTTGATTTCCTTGGGCATGGTCGCCGAGAAGAAAAGCGTCTGACGCTGTTTTGGCAGCATGTTGACGATTTTTTCGATGTCGGGGATGAAGCCCATGTCGAGCATACGGTCGGCTTCGTCAATGACCAGCAATTTGCAATCAGACAGAAGCAGTTTACCGCGTTCAAACGTATCGATCAGGCGTCCTGGCGTCGCGATGATGACATCTGCGCCTTTTTCCAGGATTTTGCCCTGTTCGGATGCGGATTCCCCACCAATGATGAGGGCCTTCGACAGGGACATGTATTTGCCATAGGTGTCGAAGTTTGCTGCAACCTGGGTCGCGAGTTCGCGGGTCGGTTCCAGAATGATGGACCGAGGCATCCGCATGCGCGCACGCCCGTGATGCAGGATATCAAGCATCGGCAAGGTGAAGCTGGCTGTCTTACCCGTACCCGTTTGTGCACAGCCCAGAATATCGCGTGCCATAAGCACCGACGGAATTGCTTGTGCCTGGATGGGTGTCGGGGTGTCGTAGCCGGCGTCTGCGACGGCTTTGAGGATATCTTCGCTCAGACCGAGATCGGCGAAATTCATATGGTTCGTTTTCCCGCAATGAAATGCGTTGAAGTTAAGTAAGTGCTATAAAAGCTGTTTGGGTCGTAAAGCGAAGACCGAATTAAGTCAAGAAAAACGCCTTAAAAAAGCGTCTGGAAACTGATTTCACCCCTGTCGAGAGACTTGTTCGCAACAGTTTGGCGGCGTAACCTGCAAAAATACATAAAGATCAGGGGAGAAAACCGTGCTGATGGATGCCACACGTTCAAGTTTGCTTATCATTGATGTTCAGGAAAAACTTTATCCGGCCTGTCAGGAGCCCGAACAGATCATCGAAAATTGCCGTTTCCTTGTGAAATGCGCCAATCGGCTTGGTGTGCCGGTGATTGTGACTGAACAATATCCCAAGGGACTTGGTCATACCGCGCCGGAAATTCTGGAACTTGTTGAAAAACCGGCTGACGTCGCAGATGGCGGCAACGTGATCGCCAAGGTGGCGTTTTCCGCCGTGCCAGCCGATGGTTTTATCGACAAGATCGAAGAAAATACCGGGCGCGATCAGGTCGTGGTGATTGGCATGGAAACCCATGTCTGCGTGTTGCAAACGGTCATGGAGCTGATTGAGCGCGGGCGCGAGGTTTATGTTGTTTCGGATGCAGTGACATCACGTAGTCAGCACGACAAGATTTTCGGGCTAGAGCGGATACGCGATGCCGGGGCCAAAATCGTCACCCGCGAAAGTGTGATGTTTGAATGGCTGCGCGTTGCTGGCACCCCGGAATTCAAGGAACTGAGCGCGCTGATTAAATGACGACGAAGATATCAGGCTTTGATTTGGCGGGCGGCGGGCAGGCCGATGGTGATCTGGCAATTATGCCGATGCCCGTCGTGTTCCTGCCCGGTATGCTGGCCGATCAGCGGATGTGGCAGCCGACACTTGATGCCTTGGTGGTGTCATCAACGGGCGGAGCCGATACCAACGCTGTGCCGGTGCCACCGATTGAACCGATCTTCTTCGCGCTGTCAGATCACGACAGTGTTGGGGAAATGGCCCAGACGGTCCTTGATCACGCACCCGATCATTTTGCGTTGGTCGGGATGTCGATGGGGGGATATGTCGCGTTTGAAATTCTGCGACGGGCGCCAGAACGCGTCAGTCATCTGATGCTGGTCAATACCCGTGCAACGGCAGATTCCCCCAAAATTCAGCGACGCCGGATGTTGTTGGCGCATCTGGTGGCCGGTTCGATCCCGTTTAAGGGGGTAAATGATGCGATGCTCGATGAATTGTTGCATCCTGATAACCGCCACGACGCAGTTCTGATCGCACTTTTGACCGACATGGCCGAGACAGGCGGGGCGGATGTGTTTAAACGCCAAAGTAAGGCGGTTGCCGAGCGCCCCGATAGTATGGCGGTATTGGCCGATATTACCGTGCCATGCAGCGTGATGGTTGGGGAGGCTGATGGGGTCATAAGCCCGCACAGCCACCGGGAAATGGCCGATGCGATTAAGGATGCATCGTTTACCATTGTTCCCGGTGCGGGGCATTATGTGCCGCTTGAAACGCCAAATGCGTTTGCCAAGGGTTTGATCGCGCTTTTGGCGCGTTAAGCGCAACGCAGATTAGCAGCCCGGCGTGCGGCGCGAACAACTGTCGTGGTCGTTATCGCGGATGTGGCGCGGGAAAAGCTGACGATTGAGGGTGCCGGCACTGTCGACCAGTTGGGGTTGGAACGTGTCCTTGTTGAAATGCGCGCGGGTTTGCGAAATCGCATCATCCCCGACACAGAACCCAAACCGCACGATGATATCGTTGGATGTGCCATCGAGTTTGGCCGATTGCGGCGACGTACAGATATTGTCGCCCATGGTTGATTGGGTCGGATTGACCACGGCAACCAGCCGGTTTTCCGGCTTAAGCGTTTGGCCGTCTGAGATGTCATCAGAATTGGTGATGAACGACAGGCGCGGCGCCGGGGCGTGATCGGACAGGGCATTGGTCCATACCGCGTCGGGCAGGGTGTTGTTGGCATCAACCACGCTAAGCATCATCACCTGACTGGGCGCGCTCGCGACCTTAAAGCTTTGCACTTGGCTGACACTGTAGTTTGGCGGTTCGATCAAGGCAGCCCCACAACCACTTAGCAATGTTAGTGCCCCCAATGCGGCGATAGAAGACAGTTTCAAACGGGTGCGTGTGATCATGGGAGTATGTCCTGTCATGGGGCGAAGTTTAATGATCCAAAGCATGAAACTTTAATGTGAAATTGTTGAGGCAGCTTGTCATTTAACGATGTCGTGTGGCGATGGAGTTAGCTTAAATGGTCGACCAACATGTTGCGCACATCGGAAATATGCGCCGGTTCACCGACGCGAGGTGCGACAAGACGAAATGCGACATCAGGCATCGGCGGAAGGTCGGGCAGGGAATTCAGCGTCACTGCATTTGGCGGAATGGCAGAGGCATTGAGGCAGGTTACCCCCAATCCGGCCTCTACCGCCATGTGCAATCCCCCGATGCCCGATGCGGAATGGGCGATTTCATAAGATGTCCCATGGGATTTCAGCGCCTTTACGATAAAGCGTTGCAACGAGCATGTGTCGGGCAGAACGACAAGCGGTATCGTACCGCCGCCGGGGATTGAGAACGATTTATCGGCGACCCAGACCAAAGGTTCCTGTCGCAGATGGATATGGCGTGACGACTTTGCCGTGGGTGTCGTCGTTGGGTCCAAGATCGTCATGGATAAACCGATGTCGAATTCTTCGGCGGCGGCTTCTTCAATGGCGGCACTTTTGCGGATCGAGACATGCAAATGCAGTTTGGGAAACTGATCGCGCATACGACGCAGCAGAGCGGGCAGCGCAGTTGGTCGGAAATAGTCGGTAATCGCCAAATGCAGATTTCCGGCCAATTGGGCGTTCTGCATGTCGCGAAGCGCCGCGTCACTAAGTGCCAGCAATTCATGGGCGTGACCAACAAGGCGTTCGCCAGCCGGTGTCAGCTTTGCGCCGGTTTTGCCCCGGTCAAATAGGGTGACGCCACACATATCTTCAAGTTTGCGCACCTGTTCGCTGACAGCCGATTGGGATCGGTTCAGGCGCGGGGCCGCAGCCGAGAGACTGCCGGTTTCAGCAATCACGACCAAAGCCCGAAGAAGATCAAGATCGAAAAGACGTGCCATTTTATCCACCTGCTTTTCCGATGGATGATATCATTTATTCCCGCTTTTCCAATAAAAAGATCGGCCTATGATGCGGGGTGAGAGTTGATCACATTCACATAGGAGGCAGACATGCCGGGAATTACACTTATCGTTTCAGGAACGCCAGATGCGGATTTAACCAACCGTCTGATGACAGAGGTTTCAAACCTTACCTGTAAGGTCCTGAAAAAGGAGCTTGAACGCTGTGCGATGATTGTTCAGTACCAGCCAGAGGACCAGTGGTTTATTGCAGGGCAGTCATTGGTGGCGCACGGCAAAAAGGCATTTCGTCTGGAAGTTACGATTACCGATGAAACAAATACCAAGGCGGAAAAGGCCGAATATCACCGACAAGCGTTTGCCTTGCTTGAGGGCATTATCGGGAACCTTCATCCGCACGCCAACATCCATATCGTTGACTGTCGTGCATCGGCTTATGGCTATGCCGGGATCACGCAGGAAGAGTACAATTTCCGCAGACTGAATGCTTAGGCGCATTGGAGAACATTGGCTTTGCGCGATGTTTGGTTGGATTAAAAACGTAAAAAACCCGGCACATTGGCCGGGTTTTTTGTTGGTTTGGTTTGACCGAGATCAGACGTCGATGTCTTCGACGAAGCGGGCATGTTCTTGAATGAACTGGAAACGCAGTTCCGGTTTTTTACCCATCAGGCGATTAACAAGATCCTTGGTTTGGCCTTGTTCATCGGGAAGGGCTGCATCGGGCAGCGTTACGCGCAGCAATGTGCGTTTTTTCGGCGCCATCGTGGTTTCACGAAGCTGCTGCGGGGGCATTTCACCCAGACCCTTAAATCGGGAAATCTCGACCTTGGCGGGGTTTTTGAATTCGCCATGCAAGATGACTTCTTTTTCGGCGTCATCCATCGCATAGATCGATTTACCACCCTGCGTCAGGCGATAAAGCGGCGGCATGGCAAGATACAAATGACCGCTTTCGATGAGGCCTGGCATTTCCTGATAGAAGAAAGTCATCAGAAGGGATGCGATATGCGCGCCATCGACGTCAGCATCGGTCATGATGATGACGCGTTCATAACGCAAATCACCCAGACGGAAATCTTTGCCAGAACCGCAGCCAAAGGCTTCGATCATGTCTTTGATTTCCTGGTTGGCCATCATCTTTTCATAGGTTGCCGAGGCCACGTTGAGGATTTTACCCCGCAGCGGCAAGACAGCCTGAGTTTCACGGTCGCGTGCCTGTTTGGCGGAACCACCTGCCGAGTCACCCTCCACCAAGAAGATTTCGGTACCGGCCGCGATGGAACGCGAACAGTCAGACAGTTTGCCCGGAAGACGCAGACGGCGGGTGGCCGACTGACGTTTGGTTTCCTTTTTCTCCTTGCGGCGCTGACGTTCTTCGGCGCGCAGGATGATGTTTTCAAGCAGCTTTTTGGCGTTTTCGGTATCGCCGGTCAGCCAGTGGTCAAAATGGTCACGGACCGCCGTTTCAACCAGTTTGGTTGCCGACTGGGTGCCGAGTTTTTCCTTGGTCTGACCTTGGAATTGAGGATCCGGCAGGAAGACCGACAGCATGATGCAGCCGCCACCAAAGACGTCTTCGGCGGTGATGGATGATGCTTTTTTCTGACCGACCATGTCGCCATAGGCCTTGATTGCCTTGGTCAGGGCGTAGCGGAAACCAGCTTCGTGCGTCCCACCGAGCGGGGTCGGGACGGTGTTACAGTAAGAATGGAAATAACCTTCGCCGGTTTCAGGCCAGCCAATGGCCCATTCCACACGTCCTGCACTTTCCGAAAACTTGGCTTCGCCGGCAAACGGGCGTTCGGTGACAAGCTCGCGCCCTTTGAGGGTCATTTCAAGATAATCAAGAATCCCGTTGGGGAATTTCAGGACTTCTTGTTGCGGGGTGGGATCATCGCTGGTCAAAAGCGACGGATCAACCGACCAGCGGATTTCAACACCCTTGTACAAATAGGCCTTTGAGCGGGCCATGCGGAAAATTGTCGCGGGCTTAAGTTTTAAGCGCGCGCCAAAAATTTCCGGATCCGGGCGGAAAATAACCGTGGTGCCGCGACGGTTGTTTACCGTGCCGCCATCTTGCAATGGCCCCAGCGGGACACCCTTGGAATATTCTTGAAACACCAGTTTGCGATCACGCGCCACTTCGACCCGGAACATGTCCGTCAGCGCATTCACAACAGACATACCCACACCGTGCAAACCGCCCGATGTTTCATATGCCTTGCCCGAGAATTTACCCCCGGAGTGCAGCGTGGTCAGGATGACTTCAAGTGCGGATTTTTCTGGGAACTTCGGATGCGGGTCAGTTGGAATACCGCGCCCGTTATCGCGGACAAGAACGGTGTTGTCCGTTTTAAGTTCCAGTTCGATCCAGTCAGCATGGCCTGCAACCGCTTCGTCCATGGAGTTATCGAGAATCTCTGCCACCAGATGGTGCAAGGCGGCATCATCCGTGCCACCGATATACATACCAGGGCGGCGTCGAACGGGCTCTAGCCCCTCGAGAACTTCGATATCCTTGGCGGAATAGGCGTTGTCTGTTGACTGGTTTGAATCTTCAAATAGGTCGGTCATGTCCCCGGAACGCACTTCTTTATTGTGTTAAAACAAGGCTCAACAACGCATATCGTCTATATGATATTGTAAGGTTGGATACCTCGGCGCTAAACGAGTACCATATGTCGGTTCGTCCGGCCCATAAAAATGTGTTTTTAAGTCCAATGCAAGCGGTGGTCTTTAATATAGACCAGAATTTCGTCGGTATGGCATAGAAAACCGTGACCGGGAGGTCCAATAAAAAATTTGGTGCCCTATATGAAGCACCGGAGTAGGAGTGAGCCATATGCCAACAGATAGCGATAACACACAAATGTCTGACAATAAGATGCCACGCGGTGATTTGTGCACCCGGACCTTAGCAATGCCTGCTGACACCAACCCAAGCGGGGATGTTTTTGGCGGCTGGCTGATGTCGCAAATGGATATTGCCGGCGGCGTTTTGGCCAGCCAAATCGCCGAGGGGCGCATTGCCACGGTTGCCGTTGATGGGATGACGTTTCTTCGACCGGTCTATGTTGGCGATACGGTTTGCGTCTATGGCGATATCGAACGCATTGGCACGACATCCATTGTGCTGCATCTCGAAGCGTGGGTGCTGCGACGCAACCAGCCGCCCCGCATCAAGGTCACCGAAGCCACCTTTACCTTTGTCGCCATCGATGCCGAAGGCCGCCCGCGTCCGGTGCGTAAGGATGAAGTGGCGGTTTAAGGGCCGAGCTTTGCCAGATTGGCGGTAAGTTTCCGCCCCTGATGACATAAAACCCGGCAATGCAGCCCCAAGCCCAGACACCCATTTGGTTGTCTTATGGGTTTGGGGTGCATTTGTCGGGGGTTTTCGTAAGTTTTCTCGGCGTTACCAGCTTTGCTTTGCCACGCGGATGAAGTTTTCACCCATGATTTTATCGACATCATCGGTCGAATAGCCGATGGCGATCAGGCCGTCGGCAAGGGCGGGCAGTTTGCGTGGGTCAAACACCGCCGCACCGCCTGCACCGGGGCCATAGCCGCTGGTGACGGGCCAGTAATGGGCGCGGTTGACACCATCGGGGAAATCATCACAACCGGCAACCGATGGCATGGTATCAAGACCGATGCCGACATGGTCGACACCGACCAGTTTCACCGCATAATCGATATGTTTGACCATGTCGGGGACTTCGGGGGCGTTTGGCGATTTGATGAAGCGCTGGAAACCGCAAATGCCGATGACTCCGCCAGTCTCGGCGCAGGCTTTGATTTGTTGGTCATCAACGCAGCGTTCATGCCCGCCAAGGGCCTTTGGGTTGGCGTGGCTAAACACGACCGGTTTGGTCGATGCTGCCATGATATCAAGGCTGCTTTGGCGGCCGGTGTGCGAGCAATCCATGATCATGCCACTGGCATTGACCGATTTGACCATTTCGCGGCCAAGGTCGGTCAGGGGCATATCGACATCATGACAGCCCCCCGCGACCGAATTATTGCGGTTATAGGCAAAATGGATTTGTTTGACGCCAAGCTTGGCAAAGACCGGGACCATTTCGGGCATGTCTTGCAGCATGACCGATCCTTCAAGATCAAAACCAACGCCGAGCAAGCCCTTTGATTTGGCAATGGCAAGATCATCGAACTTTTCGATCTGCATATACTTGTCAGGGTGGGCAGCGATTTTGGCCCGGAAGGCGGCAATAACGCGCAAGATGTGCGGGACAGAATTCATATCCATGCCGACATTCACACAGACATAATCGATATTGCCGGCAACATAATCGTCCAACAGATCGATTGGTGTTTTGGTATCGAGCGGCAGACAGGCATGCGCATCCCAGGTAAAGCTGGGGCGATAGGTGCCATCGGTGGTGTTTTGTGGGGCGGTGGTGGCGATGTTCATGGCAAGCGTATCCTATTTCATGCTGTCGGGGCGGGCGGGTGCCGTGTGCTGGGCGCAGCGCTGGTACGCGGCTTAGGCAGGCTGGCCAGACGGTGAGACGTTATCAATCATTGTCCCACGGCGTCTGGCCGTATTGCCTTTAATCCCAATCGACAAAGGTATCGACAACGGCGCGGTCATAGCCGCCAGCGGCCTTATAAAGCTGCTGGGAGTAGGGGTGTTCAAGCGTACCTTCGGCAAGCTGTTCGGCGGTGGCACGTTCAACAATGCGGCCATGGTTCATGATGGCAATATCGTCGCACATATGCGCCACCACAGCCAGATCGTGACTGACCATGATATAGGTCAGGCCCAGATCACGGCGCAAGCGACCCAGAAGATTAAGGACCTCGGCCTGAATGGAGACATCAAGTGCGGATGTCGGTTCATCGAGCAGAAGGACCTTGGGTTCGAGAATAAGCGCACGCGCAATCGCAACACGTTGGCGCTGCCCCCCAGAAAGCTGATGGGGGTAGCGGAAACGAAACGCGTTATCGAGGCCAACTTGTTTAAGGGCCTCAACCACGCGGGCATCGGAATTGCCAAGGCCGTGAATATTAACCGGCTCGGTCAGGATGCGGTCAATGGTGTGACGCGGATGCAGCGATCCGAAGGGGTCCTGAAACACCATTTGAACAAGGCGATAGAAATCCTTGTCGCGTTTGGGGCCAAGTTGGTTGCCCTTGACCGTAATCGTGCCTTCCCAGTCATCGACAAGGCCGGTGATGGTGCGAAGGACGGTCGATTTACCCGACCCGGATTCGCCCACAAGACCAAATGATCCGTTTTCGGGCACGGAAATATCAACATCCTTCAGGACGTGATTGTCATCGAACCAGGCGTTGAGTTTTGAAATCTCGATCATGGTGTTTGTTATCCTTCTGCCCAGCTTGCTTCGCGTTCAAGGATCGGCAGATCATCATGATTGCCATTCATTTTCGGCAAGCAGTTCAAAAGGCCCTTGGTGTAGGGGTGTTTGGCATTGTGTAGTTCGGATGCACGCAGTTCTTCAACAACGAGGCCCTGATACATCACCAACACCCGGTCGCAGAAGCTTGAGACCAGATGCAAATCGTGGCTGATGAAAATCAAGGCCATGCCGCGATCGCGCACCAAGTCATCCAAAATCGCCATGACTTGAAGCTGAACCGTGACATCAAGGGCCGATGTCGGTTCATCCGCAATGATCAATTCAGGATCAGGGATCAGCATCATGGCGATCATGACACGTTGCCCCATGCCGCCCGAGACTTCGTGCGGGTAAGAGTCAAAGACGCGCTGCGGATCACGGATTTTGACGGCTTCGAGCATCTCAATCGCGCGATGGCGGGCTTCTTTGGTGTTTACTTTGTGGTGCTCGCGGTAGGCTTCGATGATTTGATTGCCGATGGTCATGACAGGATTAAGCGAATATTTCGGGTCCTGCATGATCATGGAAATACGCGCCCCGCGGACCTTACGCCATTGTTTGGGCGTAAGGTTGGCAAGGTCAACATCGTGGAACTTCATTTTCGATGCACTGATCGAACCGTTGGCCGCCGTCAGGCCCAGAATGGCGCGCCCGGTCTGGGATTTACCAGAACCGGATTCGCCGACAATACCAAGACGTTCGCGGCCAAGGTCAAAGGATACACCGCGCACGGCATGGACTTTGCCCTTTGGGGTGTTGAAGGTGACTTCAAGGTCCTGAACGGTCAGAAGGGTTTCGGTGGTCATGATCAATCCCCTCCGCGTGGATCAAGAACATCGCGCAGGCCATCACCCAAAAGGTTGAAGCCCAAGCTGACGATAAAGATGGCAAAGCCCGGCACCGTCGCAACCCACCACTGTTCAAGCAGGAACTGACGTCCATCGGACACCATTGCACCCCATTCGGGCGTCGGTGGCTGTGCACCAAGACCAAGGAAGCCAAGACCCGCAGCAATCAGGATCATGCCTGCCATATCAAGGGTGACACGCACGACAAGCGAACTCATGCACATGGGCATGATATGGCCGATGATCAGGCCAAGGTTCGATGTGCCCTGAAGACGGGCGGCTTCGATGAAGTCGGATTTGCGCACGGTGATGGTTTCTGCACGGGCAATACGTGCATAAGGCGGCCATGCGGTGATCGCGATGGCAAGAATGGCGTTTTCAAGTCCCGGTCCAAGCGCTGAGACAAAGGCCAGTGCCAAAATCAGTTTCGGGAATGCCAAGAAGATGTCGGTGATGCGCATGAGAACGCCATCCACCCATCCACCAAAGAACCCGGCAGCGGTTCCGATCAGAAGGCCGACAGGGGCGGCGGTGATGGCAACAAGGCCAACAATCATCAAGGTATATTGTGCGCCGTAAATCAGACGCGACAAAATATCGCGGCCTAACTGATCGGTGCCAAACCAATGTTCTGCCCCCGGGGGCTGAATACGGTTGGCAAGGTCGGCGGCCAATGGATCATAAGGGGCCAGCAGGGGGGCGAAAATGGTGACAAGGATCAGGCCAACGACGACTGACAGCCCGATCATGGCCAGTTTGTTTTCGGAAAACTTGATCCAGCCCAGCCACGCGCGGCCACATTGTGCCTGCCAGCGTGATTGTGGGGTGTCGGACGTTAGCCACTGTTTCAGGCCCGGCTTTGCGGTGGAGATTTGTGTGGTCATGGTGTTATCTCCGTGCCCGTGGGTCGAGGAAGCGATACAGCAGGTCGGACAGCATGTTCACACTGATAAAGACAGCGCCGACAACGACCGTGCCACCGAGAACCGCATTCATATCGGCATTGAGCAATGAATTGGTGATGTAAAGGCCAAGCCCCGGCCAAGCGAAGATGATCTCGGTTAGAACCGATCCTTCCAGCAGGTTGGCGTAGGACAGCGCAATCACCGTCACCAGTGGGACCATGACGTTGCCCAGTGCGTGGCGCCAGATGATGCGGTGTTCTGAAATCCCTTTAACCCGTGCGGTCAGGATGTATTCCTGACTGAGCTGTTCAAGCATGAAAGAACGGGTCATGCGCGCAATATAGGCCAGCGAGAAATAAGCAAGGATCGAGGCGGGCAGAATGATGTGCGATACCGCATTCCAAAACAGGTCCATGTCGCCTTCGATCAGGGTATCAACCAGCATCAGGCCCGTGGTCGGTTCGATGAAATCGACATAGAACGCATCAAGGCGCCCCGGTCCTGCGACCCAATCAAGCTTCATGTAAAAGACCAAAAGCCCCATCAAGCCGAGCCAGAAAATCGGCATCGAATACCCGGCAAGGCCAATCACACGGACAACATGGTCCGGCCATTTGCCTTTGTTGATCGCGGCAAACACGCCAGCCGGGATACCCAGGATCACACCGATAAGAGTGGCAATGGTTGCCAGTTCAAGGGTGGCGGGGAAAACGCGTTTGATGTCTTCAAGAACCGGGTTCGATGTCAGAACAGACGTACCGAAATCACCGGTCAGGACATTGGAGATGTAAATAAAGAACTGCTGCCAAAGCGGCAGGTTAAGCCCCATTTCTTCGCGGACACGATCATAGGTGCTTTGCGATGCGTGGTCACCGACAGCGGCCAAAACCGGATCGATAGGAAGAACGCGGCCAATCAAAAATGTGACCAGAAGCAGACCAAAAAATGTGATGGCCAGCGAAAAGACAACGCGCAGGATGCTGCCTGTCTTGCCGGAAAAAAGACCAGCGCGTCTGCGCCCGTCTCGATGTTTGCGTGTAACAGCGGACATTACGACCGTTGTCTCCTTAGTGCATAAAGCGTCATGCGACGCGGTTTATTTGTGTTGGGCGTATCGGTTGGCAGCGAAACAGGCGCAAGGGATATGTCGCAGAGCGGTTCTGGTTTGCCGTTTTGCGGATTAAAAAGCAAAGCGACCGCCGCTGAGAAGAACGCATGCGCGTGTTACGTTGCCATTCGAAATTTGCCGGACACACAGAGGTGCCCGGCAAAAAATCAAATCGAACGAAACTGACCTTAGTCCTTGGTCACATAACGATAATAGTTGTTATCGAATGACGGGCCGAGGACGAAGTTGTTTACGTTTTTACGCATGGACGCGATTTCAGTTTCCTGGAACATGATCACGAACGGACCGCTTTCCAGAACTTTTTTCTGAAGGTCGACATACATTGCCGCACGTTTCGCATCATCGCGTTCGAGGGTCGCGGCATCGACTTCGGCAGTCATGCCTTTCGGATCCCAAGAGTTACGCCATGCAAGCGGTTTTGCTGTCGCATCGTCGGAGTTGTCCGGGTTCCATGCAAAGGTCGATGCATTGGTGTGCGGATCCTGATAATCCGGGCCCCAGCGACCGATATAGATATCGTGCTGACGAGCACGGTATTTGGTCAGGGTCTGTTTGTTGTCGCCCGGAATGATTTCCAGGTTGATGCCGGCCAGGGACCAGGTTGCCTGGATCGACTGTGCCATTGCCATGACTGCGGTGGTGTTACGCGTGTCCATGGTAACGGTGAAGCCATCCGGAAGGCCTGCTTCGGCCAGAAGTTCCTTAGCTTTTTCGACGTTCAAGCTGTAAGGGTTTTCGTTATAAGCGCCAAGGAAGCCTTCAGGCAGGAATGCCTGATGAACCTGGGAGCGACCCGCAAGGATGGTTTCAGAAATGCCTTTGTAATCGACAAGGTATTTCAGAGCTTCGCGGACTTTTGGTTTGGACAGGTATTCGTTTTTCTGGGACAGACCAAGATACCAAAGGGCACCTTTGCCTTTCGCCATGATTTTGATGTCGTCGTCACCCTTGATGGAGGCCAACTGGTCGGCTTCAAGGTTACGCGCGATGTCAATATCGCCTTTTTCCAAAAGCAGCTGCTGAGAAGCGGCTTCTTTGACGTTACGGATAATGACGCGCTTCATTTCTGGCGCACCATCCCAGTAATCTTCATTGGCTTTCAGGCTGAGGCTTTGTCCGGCAACCCATTTGTTCAGTTCGAACGGACCAGAACCAGCATAGTTGGTTTTCATCCAGTTGCTTCCGAGGTCACCATCTTCCTCGTGCGCAAGAACTTCTTCTTTGTCGACAACAGAGCCGACACCAGAGGTCAGGCAATAGAGCACGAAGCTTGGTGCGTATGGTTTGTCGACTTCCATAACCAGCGTTGAATCGTCGACTGCACGGATTTTTTCTTTGACGTTTTCTGGCGTCAGGCCGAACTGGCCAAGAATAAACGCAGGCGAACCATCAAGCAGAATGACGCGCTGGAGCGAGAAGGCTGCGTCTTCGGCGGTCAGGTCATTGCCCGACGCGAACTTGATGCCGTCGCGGATTTTAAAGGTATATGTTTTGCCGTCTTCTGAGACATCCCAGCTTTCAGCGATGACGCCGTAAATTTTCGACACATCATCATTGTCGAAACCGATAAGGCGGTCATAGGTGTTACCTGCGTATTCGAGACCCGAGAACTCAAACATTCCAGCCGGGTCAAGGGTAATAAGGTCGTCAATGGCGTTGGCCATAACAAGCACATTTTTCGGCGTTTCAGCCTGTGCTGCCAATGGCGTCGTCGCGAGGGCGGTCCCCATGACCAGCCCAGCAATTAATTTGCGCATGATGCGCCTCCCGTTTTGTTGTTGTGGGACTGCAGGCCTAGGGCGACAGCGTTTTTGAGGTCACCATATTGGTAACGCCAGAATATCCGCGCACCCATGATCGTGGGGCGGCCTGCAATTGAAGCTTCGTTAATCGAGGCGCAAAGCTGACCATAAATTATACGATTAATCAATGACCAGATGGGGCGAATTGCTTCATTTTCGCGCAATGTCGGTGCGGGCAGGAAGGGTGTTCGCGCAAGGGTTGCAGAAACCGTCTCGATCTGGAATTTGGACACAAAAAAAGCCGCCTTTGAAGGGCGACTTTGTCCACTCTTGAAAAAGAGTGGCGCGAGTGACGAGACTTGAACTCGCGGCCTCCGGCGTGACAGGCCGGCGCTCTAACCAACTGAGCTACACCCGCGCGGTGTGTGGCGCGGTTTATATAAATAGAGCCTTCTGCTGGCAAGTGTTTTTTGCGCAAATTTTAAAGAAAAATAGCGACGGCGATTTTGCTGTGGGGAAGGGATGAAAATCGACCAAAAAACAAAAAAGCACCTGCGGTAAAAACCGAGGTGCTTTTTTGTTTCATTCCCATTGGGAGGGAATGGCGCGAGTGACGAGACTTGAACTCGCGGCCTCCGGCGTGACAGGCCGGCGCTCTA
>NZ_JAATOV010000008.1 GCF_011806425.1 Thalassospira lucentensis | reverse complement strand
TGCGCCATAACGCTGCCCGCGCATCCCTTCCTACTGATCAACAATGTCAAAGAACTCTAGGACCGAAGCCCAAAACCGCCCGCCCCGCGTCGCCGTCTCGTTGGCGCCGCACTGCGTCGGTGGAGGCGGGTTATAGGGCCCTAACTCCGACCTGTAAATACCTTTTTGCAGAAAAAAGACAGAAAACTGAAAAATGGTCATTTCGCCATGTTTTCCGCACGATAGCTCGCCAATTGCGCACTATTGCTGTCACGTTTGTCTCTGTTTTTGCGTAATCCCTAATGTTTGTGACGGCAAAAAGAAGGGGCATCTGGATTACGCCCCGCCCAGTCGACCAGAATCCGATCAAAGGATTCGCGATATGTGGCCGCAATTTTGTGAAAAAAGCCGCAAAAGCCGAATCCTTGGCACCTGATTCGCAGAATCGGCAATGCGGATGGGTCTCAAGGATACCTGTACCAACACCGTCTTTAATGCTCTCTATATATAAGAGCCTCTCCATGTCGATCTCTCATCACGGGCCGGAGGATCAGCACAATAAACGCAGACCGTATCGAACCGTCGGCCTGGCCGTTTGATTCCATATTAGTCATCGGCCTGAAAGAAGCTGGCCGAATCCCGCACCGCCGGTGATAGAACCGCAAGCAAAGAGGCCTTTCTTTGTATCATCGCCCAAAAACAAAAAAGGCGGCCCCGTGGGACCGCCTTTACATATTCTATGAGCCCGCTTTGGCGGGCTTAGCTATCAAAGCCCAGATTGGGCACCGGCAGGCCATTGGCACGGCAGGCCGAAATCAGCGTATTGTTCAAAAGGCAGGCGATGGTCATCGGGCCAACACCACCCGGCACCGGTGTAATCGCGCCGGCCACTTTCGATGCGCTTTCAAATTCGACATCGCCGACCAGTTTCATTTTGCCGTTTTCGCCTTCGATGCGGTTGATCCCCACATCAATGACCGTCGCACCCGGTGCGATCCAGTCGCCCTTGACCATGTTCGGGCGCCCCACCGCGGCAATCACGATATCGGCACGGCGGACTTCTTCGGGCAGATCGCGGGTACGCGAATGGGCAATCGTCACCGTGCAGCTCTCTTTCAGCAACAGCTGCGCCATTGGTTTGCCGACAATATTGGATCGGCCAACCACAACTGCGCGCTTGCCCGACAGATCGCCAAGGCAATCTTTTAGCAACATCAAGCAGCCATACGGCGTGCAAGGTGCAAACCCTTCGCCGCCCGTCGCAAGCGCCCCGGCATTGACCACATGAAACCCATCAACATCCTTGGCCGGATCAATAGCGGCCAAAATGGCCTGCTCGTCAATATGATCAGGCACCGGCAACTGGCACAGGATACCGTGCACATTCGGATCAGCATTGAGTTTGGCGATCAGGGCCAGAAGCTCTTCCTGCGGGGTGTCGGGCGACAATTTGTGTTCATAGGAATTCATGCCGCATTCAAGGGTTTGTTTGCCCTTATTGCGCACATAGACCTGACTGGCCGGATCTTCGCCCACCAGAATAACCGCAAGGCCCGGGGTAACGCCGTTTTCGGCTTTTAGCTTGGTTACTTCGGTTGTGATGTCGCCGCGCAATTTGGCCGCGAATGCCTTGCCGTCGATGATTTTTGCGTCACTCATGATGTCTGCCCGCCCGTCAGTTGGATAATTTGCGCTGTCAGTTCACTGGGATCGCCTTGGATCACAAGAACTTTGTTGCGATCTGTTTGTCCTGCCACGATCTCGATCGAGGATTTAGGCCATTTGGCCGCTTTTGCCAAAAGTTTTATCAGCGCCTGATTGGCTTTGCCGTTTTCGGGCACGGTCGTTACCGACACTTTCAGCTGTTCCCGGCCACTGGCATCGGCCATCACACCATTAACGGCGTTCCGCGATGCTTTTGGCGTTAAGCGGACAAAAAGACGTATGCCCGTTTGGTCAGACAGTATCTCGCAAACCGCGTCAGTCATTGTCTGATTGAGACATTTAATAGCCTAAAAGCGCCGCGCGCAGATCGGTCTGGATCAGCATATTGGCAAATTGCAGGATCAGGATCAGGATGATCGGTGACACATCAATGCCGCCCAGATCAGGGATCACGCGCCGGATCGGCCGAAGGGCGGGTTCGGTTACGCGATACAGGAAGTCACCCACCATATAGACAAACTTGTTGCTGGTATTGACCACATTAAACGCCACAAGCCACGACAAAATCGCCGAGCCAATCAGCATGAAAATGTAGATACCGATCACCGTATCAATAAGCCAAAAAATCGCCAGCATTGCTGCTCCTTACCTGCGGCCGGGACAGATTTGCATAATCTGCCCGGAGATATGTTTTGATGCTGCAAAACCTAGTCGGCAATGGCGCACAACGCAAGCGCAGAGCATTGATTTTCCGCCTTTCCGGCGCATTTTTACGCCCCTTGTGATGCCAATCACCCACTCATGATTGCATCAATATAAATCCTCATACAATTAAATGTAGGCGTCACACCCCGCTGATCCCGTCTAAAACTGTCAGGAGAAACCATTAAAGTGGCGATCCCCTCTTGCCCGCCGGCGCCGTTACAGCCAAAAAGGTTGACCACTCATCGGAGACACATGCAATGACCACCACACCCAAAAATGACGAAAACCAAGGGGATAATAAAGGGTGTGGCTCAATGTCTGCCCCAAGATGTGGCTGGGCAGTGACCCATGCGGACAAACCATTTTATGTCGATTATCACGATACTGAGTGGGGTGTTCCGGTCCATGATGATCGGCTGTTTTTTGAAATGCTGATCCTGGAAGGTGCGCAGGCCGGATTAAGTTGGCTGACCATTTTGGCGCGGCGGGACACCTATCGGGCGGCATTTGATGATTTCGATGTGCAAAAGGTCGCTTCCTATGATGCGGCCAAGCAAGAAGCGCTTTTGGCCGATCCCGGGATTATTCGAAATAAATTAAAAATAGCCGCGACTATTCAAAATGCGCGAATATTCATTGAGATCCAAAAAGAGTTCGGCAGCTTCGATTCCTATGTCTGGAAATTCGTTGGCGGCACACCGCTGATCAACCATTGGCCGACCATGGCCGATGTCCCGGTATCGACCGAATTAAGTGATGCACTGTCCAAAGACCTTAAAAAGCGCGGCATGAAATTTGTTGGCACCACCATCATCTATTCATTCCTCCAAGCCACCGGCCTTGTCATGGACCACACGCTTGACTGTTATCGCCACCGCGAACTGAGCAAATAGCCATCTGTTCGAATGGCATCAGGGCTGCTATAGGCTTGGTATGGCAACCGTAATGCACATCATCAATGAACTTGACGCCGGGGGCGCGGAACGCGTTCTGACCCGAATTGCGTGCCACAATGCCCAGACAGACGGCCCAAAACAAATCGTCGTGTCGTTGATGGCCGAAGGTGTCTATGGCCCGGATTTGCGCCAAGCCGGCGTCGAGCTGCATTGTCTTGGCATGACGGCAGGTCCACGTGACTTGCCCGGTGCCATTATCAAACTGGCCCGATTGATGCGCCGCCATAAACCCGATGCCATCATGTCCTGGCTGTATCATTCTGATTTCATCAGCACCCTTGCCACCATCCTTTCGGGACGAGGTAGCAAACGGTTGGCGTGGAATATTCGCTGTGCGGAAATGGACCTGTCGCAATATGGCCGGTCGACCAAAATTGTTTTAAAACTGCTGGCGAGATTATCTTCGTGCCCGGCGGTCATTGCGGCAAATTCCCATGCGGGACAACGTCACCATCTTAAATGTGGATATCATCCAAAACGCTGGGCGTATCTGCCCAACGGGTTTGATACACAAGAATGGCAACCTGATCCGACCACCAAGCAACGCCTTTGCGACGAGCTTAATATAGCCTCCAACAAATCCATCGTCGGCATGGTCGCGCGCAAAGACCCGGCCAAGGACCATGCCACCCTGTTTTCTGCCGTTCAAAAGGCACGCCAGCACGGCCATGATATTCATTTGGTTCTTGTCGGGGATAAAACAGATGATCTGCCAATTCCCGCTGAATTGACCGGTCATGTTTCCGCCCTTGGCCTCCGGCGGGACGTTGCCAAGCTGGTGCCCGCATTTGATATCGCGGTTTTATCGTCAAGCTTTGGCGAGGGGTTCCCCAATGTAATTGGCGAAGCGATGGCATGCGGCGTTCCGGCGATTGGCAATGATGTTGGCGACGTTGCGGATATTCTGGGCGGCACTGGCAAAACGGTGCCCCTAAACGCACCGGAAAAACTGGCACGTGCGATGTCAGAATTGCTGTCAGAAGACCCGGCACAGAAAGAGCAGCGCAAAGCGGCTGCCCGCCAACGCATTATCGATCATTACAGCCTTGCAGCGATGAATGACCGTTACCTTGCGCTATGGGACGGTTTAGCCGGAAACCGCGATTTACCGGACTTTAATTTTCCTGTGTAACGCCTAAAAACCTAACCGATTTTGGTCGAGCCGCGCACGAGGAGGCCGGTTTCGAGGGTGATGGTGCGGGCAGTGTCATCGCCAAGCGCCATTTCGGCGGCCAGGCGGCCTTTTTCCACCGAATCTTGGCGGACCGACGAAAGCGGGGGGTCGGTGCGTTCGCCTGCGACAATGCCGTCAATTCCAATGACCTTAAGATCATTCGGCACCTTACGCCCCACCGCACGGGCACCATCCAGCGCGCCGATGGCAATCACATCGGACATGGCGAGAATGCCGTCAATTTCCGGGTGCTGGGTCAAAAGATCGACCGTCATTTTTGCACTGTGATCGGACTGGTTATCGCATTCAATGTGGATAATTTCGGTTGGTGAAATGCCCGCCGCTTGCAGGGCATCGTGATAGCCCGCCATGCGTTCACGCACCACGCGATGGCTGGCCGCGCCGACACGGTTGGCATTCATCGGGCCGAAATGATCATGTTCGGTCGCCTGCAAGGACAGAATGGCAAATTTGCGCGCCCCGCATTCCAGCAAATGGGTCGCGGCCGTTTTGGCCGCTGCATGATCATTGAGCAAGACGGCCCCCGCCGCCCCGGCAATGTCGGTATCAATGCTGATCAAGGGTTGGTTGCGGCGCTGAATGGCGGAAATGATGTCGTTATCATCAGAATAGCAATGCACCAGAAAAGCATCGACCGCGGCATTATTGACCGCGGCAATTGCCTGTTGCGGGTTTTCCGCCGAGATGATCATGACATTCACCCCATGGCGCGCACATTCGCGCCCAATGCCGCGCAGCAACTCAATCGCCACCGGATCGGAAAAGGCATATTCAAGATTATCGGGAAAAACCACACCGAGCGCGCCAGCCTTGCCAGTGCGCAACATCCGGGCCATTACATGTGGCCCGCGATAGCCAAGTTCCTTGGCAGCGGCAAAAATGCGGTCGCGGACTTCTTTGCGCACAAGATCGGGTTTGCCAAACGCGTTGGATGCCGTTCCTTGCGACACCCCGGCCGCCTTGGCAACATCCAGAAGTTTTACGCGCTTTGCCGCCATTACGTCCCGTACCCCAAACCCGTGATCGTGTCATTGCCTTGCCCGTTGCCGTTCGCAAAGACAATGGCACTGCTTTGATGCTTAAAGGACTATAGCCAAAAGCATCGGCATCTTGCCACAAGACATTGCCGTAAGACAGACCGCCGGATGCGGTTGCGTGTTTTGGGCAGCGTCATATCGCGGCGTAACGCACCTGAGCGCGGAAGACTTTAGTTCGGGCATGGGTAAACGCAGTCGAGGCCAGAGGTTGGGCCTCCCCCGATCTTGGCGGCGGTGTGCGCACGCTTCGTGCGAGTTCCGGGTCGTTCTTCCGCGCAGCTCAGAAGGACCGTTCGGAAGGACCGTTCGAAAGGGCCGTTTGTCAGGGGCGTTTGTCAGGGGCGTTTGTCAGGGGCGTTTGTCAGGGGCGTTTTTCGGGATGGGTTTGGCGGAAGGTCAGGTTAATGCGCGGCCCAACCTGGCGTGCGGTTTTGGGAAGCTGATGCAGCCAGTAATGTTGGGTTTCACCGGCCATGATCAGGGCCGAATTGTGGGGAAGATCAATGCTGATGCGATCCCCGGTGGTTTTATGGCGCAGATGAAAACGGCGTTCTTGCCCAAAGGAAAGACTGGCAATCACCGGGTTTTCGCCCAGAACATCTTCGTCATCGGCATGCCATGACACACTGTCGCGGCCATCACGATACTGATTAAGCAAAACGGTATTAAACGGAACACCCGCCAAACTTTCGGCAAGATCACGCAGCGGCGCAACCTTGGCCGGGAACGGGGATGCCGGGTGGTAGACGCCGCTGTAGCGATAGGCCACATCGCCAAACCACGCGGTCAGACGTGGAACAGCCACTTCGCGGCCTGCAATCCGGGCGGTTTCCTGTTGCCAGATCACGCTGGTCATTAGCCGATCGAATGTACGATCTGCGTCCTCGAGCGGCATAATATCACGCAGCAACAAGACATGCCCATCAAAGGGCAGCAAGTTGCGGGGTGGTTCATTGGCAAACAGATCACCAGTCATCGGAATCCTCGGGCATCATTGTGCCACAGGATTAGCGCATGCTGTCAGAAACTCAAGTCACAGTTCACTGATATATGCGGTTAAACAGTGACTTGGCGCACAGCCCAGCACAGACCTTAGCCGTTAATGAGCTCAACACCGTTTTGATCGGCATAGCGTTCAACGTCTTCAACGCTTAAGCCCACCGCGCTATAGAGATTGATGGTTTCCAGTTCCAGATCGGTTTGGGCATCGGCAAGCGATTGTTGAGAACTGGTCAGGCTGCGCTGAGAATCGAGGACGTCCAAAAAGTTCGAAAGCCCCTGTACATAGCGCACGCGCGATTGTTCGAAGGCATCCCGGTGATAGCGCACCGATGCAATCAGCGAATCGCGTTGCTGCACGGCACCGACATAGCCGTAAATCGCACTTTCAACTTCTTCAATCGCGGCCAGCAATGTCTTGCGGTAATTCTGGAAGGCTTGTTCGGCTTCTTCTTCGGCGACTGTGATGTTTGCACGGCGCACCCCGCCGTCATATAGCGTTGCGTCAATCACCGCCCCGATGGCCGCCATCGCTGTGCGGACAATCGGCCCAGTGCCAAAGCCGGTCACCCCAAAGGCGACAGAGCCATTAAGTGTGAGTTCAGGATACAGCGTTGCGGTTTCAACACCGATTCGCGCGGTTGCGGAAATCAACGCCAGTTCAGCCGCACGCACATCCGGGCGACGGCGCAAAAGATCGGCAGGTACGCCAATCGGTGGAGCACTTTGGAATTCTGGCAAGGGGGCGACATCCAGCAACAAATCGCGATGGGTGCCGGGCTGTGCGCCAACCAAAATGGAAATCGCATTTATCGATCGGTCAATTTGGGTTTGCAGGGCGGGTAGACTTGCCTCGATATCGGCGACTTCGGCGCGGGCGCGCGAAAGATCAAGTTCGGATGCCAGACCGGTTTGTTGACGCACACGCACGATGTCGCTGGTTTGGCGTTGCAGATCAAGGGAACTGCGCAACATTTCCTGACGTTTTTGGGTGCCGCGCAATTCGATATAATTGCGGATAATATCGCCAATCATCACGCGATAGACGTCTTCGCGCAGGTAGACCTGTTCAAGGTAATCGGCCTCGGCCCCTTGTTCTTCGCGGGCCTGCCCACCCCAAACATCCGCCGTCCATGAAAGATCAAGGCCCGTGCTAAAGCCCAGATCATCCACCCGGCTGCCTGATGCCCGGCTGGAGGTCGACGTTTCGGCAGTGCCTTTTGCATTGGCCCCGACCTTTGCACCGTTATCGCCAGCGACACCGCGTGCGGTTGCCGCGGCGGCGCGAATGCGGCTAATCGCGATTTTAAGATCGATGTTGGCGGCGACCCCCTCGGCGATGAGCTTTTGCAAGATCGGATCGGTTGTCGTTTCCCACCAGCGGCCCTGTTGGGAGCGGTTGCTGGTAATCGTTGGTATTTCGGGTTTGTAGGCGTCGAACATATCAAATGTTGGCGCGGTATAATCGGGCCCCACCGACTGGCATGCGGTCAAACTGGTGACCCCAATCAAAAGTGCCGCGCGAATAAGTATCGAACGTGGTTTGGCTTGCATGTTATTTCGCACTTTCTGGGGACGCATGTCCGGACACCTGATTGTCTTCGACCTCGCCGGTATCTGGAATGTCTTCGGCGGCACGTAACTGGCGTTGTAATTTCATGCTGCCATCCGCACGGGCCGACACCAGTGGGGCCAACAAAAGATACAAAACCGGGGTTAAGAACAGCGTAAACAAGGTGGCAATACCAAGGCCACCAAACACCACCCACCCAATTGCGGCGCGCGCCTCGGCACCAGCACCAGATCCAACGACCAACGGCAAACCGCCCAAAACAGTTGAAATCATCGTCATCATGATCGGGCGCAAACGCACCATCGCGGCATCATGCACAGCTTCGCGGACCGATTTACCGGCATCGCGCAACTGATCGGCAAATTCAACAACCAAAATACCGTTCTTGGCCATCAACCCAACCAGCATCACAAGACCGATCTGGCTGTAGATATTGATTGAGGTGCCGCTTAGTGCCAGGGCAAAGATCGCGGCCGCCAAGCCAAAGGGCACGGTCAGAACAACGACCAAGGCAGACACGAAACTTTCGAACTGCGCGGCAAGGACCAGCAACACAACAAGCACCGCAATCAGGAAGGTGATTTGCACATCATTTGATGTTTCGCCAAGGGTCGCGGCATCGCCAAGATACAAAATACCCGTGCCCGTCGGCAGCAGCTTTTCGCCCGCTTCATTCACATCATCGACCGCCTGAGCCAAGGTATAATCAGGGGCCAGATTTGCCGAAATTGTCACGGCGCGCTGTTGGCCTTCGCGTTCAAGTTCGGACGCGACGGCTTCTTCGCCCAGCGTAATCACCGATGACAGCGGCAAGATGCGCCCGTCGGTCCCGGTAACAAACAGGTTTTCAAGATCGGATGGATCATTGATGCTGCCGAGCGAACTGCGCAATTTGATCGGAATGTTTTGATCATCGACATTGATGTCGGCGACTTCATATCCCTCGATCATGGCGCGAAGCGTCGTATCAAGCTCATTGATCGGAATACCCAAATCAAAGGCCCGTTTGCGATCAATATTGACCAGAAGCTGTGGCTGGGTGGTTTGATAAGACGTTCGAATGCCTGTCAGACCGGGATAGTTGGCTTCTAATTCCTGCTGCATGGCGCGGGCATTTTCGGCCAGTTTGCGGTAACTGGTGCCGGTTAAGGCAAATTCCAGTCCCTCGCCCGTGCCACCGCGAAGGCCCAAACTGTTGGGTTGCCAGACAAATGCCTGAACGCCGGGAAGCGCGTTAAGCTGCCCCTGGATTGATCCGGTGATGTCTTGTTGGCTGCGGCTGCGTTCATCCCAAGGCACCAGTGGGGCAATCACCAAAGCAAAGTTCGGGTCCCAAAGACCAACAATGGTGTAGATGTTGCGCGCGTCGCCAGCTTCGACCACCGGGCGCAGAATGTTTTCGACCGCTTCGACCTGACGGTCCATATAGTCAATGCCAACCCCATCGGGACCGCGCAAAGACACCAAAATGCGACCGCGGTCTTCCTTGGGCAACAGTTCCTTGGTGACACTGTTATAGACGCCAAAGGCAACCACACCGCAGACAAGACAGACCATCAGGGTGACGACCGGATAGCCCAGCACGGCTTCAAGAATGCGGCGATAAACATTGGCACAGGAATAGCCAAACCGTTCGAGGCGATTGGGTTTGGCGTTTTGATCACCATCATGCGGATCGATATGTTTGAGGCGCGATGCCAACATCGGACACAGGGTCAGCGCGACAAAGGAAGACACCGCAACCGAAAAAGCCAGAACAAAGCCAAATTCACGGAACAGGCGGCCCGCCGTACTGGGCAAAAATGAAATCGGAACAAAGACCGAAATCAGGGTCAAGGTAGTGGCGATCACCGCAAAGAACACCTGACGCGATCCAAGGACGGCAGCGGCCATTGATCCAAGGCCCTGATGGCGTCGACGTTGAATGTTTTCCAACACCACAATCGCGTCATCAACAATCATCCCGGTCGCCAGAACAAGGGCCAGCAATGTCAGGATATTGATCGAAAAGCCCATTGCCCAGATCGCCGCAACCGTACCGATCAAGGCAATCGGGATGGTCACAGTCGGGATTAAGGTCGCGGTAAAGGATCGCAAGAACAGGTACAAAATCGCGATGACAATCACGATTGCCAAGCCGAGGCTAAAGATCACTTCCCACAAAGCTCCTTCGATAAAGACCGCATCGTCGGAATTCACAAAGACTTCGATATCGCTGTATTGAGCGTTCAGCCGTTTGACGGCATCGCGTATGCCATTGGAAATCGCAATGGTGTTTGATTGCGCCTGACGGGTGACGCCAAGTCCGATCACTGTGCGACCATCAAGGCGAACATAGGACGATGCGTCATCCGGCCCATAATACATATCAGCAACATCGCCAAGCCGGATGCCATCGCGCACGAACATCTGGTTCAGTTCATCGATTTCCCAGACAGATGCATCTGCCCGGACAAACAGTTTTTGATCCGTCGATTCAAAACTACCGGCCGGGATATCAAACTGGGCGGTACGCAAAATGTCGGCGATGTTTTGCACCGACAGGCCGTAGCTTGCCATGCGCAGCGGATCGACGCGCACATGCAGGACCTTTTCCCGGTCACCATTGACCGTGATTTCGGCAACACCGGGTACAGACAACAAAGCCGGGCTAATTTGGTCTTCGACGATATTGGCAAGTTCTTCTTCGGTCAGGCGGTTACTGACCACAGCCATGCGCATGATGGCACTGGCATCGGCGTCGGCCTTGACCACGCGGACGTCTTCGACCCCGTCAGGCAGGCTGCGGGTTGCGCGGCTGATGGCTTCGCGGATGTCGCTGGCGGCGTCGTTAATATCAACATCGGGGTAAAATTCGATGCGAATGCGGGCATTGCCCTCTTCGCTTTGGGAGCTGATTTTTTTCACGCCGCTAACGCGTGAGGCGGCACTTTCAATGATCGCTGTGACTTCGGCATCAACCGTTTCAGGCGACGCGCCGTCATAATTTGCCGAGATGGTAACGATTGGGCGATCCACGTTAGGCAGTTCGCGGATTTCCACACCGAGCATGGCAGCAAGACCGGCCAGAACGATCAGAAGCGACACCACGCAGATAAAAACCGGACGGCGAACACTGAGCGATGCGAGATCATTTTGATCCTGTGGGGGCGTTTCCATTCCCATGATTAGGAACCTTCGCCCGGATTTTCACGCGCAGCAACACCGGCTTGGTCTTCGCCACGAATGGTCGCGTCCACCACACGTCCGGGCCGCAGGCGCAAGACACCTTCGACAACGATAAGATCACCGGACGAAATATCCCCATCCAACAAGATGCGGCCATTGGTGCGCTTTACCACCCGAACCGGCACTTGCGAGACCTTGTTTTCATCATCAATGCGCCAGACATAGGTGCCGTCATCGCCCCAAAGAACCGAGATTTCAGGCACGGACGGATATTGTTTGCCTTCGATATCGACATAAACCGCAAAGGACATGCCAGCCAAAAGCCGACCATTTGGATTGGGGACACGGGCACGGACGCTAAATGTCCGGCTGACCGGGTCAATGCGGCTGCCGATGGCATCAACCGTTCCTTCAAACAGCTCGCCGGGTAGGCTCCAAGTTTCAACACGGACTTTTTGGCCGGGTTTGATGTTTTCAAACCGGGTTTCGGCGACTTCAAAATCGACCAGAATGCTTTCGATGTTATCAAGGGTGACAATCGCAGTTGAACTGTCGACACGGTCGCCGGCCTCAATTTCGGAAATGCCGACAATGCCATCAAACGGGGCCAAGATCGTCCGGTCGGCCAAATTGACTTCGGCCTGATCCAGTTCGATCCGGGCCTGGGCCAACGCTGTGCGTGCGGTGTCGACTTCGCTTTCGGCGACCGCACCAAGCGGGCGGGCCTTTTCATAGCGGGCCAGAAGTTGTTTGGCGTCTTTGACCTGAAGGGCGGCAAGATCGCGCGCAAGGCGTTCACGATCAGAATCAAGAATGACCAGCACCTGATCCTTGGTGACATGATCACCGGCATGAAACAGCACGTCTGCGACTTCGCCAGACACCGCAGGATAGATCGAAACACCCAGCGATGATTTGCCGGTTCCGACCGCCTCAACCACGGTTTTTTCATCCATCAAAGTGGCACGTTCGGCAATGACCGGAAGGCCGCGTTCAGCACCCGCGCCCGCACCCGCGCCAGACGCCTGCATCGCACCGGGCTGCTCGCCGGGTGTGATGATCGCCATGATGTCGTCTTTGGCAAAGATATACGCAAGTGCCGCAATCACGATGATTGCCAAACCTGCGACCAGAAGCGGTGTCTTACGCGTCATCGCATTGATACTTCCAACTGGGGACAGGCTGATTTGGACCGCCCCGATAGCGCTATCCCTTGGTGGGAAATGTTCTGTATTTCAAATCCTTACCCACGGGGGCAGGCACGATTATCGTGAAATACGTGTTATGCGAAAGCTACTGCAACCAGTCGGTCAGAACCACATTAAAATTGTATCAGAAACGTCGCAGTTTGTATCGCGATGTGAACAAAATCATAGGTTTCCGTGGCGATTGCAGGCGCGCCATGCATGAAGGCCTGCATACCCCATACGGCATGCAGGCCCATTTCGGTCACATCTGGTGTGATCATGTGTGCAATGGATGGTTTAGGCACTGCGGCCTAAGCCGCACCGCGCATCCCCGATTGCGGAAACCGGACTAGGTTGTCGGCATCTTTGCTGCGATCTTTGTCCGGGTCGGGGTAAGCCGATTTTGGGTCTGACGCGGTCGCAGGTTCGGGTTCACCCGTAGCCCCCTGCTCTGGCTCTGTCGCGGCAGAGGCCACCGCACGATCCAAGGATGCGGTCAGTTCGGTGACATTGCGTTCAACTTCATCGGCACGGCGCGTAAGATCCACGCTGAGCGTGCGGGTGGCATCAATATCGCGCGAGACCTCGTCAATGGCGGCCCCAACATTGTGGGCGGCCTGCCCGGCAAGGGCGATGGCGCCAGTGATTTCCTCGGTTTCGCGGCGTTGTTGTTCAACATCGCCCGCGACTTCGTCAGATATCGACATCATATCGCGTACCGTAACACCGACATCTTGCATCGATGTTACGCAACGGTCCGTCACATTGCCCATGGCATTGACGTGTGATGTGATTTGTTCGGTGGCCTTTTCGGTTTGATTGGCAAGGTTTTTGACCTCTGCCGCGACGACGGCAAAGCCTTTGCCCGCATCCCCGGCACGGGCGGCCTCAATCGTGGCATTCAGCGCCAAAAGGTTGGTTTGCCCGGCAATGCCGCGGATCAGATCGACAATCTGTTCGATGCTGGTGGCAACTTCGCGCAGATCATCAACGGCCTTGGCCGATTGTTGGGTCGATCCAACCGCATTTTGCGCAATACCGCGTTGGCGTTCGACCCGGCTGGCAATCGATCCGATTGCCGTGGTCAGGCGGCGGGCGGCATCACCAATGGCGGTCGAATGCGACTGGCTTTGCTGGGCCGCATCGGTGGCGGTTTCAGTTTGGATGGTCACACGCTGGGCAGCGGCGGAAACTTCGGTGACAGCTTCGCGCATGCGGGTGACTTGATGACTGACCGATTGGACAAGGCCGGTGGTTTCACCTTCGATGGTGTTGGCCATTGCGCCCAAGGATGCGCGGCGCTTTTCTTCTTCGAGGCGTTGCAGGGTAATGCGTTCCTCGGCCATGGTTTCGATCTTTAGCGCGTTATCACGGAAAATCGCAACCGTGCGCGCCATGGCGCCAAATTCATCGCGCCGGTTAATATCGACAAGATCAATGTGGGTGTCATTTTCACTCAGCCGCGCCATATCGCCATTCACCCGTTTAAGCGGGCGCAGGATGCTCATGGTGATGCCAAGTGCGAGTGCCAACGCAATCACAACGCCGATTGCCGCCACGACAATATTGGTCAGGGCCGAATTGGTTGATTGGGCATGGGCGGCATCGACCAGAGCGGCTTGGCGTGCCATGGCTTCTTGGCGGATGTTTTGCGTGATGGTCTGCACGCTGCGCACCGCCGTTTTGAAATCATCCATCGATTGGCGGAACCCACCGATGGACCCTTCAAGCTGATTGGCCCCCTGTTTGAGCAAATCATTATCGCGCAGCGCATAGGAAAACAGCTTTTTCTCTTTGCGTTTCAGGCCATCAAAGGACGATTTGATTTCTTCTTGAAGATCGGTCAGTGCGGAGGTTTTTGCGCGCGCCGCCTCAAGCGCGTCTGGCGTGCGCAGGATCGGATATTGCAGGCTATTTACAATCGCCGCCAGATTAAGTGCGCCCAGCTTATCGGCATATTTTGCGGCCAAGGCCGGATCGCGTTTGGCGATGAATTCTTCAAGTTTGGCGGCAGATTTGCCGAGCTGATTGGCGCCAAGCAACATGGTATCGGATGCCGCGGTAAGGTTTTCGGCCCGCAGGACAAGTGGCTCCAGCGTTGCGATGTAATCGGCACTTAGGCTTTCGAGCGTGTCAGCACGGTTTTGATCCCCGCTTTCGCGCAGGGCCGCGACAAGGGTCGCACCGCTTTGCTCGGCCGCGTTTTGCAGGGTGGTGATTCCTTCGCGGTCTTGCACATCGACCGTCTGGGCAAACAGCAACACCTGATTGGACAGGCGTTCAAGCTTCAGCGCGTAATCATTGGCAAGGCCGACCAAGGTGGTGCTTTTGGCAATGCGATCGGCATGGCCGCTAAATCTCAAAAGATAGGTCGAAGACAGCGCGCTGAGCCCAACCAGCAGCACCACCAGCACACAGAAGCCAGTAAAAATGCGCGATCCAATCCGAATACGATCCAAAAACATGCGCCATCCCAAAAGGTGATAAAACCGTGACGTCAGTCTTAACCTGCGTTGGGCGGCGGGTTTGTAACAGTTGGATGAAATCGGCATTTGTCGCGCATTCAGGGCACCTGATGATCATTTCATCCATTCACATCAACAAAAAAGCACGCATAAAAAAGTTCATATGAAAACGCCCTATACAATGATCTGAGGGCGTATTGACCGTTTGGAACAATGCCAATTTCCGGCATTTGATCGATTTAATGCGATTCGGCTAATTTAAAAAAGCCGTGCGCCGAGCGCTTCTACTTTGTAACGATGACAATATTGTCCAAGCCGTGATTTCCTTTTGGCGTTATCATTGTCAGATGGAAAAGGCTCAGCAACATCGTTCGGCCCGCGGTAATGTTTCCGCCGCACAGGCGAGGCCGAAATCAAAAGCGCCCGAAACGGCGCAGCATTGGCGCGTGGCCGATGGGATTGATTTGTTTGAAGCCGACTATAAACGTTTCACCTTTCCCAAGCACAGCCACGATTATTACGCGTTTGGCAATATCATCAATGGTGCCGAACGGTTCATGACGCGCGGCGAAAGCTTTGTCGCGACGCGCGGCGAACTTTTGATGATGAACCCGATGCAGGTCCATGACGGCGGACCGGCATCCGATGACGGTTATCACTACCAAATCATGTTTATCGCCCCGGAAATCTTTGGCGATTTGATTGATGAAATTTCGCCCAAAAATCCGGGTCTGCCGTCTTTTAGCACCCATGTCGTCGCCGATACCGAGCTTCATCACCAGCTTTTGGTGATCCAGCATCTGTTTCGCCCCGAACACAGCGCAACCACCAGCCTTTTGGAACGCGACAGCCGGTTGTTATATGGGGCGGCGCGCCTTGCCCTGCGTCATGCGGATGCGCCGCCCGCGATCTATCACCCCGGATCGGAAGACAAACGCATCCAGACGGTGATTGACTATATGCAGGCCCATTTGGATGCGAATATATCGCTTGATAATTTGGCGACTTTGACGGGGCTCAGCCGGTTTCACCTGCTGCGCGTGTTTCGTAAGGCCACCGGATTGCCCCCGCATACCTATTTCAATCACATGCGATTGCGCCGCGCCAAACGGATGCTGTTTGATGGATCATCAATTGCCGATGCCGCCGCGGCGACCGGTTTTGCCGATCAAAGCCATTTGAACCGGCATTTCAAATCCATGTGGGGTGTTAGCCCGGGGGCCTTTATCGCAAGTCTGGGCCAGACAACCACCAAACATCCGCGATAGCCCCCGTACTCGCGGTTGCGATAGCAAGAAAAGCCGCGCAAACAAAGGCACAAACGGCCTGTTTGCGCGACCTGATGTGTTCTGACGCGGTGGTTCTTACAAGCGATCTTTGCGGTGCTTAAGCGCATCGGTGATCAGGCAAAGCTCTTCGAACAAAACCTGCGCGCCGACATGGGCGGTGTTGGTGGTGGCGTCATATTGCGGGGCGACTTCCACCACATCTGCACCGACAAAATCGATCCCGCGAAGGCCGCGCAAAATCGCAAGGGCTTCGCGCGATGTCAGCCCGCCGATTTCGGGGGTACCAGTGCCCGGGGCAAAGGATGGATCAAGGCAATCAACGTCAAAGGATAGGTAAACCGGGCCATCCCCCACCACGTCGCGGGCCTTGGCGATCACGGCATCCACACCCATTTTCGGGACTTCTTCGGCATGGATGACGGTCATGCCGCTGTCATAGGAAAACTCCCAGACATATTCAGACCCGCCGCGAATGCCGATTTGAATGGTGCGTTCAGGGTCAAGCACACCATCCATAACCGCCTCACGGAACGGGCCACCATGATGGAACCGCGATCCATCATATTCCCCGCAGGTATCGCAATGGGCATCAAGGTGGATCATGCCCACCGGGCGATCCTTGCCCACGGCTTTTTGGATCGAATAGCTGATCGAATGATCGCCGCCCACCGCAATCGGGATCACCCCGGCATCAACGATTTTGGTGAAATAGGCTTCGATGTCTTCATGGCAGCTTTCCAGCGAATAGCGGCTGCGAAACGGCACATCGCCAATATCGGCAATCTGAGCCATGGCCCCGGGCACCATGCGCAACACATGTTCATACGGACCGATGCGTTCAATATTACGGATCGCACGTGGCCCCAACCGCGCCCCGGCACGGTTGCTAACACCCAGATCCATCGGCACCCCGACAAGGGCAATATCAAGCCCCGCAAAGTCATTGGCCGCCGCATCCGACGCAAACGGCGCATCCAAAAATGTTGGCACCCCAGCAAAAGGCCATTTGCGCCCGCCATCTTCGCTAAACTGGCTTTCGGCGACTTCCTTAAAATGCGGATCAAAGATATCCGCACCTTTGGCAGTGCCATATTTTTCGCGCAGTTTGGCAAGCTTTTCCGTGTTCACGATGGTGGCCTCCTGGGTCCTGATTTGCGGGCGTCTAAGTTTTCGGGTTCATGCGTCTAATGGTTGGGGGAACACACAACCAAATCCGGGGGCATTCCCGCGCAACACATGTTTCCGTTTTCATGCCGTCTTTTGTATGCGGCGATATCACGACGTCAGCAGATCAAATTGCGGGCCTTGGAAAAATAACGTATTTCTGAAGCTTACTTTGGCAATTCCAAAAGTAAGCAACCAAGGACAGCATAACGATGGCGATGGATCAGACCGATCTGAAGTTACTGCGCATATTTCTGACCATTGTCGAGGCGGGTGGATTTGCCGCTGCGCAAAGTGACCTGAACCTGTCGCTGTCAACGATTTCAAGCTATGTCACGGCCCTTGAAGCGCGGCTTGGCTTTACGCTCTGCAAGCGCGGCCGCGGTGGATTTTCCCTGACATATGAAGGGCAGATCGTTTTTGAAGAAGCCCATAGCTTGCTTAAAAACATCGGCCAATTTGAAACCAAGATGCGGTCGCTGCGCGATAAACTGACCGGGACGCTGACCATTGGATTGACCGACAACACCATCACCGATCCCGGCGCGCGCAAAATCGAACAAACCATTGCGCGATTTGTCGACCGTGCGCCCGATGTGACGCTGCATGTTGAAACAAGGGCCCCGAATGACCTGCTGCGCGAAGTGGTCACCGGGGTCATTCAGGTCGGGATTTGTGCCTTTCCCAAAACGGTGTTGGGTCTGACCTATGTGCCGCTTTATTCGGAAATGCACCGGTTTTACTGCGGGGCGGAACATCCGTTGTTTGATCAGCCCGACGCGACGATTGATATTGATGAAATCCGCCGGTTTCGCATTGTTGGGCGCAAATTCTGGCTGGGCCGCGACCTTAAAGATTTCGCCATCGCCAAGCCGCACGCCATGGTTTCGGACATGGAAGCCGAAGCGCGCCTGATCCTGTCGGGGGCTTATTTGGGATATTTGCCCGAACATTATGCGCAACAATTCGTTGCAAACGGACGCATGCGGGCCATCCGCCCCGAACAGTTCTTCGTCGACACGCTGTTTCAGGCAAGCTTTGATAACAGCAAGCAGCTTGACCCAGTCGCCAACCTGTTTCTGGATATTTTGATCGAGGATTTCGGCGCGACACGCCCGTAAAGAGACGCACGAACCACTCGTCCACGCAGAGCAATATTATACAAGACGCGACGTCTGTATTGCGCGATCGTAGCGTAAGGCTCCAATCCTCGCCCACCGCAAAGCGTCAGATCAACTGATGCGCAAACAAACAAGACTTGGAAACGTTTTAAATGTCACGCCCCGACAAAGCCCCCAAATCGCCCAGCAGCCAGTCCGCTGTTGGGCATTTTGATGCAGATACCGTCAGGCGTGGCGCACTTGCCTGTGTGCCACTGCTGCCCAGTACACTGATTTTCGGCGCGGTGCTGGGCGTTTTGGCGTCTCAGCGTGGCTTGTCATTGGGCGAGCTTTTATTCATGAGCCTGACGGTCTTTGCCGGATCGGCCCAGTTTGTGTCGGTCGATTTGTGGCGCGAAGCGGTGCCAAGTGCCACCATTATCGTCGCAACGGCGGTGATTAATATGCGCTATATCCTGATTGGCGCGTCGCTGCGCCCGGTATTTCGCGGGCGTCCGCTGTGGGTCAAGATATGCGGAATGCATATGGTTGCCGATGAAAACTGGGCCGTGACCATGACCCAGCCAAACCTTGCCAATCCGGGGTTCTTGCTAGGCGGCGGGCTGTTCCTTGGTGTTGTTTGGGCGACGGGCAATACGGTGGGGTATTTGCTGGGGGGCGGCATTCCCGACCCGGAAGTTTACGCACTTGATTTCGCCTTTACCGCCGTGTTCGCGGCCCTGACGATTGGCATGTGGAAAGGCAAGGTTGACCTGCTGCCATGGGGCGCGGCGGCCATTGGGTCGATCATCGGGCATTACCTTTTGCCCGGCACATGGTCGATCTTGGCCGGTGCCGGGGCGGGCGTTGTGACCGCAGCGCTGACATGGCGCGATGATATGGATGATACCGGCCCCGAAGCCGAGTTTGCCGTTGATGGCAAAACCGCCTATGGCGCGCCCGAAGGTGCCCTGACGTCGGAGGCTGGCAAATGAATACGTTTCCGGATTTAACCAGCTTCAGCGCAGAAGCCGTTTTAACCATCCTTGGCATGGCGGCAATCACCTATGGCATGCGTTTGGGCGGCCTTATGATGGCGGATCGTTTGCCACAACATGGGCGTTGGGCACATGTGCTTGAACGCCTGCCCGGTGCGGTTTTGATTTCTGTCTGGGTGCCAAGTGCGCTTTCCGCCGGACCGATTGGCGTTTTAGGTGCCGCCGCCACCGTCATCACCATGGCACTTGCGCGCAACCTGTTTGCCGCCATGGCCGTTGGGATGGTTGTGGTGGGTGTCGGTCGCCACCTAGCGGCTAGCTAATCTTCCAGCTCTGCATGTGTGAGCGTCGGCTGACCTTGGCGACCGTAATACGCAGAAAACCGGGCAACTATATCTTTTGTAAATGCAGGAGCTATTTGAAGAGCTGGCTTTTGAAAAGTTTCTTCGAATAAATCTTTAGACACGGACATTAAGAATTCAAAATCCAAATACCCGCCACCAAAGAAGGAAGTTCTTGGCAGGGCATGGCTCGATGACTTTTTGTTGTTGTCAATATTATCCTTAAGCGAACTCCTACCCTTGGTGTTTCTTTTATTTTCCGGCAACTGGGCAGCTAATTCATCAAAAGATGCAACTTTGCAAAGTAAAATTTTCCTTGCGTTGATCTCCCCATTAGCACGAACTGTTAAATCGCACAAAGGGTTCATTACAGCATAAAAGCTGTCATCTTTCTTACTCTGCACCACACTTCCGGTTCTCAAAGCATCATCGACTGGCGGAGAGATATAAAACTCCTCGGGGACACAACTTTCTTCATCAAGATCGACTATTTGAATTAAGTGACTTAGCACATGCCGCATTAGAGCTTTTTCGGATTTCTCCGAGTCAATTTTTCCGTATTTTTTCCAAACCTCTTTCTGACTAAGAATGTTCTCTTTGTAAACCTTTCCTAAAAGCTCCTCTAACAGCCCCCGGGCTCCCATGACTTTTGTTAAACCGGAAGCATGTACAAGCACGAAATCCTCTAAGATTTCGTCATGGCTCGTATCTTTGGTTTTCACTTCAATATGAACATATTGCTTATCTGCTGCCGTTGGAGTACCCGTAAAAACAACCACTGGTATACGCAGATTTATATCCCCAAGCAGCTTTAGGAACTGATTACCCTCACCGCCGTCAGGGCCTAACTTCATATCAACAACTGCACCATCGAATGTACCATTGATCTCCTTAAATGCTTCGTCCAGATCTGAGCATGAGTGCACTTGAATGCTTGTGCCGCGCGCATGATTGAAGCGCTTTACACTATTTAAAAAACCATCTCGATCTTTTTCGTTATCCTCTACGAGTAGAATTTTAATACTCATGTTATTCCCCATCTGCCCTCTGAAGCCGGAAGTAGGCGCCGCGATCAGTGTCTAAAACATTCAACTCTAGACCGTTTCTAGATGCAGCCTCTCCGGCAATAGCAAGCCCCAACCCCGTACCGTCCGTTTTCGTTGAGAATTCCGGATCAAATATTACCTCAGACTCTATTAGAGATTTATCAATACCCGGGCCAGAATCCCTGTAATCAATAAATGACAATTTACCATCCTCGACTTCAAACCGAATAGAAATCGAAGCATCATCTACTTTCTTTTCCGACATCCAATAAATACTGTTGTCAATTAGGTTCGTGAAGATAGCGTAGAAATCCTGCTTCCAGCCAATGAACTCAAAATCTCCAGGGCCATTTATTCCAAAATTTATGCCTGAATCTCTCAAGGTATTATCAAACACCTTGAATGCCCCTTGAAGCACCTTGAGCAAATTAAAAGACGCGGGTTCTGCACGCTTGCCTGCTGCAAGCGGATCAAGCCTTCCAAACAACTGAGCAAACACATCTGCATTGTGCCCAAGCTCACGTGCAATTGGCAGAATATTATCCAAGTTTTCCGAGGTAGGATCTTTCTCAAACACCCCTCCCCAATATTCCAAGTTTGGAACTTGATTTTTAAAGAAATTAAGAGGCCTACGACCTTCATGTAAAACTACATTTACAATTTTACCAAGAGTGGCTTGACCTTGGTAAACAGCAACAGTTTGTCGTAAACTTTCAGCTGCCTTATTTTTGACCGCAATATCTTTCGCCAAGAGTTCTGAAATCTCTTTTATTACACTCTCACCGATTCCCGAACGTTCAAGCCGCTTCAGCACATCCACTCTAATGTGGTCATCGGAGAACAACTGCCGGATCTGCTTTTCGACCCTAGACTTCGGCTTCCCCAACTCAAGAGAGCGACGCAGGGCAAATCTCCGAGCTTCGAGCTCCTCAATAACTTTTGTAGTAACCTCAATCAGTCTTTGGTAAGCAGCATTTTCCTTTAAGCCGTCACGCGCACTTTTTTCCACTAACCCCGATTTTTCCTCTGATTCTATGTGCACAAAACCAATTACTTGATTACTACCCACTTTCCTCGAAGGATTCTGAATCCTCTGTTGGTTTAGTTTCAGCCAGTCAAACTGAGCATCCCCCAAAGGACGAATTCTAAATCCGTTCCGGTAAACACCGATCCCATTATTAAAATTCAAAAGCTGGCGGGCAGCCAGATTCCCCAAATAATGTCCGTCCTTGTCCTTGAGCCCTCGCCTAATGATTTGGTCGATGTCATCTTTGTTGCGGTCATAGACCCTTATGTCAAAACTCAAAGATCCACAGGTTTTCTCAAAAAACCCTGAGAAATCGACGGAAAACTGTTCCGCACTCGCATTCTCAATTTTTTGAGTTGAGTACCTCAGTACCCCAGCACCATTCTCATCCACCGTCCCCGAAATCATGTAATCGTAGAATTCCAGAATAGGAAAAGAGGAGATTGTCTCTTCAGTATCTGGAACCCCTTGAAAACCTGATATCTTCAGTTGAATTTCGAATTTCTCCTGCTTTAGCTCAACACCTGATACAGCAGCAACAGGAGGTGTCAATTTTCGCAACTCATACTGCAAACGCCTAAATTGAGCATCGTTCCACTCTTCCAAGCCTGCCTGCCCACCTTTAATTGTAAGCACAGTACCAGCCTGCTCCCCAGCATCTCGGGTCTCAATTAGAAGTTCGACTTGATCTAGATAATGGGCGGCTTCAAACGTTTCCCATTCAACGAATACCGACGTTTTTTCTCCGCTTTTGGTAGTAGTCTCTAATAACAAGTCGTCGCCAAGAATGGACGCAGCAAATCGGCCAACCCCCTTACGCCCTTGCAGAACCCTGCCATTCGGGCTGAGCTTCCTCTTGAGCTTATCGTTCGTAGAGGGAACCAGCCACCGCTCAACCACATCGTCACGGGACATGCCGTGACCACCATCTGAGATTACAATACAGTATTCTCCGACACTCGGCTTAGCTCGAAAATCTAACTGCACAAATTCAGAGTCAGCATCAAACGCGTTTTTGACCAATTCAACTACTGCAGCATAGGGGTCTTGAATTAGGTCCCTACCAATTGTCAAAATATGGCGACCAGCAGGGCGGATAGTAAATACACCTTCTTCGCTCATGACCAATTCTCCAACAATGATTCCGCCACCTGTTGTGCAAGTAGAACAGGAACAGCATTCCCAATTTGCTTGAACGCTGAGGTCCTACTAGGCTTTTCGCTGGCACCCTCAAAATAATAATTATCCGGAAAAGTCTGAATCCTTGCAGCCTCTCTAGGAGTCAAAGATCTATTCTGATTACTATCCGGATGAATATAGTAGTTTCCGTCTTTAGCAATGTGCGCCACAATTGTATGAGACGCGCGCAAGTTAGAAGCCACCACCTTGAAGCGATCCAAGAACGATTTTCTATTTTTGTGGGTTTTTAATTTTTCAGGCAAATCATTGTAATTGAGCCGCTCCCGTTGGCTCTCCCAGCGGTGTACCACTTCTTTAAATATTTGAAGATCGCGATCGTTATGAGGCCGCGCGTCGTGCCAAGTTACTGACCGGTCATCAGAAAGAATACCTGACTGCTTCAACCAATCACTCGGCTCAAGCGACAAATGAACGGAAAAAGGCGTTCCATCTCCTGCGCTCAAACTTGGCAAGTCACCTATGACATCGTTAACGCAAAATCCCTCGTCGCGCTTGCTAATTTCCGGAAAGAAGCTAGCTTTTCTTCCCTCTCGTCCCACAAGAATAATTCTCTTTCTTTTTTGCGGAACTCCAAAATCATCTGAACTTAGAACCTGCCACTCTACAGAATAACCTACCTCTTCAAAGAGAGCCATCATCATGTCGAGATATCGACTACCATCCTTTTCGCGCGCCGACAAAAGCCCCACTACGTTTTCGAAAACAAAGTATTTTGGTCGATACCTCTTCAGGAACTCTACGTAGTAAACGAACAGGTAATTCCTATAGTCTCCAATCATTCCGAGTTCTGAACGTGCTCGACCAACAAGAGAGTAGGCTTGGCATGGGGGCCCTCCTATGAGGACATCTGGTTTCCTCCCATGAGAGAGAAAATCAACATGATCAAATATTTTCTGGAGGTTTTCCCTGCATATAACCGCATTGACGACATTTGGAGCATTTTTTCCAAAAGCCGCTTCATATAGCTTTGTTCGAGTTTCTTGCCCCTCTGCATATCGTGAATATATACGCAAGTCGCCTTTTTGGCTCAGTCGGTGAAATGCTTCCCGAGTACGCAAAGTGTAACATGCGGCAACGTCCATCTCCACGTGCGCAATCGGCAAAAAACCTGCCCGAACGAAGCCCTCGGACATTCCTCCTGCCCCAGCAAAGAGGTCTATGAAATATGGACCGTGGCTACTGCCGGAAGAGAGCTCATACATTCACAGTTCTCATGAAACGACTGAAGGGCATGATCAGTTTACATCCAATAAAGGCAATCTAGATTTATGCAAAATTGCTTCATTGTCATCTATTGGTTGATAGATTGAATCACAAACGGCCTGCAGGTAGCAACAATAAAGCAAGCACCAACACGTGCGATAAGAATCTAAATACGATTCCTAGGCTCCACAGAAAAAGACATAGCCTAGGCAGCAACCATATTCTGTTCGCGGGTGGATTCGAACCGCAGGTTCGGCCAGTCGCGTTGGGCGGTTTCGAGATGCCAGGCGTTGCGCGCGATGAAGACGAGGGTTTCGTCGTGATCTTCGAACAAGGCGGACTGGTTGGCATCGCGGAATTTTTTGATTTCGAGCGGATCATCGCCCATGACCCAACGTGCGGCATAGGCCGGGGTTGGTTCGAAATGGACTTTGATGCCGTATTCCGCCGAAATGCGTTCTCTGAGAACTTCGAACTGAAGTTGCCCAACCACACCAACGATCCAATCCGCACCCATCATCGGTTTAAAGACCTGCGATGCGCCTTCTTCGGCAAGCTGTTCAAGCGCGCGCTGAAGATGTTTGCCTTTAAGCGGATCATCAAGGCGGACTTTTTGCAGCAATTCTGGTGCAAAGGCCGGAACACCCCGGAAGCGAAGGTCTTCACCCTCGGTCAGGGTATCGCCAATGCGCAAGGTGCCGTGGTTCGGAATGCCGATGATATCACCCGGCCAGGCTTCTTCAGCAATATCACGTTCATTGGCAAAGAACAGCATCGGGTTATGCACCGCCATCTGTTTGCCCGCACGCACATGTTTTAATTTCATGCCGCGCTTAAAGTGGCCTGAGCACAACCGAATGAAGGCAATACGGTCACGGTGGTTCGGGTCGATATTGGCCTGCACCTTAAAGACAAAGCCCGCCACCTTTGGCTCAACCGCCTCAACCAGACGCGTTGCCGCTTCCTGAGGGCGCGGGGTTGGCGCGATTTCGCCAATACCGCGCAACAATTCACGCACACCAAAGTTATTGACTGCTGACCCAAAGAATACCGGGGTCAGATGCCCTTCGCGGTAGCTTTCCAAATCAAATGGCGGGCACATTTCGCGCACCATTTCGACTTCTTCGCGCAGCTTTTCCAGAAGATAATCCGGGATCAGTTCATCAAGCTTTGGATCATCAAGACCCTTGATCGGAATGGCTTCCTTGACGACATTGCCGCCTTTTTCCATGAACAGCAGCTGATCATTGACCAGATCGTAACAGCCATGGAAATCACGGCCCGAGCCAATCGGCCAGGTCACCGGCGACACATCAAGGGCCAGATCCTGTTCGATTTGATCAATCAATTCGAACGAATCACGGGCTTCACGGTCAAGCTTGTTAACGAATGTTGTGATCGGCACGTCACGCAGACGGCAGACCTCAAACAGCTTGCGCGTCTGGGCCTCGATCCCCTTCGCACCGTCAATCACCATGACGGCGGAATCAACCGCGGTCAGAACGCGATAGGTATCTTCGGAAAAGTCTTCGTGGCCCGGGGTATCAAGCAGGTTGAAGATGTTCTTTTCAAACTCGAAGGTCATCACCGCCGAAGACACGGAAATACCACGGTCCTGTTCGATCTTCATAAAGTCCGAACGTGCGCCCTTTTGTTCCTTTTTCGCCTTAACCGCACCGGCCATCTGAATGGCACCCCCGAAAAGAAGCAGTTTTTCGGTCAGGGTGGTTTTACCCGCATCCGGGTGGGCAATGATGGCGAAGGTACGGCGACGCGATACCTGCTGGTCAATCATCGACATGCTTATCAACTTTAATCCGATGTGAATTTCTTGGCGCGCAATGTAGCGATTTTTGAGGCCATTGCCACCGTGAAATCAACATATCGGACATGTAGCGCCCTGATTGAAGGTCAGTCACCCCAACCAAAATCGCCAAACCACCCCCATTCCGCACGATCCGGCCCACAAATGCGCCCTTTAAAACGTCACAGACCACGCATTTGACCACGGCAACAAACAATGGGATCGTTGGCATTATCGCGTGCCGCCGCAAAGGAAAAACAACGTCCGGCAACGTATGAACGCGCGCTTGTCGCAAGCATCTGTGGATTCGAAACAGAAATGTCACTTGCCCGAATGCCAATATGTCGATATTTCTCGACATATGGAAACAAGTAACGCAATTAGTGCGCTGGGCGCATTGGCACAAGAACACCGGTTGGCGGCATTTCGCCTGCTGGTGCGGGCAGGAAAAGACGGCATCGCGGCGGGTGAATTGGCACGCCAAACCACGGTCGCGCATAACACCATGTCGTCCCATCTGGCGATCCTAAGCCAAGCCGGGTTGATCACGGCGACACGGCAAGGACGGTCGATCATTTACCGGATGGTGCCCGACGTGATGCGCGATCTTTTGGGGTTCCTTGCCGATGATTGCTGCCAAGGGCGCCCGGAATTATGCGGCCTGACGCACAGCACAACCACGAACAACGACAAAACCGACGCCAACTGTTGCTAGTGGCCTTTGGGGTGCGAGCAACACAGCGCCATTTTGATGAACAGGGATCGGCCAAAATGAACCCAAACACCCCAAGCGCATCTGACCAAGAGGCCAGCAAGGCATCCCCGATGGGCGTTTTTGAACGTTTCCTGACCGTGTGGGTCGCGAGCAGCATCATTGTTGGCATTACGCTGGGTGAGTTTTTGCCCGACCTGTTTCAGGCGATTGGCAATCTGACCGCCTATGAGATCAATCTGCCCGTGACGGTTTTGATCTGGTTGATGATTGTGCCGATGCTGATGAAGGTGGATTTTAAGGCCCTTCATGAAGTTGGAAAGCAATGGCGCGGCATTGGCGTGACGCTGGGCGTGAACTGGTTGATCAAACCGTTCACCATGGCCGCCCTTGGGTGGTTGTTTATCGGGGTTTTGTTCCGCCCGTTTTTGCCCGAAGCAGAAATTGAAAGCTATATCGCCGGTTTGATCCTTTTGGGGGCGGCCCCCTGCACGGCGATGGTGTTTGTCTGGTCACATTTGACCAAGGGCGATGCCAATTTCACGCTGAGCCAAGTCGCGCTAAACGACACGATCATGATTTTCGCCTTTGCGCCGATTGTAGCCCTTTTGCTGGGCCTTTCGGCAATTACCATTCCGTGGGAAACGCTGACGATTTCGGTGGTGGCATTTATCGTGATCCCCGTCATCATTGGCCAGATGTTGCGCCGTATGGTGATGGCAAAGGGATTGGCCGCGTTCGAACGGTTTGATGCCAAGCTTAAACCGGTTTCCATGATCGCGCTTTTGGCGACCCTTGTTTTGTTGTTTGCCTTTCAGGGGCAGCAAATATTGGCCCAGCCGGTGATCATTGTGTTGCTGGCGGTGCCGATTATTTTGCAGACCTATTTCATTGCCGCACTTGCCTATGGGGCGAACAAAATTCTGGGCGTTTCGCATAAAATCGCCGCCCCGTCGGCGATGATTGGCGCGTCGAACTTCTTTGAATTGGCCGTTGCCACCGCCATCGGCCTGTTTGGGTTTTCATCGGGTGCGGCACTGGCGACGGTGGTTGGTGTGTTGGTCGAAGTCCCGGTGATGTTGTCGCTGGTGGCGATCGCCAACCGGTCACGTCACTGGTTTGATGCGTCCGCACACCCTACCGCACATCGTTCCGGGGGATCGAAATGACCCAAAAAACACGCATTGGCATTAATGGTTTTGGCCGCATGGGGCGGTTGGCCCTGCGTGCGGGGTTTGGGCACCCGGATCTTGAATTTGTCCATATCAACGAAATCAAGGGCGGGGCGAAAACCGCCGCCCATCTTTTGGAATTTGATTCGGTCCATGGCCGGTGGCCCCAGCAGGTTGAATGCATCGACGAACAGGTGGTGATTGATCAATCCCAGCACATATCGTTTAGCGACAACCCAAAACCGGGCGATACCGATTGGGCTGCACTTGGCTGTGACATTGTGTTGGAATGCACAGGCAAGTTTAAAACGCCCGAAACACTGGCCCCGTATTTTGATAACGGCGTTCAAAAGGTCATTGTTGCCGCACCGGTCAAGGACGGCGCGCTTAACATCGTTTATGGCGTGAATGATGATCTTTATGATCCGCAAAACACCCATTTACTGACTGCAGCCAGCTGCACGACCAATTGCCTGGCCCCAGTGGTGAAGGTGATCCACGAAAAGCTGGGCATCAAACATGGGGCGATCACGACGATTCATGATGTCACCAATACCCAGACGATTGTAGATGCCCCGCATTCGGATTTGCGCCGTGCGCGGTCTTGCCTGCAATCGCTGATTCCGACCAGCACCGGTTCGGCCACCGCAATCACGATGATTTACCCCGAACTTGCCGGCAAGCTAAACGGGGTTGCGGTGCGGGTACCGCTTTTGAATGCGTCGCTGACCGATTGCGTGTTTGAAGTCGGCGTTGATACGGATGCCGATACGGTCAATCAATTGCTGCGTGCGGCATCAGAAACCTATCTGGCCGGTATTTTGGGATATGAAGACCGCCCGCTGGTCAGTGCGGATTATCTGAATGATCCACGGTCTGCGATCATTGACGGCGGATCGACCATGGTGATCGACAAGCGTCAGGTCAAAATTCTGGCGTGGTATGACAATGAATGGGGTTATGTCAGCCGGATGGTGGACCTTGCGGCCAAGGTTGCCAAAAGCCTGCCCGGCACCCCCCGCATCGCAACCGCATGATCGGGCCGTAAATCATGACAGCGGCAATCACACCGGCAATCCGAAATTATGCCTTGGTCACCGGGGCCTATTGGGGGTTTACCCTGACCGATGGGGCGCTTCGGATGCTGGTCCTGTTGCATTTTCATGCACTTGGCTATTCCGCGTTTGAAATCGCGCTGTTGTTTGTTCTTTACGAAGTGGCGGGCATCGTCACCAATTTGATGGGCGGGTGGATCGCGCAGCGGCACGGATTGCGCTTTACACTTTATGCCGGTTTGATTTTGCAGATCGCGTCGCTTTGCGCCCTTTCGCTGACCAATCCCGATTGGCTGGCGGCTGTTTCGGTGGCCTATGTGATGGGGCTTCAGGCGGCATCAGGTGTTGCCAAGGACCTGACCAAAATGTCGAGCAAATCGGCGATTAAGGTGCTTGTCCCCGCCGATGCCAAGGGCGCACTGTTTCGCTGGGTCGCGCTTTTGACCGGATCGAAAAACGCGCTTAAGGGCATCGGGTTCTTTATGGGCGGTGCGCTTTTGGCATGGCTGGGGTTTTCCGGCGCACTTTTGGCCATGGCGGGTGGACTTGCGATTACATTGATTGCGGTTGGGCTTTCGCTTGGCGATGCAATGGTCCCGGCATCAAACGCGGCCAAAGCAAAGTTTCGCGATGTCTTTTCCAAGGACCGCAAGATCAATGTCCTGTCTGCGGCACGGCTGTTTTTGTTTGGGTCGCGCGATATTTGGTTTGTTGTCGGGTTGCCGGTGTTTTTGGCATCCGAACTGGGATGGGGCCATATTGAGGTCGGCAGTTACATGGCCGCCTGGGTGATTGGATATGGCCTGATCCAAGCGATTGCGCCCAAGATGCTGCGTGCACAAAGCAATGAACCCGATGGCCGAACTGCGCGGGTTTGGATTTTTGCCCTGATCCTTGTCACGGGCCTGATTGCTCTGGCAGTTTATCAGAACATTGCACCGGAAATTGCGGTTCTGGCGGGGTTGTTGGTGTTTGGCGTTGTCTTTGCGGTCAATTCATCGCTGCATTCTTATTTGATCCTGGCCTATGCCGATGGGGATAAGGTCGCGATGAATGTTGGGTTCTATTACATGTCCAATGCCATCGGGCGCCTGACGGGGACCGTCCTTTCGGGGGTGGCGTATGTTTATGGCGGGTTGGTTGGGTGCCTCGTTACATCGATGCTGTTTTTGATCCTTGGCTGGCTGATCAGTAGCGCCCTACCGCGTGACACAACATCCAAACCGCATGGTTGAACAAAAAAATCCCTTCGCACCTGCAAGATAAGCATATGAAAAGACTCAGTTTCCAATTTCATGGAACTTTCATCATACAAAAAACCGTGACAAGACACTGCATATGGGGGTACGATTCCAATTAACGGTCAACACGTAGACCGCAAGGAGGAGTTCCCGAGTGCCGCAAAACAGCGTCGTAAAACGAGAATTTTCGCCCCCCGGATCGCACATGCAACATGATGTGTCCGGCGGAAACTCCTACCGCCACTTCCATCTGAATATTAAAATTGAATGCGCGCCCTTCCATGATGGAACGGCGCGTTTTGCTTTTTTGGCACACTTGATGAGGTGATCATAATGGGTAAACGCGCAGCACGCCGTCGTAATCGTCCGCAACAGTCAGACACCAATGTCCATGAGCTGTTTGATGAAAAGAACGCAGATTGGCACCCACTTGAAACTTCAGCGGAAAAAGGACAACGCGATCAAAGCTTCCGCCGTCATATTCGGCCAAAAAGTGAAAACCAAGCAGCCTTGATGGAGGCAATTGATAACTTTAACCTCGTCCTAGCATTGGGCCCGGCGGGAACGGGGAAAACCTATATCGCGGTATCCAAGGCGGTCGAAGCGCTTGATAAAGGGGAAATTGCCCGCATCGTTCTGGCCCGCCCCGCGGTTGAGGCCGGTGAAAATATCGGGTTCTTGCCCGGCGACGTCGAAGCCAAAATGGCCCCGTATCTGCGCCCGCTTTATGATGCGCTGAATGATCGATTGGGGACCAAGCGGCTTCGCACCTATATCTCGGACGGGACGATTGAAATCGCGCCGATTGGCTATATGCGCGGTCGTACATTGAACAATGCGTTTGTTGTGATTGATGAGGCGCAAAACTGCACCTATGGGCAGCTTAAAATGCTGGTCACCCGCCTTGGCTGGAATGCGACCATGATCCTGACGGGCGATCCGGACCAGACCGACCTTTTGCCGGAAATGTCGGGTCTTTCGGAAATGTCCGATCGTCTTGAAAATGTCGATGACATTGCCTGTGTCCGCCTGCGCGACAAGGACATTGTCCGTCACCCGCTGGTGGCGAGCATGCTGACCGTTCTTTAAGGTCCGACCGAGCAAACCAAAGAAGAAAACAGGCGGCCCCTCAAAAGGGGCCGCCATTTTTTTACGCTTCCCGTTTTCGCAGAATTTCTTGGCTTCGCGGTTTTTCAAAGCATGCGTCAAATCCTGTCAAGAAAACATATATATTGACGAAACACCCCAACAGATCGCAACATATAGACATCACGGTCCTTCGTTTCATGCGAAGGCTAAGAGGGAATTCGGTGCATTTTGCCCTGCAAAATAATGCCGAAGCTGCCCCCGCAACTGTAAGCGGCGAGCTTGCATCCAACTATGGTCACTGAAGCAGAACTGTTTCGGGAAGGCCGGATGAAAGCGCCATAGCCGTAAGCCAGGAGACCTGCCGTGAGCACGAGTTAACATTCACGGGCGGGGTGTCCCGGTGGAGTGCTGGCGATCTGGCGTCTATACGCCATCCATCCCTGCATGCCTCCGTTTGGCCTTTGCCCCCAACGAATTGGGGCACAAGAATATGTCTGCAACGCTTGAAGCGGATCGCGCAACTGCGTCCGAAGCAACGCCATCATCCGAAACCATTCATCAGGTTATTCGTCGCAACGGATCGGTTACCGCATTCGATCCGGCCAAGATCAAAACCGCACTGACCAAGGCCTTTTTGGCGGCCGAAGGCGAAACAGCATCCGGATCGCACCGGGTGCATGATATTGTCGATACGCTGGCGGAACAAATTGCCAGCACACTTTTGCGCCGGACTTCACCCGGTCGCCCTCTTCAAATCGAAGATATTCAGGATCAAGTTGAACTGGCCCTGATGCGCAGCGAACATCACAAGGTCGCGCGCGCCTATGTGCTGTATCGCGAAGACCGCGCCCGCGAACGCGCCAAGCTTGAAGCACGTAAGAAAAAGAAAAAGCCCGACGCCCCCCACATCAATGTCACCCAGCCCGATGGCAGCAAGGCACCGCTTGATTTCGACCGACTGCATACCGTGATTGCAGAGGCCTGCGGCGACCTTGAAAGTGTCAGTGGCGACCCGATTTTTGAGGAAACCCGTCGCAACCTGTATGATGGCGTCACCACAGGCGAATTGGCCTTGGCCCCCATCATGGCGGCCCGAACGCTGGTTGAGCGCGAACCAAACTATGCCTTTGTCAGTGCGCGCCTTCTGCTTGATAAAATGCGCGCCGAGGCCCTTAGCTTTGTTGCTGGCCAGCCAGAACAGGCAACCCAAGCAGAAATGAGCGACCGGTATGCGACCTATTTCCCCGCCGCACTTAAGGCCGGGATCAAGGCCGGGTTGATTGACGGCGAATTGGCACGGTTTGATCTGAAAAAGATAACCGCTGCCCTTCGCCCTGAGCGTGATCTTAACTTCCAGTATCTCGGCCTTCAAACGCTTTATGATCGTTATTTCCTGCATGTCAAAGGGGCGCGGTTTGAACTGCCGCAAGCGTTCTTTATGCGCGTTGCCATGGGTCTTGCCATCCGTGAAGTCGACCGCGAAGCCAAGGCGATTGAATTTTATGATCAGCTTTCGACATTCTCTTTCATGGCATCAACCCCGACCTTGTTTAATGCGGGTACCTGCCGCCCGCAGCTTTCATCTTGTTTCTTAACCACCGTTCCCGATGACCTTGATGGCATCTTTAAAGCGGTTAAGGACAACGCGCTTTTGGCGAAATATTCCGGTGGCCTTGGCAATGACTGGACCCCGGTTCGCGGACTTGGTGCGCATATCAAGGGGACCAACGGCGAAAGTCAGGGCGTGGTGCCGTTCCTTAAAGTCGCCAATGATACGGCGATTGCGGTTAATCAGGGGGGCAAGCGCAAGGGCGCTGTTTGTGCCTATCTTGAGACATGGCACATCGACATCGAGGAGTTTCTGGACCTTCGCAAAAACACCGGCGATGACCGCCGCCGTACCCATGACATGAACACGGCCAACTGGGTGCCGGACCTGTTTATGGAACGCGTGATCGCCGATGGGCCTTGGACCCTGTTTTCGCCCGATGACACACCCGACCTTCATGACCTGTATGGGCCGAAGTTCAAGGCAGCGTATGAAGCATACGAAGAACAGGCCAAAACCGGCAAAATCGCCAATTATAAAACCGTGCGCGCGGTTGATCTTTGGCGGCGCATGCTGACCATGCTGTTTGAAACCGGGCATCCTTGGATCACGTTTAAGGACCCGTGCAACATCCGATCCCCGCAGGGGCATCGTGGGGTGGTGCATTCATCCAACCTGTGTACCGAAATCACGCTTAACACATCTGCCGATGAAGTTGCGGTGTGTAACCTTGGTTCGATCAATTTGGCGGCACATGTCACCGAAAACGGTATTGATCAGGACAAGCTGGCAAAAACGGTTAAAACCGCGATGCGCATGCTTGATAACGTGATTGATATTAACTTCTATACGATCCCGGAAGCCCGTTACGCGAACCTGCGTCACCGTCCTGTTGGCCTTGGATTGATGGGTTTTCAGGATGCGTTGCAGAAGATGAAAATTCCCTATGCCTCGGATGAGGCCGTAGCCTTTGCCGATGAAAGCATGGAAGCGATTTCGTTTAATGCCATTTCGGCATCGGTCGATCTGGCGTCTGAACGTGGCCGGTATGAAAGCTTTGACGGGTCGCTTTGGTCGCGCGGGATTCTTCCGATTGATTCCCTTGATCTGCTCGCAGAAACCCGTGCGGAATTCAATGTTGATCGCAGCATGCGACAAGATTGGGCGACCTTGCGCGAACGGGTCAAAACCATTGGCATGCGCAATTCCAACACCATGGCGATTGCCCCGACCGCGACGATTTCAAATATCTGCGGTGTCAGCCAATCGATTGAGCCGTCTTATCGCAACCTGTTTGTCAAATCGAACATGTCGGGTGATTTCACTGTGGTGAATGCCGCCCTTGTCAATGATTTGAAAGAACGCGGCCTTTGGGATGAGGTCATGATTTCCGATCTGAAATATTATGATGGCAGTGTCGGTCAAATCGATCGTATCCCCGATGACCTTAAGGCGCTTTACGCCACAGCGTTCGAGCTTGATTCATCCTGGCTGATTGAGGCGGCATCGCGCCGTCAGAAATGGCTCGATCAGGCACAGTCTTTGAACCTGTATATCGCCAACCCATCGGGCAAGAAGCTTGATGACCTGTATCGTTTGGCGTGGTTGCGGGGCCTTAAAACCACCTATTACCTGCGATCAAGTGCCGCCACCCATGTCGAGAAATCAACATTAAAAGGCACCGATGGCCGCCTGAATGCCGTGGTCAATGCCCCAGCGGCGACCGCAGCCGCAGCGCCATCCCCAACCGCAACCGTTGCATCCGCGCCACCGGCGGCAACGGCCGCCCCCATAATGGCGTCTCCGTCGCCTGTCCCCGCGCCGTCGCCATCTGCCACGCCTGCGGCACGTCCGGCAGCGGTGGTTGATCCCATTGCTGATGGTCAGGCATGGGGCAAGGCCTGCTTGCTGGACGATCCGGAATGCGAAGCATGCCAGTAAATCGCCCCACCCCAGCGCACACCACTTTTGAAACCGGAAATGAAAACCATGCTTGATTGGGTTGAAAACGAAAACACCCCCGCCGCCAATGCCGAGGCATCCGTCCCGCCATCAACTGATGGTGGGGCCGGTGCCGGTGCCGGCGATGCCGACTCCACCGGACTGGGCGACATTGATCGCGGTGCGGCCCGTGTCACCGTCAGTGACAAGGCGATGATCAATTCACGCGCAGATGTGAACCAGCTTTTGCCGCTGAAATACGGTTGGGCATGGGAAAAGTACCTTTCGGGGTGCAACAATCACTGGATGCCGACCGAAGTTTCCATGCAGGCCGATATTGCCCTTTGGAAATCCCGTGATGGATTGACCGAGGATGAACGCCGGATGCTTAAACGTAATCTGGGTTTCTTTGCCGCGTCAGAAAGCCTTGTTGCCAATAACATTGTCTTGGCGATCTATCGGCATCTGACCAATCCGGAATGCCGTCAGTATCTTTTGCGTCAGGCCTTTGAAGAAGCGGTGCATACCCATACGTTCCAATACATTGTCGAAAGCCTTGGCCTGGATGAGGGAGAGCTTTTCAACATGTATCGCGAAGTGCCGTCCATCACCGATAAAGCCGCGTGGGCGTTACGCTATACCAAGCATCTGGATGATCCCAATTTCGCCACGGGCACCCCAGAACGTGATCAGGATTTTCTGCGTGATCTGGTCGCCTTTTACGTCGTGTTTGAAGGGATGTGGTTCTATACCGGCTTTGCGCAGATCCTGTCACTTGGACGTCGTAACAAGATGGTCGGCATTGCAGAGCAATATCAGTACATCCTGCGCGACGAGAGCATCCACCTTAATTTCGGCATCGACGTGATCAATCAGATCAAGGCCGAAAACCCGCATCTGTGGACCACGGAATTCCAAAATGAAATCCGTACCATGCTGCGTGATGCCGCCGAGCTTGAGGCATCATATGGGCGCGACACCATGCCCAACGGGTTCCTTGGCCTGAATGCGCAATTGTGTGAGCAATATATGCATTTCATCGCCAACCGCCGTTGTGGTCAGCTTGGCCTTGCCCCGGTCTTTGCCGAGGTTGAAAACCCGTTCCCGTGGATGTCGGAGGCCATGGACCTTAAGAAGGAAAAGAACTTCTTTGAGACCCGCGTCATCGAATACCAAAACGGTGGTTCGTTAAGCTGGGACTAAGCAATAAAAAAACGGCTGGCAGGTGTATCTGGGGTTCGCCCCAACGCATCTGTCAGCCGTTTTGATGACTTAAGAGGTTAATTAGATACCGAACAGCGACGCCTAGCGGCCCATTGCGGCGATTTCACCGCTGTTTGACACTGGAATGTCGTGCTGACCTGCGCGTTTGGCGCGACCTGTATGCCAAAATTCCGGATCTTCGGTATAACCGCTGAATTCATCAAGGTGGATGTCTTCGGGCGGTTCAGGGTGAATTGTAATATCAACATCGGGATATTCGGCGCGGATGCTGTCCATCACCTGATGACAGATGGTGTGGGATTCGCGCATCAACATGCCACCATCCATGATCAATTCAATCTCGGCAAAGCGATGCACCCCCGATGAGCGGGTCCGCAGCCGATGAATACCAATCACGTCCGGATTTTTCATGGTCAGTTCGATGATCCGCTGACTATCGGATTCGGGCAATTCGGTATCCATCAGTAGTTCGACCGAGCTGCGGCCAACTTTTACAGCGGAATACAGCAAGAACGCCGCAACAACGCCACCAATGGCCGGATCGGCCCAGTGGAACCCGGCAACACCGACAAACAATGCAACGATCACCGCAAGGTTTGACACAATGTCACTGGTGTAATGCATCGAATCGGCATCAACCGCGACCGATCCTGACATCCGAACGGCTTTGCGTTGCAAAAGGACAAGACCAATGGTCATGACCAGCGACACGGCCATAATCCAAACGCCTTCCATCGCAAAGGCAATCGGTTTTGGCTCGGCCAGGCGTGATGCGGCTTCTGCCAACACCAAAATCGCGGCCCCGATCATAAAGGCGGATTGGAAAAGCCCGGCCAAGGGTTCGGCCTTACCATGACCGAAACGGTGGTCGTGGTCCGCAGGACGCCATGCAGAACGCACAGCCATGAAGTTGATCACAGATGTTCCGACGTCAAGCATGCTATCGATCATCGACGACAGCAAACTTACAGAATCGGTCAGGAACCAGCCAACGGCCTTAATGAGGATCAACGTCGCAGCAATGACAATAGAGGCCGTCGTTGCACGACGCGCCCAAATTTCTTTTTGTGCAATGTCAATGACAGGACATTGACTCATATAAACTGACCTTTAGCGTTCAATTTCCGCAGCCTATAAGCCATTTTATAGCGCGTTTGAAACTAACATGTAATGTCTATTGCCACATTTTCCGAGGTCGCTGTGACGCAAATAGCGCATATTTGATATTCCGCAAGGTTTCCAAGCCACCTTCAAGCGATTATATCTCGCAGCCACGCATACAAAACCCAACCATAGGCCGACTGATGATTGTAGAGATTGGACATTACGCGCTGATACTGTCACTTGTGATGGCATTTGCCCAATCGACCATCCCGTTTATTGCCGCATCGCGGCGCGATCCGGTGTTGTTAACGGTTGCCCCACGCTTGGCAATCACCTGTTTTGCCTTGGTTGCCGCAAGTTTCCTTGCCCTGACCTATGCGTATGTAACGTCCGACTTTTCCGTTTTGAACGTTCTGTCAAACAGCCACACATCAAAACCGATGATTTATAAAATCACCGGGGTTTGGGCCAACCACGAAGGGTCCATGCTGCTTTGGGTGATGATCCTGACCCTGTTTGGTGGGGCGGTTGCCGCGTTTGGCCGCAACTTGCCGCCGACCTTGTTGGCGCGTGTGCTTGGTGTCATGGGCCTGATTGGCGCCGGGTTTATTCTGTTTATTGTTTTAACGTCGAACCCATTTGATCGGGTGATGAACCCGCCCCTTGATGGCGAAGGCATGAACCCGCTTCTGCAAGATCCGGGCATCGCCATTCACCCGCCGTTCTTGTATCTCGGCTATGTCGGGTTTTCTGTCGCCTTTGCCTTTGCCGTGGCTGCCCTGATTGAAGGCCGGGTTGATCCGGCGTGGGCACGTTGGGTGCGTCCTTGGACGTTGGCAGCATGGGTGTTTCTGACCGCGGGTATCGGACTTGGATCCTGGTGGGCGTATTACGAGCTTGGCTGGGGCGGCTGGTGGTTCTGGGATCCGGTTGAAAACGCATCCTTTATGCCGTGGCTTGCCGGAACGGCGTTGCTGCATTCGGCCATCGTTGTTGAAAAGCGCGACGCCCTTAAAAGCTGGACGATCTTTTTGGCGATCTTGGCGTTTTCCTTCTCGCTTTTGGGGACGTTCCTTGTGCGGTCGGGTGCGCTGACATCTGTGCATGCCTTTGCCACAGATCCGACGCGCGGCGTGTTTATCCTGTTCTTGCTGTTTGCCGCTGTTGGCGGGTCCTTAACACTCTATGCGTGGCGCGCACCGACCTTAAAGGGAGGCGGGCTGTTTCAGCCGATTTCGCGCGAAGGGGCGTTGATTTTCAACAACGTCCTGTTGTCGATTGCTGCGGCAATGGTGTTGCTGGGAACGCTTTATCCGCTGCTGCTTGAAACGCTGACAGGGGAAAAGATTTCCGTTGGCGCGCCGTTCTTTAACGCGACATTTGTTCCGATCATCACGCCGGTCATCATTGCCATGGCGTTTGGTCCGTTGATGCCATGGAAACGTGCCGATCTGTTTGCGGTGATGGGCAAGCTTAAAATTGCCTTGGCCGTCACGGTTGTTGTGGTTCTGGTCACCCTTTGGCTTTCGGGTGGTCCGGCATTCGCCGTGTTTGGCATGGGCCTGGCGGCTTGGTTGTTTGTTGGTTCGATCCTTGAATGGGCCGGTCGGATCAAACTGTTCCGCGAGTCATTTGCCACCAGTTTCCGCCGGATGCGCAATTTGCCGCGTTCCGCCCATGGCACCATGTTGGCCCATGCCGGTGTGGCGATTGTGGTGGCGGGCATCACCGGATCGCAAGCCTGGACCGAAGAAGCGGTTCAATCGCTTAGCGTTGGTGAAAGCACGCAACTTGCCGACCATACCTTTACGCTGTCGGGTATTCGCGAATATCAAGGACCAAACTTTGTCTCGCGCGAAGCAACCGTGACCATCACCACGCCGGGCGAAAAGACCATTGTTCTGACCCCTGAAAAACGCGTTTACACGGTCGAAGGCATGCCCACGACCGAGGCTGGTATTCGCTCTGGCTTTACCGGCGATATCTATGCGGTGATCGGCGATCAGGATGAAAGCGGTAAGTGGATTACGCGTTTCTACGTCAAACCAATGATCCCATGGATGTGGACCGGTGGTCTTGTCATGGTCTTTGGCGGATTGATGTCGCTGTCGGATCGGCGTTATCGCATTGGTGCGCCAGTGCGTTCGAACAAAACATCCGCAAAACCAGCCCCAGCAGAATAAGCGTCACGACAGGATAGATTTATGACCATCGCAATTGTTCTTGGCGCAATAACCCTGCTTGTGGCGGGATTCGTTTTGTGGCCGATCTTTCAAAACCGCAAACAGTCTGATCAGACCAAAAACGTCGATGCTGGTGCAAAAGCCGGTTCGACCGGTACCCAAACCGCACAGGCAGAAACATCGTCAGACATCCTTGATGCCGATGATGAAATGCTGCGTGATTTGGCGGTATACCGTGATCAGCTGTCAGAGATTGAACGCGATATCGAGCGTGGGGTCTTAACCCCGGAACAAGCCAGTGCGGCGCGCATTGAAGTGCAGCGGCGTATCCTTAACGCCGATCAGCGCATCAAAAAGGACGTCAAAGCGCATCCCAAACCCAAAAATGGAACGGCCTTGCGCCCGATGGCAGCGGGGCTTTTCGTCCTGTTTCTGATCGGCGGCATTGGGCTTTATGTTGATCTGGGCAGCCCGACCATGCCCGATCGACCGATTGCAAGCCGCGGGGATGAAATCAATGCCATCCGCCAGGCACAAGCCATGGATCAGGACCGAAAAGAAGTCCTGAACCGCGCGGTAAGTGATTTGTCCCAGAAGCTTATTGAGAACCCGGACAATATCAAAGGATGGGAATTGCTTGGTGCCAGCCTAATGGCGCTTGGTCGCCCGGCAGAAGCCCAGACCGCCTTTCTTGAGGCCGTTAAGCTTTCGGGACGCGATGGTGATTATCTGGCGATGTATGCCGAAAGCCTGATCCGTGCAGATAACGGACAAATCAACGCCATTGCCCGGGGTGCGCTGAACGAGGCGGCAAAGTCCGACAGCACCGATCCCAGAATTCAATATTACCTTGGCTTGGCCGATATTCAGGATGGCAACTATGAAGCCGCCATTGATCGTTGGATTGCCCTTGCCAATGGGGCCCCAGCGGATGCGGCGTGGCTTCCGATGGTGGTATCGCGCATTCAAGACGCAGCAGCTGCACAAGGCATCGATATCGAAGGTCGCCTGACGGTCAAACAAGCACCACCGATGGTGGCCGGCCCGACCGAGGATGACATCAAAGCCGCGCAAGAAATGACGCCGGAAGAACGTCAGGAAATGATTGCGTCCATGGTCAACAATCTGGCCGAACGCCTGAAAGACAATCCGGATAACCCCGAAGGCTGGGCGCGGTTGATAAGGGCTTATAGCGTGATTGGTGACCGGGAAGAGGCGCAGTCGGCTTATGAAAGTGCCCATCGTCAGTTTGCTGATCAGCCCGAATTGCTGTCCCGATTGAATGGCTTGGCCAGTGAATTGGGGCTGAAAATCGTCGAGTAAATTCCAAAAGTCGAATTTTCTGAGCAATTGCGACTTGATATCATAATCATTACCGCATATTTGATAGGCAGTTTTTCAGATCCGGAGACACCATACGCAAGAATGGTTTATACGCCTCAGGGATTAGAGTGATGTCCCTAATTTCAAGCTATGGTGTCGCCAACTGACTTGAGATATATGCGACATCATATTAGAAATACAAAATAGAAAGATCGTCTACTGGGAGTTATGGGCGGTTTTCCAAACCAACATCGTTCAGAAAAACGATGCGTTTGCAAAAAGAGATGGGTTTGACGATAAAAAAACACCCCATCCAAAAGGATAGTTAACAATGTCGCCAACGACGAATGGCAAGCCCAGCAATATCCTTCTGATCGAAGATAATCCTGGGGATGCGCGCCTTGTTCGGGAAGCTCTACGCGAATTCAAACATCCCGTTGAATTACATCATGTAAAAGACGCGATCACTGCGCTGCAGTTTTTGCAGAAAGATGGGCCATACAAAAATGCGCCCCGGCCGCGACTGATCCTGCTTGATCTGAATATGCCGCGCAAAGACGGCCGCGAAATGCTGCGCGATATCCGCAATGATCCAAATTCCGCATCGATCCCTGTGATTGTTCTCACAACCTCTGGGGCGGAGCATGATGTTGATCTGTGTTATGCTGCCGGGGCAAATTGTTATTTGCGCAAACCCGTTGATGTGACGGAATTCATCGATCTGATGAAAATGATCGAATCGTTCTGGCTGGGACTTGCCTTAACCCCCACGCCGTAACCCACGTTTGCCAGCGAGACTGCCTTGTCCCTGCCGATTTCTCGACCTTATCAGAGTATCGCTGCGGGCTTGCGGTTTAGTCTGCGTGAGTTGCGGGCGCCGGGAGCTGGGTTGTGGTCGCTGTGGGCGACATTGGTGTTTGCCATTACGGTACTGGCTATTTGCACCAACCTGACCCAGACCATCCGAAATGCCACCCTGCAATCGGCCCAGAACACCATTGGCGGTGATCTGTCGTTGCGCCTGTTTCACCGTGCACCAACCGCGCAAGAAATCGCGTTTCTTAAAAGCTTTGGCACGCTTAGCCTCACGACTGAGCAACGCGTTATGGTCGCCGCCCCAAATGGCGAGACCTCCATTCTGACGGAAATGAAGGCGGTTGATGCGCCCTATCCGCTCTATGGCGAACTGACATTATCATCGAGCCTGTCATCTTCCCACTCAGACAACCTTTTATCAAACCTGCCATTGCACACGACATTGCAGCCCAAAGACACCCAATCCCCGCCGGGTGTTGCTGTTGTCCCAAGTCTTCTGGAAGCATTGCATGTCGGGATCGGAGACATGATCACGGTTGGGGCGCAGGATTTTATCATTCGTGCTGTGATCACATCCGAACCTGAACGGGCGTTTCGTCTTTTTTCGCTTGGGCCACGGATGATCATTTCCAGCGATGCCTACGCGCGAACCCAAATTGGCGCGGGTAATGCCCAAGTCTATTGGTACGCGCGCATCCGTCTTGATGCCGCCCAACAGGCGCAAAGCCAAGACATCATCAAGGCGATAGAAACACGATTTCCAGACGCTGGCTGGCGCATTGTCAATGCTGCCGACGGTATTCCCGGGATTGAACGGATCAATGATTTTGCCATGGCATTCGCCCGACTGATTGGGATTGCCATCTTTGTCATCTGCGCAACGGGGATGCGAAACGCACTTTGTGCGTACCTTGATACGCGCCAATCACGTTTGGCCATGTTGCGCAGCATGGGTGCAACACGCGGACAGGTTTTGGTCGCGATCGCCGCACAGGTTGCCTGCGTTACCCTGTTCGCGCTTGTGGTTGGCGCGGGGCTTTCGATACTGATTGAATATTTGGCACTGCCTGTTTTTAACAACATGCTGGGGCTCGATATTTCGCCATCAGTCGCAGCATCGCTTGGCAGGTTCTGCGTTATAGCCGCCTTTGTTATGCTTTTCATGGCGGTGATATCCATTGGGCCGCTTTTGACCGCGTGCCGCACCTCGCCCGCACGGTTATTCCGTCACCAAACGGAACGGCGTGGCGCTCATTGGAAATCGGTCAAAGCGCACATTTCGGTTAAACGGCTTGTGCTTTATGGCGTCCTCGTTGCCGGGCTTTTCGGCCTTGGTGCGCAGCTGATCGGAATGGGGTGGTTTGCGATCATCCTGATGGTTGGATTGGTGCTGTGTTTGGCGCTATTTGCGGCCATCGCTATGGGGCTTCGGGCCGGGTGCCGGTATTTATCGCGCCGTATCATTAATATGCCCCCCTCGCTTCGGCTGGCGTTGCGCACCCTTGCCAAACCCAGCGCCCCGACCCTGACCGTCATGACCTCTGTCGGGGTTTCAGTCACCTGTCTGATGACCGTGATGCTGTTTGCAGTGATGGCGGGACATCATTTGACCTCTACCTTGCCAAGTGACAGCCCCGATCTGGTATTTTTTGATCTGCTGCCCGAGGACGGCGACGCGTTCGTTAAGGCCGCACATGCCATACCAACGGTGCAATCGGTCGACCAGATGCCGTTCCTGCATGGGCGGGTCACCCATATCAATCAAACCCCGGTTAGTGCCCTTAACGTGCCACGGCGGTATCAATGGTTTGTGCGCGGTGATCGTGGCCTTTCATGGACGGATCGTCCCCATGCCGCAGCACACAATACGCCGATCATCGCAGGTGCGTGGTGGATGGCAGGGAAACAGGCCGAACGCCAAGCATCATTAGATGCTGATATCGCAAAGACCCTTGGCATTCAGGTCGGCGATCAGATCACGGTTAATATGCTGGGCCGTCCCCATCCGGTCACGATTGCCAACCTGCGCAAAATCGACTGGACGCGCCTGAGGTTGGATTTTCCGATTGTTCTCTCACCGCCATCTGAGGCGATCGCACATGGTTTGGTCAGTACCATTGATCTTGTGACAGACCCAAGTGATGGCGCCCCCAACTCAAATACAGCCGCTAGCGTACAGGGGATGTTGCAGACCAAATTCCCCAATGTCCCGACGATTTTGATGCCGGATGTATTGGCGAAACTGGAAAAGATATTTTCCCAGGTCGTGACCGCGGTGATGACCCTGACTGTGCTGACGACAATCGGGGCCTGCTTGGTGGTGGTCAGTGGCCTGATTGCGCTTCGTCAGGACACGGCAAAAGAGTTGGCGATGCTGCGTGCCCTTGGCATTCAGCCGGGACAAATCCGCCATATTGCCGCTTGGGAAACCGGTATCACCGTCGCCAGTAGCGGGATTGTCGGCATCGCGCTGGGTGCTGGCATTGCGGTGATGGCCGCAAATGCAATTGGTGCACAGGTCACCTCGTTTCCATTCATAATAATTGGCATTGCGATGGTTGCGGTGACAGTGCTGGGATTTGGCGCTGGCAGCCTTATGCAACGCGCCTCTTTGCGCGGCCAACAGGGTTGGCGAGGATAAGGCAGCGTGATCTGCGGCAACTTGGTCGCCGCTCTCAACAGTATTTACAAAAGCCCCAGACAAACAAAAAGGCCGCCTGCATGACACAGGCGGCCTTTTTAAAATCGTAGAACCGACGCTTAGTTCGACAGGGCAGAAATCTGTGCCCGTGCAATTTCGAGCTCACGCTCGGCATTGGCTTTGTCGTGTGGCGTGCTAGCAGCCTTAAGAGCAGCATCTGCTGCTTCAAGACGTGCCTGCGCGTCGTCGGCTTTCAAATCGGAAACCGCAACCGCTTCTTCCGCCAGAATGGTGCAACGCTCGGGATTAACCTCTGCAACACCGCCAGCGACGAAGATACGCTCGGAAACCTTACCACCTGCATAGATGTCGATGACACCCGGACGAATGGTCGAGATCATTGGCGCATGCTTTGGCAGCACACCAAAATTCCCTTCCATGCCCGGAACAACGACCATCTCGACCGGCTCAGATTTGAGCAGGGCAGACGGCGAAACAAGTTCCAGTACAGTCGTATCAGTCATGACAATCCTCGCTCCTTAGCCGGAGGGGGACCGAAACTGCCTTAGGCAGCTTCGGCCATCTTCTTGGCTTTTTCGATGGCTTCTTCGATGGTGCCGACCATGTAGAATGCCTGTTCTGGCATGTGGTCGTATTCACCAGCGCAGATCGCAGCGAAAGCCTTGATGGTGTCTTCGAGCTGAACGAACACGCCCGGGGTACCAGTAAAGACTTCAGCAACGTGGAACGGCTGCGAAAGGAAACGCTGGATCTTACGGGCACGGGCCACGACCAGTTTGTCTTCTTCCGAAAGCTCGTCCATGCCGAGGATGGCGATGATGTCCTGAAGACCTTTGTAGGTCTGCAGAATACGCTGAACTTCACGCGCGGTCTCGTAGTGTTCCTTGCCGATGACGCCCGGATCGAGCGCACGCGAGGTACTATCGAGCGGATCAACTGCCGGATAGATGCCGAGCTCGGCAATCTGACGATTGAGCGTCGTGGTCGCGTCAAGGTGAGCAAACGAGGTTGCAGGTGCCGGGTCAGTCAAGTCATCGGCCGGGACGTAAATTGCCTGAACCGAGGTAATAGAACCTTTTTTGGTCGAGGTAATACGTTCCTGCAGCGCACCCATGTCGGTTGCCAGCGTCGGCTGATAACCCACAGCAGACGGGATACGACCGAGAAGTGCGGACACTTCCGAACCTGCCTGGGTGAAGCGGAAGATGTTATCCACGAAGAACAGAACGTCCTGGCCTTCTTCGTCACGGAAATATTCCGCCAAGGTCAGACCGGTCAGTGCAACACGTGCACGTGCCCCGGGGGGTTCGTTCATCTGGCCGTAAACCAGTGCAGCTTTTGAATCGCCCTCAAGGTTGATAACGCCTGATTCCATCATCTCGTGATAGAGGTCGTTACCTTCACGGGTACGTTCGCCAACACCAGCAAAGACCGAATAACCACCGTGGCCTTTGGCCACGTTGTTGATCAATTCCATGATAAGGACGGTTTTACCAACGCCCGCACCACCGAACAGACCAATTTTACCACCTTTGGTGTACGGCGCGATAAGGTCGATGACCTTAATGCCGGTAACCAGAATTTCGGTGTCGGTCGACTGATCGATGAAAGCCGGAGCTTCGCGGTGAATCGGTGAGCGTTTTTCGGTTTTAACCGGACCACGTTCATCGACCGGCTCGCCGATCACGTTCAGGATACGACCAAGGGTTTCCGGACCAACCGGAACCGAGATCGCGTCACCGGTATCGATGACTTCCTGGCCACGCTGCAGACCTTCGGTGGTGTCCATCGCGATCGTACGGACCGCGCTTTCACCAAGGTGCTGTGCAACTTCGAGAACCAGACGCTGACCGTTGTTGTCAACATGCAGCGCATTCAGAATGGGAGGCAGTTCGCCGTCGAATTTAACGTCGACGACGGCGCCCATTACCTGGGAAATTTTCCCCGCCTTCTTGTTCGCCATAGGTATTGTCTCCTGCTCGGACAAAACTATCCGTTAACTTCCTGCGACCCGCTTACAAAGCCTCGGCGCCGGAAATGATTTCAATCAGTTCATTGGTGATCTGTGCCTGACGTGAGCGGTTGTATTGGATGCTCAGTCGGTCGATCATGTCGCCGGCATTGCGGGTTGCGTTATCCATAGCGGACATACGCGCACCGTGCTCGGATGCACTGCTTTCCAGCATCGCACCGAAAATCTGGACGCCAACATTACGCGGCAGCAAATCAGCCAAGATTGCTTCTTCGGACGGTTCGTATTCGTAAACCGCAGAAGAACCAGTGGCTTCTTCTTCCTGCTCTTCGTCAACTTCTGCCCCCGCGAACGGAACCAGCTGCTGTGCTGTAACGACTTGGGAAATGGCGGACACGAACTTGTTGTAGAAGATCGTGCAGACGTCAAATTCGCCTTCGTCGTAAAGCGCCAGAATCTTGTCAGCAACGTCGGAAGCGGCAGAGAAATCAATGCCTTTCTTACCTTCGATGCCGGTATACCGGGCGACGATATCGTCACCAAATTCACGCTTAAGCGCATCTGCGCCTTTGCGGCCAACACAGATCAGCTTCACGGTCTTGCCGTCGGCCTTAAGGGCGCGAACTTTAAGACGTGCTGCTTTGACGATCGATGCGTTAAAACCACCGCAAAGGCCGCGGTCCGCGGTGAACACGACGAGCAAATGCACATCGTCTTTACCGGTACCGGCCAGAAGCTTTGGTGCCCCTTGTGATCCACCTACCGCAGCTGCGAGGCGTCCCAGCATCGTCCCCATGCGATCAGCATAGGGACGCGCTGCTTCCGCTGCATCCTGCGAACGGCGGAGCTTGGAGGCAGCCACCATCTTCATCGCCGAAGTAATTTTCTTCGTCGATTTGACGCTGGCAATGCGCGAGCGCAGATCCTTCAAACTAGCCATTGCGTTTCCTCCTTCGCCTAAAGTTCAAACTTACGCGAAGGTTTTCGCGAACTTGTCGAGGAACGCTTTAAGCTTGGTTTCGCTGTCATCAGACAGAACCTTCTCGGTGCGGATCGCATCGAGGATGTCAGCACCGCTCGAACGGATGTCCGACAGGAACTGCTCTTCGAAGGCGCGAATTTTGCTAACGTCGACACCGTCAAGGTAGCCTTTAACACCAGCGTAAATCACAACAACCTGCTCTTCGACTTTAAGCGGCGAGTACTGCGGCTGCTTGAGCAGCTCGGTCAGACGTGCACCACGGGCCAGAAGTTTCTGGGTTGCCGGATCAAGATCCGATGCGAACTGTGCGAATGCTTCCATCTCACGATACTGAGCGAGTTCCAGCTTAATCGAGCCAGCAACCTGCTTCATCGCTTTGATCTGTGCGGACGAACCAACACGCGAAACCGACAGACCAACGTTCACAGCCGGGCGAACACCCTTATAGAACAGGTCGGTTTCAAGGAAGATCTGACCGTCGGTGATCGAAATCACGTTGGTCGGAATAAACGCGGAAACGTCGTTGCCCTGGGTTTCAATAACCGGCAGAGCGGTCAGCGAGCCAGCGCCGTTTTCGTCGTTCATTTTCGCCGCACGTTCCAGAAGACGGGAGTGCAGATAGAAAACGTCACCCGGGAATGCTTCACGTCCCGGTGGGCGGCGAAGCAGGAGCGACATCTGACGATAAGCAACTGCCTGTTTGGACAGATCATCGTAGAAGATCGTTGCGTGCATGCCGTTATCACGGAAGTACTCGCCCATTGCGCAAGCAACAAACGGTGCAAGGAACTGCATCGGTGCCGGGTCAGAAGCGGTCGCAGCAACAATGATGGTGTTTTCCATCGCGCCGCGTTCTTCGAGAACCTTAACAACCTGTGCAACGGTCGAACGTTTCTGACCGACGGCAACATAGATGCAGAACATCTTGTCGCTGTCGCTTTTCGCAGCATCGTTCACCGGCTTCTGGTTGAGAATGGTGTCGATGATGATCGCGGTTTTACCGGTCTGACGGTCACCAATGATCAGCTCACGCTGGCCACGGCCAATCGGGATCAGGGAGTCAATGGACTTGATCCCGGTCTGTACTGGCTCGTGAACCGATTTACGCGGGATGATGCCCGGTGCTTTAACGTCGGCAAGGCGACGTTCGGTGGCACCAAGATCACCTTTGCCATCAATCGGGTTACCCAGCGCGTCAACAACGCGACCGAGAAGTTCTTTACCAACCGGAACGTCAACGATGGCGCCAGTACGTTTAACCTGGTCACCTTCTTTGATCGAACGGTCAGAACCGAAGATCACGACACCAACGTTGTCTTCTTCGAGGTTAAGGGCCATGCCCTTAATGCCACCTGGGAAGTCAACGAGTTCACCTGCCTGAACATTGTCCAGACCGTGAACACGGGCAATACCATCACCGACGGACAGAACCTGACCGACTTCGGCGACTTCGGCATCAGCACCAAAATTGGCAATCTGATCCTTAAGAATAGCGGAGATTTCCGCGGCGCGGATTTCCATCACGCAACCCCTTTCATAGCGAGCTCGAGCTTCTGAAGTTTAGTCCGAAGCGAGGCATCAAAAACCCGGGAGCCGACCTTGACGATAAGACCGCCAAGAACCGCCGGATCAATTTTAAGGTCCACTTTTACAGTGGCGCCGACAACTTCTTTGAGAGCGCCGGTAACGGCTTCGATTTGCTCTTTCTTCAGCTCGGATGCCGAGGTCACCTGAGCGGTCACCTCACCATTGTGAGCTGAGAGCATGGAAAGGTAGGAATTGATAACACCCGGCAGGGCAAACAGACGACGCTTCTGACATAGAAGCCCGACAGTCTTCTTGGTCAACTCGGAAACACCAAGCTTATCCAGAAGAGCAGCCATCGCCTTGGCCTGCACATCCCGGGAAATCACGGGACTACGGAGCACATTCCGAAGGTCATCGCTGGTTGCGATGGCCTGGTCGAGCAATTCAAGATCGCTTTTGACAGCATCAAGCTGCTTAGCCGATTTGGCCAAGTCAAATAGTGCTGTGGCATAGCGCCCTTGGAGCCCGGTCGCGGCAGTATTTTGGGACACCGGTGAAAGCCCTCAATTCTGGTTATGAGAACGACTCGGATACGTATAAAAAAATGGTTCCCCGAAAGGGTTTCCTTCCGAGAAGCGAGCGTTTGGTATCACATGTCCTTTGCATGGGCAACCCCCGCGCAACCCCATTTGGACGGACTTTTTCATTCTGCGGCAAAGAAGTGCCCAAACAGCACCAATTCGCCTGTTTTTCGTGCAGTTCTACAACTATTTAATAATAGGCTTAATAACAGTCAGGGCCACAAGCACGATGTTTTGGCCTGCGCACCGCACGACTTCAAAGCGCGATTCTCCCGCCATTTTGATGACTTAGCGTGGGAAGCGAAACGGGCGCGCCACAAAGTTTCGGGCGGAAAATGTGACCTTGGTTACATTTTAGCAGACAAAACGCCTATTTCGCCGTTCAAGCTGGCGGGCCGAGGTCGCGTTGGATATTAGGCGGGCCATGCCGGAAGACCTTCGCGGTCACAAAGGTCCCCAAACGAGGGTCGTGCGCAAACCTGATCAATATAGGCGCGTAAACGCGGCCATTCGATGGCGTTACACGGCATATTACGCGACCAGCGCATCAACATAATGGCCAGCATATCAACCACACCAAAAGTGTTTCCCATTAAACAGGGCCGCCCGTCTTCAAACCGGGCTTCGAAATCATCCCAAACCGAAGAAATACGCTTTTGCGCAAGCGCCTTTACAGCCGCCGCCCCGTCCGGATTGCCATCCTTGGCCGCGTACAGCCAATCGCGCATCGCGGGCATCAGGGTATTTGCAATATAAAGGGTCAACTGGAGCCATTCAGCACGGTTCGGCGAATTTGGTTCTGGCACCAAACCCGATCCGGGGTGACGTTCCGCCAGCAGCAGCATCAAGGCCACCGATTCACCATATGGCGCACCGTCGATCACAAGGGTCGGCACCCGGCCGGACGGGTTCAAACGCAGATAGTCCGGATTGCGCTGTTGGCTTTGATCGATATCGACAAGCACCGTTTCAAACGCCACCTCAAGTTCGATCAGCATCCAGTGAACCGCCATGCTTGCGGCACCAGGCGAATAGAAAAGCGTATACAACATCTTGCCTTTTCCAAAAATGAGAGGATGACGGGCAGACCCGATCAAATATGTGATCCGGTGCCGTCTCCCTTTTTTATCCATGTGCGTGACAGATTGATCCCCATCTTGCCGGCAACCTCGCGATCCAGATCAAGGCCAAACTGATCGGCAAGACGGTAAAGCAAGATCAAAACATCCGCTGCCTCTTTGCCGATTTCGGAATGATCCCCCGCCAGAACGGCTTCTTTAAGCTCGTCCATTTCAAGCATGGCACGCTCGACCAATGAAACAGGTGCGCTGACAGGCCCAAAGGTGATCTCGGCCCATTCACAAATGCTGCGCTGTGTTTCGCCGCTTGATGAAACCGTTTTATCGTTATTCACAACACTATATTCCGTATACAATTAAGGGAGTTTGATACGCCGCAGCAGCTTAAGGGATGAGAGGCGCATGATCCATCGGCATGATAGAGCAGCCTCCTGGCCGTTTCGAAAAACGGTTTATCTTCTTGCCATCATCATTGGATTGACGATTTCCCATTGTCCGGCGCACGCCCGAAAATTGCTGATCGAAGGGCTCGAGGAACCGCCGCTTAAATGGCTTTCGGGCAAAAAGCCGCAAGGTATCGATGTCGATATCATGACCGAGATCCTGCGCGAAATGGACATCAATGATTATGAGTTCCGCTTTGTCGATAGCGGTCGTCGGTTGCTTTACAATGCGAAGCAGGGCTTTTCGGATATCGTTTTAACGCTTTCCCAGAACAAGGAACGATCGGGCTATTTGCTCTATCCCGAAGAAAACCACCTTTTGCTGGACTGGCGTTTTGCCATTCGCGCCGAAGACGTCGACGCCATACATTTTGATGACTATTCCGATTTACGCGCCTATCGCATCGGTGCGGCCGCTGGCTATTCATATACCCCAACCTTTTGGGGTTCAGAGCTCGACATTGAAACCGTTGCCAGAAATGACCTTTTGATTCCCATGTTGCTTGAAAACCGGTTTGATGTTGTCCCGGTCAATTATCTGAGCACGGTCTATGAGGTGCTTCAAAACGGATCACGCAGTAAAATTGCCTTTTTGAATAAGCCCCTTCGCCGGGCGGCCTATTACAATACATTTTCTCGCGCGTCCGATTACCCGGACAAAGAGATGTTTCTTGCCCGCTACGACGAAATATTGCGTGAAATGCGCCATGACGGCAGGCTGGTCGCCATTTTCAAGCGCTATCTTGGCCCGGACGGGGTCGAGTTTTGGGAAACGCAATACGGCAACTAGAACAGGTTGCTTTCAGCCCGGCAGAGTCAGGTTACATGAAACTGTAGGGGTCGATATCGACCTGCACACGCACGCTGCCCGGCGTTTTAACCTGTGACAGCCAATCATGAATAAGAGCCTGCATTTTTACGCCCTTATCCGCCCGGATCAGGAACCGGCGGCGATAGCGCCCGCGCAGAAGCGACAAGGGGGCGGGGGCTGGCCCCAGCACCATCAAGCCATCACCACGCGGTGCCACGCGACCGATCCGCCATGCGGCTTCATCGACTTCGTTTTCTTTCTTGCCACTGATAATAAGGGCGGCCAATCGTCCATGGGGCGGCATGCCGTGTGTCATGCGTTGGGAAAGCTCCACCTCGTTAAAGGCATTGCGATCACCTGCGGCAATTGCCTTGATCACGCGGTTGGCAGGATCGGCGGTTTGCAGCATCACGGTCCCCGGACGATCCCCACGCCCGGCACGCCCGGCCACCTGGGTCAGCAACTGATAACTGCGTTCAGCCGCACGCAAATCCCCACCCGCCAAGCCAAGGTCCGCATCAACGACCCCAACCAAGGTCAGCAAGGGGAAGTGATAGCCCTTGGCCAAAATCTGCGTGCCGATCAAAAGATCAACTTCGTGGTTGTGAACCCGTTGAACCAGTTCTGCGGCCGCCTTTGGCCCCATGATGTTATCGGATGTCGCAACCTCGATCCGGATATTGGGGAATGTTTCGAGCGCTTCTTCGTATAGCCGTTCAACACCGGGACCACAGGGGGCCAATTTGCCTTCTGCGCCGCAGGCGGGACATACATCGGGTGCCTTGGCCTGATAACCGCAGTGATGGCATTGTAATTTGCCCCATGCCCGATGTTCCACCAGCCATGCAGTGCAATTGGGACATTGGAACCGATGACCACACGCCCGACACAGGGTTAGCGGCGCATAGCCACGGCGGTTCAAAAACAGCATCGCCTGTTCGCCATTGGCAAACGTTTCGACCAATCGCTTTTTTAAGGTTGGTGTGATCCAGCGCAGCCGTTCGGGTTTGTCTTGGCGAATGTCGATCACCTCGACACTCGGCAAAACGGCGGCCCCGTGACGGTTGCCAAGCTCCACACGGTAATAGCGCCCGGCTTCAACATTGGCCAAGGTTTCAAGCGATGGGGTGGCGGATGCCAAAACAATCGGAATACCGCCAAGGTGCGCGCGGGCAACGGCCATGTCGCGCGCATGGTAAATCACGCCGTCTTCTTGCTTAAAGGCATGTTCGTGTTCTTCGTCGACCACGATCAGACCAAGATCCTTGTAAGGAAGGAAAAGGGCGGAACGCGCCCCAACCACCAACTTGACCGAACCATCGGCCACCGAACGCCACGTATCGCGGCGGCGTGCCTGCCCGACTTCGGAATGCCAAAGGGCGGGCACGACACCAAACCGATCGCGGAAACGCTGCAACCATTGGGCCGAAAGTGCGATTTCTGGCAGCAGAACCACCACCTGTTTGCCCTCGGCCAATGCGGCGCGGATTGGTTCAAAGTAAACTTCTGTCTTGCCCGACCCGGTGATGCCATCGAGCAACGTGCAGGAAACCCCGCCCGCCTCAACACGGTCACATAACGCATCGGCGGCAATGGTTTGCTCATCCGACAGGTTCGGGCGACCGATGGACAAATCGGGCAAATCAAACGGTGATGGCGGTTTAACCATCAGGCGCCGTACGGCACCGGCTTCGACCAATCCCTTGACCACGCTGACACCCGCACCGGTTTCGCGCAGGATATCGCCCTGCTCCATCGCGGGGTTTTCGCCCAAGAATGCCATGACGCGTTTGCGCGGCGGGGTCATGCGCAAACTTGATGGGTCAAAATCGGTACTCAGGGTAAATCGAAAAATCGGTTTGGGTGGTTCCAGCGCATCGGGGACGCTCATGGCCATGCGCAGCACGGCCCCCTGTGGGGCCATGGTATAGGCCGACACCCAATCAATGAATTTGCGGGTAACGTCGGGCATGGGTTCGGCCGGAAGCACGCCATAAATTTCACGCAGCTTACTCGACTCGACATCGCCCTTGGCATCGCCCCAAACGACACCGCGCTGAGTTTGACGGCCCAGCGGGATTTCAACAAAATCTCCCGGCTGCACCGATAAACCTTCGGGCACCATATAGTCATACGGCCCTGCCAACGGCAGCGGCGGCAACACGCTTATGGTCTGTGCGGTGATCTGAAAGGCCGGATCATCAGCAAACAGATTTCCAGATGTGGCCTTTGCCGCGCTCATATATTATAAACCCCGTCGGAATGCTTGTTGGACCATTTGGAACATTTACCTGATTTGGTCCTTGGCATAATAGAAAACGGTCCCACAGCTTGGATCTGGAGCCGCTCGTTGAATTGGTCCAGACCCTAACGCTAACCGCATCATCGAACAACGATCTTCAAACGACGATCTTGAAAAGGTCCGAATAGGAAATCCAATGAAGTTTTTCATCGATACTGCCGACATTGACGCAATCCGCGAAATCGCCATGTCCGGCCTTGTAGACGGCGTCACCACGAACCCGTCGCTGGTAGCAAAAACAGGCCGACCGTTTCTCGAACTGATCAAGGAAATTTGTGACGTCGTCGACGGCCCGGTCAGCGCAGAAGTTGCAGCGACCGATTACGAGACCATGGTTGCAGAAGGCCGCAAACTGGCAAAAATCGCCGACAATGTCGTCGTCAAATTGCCGCTGACCTCTGACGGTCTTAAAGCCTGCCGTACCTTCACCGACGAAGGCATCAAAACCAACGTGACGCTTTGCTTCTCGGTTGGTCAGGCGATCTTGGCTGCCAAAGCCGGTGCGACCTATGTTTCGCCGTTCGTTGGCCGCTTGGACGACATTTCGTCTGACGGTATGCAGCTGATTGCAGACATCGTTGACGTTTATAACAACTACCCGAACTGGCAGACCGAAGTTCTGGTCGCATCGGCTCGTGGTCCGCAGCATGTTGTCGACTCGGCCCGTCTTGGTGCTGATGTTGTCACCATCCCGCCGCAGGTTCTGACCCAGCTGACCAAACACCCGCTGACCGACAAGGGCCTTGAAACGTTCCTTGCTGACTGGGAAAAAACCGGCCAGTCGATCCTTTAATTTTCATCGTATCGATTGCCATTCCGGCGAACGACACGATTAAAACCGACATTGTGAACGGTTTTTAACACGCATTTAACCCGGCGGCCCGCATTGTGGCCGCCGGGTTTTTTATTTCTCATTTTTCAAGCCGGAACCGATGGAAAAGACAGCACTGCGCGCCGACGATGTCGCAACCTTTCTCGCCGAACATCCTGATTTCTTCACAACGCGCCCTGACTTGCTTGAAAGTCTTGAATTGCCGGTCCGTGAAATGGGATCAGGCGTGGCCGATATGCAGCAATATGTTGTCGCGCGTTTGCGTGACGAACGCGAAAAGCTGCGCGGTGCCACCAGCGAACTGATCAATATTTCCAAATCCAACCTTGAAACCCAAAGCCGCATCCACCGTGCGGTTCTGGCGATTTTGAATGCGCGCGGCTTTGAAACCTTTGTCGAAGCGTTACAGGACCTTGTCCCGGAATTGCTTGATCTTGATGCCATCGCATTATGCTTTGAAGAATGCGCCGAGGCGCCCGTACCAAGCTGTGATGGGCGGGTTCGCCGCCTTGTTACCGGTGCGGTTGATCAGGTTCTTGGCGAAGATCAGGATGTTTGGCTTTTGCCAGACGATGCCGGGGATGAGGCGATCTTTGGGCCACGGGCATCTGAAATCCGGTCGGCAGCAATTGTTCGTATTGCGCCATTTTATGGTGATCCGGTTGGTATCGTTGCATTTGGTGTTAAGGAACCGGGATATTTCAGCCCGGCCCAGGCCAATGACCTGATCATGTTTTTGGCATCCGTCATTGAATTTGGGGTGCGTCGATGGCTGACCCAAACGGTCTAACCGCCTTAAAACTTCTGGCAGACATCCGCGAAGCCATTGCCGATTGGCGCACATGGCTTGCGGATGAACGCCGCGCATCGAACCACACCACTGAAAACTATCTGGCCGACCTTTATGCTTTCCTTGGCTTTATTGGCGAGCATATGGGTGAAACCCCGAACTTGGACACGCTTTTGCGGTTAACCCCGCGCGATTTTCGAAGCTGGCTTGCGCGGCGGAGCACGGATGGGATGGCCAAAACGTCCACCGCGCGTGCGTTATCATCCTTGCGAAATTTTTATCGGTTTCTTGACCGATCTGGCCGCGGCCAAAACGCAGCGGTGAGTTCCATACGCAATCCGCGTTTGCCGCAAAGCACGCCCAAGCCCCTTTCGCCGGTGGATGCGTTGGCGATGCTTGAAAATGCGGGGGCGTGGCAAGATGAACCGTGGCTAGCAAAGCGTAACCTAGCACTTTTTACCCTGCTTTATGGCTGCGGCCTGCGTATTTCTGAGGCGCTGGACCTTAATGCGGATCAACGTCCGCGCGGGGATTCGATGGTGATCACCGGCAAAGGCAACAAGCAGCGTCTTGTTCCGGTCTTGCCGATCATCCGCGAGGCGATTGACGATTACCTGTCCGCCTGCCCCTATGCGCCCGATGGCAATGATCCATTGTTTGTCGGGGCGCGTGGCAAACGATTGGTGGCACAGGTTGCCCAACGCGAAATGCGCAAGGTCCGCGATCTTTTGAACCTGCCGGATACCGCGACCCCGCATGCGCTGCGTCATTCCTTTGCCACGCATCTTTTGGCGGGTGGCGGTGATTTGCGCACCATTCAGGATCTTTTGGGCCACGCATCCCTTTCAACCACCCAGCGCTATACTGCGGTGGACAGCGAACAACTGATGGCGGTCTATAACGGCACCCATCCGCGTGCCCGGCGGTAAGGTGGTTAAATCACCCACAGGTGGAAACGATCCGACTTCTGGTGCGTTAGGGTAATGCAATATAAAAAATAGCAAGGAAGCCTGATGAAATTTCACCCGATGAAGCTGTTTCAGACACGCCGGTTTGATGCCGGGCCCAAACACCGCAAAATATACAGCGCCTATGAGATCGCCTATTCGGTGATCGACCTTTTGGCGGCTGTTTTGTTTATCGTCGGCAGTGTCCTGTTTTTGGATGAGGCAACGGTTTACGCGGGCACGTGGCTGTTTATCATCGGATCGGTGTTTTTTGCCGCCCGCCCGACGGTACGCTTGGCGCGTGAGCTTCATCTGGCCGGACTTGAAGACCCCAACCAAACTGCGGGTGAAACACCGGCATCTGGCGGCAAAAACAACGGATAAGGTTGGCTTCTGGTTTTGATCACGGCTTGGGCGGTGATTTTGGAAAAATTCATTTCGTCTTGTGGTTATTTCCCCCTTACACTGCGCGCAATCAATTAAAACGCCCGGAGTAACCACCCATGATTCTGCGATCAAGTGATCCGTCCCCGTTTGGCCGCAAGGTAAAAATCGTTGCCAAAGTTCTTGGCCTTTACGACCAATTGTCGGTCGAAATGTCCAATACCAATGATCCGCAAGACAGCCTTCGCAAACAAAATCCGTTGGGGAAAATTCCGATCCTGATCCTTGATGATGGTCGGAAGATTTTTGATTCACGTGTGATTTGTGAATATCTCGACGCGCAGGTCGACGGCGTGACGGTGCATCCAACCGAAAGCGACGCGCGTTGGGACGCGCTGACCTTGCAAGCACTTGGCGATGGCATTGTCGATGCATCGATTTTGCAGGTCTATGAAACCCGCATGCGCACCGAAGACAAACGCGATGACGGCTGGCTTTCTTATCAGGCCGACAAGGTCAAACGCGCCTTGGATCAGCTGGAAGCAAACCCACCGGCACTTGGCGCTGACCTTCATATCGGTCATATCGCGATTGCCTGTGCGCTGGGCTATCTTGATCTGCGTTTTGACGGGAAGTGGCGGCAAACATATGGCAATCTGGTGAAATGGCTGGATGAATTCCGGGGACATGTTCCGGCATTCGATGCCACCCAATTCAAACCGTAATTTATCGCTTTTAATGCCCGATGCCTTGGCACCGGGCATTTTTTGCACCAGATTAACGCCAACAATGCGTATTGCCCCATAACCCCGGAGACCCGATTAAATGTCACGCCTCAACAGTGTTATCCGCCGCCTGCAAGCCCAACGCGACTGCCTGAATGCGGCCGCGGACATGATCAAGGATCAAGACGGGATCATTTTGGAAATTGGCCTTGGCAACGGTCGCACATTTGATCATTTGCGTGAAATCATGCCCGACCGGGAAATCTATGTGTTCGATCGTCAGATTGCCGCCCATCCGAAATGCATTCCAGATGATGACCACCTGTTCCTTGGCGATATTTTTGAAACCCTGCCGACCGCGGTTGAACGGTTCAAAGGCAAGGTGGCACTGGTCCATTCCGATGTTGGCACCGGGGACGAAGACCTGAACGCCAAAATCGCGGCCTTTATTGGTCAAACCCTGCCGAAGGCGCTGATGACCGGGGCGATTGTTGCATCCGATCAGAAGATCGACGTGCCCAATACCATCGAAGAACCGCTCCCAGAAGGTGTGCCGAAAGATCGCTATTTCTTCCGTCGTTTTCAGGGCTAAGGATATCGTCAAAAATGATAACAAAAACCACAGTACCTCTTGGCATCGTGCAGGCACAGCTTGACGCATATAATTCAAAAAAGATCGATGATCTTCTCACATGCTATGACAAGGATGCTGAGCTTTATGCGTTACACGGCGCATTACTGGCCACAGGCCACGCGGAAATACGCCAAAGATTTGAAGCTCGGTTTTTGGAACCCGACCTTCATGCGCGGTTAATTCATCGCTCGGTCGTGGGAAACGTTGTGATTGACCATGAAATGGTTACACGCAATTTCCCCCAAGGCAAAGGCGAGGTAGAAATGCTGTGTATTTACGAGATAAATGATGGCCGCATCTGTAAAGCGACATTTTTTACCAAGAACTGATAGCTCTCTGAATTGGCAATAATGCATCTCGCCCCCGAAGCGATAACACTTCGAAGGATGTAACGGTCAGGACCGAAACCGCATGAACAATACGACAACAACCTCGCCCAGCGGATCAGCGATCACCGAAGCCGAGGCATTCCTTGCGAAATATCCGGATGTTGAAGCCATTGATATCATCCTCACCGATTTTCATGGCATTGGCCGGGGCAAGATGATCCGCCGTCACGAACTCGAAAGCATCTATAAATCCGGGCGGGGCCTGCCAAGTTCCATCTTTGGGCAGGATGTATCTGGCGAAGATGTCGATGATTGTGGCTTGGTCCAGACCGGTGGCGGTGGTGATTGCCGATGCTGGCCGGTGCCGGGCACGTTGGGCTATTTGCCCCATACCGGGCGTGGGCAGATTTTGATCAGCATGTATGAAGAAGACGGCACGGGGCACGATGTTGATCCGCGCAATGTGTTTGTCAGCCAAGTCAAACGTGCTGCAAAAATGGGTTTTACCCCCATGGGCGCGTTTGAGCTTGAATTTTACTTGGTCAATCCAACCCCGACGGCAGATGGCCTTTATGAGCCAGCGTCATACGCCCTGACAAAGCGGCGGTCGCGCCTGCGCAATACCATGTCGGTTGATGAAATCGATGAAATGTCGCCGCTGTTTGATGCGATTTATGAAGGCGCCAAGCATCTTGACCTGACGCTGGAAACGCTGATTTCTGAGTATGGTCCGGGGCAATATGAAATGACGATCCGGTATCGCAATCTTTTGCGGGCCGCCGATGACGTTATTATCGCCAAACGCCTGATCCGGACTGTGGCGCGACGTTTTGGGCTGGAAGCTGTTTTTATGCCCAAACCATTTGGCAATGAAGCCGGATCGGGCATGCATTTGCATTTATCCCTGGCCGATGAGGACGGCAACAACCTGTTTGCCGATCAGGCGGATGGTTCGTTAAGCCCGCTGATGCTCAACGCCATTGGCGGCGTGCGCGGCACAATTGGCGAAACCATGCTGTTGCTCGCCCCGTTTATGAATTCATGGCGCCGGTTTGCATCGGCGATGTATTCGCCGGCCTCAGATGATTGGGGTGTTGAAAACCGTACCGTGGCATTGCGTGTGCCCGGAACGCCGGGCAAAACCCGCCATTTTGAACATCGCATCGCCGGTGTGGATGCCAATCCGTATCTGGTGGCCGCCGTGACCCTTGGCGCCGCACTTGACGGGATTGAAGGCAAAATTGATCCGGGCAAGGCATGCGAAGATGAAATCGGTCAGGCCAAAGCCCCCAATGACCTTCCGCGTCATTGGCTCGACGCGATTGATCAATTTGCCGTATCTGATTTTAATAAGCGCACACTTGGCCCACGGTTCCACACCGCCTTTACCAAAATTAAGCAGGCGGAATATGAACAGATGGCGCTGAAAGTCAGTGCGGCTGAGTGGGAATATTACGGGTTTTCGATTTGATCGCTGCTGATGCGGCAATCTGGTCGGACTTTATTTAAGCCCCAAAGCAGCTTTGGGCGGCCTTACATTCGGGCCGCCACATGCGCTTTTTGTTATCGCTAAGTATCTTGTGTAAGCATGGCGTCCGGTCAGGTTTCCCTAACCGGGGGACGATCAAAAGACGCGTTTGGCGCGGGTATTCGACCCTCTGGCCGAAAAGGCGACTTTTGGGCGGGCATCGATCATTCTTTGATCGCGCAAATACGCCACTTCAAGATCACGCGGATCAACAGCCATCATCCGGGCATCGTCGGAACGGTCCGAATTGGTGTTTAGGTGCATCTGCGTCGAAACCCACTGCCAGGTTGGATATGTGACTTTCTCGTCCTGCATTTCTTCGGTCATGACTTTATAAGACCCGGCAGGCAGAACTTCGGCCAGACCACGCAAGCTAAACGGTCTTACAAAATTCAGAATTTTAGATGTGGTACGATTTGTCAAAATAGCTCCTACCGCGCAACAGCGCGTTGGTTAGGAAGAACCAACAGAATTTTCCATTGGTGAAAGGGTCGGATATATTTTTCAGTAACAGAGAGGCAAAATTCACACTTATGCCTTGGGAATACGGGGCATAACCTATCCGCATCTCATAAATAAAAATCGAACAATCACTTTCTTTATTTATGTGACGCACCAAAAAATCATCCAGCATTCACTGTATGAACATTTATTGATATTTTACAATGAACATATTTTTATTTTTAATTGACTCAGTATTCGCTTAACCGCCATTTCGATCTTTTTGCGCGGGCACCGTTACAGCAGCAAATGGCCAAACATCAACCGATTAGCCCCGAAACCCCGGACAATCCGCAACAGTTTGCCCATTTCCTTGCTATCGCGGCCTAATGGCGATATTCAGGTTTCAAACTGTCATTAACTTGCAATGCTGGGCCCCGCTTCTTATCTCCGGCTTGCAACAGGCGAGATGAGACGACGCCATGAATGAAATGATTACAATTGCCGAAGCTTCGGCGGACGCAATGTCGGAAATGCAGATTGATCCGACTTTGGATCTTGAGGCGGAAATTGCCCGCCTTAAGAAAGAAAAGAATGCGATCATTCTGGCCCATTACTATCAGGATGGGGAAATTCAGGATCTTGCCGATTTTGTCGGCGATAGCCTTGATCTGTCGCGCAAAGCGGCCGAAACCGATGCGGATGTCATCGTGTTTTGCGGCGTGCGCTTCATGGCCGAAGTGGCCAAGATCCTCAGCCCGAACAAAACCGTTCTGCTGCCTGATTCAAAAGCGGGTTGCTCGCTTGAAGATTCTTGCCAGCCAGAGCCGTTCCGCAAATTCCGCGAACAGCATCCCGATCACGTATCGATCACCTATATCAACTGCTCGGCAGAGGTGAAGGCAGCATCGGACATTATCGTGACCTCGTCCAACGCGGCCGAGATCATTGATCAAATCCCAGCTGACAAACCAATCCTTTGGGCGCCAGACCGCCATCTTGGTAGCTACCTTGCCAAGAAAACCGGTCGTGACATGACGCTGTGGAACGGATCGTGCATCGTGCATGAGCAGTTTTCCGAGCGTGAATTGATCCGTCTGAAAACCCAGAACCCGGATGCCAAAATCGCCGCCCACCCAGAATGCCACGACGGCATTTTGAAACATGCCGATCACATTGGATCGACCCGGGCGATTTTGGAATATGTGATTAACGGTCCAGATCAAAAATATCTGATCGCCACCGAACCGCATATCATCCACCAGATGGAAAAAGCAGCCCCGCACAAGGAATTCATTCCAGTCCCAGGTGCGGATGGCAGTTGCGCGTGTAACAATTGCCCGTTCATGGAGCTTAACACGCTTGAAAAGCTGTATCTGTGCTTGGTCAATAACGGCCCACAGATTGTCATGCCCGAAGATTTGCGCGTGGCAGCGGTTAAACCGCTTGAACGGATGCTGGAAATGTCAAAAGGCATTCCATTGAAAAAAGACGACGCGGCCTAAGCCAAGCTGTCGAACAGCCCCGCAGGCCATGCGGGGCTGTTTTCCATTTCCCAGATGACTTCAAAACGGCTGCCCCATCATGAACGCCCTGACCGCTGCTGAAATTTCGCAATTCATCGACCATGCCTTTGCCGAGGATATCGGCCCTGGCGACATCACATCGGACAATGTGGTGCCCGAAAATGCGCGGCTGCGTGTGGCACTTGAAACGCGCGAAGATATCGTGGTCGCCGGGCTTGATATTGCGCTGGAATGTTTCCGCAAACTGGTCCCGGATGCCAAAATCACCAAAAACTGTGAAGACGGTGATGAGATTTCGGCCAAGGACGTTCTGGCAGTGGTTGAAGGCAATGCGCGCGGTATTTTAACCGCAGAGCGAACCGCCCTGAACACCCTGCAACATTTATCTGGCATTGCGACCACGACGCGGACCTATGTGGCGGCAATGGGCGACACAGAAGCGACCCTTCTAGATACGCGCAAAACACTTCCCGGTTGGCGCAAGCTTGAAAAATATGCCACCCGCATGGGCGGCGCTCAGAACCACCGCATGGGCCTCTATGACGGGGTGATGATCAAGGACAACCATATCGGTGTTGTCGGATCGATCACCAAATGCGTGCAAGCCGCACGCGCCGCCAACCTGCCCAAGATCGAAGTTGAATGCGATACCCTTGATCAAGTGACCGAGGCCGCGACAGCAGGTGCCGACATCATCCTGCTTGATAACATGGGTCCGGATATGCTGCGCAAAGCCGTTGCGATTGTCGATGGCCGCTGCAAAACCGAAGCATCGGGCGGTGTGAACCTTCAGACCATTGGTGCGATCGCGGCGACCGGTGTTGATTACGTATCAGTTGGCCGAATTACCCAATCGGCCCCGGCCGTCGATATTGGGCTTGATGTCGCCATTTTGTAAGACAAACAAGATTTTGGGACATGACACAGCCTGATACCGTCAAAGTCATCGAAACCGCCAATTGGATCTTGCGCGATGGTGCAAAGATCCTATCCGTGCGCAGCCACGGCCGGGATCGGTTTTATCTGCCTGGCGGCAAGGTTGATCCGGGCGAAACACCCCTTGATGCCGTCAAACGCGAAATCAATGAAGAACTCGGCGTGACACTTCTTCCCGAAACCATCCGCGAACTTGGCATTTTTGCCGGACATGGCCATAACCAGCCAAACGGTGCGATTGTGCGTATGACCTGCTTCATCGCCGACTATACCGGGACACTATCGCCGGCGCGCGAGATTGCCGAGATGCGCTGGCTTACCCCGCACGAACGTCACCTGATGGCACCGATGGGTCAAAAGATCACCGCCGCCCTTTTCGACATCTGATCTGCCCCGCCCCAAAGACACGGTGAAACTTACCCGCAAGGGTAGTACTTCATACTCTTCTAAAGAACAGCCGGTCGCGACCATTAAGGATGGGGGCAACCTCTTGCGCAGGGGAAAAAATCGCAGTTTTCTGCCGTTTCTCAAGACGCGACTCGGAGCATTCTTTTCGCGATTCGCGGTCTTTTTGTGGACACCAAGGTCCAAATAACGCTGCGACGTCGAATTTAGACCTTTACTAAGCGCTCCGGATATATCCGAGTGGATAGGCCCAAAATATCAATAGAAATCAAACTCTTTGGGCATTTTCGCACAAGATTTCGACGACAAAACACCCTGTTTTTTATGAAAAAAAGTACGAATAGGTGCATTTGCCCCTAACACTTCTGCTTCCGCCATGCTTAACAATGCGCACAGCCCAAGGACACAAGATGGCTACCCCTTATGGGTCGCGACCGTGGGTTGATTAACCCTGGTGGATTATAGACCGATCATCTTAATCGGACTAACTTAACGCCACTCATCAAAGGGGGACACACCCCGCAAACAACAATAAGACTCTTAAGGGGGCCTCGCTGCCTCCATCGGAGCAGAAAAGTGATCAAACTTTTATCTTGGGGGACGTGCTCTGCAAATAGTCGGAGTGCGCCGTAAAACAGGGGCTATCACTATGCGACCGAACAATGAAACTACATCGTCAATGATTGCTGTAGTTCACTCGAGCACTCTTTTGCGGAGTGGTTTGACAAGCATTTTGGGCAAGATAGACGACACCCACATCATGGGCGCGCCCAATCTGGAAAAACTGATCAAGACTATGCCCGATGACGAAGATCTTCGTACGGTGATCTTCAACATCGATACATTCGATGACCAAATCAGTCAGCTCAGTCAGTTTCACCTGAACTTCCCTGATGTCAACATCATGACTCTGGCCAATGATTATCGGGCAGATCAACTGTTCACGTTGTTTCAGCTAGGGGTTAGCGGCGCACTGTTAAATGATGTCTCGCAGACAACCATTGAGCTCTCATTGCGGCTTATGAGCGAAGGCGAAAAGATTTACCCTTCAAATCTGGCCAATGTGATGATGGAGCGCTTTCAGTATATGTCGTCCATCGGGATTTCCGATCATACATGCGACAATATCGATCTTTCTCACCGCGAAAGAGAGATCCTTGATTGCCTGGCGCGCGGCGATTCCAATAAACGCATTGCTCTGAACTTAAATATTTCAGAGGCGACCGTAAAAGTGCACGTGAAAAGTATCCTGCGCAAAATAAAGGTCGATAACCGCACGCAGGCGGCAATCTGGGCATTGCGTTCCCGGCCGACACCTGCCTTTAGAACGGTCGAGATCGCCTGATCTCAACCGTTCTTAAACCTGAATAATTCCTTTGTGCCCATCCCCCTAGTTCCAGCGGACCATCGAGGTCCAGGCATCGATGGGGGACGGCGCACCATAGGAAATCAAAGGAACACCGCGCGTATCGACCAAATTTATCCACCCGTTAATCGCATCGCGCGCATGAAGATTATAGGGAGGGCGGTCGACGGTACTATCGGAAACAAAGTAGCTGTTAAATGCACCTGCAAACTGCCCCGAACCAAATACGTTCGTTCCGCGATAACCTGGCAGAGTTGCCCCCGCAGAATCACGAACAAGCGCTGTGCCGCCTTTGCTTTTCTCAACCGACAAAAGCTCACCTGTTAGGCCGCGTAACATATTCTGCGGACGAACATTAAAAAGCTGATCGTTAATGATCGCTTGCTTTGCCGCCCTACTCATCCCGACAGAGCCATCGGGCGTCCCAAAGGAATAAGGTTTATTGTTGAGTTGCGCATGCGCATCAAACGGCAGGCAGGCAAATACAATTAGCAGAAATGTAGAAATTGACAGAAACCGGAAGAGACTGGAGCTGGTCATTTTACTACCTCATTTTCCTAAAAGCCTCTGAAATATTTGAGACTTCAGACAAGAATCGAATAACGATTTTTATATAGTCTGAAAAAACTCAGAAACATCCAATAAAGGGGAAATACCCCCTATGATCCCGAAAATATCTATCGGAATGACTATCTGGCATTCGAAATAATACCATCGATAATCTGGAGTTATTTTCAGACAGAGATGAGTAAACAAACGCTGACTTCGATTATTCTCGTTCCATGGCCAAATAAAAAGCAACGATAGCGGCCTGCGTCCGGTTCTCAACGCCCAACCGTCGATATAGCTCGATCAATTTCACTTTGACCTCGCTAATATTCAATTCAATTTTCGCGGCGATTTGTCGGTTCGAAAGTCCGTCCTTTAGGCAATTGAGAAATGCCCATTCGACGTCACCAAATCCGGCGCACAAATCGTCCCGCGATTTGCCCAAAAGCAAATCCTGCCATTCCAGTTGCCCGGGCAAAGCCCAATATCCCGCTTTTCCAAGCTGACATACTTTTTCGAGCATTCTTAGTCGGGATCTGAAAATCAGCCCGTCGGGTATGCACGGGCAATGACGAGAATCAAAGAAAATCGCATCCGTCACATAGGCCAGTAGCGGCATTTTGCGGGTCAGCTCGACCAGATAGCGCGCCTGATTATATTGCAAACTGCCAAGCTGTTTCTGATCGATAATTGCGCCATCAAAACCGACAGTGTCGCGATGAAGCAAACTGAATTCTGGATCAGCAAAAAACGACAGCTCATTTCCATCGGCCAATGCTTTGCTTTCAGACGCATTAAACCCAACAGCCAGAACCCGGCGTGGCTGGGAATGAGCGTCGTGCATCATATTCATATCAATGCCCTCCTTGGGTTTGCCTTACCCCCGTTTTCAGGCTCGGCTATTCCAAGCGCATTGACAATTGCACATCCGGGTCCCCACGCATCTCAAAAGGACTAACCCAAAATATTCAGAAAGACGAAAAAGAATAAAAAAGAACATAAATGGTTAAAAATAAAGCACCTGAAGTTTCCACCTTATAACTATTTATCTCGCTTACTAAATAACACCCCCTGATCAATAATAAATCATGCAAAGGCGAGCTGTATAAGCCTGCATTCGTAAAGGGGAAGGCGAATATGTTTCGAAAATTAGCAGCAACAACTTTAACATTGTGCAGCTTAACGGGGTGCGGGGTCGGAGTTAGCGCAGTGAATGGCTCGGTAGAGCCAATGGTTTCGTTTCCGGTCACCAGTAACGAAACGCCATACAGCGTCTGCTTAAGACAGCTTGCAAATGTTGAAGCAAGCCAGCTGCCAGTATTCGCTGTTGGTGAAATTGCCGACAAGACGGGACAGATCAACTACGACGAAAACGGCCATGCCGTTTCCCAAGGCACGACAGAAATGGTTATGAGCGCGCTTTATAAAACCGGTCGCGCGAACCTTGTCGAGCGATTTGATCTTCGCATTCCACTGGCCGAAGTAAAACTGTCGGAACAGGGTCGGCTTAATCGCGAACCGACTGAATATGACAAGATTCCTGCCTCTGACTTCATCTTGGTCGGGGCCATTACCGAACTCAATTACAACATCCTGAGTGAAGGCGCGCAGCTTTATATCCGGGGCATTGGCGGCGGCGGACGTACCGTCGTGATCAATGTGGCCATGGATATGCGCGTAATCGATTCCCGAAACTTCGCAGTGCGATATGTCAGCTCTTTGCAAAAGCAGATCCTCGGATACGAGGTAGGCGCCGGCGTGTTTCGGTTCTTCGGGATAAATTTGGTCGAATTTGACGCCGGGCGGATCCGCAATGAACCGCTCCAACTCGGCGTCAGGGCAGTAGCAGAAATGGGGGTCTATCAAATCATGACAGATTTCTTGGGGCTGCCACAGCAAGAGGAATGCCAGCTCGATGAAGGCAGCGACATGAGCAGGCATTTGGAGCGGTTTTCAGCATCACGTAAAGACCAACAGGAGACAGTGAAATGACCAAGTCAAAACTTATGATCAGCACCCTTATGGCTGGTAGCATGATTATGTTTGCCGGACAGGCATTCGCCTGGGACTGGAATAACGGCGGCGGCAGCGGCGGCGGCAATTCCGGCGGCAGCTCATCATCCAATAACTATAAATGGGATTGGGAAGCTGACGTTGACAGCGCAGTAAACATCAACCTGAACATCAACCAAGCAGAAGACTATTTGCTTGGCGAACTCGAACAGGTCCAGATCGGCGACATCAAAGCAGTGTCAAAGATTGACGGCGTGCTCGGTAAAGAGTTGAAAGTCGACAGTGCAGCAACGGCTGTTGGCAACAACATGTCGCTTGAAGGCGAAGAAATCGGCAACATCCACACCACTCAGTTCGTGATGGATTCACACGGCCATGGTGGCGGCGCTGAAGACCTTTCCGATGCCCTCGACATGACCGACGCCGCACTCGGTGGTGGGCTCGATCAGGCAGAAGTAAAAGCCTACTCCGAAGTGATGTGGACGGGTGGCGTCAAAACGGTTGATGCAACTTCGACCGCTATTTCCAACAACCTGAGCTTCACGGTCAATCCGGGTGACACCGAAAGCGTCGCAATTGCCGATGCCTCGCAGTTCTCCTTTGCCGACGTAACAGCCATTACCCAAGTTGGCGGCGTTGCAAGCGGCTGGGGGAACCCAGGTGCGAAGGTCAATGCAGCTGCTTCGGCCATCGGGAACAACATCTCGGTCAAAGTTGGCTTGGACGACTAACGTCAGCCCAGCGGGAGAACAAATTGTTCTCCCGCACCTTTTTGCCTGACAAGGCAACATAACCTTAGGAGGGATGGATCATGGCTTATCCCGCTCAGACCACGAACTTTCCAAAAACGCGCCGCATGCTGAAATGGGGTGCACCCGTTTTGGTGGCCGCAGGAATGCTGTTAACGCAGGTTGCGCCAGTCTCTGCTCAGATGTTTGAAAAGCCGTGGTCAGCAAAATCACGAGATCGCTCGTCACTTGCTGTCTATATGAAGCAAGCCGAAAGCGGTCTTTTTGATAAATCCACCGGCACTGGTACTGGCACCGGCGGCAGCCTGACCCAATTGGTCTGCGGTGGTGGCGGTGGCACGTCCTCTGCGACGGCGAACTCCGCCTGCATCATCATGAACAATTCAAACGGCGTCGTCGATACGGGGCAAGATTCCACAGGCGACCAGACCGCAAACACCACAGATAATTCAACGAATTCCACGAGCGGCTCACTGAGCGACGCTTTGGCAACTGCATCCGGCGCAAACAATTAGAACCAATATTGTCGGTCGGCCGCTTTTTTTCGCATGTCCAAGGCGGCGCGATTTTACGTTCTTGCCCCTTTGAGAACGTCTTTCCCGGCCCTTACAGCGTCCCCGCGGGCCGGGATTATTTTGTCCTTATCGCGGGGCATCCCCGTCCATATCACCACCGGCATCAGGAAGCGACCGCCCGGCAGCATCCCGGTCACGCGACACATCCTTTGCCGCAGATGACGGGGCTGCTTTTTGCTTTGCACCTTCGCCAATTTCACCGCCATCCGCATCATTATCTGACGATGCTTCATCGGGCGTGTCCGTCTCCGTCTGCTTTTGGGACTTCGCATCCTCTTCGGTTTCAGATCCTAGTTCGTCTGCGCCCGAATTTTCAGGAGCTTTCGGTCCCTGTCCCGCCCCACGAATGGCATCGGTCAGTTTGTCGATATCGCGCAGGTGAAGGTCGCGCTGCGCGAACGGCACTTCGATCCCTTCGTCACGGAAACGCTGAACCAGTTCAAACCGAATGGAACTTGCAACAGCCAGCACGTCGCCGATATCGCGCAAGAAATAGCGCAATTCAAAATCAAGCGAGCTGGCCCCAAAATCCATAAACACGACTTGCGGCGCCGGATAGCTTAGGATTTCCCGGCGGCTTTCAGCCATTTCAAGCAGGATTTCACGCACCTTTTCGACATCAGACTCATAGCCAACACCGATTTTAATGATACCGCGCCCAGACCGCTCTTTAAGCGTCCAGTTCAGGACCCGATTGGAAATCAATTCGGAGTTCGGAATGACAATCGAAGACCGATCAAAGGTTTCAATTTCCGTTGCGCGCACCCGGATATCTTTGACAAAGCCCTGATCCGCACCAACCACGATCCAGTCACCGACCTTAATCGGGCGTTCGACCAGCAAAATCAGGCCAGATACAAAGTTATTCACGATACTTTGCATCCCAAAACCGATACCGACCGAGATCGCACCAGCAATGATGGCAAGGTTGGACAAATCCATACCCGCCGCCGAAATCGCCATCAGAACAGCAAGACAAATCCCGGCATAACCAAAGATCGCCGAGACAGAATGCTGCAAGCCCTGATCAAGCTTGGTGTTGGGTAAGACCCGGGTGGAAAGCATCCGCTGGAAAAAGCGCATCAGGCCCAGCACGATGACAAAGATCAGCACCGCCAACAAAATCGATCGCAGCGAAAAGTTGATGCCGCCAACCTGAATGCCAACAAACGCCTGCTCGCCAGCGCTAAGCAAATCGACCCACGCAATATCGGTGAAGACCATCACCGCAGCGGGAACTGCTATAATGATCATCACGACATCGATCATCACCCGCAGCCAGAAATACAAGGTGCCATGAACCGTATCAGGTGCACTGTCATCTGTGGCTTCTTCGGGTTTGACCAAATAGGTATGCATCAAGGCCCGGAAGAAACCGCGCAGCAGCCAGTAACAGGTCGCAAACGCCATCGCCATCATCAGGTTTTCAAGGATGAAGCGCGCCAGCGCGACATAACCCAAAAGCATCAAAAGCGGCAAAACAATCGACACCGCCTTCATGAACCGCCGACTACGGCGTTCAAGCTTGGCCCAAAATTCGTGTCGGTCGCGCTCATCGTGGACCCAAAAGGCACCCAAAGAGCAGATAAACAGCAAAACTGAGATCAGCAGAACGTTGGTGATGCTTTGGATCAACGCGACATTCAAAGAGGTGCCAAGCGTGGTTGCACCTTGAAGCAGGATCATGTCCAACGCAAAAATCAGCGCCACCCCAAGCGATGCAATGCCAACCACCCGGGCACCTGTTACCGTGGTGCCGGACCGGCGCAAGCTTGGCGCGAACGGGGAATGCACACTGCGCACCGATGCCCCGACAAACAGCAAGAACAAAGCCGCAGCAAAACATTGATGGATGAAATCACCCATGCTGCCCTTAAGCAGCTCTTCCTGAGAATCAATAATGCTATAGGCAATCAAAAGGGCAACGCCGGGCACCAGCGCGGTAAACAAAAACCGTGTGCCCGATATCATGGCAATCCGATCGTCACTCGATACCGTTTTCCAGCGCGCCGGAATATATCGCAGCACGATGACCTCGCCACCGATCAAGGCCGCCAGCACAATCATGGCGAGAAACACCAGACCAGGGGCCACATCCGAAAGCTCGGATGCGATTTTGCCGTCTAGCTCAAGATTGGCATATCGGGCCTGAATGGTGCTGGGGATTGCAAGTATTTCGCTGCTGGCATCAATCCAAACCGCCGGGTTCATCGGCACATCGACACGGCCAAGAATACGCTGAGTAAAGCGCTCCCGTGCTAGGGTTGATAACCGGTCAGATAGCTCAGACGCTTGAAAATTAACCAGTTCGATCTGTTTAATCACGCCGCTTACATTGGCGATTTCCTGGCCAAGGCGTTCGCGCTCCCGCGCGACGGCGGGGACTTCATCCTGCCCTTCGGCTGGTGGCTCACCAAGCTTGCCATTGGCCGCTTTTAGGCGCTTTAGCCGTTCTTCGGCCAGATCACGCAAAGACGTTGCTGAATCAACAATTTGCTCAGTATCTGTGCGCCCGGTCGCAATGATCCGGCCCGAAACATCGCCGGCATCAAGCGTTTGATTTAGTGTATCAAGCTGCTTTCCCCATTCCGCGATGCGCGACTGGGCATTTTCCAGTTCGACTTTTGGGGCGGCTTCTTCGTCTGCGGCTTGACGCGAAGCCTCGCTCGTTGCGGCGACCAGTCCGTTGTCCTGTGCCTGCAACCCCGGTGCTAGTGTCATTGCCAAAAGGCAAATAACAAACCCAACACACAAATGCCGTACTGAAGTCATGCTTGATATTCCATCATGTTCTTAAGAGAACGGTATTTGACCGTTTTTCCCAATTTGCAAACAAGTTACACTGAAGGCGCTAACGAATCACGAAACGTTTCGTTCCCTTCAACATGGGAACACCCAACGCATCGCACAAAGTCAAAATCCGTAAGGGTCCCCAAGATGAAGACATCCGGTCTGATCAACGCATTTGATATCGCCCCGAACGGTTCGGCACAACCGATTGGCTGGGAGGACATCAAGACAAAACTGCCTGTCCTTACAGATGGTCATTATCTTTGGGTTCATTTGGATTGGATGGCTGATGGTGTTCACGATTGGCTGATTGAAATTGCGGGCATTGATCCAACGATTGCCACCAATCTTGCGACCCGTGGCACGCGCCCCTCTGTGTTCTTCTATGATCATGGTTTTTCCATGAACTTGCGCGGCGTTAACTTGAATGCGGAAAATGATCCCGCCGATATGATTTCGGTGCGTTTCTGGCTATCGGAAAACATCATTATTACCCTGCGCAACCAACCGCTTAAGGCCTTTGACGATATCCGTTCGGCGATTGCGGCGAGCACCGCCCCGCACAGCCCGGATGACTTTGTTTTAACCGTTGCCGAACGGCTGGCATATCGCGTGGAAAATGTTGTTCGCGATCTTGAGGAAAATGTTGAAGCCGTCGAAGATGACCAAGAAACCGTGACCGAGGGTAAGACCCTGCCCCTTCGGATGCGCGGATCGGATATCCGCAATCAACTGTCGCGCCTGCGCCGTCATTTGGCCCCACAGCGCGATGCGCTTGCGATGTTTGTCGAACAAAAACCAAGCTGGGCGGATAAACGGTTCAAACGCCGTGCCCGTGCACTGACCGACAAAACAATACGCCTGGTCGAAGATTTTGATTCCTTGCGCGAACGCCTTCAGATCGTGAATGAAAACCTGATGGCCCTTGAAAGCGAACGCATGAATAGGACCATGTATTGGCTCACCGTGATCGCGGGCTTGTTCCTGCCAATTAGTTTTGTCACCGGGTTACTCGGCATTAATGTTGGCGGCATTCCGGCATCAGATAGCCCGTGGGGATTTGCTACCGTGGCCGCCCTTTTGGCCGTGATCGTCGCGTTCGAAATCTGGCTGTTTAAAAAATTGCGCCTGATTTGAACATTTAAACAAAGACACTGTCACCGTCAGACGGTTCCTCCAACATACCTTCGTAAGATGTGCTGCCCTTGAAACAGCATTGCAAAGCGGCTGGTTGCAAAGCGGTACTGCTTGGCGCTATGACTTTGAACGCACCCGAATTTTATTCACTGCAATCGAGATATATTGATGACTGCTGGCCCGCTTTCACGTTACCGCGCGAAAATCACCGATGGTGAGCTGACTCATGATCCGATGCAGGAATTGTGTGCAGAAAAGCTGCAAAGCCTGATGAACGCCTTATCGCATTACGAACCGTCGACTGGTTCTGGCGGCTGGCGCGAACGGTTTGGATTAACCCGCCGACGCGACGAGCCAACCCCGCCATCGGGACTTTATATTTACGGCGAAGTCGGACGCGGCAAATCGATGCTGATGGATCTGTTTTATGAGACCGTCGACATTGAAAAAAAGCGTCGGGTGCACTTCCATGATTTTATGCAAGATGTGCATAGCCGGATGCACCGGTATCGCCAGTCAAAGAAAAAAGACGACGCCGATCCAATCCCACCGATTGCGAAAGACCTGGCCGAAGATGCGTGGCTTTTGTGTTTTGATGAAATGCAGGTCACCGACATTACCGACGCCATGATCTTGGGGCGCCTGTTCGAACAGTTATTCGATCATGGGGTGGTGATTGTCACGACATCAAACCGCGAACCCGATGACCTTTACAAGGACGGCCTGCAACGTCAAAACTTCCTGCCCTTCATTGATATGATCAAGCAGAAGCTTGATGTTCTCGAACTGGCCAGCCCAACCGATTACCGCATGCGCAATCTGACCGCGTCGGACGTGTTCATCTATCCGATATCGCGCGAAGAAGCCCAGCCGAAAATCGATGAAATGTTCACCACCCTGACGGAGGGCGCACGCGTTGCGCCCGACAGCCTGACGGTGAAGGGCCGCAAAATCGAAATTTCTGCGGTTGGTGCCGGTGTTGCCAAATTCAGTTTTGATGAATTGTGCACCCGCCCGTTGGGGCCCGGCGACTACATTGCGTTGGCAACCCATTTCCATACCATTGTCATTGATTTCATACCGAAATTGCATGATGGCCGTCGCGACTGGGCGAAGCGTTTTGGCACCTTGATCGACGCGATGTATGAACACAAAACCAAACTGATTTGCGCCATCGAATGCGATCCGGCCGAAATTTACACCGACGGTGATTATTCGTTTGAATTTCAACGCACTGTGTCGCGCATGACCGAAATGCGCAGCCAGGAATATCTCGACATGGCGCACCTGACCTGATGCCATTCATAGGCGGCGTTATCTAAGCCGACCCTAACGTCCAAAAATCGTGCCGACACGCCAAATCCGAAACCGGTTTCGGGTGGGTATAAAACGACTCCACCCACCTGAGTTTAAAACAATTGCAATTATTCGCCGTTTGGTAGCTTTTCAGGCGCAAATTATTGCGTGCGCCCGATCACACTGGCGCAAATTCGCAATTTTTGCTGAACCCGCATTTTTTCGAATGCACATCCCCGCATAGCAGACGTCAGTTTCATGCAATGCTGTACCAATGGGAAGATTATCTCGCGCTTGAATTCGCGGCAAAAGCGCGGACTGCCTTTCCTTTAGGCAACTCGCAATCGCAAACTGGCTTTGGTTTTGCTGCATATCGCGCCCTGTTCGCGTGCGCAACATGAACGGTTTTTAAGCGTTTATACGATAGTTGCAACAAACCTCGAAGCGGCGGTTTTCCTCGTTAAAACAGCGCCCTTTCCCCTTGTAAATCAGGACAAATCAGTTTACGACACTTGATGTTTGCGAACGATTATTTCGCGTTCGCAGGTTTAAATTTTCAATCGCGCTCCCAAGTTGAGTTTCGACACCTAGGAAGTGCAATAGGGAAGAAGGTAACGGAATGGCCCGCAACAAGATCGCGCTCGTCGGTGCTGGCAATATTGGTGGCACACTCGCTCACCTCGTCGGCCTGAAAGAGCTTGGCGACGTCGTCCTTTTCGACATCGTTGATGGCATGCCCCAAGGCAAGTCGCTCGACATTGCTGAATCCTCCCCCGTCGACATGTTTGATGCCGACCTTAAGGGTAGCAGTGACTACAAAGACATTGCAGGCGCTGATGTCGTCATCGTCACCGCAGGTGTAGCCCGTAAACCGGGTATGAGCCGTGATGACCTTATCGGCATCAACACCAAAGTCATGACCCAGGTTGGTCAGGGCATTAAAGAACATGCACCCGACGCATTCGTCATCGTCATCACCAACCCGCTTGATGCGATGGTTTGGGTGATGCAGCAGGCAACTGGCTTCGATCCGAAGAAAGTTGTTGGCATGGCTGGCGTTCTGGATTCTGCACGTTTCCGTTACTTCCTCGCAGAAGAATTCAATGTATCGGTCAAGGACGTTACCGCATTCGTTCTTGGTGGACACGGCGACACCATGGTCCCGTCGATCCGCTATTCGACGGTTGCCGGTATCCCGGTTCCTGACCTGATCAAAATGGGCTGGACCACCCAGGAAAAGATCGACGAAATCGTTCAGCGTACCCGCGATGGCGGTGCTGAAATCGTTGCTCTTCTGAAAACCGGTTCTGCTTTCTATGCCCCGGCTGCTTCGGCAGTTGCGATGGCAGAAAGCTACCTGAAAGACCAGAAACGCGTCATGCCGGTTGCTGCTTATCTGAGCGGTGAATACGGCGTTGATGGCATTTACGTTGGTGTCCCGGTTGTTCTGGGCGCTGGCGGTGTTGAACGCATCGTCGAGATCAATCTTGACGAGTCCGAGAAAGCAAACTTCGAGAATTCCGTGGCAGCTGTCCGCGGTCTTGTTGATGCTGCCAAGGGCATGCTCTAAGAACGCGAAGCGGGCTGGTCAGTGACCGGCCCGTTTTTCAATCATTGTTGTTTTTCAAACATCAATGATCGCGGGCCTCGCAATAAAGTCCCTCCCGCAAGTTATGGGACATTGAAATCCCGATTTCTGACCCACCGGAAATCGTACGGAAGGCAAGAAAGCGACCTAACATGAATATTCATGAGTACCAGGCGAAAGAAATTCTTCGCAAATACGGTGTGACCGTGCCTAACGGCAAAGTCGCATACACCGCTCAGGAAGCCATCGAGGCTGCCCAGTCACAGGCTGGTCCAGTTTACGTGGTGAAATCACAGATCCATGCAGGTGGCCGCGGTAAGGGCACCTTCAAGGAAGACAAAGCCGGCGATAAAGGCGGCGTTCGCGTTGTCAAAAGCGTCGAAGAAGTCGGTGCCAACGCAGAACAGATGCTCGGTTCGACCCTGGTTACCCACCAGACCGGTCCGGACGGCAAAGAAGTCAAACGCGTTTACATCGAAGAAGGCTGCGACATCGCACGCGAACTGTATCTTTCGGTTCTTGTCGATCGCGCTTCCTCACGCGTTATCTTCATGGCATCCACCGAAGGCGGTATGGACATTGAAGAAGTCGCCGAAGCAACCCCGGAAAAGATCGTCACCGTTGACATCGATCCGGCTGCTGGCTTCTCTGGCTTCCACGGCCGTAAATTGGCTTTCGCGCTTGGTCTTGAAGGCAAACAGGTTTCCAAAGCTGTCAAGTTCATGTCAGCAATGTACCAGTGCTTCCTTGATACCGATGCTGCCATGGTTGAAATCAACCCGCTGGTCGTAACCGGCGAAGGCGACATCATTGCGCTTGATTGCAAAATGAACTTCGACGACAACGCGCTGTTCCGTCATCCGGACATCGAAAAACTGCGCGACGAAGACGAAGAAAACCCAGCCGAGCTCGAAGCTGCAAAACACAGCCTCAACTACATCAAGCTTGATGGCACCATCGGCTGCATGGTTAACGGCGCAGGCCTTGCCATGGCAACCATGGACATCATTAAGCTTTATGGTGGCGCACCGGCAAACTTCCTTGACGTTGGTGGCGGCGCAACCAAAGAACGCGTAACCACGGCCTTCAAACTGATCCTGTCTGATCCGAATGTCGAAGGCATTCTGGTCAACATCTTTGGTGGCATCATGCGTTGTGACGTGATTGCAGACGGCGTTGTGGCAGCAGCCCGCGAAGTCAGCTTGAACGTTCCGCTGGTCGTTCGCCTTGAAGGCACGAATGTCGAACTTGGCAAGAAAATCCTCGAAGAATCGGGTCTGCCGATTGTTTCGGCTGATAACCTTGCCGATGCCGCTGAGAAAGTGGTCAAAGCTGTGAAGGAGGCCGCGTAACTATGGCTGTTCTCGTCGATAAAAACACCAAAGTTATCTGCCAGGGTTTCACTGGTTCGCAGGGTACCTTCCACAGCGAACAGGCAATTGCCTATGGCACGAAAATGGTTGGCGGCGTAACCCCGGGCAAAGGCGGCACCAAGCACCTTGACCTGCCGGTTTTCAACACCGTTGCCGAAGCGAAACACGTTACCGAAGCAAATGCCTCGGTTATCTATGTTCCGCCGCCCTTCGCTGCTGATGCAATTCTCGAAGCCATCGATGCCAAAATCGAACTGGCTGTCTGCATCACCGAAGGCATTCCGGTTGCTGATATGGTGCGCGTTAAGCGTGCCCTTGACGGTTCTTCGACCCGTTTGATCGGCCCGAACTGCCCGGGTATCATTACCCCGGACGAATGCAAAATCGGCATCATGCCCGGTCACATTCACCGTCGCGGTAAAATCGGTATCGTTTCACGTTCCGGTACACTGACCTACGAAGCAGTTGCACAGACCACGGCCGCTGGCCTGGGTCAGTCGACCTGTATCGGTATTGGTGGTGACCCGGTTAACGGCACCAACTTCATCGATTGCCTTGACCTGTTCCTGCGGGATCCGGAAACCGAAGGCATCATCATGATTGGTGAAATCGGCGGTACCGCAGAAGAAGAAGCATGTGAGTTCCTGAAAGCTTCGGCTGTCAAGAAACCGGTTGCTGGCTTCATCGCTGGTGTAACCGCGCCTCCGGGTAAACGCATGGGCCATGCCGGTGCGATCATCTCCGGCGGTCAGGGCACTGCGGACGCGAAAATGGATGCAATGCGCAGCGCTGGCGTACTTGTAGCTGATTCGCCTGCAAGCCTTGGTTCGACCATGCTGAAGGCTTTGAAGGGCTAATCTGGGTAGTCAGAGGAAAGGCAAGGGGAGGCGTGGTCCTTCATCGGACCATGCCTTCCAAGACCACAAATGAAACCTCAAGATCTCGACACGATTCTAAACGAGTCGAACGCAACCTACATCGCTGAACTTTATGCCCGCTATTCGGAAAACCCGTCGTTGGTTGACCAAAGCTGGGCTGAGTTCTTTGACGGGTTGCAGGACGACGCCTCTGAACTCCTCGCAGAAATGCGTGGGCCAAGCTGGCAGCCGCGGGAAACCAAGGTTGTTGGCGGCATGGAGGGATACGACGTCTCACAAGGGCATGCTGAACGCCCGGCCCCAGTGGGCTATGCGCCGGCAGCCTACGCTGCACCAGTTGGTGGTGCGGTGAATTCCGACGCCATTCGTGCGGCGGCAAATGATTCCATTCGCGCACTGATGCTGATCCGTTCGTACCGTGTGCGCGGACATCTGGAAGCCAACCTTGATCCGCTGGGCCTTGCCCCGCGTGAGCCGCATCCAGAACTTGATCCGAAAACTTACGGCTTTACCGAAGAAGATCTGGACCGTCCGATTTTCATCGCCAATGTTCTTGGCCTTGAAACCGCGACGATCCGTCAGATCGTTTCGATGGCGCGCAAAACCTATTGCGGGTCGATCGGTATTGAATTCATGCACATTCAGGAACCTGAACAGAAAGCATGGATTCAGCAGCGTATCGAAAGCATCGGTAACCAGACGCAGTTTACCGCACGCGGCAAGGAAGCCATCCTTGAGCGCCTGGTCGAAGCTGAAGGTTTCGAAAACTATCTTCACACCAAATATGTCGGCACCAAACGTTTTGGTATTGATGGTGGTGAATCCCTGATCCCGGCAATGGAACAGATCCTCAAACGTGGCAGCCAGCTTGGCGTGCGTGAGGTTGTGTTCGGCATGCCGCACCGTGGTCGTTTGAACGTTCTTGCCAACGTTATGAGCAAGCCGTTCCGTGCGATCTTCTCGGAATTCATGGGCAACCCATCCAAGCCGGACGACGTGATGGGCTCAGGTGACGTTAAATATCACCTTGGCACCTCGGCCGACCGCGAATTTGATGGCAATGTTGTTCACCTCTCGCTGACGGCAAACCCGTCGCACCTTGAGGCGGTCAACACCGTTGTCCTTGGTAAAGTCCGCGCCAAACAGTCCCAACGCAAAGACACCGCACGTGACCAGGTTATGGGTATCCTCCTGCACGGTGATGCGGCGTTTGCGGGTCAGGGTCTTGTGGCTGAAACCTTCGATCTGTCGCACCTTAAAGGCTATCGTACCGGTGGTACGATCCACTTTGTGGTCAACAACCAGATCGGTTTCACGACCAAACCAACCGATTCACGTTCTTCGCCTTATTGCTCGGACATTGCCAAAGTCGTTCAGGCTCCGATCCTGCACGTGAATGGTGATGACCCCGAAGCCGTGGTGCACGCAGCACGTATCGCGACCGAATTCCGTCAGGAATTCAAACAAGACGTCGTGATCGACATGTTCTGCTATCGCCGCTTTGGCCACAACGAAAGCGACGAACCGGCATTCACCCAACCAAAGATGTACGACGTGATCGGCAAACATCCGACCACCAAAGACATCTATGCCGAGCAGCTTGTTAAGGAAGGCCTTCTGACCGAAGACCGCATCAAGGAACTGGACAAATCGTTCCAGGATTACCTTGATGAAGAATTCAAAGCGTCAGAAAACTACCGCCCGAACAAAGCTGACTGGCTTGAAGGTAAATGGTCGGGTCTTGCATCCTCGCACGGCGAAGACGCGGATTGGACCGGTGATACCGGCGTTTCGGACGATCTTCTGGCCGAAGTTGGTCGCGCCATTTCGACCCCACCGTCTGATTATGACATCAACCGCAAAATCCTTCGTCAGTTGAAGGCCAAAGCCAAGATGTTTGAAACCGGCGAAGGGATCGACTGGGCAACAGCCGAAGCTTTGGCATTCGGGACTTTGATGTGCGAAGGCACACCGGTTCGACTGTCGGGTCAGGATTGCCAGCGTGGGACGTTCTCGCAACGTCATGCCAAGCTGATTGATCAGACCAACGAAGCAAAATACACCCCGCTCAATAACATCCGTACCGGTCAGGCCGAGCTTGAGGTTCTCAACTCTCCCTTGTCCGAAGCAGGTGTTCTTGGCTTTGAATATGGTATTTCCCTTGCTGAACCGCATTCCTTGGTTCTGTGGGAAGCCCAGTTTGGTGATTTTGCCAACGGCGCACAGGTCATCATTGACCAGTTTATCAGCTCGGGCGAGGCCAAATGGCTGCGTATGTCGGGTCTGGTAATGCTTCTGCCGCATGGTTACGAAGGCCAGGGTCCGGAACATAGTTCTGCTCGTCTGGAACGTTACCTGCAGCTTTGTGGTGAAAATAACATGCAGGTGGCGAACTGTACGACACCGGCAAACTATTACCACATCCTGCGCCGTCAGATTCGCCGTTCGTTCCGTAAACCGTTGATCCTGATGACGCCGAAATCGCTTCTGCGTCACAAGCAGGCTGTGTCTTCCTTGTCGGAATTCGGCGCAGGCACCAAATTCCTGCCTGTGATCAGCGAATCAGGCAAAATGGTTGCTGACAGCAAGGTCAAACGCGTTGTTCTGTCGTCGGGTAAGGTCTACTACGATCTTCTCGCCGAGCGTGAAAACCGCGGCATCGAAGATGTTGCGCTTGTGCGTATCGAACAGCTTTATCCGTGGCCGGAACAAGAACTTGCCGCGGAACTGGCCAAATATCCGAATGCTGATGTTGTCTGGTGTCAGGAAGAATCCGAAAATATGGGTTCTTGGTACTTCGTCGATCGTCGTATCGAAGGTACGCTTGCCAGCATCAAACATAAGACGGGTCGTCCCGTCTATGTCGGTCGCGCAGCATCTGCTTCGCCGGCAACGGGTCTTCTTAAGGCCCACTTGCGTGAACAGGCCGAACTGGTCGATGCGGCACTAAGCGTCAAATAACTTTACCGGACGGGCGAACAATCGCCCGTCCGTTACGTTCATTTAGAATTCATTCGCATCATGGCAGCCCCACACTGCCTGATTGAAAAAACGGTCGAGGAAAAAATGGCGACTGAAGTTAAAGTTCCCACGCTGGGCGAGTCTGTATCTGAAGCAACGATTGCAAAATGGTACAAAAAAGTTGGTGATGCTGTTGCAGCCGATGAAGCGATTGTCGAACTTGAAACCGACAAAGTGACTGTCGAAGTCAACGCACCGGTTGCTGGCGCGATTGCCGAGCTGGTTGCGCAAGAAGGCGACGAAGTTGAAGTTGGCGCGCTTATCGCCATGATCACCGAAGGCGCTGAAGGTTCTTCTTCGGACGAACCGGCCAAAGAAGAAGCTCCTGCTGAGAAAAAAGAAGAAGCACCGGCGAAGAAAGAAGAAGCCAAATCGGCTCCTGCTGCTGCGCCTGCTTCGACGACCGCGTCAAACAGCGACCATCCGTTGGCCCCTGCTGTACGCAAACTGGTCGAAGACAAAAATCTTGATCCGTCCAAAATTCCGGCAACGGGTAAAGACGGCCGCCTGACCAAGGGCGACGTTCTGAACTTCCTCGAAGGTGGTGGATCCGCCTCACGTGCGCCTGCCCCGGCAGCATCCGCACCGGCAGCGCCGAAACCAGAGCGTGACCTGCGCGACGGTGAAGAGCGTGTCAAAATGTCCAAGCTGCGCCAGACCATTGCGCGCCGCCTGAAAGAAGCCCAGAACACTGCGGCCATGCTGACCACTTATAACGAAGTGGACATGACCAACCTTCTGGCATGCCGTAACAAATACAAAGACGGTTTCGAGAAGAAACACGGTGTGAAGCTTGGCTTCATGTCCTTCTTCATCAAAGCCTGCACCACGGCGCTGAAAGAATGGCCGGCTGTGAATGCCGAAATCGACGGCAACAGCTTCATCTATAAAAACTACTGCGATATCGGCGTTGCTGTTGGTACCCCGCAGGGTCTTGTTGTTCCGGTTATCCGTTCGGCAGAAGAAAAAACCTTCTCTGAACTGGAAAGCACCATTGTCGATTTCGGCAAGCGTGCGCGTGACGGCAAACTTGGCATGGATGAAATGACTGGCGGCTCGTTCACCATTTCGAACGGTGGTGTGTTTGGCTCGCTTCTGTCCTCGCCGATCCTCAATGCACCGCAGTCGGGTATCCTCGGCATGCACAAAACCCAGATGCGCCCGGTTGCCATCGACGGCAAAGTTGAAATCCGTCCGATGATGTATCTCGCGCTTTCCTATGACCACCGTATCATTGACGGCCGCGAAGCGGTTTCGTTCTTGGTCCGCGTCAAGGAATGCATCGAGAATCCGGAACGCATCCTGCTCGACATCTGATCAGACAAAAGGATCACAGAACTCATGAGTGAGAACTACGACGTTGTCGTGATCGGTGGCGGTCCTGGCGGTTATGTATGCGCCATCCGCGCCGCACAGCTTGGCCTTAAAGTTGCCTGCGTTGAAAAACGCGGCACCTTGGGTGGCACCTGCTTGAATGTTGGGTGCATTCCGTCCAAGGCCCTGCTGCATTCTTCGCACCTTTTTGAAGAAGCAAACGAGCATTTCGATACCCACGGCATCGAAATCTCCAAGCCGAAGGTCAACATCGAAAAGATGATGGCCCGCAAGGACAAGGTCGTTGACAGCAATGTCAAAGGCATCGAGTTCCTGTTCAAAAAGAACAAGGTTACCTATGTCAAAGGTGCCGGCGAGATCACCTCGCCGACCTCGGTCAAGGTAGAGCTTCTTGATGGCGGCGAAGAAACCCTGAACACCAAAAACATCGTCATTGCGACGGGTTCAGAAGTGACCCCGCTTCCGGGTGTTGAGATTGACGAGGACAAAATCCTCTCGTCAACCGGTGGTCTGCTTCTGCCGAAAGTGCCTAAAAAGATGGTTGTCATCGGTGCAGGCGTGATCGGTCTTGAGCTCGGCTCCGTTTGGCGTCGTCTCGGCTCTGAAGTCACGGTTGTTGAATATCTTGACCGTATTCTGCCGGGCATGGATGGCGAACTGGCTAAACAAACCCAGCGCATCTTTGCCAAGCAGGGGCTTGAATTCAAACTTGGCCAAAAAGTCACCAATGCCAAAACCAGCAAGTCTGGCGTGACCTTGACTGTTGAACCGTCAAAAGGCGGCGATGCAGAAGAAATCAGCGCAGACGTGGTTCTGGTGGCGATCGGTCGCCGTCCTTACACCAAAGGTCTTGGTTTGGAGAATGCGGGCGTTGAGCTTGACGACCGCGGTCGGGTTAAAACCGACGAGCATTTCCAGACCAATGTTGGTGGCATCTTTGCGGTTGGCGATGCAATCGCCGGCCCGATGCTGGCCCACAAGGCTGAGGAAGACGGCGTTGCGCTTGCAGAAATGCTGGCCGGTGAAGAAGGCCATGTCGATTATGACAAGGTCCCGGGTGTTGTTTACACCTGGCCGGAAGTTGCCTCTGTTGGCAAAACCGAAGAGCAGCTGAAGGAAGACGGCGTTGACTATTCCGTCGGAAAATTCCCCTTCACCGCCAACGGTCGCGCCAAAGCAATGGAAAGCACCGAAGGGTTCGTCAAAATCCTGGAAGACAAGAAAACGCACCGTGTTGTCGGCGCGCATATTGTCGGCCCGGCTGCCGGCGACCTGATTGCCGAAGTGGTTCTGGCGATGGAATACGGCGCATCCGCCGAAGACATCGCACGCACCTGCCACGCCCATCCGTGCCTTGGCGAAACGGTCAAGGAAGCGGCATTGGCAGCAGACGGCCGCGCAATCCACATGTAATTCATCAGACAATTGTCTGATCGATAAAACGGCCGCCAGAGAAATCTGGCGGCCGTTTTTGTTTGCTAGCAAAGACGTCTTTAGTGTCCGGTTGGCGACCGGAAATTGCCCGACAAAACCAGCAAACACAACAACGTCACGCTGTCTTCGTAATAGTCCATATGGCGATCGCGGATATTGTCATACAAATCATTTAGCCAGTCCTGCCCTTCGGGGAGCAACATCGATGCCACCGCGATCGGTGCGACAAAAAGGGTGCTGTTTTCTGTTTCATAGGGCAGTGGCAAGCCACTTAGCATATATCCCGACTGGATTGCGACCGCATTACCTGCCACGCGCGACCGCATCCAACCTGCCATCATGCGTGCAATGTCACGCGCCTTTTTATCATCCGACAATAAGGCATGACTGGCGATGCGCCATGGGACCCGTGCGGCATTAAAATAGAATGCGGTGTCGTAATATCCTTCCAGATAATTCGGCGGTGCCGCATGAACCGTGCCATCGGGCTCAACAACCGCGAAATCGGGAAGCAATCCGGTTCGTGGTGACACGTCGCGCTGCAGGTCTGCCGCGACGTCGAGAACTCGGTCGCGTGCTTTCATCCAGATCGGATCGTTGGTTGCGCGCCCAAAGGCCACAAAATGTTCTGGCATAAAGTCAGACGGACGCGTACCCCACTGATTATATTGTTCGCCATCTATATCGACCCAGTCCCCCAGCATTGGCAGCAAACTGTCTGGTCCGATTGTCCTTTCGCCGATTGCGGAAATTATGGACCGCGCCGCATCCAGATAACCCGCATCCCCCCATTGGTCCGCCGCCAAAAGCAGGGCAAACGCGATATCAGCGTCACCATCAAAGGCACTGTCATTGCTGTCACCCGCAGGGGGGATTTGCCAGCCCATCAATCGTGGATCACGGTCACTGGGCCAGGCACGCGCAAACCGCCACAAACCATCAAAAATAGTTTGGGCATCGGGATCCGCCCCCGCCATCAGGGCGGAAATCATCATGCCGTATCCCTGCCCTTCCGAAACGGTGCGTTCTGGCTGATTGTGACCAAATGTAATGCGGTACTGAACAGCATCGTCATCAACATCACTGGCGACATCAACTTTGCGCAGATAGTCGACTTTCCATTGCCGGTAAAATGCCAGAACATCCTCGTCGCGTTCTTCGGGCGTCCAGCGCGATGGAAATAACGCGTCTGGTGCATATACCTGATGCTGGGCAAACGGCCTTAACGGCGTATCACCCGCCTGTGCAGTACCTTCCAAAACGGGTCCCAGACAAACCCCGACAGCGATCACTGCCATCACCATGTTCAATATTTGCGTCGAATATCTCATCATTTCACAAACTTACCTGCAATGCTGCGTGACCGCTGGGTTAATTGTATGCTTAATAAACATGATTTTACCGTCTTCGGAGAATTTCCAATGACTTTATCCATCGGACTTGTTGCACACGACCGTCGTAAACGTGAAATGGCGGATTGGCTGGAAACCCATAAAGCACAGTTTGAGGGAACCCGGATCGTGGCAACCGGTACCACCGGTCGCGTCCTTCAGGAACGGTTTCCCAATTTTGATATTATCGCATTGAAAAGCGGTCCGTTCGGCGGGGATCAGCAATTGGGATCGATGATTGCGCATCGGGAATTACAGGCGATGTTTTTCTTCACCGATCCGATGACACCCCAACCCCATGATGTCGATGTGCGGGCCTTGATCCGATTGGCGAACATGTATGAAGTGCCAATTGCGTGCAACCGCAGCACCGCCGACCTTTTGATCAGCAATCCGAATTTCGAGGAAATCTGCGAGCAATATCGCGATCATTCCCCGGAACAGGCGTTTGCCGATTACACCAATCGCAAGGTCTGATCCGTCGGCGCGATGATCGCGCAGGCGGCCACCGGCTTCGCGCATCCGCACCTGTACCTGCCGCACACCCCGCATAACCGCAAACATATGTGATCGCCCCATGCAGCTCGCCTATGACTTGTTCGCCGCCATCTTTCCGATCTTTGCCGCCATTTTGGTTGGCGCGGCCTTAAAGCGATTTTTGATCACGGGTACCGATATTTGGGCCGGGATTGATCGGCTGACCTATTATTTGCTGCTGCCGTCGCTTTTGATCGTTGAAATTTACCGTGCGGATTTTTCACGCGGTCATGCCGGAACGGCGGTCACGGTGACCCTGTTTGCGACCCTTGGCCTATCGGCGGCGTTGCTGTTGCTGCGTCCACTCATCACCCGGAACACACCGCTGTTCACATCAATCTTTCAAGGATCGGTGCGCTATAACAGTTATGTGCTACTCGCCGTGGCGGATGCGCTTTATGGAAGTTCCGGTCTTGCCCTGGCCATCGTGTTTGTCGCGGTGATGGTGATTGCCACCAATATGCTGGGCGTTGTCGTGCTAAGCGCGTTTAGCGACGGTAAAAGCAACCTGAAACGCATCCTTGGCGGGATCGTCAGAAATCCGATCATTTTGGCGGCTGGTGCAGGTGCGGTTCTGAATGTCAGTAACATTCACGTGCCGCTTCCGATTGAAAACACGGCTGCTTTGTTTAAGACAGCTGCCTTGCCCCTTAGCCTTCTGTCCGTTGGGGCGGGTTTACGCTTTGTGATGGACAAGCAGGCCTTGGGTGCCATCGCCCTTGCCACCACCATCAAGCTTGCCGTCCTGCCGGTGATTACGGGCATCTGCCTGCATCTGGCGGGGGTAGATGGCATGGTGCTGGCAATGGGGGTTCTGTATGCCGGGATGCCATGTGCCGGGAACGCCTATATCCTGGCACGCCAATTAAATGGCGACCCCGAAGCCATGGCATCCATCATCACACTTGAAACGTTACTCGCGGGTTTCAGCGTCGCCGTCATCGCCGGTGTACTGAGCATCAATTGACGCGGCATGTTCGGCGTAATCGCCGTCATAGCCACAAGCAGACAAGCCAGGACGCATTAATTCCGGCGGCGGTGCGTCGACAATCACCGGTTCACGTTCGGCGTGGAACGGCACAGTGATTTGACGCGATAGCAACATCAACGTTGGTGGTTCGCCAAAGATCGGCGGTTCATCGCCACGCCCGTAAAACGGATCCCCAATCACTGGGTGACCCACATGGTCCAGATGCACACGCAATTGATGGGTGCGTCCGGTATGCGGGATCAGTTCCAGCCACGTAATGTCCGCGCCATCGGCGTCCTTGCCACGGCCCAGTACCTTGTATTCGGTTTTGGACGGCTGGCCATCCTCGTGGACCAGCATCTGCCAGCCACTTTCATCGTTGGTTTTGCCAATCGGCGCATCGATGAAACCATGATCATCGGCCATCGCACCACGCACCACCGCCCAATAGGTTTTACCGATCTTTTTTTCGGTAAACAGGCGGGTGATTTTTTTCGATGATTTCGGATGCCGACACAGCAACAGGCAGCCTGCTGTATCCCGATCCAGGCGGTGCGCCAAAGTCGGTTCGGGCTGAATGCCAAATTTCAAATCGGGTAAATAGGCATCGACATGGAAATAGGTTTTCGGCCCCCCATGAGACGCCAATCCCGGCGGTTTGTTCAGCACGATGATGTTTGAATCACGATGCAGAACATGCGCAATAAGGTCTTCGGCGATTGGATGGAGCATGGTGTGTAGCCTTTCATATCTGCCCCTGCTTTACCCCATCATGGTCAGTGCAGCAACGTTCATGACGTTTGATCTGCAAGCGGTTGCCTTACGTAACAAGGATAAGTCGCAAAAACATGACGTGATGAAACTGTATCAGGGGCACCAACAATTATGGTTCGAAACGCATTGATACGCCGTGCACCCATTATCGCCGTTGGCCTGTTGGCCGGTATTTGCATCGCAAAGCCAGTCGCCGCACAGAGCCAACCATCTTCGATGAACGATGGGGTGACGGAAATTTCCGCCCTGACATCAGCCTTTAAAAGCCCAAACACCTGCGAAAACGTTGATCCCATCGCGCGATATGGCAATGAATTGCGGTTTCAAATCCGTCGCGATGACGCCCCTGTGGGGACGCATATTGTGCAGTTTAATCGCGGTGCCGATGGAATTCAGGTCGTAGCGCAAAGCAAGATCGATATCTCATTCCTTGGCTTTAATGCGTACAGTTTCCGATACCGGTCTGAAAGCCTGTGGCAGAATGGTGCGCTTGCAGCCCTTTCGGTCAAGGTTGATGATGATGGTGATCTGACAAACATCACGGCAAAACGTGAAAACAATGAACTGGTTGTCACCGGACCGGACGGGGAAAAAACCCTGCCGCCGGGAATTTTTCCAACCGATCATTGGAATTGCGGGGTTCTAAGCAGCACGATGGTGCTTAACACCCTGACCGGGAATCCCAATGACGTCACCATACGTCCCCGCGATCAGGAAAAACTGCCATCGGCCAAGGGCCCGCTTGCCGCGACACATTTTACCTATGACGGCGATCTTGTGACCAATGCTTGGTACGATCGGGACGGTCGATGGGTTGGGTTACAGTTTAAGGCGCGGGATGGATCAACCATCGTATATCGCTGCATGAATTGCGCCCCCATGGGCGAGCAAAAGGACCAAGGATGACAAAAAGCTTTAAAACAATTTGGATCGTTGGCGCGTCTGCTGGCATCGGTGCGGCCGTGGTCGAGAAATTTCAAAACCATCCGACCAATGCTGACCAGAAAATCATTATTTCGGCGCGAAATGAAGATGCCTTAAACAAACTGGCCGCTGGAAACGCCAATATCAAAACCATGCCGCTTGATATTACCGATGCGGACACCGTCACAAAGACCGTGGCATCGATTGAAGACGAGTTTGGCCTGCCCGACCTTGTCGTTCTGGCCGCGGGCGTTTATGCGCCGATGAATGTGAAGGACTTTAGCGCGTCGACCATCAAGGACCACATTGATACCAACTATCTGGGCAACGTGAATTGTCTGGAGCCGCTTTTGACCAAAATGCGGGCACGGAAGTCTGGTGAAATCGCGGTTGTGGCGTCTGTTGCCGGATATCGCGGATTGCCAAATGCCGGCGCGTATGGCCCGACCAAGGCGGCATTGATCAATCTGTGTGAAACACTGCATGCCGAGCTTGAAGGAAGTGGCGTTTTGCTGCGTGTGATCAATCCCGGATTTGTCAAAACGCGTTTGACCGAAAAGAATGATTTCGAAATGCCGTATTTGCAAACGCCAGAGCAGGCTGCCGATTTCATCTATGACGGTCTGTGTAAAAATGACAAATTTGAAATCGCCTTTCCACCGCCCTTCGTGCGCCAATTGAAAATTGCGCGACTTTTGCCGTATCGGATCTATTTCAAACTTATGCGTAAGATGGTGACGAAATGAGTGACGTGTCAGAGAACAAACGCCAGATCATGGCGGCCTATAGCAAATATTACTGCGATTTGAATTCTGACAATGTTGATGATCTGTTTGATCTTGTGACCGACGATTTTGAATTTACCGATCCGTTTACGAAAAAACACGGCCCTAAAAACGTGTGCGCCTATTTGTCCAAGACATTTAGCGAAACCAAGAATCCAAATTTTGTCGTCACACATCAGGCCCTTGATGGTGATCTTGGTTTTTTACGCTGGCGCTTTAGCGCGAAACTTAAAGTCATCGGACTTTGGGAATTTACCGGCATGACAGCGCTAACATTCAATGAGGATGGCACCAAGATCGCATCCCACGTTGATCATTGGGACGCATCGCAGAACTTTTATGCCAAAATCCCGGTGCTGGGTTGCATCATTCGGCTGCTTGCGCGACGGGTGGCTGCTGTTTAAAGAACAGCGTCACTTCGCCGATTTCAAATCCCCACTTTGTCACACGCGCCCGGTTCACAAGCACACCATCGGGTTGCAGGAACATCCAATCATCAAATGTCACCCGCCAGGATCCGTCACCGACTTTAAGATCCATATCGTATGACCAGTTCAATGCATTGCCATACTGGCTGCCAACGGCTTCGCCAATAATGTCGTCGGCTTGCCCCTGATAGGAATGATCGCCGGTCTTGCGAATGGTCCAAACACGGCGGTCTTTTTCACCATCGTCATATAAGAACCGCTCGTCGAGTGTTAGGACATCGTCTTCGATGGTTCCGGTAATATCGACGGTAAATTGACGGCGTAGGGTGCCAAACCGATCTTCAAAGATGCCCCAGGCCCGGCTGTCGCCTTTGAAATAGTCAAAGATATCGAACTGGGGTTGTTTTTGCGCAAAATCCTGCGGTTTCATCGACCCACATCCGGTTAAGACCACGATAAAAAGCAGCGCCATCGAATTTCGCAGCATCGGCTTGCTCCTGATTTTGAATTATAGGCCAAGATCAAACGTTGCGGCGTGACAGGCGCCGACGAATTGCAACCTGATGTGATGCATCAAGCGGGAACCCCCACATCATCACGATTGCGCCTATTTTCAATACGATGGGGATCGCCGCATAGATCAAAACCAAGACAATCAATGCCAAAGAATTATTCGCCCCGCCCTTGGTCAGGTCAAACGCCCCCAAGATCGGCAAGGCGATCCCGGCGGCAAGCGCCATCGCAAGCTTGTTGGTCATGTTCCAAAGTGCGAATAAAAGTGCCGTGCGGCGTTTACCAAACCGATACTGGTCCCAATCATCGACATCGGCCTGAATCGCGGGTGGCAATGCCAAATCCGCCCCCAATGCCGCCCCGGTAAAAAGACAAATGACGGCAAAACCGAAACTGTCCCCGGCATCAAGCACAGGCACAAAAACAAATGCCGCGATGGCCATAATCATCGCCGCGCACCAGATGCGATGTTTGCCAAGTCGCCCCGCCAACACCACCCACAGCGGAATGGCAACGATGGCCGCCACGAAGTAAAGCAAAATCAGCAGATTTTCGGTTTCCTGATCAAGTTTTAGGTAGTAGCGCACAAAAAGCGGAAAACAGACCGCGGGAAGACCCGCCGCCAACCCATTGATCATCCACGCCGACAAAAGCCGCACAAACAACCCATTTTGGCGCAGGCTTTTAATCCCGACACGCAGCGTCGTTTGCAAACTGTCGTGATTACCAAGACCATTGGATTTATGTTGCGCAACACGGTCGGGAACCCGCCACAGCATCAAACCAATAAAAACAGCCCCAAGAACGATGGTCACGATGGCCAGCGTTTCGATTTCGCCAGCGCGATCAGAATGGGTCATGACAACCGGAATGCCGCCTGCCAAAACAATACCAAGCAACCCGGCCCCTTCGCGCATGGCGGTGATCGAGGTTCGCTTTTTATAATTCCCCGAAAGATCCGCCCCCCACGCAAGGTAAGGCACCTGAAAAAGGGTCCAACCCAAAAACAGCACACTGGCCCATAACAGCAAATAGCCCGCAGACGGCGTTGGCGGCGGGGTAAATAGGAACCACAATCCGATCCCGGCAACGACCGCACCAATGCCAACCCATATTTTACGTTGGCCACTGCGATCCGAAAGCCATCCAGCCAGCGGATCGGTCATCATGTCGATGATGCGTACCAGCAACAAAACCGCACCGGTAATGGTCAATCCAAGACCAAGGTCGTCACCATAATAACTTGGCAACAGCACATAGGCGGGGATTGTCGGTACAGCCGCCGCCATGGCGGGCAGCGCATAGAAAACCGATGAAAGTTGGCTTTTGTCAGGATGCTGCATTGTTGGGATGTTCAATCACGAACAGACCGACATTGATCGAGCCCTGTTCGAACCCGGTTTCACAATAGGCGAGGTAATATTCCCACATCCGTTTGAACCGCGTATCAAAGCCCTGCTTTGAAATATCCTGCCATGCATGGGCGAAACGCCGCTGCCATTCGGCCAGGGTGCGGGCATAAGATTGGCCAAAGAATTCAGAATACTGCAAATACAAACCTGCATCATTCACAGCTTTGACCAACGCGGTTGGCGATGGCAACATCCCACCCGGGAAGATATAGCGCTGAATAAAATCAGCCCCCTTGCGGTAGGTTTCGAAACGACCATCATCAATGGTGATGATTTGCAAAACGGCCTTGCCCCCCGGGCGCAGGCGGTTGCGGATCATCTCAAAATAGTTTGGCCAATGTTCTTCGCCGACGGCCTCGAACATTTCAATTGAAACGATCTTGTCGTACTGGCCTTCTTCGTGGCGATAATCGCGCAAGACAATATCGGTGCGATCATTCAGCCCCTGCATCAACAAACGTCGACGGGCATAGGTATGTTGTTCGCTCGACAGTGTTAAACCAGTAACATTGCAGCGATACTTTGACGCTGCCAGTTCGGCAAAACCGCCCCAGCCACATCCAACTTCAAGAACGTTTTCACCGGGCTGAAGCCCGGCCAAATCGCAAATGCGTTCGTATTTCGCGGCCTGGGCTTGCTCAAGCGTCATATCGGCGTTTTGATAATACCCAGACGAATAGGTCATGCTTGGATCAAGCCATGTTTCATAGAAACGATTGCCTAGATCATAGTGATAGGCAATGTTGCGTTTCGATCCTTCAAGGGTATTGCTGTTGCGCAAATGCCCGATGCGGGCAATCGTGCGCGACAAAAAGCCACCGGCAAGCCGCGCCTTGACGATTAATTCGTTCATCACCGCCATGCGCATCAGGCGGGAAATATCCGGGCTGCTCCAGCTGCCATCCATATAGGCCTCGGCAAAGGCGACGTCGCCGCCCGTGGCCAAGCGGCGCAAAGCATCCCAATTGTGAATTTGAATGACCGCCTGAAGATCGGTTTCTTGTTGCCCGCAGAAATGCAAGCTTTCGCCGTCTGGCAATATCGTTGTTAGCCGACCGTAATGCAGATGTGAAAGAACATGCCGCAGCATTGCTTTGAGGATGACACGGCTGCCCGTCATGCTGCCCAGCATTGGAACCAGACGGCTGCGCAATGGGTTGCCAAAAACAGAAGCAGTGCGATTGCGGTTGGTCATTGTGATGATCTCTTTCCTGCTTGGGCCGCTTCGTTCGCGTTTGCCAGCACATACGTCACCGAATTGGGTGGCGGGGCTGGTCGTTTGTGAAATTTCATCCCTTTACGCCATAGAAGCAAAGCTTCCCAATGGATTCCAGCGACAACTTTCAAAGTCATCAATGGGTAGCGAATGAATGCACTTAATAAGTTACGATCAGATAACGCATTTCGATCACCGGTAAATGCCGCCGTCAAAAACACACCCTTGGAATCGGTTTCGCGAATGGCCACCGCAACCGTGTCGTCAGGCATCGCAATGCGGAAGTGATAATCAGCTTCCATATCGATAAAGGGCGATACGTAAAACCCCTTGGCGCAGGATTGACGCAGCACACCTTTTTTGTCCGCACCATCCGGCCCCGCCGGGATCAGATAGCTGTGGCGGTCGCCAAACGTGTTGGATACTTCGTACAGCACCGCGCCAACAGAACCGTCAGATCGATGGCAAAAATAAACCGACAGCGGATTGAACACAAAACCAAGCAAACGCGGATAGCACAAAAGTTCAATTTTATACGCACAATCGCCCAAATCATGGGCGTTCAAGACGGCTTCGACCCGGGGGCGAAGATCGGCCGATTTGTCAGATCTCTGACCCTTGGCTTTGATACTGCCGTGGTCTGCATCGTGGAATGAAAACAGGTTAAATCGATTGCGGCTAAACAGACGCAGGCGGGATGAAAGAGCATCGATTTCATCAAGATCAAGCAGGAAGGAAAACACCCGATAGCGTAACTTGTGCCTTTTGGGGCGCAATCGGTGATGGGACACCACACCTTCATATAAAGCTGATGCAAATTTTTGCGTCATGCGGCCTCTTGACCCTGATTGGACGGACGTTCGGTAACGTGAATGCGTCCACTTTCATTTTCCACTGTCCACGGACGGCGCACATTGCCAAGTGCCTCAGCCACCGCAAGGCCAGATTGGATGCCATCTTCATGGAAGCCATAGCCAAAGTAACTGCCACAATACCAAATATTATCCACACCCTGTATCGACCAAAGGTCTTTTTGGGCGGCCATTGCACCCGCATCAAACAGCGGGTGATCATATAAAAAGGATCGGATCACGCTGCCTTCGCGGGGATGTTTGGGGGGATTGAGGGTCACGAAAAGCGGATTGCTTTCATCAAGATGTTGCAGGCGGTTCATCCAATAGGTGACACAGACCTTTTGCTCCCCATCCTGTTCTTCGGCCAGATAGTTCCAGCTTGACCAAACCTTGTGATTTTTCGGCATCAGGGTTTTATCATTGTGCAAGATCGCCAGATTGCGTTCGTATTTGAAGGCTGACAGCAATTCATGCACGCGCGCTTTGGGATCATCTTGCAGCGCCAGCGCCTGATCACCGTGACAGGCCAAAACAACATGATCATATTCATCCCGCTTGCCATAGCGGTCTTCAACATATGCGCCGCCCGTTGCGCCCCGTCCGACTTTTGCAATCGCACGATCCAACACAACACCGCCTGAAATGCCCGCGGTCATGCGTTTCACATATTCGCGGGAACCACCGACAACCGTGCGCCATTGTGGGCGATCCTTGATTTGCAATAGTCCGTGATTTTGGCAGAACCGCACAAACGCCGCCAACGGGTAGGCCATCATGGTATCAACCGGCGTTGACCAAATGGCCGCCCCCATCGGCAAAAGGTGGTCGTTGATAAAGGCCTTGGAATAGCGATTATCGCGCAGATAGTCGCCCAGACTGGTTGTCTCGGCGGTGCCATCGTCAAGGGCGCGGGGGGCTTCGCGGTAAAACCGTAAAATATCACGGACCATTTTCCAAAAGCGCGGGCGCAGGATATTGCGTTTTTGCGCAACAAGGGCGGACAGGTTTGCCCCACCATATTCCAGCCCACCATTTTCCATTGATGCCGCAAACGACATGTCAGTTTCGGTGGTTTTGACATCAAGGTGATCAAACAGCGCGCACAGGTTGGGATAGCACCGCGTGTTATAAACAATGAAACCGGTATCAACCGGGGTATTTCCCGCATCTACCGTATTTGAATGGCCGCCCAGACGGTCATCCTTTTCATACAACGTCACATTATGGGACTGGCTTAAAAGCCAGGCGGCCGACAGGCCAGAGATGCCCGAACCGACCACCGCGATGTTCATTTTCCCAGAAGTGACTTTGTTCATATGCGTTCGGTCCGCTTGCAGTGTTAAGGTTAAACCTACATATGATTACGTAGGGTACCAGATGCTGGATCACTTAGCCGTATTGTATAGGTAAGTTTGTAAGCCGCTGGTAAATAACATATTATTTTTAGTGATCCGATAGTTCTTAGCCGCCGTAAGATTTTCCATGATGAACATGATCTTGGCGCGGCCCCAAGGGGGACCTGAAACCAAAATGACCGGCACCGTTACCAAACGCCCCGGACCGGCTGACCCGGTTGAGGCCAAAAAATGTGCCGATTGGATCGTTTCGATCGCGGCAACCCGCGATCGTGAAGCGTTCGCGCGGTTGTTTGCCCATTTTGCCCCGCGCGTCAAAGCATACATGTTCCGGTTTGGTGGGAATTCGGAAACGGCCGAAGAACTTGCGCAAGAAGCAATGATGCAGGTGTGGCGTAAGGCGCATCTGTTTAATCCGTCAAAGGCCGCTGCCAGTACATGGATTTTCACCATCGCCAGGAACCTGCGGATTGACAGGTTCCGGCAACGAAAACATATCGAGGTTGATGATTCGGATACGGCGCTGATTGTTGATGGTGATCCATTAGCCGATGAAGTCGTAAGCCGTGACGAACATGCCGTTCTTGTGAAATCGGCGCTGGAAGACTTACCCGCCGATCAAAAGACTGTTGTTGAATTGTCTTTTTTTGAAGATTGCTCGCATAGCGAAATTGCAGAGCGCCTTGATATCCCGCTCGGAACAGTAAAATCCCGATTGCGGTTAGCACTTGGAAAGATGCGTAGCGGACTGGAAGATCTCGCATGAATATTAAACATCATCCGACCGAAGAAACGTTGATGGCCTATGCCAGCGGCTCGATGTCGCAGGCGATGGAACTTCTTGTGGCGACGCATATGACCGTATGCCCGGCGTGCCGCAAAAAGGTTGCCGAGTTCGAAGCCATGGGCGGTGCTGTTCTTGAATCCGCGACCAGCATGGATATGACGGACCATTCATTGGATCACGTCATGGCGATGCTTGAGCGCGAAACAGCCAATGAAAATCTGGCGGTCGAAGAATTACCGATAACGCGCAAAGTTGCCGTGGGTGAAAGCATCACCGGAAGTGCAATGCCATCGATCCCTACACCTTTGATCGAAATGTTGCCAGAAGGTGTGACCTCGCTTGAGGACATTCCATGGAAAACATTGGCGCCAGGCGTTAAGCACTATCAGCTGAAATCAGTTGAAAGCAAAGGCACCGTGCGCCTGATGAAAATCGCGCCGGGTGTTTCCATCCCTGATCACGGCCATCACGGCCATGAAATGACCTTGTTGATCAAGGGATCTTATATTGATGATATCGGTCGGTTCCGGGCCGGCGATGTTGCCGATCTAAGTGACGACGTTGATCATCAGCCGATTGCCGATACGGCAGAAGAATGTATCTGCCTGATCGCGACCGACGCCCCGATGAAATTCAGCGGGTTTTTGCCAAAACTGTTGCAGCCATTCTTTGGCATCTAAGCAACCCGGCCAAAGTCCCATAGTAATAACAAAGCCCCGCAGCATTTTGCTGCGGGGCTTTGTTTTGTTTGGCATCCGTCGCAACGATCTTAGGCGGCGGCGACCAGCCAGCTTATTGAATGATGGGTCGGTCCGGGGAACTTGCAGGTTTTTGCAAGCCAGGTACCAATCGCATCAAGGTCCTGATCAAATTGCCATGGCGGGTTAATCACCAACAGACCAGTTCCGCGCATGCGCCCCTTTGCGCCACCATGTTCCGCGGCAAGTTCAGCACACAAAACACCACCTTTTGCCTTGATCGCGCCGATCGATTGACGAAGCTCTGCATCAAAGCCGTCCTCAAGGATGGGGTACCAGAGCATAAAGGTGCCAGTTGGCCATTTATCCCATGCCTGCTTTATGGCGTTGGCGGCTTTTTGATAGTCCTGTTTTACATCGTAGCTGGGGTCCATCAAAACCAAGCCACGCCGGATGGCGGGCGGCATCATCGCAACCAGGCCTTCATATCCATCGCGTTTATGCAGATGAATGCGCGGATCGCGTTTCACGCGGTGATGCAGGGTTTTGTGTTCGCGCGGATGCAGTTCCATCAGAACCAGTTCATCGTCTTCGCGCAGCATTTCGCGCACAATAAAGGGTGATCCGGGGTAAAACGGCCCGGTATATTCATCGCTTTCGCGCACCCCATAGTCACGTCCGTGGCCCACGGGATCAAACCGTGCAACATGGTCCATATAGCCTTGCAGCATTTCGGGTGCGTTTTTACCCGCCTGTGCCGCACCAATGCCGCCATGCCATTCGCCGGTTTTGGCGGCCTGTTCACTGCCAAGATCATACCATCCCGACCCTGCGTGGGTATCGATCACGCAGAACGGTTTCTTTTTCTTGCGCAGATGCGCCAGAATAAGCCATAGGGCCGCATGCTTATGCAGATCGGCGAAATTTCCGGCGTGAAAGCCATGCAGATAACTCAGCATCTTGGCTTATCCTTTCTTCGGGCGTGACCGATTGCGGCCCGGCTTTTGCGATTGTTTAGATTGATCAGGCGCGGCATCCGCCTTGCCACGCTGTCCACCGCGTGCAGCCTGACCACCTTGCGCAACATGGGCCCCCTTGGCGGCCTTATGACTTTTGCGCGGCGGCTTGCCCGATCCTGGTAAAACACGGCGATGCGTTGCCGGCGGTGCATCCACCTCAATCGTGCGATATTCACCGGGCGCAATCCCATCAAGCGTCCAATCCCCAATCGCATAACGGATCAGGCGCAAGGTCGGGAACCCAACGGCCGCCGTCATTCGACGCACCTGCCGATTGCGGCCTTCGGTGATGGTAAGCTCGATCCAGCTTGTCGGGATTTCTTTGCGATAACGCACCGGTGGATCGCGTTCCCACAGATCTTCCGGCTCTGCGATGCGACGGACCTTTGCCGGAAGCGTCATACCGTCTTTAAGCTCTACCCCGCGCCGCAGGGCATCAAGTGCTTCGTCGGTCGGCTCCCCATCCACCTGAACCCGATAGGTTTTTGGTTTTTTATATTTCGGATGGGCGATTTGGGCATTGAGCGGCCCATGGTCGGTCAATAACAGCAAACCTTCGCTATCGCGGTCAAGGCGCCCGGCAGCATAAACACCAGGCTGCTTGATATAGTCCGCCAGCGTCGCCCGACCGTTTTCACGGTCGGTGAACTGTGTCAGCACCCCATAGGGCTTGTTAAATAGGATCAATTGCGCCATGGCGCGCATAAAACCAGCTTTGCCGCGACTGTCAACATATCCGCCGCATTCGACCGGCAATTTTTCATCACCGGATTACGACCAGACGCCCCGCAAGCCAGCCAAACATCAGTCGCGGATCAGATATTCCATGGTGGTGACCACGCGCACGGTTTTGGTGATCTGGCTTAATTGATTAATGTTTGGTACGCCGTCTGCGGCCAATATCTGGAAAAATCCCTGCGTAGCGCGGCGAATTCCGCCCACTTGGCCACCAGAATCTGCGGCAAATTGCTGGGCGGCTTCGCGTGCATTGGCCGTGGCAGCGGCAATCATTTCCGGTTTGATATCATTCAACCCGGTAAACAGGTAACTTGGCCCCGGGTTATATCCTTGGCCGCCCAGAACAATCCCGTCCTGCAGCAATTTTCCGATATCCTGCGACGCCACCACAACGGCCTGGATGTCATCGGTTCGGACCTGAATGGTTTGATTAATGATATAGCGGCTTTCAATCGGCCCCGACCGATAAGCTTGGGCGAGCTGGTCGGTAACCTGAAGATTTTGTAGTTCGGTCATGTCCTTGGAAATGCCGTGGCTGCCGAGAAAATCCATCAAGGTCTTTGTATCGGCTTCGATTTTGGCCTGTGCGGTTTGCAAAACATCATCAGTAGCAGAAATTGTAATTGGCCAAACGGCACGGTCCGCCTGAACATCGCGTTCCGCCAGCCCCTTAACCGTGACATACCGATCAAGGGAGCGCATGTTTTCAATACCGGCACCAACAAACCACCCTGCCCCTGCAATCGCCACACCGACAATCAATGCTGCACTTACTTTGACCAAACCAGACGACTGAACCATGTATTTGCCTTTTGATGTGTATGTCGGAAGGAACGATATTCGCGACGCTTTACGCATCATTTATCACAATCAAAAGCGGCATGAACGAGGCAAGATATTCACCAGAAAAGCATCATCACATACCGGGATTGAATGCATTCAAAACCTGTCGCAATCTTTGATGCCACATGATAAAACACCCGATAGAACCCAATAGAACAAAGGGGCGGATATACTGCCCCGCCACAGTCAAACGTCATAAGAGGTCACCATGCTGCGTTCGGAAATCAATGCCTGCATCGAGCATGCAAAGGAACTTTACGCGTCCATTTCCTTTAAGCTTCCGGCTTGGGGGCATTACAGCCCGGACCAGTGGGCCGCCGAACCGGATTTGGCCAAATGGTGCCGTGGGCATCAAATGGGCTGGGATGTGACCGATTATGGCGAAGGTGATTTTGCCAAACGGGGTTTGATCCTGTTTTGTCTGCGGAACGGCATCCTGCGTCAGCCGGGCGAAGTACCCTATGCCGAAAAGATCATGATCGTCGGTGAAAATCAGGAATGCCCATGGCACTACCACAAGGTCAAAATGGAAGACATCATCGTGCGCGGTGGCGGCAACCTTGTGATTGAGCTGTGCAACCTGACCGAAGATGGCCAGATGGACCGCGTGAATGATGTTCAGGTGCACACCGATGGTAAGCTTAATATCCTGCCTGCTGGCGGCAAGGTCGTCCTTGAGCCGGGCCAAAGTGTTACATTGCCGCGCACATTAGTGCATCGTTTCTACGGTGAAGAAGGCAAGGGACCGGTCATCGTTGGTGAAGTATCCCAGGTGAATGACGATCTGACGGATAACTATTTCTTTGATTGTGATGCGCGCTTTACCGAGATCGAGGAAGACGTCGCACCGATCCATCCGCTTTGGAATGAGCTGCCTGCTTAATAAGGCCACTTATACCCAAGTAAAATTAAAGCCCCGCAAGTCAGTCTTGCGGGGCTTTTTGTGTTTTAGCGGACAGAATAATCGCGCATGGCCAAACCTTACTCAGAAGGTGGCAAGTCGTTTTTGTCACCCAGAATATGATCAAATTCCGGCATGTCGCGTAGGGGTTCAAATTCTTCTTCGGTCCAGGCGGGTTGGCGCATGGATTCAGAAAGTTCGACCGCACGCTGCAAATCGGCAAGGGCTGCTTCGCGGAAACCAAGACCGGCATTTGCACAGGCGCGCTGATAGTGACCATTTGCACTGCCCGGTTCCTCAGCCAGCAAGCGGTTACATAAACTAAGCGCCCAGTCACGATCACCAAGTTGAAGCGCCGCATCGGCCTTATAGGCCATGACTTCTGGGTCGCCCGGTGCCAGTTCAAGGATCTTGTCATAGGTTTCGATTTTTGAACGCGGGTTCGTGACCTGATTGGCCTGAAGCCAAAGCGCATGAATTTCTTGGGTGCGCTCGATTTCATGCTGATGTTCGTTGATCACTTTGGACTTCAAACGCAACTCATCTTCGAGCGAGGTAAGGCGACGTTCAAATTCCTCAGACAGGCGCTGTAATTCTGTATTGGCGAGATTGCGTACACTTGATTTCAATTCACGCAGAGATTGCCAGCCAAGCATGGTCAAAAGGGCACCAACGGCCGCAACGAAATAGAAGAAATACGTAACCGTGTTGGACGAATAAGAAATCGCCTTGTCGATGGCTTCGAGTTGGCGGTTGACGACTTCGCGCATCAGTTCGGCGCGCATGCCCTGCATTTCTGTGCGCAGGGATTTTAGTTCATCAAGGACATACCGTTCCATCAGCGGCGGCATGTTGCTGCGTTCTGTTTCATCCAGGCGCCGAAAATCGACTTCCGGCGAAGCATCAAATGCCTTACTTGATTCTGCGGCCTCGTCCGACGATTGGGCAAGTCCCGGCTGTGCGGCAAACATGCCGATTGCGATTAAAAGTGACGCAACAAACGTTGCCAGTCGCTTGGACATTTTCCCCATCCCTTTGTTTCGTATTTTATAATCTGCGCACGATACCTGCGAAGGCGTTAGAATCCCATCAAAAGCGTTTCGAAATTGCGAACATCGTTCATCAATTGGCAAAACAAGGAATAGCACACTTGGTGTTTTCATTGCTGCCTTGCACCTATGCGCACTGACAAACCGTGCGATTATCCGTATAAGCGGGGCACTATTTACAAATTCAAACGGGTTGGTTCGGCGTGAAAAAGATTGAAGTCCTTGTAATCGGTGCGGGTGCTGCGGGCCTTATGTGTGCCATCGAAGCTGGCAAACGCGGCCGATCTGTCGTTGTGGTCGATCATTCCGATAAGCCTGCCGAAAAGATCCGTATTTCCGGGGGCGGGCGGTGTAATTTCACCAATATCCATACCAGCCCGGAAAACTTCATTTCGCAAAACAAGCGGTTCTGTGTATCGGCCCTTAAACGCTATACCCAGCATGATTTCGTTGAAATGGTGAACCGCCACAACATCGGCTGGCATGAAAAAACACTGGGACAGCTTTTCTGTGATGAAAGCTCATTCCAGATCATCGACATGCTGCTTGATGAATGTGATGACGCGGGTGTTACCATCCGTATGAACACCGAAATTTCCAACATACTCGCGCGCGAGGATGGCGGATTTGACGTTACCACACGCACCGGCGCGCAATGGACCTGTCAGTCACTTGTCGTGGCGTGCGGTGGGCTTTCAATCCCGAAAATCGGTGCCACCGGTTTTGGCTATCAGATTGCGCGCCAGTTTGGCCTGAACATCATCCCGACCCGTGCGGCTTTGGTGCCGTTGACATTTGATCCCGACCTTCGCGCCCAAATGGGTCAGCTATCGGGGATTTCGGTCGATGCGGTGGTTCAATGCAACAAAAAGCAATTCCGCGAAGGGTTGCTGTTTACCCACCGCGGCCTGTCAGGTCCGTCGATTTTGCAGATATCGTCTTATTGCGATGAAGGTGATGGCATTGTCGTCAACCTCAACCCCGATGAAGACGCGTTTGACGTTTTAAAATCGGCCAAATCTGAAACACCCAAACAAGCGGTGCATACGGTTCTGTCACGTATTTTGCCAAACCGTTTGGCGCAACTGATTGCCGCGCGCCATGAACTGGAACGCCCGATAGGCGAAACCGGGGACAAGGCACTTCGGAAGTTGGCAATGGACGTTAATCAGTGGGCCGTTATGCCAAATGGCACAGAAGGATATCGTACCGCCGAGGTCACCCTAGGCGGGGTTGATACCAACGAATTGTCCTCGAAAACCATGGAATGCCGCAAGGTCCCTGGCCTGTATTTCATCGGCGAAGTCGTTGATGTTACAGGGCATCTTGGGGGCTTTAACTTCCAGTGGGCATGGTCATCTGGCTGGTCCGCAGGACAGGTTGCGTAAAGTCGAAATTCAATTGCCGAACCCAACCATTAGGCGCATATTTATCCAGTGCGTTTCGTCATGAGGGAACAAATTAGGTCCTAAGCCGTTTCATGATCAAGCGCGGTGCTGAATGCCGTTGCAATTAATAAATGAGGTTTGGACATGTTTGAATATGGTGGGATACTTGGCTTAATTATCCTGATCGCTGATATCTGGGCGATCATTAATATTATGGGCAGCGGTGCAAGCACCGGCTCAAAAGTACTTTGGATCGTCCTTGTTCTGCTTCTGCCGATCTTGGGCCTGATCATCTGGCTTATTGCCGGTCCGCGTAGCGGTAAGGTCTAGCATTACCTTATGACAGATGGATCTGATCGCTAATGCGTCGGACCTAAGTCATAAAAAGCATGCCAAAAGTTAAACAAAAAGGCCGACAGGATTATTCCCTGTCGGCCTTTTTGCGTGTTCATGTTTGGTATCGTCAAACGCCAGCAGCGAAAATCGCAACCCCACCCGCCAGCACAAGCCCAGCACGGATCAATATCGAACGCGGCGAAATCAGACCATATGAAATGGCGGTTAAGCCAAGCGCCACTTTAAGGCCAGCAACAACCGCCCAAAGCGGATCATTACCAAGATCAATAAGCGATGCATTCGCCACCATGGCCAGCGGAACGATATAAAGCCCGATACCAAGTGCCATCGCGGTGCCTGCAACCTTTAGCCAGTTTTCTTCGACCATGCCTGCTGCAATGAAAACAGCGCCACACACGGGTGGTGTGATGGTTGATAACAGGGCAAACCAGAAAATAAACAAATGCGCCTGAAGCGGATCAAGGCCAAGTTCGATCAAGGCCGGTCCAGCAACCGACACACAAATCACATAGGCCGCCGTTGTCGGCACTTCCATGCCCAAAATCAAACAGGCCAGTGCGGTCAACAGCAAGGCGGGCCAAAGCATCCCGCCAGAGCCCGACAGCAACAAGGACGTGATTTTTACCCCAAGGCCGGTCAGACCCAGCACACCAATCACAATTGATGCACAGAGAATGATCGACCCGATCATCGCCACCTGCCGTCCGGCATTCAGGCACACATCGATAAACCGATCCTTGGTGCGCGCCCGATCAAACGACAAATTACCATCAAGAAACAGCAGTCCCGCCCCAACAATCAGGGCCAAACATGCGGAATATTGCGGCGTGTAGCCCGCGCCGAACATTCCCCACAACAAAATGGTAAACGGCACAAGGAAGAAGCACGAGGTGATCAAAACCGCGTGCATTGTCGGTCGGTCTTCCTTTGGCACACCAGGAAGATCAAACCGCATGGCAAAGGCATTGATCCCAACCCAAACCGCAAGGAAATACAAAAAGGCCGGTAAGGTCGCTGCGACCATAATATCGACGTAGGGGCGACCGGTCAGTTCAACCATGACAAAGGCCCCTGCCCCCATCAAAGGTGGCATGATCTGGCCACCAGAAGATGCCACCGCTTCGACCGCGGCAGCAAGACGTTTGGGATACCCAAGACGGGTCATCGCGGGCAAGGTGATGGCGCCGGTGGATGCAACATTTGCCGATGCCGACCCGGAAATAGAACCAAACAAAGCCGATGACACCACAGATACCTTTGCCGCACCGCCCTTAAGACGCCCAGCAGCCGCACCGGCAACATTCATAAAGCCCTGCCCGGCTTCACCGCCGTTCAAAACAGCGCCAAAAATCACAAAGATCGAAACAATGCTGACTGAAACACCGGTCAAACTGCCCCAAAGGCCGCCTTCGGCGATGGTCAAGGTGCCCAGCATGCTTTCCACCGGAAGCCCCGGATGGCCAAACTCGCCCGGGACATATTCACCAAACAGCGCATAAAGCAGTGCAAGACTTGCGACCAATGGCAAAGGCCAACCAATTGCACGACGCGCCATTTCAAGGACAATGACCAACAGAACGGCTGAAATCGCAATCTGATCATTGCCCATCAGGAAACCATACTGATCGGCAAGAGCGGCATGGTTAAAGACAATCCAACCACATCCCAAAAGCCCAATGACGGTCAATATCGCGCCTGAAACCTGCTGCGCGCGGGTTTTGGCGACAAAGATCAACGCCCATGGCAATGCCAGCGCCATATGGATCGGGCGGCTGACAAGATTGGGAACGAGGCCTGAGAAAATCAGCCATAGGTGAAATGCAATCGAAATTGCACCAAGGATAATCCAGAAAGGGCGAGACATGGCCGACATGTTTGATCAGTTTTTTCGTATGAAGATTGAATAAAGAACGGCCCGGCAGTTTTGCCGGGCCTGTCATATTGAGATGGCAATCAGGCCTTAGCGTTGATCGTCACGCACCGGGAAGCCAGCTTCGGCGTAGTAGCGCAGCGCACCGGGATGAATTTTACCCGGAATATTGCCCAGCATTTCCGGGTCCACACCATTCCACCAGGATGAGCTTTCACCCATTTTGGCTTTCTGCTCCCAAAATGCCTTGGTCAGTTCATACGCCGTATCGTCATCCATCTGGGTGGTTGCAAAGGCAACAACCGACAGCGACGCGGTGGTGATGTCTTTGTCCTGACCATTATAGGTGCCAGCCGGAATAACCGTCTTGTCGCGTTTGGTCAGGGCAAGCTGATCATCCGAAAGGGATAGGATATTCACATCCGTACCCGCCGCGGCTTCGATCACGTTCGGGGCCGGCCACGAGCCAGCCGTCACAAACCCATCGATCTGACCGTTTTTAAGGGCCGCAACCGCGTTGGAAAGTTCGGCATCAGCCAATTTGACCTTGTCATCAAGACCAAACAGCTTGAGGTACTTTTCGCCTTCACGCGCGCCAAAGGACCCTTTACCCAGAAGAATGGTTTTGCCTTCAAGACCTGCAAAATCGGTTACACCGGATTCACGGCTGGTGACGAAATGCATGGTCAGTGACGGGATTGGAAACAGCGCGCGAACAGCCTCAAATTTTTCCGTCGGTCGGCCCTCAAACGGACCTTTACCCTGTTGGGCCAATCCAACCAAACCGGGGGGGGACGTGAACACGTAGTTGCCGGAACGGACCATGGCTTCCATGACGTTCTGAACTGAACCCTGGCTTTCTTCGACCGTGACGATCACGTCACCATCGGTTCCGATTTTCATTGCTTCGGCCAGCTGTGCTGCCATCTGATAATAAGACGACGCGGCTTTCGCTGATTTAAGGGTGACGCGGGTTTCGGCCTGTGCAGCAGTTGCAACAGATAAAGCCATAATACCGGCAGCCATCACGCCGAGTGTTCGCAAAATTTTCAAGGTTTCCTCCCCTTGGGTAATAGGATTGCTTGTCAGCTTTGAATGCCGAACTTAAAAGCGCCCCGTTCACTGGTCCGATAAACGCAAAATCCAACCCCGATACGGGGCGGTTTTGGCAAAAATGAACTAATTTCTTCGCCATAGAAAGCATCACGCATGTGAAGGTCAAGGTGCTTATGCGTATTTGCCGCCCCGGCGTGGTGAAATTCTCATTACGTACGGGCTTGTTTTCACATGGCAGTTGTGCAAAACGGACGCTGTTCGCGGCCAAGCTTCGCGCTTAAAGGGTGCAATCGCTTACTGCGGGAACATAACTTACGAGGTGACGTTGAGCTTCTGACACGCTGTTAATCGTTTGAGCTCAATACGTTGTCGTATCTGATAGCGGTCGCACCTTTACTGCAGGCTTACCCCTGCATCACCAGAATATTGTTGAGGACACCATGCCGCGTTCGCCGGTCGCCCTGATTATTGCATTGTCTGCGACGCTTTTTGCCGCCTTTGCGCTAAATAGCGGTTCATCTTTGCAATCATCCCTGTTGGCGCTGCGTGCATCGTCAGAAGGATTCGCACCGGTCTATACCGGTATCATCATGGCGTCCTACTATATCGGTTTTGTCGCCGGGATTGTCTGGGGCGCAAGCCTTGTGAACCGGGTGGGCCACATCCGGACATTTGCGGCACTGGCATCGACCGGGTCGGCGATCACGTTGCTGCATGCGGTGTTTGTTGATCCGATCACATGGGCCGTTTTTCGTGCCATGACGGGTCTTTGTCTTTCGGGTTTGTATCTGGTGGTCGAAAGCTGGCTGAATGAGCAAGCCGACAATACGTCACGTGGCAGCACAATCGCGATCTATATGACCGTATCTTTGGGCGGCCTTGCCATTGGTCAGCTGTTGCTGAACATGTCGCCGATCGGAAGCTTTGAGCTGTTTACCATCGCGTCTGTTTTGCTGTCGCTGTCACTGGTCCCACTGGCCTTAACCCGCCAACCACCGCCCTCAGCTGTTAGTGGCGACCGCATGACGTTCCGTCGTCTATATAAGATTTCCCCACTGGGATTTGTCGCTGCATCCGGGGCGGGTGTTTTGTCCGGGGCCATTTATGGTGTTGGACCCGTTTTTGCCGCCGATCTTGGATTAACCACGCAAAGCGTGGCGTACTTCATGTTCTTTGTCATTCTGGGCGGCATGATCATGCAGTTCCCGATTGGTAAAATATCGGACATTGTACCGCGTCAATACGTGATGATCGTTGTGTTGCTGGGGCTGGTTATTTGCGGTTTGATCCCGCTTGTTCTTCCCAATTTGGTCCGCGACAATCTGACAGTTTGGGGCGGTATTATCGGCGTTTTCATTATGCCGATCTATGGGCTGGCTGTTGCGTATGTGAACGACTACCTCGAACCAGAGGATATCGTACCCGCATCGGGTGGTCTGTTGATTATTTACGGTGGGTCTGCGGCGGCGGGTCCGCTGTTGGGATCAAGTGCGATTGGTCATTTTGGCCCATGGGCATTGCCTTTCATGTTTTCCGTGATTGGTGCCTTGGTTGCTGGATTTGCCATTTACCGTGCCGGTTTTGGTCGCCGTATCTCCATCGAGGAACAAGGTCAGTTCGTTGCTGTACCGCGCACAACCCCTATGGCGTTTGAGCTTTCCCCGATCACCGATGAACTTGTCGAAGACGGTGAAGAAGGCAGCACCGAAACCACACAGCCGGCAGGCTATAACGAGGAAGATTATTTAACACCTGATGGCACCGCACATCCGGATGATTACGGCTATGTCGCGGTCGAAGAGGTTGTCGAAGATCCCGTAACGGATCAGGACGCGGATACGGACGACGACACGGACAAAACGTCCGATGCATCCGAAGAAAAGACAAAACCTGAAACGAAATAAGACTCTATCGCTGGCGTGACATCATCGCGCCAGCGATTTTCGTTTCAGCACTTAATCAAGCCATACCAATACACCAACCAACCGTGGCGGCCGTTGGCAACGGTCTGTCCCATGAGGAAACGCCAGCAACCGTTTGACGGCGAAAGTTACGCAATTATCAGGACTTAGTCAGGCTGTCGGCACATTGGGCTGCCTTCCATAATGCGGAAAACATCCCAAAATAATAAAACCTGCTGTGGACCCACCGTGGTTTCAGACCGTATTGTTATGACTAACGTTATCGCGGGCCTGAGAATTTTTCATGCCGGTTCCCGTGACGGTCCCAAGTCTGGTGAGAGTACACATGACCCAACGCATCCAAAAAGGTGGCCTTCAGATTGCAACGGTTTTGCATGATTTGATTGCCAACGAAGTTATCCCCGGAACCGGTATCAATGCCGACCAGTTCTGGGCGTCGTTTGAAAAACTCGTCACTGAGCTGGGACCACGCAACAAAGCACTTCTGGCAAAACGTGATGAGCTTCAGGCCAAGATCGATGAATGGCACCTGTCGCGTCAGGATCAGGCACGCGACCCTGCGGCCTATAAGAACTTCCTGACCGAGATTCGCTATCTTTTGCCGGAAGGCGATGATTTTTACATCAGCACCACCAATGTTGATCCGGAAATTGCCCGCGTGGCCGGACCGCAGCTTGTTGTGCCGGTGATGAATGCGCGCTACGCGTTGAACGCGGCAAATGCGCGTTGGGGCAGTCTTTATGACGCGCTGTATGGCACTGACGTTATTGACGAGGCCGACGGCAAAGAAAAGACCAAGGAATTTAACCCCAAACGCGGTGCAGCGGTTGTTGCCTATGCGGCAAACTTCCTTGATGAAGCAGCCCCACTTGCCACGGGCAGCCACGCGGACGTCACCAAATACGAAGTGCGTGATGACGGTGCGGGCTGGTGGACATTGGTCATGACCTTGGCCGATGGCAGCGAAAGCGCGCTTGTCCTGCCTTCGCAGTTCCATGGTTACAATGAAAAAGACGGTGTTCTTACGGAAATTCTGCTGCGCAAACACAGCCTGCATATCGAAATCCGTATTGATCCGACCCACCCGATTGGCAAGGAACATGCCGCGGGCGTTTGCGACGTGATCATGGAATCGGCTGTTACAACCATTCAGGACTGCGAAGATTCAGTCGCCGCCGTTGATGCCGAAGACAAAACCCTTGCCTATCGCAATTGGCTTGGCCTGATGAAAGGCACGCTCGAAGAAAAGTTCGAGAAGGATGGCAAAACCATCACCCGTCGCCTTAACCCAGACCGGACTTATCAGGGCTGCGACGGTCATGAGGTTGTCCTGCCTGGGCGTAGCTTGATGTTGGTGCGCAATGTCGGTCACTTGATGACGACCGATGCGGTTCTGGATGCCGATGGCAACGAAGTCCCCGAAGGGTTCCTTGATGCCATGGTGACCAGCCTGATTGCCAAGCATGACGTCGAAGGCAAAAACGAACTGGCCAATTCGCGCCATGGCAGCGTTTATATCGTTAAACCCAAAATGCATGGCCCCGAAGAAGTCGAACTAACCAACGATCTGTTTGCCTTTGTCGAAGAGGCCATTGATCTGCCCGAACATACGCTGAAAGTCGGGATCATGGATGAGGAACGCCGCACAACGGTGAACCTTAAGGAATGTATCCGTGCGGCCAAAGACCGGGTTGTTTTCATTAATACCGGCTTCTTGGACCGGACTGGCGACGAAATCCATACCAGTATGGAAGCCGGCCCGATGGTCCGAAAAGATGCGATGAAAGATCAATACTGGATCGAAGCATACGAAAACGCGAACGTCGATGTTGGACTTCAGTGCGGCATGAAGGGCGTTGCCCAGATTGGCAAAGGCATGTGGGCGAAACCTGATCGCATGGCAGAAATGATGGAGGCCAAAATCGGCCATCCAAAAGCCGGCGCAAAATGCGCATGGGTCCCGTCACCGACCGCGGCCACATTGCATGCCATTCACTATCATCAGGTGGATGTGCGCGCCGTACAGGATGAAATCGGCAAACGCGAACGTGCAAGCCTTGATGATATTCTGTCGATCCCGCGTCTTGGCGACATGAAACCGATGCCCAGCGAAATTCAAGAAGAACTCGACAATAACGCGCAAGGTATCCTTGGCTATGTTGTGCGTTGGATCGACAGCGGCGTTGGCTGTTCAAAGGTGCCAGACATCAATAATGTTGGCCTGATGGAAGACCGTGCGACGCTGCGCATTTCAAGCCAGCATATCGCAAACTGGTTGCACCATGGTCTTTGCACCGAAGAACAGGTTCTGGAAACGCTTAAACGCATGGCCGCTGTTGTCGACAAACAGAATGAAGGCGATCCAACCTATCGGAACATGGCACCGAATTTTGATGACAGCATCGCGTTTGCGGCGGCCTGTGATCTTGTCTTTAAAGGCCGCGAGCAGCCAAACGGCTATACGGAGCCGGTTTTGCATGCCCGCCGCCGCGAAGCCAAGGCCAAATACGGCGCGTAACTCAGCGGTAGCCGTCAAACAAAGCAAAAGCCGCCCAATTGATTTGGGCGGCTTTTTTTATGCAAGGTTGACGCGACCTCAGCCCTATTGGCGGATTGCAAACAGCCTTTCTGATCGGAAAGCTATTAGAGCAATCCGTATTGCTCAGCCTTGTGACGCAGGAACGGCAGGCCATTGCCCATCACTTCTTCCTCGTCTTTTGCGACAGGACGCCATACAGCCAGGCCATAAGCGATTTCTGGCGGCATATTGATGAAGCTTTCCATTGCAAGACCACCTTTGAAGTTGATGGCGGCCAATGCGGCATAGATTTCATTCCATGGGCAGTTGCCATAGCCAGGGGTGCCACGGTCGCTTTCGGACAGGTGGATGTATTTCAGGTGCTCGCCAGCTTCGATAATGCCGTTTGCAGCACCCTTTTCTTCAATATTCATATGATAGGTATCGAGATGGACAAACACGTTGTCGGCGCCGACACGCTCAATCATGTCAACGGCCTGGCTGGCAGTGTTGATCAAATGGTTTTCATAACGGTTGACCGCTTCAACACCCAGTTCGATACCATGTTCTTTGGCCACTTTGGCCGCCGCCTGCAGAACGCGGGCGATGTTGTCATATTCTTTTTCCGTTGGCGGAACACCGGTACGTTCACCGATGCCACCGTAAATCACGCCCGAAAGGGCTTCGGCGCCGATTTCGGCAGTCTTTTTGATCGCAACGGTCAGGTGCTCAATCGCCGCTTCCGGATGAACGGATGCCCATGCCTCCTCCGGCAGGCCTAATGAGCAAACAGCACGCAGATTGTTAGCTTCAAGAAGCTTGCGGCTATGTTCGGCATCAACTGCCGGCGCATTGAGCAATGCGATTTCGATGAAATCCATCTTGTAGTGCGATGCCGCACGGATTGCTCTTTCAGCACCTTCGCGGTCCCAGTTCATGGTCCACATGCTGGTATGCACGCCAAATCCTTGCATTGGCTTTCCTTCCTTATTTTTTATGACTCAAGAATGTGAAGTGTGTGGCGACCCAACGCAGAACCATCACGCCAAGCAACAAAATGCCCCACACGGCTGTCGCCAAATGCTGATTGGCACCGATAAGGTTGAGGCCGGAAGACAGAAGCTGCAGAACAATAAGCGCCACAAAAACGGGGAGAACTTTGCCAAATCCGCCAAAGGGATTTACGCCCCCAAGGAAACAGGCCAGAACCGTGATCAGCAGGTAAGATTCCCCATGTCCAACGCGAACAGAGTTGAAACGCGAAAGCATGATGATCCCAGCGACCGCACACATCGCCCCCGAAAGGGTGTAAACCAGCATCACGACCCGGCGGGTATTGATCCCGGAATAACGCACGGCCTCGATATTCGAACCGATCATATAGGTGTTAAAGCCAAGCTTGGTTTTCTGAAGCACGATGTGCCAAACGGCCACCCCCGCACACAGAACAAGAAGCGGGATCGGAATCCCGATGATGCTTCCATGGCCCAAAGGCTGAACAAAATCGGGGAAGCCTGAAATATCACCACCACGTGTTAGGAATTCACCCAAACCGCGGACAAAGATCATCATCGAAAGCGATACCAAAATCGGATGGGCCTTTGTATAGGCCACGACAACCCCGATGATCAGGCCGCTCAGCGCGCCAACAGCAAGGGCCAAAACGCAACCAAGCGCAAAGGCCTCAGGGCCGGCATCGGCGCCACCGAAATAAAACATCGTCCAAGCCAGTGTCAGCCCAGAGATATTCGCGGTAAACGTCACAGCAAGGTTAAGTCCGCCGGTCAGAACCGGCAGCAACATCGCCAAGCACAGCAAACCAAGTTCTGGCAACTGGAACGCAACGGATCCGAATGTTGCCGAGCTTAAGAAGCGCGGGCTTGCAATGCTGAAAATAACGAGCACTGCAACAAGTGCTGCCAGTGGGCCGGTCATTTCCGGACCAACAAAAGAGCGAAGGCGTTTGATAGCGGTGCTCATTTTGCTTCTCCCTTATTTGCGAAGACGGGAAGAAGGCGTTCAAGCCCAGTGTTGGAAAGCGTGATCGCAGCCAGAATAATGGCACCGATGATCATCTTGAACGCATAGGGAGACACCCCAAGCAGGTTAAGGCCATTTTGCGTCACCGAAATCAGCAACACACCAAGCACGCAACCCAGAACCGTTCCGCGACCACCACCAAGACGCGCACCGCCAAGGACAACGGCGGCAAGCACATCAAGTTCGCGGCCATAAAGGGCGTTTGGAACCACTTCCTGCACGTAATGCGCCTGAACCAAACCAGCGATACCCGACATCAGTCCCAGCCAACCAAACGCAATAAACTGCATGGCGGCGATGTTGATCCCGAAACGACGGGCACCTTCCGGGTTATCGCCAAAGGCAATAATCTGGCGGCCGGTCGTGGTGCGGGTGATCAAAAGCCAGGTCGCCAAAACGCACCCCACCATGATCAAGCTGGGCAGGGTAATTTCAGACCAGCTGCCATTGGCGGCCTGATGTTCAAACAAGATAACCGGCGTAACCAGCCAATCAGGAAGGTCGTAAATCGACACCCCGCCGGTCAAGAACATCAACATGCCGAAATAAATGTTGAATGTCGCAATTGTCACGACAATCGAAATGATCCGGAAATAGTGGATAAAGAAAGCGTTGAAGGCCCCAAACAGGATACCAACACTGCCGGCAATGATAAGACCAATCGCCCAGTTTCCGCCACCAATCGCACCAAGTGCAAGGGCGGTAATATATTGAACCACAGATGCCGCGACGGCGAACGAAATGTCGATCCCGCCCGCAATCAAAACAACCAAAAGCCCGACTGCAAAAATAATATTCACGGCACTGGTATTCAGAAGGTCGAACACATTACCAAGGGTGAGAAACCGGTCGGTTGATAGCGATAGAAAAATTCCTATCAAAAGCAGCACGCCGATCAGGGCGACCTCTGTCGCGTTTGAATTGATCATTTTACGCATAGACAGCCGCCTCTATTTCTTGAAGAGTACATTCGTTGGGAGAAAACCATCCAGCGGCCCGGCCATTGACCATATGCAGCACGCGGTCTGCATTGAAATAGACCTCGGGGACCTCGTCCGAGATCAGAATGATCGCAAGTCCGCTTTCGGCAAGCTTTGCAACGATATCGAAAATCCCTTTACGGGCACCGACATCGACGCCAACAGTTGGCGCATCAAGAATCAAAAGCTTGGGATTGGTGGCCAGCCATTTGGCAATGGCGACCTTTTGTTGGTTCCCGCCAGACAGGGTGGAAATCGCATCTTCTGGAAGACCAATCTTCACGCCAAGGTCACGGCACCATTCCGAAACCACTTCGTTTTTGCGGCGTTCCGACAGGAAAACACCATCGCGAATCCCATCAAGGGAAGCAATCACAAGGTTGTCGGCAATTGATTGCGGCTGCAGCAAACCAAGCGATAGGCGATCCTCTGACAGATACGCAACGCCGGCATCGATTGCTTCGCGATTGTTCGAGAATTTAACACTGGCGCCATCAAGAACGATTTCACCACTGCTTGGTTTACGCATGCCAAACAAGGTTTCCGCCAACTCGGTACGCCCGGCACCAAGAAGCCCGGTAATGCCAACGGTTTCGCCCTGCCCAACGGTAAATGAAATATCGCTAAATTCACCAGCGCGGCTTAGGTTGCGAAGCTCGATCACCGGTTTGACGTCCGGCTTTGGCGTCGCACGGACGACATTGTCAAAGCTTTTGCCGGTCATAAGCTCGGTAATGCGCGACTGGGTCAGATCGGTTGTCGGATAGACACCTTCCAGTTTGCCATCGCGCAAAACCGTCAGCCGGTGCGAAATCTCCAAAACCTCTGCCAAACGGTGGCTGACGAACACGACAGCAACACCCGCATCAGAAAGCATGCGCACAATATCAAGAAGGTAATCTGTTTCTGACTGTGTAAGCGAGGCGGTTGGTTCATCCATGAATACCAGCTTGGCCTCACCGGTCAGGGCGCGCGCGATGGCAACGATTTGTCGCTGGGCAATGGGGAAATCGCGCAGGGGTTTGTCGACATCCATTTCCACGCCAAGGCGCGAAAGGGCTTCCAGCGCGATTTTGCGCATCTTGCTGTAACTGACCAGACGGGGACGACGGCCTAAAACACTTTGAAACGCAATGTTTTCGGCAACCGTCATTTCAGGGAAAAGAGCAAGGTCTTGCCAGATAACCTGAATACCCTCGGCCTGCGCAATCACCGGGGACATTTGCGTGTACGTACGCCCGTCATAGATGATTTCCGCACCCGGCTCTGGCTGGTAAACGCCGGTAATGATCTTAATCAGGGTACTTTTACCGGATCCGTTTTCACCGGCAAGGCAATGAACCTCTCCGGGAAGAACCTCGAAATCGACCTTGTCGAGTGCCTTCACGCCACCGAATGTCTTGCTGATATTTCGCAATGACAATACCGGTGCCGGACCAGACACATTTAAGCTGGCATCTGCCGACATGGATTGACCCATACATTTTAAACGTTAGAAAAATCCAGCCGACCCGGCTTTAAAAATATGCAGGATCGGCTGGCTTCATGAGGGAGGCCTAAGGGACCTTAAAGCCCCATCGCGGCAAGCTTATCCACAGTGGATTTGTTAATCGCGACAAGCTGATCAACGATGATGTTGCGGTTTTCAAAATCTGGATGCACGACACCAAGACCTTCAATGGTCTCACCATCCTCGATTTTTTCGCCCTTCATCAGCTTATCAGCCAAGGTGACAAACACTTCACCCGCCTGTTTCGGGTTCCACATGAACCCGCCTGCAAGTGCGCCACTTTTGATCAGACGACGGCTCTGCCCGGGGGAGCTCGGTCCAACAACAAAGACGTTGCCGATCATGCGGCGTTCCTGAATGGCGCGGCCCGCGCCGATCGGACCTTGGCTACCGAATGCCATAAAGCCCTTAAGATCAGGATGGGCAGACATCAAATCCAATGCCGTGCTGCGGCTTTTATCAACGTCCTCGGCAACGCCATAGCGATCGCCAACCACTTTCATGTCCGGGTAGTTTTCAGTGATATATTCAATCGCGGCATCGGCCCATGCGTTATGCAACGGACCGGTAAGCGAGCCAACGAAAACGGCATATTCACCTTTACCGCCCATTTTCTCGGCCAACAATTTGCCATGTGCTTCACCGAAGCCCTGCGCAGATGCCAGCTCAAAATCCCAGGTCGCGCCCTTTTGGCTCGGGGACTCGTGGGTCAGAACGATAATGTTATTGTCTTTGGCTTTTTGAAGAACCGGTTCAAGAACCTTGGCATCGTTGGGAACAACCCCAATCACCTTGACCCCCTGCGCAATAAGGTCTTCGATCGCACGAACCTGAAGTGCCGGATCAGCACTGGTTGGGCCGATCATGGTCGCATCAACACCAAGCTTCTCGGCTTGTTCGTCGATACCGGCATTCATCGCGTTGAACCACGGAATGCCACCGATTTTAACAACAACACCGACTTTGCCGGAATCGGCTGCAAAGGAAGGTGAGGCAGACGCAATCGTTAGAGATGCAGCAAATGCTGCGGCAAGAAGTTTTTTCATCATATTCCTCCCAGTCAACAGGTGAAAAGCGGGCAAAAAGGCATAATCACCAGCCTTAAGAACGCGATTTCCACAACTTGTAGAAACAAAGGTGCAATGCACCTGATTTCCCGACCCCATCGACATTATTTTTTTGATTTTTATGGATGCACAATCGATATTTCAAAATTGCACAATCGATGGTGCAATCAATATTGGATAGTTTTTTTCTTCCGTCAAGGCTATTCTGGCCGTATACAACCCTAAGAGGTGAAATGAAAAAATCGACGAAGAAAAAAGCAACAATTTATGACCTGTCGGTCCTTTCGGGGTGCTCTGCGTCAACTATAAGTGCTGTCTTGAACGGGACATGGCGCCAACGCAGAATCAGCGAAAGCACGGCAGAACGTATTTTGGGTCTTGCCCGCGACCACAACTACACCACGAACATGCAGGCCCGGGGGCTTAGAAGCTCTCAGTCGGGGCTTGTCGCGCTTTTGCTGCCTGTCCATGACAGCCGGTATTTTTCGTCAATGGCGCAAACATTCGACGCCCGGGTGCGCGAACGCGGCCAATGTCCGATCGTGATCAGCACCTGCCGCGATCCCAAGGAAGAATACCAAACTGTCGAAACGCTGATATCCTATTCCGTCGATACCCTCTTGATTGCCGGCGCGACAGATCCAGACAGCATCCATCGCCTGTGCAAGGAAGCTGGTCTAAAGCACATCAATATTGACCTTCCCGGGCGCAGCGGCCCGTCGGTAATTACCGACAACTATGCCGGTGCCGTCGAACTGACCTGGTCGATCATTAATAGCTTTTCTGATGACGACTCGATTACGCCATCCGACATTTACATGTTTGGTGGACGAGATGATCACAACAGCCGAGAACGCAACAGGGGCTTTCGCGACGTCAAGGACGCGCACTTCAAAACAAAAACCGAAGAAACCATTGTTCCGACAGGATATGCGCCGGGATTCGCGCAAAAAGCGTTTGAGGAGTTCTACGAAACACACGGTAACTTGCCGCGCGGCATTTTTGTCAACTCGTCGATCAACTACGAGGGGTTATTGCGCTTTATGGCCAAGCATCCCCCAGAAACGTTTGAAAATCTGGTTATCGGATGTTTTGACTATGACCCATTCGGGTCGTTTTTGCCGTTCCAGGTAACGATGGTCCGACAGGATGTGGAAAAGATGATCGACCGCGCATTTCAGTTGATTGATGCGGGCGAAATGACGCCGCGCACCTATCTAATCCCACCACAATTTGTGCCGCAAAGAACCGCGCTAACCGGGCCCTTGGATTTGCTAAAGGACGTTCCTTAAAGCGCCAAGATCGCAGACAGCCTTAGCCACCCAGCGTCATAATCTCATAACCCTTATCGGTCACAACCAGTGTGTGCTCGTACTGCACCGTGGCGGCACCGGTATCGGCAAACAAGGTCCAACCGTCTTCGCCCTCTAGCGCCCATTTGGCCCCGCGCGACAGGAACGGTTCAATTGTAATGACCTGTCCTTTTTTCAACGAACGCCGTTCTTTTGGATCATCCCAGGTGGGGATGGTATGTGGATGCTCATGCAGGGATTTGCCAATGCCGTGACTGGCAAGGTTGCCAATCAGACTATAGCCGCCTTTGCGGGCAAAATTTTCAATCTTAAGGCCAATTTCGCGGATCGGCGCCTTATCGCGCACAACATTGATGCCAACCCACATGGCTTTTTTACCGTCTTCGCACAATTTGGCGATTTCCGGCTTTGCTGTGCCGCAAATAAAGCTGGCACCCGTATCTGAAAAATAACCATCAAGCGATGCTGAAACATCAATGTTCACCAGATCACCGTCACAAAGAACCTGATCGCCAGGGATGCCGTGGGCGACTGCTTCATTAACACTGATGCAGGTCGCGCCGGGGAAGTTGTATTCGCTTTCCGGTGCCGAAATCGCCCCAGCATCTTCAAGGACTTTGCGCCCGATATGGTCAAGTTCAGCTGTCGTGATGCCTGGGACAGCAGCAGCCCCCATAACATCGCGTGCACGGGCACAAATGCGACCAATACGGCGCAGATGATCGAGTTCTTTGTCAGATGAGATTGTCATAAGGTGGTTATTGCGGCGCCATGCAATGAAGTCAAGAAAAGCTGCGTCACCCTTAATGAGGGAAAAGGTTAAAGATATCATCCCGCACAACTTGCCCGATCAACAGCATATCGGAGCTTGGGCTCCTCAACGCATATATTCGGAAATCCACAAAATGAGGTTGAGCCCTTATATTTCTGGTTTCGCGTTATAAATTGACAAATTGTGCGTGCTAAAACCGTGATAAAGACGACAGTACAACAGCGACGAAACCGACGACATGATAGGGCGAAATGGATATTACCCAGATTATTTATTGGCTTGAACTTGCGGGTGTTGCGGTTTTTGCAATCACAGGTGCGCTTGAAGCGTCCCGTCGCCAAATGGATGTTGTCGGCTTTGTCCTGATCGCGACCTTTACCGGTATTGGCGGGGGAACGGTACGCGATGTGATTACCGGTGCCACCCCGGTTTTCTGGATCAAAGACCCGGCTTGGGTGATCACCTGTATTGCTGCAGCGATCTTCACATATTTCACCGCACATTTGGTCGAACGTCGCTATGTCGCCCTGATTTGGCTTGATGCACTTGGGCTTGCGCTTTTTGGCGTAACGGGTGCTGCCATTGGGTTAAACCTTGGCGTATCGCCACTGGTTGCGATTATTTTGGGTATGATCACCGCAACATTCGGCGGCATGGTGCGCGATGTGGTGTGTAATGAAATCCCGCTGATCCTGCGCCAAGAGATTTACATCAGTTGTGCGCTTCTGGGTGCCAGCATCTATGTCATCGGCACAGACATCCTTGAGCTCCCGCGCGGGCCAATTGCGATTATCGCGTTTTTTGCCGCCTTTCTACTGCGCGCCAGCGCCATCCGGTTCAAGCTTAGCTTTCCGGTATACAAAGCCCGCCCAGGCCGGGAATACTGATACCTTAAACAACCCGAAGTTACGCAAGATAACCGCAGTTCATTATTCGACAATCAACTGAACCCGATCACTCGAAAAGGCCGTGGTGCCGAATTCTATCGGCACTCCGTCCGCATCGACATCGATGCTTTCGGTCGAAATTACGGGTCGATTTTTGGCCTGCTTAAGCAGACTTGCCACCCGCGATGATGGCAAGGTTGCGGAAATGCGGGTGGTTTTGCGGCTATAATCATCAATGCCAAAGCGCTTGAAGGCCTCGGTCAGGGATTTGGTTTCCTTGAAAATCTCGACAATGCCATCGAAACGGCCGGCTGGCAGATAGCTTGTTGCGACGGCCAAAGGCACACCGTCGGCTTCTGAAACCGAGAAGAGTTCGATCACCCTTGTCCCGGGCTTAAGGTCAAGATACCCAGCAATTGTTGCGTTTGCCTTGATCACCTCAGAAGAGACAAGACGTTTGTCAGGCAGCCGGTGCCGACCGGACACAATCTGGGAAAACCGGGTTTTAGCGCCGAGCGGATAATCAAGGATCTGCTCCTGAACAAACGCCCCCCGACCCTGTTCCACCCGAACCACATTCGTATCGACAAGTGCAGCCATGGCACGCCGTACCGTATGCCGATTCACGCCAAAACGGCGCACCAGTTCCATTTCAGTCGGCATTTTATCACCCGGGGCGAAGACCCCGTCGGCAATATCACTAAGAAGCTGTTTTTCGATTTGCTTCCAAATAGATAGCCCCGGTTCCCAATCCATAATCTTTCCCGTTCACAAAACTTTCACCGCAAGACCTTTGCCAAGATCAATAAATCGGCTTATAACGTAAATATGTATAGACGTCTAGACAAATATTGCATTTGTCGACATCCATAAAAAGGATCAGACATATGACCGCCAAAGCCGCCCCGACCAAGGCAACCGACCACCTCCGAACAGACGATGATGCAATTGCTGCACGCCAACGCTGGATGGGCGTTCTGGCGCGTACCGATCAAGCAACGCTTGAAGCCGAGTGGACCGACAAGTTTGGCGATGTCAGCTGGAAACACCTGCGCGAGCCTCAGATCGGCATGGTCATGGTGCGCAGTCGTGCCGGCGGCGCAGGACAACGATTTAACCTTGGCGAGATGACTGTCACACGTTGTGCTGTTACACTGGCGGACGGAACGGTTGGCCATTCCTATGTCAAGGGACGCGACCGTATTCAGGCGCAATATGCGGCCCTGTTTGACGCCGTAATGCTGCGTGATCAAGCGGCCAGCACTTTCATAGATACCCTCGCAGAAAAACAAGCCACCGCAAAACGCGACCATGCCCGCAAGGTTGCCGCGACCAAAGTCGATTTCTTTACCCTTGTCCGCGGAGAAGACGAATGACCCTAAACGCCCAGACAAGTGATCTGCTGCCCGGCTTTGACCACGCTGCGTTTGATTCAAACGCTGTTTTTCGTGTGCTTTTGGATGCGATGTCACGTCCCGGACGTATTTACGACCTGCCGGTTCATATCACCGCACCAGATGGGTTAAACGCGTCCGCAACCGCGACATTGCTTGCAATGGCGGACATGGACACCACGATATGGTTATCACCCGGTTGTGCGACCAAGGCAGCCACGGCGCATCTGAAATTTCATTGTGGCAGTCCGATAACAACCAACGTCGCGAAGGCTGATTTCGCCGTTGCGCGCTGTGACGAAGACCTGTCCTTTATCACCGAGCTTTCGGTTGGCAATGCCGAATACCCGGATCAATCGGCAACCTTGATTCTGTTGGTTGATGATGTTTCCGAAAGCACAGAAATGATTTGTCGTGGCCCGGGGATCAAGGACACGCACAACCTTGCCGTTGCGGGCCTGACGCCAGCATTTCATGCGTGGCGGGCCGAAAATCATCATTTATTCCCGTGCGGTGTCGATGTGATTTTCGTGACCGACACCAAAATCGCCGCCCTTTCACGCACCACCCGGATTGAGGTCAAGTAACCATGTATGTTGCCGTAAAAGGTGGCGAACGCGCCATCAACAACGCCCACCGGCTTCTGGCAGAACAGCGCCGCGGCGACAAAGACGTCAGCGAAATCCAAACCGATCAGATCGAACAACAATTATCGCTATCCGTGACACGCGTTATGGCCGAAGGATCGCTTTATGATCGCGATTTGGCAGCCCTTGCGATCAAGCAGGCACGCGGCGATTTGATCGAAGCGATTTTCTTGATGCGTGCCTATCGCACGACCTTGCCGCGCTTTGCCTTTTCCAATCCGACCAAAACAGCGGAAATGGATGTTTCGCGCCGCATATCCGCAACGTTCAAAGACCTTCCCGGTGGTCAGATATTGGGCCCAACCTTTGACTACACCCACCGGCTTTTGGATTTCACCCTGATGGCAAATGGTGAAAATCCAGCCGACGCGCCAAGTGCAGAAAATCCGGTAGATGACCATATGCCGCGTGTTTTGGATGATATCCTAAACTATGAAGGGCTTATTCAGGACGAACCAACCCCCGTTGACGAAGACGCCCCAGTTGCCGACTTAACCCGCGAACCGGTCAAATTCCCAGCGGGCCGCGACCTGCGTCTTCAGAACCTGTCGCGCGGTGATGAAGGGTTCATTTTGGCCCTTGGGTACTCCACCCAGCGCGGCTATGCCAACAGCCATGCGTTTGTTGGTGAAATTCGCTATGGCACTGTTTCTGTGGAAATAGAGCCCGAGGAACTCGGTTTCCCCATCGATATTGGCGACATCGAACTGACCGAGTGCGAAACCGTCAACAAGTTCAAGGGATCGAAAACCAAGCTGCCGCAATTTACCCGTGGCTATGGGCTGGTGTTTGGTCAGAACGAACGCAAATCAATTTCGATGGCATTGGTTGACCGGGCCATGCGGGCCGATGAAATGGGCGAACAAATCATGGGCCCGGCCCAAGACAGTGAATTCGTTATGGAGCATAGCGACAATGTCCAATCCACCGGCTTTGTCGAACATATCAAGCTGCCCCATTACGTCGATTTCCAGGGTGAACTTGAACTGGTGCGCCGCATGCGGACCGAAGTCGAAGCCCGCCTTGCCAAGGCAGAAGCCGACAATAGCAATCCCCAAACCGAAGCCGCGGAGTAATCGCCATGGAACAGACTGTAAACCAAATGGACGATACGGCTTCGGCCTATAATTTTGCTTATCTGGACGAGCAAACCAAACGCATGATCCGGCGCGCTCTGCTTAAGGCCGTTGCCATTCCGGGCTATCAAGTCCCGTTTGCCGGGCGCGAAATGCCAATGCCCTATGGTTGGGGCACGGGCGGGGTTCAGGTAACGGCTGCTGTCATTGGCCCCCAAGATACCCTTAAGGTTATTGATCAGGGGGCTGATGACACCACCAATGCGGTATCCATTCGCCAGTTCTTTGCCAAGACCGCCAATGTGGCAACCACCGAAAAAACCGCCGACGCATCGATCATTCAAACCCGTCACCGTATTCCCGAGAGGGAACTGCGCGAAGATCAGATTCTTGTCTATCAGGTGCCTATTCCCGAGCCCCTTCGTTTCCTTGAGCCGCGGGAAACCGAAACCCGGAAAATGCATGCACTGGAAGAATACGGACTGATGCATGTGAAGCTTTACGAAGACATCGCGCGCCATGGACATATCGCGACCACCTATGCCTATCCGGTGATGGTCGATGATCGCTATGTGATGGATCCATCACCAACTCCAAAATTTGACAATCCGAAAATGGATAATATGGCCGCCCTTCAGCTTTTTGGGGCGGGTCGTGAGAAGCGTATTTATGCCCTGCCACCCTATACCAAAGTCCGAAGCCTTGATTTCGAAGACCACCCCTTCGAGGTGCAATCGTGGGACGACGAATGCGGGATGTGCGGTGCGCGCGACAGTTACCTTGATGAAGTCATCCTCGATGACAAGGGCAACCGGATGTTTGTTTGTTCCGACACCGATTATTGCACGGAGCGACAAGAAGCAGGCCATCGCGGCCCACAACATCATGACCAACCGCTTGGCAGCACCAAAAGCAGCCCAAACAGCGAAAAGGCAGCAGAATAATGACCAAGATGAATGATCCGCTTCTGCGTGTTGATAACCTGACCATGATGTATGGCGACCGGGTTGGCTGTAAGGATGTTAGCTTTGACCTGCGGCCCGGTGAAGTCCTTGGTATTGTCGGAGAGTCCGGGTCCGGCAAGTCAACTTTGCTGCGCAGCATTTCCGCACAACAGGAACCGACCAAAGGACGGGTTGAATACCAAACCCGCATCGACGGAACCCGCGATGTTTATGAAATGTCCGAAGCCCAACGACGCTTGTTAATGCGTACAGACTGGGCCTTTGTGCATCAAAACCCACGTGATGGCCTGCGCATGAATGTGAGTGCAGGTGCAAACATTGGCGAACGCCTGATGGCCGTTGGCGATCGCCATTACGGCAATATCCGAAATGCCGCGGATACCTGGCTGGGCAAGGTCGAAATTGCGTCCGAGCGCCTTGACGATTTGCCGTCCACCTTTTCGGGGGGCATGCAGCAACGTCTACAGATCGCCCGCAACCTAGTCACCAGTCCGCGCCTTGTCTTTATGGACGAACCCACGGGTGGTCTGGACGTTTCGGTCCAGGCGCGCTTGCTCGATCTGCTGCGCGGGCTGGTTCACGATCTTAATCTGGCGGTGATCATCGTCACGCACGATCTGGCCGTTGCGCGGCTTTTGTCGCATCGTTTGATGGTGATGCAGCAGGGCAAGGTCATCGAAAGTGGCCTGACGGATCAGGTTCTTGATGATCCGCAGCATGCCTATACACAGCTGCTTGTTTCTTCCATTCTTCAGAACTGATACCGGGGCGAAAAAATGTCTGAAATGCTTCATGCGCAAAACGTCACGAAAAGCTTTACCTTGCACACGCAAGGCAGTGTGACGATCCCGGTTTTTGACGGCGTTAATTTTAGCCTGTCGGCTGGGGAATGCATCGCGCTGACTGGGGAATCCGGGTCAGGAAAAAGCACCTTTATGCGCATGCTTTATGCCAATTACACATGTTCAAGCGGGTCGATTAAGGTCATGCATGATGGCGACTGGATGGATATCACCACCGCCAGTCCGCATGCGATCCTTGATATGCGCAAACGCACGATGGGCTATGTCAGCCAGTTTTTGCGCGTCATCCCGCGTGTCCCCACCCTTGAAATTGTCGCGGAACCTTTGGTGGCGCTTGGCGCATCACGCCCGGACGCCACCGACAAAGCACGCGATCTGTTAACCCGCCTTCGCATTCCCGAACGACTGTGGCAGTTATCCCCGCTGACATTTTCTGGCGGCGAACAACAACGCGTGAACATTGCCCGTGGCTTTATTGCCGATTATCCGGTCATGCTGCTTGATGAACCAACAGCATCATTGGATGCAGACAACCGGGCGACAGTTCTGGCATTGATAGAAGAAGCCAAATCACGTGGTGCGGCAATTGCCGGCATTTTCCACGACCATGAAACCCGCGATGCTGTCTGCACCGGGGCATTTGATGTCACATCGTTTAAAGTTGGGGCCAATGACTGAACAAATTTTTACCAATGCCAAAATCGTTCTAGCCCATGATGTCATTGACGGTGCCGTGCAGATCAAAGACGGGATGATTGCCGATGTCTCAGACCAGGCCTCTCACCTGCCCGGTGCGCAAGACTTGGACGGTGATTACCTGATGCCGGGTCTTGTCGAGCTGCATACTGACAACCTCGATAAACATCTGACACCCCGCCCCAAAACCCGTTGGCCGGCAACGGCGGCCGTTGTTGCCCACGACAACCAAGTTGCCAGTGCCGGCATTACCACGGTGTTTGACGCGGTATCGATTGGCGACGTGAATGAAGGGTCAGAGCGCGTTTTACGACTGGTTGAATCGGTCGAAGCCCTTGGCCATGCGCAAGACAACAACCTTTTGCGCGCAGATCATAAATTGCATCTGCGGTGCGAAACATCGTTTCCGGGCATGATCGATGCGCTTGGCAAGCTGGTTGATATTCCGCTGGTCAAGATGTTGTCGGTAATGGACCATACCCCCGGGCAGCGTCAGTTCGTCAGCTTGGAAGCCTATTACACCTATTATCAGGGTAAATATGGCCTGAATGACGAGGAAATGCGCAAATTCGTCGCGACCCGAAAACGCGATTCTGAGCTTTACTCGGCAAAACACCGCCGCCATGTGGTTGAAACCGCCCACGCCAAGGGCCTTGCCCTGGCCAGTCACGACGATGCCACCACCTCACATGTCGCCGAGGCCGTTAATGATAAAATGACGGTGGCCGAATTCCCGACCACACTAGAGGCCGCCAAAGCATCCCACGAAGCCGGACTTGGTGTGATGATGGGCGGGCCAAATTTGGTGCGCGGCGGGTCCCACAGCGGCAATGTCGCGGCGGGCGATCTGGCCAAGAATGGATATCTTGATATCATTTCCAGCGACTATGTACCGCACAGCTTACTGCACGGGGCGATGAAGCTGTTTGATGATTTTGCCGAATATGATTTACCCGCTGCCATTCGGACAATTTCGCTGAATCCGGCAACGCAAGTGGGCCTGACGGATCGCGGCGAGATTGCCGTTGGCAAACGTGGTGATCTTATTCGCGTTCATCATTCCCCTCATCACCCGATCGTGCGCGGGGTGTGGCGTCAAGGTGTTCGGGTGTCATGACCAAGCCCGCAAATGGGTGCGCCATACCGGATGAAGTTCCTGATGAAATGCCTGACAAAATTCCTGGTAGCGCACCCAAAACCGGATTGCTGATTCTTGTCGTGGGCCCCAGTGGTGTCGGCAAGGACAGCCTTTTGGATGGCGCGCGAGAGCGCCTTGCCACAGCAGAACAATTCTGCTTTCCCCGACGCTGTATCACCCGGCCTGCAGGATCGATTGGCGAAAACCATATTCCCGTGCGGCCAGAAGACTTTCCATCCATGGCCAAACAGGGTGCTTTCTTGCTCAGCTGGCAGGCACATAACCTTTTTTACGGCGTTCCGCGACATGTTCAGGATGATGTCATTCAAGGGAAAACGGTCATCGTCAACGTGTCACGTAGCGTGATTAACGATGCCCGCAGCCTTGTCGGGATGGATCATGTGCGGGTGATTAATATCTGCGCAACGGCCGAAGTCCTGCGTCAACGCCTTGAAGCGCGCGGCCGTGAAGATCGATACGATATTGCGCAACGTCTGGCCCGTGCATCGGCCTATCAGGTTGAAGGACCCAATATCATTGAGCTTCACAATGATGCTGATTTGGAAACCGGGATCCGGCGATTTATTGATGCAGTACAGCACCAACAAGATACAATCCTATCAGAATCCCAGCCCGATTAAACAGCTACTTAAAACCGCCCCGGCAAACATGCTCCCGGAAAAAATGCTGCAGCTTTAACTGCAGCATTTTTTATCCGCGCAGCGCAAATCGCCTTAGCAATCTCAATGGCTTTCCATCTCCCGGATCACCAAAAAGGCAGATATCGTCGACCACGAACGGCGCCTTGCATAAAGGGGCAACAAGCGGTGCAAGCGATGCCTCAAACCGTTCAAGCTGATCAGGATCAAGCTTATTACTCAGTGTCAGATGGAACCGAAATTCATCCATCACATAGGGATAACCCCAGGCAACCAAATAGCTTTCTTGGCGCGCAGTCAAACCAGCTGCACGGCGCTTATTCATCGCCGCCGTATCTTCGGGTTTTCGAAAATCATCAAGGCCCCGCACAAGGGTCCCTGCCAGGTCTTCAAGCGCTGCCACCGGATCGTTCGGCACCAACGCCAGAAAGCGGCTGATCGATTTAAGCACCAGCGGACCGCATGTTACTGGCGCAATATCTGCGCAGAGGTTTTCCACTGCGTCCTCAAGCGCCGCCCGTGTTTGTCCATCTTTTAATGCGAATGGCGGTTTTAACGTTCCGTGCAAGCCATATCGGGTGGGTGATGTGGTCGCCGCAATGATTTCATCCTGATCAAGACCATCAATCATAGGCCGGACCAGTTCAACATCCCGGACCGGGTCGCGACCAAGCCACGCATTGCCAAACAGGCCAAGGTCACTTTGGGCAGACGGGGCATAATAAAGTGCGTAGCGGTGATAGTCGGTCATGAAGACTTTTTAACTCACGGGCTTAAGACAGACAGGCATCTTGAGAAGCCCGTGCCAATTGCGCAACAAAGAAGTGATCCGCCGCGCCCATAAAAAGCGCAGAACCACGGATAGCAGGCTCTGCGCGATAACTCTGTCAAACGGTATCGAATTTCATGCAAAAATCGCGGACCGGAAGGGTGCGAAAATCGTTAAGGTGTTCAGCCAGCATATCGTGGCTCCAATCCCACCAGCGGATCCGCATCAACGCATCAACGATGTCCGCATCAAAGCGAGGCCGCAGCGGCGCGGCTGGGATGCCTGTCACAATCGTATAGGGCGCAACATCCTTGGTCACCACGGCCCCCGATCCGACAACGGCCCCGATCCCGATGGTAACACCACCTTGCACAATGGCCCCATGTCCGATCCAAACATCTTGATCCAGCTTGACCCGCTTTTCACGGCGCCAGTCAAAAAAGGCCGGATCATCATCCCCCAAATCATAAGCACTGGATCGATACTGAAAGTGATGCATGGATGCCCGGTCCATCGGATGCTGGCCGGGATTAATCCGGGTATGGGCGGCGATATTTACGAATTTTCCGATGTCTGAATAGATGATCTCGCTGTCATTGACGACATAGGAATAATCGCCCATCACCGTTTCGCGCACACAGGTGCGTGGTCCAATTTCGGTCCAAGCCCCCAGTTCGCAATCGACAACCACCGCGCTTTCATCAATCGTTGGCTTCTTAGACAATTGCTTCATGGCCGGTTTGCTCTGCGTTACTTTAAAGCCCACTGATCAGGTCACCAATTTACGCAGGCGCTGCGACACAATGTCGAGCAAGCTGACAGAGATGATAATAATGATCATGACGGCGGCGGTTTCTGCGTAATAGAACGCGCGGATATATTCCCACAAAACCATGCCAATGCCGCCCGCACCAACGATGCCAAGAACCGTGGCGGACCGCACGTTGCTTTCAAACCGATATAGCGAGTATGAAATCCAAAGTGGCAACACCTGGGGGATCACCCCAAATATAACTTCCTGCAGGCCATTGGCCCCGGTGGCACGGATACCTTCGACCGGTTCAGGATCAATTGCCTCAACCGCCTCGGAAAATAGTTTTGCCAATACGCCCGTCGTATGAATCCAAAGGGCAAGCACACCGGCGAATGGACCAAGCCCCACCGCGACTACAAACAACATGGCAAAAACCATTTCGTTGATCGCGCGAAAGGAGTCCATCAAACGACGCACCGGCTGATAGACCCAGAACGGTACAATGTTTTCAGAACATAAAATGCCAAACGGGATCGAACACACAATCGCAAGCGCCGTCCCCCAGATCGCGATCTGGATCGTGATCCACATTTCACTGACATAGCTTTTCCACATCATGAAATCCGGCGGGAAAAAGCCATCTGCGAAATCGACCATATTGCCGCTGTTTTCGATCAGGGCCATTGGGCGCATATCCGCCCCTTCCCACGACAATGCCAAAAGACCAAAAATAAAGGCCCAAAGAAGCATACTTCCCATCGACCGTTTCAGGTCACGCGGCGGAAGAACCGGTGCGGCAAGTGATGTCGAAGAAACGCTGCTGTTCATCGTGTTAATCCCGGATGGTAAATGCAAACAGGGAGCCCGCAAAACGCGCGCTCCCTGTCGAAAGGTCGATTATTCGTAAGAAACCAGTATGTCGAGTTCAGCCAGTTTCTTATCGATGAAGGCAATACGTTCTGCTTTGTCGTCAGCAGAAAGTTCCTCGGTGTTCTGGATTTTCAGCTTGTCTTTGAACAGGGCAAGCTGACGGATCGGGTAAAGCTGCGCGTTGGAGCTTTCCATGAATTTACCCATGCCGTCTTGAATACCAGCCAAGACCTTGTTGGCTTCTTCAACATTGCCAATGCGACCATAGCCCAGGAAGAACGCCTTGATTTCAGATTTCAGTTCGCGCGACAGATCCTTACGATAAACCATCGGGTCAGACGGGATCAGCGGCGATGTCCAGATCACTTTGACTTTGTCGGTGATTTCCGGCTTCACCATGTTGGTCCGTGCAAGCTGCTCTGAGTTGTTGGCGGCTGCATCAACCTGTTTGTTGGCGGTCGCCATCAGGTTGGTTTCGTGGTTCGCATTCCGCACGGTTTTAAAGCAATCTTTTGGATCAACACCGTTCTGGGCGAAGACGTAATAAGACGGCACCAAGAAGCCCGAGGTCGAGTTCGGATCACCAATACCAAAGTTCAGCGAACCATCGCATTTCAGCAGATCTTCAAGCGAGTTTAGCTTGTCGTTATCGGCCTGGGTAATGATGTGGGAATAATAGCCGTTGCTGCCATCGCTTTTTGATGTCTGAACGAAAACTTCGCCACCTGCACGATCAACGGCTTCCATTGCGGATTTGTTGCCGAACCACCCAACATGCACTTTACCAAAACGCATGCCTTCGATGATGCCAGCATAATCAGGGGCAAAGAATGCATCGACTTTTTTGCCAAGTGCTTCTTCCATATCGTCGATCATTGGCTGCCACTGAGCTTTCAGGTTTGCGCTCGACTCAGTCGAGATGAAACCAAACACAATGGTATCGGGATCTTTTTCAAGCGGCTTAAAGTCGACGTCGGCTTGTGCTAAGCCCGAAGCAAGCATGCTGGCTGCAAGTGCAACAGACGCAATTGTTTTACGGATCATGGGAAGTCCCCTGTCAGATTTGTTTCGGCATGAATTTAAAAAGGTAAGGCAGTTCACATCAGTGACCCGGCTAGCTCGTCGCCACAGCCAGATCCTTTCTTGCAGCCGGTTCGGCCACGGGCTTTGCCGCGTCATCGGAACCATTTGCAAAAAGCTCGGAAGAATATTCACCGTAAAGTTCTTGTAAGAACGCCGGTGTCAGTTGTGTCGACGGCCCGTCAAACACAACTTCACCATCGCGCATGGCGATGGTGCGTTTGCAATAATCCTTGGCGTAATCAACTTGATGGAGCGATACGATCACGGTCACGTTGTCTTCGCGGTTTACCCGATCAAGCGTATTCATCACCTTGCGCGACGATGCCGGATCAAGGGATGCAATCGGCTCATCCGCAAGAATAAGACGTGCACCTTGGGTAATCGTGCGTGCGATTGCTGCGCGCTGCTGCTGCCCACCTGAAAGATGACGCGCCTTTTTCGTGGCGTGCCCATCAATACCGACACGGGCAAGTGCCCCCATGGCCCGCATGCGTTCGGATTTGGTGAACATACAAAATGATCCGCGCCATGATGGCACACGACCAAGCAAGCCCATCAAAACGTTGGTCAAAACCGTAAGCCGGCTGACAAGATTGAATTGCTGAAAGATCACACCGATATCGGCCCGCACCTTGCGCGCGCCACGGGCGATTTTGCCATTTTCCTGAATGGTTTCGCCAAACACGGCAATCTTGCCGCCATCACGATCCCCGCGCAGCAATCCGGCAATGTGACGAATAAGGGTGGACTTCCCCGAACCGGACGCACCAATCAGTGCAACCATTTCGCCTTCCCGAACTTGCAGCCTGACATCCTTCAGGGCACGCTTGTCACGGGTAAAGCTTTTGTTCAGTCCAGAGATATCTACAACCAGCATCAAACAATCGCCTGCATATGTTTCGCTGGAAGATGAAACTACGCACGAATGGCGACTCTACGGTGACACTGATGTTACAGTTCGATGATTACGCGGGAATAATTCCCCCAACAACAATCAAACTTGTCTATACATCAAATTAAACCGAAACGAAAAATCGTAATATTCATGTTTAAAATTAAAAATACGACATTACGATTTATGAAAAAACATCCCAACTCAGAATAAATGAATACAAATAATATCAGAACGCGAAAAATATAGTCGAATGACTATAAAACGTCGCCACCGCCCGAAATTATTCTATTTTATTAATTTCATTAAGGATGTCGTCTTCGACATCAAGTCCATCGAGCTCTGCTTGTTGCCTTGCGATCTTTCCACGCCGCCCCGGAAGTCTGACACCTTCTTCGGCGGAAATCTCGTTGGCAATCTCGGCCAAATGATCGGAAACATTTGGTCCACCGGTTGCTTGGGGATCAATCGCAATAATCATCTGCCCCAACGCGGGTGGCTTACCTTTGTCATCAAACAGCGACGAAGACTGATGCCCGAATTGAGCCCCGGTAAGACCGGCCGCCAAAAGCTCCACCATCATGGCAAGTGCTGCGCCCTTTACACCGCCCGCAGGAACCATTGTGCCATCCAGGGCCTTAATCGGATCGGTTGTCGGATTGCCATCCGCATCAAGCGCCCAGTCATCGGGAATGACCGCACCTTTTTGTTTGGCTGCCATGATTTTACCACGCGCCACCTTGGACAGGGCCATATCAATAACAATCGGGTCACCCGCATCACCAACCGGCACCCCAAAGGCAATCGGATTGGTGCCAAACATCGGACGGCGTCCACCCCAAGCAGCCATTGCCGACGGGGCATTTGCAAACATCATTGATGCCAAACCCATTTCGGCCAGCCGTTCAACCGTCAGGCCCATCACCCCCGCGTGGTGGGATTTGTGAATTGATGCGATCGCAATCCCCTGACGGCGCGCCATGTCGGGCAAATGTGCCGCCATCAAATCCAAAGCCGGATAGGCAAAACCAAATTGTGCATCAATGCGCAAAACGCCGGGTGTTGGCTTTTCCAGTATCGGGACCGCAAAACCATCCACTTTTCCCGCACGCGCCTGTGCGCAATACGCAACGACACGGCGAAAACCATGCCCGCCCTGCCCGGATGCCTCAGCCGTCACCAAAGCATGCGCGACCGAATGTGCGTTTTCTTTACTGACCTTGGAACGGATCAGGGCATTGCTGATAAGCGCATGGGCATCAGACAGGGACATTTTCATAATGATGTGGCCTTGGGCATGGGGGCATGGATGTTCGAAGGCAGGCTGCCGCGCAAAGAACGCTTCAGTATCGCTGAACCGACACAATAGCCAGAAGCAGCCATCTTGCGCAAAGGTGTTTTCTGATGCGGGGTTTAACGGGGCGAATTGAGCGTTTTCGACACAGTGCTAAATTCTTGCCGCAAAGTTGTGACAGGCACTTGTCGCTCAAGAACAAACCGTGGCGCCCAAAATGACGTCGCGGAACAGCGATATAATACGGGAAATATGAATATGCCCACCGTTAGAACGATGATGCTTTCTTCCGTTGCTGTTGCAAGTGCTTTGTTACTGGCAGCCTGCAACACGACAAATCCAAATGCGCAGAACGACATTGCGACAAATTGGTCTGCCGTGGCCGACAAGGAATGGCAACTTGCCATGGTGTCGGACGGCGATCATACGCTTCGCCCAATGTCACCGGTTCTTGCCAGCGTGAATTTTGCAACAGGCGGCAAAGTCAGTGGATCAACCGGCTGCAACCGGTACTTTGGAACGTATAAGCAAAGTGGCAGTAAATTGGACCTGTCGCCGCTTGGTTCGACGCGGATGATGTGCGTCGAGGACGCCATGGCGATTGAAGATGCCTTTACCAACGCAATGGCGAAAGTAACCCATTGGCACAAAGATAATAGCACGCTCGTTTTGGATGACACGGACGGGAAAGCCATCCTGAAATTTGAACCGATTAGGCCATAAGCCAACGTCCACGGCACCACCGCGATAGCGACTTAAAGCGGCAAGAAAGCAAAACGGGGCGCAAATTTGCGCCCCGTTTTTTTATGATGTCATTTGTTCACAACGTCCCGAAACGGGGATCAGTTGTTGTCGTCGGTGGCCTCGGAATTTGCACCAACGGCTTTGGGTTCCGAACGCAGCCCTTGAATGATCGAATAACACGCCAGCAACAGCACGATCGCAAACGGGAAGCCTGTTGAAACGGCCATTGCCTGCAACGATCCAAGACCACCACCCAGAAGAAGCGCAATCGCAACCAAGCCTTCAAAGGTACACCAGAAGACACGCTGTGGAACCGGCGCATCAACCTTACCGCCAGCCGTGATCGTATCGATCACAAGTGACCCGGAATCCGACGAGGTGACAAAGAAAACGATCACAAGAACAATCCCAAGGAAGGACGTAATCGACTGCAATGGCATCTGTTCAAGCATGGTAAACAGCTTAATCGGTAGACCTGCCTCGGCGATTGCAGAAACACCTTCTTGCACCATGTGCACGGCCGTACCACCAAATGTCGTCATCCAAAGGACACAGACGAGTGACGGAATGATCAGCACACAGGTAATGAATTCACGGACCGTACGCCCACGCGAAACGCGCGCGATGAACATGCCGACAAACGGTGACCAAGAAATCCACCACGCCCAATAGAATGACGTCCAGCCCTGACGGAAGTTGTCGTCCACACGTCCAACTGGGTTGGACAATGCCGGAAGATATTCAACATACGCCACCAAACTGGTGAAGAAGCCCTTGATAATGTCCATTGTCGGACCAACGAGCACAACAAACAGCAACAGCAATGCCGCCAGAACCATGTTGATTTCCGACAACCGTTTAACACCGGCATCAAGCCCGGCCAAAACGGAAATCAGTGCAATCCCGGTGATGCCAATAATCAGCAAGACTTTCGAGACATCACTGACAGGAATACCAAACAGGAAATTCAGACCTGCATTGGCTTGCTCCGCACCAAACCCAAGCGACGTTGCCAAACCAAACAAGGTTGCAAACACAGCCAAGATATCAATGACGTGGCCGGTCCAGCCCCAAACGCGCTCACCAAAAATCGGATAAAAAACCGACCGCATGGTCAGTGGCAGACCCTTGTTAAACGAAAACAGCGCAAGGGCCAGTGCAACCGTGGCATAGATTGCCCACGGATGAAGACCCCAGTGGAAAATGGTCGCAGCCATACCAAGATCAAAGGCCGCGCCCTCGCTCCCGCCGGCTGCGCCAAGCGGCGCCCAGTCGGTTCGAAGACCATCATCACCAAATGTCATCCCACCAAACGAAGACGAGTAGTGCGAGATCGGCTCAGATACGCCGTAAAACATCAAGCCAATGCCCATGCCTGCGGCAAACAGCATCGCAAACCAACCGGAATATGAATAATCCGGAGTGGCATCCGCACCACCAAGGCGCACCCGGCCAAGCGGCGAAACGATCAAAAACAGGCACAATACAACAAAGACATTGGCAACGGATAAGAAGAACCAATCAAACGTTGATGTCAGCCAATTACGCAAATCGTTAAACATCGGCCCGACGCTTTCCTGAAAGGCCAGTGTCAAAAAGACGAATGCAACGATCGACAAACCGGAAATCAAAAAGACCGGATTGTGCACATCAAGGCCAAACGGCCCAATTTCTTTTTGGATGTTGTCTTGCCCGATCTCATAATCTGTATCGATCGGGTTTGCCGCACCATCCGGGCTTTCAATGCCCGTGTCAGCTTCTGACCCCATAAAAAACTCCCTAGGTTATAAAATGCACAGCTACCCCTAGCCGAACAGTCATAAGGCGTGTCTCTAACGCACAAGCATCACAGAAAGATCCGAGTGCGACGCAACATATCCACCATGCGAGGTGAAAATGTGATCTGCGATCCCCGGAACATGTGTTGCCATCACGATCAGATCAGCTTCAAGATCGTCGGCTTTGGCAACAAGTGCCTTGCTTAGATCAACTGAAGGATCGTGCGTAATGTGTGCACACGCTTTGGCAACAACGCCAGATTTCTCACTCTGTTCCTTTGCGAAGGCGGATAACTTTTGTTCAAATTCTTTGGGTGTGTGTGCCACTTGCGACGGCGTGTTACTCCCCACACTCAGAAAACAAATTTCCGCCTTATAATGCGACGCTAGATCGACAGCCGTTTGAATTGCTTTTTCCAATTTCTCAGCGTGGGCCAAATCGATAGGCACGAGTATCTTTTGATACATACATTCCTCCGTTATTTATAGCACCAACATACACAATGAATTGCGGTCACTAAGCCAATTTTCGCAGGGTAACATCGCGCGGAAAATAAAGCAAAATTCCAAAGATCCAAGTCCAATGATGATTAAGCCGAAATATTTTGAAAATTATCTTCGCGCATTCATTGAAGTCGTTTCACAGCGACAATTGATGAGCGAAAACATTTAGTTTGGCGGGTGGTCCGAATCGCATCATCGATTATTTTTTCGACCGTACTGCTGACTTTTGTCAGGAGGCTGAGCAGTTCATGTATACAAAATACGAAAATACGAAAAATTTTTAGCGCTTCTTGTTTCAATGATTTTTAAGCCGGGCGTAAAACGCGACAACACCTTGTAGCACAAGGAATAACGGTAAAAATTATATCGGCTTTCGATACTCTTTTTTAAAGATAAAAATATCCATGAAACTATTTTAAGATGCAAAAACCTATTGGCAGGTGCCGCCACCGGGTTGATGAATAATAAGCACTCATGTCAATATGCACGCGATTTACGCACTATCGGTTTCACATCTTATGACGCTTGCGCGGAAACTTTTATTGTTTCGCCGCGTTTAAGGTGCCCGATGATCTGACCGCGTTGGTCAGCGTCGACGATTGGTACGTATGCCCATCAGGGATTAATTTTGTGGCCAAAAAATGGGGGGTTATCACCGGCTGCACACCAGCAGCGGCATGACACGGTATCGCAGATTTAAAACTGCACCATGCTCCATACGCCTGCTTTCATAAGCAACACAAACGATCAGGGCAGGCAGCCACACCATCACATAAATTCAGCAAGACAAAAGCATCAGAGAAGGAACTGGGATGACTGATCCTATTAAGTATTTTTCGTCACGCGTTAGCGCCCATGAAATGAACCGCCGTGAATTTATCGGTCGTTCGATGGCTGCGGGTCTGACCCTTGCCGCCGCAACCAGCCTTTATGGCAAATCCGCCATGGCGCAGGAGCCAAAGCGCGGCGGACATCTGAAGCTTGGCCTTGAAGGCGGTTCTTCAACCGATGTCATTGATCCGGCGAAATCGTCTTCGCAGTTTACCTTTGCGATGAACAGAAACTGGGGCGATACCCTGGTTGAATCCCATCCCTCAAGCGGCCTTGCTGTTCCTGCACTTGCTGAATCGTGGGAACCAAATGCCGACGCATCCGTATGGACCTTTAAAATCCGCAAAGGTGTGGAATTCCATGACGGCGCGGAACTGACGATTGATGACGTTGTCAAAACCCTTCAACGTCACACCGATGAAAAATCAGAATCTGGTGCCTTGGGCGTTCTTGGCTCGATCAAAGGTATTGAGAACAAGGGCGGCGATCTTGTCATCACCCTTTCCGAAGGCAACGCTGATCTTCCGCTGCTTCTGAGCGATTATCACCTTGTAATCCAGCCGGGCGGCGGTTTTGATGATCCGAATGCCGGTATCGGTACCGGGCCGTTCAAGATTGACAATTTCGAAGCCGGTGTTCGTGCGACCTTCGTTAAAAACGAAAACGACTGGCGCAGCGACCGTGGCTATGTTGATTCTGTTGAAATGATCGTGATGAACGATGCCACCGCCCGTATGGCAGCCCTTTCATCGGGTCAGGTTCACTTTATCAATCGCGTTGATCCGAAAACCGTGAACCTTCTTAAGCGTGCACCGAATGTTGAAATTCAGACCACGTCTGGCCGTGGTCACTATGTCTTCATCATGCATTGCAATACCGCACCGTTTGATAATAACGACCTGCGTCTTGCGCTGAAATATGCGATGGACCGTGAAACGATGGTCGAAAAAATTCTCGGTGGTTACGGTAAAGTCGGTAACGACTTCCCGATCAACGAAACCTATGCCCTGTTCCCAGAAGGCATCGAACAGCGCACCTACGATCCCGACAAAGCTGCGTTCCACTTTAAGAAATCCGGCCATGACGGCTCGGTTCTTCTGCGGACCTCGGATGTCGCCTTCCCGGGTGCTGTTGATGCAGCTGTTCTGTACCAGGAAACCGCGAAAAAAGCCGGGATCGACATCGAAATCAAACGCGAGCCAGGTGATGGTTACTGGTCAAACGTCTGGAACGTTAAACCGTTCAGCACCTCTTACTGGGGTGGTCGTCCTACCCAGGATCAGATGTATTCGACAGCCTACCTGTCGTCTGCTGACTGGAACGACACCCGCTTCTTTAACACCGACTTTGACAAAATCCTGCTCGAAGCGCGTGCGGAACTTGACCAGAACAAACGTAAAGAAATGTATCGCGACATGGCACTGATGGTGCGCGATACCGGCGGTCTTATCCTGCCGATGTTTAACGACTTTGTGAACGCAACCACGACGAATGTTTCTGGGTTCGTACAGGACATTGGTAACGACATGTCGAACGGCTATGTCGCAACGCGTCTGTGGCTCAATAGCTAAGCTTTGATCGGGAATTATCCCGTCTAAAGATATGTGGGATCACGGCTTTGCCGTGATCCCTTAAGTGCTGTTTGATTAATCGATTGATCGACGGTCTGATCGAAAATTCCAGATGGTTGCCAAGAAGGTTCTTTGCAGTCCCATCCGTCTTGAATTTCCGCTCAGCCCCTTAAAAGGAGAATGTGTTTATGGCCAACCCTTTGGCCGGCGTGCACGCCGCGCGACACAGACTGAAAGAAAACCATCCCTTAACGGTTCTTATCGTTGAACGGCTGGGTTTGAGTGTGTTGTTGCTTTGGGCTGTTTCAGTCCTGATTTTCGCAGGGGTCGAAGCCCTGCCGGGCGATTTTGCCCAAACGTATCTTGGCCAATCTGCCACACCACAGGCAATTGCCAATATCCGGGCCGACCTTGGCCTGGATCGTCCAATCACAACCCGTTACTTCGAATGGCTGGGCGGGGTTGTTCAAGGTGACTTCGGCAATAGCTGGGCCAGTGGCGCACCGGTAACCGAACAAATCACCAAACGTCTTGGCAACTCGCTATTTCTTGCATTTTTTGCAGCGGCAATTTCAGTACCGCTTGCGGTTGGCCTAGGCATGGTGGCCGTTCATTTCCGCAACCGTATCCCGGACCGGGTCATTAACATCATCTCGCTTGCGGCAATTTCGTTGCCGGAATTTTTCATCGGTTATTTGCTGATTGTGGTGTTTGCTGTGCAAATGGGGGTCGCGACGTTCCCATCCACTGTCTATGACGGCATGCCATGGACCGAACGCCTTGCGGCGATTGCCCTGCCAACTGCGACGTTGGTTATGGTGGTCTTGGCCCACATGATGCGCATGACACGTGCTGCCATCATCAGTGTGATGTCATCGGCCTACATGGAAACCGCCGAGCTTAAAGGCCTTGGCGCCTTTAAGGCGATCATTAAACATGCTGCGCCCAACGCCATTGCACCAATCGTCAATGTCGTTGCCCTGAACCTGGCCTATCTGGTGGTCGGTGTTGTCGTGGTTGAGGTGGTCTTTGTCTATCCCGGCATGGGGCAATATATGGTCGATGCCGTGACGGTACGCGACATGCCCGTGGTTCAGGCCTGTGGCCTAATCTTTGCCGCGGTTTACATTCTTTTGAACATGGTGGCTGACCTTGTCGCCATTGTCGCCAATCCGAGACTGAGGCACCCGCGATGAGATTACGTGAAATCCCGCTGACCGCCTGGATCGGAATTCTGGGCATTCTGTTTGCATTTTTCTGTGCTGTTTTTGCATCCCTTATCGCGCCGTATGGCGAACGCGAAATTGTCGCGGGCGTTTGGGAACCAGCCAGTGACCTGTACCTCCTGGGCACGGACAACCTTGGACGTGATTTGTTGTCGCGTTTGATTTACGGCGCACAGACAACCTTGTTTGTCTCGCTTGCCGCATCGATCCTGTCCTTTTCAATCGGCATCTTCCTAAGCTTCACGGCCGCCGTTTCCGGGGGCCCGATTGACCAAGGGTTGTCGCGTTTAAACGACTTGATGATGTCGATCCCGACATTGATCTTTGCCTTGGTCGTCTTAGCTGTTCTGCCGCAAAACATCTTCATCCTGATTGCGGTGATGGCCATTTTGGATTCAACGCGGGTGTATCGTTTGGGCCGTGCCGTTGCACTTGATATCGCTGTGATGGAATTTGTCGAAGCCGCCAAACTGCGCGGTGAAGGCCGGATGTGGATCATTTTCCGCGAAATTCTGCCCAATGCGCTTTCGCCCTTGCTGGCAGAATTTGGCCTGCGTTTCGCATTTTCGATCCTGTTCCTGTCGACCCTGTCGTTCCTTGGACTTGGCATTCAGCCGCCAGCAGCCGACTGGGGTGGCATGGTTAAAGATAACAAAGACGGCATCATTTTCGGCATTCAAGCCGCCCTTATCCCGGGCGGGGCGATTGCCGCATTAGCTGTCTGTGTGAACATGGTAGTGGACTGGTTGCTTAAACGTACGTCCAGCCTAAAAGGAGGACGCGGCGATGTCTGATCTTTTATCGGTACGCGATCTGCGCATTGGCGCGACCATCTTTCCACCGGGCGAAGAACCGCAGGATATCGACATTGTGCACGGAGTTTCCTTTGATCTGCAAAAGGGCAAGGTTCTTGGCCTGATCGGCGAATCTGGCGCAGGTAAATCGACCATTGGCTTGGCCGCCCTTGCCTATGGTCGAGGTGGTGTACGCATCACCGGCGGGCAGGTCTTACTCGATGGCGAAGACATCCTGTCGATGAATAAAAAGGGTATCCGCAGCATCCGGGGCGCACGTGTTTGTTACGTTGCCCAGTCAGCCGCCGCATCCTTTAACCCGGCGCACAAGCTGGGCGATCAGGTAATCGAAAGCTCGCTTGAGCATGGCCTGATGACCCGCGAAGAGGCTCGCAAACGGGCAGATTACCTGTTTGAGATTCTTGGCCTTCCTGATCCCCACAACTTTGGCGATCGTTATCCCCATCAGGTTTCTGGTGGTCAGCTTCAGCGCGCCATGACGGCAATGGCACTGTGTTCCAATCCGGAACTTATTGTCTTTGACGAACCAACCACGGCACTGGACGTAACCACCCAGATTGACGTTCTGGCCGCGATCAAAAACGCGATTGAGAAAACCGGAACAGCCGCACTTTACATCACCCATGACCTTGCCGTTGTCGCCCAGGTTTCTGATGACATCATGGTCCTGCGCAATGGGGATACGGTTGAATACGGCCCGGTCCAGCAGATCATTGAAAACCCGCGCCAAGATTATACCAAGGCGCTGGTCAATGTCCGTCAAACCAAATTGGCCGAGGCCCGCGACCAGACCGATGCTTTGCTTAAGGTCGAAAACATTTCGGCGGCTTATGGCAACGGTGTGCAGGTTCTTCATGACGTATCGCTGCATGTGCCGCGGGGGCAAACCCTTGCGGTTGTCGGCGAATCTGGTTCAGGCAAATCAACGCTTGCACGTGTCATCACGGGTCTTTTGCCACCGTTTGAAGGCAAGGTTACTTTTTGTGATGAAGAACTGTCAGCAGGGCAAAACAAACGATCGCGCGATCATCTGCGCCGCATTCAGTTGATTTATCAAATGGCTGATACAGCAATGAATCCGCGCCAAACCGTGGGGCAAATCATTGGTCGCCCCCTGCAATTTTATTTCGGCATGCGGGGTGCTAAGCGCAAAGCAAAAGTCATCGAATTGCTTGATGAGATCGAAATGGGTGCGGAGTTTTATGATCGCTACCCAGCCGAGCTTTCCGGCGGTCAAAAGCAGCGCGTCGCGATTGCCCGTGCGCTTGCAGCCAAACCGGAATTGATCTTGTGTGATGAGCCAACATCCGCCCTTGACCCACTGGTGGCCGAGGGGATTTTGGATCTGCTGATGCGCCTGCAAAAGAACTATCAGGTGTCCTATCTGTTCATCACCCACGACATCGCCATTGTGCGCGCAATTGCCGATTCCGTTGCAGTAATGCTGCAAGGCAAGCTCGTCGATTTCGGCCCAAGATCCGAAGTGCTCAACCCGCCATTTGACGATTACACGGACCTTTTGTTGAAGTCGGTGCCGGAAATGAAACTGGGTTGGCTCGAAAACGTTCTTGCCACGCGCAAAATGGAAAGTGCTGGTCACTGATGAACCGGCGCAAATACGCATAACAAGGCGGCCCATGCCAACGGGCCGCCTTTTCTAATAAGTCACCCTGAACGACAACATTTTAAGCCCCAAAGGACGCCCCACGATGTCCGAACGTAATTTTACCGTTATTGAAAACACCTTCGTCACCTTAAATGATGGCACCCGACTTGCTGCGCGCATGTGGATGCCCGATGGTGCGGATACCGATCCGGTTCCAGCCGTTTTCGAATTCCTGCCTTATCGCAAGGGCGATGGGACCTGTTCACGCGATGAATCGACATATCCCGAATTTGCCAAGGCCGGGATTGCCGGTGTCCGAATTGATATCCGTGGATCGGGTGAATCAGATGGCGTGATTGATGGTGAATATACCGAACTTGAACTGGCCAATGCCTGCGAACTGATTGCATGGCTTGCGGACCAACCCTGGTGCAACGGATCAGTTGGCATGATGGGGATTTCATGGGGCGGATTTAACTGCCTGCAGGTTGCGGCCCTTAATCCCCCTGCACTTAAGGCCGTGATTTCAATTGCGTCGAGTGTCGATCGCTATAACGATGACATTCACTATAAAAATGGCTGCCAACTGGCCGTGCAGCTTTCGTGGGCGGCAACCATGCTGGCCTATCAATCGCGGACACCCGACCCGGCATTGGTCGGCGATGATTGGCGGAAAATGTGGCTGCATCGCCTTGAAGAAGAACCCTTCTTCATGGAGGAATGGCTGTCCCATCAGACCCGTGATGAATTTTGGAAACATGCGTCAATCTGCGAAGATTTCGACGCGGTCAAAATCCCGTCAATGGTATTGGCCGGGTGGGCGGATGGCTATCGCAATACGCCTATACGCGCCATTGAAGGCATGCCCGATCGTTCCAAGGCACTGATCGGCCCATGGGTGCACAAATATCCACATTTCGCATGGCCCAAGCCGCGCGCTGACTTTACCGGTGAAGCGATCAAGTGGTGGAACAAATGGCTGCGTGACGAGGATAATGGCGCGGATGCCCTACCGCAAATGCGCGCCTATATCCTTGAAGGTATCAAACCAGCACCTCGCCGCAATTTTGATCCGGGCTTCTGGATTGCCAAAGACAGCTGGAGCACACCTGAAACCTGTTCGATGTATGTCGCAGACGGCAAGCTATCGTTTGAAGCAGGTGACGATGAAATGCCCGCAGGCGATATCTATTTGAAGTCACCGCTCGATACCGGCACGGCTGCCGGGGAATATTTCACCCTAAAGCCTGACGTTGAAATGGCCATTGACCAACGCGGGGATGATGCCGGGTCCTTGGTGTTTGAAACCGCTCCACTTGATGTCGAGGTCGACCTGTTGGGCCGCCCGGTTCTAACAGTTGATCTTGAATGCGATGCAGATTGGTCCAATCTGTGTGCGCGTCTGGTCGATGTGCATCCCGATGGAACGGCACACCGTGTTTCATTTGGGGTGTTAAACCTTGCGCATCGCGATCCCGCAGGCAATTACGACAACCCTGAACCGATGCCACGCGGCAAAAAAGTCACCATTACGCTGACACTTGATGCATGTGGCTATCGCTTCAAACCGGGGCATCGCATGCGTCTGGCATTGTCGACATCCTATTGGCCGATGATCTTGCCGCCCCCCTTTGATGCCGGCCTGACCATTGCGCCATCATCGATCCAATTTGATTTGCCGCTTTTGGGTGAACACGAAAAGATAGATGTTAAGCAACCCGATAATCCCAATCCGTTGCCGACCTATATCGAACATAAGCCAAGCCGAACGGACCGCAGCGTTCAACGCAACCTGACCCAAAACGAAACCCGTTATCGGATTTACGAAGATACCGGCTTGTTTGAACATCCTGACTCCCGGCTTTCGACCCGTGAAGTGCGCAGCGAGACTTGGACGATCAATCCGCTTGATCCCAACAGCATGCGCGGCGAAGCGGCGTGGACATGCGATCTTGAGCGCGATGACTGGTCAGTGCGCACGGACTGCCATGCCGAACTCAGCTGTGATCGCGACAACTGGTTTGTCAGTGCATGGGTCATCGCCTACGAAGATGGTCAGCAGATCTTTGAAAAACGATGGGACAAAACCATTCCCCGTAATTTCATGTGATCCCCAAACGCCAATTAGAAAAAGGGCCGGTTATCCGGCCCTTTTTTTATGCTTGATCGATCGCCACACCAATAACTTTGCGCAAGTTTCAGAACTTCAGATCAAGAGTGATCAGCATATTGGCTCTGCGTGTGGCCGGATCACCGGTGACATTCAGTTTGCTGGAAAATCTTTCATCAATATCCGTCAGCGTCGCGCCAGCGGAAATTTCAGGCGTGCCACTATCAGACAGGCTGGTGCGTACATAAGGCGACGCAGTTCCGGCAAAGCTTCCATCCCGACCGCTAAACGAAATGCCATAAGCAACCAAACCGCTCAGCGTATATTCGCGGTAATCATCACGCCCGACCATGCGCGTGCCTTCGATTGAACCCGACAGACCAGTCCCGCCCGAGGCAAACCGCAAACCACCGCCAAGGTCAAAGGCCCCGGCATCACCATTGGTCTGGTCAGCAAAATCGTGGATATAGCCCGCCTTCACATATGGCGTCAGAGACGTCTCGCTTATCTGGAAATCATAAGCCAGCTCGGCATTCGGCTTTAACTGAACGGTATTGACCGAGGATTCCGCGACCCGGTTTCCGTCACTTTCGGTGTAGGCATCAAGCGTATTGCGCGACGTCAACGCCCCCAGCCCACCCGTCACACGAAACGGGCGATCTGCAATCGGCTGGAAAGTCTGGCGTGCATCAACCTGCAGATACCAGGTCTGGCTGTCGGTGTTTCCCGTCACAGTGCTATTGCGGCTTCTGGCAACATCCCCGAACGCATACCCCCCAATAGCCGAGAAGTTTAGCATGTCCGACGGTCTATAGATCACATAAGGCGAAAGGTTCCACGTATCCTCGTCATACGTGCCGCCATCAAAGGTGGTCGTAATGTCGGTTTGAGCGTAGCCGACAGACATACCCGCCACAAGTGCGGGCGAAAAACGATAGTCCGCACCGAGGTTGTACCCCCAGACGCTACCGTCATAACGGCTGTCATCGCCCGTCCGGTTGCGCGTATTCTCGATATCGGTAAAGGACCCATGCCCCCAGATCGTAATCGGACTTTCGCGAGACAGCAGCGTCCGTTGTTCCGGCCCATCCGTCGGACTATCAGCGGTTTGCGCCGCCGCAAGCACACGCGACGTATCGAAAGACGCAAGCATCGCCAGCCCGCTTAGGGTTGTCCCCTCCGTGCGCGTTTTCCTGCCCATTGGATCATCAAGCAAGCTTGATGAAGCAAAACCGAATTGCTGTGTCGGTGCCGCGGTATCTGTCACTGTTCCGAGATCTCGACCGGTCGTCGCATTGGCCACCCGCGCCCCAAAATTCTGCCCGAGTATCACGGATTGCGCCCGTGTTGCCGAACCTTGAAGCGCGCGCAGCGCCGCGGCCGAGGTGCCCGAAGACGCAGCATCAGCAGTCGTGATTGTGACCAATGCACTTTTGAAGTTCACAGTACCTGTTGCCCCTGATCCGGTAAGCTCATAATTGACGGTCATCCGGATCGTCGCCCCGTTCTCCCCATCAATCGTGACCGTCGCGGTTTCATCAGTACCAGCGCGATCGCTTTGGCAAGCAGTACCAGCGGCGGCGTTAAAACCACCCATGCTACATCCGCTATGCGCTGTATTGTTGCTGCCACTGCCGATTCCGATCTTGAATTGCTCGTCTACGAGGTTGTTGTTGTTGACTTCGAAGACGATGTCGCGCGAATCATTGCTGGAGCCACTACCGTTTACTGCGACGCAGGTACCGGCACTGTCGTCGTAGAACACACGAGAGATCGGTGCATTGGCTGCTGCGAGGTTGGTGCAGGGGATTGTCGTCGTTGCCGCAAATGCGTCACGCCCATCACCGATCATAAAGCCACAAAAGATGATCATCGCCAAAAGCAGCGACGATGGCAATTTAACGATATTGATCATACTGGCTCCCCCGAACCATTCCGCACCCAACAGCTTAATCGCAGGCAACCCTGCATTGCATCGTAGCCTAAATAACTAAAGTTATTATTGAGATCAACATTTTATAAGCAACAAAAAACAACGCGCGGTTCAACCGCGCGCAGACTTTAGGCCCTCTGTCGCTTTTTTGGCCGGGAGCACATATTCAACCCAAGGTCGCTTAGCCGGTATTGTATGCGATTTAAAGCATATCCGAAATGGCTTTGCACAGATGCCCGAAAGCTGTTTTCGCCCCTGGGCTCATATGCCGGGCACGCAGCCAGCCATGAATCATTTGCGGTTCTTCACGGTATTGAACTGAAATGCCGGCTCGGGCCAGTTGGGCGGTAAATTCACGCCCATCATCGCGCAAAGGATCAAAATAAGCCGTGGTAATATAGGTTGGCGGAAGACCGCGCAAATCATCGACTGACAGCGCATGCGCAAATGGATCATCCATCGGCGCCTTAAGCACATCGCGGTAATAAATCACGTCATCCGTGCTTAATCCCGGCGCATTCGCCATCTGGCCATAGCTTGGCCAGTTCAAATCGCCGCCAAGGGCCGGGTATATTAAGGCCTGCCCTAAAATCTGGTCGCCAAATCCCTCTTCGCGTGCACGAACGGCAAGACCAGCGGCCAACATTCCCCCGGCACTATCGCCCACCAAAACCAACTTATGGCCATCGGACAAAAAGCTTTGCGCCACGTTAAAGCAATCATCATGCTGTGCGGGCCAGACATGTTCCGGGGCCAGTCGATAATCGATTGCGATCAGTTCCGCCGCGGCAGCTTGGGCAATTTCAGCACAGATTGAATCATGGCTGTCTCGTGATCCGACGACAAAACCGCCACCATGCATGTAAACAATCTTATGCGCGGATTTCATTTCTGCGGGACGATAATGGCGCACCGGGACTCCGGCGATCATATCGTCATCGACCTGCATTCCGCCAGGATGCGGAAAGGAAAATTGCGCACAAAGGGCATCGTACCATTTGCGTTGCTGATCGATCCCTGCCGCAACCGCATCTGGGGGAAAGAAGCCATCGCATTTGGCGATAAACGAACGAATGCCTTCTTCTTCGGGCATTGGGTCGTACATCACGCCTGAAGAAACCTGATCAGAATTCGACATCACCGGGACCTCTTTGGGGACAAGTTGCATCAGCGTAACGCGTATGCCCCCGCAGTTAAAGACTGCAGGGGGCATACGACCATTATTGTTGTAAACGCCGCGTTCTAGCTATGCGCCAATCGCACGACCAATCTGCTCGGGTCGGGGCATTGCACGATGCTTTTCTGTCACATCGGCCAGCTTGGCCTGAACGGCCCCAGCTGGGACGGACGTCCTGCGCGTGCCAAGGTCAACATGCAGCAGCATGGTTTCGACCGTTGCCGCAACCACACCTGACGTGGTGATCAGACGATGGAATAAATGCAGTTTTTTCCCTTCCCCGGCGATAACCTGCGTGGTCACGCAAATGCGATCACCAGCCGTAATTTCCTGTAGATAACAAACGTGGTTTTCCACCGTGAAATAGCTGCTACCACTGGCAATATACGCGGCGTCTGCACCAATCATCTCCATGAAGCGATCGCTGGCTTGGGAACTGATTTCGATATAATGGGCTTCGTTCATATGCCCGTTATAATCTGTCCAGCTTTGCGGGATTTGGCGATCCACCGTCACCGGCAGGTCGTCGATTTCTGCGTCACTTTGCAAAATTGCTTCGTGATCGTTGATCGTGCCCCCGGCGCCACTGCCGGATTTTTTAAGCGCACGCATCATCCCTACCAGATTGTCATCACGCAGACGTTCCAGTTCGCGGATCGACATATGGCCAGATTGATCATCAGATTGCTGAGCTATCCGGGCGATTAATTCCGGGGTCAGGTCCGGCACATCCATCAATTTGGTCCATGGCCATTTCAAGGCCGGGCCAAATTGACTGATAAAGTGCTCCATCCCTGCTTCGCCGCCGGCAATGCGATAGGTTTCAAAAAGCCCCATCTGCGCCCAGCGCAGGCCAAAGCCAAACCGGATCGCATCATCAATTTCCTGCGTGGTCGCAACCCCGTCATTCACCAGCCACAGACCTTCGCGCCAAACCGCTTCAAGCAAACGGTCGGCGATATGCGCATCAATTTCCTTGCGCACGACAAGCGGCTTTAGCCCAACCGATTTCAGGATATTGCATCCTGCTTCAACCGCACTGGGATCGGTTGCCTTGGACGGTACCACTTCGATCAATGGCAACAGGTAAACCGGGTTAAATGGATGGGCGACAACGATCTGCCCCGGATTGGATGACCCCTCCTGCAATTCGCTTGGTTTAAACCCAGATGTCGACGACCCGATCAGACAGTCGGTCGGCGCATGTTTTTGAATGTCGCCAAGGATCTTACGCTTTAGCGCCAGTTGCTCTGGCGCGCTTTCCTGAATCCAATCCGCATTCGACACCGCCTCTGCCAGATCATCATGGAATGTCAAAACACCTTCGCGCGGCAACGCCCGGTCATACAGGGCTGGCAAACTCCGCCGGGCATTTTCAATTACTTCACCAATTTTGCGTTCGGCTTGCGGATCGGGATCAAATACTGACACGTCCCAACCGTTAAGCAAAAAGCGCGCTGCCCAGCCACCACCAATGACGCCACCGCCGATGATTACTGCCTTTTTTGACTGTGAACGATGGGTCATGAGCGCGGCTCACGCTTGGTCAGACCAAGTTTCTCGCGAACGGCTTCTGGGCCGATCAATTTTGCCCCCATGCCTTCAATAATACCCGCTGCGCGTTCGACCAGTTGGGCGTTGGTCGCAAGAACACCTTTGGAAAGATAAATATTATCTTCAAGACCGACACGGACATTGCCGCCGGCCAAAACCGATGCCGCAACATAGGGCATCTGATCACGCCCGATCGAAAAGGCTGACCAATTCCAATTGGATGGCACATTATTGACCATCGCCATAAAGGTGTTCAAATCGTTGGGCGCCCCCCACGGGATCCCCATACAAAGCTGTACCAATGCCGGGCTGGTCAGGATGCCTTCGTCAACCAGCTGCTTGGCAAACCAAAGATGGCCGGTATCAAATGCTTCAATCTCGGGCTTTACGCCAAGATCGGTCATCATCTGCCCCATTGCGCGCAACATGCCCGGTGTATTGGTCATGACATAGTCCGCTTCGGCGAAATTCATCGTCCCACAATCAAGCGTGCAGATTTCCGGCAGACAATCGGCAATATGGGCCATACGTTCAGTGGCCCCGATCATATCAGTGGCCTCTTGGTTGACCGGCAGTGGCGCCTCGGTCGATCCAAAAACGATATCACCGCCCATACCTGCCGTCAGGTTCAAGACAACATCGACGTCAGCGGCACGCACCCGTTCGGTCAATTCCCGGTAATGACCCAAATCACGTGATGGTGCACCGGTTTTAGGATCGCGCACATGGCAATGCACAACCGCTGCCCCGGCCTTGGCCGCATCAATCGCACTTGCCGCGATTTGTTCGGGTGATCGTGGCACATGCTGGGATTTATCTTGCGTAGCACCTGATCCGGTGACGGCAGCAGTGATGAAAACCTCACGGTTCATGGTAAGCGGCATTTGGACCTCAGCTTTATCTGAAAAAATCTGAAGCAATAGTATCCAAACACAACTCGATTGATTTTGCCAATCCCGCCGCTTATTTTGCTATTCATGCCAAATGATCCGCAAAGATTTGTTTTTGTCCTGTTTGACGGTTTTTCCAATATGGTCCTGGCCAGCGCCCTTGAACCGCTTCGCGCGGCGAAGGGATTGCCGAATGGGCCGGGTATCAACTGGGATATCTGTACGATTGACGGTGCGCCTGTTATCAGCTCCAGCGGCCTGATCATCACGCCGCAGAGCGCGCTGCCAAAGATATCAAACGCATCGAATGTAGATTATCTTGTGATCGTATCGGGCTATGGCATGCGCGACCATGCCACGGCAAAAGTGCGCGCGCGTCTTCAAAATGCTGCGCAGCATGCGCGCAACATTATCGGCCTTGATACCGCGGCTTGGATACTTGGCCGCTGCGACATGCTACGCGGCAGGGCCGCAACCATTCACTGGCAGGAACTTGATCAATTCGCCGAGCATTTTCCTGATATCGCGGTATCTCACGATCGTTTTGTTCAGGATGGGAAACTAATCACCTCTGGTGGGGCATCCACAGTGATGGAACTGATGCTTCATATTCTGGCACAGCAATTTGGGCCCGCAGTCGCCTTTGATGTCAGCAACCTATTTGTCTATGACGCGGAAAACCAATATCACCTGACCCGGGGGGCGGACCGCCTACATGGTTCAGGTGGTGATGACTTGCGCCGTGCGGTTGGCGCGATGATGTCATCCATCGAAACGCCCGTCCCGCTTGCCGATATCGCAAAAAAAGCCGGATGCTCGCTGCGTACCCTTGATCGGATATTTCAGAACAATTTGCACATGTCCCCGGGCAAATATTATCAAATGCTGCGGCTCGGGCGCGCCCGCGACCTTGCACGGGCAACCGACCTGCCGCTGAGTACAATTGCCCTTCAAACCGGCTTTACCAGCAGCGCGACACTTAGCCGCGCCTTTTCGAAAACCTTTAACACCACCATCCGCGCCATCCGCGCCATCCGCAAGATTCAATAACACGGCGTCGGCCCGCGATGACCTGCACCAATCAAAGGCTGATGGTTTCAACGCTCTCTTTAAGGATCGTGGCACTCTGATGCAAACCGTCACGTTCACTTGCGTTTATATCCGGCATCAAGTCCGCAACGATCCCATTTGCACCAATCACACGCGGGATCGATAACGCCACGTCTTTCACGCCAGTGACATCGGGCGTCACAGACGATACCGTCAAAACGTCCTGCTGGTCATGGGCAATGGCCTTAACAATCCGCGCCAAACCGGCACCAATGCCATAATAGGTCGCACCTTTGCCCTTAATGATCTTATAGGCCGCGTTGCGCACACCATCATCAATCGTTTCGCGCACATCCTGCGTTATCGCCGATCCCAGCTGTGCGGCGACCTCGGTTAAAGACAGCGATCCAACCTTGGCATTCGACCAGGCCAAAACTTCGCTATCACCATGCTCCCCCAACACATAGGCGTGCACAGACTGCGGCGAAACACCAAGATGCCGACCAAGCAGGTTCCGAAAACGCGCTGTATCAAGGATCGTGCCCGATCCGATAACACGACTGCTCGGCAGACCGGAAATACGCTGGGTAATCTGGGTCATGATATCGACCGGATTGGACGCAATCAGTAAAATTGCATCGGGTGCGACCTGCAAAACCTTGCCAACCACATCACGAAATACCGCCGCATTACGCTCCAACAGGGCCAACCGCGTTTCGCCGGGCTTCTGACTAACGCCGGCGGCAATAATCACCACGCCGGCCCCAGCCAGCCCGTCATAGTCTGCCGCTTCGACATGGGTCGATGATAAAAACGGCACCGCATGGGCGATGTCTTCTGCCTGCGCGACGGCAAGGTCGTAATCACGATCCACCAACACGACCGAGCTCGCCAATCCCATGACGGCAAGCGCATAACCAGCCGAACTCCCAACCATTCCCGCACCGACAATTCCAACTTTCATTGCATCCGTCCCTGATTTCTTCTGCGTGATCAAAAGGATAATGCCATTGATGTCGTAAGTGGTCAAAAGAAGGGCGGAGGAAACCCAACCTCTCCCACTCAAATTTATCCGGTCTTTATTGCTTATACGAACTGCCCCACATAAACCGCCTGCGTCAAATTACGTGGTCTTTTCACTTAACGGCACGTGGTCTGGAACCGTCGCAGCATTCAAATATTACCAGCGGGCCGCCCGTATTTTTTCGGAACTAAACCGCTTAAAACGTCACTTAAGTTTATGGAAACATCAATACGTCGGAGAGTTTTCGACCTTGATGCATGATTAAGGACACCCATGCATCAAGTCACTTTCAGCAGTGCCCCACTGTTTACCGAACTTGATAAAAACAGGATTCAACTATTGATCGCGTCGGCTCATAACTGAGCGTTAAAAACGCTACGAGGATCAGAGGAGAGAAAAAATGGTAGGCTCTATTAACGGCTCAAACTCGAGCAGTAATCTGCTGCAGGTGATGAACGAACCGGCTCACAATACCGGCGACCAAAATGACGGTATCATCGCGCGCGGTGTCGGCATTATGAAAAGAGCCTTTTTACACCTCACGGGCCAAGCTGGAGCCGCGCATACGCAGCAGCTCACAAACCTCAAGGCGCAGGTTCAACAGGAAATGGGCGAAGCCGGTCTTGCGGCGCTAAACAACAAAATATCGACAAGTAACTTGGACAGCGCGAAGTCCACAAAACTGTTCTCCACCAAAGAACTGAACTCCCTGCGCGATGACGTTAGAACAGCGGTCCGCGGTGGCTTCGATGGAGATGATTTTGCCGCGCTCGAAGAACAAGAAGCCCCACAAATGCGCTTTAGTGAATCTTTGAGTGATGACGCAAGAATGGAACTACGCCGGGGCTTCGATGCAGAGGATTTTGCAGCTCTCAATGACAAAGGCGATTAGAATGCAATTATAAAAAACGCTTTTCGATGTTGTCAGACGGCGCTATTGAAGCTTAAAGCGTTTTTATAGCGGTCCTGTTTAACGCGGCGAAATCGCACAGTTATGATGCGCGCAATGCGGCCATTGTCCAAGACCCAAGAAACGTCATTGAAGAAATATGTACGGGGAAAATGGCGGATAAGGGATAGTTATCCCTTGATCAGGACGGACATTGATCAGTGTAAATTGCACCTGCGCAGCCAACCGCTCCAAAGCAGAGTTCTCTCCAGCTAAAAGAGACAAATCATTAGCAACACAGACAACCATTATATCAATTGCAGATGAGAGCAAAACATCCACATATAATTATAGTATAATATTTAACACTGTTATTATTTTATTTAAATTATCTTCTTCAAACAATCATATTATCAATTATGCATGTCGCTTGGATTATTAGATATTCAAAATATCAAATTGCACGAACTTAAGTGCATTAAATGATCTACCACCCCATAAACGAAAAATTTAAACGCTCAGGTATGTTATGAAACATCATACGAGTATTGGCCATGACGGTGAAGGCTCAATCTTTAGCGTTTCGGGGACGCGCGGCTGCGTCGGCCGTTCAGTATTTAAAAATGAACTCACGCTTTATAGGGCGGAACTTAGAGCGCTCGAAGACTGCGAAATTGCGGCTCGACCTCCACATGTAGAACCAAGTGTAATCTTAAGTAAATATTTGGTGGGCGAGTCCGTTCTAACCGTCCCAACTCAGCAGTCTATTCCTCAAAGCCCGCATGTAACTTTTATCAGGCGCGTTGATAAAATCGAGACCACCTACAGCATCGAAAAGGGGCAAACGATCCGCTACGCTTCGGTGATGATACCAGCACGTGTCTTGTCTCAACAAATTGGCCCCAACGTTCCGCCTGTGCTATCTCCGTTCGTATCGGAACAGGACGATATTTGCCACGTGAGTACGGTGGCATCTAACAGGAAAATTCATGGACTTGCCAACAAGCTTTTCATGACAAATAGCACCGATATCACCCAAAACCTTATTGCTAACGGCTTGGCATCTCTTTTCATTGCCGAGATAATTTCAGCACTTTGCGGGCAATGCCATACCAAACCTGACTCTGTACTTGATTGGGAAACTCATGTGTTTTCGGACTTGAAAGCATATATTGATGCAAATCTTGGAAACCCACTGTCACGGGCATTGTTAGCTGCAAAATTTAGCATTTCCGAAAGCAACTTGAACCGGATGTTCGTCAAACGTACCGGCCAGACTTATAGCGATTATGTCCGTGAAAAAAGGCTAGAAGCAGCCCATTCTGCGCTTCAAAATACAACAATGACAATCAGTCAGATCGCACAAAGTGTCGGCTATAATCACCTTAGCAATTTCAGCCGTGCTTATAGCCAAAGATATGGTGAAGTACCTTCACGCATCGCCTTAAGGTCGCGCATCTGAGACAACCGCAAGCAGACATCGCTGGCAAGCGTGTTTATGTCGTCGAATATCTGTCAGTCTTGCCCGATACGCAGCACGCAAACGCAGTTCACAGCGTCAGAAAGCCTCCCTCGGGTGAATATTGAATCCAAATATTTAGAATAAGAAAAGTGCCAAAGCTAATTCTATAAACCTATAGGCTATCCATCCAATATTATTAATAACTAATAATTGTAATCATATTTTTCTGAAGCAAAAATGATAAACCTTTCAAAAATGATAAATAATATACATTCACCAATACGTACATCTGGTGGTAGCGTTCACAAATTCAAAACAAGCAAGAACAGCCTTTGCGGAAATAGCAATGGCGTGGTTGGGGTTGTTCTGCCCCTCGTTTAGAAGCATGTGGATTTAAGCAGCGGTGCTGAAATGACGGTCGAGCAACGAGCAGGACTCGCAGAACAAACACGACAGCATGACACTGTGGAAGTTTCTGATGACACGTATGTTTCGTGCGTTAAGGACTGCCAGGCCAGCTTGTACCACTTTGTTCTAAAGCATATTGGCAACCCAACCGATGCGCAGGATATTACGCAGCAGGCGTTGACAGAAGCTTATAGGTCACTTGCGAAATTCAAGGGTGAATCCGAACTGGCAACGTGGCTTTTTGGAATTGCGATGAACATTGTTCGTAATTTCATTCAGCGCAGTCCGCACAAAAAATACAATTTTGTTAGCGATGACGTGCTGTCCTATCATGCCCAAGAAGCCGTTGGTCAGGATGAGAAGATTGCATTTGAAAAGGTCATGCGCGACCTTGATGCTGAATTGCAATGTATTCCTGATGATCTACGTAAGATGCTGTTATTGGTTGCCGTTGACGGCCTGACCTATGAAGAAGTTGCAACCATGTTGTCGGTTCCAATTGGAACCGTAAGGTCGCGTTTGTCTCGCGTCAGAAAGTCGCTCAAAGAAAAAATGCCCGAAATCGATGAGCTTCTTGCTTAGCAACGTAACCAAGATCCCCATTATCATTTGAAGTTCCTGCACCGTCAGACTTTCGATTTTGAAGCACTAAAATTACGCAAGTGCGGCCTTTGCTTCAGTCTCTGTATCGAAAACTTGAAGTATTTTCAAAAAGCCTGTCATTTCGAACACTTCACGCACCGACGGCGACATGCCGCAAATCGCCATAGCTCCACCGGCTTTATGCAAGCTCTTGGCGGCAATCAGCACCACGCGTAGCCCGGCGCTCGAAATATATGCCAAATCAGACATATCAACCAAAAGCTTGGTGGCGCCCAGATCAAGTACTCTTTTTACGTTGCTTTCCGCCTCACCCGCAGATGAGCTGTCCAGGCGCCCGGTCATGACAATGATTTGAATGTCACCGTCGGACTTGTTTTCAACAGCCATTTTTTACTCCTTTTTCCAGCGTCCCAAAGGCAACAACCCCGGACGCCCTATCGATTTTTATAAACGAATGGCTACGGACATGCTTCTTCCGCCATTTGCATTTTAAGTTTTTCATTGGCCAAATTCATCGCCAATGACCGGTTCGCGCCAAAGACTGCGCACATGCCGAGATGCTCATCGCCGTTAGATCGCGCCATGACATCCCCCATAGGAACAGCATCTTTCCAACGCAGCACAACCGGGGAATTGGCAAGCTCACCTTGCCGATCAAGTTGCGCAATTACAGACAACAAAGGCTTTGCTGCAAGGGCGAGTTTATCAATCCCACGCGCTGCATTGGCCATGTCTTCAGACGCAACCGATTGCTGTGGGCCATCATCTAACGCAGTCGAGTGGGGCAGCTCAATGCTCCGCATTAAATTCTGCCCTTTTTGGTCAACATGCTCGAGCTCGTGCATTACCGTAACAATCAGCGCCCACTGATAATCTTCGGCAATATCTGCTGAATATGAACGTGTCATATCGCGCAATCTCATCGCGCTTGAAAAATAGTGCCTGTAGTCGTCCGGCTTAATTTGCCGTGGCACCATGTCCGAACCAAACAGATGATCCGTGATTGCGGCATATGCGGCATTTTCAAGAACACCCGATAGCGAGTGTTCGCTGATTTCTAGCTGTGAACGCACAGCCTTAAAATATTTTGCAAGTTCTAACGCATCATCAAGGCCATCAAGACCAGGCAAACCTGAGCTCGTCGGTGTCACGACATTCATGCCAATGTGCGCCAAAATGTCGCGCCCCAACCGGTCTTCGTTCAACGATATCAATGGCGCAACGGCACGACGACCATCTCCATAATCGCCCGCCAATCCAAAACCGTCCGAGCCCCTAGCCCAAGTAGATGAAAGATCAACCTGATTGAGTGCCGCTTCAAGCTCAAGGCTAGCCTTAAGGCGCAAACCATACAGCCAATTTTGGCCAATGAGCGGCGTACCATCTAACATTGCAAAAAGTTCATCAGGCTTTTTAGCATCTTCGGACAGCATACTCAGTTGCCTGCGGCTATCTTCAACTGTCGCATAGGCTGTAATTAAATCACGGATATTTTCATGCGTAACGTCATCGGGACTTGTCGAAATCTGCAGACCCAAATTATTAAACAACTGCCCTGCTGAAACAATTTCTGGCCCCCGGCCAATCCCCCAATGATAACCAACCACAGTTTCGAGCAAAGTGCGAATACGTACGACAAACTCGTTCTGCCATTCAGGTGGACTGATCGGCCTTTTGCCCACGATCTCCGAAAGAAGGGGAGAAACGCTCGAAAGTAGTGAATGGTCAATTACTCCGTTCTCCGCCAGTAAGGACCACCAACTGCGGTTCGGCTCAACTTCACCATCATCAGAAAAAGCCGCAGGTTTATCGCGCAGCACCGGACCGGCAGAAAAGAGGCTTACATCCGCCAGTAATTTCACAGCACGCGCGACCACCACGTCCGATGTTGCTGTCAGGGCACCTTTCTCGACCCTTTCCAACCGTAATTCAAGCGCATCGCGTGCAGGCGTCAACAAAACCCGATCTGTCAAATTGCTAATCCGGGCGTTCAGATCTTCAAATGGAGTACCTGGAACAACTGAAATCAAATCACTTCCCGGTGTCGCAGCCAAGCTCGCCACCAACGACCATAGATGATCAATGTCATCGGCCCGGGCAGGACGGGATGTTTCGCCGCGCAAAGCTGCCCCATGCTTCCACGCCAAAACGCCGCCGCAGGCCAATGCAAGGAATGCAGATGCCACAACCAGATGGCGGGTTTTAAAACCACTATCACGCGGAACGTGGCGATACGGCCCTGCAAAATGTTCAAGTTCCTGATGAAGTCGCACCAAACGTCCAGGCGCGACAGCACCAAGAGCAACATCGCCAGTCATGAAAACACCAGACGCCTGCCAAGCAGGCTTAGCCGTTTCAAGCAGAAACTCCAGCCCTCGAAAGACAGATTGGCACCCTACAATTACGTCGCGGGGTGGCGCGTCATCCTGATTGGATATGTTATCGGGTCCACAAAGATATAGCGATGAAGACTCGGATACTCCGGCCTTATGATTGCTGGTTAATGCAAGCGCCTTAATCCCGCTGGTAACACTCGATCCCAGCCAGCCAATGACATTTGTTCCGGATGGCAAAACGCCACCGCCGCGCAGGCAATCTGCGACTTCGCGGTCACCACGCCCACATAGCAGCAGAATAATTGGGCGCCCAATGGCCTCAAAGGAGGCTGCCAGTTTATGAACACGTGCCCCAAGCTGGGAAATATAATCTGCAGCGCGCAAACCATCGGTCGGAAGTACAATCACAAGACCGCGGTACTTTCTCGCCTTTTTGGTGGTTCCGGCGCGTCGCAGGATCTGATCGGCAACAAACCAACTCGGCGCACCACGATCTTCCAGATCACGCATGATCTGACGGCGACTGACACCTGGGCAGAAATGAAAGAACCACTTGCTCACGCGCTGATCCCTGTCGCAAAGAAGGACTGTCCCGCAGACGCAAGGATAAGCTGCCCCTGATACATCCAGCCCAACACAAAACCGATCAGGACGAAAACGCTGATCGTGGCTACGAGCAGCAAAGACCGCGAAAGGAATTTCGATATAAATGACCGCATTTCAGGCTTACGCGGCAAGGTATCAAGGGCCTCTAAGCGCGCGCTAGGAAGGGTCACAAAGCCATTGAATTCACGGATGTAGGTCGGGAAACACGCCGATAGCATTGCCCGGCACGTAGCATCTGGCGCGACAAGTGCCTTGTCGGAAGGAATATCTCCCGCACGCACTCCGAGGTCACCGTATATCTGCTGAGCCAATCCATACATCTTCGCCAAATCATTGCTAAGCGGCAAGTTTCTGCACGCCAGGACTTGGTTCACTGTCGGAGGATTGGGACAAAACCGTGATGCGAGCGCCCCAAAAGACCATTTCAGATCTTTCGCTAGGGCAACACGATGCGCTTCGCCGTCAAGAACCGTCAAAGCAAGCCAGATCGCGCAGTTGGCCTGCTCCTGTTTAACCAGGTCTTCACGAGAGGCAAAATGTGCAAACTGTCCCCCATCATGCGACGTGACAGAGGCACGATAAAGGTACGAGCCAAAGTGATTTGCAATAACGTTGCGTAAAAGGCCCGACAACTGATCAACCGTTTTAAGGTCTTTTGTGACAGCGCTGCTGGACAGGGCGGCGTTCGCAGACATGAGCGCAGACAAGATATCTGCTTCGCCGGTCTCATCAATGCCATCGTCCGAAGGCAAAAATGCATGTCGATCGGCGGCCAGCACGACCGATTGCCGTCTTGCAGTCATTGCCTGAAACCCTTACGCAAATCAGCCCATCTTCTGCACAACGCCATGCAATGCGTCGCCAAGCGACTTGATGGTCGTAGTTTGCATTTGAACCGAAAGGGTCCATTCCTGCATTTTTTGCTGCATTTGGATCATCTGGCTGGGATCCGAAGAATCCATGTTTTGCATGAAGTTTTCGAAATCGCTCTCGGTGGCTTTCATATTCTGGCCAAGCGACTGACCCACAGAGCTAAAGTTCAACGACATAGCAATCATCCGTTCTTTAATGGGGCACATCAGTTTAATGTGCCAGTTGACCTAGAGAGTGCCCAAAAGAATGGGCCTCGACGACTATTACTTTTGTGCGGTGCCAGAGACAATGCGCACAACTTTTTGCGCGGCCTCATAGGATTCAAGCAATCGTGACAGAATACGGTACTGATCGGGCGCAACCCCCTTGTCTAGATCTCGCTTGACTTGCTGGGCAGCGGCTTCAAGCCGCGCGCAATAACTATCCGCATTCGCGGCACGGTCATCACCCGAAAGCTTTTCTTCGATATCCAGAACATGTTTTGGCGCTTGCTCGTTCATTCTGCCTCTCTGATATCAATCATGTAATCTCTGGCGGCATGGGTAATCACCAAGGCACCATCGGCAACAGACTTCAAGATATAGCCGGGGGCCACTTCCCCACCCACATGCACCTTGTTCTGTCCTGACAAAAACAGAAAACCATTTTCGCCCCCGACTGCCGCCACCAGTTCAAATGGCATGTCGTCCCCGTCCAAAACGAGCGGGCTCGCATCCCGAAATTTTAGTCCATATTCAGCAGTCCACTTTGACAGAAGACTTTCCCAAGCCCCAAGCTGCGCCCAACGCAAGCGCCCGGAGACAATAATTTCATCGCGCAAACTGCGCAAAGAAATCCGAGAAAGCCCCTGCTGCTTTAATTGGTCACCAAAAACGTCGATCAGTTCCCGAATTTCGTAAACTTTTTCCGCATCAATGGCGGCAGCATCAGTCAACTCCTCCTGCGCAAAGGCGACCAACTGCTCGCGCGCACCGGGATCAGACACAACACCTTCGACATAGACAACCCCATCCTCAACCTTATTCACCTTAGCATCACGGCGCGCGAGAATGCTGGCGGCCTTTTGCTCAAGATCGCTATCGGCAATGACATTGATCTGCGCGTCCGGCGCGACACTTAAAACGGCGTCTGAAATCATTTTAATCGTCTGAGGTGTCGGTGCGTAACCGGTGACATTTACCTCACCATTGACCAAGCTTGCCTTAACATCACTCACATCCGCAATGCCGGTCAAAAGCCCCTCAATTTCGCCGAACTGTTTTTCCGCTTCAACCACCCCGGCGCTGGGGCCTGGCATGACTGATGTTTGTTCATCATCAACGAACAGAACCGTCAACAAACCAATGATAACAGCAACAGCCACGATCGAAATCGGAATAACAAAACCTGGCTTCCATGTCCGGGTTGGCGAAGACGCCTCAGCTATTGGATGCTCCCCCGCGACGGACGCAAAGCTATCTGCATTTGCGGCATCATCGCCATCATGCGCAACAACCTGGCGTGACGAACCCGTAAGGCTATCTTTGCTGTCAGCATTCTTCGGCGCTGACGATATCACTTGATCCCCCTCAGCCGACGAGGACACTGTTTGCGACATTTTAGCGTTTGCAGCATGAGGCGACTGCGCAAATTGTGGCTCATCCCAACGCGTTTCAAGATCACCGATGCCGATGACAACGTCACTCAGCCAGAATTTTTGTGGTAAATTGATCTGATCACCGGGCGCGAGCGAACGCGCACCCTCGGCAAAAACATCGCTTGAACACGCGCCGACTGTCAGCTGCCCGGTTTCAGCATCCAGTTCAAATCGAAAATGCGCCTCTGCCACGCCCCGCCCCATAACGACGACATCTTCGTCCTCGCCTGACCCAACAACATATGAGCCGGAATATAACGTGACATGCGCCCCAGCCTGAGGCCCAAACAGAACGACAAACTGCACCTGAAATCCTACTACTATCTAAAGAATCAATAGCTTGATAGTCGCAAACAAGACGTCCCTCACCAAGGAAAAAAAATGTGGAACTCTATTGTTTGAATTGCCACTAAAGAGGTTGATAGGGTCCATCTACCCAGTGAAAACTCACAATGCACTTTAATTTGAATCGACCGAAAACCGGGAAGTTCCATGTCAGAAAAAGCGCTAGACACACTTGTTTCCGAACTTGCCCGATCTCTTCGGATTGAAGTGCCTGCCAAACGTCGTGACGGGTCGTACAAACTACGTTTTGATAATCGTCACAATGTCACACTTTCGTCTGCTCCCGGTGGCGATATCTTGATCGCTGGTCGCCTTTCCCGATTGCCAAATGATCAAACGACCCGCAACGTGATCGTGCGCGAATGTATGCAGTTTGCATTGGGCCGCGCCGGTTCAAGCAAAGCTTGCCTAAGCCTCGACAAGCAAACCAACGCTCTGTTTTTGCACCGTTTGGTCGCCCCTGATACGGCAGCGATGGTGTTCGAAGAAAATGTAAGCGATTTCGTTAACGACCTTTTCTGGTGGAAGTCCAATGTAGGTAGCCAGAAGGCTGACACATCCGCGCCAAATGCCAGCGCGACGACGACGCCAATGCAATTTTTACACCCGAATATGCTGGTCAGATAAATGCCCCTTGTCGCCTTCAACACACTACCGGGCATGCCACACACCCCTTCGTGCAAAACCACACGGTTCGCTGCCATACGGCGTCACGTGACTGCGATGCTTGTCGCGGGGATGACGGTTGCGGCCATGTTGACGGTGTCGGCACCGTCCAAAGCCCAGGATTCCACAGATCTAAGCACGGTCAATCAACCTGACTGGCCCCAAACAAGCTTTTCGGTTTATGCACGAAACGAACCGCTGCGTGACATTTTACAATCGTTTGCCGCTGCTTATGGCATTAATATCAAGATCGGTCGGAATGTTTCTGGCACAGCCAACGGGCGCCTCTTTGCAGCGACCCCCAACCAGTTTCTTGATGATCTGGCGCAGACCAACGGTCTGGTCTGGTTTTATTACGGCGGCACACTTTATGTGAACCCGCGCAGCGAAATGAGCCGAAGCCGCATTGACGTACCGCGCGGGGCTGCGCGTACAGCACGCAATGCGCTTGAGGAACTCGGTCTAATTTTCCCCCAATTTGGCGTCACGGCTTTCCCTGAAAACGACGCTGTTATCGTTGCTGGACCTCCGCCTTATGTTGGGCTTGTGCGTGAAGTGCTGACGATGCTGCCCGAAGATGCCGCATCCGCAGAAACGTCGATTTATGTGTATCGCCTCAAACATGCCTCAGCCGAGGATCGGACATTTTATTATCGTGACAAGGAAGTCACCATCCCTGGCGTTACAACCATCCTTAGGAACCTGATGCAGACCGGCAATTCCGGTGCCGCGATCAAGGTCCGTGACAACCAAGGACGCCAAGACGGTCAAAAATCGATCGACCACCTTAAGGGTGTCGGCCTGAATGGTAAAGATCGGGTTGATGTCGCAAACAATGACGACGGGTACACACAAAACAATAATAGCTCCGGCCCGTCACAAATGCGCATACAATCAGACCCAAGGTTAAACGCGGTGATTATCCGCGATACGCAGGATCGCATAAGCCAATATGAAAGCCTGCTCGCCACAATTGATATCCCGGTTGCTCTGATTGAAATCGAAGCGGCAGTGGTTGACGTCAATGTTTCCAAGCTCGAAGAACTGGGTGTGGATTGGCGCGGTCAAAGAAATAACGTTTCCGGCGGGTTTGGCAATATGGATACCGCTCAACCGAGTGACGGTGAGCTATCCATCGCGGTCGGACCTGATGCAAACCTAAATACAATTCTCACATCAGCAGGAAGCTATTTCCTGACCAAAATCAGAGCGCTTGAAAACAGTGGTGACGCCCGTATTTCATCGCGGCCATCTGTCCTGACGGTCGATAATCTTGAGGCTGTCCTTGATCTTAGCCGCACCATTTACGTTCGGGTATCGGGCGAACGGGTCGCAAATCTTTTCCCTGTCACTGCGGGGATTATGTTGCGGGTAACGCCGCGGCTGATTTCGCAAAATAATTCGCATTCTGTTCAGTTGAATGTCGATATTGAAGATGGATCGATTGATGATCAGACGACGGTTGATGAAATCCCGTCGGTCCAACGCAGCACGATAAGCACCCAAGCCGTTGTTGGACGCGATCAAAGCCTTTTGATCGGCGGGTACGTCTATGAAACCGAGGTCGATAACGAGTCTAAAGTGCCCTTGCTTGGGGATATTCCCGGCCTTGGCGTCCTGTTCCGGTCCACAGAGAAAAGCAGCGAGCGGCGTGAGCGTTTCTTCATGATCACCCCAAAAATTGTTAACCTTCCAGCAGCTTCATAGAAATGACAGAAATCATTGAAAATTTAGATGCACAGAAACTGATTGCTGATTTCGGCAAAAGCATCGGCATTGATACGCTTTCATTTGATGCGTTTGGGTGCTGCATGCTGGCGTTCGATGATGATGTGGTTGTCAATATAGCGTTTGAACGTGCCAATCAAAGACTGCTGTTCTTTGGATATGTTGGCAGCGTTGACGCTGCCATGAAGCCATATCGGACGTTGCTAAAATCAAATTTCTATTGGCGGGCAACAGGCGGTTCGACGTTATCCCTTGATCAAGATGATGGCGCGATTTGCTTAACCAAGCCCTTTGCGATTTCGGAAATGGACGCGCAAAAAATGACCCAAGAACTGGAAGTTTTCGTCGCCAATATAGAAAAATGGCGCGACTGGACAAAAGAAGGCGCCGATTTCCAAGAATTGATACCACAAGAAAAGGAACCAATTGGCTCCTTTGTGTAACAAAGTACAAAGAGATACCGCCTACCCCCTTTATTGACATAGGCTTCCGCAGCATAAATCAATGACCGGTATTAATAACAATAATACGCCAATAAAAAGCATCTCTAGCCAAGAGAGCATTGGACCCGCACGCGCAGACAAAGCGGATGCCCAAACCCCGTCCCAAGCCGGTCACATGGGCGGTTTGTCGGTTCGCGTTGTCACGCAAGCCATGCTTGGGTCGGATGACACTGTGCTCAGCCGCTGTGATTCCGTCGAGAGATCAAAGATCTCCAAATTACATCAGGAATTTTCCCAGATGAACGGTCATGTGGAATCTTCAAACGCGGCTGCCCCACTATCGGACAAAGTAATTACGCAGGTATCCCTTGAAGCCGATCCAATCATGCATAGATCATTTGTCACCACCAGTTTCTTGAATGCGGTCGGTAATGGTGATGGTTATGTCGCAGCATGCGGCTTGGCACAGGTTGATCCGCAAGCACTGAACCTTGATCAACGTGAAGAACTAGATCACCGACTACACGAACTTCTCAAACATGACTCTCATGTCCCTGCGAACGAAATCACAGACGCTGCTTTGTTGATTGCGAAATCATCAGAGATAATTCGACAGTTTGTTTCGACTGAATCAAAAGAATAAACTCGCAATCCTTTGTTTTTGAGGGCCTGGTTTACAGGAAAGAAAATGATTAATATCTCGGCGCCAATTGATGTAATTCTTAGCGCGGCACAAGAAGATAAATATGTCTTTTTCCATCCCGCGAATGGAACGCTAAAGGTCGAAGCCATTGGTGAACTTCCCGACAGTGGACGGCGCGTGCAGTGGGTTCGCAGCAACGACGCCAATCACACCCCAAACACTGCAGAGCGGGATGCCCACGACGTATTTACAAATGAAATGCAAAATGCTTTTGGCGATAAAATCAGCACCATAGCATTTAAGAACAACCCCATGAGCGTTCAGCCGAACGCGCGCGTTCTTAAATCCAGCGAGATCAAGGAAGCCGTTTTGCGCGCGAAGAAAATCCAGTCGCTTTACGAAGGGATTATGCTCCCGACGCGATTGGAATTATCCGCCGTCCGCCAAACGCCACAGTTTGTCGCCTGCTGCAAGGAACTTGGTCTAAATGCCCAGGACCTTCCAGCCGAAACCGTCGATATGTTACTTGAACAATCTCTTATGCAATATTGCGCGGATCACGGGCCGATGATCGATCACCATACAGCTTATAGTCTTTTGGCCGATGTCATCAAAAGCGTATCAAGTAATCCTTGAACTGCGCCAAAACCATCAACCTGATGTAATCTCTGAAAGGTCCATCAAGCATAGGGCTTTTCTCTCTACCTGAAAACTCGCAGCCCCACCCACCGGACACACAATCACGCGCGCCGAACTAAGACGTGACGTGAGATCCATACTAGAGGGTGACACGCCCCAATGGCTGCGTGTTTATTTCTGCGGTCAGTTCCTGATACGACAGTACAGGCAACTCATACAGATCCCCTTCAATCAGCTTTCGGACATATCTGCGAATATCCATTGATGTCAGCAGGACCGGTTTGTGCGACGAACTTGAGATGTCCGAGACGGTTTTCTTGATATTCTCAAGCAACCTGGCAGATACATCTGGTTCGAGTGCCAGGTAACTCCCCGCCGAGGTTTGACGAATCGCGTTACGGATCGTGTCTTCAACATCCGGTGTGAAAAGATAGGCCGGAAGAATATTGTTGCCCCCACTATATTTGTGACTGATATAGCGGCTTAGCGACGTTCTGATATATTCGGACAAAAGAACAGTGTCCTTTTCTTTTTGCCCCCAAATAATCAAGGCTTCAAGAATAGCACGCAGGTTCCGGATGGAAACTTCTTCGGAAACCAGTCGCTGGAAAATCTCGGCAATGCGCTGCAAAGGCAGCACGCGCTGCACTTCCTTAACCAGTTCAGAGAAATGATCTTCAACACTGGCCAGAAGATATCGTGTTTCCTGAATTCCGACAAAGTCCGCCGCATACTTCTTCAACACGAAAGCCAGATGGTAGGTCAAAATACCATCCAGCGTCAGATAGGACAGCTTGCCCCTATCGAGAACTGCCTGACTAGTCTTGTCGACCCAAAGGGTATTAACGCCTGGCAAGAAACGTTCTTCTTGCGTGTAGGTGATATTAAGCGCCTGAAGGTTTGCAGCTGGCTCGCGGACCAAAAGCTGTTCCGGACGCAAACGTCCCTGAGACACCGGAACTTCGTGCAGCAAAATCCGATAAGAATCCTTGGCCAAATTTTCATTGAACCGCAGATGAATACCCGGGAACGGGACGCCAAGATCGTAATAAAGCGCACGTCGGACTTTCATCAGTTCCTTATTGAGGCTTTCAGGACTGAGTGACTGTTTAACATTGGCCGCAACATCAAGAAGTAACGGCACCGTCAAGACCACTTCGTCACCGGTATCGTCCTCGTCACGTTCGGAATAGGGTTGCCCCGCAGGCGCCATAGATGACAACGCCTTATTATCCCCAGCGGCTTTCTTTGTATCGATGTCGCGTTGCGTCTTAAACAGTACAGCCCCAACCCCGCCAAAGATCAAAGCGAGAATGACAAATATCCCCGTAGGCATGCCCGGGATAAGACCAAATCCCATCATGATGCATGCGCCGATGATCAACGCACGCGGCTGCGCAAGAATCTGACCGCCGATGTCCTTACCGACGTTACTTGGCGTGACACCGTCTTCGTCGGTCGAAACGCGGGTAACGATAATACCGGCCGTAATCGCAATAAACAGGGCGGGGATCTGCCCAATCAGACCATCGCCGATGGTCAAGATCGAATAGATGTTGACCGCACCCCCCGCCGATAGATCGCGTTGCATCACCCCGATTGCCATCCCCCCAATCAGGTTGACGGCAACAATGATCAGGCCAGCGATCGCATCGCCCTTCACAAACTTCATGGCACCATCCATGGCGCCATAAAGTTGACTTTCCTTCTCGACCAAACTGCGGCGACGGCGTGCTTCGTTCATATCGATCACGCCAGCACGCATGTCGCCGTCAATAGACATCTGCTTGCCCGGCATCGCATCAAGCGAGAAACGCGCGCCAACTTCGGCCACACGTTCGGCACCCTTGGTGATGACCACAAACTGAACAATCGTCAGGATCAAAAAGACCACCAGACCGACAACCAGGTTGCCACCAACCACAAAGTTACCAAAGGTCTTAACAATGCTGCCGGCATCCGCCTGCAAAAGAATAAGGCGGGTGGTCGAAATCGACAGCGCCAACCGGAAAAGTGTCGTAACGAGAAGAACAGCCGGGAAAGAAGCAAATGCCAGCGGGCTTGGCAAATACATCGCCACCATCAGCAAAATGGCCGCCAACCCCATATTGGTTGCAATCAGTGCATCAACCAGCCCGGTCGGCAATGGCAGGATCATCATAAAGATGATCGCAACAAGCAAGATCGCAAGGACGATATCCGTCCGGTTGGTCGCAAGCAAAAGCAGTTTTTGAAGTCTTGCCATCAAGTGTTCTTACTCTTTTCTCAAATACCCGAAGAGCCGGATGTGTTCGATAGTTGTTCAGTACGCTCAAAGAACGCCTCGACGGCTGTTTTGGCTTCCTGCGTGTGACCAAGCGCATGATGCGCGCGCGCCATCAAGAAAAAAGCGCTCGGCGAAGGATTTTCTAATCCGCCAAGATACGTCGCCAATTTCAGACACCCTTCGAAATCCTCGCACGCCAGCCGCGCACTTGCCAGCCCCAGACCAAAACGACGGTTTTTCGGAAACTGTGCATACAGCGCTGCATACAGGGCGCGCGCGTGACGAGATTTGCCATACTGCGCATAGAAATAAGCCAGCGCGTCGACGACACGCCAGCTGTTTTCCTTGCGGTCAACGATAAAGTCCGCATCAGCGGCCTCTGCCATTATTGCCGCGTCCGTCGCATGATCCCCATTGTCCTTCGCATCGCGCTTTTTAATCTCGCCGCCCGGTTCTGCAGCTATTTGTTCCAAAACACTAATCCCCTAGCCCTTGAACAGGGCACGCACATAATTTTGCAGCATACCCTCTATTTCACGGTTTTCATTCAAAACCCGAATTGCTGCGCGGTATGCTTTTTCATTCTGACTGTCTTCCGTCCGCAGTTTTTCAAGTTCAGAAATCGCATCACCAAGCGCCTGCTTAAAGGCCCCGGGTGCGAGTAAACCACGATCGTTGATGACCGGCTTGAGTTCAGCTTCGAGTATGTCCTTGATACCAGGCTTGTTCAACACAGATGCCAAACGATCCATGCCAACATCTTCTGCAGGTGGCAAAGAGCTTGTCTGAGGCAGCTTCTTGCTGAGGTCTTCGGACTGATTGATGATGCGGTCAATTCCTTGATTAAAATTGAACCCGCCAATTCGGATATCTACCATGGTCATCTCGTCCTGCTTAGCGATTACTCAATGACTTGATCGCCTATCGGCCATCAAGGGCGTCATGTGCTGACTGGAGTATTTCAAGTGATTGTTCCAGGTTGGTCTGCGACACTTGGACCGAGGGAATGCGCGTTAAAAACACCAGCGTTTTCTCCCCGCGCAAAGCCGCCTGTACGCCGGCTGTACGGTTGTTGCGAAAATGACCAACCGACAGGGCATCAGTAAGATCAATATCATCCATATGGCTCAGCTCACGTGTCAGATAGACCAAAAGGTCATCATCTTGTTTCTCAAAACAAATTGAGCGCGTGCCATCATCAATATCAAGAACCAGCCCAAACCGACCATCAGGCATTTCCGACAAACCGAGTTCATTGATCCCGATATCCGCGCCGAACCGTTTAAGCGTGTCGTCGATCCAATTCACAGCAATTCATCCTCTTCGCGTTCGATCACGTCATCGAGCCCTTGTTGCAGCGCCATTACCACCTTCTCCTTCGCTTCCTGATCAGCAAACGCTCGGAGTGGCATTTCGCGGACCACTGTTTTGATTTCCTGAAGGAAGCCAATTTGCGCCTCGGTATCGGAAATACCCGCACTGTCGACCAGTCGGTTAAAGGCATCCTTGCTTGTCCAACTTGACGCGGCGATATCAAGCAGTCCCTGCATCACGCCGACCGCATCAATAGACTGGCAGTCAAACCGACGTTCCATGCTGTCGACCACCATGTCGCAATGATCAAGCCCCGTAACGATAACTTCTGCGGCATAAAGTTCATCAATCAGCGACTTCAAAAGAACAGGATCGCTGGACGGCCCCTGCGATCCTAGGTCATCGCCCACCGCGCGAAGTAGTTTTTCGACAACGTTGGGCAGATCATCGCGCCCGAAACGTTCACAAATATCAGAGAACGACTGCGCCAGAGTTTGTCCCTCGGCGATCAGACCACGATAGCAATCACGAAATGACTGCGTGCGCGCACTGTCACCATTGCCAAACAGGCTTGCGGTTGAGGCGATATTAAACCCGGCGCGAATATCGGGACCAAAATCATCGTCCAGCTCTTCAAGCGCGTCGTGAATGTTTTCAAGAACATCCTCAAACCCGCCTTCAGCTTCAAGCTTGTGATACGCCGAAGCCAGTGCCGCATATTGATCGGTAATATCGCCAAATTCCGACGCCGCTTCATACGGCGTCGCACCCGCGCGCAATTTCGCGACAAGCTGTTCAAGTTTACCCTGATTAAGGTTTTCACTCGCGGCTTGAAGGTACTCATTGATCTTCTCGACAGTTGGTATCTGTCGCGATGCTGCCTGCTGGACAGTGCGCTCCTGAATGTTTTTGGATTCCTCTTTTTCAGAGGCAGCAAAGGTCAGTTCCTCTGCGGCATCAGCCAGCATAGACGTTGGGTTCTGACGGACCGTAATGTTCTGCCCATGCCATGAACCGGTCTGCTGACCAACATCAGACTGGGCCGCAGAATTCCGGTTCTGAATGCTGGCCGACTGAATATTGTCAATCCCAACCATTAGACGCCAATTCCCTTCAATCATTTTCGCGCACGCACGTACTGCTTAGTAAGTGTCCATTTGCGCCAAACAGTTCCCCGCTTTTTTGACGGAAAAAATACACATCGCACGGAACTGATCGTAACGGGCTGTTACTTAATCAGCAGAAAGTTTTGCTGGGCTTTTCGAAATAGAGGTCTGGCAATGACAATACGTTTTCGAAAAGCAAACCAAGAGGACTGAAAATGTCTGTTGAACCAGAAGTACAGGCACTGGAAATCGTTAAGCAACTCGAAGAGATTTGCTCTCAGGCAGAAAGTGCGATCGCAGAAACCGATGCGCTTCTGGAAAAAAGTGGTGTCAGCCGCGAAACGATGACGAAGGCCTTCGCAAACATGCCAAGTGACGGGCGTTCCAAAGGTCAAGAAGCTGTGGCTGCCGATCTTGAAGAGATCGAGAAAGAAGTCAACGCAGCCCGGCAGAGCTTGGGGCAAGTAAATGCCAAAGCGGGTACATCAATGAAACGCATGCGCCGCATGATCTGAGACCCACGCGGGTTATCGGAACGCAGGCAAACAAACAATTATTGGCACTCCCAGTTAGTCGATTTTCGCAGGAGCTTATGATGACAACCGTGAACGGAACAAACGCCGCCGCCGGCGTTCAGGGGTTTGAGCCTGGTATGGGCATCGAAGAGATGATGATGCTTGTGCAGGCCCAACGGGCCGACAATCTCGAAAAGCAGATGGCTGACCAGATCAAGGAAATTCAGTCTCGCAACGAGCAGGTAGGTCAGCTCAACAACTTGCTAAGTTCTTTACGTGCGGATCGACCTTCGGGGGACAACCCGGATAAAAAGGCCACCTACGCTATGAGCACCGCTAGCGCTCTTGCTGATGCCGGGGTTACAGGCGCGGACAAGAAGGCGACCGAAATCGATCAAAAAACGATTGATACTTATATCAATGATATCAAGGGCAAAATTGACAGCCTGAATTCAACCGGCCAACTCGATATGATCCGCATGCAGAGCCTGATGAACAAACGCAACGAAGCCTTCGATACATTATCGAACCTGCTGCAAAAAGTTCAGAAGACGCTCGATTCAATCGTCGGCAACATGCGCTAGTTTTTGCGGATAGGAAAGGGTGCACGAAGATGATTGATGGCATTGGTGTGAATGGCGCCAGCAGCGTATCAGGCCTTGAACAGGGCCTTGGCATCGAAGAAATGATGATGCTTGTGCAGGCCCAACGGGCCGAAAATCTTGAAAGTCAGATGGCTGACCAGATCAAGGAAATTCAGTCTCGCAACCAACAGGTAAGTCAACTCAACGACCTGCTGAGCTCTTTGCGTGCGGTGCGCCCATCTGGTGACAACCCCGATAAATGGGCAGACCTTGGTGCGACAGAAAAGCAAGCCACCGAGATGGTTATGCAGCTCGCAAAAGCCGGCGTTAATATCGATATCCAGTTGCCCAAGGACGGCAGTTTAGATGAGCTGAAAGGCTATCCGAACGTTAATACCGACAGCAAGGATAAAGCCCGCTTGAGTATGCCTGGCACGGGGAAGTTCGATGCGCGTCAGAATACCATCGATACTTGGGTCAATGACATCAAGGGCAAAATTGACAGCCTGAATTCAACCGGCCAGCTCGACATGATCCGTATGCAGAGCCTGATGAACAAACGCAACGAAGCCTTCGATACGCTATCGAACCTGTTGCAGAAAGTTCAAAAGACACTCGACTCAGTCGTCGGCAACATGCGTTGATCCGCGGAAGGAAACAATATTATGACCACCGAGCAAACTGCCGAAGCATTCAACCCTGAAGTCCTCGAAACGATGACGCAGGAATTGTTCGACAACAAAAGTACCATCGCCGCCCTGCGGGGCATGGGCGAGGACGAGCTTGAAGCGATCTATACCTTGGGCTTCAACGCCTATTCGCAGGGCAAATATCACGATGCGGCACAAACATTTTCGATGCTCAGCGTCTATAACCATCTCGAGCCCAAATACCACAAGGGCTTGGGCGCATGCTGCCAGATGTTGCAAATGTTCCCCGAAGCGATCCAGTCCTATGGCGCAGCCTTAACGCTGGCCCCGTTGGATGCCGATCCGAAACTTCACATCGCGGAATGCCTGATTGCGATTGGTGAAATTGACGATGCCAAGGAAATGCTTGCCTATGTGCTTGAGGAAGTCGAAGACATTGGCGAAAGCCCGGTTCGTGATCGCGCCAATGTCCTACTTGACGCTCTAGAAGGCATCTAATCCGTCCGTTCTTGCCCTGATCTGTGAGGAAAACCAATGAGTACCATCGGCGTCAATACCAACAGTGCCACACCGCTTCCGGGGAATCGCGGTACCGAAACCCCTGAAGGTATCCAATCAGCCCAGACGGCCAAGGCAGGATCAACATTCGGGGTTTCCAACGTTCTCCCCCCGGAACTGACCGGACCGTCCAGCGCACCGACGCTTGAGGCCCCCGTCACGCAGGATTTCGAAAGTCTGGTGATGCTGTTGCAGCAGGCCAAGTCGAAACTCAATGACGCGATGTCCAAGGCCACATCAGAGGAAGTGCGCAACAACGGCGAGATCAAGAAAGAGCACAACGAAAAGCTCCTGAAGAAGATGGAAGAACAGTGGGATAAAATCGCTGAATCCAATAAGAAGAGCAAAATCGGCAAGATTTTTGGCATTATCGGCAAGATTGCCGCTGTGGTTGCGTCTGTCGCACTCGCCGTCATAACGGCAGGGGCCGCGGCTCCTGCGGTCACAGGTATTCTCATCGCCGTTTCGGCGATTTCGGTTGTAGATCTGGCCTCTACCATTTCTGTCACCGCGGGCGGCCCTGACTTCTCGCTTCAGGCCGGTGCGAGCAAGCTTGGGCAGGCGATTTATCCCAATGATGAAGAAAAGGCGCAAAAATTCGGAATGATCATGGGGATTACCTTGACGGTCGGCGTTGCCGTCGCCGGACTCGGTGCAGCTGTTGTCGGTGCAAGTGCACTGGCCGAGGTCCCCGCCATGTTCGCAAAGATTTCAATCGCGGCAGGCGTGGTTGGCGGTACGGCCAATGCAACAGCAGGTGGTGTCGGAATCGCCGCAGCTGCCGATAAACGTGATGCTGACCAATTGGCAGCTGACCAGATTGATATCAAAAAGTTCCTGTCCAAGCTGCAAGCCCTGATGGAGGAAGACAGCGAACGCCTGCAGGAAATTGTCGAACAGGCCCAAGACAGCATGCAAAAGGTCGCGTCGATGATTTCATCGACTGCCGAAACCAAAATGCAGATCACGCGCCGAATGATTTGATCACGCGATCTGGTTGGGGGTGCCCCCCGGAAAGGACGAGATTATGAGCAACACCATATCAAATACCAATGCATCAAATCCGCTGGCTAATCTTGATCAGCTTGACGCAACGCAAAAGACAAAAGAAACAGAAACCGTCGGCCGTTCAGCAACGGCGCGTGCAGGCACAATCGGTGACATCCAAGAAGATATCATTGCCAATGGATCAACCCGCCCAAATCTTGAGCCCCCAACGGGCAACATAACCAAAGACATCGCCGGGCTGCTTTCCAAATTGCCCAGCAGCGGTGACAGCGCATCTACCGACATGTACGCTGTCATGGCGTTGATGCATAAAGTTGCTGTAGAAAACCGCATGGCTGACCGCGAAGACCGTTTAAACCGTATGGATGAAATGGTCACGGCAATGGAAAGCCGGGTCGAAAACATGCGCAAGTCTGCCGAAAAGGCCTTTAGTGCGGCTATTGTGCAGGGCGCTGTCCAGATTGGTGCTGGCATGATACAGATCGCGGCATCGGGAATGTCGATGAAATCGGCTAATCAAAGTGCCGATTTCAGCAAACAGTCTTCCAACCTGACAAGTGACGCCGCAAAAAAAATGGCCATGTCGACCGAGGCTGGCGCCAAAGCAAGCGCAAACCCAGCACATTCACTTTCCAAAAGATTTCAGGAAATGTCTGATAGTTGGGCGAAGCAATCAAGCAACATGACAAAGCAGGCAACCGAAGCTGCACAAAAAGCGACGACGCTGAGTGCCCAAGCACAAGGCTATGTCCAGATTGGTGCGGGCCTGTCCGGGGCAGCAAATGGCCTCGGGCAAATCGGGTCTGCTGCATTCAGCCGCGATTCTGAACTTGCCAAGGCCGACGCAGAAGCCGACCAATCCCATTCGGATATCAGCCGCCAGCAAATGGATAATCTGCGCGAGGCAGAGGGCGAATGGCGCGATATGATGAAAGACATTCGTTCGCAGCTTGAACAACAAATCCAGCAGGACAGCCAGACCCGGCGCAACATCCTGCAAATCTGATCATAACAAGAGGTTACGGGATGACTTCCCTTAAAGTACCGGAAAGCAAACTCCTTGCAGAAATAGGATTTCTGGCAGCGGGACGCGGATTACCAAGCGTTGCCAGAAATATTATGGAAGCTCTCTTGGAAGCTAATCCCAGCGAAAGCGGGGCCGTTATCGGCCTCGCTATTGCTGATTTAGCAGAAAAGAAGTTTGATCAGGCAATCATAACGCTTCAGAAGAAGATTCTGGACCATGATCCTGACCATGATATGGCCCTCGCATTTTACGGAATGAGCCTGAAGATGGCCGGTCGCGCAGCAGAAAGCGAAAAACCGCTTGACCACGTGATTGCCCGGGATGCTGATCCGCAGGCCGTTGCGTTGGCCAAATCAATCAAATCAGAAACCGTCTAGACGGAGGCACCCACATGGCATTGATCAACGGTTTGGCCACTTCAATCCCAGGCTCCGGTCCCGGTGCAATTACCGAGGCGGCTGCAAATCTGCCTCAGGCACTGATTCCTGCGGCGGAAAATGATGTCGAGATGTTTAACGCTGCCATGACGGGTCCTGTAACCGCGACGAGTGAGGCCGCTAGCGCTGCAAACGTTTCATCGGTGACAGAAATTGTGCCCAATGCCCTTGGCGATCAGGTGACAACCAAGGTCACATCGATTGGCGACCATATCCTTGGTGGATTGGAAAAAATGCGCGCCGACATGAGTGGACAAGAAAACAACATTCTCAACACTCTGCACACATCGTCCTCATCTGGTGCGATGCAAGTCCAAGACATGATCGAATTGCAGATGCAGGTGACTGGCTGGGCCATTCAGCAGGAATTGGTCAGTAAAGTCGTTTCCAAATCAACGCAAACCGTCGACCAGTTGATGAAGGCCCAATAAATTGAAGATGCTCAGAAAGTCGATCCTTGCTGTTTTAATGACACTGACACTCGCTGCCTGTAGTGAGCAGGTCGAATTGGTTTCCGGTCTTAAAGAAGATGAAGCCAACCAAATTCTTTCTGTGCTTCTCAATACAGGCATTGCTGCGCAAAAAACGACCGGTGCCGAAGGCATGGTTATTTCGGTTGAGTCCGAAGAAGTTGCTGAGGCGCTTGGCATTATGCGTGCCAAGGGATTGCCACAACAGCAATTCGTTAAAATGGGGGATGTCTTCAAAAAGGAAGGCCTGATTTCCTCGCCGCTTGAGGAAAAAGTTCGCTACATCTATGCGCTGTCGCAGGAACTTTCCGAGACCATTTCCCAGATCGACGGCGTTGTAACCGCACGTGTTCATGTGGTTCTGCCCAGTGAAAGTACCGGTCTGTCAGCCGCCAGCGACCCCGCCTCAGCATCCGTTTTCATCAAACATGAACCCAACTCTGTTGTGGAAAACGTCGTACCTCAGATCAAACGACTGGTGGTGAACAGCATTTCGCAACTGGCCTATGACAATGTATCGGTCATTCTTGTGCCAGCAGCAGTCATGCCGCCATCGGGGAATACCGATATGCGCCCTGTGACCCGGGTTATGGGGTTTGATGTCGCGATATCATCGGCCAGGGACTTAAACATTGCGATGATCGGTTTGCTTGTAACCTTGTTTGCCAGCTTCATCGCTATTGGCGTTTTGGCAATTCTTTGGAAAAAACCGGCTTTATTGAACTTCAAGTCTGCTGGGCGTGAGGCTGCCAATGCCGAATGATCATTCCCAATCTCAGTTCGACTTCTCAGCAGCACTGCGCCAATCGGGTGATTGGCAGCAAACATATGCGTTTAACTTCCTCCCTCTGGAATATATCCATCAAACGCGCCTGCCCGAAACGCTTGGCGTCTCCGTCATAAAAGCCGCTGGTCAATCAGCGTCAGTTTCAGGTCATCTGAACAAATATCTGCTCGAAGAATTTGATCTTTTGGGACGATGGATTACCGGTTTTGATAACGCTTTGTCGCGCGCGCTGGCTCTGATGCCGTCGAGTTTGTTTAACGATGTGGTTCGTTTTCTTGGGCTATGTAGTGCTGGGCAAACCATCCGGAATTTGATGATCCCGGATGACGTTCGCCAATGTCGCAAACAAATCGGCACCGCAGAATTCGACTTTGTTCTGAGTAAATCACCCCTGATTGCGCCGCAAAAAATCCTGCCCGAAAGCAACATGCCCATTGACGAGATCACCAATGAAAATCTGCTGGCAAGCGGTGCTGCCGTACTCAAATGCGGTATTGAACCCTGTTCTGATGCGTTAATGCGACGTCTGGAACTGAAGCTTCCCAAAACAGTTTTGCTAGAATCCGGGGATATCGATCTGTCTCATTCTGTTGCAAGCGGGATTATCAAACGCGTAATACGAGAGGTCGCCCCGCAATGGCATTCCGCATAAGAAACAGCCTGAGCACTGCATCGGTTGATCCGTCTGCCCGCGTCATGAAGGGTGACCAAGTGAACGCGATTGCCAGCGCCAAGGATATTATCGCCAAAGCAGAAGAGCAGGCAGAACAGATCCGAAAAGATGCACAAGACGCATTTGAAGCCGAGAAGAAACGTGGCTTTGAACAGGGCATCGCGGAGGCCCGCATGGAAGAAGCGGAACGGATGCTTGATAACGTCTCGCGCATGGTCAATTACTTCGAAAAAGTCGAAACCAATATTGTTGATCTGGTAACCACAGCCGTCGGCAAAGTCATTGGTGAACTTGACGACCATGACGTCATTTTCAGGATTGTACGCAATGCGCTTGCAGCAGTTCGCACCCAAAATCAGGTCACAGTGCGTCTTAATCCGTCCGAATGCGAAGCGGTCAAAGAAAAATTGAATGACTTGCTGACACTTTATCCAGCGATTTCTTATCTGTCGGTTGAGCCCGATATCCGCCTGTCCTCAGGTGACTGCATTCTGGAAACCGATATTGGAACCGTCGAAGCAGGCATCGACACCCAACTTCAGGCCATTCGAAATTCATTTGAACGCGTTCTGGGAAGTCAGGACCCTACCGTCACCAAACCCATGGTTAGCGGGAGAAAGTGATGCGTGATTTTTCCTATATCACGGACATGATGGCGCTTGCCTTGAACGAAGCTCAGACGCTGACAATCAAGGGCCGGGTCGCGCAGGTGGTTGGAACCATCATTCGCGCGGTTGTACCGTCTGTCCGGATTGGGGAAATCTGTATCCTGCGCACCCCCGGCGAGCCGTTTGAATTGCAGGCTGAGGTTGTCGGTTTTGCCAAGGACGCGGCGCTTTTGACGCCCATCGGGGATATGTATGGCATTTCAACAGCGACCGAAGTCATTCCGACAGGGCGTGCGCATATGGTGCCGGTTGGCCCAGGACTTCTCGGGCGGACTCTTGACGGCCTTGGCCGCCCCCTTGACGCGGCAGAACGCGGGCCGCTGAGCGTCGAACAGTATTATCCTGTTTATCAAGAAGCCCCAGATCCGCTGACACGCCGGATTATTTCCTCACCGTTGTCGTTAGGAGTGCGGGTTCTTGACGGCGTACTGACGTGCGGTGAAGGTCAAAGGATCGGTGTATTTGCCGCTGCTGGCGGGGGGAAAAGTACCCTACTTGGCATGTTGGTGAAGGGGGCTGACGTTGATGTTACGGTTATTGCCCTAATTGGTGAACGTGGTCGAGAAGTCCGCGAATTTATCGAACACGAACTTGGTGAAGAAGGCCGCCGTAAGTCCGTTCTGGTCGTTGCGACATCGGATAAATCGTCGATGGAGCGTGCCAAGGCCGCCTATGTTGCCACGGCGATTGCCGAATATTTCAGGGATCAGGGTAAAAAGGTTCTTTTCCTGATGGATTCCGTCACCCGTTTTGGCCGTGCACAACGCGAAATCGGCCTTGCTGCGGGCGAGCCGCCGACCAGACGCGGTTATCCGCCATCGGTTTTTGCCACCTTGCCCAAATTGATGGAGCGGGTCGGCATGAATGACAAAGGCTCGATCACCGCACTTTATACCGTTCTGGTCGAAGGCGATGATATGAACGAACCGATCGCCGACGAAACCCGTTCGATTCTTGACGGTCACATCGTTCTGTCACGCAAACTTGCGTCAGCAAACCATTATCCTGCTGTTGATGTGATGGCGTCCGCCAGCCGGGTCATGAATGCAGTGATTACGCCAGAGCACCGTGCTGCCGCGGGTCGCCTGCGTGAATTGATGGCGAAATTTCAAGAGATCGAACTTCTGGTCAAGGTTGGTGAATATCAACGTGGAACCGACCCTGCCACAGATGAGGCCCTTGATAAAATCGGCCCTATTCGTGAATTCCTGCAGCAAAAAACAGACGAACTGATGCCATTTGACGAAACCCTAAAACGCTTGCAGGAGGTCGTCGGTTAATGTCGAACGTCTTCGCAGAATTATTGCAGCTAAAGATCCGGCGCGAACAAGGTGCGGAACGTCGCCTTATCCTGTCGCGGCTAGAGGCAAGAAACGCTGCTGAAAACGTGACAAAACTTGAAACCCGACTTCAAGAATACCGAGACTGGATGGTCGAACGTCAGGATCAGATGTTCGACGATATTTGCGAGAAAACAGTCAAGGTGCGCGCCATCGAAGAGCTGCGCACCCGAATATTGATGCTGCGTGACGAAGAGCAAATTATCGAAACATCTATTGATGACGCCCGCAAAGCCCATCAGGCCGCACTAGAAGAAGTCCATTCCTGCGAGCAGCGCCTGAAAGAGGCCACCCGACAGCGCGAAAAGTTCGAAGATTTAGCCGAAAGCTACGATACCGAACTGCGCGAGGCACTTGCCTATAAGGAAGAAATGGAAATGGAAGAGTTCACTTCCCCGGTCATGATCGAAAGCTGGGAAGAGGAGCAACATGGATGGTAAGTACAAGCGGACCGACCCCACCAGCAACCCCAACGTCATCAAGCAAAGAGACGTCAACCGACACCAGCACCAGTGTCGAGCGCGAAGCCCCAGGTCAGGGTGACGTCAAACGTTTCAATGATTCCTTGGAACGGCGCGAACAGGGTCAACAAGAACAGAATGGACGTCAATCTGACGAGCAGTCTGGCGAAAAAGGTGGCGATCAAGGCCGTGACGGCAAACAGCAAGACCGTCACAAAACCGGTGAAGCAGCCGGTGAACCACTCTCACCCATGCAGCTCTTTGGCAAAACACCGCAAAACCAGCCGGTTAATCCTGTGCAACCTTCTGCAGCAATGACAGGTGAAAGCCGCATTGGTGAACTCGCCCAAAATTTAACGTCTCGCATTTTGGTCGGTGAAACCAATGGCATCGCCGAAGTTCGCATCCAACTAAATGACGCCATTTTGCCGGGTACGGAAGTCCGCATTGCCGAGCGTGATGGGAAACTTGTCGCGGAATTTATCATCAGCAACGCCGACAGTGCCAATTTCCTAAATCAAAGGCAGGATGATTTGGCCGCACGTCTTTCCAAGGTGCTGCAAAAAGACGTTGAGGTCATCACCATTCAAGATAGCGGCACAGGAAATAATGAAGGCGATCCCAATCGTCGCTCCAGTCAGGAATATCAGCGTGAGAACGACGAAGAGGAAAATGACGATGGAGATGTCGGCCTATGAGTGAAATGCGTTCACTTGTGACCCGAAGGATCAACGCCGAAACCCATAAGGCATTGAACATTCTTGCGACACCGCGTCATGGCATCGACGTCACTTTCGCCGGTCATGCGTGGCAGGTCCAAAGTCGCATGGTGGTCCGTGCCGATCTCGATCAAAAGCAGCTTGAAGCAGCCTTCACGCTTGAAGCCACTTTGTCCGGGCATGATATTTCTTTACGTGTTCCGACCTGCATACTGGCTACCCTGCTTGGTGCAACGTTGCCTGCTGGCACCCCGATCAGCCACATACCGGAATCATTGTCATTGGCCCTGATTGAAATGGCACTGGGTGAACTGGTGGCACACCTGTCGGCAGTTGGGATAGGTTTTGAATTGCGGGGACTGACACAAAATGACGTCCTTCCCGATCAAGAACATATACTGTCTGTTTCATTGACAGATGTGACACTGGACGAAAGTACAGCCAACCGTATTTTGGTGTTTGCATCGGATGGCGCTTTGCCAGCGCTGGCGTCTCTTTATGGACGCATGCCTGCCGATGACGTCCTTGACGTACCAAACATTCCGACAATGCTTCGCCTTGAAGTTGGCGAAAGCAATATTTCACTTTCTGACTTGCGCGGTCTTCGCGCTGGCGATGCGATTTTTCCCGACACAATCAACGTTCCTGACAGTGCAGGCGGGATTTTGTTGCGGGTTTCAAAAAAACTCGGCTTGCGTGGCGTCTGGCACGGAAGCCAAATCACAATCCAAGAGGTCATTACCGTGAGCTTGCCGCCTTCTGATGCACCTGAAATTGTCGATGAAGACAGTGACATTCCAGAAATAGACGGTGAACCCCCGTCAGGGTCCGATCCACTAGAACTCAGCAGCTTCGCCGATATTCCCGTGCGCTTGACCTTTGATCTTGGTCATCATGAAATATCGTTGGCCGATCTTCAAAAAACCGGCGTTGGTAGTGTTTTTGAGACCGGTCGCGAAGCAGAAAATATGGTGACAATCCGTGCGAACGGCGCGGCAATTGGGCGTGGCGAGATGGTCAATATTGACGACCGTATTGGGCTGCGTATCACCCGGTGGAACATCACGCCAGACGGCGAAAAGGATTAAGCTCACAAGATGTTCAATATTCCTGATCCGTTAACCCTTGCGCTACTCCTCGCCATGCTGGCGCTCATTCCGTTTGTCATCGTGATCACGACGTCGTTTGTCAAAATCGCTGTTGTGCTCTCGCTGGTCCGGAACGCACTGGGTGTTCAGCAGATCCCGCCAAACATGGCACTTTATGGTCTGGCGCTTATTCTAACGGTTTACATAATGGCCCCTGTCGGCGTGTCGGTCTTCGACATTCTGCGCGACAGCAATATATCGTTTGATGACACCAGCAATCTGTTTGACCTTTTGGCGCAGGCGTTTGAGCCATTCCGTTATTTTCTTTTGCAGCACACCGATGAAAGCCAGCGGGAATTCTTTGTTCAGACCATTGCGCAAATATGGCCGGCCGACCTTGCAGCAAAGCTTGGCTCAGACAGCTTTCTTGTCCTTGCACCTGCCTTTACGGTTGCCGAGCTGACATCCGCATTTGAAGTCGGTTTCTTGCTCTATCTGCCGTTCGTGGTCATTGATTTGATCGTCTCGAACATCTTGCTTGCCATGGGCATGATGATGGTCTCACCCATGACGATTTCGCTACCTCTCAAACTGTTTTTGTTTGTGATGATTGATGGTTGGTCACGCCTGATCCACGGGCTTGTCCTAAGTTACGTGAACTAGCGGTAGGGAACAGCAAATGTTCGAAGGCGACATTATTAGTTTTCTAACCCGTGCACTGGTTTTGACATTGATGTTGTCATTACCCCCCATTATCGCAGCGGCCGTTGTTGGCACACTTGTCAGCCTTCTGCAGGCGCTAACACAGGTGCAGGAACAGACACTTTCCTTTGGCTTCAAACTCGCTGCCGTTGGAATTGTTATTTTTATGACAGCAACGTGGATTGGCGGGGAATTATATCGCTTCGCCCTAAGCATCTTTACCGATTTTCCGCATCTGACAAGCTGACACTGTGAAAATGGCGCACACATACACATGGTAATCGGACAGCTTCAAAATTGGGGTGTTTATGACCTGCACACGGTTGCAGTTGCGCTGTCGTTTGCAGTGGCCCGTTTTTTGGGCTTGTTCATTGTTCTGCCAATGTTTGGCAAAGCAATCTTGCCGGGTTTATTGCGCAACAGCATTGCCGCTGTTTTTGCGTTGGCCGTTATTCCGCTAACAATTCCTGTGGTCATCGAAACCAAGGACAGCCCCCTGATGGTCATGGCGATTATCGGCAAAGAAGCCTTTGTCGGCTTTGTCATGGGGTATCTGGTCGCGATCCTTTTTTGGGCGATTGAGGCGATCGGTTTCATCATCGACAACCAACGCGGTGCAACGATGTCGAGTTCGATGAGCCCCTTGACCGGAGTCACGACATCCCCTCTTGCGATCCTGCTTAATCAGGCCGCCAGCGTATTCTTTCTGGTCAGTGGTGGGTTACTTGTGCTCCTGCGTGCGATCTACGAAAGCTATATCTATTGGCCGATAGGGTCATTCTGGCCGCAATTTTCCAACGGTAACGGGCTGTTCTTCCTCCAGCAGCTTGATCGTTTCATGTATATCGCGATGATCATGGCTGCACCGGTACTGATTGCCATGTTCCTGTCCGAGTTGGGACTTGCCATGATCAGCCGCTTTGCCCCGCAGCTTCAGGTATTTTTCCTGTCGATGCCGATTAAAAGTGCCGTCGGCCTTTTCGTCCTGATCCTGTATGTCGGGTTTCTGTTTGAATATCTTGGCCCGGAACTCCGTGCCATTACCGAACAGTTCCAGCAATTACGCGGCGTACTGGAATAAATGGCATGAATGAAAAGACAGAAGATCCAACTCCCAAGAAACTACGCGACGCCCGCAACAAGGGCCAAGTCGCGAAATCAAAGGACTTTACCCAAACAGTCCTGTTGATTGCGCTGATGGGTTATTTTATCGCCAACGGTGCCAACATTATCGAAGAACTAATGGCGATGATGGTTTTGCCCGCTGAAATGTACGGCCATCCGGTGCGCGCAATGATCGCACCGATCACCACCGAAATCCTAAATCGTGCCATTACGATTATTGTCCCACCGATCCTGATTGCACTGATCTTGGGTGTTTTTGCGGAAATGGTTCAAACCGGGGTTTTATTTGCATTTGAATCGCTTAAGCCAAGTGCAAAGAAACTCAATATTGGTGCAAACGCCAAGAACATGGTTTCGGCCAAAAACATGGTCGAATTCCTGAAGAACCTGATCAAGGTTATCTTCCTGTCGATCCTGATCTATCTGGTTGTCTATAATTCACTCGGCCCCCTCATGAAGGTGCCGCCAAGCGGACTTTCTGGGGTCACAGCTGTCCTTGCCGAGACGGTCACACAGGTCATGATTTATACCGCACTGGCTTATATGATCGTCGGCTTTTTCGACATCGCCTTTCAGCGTTTCCAGCACAAAAAGCAGTTGATGATGACAAAGGATGAGGTCAAACGCGAATACAAGGAATCTGAGGGCGACCCGCATATCAAAGGCAAGCGGAAACAGCTTCATCAAGAAATGATGCAGAATTCGACCATCGAACGCACCCGAAAGGCAAAAGTTCTTGTGACCAATCCAACACATATCGCAATCGCATTATATTACGACGCAGAAGAAACACCTTTGCCCGTTGTTATATCCGCAGGCGAAGGTGCTGTTGCCAAACGCATGATGGAGGTTGCGGAACAAGAAGGCATCCCTATCATGCGCAATGTTCCGCTTGCCCGCTCGCTCTATGAAACAGCGACAATTGATCAATATATTCCCGGCGATCTGATCGAACCGGTTGCGGAAATATTGCGGTGGCTTGAGAACGAAGCAACCCCTCACTAGCGTTGCATGGCAGCTAAAGCTGCATTCCGATTGGATTGGCAGATTTGTCGGGTTTTAGTCCTTTGCGACCTGACAACCGCATATAGAACACGCGGCCAGTGGTTCACGCCAAAAAAACTGTAATTTCCAAACATTTCTGGGAACTAACACTGCCATACCTGCCACTTAATGATCAGGCGCTTATTTGATCTCAGGAAATAGCAGTACATGCACGGCCTTGAACGTAAACACCATGTTGCCCGAATAACCACTCACGACGGCACATATTGAAGTCCCACAAACTGGCCGAATTACACTCTTTCACTGATTGCCAAAATTCACTCGCACCACCGTGCACAGTGCTCTGATCTGGGAGCAGGATTAAAAACGTGACGTATTTACTGAACCCCAAAATTACCGAACCGCAAGATGCCAGGATTCCGCCGCCATGGCCAATTGATGACGCCGCATTATTTGCGTTCCGCGAAGATCAATGGCACAGCCAAGTTTCAAAACGTACAGAACCGTCGGACAAACATCACGACGTCGTTTTACGCTTTCTATCGCACGACGACCTTGCTGAACTGGTTGATTTGCACCGGAAAGTCGTTGAAAATCTGCCTGACCGAGAGATCTTTCGTGCGGATCGGCCTGATTTCATCGCAGACCATATTTCACGTCGCGGCGCGACAGTAGGATCATTTGTCGGCAATCAGTTGATCGGCTATGCGATTGTATCCTTTCCTCATAAAGATGCGGACAACCTGTCGCGGTTTACCGAACTTTCTGCGCAGTCCGCATTGCGGGTCGCTCATTTTGACGGTGCAGCAGTGCATCCCAACTTTCGTGGAAGCAGCCTTCATCAAACAATGAACCGTATTCGCGGTCACTACGCTCTTTTGGCCGGCTATCATCATTTGATGGGCACCGTATCGCCGCTTAACCCATATAGCCTTGGCAACCACCTTCGAACTGGTTTCCGGGTGAAGGCACATGCCATTTGCTATGGTGATATGCGCCGCTACATCATTCATCGCGATGGCATCCCGACCACCAATCACCGCGTGGTGGACGGTTCTGATCGCGTTGTAAAATGTCCGGTAGACGATTTTGAAACCGTAAACCGCTATCTTGACCAAGGTCTTGTAGGTTTTGACGTTCATCGCACCGAAGAAAAGAACTACGAGCTTCTTATGGCTTCCCCAGACAGCATCGTGTCCGACACGGATCAGGTACGCCCCGAATGATGGCCAGAATTCTGTTTTTTTCCAAACCAGATTTTTGTACGCCACCCCTTTTTAGAGGCAAACTTTTTGCCTTAGCCTTCGGGATATCTTGCCTCGTGTCGATACCCCTCTGGGCCCAGGAAAGTTATTCTAGCTCCCCTGAGGTAAAAACAGCGACCTCCACACCCGCCGACGTCCCCCAGCAAGTTTCCGAAGCAGGACATGAACGACCATTTAGGATTTTCATGGTTCAATGGCGTGGGAATACGGTCACGGATCAGGGGTTCATTGACTATTTCGCCAACCGGCATATTCCGATTGAAACCGTTATTCGAAATCCGGCACAAAACCCAGCCGAGTTCGAAGAGATCCGTGCCGAAATTCGTAAAACGCGTCCTGACCTTGTCTATACCTGGAGTATGGCAAGCGCGCAGAATATCTCAGGCAAGATGGACGACTTGGCCAGCGCAGATTTCATATCCGACATCCCGACGGTTAACTGCATGGTCTCCGATCCCGTTGTCGGAGGTCTGACAAAAGACTGGAAAACGTCGGGACGCAATATGACTGGTGTTTCACATATTCCCCAGACGTCAGCGCAGCTACAGACAATCCAAAGCTATATGAATGTAAAAAAAATAGCGGCAATCTATGATTCTACCCAATCCAGTCCCAGAAGCGCGGTTAGATCCCTTGAGGCAAACGCAGCAAAACTGGGGCTTGAGGTCGAAAAGTTCCCAATTCCTGTCGATGAAAATGGCGCATCACGTATCGATGCAATCGCTGAAACCGTGGATACTCTAGCGAAATCCGCCCCTGATATTGTCTATATCGGCCCTGATACGTTTCTGTTGCGCAATCAAAAGACGCTTTTTGATGCCATTGCCAAATATGAGCTGCCAACTTTTGCGGCTGCGGATCCATTCCTCTCGCAGGGGCAGGCATTGTTTGGACTGGTTGGAAACTATTATATCGCCGGTCAATATTGCGCGGAAAAAGCCATCCGAATTCTAAGCGATCACACCCAACCACGCGATATCCCCTTTGACGCGCTTCCGCAATTCACCCTAAAAATCAATATGGACGTCGCGCGCGAACTGGACAGATATCCACCGTTGGGTTTGCTGTCATTTGCCGAACTCCTTCACGCGCCAGGAAACTAAAAAATGCTGTTCAAAAAGCTTCCTGTCCTCATCGTGGTCAATCTTCTGGTCGTCAGCATCGCCGCCATGGCACTGATGCTGATGATCAATATGTATAAATTCGAAAAAGCAATCGATCAGGTTGTGAATGATCGGTTTTACTTTCTGATGGAAGGTGTACGTAGTTCGCTTGAGACCGAGATGAGCTTAAGTGGCGTTCTCTTGGCTCGCCTAACGACGGGCACCCAGCAACTTCTTGCCGCCAAGGGCCAGGACGATGCCATCCTTTCAATTGAGGTTTTCGATCATAACGGCCAGACGGTTCTAAGTACCGAACCAAGCTTTGTTGGCGATATCATCCCAACCAGCTGGGAAGAAGCGTGGAAAGCGCACAAGCATTCAGGCTGGTCAGTTGCCGAATCCCGGGGTGCAAAGGTGCTTGGACTTGGCATTACCGATACCCTTGGTAATCCGGCAGGAAGTATCGTTTTGCGCTATTCTCCGGAAAAACAAACCGCTCTTGTTTCAACGGTGAACCAAGATCTAATTCATGATGGTATCTGGATTTGGGGCGGCGGTTTCGCCGCCATGGCGGCCCTTGTGTTTTTTGTAACCTACCCCATCAGTTCTTATCTCAATGGCTTGAGTACTCATTTGTCAAAGCTTCTCGAACAGGCTGGCCCGCAGCAAGCACCGACGTTGCAAGAACCTTCTATCGCCGCAGCAGCAGCAACTGACACCGATGATTTTGGCTTTGCAAAGGGTTATTGCAAGGCACACGACACGATCAATCAGGCAGAAGCGGAACTTCGCAAAATTGACGGGGAGATCGGGCTATGAGCAAGCCTACTCTGTCGTCAAAAACCACCGATCTTGCGCGTTATAAATCGCAGTTGCTTATTTGGCTTCTGGTTGGCTCACTTGGTCTGCTTTGCCTGACGCTTGCGACATTCTCTTACCGGGCTTTGACAACATTCGAGGCACGCCTCGTACCGGAATTCCAAAACAAGGCCGAACTTGTTGCCAGCAACATCAGCAGAGATATCGAACGTGCCGTTTCCGTCGGAATTGAACCGCGCAAGCTGGTTGGTGTTGAGGAATATTTGTCAAATATATTGGCTGAGAACTCAGATATCGCGGCCATTCGAATAATCTCCCCTGCGGAAGATGTTCAGCCAAACTTCACCTACAACGCGGGGCAGTTTGACTCTGATGCACCGGGTGTTTCTCAAGACATCCGCTTTAAAGGCGCTACCGTCGCCCGCATAGAAATCGCCCTAAACCCGGACCATATCAGCCGTCAGCGCGAAGAAGTAACCTACGAGGTTTTAACGACACTTCTGATCACCATGCTTGTCACGTACGAACTCTTGGCATTTTTGATTTATGGGCGTTTGCTCAATCCTTTACAATCGGTGGTGAGCGTCCTTAAAGACGGCGCTATCGGACGTTTTTCGCATTCGGTACATGCTTCCGCAACGGCAGAGCTTACCCGGGTTGAAAGCATCCTGAACAAAGTGTTGTATCTGATAGCAGTGCGTGCACGGCTGTTTTTTGATGATTCCAGCGAATTGCGCGCAGCCCAAATTGCCCCCGAAAAGACCAAACGTATTGATCAGGCAATTCAAACCATTCGCACGAAATTCGAATTTGCCAATCCGTTCGAATTCCGGGAACGTGAAGCCAGCAATATTCGATCTCTTCGGTTGCCACTTTTCCTGTTCATGTTCGCCGAGGAACTCTCACGCGCGTTCTTGCCGGTCTATGTCAAAAAACTTGGACTGCCAGTCTCATTGCAAGACGTACCTGATTTTGCTGCCGGTCTTCCGATCATGGCCTTTATGGCGGTTCTCGCCGCCGTATCGCTGTTAACTGCACCAATTGCAGACCGGATTGGGTCGCGAAAAATGTTCCTGATTGGTCTGATACCAGCGGTCGCGGGCTATGTCGGAAGTTATATATCGACCGATTTCACCCTTTTTGTCACATCTCGGATGCTGTCAGCACTTGGGTACGGGTTCATATTTGTCGCCTGCCAAAGCTACGTTGCCGCACGTTCAGAACCAGAAAACCGCGCAACCAACATGGCGATTTTTGTTGGCGCTATTCTTGTTGCAGGGATTTGTGGGCCGGCAATCGGTGGTATTTTAGCCGATCGAATTGGATATGCATCCACCTTCCTGGTGTCAGCCGGACTGGCTTTAACGTCAGGATTCCTCTTGGGATCCACCCTTGATAACCACATCGCTCCACCAAAAGCCAGCCGTACACGACGCCGTAGAATTCCAGCTTTGCCAAACTTCTCGCTATTGGGAAATATGCGCTTTACCGCATTGACCGTTTTATGCGCCATTCCATCAAAGATCATGCTAACCGGCGTGATTTTCCTGCTCGTTCCGATCTATCTGTCGGGATTGGATACCGGCGATTCCGCCATCGGCCGTGTGGTGATGATGTATGGCATTGCGGTTGTCGTTTTGATGCCTCAAGCATCACAAATTGCCGACAGACGTCATCAGCATGCATTCTTTGTCATTTTGGGTGGGGTTCTGGCCGGCCTTGGTGCCATTAGCCTCTCGGTTTGGGATGGCGTATGGGCGATTGTCGGTGTGGTTGGCCTAATCGGTTTGGGACAGGCCCTAAGCATTTCACCCCAACTGGCACTGGTTCAAAACATCATTCTAAACAGTCAGACCGAAACCACCCCAGCTGAGGGCTTAAGCCTATTTAGGTTTGTCGAACGACTTGGAAATGTGGTTGGACCACTTATCGCAGGCAGCCTTGCGACCATCTACGGTGCGCAGACTGCTGTTGTGGTTATAGGCGCCATTGGGTTGCTTGGCGCGGTCGGGTTCTGGATCATTGCAGGCCCAACCGTCCTCAGAAACACCCTCGCTGAGATGGGAGGCAAATAATGCTGCTGCGGAACCGTCTAAGCGTCTTTTCATGTGTAAGCCTGCTAATTGTCGCATGCGGCCTATTTTGGGCATTCAGCTATCGCGAAAATCTGCTTCAGGTTGAATTTGGCAGATCAGCCGCCCATCAGCAAGGTAGCCTCTGGAGCAAAATTGTCGACGGTGCAATTCTGTCACTTACCGATAAAATCTGGCTTTTGCGTGAAGACAAGGACCTGATTGATGCCCTTGAAAAACAAGATACAAAAGCTATCCATACTGCCGCACGTAAAATTGCCCGCGGTGCCATTACTGAAAACAACTACTTCGACCGGATCGAGATTTATCAATATGACGGGCAGCTCGCATATACGTCCGAGGCAAGCTATTTCCCCAGTCCACTGATTAACAAGGACCAGCTATTCTTTTTGGAAACTGGAGTTCGCAAAAGGTTTTCTGGTGCATCCGCAACAAGTAACCGTCAGACATTCATCGCCTTCGCAGTCCCTCTGTTGACTGACGCGGAAAAAAGTCCCGTTGTGGTCGTTGCTGTTCGTATTGAACGATTGCTTGATGAGTTATCCGAGCTGCAAAAAAGCAAGACGTTTCTAATCAATCGCCGCGGCCGCTATCTTACCGGACAGGACGAGGCGCTTTGGCAAGACATCCGCGACAAAGTTGAATTTAGCACCTCGGCAGAAGAACGTATCGCCCTTGGAAATCAAATGTTTGGCGTTACAAGCAACCCTGTTTACGGGTTTTCTGATCAGGTCGGCTATGTGGTCAGTGCCCAGGATATCAGCAAGAGCTTCCATAGCTTTGCACGTTTTGAACAAATCATCTTTGCCGGCGCGATCAGCTTCCTAATCTGTTCTGCACTTGGGTTATGGTTTTATATTCGTCGCTCGCTTAGTCCGCTTGAAGGCGTTATTGGCGTCCTTTCTGGCGTTTCAGAAGGTGACTTTTCCAAACATCTTGAGCAACCCAACAGCAACGACGAAGTTGCCGAAATTTCCAATGCAATCGTAAAGCTTCGTAATGATTTGATGCGCTTGGACCGTATGACACGTTCACGTCGCAATCGAAGCCAGCGTCAGGCGCAGGTCATTCGCGAGCAAATGACACAACTTGCCGAAACGCTTGATACCGAGGCAAGAGACCAAATTCTGGGCGATTTGCACCGCATTGAAGAACGTCTAAATGCCGATACAGCCCTCACCGAGAATGAGGATGTTAAAGCTGCAAGCGAACTTGCCGTTGTTACCCTGACATTAACCAGCCTGAAGGAACGCATTCACCAGCAGCATGGTACGTTGCAATCAACGATTTCCGAACTGGAAGACGCGCTTAAATCAAAGACAGCCTATCTTTCGCTTCAACAGGAACTCGATATCGCCGGGCGTGTCCAACTTGCCATGTTGCCCGAACAATTGCCGCCCAGTGAACGTCTCAGCATCTCAGGATTAATGGTGCCGGCAAAAGATGTTGGGGGTGATTTCTATGACTTCTTCTATCTCGATGATGACAGGCTCGCTGTTGTTGTTGCAGATGTATCGGGCAAAGGTGTTCCAGCTGCACTCTTCATGGCCATTGCGCGTTCGATTATGCGCGCGATTGCACCACGCTTTGCCAACCCGTCCGACTGCATCGCAGCTTTAAATGATGCTCTGTGCCAGAACAATAGCGAGGAACTCTTCGTAACGATGTTCTATGGTATTTTGCACCTTACCTCGGGCACCTTCACATATTGCAATGCCGGTCACAATCCGCCCTATCATCTGCCATCCGGTTCGTCCACCTGCTCTCCAATTCCCGGAACAGGTGACATGGCCCTTGGCGTTATGGATGCAATGCCCTACTCAAATGCAAGCTTTGACATTAAAAGTGGCGATCGCGTCTTCCTGTTCACCGACGGGGTGAACGAAGCCACTAATCCAAAACAAGAAGAATTTGGTACAGACCGTCTGGAAGCGACATTGTCCAGCGCGTTTAAGGACGTCTCAAGCCTTCAGGAAAACGTTGTATCGACGGTCAAAACATTTGCCGATGGCGCGCCACAGGCTGATGACATTACCTGTGTGACGTTTGAGTATCGGAAACCTCAGCAGGGCTGACCAAATACGCGCCCCCAAATACCCATAGCACTGCGCAAACCGGCGAACGCCCCTATTTGGAGGTGCGTTCCCGTTTGCCATCCAGCAGTTTATGACAGGGGAATCCAGAACCGATTGATATTACGGTTAGTTTGTCGCTGATGGTCAACGCGACTGGCCATGTTTTTGACGATATGTATTCCTAGACCGCCAATTTCCCGATCTTCAATATCAAGATCCAGGCTATCAAGGTCATCACGGGTAAACGGATCAAATGGCACCCCGTCATCTGTCACAGAAACGACGATTTCATCGGTCTCATAGGTAATAGAAACCTCGATCTGACCTGTTTTTTCGGGTGGATAGCCATACTTGATCGCATTTGACAGCATTTCATCAAGGCAAACCTGCACACGTGTCGCAACGACAAGCTCCAACTCGATCTCTTCAAGCCGACTTCCGAGTGTTTCCAAAAATTGGTTCAAATCTTTTGGATTGTTTGAAATCACGGAATGGATGCAGGTGGGGTACTGACCCATATTAAGTATTTCCCAGACAAAATGATAAAGGCCGAACCATTGCGGTTCGCATTTCTTCATTGCACTGCGTCGGCCTCATAAAGTCAAGACAACGCCATCACATATACCGACAACATCTGCGTGGACAATCAAACCCGTTCCGTATGACCATCTAAATCAAACAAAAACACCGTCATTCAACCGTGCCAGCGTTCTCTTAGAAGAGAAAGAAATTCGATGCCACGCAAGCAAAGAAATAAGTAACCTTCAGCGGGAAAAAGTTCCAAGAAATTTCACACGAGTTGTGGTTTGTGTCGGAGCGATCCGATAGGTGAACTAAAAAAGCCCGCCACAAGGGCGAGCGGATGATGATGGATGGTTTGGAGCATGTGGCGCAACGCAGTCTGCGCGCGACTTCGTCGTGCTCGACCTTCGGCTTAAAATCGCTCCACTGGAGCGATTTCTTAACAGCCTCAGCCTTCAAGTTATGAGCACAG
>NZ_JAATOV010000007.1 GCF_011806425.1 Thalassospira lucentensis | reverse complement strand
AGGTAGCTGGCCTCGAGTGCGGCATTAAAGCCGGTTGAACGATCCGACATGCGCACACCGCCACCAATGTTAAAGGCAGTTTTGTCGTTGTTCAGTTCGTCGGTGAAGTCATAGACCAGACCGGTTTCGACAAACGGGGTGACGGTCAGGGTGTTAAAGCCAAAATCATAGGCGGCTTCGATCCCCGGTTTGATTTGACGGGTGTTGGAGCGCGAACTTTCGACAAAGGTGCCGTCGCTTTCGGTGTAGCTGTCGATGTTTTTGCGGGCCGCCAGAAACGCCACGGATGGGCTGAGTGAGAAGGGCTGATCGTCCATCGGGCGGTAATCATAAGATGTTGTCAGCGAGGCATACCACAGGGCAGAGTCCGTTTTGCCCGAAACCGCATCATTGTTGCGGGTGACGTCAATATCACCTTGGGAATAACCGGCCTCGGCGATGAGTGACAGGTTTTCCATCGGGCGGTAAATGGCATAGGGCGAGACCACCCAGGCATTTTCCTGATAGGTGCCGTCATTAAAGGTCGTGGTCAGGTCGGTGTCGTTATAACCCAGTGACAGGCCGGCGATCAGGGCATCGGCAAAGCGGTAATCCGCGCCAATGTTATAGCCCCAGACATCGCCGTCATAGCGGTTATCCTGCGTGCCATTGTTGTAATCATTGTCAATCGAGGTGTAGGAACCATGGCCCCAGACCGTGATCGGTGATGCGTTGGTCAAGGCAGAGCGGCCATCAACACCAGACGCACCGCCAACCTTGCCCTGATCGGTCGGGCCGAGGGCAAGGGGGGTATCCTGCGCCATTGAGGCCGCAAGCACGGAGCTGTCGAAGCTGGCGCGCATGGCCATGCGGCGCATGACATTGCGGTTGTCATCGGAATTGGCGGTGCCGGAGGTGCGGTTCATGTTTTGGTCAAAACCGAAATTGGCAACCGGGGAATTGCTGTCATCGACCACCCCATCCTGCCCGGTGCCCGCACTGCCGGTTCCGGTGCCGGTTGAACCCGTGCCGCTATTGCCGCCGGTTGTGCCAACGGTACCCGCCCCGGCACTGCCGATGATGGTGGCCGCACGTGCGCCGATATTTTGCTGAATAACGGTGGTTTGCGAGCGTGAGACAGCGGCATTGACGGCAGACGAGGTGGTTTCCTGAGAACTGCTGTCAGAGCCGGCATCGTCGCCGCACCTGACGCTTAATATGCTGAAAGAATCATGAGTAGCGGCATCCAAATGAATAAAGGCAGATGACGAATCTGAGGTTGCCGTAAATGTCACGGTCTTTGAACTGTCTTTGGCAATTGTTGTATAATCGGGATTACCAAAATTGGATGAACGGATGCTTAATCTCAAGTCGAATGAACTCTTGTTGTTCTTGACTTCGACATGAAACTCTTCACCTGTCTTTACTGTTATATTCCTTACCTCCCACTTTGTCTCCGGTGTGCTGTCGTCTGGGAAGGGGCGGCCAGTAGAAACTGAACCATTTACTGTAGCTATGGCCTGCATACTAGCGGCATTCGCACAGGCACCAGATGCCGCCCATGCGGTCGATGGCATGGCAAATGTGGCAAGGGCCAGCATGGTGCCGCCTGCGATCAGCGATGATGTGGTTTTAAACCCGAAAGACCCCAAAACGATTTCCCCTTGGTGGCGGTAAGTGCGCAAGCGCGCATTGGTGGCGGATCGACATGTGGCGCGGCCCTGGTGGCGTCCCGTGCGCGCATGCGATCGGCGATAAAGCTTACAGGGACTACGCGGATAAACGGTTTGAGTGCAATGGGGGGGCGGGTGAATGTCAGAGTTTGCCTGAATGTGTCAGGATTGCATTCTTTGGCGGCATTAGTTTTTTATGATCATCAACTTTTTGGTTCTATTTTGTTGAGATACGCATGTTTGAGGCATGGTTCTGCGCCGATTTGGATGCTGCTTTCGGGGGCTGTTTCTTTTGGGGGCGGGATTGATCCGAGTCTTTTCTGGTGCTTTGGCGGACGCGCCGGAATGGTTGTTGTCCGTTTTTATGAAGCAGCGTGCGTGACGAGATCCCCGCCCCCCGCCTTCGCGGGGGCAGGCTTTGCGGGGATGACGGCGATGGGGGCGGGGATTAGGTCTGCATGCGTAGGAATGATGATGGCGTGCGCAGGAATGACGGGGTTTGTCGGTGAGTTGCATGGGGGGCAATACGCGCGCGGTTCAGCCAAAAGAAACAGCCGCACCGGTTTCCCGGTGCGGCTGTTGTTTTAGGTCTTGGTCTGGCGCGTTAAGCGAAGCTTTGCTTAGAACGGCACGGACATGGAAAGTTGGACCGAGCTGTCGGCGTTGCTGTTTTGGGCAATGTCATGGGCCAGTGACAGGCGGCTGGTCATTGGGCCTGCGTCAAAGCCAAGGCCACCGGTCATGGACTGGTTGCCATATTCGTCAACGTCACTGCCAAAGAACGGGGTCATGACGCCAAAGGATTGGCCGTTTTCGGTGCGCAGGTCAAAGCCATAGCTGATGGTGCCGGCAATGGTGTATTCGGTGTAATCGGTACGCCCGGCGAGGTAGCTGGCCTCGAGTGCGGCATTAAAGCCGGTTGAACGATCCGACATGCGCACACCGCCACCAATGTTAAAGGCGGTTTTGTCGTTGTTCAGTTCGTCGGTGAAGTCATAGACCAGCCCGGTTTCAACAAACGGGGTGATGGTCAGGGTGTTAAAGCCAAAATCATAGGCGGCTTCTAGCGACGGTTTGATCTGACGGGTGTTGGAGCGCGAGCTGTCGACAAAGGTGCCATCGCTTTCGGTGTAGCTGTCGATGTTTTTGCGTGACGCCAAAAGCGATACAGACGGGCTGAGCGTCAGCGGGCTGTCGGCGATCGGGCGATAGGCATAGATGCCTTTGACCGATGCGTACCACAATGCTGATTCTGTTTTGCCATTGACCGCGTCATTGTTGCGGGTGACGTCGATATCGCCCTGCGAATAACCGCCTTCGGCGATTAGCGACAGGTTTTGCACCGGGCTGAAAATGGCATAAGGCGAGATCACCCAGGCATTTTCCTGATAGGTGCCGTCATTAAACGACGTGGTCAGGTCGGTATCGTTATAGCCCAGCGACAGACCGGCAACGACATTGTTGGCAAAGCGGTAATCCGCGCCAATGTTATAGCCCCAGACGTCGCCATCATAAGTGTTATCAATGGTGCCTTGGGCGTAATCATTATCGACCGAGGTGTAAGAACCGTGACCCCAAATCGTGATGGGGGAGGCATTGGCCAACGCAGAACGGCCATCAACGCCAGACGCGCCGCCAACGGTGCCCTGATCGGTCGGGCCAAGGGCCAGCGCATGATCGCGGGCAAAATCAGCCGCCATCACAGAGCTGTCAAAGCTTGAGCTGAGCGCCAGACGGCGCATGACATCGCGGCTGTCGCGGTTATTGTCATTGCGGGTGCCAAATGGGGTGGCAAAACCGGCCTGGGTGCCGGCCTGGGTGAATGAATTTTTGTCATCAACCACACCATCCTGCCCGGTGCCAGCATTGCCAGAACCATTGGCGCCGGTGCCGTTATTGCCGCCGGTTGTCCCTGTGGTGCCCGCACCGGCACTGCCGATTACGGTGGCGACACGTGCGCCGGTATTTTGCTGAATGACCGTGGTTTGCGAGCGGGCAACCGCGCTGGTGACACCCTTGGACGTGGTTTCACTTTCATAGGAAACGCCGGTTGCCGGGTTGCAGCGGGCACGGCTTATCTGGAATTTTCCCTCGTCGTCATTGGACATTCTTGCGGGGGAATTTGCACCGTTACGACGCAAGACAAACTCGGCCGCAGATGAATCAGAGATCGCGGTAAACAAAACCTGCTTTGACTGATTTCCGGGAATAGTTACCGAAGACGGAATGGAAAAGACGGCTGAGGTAATGGTTAAATCGAGGCGGGAATTGCCGAGGTTGTTAAAAGTCAGAGAGAACTTTTCACCCTTTTCGACGGCCAAATTCTGATGGTCCCCATAGGTCAGGTTTTGGTCTACTGGGAGCGCGAAAATTCTTGATGTTAGGTCAGATGCATTTTTACAGGTCGATGACATGGCCTGTGCGGTTGATGGCATCACAAATGCGGCAAGCGCAAGTACGGTGCTGCCTGCCAGCAGTGATGATGTGGTTTTAAACCCGAAATACCCCAAAACGTAGTCCCCTTGGTCGTGGTTTGAGCGCAAACGCGCATCGGTTGTAGGTCGAGCACATGTGTGATGCTGTGCTGTGGTGGCGCGGCATCAATATGTGATCGGTCGTAGAAGGTGTTGCGCATGACGGATAAGGGGCGGTATTGCAATGGCTTGGCGGGCGATTGTCAGAATGTGTCAGGAAATGTCTGAAAGTGTCTGAAAGTGTCAGAATTCATTTCTTGGCCGCTATTTGAAGTTGTGGATCATCAATCTGTTGGTTTGGGTTTTGGTCACATCAGCATGTTTTGGGTTTTCTGATGTGCCAGCGGGATGCTGATTTTGCGGGAGGGGCAGATTTGAGATGCGGATTTATCCGATTCCTTCGCACGGTTTTACACTTAAACAAAGGCTGGTTTGGCGGGCGTCTATTTTTAGGTGATGCGAATTTTGGATAGTGTATTATTCGGATGTATAATATACGATTGGCATGTTATGGTTGCGTATGGAGCGTAAATAGTCGGGTCTGGGTTGGGTAAAGGGGCGGTGCGTGACGCGGGGACATCTTCAATCATTTTTGGTCTGTTTTGTGCCGTTGGGGGCGGTGTTTGCCATCCTTGCCGGTTTTTTGATTTGGGATGGGACGGTTCTGCGCGAACAGACCATTGCGGAAAACAAACGGGTTGCGTTGGGCAAGGGCATATCGACCTTGCAAGAACGCATCGACAGCGTTGTGTCAGATTTATTGATCCTGACGGAAAGCACGCATCTTGAGGCGATTTCCGACGGCGGGGCCGGGATCGCGCGCCTGACGGATGAATTTATGCTGTTTACGCTGCGCCGGGGCATTTATGACCAGATCCGGTTTTTAAATACCGAGGGGATGGAAACGGTGCGGGTCAATTACGCCAGCGGCGTTCCGTTTGCCGTCGCACCGCCGAACCTTCAGGATAAATCAACGCGGCCCTATTTCAGAATGGCGCAGAATGCCCCGCGCGGCACGGTATATATTTCGGGCATTGATCTGAATGAGGAATTTGGCCGGATCGAAAAGCCGATCAAGCCGGTCATTCGCATGTCGTCGCCGGTATTTGATCGCACAGGCGCGCGGTTGGGCGTTGTGGTGGTGAATTTACGCGCTGAGCCGGTGTTGTTTGATCTGGTCGCGCCCTTATCCGATGGCGGGTTGAAGCCGTTTGTTGTTGATCGCGATGGCAACTGGATCCTTGGCGGGGAGAGCGGGGAAAACTGGGCGTTGGATTTAACCAACACCGCCCGCGTTTTTGCCGATCGGTATCCCAGGGCGTGGGAGAATATGCGCATTGGACTTGAAAGCTTTGAGACGGAAAAAGGATTTTTCACCGTCGAGCTTTTGCAGGCGACCGACATTTTCCTTGCGCGGCATTCTACCCGAAGCCTTTCGGTGATTTTTGGCGGCGATGGCCAAAATGACAGCCGTTTGAACCTGTATGTCGGGACATATTTGCCACGGGACGTTTTAAGTACGCTTTTGTGGCCGGAACGCCGGGTTATCTTGATCCTGAGCGGGGCGTTTATCGCGTTGATGGCGATTGTCAGTGGGTTGTATGCGTGGGCACGCCAACGTCAAGTATCGACCAGCTTTGATGCGCAACTGTCCCAGCAGGTTTTGCATGCGTCAAAAAGCAGTGTGTTGGTGACCGATGAAAACGGCATCATTGCCAAGGTCAATCCGGGCTTTACCGCGATGACCGGCTATTTGCCCGAAGAAGCAATTGGTCAGCCGCTGTCATTCCTGCGTGCCAGACCCGAAGAGGCCGAGCCGCTTTCAGATATTTTGATGGCGGCACGGGCCAATGGCATTTGGGAAGGGGATGTGTGCAACCGGCGCAAAAGTGGCAGCTATTATCAGGCCAATGTGGTGATCCGGGCGATCACCGACCCCGAAAGCAGCGATGTGCATTTTGTTGAGCTTGCCGTTGATATCTTACGCCAAAGCGAAAGTGCGCCGACGCTTTGGCGGCAGGCAAATCACGATGCCCTGACCGGGCTTGCCAATCGGTTGTTGTTTGAGGACCGGTTGGAAGTGGCGTGCCGCCATGGGGATGCGCAGGGGCATTCGGTGGCGGTTTTGGTTCTTAATCTTGATCGGTTTGGGCAGATCAATGATCGCTATGGCCATGAGATTGGTGATCAGGTGCTGCGCAAAGTCGGGGACCGGATTAAACGCACGGTGCAAAGCGGGGACACGGTGGCGCGACTGCGGGCCGATAGCTTTGCGGTGATCCATGAGAATGTCAGCTCGACCGAAAAGGCCGATTGGATTGCGCAGAAAATCACCGCATCGATCCAGCGCCAGATGGAGTTTGGCGGCTTAAGCCTAACCGTGGGGGCGAGCATGGGGATGGTTGTCTATCCGCAAGAAAGCAGCAATCACGATACATTATTGGCGATGGCAGAAGACAAAATGAACGCCGACAAAAAAAGCCGAAAGTCCGCCGCGATTGAGCAGCGCTATTTAAACCAGTAGGGCGATGTGGCCAGAAGGCATAGGGATGGTGCAAACGAAAAAGACAGGCTGGAATGTCCAAGCCTGTCTTTTTTTGCTGCGAATACTGGGTGGGCGGATTAGGCGACCATTGCGTCGTATTCTTCCTGCTTTTCGATCCATTTTTGTTCGACCATCGCAAGGTCGTTTTCGACCTTGGAGAGTTCCTGGCGCGTTTTGGTCAGCTTGTCGGCATTGGCGTCTTCGTAAAGCGTCGGATCGGCCATATCGAGTTCGATCTTGGCTTTGCGCGCGGTCAGCTTTTCCATGTCGGCTTCAAGCTTTTGCACTTCGCGTTTGATGGGGGCTGCGATTTTACGCTTTTCGGCGGCCTTTTGGCGTTCTGCCTTACGGTCGCGTTTGGCGTCTTTGCCGCCATTTCCACCATTGCCGTTGCCGTTGTCGCCATCATCGCCGCCGTTTTTGTTGGCCCGGCGTTCCATGCGCGCCCGGTCGAGCAAATATTGGCGATATTCGGCAACGTCGCCTTCAAAGGCGGAGACGGTACCATCGGCGACCAGAACCAGACGATCGGCACAGGCTTCGATCAGGTAGGGATCGTGGCTGATGATGATCACGGCACCTTCATAGGCGTTGAGCGCATGGTTCAGCGCGTCGCGGCTGTCGATATCAAGGTGGTTGGTCGGCTCATCGAGGATGAGCATATGCGGGGCATCAAGGGTCATTAGCGCAAACAAAAGGCGCGCCTTTTCACCACCAGAGAGGTCCTTGACCTTGGTGTCGCCTTTTTGGCCTTCGAATGCAAAGCGGCCGAGTTGGGCGCGGACTTTGTGTTCGATGACATCGGGCATGAGGGATGCCATGTGCTGATAGGGTGTTTCGTCACCGCGCAGTTCATCGGTTTGGTGCTGCGCGAAATAGCCGATGCGCAGTTTGTTTGATGAATGCTTTTCACCCGACATCAGTTCAAGACGGTCAGCCAGCAATTTGGCCAGCGTTGATTTACCGTTACCATTCGCACCCAACAGCGCAATGCGGTCATCCATATCAACCCGCAGGCTGATGTTGCGAAGGACCGGATTGCCTTCGGTATAGCCAACATCGCCCTGATGAATATTGATCAGGGGTGGTGGCAGTTCCTTGGGGCTTGGGAAGTCAAACGAAATGCCGCGATCTTCGACGACCGGGATGGCCGGGCCCATTTTTTCAAGCATTTTGATACGGCTTTGGGCCTGTTTGGCCTTGCTGGCCTTGGCGCGGAAGCGATCAATGAAGGATTGCAGATGCTTTTGCTGGGCGATCTGTTTGTCGTAATGCTTGGACGCCAGTTCCATCTGTTCGCGACGCGTTTTGGCGAATTTGTCGTAATTGCCGCCATATAGGGTGACGGTGCCGTCATGCAGATGGGCAATGCTTTTGACCGCACGGTTCAAAAGATCGCGATCGTGACTGATCAGGATGATGGTGCCGGGATAGTTGATCAGATAGTTTTCAAGCCAGATGGTGGCTTCAAGATCAAGGTGGTTGGTCGGCTCATCAAGCAGAAGCAAATCAGGGCGCAGGAACAGCGTTGCAGCCAAGGCGACACGCATCCGCCAGCCGCCCGAGAAATCATCACAGGCGCGGCGCTGGGCGTCGGCATCAAAGCCAAGGCCTGAGAGAATAGATGCCGCACGGGCTTCGGCGGTGTGGGCATCGATATCGGCCAGACGGGTGTGGACTTCGGCAATGCGCAGCGGATCGGTGGTGGTTTCGGCTTCTTCGAGAAGGGACGCACGTTCGGTATCCGCGGCCAGAACGGTTTCCAGCAAGGAGCGGCTGCCCGCCGGGGCTTCTTGTGAAACCACACCCATGCGGGCGCGCTTGGACAGGCGGACATCGCCGCCATCGGTTGCCAGTTCACCGGAAATCAGTTTGAGCAGGGTGGATTTACCCGCCCCATTGCGCCCAATCAGCCCGACCTTATGCCCGGCAGGGATGGTCAGGGAAACCTGGTCAAGGATGACACGGCCACCAATGCGATAGGTCAGGTCGGTAATTTGCAGCATTTTTCGGACGTTCTCTTGATCTTTTGGGTGCGGATTGGGGGCGGTTCCGCGCTTTAACGGATGCAAAATGCGTGAATCGCCAAGAATTCTGTGCCCTGCATAGGGCAGGACGCGTGCAGACGCAAGGATTCTTGAAAATGTCATCGGGGGCAATCACGGGGCGATAACCGCTTGGCGACCCCATGGGGAATGGCAGTTTTGTGCGTTTTGGCGCGGATTTGGGGTGGGGGATGGGCGAATGCAGGGCGTGCAGGTCAGTAATGCACGGGCAGAACTATGTGTTGCGTTGCGATCCAACCCCGTTTATATAGCGCCAACCTTTGGGTCTGTGGATGATAAGGAAATCCTGATGTATGGTTTCTTTATCTTCTGCAGGCCCGATTAGGGTCCCATTTTTTATAAGTAGCTAGGTGAAACCAATGGCTGTCGAACACACTTTGTCGATCATTAAGCCGGACGCAACGCGCCGCAATCTGACGGGCAAAATCAACGCCGTCATCGAAGAAGCTGGCCTGCGCATTGTTGCGCAGAAGCGTGTCGCTTTGACCCGCGCTCAGGCTGAAGGTTTCTATGCAGTTCATAAAGAACGTTCGTTCTTTGGTGAATTGGTAGACTTCATGATTTCCGGCCCGGTTGTTGTCCAGGCGCTGGAAGGCGAAAACGCTGTCGCAAAATATCGCGAAGTTATGGGCGCAACCAACCCGGCAAATGCCGATGAGGGCACCATTCGCAAACAGTTTGCAGAATCCATCGAAGCGAACTCGGTCCACGGTTCAGATTCGCTCGAAAACGCTGCAATCGAAATCTCTTATTTCTTCGCGCAGACCGAAATCGTCGGCTAAGCGATCGAAATACGTATTCGGGTTTACCCGGTACAAAAAACGCCCCGCAATTTGCGGGGCGTTTTTTTATGCGCAAAATAGATCAATCGATTAGGAAGACCGCCATTAACATCAGGATGACGGCAACGGATAGGACGCTCCAGAACATAAACTTGGTCCAGTTGTGCCAGACATGTTCATGTTCCTCGACCAGATTGGGATCGTAGTCACTTCCTTGCATTGTTTCCTCCCCAGATTATTGGGCCGAATGTTTTGCAGTTTGGTGGCACGCCACCGGTAAAATCCTAACGCGATTTAACCTTGGGGTGAATATATTTTGGGCGTTTGTTGTTTGGGTGCGCCGCAATGGGCTGGACATCAACAGATTGCTGTGCGATGTTTTTGGGATGGAAAACGTTGTGACCCACATGGATGCACGAATTTTTACCGCCGTTCATAGGATGGCGGGGTAGAGACGTTTTGACCAAATGATATCCACCCGCCGGCGAGGCGGGTTTTTTTATGGCTGTCTCCCGGCCCATCCCCGGAGAGACCGATGCAACAGCCAAATTCCGTTCCCAAGACAGACGTTTTAGAACCCCAGCGATGCCGAACAGGGGATCCTGTGCGGCCAGCGCAAACAGATCAAACAGATCGAGCTGACACAACATCAAGTACAGTAGGTACAGCGCAGCGCGGCGCGCGTCCGCGCAACGACGCGCCAGTCTTGCATTTGCTGTGCGGGAAAATTGCCGCGGGCAAATCAACATTGGCCGCCGAGCTGGCGCGCAAGCCAGGCACGGTCCTGATTGCCGAGGATGAGTGGCTGTCGACATTATTTGGCGATCAGATGCGTTCGGTCGCCGATTATGTGCAGGTGTCGGCCAAGCTGCGTTCGGTGATGGGGCCGCATATCGGCATGTTGCTGTTGTCGGGGATTTCGGTGGTGATGGATTTTCCGGCCAATACGGTCAAGCAACGCCAATGGATGCGGGCCATCACCGAGGATGTCGGGGCCGCACACCAGTTGCATTATTTAAATGTGCCCGAAGACGTTTGCATCGCGCGCCTGCGGGAACGCAACAAAGTCGGCGCGCATCAGTTCGCGGCCAGTGATGCGCAGTTCCATCAAATTTCGGCCTATTTCGAGCCGCCAAGCGATGCGGAGGGCTTTGATGTTGTTACCTATCAAACCGATACGATTTAAAAGAATAGATGCTGAAACACAAAAAAGCTGCCGATCAACGGCAGCTTTTTTACATTTGGATCAACGCAGTGCCCAAAGGGCGGGGCGGATCACACGAGGAAGATCGCCATCAGGACCAGAATGCCGATCACCGACAGGGTGGACCACTTCATAAAGGTGGTGAAGCCGTTATAGATTTCGACGTGGGTCTGGGTCTGATCGTAGTCGTTGCCCTGCAAGGTTGCCTCCATTGTGTTTTTGGGATTTTTCAAATGTATATCCATGAAGTTGAGGCAGTGCAAGGTGAAGATTAACCATAGATAACGGTTTCTGATCAAACATTTGATCGACTTCACACCTGTGTGGCGGGGGTTTAGTCGTTGGTGTTGGGGGGGGTGGGATCATCGGGCGCCATTGGGCAGCCATAGGGCAGGAAGGTGCCCGATAGCCCGTGGCTCATCATCGCAAAGGACATTTCGTTGGCGTAGTCGAGTTCGGCCTTGGATTTCGGGCAGGCATAGGTGCGCCCAGCACAGCCGTTGGCGATATAGTCTTCTTCGCCCTTGGTGAATTCGGGGCTTAGCGTATCGCGTGGGATGGTTTCGAGCATGGCATTGCGGGTTTCTTCATAGACCGCGCATTTTTTCGCCCGCCATGGTTTGTCGCCGGTTTGCATGTCGGCCTTGTACGAGTCCAGATCAGGGTCGGAACCGGAATCAGAATCAGCCATTGCGGTAAGCGGCGTAAAGGCGAAAAGGGCGCAGGTGATGATCAGTCCGGGGGCAGTGAGAGTGCGTTTCATGATGTCGGTTTTCCGGGGCGGTGGTGGGGGATTTGAATTTGATAAGCCCATCACAGCATCAAAATGCGCACAGATTATGACCCCGGTTTTGGGTTTGCGCGCCGGTAAAACCGGACATGAAACCAGACCAGAAACCAGATAAGAAAAAGGCGGACCATCGGAATATGGCCCGCATTTTTTAAGCGTTAAAACCCTTGCGCAGCCAGCGCCAGAGGTTCTTTCATCCGGGTTCAAGCACCGGGTTGATGTCGGTGGTTTCGGGCGTTTGGGCGTCCGCCACCGTGACAATGCCATTGGTATCAACCGAAACCCGGCCATCCGCGATCCAGCGGATGACTTGTGGGTAGATGCGGTGTTCTTGTTTTAGAATCCGTTTGGCCAGTTTGCCTGCGTCATCGCCGGGCAGGACCGGAACGACGGCCTGGGCGATGATCGGGCCAGAATCGACTTCGGGGACGACATAATGCACGGTACATCCGGCAAATTTCACCCCGGCATCAAGTGCCTTTTGATGAACATTCAGGCCCTTAAAGCTTGGCAAAAGGGACGGGTGGATGTTGATCAGGCGATCTTTCCAGCGGGTGACGAAGCTTTCGCTGACCAAGCGCAGATAGCCGGCCAACACAACCAGATCCGCCCCGCTTTGTTCGATCAGGTCACTGACGGCTGCGTCATATGCTTCGCGGCCCCCCGGATACCCTTTGTGCGAGATCGCCTCAGCCCGGATACCGGCACGACGGCCACGGTCAAGACCGGCGGCGTCAAGCTGGTTGGAGAAGACCAGAACGATTTCAGCCGGATAGGTTGGCTGCGCACAGGCGTCAATGATGGCCTGCAAGTTTGACCCGCCGCCTGAAATCAGGACGGCGAGTTTCAACTTTTTGCCGTTGGTTACTTTTCCCATGAACGGGCCATGTTTTTAATCACGACCTGCGGACCGTCGCCCGCGCGCGGACCAATGACACCGATCTGGCTGACGGTTTCGCCATGTTCGCGCAGCAGTTTTTCGGCGGCGTCGGCTTTGTCGGCCGGAACGACAACACACATGCCAATGCCGCAGTTAAAGGTACGCGCCATTTCGGTGGCCGGAATGCCGCCCTGTTCGCCAAGCCATTTAAAGATCGGCAGGTAATCCCACGTCGCGGCATCAAAGACCGCGGTCAGGTTTTCTGGCAGAACGCGCGGGACGTTTTCGGTCAAACCGCCGCCGGTGATGTGGGCGAGGGCCTTAACCAGACCGGCCTTGTGGGCGGCAAGGCAGCTTTTGACATAGACCTTGGTCGGTTCGAGAAGGGCTTCGCCAACGGTTTTGCCCGGTGCGAATGGCGCATCGTCGGAATAATCGAGACCGGCTTTTTCGACAACCTTACGCACCAGCGAATAACCGTTGGAATGAACGCCACTGGAGGCCAGACCCAGGATGACGTCGCCTTCGGCGACGGTGCTGCCATCGAGCAACTCACCACGTTCGGCGGCACCGACGGCAAAACCGGCAAGGTCATATTCGCCGTCTGCATACATGCCCGGCATTTCGGCGGTTTCGCCACCGATCAATGCGCAGCCTGCTTGTTTGCAGCCCTCGGCGATACCCGCAACCACGTCAGCAGCGTTATCGACGGAAAGTTTGCCGGTTGCGAAGTAATCAAGGAACAGAAGCGGTTCAGCACCCTGTACGACAAGGTCATTGACACTCATGGCGACGAGGTCGATGCCGACGGTATCGTGTTTGTCGGCCAAAAAGGCGACTTTGAGTTTGGTGCCAACCCCATCGGTGCAAGACACCAGAACCGGGTCGTTATAGCCAGCTGCCTTGAGGTCAAACAGCGCGCCAAATCCGCCGAGACCGCCAGACACGCCAGAGCGTGTGGTTGCCTTGGCCAGCGGTTTAATTCGATCAACAAGGGCGTTGCCGGCATCAATATCGACACCGGAGTCCTTATAGGTAAGGCCATTGGAGGAGGTCATTTTACGGATCCTTGGCAGCAAACATGCATGATAAATGGGCGGGGAAACCCCGCGTTTTTCATCAGTAAGAGCCAACATCGACCGGTTTGGTTCGGTCTTGTTAAGTGTGTCGCACTTGCGGTCCGGGGCGCAGTTTTTATGTTGCTGCGTGACCAATCCGCCATACGGACGCCTTTAATCAGATGTAACGTGACCTACTGATAAAAAACGCGGGCTTGATAATTTCCGCTGGGCCGAAAATACTCAAACGCTCGTAATATGCAATGATGACCTGCGCATGACAGACTTTTCTTTGCAGAATGCGTTCAACATGCCACAAAGAGCGTACGGTTTTCGAGCTGGTATAAAGATTAACATGATACGTTTAGGGTAAAGAGGCATACGTGCTTACTTCATTGAAAAACATCAAGATGTTGGCAGGTGCTGCCACGGTTTGTGCAATTCTGGCCTTTTCGGGCACCCCGACAATGGCACAGGATATTTTCACCGTGTCGGGCGTTCACGTTGATGAACGTGCCGAAACAGCCGCTGCCGCGCGCGAGCAGGCGCTTCTTGTCGGGCAGCGTCAGGCATTTGAAGAAGTGGTTGCCCGTTTGACCCTGCCAGAAGATCGCCAGTCCTTGGCAATGCCAGGTGCGGCGGAGCTGGCCAACATGGTCCGTGATTTCGGCGTGTCGAACGAGAAAACATCGTCGGTACGCTATATCGCCGATATGACCGTGCGCTTTAAGGACAATGCGGTGCGCAATTATTTGCGGTTCCGCGATGTATCCTTTGCCGAGTTGCAGTCCAAACCGGTGGTGATCCTGCCGATTTATCGCACGCAAAGTTACATGAATTTGTGGGATGATCCCAATCCGTGGCGCGATGTGTGGTCCCGCAATGTGGCGTCATCGGGCTTGGTCCCGGTTAAGATGCCGATTGGCGATCTGAGCGATATCGGAACCATTTCCGCCGAGCAGGCCGAAAGTGGTGCGATGGAGCGGTTGGCCGAACTTGCCAAACGCTATGGTGCCAATACCGCCGTGGTCGCAACCGCCGAAGTCAGCGGGCCAAAGGGCGGGGAGACCGTCAATGTTTCCGTCACCCGATATGATCCGAGCGGATCGCCGCAGGTGTTTGGTGTGCGCGAAAAGACCCAGTCGGGTCAGTCGCTGAGCCAGACGTTGGTACGGGCGGCCAAATCGGTTCAGACCAAGCTTTCAGAAGGCTGGAAACGCGCCAACCTGATTAACTTTAGCACCGGGGGCACCTTGATGGTGTTTGTGCCGATTACCGGGCTTTCAGATTGGGCGGATATCGAAGAAAAAGTGACCAGCTTGCCGGTCGTGCGCAATGCCCGTGTGGTGGCGATGTCACGCCGTGAAGTGCAGCTTTCGCTGGAGTTCGTCGGATCGAACAGCCAGTTGAAAACGGCCCTTAATCAAAAGAACCTTAACCTGACCCAGATGGGGCAGTTGTGGTTCATTCAGCCGGTGGGGACGGATCGTTTAGAAGGTTTGTCGCTGAATAACTAATTGAACCGGCGTTGCGATAGTGCGTTTTGGTGATGCGTTCTGGTGACCCTTTGGGGGTGTCATCGGGGCGCATTATCGCGCCGGGTGATCGCAACAGCGTGGGATGCGCGATAAGATACGGGATTATGGGCATGCGTCATAGGATGGGCGGTGCCTTGGTCTTTGGGGTTTGACTTTAGATTTTAGACATGGACTGCTGAGCGACGGCTTTGGTCTTTGGGGCTTTTGGGGCCTTTTTGACGGCAAGCGCATAACAGGGGACGACCAGACATGACATTTCGCCAGCAGGCGCGTTTTTGGCTGCTTTGCGCCATCGGGTTCTTTTTCCTGGTGTGGCTGTTTGCGGGCATCCTTTTGCCGTTTGTCGCAGGGATGGCGATTGCCTATTTCCTGGATCCGCTGGCCGATAAGCTGGAAGCGCGCGGCATTGGCCGCACATTTGCCACCAGCATTATTACCGCCGTCTTCTTTTTGGTGTTCCTGATTGTCATTTTGCTGATCGTACCGATGATCGGCAGCCAGTTGGCCGGGTTCCTGGAACGGTTGCCGGGCTATGTCGATACGTTGCAGACCAATGTCGGGCCGTATTTGCAGGATGTTTTGGACCGGTTTGCGCCCGAAACCCTGCAAAGTGTTTCTGATGCGATCAAGGGGCAGACCGCCAACGCGCTTAAATGGGTTGGCAATGTTTTGACCAACGTGTTGTCGGGCGGTTTGGCGTTGCTGAACTTTGTCAGCTTGTTGTTCATTACACCGGTTGTGTCGTTTTATCTGCTGCGTGATTGGGATCGAATCGTTGCCAAGATCGACGGGTATCTGCCACGCCAATCGGCCGATGATATTCGCCAATGTGCGCGTGACATTGATGATACGCTTGCCGGGTTTGTCCGCGGGCAGGCGACCGTTTGTTTGTTGCTCGGCCTGTTTTACGGGCTTGGCCTTACGATTGCGGGGCTTGAATTTGGCTTTGTCATCGGGCTGATGACCGGGCTTGTATCGTTTGTGCCCTATTTCGGGATGATTGCCGGTTTTGCCGTTGGGGTCGGGGTGGCCTTGGCGCAGTTTGGCGTCAGTCTTGATCTTGGTATTGTGGTGATTGTCTTTGCCGTTGGTCAGATGCTTGAAGGCAACTTCCTGACGCCCAAGCTGGTGGGTGACAAGGTGCGCCTGCATGCGGTGTGGGTGATGTTTGCCTTGCTGGCCGGTGGTGCGGTGTTTGGCCTTTTGGGTGTGATGCTGGCCGTGCCGGTGGCCGCCGTCATTGGCGTTCTTGTGCGCTATGGGTTACAGCAATACCTTGATAGTCCTTTGTATGATGATGATGATGAGGGGGATGCGGCGTCTGATGATCATCAGAACACGGAGCATGTCGCATCGTTAGAAGATCAATCTGCTGGTGGTCAACCAGCGCAGCATCCTGAGAGTTAAACCCACTGTGAGCCCGGCGAAACATCCCATGCCAGAGGATAGCAAGAACAAGCAGGATGACCTGCGCGAGGCGTCGGAGGCCGTGATGGCCGACGTTGCCCCGCAGCAATTGCCGCTTGCGCTTGAGATGCGTCCGGCCTTGGCGCGGGATGATTTCATGGTGGCAAGCTGTAACAGCGAAGCGGTGGCGTGGATTGACCAATGGCCCAATTGGCCTGTGCCCGCCTTGTGCCTGTATGGGCCAAAGGGATGTGGCAAAAGCCATCTGGCGGAAGTGTGGCGTGCACGGTCAGCCGCCCTTCGGGTGATGGCGCGTGACCTTAATGGGATCAACCCCGATGACCTGTTGGGCGATGCCACCGGGCTTGTGATTGAAGATGCCGATTTTGCGGCCGGTGATGGGGCGACAGGGGATGGGGCAACTGGTGGCCTTGATGAGAAGGTCTGCTTCCACCTTTATAATATGCTGAAAGAACGCGGTGGGCATTTGTTGCTGACGGCGACACAGCCCCCGGCACGTTGGAAGGTGGCGTTACCGGATTTGAAATCGCGGTTGGGGGCGGCGTTGGTCTGTGAAATATCCCCGCCCGATGATGATTTGATGGTCGGGCTTTTGTTAAAGCTGTTTGCCGATCGGCAAATTCAGGCCGGGCCGCAAACCATTAGCTATATCCTGCCGCGGATTGAGCGGTCATTTGTGGCCCTTAGCGAATTGGTGGCGGCAGTGGACCGGCGGGCCTTGGCGGAAAAGCGTGCGGTGACCTTGCCGCTGGTGCGTGCGGTGATGGAAGAGCTTCAGGTGGCGACGGATACAAATATCAGTGTCGATCCCCATATAAGCGAGCAATGAGCCTTGGCTGACCCCGATGCAGATTGATTTTACGTGATTGAATTTACGCGAAATTCATAGGTGGTCATCAAAATAGCTGTTGATATTCATCGTAATATACATGACCGGATCACACGCGTGAGCGCAGAGCAAAGCAAACAAAAACCAAAAACAAACTTGAAAGTCCAGACCGATACGTTGATTGACGGCGGTCATGTTTTGGGCTGGCGCGAATGGATCGGCCTTCCGGAATTGGGGGTGCCGTTTATCAAGGCCAAGGTGGATACCGGTGCGCGGACATCATCGTTACATGCCCTGAACCCGCACGAGTTTGAACAAGACGGTAAAAAATACGTCCGGTTTGTTTTACCCCATTACCGGGGCGATGGGCATGGGCGGATGGAATGCGTTGCGCCGTTGGTCGAACGTCGCGAGATTCGCAGTTCGAACGGAAATGCCGAAGAACGGTTTGTTATTGCAACCCACATCGCGGTGGGGCACCATCGGTTAAAGGTTGAGGTTTCTTTGGCGAACCGCTCAATCATGGGGTTTCCCATGCTTTTGGGGCGTACAGCGATGAAGGCAGGAAGATTTTTGGTTCTACCATCAAAATCTTATCTTGCAGGGAAGCCCGAACAGAGCTAGACGCGCAGTAGAACGATCATGCAGCGTAACGATAAATCGTGCAGGATCGTTTTTTCTTTCAGATCATATTTGTCCCCGTAAGCGGCATTCATCGTTTACGCGCCTTTTCACGTCGACCCACGGGAGTTCATTGCATGAAAATCGCAATGCTTGCACGTAATCCAAATCTATACTCCCACAAACGGTTGGTGGAGGCCGCCGAAGCGCGCGGGCACGAAATCGATATCATCAGTACGCTTCGGGTTTCGATGAACATCACATCGATGAAACCGGAAATCTATTATGGCGGTGTCAAGCTGGTGGGCTATGACGCGGTTATTCCGCGTATCGGTGTTTCGGTGACGTCATTTGGTCTGGCGGTTTTGCGCCAGTTCGAAATGATGGGGGTTTATCCGCTTAACGAATCTGTGGCGATTGGCCGTTCGCGCGATAAATTGCGCTGCCTGCAAATTTTGGCCCGGCGCGGCGTTGGCCTGCCAGTCACGGCCTTTGCCCATGATCCAAAGAAAACCGACGAGGTTTTGTCGATTGTTGGCGGCGCGCCGGTGGTGATCAAGCTGCTTGAAGGCACGCAGGGCATTGGTGTGGTTCTGGGTGAAACCGAGAAATCCGCAAAATCCGTGATAGAGGCGTTCCGCGGGGCGAGTGTCGATATCATGGTGCAGGAATTCATCAAGGAAGCGGGCAATACCGACATTCGCTGTTTCGTGATTGGTGGCAAAGTGGTTGCCAGCATGGAACGCAAAGGGGCCGAGGGGGATTTCCGGTCCAACATGCATCGCGGCGGGTCGGCACGGTCGGTACGCATTACGCCACAAGAACGCTCCACCGCGGTTGAAGCGGCCAAGGCCATGGGGCTTAATGTGTGTGGTGTGGATATCCTGCGATCCAATCATGGGCCGGTGGTGATGGAAGTAAACTCCTCGCCAGGGCTTGAGGGGATCGAAGGGGCAACAGGCAAAGACATTGCCGGCATGATTATTGATTTTCTTGAAAAAGACTTCCGTCCGGGCAAAGTACGGACCAAAGGCAAGGGCTAACAGCATGCGCGAAACAGCAGCATCCAACGGAAAACAGAAGTCTTCCAAGGCGGCAGATTTTGAAATTTGCGGGAAAAAGGTTGCTGCTGGGACGCGCCAGATTGTTGATATCCCGATTTCGCTGTTGTCCAATCACACGCCGGTTAACCTGACGGTGAACGTTGTCCATGGCAAACGGCCCGGTCCGGTTTTGTTTGTCAGCGGCGCGGTGCATGGCGATGAAATCGTCGGCGTGGAAGTGATCCGCCGGGTGTTGAAATCGCCTGCGTTACGCGGCATGCGTGGCACGCTTTTGGCGGTGCCGGTGGTCAATGCGTTTGGGTTTTTAAATCATACCCGCTATTTGCCAGATCGGCGTGACCTTAACCGCTGTTTTCCCGGGCATGCGCGTGGATCGCTGGCGGCACAGTTAGCGCATCTTTTCCTGAGTGAAATTGTCGAGCGATCCGATTTTGGCATCGATCTTCATTCGGCGGCCGTTAACCGTGTTAACTTGCCCCAGATCCGGGTCAATGAAGATGACGACGCGATCATGGAATATGCCGAGGCGTTTGGCGCGCCGATCATTTTGACAAGCCCGCTTCGGGAAGGGTCGCTACGCCAAGCCGGGCAAGAAGCCAATGTGCCGATCTTGCTGTTTGAAGCGGGCGAGGGGCTTCGGTTTGATGAAATGTCGATCCGGGCGGGTGTTTCGGGCGTGTTGCGCGTGATGCGCAAGCTTGGCATGACATCGCAACGCGCGGTGCGTGAACCGCGCGCCCCGGCGTTTAAATCATCCAGCAGCCATTGGCTGCGTGCGCCGGTTGGCGGGCTTTTAAGGACGTTTAAACTGGCCGGGGAGTTTGTTCATGCGGGCGATGTTTTGGCCGCCGTGGCCGACCCGTTTGGCCAGACCGACGAAGAAGTCACTGCGCGTGAAGATGGCCTGATTATCGGGCGGACCAATTTGCCGATTGTTAATCAGGGCGATGCGCTGTTCCACATTGCGTCGATCAAACGCGCGTCGGAATTACAAGAACGCATGGACGCCATTGAAACCCATCTTCAGTCCGATCCGTTGTTGGACGAGGACGAAATTATTTAGGGTTCTGGCCGGGTTTTGTGCATGAAACGCGTTGAATTTGGCGGTTTAGGTGGTTTTGCGTGGCAATGATCAGACCTGTGGTGAAGGCTCTGGCGATTTGCGGCGCGCAATGCTATAGAAAATCTTATGGAACCAATTACAACTACTGAAGAACTTCGTGTGCTTTGCGAAAAGTTGCGGACGTTCGAATATGTCACGGTCGACACCGAATTTATGCGTGATTCGACCTATTGGCCGCAACTCTGTCTTGTGCAGCTTGCCAGTCCTGAACCGGGTGATAACGGTGCGGCGGTTGATCCGCTTGCCGAGGGTATTGACCTGACCCCGATGTTCGACCTGATGCAGGACGAAAGCGTGATTAAGGTTTTTCACGCCGCACGTCAGGACATCGAAATTTTCGTCCATCTGTCGGGCAAAGTCCCCCATCCGGTATTTGATACTCAGGTGGCGGCGATGGTGCTGGGCTATGGCGATCAGGTCGGGTATGAAACGCTGGTCAATAAGGTCACGCGCAAAAGCATCGATAAATCCATGCGGTTTACCGATTGGTCGCGTCGGCCACTCTCTACCAAACAAATCAGCTACGCGCTTTCGGATGTGACCCATTTGCGGGTGATTTTCGAAGATTTCCATGAACGGCTTGAAGCCAATGGGCGCGCGATCTGGCTGCGCGAAGAAATGGACCGCCTGACCGATCCGTCGATCTATTCGATTGAACCGGCAGATGCGTGGAAGCGGCTTAAAACCCGGTCCAACAGCCCGAAATTCTTGGCGGTGGTCCGGGCCCTTGGCGAATGGCGCGAAACCGAGGCGCAGCGTAAAAATCAGCCGCGCAATCGCATTTTGCGCGATGACACGTTACTTGATATCGCCGCCCGTCAGCCAATGACCGAGGCCGACCTTGATAAAACCCGTGGGGTGGGCCGCAATTTTGGCAGCTCCAAACCCGGTCAGGCGATTATCGAGGCGATCAAAGCCGCCCTTGCCAGCCCGCAAGACCAGTGGCCAAAACCCAAGCAGCGCGTTGAACTGCCTGCCGGGATCGGCCCGACGGTTGAGTTGCTTAAAGTGTTGCTGAAACTGTGTGCCGAAGAAAAAGGTGTTGCGCAGCGTTTGGTCGCATCAAGCGATGATTTGCAAAATATTGCCGCCGATGACGAGGCCGACGTGCCCGCACTGCGCGGTTGGCGACGTGATTTGTATGGTCAATATGCCTTGCGTTTAAAGCACGGGCAGCTTGGCCTTAAACTTGAAAATGGTGAAGTGACGCTGGTTGAGCTTCCGCAAAACTAGGTTTCACCGACATTCTGACAGATCGCAAAAACGGGGCCCTTATGGCCCCGTTTTGTGTTTTTAGACCGATAAAGCGCGCCGTTAGGCGGGCAGAGCCGCATCGAGCAGGGCTGTTGCGATGGTCTTTGCGATCTTGGCGGCATCGGGCATGCCGCGGACCTGTGCTGTGACAATCGCACCTTCTTTAAGAAGGGCCAATTCCTCGGCGAGTTGTTTGGGGTTGGCGGCGCCAGCCTGGTCACACAGATCGGTAATACAGTCGAGAATACAGCGCTTATGCTCGGCGGCGATCTGATGAGCGGGATGGTCAAGTTTGGCGAACTCGCCCGACGCATTGATAAAGGCACAGCCCGAAAAGCCCATCCCCTTGAACGCGCGGCCATGAAACCATTCTTCGAGCGCATCATACATCGCCAAAAGCTGTTCGCGCGGGTTGGCAGAGACCGTCTGCATGGACGATGTCAGCCAGTCGCGGAACTGTTCATCGCGGCGGGTGAGGGCGGCGAGGATCAGCTCGTCCTTGGATTTGAAGTGTTTGTACATCGTCATTTTGGCGACGCCGGATTCGGCGAGAATCTTGTCGATTCCGGTGGCGTTGAAGCCCTGCGTATAGAAAAGACGCAGAGCTGTATCGACGAGAACGTCGCGTTTTGATTTCAATTTCATCACTCCAGTGATCAGAGTCGGCACGAAAATAGCCAGACCGGTCTGTATTCTTTTGGCGTGAAGTTCCCAGAAAAGCAAGCATTTCCAATAGAAGAATGACTGTTCCAAAAATATATTTGACAGATAGACAGACAGGTCTGTATATCTTTTTAACGTTAACCAACCCAAACTCGTTAAGGAGAGTTCCAATGACTCGTATTTCTTTGCCGGCCTCGATCGCCGAAGCCCCAGAAACCGCCCAGCCACTTCTTGAAGGTGTCAAAAAGATGCTTGGTTCGGTGCCGAACCTGTTTCGCTTGACGGCAAACAGCCCGGCCGGACTTGAAGGTTATCTTGGTTTGAATGGTGCACTTTCCAAAGGTGCGCTTGATCCAAAGACCCGCGAACGCATTGCCCTTGCGGTGGCGCAGATCAATGGCTGTGACTATTGCCTTTCGGCGCATACCTATCTGGGTAAAAACGTCGCCAAACTCGATGATGCCGAAATCGCGGCAAACCGAAATGGGACCTCGACCGATCATAAGGCCGATGCGGCGGTGCGCTTTGCCGTGGCGTTGGTCCAGAACCGGGGGCAGGTCAGCGAAGGCCATGTCAGCGCGGTTAAACTTGCAGGTTACAGCGATGCCGAGCTGGTCGAGATTGTCGCCCATGTCGCGCTCAATACCCTGACCAATTACCTCAACGAAGCGTTTGATACCCCGATTGACTTCCCGGTTGTGAATGCCTCTGCCGCGTAAGGGCTTGGCAAACTTCCGGTACTTCCCCGGTCGGCAATCCCCCCCCTGCATGTTGCTCCGTGTCGACCGGGGGCTTTTATGAACCACAGATCAAAGGATCAGATTGATGTCACGGCCGCCCCTTCCGCCCTTTAATATTGAAACCGCCAAACAAAAGGTCCGTCTGGCCGAGGATGGCTGGAACAGCCAAGATCCGCAAAAGGTGTCGTTGGCCTATACGCCAGACAGCCGTTGGCGCAACCGTTCGGACATCTTTGACGGGCGCGAAAACATCGTCGCGTTTTTGACCCGTAAATGGCGCAAGGAAACGGAATATCGCCTGATCAAGGAACTTTGGGCGTTTCATGACAATCGCATCGCGGTGCGCTTTGCCTATGAATATCAAGATGACAGCGGTAACTGGTTTCGCGCCTATGGCAACGAAAACTGGGAATTTGATGAAGATGGCCTGATGCGCCATCGGGTGGCGTCGATCAATGACACACCGATAACCGAGCAAGAGCGCCTGTTCCATTGGCCGCTTGGACGGCGTCCGGATGATCATCCGGGGCTGTCAGACTTGGGCCTTTAGTCCCGATACCCCCGAAACCCCCGCCACGTTCTGGTTCCCGGAGTGGACAGGAAAGTTCGGCGGAAACGCGTTCTGCGCGGCAGGCAAGGTGGTGCGTCCCCCGGTGCTGTCTTGTCTGTCGCCGTCGCAAAGGACCCTGAAAAGGATTGTGAGATATGTCGTCTTTTTGATTGCATCGACCGCCATGCTTTTGGGGTCCTCCCTGCTGACCTTTGCGCCGTAAAGGTCAGGGGCGAGCGGGGTCAGGCCGCGTTTATGTTTCCTCCCTGTAAACTTGTCGGGCCCCTTGCGGGGCCCGATTTTTTAGGTCCAGCAAAGAGCGTTCAGTTTGCCAGTGCGGATTTGATGAAGGCCTCGACCGATTGCGGTTTGCGCCCGACGACCTTTTCGAAATCGTTGCTGACGGTTTCGTAATCGCCCTTTTTCGCACCGACATAGAGACCCGAAAGGGCCTCAATCAGATGGTCGGGCAGGCCGAGGCTTTGGAGGATGCCGGTATGGACCTCTGCCGGGAGGTCGACAAACGTGACCGGTTTGCCGGTGGCATCCGCGATATAGCCCGCGATTTCGCTGTGGGTGACGCCCTTGGTGCCGGTCAGGTTATAGGTGGCGTTGATATGATCATTCGGATTGGCAAGGACGACAGCGGCGGCCTCGGCCAGGTCATTGCGCGGGATATAGGTGATTTTGGCATCGCCAGCCGGTGCGCCGTAATCGCCGGTTTCAAGGGCGTGCGGGACGCCAGCGAGCAGCAGGTCAGCATAGAAGCTGTTGCGTAGGAAGGTGTACGCAAGGCCGCTTTGTTTGATGTAATTTTCGGTATCAAGGTGAATGGCCGAATAGGTGAAATCGGCATCGGCCTTGGGATCGATAATGCTGGTATAAACGATGTGTTTGACGCCTGCGGCCTTGGCGGCGTCAACCGCGGTGCGGTGCTGTTTGATGCGGGTGGCGTTGTCGTCCTCGGCCGAAATGATCAGGGCCGTTTCGATACCGGCAAAGGTCTTGGTCATCAGGGCAAGGTCGTTGAAATCGCCTTTGCGGACATCAATGCCCTTTGCACTTAGATCAGAAGCCTTCTGCGGGGTGCGGACACTTACGGCGATGTCGCTTGCCTGGATACGATCCAGCAGATGTTTGACAACAAGCGTTCCAAGTTGTCCGGTTGCGCCGGTGATTAATACGGTCATGTCAGATTCTCCGTTAAGGGGCAGGCGTTGCCTGTTCATAAGAAGAATTTGTCGCAAAGGATGCATATGATCAATTCGATGGATATGATAGTATATATGCATGAATATCGATGAATTGGATCTTGATTATCGCCTGCTGAGGCTGTTTCTGACGATTTATGACGAGGAATCGGTCACAGCGGCTGCGCACCGGCTTGATGTAGGACAGCCGACCGTCAGTCATGGACTTGATCGGTTGCGCCAGATTATTGGCGATCCATTGTTTGTCCGTTCGGGCCGGTCGGTTGCGCCAACGGCCCATGCCGATGAAATCGCGCCACAGGTCCGCGTTTTGTTGCAGGGGCTTCGGGGGCTTACGCGGGTTGTCGCATTTGATCCGGGGAACGCCGATCATAGTGCGCGCTTTGTGATTGGTGCCAATGATTATGAGGTGGCGGTGATTTTGCCCGCCCTCATGAAGCGGGTGCATCGTTGTAAGGCAGACATCCGGCTTAAGGTTTTGCCGGTGCCAGGCATTGACCGAATGAACAGGTGGCTGCGCGATGGCACGATTGATCATGCAATCAGTATCGAGCAATCGGGCAAGCATGGCGACATCACCCGCCAGGGCCTGTTTCGTGAACGGATGCGGTGCTTTTATGATCCGGCATTCCATGATGGTCCGCCAGATACGCTCGACCGATATTGTGCGGCCAGCCATGCGCGCGTGATGATCGGGGCCAATGAGAGCTCCGAAGTGGATGATATCTTGCGCGCGCTTGGCCGATCACGCCGCACAGCCCTTCAGGTGCCGACATTTGCCAGTGTCGCCAATCTGATCCGGGGGACAGACATCATCGCCACCCTGCCATCGCGCCTGTCAGGCACGATGATGCAGGGCTTTGGTGAATGCGATCCGCCGTTTGAGTTCCGTGAATACGGCTTTGCCCAATATTGGCACGTGCGAAATGCCGCCAATGCCGCGCATAAGTGGCTCCGGCAGGAGATTTTCAGGGCATCGCGTGGGTTGGGATAGCGGTCGCCCATAAAGGGCGTTGGCTATGGCGTATCTGTCGGACTGATCCGGATCCCGCCGACCCAGCGACGGCCGGTGAAGTTGTCGAGGAAATTACGGCTGCCAGCGAGGGTTTCTTTGCCGGTTTTGGTCAGGGTGATGATTTGATCTGGCCAGTTGGTTTCTGGGCCGGCCTTAGAGAGGGTGAAGAGTGGGGCGCGGCAATCCATCATCCACTGGATTTCTGTCCAGAACATCAAATCGCCGAGATAGGGCAGCGGGTCGTAGGTGCGGATCAGGTGGCTGAAGGCCTTGCCGACGGGCAGGGGGCCGTGATTATGGATGATTTGCAAGGTAAGCTTTTGCGTTAGGCCGAGACCAGATTGCGGATCGGGGAGTTCGGCCAAGTGGCGTTTAAGGGCCGGGATCATGTGGGGCAGGGGCGATGCATCCGATTTGATCAGGGACTTAAGACCATCTGGATTGTCTGATCGGATCGCCCGCCATGCATGGCAGCCAAAATCGAGCATGGCCTGTGTGATCGGGGTGCGGTGTGTGTCCCAGCACCAAATGAGCAGTTCGGGCGAAAGTTGGCCCAGCCCAACAAAGCGTTCAACGCCCGGCACAGAACCGACCGAGATGACGTCAAGACGGGTATCGGGGCGGGTGGCATTGATGAAATCAAGCAGGAAGGCCAAGATCAGTTGGTCGTAACTGTCATGTTCGAACCACAGCACGACATGATCATAATCGCCCAGTGTCGCCAGCGCGCCATATTCGCGTTTCGCCCGTGCCAAAGCGTCTTTGGGGGTGATGCCATAACCGGCGCCGATAAAATCAGCACGGGTCTGAACAAATTGATCAAGCGGCTGGTCGGGGACCGGCCCCTGACAGAATGGATCGGCAAATTCAAGGAAGTCACCAATGAACCCGGCAATCTGAAGGCCGTGGCGGATGTCTGATCCGCAGCGCAGATGCAGGGTGCTTTTGGTATCCAAGACGGTCGGCGCGCCGGTTTTGATTTGCCGGTTGCGTTCGGCAATCTGATCGATATGCGCCTTCATCTTTGGCCAACTGGCAAAGCCGTTTTCACGCGCAATGACCAACTGGGCATCGGCGAGTTTGAAGGGCGTTTTTTGCGAGGGAGACGGTTTGAAGCCCGCCTGTTCAAATCGGGTTCGGGCGGTGGTGGTATCATTGCTGGTATCAGCCGCTTTCGCCGCGCGCAAAAGGTCCTTGGCGCGTTTGCGTTGCTGTTCAAGATTCAGCCGACCGTCAAAAATCGGGCTGTTTGCGGGTTTTGGATGGGTGGTGTTTTTGGATTTCGATGTGCGTGACGCAGACATACGATTCCCCTGTCTAAACCGCCTGTGTCCGCCAGACAGGCAAGGAAACCGTGTGTTTCAGAGTATCGAACCGGGCGCAGCCCTTTCCGCGGACGGGGTGCTTGGAAAGCGGGATTAACTTATCTGTTTTGCCCGCGATTGCCAAGCATCAACCACCACCAACCACCAAGCCGGTGCGCCAGACCAGATGTCAGGGCACGCGGATTTCGCTGTCGCGGTTCATCAATTTGGCCAGTTTGTTCATGCGCTGTTCGACAACTTCGCCGTAAAGGGTGGCGATGCTTTTATCGAATTCCAGCACCATTTTGTTGTCTTCGATCTTAAGGGCGGTTTTTGACAAGATCCCCTCGGCACCGCCCGAAAGCGTGTGGCCCAGACGAATGACGTGACCAAACATGCGGCCAATCATGCGGGTGTCTTCATCCAAAATACGGTCGCTTGAGGCGTCGCCCTTAAAGTTGCCGGTATAGCGAGAGCCAATGGCATAGGCGAGAAACACCCGATCATGATGGTTTAGATCAAGATAGGGGTGGCGCAAAATGCGGTGGTAGCTTTGGATGGCGCGGTAATCGGGATGTTCGTTCCAGCCGATGTCGCCAATGATGCAGGCGGCAAGGCGCAGGCGTTCAAGATTTTCGGGCAGATCGGAAAAGATCGGCGCGCACCAGCGAAACAGTTCTTCGCCGTGTTGGCGGAAACGTTCGCCGTCTTCGGCGAAGCTTAAGCAGGCATCAAGCAGCGGGTCGCGTTGGCGCAGATTTTCAGGCAATGCTTCGTACATCCAGCCTTCGCGCAGGCCATGGCCCGAAAAGACAACTTCGCGTGGCTTCATGCGCGCCAGCAACATATTCATCACAAGGGATGCATGGGGCAGGCTATCGACACGGCGTTTGGAAACACCGCCGACTTTTTCCAGCGAGATGCGGCTTTGTTGCGAAATGATGTGGGTGAGTTCCTGGGTTTCGCCGCAGGGCATGGCCAAATTATGCACGACTGAAATCGGGTAATCTTCCTGGGCGATGTAAAGCTTGGCGATCGAGCGCCACGCGCCGCCAACGGCAAAAAGCTGCTGGCCTTTGGCGTCGCTGAGCCAATCGACGCTGTCGAGGTGACGGTTGATTTCAGCGGTTAACCGCGCCCGGTCCGAGCCAAAGACCGCATGCAGGCGCATCGCGCCCAAGGGCACGCTGATGCGTTTTTTAATTTCGCCCTGATCAAGCAACACCAGTTCAAGCGAGCCGCCGCCAATATCGCCCATGATGCCCGTGGCACGGGGATCACCGGAAATAATGCCAAGGGCGGAAAGGCGGGCTTCTTCAAGGCCGTCAATGACCGTGACCGTGAGGCCGGTTTCGCGCAGGATCCTGTCACAAAATTCCTGACCGTTGCTGGCAGCACGCACCGCGGCAGTGGCGAGGACATCAACATGGGTGACCTTCATCGCGCGCAGCAACGTGGCAAAGCGTTGCATGGCGACGACGGCAAGTTCGACCCCCTCGGGATTGAGCTTGCCGGTGTCTTCGGGATCGCGGCCCAGCCCGCACATGACTTTCTCGTTGAAAATCGGGGCCGGGGCACGGGTCATGCCATCGAAAATGACCAGTCGTACCGAGTTGGAGCCAACATCAATGATCGCGATGCGGTTGGAAGCTCTTTGGTCAGTCAGCATACTTTTGATGGCACCTGTTGGACGTCTTTTTTGGACTTAATCATCAAGTTGCAGGACGGGGACATTCGGGTCCTCTTCATTGAGCGCACTTCCGCGGCCTGACAATGACGGGTTGGTCATGAAATATTTGTGGGACGAAAACGCGTTGTCGCCGCCGTCACACCGTTCGTATGAACCATCCGCCTGCAAATACCAAGCCTGCGCTGTATCTTTTAGGTTTGCAATCATGATTTGTTCAACGATCTGGCGCTGACAGGTTGGGTTTTCAACCGGCACCAGGGTTTCAACACGACGGTTGAGATTACGCGGCATCCAGTCGGCCGAGGAAATAAACGCCTTGGCCTTGCGCGAGGGCAGTTTCGCCCCGTTGGCAAAGACAACAATGCGCGAATGTTCAAGGAACCGACCAACAATCGATTTAACCCGGATATTTTCCGAAAGCCCCGGCACATTGGGGCGCAAGCAGCAAATGCCGCGCACGACAAGTTCGATTTGAACCCCGGCTTGGCTGGCGCGATAGAGCGCGTCAATCACCACCGGATCGACAAGGCTGTTCATTTTGGCCCAAATGCCGGACGCCTTGCCCGCCTTGCAGTTTTCGATTTCCTGATCAATGTGGGTCAGAAGGGTCGGACGCAAGGTGTGCGGCGCGATGGCAATTTTTTCAAGCGATCTTGGGGTGGCGTAGCCGGTCATGAAATTAAAGATGCTGGCCGCATCGCGCCCCAAGGCCGGATCGCAGGAGAAGAACGAAATATCGGTATAGAATTTTGCCGTGATCGGGTGATAGTTCCCGGTGCCAAAATGCACGAAGGTGCGAAGCCCGTGGTTTTCACGACGCACCACAAGCGAGACCTTGGCGTGGGTTTTCCAATCAAGGAAGCCATAGACCACCTGACAGCCGGCACGTTCAAGATCAGCCGCCCAGCGCATGTTGGCTTCTTCGTCAAAGCGGGCTTTGAGCTCGACCATGGCGGTGACGGATTTTCCGGCCTCTGCGGCGGCAATCAGGGCTTTGACGATCGGGCTGTTTTCCGATGTGCGATACAGGGTCTGTTTGATGGTGACGACATCGGGATCGCGTGCGGCCTGAAGCAGGAATTGCACGACAACGTCGAAATCTTCGAATGGGTGGTGAACCACCAGATCTTTTTTGCTGATCGCGGCAAAGCAGTCGCCGCCAAAGTCACGCACCCGTTCGGGATAGCGTGCGGCATAGGGCGAGAACAGCAGATCGTGATGCAGATCAGGATCAATCAGTTGTTTGACGTCCACCACGCCCAACAGACCATCGACCTTAACGACTTCTTCGAGCGCGACGTCCAATTCGTCGATCACGAAATCAAGCAGGTCTTCGGGCATGTGGGCGTTGACTTTGAGGCGGATGATGCTGCCGCGGCGTCGACGTTTCAGGGCGGTTTTGAACACGCGGACCAAATCTTCGGCTTCTTCTTCGATCTCGACATCCGAATCCCGGATGACGCGGAAGAAGCCGTGTTCGATCATATCAAAGCCTGGGAACAGTTTGCTGAGATACAGCAAGATGGCCTGTTCGACCGGAAGATAGCGTTCGGTGCGGCCCGGCAGGCGCAAGAAACGACCGATTTTCTGCGGCACCGGGATCAGGCCGCGCATGTTATGCCCGTCAGCCGGATCAAACAGCTGCATCACAATGGCAAAGCCAAGATTGGGAATGAACGGGAACGGATGGGACGGATCAATCGCAAGCGGGGTAAGGGTCGGGAAGATTTCGCGGGTGAAATAGCCATCCAGCCATTTGCGATCGGTCTGGGTCAAATCGGATTGATCAATCACCGAAATGCCCTGTTTTTGCATGTCACTGCTGAGTTGGCGCCAGATGCGTTGTTGATCCTGCATCAGTTGGTTGGCGTCAAAGGTGATGGCGCGCAATTGCTCAGACGGGCTCATGCCATCTTGGCTGACCTTGGTCATGCCCGCGCGCAATTGCCCGACCAGACCGGCGACACGCACCATGTAAAATTCATCAAGATTACTGGCCGAGATCGACAGGAAACGCAGCCTTTCAAGCAGCGGGTGCCCGGTATTTTGGGCTTCTTCGAGAACACGATTGTTAAAAGCCAGCCACGAAAGTTCGCGGTTGATGAACCGGCTTTCCGACTCAATAGTGATCGCGCTTGATTGAACTGCAGCGGCGTGTGACACGCTATGCCTCCTGCGGATTGAGGGAATGTCTTTGAATTTACGCGACATATCCCGGTTATGAATGGAGTATAGGATAACTGCTTACGGGCATGCAATTTTCTTAAATTTATGTGTCAGTTTTTCTGATGGCGTCTTGGGCTGTGATATGGCATGCAGGAGCCTCGATCAACCGTTCAGGCCCACCCAAAAGAACCGAAGACATGAAGACTCTTTTGCTTCTAAGGCATGCCAAATCAAGTTGGTCCGAACCAAGCCGGGTGGATCATGACCGCGAATTGAACCGCCGCGGCGAAAAGGCTGCCCCGTTTATGGGCCGCTTTTTGCGCGATCATGAATTGGTGCCCGACCTTATATGGTGTTCGACCGCGACACGGGCGGTGCAGACGCTGAGCCTTTTGGGGCGCGATTTTGCCAATGATGCGGACGTCATTTACAGCGAAGACCTGTATATGGCCAACGAGCGCGGGTTTCTGGAATGTTTGCATCACACCCATGACGAAGCCAGCCGGGTGATGATCATTGGCCATAATTCCGGGCTTGAGAATTTTGCCCAGGCGTTATTTCGCGATGGCGATGAAGAGGCCCGTGCGGTGATGGCGCAAAAATATCCCACCTGTGGCTTGGCGCATTTTGAATTTGATACGGAAAAATGGCGTGACGTTGCGGTTGGCACCGGGCGGTTGATGGGCTTTACCAAGGTCAAGGACCTGCAAGCGGTGAAGATCGGCAAGGATTGATTTACAAACCTTGTGACAGCGCACTTGACGCGGTGGCCCCAGAAGCGTTTTATACCGCTGAAATTTTGACGCCGGGCAAGATCGGCAATGAATACACTGTAACAAACGTCCCAAATTAACTGTGGCGCGTATGTTGTGGTGCGTTTTTTGTTTGACAGCGCGGGTCTGGCATGCACCTTTGCGGCCAAATTTGCGGCCCAAAATATAAAGCAACCTGGAATGACAATGCATCCTTTTCGCTCACACAATTGTAATGCGCTGCGCGCGACTGACGCCGATGCGGAAGTTCGCCTTTCTGGCTGGATCCACCGTAAACGCGACCACGGCAACCTTTTGTTCGTTGACCTGCGCGACCATTACGGCATCACCCAGGTCGTTATCGACATTTCCAGCCCGCTGTTCGAGACCCTCGACAAGGCGCGTGCTGAAAGTGTGATTACGGTCGATGGTAAGGTCGTTAAACGTACCGCTGAGACCATCAACCCGAACTTGCCGACCGGCGAGATCGAAGTATACGCATCGAACATCGAAGTTCAGTCGTCGGCCGAAGTTCTGCCGATGCCGGTCTTTGGCGATGTTGAATACGGCGAAGAAGTTCGCCTGCGTCACCGTTACCTTGATCTGCGTCGCGAAAGTGTGCATTCAAACATCGTTCTGCGTTCGCAGGTCATTTCGGCCATGCGCCAGAAAATGACGGCACAGGGCTTCTTGGAAATTCAGACCCCGATCCTGACGGCAAGTTCGCCAGAAGGTGCGCGTGACTTCCTGGTTCCGTCGCGTATGCATCCGGGCAAGTTTTATGCCCTGCCGCAGGCACCCCAGCAGTTCAAACAGCTTCTGATGGTGTCGGGTTTCGATAAATACTTCCAGATCGCACCGTGCTTCCGCGATGAAGACGCCCGTGCCGACCGTTCGCCGGGCGAGTTTTATCAGCTTGATTTCGAGATGGCCTTTGCGACCCAGGAAGACGTGTTTGCCGCGATCGAACCTGTTTTGCATGACATCTTTGTTGAGTTCGGCGGTGGTCGCGATGTGACCCCATACCCGTTCCCACGTATTCCGTTTGATGAATCGATGGCGAAATACGGGTCGGACAAACCGGACCTGCGTAACCCGCTGATCATCAGCGACGTCACCGAGCCGTTCCGTGGATCGAGCTTTGGCATCTTTGCATCGAACATCGAAAAAGGTTCGGTTGTTCGCGCCATTCCGGCAACCGGTGCCGCCGGTCGCCCGCGTAGCTTCTTTGATAAGCTCAATAACTGGGCGCGTGATGAAGGTGCGGCTGGTCTTGGCTATATCGTGTTTGCCGAAGGCGGCGAAGCCAAAGGCCCGATTGCCAAAAACCTTGATGCCGATCGCATCGCACAGATCAAAGAAATCACCGGTGTTGCCGATGGCGATGCGGTCTTCTTTGCCTGTGACAAGCCGCTGGCGGCTGCCAAATTTGCCGGTAAAGTCCGTGACAAAGTTTGTGACGAACTGGAACTGCGCGAAGAAGGCATGTTCAAATTCTGTTGGATCGTTGATTTCCCGATGTTCGAGGAAGATGACGATGGCAAAATTGAATTTAGCCACAACCCGTTCTCGATGCCGCAAGGTGGTCTTGACGCGCTTGAAAACATGAACCCGCTCGACATCAAAGCGTGGCAGTATGACATCGTGTGTAACGGTATCGAACTGTCATCGGGTGCCATTCGTAACCACCGTCCGGACATCATGTACCGTGCGTTTGAAATTGCCGGTTACGGCAAGGAAGTGGTCGAAGAGCAGTTTGGTGGCATGCTGAACGCATTTAAATTCGGCGCCCCGCCGCACGGTGGTTCTGCCCCGGGTGTTGACCGTATTGTCATGCTTCTTGCCGATGAGCCGAACATTCGTGAAGTCATTGCCTTCCCGCTGAACCAGCAGGCGCAGGACTTGATGATGAACGCGCCGTCGGATGTCGATGACAAGCAGCTTAAAGAGCTTCATCTGCGTGTGCAGATGCCAGCCAAAGTCAAAAAAGACTGATTTTGGGGCGACCCAATTAGAATAAGTGAAACGGCCCGGATTTTTCCGGGCCGTTTTGTTTTGTGTCGAGTTGATTTCACAACATGTATTCGATGGCGTTAGGCGACGTCGGCAAGGTTTAGTGGGTTTGTCGCCAACTCGGACAGTTCTGAATTGATTTCGGGAATTGGTGAAAGTGGGAACGCAACCTGTTTTCCATCAAGGGCGTCAAGTTCGTTGCTGCTTTCGAGGGCAGAAATGTCAATCGATTGAACGTTCAGCGATGCGTATAAGCGGGCATAATACACGCGACGGGTCATATCTTTGATGACCGCCCATTGTGTGTAATCCATTTCTGTGCCGTTCTTGCCTTTGTTGCGAATTAATCCACGAGGGATGTCAACAGCGTTAAGTATATGAAGGGCAAGATTGACGCCTTGGTCAAGTGTGTCGACTGGCTCTGAGAAGCTTGAGAGTGTGGTTGCTCTTACGAAACGGCTTGGGGGCGTTGGGTCGCCTGGGAGATGTAGTAAGCCGCTGCCATTGCCCGTTTGCGCAACTTCAAAGCCGTTGAACGTGGCGGTTTCATTGTTCCATGGCGTGAGATCAACGTAATTACGAAGGTTTGAAAGTTGATCCGGGAATGGTGGTTGATTTGTCAGGACGCCAACTGGATTGTCGTAGATTTTAATTTCGCCTTGAATGAATTCAATGACGATGCTGTTTCCTTGGTCGTCATGTATCGGGTAGTGAAGCGGCAAAAGGTTTTGCAGGAATTTCGGTGCGCCAACCTGCACCTGATTGGCTTCCAATGCAGACTTTACTTCCTCGCATGAGGCAAAGTTGCTCAGCACCCAAGCCGAAAAGTTATCAATGTTCAGCCCTTTCTGCGGGTCGGTAATTGTTTGGTATTGCGTGCCAGGAAGCCATAGGTTTCCAGTTGAGAGGCCTTGCGTGTTCATGCCATCAACAACCAAAGGCAAATTGAAGGCATTCATTCCAACAAATCCGTATTTTCCTTGCCACGAAAGGCCGAAATTCTCGCCCCATATTTTTTGGTCATAGATATGGCCCGCTTTACGGAAAAAGAACTTGGATTCTAGTTCCATCCCGAATTCCATGGATCGACCGTTGATGTAACCCTGCTTTGGAACATTCACCTGAAAATCTGTACACATTTCGCACCTCGATTTTTTGACAAGCGGTATCGGAAATATGAGTTTCAGGCATTGTTCTGTGAATTTATACAACTCTTAAGGGTAGTAAATATGGGGCGTAAATAGGTTTGGTGCCATTTTGCGGGCCTTGATCACAGGTAAAAGGCAATGCGGTGCTTACCTAATATTAACTGCCAGTAGGTCACAGTGCGGGTTGACTAGAAAATTTCGATCCGTCGGGGGATGGCCTGTGAAGAAGATATTTGTTGTTGCCGCACCGTTGGCACTTGCCGCCTGCGGTGGGCCGGTGGAACTGAGCGTTGCCAAACTGGCCGGGGATTTAATCAGTTATGTGACCACGGGCAAAAGCACCACGGATCATGCTGTTTCCGCGGCGGCAGATGGGGATTGCGCGCTGCATCGTCCGTTGTTTAAGGAAAATGTCTGTAAGGACGAAGATACCGTTCTTGCCGAACGGGCATCTGCCTTGGCCGTGATGGGGGAGCCGGAAGTTAAGCAAGAACTTCGCATGGCCCATCCTGAGATTTACGCGGTGAATGCGCCGGCCGAAGATTGGTCACGCCCGTCACCGGCGGTTTTGCCATCCAAGACCATCATCACAACCGACTTGCCGCCGCGTGCGGTTGGGGCCGAGGCCAATTCCGCGGATAAAGCAGATGAGACTGTTGCGGCAGTGGAAGTGGCATCGGTTTCAGATGACCTTCCGGCGCGTGATGTTGCGCCAAGTGTTGTCGGCAATGATCCGATCAATGCAGAGGCCGTCGCCAATGCGGCGATCGCTGGCTACGTTCCCGAAGACGCAGAAGCAGAAACAAAAGCATCTGCGGATGTGGCAGATAAAGATCTGGCGGACCAAACCAAGACCGCAGCACTGGTCGATGGCACGGTCATGAGCGACAATGTTGATCGTGTGACCACCGATCAGAAGGCCGATCAGGCGATGACTGGCGATGACCTTGGCGCGCCGCTTCCGGGTAATTATGTGATCCTGGCCAGCTTTAGCGAGCAGGCGCGTGCACAGAATGCGTTGGCGCTTTATGAGGAATATCAACCGCGCTTGATCAGTGCTAAGGTCAAGGGACGTGAATACTTGCGCGTTGCGGTTGGACCACTGTCATCGGATCATGCCCGTGACCTGCGCCTTCTTGCTGCCAAAAAGGGAATACAAAATCCCTGGATTGTTGGAATTGCTCCTATTGGAGAATAAGTTTGTCTGGGATTGTTAAAAAGATAGATCACAATCGGCGTTCCTTAGCAGGGGCGCTGGTTTTGTGTTTGGGTGTTTCTGGCTGCGCTGCGCAGGCCGGGAACATGGCATCGGTGCAAGCGGGGCTTGTGTCGCATACGGCTGAATATAAATTCAAAATGACCCGTTCCGATCAGGGCAGCTCGGTCGTGGATGCGACTGGGGCGCTGGGCTATCGGTTTGAAAAGGTCTGTGATGGCTGGATCACCGAGATGCAGCAGATCATGATCCTTCAGGGGGCGGAAGGGGCGCCGATCAATTCGGCGTTTTCGATGACCCAATGGGAAAACTTTGACGGGACCCGGTATCGTTTCCGGATGCGTGATTTCCTGAACGGAACGCAAGTTGACGAAGTGGTTGGCGATGCCAAGCGCGAAGGTGACGGCGGTGTTAAGGTCACTTATGAGGAACCCGTTGAGGTGGTCGATGAACTGCCCGCCGAGACGATGTTTCCGACACAGCATTCGATCCAGTTGCTTGCGCGTGCGCTGAAAGGCGAAAAGTTCGCCAACGATCTGGTGTTTGATGGCAGCGGTGATCGCCCGACCAATCGGGTGGCGGCAGTGATTTCAAATGTCAAAAATGAAGATCGTAAAGCCGATGACGCCGATGGCCTGACCAAATCGCCGTTTTACCGGATGAATTTGGCTTATTACCCGCTGGGCGATGCCGAAAACGGCCCGAGCACGGAGATGGCTGTTGATCTGGCGAAGAACGGGGTGACCCAGGCGCTTCGATTTGATTATGGCGATTTCGAAGTTCAGGGCACGTTGGATAAAGTCACCAAGCTTCCGGCCCCGGATTGCGGGGCGTCGGCGAATACAAAATAGCGCGTATCACCCTCGACGATTTACTGAAACGCGATTGTTGGTGCGATGAAGACACAAAAAAAGCCTGCCAGTGCGGCAGGCTTTTTTTACTGGGAGATCCGTCATTTTCGACTTCAGGCAGCGGCAGCGTTGCCGGTATCGGAATACAGCGTATGGAGCGTCTTGATGACGCGCAACGCTTCATCACCCTGAAGAGAGTAATAGATCGTTTGTGCTTCGCGACGGGTCTTAACAAGCTTGTCGCGACGCAGGCGGGCAAGATGCTGTGAAAGTGCGGACTGACTCAGTCCGACGATCCGCTCCAGCTCGCCAACGGATTTCTCGCCTTGGTTGAGTTGGCAAAGAATAAGCAGTCTGCTCTGATTGCTCATTGCCTTGAGCAGGGTGCTCGCCTGCTCGGCATTGTGTTCCAGATGGTTTAATTCCATTTGGCATCCTTATTTATCATGGCCTCGACGGGCCATTGTCCCAACGAAGATAAATGTCAGTTGTCATGTACGTTGACGGCAACCTTGAAGACATTATCTTCCTACGTTCCACAACTTATCTGGTTGGGGGATATTCATTTGGCCCGACCAGATTAGTATGTGTCTTATTCTCAAGTATATTACGATTCTGTCAAGATAGTGTTTGACCAGATAGCTGAGGAAAACCACAGCGTTAGCCGCAATATACGTGCTCGTATCATCGTTTCTTTTACTGTCGGACGTCGGTTCCCGTTCTTTGCAGGTCACGAAATTCTACAGTCTTTGTAAGCTATTGAATGATCGTGACGCGGTTTTGCGCCAATTTTAGGGCAAACTGTTGGTTGTTTGGTGGTCACCCGGTCAGGTGTATGAATTAAACTGAAATTTTAATATCACTCATGTGCGATGTAAGGGTGTGTTGGCCGTCACAGGGGGCGACAAAAAATGACCGGGCGTCAGAGTCGTTTTGTGAAAGACGTATAGGTCGCGGTCTTATACCGGTTAAAGAACTTGCGATCTTTGCGTGTGGTGTGCTGATTTAGAACAAAGCGGACCACGTTATTTGCCGTTATAAATAAGACAAAAGAAAAATAAGAGCGCGAAGCACCCAATGTGATCGCGCCAAGATGGCCCGCAGCCGATGTTGGCCAAACAGGGAAAATATAACAGGAAGGCGATCCAGATCGATGGCGACATTGTTCGTAACCCATCACGATTGCATCGGACATGATACCGGCCCGGGCCACCCCGAATGTGCCGACCGCCTGCGCGTTATTCAGCGCGTGCTTGAAGGCGAAGAATTCATGTTCCTGCACCGCGAAGAAGCCCCAAAGGGCGATATTGACCTGATCAAATCGGTCCATGACCCGGCCTATGTCGATAAGGTGATGGCAACCATCCCCGAAAGCGGCATCGTGTCACTGGATGGGGATACCTATGTGTCGCCGGGGTCGGGCAATGCGGCGTTGCGCAGCGTTGGCGGGGCCTGTGTTGCGGTGGATGCGGTGATGGCGGGACACGAACATAATGCCTTTGTCGGTGTGCGCCCACCGGGACACCACGCGGAATATGAACGGGCAATGGGGTTTTGCCTGTTTAACAATGCGGCGGTGGCCGCCCGGTATGCCCGTGATAAGTACGGCATCAAACGCGTGGCGGTGATGGATTTCGATGTGCATCACGGCAATGGCACGCAGGATTTGTTCTTTAACGATCCGGATTTGTTTTATTGCTCGACGCATCAATGGCCGCTTTATCCGGGAACGGGGGCGGAAAGTGAACGGGGATGTGCCAATAATATCCTAAATGTCGGATTGGAAGCCGGGGCGGGGACCGCGGAAATTCAGCATGCGTTTCGCGAAACTGTCTTGCCGGGACTTACCGCATTTAAGCCCGAACTTCTGATCGTTTCGGCCGGGTTTGATGCCCATAAAAACGATCCGCTGGCCGGGTTGTCATTGTGTGATGATGATTTCATCTGGATGACGCAGCAACTGATGGCGCTTGCCGATGAGCAGTGTGAGGGGCGATTGGTGTCTTTGCTAGAAGGGGGCTATGACCTGCCGACCTTGGCACGGTGTGTTATGCTGCATGTCCGCACCTTGATGATGGGCTGAGTAGGGTTCGGGTAACGGTTTGAGCCGGTAGTGTGCCGTTTGGGGGATGAAGGGCACATGGTCGGCAGCCCCGTGATGCAGGGGCATGTGTGCGGTGTTGGGCGGAATGTTTCGCGATGACGAAATTCCGCGTTCTGTCTGGTTGCCCTTGGCGGGAACAGCGCGTAAACTCCGCGCCAAACATAGAAATGGAGCTTACATGTCCGAGGCTACTGCATCCCCCGCCATCCCCGAAGATATCGCCAAACTCAGCTTTGAGGAGGCATTGGGCCAGTTAGAGTCCCTTGTCCGTCAGCTTGAGCAAGGTCAGGTCGGACTTGATGACGCGATTGCATCCTATGAACGTGGTGCGGCCTTGAAACGTCATTGTGCCGACAAGTTGCGCACGGCCGAAGAGCGTATTGAGAAGATTACGTTGAATGCGGATGGCCGCCCGGCAGCAACGCCGACTGAAATCGAATAATTAAATTTGCGGAGACCGAGGTGAGTTACGACCTCCTTGCCCAACTGAATGCGGCGTCAATTGAACTTGGCGAAACGCTTGATGGTATTTTGCCGCGCCCCAATGGGCAGATTGAACAACGTCTGTATCAGGCGATGCGCTATTCCACCTTGGGGGAGGGAAAACGCCTGCGCCCGTTCTTGGTGCTGAGTTCCGCATCCCTGTTTAAGGTATCGCGCCGGTCCGCACTGCGTGTGGCGGCAGCGGTCGAAATGGTGCACAGCTATTCACTGATCCATGACGATTTACCGGCCATGGATGATGATGATTTGCGCCGGGGCAAGCCAAGCTGCCATAAGCAGTTTGACGAAGCGACGGCGATTTTGGCTGGTGACGCGCTGCTGACCCAGGCGTTTGAAGTGCTGGCCGATGAGGATACCCATCCCGATCCGCGCGTGTGTACCGATCTTGTGCGTGCCTTGGCACGTGCGGCCGGACCCAATGGCATGGTCGGCGGGCAGATGATTGATTTGGCCGGTGAAGGTCAATCATTTGATCAGGCCCAAGTGACGCATTTGCACCTGCTTAAAACCGGTCGGATGTTTGCCTTTGCCTGCGAAGCCGGGGCGATTTTGGGCAAGGCGCCCAAAAGCATGCGCATGGCGCTTCGGTCCTATGCCCATGACATGGGCTTGGCGTTCCAGATCAAGGATGATTTGCTTGATGTCGAAGCCAGTTCCGAGGAACTGGGCAAGACGGCGGGCAAAGACGCCGATCAGGATAAATCGACCTTTGTGAAGTTGCTGGGCCTTGATCAGGCCCGTGATCAGGCGCAGATGCTGTGTGATCAGGCCATCAATCATCTGGGCTGCTTTGACGCCGAAGCCGAGCCGCTGCGTGAAGTGGCACGGTTTGTGGTCGAGCGCGGTCGATAGAATCCAAGTTTCATCAAATGGGTGATCAGCCAAATTATACAGCCGGTTTTCGTGACCGGCTGTTTGACAAAGACCCGTTTCCGATGGCGATTTGGTATCCATCGGACGTGGCGGAAAAGCCGGTGCGGCATATGGGCGTTGCATCGACGGCAGCGCGCAATGCGCCGTTTGCCGAGGGTGGCCCGTTTCCGATGGTGGTCTTTTCCCATGGATCGGAAGGCCATCGGTTCAATCAGTTTTGGTTGGCGGAATATTTGGCGCGCCGTGGCTATATCGTGGCGGCCCCGCAGCATGTTGGCGATAACTACCTTGATGCGTCCGAGGCTCGGCAATTGGCGATCATTGAACGCCGCCCGCGTGAAATGAAGCTGAGCCTTGATCTGTTGTTGGATCACGACGAGATCGCACCGCATATCGACCAAGACCGGATTTATGCGCTGGGCCATTCAGCCGGTGGGGCGACGGTTTTGAAACTGGCCGGGTGGGATTTTGATGCCAAGGCGTGGCAAAGCTATTGCGCGGTCAATGCCGATGATGACCGGGTGATTTGCCAATACGCACCCCAAGACGACGATCTGGCGCAATTACAGGATCAATATGGCGGGCCGGTTGTTTCAGCCCGGGATTCGCGCATTGCGGGCGTGATTGCGATTGCGCCGGCGTTTGGTGTCGCGGCAACCGATGACGGGGTGGCCGATATCGATGTGCCGATGTTGTTTGTTGAGGCCGATACGGACGAGGTCCTGATCGAGGACGTCAATGCCGCGCATTTCCGCAAATTGTTGCAGGGACGGGCAAAGTTTGTCCGGATCAAAGGGGCAGGGCATTATTCGTTCTTGCCCGAATGCACCCCGTTTATCGCCGAAAACCATGGACATTTATGCCGCGATTTCGGTCGCGACCGTGAGGCCATTCACCGCACGGTCGAGCAAGTTGTTGCCGGATTTTTAAGCCGCCTGGGCTGAGTTCTGATCCGTTTTGGCCAGCTTAGAGTTGGCCGGGATAGGGGATCAGTCGGCCCTGGCTGTCATAGGTTTTGCCGGTGAATAACTGATACATCACCCAAACCGAGTGACCGACGTCAATCAACAGCAGCATCAGGCCAAATAAAGCCCAGCTTTCGGTATTGTTAAAGAAGCAGACCATGGCTGCGACAAACAATAACAAATCGATCAGGCCGTGGACGATATTGCCGATATAGAAATGGTGAATCCCCATGATGCCAAACACGCCGCACAAAGAGACGGCAACGCCGAAGCTTTTGGGGCTGATGTTTTCGGGGGTTGGTTTGTTGCCGCCAATCGGGGCGCAAACATGCCCGCAAGATGGGCATTGATCCGCGTCGACCGCAAGCTGAGTGCCGCACATACGGCAAAACTTTTTGCTTATGGTGCTCGCTGGCGTCTGATGTGGTTGGGTGTTTCTGGTATCAGACATAGATCAAATTCCCATCTTGGTAAGGCAAATTGGTGTGCGAAACGGCTTAGCGTTTCAGCGGCAGGCCCTGTTTGTCGCGGAAGCTGCCGATTGCGATCATGATGAAATCAATCAGAGTCCAGATACCAAACGCGCCGAGGGTGATGAGCATCAAGATGCCGGTGCCGACTTTACCAACGTAAAAGCGGTGGAAGCCAAAGGACCCAAGGAAGAAGCAGAGCAGAAGTGCCGGGACAAAACCCTTTTCTGAAACGGGTTCAGAGGTGAGTTCGTTCGGGTGGCCACACTTCGGGCAAGCCACAGCGGTTTCTGACATTTCGGAGCCGCAAGCGGTGCAGTGAATCATTGGATAGGTCCTTTAATTACATTAGGAATCGATTTTCCGGTGAGGTGTATACGGTATCTAATTGTGGTAACGCAACATTTAACCACCTCTAGATGTACAAATGCTAATTTATGGGAATGTCATTTTCGCATTTGGGCGCCTAAATTGTTTGACGGATATGTGAAATTGAGGGTCGCTAATTCAGTTGAACCCCGCTATTTTACGCAGCTTGCAAAACAAGCCTTAAAGCGTCACCCTTTGACGGTGACGCGATATAAAAATTGAAAAATTGAGATCGGTATGAGCACGACGTCCAAGACCCCGCTCCTTGATACGGTAAAGACTCCGGAAGACCTGCGCGCGTTGCAGCCTGCACAAATGAAGCAGATTGCCGATGAATTGCGCGCCGAGGTGATTGATACGGTGTCGGTTACCGGTGGCCATCTTGGCGCTGGCCTTGGTGTGGTCGAGCTGACGGTTGCCATTCATTATCTGTTTGATACGCCCTATGACCGGTTGATTTGGGATGTGGGGCATCAATGCTATCCGCATAAAATCCTGACCGGGCGGCGTGACCGCATGCGAACCATTCGCCAAGGCGGTGGGTTGTCTGGTTTTACCAAACGCAGCGAGTCTGAATATGACCCGTTTGGCGCGGGGCATAGTTCCACGTCAATTTCGGCTGGGCTTGGCATGGCGGTGGCCAACCAGCTTTCCGATGACAAACGCAAAAACGTTATTGCCGTGATTGGTGATGGTTCGATGAGTGCGGGCATGGCCTATGAGGCAATGAACAATGCCGCGGCCACCGATCAGCGTTTGATCGTGATCCTTAATGACAATGACATGTCGATTGCCCCGCCGGTGGGATCGATGTCGGGCTATTTGTCGCGCCTGATTTCGGGCAAGGGGTATCAAGGGTTCCGCAATGCGGCCAAGGGCCTGACCAAACATTTGCCGCGCCAGATCGAAGAAGCGGCACGTAAACTAGAAGAATATACCCGTGGCATGATGACCGGCGGCACCCTGTTTGAAGAAATGGGTTTCTTCTATGTCGGGCCGATTGATGGTCACAATATGGATCATCTTTTGCCGGTGCTTAAAAACGTGCGCGATGCGGATGTCGATGGCCCGATCCTGATCCATGCGGTGACGCAAAAAGGCAAGGGCTATGGCCCAGCCGAAAGTGCGGCGGACAAATATCATGGCGTTGCCAAGTTTGACGTTGTCACCGGCAAGCAGGCGAAACCAACCCCGAATGCGCCAAGCTACACCAAGGTGTACGGCGAAACGTTGGTCAAGCTGGCCGAAAAGGACGAAAAAATTACGGCGATTACCGCCGCCATGCCATCGGGCACGGGCGTTAATATCTTTGCCGATCGTTTCCCAGAGCGTGCCTTTGACGTGGGGATCGCCGAGCAGCATGCGGTGACCTTTGCCGCCGGGATGGCGTGCGAAGGCTATAAACCGTTCTGCACCCTGTATTCGACGTTCTTGCAGCGCGGGTATGATCAGATTGTCCATGATGTGGCGATCCAGAACCTGCCGGTGCGTTTTGCCATGGACCGGGCCGGGTTGGTCGGTGCGGATGGGGCGACCCATGCCGGGGCGTATGACATTGCCTATCTTGGCTGTTTGCCGAACTTTGTTTTGATGGCCGCGGCCGACGAAGCCGAACTTGTGCATATGACCACGACTGCGTGGGCGATTGATGATCGCCCATCTGCGTTCCGGTATCCGCGCGGCGAAGGCGTTGGCGTTGAAATGCCGAGCGAGGGCAAAGTCCTTGAAATCGGCAAGGGCCGTATCCTGCGTGAAGGGGGCAAGATTGCCATTCTGTCCTATGGCACGCGCCTGGCCGAGGCTTTGATCGCCGCCGAAGATTTAGGCGCGCGTGGATTGCCCGCAACCGTTGCCGATGCGCGCTTTGCCAAGCCGCTGGATCACGAACTGATTGCCGATCTTGCACGCAATCACGAAGTGCTGATCACCATCGAAGAAGGGTCGATTAACGGCTTTGGCGCGATGGTGCTGCAACATATGGCAGGCCAAGGATTGCTTGATAACGGGCTTAAAATCCGCACGATGGCGTTGCCAGATGCGCTGATTGATCATGACAAGCCGGAAATTCAATATGAAAAAGCCGGTCTTGATGCCAAGGCGATTGTCAAAACAGCCCTTGGCGCGCTTGGCATTTCAGAAAGCAAAGCGCGGGCGTAATCCGATGTCATGATCGGACATCACCAGTGTTAAACAAAAACGCCGCCACGGTTTTGCCGGGCGGCGTTTTTGTTAGTCGGCGTAAATCATTTTGTGGGTCATGCCGCCATCGATGCGGATGGTTTCGCCGGTCATGAAGCCCGATTTTTTGGGATCAAGCAGGAAGGATACCGCCTGTGCGATGTCGTTTGGGGTGCCCACACGTCCGGCCGGGTGTTGCGATTTATCGGTGTCGCTGTGGTCGGGGTCCGATTTGTTGGCGGATTTTTGCCAATCGCCGACTTCGATCCAACCCGGCGCAATCGCATTGACGCGAATATCGCCCGATAAGCTGACGGCCAGCGCATGGGTCAGGGCGACAAGGCCGCCCTTGGATGCGGCGTAAGATTCTGTATCGGGTTCTGATTGAAACGCGCGGGTCGAGGTGATGTTGACAATTGCGCCCTTCGTCTGACGCAGATGCTGGGTGGCGTGTTTGGTGGCAAGAAAAGCGCCGCCCAAATTGACATTTAGGACCCGTTGCCATTTTTCCCAATCAAGATGTTCAACCGATCCGGAATCGGGATCGGCAATCCCGGCATTATTGACCAGTCCATCAATGCGGCCAAAGCGGTCAATGGTGCGTTGGACAGCGATGGCGACGTTTTGTTCATCGGCAACATCACCCGCAAAAAACAGGCACCGGGTGCGGGGTTCATCATCCAGGCTTGCCATGACTTCATCGCCCGCATCTTTGTCGCGGTCAAACATCATGACTTTCCAGCCGGTGTTTAAAAGGTGATGGGTAATGCCAAGGCCAAGCCCCTGTGCGCCACCCGTGACAAATGCGACCTTGTGTTCAGGATCATCAATCATGTCTGACCTTTTTATATGAAGTGGATAAACCAGTACCATAACTGGTCCAAAGGGCGGATCGGCGCAATGAAGTTGCGGCCATTACACAAAAAAAATCCGGTCAGAGCGGATCTGACCGGTAGGTTTAATCTGCCGGCATGGCAGTGGGAGATCGTTGCGACGTTAAGCCGCTGGGGAGGTAAAGGTATCTGCGTAGTCCTTGCGCAACTGGGCCTTTTGGATTTTGCCCATGGTGTTGCGCGGAAGTTCCTTAACGATCCAAATGCGTTTGGGGACTTTGAATTTTGCAAGTTTGTCCTGGGTGCGTTTGATCAGGGCGTTGGTGTCGGGGCTGCTGCCATTGGCCGCGACAATCACACCTGCAACGGCTTCGCCGAAGTCGGGATGGGGCAGGCCAAAGATTGCGACTTCTTCGACTTCATCATACTCGGCAATGACTTCTTCGACTTCCTTGGGATAGACGTTAAAGCCGCCTGAGATGATCAAATCCTTATCGCGCCCGACAATGGTGACATAGCCGTCATCGCCAATGGTGGCGAGGTCGCCGGTGATAAAGAAGCCGTCACTTCGAAATTCGGATGCGGTTTTTTCAGGCATCTGCCAGTAGCCCTTAAACACGTTCGGGCCGCGGACTTCGAGGACGCCGATTTCACCAGTACCCAGAACGTTGCCGTCTTTGTCGCACACGCGTGCCTCCGTCCCCGGCAGGGTCGGGCCAACCGCACCGGGGCGACGTTCACCATCCAGCGGATTGGATGTGTTCATGCAGGTTTCGGTCATGCCGTAACGTTCAAGGATTTTATGACCGGTCCGTTCAAAGAACGCATCGTGGGTTTCGGCCAAAAGCGGTGCCGAGCCCGAGACGAACAAACGCATGTTCGAACAGACGTCCTTGGTAAATTTCGGATGGGCCAGAAGGCGGGTATAGAAGGTCGGAACGCCCATCAAAACGGTTGATTGCGGCAAGCGTTCCACCACGTCATCGGCATCAAATTTCGGAAGCAAGATAACCTTGCCGCCATTCATCAGCATGATGTTGATCGCGACAAACAGCCCATGGGTATGAAACAGCGGCAAGGCATGCAGCAATGTGTCACCCGGTTTAAAGCCCCATGCGCTGTGCAGGGTTTTGGCGTTTGATCCCAGATTGTTATGGGTCAGCATCGCGCCCTTGGACCGGCCGGTTGTGCCCGATGTGTACAGGATCGCTGCGACATCGTCCTTGTCAGCATCGACCACATCAAGCAACGGTGCGATGTTTTTTGCCTGATCATTCAAGCTACCATCACCGTTGGTACCAAGCGACAGGACGGCATCGACGTTGTTCTGGCTGCCAAGGTCATGGGCGATATCATAGTTTGCCGGACGACAAACAAAGACACGCGGCGCGGCATCCCCCAGAAAATAGGCAATTTCATCGCCGGTATAACCGGTGTTGAGCGGCAGATGGATCGCGCCAAGCTGCAAGCAGGCGAGATAAAGCGCAATGACATCGGATGATTTATCAACCTGGGCCGCGACCCGATCCCCCTTGACCACCCCGTGGGATGCCAACACGCCAGCATAACGGCCGGTCTGATCAATCAACCAGGCAAAGCTGCGTTCTGTGCCATCGCGTTCGACCAAAAATGTCCGCGATTTGTCTGCCGGGAAACGGTCAAGGAAGGTTTGGAAAAGATTATCTGACATGGGTTTATCCTTAGATTTTTATCCCTAGACACCGGCAAGCTGCGCGACGGGTTTAGATACGGCGATCTTTCCGTCATTCATCAGTGCTTCGTGGTTTTTCTCGATATCGTTCAGGTGATACGCGTAGTTCACCATCATGCCGCCTGCTTGGCGCAATCCCTTGTCAGAGGTGTCGCCAAGCCAGTTTAGGCGTTCGAGCCGTGCACCATTGCCAAGATGGAAGCGTGCGGTCGGATCAAGTGGCGATTTACCCCGTTTGCAGGTGGCAAGATAGGTCGCGCACAAAGTAAGGGTCGGTTTGCGCAATTCTTCGGCGCGGACCGGATCATTCATCCAGTTTTCTTCGCTAAGCCCGGCAAGGACGGTGCCCGCCATTTCGGCGTCATCGGCCTTGCTTTTCTGGCGGGTTCGCAGCCAGCCCATGAAGCCGGGGATCGGCGACAGGGTGGCAAACTGTTTGAGCTGTGGGAATTCGCGTTTGAGTTCTTCGACCACCTGTTTGATCAGGAAGTTGCCAAACGAAATGCCCTTAAGTCCGGCCTGACAGTTGCTGATGGAATAGAAAATCGCAGTGTTGGCGGTTTTGGGGGCCTTTTGATCGATTTCCGGGGCTAGAAGGGCCTGAACACTATCAGCAAGACCATGCACCAGTGCGACTTCGACAAAGATCAGCGGATCATCGGGGATTGCCGGATGGAAGAAGGCAAAGCATTTGCGATCGGTTGCTAGACGACGGCGCAGATCATCCCAGCCTTGAATTTCATGTACCGCTTCGTAGCGGATCAGTTTTTCAAGGACAGAGGCGGATGTTTCCCAATCGATATGGCGCAGTTCGAGAAAACCACGGTTAAACCAACTGGTCAGCAGGTGCTGCATATCGGCATTTAGCGGTTCAAGATCACGATTATCTTTCAGCAAGCCAATCAGGGTTTCGCGCATATCAACAATCGCACGGGTTCCGCCCGGGGCCATGTTGATTTTACGCAGTAAATCCTGACGGGCCGGTTCGGACGCGTGGGTTAGCACCGCCAGATTGGCTTCTGTTGGGTCGGCGGCGAAGGCCTCGGCCGCTTTGATGACTGTTTTGCGGTCCGCACTGAAGTCATTTTGCATCATTTGGAAGAAACGCAAATTGTCTTCGTCGGGCAGGTTTTCCCACATGCGGACAACTTCACGCGCAATGGCAGTCCCCCGTGCTTCGCCCTTTTGCGAAACAAGGTCCTTACACATGGCGGCAAGCTGGGCGAACTGGTCCTGTGGGGTGGAAAGCGGCAGGTCAAGAAGTTCGCGACCACGGTCCGCAATGCTCGAAATCCAGCTTCTGACAGAGATGCCTGACATTAGCGTCCTCCAATAACCGTTTCTGGAAGCCAAGTGGCGATTTGCGGGAAGAAGCACAAAATGACAATCGCGGTGATCATGCAGAGCACGTAAGGGAACGCGCCGCGCAGGATGCTTTGCAGGCGAATGTCGGGTGCGATGCCATTAATGACATATAAGTTCAATCCAACCGGCGGGGTGATCAGACCGATTTCCATATTGATGGTCAGGATCACGGCAAACCAGTACGGATCAAATCCGGCATTAATGATCACCGGCAGCAAGATCGGTGCACTCATCAAAATCACGGCGACCGGCGGCAGGAAGAAGCCGCAGATCAGCAGGAACACGTTGATGAAGCCCATCAAGACCCAACGGTTGACGTCAAGTTCGGAAATCCACTGCGCAATCGATTGGGTGATGAACAGCGATGACAGCATGTAGCTAAACAGACCTGCCGCCCCGATGATCAAAAGGATCATGACCGATTCTTTGGTGGTGTCACGCATGACCGTCCAAAGTTGGCCAGGTTTCCACATCCGATACACAATCATCGCGGTGATCAGGCAGAACAGGGCCCCAACGCCAGCAGTTTCCGATGGGGTGGCAACGCCGCCATAAAGCGCAAATAGAACCGCAGCAATGATCACAAGGAACGGCAAAACACGCGGCAGGATTTCAAACTTTTCTTTCCAGCTGTATTTGATGCTGCCAAGGGCGGCCTTGGCATTGCCCTGACGCCAGGTCGAATACAGCGACCACGCCATGAACAGGGCCGTGACCAAAAGACCCGGCAGCAAGCCAGCAAGGAACAGGCGCCCGATCGAGGTTTCGGTTGAGATGCCATAGACAATCATGGTGACACTTGGCGGGATCAAAATGCCAAGGGTCCCGCCCGCAGCAATCGAACCCGCCGCGACCGTATCGGGGAAGCCGCGTTCACGCATCGCCGGAATGCCCATTTTACCAATGGCAGCACAGGTCGCCGGGGATGATCCCGACAGGGCAGAGAAAATCGCACAAGCGCCAAGGTTGGAAATCACCAAGCCACCGGGCACACGGGTCAGCCAGCGATCCAACACAGAATAAAGATCACCACCCGCACGTGAACAGGCGACAACCGCCCCCATCAAGATAAACATCGGGATGGCGAGGACTTCGAAACTTTCAAGTTTGCCAAACAGGATTTCAGGTAGGAGTGGTAGCGAACCGGTGCCGTCAAAGGCAATGATAAAGCCAACACTGACCAGAAGCAGGCCAATCCCGACAGGGATGCCTGAAAACAGGACAAGGGTGGTTGCGATGCCAACAATGGCCGCTAGAATTAGGGGATCCATGGTGCGGCCTCCTTAAAAAGCGTCGTGGCGCAGATCGAACGGCGTCGCGCGACGCGTGATCAGGGCCAGAAAATCGGCAAAGAACTGCATGAACAGCAAACCAAAACCGATGGGCAGGGCGGAAAACGGTTTCCACAGGGGCACAGCCCAGATGGTTTCGCTAAGCCAGCCGCCGTCAAAGGCCTCAAGAACCAGTTCAAAGCCGTAAAAACCAAACAGCCCGCTGATTGCCATGCCAAGAAGTAGGGTCATGATCGCAAGGGTCATGCGTGCGCCGCGTTTAAGATACAGCGGCAACAAATCGACATTCACATGTCCACGGAGCAATTGCACATAGGGCAGGCCAACAAGGGTCGCGCCAATCATCAGGAAGATGACGGCTTCGGTTTGCCAGACGGTGGAGTCATTAAGCACGTAACGCATAAAGACCAATTGGCAGATGATCAGCATGGCAATGGCGAACATTGCGGCCGACAAAACGCCGCATGTACGCGAAACAAAATGAATTACCGCGATGACGGCATCAATTGGACCTTTGGGCGGCATGTCGCGCACCATTTGACGGGTGTCATTTGGGTCTATTGGTTCAACATCGGGCGGTGGTGGCATGTCTGATTTAACGGAATGCGACGCACGGGGTGTCTGCGCGAAATCATCGGGCAGATCAATCGGAAGCGGGTGCGGGGATGTGGCGTTAGACACGCGCGTACTCCTCTGACGGAACCGGATTGTTCTGTGTCGTTTGGGAAGAAGGGGACGGTGCCGGATGGACCGGCACCGCGCCTAAATCGGGAACGGGCGGTTACTTAACGGCAAGTGCCATATCAAGCAGTTCCTGCCCATTCGGGGTCTCTTCGACGAATTTCGCATAAGAGGTTTTCTTGGCGATTTCCTGCCATGCGGCAAAATCTTCGTCGGTCAGATCGGCGATTTCGACACCGGCATCTTTAAAGACCTGAACACTGTCAGAATCCTGTTTGCGGCCTTCTTCTGTGTAATAGGCTTCTGCCTTTTTGGCCGCGGCAGCCAACGCATCTTTTTGTGCGTCGTTAAGCTTGTCATAGGTTTTCTTGGACATCAGAACCGGCTGATACATGAACCACAGGGCGTTTTCCGCCGCCGGGGTGTAGCATTTAACCTGCTCGTAGATACGATAAGACACGAAGCTTGCCGAGCTGGTGTTGGCGGCATCCAGAACGCCGGTCTGCATGGCCGGATAGATTTCCGAACTTGGCATGGCGGCAATCGATGCACCAGCACCTTGAAGCATTTGTTCAAACGATTTACCGGCCGCACGAATTTGCAGGCCTTTGACGTCGTCAGGTTTGTGGATGCAGCCTTTGGCCGATGCAAAACCACCCGCAAGCCAGCCTTTGGCAACGGTGACAACACCTTCCTCGTTCAGGAGTTCTTCGATTTTATCCATGAACGGGGATTCGTTGATGCGGTTTGCATGGTCGTGGTTTTTCACCAAAGCTGGCATCAAGGTCAGGTTGGTGGCCGGAATGCGCCCACCCGCATATGCCAGTGGCAGAACGATCATATCAAGTTGGCCACGGGTCATCGGGGTCCATTGTTCTTTGGCTTTGAACAGGGAGCCGGATGGGAAAATCTGAATGTCGAGATCGACGTCGGCGGCTTTAACTTCATCGGCAATGATCTGTGCCACTTTGTGACGCACGTCGCTTGTGGACCACTGATGGGAAAGTTTCAGGGTTTCGGCGTTGGCCGATGCAGACATGCCAAAGGCAGCAACAGACATGGAGATGGCGGCAACCGATGCCGCAAGTTTGGCTTTAAACATATTCATCTTATCCTCCCAGATAAAGCATGCGTTTTGATGCACTTTATCGCGGCTTTTGCGCGTCTTTTTATTGATGCAATTTGTGCATTGGAAGAAAGCGTTACAGATTTCTGGCATCCTGTCTATGCAATTTTGTATACCACAGGTTCATTTCGCAGTGCCACAAACGCACGTCAGAGTGTTTTGGCCGAAAAGCCGGAAAACTGCGAAATAACTTTTGCGTCGCAGCACAAAAACGCTGCAAAGCACCCAGCAAAAGGCTTTGATTAGTACCAAAATATGTGATCTGGTATACCAGTTAACGGTTGTTCAATGAGGGCTTTGATGGCGCAGAACGGAAAGCTTGCAAACGATCTGGTGCAAAAGCTAGAGCGCGATATTGTTACCGGTGTGCTTAAGCCCGGCGACAAACTGGATGAGCGTTCGTTAAGCGAACGGTTCGGCGTATCGCGCACCCCCGTGCGTGAAGCTTTACAGACATTGGCCGGGTCGGGATTGGTCGCGACCATGCCACGCCGGGGCACGATCGTTGCGTCGATCACGGTGGGCGAGTTGATCGAAATGTTCGAAGTCATGGCCGAATTGGAAGCCATGTGCGCGCGCTTGGCCGCACGTCGGATGCCACGTGCGGATATTGAAAACCTGATTGCGCTTGCGGGGGAATGCGATGCGCTTCAGGAGCATTCAGATGCGGATGCCTATTACGAAGCCAATGTCAGCTTCCACGAGGCGATCTATGCAGGGTGCCGCAACAGCTTTTTGGAGCGCCAAACCAAGACGGTGCGTAACCGACTGGCGCCGTATCGCCGCTTGCAGCTTCATCGTCCGGGGCGCGTTAAGACATCAAACTCAGAGCATGAAGACATCTTAAATGCCATTTCGACCGGGGATGCCGACACCGCCGGACGCCTGATGCGCCAGCACGTCGCCGTTCAAGGCGAAGCCTTAAACGACCTTTTGGCAATCGTCCCGCGAGGCTATCTGGAGCCGCTGGCGGGGTAATACCAAAATTTGCTCAAACCAAGGGTGATTTTTCATCGTCTTTGCGCTAAAAACCGCGGATGGCAAAAAAACGTTTAGATCAGTTGCTTGTGGAACGTGGATTGGTGGAAAGCCGGTCCAAGGCGCAAGCCTTTATTATGGCAGGGAATGTCTATAGCGGTGAGCAGCGGCTTGATAAGCCGGGCATGCAGTGCAAGGAAGACATTGCCGTGACGTTGCGCGGGCAACCGCACCCGTGGGTTTCACGCGGTGGGTTGAAGCTTGAAAAGGGTTTGGCGCATTTCGAGCTTGATGTCACCGGGTTCATTGGCGTGGATGTTGGCGCGTCGACTGGCGGTTTTACCGATGTGTTGCTGCAAAATGGCGCGGCCAAGGTTTTTGCCGTCGATGTCGGGCAGGGGCAGCTTGATTGGAAGTTGCGCAATGATGACCGCGTTGTTGTCATGGAAAAGACCAATGCACGCCATCTAACCGAAGAAGATATTCCCGACCCGATTGATATCGTTGTTTGTGATGCCAGCTTTATTGGCCTGCGAACCGTGCTTCCGGCAAGTTTGGATCGGGTGAAGCCGGGTGGCTATGTGATTGCGTTGATCAAGCCGCAATTTGAAGTCGGCAAGGAACGTGTTGGCAAAAAGGGTGTCGTGCGCGAACCCGAACTGCATCAGGAAGTCTGCGATACGATTTCCGACTGGCTGGCCAATCTGCCCGGTTGGGGCGTTTTGGGTATTGCGACAAGCCCGATTACAGGGCCAGAGGGCAATGTCGAGTTTCTGATTGGCGGGCGGAAATGTTCAGGATGATGAAATGAAAATTATACAATCCAAAAATATTTTATACCTTATATCCGTATTGTTTTTTCTGTTCTCCTGTTTTTATGCTCCCCTAGCGCCTGTTATAGAACCAGACTCGTCTAGTTATATTAACTTCTCGTCCTCTAGAACTCCGCTTTATCCTTTAATTATATCTTCTGTTCTTTATCTGTTAGGTGACATTTATTATGTTTCCATTTTTCAGATTCTTGTGTTCTCGCTCTCTTCTCTAATTTTGATGAGGGAGCTTTTAGCTGGCGGGTTTAAGAGCGTACTTCCACTGTTGGCACTGGTTCTATTCCTAAATCCTTTTTTTTGGCATTTCCACATCGCTGTCCTCACGGACTCACTATTTCTCAGCTTCACAATACTGATATGCGCAGCTCTGTTGGCGTTGGTGCGAAGTCCTCAGAGTATGCTCGCTTGGCTTATGCTAGGTGCGATGGTTGGGGCGTCCGTGATGTTGCGTCCCGTAGGATTTTCTTTTTTTCCAATGATTCCATTAACTTACTTTTATGTCTTTGATCGGGGCGATAGAACTGGCCGAAATTTTCTTATTAGCTCACTGGTCGTCGCTTTAATGGTTTTTGCGGCGGGCAAAGCTATTCACTACTCAGTGCATGGTGTATCAGACAGCTCATTAGCTTCTAGGCATCTTTTTGCTAAGTCGGCTTTAATCTCAGCCGGTGAGGCGCCGTTCCCGAAAGAAAGCTTGCACGGAAAACTATGGAATGACTTGGAGGCTAACGCTATCTCTGTGCGCAATCTTCTCGATGAGGCGGTGTTTGTTAATCCTGGTGTGTCAGCTTTTCTTCTGCGAAACTATGAAGTGTATTTTCAGTATCGTTATATTTCAAATATGCTAACCAAATACCCGGGCCTCTCGGAAGATAACTTAAATGAAGTTATCTTCGACGTGGGGCTGGCAAGGTTGAAAAGAAATCCCATAGGGTATATTGGCCTAACTGCAAGACACTTCTCTGGTTTATGGCAGCCATTCTCAAGTAGTTTTTCTCCTTTTGTTGCAGTTTCTAATTCATTTATAGAAAGAAAATCTCCTCTTCCGTTTAATGAGAATAATGCCGCAGTTCCAAGGGTTTTAGAGCCAAGATTTTTCTCTTATATCGCCTATCCATCTGCATTATTTGTTTGGATGGGGGCTAGTCTTTTGTTGGCTGTTCAATTAATTTGTTTTGTGAAAAAAAGAAATATTCACCGAGATTTGGTTATACCCTTGATTATGAGTCTGATGGTAAACGGAAACTTCTTGTTGATTTCTTTGCTGGGAGTTGGGATTGGGCGTTATTCATTGTCAATGTTTGTTCCTATGTTTCTGATGAGTTTTTTCCTTCTGCGAGTTGTTGCAAAAAAAATACTTGTTCAGACTAAATACTTTCCGCATTAGTTGATGGCAGAGCAGCTCAAATTAATTTGAGGCACAATCATTGAGACACGGAACTTTTGATTCTGTTTAGTAAGAAGTCAATGCCTGCCTGTGCGCAATCTTGGTCCTGCGGCGGGGTGCCGGAACTGACCCCGATGCCGCCAACGCATTCCCCATTAACAAAGACCGGAAGACCGCCGGCAACGATGGACAGGCGGCCGCCAATTTCTGAATCAATACCATAAGCCGGTTTGCCCGGCTGGGCGGCGGCGGCATATTCATGGGTGCCTTTGCGTGCGCCGGACGCGGTGAAGGATTTATCCTGCGCAATGGTCGTGCTGGTGACTTTGCCGCCATCCATGCGTTCAAACGCAATCAAAACCCCGGACTCATCGGTGATCGCGATGCACATCGGTACGCCGATTTCGGTGGCGCGTTTGCGTGCACCTTCAATCAAAATATACGCATCGTCGATGGATAGGCGTTTGATGGTCAGCATGTTGGGCCTCCGGGGCGGTAAGACGGTATGAGCGCTATGGCGAGATGATCTGGCAGCATCTTAGGGGCTGGGCCGAAGGGCGGGCAATCAGATAAAGCGGCTTTTCACATGGTGGAAGCTTTGAGGCAGTCGTAGTGCGCCCGTGTTGCGAGATTTATCCGGGACCCGGTGCCAAGTGGCTTAGCGGAAAATCATGAAATAGAGTGCGCCCAGTGGCAGGACGATGGCGATCAGGCCGATCAGGCCCCAAAGTTTGCGGCATTTATCATAGGTGCCGGGCATTTCATCGGCATTGCTGGCGACGGTTTGGGCGGCGAGCTTTGACATGTAAAGCTGAAGCGGGACCAAGCCGATTAGCCACAGGGCGGCTGCCATACCAAACAAGCTGATGCCGATGGTAAGATGCGGGGCATCGGAAATGGCAATGCCGGTCGCATGAAACAGGCCGATCCCGCCGATGGTGATCAAGGCCCCGCCCAAGGCGGTGAAGGCCAAATCGGTCATGTTGACCAGACGGCAAGCAAACGCGATCACGACCGGGTTTTTGGTTTTGTCAGCCTGAATTTTCCAAAGGGCAGAGACAATAATGTTGCCCAAAAACAAAATCACCCCCAACAGGTGCACAAGCTTAACAGCGGAATATTCCATGGCGTTTCAAGATCCGGTTTAAGGGCAACGATCAATGCCGGTGTTGGCGTTTAGTTTGTTTGAGCGACTTTACGTGAGTTTACGTGGCTTTACGCAGAACAAGCGCTTTGCGATCACGCAGGTTCCGGGTGGTTTAAATCCTCGGCCAGAAGACCCAGCACAAAATCATCAAGATTAATGTCAGCGGGTGGGACGATCATGCCGTCAATCACCAGCATGGCGATGCCGTGCGCACGGCTCCAAGCGGCGAGGGCGCGGTTATAGGCGGTCGCGGCCTGGCTTAACGTCATGTCGGCCTTGCGGTCGACCGAGGTGACGGCACGTTGCACCACATCAAAGGCATTGTCAGCGGCGTCACGCAGTTCGGGATATTGATCCAGCGGTGGGCGTTCGCGGCCAAAGATCAGGCGGAAATGCTGGGGGTTTTCGATGGCAAAGCCAACATAGGCCGTGCCAAGCGCCATGATGCGGTCTTCGTGCTTGGTGACCGTGGCAGCGACATCTTCAAGCTTTTGGGCAAAGCGTTCGAAGGCGGAAATGGCCACTGCCGCTAAAATGCCATCCTTACCGTCAAAATGCCGATAGGGTGCTGCTTCGGAAACGCCAGTCATGCGCGCCAAGCGCCGTAAGGAAAGGCCGGTTGGCCCTTCGTCCGTCAGGATGGTTTCGGCTTTTTGAAGTAGGACATTGCGGACGTCACCGTGGTGGTATTTCGCCATAGGCTCGTATCTCTATTTTCTTATGTTAACTTTGTTAACATTATCAAGAGACAGCCGCTTTTTCAAGCAAAAATACATCGGTTTTAGCCGACATTCTTAGCGCCGCCGAGCAGCACAAAGCGTTGCCAAACCGCCAAAAATGCAGCGGCAGCAATTTTTGGTACATACGTCGTGCGTGATGTCGTCCGTCATGATGACAGGGGGTGGTTAGGTGTTTTCCGGTTTTGGTTCTGACGGGGGGGTGGTCTGCGCTTGTGGTTGAGCCGGTGTGACGACTGCCGCAGGAGTCTGCGTCGATGACGCATCTGTTGTCGCAGGCGCTGCTGCTGGGGTTGGCGTTATTGTCGCTGCCGGTGTTGTATTCGTGGCTGGCGCAGTTGGCGCGTTTTGTGGTGACGGCTCTGCCGGAGGCGTCGGTGTCGGCGTCGGTGTTAATGTTGATGTTGGTTGCGGGGCGGCAGGCGACGCCGGTGTGGGCTGCGTTTGGTCTTGCTTTGGCTCCGGCTGTGGTTGGGGGGTGACATCAGCAGGAGCAGCGGTTTTCTGATCGGTCGGAGCCGTTGGTGCTGGCTGCGTTTCAGGTTTTTCTGCTGGGGTATCGTCGGCCTTTTCTGGTGTTGATGGGGTTGTGGCGGGCGTGTCTGTGGCCGGGGTCGCTGCGCCGTTGTCCTGTTGCTTGTTCGTATCAGATTGAGCTTTTGGGGCGTCCTTTGTGGCATTTGCATTATCTGAAGTTTCTGCGTCTTCAGAATCGGCAGGGGCCACGGTTGCAGAGGGGGATTGGTGCGGGGTTTCTTTTGGTGCGCGGTCCGGGCGGATCAGGAATTGGTCGCCGAGTGTGTCTTGGCCAATCAAAAGCGGTTGATCGATGCCACCCATTTCCAAAAGGCCGATTTCAACATCGCGGTTAATCCCGCGCAACTGCATTAGGGTGCGGATGACAGGTGCGCGCACACTGTCGCTGTTGGCGCTGGTTTTAATGTCGCGATAACCCGCCACCGGCATGGAAAGTTGCCAGGTAATTTGCCGCGCGCTTAGGCCGCTTTGCGTTTCAGGTGGGCTTTCAAGCGACAGCGAGAAGGATACGGTGTCTGATGCTGGCGTTGCTGCGCTGTCACCGGCGGTGCCAGATGAGCCGGTGGATGCGGTTGATGTTGGGGATGGGGAAGGTGTCGCCGGGCTGTTTTTGCCCCCACTGTCGCCATCCGGGTCGGCGGGGGTGACTGTCAGATTCTTGACAAACAGGCAGGTTTGCGGTGCTGCGCCCAAGATCATTGAGGGCATGGCGGCGATGCCCCAGCGTGGCAAATCGACCGGTTCGTCCGGATAAAGGACGGTGCGCGCGCGCATTTGGGCATCCATGCCCGTTTTCTTGCTGCTGGCCGAGGCCTGCGCATTGTTGGATGCCATTGAGAGCAGGGTTTTGAGTAATATTGGGTTCATGCCATGACGACGTGGCACAAACCCGTTTGTGACGGGAAATCGAACGATCAAGATGGGATCGGCTGTTGGCAGAGTTAAAGGCACTGCCGATGTGCAATCTTTGCCCTGATCGTTGGCCCGATTTACAGCCTGCTTTGGGCTTAGCTTGGGAAGTGTTTGTTCACGTTCCAGCCTTCGCACTGTGCGCGGTGACGCAACAGGTGGTCGGCCAGAACGATGGCGGCCATGGCTTCGCCAACCGGGACGCCGCGAATGCCAACACATGGGTCATGGCGCCCCTTGGTGACGACATCGACTTCCTTGCCGAAAATATCCATGCTTTTGCGCGGGGTGAGGATCGAGCTGGTTGGTTTCACCGCAAAGCGGACAATAATATCCTGGCCGGATGAAATGCCGCCCAAAATGCCCCCTGCATGGTTCGAGCCAAAGACAGGCTTGCCATCATCGCCAAGGCGCATTTCATCGGCATTATCAATGCCGGTGAATTCGGCAGACTCAAAGCCATTGCCGATTTCAACACCCTTGACCGCATTGATGGTCATCATGGCCTTGGCCAGATCGGCATCAAGTTTGTCATAGACCGGATCGCCCAAACCAACCGGAACGCCAGAGCAGACAACTTCGATCACGGCACCAACCGATGAGCCATCCTTGCGCAGGCCATCAAGATATTCTTCGAAGACTGGAACAGCTTCTGGGTCCGGGCAGAAGAACGGATTTTTATCAACTTCGTCCCAATCCCAATTATCGCGGGTGATTTCCTTGGTGCCCATTTTGACCAAGGCCGCACGAATTTTGATGTCATCGCCAAGGATTTTGCGCGCAATCGCACCGGCGGCAACCCGCATGGCGGTTTCACGTGCAGATGAACGACCGCCGCCGCGATAATCGCGCGTGCCGTATTTTTCCCAATAGGTGTAATCGGCATGGCCGGGGCGGAATTGGTTTTTAATTTCGCCGTAATCCTTGGAGCGCTGATCGACATTTTCAATCAGAAGCCCGATCGGGGTGCCGGTTGTTTTGCCTTCGAACACGCCTGACAGGATTTTGACCTGATCAGGTTCGCGGCGCTGGGTGGTAAAGCGCGACTGACCGGGTTTGCGTTTTTCAAGGAATTCTTGAATGTCGGCTTCGCTTATGTCGAGCAGCGGCGGCACACCATCCACCACACAGCCAATGGCCGGCCCGTGGCTTTCGCCAAAGGTGGTGAAGCGAAAAAGCGTTCCAAAACTGTTGCCAGCCATAAGCGAAAATCCAGAATTTTAAGGAAACAAAATCGGCTAAAGAGACAAACGGGCTGCCCCGAAAGGCAGCCCGTGAAATCGTATCATGTTCAGATCAGGATTTCTGAACATTGATGTCAGGTGCATCGGCCTGTTTCATGCCAACGGTATGATAACCGCAATCGACATGATGGGTTTCGCCGGTGACACCGGTCGACAGATCCGACAGGAAATACAGACCCGAACCACCAACATCATCAAGGGTGACGTTGCGGCGCATCGGTGAGTTGTATTCGTTCCATTTCAGGATATAGCGGAAATCGCCAATGCCCGAAGCGGCAAGAGTTTTCATCGGACCAGCCGAAATCGCATTGACGCGGATACCATCCGGGCCAAGGTCATTGGCGAGGTATTTTACGCTGGCTTCAAGGGCAGCTTTGGCGACACCCATAACGTTGTAATGCGGCATGACTTTTTCGGCCCCGTAATAGGACAGGGTCAAAAGCGATCCACCATCGGTCATCAGTTTTTCCGCGCGCTGTGCAACAGCGGTAAAGGAATAAACCGAAATGTTCATCGACATCGCAAAGTTTTCAGGCGACGTATCGACATAGCGACCGCGCAGCTCGTTCTTGTCAGAAAAGCCGATGGCATGCACGACAAAGTCCAGCTTGCCCCATTTTTCTTCGAGCGTTTTAAAAACAGCGTCGATGCTTTCTGCATTGGTGACGTCACAGGGCAGGATGATATCGCTGCCGACCGACTCCGCCAAAGGACGAACACGCTTTTCAAGTGCTTCACCTTGGAAGGTAAAGGCAAGCTCGGCGCCAGCAGCACCGGCGGCGCGTGCAATACCCCAGGCAATCGATTTATCGTTCGCAACGCCCATGATCAGGCCGCGCTTACCGGCCATAAGGCCCGAAATGTTTTCGGTGGACAGGCTCATTTTTCCTCTCGTTCCACGATCTCTCTCAGTCTGGTAGGGCGATTTAAGCAAAGCCGCAACCGTAACAGGAGCTATTAGTAATTGGGCGCATCCTACACAAAGCAAGGCCAAGGTCAATCTGGCCTGTTATAACGTGTGCGGGCACGCTATCGTGTTAGTCAGTTTCATTATAACCGGAAAATGCGCGGGGATAAGCCTTTAATGGTCGAAATAAAGAAATTGATCAAAGATCGTATGGGCTTTTGGCGCTATGCGCTGATGCGTTTTATTCATGATGAAGCCATTCAGCGCTCGGCTGGTTTATCCTATACGACCCTTCTTGCCATGGTGCCGTTTCTTGCGGTGGCGTTGAACGTTCTTTCCGCGTTTCCGGTGTTTGATCAGTTTAAAGATCAAATCATGAATGTTGTCCTAAATAACTTCCTGCCGTCATCGGGCGCGCAGGTAACCGATTATTTGGGCAAGTTTTTACAAAACACCGGCCAGATGACCGCGATTGGTACCATTGTGCTGGCCTTAACGGCGGTGATGTTGCTGATCTCCATCGAAGGGGCGATGAATGACGTTTTCCGCGTCACCACGCCGCGTAAATTGCTGTCTAAGCTTGTGGTGTTTTGGACGCTTTTGACTGTTGGTCCGATTTTGTTGGGGCTTAGTTTGTCGTTAGCGTCTTATATCTTTGCCATGCGCAATATGGTCGGTGGGGATGCCTTAAGCGAGCAAATCGGACAACTGACGTTCTTGGCGCCGTTCTTGTTATCAACGGTGGCGTTTACGTTGCTGTTTATTGGCATGCCAAACCGCTCCGTTGAAATCAAGGATGGCTTTTGGGGCGGGCTTGTCGCTGCGGTCTTGTTTGAAACCCTGAAAAAAGGGTTCGCCTTTTACGTTACCAATTTCCCGACCTATCAAACGATTTACGGTGCGGTCGCGATTGTCCCGATTTTCCTGTTGTGGATGTATTTAACCTGGATCGTGATCATGCTGGGCGCGCATGTGTCGGCCGGACGGTCTGAATGGCGCGCAGCCCGCGCTGCTGGTTTGATCCCTGATCCAAGTGGGGCGGTGCCGGGCCATATGGAACGTTTGATCGCGGTGATGCGTGTTTTGGAATATCTGCAAACCCGGTTCCAGAACGCGGAAAAACCAGCGACCTATCGCCGCATGATGCGTGAGGTCAAGCTGGGCGGACGCGATTTGAACTGGGCGTTGGCGGCCCTTCGGCGTGAAAAACTGATTGATCGATCCGAACATCATCGTTGGTTGCTGTCAGGCGATTTGTCGCGGATTACCTTGTTTGAACTGATGAACCGGCTGCGTTTGTTTTTGGATTATGACCGGCTGTTGGTGGTCAGTACCGATGCGGGCTGGCCCGGGGTCGTCCGTGAACAGTTGATCGAACTGGAAGACAAGAACCAGTCGGTTTTGGACATGGATATCGCAAGTTTGCTTGATACGCCCAAGCCCGACGACAAGGAATGCGAAGTCGCCGAGGAGAAAGAGCATTCGGAAACGACATCGGATGTTGATGCCAAGGATATGGCGCAAATTCCCGACTGATATCGGGATGCGGCCAAGGCACATTTGATCAAAAATGAACAAGGCCGGGAAGCGTTCTTCCCGGCCTTGTTTATTCGTGCGGTATGAACAGACGGTTAGTCCGCCAGCTCCTGATTGATTTCTTTGAGGGCTTGCTTGATTTCGGCACGGCGTCCAGCATCGGCTGTGGGGCGGTCCGGGCGATCTGGTGCCTTTAGGGCCTTTTCAAAGAAGGCCTTGGCGTCTTCGAGTTGATCATTTTGACGCATGAAATCGCCAAAGAAGTAGTTTGAATCAATCCCGTCTGGATTAAGGGCCAATCCGGCCAACAGAAATTCCTTTGCCTTGTCGTCGCTGCCAAACGCAAGCGGCCAGGGCGGGACCTGATAATACAGTGCGCCAAGGGACGTATAGGCCGATCCATTGAGTGCCGCGGAATCAATGGCGATGGACTTTTTAAACAATTCACGGGCATCGTCGACTTTACCAAGAGCGGAAATGCCGCCAACAATCCCGGCATCGGTGGCGAGGATAATTCCTTGCCAGGTCAAGAGTTCTGGGGTGTCTGGATATCGGGTTATAAGATCCTGACCCTTGGCTTCAAGTTTGTGAATGGCTTCAAGCTGGGCGTCTTCGTCCGTCATTTCGTATTTGATGCGGGCCCATTCGGTTTGTAATTGGGCAACGCCGTCTTTGACGCCCTCAAGTTGCAGCCCGGCATTGGCGCCAAAGGGCAGCCCCAATGTAACCGCGCAGATAAGCATAAATTGGGTGAGTTTCATGTGTTGTGGCTCCTTGCGCTGGTTTGAGGGCCGGTGTCATGGCCGATATTTTGGTTTGGTGCAATCATGGTGACCTTTCTGGGCACTGTGTTTGCGTTTTTCGGCGCGAGAATTTCTTCACCAATGATGGCATTTTTACGAAGGCCTTTATCGACCATTCTCGGCAGAACCGCATGAAGGATCGCAAAGAACCTTTCGGGCCAACCAATGCGCACATCGGTTTCATCGCGCTCAATCGCATCGACAATCCGGCGCGCGATATTGTCCGGGCTATCTTCGGTGGTGCCGGTACGGTTGTTAAGGATGCCAGCCTTGCCGCTGTTCATCGATGTTTGAACCGCGCGCGGGGCGATATGTTGAACCATGACGCCGGTGCCGTGAAGTTCACGACGCAACGCATCGGAAAATCCCTTAAGGCCGGATTTGGCGGCAGCGTAGCCGGTCACATGGGGTAATGGGATCAGCCCGACCATCGATCCAATATTGACGATCTGTCCGTGATCACGTGCGCGCATGGCGGGCAGGACAGCCTGGCATAAACGCATGGGGACCAGCAGGTTTAAGGTGACAAGCGCGTCATAATTTTGATGTTCGGCGCGGTTGAAATCGTTGATTCCCGCCAGATTGATCAAAATATCTGGCGTGTTTTCACGCAAGGTTTTGCAGGTTGTATCGATGTTTTCCATCAGATTCCCCTGCGATGTGCGGTCGTAGGCAATGACATGCGCACCACGTGCCCGCATCAGTTTGACCAGCGGCACGCCAATGCCGCCCGTCGCCCCCGTCACAAAGACGATTTTTCCATCAAGCAACATGTTTGCGCTGTCCTTCGTGGGGGATGGCCGCGAACAGATTGCCAAAAAGGCGGAACGCGTTTTGCGCGACTTCGATGATGGCGGCCTGATCAGCAGGATCGGTGATCTGATTGACGGTTTTTTCAAAAAACTTCATGTGTTCAAGATCAAGGGTGCCGTGCGAGAATAAATAGGTAAACGCCGATTTGGGCAGATCAAGCCCGGTCATCACCGCATCGGCCCCCTGACTTGCTATCTGGGTTGAGGTGCTTTCGAGCATGAAGACCATGCCAAGGAAGCCGACCGGGTTTTTGCGCGCGATATAATCGTAATTATAGGCGACCATCAGTTGGGTTTCGAGGTTTGGCGTTGCGGCGCGCGCTGCATCTTTGTTGCCACCGGCGGCCTCGATATCATTGAGAATCCATTCTTCGTGGCCTTCTTCTTCTTCGAGATATTCAATCACCGCTTTGTGCAGCCAGCGTTTTTCATCCGGGAGGCGCGATCCCATGGCCATTAGGAAGGGCACGGTATGTTTGACGTGGTGGAAGGCCTCGGTCAGGTAGGCGATGTACGTGGTGCGCGAAATGTGCCCTTGTAGGCCATCAACAAGCTGGGGAACCTGATACAGAGCAGCGCGCTGTTGTGCGGTTTCGGCGACAAGGCGATCATAAAAATTCATAGGGTCCTCCTGGACAGAAAGGGGGGCTGTGTAGATTTTGGAAATGACATTGCGGCGTGGGCGGCCAGTGCCTGTTAGACAGCCATTTTCAACGGTAAAAGGTGCGACAACGCGGGTGCGTTTGATTTGGGCATATTCGGGCAGAGTGGTATTGGCCGCTGCAACCGCAGCACTGATGTCCGCGGTTGGCCCTGTGGGGACGATCAATGCGTGCAGGTTTGGATCGCCGTCGCCAAAAACGATGGCCTGATAAATACCGGGCTGAGCCAACAGGGCGGATTCTGGCCATTCGGGCGAGATGTTGCGGCCCAAAGACGTGATCAGAACGTTTTTGCGCCGCCCAGTGACACGGACAAAGCCGTTGTCATCAATCTCGCCGAGATCGCCGGTGGCGAAGTCGCCAGTAAGGGGTTCCCCCACATAGCCAAGAAAACCGGGATTGGTGATGATGATTTCGCCGTTGGAAATATCGGCGTCTATGTGGGGTAAAAGTCGCCCTGTGGTGCCGGGTTGATCAAGGCCGGGAATATTCATCGAAACCACGGACGCACATTCAGACAAGCCGTATCCTTCATAGACTGGAAGGCCAATGTGGCGGGCTTTGCCGATCAGGGCTGGGTCAACGCGCGATCCGCCAACCGCGATGAATTTAAGATCGGGCAGGGGACCATTTTTGATCACTTGCATCATCAGGGCACGTAGAATTTCGGGCACCAAAATGACTGATGTGGCGCGCGTTTGTTCCAAGATTGTGTGCAGGTTTTGATAATTTTTTCCAAATTGTTCAAGCGGGGTCAGGGTGATGGTGCATCCCGCCATCAAACCGGCATACACACCCGCGACATTTTCCAAAAGCACCGCCAGAGGAAGCACACAGGCATGGGTTTGTGTGAAATCATCGCCCAATATCTGATGGATTGAAGACGCAACATTCATCATCGCCGATGCTGGAAGACAGACTCCTTTTGGCGTGCCGGTCGTGCCCGAGGTAAAAGTAATCTTGGCGGTTCCATCGGGGATGCCCGCCGATTGCAATTGGCCGGTTTCTGTGATGCCAGACGGGGTTAGCATATGGGTGATGCCCGCCGTTGCGATGGTGTGATTAATCTGATCGGGGGTAAAGAAGGGCGGGATCGGGACAGAAATGGTCTTGGCGCTAAGGGCGGCCAGGTCCCAGATCAGCCAATCAATGCTGTTATCAAGGGCGATGCCCAAGACATCGACATCGGCCAATTCAAGAGCGCGCGCGTCAATCAAATCGCACAGCTCTTCGTAGGTGACGGTATCGCTGCCTTCACATAGGGCGATTTTGTCAGGGACGTGGGATTGGATGCGGTCAAACAACATGATCAGATTTCGCCATTATGTTGAAGATGGGGATAAAGTCGCGGGCGCATGTGGGTGTATTCCGCGCCAAGCATTGTTTGCAGGCGGCGGTAGCCAAAGGCCACGGAACCCGAAAGAACGTGCGGGCAAGTGTCGTAGTAACGCCCCCATTCAAAATCGGGTTCGGGATTTGTATCGGTGCTTTTCGCGGCGGAGGCGCAGCCCAAGGATGGCAAAGAGTTTTGCGCATTTTGGCGGTGAACCAGCCGTGCAGGGTCAGCTTTGGCGTGGCGCACGGGCTTTAAGCCCATTTTGCGCAAGCGTTTTTCAAGGCTGTCGGTGCCGGTGACCACGGCTTGTTTAAAGCCGTTATGATGCAAATAGGCGGAAAGGGCCGCGAACAGAAAAGACGACGCACCACCGCCAGACGACGCCAGATTGCCGATTTCAACAATCTGGTGACGCGGTACGCCAAGGATGACGTCGATTGGCGCAGATAGGTATTGCTCGAGGAAAAGCGGCCCGTGCCCGGCAGAGCGAAAACCAAGGGCGGCAACAATACGCCCGGCATCGTCACGGACACTCATCAGACTGCCATATTGGACCTTTATCGCGGCGTCATAGGCATCGGCGTAAATGTTGGCGATGAAAGTTTCGACTTCCGGGCGTTCCGCGGCCAACAGCGATAGCACGGAAATTGCGCAGGCCCGCATCTGCAAATGGTCAAGAAAACCCTTTTTGCGGAAGCTGAGCTTTGCGGTCGGAAAACCATTTTCATTATAATTGAGGTGCAACATGCAGGGTGCCTTTGATTGCGTATGTCACGCAATCTGACGGCTTAACCTGACAGTAGCCTGAATGGTTTTGGTGACATCAGTCTTTGGCGGGGGATTTGTTCATTTCGACGCGAAGGTCGGTATCCGTGCTTTTGAGATGCAGGTCGCGTTGCGGGAACGGGATTTCGATATTGTGTTCCTTAAAGGCGTCCCAGACATTGAGCAAAATTTCGCTGATGATGTTGCCGCGTCCATTTTGCGGATCGGTGATCCAGAACCGGATTTCAAGATCGACCGAACTATCCCCAAAGCCACGCATTAGGGTGTTCGGGCCGGGGTTTTCCTGCACGCGGGAGCATTTGGCCGCGGCCGCGTTGCAGAGTTCAATCGCAAAATGCGGATCGCAATTATAAGAAATGCCAACCGGTACTTTCAGGCGCAGTCGAACGTCAGAGTGGCTCCAATTTTCGACCTGTGTGGTGATCAGGTCTTCGTTGGGGATCAGGAATTCGGTGCCATCACGCGTGCGAACCGCGGTGTAGCGCGCGCCAAGCGATTGAATCCAGCCAAATGTATCACCAATGGCAATCACATCGCCGGGCTTGATCGACCGATCAAGCAACAAGATCACGCCGCTGATCAGATTGGCAGCAATGCGTTGCAGGCCAAGGCCGATGCCAACACCAACCGCACCGCCAAAGACCGCAAGGGCGGTTAGATCAACGCCGATTGTTGAAAGGGCAAACAGAACCGCCACCGACAGCAGCGCAAGTTTCAGAAGCTTGGTCATCAGCACCTGAACCGATGGGGTCAGGTGGCGGACCTTTTTGATGCGTTGTTCAAACAGGCGCGATGCAAAAGCGGCAATCCACAGCAATAAAGCAAGCGACACGATGGCCTTTAAAACGCCATAGACCGAAATGCGGAACTTGCCGATTTCCATCGAAAGGCTGTCAAGCGCCACGATGGCTGGATCAAGCCAGCCGACGATGTTAAGGGCCGCCAACCCCCACGCCAGCGCAGCAATGGTGCGCGCCAAGGTCGGGTTGTTAACAACTGCTGCGGCCAGACGAATGACAATCCATGCGTTGAGAAGACTTGCCACCAAGCGAATGAAATTGTGGGGATGGCCCATTTGAACGGCAACGGCGTCCATAAACCAAACCAAAAGAACAAAGACCACGGGAAAGGCAAGCGAGGGTAGAACCGAGAACAGCCGACGCACCCCGGCATAGTGCAAAATCGGTTTCCAGCTTTGCAGCAGGTCCAAAAGGGCGGTGAAGCCGCGTCGCAGGAAAAAGGCGGGAATGGCCGCGACAGCGCAGGCAATAATTTGGATCAGGACTGGCCCGACGAGGACGTTGGCCTGAAGCCAGTTAATCGCTTGATCAATCCAGATCAGATATTGATCCGGGTTGGTGAACTGTTCCATGGGCATCCTGCCGGTCCGCTGATTTTCTGTTTTGGTTATGGGCGATAAAACGCCTTAAATCATATAGTAACACGAGATCGTCATTTCAGGCATAGCGTTGCGTTTAAAGAGCAATGTCCATGACGGGAAAGGGCGGTGGTGCCATAAAAAAAAGCCGGCGCGATGCCGGCTTTTTGGGGACGTTATCGGGTGCTGTAGGGGTGCTTTTCCGACCAATCGCGGATGAACTCGACCAGTTCATCATCACGTTCATCGGGAAGCTTTACCGTCAGATGCACATATTGATCGCCGCGTTTGGCGTTGCGATCATAGGGTGCCCCCTTGCCGCGCAGGCGCAGTTTGGTGCCGCTATTGGCGTTGGCAGGCAGTTTCATGTTGACCTTGCCATCGACAATCGGAACTTCGATGGAGCCACCCAGAATTGCCTCAGCCAGCGTGATGGCAAGATCGCAGTGCAGATCATTGCCTTCGCGGCGGAAGGTTTTATCGGGATGAACATGCAGCTTAATCAGGGCATCGCCCGGTTCGCCGCCATTCATGCCCGCCATGCCTTGCCCCTTAAGGCGCAGGGTTTGTTCGTCCTCGCTGCCAGGTGGGATGCGGACTTCGAGGCTTTTGCCGCTGGCAAGGTTGATCCGCTTGGTCGTGCCAAGGATGGATTCCTTGAAATCAAGGGTCAGCTCGTAAGAGATATTCGGACCTTTGACCTTTTGCGGTTTTCGTTCGCCGCCAAAACCACCAAAGCCGCCGCCTTGGCCGCCACGGCCCCGGCCACTTTTGCCAAAGATTTCGTCAAAAATGTCTTCGGGGTTGGCGCCAGAAAAGCCGAACGGATCGCTGTCACGGAAACCGCCAGCAGCACGTGAACGCGCACCGCCGCCACCGTGCCCAAATGGGCCGGTTTCGCGACCGTCGGCGTCGATCATGCCGTTGTCGAACTTTTTGCGGCGTTCCGCATCACCGAGCAAATGATAGGCGCTTGAGACTTTTTTAAAGCGCTCTTCGATCTTGGTGTCCCCGGGATTGACGTCCGGGTGAAGTTCGCGCGCCAGTTTGCGGTAGGCTTTCTTAATTTCGTCTTGGGTGGCGTTTTTGGCTACGCCAAGTATTTTGTATGGATCCTGCATGAATTGACCGGTTGGATGAACAAAATAGCGCCGATTGCGCGCGTGCTAACTCTAGCCCGTCTTGGGGAAAACAAGAAAGGCTATTTATGCCTTTGTCGGGATATAAAAAAGGCGGTGCAGATCGCAAGGACCGCACCGCCTTTAAATTAGGATGTTTGATCAGAAAATTCTGATCAATTTACAACCTGCCAGTCGCCATCTTCTTTACGGCACGCGGTGCCATATGCCGTTTCTTCCTTACCGCCGATCATGACGGTTTGCTGGTACTCACGGCAGTATTCCTGAGTCTGCGGTTTCTGGTAGGTGCGGGTCGGGGTTACGGTACCCTGAACGCCGGTATCCGGATTCTGCCAAGTTGATGTCTGGCCGGTCGGTGCGGTTTCAAGGGTACGCTGCGTGCTTTGCGCCATGATCGCGCGGTCCGCATTATCAAGCGAACGGCCGACTTCACTGCCAAGGAACGCGCCAGCCATGGTGCCAAGTGCAACACCGACCAACTGGCCGCTGCCTTTACCAAACTGCGCACCGGCAACGGCACCACCAACGGCACCCAGCAGGGTGCCTGCGGTCTGTTTCTGACCTTGATCCTGGGCACAGCCAGCGATAAAGGCGGTCATTACCAGCGGTATGATGATATGACGAAATTTCATGTTTGTTCTGCCCATCTTGTTTTTCCTGTCCCAACAGATATGCTCTGAATATACGAACGATGTTCGTGACTTGCCACCCATGTTCGTCATCTGCTTTGTCTTAATTTAGCAGATTTTGGACAATCAGAGGAACCTTGATCCCAATGGACGAAAAAAATACGCCAAAAATGGGGCATGAACCCCACAATGCCCCATTTGAGATGTTCGACGCGTGGTTTAAGGACGCCAAAGAGGCGGAAAAAGCTTATCCCGATGCGATGACATTGGCCACGGCGGATAAGGATGGTCGACCATCGGCACGCATTGTCCTGCTTAAGGGTTTTGATGAACGTGGCTTTGTCTTTTACACCAATTATGAAAGCCGCAAGGGCAGCCAGCTTGCTGAAAACAGCTATGCGGCACTTTGTTTTCATTGGAAAAAGCTTGAAAAGTGCGTCCGCATTGAAGGCAAGGTTGCCAAGGTCGATAGTGCCGAATCGGATGAGTATTTCGCATCCCGCCCGCGGGGCAGTCAGCTTGGCGCCTGGGCATCCATCCAATCACGCCCGATGAGTGGCCGGTTTGATTTGGAAAAACGGGTGGCCGAATTTACCGCCAAGTTCGGTTTGGGCAAGGTTACACGCCCAGATCATTGGGGCGGGTTCCGGCTTGTCCCGGATCGGATTGAATTTTGGGCCGAGGGGAAATTCCGCCTGCATGACCGCAAATTGTTCACCCGCGACGGCGACGATGCGGGCTGGAACGTTGAAAAGCTGTTCCCATAAGAATTGACGATCTCAGTTGAACGACAAAACGCGCAAAGGTGGTGTCCTTTGCGCGTTTTTTATTTTTGGGCAGGGATTTGGTCGGGCCGGGACACGGCGGGTCGGGGCAAGTGCCGCCGGACGGACCGCCGACTATTTCGTGTTTTCTGGTGGGCAGAAGGTTTCCTGCAGGGCGGCGATGATGGTCATGGTGTTTTGATCTGCCAGTGAATAGTAGATCGTTTGGGCTTCGCGCCGGGTTTTTACCAACCTGTCGCGTCGCAACCGTCCCAAATGTTGGGACAATGCGGATTGTTTGATGCCCAGTTCATTTTCAAGCGTGCCAACCGATTTTTCGCTGTCACCCAACGAGCATAAAATCATCAGCCGCCATTCATTGCCCAATGTTTTTAGAAACTCTGCGGCTTCTCGTGCATTGTCATGAAGCGCTTCGTAATCCATTCGTCCGCAATTCCATTTTTAATATTCGTTTTCAGTATATATGCACTTCCCGGCCCGTTTTGCAGGTGTCTGGGCCGGTGCATTTTCATCTTGCCTTGAAACAGTCATCGTAATCGGGACTATAAATGATACAATTAGGTCGCAAGGCATTCTATCAAACAGATTTATACAAGCTGATCTTGCTTCTATAGCGCGTTGAACGAATAATTACAGCGCAATATTTTTGATCTTGGACAAGGATCAATCTGGTCAGACATGGCAAGATAGGGCCGATCCTGCAGTTTGGTATATGGATCAGGCGCAGGCACTGTTCACAAGATGACAGTCGGGAGTGAGTGCAATGGCAATAAGAACAATTCTGGCGCCAGTAGCCGGTTCGGAAATCGATCGCCGTGTTATGGATTTGGCGTTTCGTACAGCAAAACGGTTTGATGCGCATCTTGAGGCGCTTTTTGTCGCCGCCGAACCACAAGATTCCATTCCCATCGTTGGCGAAGGCATGTCGGGCCTGATCATTGAAGAAATGATCCGTGCGGCAGAAACCGAAACGGATAAACGCGAAGCCAATGGATTGGGGGCATTTAAGGCCGCGGTCCAAGCCGCTGGTATCGAAATTACTGAAACACCCGCGACCCAGACCAAACCAACCTGCGCATGGCGCAAAGATAACGGCCGCGAAGACGAAACAGTAGCGCGCCGTGGTCGTCTGTTTGATCTGGTTGTGATTGGCCGCGATCCCAAGGAAGCATCGGCATCGCTGACCTTTGATGCGGCATTGATGGAAACCGGGCGTCCGATCCTTGTTGCGCCGCAAGATCCGCCGGCGACGATTGGCGAAAATGCCATGATCGCGTGGAATGGCGGGGTTGAAGCTGCGCGGGCAGTGACATCGGCCATGCCGCTTTTGCGGACGGCAAAAACTGTGACGATTGTCAGTGTTGGTGATGTTCCGTACGGCCGGGCAAGTGCGCGCGAGCTGGCCGAGCAATTCCGTTGGCACGGAGTCGAGGCCGGGGTGGTCGAGCATACCGAAGCGGGAAATGTTGCTAATACCTTGATGTCAGAGGCAGAAAAGTGCGGTGCCGATTGCATTGTCCTTGGCGCTTATAGCCATTCCCGGTTCAAGGAAATGATCCTTGGCGGTGTGACGCAGGATATGCTGGCAAAATGCACCTTGCCGCTTTGGATTATGCACTGACGTAATGGTCACCGTAACCATATGAATTTCCGATGATAAATGTCCTATTCTTTTGAGTAGGACGGGAAGGGCGCATTTCGATGCGCCTTTTTTTGTTGCATCTGCGAGAGAATAGGTCGAGGGTTATCAAAGACGGAGCCCCGAAAAACGAGGCGTTCCGCAAAGAGGAAAAGCGTCTGCTAGGGGATTCCCATGTTGTCACTTCGCGATATCATTGATTTCGCAGCCATGTCAGATGACTTGGCGCATGAACTAAATAAATTGCAAATCGGTGTGCCGGATCTTGGTGCGGCGCTTGCCGGGCAAAATGGCGCGGGCAGTGAAGCTGCCGGTGGCTGTGAGGTTGCGCCTTGTGGTCCCAGCGATATTGACGGCAAATAAGCCAACGAAGCACTTTTGCGGATAATTGTGCTTCTGTTTTTATCCGGACTGTTTGACGGCAAAAAGCTTGCGTGCTGGTTTTATGTTCCAGCCACGGCCAAAGACGTTGGCCTTTGGGGCGGTGTTCGCCCGATCCCCCAAATATTTCCTATTTCGAGAAAAGACTGATTTGATCGTCATTGTGCTTGGTTTTGGGCGCAGTGGGGGCTTCTTCGTGCCAGGCCAATACATGGTCGGGCAGGGCGGTCAGCATATGGCGGGTTTGGTCAAACGCGACCGATGGATCAAGCCACGCATTGATATGATTGGGGCCAATCACGACGGGCATGCGATTGTGAATATGGGCAATCGCAGTTGAGGGCGCACAGGTGATGATGGTGGCCTCTGTGCCGTTTTCCAATCCGGCGAATAGAAACGGTTGATGATCTGGCAGCGTGATGTGGTTTTTACGCTTTGCACCGCCGTCTTTGCGCCATTCATACCACGCGGTTGCCGGGATCAAGCAGCGCCGGGCCAAAAGCGGACGAAAGGTCGGTTTTTGATCCAGCGTTTCGGCGCGGGCATTGATCAGCGGCGCGGTCAGGTTGCCACCGGTTAAGCCCCAACGACGCAGTCCCAATTTGCGGCTTGTAAGAATGACGGCGATGGGGTCGGTCGGGCGCCTGGTGCCGGTGAGGCCATCAAACGCGGCAGCGGTTTCGCTCGCGTCATCCGCATTGTCTGGGTCTGAATGGTCCGGAGCGTTGGCATCATTTGATCCATCAAAGCCGCCATGGGAAACCATGCGGCGGATATCTTCCATATCCAGACCCAATTGCACCTGAAAGGCACGGATGTCGATGTTGAGGTCAAATCGGCTGCACATTTGGGGACCCATGATCGTGATGCCGACAGAATAATACCTGCTGGTGGCTTTGCCAAACCTTGCGTGGCGACCTACCTTTCATTCGGGCCGCAAAAAAGTTGGGGTCAGCAGGATAAAAAAACAGGGCATTTCCTTCAATGGTTTGACCGGGGATGCTATAACAACAGGATCACATGCCGTTTCGCATGCGCACGCCACATAAAGAGCCCACATCATGAGTAAATCAGCCCCGAAAACAGTTATCCTGACAGGTGCGAGCCGTGGCATTGGCCACGTCACCGTGGGGTATTTTGCCCAGCGTGGTTGGCGGGTTATTTGTTGTTCCCGCGAAGCCCCGCCGCCCAGTTGCCCGCGCGACCCGGCACAGGGCATTCACATTCGCGCAGACTTGTCCAAGCCCGAGGATGTTGATGCCTTTATCGCCCAAGCCAATGAGGTGCTTGGCGATGATCCGCTGCATGCGTTGGTCAACAATGCCGGTGTGTCACCAAAGACGCCCTATAAGGAACGGCTTGGCTGTTTGAACGGGGATATCGCCGCGTGGCGTGATGTGTTTGAGCTTAACTTCTTTACCCCATTGACCCTTGCACGTGGCTTTGCATCCGCCTTGCATCGTGGGAAAGGGGCGATTTGCAACATCACATCGATTGCCGGGCACTATGTGCATCCGTTTGCCGGGTCTGCCTATTCCACGTCCAAAGCCGCCCTGTCGGGGCTGACGCGAGAAATGGCGGTGGAGTTTGCCGAGCTTGGCGTGCGGGTCAATGCCGTTGCGCCTGGTGAAATCAAAACAGACATGATTTCACCGGAATATGAGGCCCTGGTGCCGCGCATTCCGATGAACCGTATGGGCACCCCCGAAGATGTGGCAGCCGCAGTGCATTATCTGGTCGGGGATGACAGCAGTTATGTCACTGGCACGGAAATCTTTGTCACCGGTGGGCAGCATCTTTATTGATCGGCAACGCGTTGATCGTCGAACTGCGGTCAAGCGGTAGGCGTGGTGGATGATCCCCAAAATACAAAGGCAGCCCAATCGAGGCTGCCTTATTTTTTTTGGGATATGTTGAATGCCGGATCGTAGGTGACGATGCCCGATGGAACGTCATCAATCAGTGGCCGGGCCATAAAATATTTGTCGGGCACCCCGTCAAGTTTCAGATCGGGAAGGGGGGCAAAGCCAAATCGGCTGTAATAGGTTGGTTCGCCCAGAACAACGCAGCCGGCGGCATCATCGGCGCGTAAATGTCGGATGCCGCTTTGGATCAGTTCTGATCCGACGCCAAACCCCTGACGCACGGGCAGTACGGCAACCGGTCCAAGTCCATACCAGGCGCAGTTCACATCATTGATTTTGACGGGCGAAAAGGCGATGCAGCCGATCAGTTCGTCATCTTCTTCGGCAATCAGGGAAAGGGTCAGTTGGCCTTTTTCACGCAGCGCGTCGACAATAAGGTGTTCTGTCTGCTGGCTATGGGGTGCCGTTTCAAAGGCACTGGCCAGAAGTGCGTGAATTGCCGGTATGTCAGTTTCGGTCTCTTCACGAATCTGCATGTGTCGTACCTGCCTGTGACATGTGATCTGCTTCCTGCGGATCATCACTTTCGACTATAGCGGGAAAACGCGTCAGAGCAAGGTTGACTTAGGCGAGTAGGCTTTTCAACCATTCGTTCTTTTGTTCGAGACGTTTGACTTCCATCTCAAGCCAGCCGGTGAAATTGGCGGCTTCGTTGGCGTGTTCTTCGCGAAGGGCAAGAACACGTTCAAGGTCCAACTCGCACACATCTTGCAGAATTTCGATCTGTTCACGACGGATATCGGGATCAAGCAAATGCAAATAGCGCATTTTAAGCGCCATGATCAGGCGCGATAATTCGCCCGATGTATCACGCAGGTTTCCTTGCATCAGCTCAATAAACTTGTCGTGACCCTGTTTGGTCAGGACAAGCTGCGCATCGGAAAACGATCCGTTGCTGGTATCTTCCTTGACCAGCCCTTCAAGTTTCAGAAGCTGCAACGAGCTTCCCATCATATCAAGCGATGGGCCCATCATATGGGACATGAAATGACGCACAGAGTTGGCCAGATCAGCATAGCTGATCGGTTTATCTGAAAGGGCAAGGGTGCCGAGCGCGCATAAGCGCAGACATTCTTTGGGAAGCAAGGTTCTATCCGAATACATGAGCGGTCCCTGTGTGTGTACAGGCCCGACGTTAACGCGAACGGTTATTAATTGCAATGGTCCGGTGCCGGAATAATCCCGACACCGGTACATATAGATCACAAATCCGATTGCGCAAACAAGCGGTGATCGGTATTGCCCCGCAATATAACCATCCTGTGCTTAGTCATCGCTATTTTCGGGCGTTACAACGTCGGTGATTGTCAGTTCACGCAGTTCTTTGTCGGGTGTCTGCCACCAGATGGTGTCGCCCTTGGCGATCCCGATTAATGCCGCGCCGACGGGCGTCATGATGGAAATACGCTGACGGGTGATGTCGGCCTCGGTCGGCATGACAAGGGTGACGGTTTGCGCATTGCCCGTCGCATTATCGCGAAATGTGACATTGGACCCGATGGTGATGATATCGGGGGGCAGTTCCGACCGGGCAAGGATCTTCGCCCGGTCGATTTCTTCTAGCAAGCGGTTGGCCGCCAGCGGTTGCCGTTCGATATTGGCAAGGGCCAGGTTTTCAAGCTGATCGGCGATGGCCTGATCAATGAAAACTGCCGGGTCACCAGATTTGGCTTTGGCAAAGGTGGTTGCGGTGTCGTGCATTTCAAAAGCTTCTTTCTTGTCACTAAAGTGGGGGCGTTTTGGGCATGGGGGTACTGTCCCCGCCAGAACGCCGGTTAATATCGTGAAGGGTTAAGGTGCCAACGGTGCAATCGCTTGAAAGCAGTTTGGCATGTTGATTGGGTTTAAGGCCGATGACCGTGATCCCGACAAAACTGCGAAGATCGAGATAGGTTAGATCTTTCGCCCCAGGTTCGTTTGGGGCGCCCTCAAACTGGCTTTGCGGGGCGGTGGGGATGCCAAGGCGGGCGGTCTGCATAGGCCCGTTATTGAGCGAATAGGAAATAATATCCCCAACCGCGGCATAAAGGTGCCCGTCATCCATATCGTCGAGCAGCCGTGCATCGGCCAGTTTGGTGCAAAGCAGCCGACCCAGTAAAACGTCGAGTGGCGGCGTTTCGTGACGCATTTTCTCAAGCCGGGTGAAGTCCTTGGCGCACAGACAACTTGTCATGGGGCGCAGGGATTCCAAGCGTTTGAAGGTGCGCGGTCGGCTGATCGTGGGGGGATGAATGTTGTGGGATGGACTGCGTGCCGTGGTGTGCGTCACCGTAGCATCCGAAGTACCACCCAAAGCATGGTTTTTGCGCGGTGTCATTGTGATCCTGCCTGCGGGACGATCCGTGGGGATGTCCGTCAAAGGTTATTGAAGGTTTGACTTCAAAACCCCGAGTGCAGGTATAGGAAAACGTTCCTCACCCCACTCGGGGTGAAGTTCCTGCGAGCAGGGAACCTGCATTGATCACAAAACGAACGTTCAATTCATGCTTTAACATAACGAAACCAGCTTAACACAGTGGCTGGAAATGTCCGCTGTAAATGTGGTCATCACCTGGTTGGGGGATTCCCACAAAAGCAAAACCGGCGCATTGGCTGCACCGGTTTTGCTTTTAGGACTGTAACCGAAAAGGCTGAAGCGCGTCTGGCTTAGGCAGCCTTTGAAATGCCAAGCTGGCTCCAGACGGTGAGCAGCGAGTCGATCAGTTGATCCATCAGTTCGTCATTATGCAGCGGACCCGGGGTAAAGCGCAGGCGTTCGGTGCCGCGCGGTACTGTTGGGTAGTTGATTGGCTGCACATAGATGTCGTGTTCAAACAGCAGACGGTCGCTGGCTTCTTTGCACATGGCGGCATTGCCAACCATCAGCGGCACGATGTGGCTTGGCGCATCCATGACGGGAAGACCGGCGGCACGCATGCGTTCACGCAGGGTTTCAGCACGTTCTTTTTGTGCAATACGCTCGGCGTCGCTGCTTTTAAGGTGACGAACAGCCGCCAGCGCGCCCGCAGCAATGCTTGGCGGATGGGAGCTGGTAAAGATAAAGCCGTTCCCGAAGCTGCGCACGAAATCGATGATTTCTGGTTTGCCCGCGATATAGCCACCAATGACGCCAAACGCCTTGGCCAAGGTGCCCTGAATGATGTCGACACGGTGCATGACACCATCGCGTTCAGCAACGCCGCCGCCGCGTGGGCCATACATGCCAACCGCATGGACTTCGTCGAGATAGGAAATTGCGTTGTATTTTTCGCACAGATCAAGGATTTGACCGATCGGCGCGATATCGCCATCCATGGAATAAACCGACTCGAACGCAACGATTTTGGCGCGGTCCGGGCCAAGTTCCTTAAGGATGGCTTCGAGATGTTCGACGTCGTTGTGGTTCCAGATGCGGCGTTCGGCCTTGGAATGGCGCATGCCTTCGATCATGGAATTGTGGTTCAGCGCGTCGGAGATAATCACGCAATCAGGCAGTTTGGAGCCCAAAGTAGAAAGCGTGGTCCAGTTCGCGACATAGCCCGACGTCATCAAAAGGGCCGATTCCTTGCCGTGCAGATCGGCGAGCTCTTGCTCAAGCGCGACGTGCAAATGGTTGGAGCCGGAAATATTACGAGTGCCGCCCGCACCACCACCTTGGCCCGAAACGGTTTGTTCCATGGCTTCAAGTACCTTGGGATGTTGGCCCATTCCAAGATAATCGTTCGAGCACCAAACCGTTATTTCACGGGGCGCTTCGCCATTTTCCGGGTGGTAGACGGATTTGGGAAATTTGCCGACAATACGTTCAAGATTGGCGAATACGCGATAACGACCTTCTGCTTTGAGGCCAGAAATCGCATCTTTGAAGAAGTTGTTATAATTCATCTTTGTTTCTTTCGCCTGTCTCTTCGCAGCGGTACGGGATTTCACACCGCGAAGCTCTGGTCTTGTTCTGATCAGCACGCTGATTTCAAACATGTCGTCCGGTTCGACCGGGCCTTGATGGGTACCTTATCGGGCATGGCATCCGACTTAGCATTGACCCTTGTCAAAAATTAAAGCGATTCCAGAATTCTTTGGAACCATCCGGTCAGAGAGGGCGTCCATCTTTTATGTGTCAATCTCATCTTGGGGAGTACCCCGTCTTGCCGTCGTTGTCAATTTGGGCCCGTTGGCAACATTTGGCAAGGATTTGAACGCATTTGGCCCCATAATTATATCAATTCAAATGATAGTTTAAATCGATCATGTTTTGGGAAACTTATCGGAAAACCGATGTCCGACGCGGCTGCTACTATCGCGTTACGCGGTTTTACTGTATGCGGCGTTTGGGCGGGAATGCTGATTTTACAGGGGTTTAAGCGTGTGTCGTCCATAGAAAAACGCCCTGCACACGATCAAATGCACAGGGCGTCTTTGGCTCTGGTCAGCGTAGCGAAAACCGCTTACAGGCTGCTATGCCATTCGGTCAAAGCTGCTTCGACCTTATCAAACATGTCGTGGATTTGTTCTTCGGTGATGATCAGCGGCGGGCAGAAGGCAACCGTGTCGCCCAAGGCGCGCAAGATCACGCCATGTTCAAGGCAGATGGCGGCAACGGCCTTGCCCGCAGCACCATAGGGTTCAAACGGCGTTTTGGCGCATTTATCAGCAACCAGTTCAAACGCCCCAATCAGACCACGACCCCGGGTTTCGCCGATATGTTCGAACTTATTGAGGCCTTTGAGGCGTTTTTGGAACGGCGACATAACTTCGCGGACATGGTCAATGATGCCGTCATCTTCATACACCTTGATGGTTTCAAGTGCGACGGCCGCGGCGACCGGGTGCCCGGAATAGGTAAAGCCATGGCCAAAGACACCGATTTCGTCCGAGCCCTTTTTGACCGCCTGATAAATCTTGTCATTGATGAATAGGGCCGAAATCGGCTGATAGGCCGATGAAAGCTGTTTGGCGACCGTGATCATATCGGGTTTGAGGCGGAAGGTTTCGGTGGCAAACATCCGGCCCGTCCGGCCAAAGCCACAAATGACTTCGTCGGCAATAAACAGGACGTCATAGCGTTTGAGGACTTCCTGAATTTTCTCAAAATACGTGCGCGGTGGGACAATCACGCCGCCTGCACCCATGATTGGTTCGGCGATAAAGGCACCAACGGTTTCGGGGCCTTCGGCCAGGATCAGATCTTCAAGTTGTTCGGCCAAACGGGTGGCAAAATCTTCTTCTTCCTCGCCCGGTTGGGCTTCGCGCCAGTAATGGGGCGTTTCGGTATGCAGGATGCGGTCAATCGGAAGGTCAAACAGCTTATGATTGCCGGGAAGGCCGGTCATGGATGCAGAGGCCACCGTGACCCCGTGATAGCCTTTCTTCCGTGAAATGATTTTCTTCTTTTCGGGCTGGCCGATGGCATTGTGATAATACCAGACCATCTTGACGGCGGAATCGGTTGCTTCTGATCCGCTATTGGCGAAGAAAACCTTCGACATCGGGACTGGCACGATTTCAAGCAGCTTTTCGGCCAGATCAATCGCCGGGTTTGTGCTTTTGGAAGCAAAGGTATGGTAATAGGGCAGGGTATTGAGCTGCTTGGTGGCGGCGTCGACCAGACGTTTTTCGTCAAAGCCAAGCGACGTGCACCACAGACCTGCCATGCCTTCGATCAGGTCACGGCCCGAATCATCGGTCACGTAAATACCATGCCCGCCGGTAATAATATGCGGGCCTTTTTTTTCATGGGTGACCAGATTGGTGTATGGATGCAGATAGCTTGCGACGTCGCGGCTGGCATCGGAATTTCCCGGAACAGTGGGGCCGACGGTCGGTTTGACGTTGGTGGCGTCGATGGTCATAGCGAACCTCTTATTTCGTGGGGGATCCTGAAACCCAATTTAGACTTTCTTGCACATTAATCCCAGTTTGGTCGGGCGCAATGTTAATTCTGTGCGGTGCGGCAGTTTTGACCAAAGACATACGCAGATACAAAAAAACCGGCCGAAAAATTCCGGCCGGTTTGTAAATCAGGTCTTTGTGTGAATTAGTGAGACATCAGGACCGGAACGGTCATGTGACGCAGAAGATGCTGGGTGACCCCACCCATCATCAATTCGCGCAGACGCGGACGGCCATAGGCACCACACACAATCAGATCGGCACTTTCATCCGCAGCACGGGACAACAGAAGGTCGCCAACACTGATGCCAGATGCATTCATGGTTTCCTTGGTTGCACTAATGCCGTGGCGTTTAAGGCGATCGGCAATATCAACACCGGGTACCGGCAGGGTATCGCGTGCGCCCTTGTTCGGGTCCGCGCACAGAACAACAGCCTTTTTCGCGTTTTCAAGGAACGGCATGCTGTCATTCACAGCACGGACGGCCTCACGGTATGGTTTCCACGCGATCAAAACGCGTTCGCCGATTGTGTCGAATTTGCCAACATAAGGCACGATCAGAACCGGGCTGCCTGCGGTCAAAACAACTTTGTCGGGCATTTCAGAGACAGAGCAGGAATCACTGCTGTCGGGGTCATGTTGGCCCAAGATCGTCAGATCATGGTGGCGGGCATACATCGCCGCGGTATCGGCAAGTTCGGTCGCGGCACAGGATGTTTGCTGCCAGCTAAATTCAACATCAGCTTCGGCGCAGGCTTTTTCAAACATGCCTTGGGCGACTTTGCCCTGATCCGCCATGGCTTGGCGTTGCTGACGAATGATTTCTTCGGGAATTTGAACTTCCATGAAGCGCGGAATATCGGCATAGGGCAGCAAGAACAAACCCGTCAGATGCGCCTGTTGAGCCTTAGCAACTTTGAGGGCCACTGCAAGTCGTTCGCTGCAGGCCGGCGTATTGTCGATGTGAACAAGAATATCCCGATACATGAGACTGTCTCCATTGTAAGGCCAGTAAACCCCACCAGCACGGTGCGGATCACAAACAGGCCCAGTCGATATGGAGTAAGAATAATGCTAGGGCAGGCTGGTGGTCTTTGCTCTATCTCAAATAGAAAAATTTCAGACCATTTTTTGTCGCCTTATCCGTCCGTGCCCGGTTGGATCATGGGAATGACTTTTTCCATTTGCGGGGTTTCGGTGGCGTCCAGGCTGGTCGTGCCGTTTGTAATCAGGCCCTGTGGCACGGTGACGGTGCGCGGTGCTGGCTGTTGTGGTGCCAAGGTTTGGCTTGGCGCATTGTTTATGGTTGGATCGGCGATGGGCATGTTCATATTCATGTTGTCACCCGAAAGCACCGACAGGCTCTTATGAAGCTGCTGGGAAAGCGGTTCCCAGTTTTGTTGCAAGGTGACACATGACGCGGCATCGCCTTGCTGTACACAGCGCTGCGCCATGCGATCAAGAATGCCCAATGCGATGCGGGCTTCATCAAGCTGCTGCTGTTGCATTTGGCCCAGCATGGCGCGATTGGGGTCTTTCATCATCACCAGATTGTCGGTGGTTGCACCCGGGGTCGATGCCATCGGTTGAACGGCATTGGCCTGTGCGTTTGATGTCGTGCCCCATGGGGTGACGATGGTCTGGCTGTCATTGGCAACGCTGACCGGCTGTTGCGACGCGGGCAGACAGGCCGAAAGCGCACATGTCAGTGCAATCATCGTAAGTGTTTTTGTGTTTTTGCAGATCGACATGTGGTTGCTCCTTAGACCGTGGGCGGTTTCGCCGCGGTCGCGCAATCGCGTTATCCCGAAAGTCAGTCGTATGGCGGCTACGACTTTGCTTTTATTGTCCAACATATTGAACTGACTTTATGCGGCTGTCCAGAAAAGGCCAAAGGAAAGCGTGCTTGATGAGCGCATGACCCGTGAAATTACGGCGACCGGCCGGTATCACGTTTGCATTACGCTGTTTGTCTTTCGGTTGTTGATAATTTCGGATCGTTTTTCAGGGTGTTGGCGATCCAGCGCATGGTCAGTTTAATCCGTTCGACCTGACGAAGATCGGGGTGGGTCAAGACCCATAATCGGTTAGGGGCAATATCGTTTAGCAGGGTAAGACGTTTGAGGCCGGGAACGGCAAGGTCCGTCGGTAAACAGGCAAAGCCGTTTCCGGCCCGTGCCAAGTGGGCCATCGCGATCAGGTCATCGCATTGCTGATGAATTTCGCCGCGGTGGGATTTTTCAAACCATTGATACACCGGGTGACTGCGCAGCGTTCCACAGGCGCCGATAAAGTCCTGCTGCAAGAGGAAATCCAGATCGTCGGTCGCGGCATCATCGGGGGTACCGTAAATGGCCCAACTGATTGTGCGGATTTCGCGGCCGACCAAATGATCGGGTGGATGGCTGGCAATGCGAATGGCGATGTCGGCATAGCGTTGCGTCATGTTGAATTCCTGATTGCTTGCCAGAAGTTCAAGTTGAATGTCCGGATACGTTTCGCGAAATCGGGCGAAGCAATCAGGTAACAGGAAATATGAAAAGCTTGTGGGGGCCGTAATGCGGACAAGTCCGGATGGCGAAATGTCGCGCCCGGAGATGTGATGATTGATCGCATCAAAACTGTTCATGATCTGCCGGGCGGGCTGCAGCATATCTGCGCCAGCCTCGGTCAACTGATAATGGCCGCGCACCCGATCAAACAGTCGCGCACCCGTTTCTTTTTCCAGCGCATGAATATGCCGGAAAACGGTTGTGCTGCTTACGCGCATTTTTTGTGATGCTTGTTCAAGCGATCCTGTCTCGGCGATGGCGAGAAAGGATTTCATGTAATTCCAATCCATCGACAAAAATTCCAAATTTGCAATTTATGATTTCAAGATCGCGTATGTATTGCAAATTTGCAATTCTGTATTTTTGTTCCAGCGAAACAGTGACCCGAAAAGCAAAAGGATTTTGCGATGATTGGCTATACATCCGTTGGAACCAATGACCTGCCGCGCTCTGGCGCATTTTACGACGATTTGCTCAGCGTTTTGGGGGCGGGCCGCGTTATGGTCGTTTCTGATTTTATCGTCTGGGGAACAGGGGCCAACAGCCCATGCTTTTCCGTCCATGTGCCATATGATGGCAAACCGGCCACCATTGGAAACGGCACAATGATTGCGTTGGCGGCAACGTCGCGCCAGCAGGTCGACGAGGTCTATCACAAGGCGCTGGCATTGGGCGGAACATCAGAAGGCGCGCCCGGGCCGCGCACCGATGACGGGTTTTATGCGGCTTATTTTCGCGATCTGGATGGCAACAAACTGAACATCCATTTCATGGGATAGCACGCCATTCCGACAGCCACGGGCTGTTGTTGTGAACGGTTTTCAGAGTTTTCACATTTTGGGGATGTGTGATGTACCCGGATTTTCGGCTTGTGGGGCACCGTTTGTGTCCCTATGTGCAGCGCGTTGCTATGGTCATGGCGGCCCAATCGATTGCACACGAACGGATTGATATCTCGCTTGATGATAAACCGGGGTGGCTTTTTGAGATAAACCCGACCGGCAAGGTCCCGGTTTTGGTGATAGACCAAAGATCGGTGCTGTTTGAGGCAGCGGCAATTTGCGAATATCTTGATGATGTGACGGGCAAGTCTTTGTTTCCGTCGGACCCTTATGAACGCGGTCAACATCGATCACTGATCGCGGTTGGCGAACAGGTTTTGGCGTTAACCGCAACATTGATCTATCAGGTCGCCACCGAAGATGCCGTCGACGCCACGATGCATCAGATAACCCAGCGGCTTGAGATTCTTGCTGGCTATATCGAGGCGAAACCCGCTGGGGTGCAAGGCAAGCTTGGCATGCTTGATTTTGTCTTTGCAACGGTATTTCGGCCTTTCCCGGTGCTGGCAATCGGTTTGAACCGTGATCTTTATGCCGTATTGGACAGCATCAAAGACTGGTCCAGCCGGCTTTTGGCGGATGACATTGTGCGGAATGTGGTGCCAAAAAGTTACCTTGTCGACATGCAGAAATTCATCACACGTAAGGACGGCTACCTTGGCCGGCGACTATCCATGGTGCCGACGCGGCTTTTAACGTCTTAAGTTTGGCGGTGCAGCAACGGATCGAAGGTGCAGATACCTTGGTTTTGATGTTTCCGACCTGTTGGTGGTTGATGCCAGCAATTATGAAAAGTTGGATTGATCGCGAAAACAAAACGCCCGCCAAAAGTTCGGCGGGCGTTTGCGTTTTTTATGGTTGATGCAAGCTTAGTCGTGCTTGCCGCCATTTGCTTTGGACCAGCCAATCGGGTCATTCAGGAAAGAACGCACACCTTCGATGGCGTCCTTGCTGAAATATTCGCCTTCTTCGGCGACGGCCAAAACATCTGCCCAGGTGGCAAGGTAATGCATTTCGATGTCGTCTTTGCGCAGTTCTTCAAGCGCACCTTCGAAGATGTCATAGAAGAACACGACAAAGGCGTGTTTGCATTCCGCACCAGCTTCGCGGATGGCATTGACGAAATTGACTTTCGATGCGCCATCGGTTGCCAGATCTTCGACGAGCAGGACGCGCTGGCCTTCGTGAATGTCGCCTTCGATACGGGCCTTACGTCCGAACCCTTTGGGTTTTTTGCGGACATATTGCATCGGCAGGTCAAGCTGATCGGCAAGCCATGCGGAATAAGGGATGCCAGCGGTTTCACCGCCTGCAACCGCGTCAAATGCCTCGTAACCGGCTTTGTCAGATACCTGACGTGCGGCAAGTTCGATGACTTTGCGGCGGGCACGCGGGAAGGAAATCAGTTTGCGGCAGTCGATATAAACCGGGCTGGCCCAGCCAGATGTCAGGATATAGGCTTCTTCCGGGCGGAAATTAACGGCCCCGATATCTAGCAAAATCTTGGCAACGGTTTTAGCAGCATATGAACAATGTGCGGTCGGCGATTGGGTGGTCATGGCAGATTTACCCTCTTTGGCTCGAAGATTTGCCGACCTCTTAGCGCTTTTGACGAAAAAGCGCAAAGAAAAGCCGCTGACCATTTGGTCAGTTTTTGGCAAGGTTTGGCGTTGTCCTGTTTTGGCATAGCGGTATTTCGTGAACAGCTATGGCATTGGGGGGCGGAAATATTGTTTAATCAGCACGGCTTATATGCGGGTGGTCTGCCTCATTCGCGCATATCGATCTTATTCATCCCCGGAGCACGTTTATGACCCTGCAAAGACGCCGTCGACTGATTAAGGCCCGTCGTACCGGGGTGGGTTTGGTCCTTGTCTTAGCGATGTCCATGATCGCCGGGATGGCCGATGCCATCGGGCTTTTGATGGCGGGGGATTTTGTATCCTTTATGTCTGGCAACACGACGCGTGCGGCCATCGATATCGGGCATGGTAACTGGCGCCATGCCGGCGTTTTGTTGGGCGCGATTGGCTGTTTCATTGTCGGCAATGCGGCGGGGGTGGTGATTGCCAGCCAAATTCGAAAACGTTTGGCCGGACTGTTGATCATGGTGGCGTTTTTGATGTGCCTTGCGGCGATGATGCCAATGCAAATGACCGGATCGGCGGCGTTTTATACGGTCGTGCTGGCCATGGGTATGATCAACGCCACTGTTGAAACCGTCGAAGGATTGCCGATTGGCCTGACCTATGTCACCGGCGCATTATCGCGGTTTGGGCGCGGGATTGGCCGGTGGATTACCGGGGATCGGCGCGGGGATTGGGCGATCCAAATTGTGCCGTGGCTCGGCATGATCACCGGGGCGATTATTGGCGGGTTGCTTGAATTGTGGATCGGACAGGATGCCTTGTGGCTGGTCGCGGGCGTTACATTGTTGGTTGCCCTTTATGCCATGGTCATTCCGACACGGTTGCAAGCGCGGTTTTTGGTAACATCCAAGCCCGTACCCTCAAAACGACCAGCGAAGCGGCCGTTGAAATACTGATGGCTTGAAAGCCACAACCTATTGGCAAAACGGGTGTTTGGGTTTATTCGGTATAGGACTACCGAATAATGCTGCGTTAAGGCAGTTGGTAAAAAGACCCGCCCAAAGGAAACACCATGACGGATCAAACCGGACTGAATGTCACTGTTGCCGATGGCATTGCGACCATCACGATTTGCCAGCCAGAGCGTAAAAATGCTCTGACCAAACCGATGTGGGGCACATTGGCGCACATCGCACAGGAATTGTCCGATGATTTGGATCTGCGCTGTGTCGTTATTCGCGGTGGTGACGGGGCTGGGTTTGGGGCCGGGGCGGATATCCATGAATTTGTCCGCGAACGCGACGGGTTTAATAAGGCCCGTGATTACGGGTTGCTTCATGCCGAAGCGCTTCAGATGTTGCAAGCCTGTCCGCATCCGGTGATTGCCGCAATTGATGGGCCATGTATCGGGGCGTCATTTGTGTTGGCGGCGGCCTGTGACCTGCGTATTGCGGCGGATAATGCCAAATTCGCTGTGCCACCGATGAAGCTTGGCGCGACGTTGGGATACCCGGAACTGCAAATCATGCTGGATCTTTTGGGCGAGGCGGCCTTGTTTGAAATCCTGCTTGAAGGGCAGGTGTTTGGCCCAGCCCGTGCGCGTGAAATCGGGTTTATCGCCCGCTATGTGCCGATTTGGGACTTTGAGGGTGAAATCACCAAAACAGCCCAGCGCATTGCCAGCGGCGCGCCGATTACCCAACGCCTGCATAAGAAAATGATCAACCGACTGCGCCAAGGCGGGGCGATTGATGCCCATGAATTTGACGAAGGATACCGGGCGTTTGACAGTGCGGATTTCAAGGAAGGCTACACCGCGTTCCTTGAAAAACGCAAAGCGGTCTTTAGCGGGAAATAAAGACCCGTTTTCTGGCGCGACCAAGTACGGTCACAGCACGATCCGCGATCATTAAAGCGGTACATCAGGCATCAGCGGCACGTCGGTGATGCCGTAATCGATGCCCATTTTGTGCAGTTCGCTGGTGATTTGCGATCTGTGATGGGTTTGATGGTTGAAGAACTGGATCAAAAACAGCGGACGGGGCAATTTGCGGGTAACGCCATCCACACCAGTAAATTCGCGGTATCCGTCCTGCCAGTCATGATCGTCTGAATTGGCGAATTCTTCGATTTCGGCATCTAAATCGCGTCTGACGTTGCGAAGGGTGACGAAATCATCGGCAACGGTTGTGTGCGCATCATATTCCGGGGCCTCGCCGGTGCGCATGATGTCCAATATCCGCATGTCGATATGCACCAGATGGTTCAGCGTCGCGTGGATGGAGCCAAAAAACATCCCACGATCACGACGGCGTTCTTCGTCACCGATTTCAGAACACAGTGTATAAAGCGCATCATTCTGCCAGCTGTTATAGCGGGCCATAACGCGGCCATAATCATCAAAAGTCATGCGGGGCATTTCGGGGGCTCCTGTGGGCGTCGTATATATTTTACGTGGTTTATTCAGCAGATACCGGTTTTGCGCCCGTATCGGAAGGGGTTGGTGCGTTAAAGTCATAGGTGGCTTCGGGCTGTTTGGGTTCGGCGACGAAATTGACCATCAGATTGGCAAAAATCGCAAAGCCCAACATCGAAATCGTCACCGGTAATAACGTACCATCGTGGAAATGCCCAATCAGCATACCGGCAAACGCACCAGTGGCAAATTGTATGCTTCCCATCAGTGCCGTTGCCGTGCCGCCGATATGCGGGAAATATTGCATGAACGATGCGGTGGCATTCGGCGCGGTTAATCCGATCATGCCAACGGCCACCATTACAAACGGCACGACCGTATACAGGGTCGGTTCAAACACATTGATCGCCAAAAACAGGCAAATGACGGCGGCAAGCTGAATGCCAGCCGCAATGATCAGGATTTGATGACATTCAAGCCGACGCAAAAGCGGATTGTTCAGCCGGTTACAAATGACAATGACGATAACATTGCAGCCAAACAGGTACGGGAAGACCGCCGGGGATACGCCGAAAAAGTCGATATACATAAATGGGCTGTCGGTCAGGAAGCTAAACATCACCGCACTTGCACCGGTATGGGTCAACATAAAGCCGACCGCCTTACGCGTACGCAGCACGCCCAAATACGTCCACCAGATACGCCGGGCAGGGCCAGCGTAGCGGGGGCGGTATTTGGTGGTTTCGGGCATCTTAAACCAGACCAGCAGCAGCATCGCACTGCCATAGACGACCAACAGGATAAAAATCGCCTGCCAGTTAAACCAGACCAAAAGGGCCGATCCGACCGTGGGGGCAACCAACGGGGCAATCAACATGATCACCGCAATGAGGGCAAACATGCGCGCGGCTTCTTTACCGTCATAAAGATCACGCACCGATGCGCCAACCACCACCAAGGCAAAGCCGCCGCCGATGGCCTGAAGAAACCGCATGATATTGAGCGAGAATGAACTTTCGACCCCGGTGATGATTGCACTGGTTATGACATAAATTACAAGCCCGGTCAGCGCGATGGGGCGACGCCCGATCCGGTCCGAAATTGGGCCCCCCACCAATTGGCCCAACGCAAAACCGATCAAAAAGGTACTGATCGAAACCTCAACCGCGTGGGTGCTCGCGCCAAAATCCGCTGCCATGGCCGGAATGGCTGGCAGGTAGGTATCGATGGCAAACGGGGCCGTTGCAATCAAAGCTGCAAGCAACAAGGCCAGACGTTTGGGGTTTAAATCGGTACTTGGCGCATTCATGGCCATATTGTTCCGTTCTGTTTCATTGCGATAGAAGGCAGGTGCGACGCCCATACACGGGACTATACGGGAAGATGCGTTGCACTTTGCGGGGCATGCAACTTTGGGCGTTTGGTGGTGTATGGCAGCGACAGGTGGTGTCGAAAGCGGGCGCGTGGCTGCGATAAGGTCTTGGAAAGATTGGTCGGATCACAGCAACCTGAAACGATTCAAGAATTCTATTATCCACAAAATTTCGGTTCTTTCCAGCCATGGTATTTTTCAACAAAGGTATGGCTGCCATGTGGTTAGACCGTTTTTGACTGGGGCCAGACAGCAAAAAGGGCGGCATTCCAACGAATACCGCCCTTTTGTTTTAGGTGCATTTAAGTGTGTAGGCCACTTTGCCAGAACACTTAAAAAGTGTGATCAATCGATCCGATTAACGGGGCATGATCCGTTCTGGCCCCATCAAACTGTTTGGCAACCATGTTGAGATTTCCGGAATGTAAGTGATCAAGATCAGGAAGGCGAGCAAGATCATAAGCCATGGGAAGGCGGCCTTAACCACCTTAAGCAATGGCATGCCCGTAATCCCGGATGTCACAAACAAGTTCAATCCGACAGGCGGGGTAATCATGCCGATTTCCATATTGACCACCATGATGATGCCCAGATGGATCGGATCAATACCAAGCTGCATGGCAATCGGGAACAGGATCGGCGCCATGATCAGAAGGATCGCCGAGGGTTCCATAAAGTTACCAGCAATCAGCAGCACGATATTAACAACAATCAGGAAGCCCCACGCCGGAAGTCCCCAACCAATAATGGTTTCAGCAATGGTATGAGGAATGCGTTCCGAGGTCAGAACATGGGCAAACAACATCGCATTTGCGATGATGAACATCAGCATGATCGTGACTTTGCCTGCATCCAGCAGGACTTTGCGGATGTCCTGATCGAACGGCAAAAGAACCAATGCCTTGCCCATTTTCGGCACGTTATGGGCCACCAGGCTGCCGATGCTTTTATTGCCGTTTTCCGGAATCCATGACTGTTCCTTGATCGGGCCCATGTCACGGTAAAACAGCACCGCAACAATCATGGCATAGAACGCAGCAACGGCTGCGGCCTCGGTCGGGGTGAAGACACCACCGTAAATACCGCCCATGATCAGCAGAACCAGCAAAAGCCCGCCAGATGCCGAGATAAATGCGCCACCCCATTCGCCAAAGGTCGGGCGGGGTTGGCTGGGCAATTTTTTGATCTTGGCGACGATATAGATCGCAATCATCAGCATCAGACCAACCATGATCCCGGGGATAACCCCAGCAAGGAACATGCGACCAACCGAAACCTCGGTTGCGGCGGCATAGACCACCATCACGATCGACGGCGGGATCAAAATGCCAAGTGTCCCAGCATTACAAATCACACCCGCGGCAAAGCTTTGCGGATAGCCCGCGCGGACCATGCCGGCAATCACGATGGAGCCGATGGCAACAACGGTGGCCGGGCTTGACCCGGATACAGCGGCAAACAGCATACACGCCAAAACCGATGCCATGGCCAACCCACCGGGGAACCAGCCGACGGTGTTAATCGCAAAGCGGATCAAACGGCGGGCAACGCCACCGGTCGATAGAAAGGTTGATGCCAAAATGAAGTAGGGGATGGCCAGAAGGGTGTAATGTTCCATCCCGCCAAACAGCTTTTCGGCCAGTGTGGCAAGACTGTCATCGCCAAACAGCATAATGGTCGCAAGCGAGGATACGCCAAGTGAAATGGCAATCGGTGCGCCCAAAGCCATCAAGCCAAACAGCAAGATAAACAGGAATGCAATTGTCATGATTTTATGTCCCTGCCTGACTTATGAATGGGGCTTGGCAGAAGCATTTTGATCATCTTCGTTGCCGCCTGGGGCGATCTGATCAATTGCTTCGCGGGCTTCGTCCGCCAGATTAAAGCCGTCTTGCTGACCGGTGATAATCCGCCAGCCGACCTGTGCCAGACGGAATGCCAAAAGGGCGGCACCGACAGGCATGATCAAATAGACAAACCACAGCATGACCGGGCTGTCTTCGGCTTCCATTTCAAGCATGTGGTTGAAGCTGACAAGTTCCCATCCGCCAATAATCAGGAAGCTTGCATAAAGAAGGCCGGCGGCGACCACCACCAAGCCAATAATACGCTGAAGCGGGCGGGGGAAAATGCGCACAAGCGCGTCCACACCAATATGCGATCCAACTTTGACGCCATAAGACATGCCAAACAGGATCAGCCAAGCAAACAGGAATTCAGTGATTTCCAAGGCCCACGTCAGGCCGGAATTAAACGCATAACGCATGACGACATTGACGAAGGTCAGTGACGTCATCGCGGCGAGTAGGAGGGCAATAAAGCCCTCCTCCAGCCGGTTAACGACCGTTGAGATCATCGTAAACGGCCCTTTTCCAAAATTGGGGAAAAAAGAACGGATCAGTTACACGCCGCAGCTGCGTCGATGATGTCCTGACCAATTTCGTCCGAGAATTCCGACCACACTGGTTTGACAGCGGACTGCCATGCGGCGAAATCTTCGGCCGTGAACGGCACAACTTTGGTTTCGCCCGAATCAATGACTTCCTGGCGCTGCTGTGCGGTCAGATCCGCCGACAGGCCATTGGCATGATCAGAGGCTTCTTTCATCGCCTGAGCAAGACCTTCGCGGATTTCCGGATCCAGACCTTCCCACCATTTGGTGGAGGTCACGACCATGTAATCAAGCAGGCCGTGGTTTGATTCGGTGATGTAATCCTGAACTTCGAAGAATTTCTTCGAATAGATGTTTGACCAGGTGTTTTCCTGACCATCTACAACGCCGGTTTGAAGGGCGGAATAGGTTTCAGAAAACGCCATTTTCTGCGGAACCGCGTCGACAGCTTCGAACTGGGCGGCGATCACGTCAGAGGACTGAATACGGAATTTCAGGCCAGCAGCATCTTCTGGTTTGTTCAGCGGTTTGTTGGCCGAAAGCTGTTTGAGGCCATTGTGCCAATAGCCAACACCGGTCAAACCCTTGTCGGACATGGAACCGAGAAGCTCCTGACCTTTTTCACCGTTCTGGAAGCACGAAACCGCGTCCATGTCTTTGAACAGGAACGGAAGGTCATAGACCTGCAGCTTTTTGGTCCATTTGCCGAATTTGGCCAATGAAGGTGCGCCAAACTGAACGTCGCCGCGCAGGATGGCGGCCAGAACCTTGCTGTCATCAAACAGCTGGGAGTTCGGATAGATTTCGATTTTGACCTTGTCGCCAAGGATTTCTTCGGCACGTTTTTTGAAGAATTCAGCACCCTGACCCTTTGGGGTGTTCGGGGCGACCACGTGTGCGAATTTGATGATTTCTTGTGCGGATGCCATGCCGTTCATGCCAAGGATGGCAGCGGTTGCGACACTGGCCGCGAGGATTTTCTTCGTGATAGGACGCATCAAAATTTCTCCCTTTGACGATTTGTTGCGTTTTCCCGGTAGCGCGCCTTTTGGTGGCGTCGTTTTGAAACGCCGTGCGGCGCTAGTGTCCTTATCAGCAAGGCGTGGGCCAGTTTTGGCAATGTTCTAAAAAATGCATAAAAACAAACAGTTATATGCAATTTGGGTTGTGTGCGATGCAGCATAAGTTGCTGATTTTGTTAGGGAATTCGCACATCAATCCTGGGGTGTGTGTGTTAATCCGCACATGTTGTGGAGGATGCCGCGTTAGATTGTGATTCGACGAGAAAACAACGGGGTTTGTCGCTTTTCGGCAGCGTTCACCGAGGCCGGTGTCGTGGGCATCCAAGATAGATGGCTGAAAGCAGGGCGAGGTCAGTAGGCCATCGCGTCAGCAGATTTGGACGCCAGCGGCAAAGAAAAACCCGCCTTACTGGGCGGGTTTTGCATCAAGAGCACTGCGCGGTTTTCTGAAATCCGCAGGGGCAATGGCGTATTTGGTCAGCTTGTCATAGAAGGTTTTGCGCGGCAGGCCGAGGCTTGCGACCGTTGCCGTGACATTGCCTGCATGTTCACGCAGTGCATCGCAGATCACGCTTTTTTCAAAGGCTTCGACTTGTTGGGGCAGGGAAACAACTTCTAACGCATTGTCGTCTTTGCCGGTTGCAAGCGGATCAAGGCCCAGCACGCGGCGTTCGGCGGCGTTGCGCAGTTCACGCACGTTGCCCGGCCAGTCATAGGCGTTGAACGTTGCTTGCTCTGTCGGGGTGATTGGTTTTGTTGGGCGGTCAAACCGGGTGGCGGCATCGCGGGTGAAATGTTCAAACAAAAGCGGGATGTCGTCCTTGCGGTCACGAAGAGGTGGGATATGCAGTTGCACGACGTTCAGCCGGTAATATAAATCTTCGCGAAATTCCCCGCGGGATGCGGCGTCGCGCAAATCGACTTTGGTCGCGGCAACCACCCGCAAATCAATTGGTTGGATACGGTTTGACCCAAGGCGTTCAAGGGCGCGTTCTTGTAATACGCGCAGCAACTTGATCTGAAGCGACAGCGGCATGCTTTCGATTTCATCAAGAAACATCGTGCCCTTGTCGGCGAATTCGAATTTGCCAATGCGTTTGTTGTCCGCCCCGGTAAATGCACCGGCTTCGTGGCCAAACAATTCCGATTCAATCAATTGTTCGGGCATGGCGCCGCAATTGACGGCAACAAATGGTCCGGTGCGCCCCGACATTTCATGCAGGTTGCGCGCAATGACTTCCTTGCCAGACCCGGTTTCGCCATTGATCAACACATGGGCGTTGGTCGGTGCGACGTTGCCAATCAGGGTGCGCAGCTTTTCCATCGCCGGGTTTTGGCCGATAAAGCCCGATCCGTTTTTGCTGTGTCGGGCCAATTCGACCTTTAGCATTCTGTTTTCAAGAACCAGTTGCCGGTGACTGATGGCGCGTTTGGTAATGTCGACAAAAAGATCGGGATCAAACGGTTTTTCGATAAAATCAAACGCCCCGTCGCGCATGGCCCGCACAGCGGTTGCGATGTCGCCATGGCCGGTAATCAGGATGACGGGCATTTCCGCATCAATTTTGCGCGCCTCGCTTAGAAACGCCAGACCGTCGATTTTGGGCATGCGGATGTCAGATACGACAACGCCCGACCAGCCTTTGCGCAGGCGATCCAGGGCAGAAAGCGCGTCTTCAAATACTTCTACCCGGATGTCCGCCAGTTCAAGGGTCTGCTGTGCGGCTTCTCGCACATCGGGATCATCATCAACAAAAAGAACGCAATGGGCAGTGGTTTGCACGGGCTTTCCCTTTGATCCGAATGGGAACCACGGGGACAGATTTATCCGGCGCGTGATCCGTTATGTTTCCTGCGATATCGGCGGGCTGTCGATTTGCGTATCAGGTGCCCGATTGTGTGTCGCGTGGTTATTACCATGTCCGTCGCCGTCCTTATTGCCGGGGTCGGACCCCGGATGATAGCGCAGTTCGATGGTAAAGGCCGCACCGCCATTTGGGCGGTTTTTCGCACGGATTGTACCGCCAAAGCTTCGTATGATGCCATAGCAAATTGACAAACCCAGTCCCAACCCATCGCCAAACGGCTTGGTGGTGAAGAACGGATCAAACAATTTGGGCAGGTTATCGGGCAAAATTCCGTGCCCATTATCCTTGATCGTGACCAGCAGACGATCATCGCCTTGGGCGATATTAACATCAATTTTCGGGTCATCTTTGCCTGCACAGGCATCGGCGGCATTGCCAAGGATGTTGATGAAAACCTGAATAAGCTGATTTGGTTCTGCAATGACGGGTTTTAAGTCGGCGGTATGGTGGACCACGATGTTGGCGACATCCGAACGCCCGGTTTCAAGCATCAGGTCGATGGCCTTTTGCATTTGTTCGGCGACATCAACCCGTTGGTTTTCCTGTTCTGGGCGCCGGGCAAAGGTTTTAAGGTTGCCGGTAATGCGGCCCATGCGGTCGGTCAGTTCGGAAATGCGGCGCAGGTTCCGGTTGGCGGTGTCTTCGTTGCCGCGTTCGATAAATTTAAGCGCGTTTTCCGCGTAGCTTCGAATGGCGGTCAGTGGTTGATTGATTTCATGCGCGATGCCCGCCGACATTTGACCAAGAGCCGCAAGTTTACTGGTTTGCACCAATTCGGTTTGCGCCGAACGCAGGGCATCTTCGGTGCGTGCGCGTTCTTTGATTTCCTGGGCAAGGCGTAAATTGGTGCTCATGAGGTCGGTGGTGCGCAGCCGAACTTGGCGTTCGAGTTCGCGTTGCGACCAATCGCGGATTTCAAGTTGTTCCAGCATCGTACGGCGACGCTGCAAGATGATGAAAACCAATCCGGTCAGGATGATATGCGCCGCCCCCGCCATAACACCGGCACTGATGACGGACTGATCAAGTATGGCCTTGTCTGTCAGCAGAAACATCCGCCAGCCTTGTTGGGGCAATGTGCTGCTGGTGGCGAGATAGGTTGTCTTACCAAGTTTGCTATTGCTGGGATCGGTTGATGACGTGTCGTTATCGGCGTTTTCTGTTGGGATGCTATCGCTATTTTCATCGGCAATGTCCGATAAGGTCAGAACACCCAAGTCATCGCTGTCATCACCGTTATCGGCAGCATCGCTGGTTGGCCATTCGCCGTCGGTGACGGGCATCATATCAAGCGGGGAATCCCCGTATTTGCGCGATGCGATGATTTGTGGGCGTTCACGGGCGGGTAAATCGGTAATCGTGTGGAATCGCCATTCCGGACGCGATGAAATGATGACGACGCCGTTTTCGTCGGTCACCAGCACACTTTCGCCGCCCTTGGTCCAGCGTTCAAGCAGTCGGTCCAGATGGGTTTTAACAACCATCGCCCCGTCAAAGGTGGCGCCGTCTGGTCGGACAGGGTGCGATATATAATAGCCCGGTACGTTCGATGTGATGCCAAAGGCAAAGTAATGGCCGGTTTCACCCCGGCGGGCCTGTTGGAAATAGGGGCGGAAGGAAAAATTCCGCCCGATAAAGGACGCGTCGCTGTTCCAGTTACTTGCCGCAACCGTTGTACCATTGCGGTTCATGAAATAGATGTCTGAGGCGCCACTATCGGCAGCGAGTTTTTCAAGATACAGATTGACCTGCGCGGCATTGACCGGATCGTCAACCGTAGCAAGATCGAGAATGCGTTTGTCGGACGCCAGCGTGATCGGCAGGTATTCGTGTTCTTTAAGCGCGCCTTGAAGGTTGGAACGATACAGTTCAAGCTTGTTGCGCCCGTCTTGGGCGATGTCGACCAAACGGGTGTCGCGCCAGAACTCGGTCACGGTCCAAACCGTCACCGGCAGCAGCAGCAACAAGATGCAAACGACAGCACGCGATGTGCGCTTTGCCGAGACGGATGTTCTAAGCATATCCACCCATTCAGGACGTTTCGCTTTCCACTACCTAGAGATAGGTGGTTTCGCAGATTAAAGTACAATTTAAGTTTAATTCACACACGAAATATCACAACTGTCGTCAGATGCTTGATAATCGATGGATCAGATTGTACCAATCACGGACACGGTCCTGCGTTGCAGCAGGGTTTGACGGCAGAACGTGGCAAGCGCCACTGTCATAACGCCAATATCGTATCAAGAAAGTTCCCCTTGAATGAGCGAACAAGACACACACCTGATTTGGGTTTTGGCCGATGATCGGGCCGGAAACATCAATCAGGCCATCGGCGTTGCCGAGGCGCTAGGTAAGCCATTCAAGCGGGTTGATATCGGCTATACCAAGCTGGCGCGGCTTCCCAACCTTATTCGTGGGGCAAGTTTGATCGGGGTTGATGACGCGTCGCGATCGCGCCTGATTGCGCCGTGGCCGGATCTTGTGATTGCAGCCGGGCGGCGAACCGCACCAATTGCGCGCTGGATCAAAAAGCAAAGCCGCGGACACACCTGCATTTGTCAGATCATGCGCCCCGATAGCGGTGAAAGTGACTTTGACCTGATTGCGGTGCCCGCCCACGATCAGATGCCCGCACGCGACAATGTTTTGCAAATCCCCGGCGCCCCGCACCGGGTTACAGAAACCCGTCTTTTGATCGAAGCGGATAATTGGCGTGCCCATTTCAAAGGTTTGCCTGGGCCGAAATTTGCCCTGATCATCGGTGGTAGTTCGAAAAAAACGACTTTTACCGCCACCATGGCCGATAGTTTGATCACACGCGCGATTGATGCGGCCCGTGCGGTGGATGGCAGTTTGTTGGTGACAACAAGCCGCCGAACCGGGCGTGAAAACGAAGAATTAATAGCCAAACGTTTGGCGGATGCCGGGGTGTCATATCACCTGCATGATTGGATGTCGGATGCGGAAAATCCGTATTTTGGCTATTTGGCGTTGGCAGATGTTTTGATCGTGACCGGCGATTCCGTCTCGATGTGCTGCGAGGCCGCCGCTGCACCGGGTGGGGTTTATATTTACGCCCCCGAAGGATTGGCATCCACCCGCCATCGTCGTTTGCATCAAGCACTTTATGATGGGCACTATGCCAAGCCGTTGCTTGATACGACGGAGCTTGTGCCGTTTGAACATCCGTCCTTGCACCCGGCACGCATGGTCGCCGCGCGGTGTATGGAATTGCTGAACGCCCCGGTTTCGTAAGAATTCGTTTTGGCTGTAAGTTTTAGGCGGGGATGCGGACCCCGTTTCCCATCGGATCGATGTGATCGGTTAGAAAATCGATAAAGGCCCGAATGCGGGTGGCAAGATGTTCGTGTCCAGCGAATATCGCATGAATAAGCTGTTCATCCTTTGGCGCCCAGTCGGGCAAGATTTCCACCAGATGCCCGGCAGCGATATCGTCCTGAATGTGAAAATGGCCAAGCCGGGCAATGCCCATGCCCAAAAGGCACATACGCCGCATGGATGGACCATTGTCGCACATGAAATTGCCCGACACGGTCCGGGTTAATCGGTCTTGTGCGCCGGGTGTGCGAAACGCCCATTCGTTTAACGGCAGGGGAAAGTTAAACCGCAGGCAATTATGATTTGCCAGATCATCAGGGTGGGCGGGCTGCCCATGTTTTGCAACATAATCGGGCGATGCCACCAAGATGCGGTGACTTTCGATCAATTTGCGGGCCTTAAGCGATGAGTCGGGCAGTGGACCAGACCGGATCGCAATATCCGCCCGTTCTTCGAGGAGATCAATGATCCCATCGGTCAGGGAGAAATCCAGTTCGACTTCGGGAAAGCGTTCCAAAAAGGCCGGAATAAGCGGCTGAACATATTTAATCCCAAAGGCAATTGGCGCATTCACCCGCAAGCGACCGCGTGGCACCACTTTGCCGCCACTGGCAACGGTGCGTTCGGCATCATCAATTTCATCTAATACCCGACGCGCACGCGCCAAGTAAATTTCGCCCTCTGGGGTGAGCTGCAAGCCCCGCGTGGACCGCACGATCAGGCGGGTAGACAGGCGGTCTTCGATGCGGGGTACAAGTTTGCTGACAGCCGATGGCGACAGATGCAATTTACGGCCTGCTTCGGAGAAGCTTTTAAGTTCTGCCACCCGGATGAAGACATCCATTTCCCCTGCGCGATTATCCAACTGACCCTCTATCTTTGAATTGAATTCAAAAGCATTTGTCGCGCAATCTGGATTATCACGCAAGGGTTCTGTGGGCATAGTCGGCGGCCCTGCACTTACACAGAGTTACCCTGATACCGGCACGGCTAGGGGCGGTTGACCTCAGACTACTGTCCCGTTGGGGTAAGGGTTGCAGGCAGGGTAGTGAATTTAATTAATCGATTGTTTTTACGTTGTTTTCTGCGTCTTCTGGCATTTCAATCATTCAATTGGGTTTAAGATATTTATGTCGACACATGTTGCTGCTTCTCATCCCACCCATTTTCCGCGCCAATTGGCGATTTTGATCCTTGTTTTGGTGGCTTGTGGATTTGCGGGCAATCACGTAGCGGCTAGGCTTGCGTTTGAAAACGGGACCGGATTGCTGTTGGCGATCCTGTGTCGGTCCGGCGTGGCGCTTTTGATCCTGATTGCGATTGTGTTGTGGCAAGGACGGACGATCCGATTGCCAGCAGGGTCGGGCAAATGGCAAGTGTTATTGGGGCTTTTGATTACGATCCAAAGTCTGTGCCTTTATTCGGCGGTGGCCCGCATTCCGGTTGCGCTGGCCCTTTTGACCGCCAACAGTTTTCCGATCATTTTGGCGTTGCTGACGTGGGGTTTGGGTGGGGCGCGTCCGACCTTAAAGGCGGCGGCATTGATGCTGTTTATTTTGTCGGGGCTTGTGTTGGCACTTGATGTACCCGCGGTTTTGGCGATGGATGGTGATTTGGGTGGGAATTGGTGGCAGGGGATTGGCTTTGCCCTTGGTGCTGCGACGTCGTTTTCCGCGGCGCTTTGGATCACCGATTATAAATTGTCGGCACTGCCGGGGGCGGTGCGCAGCATGTTTTCGATGGTGGTCGTGTTTGGCTGCATGATCATTGCCGGATTTGCCAAACTTGTGCCCGGTGGCATGGCGTTGCCAAGCACTGCGGCGGGGTGGACCGGGCTTGGCGCGTTGGTGGTGTTATACGGGGCAGCGTTTTCGGTTCTGTTTATATCGGTGCCACGTTTGAATATGGCGCGCAATGCGTCGGTGATGAATGTGGAGCCGATTGTCACATTGCTGTTTGCCTGGGTGGTGTTGGGGCAAATGATCAGCCCGGTCCAGATGGCGGGCGGCCTTGTCGTGATCAGCGGGATTGTGATCCTGAGCTTGCGCAAATCGGCCTAATCCGTGAGCGACAGGCTAAAAATAAAAAGGGGCCAAATGGCCCCTTTTTCTATGACGGAAGTGCGAACGCTTAGACCGCTTGTGAGTGACGGCCATGCGCGTGATTAAGGTATGTGTCAAAGGCCGCACAAACCGCACGGACCAACGGACGTCCGGTTTCGGTCAGTTCAATGTGTGTGCCGTTAACTTTGACAATATCATCCGCGGTCATGGCCTTGATACGATCAAGTTCCGGGATGAAGCGATCAGCCGATGTGCCGTGTTCGGCACAGATTTCAGCGACATCGACGGACAGGTTACACATCAGTTCGTTAATGATGTCCCGGCGCAGGCGGTCTTCGTTGGAAACAGCAATGCCTTTTTCAATCGCACATTTGCCGTCCTCAACCGCGCGCTGCCAACGCGCCAGTGCAGGATCGTTCTGCGCATAGCCCTGTGGCAGGGATGAAATGGCAGATGGTCCAAACCCGATTAATGCTTCGGCCCGGTCGGTGGTGTAACCTTGGAAATTACGATGCAGGGCACCGTCCAAAAGGGCCCGCGCCATCGGGTCGGCTGGATGGGCGAAATGGTCCAGACCGATGGCGACATAGTCATGATAAGCCAACCGATTTTGGATTTCTTCGTACTGTGCCCAGCGTTCCTGCGTATCGGGCAGGGTTTCGGTCGGGATCAGGTTTTGGTGCTTTTTCATCCATGGCACATGGGCATAGCCAAAGACCGACAAACGATCCGGGCATAATTCCACGGTTTGATCGACGGTTTCACGGATTGATTTGACCGTCTGATTGGGCAGGCCATACATCAGATCAACATTGATGCCGCGAATGCCACGATGGCGCAGTCCGGCAATCACATCGCGCACCAGATCAAAGCTTTGAACGCGGTTGACGGCCTTTTGCACGTCGATATTGAAGTCCTGAATGCCGATACTGGCGCGGTTAAAACCGCATTCAACCATGGCATCCATCAAATCATTGCTGGCGGTGCGCGGGTCCATTTCAATGGCGATTTCCGCGTCGGGCAGGATGTCGACCTTATCGCGGATTTTGGCCATGATGGCGCGCAGATCATCGGCGCGCAGGATGGTTGGGCTGCCGCCGCCAAAATGAATATGCGATACGCTAAACCGTTGGCCCGGGCTTAGTTTGCTAAGCGTGCTGTCAAGTTCCGCCAAAAGGGCGGCGACATAGGTGCCAACCGGTTTGTAATGCTTGGTGATTTTGGTGTTGCAGCCGCAGAACCAGCACATTTCCTCGCAATAGGGGACATGCAGATACAGCGACAAAGGTTGGTCGGGATCCAGATCGCCAAGCCAGCTTGCAAAGACCTGACCATCGATGCCGTCATGGAAATGCGGTGCCGTTGGATAGCTGGTGTAGCGCGGCAGGCGTAGGTCGTATTTTTCGTAAAGAGCAAGCTGCATGACGGACATCCCGATTGGTGTGTTCTGTCCGTCTTTTGCATTATTCCAATTTAGCGCGCCTTGATGTGCGTCAAGGATGCGGAACAGGGAAACCATGCCGTTCGCTTAGGGCCTGTAAAATCGCGTCTTTGTCATCAATGAACGTATATCCATTGGCCGTATTGGTTTGAAGAGATGAGGATATCTCAGCGGAATTTAAGATCATCACCGGAAGCGATTGATGATCCGCGCCCAGAAGATCAACAATTTCTGTACGCGGCTTTGACCAGGCAATGTGACGTACTGCAAGAGAGCCTTGTAGATTTGGAAAGGATGCTAGTACCCCGTCAATCAGCACGCAATGCCAGCAATAGAAACGCTGTTCTGGCCATGCCGGATCTTCGAAGTCCGGTTTTAGCAAAAAGATCGTGTCGCGGTCGATAATGGGCATGGCTGGCGCCTTTTTTATGTGGGGGCGTTATCGCAATCCGTGATCGATAACGCCCAGCCGTATCAAAGATGCTTAAATGCGGAAATCAAATCAGCGCGCAAGGTGGCAAGACGATCGCGGCCGGTTTCTTCGTCATAGGGCTGCGCTTCGCCAACGCCCCAGATCGGACCGGGCCATGCCGGATCGTCGGTAAAGCGTGCAACCACATGGCAATGGAGCTGCGGAACCATGTTGCCCAGCATCGCGACGTTGGTTTTCTGTGTATCAAACCGGCGTTTAAGCACGGCAGAAACCGTCGCGGTTTCATCGCCAAGCGTTTTGCGGTCGTCGGCGCTGAGATCATCAAAATTAACAAGATCAGGACGTTTAGGAACAAGAATGAGCCATGGATAACGCGCATCATTCATCAACAAAACATGTGACAAAGGCCCGTCGGTGACCAATGTGGTGTCAGCCGCAAGCTGAGGATGAAGGGAGAATGTGTTGCTCATGGGGGGACCTTAATCTTTGGGGCAAAACGAACGCTTTTATAGCGTGAACGCGATCTGTTGTCTTGGGTTCCTTGTGGTGTTGGTCACAGTCGGTTGGTTGCGTTTTCAAAGGTTTCTGCCTAGTTCCAATTGGTTAGAGTTTCAGGACTTGGTCAGGAAAGGGAAACCGGACGATGTCGGATCGAAAGCGCGTCGTGATTGTTGGTGCCGGGTTTGGCGGGATGAGCACGGCCAAGAAATTGGCGGGCAAAGATGTGGATGTCGTGTTGATCGACAAACACAATCACCATCTGTTTCAGCCGTTATTGTACCAAGTCGCGACAGCTGATCTTTCGCCAGCAGAAATCGCCTGGCCCATTCGTAGTATTTTTAGCCGACATCAAAATGTGTACGTCTTTATGGGTGAGGTCACCGGGCTTGATTTGGCCAATCAGCGGATCCTATCGGGTGAACGGGACCTTGATTACGACTATCTGGTGTTAGCCACCGGGGCGGTGACATCGTATTTCGGCAATGATGGCTGGGCCGACGTTGCGCCGGGCCTGAAAAACATTACCGAGGCCACCGACATTCGCAAAAGCCTTCTTCTGGCGTTTGAACGGGCGGAAAACAGCGAAGACGAAGAACAAAAACGTCGCTTGTTGAATTTCGTTGTGGTCGGCGGTGGGCCAACCGGTGTCGAGATGGCCGGTGCGATTGCCGAATTGTCCAAAAAGGCGCTTTCGGATGATTTCCGACGCATTGATCCGCGCGATGCCCGCATTATTCTTGCCGAAGGCGGCGACCGATTGCTGGGTGCGTTTCCCGAAAGCCTGTCAGACTATACCCGTAAATCGCTTGAATATTTGGGGGTTGAGGTCCGCCTTGGTGAAGCTGTGTCGGATATTACCGAGCAGGGTGTTCAAATCGGCGATGACTTTATCCCGACCGCCAATGTGATTTGGGGGGCGGGTGTTACAGTCCCGAACCTTAAGGACTGGACAGAAAAGCCCGCCGATAAAGGCGGGCGGATTATGGTCAGTGGTGATCTTTCGCTGCCTGATCATGACAATGTGTTTGTGATTGGGGATGCCGCCCATGTTCCGTGGCGTGATGGCATGACGGTGCCGGGCATTGCGCCGGCGGCCAAGCAGCAGGGTAAATATGTTGCGGGCCGGATTATCGATCATAAAGAAGGACGCGAAACCGGCGACTTTGAATATAGCCATGCCGGAAACCTGGCGACGATTGGCCGCCACCGTGCGGTAATCGATATTAATGGCTTTAAGCTTAAAGGATGGCTGGCGTGGTGGTTCTGGGGGCTTGCCCATATTTACTTCCTGATCGGCCTTCGTGCGCCGGCCCTTGTGATGGTGCAATGGGTCTGGAGTTATCTGTTTCGTAAAAAGGGGGCGCGTTTGATTACCGGCGAAGAGGAAAGTGCTGCTTCGCACCGTCCATCAGACGGTGTTTCGCCCCAGTCAGATCATTGATGATTGACCTTGCCCCGGCGATGGGAAACCATGGCTGGACTGTTTCGCTTATGCAATCTGCTTATCCCAAAGGTGCCCTATGCCCCGTTTTGCTGCCAACCTGTCTTTCTTGTTCGCGGATCTTCCGTTTGAAAAACGCTTTGAGGCGGCGGCGGCGGCCGGATTTGCCGGGGTGGAATATATCGGCGCCTATGATTTGCCGATGACGACGGTCAAATCGCTTTTGGCGGATAACGGGCTGGAGCAGGTTTTGTTCAATCTGCCTGCCGGGAATTGGGAAGCGGGCGACCGTGGGCTTGCCTGCCGTCCCGGACGCGAAGAGGAATTTCGTGATTCCGTGGTTAAGGCGCTTGATTATGCAGCCGCCACTGATTGCAAAATGCTCCATTGCATGGCCGGTGTGATGGGCAAGGATGAAAATGCCGGGGAACTGGCCCGGCTTTATTGCGACAATCTGCTTTATGCTGCCGACCTTGCTGATCAAGCGGGTGTTGATATTCTGATCGAGCCGATTAATCCGAATGAGATGCCGGGATATTTGCTTAACTCCGTGGAGCAAGCGGCGGTGATCCTAGAGCAAATGAACCATCCGCGTTTGGGGTTGCAGTTTGATATTTATCACGCACAAATCGTGGGCGGAAACATTGCCGCGCGCCTTGATCAGCATTTTGACATTACCCGACATGTGCAGGTTGCAGGCGCACCGGGACGCCATGAACCCGATAGTGGGGAGCTAAACTATCCGTTCTTGTTATATCTGCTTGATCGTATCGGCTATGACGGGTGGATTGGTTGCGAATACAAACCGCATGGGCGGACTGAAGACGGCCTTGGCTGGCTGCGCCCCTGGATGCCAAAACCAGGGGAAGCCGCAGATTAATCGTACTTCAGACTTAAGCCCACACGTCGCGTCGCCTATTCGATTAGAATAGCGCGGAAATCATTGACGTTGGTTAGGGTCGGACCGGTCATCAGCAGGTCGTCGATCTTGGCAAAGGCGCTATAGGCATCGTTATTGGCAAGATATTCCCGAAGATCAATTCCGGCGTCTTTGGCCTTTTGCCAGCTTGTCGCGTCAATGATTGCGCCCGCATTGTCTTCGCTGCCGTCGATGCCATCGGTATCAATGGCAAGGGCGCTAAAGCCTGATTGATCGCGCAACTGAACAAGCAGGGATAGCAGGAATTCGCTGTTACGGCCGCCACGCCCACCTTCGCCGCGCACAGTGACCGTTGTTTCCCCACCTGATAGCAACACACATGGCTTTGTCGCCGGTTGGCCGTGATTGGCCACTTGATGGGCGATCCCGGCATGCATAATGGCGATTTCGCGTGCTTCGCCTTCGATGGCATCGCCCAAAATGACCGGGGTCAGGCCAAGGTCGCGGGCAACCTTGGCGGCCGCTTCAAGGCTGTCTTGTGGGCGGGCCAGCATCACGGTTTCATGTCCGTCAAAGCAATCATCGCCGGGTTTAACGGTTTCTTGGCTGCTGTCAGACAGAAGTTCTTTGGCGGCATTTGGAATATCGATTTGGTAATGGCGCAAAAGATCAAGCGCATCCTTGCCCGTTGTCGGGTCGGCAACGGTGGGGCCCGATGCAATGATGGCTGGATCATCGCCCGGGACGTCCGACACAAGATAGGTCACCATGCGCGCAGGTGCGGATGCCTTCGCCAGTCTGCCGCCTTTAATCGCCGACAGATGTTTGCGCACGCAATTCATTTCTGAAATGGTCGCACCACTGCGCAAAAGCGCCTTGCTGATGGCTTGTTTATCCTCAAGCGTTAAGCCCGGACCGGGCAGGGCAAGCAATGCCGAACCACCACCGGAAATCATGCAGACCACCAAATCATCCGGGCCCGCCGATTGAACGATTTCAAGAATGCGTTCGGCAGCCTTTTGCCCGGCTGCATCCGGGACAGGATGAGATGCCTCGACAATTTCGATTTTATCGCACGCGACTGCATGGCCATAGCGGGTGACAACCAATCCTTCAAGCGGACCATCCCATGCCTTTTCAAAGGCACGCGCCATGTTGGCCGATGCTTTGCCAGCGCCAATGACGATGGTTTTGCCTTTTGGCTTTGTCGGCAGGTTCAATGGGATTTGAACACCGGGATCAGCAGCCGTTAGAGCCGCATCCATCAAAGCCAAAAGTTTCTCGCGTGCGGTTGTCATGTTTGGGTCCCCTGAATGGAATGGTTTTCATGGCCGCGTTTTTTTTGCGGTCTTTGTCTTTAGGTAGCTTGTTTGTCCGATGCGCTTTTAAAGAAATCAAGTACGGCTTGCAGATGGTTGGACATGGCCTTTTCCGCCGCATCGGGATCGCGTACGGCGATGGCTTCGATGATGGCGTGATGGTGTTCTTGTACCATGCGATCAAAATTTGGCCCGGACATATTATTAAACCGGATTTCCATCAGGGCCGCCTGCAAGACGTCATGAAGCATTTTCATCACGTGATAGTAAATGATCGATCCGGTGGCGCGCCCGATCATCATATGCAGGCGATGGTCATCATCTGCGCGGTATTTTTCGGCGCGGCGTGGGTCATGGGCCTGACGATAGGCCAGACGCAATAATTTGATGTCTTCGTCGCTGGCATTGGTGGCGGCACGTCGCGCCGCCCATGTTTCAAGCGTACAGCGGATTTCCTGAAGGTCACGCAGGTTGCTGATGGAATCGCGGACAAGATCAGTCATGGCGGTATCCATGTCGATCCCGGTGGACGACAAGATTTCAGTGCCGCCGCCTTGAACCGCGCGCAGATAACCGCGTGTTTTCAGCTTTTGTAAGGCGGCACGGACCGAAACGCGGCTGACTTCCATGGTTTCGGCCAATTGGCGTTCACCCGGAAGCCGATCACCGGGCAGGAAAATACCGTCTGAGATTTTTTCAAGTATCTGGTCTGCGACCTGATCGGCAATCCGTTTGGGACGTTTGGTTTCTTGATCGTCCGGGGCCGGGGTCTTTTTGGCAGACGGCATGTTGGGTCTTCTCCAATCGCGATTGATCCGCCAATTCTGTCACGGATTCTTTGCGTGTCTTTTGAATGGTCATACCAGTTTAGGGGATGTTTGGGGCGGACGCAAAGCACGATCACGCAACGGCATGTTCTTAAGGTTGGATCGCGTCGCTTGTTGACCTTGTGCGAACTAGTTTGAAACGGCATAAAAGGGTAGTTCAAAACGGACGGTTCAAACAGCGCGCACCGTGACATGGGATGCACGTGTGCTAGGTTGTTTGATTTGTCCCGCGACCACTGATTTTCAGGAGACTTAAGCGTGCGTCACACTGCAGGAACCCTTCTGGGCAAAGATGATCCAGCCCCGTTTGAGGTTTTAAACGATAATGGCAAGGGACATTCGCTTTTTGTCTGCGACCATGCATCGCGCCAGATTCCACAAAGCCTTGGCACACTTGGCCTGCCAGAAGAAGAACGCAAACGCCACATTGGCTGGGACATCGGGGCGCGCAAAGTGACCGAAATTCTCGTCGACCGGTTTGATTGCCCCGCAGTTTTGGGCGGCTATTCGCGTTTGGTGATTGATTGTAATCGTCAGCTTTGGGACCCGACCGGCATGCCCGAAATCGCCGATCAGACGGTGGTTCCCGGCAACAAAAACGTCACCCCAACAGAACGCATGTCGCGCATTCGCGAGATTTTCTTGCCTTATCACTGGGCGATTGAAGAACGCATTGCCAATTTCCATGCCCATAAAATTGTGCCGGCGTTGATCGCAATTCACAGCTTTACCCCGGTGTTTCAAGGATTTGAACGCCCTTGGGAAATTGGCATTCTTTGGGATCAGGATGGTCGTATTCCCGGTCCGCTTCTGGAAAAGTTGCGTGAACAGAACCCTGATCTGACAATTGGGGATAATGAACCTTATTCCGGGCAGCAAATGGCTGATTACACCATCGACCATCACGGAGAAGCCGGCGGGCTGCCCTGTGTGTCGATTGAAATTCGTCAGGATCTGATTGATACTGATGAAGGATGCGAAAAATGGGCAAAGATCCTCGGCGATGCGTTTGCCGACATTCTTGCCGATCCGGACCTTTATAAGATCAGGAGAGACTGATTTGACGGTGTTTCAGGCGCAAGAACCGGGATTTTCCATTGGCATAGAAGAAGAATTCTGGCTTGTCGATCGCGAAACCCGCGATCTTGCGACTGATCCACCAGCAGATTTTTTAAAAGACGCCAAAGCCAAGCTGGGCGATCAGGTGTCGAGCGAGTTTATGCGCTGTCAGGTCGAAACCGGCACCAAGGTTTGTACCAGTGCCGGGGAAGCCCGTGATCAACTGACCCATATGCGGTCAACCCTTGCCGAGATTGCTAGCAAATACGATATGGCGTTGCTGGCGGCATCGACCCATCCATTTGCGCAATGGGATAGCCAAAAACATACCGAAGGTGAACGATACAGTACCATCGCACGCGATCTTCGCACCGTGGTAGATCGCTTGTTGATTTGCGGCATGCATGTCCATGTCGGGATCGAAGATGATGACCTTCGGATCGAATTGATGGCACAGGCCAGTTATTTTCTACCGCATCTTTTGGCACTTACCACCAGCTCGCCATTTTGGCGGGGCCGCGATACCGGACTTCAAACGTTTCGCTTGTCGGTGTTTGATAATCTGCCTCGGACCGGATTGCCTGAAGTATTTGGATCGTGGGCAGAATATCGTCGTCATGTGGATATGCTGGTTCAGGCCGGCGTGATTGAAGATGGCACCAAGCTTTGGTGGGATATGCGCCCCTCAGACCGGTGGCCGACCCTTGAAATGCGGATTGCCGATGTCTGTACCGATCTGGAAGATGCGGTGTGCGTCGCATCAATCACGCGCTGTTTGCTTCGGATGTTATATCGGTTGCGGCGTAATAATCAGCGGTGGCGGATTTATGCCCATATGCTGGTGCGTGAAAACCGGTGGCGGGCATGCCGATATGGTAGTGATCCGGGCGATCAGGCCGGGTTGATTGATTTTGGCCGGGCTGAAATTGTGCCATACGGTGATTTGGTCGAAGAAATTATTGAATTGATCCGACCCGACGCGGAATTTTTCGGCTGTGTTGCCGAAATCGAACATGCGCGTGAAATCATACGCCGCGGCACCAGCGCGCGTCAGCAGCGCGAAGTGTATGATGATGCCGTGGAAAAAGGGGCATCCCCGCGCGATGCGCTTTTGGGGGTGGCGGATCACTTGATTGCGCAGACCGTACCGGGATCACAATCGGTCGTGTAACGCCCCTTGTCAGCAGGCAGTGCATTGAGTATCGTCGCGCCGCATTAAAAGTTTCCGCGCACCGGGTATCCGCTGTGCAGCCCATCATCGGAGAAGAATTAAATGACCGAAGTCGGTGGTATCGCAGCCGATCAGCTTGCGAGTTATGTCGAGCGTATTGAGCGTCTTGAAGAAGAAAAGACCAACTTGATGGCCGACATCAAAGAAGTTTACGGCGAAGCCAAAGCCCTTGGCTATGACGTGAAAATCCTGCGCCAGATCATCCGCCTGCGCAAAATGGAAGACCACGAGCGCAGCGAACAGGAAGAAATTCTTGAAGTCTATAAACGCGCCCTTGGGATGAGCTAAGCAGATAAAACGGCGAAGGGTTTTCTGCCCGATTTGACTAAAAAAAAGGGCCTTTCTGGGCCCTTTTTTTATGTGTTTTTTCTTTGAATACCCACATGTTCATTGCGGTAAAGCTATAAAACATCGCAATCAGCGATGCGATCACAAGTGCGAAAATGGGCAAGACGAGGCCGAGACCAACAAGACCGCTATAAATACCATAGTTCAGTGAAAATGAACTAAGTTGAACGGCTACGTATCCGGCAAAACGGCTTTTACTGCGCTTGCTGTTTGGACTTTTGAATGTGAAATTAGCATTCAGCAACCAGGTTAAAAACAGCGCAAATGAAAATGAAATCAACCTTCCGCTGTACGGGTCAAGACCAGCTTGGTGGGTGGTAAGCCACAGTAATCCTGCGTCACAAACAAAGCCAATGGTTCCGACAAGTACAAAACGGAAGCCTTTTTCTAACAAAGGTTTAGTTATCATTCGGTTTCGGTTTCAGAGAGAAGTTTGCGTAAAGGATCTAGCTGGTCTTTTTGCTGTAGGTAGGCAAGTCGTTTGACCTCCCATTGCCCGATGCCGATATTAGATAAAATCGCACCGGTGACAAAGCTTAAAGCCGCCGAAATCATAAAGCCTACAGTGAGAACTGCAGTTGGTAGTCGTTCCACGCGCCCTGTTTCTAGGTAGTGGAAAACCAGTGGTAGCCCAAGCAAGATGGTTACAAATGTAAGGAACGCAGCAAGAATTCCATAAAAAACGAACGGCTTATGGGTGGCGGTAAATAACAAAATTCGGCTTAAGATACGAGCTCCATCCCGATACGTACGAAGCTTGCTTTCTGTTCCCTCGTGACGAGCTCCGTAAGAAGTCGGAACTTCCGTTACAGGAGCGCGTAGCATAATGGCGTGAACCGATATTTCGGTTTCAATTTCAAACCCTGTGGAAATTGCAGGGAAAGTTTTGACGAAGCGCCGGGAGAAAACGCGGTACCCTGAGAAAATATCAGTAAAACGGGCACCAAATAATTTGGCAAATACGGTGTTAAAAAGGCGGTTGCCAATACGGTGACCGCTGCGATAGGCGGCTTCCTCTTTCTCTGCTCGGGTGCCGACGACCATGTCTAGCCGATCAACCACCAATCGGTTAATCAGGGCGGGTAGCGCTGTGGCATCATAAGTTCCATCCCCATCAGCCATTACATAGATGTCAGCTTCGACTTCGGAAAAGCCTCGCCTTACGGCATGACCTTTGCCTGGAAGGCTCTCTCGCACGACTTTAGCGCCGGCTGAGCGGGCTTGTTGTGCCGTGTCATCAGTCGATGCATTGTCGATTACGACGATTTCCGCAGTTGGAACGATTTTGCGAAAAGCACCGATGACATGCGCAATCGCCTTGCCCTCATTATAGCACGGAAGAATGATTGCAATGCGGGCACTTTCATAAATGGATAGAGATTCTATTGCGTAACCTCTGGACATATTAATTTCCTTTTTCCAAAGGTATCTGGCGGCGCGCACGCCAGTTATTTATTTGGCGACTAGCCCATAGCGCGAAATAGGCAAAAGCGATTGAAAAGCCGGGGATAGCTGTCATCTGATAGCGCGATAGGTTTAAGCTAAAAGCGGCATAAAACACTATTGAAAACAGTGAGGGCAATAAAACTGCGATCAACAGTCCCTTTCTTCGACGCACCGCATAGAAAAGTAGTGCAATAAAAGCCGGGAAAGTGATGATTGCAAACTCGTCGATCCAAATTCCGCGATAAATCAGGGGTAAGGTTGTAACGAGATGCTTGACCGGTCGAGATAGGATGGCTTCCTTGAGTTCTTGTTCAGCAAGATCATTAGCTTGAACTTTTGAGAGCCCCCGATCTTCAATCAGTTGATCGACGCGCTTGCCAAAGCCTAGCTGTCCTCTGAGATAGTAACCATCTTCCTCATACCAACCGAATGGTCTAACAACATCCGCTGGGAATAGTTTCTCTGCCCAACCATCACCAGCACTGCCCGTCCAGTAGGTGAAGGCGGCGAGATAGTCTGTAAAGTCCATTTCATTGAAAACAACTCGGGTGCTTAATGCTATACCGCCGCGGCTGTCCGTAAACTGATAGCGTCCAGTAATGTCGTGATTGCGGTCCAACCAGAGGGCAATGGGTGTCGCGGAAACTATGATAAAAATCATAAGTTTTGCGAGGGAAGACTTCCATCTTTGTTTGCTGAGAAGAACAAACAGGACACCAACCAGAAATGTGATGGGCAATAAATAGATGTATATGGCCTTCGTAAACGCGAGACATACAAAGACAAGTCCCGGAAATATCCACGATGCGGGGCTTTTATGTTTCCATGCCCATACGATGGCAAAGACAAGTGCACTTGCGAGAAAAAGTGCGAGAGGGTCTGAAATCACATAATCATAGTTTTTGTGTGCCTGATGGTTCAGCCAGATGTGCATACCGCCCATGATTGCAGCGAACGGGCTTCCAGTTATACAGCGAACCGCGAAGAACATTACAAAACCAGCGGCGATGATCAGTATGCGGTTTGTCCATTTAGCAATAATATATGGCTCAGTTCCGCATCCTTCAGCGTAAAGGCAGTCGGCGGATATATGTTCCAGGCTATCATCAAGCTGGAATACGACTGACAATAAAAAAGGGTATCCGGGTTCTCGACTAATACTGGGATCGATAGTCTTTTCGGTTGCGTGAAGGCGCGCATTCACCGTGCCAAATTTAGCCAAGTTCGACGCGATCGCAATATATTGTCTCGCATCTGCGTAATCTGGGCGTGGTGCTTCTTTGAGTGTAGCCATCCAGATTAGACAGATAGTAGAGCCAATTAAGCACCAGAAAAACTGAGATTTTCCAAGTGGCTTCAATGCAGCAAAAATGTTGCGCATCATTAATTTGTGTCCCCCCATTAACGATGGGCGCAGCATAATGCGATTGAATTTGCAGGTAAATTTTTTAGTTTAGTTAGAATGAAGTTTATTTGTGAAATTGTCTTAGATGAAACCACGTCCCGAAATTACAGCCGAGGTCACCGAGGGTGTCTGTCGGCTTTTGTATCATTATCAGATGGCTTGTTTGACCGAACTTCGTTTGGGAAATGGGCGGCGGCTTGATGTCTTGGCGTTAGGCCCAAAGGGAGAACTTTGGGCGGTTGAGGTGAAATCATCGATTGAGGATTTCAAGGCCGACCAGAAGTGGGAAAGTTATATCGATTATTGCGACCGGCTTTTCTTTGCTGTGCCAATGGATTTTCCAAAAGACCTGATTTCCGAGAATGTTGGGCTTATCGTTGCGGACCGGTTTGAGGCCGCAATCCTTCGCATGCCCGAAGAAAGTAAACTGTCGGCCGCACGGCGCAAAAAGCTTTTGATTTCATTTGGTCAAACTGCCGCCAGTCGATTGGGGACGGGGACGGGGACGCGGGACGCCGTTTTCACAAGCTAAAAAAGCAGAAGGCCCGGGTCCATTGTTCCGGGCCTTCTGGACTTTGACGTCACGCGGGGGTTATTCCGCTGCTTTAAGGTGTTCTGGTGGATTGCGGAACTGTTCGATCAGTTCGGCTTCGCGTTTTTTGACCTTGGCAATGTTGGCGTCCTTTACATGGCCATAGCCGCGGATCTGTTCGGGCAAGGCCAAAAGGGCGTTGGCGATGCGGGCATTATCATGGGTCAGCCCAGAAATGACTTCGGCCACCAGCGTTTCATAATCGGCAATCAATTGGCGTTCAATTTTGCGTTCATGGTTTCGGCCAAACGGATCAAGGGCCGTGCCGCGCAGGAATTTGAGTTTCGCCAAAACCCCAAAGGCCGTCATCATCCACGGTCCATAAACCGACTTTTTCAGTTCGCCATTTTCCGGGTCCTTGTCCGCGACAGCGGGCGGGGCAAGGTGGAATTTGATTTTGTAATTGCCAGTAAAGGTCTTGGCCAATTTCTTATGGAACGCGGGGTCGGTGTAAAGCCGTGCGACTTCGTATTCGTCCTTATAGGCCAGAAGCTTGAAGTAGTATTTCGCAACCGTTTTGGTCAGTTCGTCGCCGCCATCAAGACGCTTTTCCGCCGCGGCAACCTGATCGACAAGGGTGCTATAGCGATCGGCGTAGGCCGCGTTTTGATAACCAGTCAGGAAGGTGCGGCGTTTGGCAATGATGTCGGAAAGGGACGTTGCGATGGGGTGGGCTTCGGTTTCGTTGGGACCGAAAACTTCAAGCACGCGCTTGGGATCGTGGGCATAAAGGCGGCCCCAGTAGAAGGACTGTTTGTTCATATCGACAGCCACACCATTCAGCTCAATCGCCTGCATTAGGGATTCTTCCGTTATCGGGATCAGGCCGCGCTGCCATGCAACACCCAGCATAAACAGATTGGTGGCAATCGAATTACCCATCAAACGCGTGGCAATATCGCTGCCTTCAACGAAACGGACGGCATCCGCACCACAGGTGTCGGAGATGACTTTCATATGTTCGTTGGTTTTAAGTTCGAAATCCGGGTTGCGGGTAAAGGCACCGGTCACGGTTTCGTGGGTGTTGATGACCGCCTGGGTAAAGTTGCGGCGCATTTTGGCGAGGCCTTCGTAACTTGCCGCCACCAACAGATCACAGCCCAGAACGACGTTGGCTTCGCCCGCCGGAATGCGTGCAGCGTGAAGCTTGTTTTGGTCATTGGCAAAGCGGATGTGGCTGACAACAGCCCCACCTTTTTGAGCCAACCCGGCCATATCCAGCCCGACGATGCCTTTGCCCTCCATATGGGCGGCCATGCCAAGCAGCGCACCAATGGTCACGACGCCGGTGCCACCAACGCCGGTGATCAGGACCGACCAAGGTTGGTCGATATCAGGAAGGGTCGGGCGCGGCAGGTTGGCAAAGATGTTGGTGCGATTATCGCCATGATCATCGCTTTTTGCGGCGGCGTCGGGTTTGCGCAGCGATCCGCCTTCGATGGTGACAAAGCTTGGGCAGAAGCCGTTTAGGCAAGAGAAATCCTTGTTACAGGCGGATTGATCAATGGCGCGCTTGCGGCCAAATTCGGTTTCGACTGGAACAACCGCAAGGCAGTTGGATTTTTCACCGCAATCGCCACAACCTTCACAGACAAGGTCATTGATAAAGATGCGATTGGGTGGATCGACCATCAGTTTGCGTTTGCGACGGCGGCGTTTTTCCGCAGCACAGGTCTGATCAAAGACCAAGATCGTCACACCTTCGATTTCGCGCAGTTCTTTTTGGGTGGCATCAAGTTCGTCGCGGTGACGGATATCCACTCCCGGGGCAAAATCAGACCCCATTGGGTATTTTTCCGGCTCGTCAGACAGAACGATGATGCGTTTTGCGCCTTCGTCAAACATCTGACGGGTGATTTGCGGAACGGTCAGCGGGCCATCAACCGGCTGGCCACCGGTCATGGCAACCGCGTCGTTAAACAGGATTTTATAGGTGATGTTGACGCCCGCAGCCACAGCCGCGCGCACTGCCAAAGACCCGGAATGGTAATAGGTGCCATCGCCAAGGTTCTGGAAAATGTGCTTTTCATTGGTAAAGGGGGCCTGGCCGATCCAAGTCGCGCCTTCGCCGCCCATATGGGTAAAGGTTTCGGTCGAGCGGTCCATCCAATTGACCATGTAATGACAGCCAATCCCGGCCATGGCGCGGCTGCCATCGGGGACCTTGGTGGAGCTGTTATGTGGGCAGCCCGGGCAGAACCACGGAATGCGGGCAACATCCGGGCGCGGTTCGGCGATTTCTTTTTCTTTTTCGGCCAGCCAATCGATGCGTTCGTGAATGGCGGGGCTGTCATAGAACCGCTTGATCCGCGCGGCCAAGACAACCGCAATGCGGGCCGGGGTCAGTTCATCCATTGATGGCAGGATCCATTCGCCTTTTTCATCGAACTTGCCGATGACCTGCGGGCGGACATCTTCGCGCCAGTTATAGAGCTGTTCTTTGACCTGATTTTCCATCACCGCGCGTTTTTCTTCGACGACGATGATTTCCTCTAAGCCCATGGCGAATTCGCGCACGTCGTCACGGTTCAGTGGCCAGCTCATGCCGACCTTTAGAACGCGGATGCCGATCTTGGCAGCGTCATCTTCGGATATGCCCAAATCATCAAAGGCCTGCATGACATCAAGGTACGCCTTGCCGGTTGTGATGATGCCAAGGCGGGCATTGGGGCTGTCGATCACGGTTTTATTCAGCTTATTGACGCGCGCGTAGGCGAGGGCGGCATACAGCTTATACTTCATCAGACGATGTTCTTGTTCCTTGGGCGTGTCGGGCCAGCGGATATGCAGGCCGCCCTCGGGCATTGCGAAATCGTCGGGTATGATCGGGGTAATGCGATCAGGCGCAACATCGGCAGCTGCGGAACTTTCGACCGTTTCGGCAATGGTTTTCATCGCCACCCAGCAACCGGAATAACGGCTCATGGCCCAGCCATGGATACCGAAATCAAGGATATCCTGAACACCCGATGGGTTTAGAACCGGGATTTGCGCATCGATAAAAGCATATTCGGTTTGATGGGGCAGGGTGGATGATTTGCAAGAATGGTCGTCACCGGCCAAAACCAAAACGCCACCATGTTTTGACGTCCCCGCATGATTGGCGTGTTTGAACACATCACCGGATCGGTCAACACCCGGTCCCTTGCCGTACCACATACCAAATACGCCATCATATTTGGCATCCGGATACATGTTGACCTGCTGACTGCCCCAGACAACGGTGGCGGCGAGGTCTTCGTTCACACCGGCCTGAAATTCGATCTGCTGTTTGGTCAGGAATTTCTTGGCGCGCCAAAGTTGCTGATCAAGGCCACCAAGCGGAGAGCCCCGGTAACCGGAAATACAGCCTGCCGTATTCAGCCCCGCGCGCGCATCAAGCTGGCGCTGCATCAGGGGCAATCGTACCAGCGCCTGAATACCGGTTAGATATACCCGGCCTTCTTCAAGCGTATATTTGTCATCAAGACGAACTGCCGCCAATTGTGCCATGACCAGTCTCCCTTGGGATCTCTCTCTGATATGCCGGGTCTTTGATGCACTGCTTATTTTTATATTGGTGTGGGGGCAGTGTTTTGGGATGACCCGTGCTTGAATTCATCTGACACGGTTTGCGGGACCAGCACCAGACACAAGAATGGTAATAAAGACTGACCTTTTTTCAAAACGAACTCGCATTGCAATGCGTAAAACGCCTGATTGCATCGGTTGACGTTACGTCAACTTATTATTTACTTATTCCGGTACCGATTTATGCGCAATATAATTGCGTCGTTGTTGCGGTGCATCGCAAATTCGGATTTGGTAGTGCTGCTTAAAGGAGGCAGAGTCGGAAGGCTTGCGCGATAAAATGGAGGGGATGATCGGTGGAGCTGAATTTACTTAATGTTAGTTCTGTTGCTGGTGCAGTAATTGGGGCGCTCAGCACCCAAATATTCTTAATATTGAAGGAGAATTTTTCATATAAGCGTAGACAGATTAGGGCTGTGAACGGAGCGCTAGCAGCGACTGCTGCGGTATTTGATTCTGTTTTACAGTTAAAAGTACAGCACATTAATGGTATCAGGTCGTTTATAGAAACCGAAAACCAGAGAATTGATGATCTTTTGGAGAGAAGTGAGGAGTTTGGTGACGTTGATGAAATTCATATTAGTATCGAATATCTGCATTTACCGAAGATTTGGCCTCCCATTGATGAACTGTCAACAGTTCTGCATAAACACTTAGATGTGACGGGGGCGGCACTCTTATACTTCTATGCAATAGTTAGGTCTTTTACTCTGCTGGAAGCTACAATTGAAAACTACAATCGCTTGGTTGAGGAAAGCATGCGAAACGACGCTGCAGCTCATAAGGAGAGTGCGTTTCGGTTTTTAGGCAGAAGGTTGGATTCGGGGTACGTAGATACCCGAAACAGCGATTCTATTGAGCAGATGGACGTCGCTATTAGAAGTTGTGCAGCGTATGCATACTTGCTTAGTGAAGTATTGTCGCGAAGAGGTAACACTCTAAAGAACTCCTTTCTTTTCCGGAAACCTAAAGTCGATAAACTCGATTTCAGTGTTTACAAGCGTTCCGGAGATTTTCCGGAAGAAGAGTATCTCGCGCGGTTGCGTGAGCACTGAAAGCTATGTGTAGGAGTACTGAATGGACCAACGTGTTTCACTGATCACAATTGGCGTGGCTGATCTGGATCGGTCCCGGCGGTTTTACGAAGACGGGCTTGGTTGGCAGGTGACCCAGATGGTCGAAGGCCAGGTGGTTTTTTATCAGTTGTCCAATGGATTGGCACTTGGTCTGTTTGGTCGGGCCGCGCTTGTTGAAGATGGCAAGTTTGACGACGATAGCGGGGCGACATTTGGCGGAGTGACATTGGCATTTAATGCGCGCAGCGAGGCCGAGGTGGACGCGGTGATGCGTGAGGCTGAAAAAGCCGGGGCAAAAATCCAGAAACCGGCTGAAAAGGTATTCTGGGGTGGGTATTCTGGATATTTCCGAGATCCCGACGGGCATGCGTGGGAAGTGGCATTCAATCCATTCTGGGAACTTGATAAGGCTGGCAACCTTCATCTTCCAAAGCAGGACTAGGACAGCGTTACCAAATCTAGTTGGTATTTCTGCGATTGCGCAAATGCGTCAGGACGTAAATAAGCCCGCCGGCCAGCAATCCCCAAAACGCACCCGATACCCCATAGAATGTCAGTCCGGCCGCCGTGACGATGAAGGTAACAGCAGCGGCTTCACGGGCGTCGTCGTCCTTGAACGCCGCGACGACGGACCCGGCAAAGGCCCCGATCAGGGCAAGCCCCGCGACGGCTTCGATCAGGATGCTGGGTGCGATCGTGATAAAGGCGGTGACAAAACCGGCCAATAGACCAAACACGATGTAAAACACACCGCCAAATACAGCCGCCCAATATCGTTTGGCCGGATCTGGATGGGCATCTTCGCCCGCACAAAGTGCCGCCGTAATCGCCGCAAGGTTCACTGCGTGGCCGCCAAAGGGGGCGGATAGTAACGAAAAGAAGCCAGTCGTGGCAAAAAGCGGTCCGGGTGGTGTGTCATAACCATTGGCCCGCAAAACAGCCGTGCCCGGAATGTTCTGCGATGCCATGGTGACAACGAAAAGCGGTAACGCGATGCCAACCAGCCCGGCAAGGGTAAAGTCAGGCATCACGAATTCAATCGGTGGGGCGATGGAACTGCCAAGGTCTGCCAAGGCGTTTGGCGGAAAATCGATACCGAAAATCATTACAGCAATAAAAGCCAAAAGGGCGGCGGGAACGGCAAGCAGACGGTTAAACCGCCCAACCACCAGCCAGGCGATCACGATTGGCAAACCCAATATGGGATTAAAGGCAACGGCCTTAACCGGCGCAAGGCAGAGGCCAAGCAACACCCCGGCCAACATGGCATTGGCGAGCGGTGCTGGAATACGGGAAACCGCGCGGCCCAATGGTTTCCAAACGCCACTGATGATGATCAGGATGGCGCAAATGATAAACGCCCCGACGGCGACGGAAAAACCACCGTCAATCGCCCCGGATGTTGCCAGCAACGCTGCACCGGGTGTTGACCACGCGATGCTGATCGGAAGCTTTGTTCGCAGGGATAAGACGATTGCACAAAGCCCCATCGACACAGAAAGCGCCATAAGCCCCGATGCGGCCTGTTCCGGAGTTGCCCCCACCGCAGATAGCCCCTGCAAAACCACAGCAAAGGCACTGGCCCAGCCAACGAAGCCGGCCAAAAGGCCCATGAAAAGACTTTGGGGGGAGATATCACGCAGCATAGTGGTTCCGTCAGGTGGGAATGTTCATGAGGTTATTAACGCAAAAAGTGTGTGACATTAGCGGCAAGTATTTATTCAAGCCAGAAAAAACAAAACCCCGCAGGCTATGACCTGCGGGGTTTTGGGATGGATAATCAGAGGATCAGCGTTCAGTGATCTTGAATTCGATGCGTCGGTTACGACGGAAGGCGATTTCATCGTCGCGGTTATCAAGGGGCTGGTATTCACCAAACCCAGCGGCAACCAAACGATTTGGCGGAACGCCGCGTTCGATCAGGAATTTAACAACCGAAATGGCGCGTGCCGCTGACAGTTCCCAGTTTGACGCAAATTTCAGGTTCCTGATTGGCACCTTGTCCGTGTGACCATCAACGCGCATCACCCAATCGATATCATCTGGGATTTCTGCGGAAATGGTTTTAAGCGTATCGGCAAGCTTGGCCAGCTGTTCCTGACCGCCTTCGCCAAGATCGGCGGAGCCTGATCCAAACAGAACTTCGGACTGGAAGACAAAGCGATCACCCACAACCCGGATGTCTTGACGATCCCCCAGCACTTCGCGCAGGCGACCAAAGAATTCTGAACGATAACGTTGAAGTTCGGCAACCTTGGTGGCAAGGGCTGCGTTCAGGCGGTTGCCAAGATTAACAATCTGGGCGTCTTTTTCTTCGTTTTCGCGTTCTGAGGTTTCAAGCGCTGCTTCGATGCGCTGAAGCTGTTGACGCAGGGCCAGCATTTGCTGGTTAAGGGCGGCAACCTGAGCCTGTGCTTCTTCGCTTAGGTCTTTCTGGTCTTCGAGTTCTGCGGCACGCGATGCCAAAAGGGCGGAAAGTTCTTCGATCCGGGCATCCTGATCGTCGATTTTCTCGTCCGTGCTTTGGCGAAGCTCGGTCAACTCGGCTTCTTTGTTTTCAAGCGTTGCCAAGGCCGCGAGCAATTTTTTCTCGATCTCGTCAGCGGAAAGCTTGGCGTCGGAAAGCTGGCTGGCGAGGGCGGCCGCACGGGCTTTGAGGTCATCACGCTGGTCGCTGGTATTGGAAAGCTCGGTCGTGAGCTGGGTCAATTCCAGTTCCATGCGTTGATTGTTGCCGCGCTCAAGCGACAGAAGGTTGGTCAGTTCGTTGACCTGAGCGGTAAGGTCGCTTAGTGCCGCGTCACGGCCAGACAGGGCCGCGCCAAGATAGACTTGGGCAATGACAAAGATCATCAACAAGAAGATGATCACCATCAGAAGCGTTGCCAGCGCATCAACAAAGCCCGGCCACGTGTTTACATCGCGATTGCGACGGCGCGAAAGACCGGCCATGCGATCAGCCCTCCTCGGCGATGGCGGCGATGGTGCGGGCGAGGAGCTTAATTTCGCTTCTGATTTCCTGTGTCGATTGCTGGCGGCCCATGGTCAGTTCTTCGCCGATACGGCCAAGCTGGCTATCAAGCGAGCGAATGTGTGCCTTGGTATTATCATCAATCCCAAAGCCACCCATTTTCATCGAATCGGCCAACTGATCAAGAACCGGTTTGAGGTGCATCTGGTTTTCGGCAAGCTTGACCATCAATTGTTGTTCGGCCTTCATCTGATCGGTCAGGGTCGAAAGCTTATCCGCCAGATCGATCAGGGTGTTATGGCTTTTGATCTGGGAGCTTTCGGATCGCTGGATCGAGTTTTGCAACCCTTCCATATTGTCCGCCATCTGTTCGATCAGGGCCGAAAGATATGCTGGAACAGATTGTTCGCCCTCGCTAATGCCGCCACCCGATCCAAGACGGGTAAAGCTTGAAAGCCATTCTTCAAGTTCGTTGAAGAAACGGTTCTGTGCCTGACCGGCCTGCATGTCCAAAAGACCAAGCGCAAGAGAGCCAGCAAGACCAAACAGCGAAGATGAAAACGCCGTGCCCATGCCACCAAGCGGTTCGGCAAGACCGTTTTTTAGCTCAGAGAACCATAGATCCATGCTGGAACCGCTACCACCGACATTAACGTCGCTGATGACATCGGCAACGGAATTGACCGTTTGCAGAAGGCCCCAAAACGTCCCAAGCAGACCCAGGAAAACCAGCAGCCCGACGATGTAGCGTGACAGTTCGCGGCTTTCATCCAGACGTGAACGAATGGAATCAAGGATCGTTCGGGTCGACATGGTCGAAAGTTGCGGACGATCGCGGCGCTGTTCGTTCATCATGCTGGCCATCGGGGCCAACAGTTTTGGCGGAACTTGCGATGTCAGGCCCGGACGGTTGCGGCGGAAATCTTCGATCCAGGTGACTTCCGGCGACAGGCTGGCGGCCATGCGGAAGGTGTAAATCACCCCGACAATAAACACGCCAATGATCAAGCCATTGAGCACCACATTGGCCATAAAGGCATCAGACAGGGCAGGGTAAAGCAGGGCGCCAACCCCGACAATGATGGCAACGAAAATCGCCATACGTGTCAGATAACTTCCGGGTTTGGTAATGGGCGGAAGCGACCCGGTACCATTGGCCGAATGAGTGCTCATAGCTTCTTAATCCTAGCGTTGAACGGTTTTGATATCGACGCGATCTGCAGGGCCAGACGGAACATTCGCGCCCAAGGCACGAACATCAATGCGTGTGGAACGCACCCCTTGGTCGATCAGATAGGAGCGAACTTGTAGTGCACGGGACAAGGACAGTCGGCGCGCTTTGGACGCATTGGCCCCGTCACCTTCGGCATAGGCCTGAAGCTGAATGCGCAGATTGTCATCGTCATTCATCGCGGCAATGACTTCATTTAGTTCGTTGCGCGCGGCGTTGGTCAGTTCAAAGCTGTCGCTGGCAAAGCCAAGGCTGTATTCGCCAGCACCAGATGAGGTGCTTGGCACAGGGGCCTTTGTTGCTGGCGGAATTGATGCTTCTTCTGCTGCGGGTTCCGGGGTCGGTTTTGGTGCCGGTTTCGGTGCAGCTTCGGCCATTTGGGTTGGCTCGGTCGTGGTATCGGGTGCCGCAGTCGGCGCAACCGGTGTGTTCGAGCTTGGCTCAAGCGGTTCAACAACAGGTGCTGACGGTGCCGGTGCTTTGGTGTCCTCAGACGGAAGCGGCGGCGCCTTTGGCGGCTCGACCATTGCTGTGTCTGTTGACGGTTCCGGCTTTGGCGCGGCGGGTGCTGTGACTGGCGCGCTTGCCGTTTCTGTTTGCGTCGGTTTCGGTGCCGGGGCCGGTGAAGAAACCGGTTCTGGCGCTGGTTCCGGTGCCGGTTTGGTCAACGGCTTTGGCGCGTTATCAGATGAATACGCGCTTTCAGTCTGCCGTGGTGCGGCTGGTTTGGTGCGTGGTGCTGTCGGTGCGGGCCGGTTCAGCGCGATGGTTTGGTTTGCACCATCATCCATCGAAGACGACATGGTCCCGCCCGGTACGCCATAAAACTGTGATTGGGTCGGGAAGCTATTGCCACCTGCACCATCAATCACAACCGTTTCAAAACCATCGCCATAGCCGCCAGTGTTGAACTGGTTATCGGCAAGGAATTCTGATCTTGGACGCGTTTCGGGGTAAATCAAATCGCCACCAGGCATGGCAATATGTTCACGCGAAACGGTGGGGGATAAATATTGTGGCACGGTTGGCTGTGCGCCATATCCGTCGGCAACATCCCAATTTACTTGTACGTCACTGTTTACAGAAACGGGGGAGTATTGCTGTGCGGATGCGCTACCGCCAAAGAACGCGCTTGTTCCCAGTGCGGTCATTAACGCCAGCACCGAAATCTTGGAATACCCCATCAAATCGCAGGCCCCTTAATACCCTGTGTTTGAAACCGTATTGGATAACGTTTTTCTATATCACACAGTTTTGTGTCGATCGTTAGGCACCCGTTTTCATGCGAATGCCACCCCTCTGGTTGACAGCACCTTATACAATTGGCGCGACAACGCACATGTACCATAGCTTAGAGCCCGGTAATGAACAACCGCTTTGACGGTAAAAGAAAAAGGGCCCCTTCGATCAAATTCGAAGGGGCCCTTTTTAAAAAACGGTAATAAAAGCTGACAGTTAGTCAGCAATTGCTTTCTTAAGCGTTTTGGCCAGAACCGGCTGGATGTAGTCGTTGGCAGCAACGACACTTCCGGTACCAAGCATGTTGGTGCCACCGTTGGCATCACGGACATAACCACCGGCTTCTGAAATCAGAATAAGGCCAGCTGCGATGTCCCATGCATTGATGTGCGATTCCCAGTAACCGTCGTAACGGCCCGCTGCGACATATGCCATATCAAGCGATGCGGCACCCATGCGGCGCACGCCTGCACAACGGTCCATGACTGTATGCAGTTGCTTTTCGAAGACAGCGTGATCGCCGTGTCCGATATGGGGCACACCGCAGGCCAGAACGCATTCGTTCAGGCGACGACGGCCTGAAACGCGCAGGCGACGGTTATCAAGAAAGGCACCAACGCCTTTTTCCGCCCAGAAGAATTCATCCTTGGCGACGTCATAAATGATGCCGGCAATGATTTCATCGCCCCGCTGAAGGGCAACGGAAATGGCAAAATGCGGAATGCCATGCAGGAAGTTGGTGGTGCCATCAAGCGGATCAATGATCCAGCGATGGTCTGGGTCGGAACCCTTAACTTCGCCGCCTTCTTCAAGCAGGAAGCCATATCCTGGGCGGGCACGTTCAAGTTCCTCGCGCAGGCGTTTTTCGGCACGAAAATCAGCCGAAGATACGAAATCTGCCGGGCCTTTCATCGAAACCTGAAGGTTCTCGACTTCACCGAAGTCGCGTTTTAGTCCATAGGCAGCCTTTTCGACGGCCTTGAACATGACGTTGATATTTGCTGAACGACGGGCGGCGCCTCGCACGGCATATCTCCCGGTGTTGGAATTAAAAGATGGGGTGTCTTAAACCAGAAGGACGGGAAACCCGTCCTTAGTCTTTGGCACGCTCAAGATAGGTGCCTTCGACAGTGTTCACGACGATGCGCGTACCCGATTCAATATGCGGGGGCACCATCACACGAACACCGTTTTCAAGAACGGCTGGTTTGAAAGAAGAAGACTGGGTCTGACCTTTGACCACGGCGTCGGCTTCAACAATTTTGAAGACAACATGCTCGGGCAGGGTCACAGCAAGGGGTTCATCTTCGAACGATTCGATGGTTACAACCATGTTGTCCTGAAGATAAACAGCCGGTTCGCCAACCAGTTCTGCATTGACTGTAATCTGTTCGAACGTTTCGCTGTCCATAAAGGTGATCATGTCACCATCGGCGAACAGATAGGTATATTCTTTCTGTTCAAGACGAACGCGCTCAACGGTTTCCGATGCACGGAAACGCTCGTTCAGCTTGGTACCACTACGAATATCTTTAAGTTCAACCTGGTTAAAAGCACCGCCTTTACCTGGTTTGACAGCCTGACATTTTACCGCACGCCACAGGGCACCTTTATGTTCGATAAGGTTACCCGGACGGATTTCGTTGCCGTTGATTTTCATGGCACCAACCGTTCTTTCAGATTACAGATTCACGATGTAACAAGGGGCACTGGCCCCATTTAAGAGGCGTTAACTACCAGCTTGGCCGGTTTGCTGCAAGCAGATTGCGCAGCGTTATCGTGCATAACACCCCATCATTCGCGCATGGCTTGGGCAATTATTTGCCCGCTTTGCGATTTTACGGTTTGGGAATGACGGGAAGGGATGGTTATGCGTCGTCTTCGGTGGCGGCGATAATTGCGGCCTTGATCGCGCGCGCCCCGGCTTCGGGCACATCGGGATGGTTCCAGACACCAGACGTCACGGCAACGAAATCAGCACCGGCCTGTACAATCGGTGCGACATTTTCGGCGGTAATCCCGCCAATGGCAACGCAGGGGACGGTGGTAAAGGTCGTCCAGATTTCGATGATTTCTGGTGTGACGCTGGTTTTGGCTTCTTTGGTTTGGGTTGGATAAAATGCTCCAAAGGCCACGTAATCAGCACCCTTTTCACCAAGTTCCATGGCGCGATGGCGGCTGTCATAGCATGACACGCCGACAATGTGTTCCTCGCCCATGATCGCGCGGGCGTCATCATAGCTGGCATCGTCTTCGCCAACATGCACGCCGTCACATCCTGATGCCTTGGCCAGATCAGGCCGGTCATTAAGGATCAGCGGGATGTCGCGGTCATTACACAGCGGCAGGATGGTTTCAATCGCCTTGCGGATTTCGTCATCGGATACGTCTTTAAGGCGCAACTGCAGACAATCGACCGCACCGGTATCAAGAACCGATTTTAGCTTCTCACCAAAGCTGGCAAGGTCAATTTTCGGTGGGGTCAGAAGGTAAAGACCGGCAAATTCGTCTGCGTTCACGATGATAATTCCTGATGATTTCCTGCCTGTTATGTAACCGCTGTGATCACGTTTGGCAATTGCTGAGCCGCCTTAACGGTTAAGGTGAAGGCGTAGCCGCCGGTCCAACTCGTGATCGGGCAGGGTGGTATCGGCCATTTCATAAAGATCAGCATCAACGGGCAGGGCCATCATGACCTTACAGCCCGACTGGCGTCCAAGATCGGTCAAACGATCAAGTGCGTCATCGGGCATGGGATCGACAATCACACCTGAAAGACTGATTTCAAAGGCCGCCAAGGCCCCGGAACGCCGCCCCCGGCAATCAAGAACGGCCTTAAAGTCCGCGTTTGGGAATTCTTCGCGGGTTTGATCGACTAGCGCGCCAAACCATCCCGCCCCAAGTGACATTGCAGCATGCATAGGCGAGAGCACGGTAAAGGGCGCAGCCCCCATCACCCGGCAGGCTGATTTGGCCCCGGCGATACCGTGAATGCGAATGATCGGATCAGACTTGGGTGATGCCATGGTGATGAATGTTGCTTGGTGGGCGTTACGTTTTTACTGATGCTTACGATGCTTTGCGCGCGATATAGACGGTATTGATGTCTTCGCGGTCCATTACCGGATGTTTGAAGGTAATGACTTCGGCGCGGATGGTATCAAAGGCAGATTTCAGATTGGCTTCAAACCAGTCTTCGGGCATTTCGGTGGACCACAGGGCAAAAATACCGCCCGGCACAAGGTGGTTTGCCAAAAGTTTCAGGCCGTCTTCGGTGTAAAGCCGCGCATGATCGGGATGCAGGACATTAGACGGCGAATGATCAACGTCTAGCAAGATGGCATCATGTTTAACATCCGGCTCAGCCGGGTTCATGCCCGGCGTATCGGCAAAGGACGCGGCAAAGAAATCGCCATGCACCAGTGCGCAGCGCGGGTCATTCGTCAGTTGCGCGCCAATCGGCAATAAACCTTCCTGATGCCATTCAATGACTTCATTAAGCGTATCAAGAACCGCAAGCTTGCCGGTTTTCGGATTATCCAGCGCAGCCTTGGCGGTATAGCCCAAACCAAGCCCGCCCACGACGACGTTGAGATCGTCACGGTCAAGTTCCGCAAGGCCCAGATCGGCCAAGGCGACTTCGGCATCGGTAAACAGGCTGGACATCAGATATTCGTCATCAAGTTTGATTTCATAAATATCGATATCAAGGCTGAGTTCACGCCGCCTGCGCAGGCTAAGAACCCCCATTGGGGTTGGCCGGTAATCAAGTTCTTTGAATAAAAGGCTCACGCGGGGCTCCTTGTGCGCTGGGGGTGCGTCTTCATATGGCAGACCGAAAGCCGATGCGTCAAACTGTGGCGCACCAACCGGCAAAAGAAAAGTGCCCGAAGCAGTAAAACTTCGGGCACTTCGCAAAATCATCGTTCAGTAAGTTGATCGGGCCGAAGGGCCGGATCGCTTGTCGATGAACGGACCTTAGAGGAACTTCGCCATGGCGACGGCGGTGTCGCTCATACGGTTGGAGAAGCCCCATTCGTTGTCGTACCAAGACAGGATACGAACGAAGTTACCGTCCATCACCTGGGTCTGGGTCGCATCGAAGGTCGAGCTGTTCGGATTGTGGTTGAAGTCAACCGATACCAGCGGTGCTTCGCAGACGCCAAGAACACCCTTAAGCGGGCCGTTCGCGGCTTCTTTGATCGCTGCATTGATTTCATCAACAGACGTATCACGACCGGCAACAAAGGTCAGGTCAACCATCGAGACGTTCGGGGTCGGAACGCGGATCGCGGTACCGTCCAATTTGCCTTTGAGTTCCGGCAGAACAAGACCAACGGCCTTTGCCGCACCGGTCGAGGTCGGGATCATCGAAAGCGATGCCGAACGGGCACGACGCAGATCTTTGTGCAGGCTGTCAACGGTGTTCTGGTCGCCGGTGAAGGCGTGAACGGTCGTCATGAAGCCCTTGGTGATGCCAACGGTTTTGTTCAGAACGTCTGCAACCGGTGCCAAGCAGTTGGTGGTGCAAGAGGCGTTTGAAACAATGACGTCGTCGGCGGTCAGGCTGTCGCTGTTGACGCCGTATACCACGGTTTTGATGTCGCCTTTTGCCGGGGCGGAAATCAGAACGCGTTTTGCGCCAGCGGTCAGATGTTTGCCAGCACCCGCTTCGTCAAGGAAGATACCGGTGCATTCAAAAGCAATATCAACGTTCAGCGCGGCCCACGGCAGGTTCGCCGGATCACGTTCAGAGCAAACTTTGATTTCTTTGCCGTCGATGACGAGGTTTTCGCCTTCGGCTTTGACGTCATTGGCCAGAACGCCATGAACGGAATCATATTTCAGAAGATGCGCGTTGGTATTGACGTCACCCAGATCATTGATGGCAACCACTTCAACGTCGGTACGGCCACTTTCAACGATAGAACGCAGAACCAGACGGCCAATACGACCAAAACCATTAATCGCTACGCGAATAGCCATTCATACCTCCAAAATTATAATGATTGCACCCGGGCGAGTATCAATCACAGCTTAGGGTTCAAACCCAAAGAAAAAGGCCGGACCGGCATATTACCGATCCGGCCCCGTAAATTAAACCAGTTCCTTGGCCGCTTTGACCATTGCGTCGGCAGTGATGCCGAAATGCTCATACAGAACCGGGGCCGGTGCAGAAGCACCGAAACCATGCATGCCGATAACCTTGCCGGTATCGCCAACATATTTTTCCCAACCAAATACCGACAGGGCCTCGATGGCGATGCGCGGTGCGCTGCCCAAGACCTCTTTGCGGTATTCCGGTGACTGGGCGTCAAACAGTTCCCAGCTCGGCAGCGAAACAACAGCAGCATTGATGCCGTCTGCTTTGAGTTTGGCCTGTGCGTCGACGGCGATTTCAACTTCTGAACCGGTCGCGATCAGGGTGACCTGACGATCACCATCGCAATCGGAAATCACGTAACCGCCGCGGGCAACAAGGTTGTCTTCGCGGTATTCGGTGCGCAGTACCGGCAGGTTCTGACGGGTCAGGGCCAAAACGGTCGGACCGCTTTCATTGGTGATCGACATTGCCCATGCTTCTGCGGTTTCAACCGCATCGGCCGGGCGGATCACGGTCACGTTCGGCATGGCGCGCAGCGACGCAACATGTTCAACCGGCTGATGGGTCGGGCCGTCTTCGCCAAGACCTATGGAATCGTGGGTCATGACGTAAACAACGCGCTGGTTCATCAGGGCGGACAAACGGATCGCCGGGCGGCAGTAATCGGTGAAGACCAAGAAGGTCCCGCCGTATGGCAAAACGCCACCATGCAGGGCCAAACCGTTCATGGCAGCAGCCATGCCGTGTTCACGGATACCGTAATAGATGTAGCCACCTTCATAACCGCCGTCGGCGTTGATCGGGGCCTGAACGCTGGTCTTGGTGTTGTTCGAACCGGTCAGGTCGGCAGAGCCGCCGATCATTTCCGGGATCGCTTTGGTCAGCACTTCGAGAACATTCTCGGACGCTTTACGGGTGGCGACCTTTGGCTTGTCTTCGGTGATCTGTTTTTTGTAGTCGTTGAACGCTTCGATCCAGTTTTCCGGAAGCTTGCCTTCGATGCGGCGCTCGAACTCGTCTTTCAACGCGGCATCAAGACCTTCGAAGCGACCACCCCAAGCATTGAAGTCGTCTGCACCGCGCGCACCAGCAGCGGTCCATGCGTCACGCACGTCATCTGGGATTTCAAACGGCTCAGACGTCCAGCCAAGTTTTTTGCGTGCACCAGCGAGTTCTTCGGCACCGAGCGGGGAGCCGTGCGTTGCCGAGGTGCCACCCTTGGTCGGGGCGCCAAAACCGATTTCGGTTTTGCAGGCGATCATCGACGGGGTGTTGGTGGTTTTTGCTTTGGCAATCGCGGCTTCGATGGCAGCCGGATCGTGACCGTCAATCGACTGAACATCCCAGCCAGCAGCTTCAAAGCGCTTGGTGTGATCTTCGGACGTCGAAAGCGAGGTCGGGCCATCAATCGAAATGCCGTTATCGTCAAACAGGACGATCAGTTTCGACAGTTTCATGTGGCCAGCCATCGAAATGGCTTCTTGGGAGATCCCTTCCATCAGGCAACCGTCGCCGGCAATCACATAGGTGTAGTGATCAACAACGCTATCGCCAAAACGGGCATTCATGATGCGCTCGCCAAGGGCGAAACCAACCGAGGTTGCAATACCCTGACCCAGTGGGCCGGTGGTGGTTTCAATGCCTTCGCCGTGGCCGTATTCAGGGTGACCCGCAGTGCGTGAGCCCATCTGACGGAAATTCTTGATCTGATCAAGATCGAAATCTTCGTATCCGGTCAGGTGCAGGAGCGAATACAGAAGCATCGAACCGTGACCTGCGGACAGGACAAAACGGTCGCGGTCCGGCCAGTTCGGGTGCTTCGGATCAAACTTCAAGAATTTGGTGTAAAGAACAGTCGCAACATCTGCCATGCCCATCGGCATGCCCGGGTGACCGGATTTAGCTTTTTCGACAGCATCGGCCGAAAGGAAGCGGATGGCGTTGGCCATGCGGTTGTGTTCTGTTTGCGTCGTCATGAGATGCGGTTCCTGAGGGTTTCGCGGTCGAGCGATGAAACACTTAAATACGGTGATTTAAACATCAACGGAATTCGCGCGGAAGATGCCCTTAATGGGGGCCATCCGTCAACCGCTTCTGTCAAAAAACGACGCGGATTACCTTAAATCAAGCTAACAGATATTCCGATAACGTCCTGATTTTTCGCTGCATGTTGACGGTTATGCGATTGAGGCACTATGTTTTCATGCGTTTAGCGTCATTGTATTGGAATGATTGAATTTCGCGCCTTTGCCATGGGTAAGGGACACGGTATTTATAAATACGATGATGAATGATCATTCGGCCATTTTCATGACATTTTCGATTGGCTTTATTGCCGATTGTGATGATTCGTCGCAAGTCAGGTGATTTGCGATCCTCGAAAAACGATTAGTACCGGGTAGGAATTTATGTCGCGGTTGCAACAAGCAAGTGATCGACTGAAGACAGCATTGGACAGTCTTGAAAACGCAGTGGAGTCGGCGGTTGTTAAGGATGCCGATAAGCAGTCTTCTGACGTGCAGGAAGTCGAAGCATTGCGCAGTCAACTCTCAGCGCTGCGCGCAGATTACGACAAGCTTACCCAAACCACAGAAACCGTTTCGGCACGGCTTGATGGTGCAGTGGATCAGCTAAAACTCGTTCTTGCAGAAGACCCCGTCAAGGAGCAGGCATAACCCATGGCACAGGTTTCCATTCGCATTAATGGCCGCAGTTACGACATCGCATGTGACGACGGGCAGGAAGAACGCATTCAGGCGCTGTCAAATTACGTCGATGAACGGGTGAAAGAAATTTCGGGTGCGGTCGGCCAAATCGGCGAACAGCGTTTGCTGGTCATGACCAGCTTGTTGATTGCTGACGAGTTGGGCAATGCCCATGAACAACTTGAAACGTGTAGGCAAGAACAGGTCGCGGTCGCCGAACCAGGCAGCCTGTCAGCAGCGGAAAGTGATGCGCTTGCCGAAAACATGGAAAACATGGCCGCGCGTATCGAAGGGATCGCCGCGAAACTTAATCAGCATTAAATGCTTGTTTCGCGCGGTCTTGCGCCTTTTATGCGCATCATTGGTATCCCAACCGTTTCCGAACGAAGCCAATTTACCAAGTGCTACGTTTTCTAGGCACTTGAAATTGCCCCAATCGAAGACTAGGTTCTGATCGCTGACCCGTTTGCGATGCGCCGTTCGCGGTGATCAAGAACGACAGCATTAAGGGAGCTGCGCTGTGCGTCAGGTTCGCTAATTCCCGGGGCCGATGCTCATTTCTCTAGGGAGCTGTCCCTGTCGAGGCCGTGGTCTCGTTATACGGCGCCCACCTGCACACGCAGGTCACGAGGAATTACCATATGACCAACGGCAGTGTGGCTCCCGCTTTATTTATTGTTTATATCAGAACACATCCCGTCTCCTTTACGTAATGCATGTGCGGTGCGTCCCGGGTTTGGGGCGGCCCACTAAAAGCATGTCCTGATTTTGGGCGTGTGAAGAAACACAGGAAAGAATATGCGTTTACTCCATCTCGGCGATGTTTTGGGCCAAACCGGTCGCACGGCAGCCCTTGAAGCATTGCCGATGCTGCGCGACCGTTTGTCTGTCGATGTCGCGGTGGTGAATGTCGAAAACTCAGCCCATGGCTTTGGCGTTACGGCCAAAATCTGCAAGGAATTCTATGATGCCGGTGCGGATGTTTTAACCACCGGCAATCACGTTTGGGATCAGCGCGAAATCATTGCCTATATCGACGAGGATGAAAAACTTCTGCGTCCGTGGAATTTCCCTGATGGCACGCCGGGCAAGGGCGATTACGTTTTCAAAACCAAGGCAGGCAAAAAAGTCTGCGTCATCAACATGATGGGGCGCCTGTTTATGGACCCGCTTTCTTGTCCGTTCCAAGGGGCGAACAAGCTGTTTTCCAAGCATAAGCTTGGCAAGAATGTTGACGCGATCATCATCGATTTCCATGCGGAAACCACGTCAGAGAAAATGGCATTTGGCCATCACTGTGACGGTCGGGCATCGCTTGTTCTTGGAACGCATACGCATGTTCCCACGGCCGATGCGCAAATCCTGCCAAATGGCACGGGCTATCAAACCGATGTTGGTATGTGCGGTGACTTTGATTCGGTCATCGGCATGAAAAAAGAAAACTCGGTCCGCAAATTCCTGACCAAGATGCCATCTGGCCGGTTCGAACCAGCAGACGGGCCTGCCACCGTGTGCGGTGTGTTTATTGAAACCGATGATAAAACCGGTTTGGCCAAACGAATTGAATCGGTTCGCATCGGTGGGCGGCTTAAGGGCAGCTGGCCAAGCGCCTAAAGCCTAGAGTCTATCAGGGCATAATGCCGAATACGTTTCATGACAAAGGCCCGCCAATTTGGCGGGCCTTTGGTGTTTACGTAGGCATTGCAGAAGCTATCAAGTGGCGCGGTCGTGAGCCTTTTGACGCAGGTCTTCGAGGATATGGGCAATGCGGTTGCGCATTTCAGTCACTTTTTCCGAGGTTGCCTGCGATGTTGTCAGAACCTCGCCCGATAGTTGCCCGGTACGGCCGGTTTCGTTGGCAACTTCGGTGATTGATGCCGATACCGCCCGGGTTCGATCCGCAGCACCGCGCACATTGCGGGTGATCTCATCGGTTGCAGAGCCTTGTTGTTGGACCGCAGCAGAAATGGTGGTGGCGATTTCATTGAGACTATCAATGATGGTGCCAATTTCACCGATTGCAGTGACGGATTCACCTGTGGCCTTTTGAATACCCGCAATCTGATCCGAGATTTCCTCGGTTGCTTTTTCAGTCTGATTGGCAAGGTTTTTGACCTCGGTCGCGACAACCGCAAACCCCTTGCCAGCATCACCCGCTCGGGCGGCCTCAATCGTCGCGTTCAGCGCCAAAAGGTTGGTCTGTTCAGCAATGTTGGTGATCAGGGCAATGACTTCGCCAATACGTGCGGCGGACTCTGACAGGCTGACCACCAGTTCATTGGTGTGTTTTGCCCGTTGGGATGCTTCGTTGGAAATGCGCGTCGTCTCAGACATCTGACGATTGATTTCCGCATTGGAGGCGGAAAGTTGTTCAGTCGCGGTGGCGACGGTTTCCACATTTCCGGTGGCTTCCTGGGCGGAGGTTGCGACATCTTCGCTTTGGTTGGAAACCAGTTCGGCACTTTGGGTCATTTGCCCCGAAACACCTTGCAACTGATCGGAAAGGGCGGCGATTTCATTTACCGCCGTTTCAACTTCGTTCTGAACGGTATCGGCCAAGCCAAGAAGTTCGTCACGAAGGGCTTCGTTGCGTTCACGGTTCAGGCGCTCTTCCTCGGCCTGCATGTCGCGGACCTTAACCGCGTTTTCCTTAAACACATCAACCGCACGGCCCATGGCGGAAATCTCGTCATGACCTTTTGACGGTACATCGACGTCAAGATTACCACCGGCCAGCGACACCATGCTGCCTTGTAGGCCGGCCAAACGCCGCAAAAGACTGCCGCGGACATAGATGAAATATATCAAAAGCGGCAGCAACACAGCCGCCGCCCCAACAGCATACATCACGACCGAGCTTTTCTCGGTCAAGGTACTGGCGGCCTCTGTCGATGTATCGACATTGTTTTGCAGAGATTCGACAATTTCTGCGACAACTGTCTCCATCCCAGCAGCGTATTCGGCCGTTTCTTCAACGATTTTAAGTTGTTTAGAGGCCAGTTTTAGTTCTTTTGACCGAAGGGATGGAATGCTGCGGCGTCCGGTTGCCAGCTTCTTGATCTTACCCATCAGCCCTTTGTAAAACTTCAGGATCTCGGGATCTGTGATCTCTTTGATGGTGTTGGTGACAGAGCCAACAGCACCGCGGACCTGAAGCCCCATGACGCGCATGCGCATGCGGTCATTCGACGATGCTGCAGACAGGACCGTATTGATAATCTCCGCACCGCTTTTGGAAAGTTCTTGTAAGGGCGCTTGGGTGGTAATCAAGTCATTGAGCCGCAACAGAAGTGCTTTTAATTCAGCAGCTTGTTCGGCAGTTGGCGGGACATTGGTGTCGCGAAGGTTTTCAACTTGGGTGGTAAGTTCTTTGATCTCGGCCTGATTGCTTGAAAGAAGCGGTTGGAGCTTTGAATTGAAGCTTGCCGAGAGTTCCTGAAAATCGGTCAACGAGCTTGAAAGCTGATCGGCGACTTCAAACCGTTCGGTGGTGGTTTCATGAAGCTCGTTTAAGCCGTCGGCCAGGGCTTTGCTGTCACTAGCCACACGCGACACGGTTTCTTCTGAAAGACCGGAATCTGAGAGGAGCGCGATGTCTTTGTTTATTCGCTCAATCAGGGTTTGAAGTTCGGCATTGATCGCGAGTTCTTCCTTGGGGGAGGACGCGGCGACAATACGCGGTGCGGCAGCGACGATTTTCGAACTGGTTGCCGCCAGTTCTTGGGCTGCGAACATTGTTGGCAATTGTTCGTAGGCAATTGTTTTAAGCTGGTTACCAAATTTGTTGAAAGCGAAGACCGATATTGCAGCTGCGATGATCGCAATTAACCCAACCAGAAAGAAGGCACCTGCCAACTTTTCGCGAACCCCAAACCCCGATTTTTTCGCCTTTTTCGGCGATGACGGCTTAACGCCGCGCTGTATCTTTAGACCCATCGTATAAGGTGCTCCCAAGGTCATATACCTATATGACGAAAGATCGGCACATAGACAAAATTCCGGTTCCTAAACTGATGCGAAAGAATTTTAGAATGTGGTGATGTTCCCCGTTACATTCAATAATATGAGAACGTTAGTAAAGATGTGTGTCAACCTAAGAGTGTTTTGACACTATTGTACATTTTCCATCTGGTGGTAAGTGATAAAATAAAGGCCGGATGAAATGACGGGGACGATCCGCTTGAAATCAAGCAGCATTTAGCCTCAGCTAGCTTGGTCTGGGGGGCAAATCTTTGGGAGTGCACCGACACCAGAAGGTTGTGAAAAGGGTGCACATGGGCGGCGATTTTTGAGGGCGATTTGATCGTAGGTTGCGAAGATAAAACGCAGACAAAGCACCGTTTTACGCTGCATTGCGGTATGCACGGCTTGCGTTGTGCTGTTACGCCGCAACGATGATTACCGCATTACCGGCGGTTAATTTTAAGTTCAATGGTGGGGAAGGGGCGATGGGCTTTGGAGCGCCGGGCAGAACATCATTGAACGTGTTTTGATCAGTTCAGAGATTTCTGCGGGCTTGGTGCACGATCTGACGACATTTTGTTTAAACCGGCTTGCGCGGTTGAATGTCTGAGTGCGGATCGGCGATGGGGTTTGAGGTTGGTGTCCTAGGCCTACCTGATGGGCAGGCCTAGGAGCAAGGTCTTGTTTAGGCCGCGCGGTTATGCGCCTGCTGACGCAGGTCTTCGAGAATGTTGGCAATGCGATTGCGCATTTCAGCAACTTTCTCAGCGGCGGCTTTTGACGTTGTCAGAACTTCGCCAGACAACTGGCCGGTTCGGCCGGTTTCATTTGCAACGTCGGTGATCGATGCGGAAACCGAACGGGTTCGGTCGGCAGCACCACGGACGTTACGCGTGATTTCATCGGTCGCCGCACCTTGTTCTTCGACAGCAGCCGAAATGGTGGTGGCGATTTCATTGAGGCTATCAATGATCGTTCCGATGTCACCGATGGCCGTGACAGATTCACCGGTTGCTTTCTGGATACCTGAAATCTGACCGGCAATCTCTTCAGTTGCTTTTTCGGTCTGATTGGCAAGGTTTTTGACCTCGGCGGCGACGACGGCAAAGCCTTTGCCTGCGTCACCCGCACGGGCGGCCTCAATCGTTGCGTTCAGGGCCAGAAGGTTGGTCTGCTCAGCAATGTCCGTGATCAGGGCGATCACTTCGCCAATGCGACCGGCAGACTGCGACAGGCTGACGACCAGTTGGTTGGTGTGCTGAGCACGCTGGGACGCCTCGTTGGAAATGCGGGTTGTCTCAGCCATCTGACGGTTGATTTCTGCGTTCGATGCCGAAAGTTGCTCGGTCGCGGCGGCGACGGTTTCAACGTTGCCGGTTGCTTCCTGTGCAGAGGTTGCGACATCTTCGCTTTGGTTGGAAACCAGTTCGGCACTTTGGGTCATTTGACCCGAAACGCCCTGCAACTGATCGGAAAGTGCGGCGATTTCATTTACCGCAGTTTCGACTTCGTTCTGAACGGTGTCAGCCAAGCTCAGAAGCTCGTCACGAAGGGCTTCGTTGCGTTCACGGTTAAGGCGTTCTTCCTCGGCCTGCATGTCGCGGACCTTAATGGCGTTTTCCTTAAACACGTCAACGGCACGGCCCATGGCGGAAATCTCGTCGCGTCCTTTGGAAGGAACATCGACATCAAGATTACCATCGGCCAAGGACACCATGGTGCCCTGCAAGCCAGCCAAACGGCGCAGAAGGTTGCCACGGACATAGATAACGAAAATCAGCAACGGCAGAACGATGGCAGCGGCCCCCACCGCATACATCACATAGGTGCTTTGGGTGTTGAGCGTATTTGCATTACCCGCCGCACGGTCAACGCCGGTCTGAAGGGCTTCGACCATCGCATTAACGCCGTTTTCCATTGCCGACGCGTATTCAGCGCTGTTTGCAACGGCTTCGGCCTGTTCTTTGGACAGCTGAAGTTCGCGCATACGCAGATCCGGAATGCTGCCATCCCCAATGGTCATGCCACGAATATCTTTGATCAGGCCAATATAGAATTTCTGAAGCTTCTTATTGGCAAGCTGGTTGACCGTTTTTTCCGCTGAATCAATCGTGCCGCGGATTTGAACGCTGGTGATTTTCAAGCGCGTCGCGTCATTTGATGACGCGGTGCTCAGAATGGTGTTGGTGATTTCACCACCAAGGCGCGACAGTTCAAGAACCGGCGCACGGTCGCTGAGCGTTGAATCAAGCGTAAACAGCAAGTCTTTGCTTTTGGCCAATTCAGCCGGTGAAAGATAGCTGCCGTTTTTACGCAGTTCGTCGACCTGTGCCGAGATGCCCGAAATCTGATTTTGCGACATTGATGTCAAAGGCTTGATCATAGATGCAAAACGACCGCTCAGCTGCTGAAACTCATCAAGTTCCTTAGCAAGTTCTTCTGCTACAGAGAACCGTTCCAGGGTCTTGTTATGAAGCGCTTCCAAGCTATCAGCAAGGTTCTTGCCGCTTTTCTTGATGTGCGACAGGGATTCTGGTGACAGCCCGGAGCTCTCAAGCTTTTCGAGCTTTTCTTTCAAGCTATCGAGAAGCATGTCGAGTTCGATTTTGACAACCTGTTCTTCGGAAAGCGTGTTGGCCGCCACAATCCGTGGTGCAGATGCGACGATCTTTACGCTTTCGGTTGCCAACTGTTGCGCCGTGAACATCGGCGGCAATTGTTCATAGGCGATGTTATCAAGTTCATCGCCGAATTTATTAAATGAAAATACGGAAACGGCCGCTGCCAAAACAGCAATCAAGCCAACCAGGAAAAAAGCGCCTGCCAGTTTTTCGCGCACGCCCAGTCCCGATTTACCCGCCGTTTTTGGCGCAGACGGCTTCGTGCCGCGTTTTATACTAAGTCCCATTATCAGGTATCCCCAAAGACGAATAAGCCGGGTGCCGACACAAGATTGCGTCAGCACGCGTTGTAAAGGCCTCTCAGATGAAGCTTCCCGGAAATGCCGCTTTCGGAGTGCATCTTTCCTGCCAGATAGTGGGGCGGCAGTTCAGATGAAGAAAGGTGGCTTATATATTGTTATTAGGCTCTTCTATAGCATAGTGCTCTTAAGAGGGGCACGAAATTTCATACGTAACCGTGCGTATAGTCTATTGGTTTAATTGATATTTTTCAGTAAGCGCTATGGTTATTTTTATGTGGTTCGCCCACGAAAAAGGCCCGCCAAAATGGCGGGCCTTCATCAGGATCAAAGGGTATCGGTCGTTTAGGAAGCCGCGCGATCATGCGCCTGTTGGCGCAGATCATCGAGGATCGTGTTAATCCGCGACCGCAGGTTTTCGACCTTTTGGGACGTGTCTTGTGCGGTCGACAGAACCTGGCTTGAAAGTTCGCCGGTTTTGCCGGTTTCACTTGCAACTTCGTTAATGGATGACGAAACCGAACGGGTTCGATCAGCCGCACCACGGACGTTGCGCGTGATTTCATCGGTTGCCGCACCTTGTTCTTCGACAGCTGCCGAAATGGTGGTGGCAATTTCGTTTAAGTTTTCAATGATCCGACCGATGTCACCGATGGCCGAGACGGATTCACCGGTTGCTTTCTGAATGCCGGAAATCTGACCCGAAATTTCTTCGGTGGCTTTTTCTGTTTGGTTAGCCAGGTTTTTGACCTCGGCGGCGACAACGGCAAAGCCTTTGCCAGCATCACCGGCACGGGCGGCTTCAATCGTTGCGTTAAGCGCAAGAAGGTTGGTCTGTTCCGCAATGTCGGTAATCAAGGCGATGACTTCGCCAATGCGGTCTGCCGACTGTGACAGGCTCAGAACAAGTTCGTTGGTCTGCTGTGCACGGGTCGCTGCTTCGCCAGACATCCGGGTTGATTCCGCCATCTGTCGGTTGATTTCCGCATTCGATGCCGAAAGCTGCTCGGTCGCGGCGGCAACGGTTTCAACATTGCCGGTGGCTTCTTGGGCCGAGTTCGCAACTTCTTCGGTTTGACCCGAAACCAGTTCCGCACTTGACGTCATTTGCCCCGAAACGCCCTGCAACTGATCGCCAAGGGCAGCGATTTCATTCACGGCACTTTCGACTTCGTTTTGAAGCGTATCGGCAAGACCAAGAAGCTCATCGCGCAGGGCTTCATTGCGTTCGCGGTTCAGGCGGCCTTCTTCGGCCTGCATGTCGCGGACCTTGACCGCGTTTTCTTTAAACACGTCAACTGCCCGACCCATGGCACTGATTTCGTCATTGCCTTTGGACGGGACAGCAACATCAAGGTTGCCGTCAGCCAGCTGAACCATGGTTTTCTGCAATCCGCCAAGACGGCGCAGAACGTTGCCACGGACATAGAGAACATAGATCGCAAGCGAGATCAGAACCGCTGCAATTGCAACCACAATCAGGGCAAGAAGACCCTGTTGTTTGACAACATTTGCCTGTTCTGCCGCCGCATCGACCTCGGCATTAAGGGCAGAGACAAGTTCATTGACGCTGTTGCGCATTGATGCTGCGTATTCCGCACTTTGGATCACAAGACCCTGGCTGGCTTCGGCAGCGGCAAGTTCCCGTTTGCGAAGTTCTGGAATGCTGCCATCACCGACCGAGAGATTCTGCATTTTGTCGATCAGATCGACATAGAATGCTCTGAGGCGTTCGTTATCGATGGATTCAAGTTTGCTGAGCGCGTCGGCATAAACGCCGCGAATACGCACCGGAATAATCGACAGGCGTACGGCCTGCGTTTCCGTCGTGCTGGAAATAATCATGTTTGAGGCGGACGAACCAAGACGCTCGATCTCGAGAATCGGAGTGCGGGTTTCGATGGAGGCCGCAAACTTCTGGAACATATCAAGGATCTGGTCCTTGCTTTCGCTATATTTCAGCGTCGGGTCATCTTTAAAGGACGCAGCATATTGCGCGCCTTGAGACATGTCGTTCTGAGTATAGGAAAGAACTGGCTTAAGGGTATCGCCATACCGCTTCGCCAGATTTTGGAATTCTGTCAGCTTCTCGGCTTTTTCCTTGGCAATGGCAAAGCGTTCCTGGGTCACCGTATGGAGCTGATCCAGATTGTCTTTAAGCAGGCTGCGGCTGTTATTGATGCTGGCGATGACTTCGGGCATGAAGCCGGTCTGTTCGATCGCGTTGATCTCGCTCACCAGTGCCGAAAGGCGCCCTGCAAGTTCTTCATTGATGGCAAGCTCTTCTTCGGTGTTCGCCGCCGCAACGATACGCGGTGCGATGGCAACGATTTCTGCGCTTCCGGTTGCCAGGCGCTGTGCGGCGGCAATGGGTGGCAGTTTTTCTTCTGTGATGGTCGTCAGCGCATCGCCGAACTTGTTAAAGGATATGGTGCCGACGATAACCGACACGACAGCCATTAAGCCAACCACAGCAAATGAAATTAAGAGCTTTGTTTGGACCCCGAATTTAGTTCCCATTCTTTTTAACCTTTGTTTCCTGACTTTCCCTTGCGGCTTCTTCGTCCGTCAAGGTTCTTGTTCCTACCCGCATGAGCGAACCCATTGGTTTTTCGGGCAGTCGTTGTAATCCCTAAGAGTTATTTTTGTTCGTTGTCGGCAAGGGACATAATTTTATCGAAAAGATCATCCCCACCTATGCATTTAACCCTTAGTAGCAGGCAAAACTCAATCGAAATCTACTTAAGGTGGGTGTGTTTAGGTCCCAGCATGATGATAAACGCGGGTTGCGAACCGTCGTTTGACGAAGCATGGCTGGACCTTGAACGGTAAACAGGCTATAGGAGCGGTCGAAATTTTCGTTTGCGTGTTTCGCAGATACGCCACGTTTCCATCTGCAAACGCCCAGACAGGCTGGTCTGAATGGGAAATGCCCTATGACCGGCATGGTGCCAACCGGCATCGATCCACATGAAGTTCAATGAATACAGGTTTGTAGGTTATGGCCGGCCATTCCCAATTTAAGAACATTATGCACCGCAAAGGTGCGCAGGATAAAAAACGCGCCAAGATCTTCACCAAGATTGCGCGCGAAATTACCGTTGCTGCAAAAATCAGTGATGATATCGACAGCAACCCACGTCTTCGCGCGGCAATTTCCGCTGGGCGTGCGCAGAACATGCCCAAAGACAACATCGAACGCGCTATCAAAAAGGCGTCCGGTGCTGGCGAAGGCGATAATTACGAAGAAGTCCGCTACGAAGGATATGGCACCGCTGGTGTTGCCGTGATCGTTGAGGCACTGACAGATAACCGTAACCGTACCGCGTCTGAAGTTCGTGCTGCTTTTACCAAAAGCGGTGGCAACCTTGGCGAAACCGGTTCGGTTGGCTTTATGTTCAATCGTCTTGGCGAAATCGTTTATCCGGCAAGTGCTGCTGATGCGGACGAAATCTTTGAAGCCGCCCTTGAAGCGGGGGCTGCCAATGTTGAGTCTGACGAAAACAGTCACGTTGTTGATACCGAGCTTGAAGACCTGAACGCTGTTCGCGAAGCACTGACTGAAAAGTTTGGTGATCCGGAAAGTGCCAAAATGGTCTTCCGTGCGGTCACCGAGGCAGACATCACCGTTGATCAGGCTCAGAGCATCATGAAGCTTGTTGATGTGCTTGAAGACAACGATGACGTTCAGAATGTATGGACCAACGTTAATTGGACCGACGAAATCGTCGCGTCACTCGATAACTAATCTTGATTACACCCGCCTTTCGTTTTTGAATGGCGGGTGTTTTGTATCTAGGGTCTGCACTTTATCGGCAAGAATTAAGGGTGACGTAGTGGTCAGAGTCCTTGGGATTGATCCCGGTCTTCAACGTACGGGCTGGGGTGTGATTGACCTGCAAGATAACCGCATGCGTCACGTTGCCAACGGGGTCGTGACATCGACCCAGTCGTTGTCGCTGGCTGAACGCCTTAATCAGCTTTATTCCGGCTTGATCGAGGTGATCGAAACATGGACGCCAGACGAAGCAGCCGTTGAAGAAACCTTTGTGAATAAAAACCCTGTTTCCACGCTTAAACTTGGGCAGGCAAGGGGCATTGCTTTGCTGGCCCCATCGCGCAGCGGCATTCCGGTAATGGAATATACACCTAATGCCGTCAAAAAGACTGTGGTCGGGGCAGGGCATGCCGCCAAACAACAGGTGGAAATGATGGTATCGACCCTGTTACCGGGGTGTGACATTGCCGGTCCCGATGCGGCGGATGCGCTTGCCATTGCGATTTGTCATGCGCAACATGCCGGAAACCGTGCGCTTGCCGCAAGCATGACAGCCAAACCGGCCAGCAAGGGCAAGCCAACCGCGAATGGGAGAAAATACAGGTGATCGCAAAACTGCGTGGAATTGTCGATTTCATCGGCGAAGACAGCGTCATTATTGATGTGAATGGCGTTGGCTATCTTGTTTTCGCTTCGCGGCGGACTTTGTCTATGCTGCCAGCAAAGGGCGGCGATGCCGGGTTGATGATCGAAACCCATGTCCGCGAAGATCACATTCACTTGTATGGCTTTGCCGATAATGCGGAAAAGCAGTGGTTCGCGCTTTTGACCACCGTACAGGGTGTCGGCGCAAAAGTGGCCTTGGCGCTTTTGTCGGTTCTAAGCCCAACCGATCTTTTGCGTGCCTTGGCCGCCAAGGATACCACGGCACTTTGTCGGGCGCCGGGCATTGGCCCAAAGGTTGCGACACGTATTGTGGGCGAACTTAAAGACAAGGCCGCCAAGCTTAACCTTGGCCCGGTTGCCGCACCAGCCGCAGCACCAGAAACCGTCACACCGGCCAAAGCACAGTCGAAATCAAAGAAAACAGCCAAGGCGTCTGACGATGCAGACGGTTCTGATGATAACGCTGTTAACAGTGCGCCGGTGATTGATGATGGGGCTGTGCTGGCCGATGCGGTTTCCGCCCTTGTTAATCTTGGTTATGGCCGGTCTGAGGCGTTTGGCGCGGTCGGTAAGGCCGCACAATTGGCAGGTGACGACAAGTCGATTGATACATTGATCCGCTTGGGACTAAAGGAGCTTAGCGCGTGAGCGAGGAAGAAGACCGGCTGCTTAGTGGCGAGCGTCGCGACGAAGACCAACAGGACGGATCGCTGCGTCCGCGTCGGCTTGATGATTTTACCGGCCAAAAAGAAGTTCGCGAAAACCTTGATGTCTTCATCAAGGCGGCCCGTGCCCGCGAAGAGGCAATGGACCACGTTTTGTTTTTTGGTCCGCCGGGGCTTGGTAAAACGACACTGTCGCAAATCGTCGCCAGTGAACTGGGTGTCGGGTTCCGTGCGACGTCTGGCCCGGTGATTGCTAAGGCAGGCGATCTGGCCGCACTTTTAACCAATCTTCAGCCGCGCGACGTTCTGTTCATTGATGAAATTCATCGTCTTAATCCTGCCGTTGAAGAAATCCTGTATCCGGCGATGGAGGATTTCCAGCTTGATTTGATCATTGGCGAAGGCCCGGCGGCGCGATCTGTTCGGATTGATTTGCCGCCCTTTACACTTGTCGGGGCGACGACACGTTCAGGACTTCTGACCACGCCACTTCGTGATCGGTTTGGTATTCCGCTGCGGCTTCGATTCTATGAACCAGAAGAACTGGTTTCCATCGTTGCGCGTGGCGCGAAACTTTTGAACTTTGAAATGACCGTCGAAGGGGCCATGGAAATTGCCCGTCGGTCACGTGGTACGCCGCGTATTGCAGGGCGCCTATTGCGCCGGGTGCGTGATTTTGCCTCGGTCGCGGAAAAGTCGCCTGTTGATAAGTTCATCGCCGATGCGGCCTTGACCCGGCTTGAGGTGGATAACCTTGGTCTGGATAGTCAGGACCGTCGCTATCTGAATTGTATTGCCGGGAATTACGGCGGTGGCCCGGTTGGTGTGGACACACTTGCCGCAGCGCTTTCAGAAGAACGCGACACCATCGAAGACGTGATCGAGCCTTATTTGCTTCAGCAGGGGCTGATCCAGCGTACGCCGCGTGGTCGTATGCTTGGCATCAAAGGATTCAAACACCTTGGCTTGACGCCGCCGCGCGAAGCGGGGGGCATGCCACTTTCTGATCTGTTTGATGGTCAGGGTGGTGGTTCTGGTGACGATCCGACGGGAGAGCAATCGTCATGACACAAAATGATCACGATGCGCTTTTGGGCCATTTTGAAGGCAAGCGGCATTATTATCCGTTTATTGTTTTCTACGATGACACCGACGCTGGCGGGATTGTCTATCATTCCAACTATCTGGCATTTGCCGAGCGTGCGCGAACGGCCATGCTTCATCAGTTGGGCTTTCCCAATCGAAATATTGCAGAGCGCCACAAAGTTGCCATAGCCGTTAGACACTGTACGGTCGATTTTCGCCGCGCAGCGCTGTTGGAAGACCGCCTGACGGTTGAAACTCGTGTGATTAAGGTTGGGGGCGCGTCACTTGGTTTCGAACAAAAAGTGATGCGCGGACACGAAGAACTTGTGGTGATCGAGATTTATCTCGCCTGCATGTCGCTAACCGAACTTCGGGCGCAAAGACTTCCCGAAGAAGTAAGAACGGCATATGCGCGCTATCTGGATGTGAACGAGGACTAAAAAGAATATGGAAAATCAAGTGGTCGACGCGGTAACGCTGGGGCAGTCGGTCATGTCTCATGATATGTCTCTGTGGGGACTTTTCATGCAGGCTGGGCTGGTCGTCAAAACGGTGATGATCGGGCTATTATTGGCTTCTGTCTGGGTATGGGCCATTGTTATTGAAAAATTGATGCGCCTTCGCAAATTGCGCGCACAGGCCGCAACCTTTGAAGAAGCCTTCTGGTCGGGCGGATCGCTTGAAGACCTGTATGATCGGATCGCAGATAAGCCCAACGATCCGATGTCCGCGATTTTTGTTTCTGCGATGCGCGAATGGCGCCGGTCACAGGCGCGCGGCATCAAGGGCGATACAATGCGCGCACGCATGCAGCAGCGCCTTGAAAAGTCTATGGAAATTACACTGGGTCGCGAAATGGACCGCGTAGAACGTTATATGACGTTCCTGGCATCGGTCGGCTCAACCGCACCGTTCGTCGGTCTGTTTGGGACCGTTTGGGGCATTATGGCATCGTTCCAGTCGATCGCTGCTTCCAAAAACACATCGCTTGCCGTTGTCGCACCGGGTATTGCCGAGGCACTCTTTGCAACGGCGATGGGCCTTGTTGCCGCGATTCCAGCAGTGGTTGCGTACAATAAAATCTCCAGCGACCTGAACCGCTACAACAATCGCCTCGAAGCCTTCGTGGACGAGTTCAGCTCGATCCTGTCGCGCCAACTTGACGACACGAGAGACTAATCATGGGCGCACAGCTTTCATCAGGATCAGGCGGCGGTGGACGTCGCGGACGGCGGCGCAACAGCCGTGCCGCCATGAGTGACATCAACGTCACGCCAATGGTGGACGTGATGCTCGTTCTGCTGGTGATCTTTATGGTCGCGGCTCCGTTGATGACGGTGGGGGTCGAAGTTGACCTGCCCGAAACCAACGCTGCGCCGATGACCGGGCAGGATGAGCCACTTGTGGTCTCGGTTTCCAGTGATGGCACGATCTATATTATGGATAGTGAAATCGCGCAGGAAACCCTGACCGAGAAACTTGATGCCATCACCGACAATAAACAGGAAACCCGCATCTTTGTGCGCGGGGACAAGGCCATTGATTATGGTCGTGTGATGGAAGTCATGGGCCTGATCAAGGATGCTGGTTTTACCAAGGTCGCCTTGATCGCTGAATTGCCCTCGAAGGGTTCGTAACGAAATATGCTGCGCTACGCTCTCATATCGTTTGGTTTGCATCTTGCGCTGTTTTTGATCGCATGGTTCGGCTTGCCTGACCTGTTCGAAGAAACGCCGCTGGATCTGCAATCTATTTCGGTCGAAGTCGTGACTGTGGATGAGTTCTCCGCTGCACCGACGAAGGCATTGCCAAAGCCCGAACCCAAAGAAAAACCTAAAACAAAACCGGTGGCGAAACCCGAACCGAAACCAAAGCCCAAGCCAAAACCTGAGCCGAAGCCAGAGCCCAAGCCTGAACCGAAACCGGAACCTAAGCCGGAACCCAAACCAGAGCCAAAGCCTGAGCCGAAGCCAGAACCCAAACCGGCGCCAAAGCCCGAACCTGTGCCGACGCCGGAAGTAAAAAAGAAACCAGATCCGAAACCGGAACCGAAGCCGGAAAAGGAATTGGCTGAGGTAACGCCGCAGAGCAAGCCAAAGCAGCCAAAGCCAGAGCCGGTTAAAAAAACGGAACCGAAAAAAGAAGAGCCTAAGAAGGAAGAGAAGAAAAAACCCGATTTTCTCAACGTTCTTAAGGATATTAGTAAGCTGAAAGAGACCGCTGCTGCCAATCCGAGCGAGCCGCAACCTGAGGAAACGCCAGAAGAAAACGCCAGCGAAGTTGTGGCAACCCGTTTGGATGCCAAGCTGACCATGAGCGAGCTGGATGCGGTCAAACGTCAGATCGAAAAATGCTGGAGCCCGCCGGCAGGGGCGAAGGAAGCAGGGGCGTTCTCTGTGGAAATTCACGTCAGCGCAAACCCGGACGGGACTGTGCGACAGGCGCGGATCAGCAACCAGAACGAAATTCAGGGCGATGCATCGCGCAGGACGATTGCAGAAAGTGCACTTCGAGCAGTGCTAAATCCGCAATGCAGCCCCCTGAAACTGCCGCTGGATAAATACGAAATGTGGCGCACATTCACGTTCAATTTTGACATGCGTGAAATGCTGGGCCTTTAATAGTAAGTTCTTGAACACGCGTGGAAAATAGCGAGGCAGGATGACGATCAAGACCAACGAAAACAAACGAAATTGGGTTGGCCGCAGCTTAGCTGGGCTATGTGCCCTTGCGGTTGTCGCTGGCCTAAATGTCGGTTTCATTGCGCCGGCACAGGCGGAACTCCGGATTGATATCACCCGGGGTGAGCTTAAACCGATGCCAATCGCCGTGACCCCGTTCCCTGGCGAAGGGGTTTCGGAAACGGAAATTGGTCAGAACATGACCGAGGTCATTAGTGCTGACCTGGAACGTTCTGGCCTGTTCGCGCCGATTAATGAAAAGGCCTTTATTCAAAGTGCTTCTTCGCTTGCGGTGAACCCGAACTTTGCCGAGTGGCGCGCAATCAATGCGCAGGCCTTGGTAAATGGTCGTGTGGTTACCGAAGCCAACGGTTTGCTTCGTGTTGAATTCCGTCTTTGGGACGTGCTGGCAGAAAACCAGATGGCGGGTGTCGCGTATCGTACGCAGCCCAATAACTGGCGCCGCATTGCCCATAAAATCGCTGATGAAATCTATAAACGAATCACCGGCGAAAGCGGCTATTTCGATACACGGATTGTTTATGTTTCTGAAACCGGTCCAGCCGACAAGCGCGTAAAGCGTTTGGCGATCATGGATCAGGATGGCGCAAATCATCGGTTCTTGTCCGATGGTCGTTTCCTTGTGCTGAACCCGCGGTTCTCGCCGACGGCACAGGAAGTGGTTTATATGTCGTACTTTAACGACAAACCACGCGTCTATGTTTTGGATATCGATACGGGCGAGTTGGAGTTGTTGGGTGATTTTCCGGGGATGACATTTGCGCCCCGATTCGCACCTGACGGTAACTCTGTCGTGATGTCGCAGGCACTTGACGGGAACAGCGAAATCTATCAATTGGATCTTCGCACCCGCGAAAAACGCCAGCTTACGCGTCATCCGGCTGTAGATACATCACCATCTTATTCGCCTGACGGTTCGCGCATTGCGTTCACTTCGGATCGCAGTGGGGGTCAACAAATCTATGTGATGAATGGTGATGGTAGCGGCGTACAGCGTATCAGTTTCGGTGGTGGCCTTTATTCCACTCCGGTCTGGTCGCCTCGCGGAGACCTGATTGCATTCACGAAATCGCAAGGAGGAAGGTTCTATATCGGTGTCATGCGGCCAGACGGTAGTGGAGAGAGACTACTGGCCGACGGGTTCCTCGTAGAGGGTCCAACATGGGCACCGAATGGTCGGGTGTTGATGTATCATCGCCAGCATCCGTCCAAGGACGGAACCAAGGATCGCTTCCGTTTGTATTCGATTGATTTGACAGGTTTTAACGAGCGTGAGGTCGTTACACCTGCAGATGGATCGGATCCTGCATGGTCGCCCTTGATTCCCTGATATCTCAAGAGTATAGTTGTCGCGAAGCACTGAATGCGATTCGCTTAAATCGCGGGCATTTTCGGTGTCGCGAGACATGGAAAACACCAACTCGGGCGAATGCGTCCGGTGTTAAGGGGAAAATTAGAATGAAACTTCGTATTCTCAGCGTCTTTGCTGCTGCCGCTCTTCTGGCTGCATGTGAAACTGCGCCTGATAGCTCGGCTACCACTGGTGGCGAAGGTGTGTCGTCTGTAAACCAGCCGTCATCCTCGTCTAGCACTTCGCTGCAAGAAAGCAGCCCAGAGTGGTTTGCTGTTAATGTTGGCGACCGTGTTTTCTTTGGTCTGGACAAATATGACCTGTCTGGCGAAGCACGCCGCACCCTGGAATTGCAGGCTGCTTGGTTGAAAAAATACCCGCAGTACAAAGTTGTTGTTGAAGGTCATGCCGACGAACGCGGCACCCGTGAATACAACCTTGCACTCGGCGAACGCCGTGCAAGCTCTGCAAAAGACTACCTGATCGCTTTGGGCATCGACCCGTCGCGCATCGAAACCATTTCTTATGGCAAAGAGCGTCCAGTTGCTCTTGGTCATGACGAAGCAAGCTGGGCGAAAAACCGCCGCGCTGTATCGGTTATCCGCTAAGCGCGTGCAGGTGAAAGCCTGACTTAAATACCAAGGCGCCTGTCCCGGTTGGGGCAGGCGCCTTATTTTTGCCGCCTCGAAATGTTTGAAAATATACTTATGCCTTGTTGAAATCGGCATTTAACACTTTGCATCGACGCTAAAGGAGCAAGAGCCTGCTGCATGTAATCCCCTCATTTTGCCAGAAACATTATTCTGTCTGGCCGGGATACTGTTCGCCGCGCTTCGCGGTGTTACATCGTTTGATTGACGCCACGGCGTCGTCGCGCATGCTGTGCCTTGCAACATAAAACGCCAAAGCAAACAAAATAATGGAGCAGATTAAATGCAACAGGCTCTAACAATGATCCGGGATCGCTCAACCGCGCAGGCGCGCGAACATACCAATCAGGCATTCCGCGCACACACCAATTCCCGCCTTCTTAGCGGTGGAAAAGGGGCTGCGTCCGTGTTCAAAGGTCGCGGATTTTTGGTTGCTTTGACCCTTGGCGCACTTGCCAGCGTAACAGCACTTACACCTGTTTCTGCATTTGCCCAGGATTCAAACGTTGGACGTCAGGTCGAACAGCTGCGCAAGGATCTTGATCTGCTGCAGCGTTATGTTTACCGCGAAGGTGTTCCAGAAGGTTCCGCCGCATCGGGTGGTGGTTCATCCACCCCGGCAGCCGCACGTCAGCAGGTCCAGATTAACGATCTTGAACGCACGGCGACCCAGTTGACCGGCCAGATCGAACAATTTGATTTCCGAATCCGCAAAATTGAAGACCGTCTTGATCGCTTGGTCTCTGACGTGGACTATCGCCTTAGCCAGATTGAAAAGGGCGCTGGTGCGCCGCTTGCGGCGACTTCTAATGGCGGGAACGCGGATCAAAACGGTGCATCGAACGCAAATGCTGCGGGTGCAGCCGGTGGCGCGGGATCGGGCGAGACGCTTAATGATCGTGGCAGCCAATTGTTTGGTGTGATCGAAAACGAAGGTCAGCCGCCGCAAATCCCCCAGGGCGCATCTGGCGGAAATTCTGCGCCAACCGAAACGGCTGCGACCGGGACACCAGAAGAACAGTACCGCAATGCTTTTGGGTTGTTGCGCCGTCAGGAATTTGGCGAAGCTCAGCGGGCACTTGCGGCTTTTGTTAAAAACCATCCGAAGGACCCGTTGGCGGGCAACGCGCAATATTGGTTGGGTGAAACCTATTACGTGCGCGGTGAGTATGAAAATGCGGCCATTGCCTTTACCGAGGGGTTCCAGACCTATCCTGACAGTTCAAAAGCGCCTGATAATCTTTTGAAACTTGGTATGTCGTTGGCTAATCTTGGGAAAACCGAGGATGCCTGCACCACCTTTGGTCATCTGATCGATAATTTCCCGGATGCGTCGGGGGTTGTTCTTGATCGCGCGCGTCAAGAACGCAAAAATCGCGGATGTTCTTAAGAACCCGGCAACATGACCCAGTCTGATACGACATACACCGACAAACCACATTCAGATGATCGCGCGGCGTCCGATGGAACACCATTGGACGCCGTTGTCTTTGCTGAGCTAATGCAAAGTTTCGCCCCCTTTGAGGCCAAACCTTATCTGGCGGTTGCGGTATCGGGCGGTGCAGACAGCATGGTCTTGGCGCTATTGGCCCATGGTTGGGCCAGCGCGCGTGGTGGCAAAGTCATTGCGATGACCGTCGACCATGGATTGCGCGACGATTCGGCAGCCGAAGCCCATTGGGTCGGACAACAGCTACAGAACCATGGGATCGCGCACATTGTTTCGCGGTGGATTGGCCCAAAGCCAAAAGGGGCGATGCAAGAAAAAGCGCGCATTGCCCGTTATCGATTGCTGGATCAAGCCTGTGAGGATCACGGTGTTTTCCACCTTTTGGTCGCACATCACCACAATGATCAATCAGAAACCATTGCGATGCGTCAGTCCCGTGGTAGCCGTCCGATGGGGCGTGCTGGCATGTCTGCGCGCCGTTTTCTGACGTCGACGCGATTATTGCGTCCGCTTTTGTCGGTCGATAAAGCTGACCTGATCGCGACCTTGAAGGAGCGCGGGCAAGAATGGGTCGAAGATCCGTCGAACCAAAATCCAAAATTTGAACGCGTGCGGATTCGTCAAACTGACGAATTACTTGGTGATACCGCGTGCGGCATAGTGGGTGAGGTGGAAAAGACGCAATCGGACGCTATCGAAACCCGACATGAAATCGAAGCGCAGCTTGCAAGGCTTCTCGCCCAGTCGGTAACGATTTTGCCGGTTGGAGTTGCTGTTGTCGACTCCGAGACAATCTTAAGCTGTTCAGATGCTGATGTAGCTTGCTATGCGCTGGGGCATGTTATTCGGACCATCGGAGGAATGGTTTATATGCCGCCCTTTGATGCGTTAAGCAGCCTTTTGACGTCTCTAAAAATGCACGCTAAACCCCGGATCAGTCTTGGTGGGTGTATTGTTCACCAAAAGGCTGGGCGGCTTTATATTTACCGTGAAGTCGGGCGCATGGACCAAACACCGCAGGTTGTTGACGCAAATCTGGTGCGATCTGGCGGTCGTGTGATTTGGGATCATCGGTTTGAATGGACGGTTTCAGCGGCGACTATTGCCCCTGAAACGGTGCTTTATATTGGTCCGCTGATGCTTTGTGATGTGTTTCACACGAAGGCATTTCGTGCGGCATTGGGGCAATTCTTCGCATTTATTGCTGAATTACCACGCGCAGCCCTTGCATCCATGCCTGCTCTCTACGATAAAGAAGGCTTGCTATCCGTTGGTGGGCTTGAGGTTTCGAAGCTTTCCGACGTATTATCCGCTTCCGGCTGCGCAGAACCCCAGGGCAGGGGTGAATATGGCATGGATGGACGATGGCGGTTTGCACCACGCATCCCTTTATGGGAAAGTGGGTTCAAATCGTTACCGAACCCCGTCTGCCTACTTGCGTAACCGAGGCTTTTGACTATTTGTTAGCCATGCCTTGCGCAGGAAGATTGTGCGTGACGGTAGAAATATTTTGCGACCAGTAGCTTGGAATGAATATGGGAAAAAATCTCGCACTGTGGGTTATCATAGCCATCCTTTTGGTGGCCTTGTTTAACCTGTTTCAGTCGCCCTCTGGACAGTCCGGTCAGTCGTCGATGGCGTTTTCGGACTTCCTGGCAGAAGTTGATACGGGCCAGATTTCAGAAGTCACAATTCAGGGGAACACCCTGAGCGCACAAACGCGCGATGGTCGCTCTGTTAATGTATACACCCCCGATTATCCGAACCTTGTTGAAAAATTGAACGATAAGGGTGTCCGGATTGTAGCAAAGCCGGAAGAAAGCCTGTCGCCACTGATGAGTGCGCTGATCAGCTGGTTGCCGATGCTGTTGATCATCGGGGTCTGGATTTTCTTCATGCGTCAAATGCAGGGCGGTGGCGGCAAAGCCATGGGCTTTGGCAAATCAAAGGCGAAAATGCTGACCGAGAAATCAGGTCGTGTCACCTTTGAAGACGTTGCTGGTATTGAAGAAGCCAAAAACGAACTTGAAGAAGTTGTTGATTTCCTGCGCGACCCGCAGAAATTCCAGCGTCTTGGCGGTAAAATCCCCAAAGGCATGTTGCTGGTTGGTCCTCCGGGTACCGGTAAAACGCTTCTTGCACGTGCGATTGCCGGCGAAGCAAACGTTCCGTTCTTCACCATTTCGGGTTCTGACTTTGTTGAAATGTTTGTTGGTGTCGGTGCATCTCGTGTGCGTGACATGTTCGAACAGGGCAAAAAGAACGCGCCATGCATCATCTTTATCGATGAGATCGACGCCGTTGGTCGCCATCGTGGTGCTGGTCTTGGCGGCGGGAATGACGAACGTGAACAGACGCTTAACCAATTGCTGGTCGAGATGGATGGTTTTGAAGCCAACGAAGGTGTGATCCTTGTTGCGGCAACGAACCGTCCGGACGTTCTTGATCCCGCATTGCTGCGTCCAGGTCGTTTTGACCGTCAGGTTGTGGTTCCGAACCCGGATCTTGAAGGCCGTGAACACATTCTTGGTGTCCATGCGCGTAAGGTTCCTTTGGGGCCGGATGTTGATTTGCGGACGGTTGCACGTGGTACCCCGGGCTTCTCTGGTGCGGATCTTGCCAATCTTGTCAATGAGGCGGCCCTTCTTGCTGCCCGTCTTGGCAAACGCGTTGTCACCATGGCCGACTTTGAAAATGCCAAGGACAAAGTCATGATGGGCGCGGAACGTCGTTCCATGATCATGACCGATGACGAGAAAAAGCTGACAGCCTATCACGAAGGTGGTCACGCCCTTGTCGCCTTGCACACCCCGGCGTCCGATCCGATCCATAAGGCAACCATTATCCCACGCGGTCGTGCACTGGGTATGGTGATGCGTTTGCCAGAACGTGATCAGGTTTCGAAATCCTATGAACAGCTGATTTCTGATCTGGCTGTCGCCATGGGCGGTCGTGTTGCCGAGGAACTTATCTTTGGTAAGGACAAGGTTACGACTGGCGCATCTTCGGACATCAACATGGTGACGCAGTATGCGCGCAAGATGGTGACTGAATGGGGCTTCTCAGACATTCTTGGTAACGTCAAATATGTTGATAATCAGGAAGAGGTCTTCTTAGGACATAGCGTTGCCCAGCATAAGAATATCTCTGAGAAAACTGCGCAGATGATTGACGAAGAAGTGCGTCGTTATTCGGATGAAGCCTATGAATTCGCCAAGCGGGTTCTGACGGAACATCTGGATGACCTGCATGTTCTGGCCAAGGCGCTTTTGGAATACGAAACCCTGTCGGGTAAAGAAATCGACGCGCTTCTGCGTGGCGAAGAAATTAACCGCTCAGGTCATTCAAGCGGCAGTGGCAAGGATTCGGGTGGTGGACGTCGTTCAACCGTACCGAGTGCTGGCGCTGCCCCCAAAGACAGCCCGGATGAAAGTGGCGGGGACCTGTCCCCAGAGCCGCAACCGGGCAGCTAAAAAGAAAGAGACTGATGGACAAGATCACCCGATCGGTCCTGCGAAGCCCCGCCGATGTGCGGGGCTTTGCTGATTTTGACGGACCGCTTTATTACGCACCTACCGGTTTCATCGACCATGCCGATGATCCCAATACGCTTCCACTGGCGGGATCCCGCCGTGGCTTTTCCGCACTTGAGATCATCCGTCGCCGCGATGGCGGTGGCGCTGAAAGCATGATCCTACCGCTCCTTGCCCTTGAAGGCTGGGTTCAAAATAGCGGACGTGTTGATGAAATAAACAATGTGCTTGATCGCTTGATGACCAAGCGTGCCGACTTTGCCGGACTTGATATGGCGTCATGCCATGTTATGGGCATTGTTAATGTAACGCCCGACAGTTTTTCCGATGGTGGGGATTATAACACCACAGAACAGGCAATTGCCCGAGGTCGGGAGCTGGCGGCGCTTGGAGCTTCTATCCTTGACGTTGGCGGGGAGTCGACCCGTCCCGGTGCAGACGAGGTTACCGAGGCCGAAGAAATCGAACGTGTCGTGCCGGTCATTCGCGCCCTTGCTGATTACGGGCATGTTGTGTCAATCGATACCCGTCATGCCAATGTGATGGAAGCCGCCATTGAGGCAGGGGCAACCATCATCAATGACGTGACCGGACTTGAGGGCGATGACCGTTCGCTTGAGGTTGCTGCACGTTTGGGCGCACCTGTGATGCTGATGCATATGCAGGGTGAGCCAGGCACCATGCAGGCAGACCCGCAATATGATTGCGCGGCACTTGATGTTTATGACTATCTGCTTGATCGTATCGAAAGCTGTGAACGGGCCGGGATTGCACGCGATAAAATCTGTATTGATCCGGGTATCGGGTTTGGCAAAACGCTGTCGCATAACTTGGAACTTTTGTCACGACTGGCGCTGTTCCACGGTTTGGGCTGCCCGATTTTGCTTGGAACGTCGCGTAAGTCCTTTATCGGTAAAATCGATCCGAAAGCCGAGCCGAAACAACGGCTGGGCGGTTCAATTGCATCGGCTGTCAACGGATGGCGACATGGCGCGCAGATGATCCGTGTCCATGATGTTCAAGAAACAGTGCAGGCCATCTCAGTCGCGAGCTCGACAGCACTGGTTTAGGAAATCAACCTGTACCTTGATGATTGTATAGGTTGCTATTTCTTCTAGATTGAGTAAAAGCAGGCGTCATCTACCCAATAAGGATATTCTCTTATTGGGTAGAGTTTGCCATTCGTAAAATTGAATTCTGGCAATTTCTGACCTTTTGCGGTTCGGGCTTGCGCAATCCGCGCGTGCAGGACTAAAAAAAAGAGCAGAAGAAACAACGTGATATAAAATGTCACATTTTTAGGTTGAGAAAACGTCGAGTTCGACATGTTCATTTATCGATGAATTGTCGCGCTTACAGACTTCGGAAAAAAGTATGACATCAAGTCAAGGTCAGACGGGGCAATGCGTCTTTGTCGTTGAAGACAACATCGATCTGAACAAAGACCTTTGTGAATATCTTGAAATGTGCGGCTTTGACGTCACCGGATGTGAAACCGGTGCAAGCTTCTACCGCGCGCTTGAGCAGAAAAAGCCCCACGCTGTCATTCTTGATATCATGCTGCCTGATGCCGATGGTTACGATCTTGCCAAACATGTTCGTCAGAATATTGATTGCGGGATCATGATGCTGACATCCCTCTCGGGGATGGACAACCACCTGACGGGCTATAAGTCCGGTGCGGACGTTTATCTGACCAAAGACAGCCCCTTGTCCGTGATTGAAGCCGCCTTGCAGCCGCTTCTTCGACGCGCATCGCGCGCCGATAATAAAGGCGGGGACAGCAGCCCAGCAGAACAAGATAGCTGGGTTCTCGATATGCTTAATTGGACGTTGTTGAACCCAAAGGGGACACCGGCATCGCTGACCGCGGCCGAACGTACAATTGTAAAGCTGTTGATTGAGGCGGATGGTGCGTGGCTGACCAGACCCGAGATCGTTATTGCGCTCGGCAAGGCGGATACAGCGGAAAATTGCCGTAACCTTGATACCGCGATCCGACGGGTACGCCAAAAAGTCCTAAAACAAACTGGTGAAGAACTTCCGGTGCGGACCGCATATGGCCGTGGTTACGCTTTCACATCTGTTGGATCGGTCTCCGGCGAAGCCGAAGGCGACATTGAAGCGGACGATCAATCCTAAACTGGAACAGCTTGATGGGATGGACGCGCGTTGATCCGTCTTGTGCCTTAGGCGCCTAAGTCAGAACTTCACAGGGCAATAGAACGCATAGTTCAATGCCGTTGGTTCCCAAGTCACGCAACTTTATCGACCCACCATGTGCGTCAATAATGCGTTGGGAAATGTGAAGGCCCAGCGCATTGCGCAGCGACTTTGTTTCCAAGTCTCGTCGGAACAAAGCATTTCCGATCAGCAACACTTCCTCATCGTTTAGGTCTTCGCCTTGGCAGGGGATTGATATTTCGGCCAGTTGGCTGTTTTGCAGGCGGACTTGAATGCCAATTGGTGTGCCGCGCGCAAAACGCCGTGACGTCTCGACAAGGTTGGTCATGACCAGCGCCATTAACGGCTCGTCGATATAGGCTTCGACAGCCTCGGTATCGATACATCTCAGAATAATTTTGGCGTCTGCGCGACTTGTATCTTTGACAAATTCTGCCATGAAGTCATTTATATTTGCGGGCTCCCGCGCGAGCGAAAACTCCTTATCGTCAATGCCGTCTTTGTTCAGGAAAATATCAACGAGGCGGGCGAGTTTGGTGGCCTGAAATTGAATGCGTTGCAATCGTGCCCAGACGTCGTCGCTTTGCTTCTTTGATAGCAGCATTAACATCTCCGCCGATCGTTGAATAACGGCAAGCGGGGTTCGAAACTCGTGCGATAGCATTGAAATGAGCTTGCGTTGCTCTCCAACAAGCGACGTGGTTTCCTCGGCTTTGTTTGAAGCGATTACTCTGTCGCGCTCAAGCTGCAACAGGCGTATCGCCATCAATAAGCCCATTGCAAATACGTGAAATATAAACGTGAACTGATGCAGCCCAAGGGTCAGTGGGGTGGCCTGGATCCAGCCTGTGTGGGACAGTTGCAACATAATGGCTGCGGTACTGGGCAGGGCGAGGGCGACTAAATAGGCCCAAAGTGCTGGGTTTCTGAAATCATAAATCAGGCGTTTGACCAAAACCAAGCACATGCAGGCCATGAAAACCGACACTGACGGGGCGATATAAGCGCCAAAGATGGTGTAAAGATCGTTCGTCGTCCCAACGATGAAACTTAAAATGACGGCGCAATACACCATGCCGAGCCAAAATACCTTGGGTGCGCGGTTGCGGAAGTCCATAATATGTAGCCATAGGAAAATGCCCACAGCTTGCGATATAATGTTGGAGCCGCCCAAAATCAGGTCGTTAATCCATGGGACTTCCGGGCGCAGGTGGCTTAAGCCAAAGCCATCAACAATCGATATCACCATCCCCACGGACGCAATCCAAAGCCCATACGTGACAACCACCGCATCACGTGCGATCAGGCCAAGGATGAAATACGAAATGCCAATACTGATAAAAATGCCAAAGAAGACATTGGCCACAAGGTTGCGTCGTGTAATCGACGAAATCAGGTCGTTGGACTGCCAAAGCGTAAGTGTAAGCAAGTTGGCACTGTTCGATTGTACGCGAATAAACAACTGATACGACCCGGTATCAAGTTGCGGTAAATCCGCGACATGAGACTCACCTTTATACGGTCTTTGGCTTGAAGGAATGTGGTCGCCCATGCTCGTGTGCCAAAGGGCGTTTGTTCCTTTGGCACTTTGTGTCTCTTTGAAAAGATACATATCAATGAAATTGAGGTAATTGGGCTGTACCTCGATCAAGGGGCGTGCGTCCCAAACCTGATCCACAGAAAAATCGACCCGGTACCAGATGATATTTGTCGTATAGCCAAATGATGGGATGCCCTTACTTTGGCTGAAATCCTGCAGCGAAAGCGTACGCACAGCCTCAAGGGGCATCTGTTTGCTTTTGTCGACATACCAAGAAAGATACGGGGTTAGGTCGAGTTTCCCAGGAAGTGTTCCGCCCAATACAATTTCATCGGCATGTCCCGCGGTAGGCGGTGTGCTGCCATGGGCCTGTGCAGCATTCCCCCCAATTATCATTGTAAAAACAATGAGTAGGGTCGCGAGCGTAAAGCCCCGCAAAGTTGCCCCATATGCGCGATTGAAATTTTCGCGCAATAGCGTCATGCGTTTGACGAAATGACGAATTGATCGGGCTGAGATATTCATGACTTCTTAGCCCCATCATCATTCTGATCAGGACGATCTTTTGCCCGCTGACTGGTCGGTAATGTAAAGAAATCCGAGTTGGATTTTTGGACTGTTTCTTTCCGGTTATAGGGGATTTTGATCATCACCGTGGTGCCGGCATTTTCACCGACAGAGATTGACATCGATCCGTTATGAGCCTCGATAATGCGGTTGGTGATGTGCAGGCCAAGGCCAACACCTTGGGTGACGCCCGCATCTTGTCCTCGGTAAAACGCACTAGATACGCGCGAAAGATCATCAAGCGGAATACCGGGACCGTCGTCAATAACCCGAATATAGACAAACCCGTTTGATGCCCGATTACACGCGATCCATACTGGCGCGCCGGGTGCGTATTTTCGGGCATTTTCGATCAAGTTGATAATCGCACGTTCAAACAGAATGCGGTCAATATTAACGACAGCAAAATCGACATTTCTAAACCCAACCTGATGATCAGGGGTTTCGCGATTACGCTGGCTGATCAATTCACGTAGCAATTCATCGATGTTGGTTGGCTGCAAGGATGTGGTGAAGTTTGCGCTATCAAGTGTTTCCTTGGTCAGAAAGGCATCAACCAATCCAGAAAGCTGCGCTGCGTTCCCGCGAATGGTGGCAAGGCGGTTATGGACCGCGACGGGTTCACTTCGCATATGTAGTCCAAGAATTTCGGCAGACCGTTGAATGATCGCCAGTGGTGTACGGAACTCATGCGACAGCATCGTAATGAAGGTGCGTTGTTCCCCAGCAAGCTGATCGACCCGGCGATTGTTATGATGAGCTTTACTTGACTGACGTGTCAGTTTGTAAGTGCGATACCCCATCGCAATCGCAAGCATCGCGAGATGCACAAAAGAGCTGTACTGGTGCATGTTGGCTGTAAACGCCGTGATCGGCAGGGCACCAAGCAATGCGAAAACAGTGACAATAGCGGCAAGCGATGGCAGACCAAGTGCGATCAAAAAATACAGATGCGACGCGATCCGCTTTTCACGATAGGCAATATAAAACAGATAGATAAATAGCGTGATCATCAAAGCCAGAACGGGGACAAGGAAGATTCGCATGAAATAGATATAGGAATCCGATATGGCGGTGACAGAACCCGCAATTGCCAATACGGAAAAGATCAGCATGGCCCGGTAAACCGGCGGATTGTAATGATCAAGCCGAATAATATGCGCCCACATCGCGATCACCGAACCGATTGAAAGTGCCGAACCGGCACCGACAACAAAGTCGCTGGCGTGTGGCCACATATCTTTTAAAACCAGTTGGGCATAACCCGAGGTGCCCAAATTGATCATCAATATGGATGCGACATAAAAGCTGTAACAAAGAATGGACTTGTCGCGCGTAATGATGCCAAACGTCAGATAAACCCCAAACAAGACCAGCAGAACGCCAAGAAAGCTGCTGTGCAAAAGGTTATGTTCTTCGGTGTCGGAGATCATTTCAGCTTGGGCGTAAAGCTTTGCCTGAAAAATATGGGCACTGGTGGTTTGTATTCCGATGATTAACCAATACTGTCCCACGGTTAAAACCGGCCATTCCGAAAGGTGCTTTAGGCTGCTGAGCGTTTTGGGACCATTGGGAATCCGGTCACCAAGTCTATTGTTCCAGACGACATTTCGCGTCTTGTCGTCGATGACAAAGACGTTGATCTCATTAAGGTGCGGTGGACCAATTTCGATATATGTTGGCGTAAAGACATTTTTGTCTTGGGCGGTAACGGAAAACGGTAATCGGTACCAAACCATCCGCTTGATATACCCAGCAGCAGGTGTGCCTTCGACGCGTTCAAATTCCGAAGATGGCGTGTCGATCAAATCGACAGGGGTCTCGATCGGAAGATCTGCTTGAAGGCGCTCCATAAACCGGTTGAGGTCAATGTGCGCGGCGATCCCCTTTGCAGGCAAGACAAGCTGGGGCATTTCGGTCTGTGCCGATGCGATAGACCCAAACGATGTCATGGAACCGATAAGGGCAATGATCACAACGGCCCAAATGCCGCACAATGCCAAGAACTGGCGAACTTCGCGCAAAGTGCCCCCAAAAAAACACATTTCGATATGGTGTTCTGATAGCTGTTTTTGCTGACCAGGTCATTGGTTTTATCAGATTATTCTTATAGGGGCGCGTTAACCGAATGGTCGCGAACCGAACGTTAAAATGTGTCACTTGCCGGTAGCATTGAAACGTCACTTTGATATAACCGGCAGTCAGAATGTATGAACCCGGGATTTAAACCGGCAGACAGATAGAGAACACACGCATGAGCCGCAAATATTTTGGCACAGACGGCATTCGCGGAACAGCCAATACCGCACCGATGACTGCAGAAGTCGCATTGAAAGTTGGTATGGCTGCCGGCCATTACTTCACCCGTGGGGATCACCGCCACAAGGTCGTGATCGGTAAAGATACCCGCCTGTCAGGCTATATGCTTGAACCGGCATTGGTGGCCGGCTTTACGTCGATGGGGATGGATGTGATGCTGGTGGGGCCAATGCCAACACCAGCCGTGGCCATGCTGACCAAATCCATGCGTGCCGATATCGGCGTGATGATTTCCGCTTCTCACAATCCGTTTCAGGATAATGGTATTAAGCTGTTTGGTCCGGATGGGTTCAAGCTGTCTGATAAGGTCGAGTTGGAAATCGAAGCCCTGATGGACAGCGATTTGTCGCCAAAGCTTGTCCCGGCAAATGCGTTGGGTCGTGCGCAGCGTATTGATGATGCGCCGGGGCGCTATATAGAAGCTGTGAAATCATCGCTTCCGGGCTCGGTATCGCTCGAAGGGCTTCGGATCGTTCTGGATTGTGCAAATGGTGCGGCTTATTCCGTCGCGCCCAAAGTTCTGCGTGAACTTGGTGCCGAAGTCGTTGAAATCGGGACGAAGCCCAACGGCATGAACATTAATGATCAATGTGGTTCGACCTACACAAAAACCATGTGTGATCGCGTGTTGTCTGAAAAGGCCGATGTCGGTATTGCCCTTGATGGTGATGCGGATCGCATTCAGATGTGTGACGAAAAAGGCCATTTGATCGATGGCGACCAGTTAATGGGCCTTGTGACGACTCACTGGAAGCGGACTGGACAGCTGCGCGGCGATGCTTTGGTGGCGACCGTTATGTCCAATCTTGGTCTTGAACGCTATCTTGAAAAGAACAATCTGCGTTTAATCCGGACCAAGGTCGGTGACCGCTATGTGGTTGAGCAGATGCGCGCCCTTGATTGTAATGTCGGCGGCGAACAATCGGGCCATATCGTGCTGTCTGATTTTGCCTCAACTGGTGATGGGCTTTTGGCGGGGCTTCAGGTCCTGGCCGTTCTGGCATCGCGCAGCGGACCTGTTTCGGAAATGAGCCGCGTGTTTGAACCGTTGCCGCAAATTTTGAAAAATGTGCGCTATTCTGCCGGGGCTGATCCGCTGTCACAAAGCAGTGTGATCGATGCGATTTCGTCTGCCGAAAAGGCCTTTAACGGCGACGGACGGGTTCTGATTCGTAAATCCGGAACCGAACCGCTGATCCGTGTCATGGCCGAAGGCGACGATGCGGTTAAGGTCGAACAAATTGTCGATGGTATCGTTGCCGAAATCACCGTGGTGGCAGGTTAATTTCACGCCGAAACTGCGAAGATGTTTATTTGGGTTTTAGGGTGTTGAGGAGGACGATCATGAAGGGTCGTGTCTTAATTATCGCTGGTTCTGATTGTTCCGGTGGGGCAGGTATTCAGGCCGATATTAAATCGGTGACATGCCTTGGCGGTTATGCGGCAACTGCAATCACCGCCCTTACGATCCAAAATACCACTGGCGTGTTTGATGTTCTGGGCATTGCGCCGGAATTGATCGTTCAGCAGGCCACCGTAACGATTGATGATATTGGTGCAGATGCGATTAAAACCGGTATGCTCCATAGTGTGCCGGTAATTGATGCGGTTGCGCAATTTATCAAAACAAAATGTGAAGGAATCCCGGTGGTTGTTGATCCGGTGATGATTTCGCAAAGCGGTTCGCGCCTTTTGAACGAAGACGCGGTCGAGGCGCTGATATCTAAAATGGTACCGTGTGCGATGGTTCTAACCCCAAACATCCCCGAAGCAGAAGTGCTGTCGGGCATGAAAATTACCAACGAAGAAGACATGATTACCGCGGCCCATAAAATCGGGGAATTGGGTGCTCAGTCCGTGTTGATCAAAGGTGGTCATGCTGAGGGCGATAAGATTGTTGATATCCTGTGGCGTCACGATGGCGATGTCGAAGGCTTTGAAGGTGATCGCATTCCGTCGGAAAACAATCACGGTACGGGCTGTTCGCTTGCAAGTTCGATTGCAACCGGACTGGCGCAGGGCATGGGGCTTTCGGATTCTGTTGCGCGCGCGCGCGCCTATGTGCGCGAGGCCATCCGAACGGCACCAGATTACGGCAAAGGAAACGGTCCGCTGAACCATGCACATCCGGTGACGGGCTAAGCAGATTGCAAAACCGCGAGACGGCGAAATTGTCGTCTTATTTTTGTCTGCGTGATCGTGAACCTGATGGATAAGTTTTCAAAAGTGGCTTTTGGCCTGACTTGCAGGGATTAGAATGAATAAAAGTATGATCCGTCGTGCCGTGATCGCAAGCGGCATTGCCATTCTTGCCACGGTCAGTTTCGGAAGCCCTGAACGCTACATTGCTGATATGATCTGGACCGATGATGCCGCACCTTGGGAAAAGGTCACGGCTGTTTATATGCCTGATCGATCAAAACCCAACGACATCTTCATTTCCGATGCCGACCTTGATGATGTTGAAGCCTGCCGGGCATATGTGCGCAGCATGGCGTCCGACCGCGGGGATCCTGACCTTGAAAAGGGCCAGTATGATTGCGCCGTCGGGTTTTATTCCCAAGATGACGAGGGGGGCGGTGTTTCAGGCGAGTATCGCCTGAAAGTAAAATAATAACCCTACAAAACGTACCAAAGCAGTGCGGGCAACGCGAAGGCCGCAAGGAAGCTTGAGCAGATTACGACACCAGCCACTTCTTCGGGTTCACGGTTATAAAGCTGCGCAAAAAGATAACAGAACACCGCAACGGGCATTGAGCACTGCAAAATCACAACGCCGCGTTCTACGCCGGTAAGCCCCATGACTTCCGACAAAACAAGACCAACCCCAAACCCCATGCCAAGACGCAGCAAGCTAAGCGCTGTGCTGCGTGCCAAGCTGACTGGGCGCAGTTTTGCCAACGATACACCAAGAGTGAACAGCATCAACGGGATGGTCAGCTGTCCGATGAGGTTGGTGGTGTTATATAACCAATCCGGGACGGTGGTATCGGTCGCCAAAAACAGTGTTGCGATCACGGTGGCTGGGATAATCGGCATCTTTGCAAGGGATCGCATCGAAAAGATGCCCGATACAAACGCTACACCAATGGTAAGCTGAATAACGATATAGGCGGCAAAAAACGCAACCGATAACGCCAAACCTTCTTTGCCAAACGCCAGAAGGCATAGTGGCAGACCAACATTTCCGACATTCGGCCATGTCAGGGATTGCAAATAGGTCCGTGGGGATAGTTTAAAAGCTTTTAGGATCGGCCAGCCAATGATGACGAAAATGATATTGGCCGCAACCGCAGCGGTTCCCATCGAAATCAATGTATCACCGCCCAGTTCAACTGTCGCAAGGGCGGCAAAGGTCAAGCATGGTGTGGCAAAATATGTAACAATCGAGGTGACCAGATTGGTGTCAAAATGCTTGCCCGCACGGGCCCAAGCGTAGCCAAGCCCGGTGGTAATAAAAACAGGTGCCAAAATGGCAAAAATATCGGCAAACATTGGTCAAACGGTCCCCCAGAAAGCAACTTGCGGTCAAATTGTCACGCAACGCTGCTTTGCCGCAAGAAAATAATGGTATTACCAATTTCTGCCGATGTGAATAAAGTCGCACATTGTGTGTCACGCCCCTTGTATTTCAGGGCCGCGATACGGCATTGTTTCACAACATCAATTGGCCCCAAATCAGTAGGCACACGATGAAAGAAGCATCGAAAAATACCGTCAAAAGGCACTTCATCGATCCGGCCCCGCGCTTTCGCGACCGGCGCAACCTGTTGCCGGCGGTTTTTCTCGATCGCGATGGGGTTATTAACCAAGAAGTCCATTACCTGTCCAAGGTGGCGGATTTAAAATTGATCCCCGGATCGGCCAAGGCCATCGCGCGTCTGAATGCGGCGGGCATTCCGGTGATTGTTGTTACCAATCAGTCGGGCATTGCGCGTGGATACCTTAACGAAGGCGACCTTCGCGATATTCATCAGGAAATGATCGCGATGCTGGCGCGTGAAAATGCATCGCTGCAGGGTATTTATTATTCGCCATTTCATCCAGACGGTGAGGGGGCATATCGCCGCGAAAGTAACTGCCGCAAACCCAAACCCGGTATGCTGCTGGCCGCCGCCGACGAGTTTGCCATTTCACTGCCTGAAAGTGTGATGGTTGGTGACCGGATCAATGATATTGCAGCCGGGCAGGCGTTAGGGACGCGCACCATTATCGTCCGAACCGGGCACGGCGCAAAGGAAGCAGCCCTTCCTGACGCAACAAAGGCCGATTTGGTTGTTGATGATCTTAGTGCTGCGGTGGATCACATTTTAACCGATATGCTGGGCCGGTCGTAACCGCAGTGTTTTATCTGTTTTCCTGACACCAGTTTTGCCACATGTCGCGGCAGGCATCCTCAAATTCGCGGGCAACTGCTGGCGCATGCAGGGCTTTGCTGTCTTGCAGGCGATCACGCATGTTTTCGCGAATGCTGCCAAGCGCTGTTACGTCGGCGGTCAGCATAACGCATTTATCGACATAGCCTTTTTCGGTATGCGCGCAAAGGGCTGCAAGACCGATATCACTTAAAAGCGCCAGCCCGATCCGCGATCCCGGAAGCTCGCCAGCCAAGGACACAAACGGCACCCCGTGCCAAAGCATTTCGAAATGGTTTTCAAGACATATTGCCGGAAACGGTGCCAATCCAATATCGATCTGGGCATAGAACGCGGCGCGATCTTCTGGCGCAATGCGCCCTGCAAGGTCCAGCTTATCGCGATTTATCCCGGCTTGGCGGGCCCGATCCAGAAACGTCTTGGCGGCATAGGAATCTTCAAGAACGTCGTCCTGAACAACGATGCGACTGTTCGCGACCTTATTCAAAATGCGTGCAAAGCACATCAGCGTGTCTTCACTGATATGCGCAAGACGGTCGATGCAGCCAAATCGGATCACATCCCCGACGGCTGCTGGAAGGGGCGATATCGGGCTTGCCTGATCAAACTCGCCCGGTAGATACGGCCCGAATGCAAGCGCTTGCGGCTTTTCTGTCAGCAATTTATTGCTGGGAAGCTTGCCGTCGAAAATATCCTTATGCCCGATCAGATAATCCATCTGGGGCATGCCGGTTGTGTTTGGTGCGATGCTGGCCTGAACGGGGGCCGCATGCAGGGCGAACACTTCTATTGGCTGGGCCGGGTGGGGGCCGCACAAATCAATCAGGATATCGATCTTGTCCTTACGAATGCGGTCGGCGATATGCATCGGGTCCTGACCAAATACCTCCCGCCAACCATCTGCCATGATTTGCCAGGAATGGGTCACCCGGTCGGGGCGCGGTGTGGCCGAATATAAAAACAGCTCAACATCGTTGCGATTCAAATTGCGTGCAAGCGGGCCCAAAAGCTTAAACGAGGGATGGTCGGAAAAGAACGGCGAAATCCAGCCAATGCGTAATCGTTTGTCGGTTTGTTTGCTATTGGCAAAATCCGGCTGTGCCGCGATGGGCATATGATTTTTGGCCCAGTTTTTCGCTGCCTTGCAAAACGCTGCCCCGTCTGTGCTTGATTGCTTGGCCAATGATCGCAGATGAATGCTATCAGCGTTAACATTGTCGGGGTGTTTTTTAAGGACCGCTTCAAGTGTTGCGATGGTTTCGTCCACATCGCCGCATTTTAGCATGATATCAGCCAGAACCAGATCAATCTCGACCGTGTCTTTGGTCAGTTGTCTTGCGGTGCGCAAAAGCGCGATTGCCTTGGCATACTGTCCCTGATGGGCAAGTGCCTGACCCAATCCGCGCAAACCCGGAACAAATTTCGGATCAATGCTTAGTGCGCGTTGATAAAGATGTTGGGCCGGTTTGGGATACCCAAGGCGCAATAACATCGCCGCAACACGGCCAATCATGACCGGGGTAATGCCTGCTGCCTCGGCGGCGTGCTCCAGCGATTTTAACGCGGCTTCTTCTTGGTCAAGCGCATGCAACGCTTCGCCAAAAAGAAGTAGTCCTTCAAAATGGTTGGGTTGAAGCCCTAAAAGTCGCCCTAACAGATCAACAGATTGGCCAAGATGTCCGCGCGGCAATTCAAGCCGGGCCAGGTGATAAAGGGCGGTTGGAAAGTCGCCATGATAACTGATCGCTTGGCGAAACTGATCAATCGCCTTTTCGACCTGGCCGGAGCTTTCAAGGGCAATGGCGTAATTGCACCGTGCCGCTGGGTTGGCGCCAAATCGTGTCAGGCAGCTGTCAAACAGATCAAGGGCCTCGCCGTAACGTCCCTCACTTGTTAGCAATGTCGCCAGAAGGTGCTCTGCCTCTGGATTTCCCGGTTCAAGGTCGAGTGCCTGACGATAGATTTTCTCAGCTTCTTCGGGGCGGCGCCCTTCGTGGGCACTCAGTCCGCGTCGCAACAGTGTCTTTAGTTTGTCGGACATGGATCGGGGCTGCTCCGCCTTGTGTTGGTCTGGGAATAAACTATTTGCAGTGTGTGGCTTTGCTAAAACCACGACAATCTAAATGCTTAAAGACATTAAAGGGTTCCGCTGCGCCTTTAAAGCATGGAGTTTTAAGGCGGTTGCCAGATAGGCCGGATTTTGGGCAAAAAAAACCCCGAACCTTCGAAGGCCCGGGGCGAGAATGGGAGTGGGAGAATCGCCTGGCGGCGATAATCGATCTTTAAGATATGGTCTCACTCTATTCAGGTCTCCTATCTAATGGGATAGTATTCTGGGTCTTACGGATAGGTAGGGTAGGCTCGCCAGGGGTGGGGTATCGGCCCGCAATTGCACGTCATTACGAAGGAGGAAGACGTCAAATCAGGCGCTTTGGTATTAATCGTGCCATATGCTGGAATATGATGAAATTTTCGGGCAAAAAACTGTCAAACTGCGCCAAGACTGTGCTAGAACCGCAGTCATATAAAGAAACTTACACCGCGAATTAGAGAGGTTCTTCCATGCCGGAATATCGGTCCCGTACAACAACACATGGTCGTAACATGGCCGGTGCGCGCGGCCTATGGCGCGCCACTGGAATGAAAGACGAAGATTTCGACAAACCGATCATCGCGGTCGTCAACAGCTTCACCCAGTTCGTGCCGGGTCACGTGCATCTTAAAGACCTTGGTCAGATGGTCGCGCGTGAAATCGAAGCTGCCGGTGGTGTTGCCAAGGAATTCAACACGATTGCTGTTGATGACGGCATCGCGATGGGCCATGACGGTATGCTTTATAGCTTGCCGTCACGCGAAATCATTGCTGATTCCGTTGAATATATGGTCAATGCCCATTGCGCGGATGCGATTGTTTGCATTTCAAACTGTGACAAAATCACCCCGGGTATGTTGATGGCTGCAATGCGCCTGAACGTGCCGGCTGTGTTTGTGTCCGGTGGCCCGATGGAAGCCGGTAAGGTCACCATCGATGGCAAAGAACGCCATCTTGATCTGGTTGATGCGATGGTTGAGGCTGCCGATCCGAACATCTCGGACGAGCAAGTTGCAACGGTTGAGCGTTCTGCTTGCCCGACCTGTGGGTCATGCTCTGGCATGTTTACCGCCAACTCGATGAACTGCTTGGCCGAGGCGCTTGGTCTTGCGCTGCCGGGCAATGGCTCGGTGCTGGCAACGCATGCGGCGCGTAAGGAGCTGTTCCTTGAAGCGGCCCGTACCTCGGTCCGGCTTGCACGTCGTTATTACGAAGAAGACGACATCACTGCGACCCCACGCGGCATTGCGACCTTTGATGCATTTGAAAATGCCATGGCGCTTGATATCGCCATGGGTGGGTCGACCAACACGGTGCTTCACCTGTTGGCCATTGCACGCGAAGCTGAAGTCGACTTTACCATGTCTGACATGGACCGCATGTCACGCAAAATCCCGCACCTGTCCAAGGTCGCACCATCCCATCCGCTTTATCACATGGAAGACGTCCATCGTGCCGGTGGTATCATGCGTATTCTGGGTGAACTTGAACGCGGTGGGTTGCTGCATACGGACGTACCAACAGTGCATTCCAAAACCATGGCTGATGCCCTTGAAAAATGGGATATCCGTCGCACCAAGGACGAAGCCGTTCATAAGTTCTTCCGCGCGATGCCGGGTGGGGTGCCGTCCCAAACTGCGTTCAGTCAGGAACGCTATTGGGATGACCTTGATATGGACGAAAAGGACGGCTGTATCCGCGATGTCGAGCATGCTTACAGCCAGGATGGTGGTCTTGCGGTTCTGTTTGGTAACATGGCAACCAATGGCTGCGTCGTTAAAACAGCCGGTGTGGATGAAAGCATCCTGAAATTCACCGGCCCGGCCGTGATTTGCGAAAGTCAGGACGAAGCCGTTGCCAAGGTTCTCGGCGGTGAGGTCAAAGAAGGCGACGTTGTTGTTATTCGCTATGAGGGCCCGAAAGGTGGTCCGGGCATGCAGGAAATGCTCTATCCGACCAGCTATCTGAAATCGATGGGGCTTGGCAAGGCCTGTGCATTGATTACGGACGGCCGTTTCTCGGGCGGGACATCTGGGCTTTCCATCGGTCACGTTTCCCCCGAAGCCGCGGCTGGTGGGGATATCGCACTGGTCGAACCGGGCGATGTGATTGAAATCGACATCCCTAATCGCTCGATCAAGATCGTGGTTGACGATTCTGTTCTGGCCGCGCGTCGTAAGGACATGGAAGCCAAAGGCCCAGAAGCCTGGCGCCCAGAGAAACCGCGCAAACGCAAAGTCACAACCGCCCTTCGCGCCTACGCCGCCATGGCAACCAGTGCGGATAAAGGTGCGGTTCGCGACGTGACGCAGGTCGAATTCTAAGACAGACCGCGTTTATGATTTGATTAAAAAAGGGAGCCTCCAATGGGGGCTCCCTTTTGTTTTGTCTGCCTAATCGGCCTCTATCTGCGGTGCCAGCTTAGATCTGAACTTTGTCCTGCGGCGCGTGCTCATATCCCAACGCATCTGCCACAGCTTTGTAGGTTACCTGTCCGGCATGAACATTTAGACCGGCCGCCAAATGTGGATCATCCTGACAGGCCTGCTTCCAGCCTTTATTGGCAAGGGCCAAGGTAAAGGGCAGGGTGGCGTTATTGAGTGCGAAGGTCGATGTACGGGCCACGGCACCAGGCATATTGGCAACGCAATAATGCACCACCTCGTCAACGATATAGGTCGGGTCGGCGTGGGTGGTGGCTTTGGATGTTTCAAAGCAGCCGCCCTGATCAATCGCCACATCCACAATGACGGAGCCGGGTTTCATCTGGGCCAACTGATCGCGATGGATCAGTTTTGGCGCGGCGGCCCCCGGGATCAAAACCGCGCCCACCACCATATCTGCCTCGTAGACGAGTGCCTCGGTATCATCGATCGTGGCATATTGGGTTTTGATGCGTGGGCCAAACAAATCATCCAGATAGGTCAGGCGTTTGATATTGCGATCAAGGATCGTGACATCGGCCCCCATGCCAGCGGCGATCCGGGCCGCATTGGTGCCAACAACACCGCCGCCAATGACAACGACCTTGGCCGGGGCAACACCGGGAACACCCCCAAGCAACATACCGCGTCCACCATTGGCCTTTTGCAGGGCTGCGGCGCCAACCTGTGGTGCCATGCGACCGGCAACTTCGGACATCGGTGCCAAAAGCGGCAAGCCGCCATTGCGGTCCGTCACGGTTTCATAGGCAATTGCCGTTACACCGGATTTTAAAAGCCCGGCAGTTTGGTCGGGATCCGGCGCCAAATGCAAATACGTAAACAGTAACTGCCCGTCACGCAGTTGTTCATATTCGACTTTTTGCGGTTCTTTGACTTTGACCAACATCTCGGCGGTGGCAAAAATTTCTGATGCGGTTTCAACTATTTGCGCACCAGCGGCGATGTAATCCTCATCGCTGCAGCCAATGCCCGCGCCGGCACCGGTTTCGATGATCACTTTATGTCCATGCGTGGTGATTTCCCGGACCGAGACCGGGGTTAATCCCACGCGATATTCATGGTTTTTGATTTCTTTCGGAACACCAATCAGCATTACGTTTTCTCCCGACGTATGTGGTGGTCGTCGGCCTTTCCCCCGGTATGGTCCGGCGGGGCCCAAGTGCTTTGCACGGTTTAAACACCGCATCACACCTTGTTATATTGGCGTTTTACGCCTTCTTTTTGTTGATTATGCATGATAGCCGAAATTTCGGGCAATTAATCTTCAATTCACTGTGATTTTGATGCTATCATTGCTAGATAATTTTAAAGAATAGCCATGTTGTCAGGGGAATATTCGAAATGCAGATTGATGAACGTGATCGCATGATCCTGCGGTTGCTGCAGCGAGATGGTCGTATCAGCAATGCTGAGCTGGCGGAAAAAGTGAACCTGTCAGCATCGGCATGTCTGCGCCGTGTGCGTCTTCTCGAAGAAGCCGGTTTCATTGATCATTACACGATGTTGCTCAACCCGGCCCGCATCGGCAAGCCGGGCAACGCGTTCGTCAATATTTCCATCACGCGCCAAACCCGCGAAGCGTTGGAAACCTTTGAAAAAGAAGTTCAGAAAGTCCCCGAAGTGGTGGAATGCTATCTATTGGCGGGCCAAAGCGACTATCTGGTGCATGTGGTCTATAGCGACACCGGCGATTACGAACGCATCCACAGCGAAGTATTAACCCAGCTTCCGGGGGTCGAACGCGTTCAGACGGTCATTACGCTGCGTGAAGTGAAACGCACGACCGAATTACCCGTCTGACTCATCGTCGCAGACTGTTTTTAAGGACTGCCATTCGGCGGCATCAATCTGAACCGTGCCGGTTGCGGTGGCATTTTCAAACAGGGTGATACGCGCATTCATATCCGGGTGGGAGCTCAGCATTTCGGGTAAATCCACCCCCCCGTGATCCTTTTCCATCATGTCGCGAAGCTTTGCGAAAAGGATGGCTGTGTCTGTGGTGCGGATATTGGCACGTTGCATGCTGTCGAGGGCAAACGCATCTGCTTCGCGTTCCATGCCGCGGGTGTAGCCCTGTTTTAAGGCAAGCTCGGCTGGGAAAATCATTGCACCGCCACTGATCAAGCGGATTAACTGTGTGATGGCGCTGTTGGCAAACAGGTTGCGCAATCCGTGGCGCATCTCGCTATGGCCGATTTCATGCGCCAAAACCCCGGTAAAGGCTTCTGGGCTGTCCATGATGTCGGTAAGGGCCGAAAACACCAATATTTGACCGCCAGGCAGGGCAAGAGCATTGGGAATGTCACTGCGCACGAATGTGACCTCATAGTCATATCCAAGCGGCGTGTTCGTACCCAGTTGGGTTATGATTTTATCGACAGCGTCATAGGCTTGGTCGGTTGGCTCGCAAACTTCAAAATCGTCATCGAGTTTTCCAAGCGTATACAAAATTTGATCACGGGCAGATTTGCCCATCGCGATTTCAGATTGTTTTGGATAAAGGTCGGCAAAAATCTGTGCCGCGACCGGAACCGCAAGCCAGATGACCAATCCCACCAATGCGGTAAATCCAATGATGCCAACCGTCAGGCGGGTGATGGCGCGACCTGATGCCTCATCAACGGCAACGGGCACAGGGCCTTGGCACAAAATATCCCCAACAGTTTTGGCGTCTTCTTTGGCAAACACAATGCGCATACCGTCATCGCGCAAACGACGCAGACGAAGCGGGCTGTTGGCATGGGGCTTTTCACACAGCAATAAATCGCGGCGGCTGAGTGTGGCAAATGCATCGCCAAGGTTGCCGTCCTTACAAAGGATGACGTCACGGTCATCAATGATGACCGTGACGTTTTGGGCCGCGGATGTCTTTCCGTCAAAATAACGGGCAGGGGCGTTAAAGCTCATATCTCATCCGTTAAGCCAAGTTGGTTTAAATACCACCAAGGTCAAATGCCTCGGCCAATCCTTCGCCCGTGCGCGGGATGTTCTGGTTGTGCGCATCGGCATGAAGATCGGTGATTTCACCATCATAATCCAGTGACGAAATGGTCGCCGCCAACACCGAATGAACGAGGAAGGTAAAGGACATGATGTTAAAGAACGGCGCGATCAAAAGCATGACGATGAATAGCGGGATAAACGCCATCAGAACCTGCTGCGGATCGGTGGCATAACCAGAACCGATCATTTTAAGTGCAGCAAACCCGCCGAACGCCAGCATCAACAAAACCGCAACAACCATAACGACCAGAGACAAGCCCAAGAAGCGCAGGATGATCTTGATATATTGCGATGTTTGAAGGTCGCTTGAAAAACGGATCGACCCCATTTCGGTGCATTCGGCTTGATAGCGGATCAACCAAACGCGGTAACTTACGAAAATAAACGCAATCGCGAGATAGGCGATGATGCCAAACACCGGCGGAAGCCAGATGATGTTTGCGTTTGTTGCCGCAATCGACACGCCAACGACTGCGGCGATCACGACAGCCACAATCAACCAACTCTTGATCCAGCGTTTGAATGTTGCGCCAAACGTACCGGTAAAGTGCGCTTGTGTCTCGCCGATCCACGTGTTGTCGGTTTCATAGCGGGTGGTGGCGATAAAGCTAAGCGGTGCCAGAATACCCAGTGACAACACCGTTACGATCGTGGTGCCAAAGCCGATCAGGGCATATTTAAATGCTGAGCCGCCCAGTCGCGCACGAATGCCACGCCAGAATGTCCGGCTATGGCGGTATCGGACTGCCCGATACACTGCGACAAAGACCAAAAAGCCAAGTGCTACATAGATCGCAATGACCGGAATGACCATCAGTTCCGGCGGCAACATCGTAGCAGCAAAGTTAATCACCAAGATAACCGGCACTAAAATGATCGTGACAATCACAAAGCCAAGAAACAGCTCAAGTCCGCGGCCGGTATATTCAAGGGCATCACCGTCAATGATGGTGTTGCTCCAGATATAGCGACGCATGCGCGTTTTCGCCCAGAACCGGAAAATCCCGAAAGTCAGAATGGTCCACAACGTGTTCCAGCAGCACAGTTTCAGAACGTCTTGCCAGCGCCCGGAATAGGAAATGGTGCCAGATCCGCCGCCCGCATATTCGCGACCGAATGGTGCGCCGGGAACAGGTGGTTGCGTATCGCCCGTGCCAGCAGGGGCCATGCTGTTGGCAGCCGCCGACTGATTTTGGGCTTCGGTGCTGTTTTGCGGTGCCGCGGCCTGTGGGGCGGTGTCTGTTCCGGTATCTGCGCTGCCAGATGGCGCGTTGTCAGGTACAGGTGTCTGCGGACCGTCTTTTTCCGGTCCAGTGTTTTGCGTACTCATGTGTCCTCGGTTGCTCGGTTATGTTTCTTTTGTTGTTTGGGGGCTCTGATTTTTCAGATGTCCATTTCCCAAAATTGGTTTTAACCAACTTTGTCCCGATGCGCACCCCCCAATAAGAATAGCTTTAGCTAACCTTTGGTCATGAACGACTCGCATAAAGAACCGTACAAAAATACCGATTTTGTCCATTTCGAAACACGCAACTGGACACGATATGAACTTAATTCATTTGTATTTGGCAATTTTTTAGCCAGAAAGTAGCAGTTTTCTGCGTTTTTACGCCATTTGTTTGCGTAGTCAGTTTGTCTTATTTGACTTTGGGGTGAATTAACATGCAATAATATCTCTTAGGGGAAAATGTTGGGGGAGAACATTTAATGGAACAAGAGAATCTTGTTCGGGCGCGTAGCCATGAGCAAAAACTAAAACGCCGTGCGGATATTCTTGAGGCCGCACGCGAATTGTACCTTGAAGGTGACGGTACATTGCCGTCCGCCGCAGAGGTTGCACGTCGTGCAAACCTCGCGAAGGGGACTTTGTACCTTTATTTTTCAAGCAAGGAATCACTGTTTCTTGAAGTGCTTCGGCATTTTCAGAAAGGTTGGTTCGAAAACAATCTTGATATTATTGACCAAGAAGCATTGCGTCGGCCCGAAGATCGCGATTCAACACGGGTTGCGCGGCAATTTGTTGATTATCTCGTCCAAAATGAAAAATTCCTGTCGCTTGCTTCATTGTCGCAAGGGGTTTTGGAATCAGGTTCTGATGATGAAATGGTCGTCGGCCACAGACGTTTTTTGGCATCCATGGTCAAACGTACCGCCGATGCCTTGGCCGAGCTTTATGATATTACGCCACTCGAAGCCAATAAGTTGATGCGGTCATCTTACGCATTGGTGATGGGGCTGTGGCAGATGTCACGGCTTCCTGATCGGGTCAAAAACCTGATGGAGCAAAATGCGCTCAACAGCTTGATCATTGATTTTGCAGAGTCCGCAGAAGAAGCCGTTGTAACCTATTGGCAGGTTGTCGCACCGGGCATGCAATGCCGTGAAATGATGCGCCGTGCCAAAGAAAACGCGACAGTCAGCTAAACCAAATCGACGATAAATTTACCCCTAAAACGAAAAGCAGCGCCCAATATATCGGGCGCTGCTTTTTTGTTGGGGTGTCTCATTGCCGGTCGCTGTCGCGCGATTAGCTTTCTGCCTGTGCTGACGCGCGGCTTCGGTTGCGTTCGGACCGCAGGATCAACAAGCTGGAAAGCAGGATCATGGCCGACACGGCCAGAATGATCAAAGTCGCCAGCGCGTTGATTTCCGGTGATACGCCAAGTCGTACCGATGAAAAAACCTTCATCGGCAGTGTCGTCGATCCGGGACCGGCCACAAAGCTTGCGATCACCAGGTCATCAAGTGACAGAGTGAACGACAATAGCCATCCGGCTAAAAGGGCAGGCAGGATCATGGGCAACGTAATGACAAAGAAAATCTTTGCCGGTTTCGCCCCAAGGTCCATGGCGGCTTCTTCAACCGATGTATCCATACCCGACAGGCGCGACTGCACCACAACCGCGACATAGGCCGCGCAGAATGTTGTATGCGCAATCGTGATTGTCGAAATGCCACGTCCCGCTGGCCAGCCAATCATTTGTTCCAGTGTCACAAACAATAACAGCAACGAAAGACCGGTGATGACTTCGGGCATGACAAGCGGTGCGGCGATCATGCCCGAAAACAGGGTGCGTCCTTTGAACCGCCCAAACCGGGACATTACAAGACCAGCAGGCGTGCCAAGGGCAAGGGCCAAGGTCGCCGACATCACCCCGATGCGCAGGCTGTTCCAAGCGGCATCGATCATGCCGTCATTGGAAAATAACGACACATACCATTTGGTCGAGAACCCTGTCCAAACCGTGACAAGTTTCCCCTCGTTAAAGGAGTAAATCATCACAAGCAGGATGGGCACATACAGAAAGGCAAAGCCAAATACCAATGCCGAAATCAGGAAGGTTGATCTTTTACCACTCATGACTGGCCTTCCTCCTGCTTGGATTGGATGTGCTGGAACCACATAATCGGAACCACCAGGAACACCAGCATTGCAATCGCCACAGACGATGCGATTGGCCAATCACGGTTGGCAAAGAATTCGTTCCACAAGGTCCGCCCGATCATCAAGGTGTTTGGTCCACCCAGAAGTTCCGGGATGACGAATTCGCCAACAGCGGGGATAAACACCAAAAGCGATCCGGCCAAAATACCCGGCATAGACAAGGGCAGGGTAATTTTCAGGAATGCCTTCCAAGGTTTACATCCAAGATCAAGTGCTGCCTCAATCAGGCTGACATCCATCTTTTCCAAGGTGGAATACAGTGGCAGGATCATGAACGGTAAATAGGTGTAAACAATACCAATATAAACCGCGCCTTCGGTTTGGCGCATGATCAGCGGCTCGGTGATGATCCCGGTCCACAGCAAGAACGCGTTGATCAAACCTTCGCGGTCAAGGATGCCGATCCAGGCATACACACGGATCAGGAAACTCGTCCAAAACGGCAAAATCACCAGCATCAAAAGGACACTGCGCACAGTCCCGCTGGCGCGTGCGATGCCATAAGCCATCGGATAGCCGATCAGAAGCGTTATGATCGTCGATATGGCCGCAATCCGGATCGAGTTAAGATATGCGGTGGCATATAGGCTGTCAGATAACAGGAACAGATAGTTGCCAAAATTCAGCGTGATCGTAATGCCTTCATCGATCCAGCTAAACAGCGCGCTATAAGGTGGCTGGGCGTATTCTGCCGTGGCAAAGCTGATCTTTAAAACGATCAGGAATGGCACCAGGAAAAACAGAAACAGCCAAAAATACGGAAGGCCGATCACCAGCACACGGCCGTGTTTGATCATCCAGCGATCAAACTTTTGTTTCAGGGTTAATTTGTCACCGCTCATTTACTTAGAACCGAAGCAGCCCCGGCCTCCCACGATACCCACACCGTATCTTCCCACGTGTAACGCGGTTCAATTTGGCGGGTGAAGTTGGGTTCAGTTACCTTGATGCGTTTGCCGCTGGCAAGAAGCACATGATAGGTCGAAAGCCCACCAAGATAGCCGATTTCTTCGACCTTGCCCGACATGCAGTTATATTTGGTGTTTTCTGGTGGTTCCTTGGTCAGGCGCAAACGTTCAGGGCGAAGCGCCGCCCAGAATGTCATGCCTTGATGGCCTTGAACCGCGTGGTCGATGTAAATATCGCAGCCACCTTCGTCTGATTTTATGACGGCATATTTTTCATCATCATCAACCAAAACACCCTCGACCAAATTTACTTGGCCCAGGAAGTTCGCGGTATAGCGGCTGTTGGGATATTCATAAAGTTCAAACGGGGTTCCGATCTGATTGATGACACCTTCATTCATCACGGCAATGCGCGATGCCATGGTCATCGCTTCTTCTTGGTCATGGGTCACCATGACAAAGGTCGTGCCGACTTTTTCCTGAATATTGACCAGTTCAAACTGGGTCTGTTCACGCAGTTTTTTATCAAGCGCGCCAAGCGGCTCATCGAGCAAAAGAACTTTGGGGCGTTTAACCAGTGACCTTGCCAATGCAACGCGCTGACGCTGACCACCTGAAAGCTGATGGGGCTTGCGTTTGGCAAATTTGCTCATTTGCACAAGGGCCAGCATGTCGGCAACCAACTGTTTGGTTTCCGTGCGCGACACGCCATCCTGTAAAAGGCCAAAGGCAACATTTTGCTCGACACTCATATGCGGGAAAAGGGCATAGGACTGGAACATCATGTTGGTTGGGCGTTCGTAAGGGGGCACGCCCGACATATCGACACCGTCGATATAAATTTTGCCTGCAGTTGGTTCTTCGAACCCGGCTAACATGCGTAAAAGTGTGGTTTTACCGCACCCTGATCCGCCCAAAAGGGCAAAAAGCTCATGACGATAAATGTCAAAAGACACATCGTCCACAGCGTAAAAATCACCAAATTTCTTGGTTACATTCTCAAAGCGGATAAAAGGAACCGCGTCGGGATTGTTCCAAGGCTGTGTCTTGTGCACATCCTCATATGCGCTTTCCAAAGCCCCCTGTGGCACCGGCATTCTCCCATTGTTGATTGTCTGCACGAACCGAAATCATCGGGCACGCCGCCCCAGTTAATCAACTGCACATTCTTTGGTGCATGTGCTTGGCGTCGACGCATCGATCCTTTCCAAATAACAGGATGAAGCAATTCTACAATCTGTAAAGAGGGGTGTGCGATATTTTGAACAACAAGTTACGTTTGCCCCAAAAAACGGCAGTAAATGACCTGTTGGTGTTCAGAAAATGGGCAATTTTAGCGGCTCTAAGCGGCTAGGGAGTGATGGCGATATTGCGCCATCGGGTTGGAGTTTTTACGAGTCACATCTGTCGCAACCTGATGTCAAAAAGGGCGCGGTTTGTACCGCGCCCTTATCAGATTTCATCGGTTGGTTTGGATGTGCGGCCAACCGGGAATTGTGTCTGTCAAACTGGTCTTATTGACCGGTTTTAACTTTGGTCCAAAGACGGGTACGGGTGCGCAGTTCGCGCGGATCCGGTTCGACTTTTGACCGCAGACGTTCTTTTACTTCCTGGGTCGGATACACGCCCGGATCAGATTTCAGGTCGTCTCGGATGTTTGGCATCGCCGCTTCGTTCGGGCTGGCATATTCGACATAGTTCGCAAGGTCCGCACCAACGTCGGCACGCAGAACGTAATCGATGAATTTATGCGCCAAATCCGGGTGCGGGGCATCTTTGGGGATCATCATGGTGTCAAACCAGATCAGTGTTCCTTCTTTCGGGATCACGTATTTGATCTCGTTGCCATTCTCTGCTTCGGCGGCGCGTGCCGCGGCCTGTCCGACATCACCAGACCAGCCTACAGATATGCAGACATTGCCGTTGGCAAGGTCATTGATGTACTGCGAGCTGTGGAAATAGGTGACGTATGGGCGCACTTTTTCAAGTTGGGCCATCGCACTTTCGATGCTTTCCTTGGTCGGCTTGCCTTCTGGCAAGTTGCCCAGATAGAAGTTGACCAGCGGCACAATCTCGCCTGGATCGTCGAGCATCGTCAGGCCACATTTCGAAAGCGGTTCCGCATATTTCGGGTCAAAAATCATTGCCCAGCTATCAAGCGGTGCATCATCGCCAAGAACCTCTTTGACCTTGGCAACGTTATACCCAAAACCGTTCGTACCCCAAAGGTAGGGAACCGCATAATCATTGTTCGGATCGTATTTCGCGGTCTGGCTCAGGATCACTGGATCCAGATTGCCAAAGTTTTCCAGTTTCGATTTATCAATTTTCTGGAAAATGTCCGCGGCGATCAGGCGCTGCGCATCGGCAAGGGTCGGAACAACAACGTCATAGCCCGAATTGCCAGCCAGAAGTTTGGCTTCGACGACTTGGTTGCTGTCAAAGACGTCGTAATTGACCTTTACGTCGTATTCTTTTTCAAAATTGGCAACCGTGTCTTCGCCAATATAGTCAGACCAGTTATAGACATTCAGCTCATCTTGTGCGGATGCGCCACCGGCAAAGCCGATGGAGGCAAGCACAACAAGGCTGGAAGTTGTAAGAAGAGTTTTCATTTCGCTGAGCCTCCCATATGGCAGCGTTTGAAATATTGAAAGTCCTGTCTTTAAGACACCCAACCTTCGACCCATGCGGACCCAAAAATCATCTTTCTCGGCCTGCATGGATGAACATTAAACATCCTAAATTTTCTCCCAAGACACTCGTATCCTTCGAATAAGGCATGATATTGTCAAACATAAGATGGAAAATTAAGCATGTTTCGCATCTTGTGAAAATTTAGGCAGTTTAATTGCAACAATATTGCGCCGGGTTGGATTCCCCGGCGCAATATTCAATTGGGCATAGTTGAATGTCACGTTACACGTTCAGCAGAAGGTGCTCACGCTCCCATGCGCTAATCACGGTCTGATAGGCATCCCACTCGGCTTCTTTAACTGCGATAACAGCGGTGGCGAATTCTTCGCCCAAAAGCTCTTTAAGGGGTTTGCAGCGATGGAATTTCGCCAATGCTTCGTGGATGTGACGGGGCAGGGAATGTGCCCGGTCATAGCCAGATCCTTCGATCGGCGAGGTCGGGTCGACTTCTTCGATAATCCCCAAAAGACCACAGGCAAGGGACGCGGCAACCGCCAGATACGGGTTGGCATCTGCCCCCGGAAGGCGGTTTTCAATTCGTCGTGCGGCGGCCGGGCCGTTTGGCTGGCGAAGGCCGACAGTGCGGTTATCAAGTGACCAATGCATATTGATCGGGGCATCCGACCAAGGCTGCAAACGGCGATAACTGTTCATGTTCGGCGCCAAAAGCGGCATGGCAGCAGGCAAGTAACGTTGCAGGCCACCGATATAGTTTAAGAACATTTTCGAATTTTCGCCGTCATCATCGGCAAACAGGTTCTTGCCTGTTTTGATGTCGAGCAAGCTTTGATGGATATGCATCGAGCTGCCCGGCTGGTTGCCCATCGGTTTGGCCATGAATGTGCCATACACGCCGTGCTTCAAGGCTGTTTCACGCAAAGTACGCTTAAACAGGAAAGCCTGATCGGCCAGTTCCAGCGGGGTGCCGTGATTGAAGTTCATTTCAAGCTGGGCCGGACCCGATTCGTGGCTCATGGTATCGGCATCGATATCCATGGCTTCGCAATAATCGTACAGGTCTTCGATCAGCGGATCGAATTCATTGATGGCATCAATACCAAATGCGTTCGATGCGCGTTCCGGGCGTCCTGATCGGCCGATTGGCGGTTCAAGCGGGTTGTCCGGATCGGTGTTTTTCGCCACCAGATAAAATTCAAGCTCGGGGGCGATGATCGGGCTCATGCCGCGTTCTTCAAAGGCGCGCAAAACACGCTTAAGAACGCCGCGCGGCGAAATTGAAACTTCTTCACCCGAAAAATGGTAGCAGTCGCAGATGATTTGGGCGGTGGGTTCTTCGTACCACGGCACGACTCGGATCGTTTCCGGATCGGGTACCATGACCACGTCTTTTTCGGCCGGATCAAGGAATGCATCGGTTTCTTCGGGGTATCCGCCCGTTACCGTCAGACAGAAAATCGCCTCGGGAATGGCGAGGCTTTTGGCCTCAAGCCCGCGCAGAAACTTCTGTGTTGGCAAAACCTTGCCCCGGGCCACCCCTGACATGTCCGGCACAATGCATTCGACTTCTTCGATTTTTCGCTCAGATAGCCACTTCTTGAGATCGGTGCTCATATGTAGTCGGGCGCTTTCACGCCAGTCCTTCAAAATTGCATTTTCTTGCGTTTTTCGGGCCATTCCCGACAAAATTCACAAGAAAGGATGTTGGTCTTCAAATAGTTTTGTATTTTATTTTCTTTTTAGTCCGTATTGTCGAATTATAGTCGAAATATCGAGTGTATCGTCGAATATATCAATTCATATATCTGGAACGCTTCCACCATATTGCGCTATAACTGCTCCAGATTATAAGGGCACCGTTTGGATGCTGGTCAAGGAGGTATTATGAAAATCAATCATCCCTATCTTATGTTTCTTGGTGATGCGCCGGATGAACTGGCTGCAAAAACCGCTATTGGCATTAAGCAGTGGCGCCCGGAATGGTGCGTTGCGCAGCTGAGCTTGCCGGGCTGTAAGGCCGATCTTGGTTTGCCGGAAATGTCGATTGCCGAAGCAAAGGCAGCTGGCGTTAAAACGCTGGTTCTTGGTGTTGCTAACCGTGGCGGGATTATTGGCCCGGCATGGATGGAAACATTGTTGGCGGCAATTGATGCGGGCATGGACATTGCCAATGGCCTGCACACCCGTCTGACCACGATCCCCGAACTGGTTGATGCGGCCAAGGCCAAAGGTGTCAGCCTGTTTGATGTTCGTCACTTCGACGGCAAGGTTTCTGTCGGTAACGGCGAAAAGCGTTCTGGTAAGCGTGTTCTGGCTGTTGGCACGGATTGCTCGGTCGGTAAAATGTACACCACGCTGGCCCTTGATGCCGAAATGAAAAAACGCGGCATGAAGTCTGACTTCCGTGCGACCGGCCAGACCGGTATTTTCATCGCAGGCGAAGGTATCTCTGTTGATGCGGTGATTTCTGACTTTATTTCTGGTGCGGTCGAAGCCATTGCACCGGCAAATGATCCGGATCACTGGGATGCCATCGAAGGGCAGGGCAGCTTGTTCCACGCGTCGTTCTCTGGTGTGACCATGGGGCTTATTCATGGTTCGCAGCCGGACGCCCTTGTGGTTTGTCATGAGCCGACCCGTGAACATATGCGCGGTCTTCCAGGCTATAAATTGCCGGATCTGAAAACCTGCATGGAAGTAAACCTTCAGCATGCACGCCTGACCAACCCAGATTGCGTTGTTGTTGGTTTTGCAATCAACACCAAGGCGCTTGATGATGCCGCTGCGACCAAGCTTCTGGCAGATGTCGAAGCCGAGTTCGGTTTGCCAGCAGTTGATCCGGTGCGTACCGGCGTTGCGTCCATCGTTGATAAGCTGCAGGAGATTTAATCTTGCCCCAGCTTAGTGTGATTTCCGAAGTCTTCCCCCTTGCGCAGGTTTTTAAAATTTCGCGCGGGGCACGGACCGAGGCACATGTGGTCAAGGTGACACTGTCAGACGGTGAACATACCGGGTATGGGGAATGTGTTCCCTATGCGCGGTATGATGAAACCGTCGACGGCGTCATCGCCGATATCGAGGCCCAGGCCGATGCCTTGTCACGTGGCATGACGCGCAAAGAACTTCAGGATGCCATGAAAGCCGGCGCTGCACGGAATGCAGTTGACTGTGCCTACTGGGACCTTGAAGCCAAGCGTTATGGCCGTCGTGCATGGGAATTGGCCGAGTGCCCAGCACCAGAAGGTGTGGTCACAGCCGAAACGCTGAGCATCGATACGCCCGATAACATGCGTGAAGCTGCCCGCAAGATCGCATCAGCCCCTTTGCTTAAGGTAAAGCTGAATGGCGAAAATGTGCTGGAATCGGTGCGTGCCGTTCGTGAAGGTGCGCCAAAATCTCGCATCATTGTGGATGCCAACGAAGCCTGGTCGATAGAGCTTCTTGCCGATATCGGCGCGGAACTTGATGCGCTTGGCGTTGAAATGATCGAACAGCCCCTGCCTGCCGGGCAGGATGATGGTTTGATCAGCATCGATTGCCCGGTTCTGTTGTGTGCGGATGAGTCTGTTCATACGATTGCCGACATTCCGCGTCTGGCCAATCTCTATGACATGATCAACATCAAGCTCGACAAAACCGGCGGCTTGACCGGCGCGCTTGAGTTGGCCGAGGCCGCAACCAAGGCGGGTCTTCAATTGATGACCGGCTGTATGGTCGGCACGTCGCTTGCGATGGCACCGGCCATGATCATTGGTGCGAAATCGCGCATTGTGGATCTTGATGGTCCGATCTGGATGGCAAAAGACCGTGAGCACGGTCTGAAATTTGACAACGGTGTCATGGGATTGCCTGACCGAGAGCTTTGGGGCTAGTCATCTAGCCGCGGTGCGTTTCGCTGCGGTGGGGGCGGCTCAATCTGTCTTAAGGCTCGGTTGTTCAGATCAAATGAATCGTTGATGCGGCATGCTTTCTTGGCATGCCGCATTTTTTTATGGGTAACGCGTGGGCGGATTTGGCCCTCGCAGGGCTAAAATCACTGAAAGGTAAATTAATTCTATTTGATTTAGTATAAAATAATGTATTAAATATCATTTCATATCAGTGACTTGAGTCGTTTTCGTTTGTGATTTTCTTGATTTGGTCTCGATATTTCCGTCCTTGCCCTTCTTAAGGATAGTTGTATCTGCGGTTAAATAAGGGAAACATGGTGAACGTTTTTAAGGAGCCGTTGGCTCTCAAAATCTTTGTAATTGGAGCTCTTTTGCGTGCTGCCTTGTTCCACCATAGATAGTCAGCGTCGCGTAGGGCTGTTGCGGTGTCGCTACAGGGATTTTCTGTACACGCCGCGCCATGCAGAGATATTGCACCTGCGCCGCAAAGAATCCATCCAGCTCACCGCCCGTTTTGCCGCCATTTTTGTTTTTGCTCTGCTGATCATTATCCCTGTTTGGGATGGGGTTTATGATGCGCGGATGTGGGGTTCGCAAACCTTTATGATGCGCCTGCTGGTTGCGGGGGTTTCGCTTGCGGTGATTTTTAATCGCGCGGTCAGTGCGCGGATGCGGCGGCATTTTCCATATCTCCCGATGTTTATGCTGCTGCTCGCAGTTTGCTTGCTCAGTCTGCTTGCGCCCGCGGACCCGCTCGCAACGCAGCGTATGTTCAGTACCCATAGCTTCCTTTTGCTGGGGCTGGTGTTGATGATCGCCATCATGCCGCTCACCTTGGTTGAGGCGGGGATTTTGTCCTTGCCGATTTTGGTTTTGCTGGGTATTGCATCGCAGGTGACCTTGGCCACCGGATTTGTTGCGCTTGAAATGATTTTGGCGGTGCTGCTGCCGCTCGCGATTATGTCGTCATTGGTGCAGTTTTATCGCACAATTGTTGCCGCACAAGAGGTCGCATTTGATCCGCTGACGGGGTGCTTTACCCGTGCCTTTGGTTTGGAAATGATGCGGGTCACGTTTGACAACGCGGTGCGCAAAAATGTGCCTTATACCGTCGCCTTTATCGATCTGGATGATTTTAAGCAGATCAATGATCGCAATGGGCACGATTACGGTGACCGCATTTTGGCCGAGGTGGGCAAAAGCCTGATCAGCCGGTTTCGACTGTCAGATATGGTCGTGCGATGGGGTGGGGAAGAGTTTCTTGTGCTCTTGCCAGAAGTGGATACCGCGCATGCAGAAGGTATTCTTGATCGTGTCATGACGCCAGGGCTTGCAAGCTTGGGCGCGGGTAAGGTGCAGCGCGGGAGTGTAGGCGTGGCTGAGCGCCTTGAAGATGCGATTGCCATGCCGCAAAATCTGATCGATCTCGCTGATCAGCGGATGTATGACGCCAAAAGACGCCGTGATCATGATGATATGATCGCCGGCGAGCTTTCTGGCCGCAAAACGTCTGTTGCAGCGGATGGTCGTGCTATGGCTGCTGGTAAATCAGCTCAGCCCGGCGGTGGTCCTGCTAACCAGCCTTTGAACTAGTTCGTTGTTCTGGCGGCTGTGGTGTTCCTTTCTGGCATATTTATTGGTCTATCTTGGGTGACGGTATCCTGCCTATGCTTTCGCTAGGCCGGTTTGCGGCCGCACGGCCTTGATGCCGTCGAATGCTGTCCACTTGTCTTCCGTCCCGCTTTCAATCCCAATCTGGCTGGTGTCCTCATCTGGTTTTCTTTCCAGGTTGGATGCCAGTGCACGGTTACGAGCATTTTCTGTGTTCCGGTTAATGTGCTGCCTTTGCGGTCTATGCCGGATGACGAAGGTGTTGTCGGAGCGGCGATTTTATCCTTAAGTATCGGATAACATTGGATCTATTAGTTCTTTATTCCATGACCGCCGGTCATCTGTGCAGTCTGATCGTTAGGGCGCGGTCTTTTGGTTTTGCCCGTCCTGTTGAGGGTGTTTGCCTTGATTATTTGCTGAGATGGGATTCGTTTCAGGCGCTTGATCTGCGGAATCCCAGTAAATCCGCCAAATTTAACGAATCGATTCGGCTTTTTTACCCCTCTCGGAGTGTTTGGTCATGGCTGCCTGTGATTAGGGCATGATCAAAAATTAACCGGATTAAGGGGTCTTTCCGCTCGAAACGGTGTCAGTTATGTGAATTTTTGATCAAAAAATGTGCATAAATAAATTTGATAAAAAAACAGTCAAAAAGCTATTGCGTCCCGCCCGGCAAATGAGTAATCTCCATTTGTGCGCTGCGGTAGGACGCAGTGCATTCCGGCGAGCGACTTGTTCGCTCGTTTCTTGGACGTTTCCTCCCTAGACTTGGGCCGCTTTCATAGGCGGCCTTTTTTTTGTCTGGAATCAGGGTTTTAGGCTGATCTTGCGATCTGCCAATTCCCTTGGTGGGATGCTTTGATTTCCCTCGTCGCGAAATGCTGCATTGCAAATCAATCTGGGGTTTCTTTGGTGATGTGGCTTTCGTAGATCGTGCATTCTGTTTGGCTTCGCAGGCTGAAAGTCTTGCACCGATCAATGTTCAGACGGCTCACCCCAGAAAAAAGGCGTTCCCGCATGATGAAGTGCGAAAACGCCTTGGATCGTGTCCTGGGCTGGATTGGTGCGGTTCGAAGGGCTCTTATTTTTCCCGGTTCGGGTTGCCATCCGGGAAATTGCCGTCACCATCACCAAGTCCGCGCTGCATAATCACGCTGTCGACCCAGCGGCCCAGTTTAAAGCCCGCGGACTGCAATGTGCCCGCCACGCGAAAGCCAAGCCGGGCATGAAGGCCAATGGACGCGACATTGGCGGAATCCCCGATGACGGCGACCATCTGGCGATATCCAAGTGCTGTACAGCGCGTAATCAATTCTGATAGCAAGGCGCGACCCGCACCTTTGCCGACCACGTCTGGGGCGATATAGATCGTGTCTTCGACCGTAAAGCGATAGGCAGGGCGTGTGCGATAGGACCCGGCATAGGCAAATCCCTCAACCCGACCGTCAACTTCTGCCACCAGATAGGGTAGGCCGCGTTCGCGCACATGTTGCCAGCGCGATGTTAGCTCGGCAATTTCCGGTGCGCGTTCTTCAAAGGATGCCAGGCCATGCAAAACATGATGGCCGTATATTTCTGTAATGCGTGCGAAATCTTCGGGTTCTGCATCCCGAATGGTCAAATCGCTGATGGGGGTGTTGTCGTCGGTGGGCGCAGCGCTGGTCATTAAAACGGATTCCCGTCAAGATCGTGGAAGCACGAAATCAGATGGGTCATCTGTTCGCGCAGGGTGTCAAATCCGCGGTGCGGCGTGATCGTTGCTTCGTCCATATAAAGTGATCGGGCAAGCTCGATCTGAAGGCTATGCACATTTTCCAAGGGGCGGCCATAATGGCGTGTGCAATAGCCCCCGGCATATGGATCATTATGCGACGGGGCAAAGCCCAAATCGCGCATGCGATCATCGACAAACCGTGTCAATGACGGGTGGCAGGAACTTCCATAGCAATCGCCAAGCACCATATCAACGCGGTTCTTCATGCTGTCGACGGAATCGCCGGGCATCGAATGGCAATCAATCAAAATGCAGTAGCCAAAGTTATCGCGCGTCGCCTCAATCAGGTTTTGCAACGCACGGTGATAAGGTCGGTAATAGGTGTCGATACGATCAAATGCCTCGGCGACGGGCAGGCGGGTTTTATAAATCTCAACCCCGCCGCTGACCACGCGTGGGATCGATCCCAGGCCCGATAGGGCGCGCATTGAATGAATTTCGGCATCTGCGGGCAATTCGCCGTCAAACATGCGTGGATCAAGCTCCAGCGCGCCGCGATTAACATCCACATAGGCGCGTGGGAATGTCGCACACAGAAGCGGTGCGCCCATCTGTGGGGCGGCGGCAAACAGTTGATCGACATAGGCATCTTCGGATGCGCGCAGTTCAAATGCGCCTATGCGTGCGCTGTCAATCAGGTCGCGCGGATATTGCCGTCCTGAATGCGGGGATGCAAAAACCACGGGCAAGGTTTGCCGGGCAGGCAGGATAACGGTGGCAGGGCCGGTTGTGGCCATTTCCGAAGGCAACTGGTTCATTGTCGTTCGTCGCGTCCATCCCTAATGACGGTATCTTGATAATAATCCGGCGTTTCAATTCATTGGCTCTGACAATAGCATATGGGAATTGCCGCACAATTGATGAAGAATTTTTGTCAAAATACCATTTCTGGGGTTGCGCCTTTCTCTGCCTTGGGCTAAATACCGCCTCGCCGACGCAAACGGCATGACCACTTCTTCTTACCCGAAGGGGCGGTTTTCGAAAGATGGATTTGCGGGCCTATAGCTCAGTTGGTTAGAGCGTTCGCTTGACATGCGAGAGGTCACAAGTTCGAGTCTTGTTAGGCCCACCATTCCCGCCCCGCCGGTTTGCCGCGCGGGGTTTTGTGTGTCTGGGGTTCTGGTGTTCCGATTTTCCTGGTGTCGATCGGAAGACGGCAGGCACGTTGGTGCACCTGCCTTTGTTCCGAATGTTTGCCGAATGGCGAAGTGTTATGCCTTTAGTCCCGCGCACCGCGCGGTGTTACGAATGTGGTTTTGCATCTCTTCACGTGCCGCATTGGCGTTGCCATCTTTTAGGGCCTGAATAATGCGGCGGTGCTCGGCGATCGATGCGCGCATGCGTTCCGGATCGGTAATTGGGATCGGCTGGCGTTGGGTTTCGGTGATCTGGTCACGCACGGTTTTATAAAGATCACGCAGCATGCTGTTGCTGCATGCCTGAACAATCGTGTTGTGAAATTCCAAATCCGCATCAACGTTGGAAATCAAATCCTGCGCGGCCCAACCTTTTTCCATCTGATCGGTCGCATCCGCCATATGTTCAAGCTGCCCAGCCGTGAGGCGATCACACGCAAGGGCGGCAATTTCCCCTTCAAGGATCATGCGCGTTTGAAACACGTCAAACACCGTATGGCTCTCGGAATAGCGCCAGGGGGCCATATCCGCCTGTTTGTGGCTGTCAGGATCAGTCACAAAGGTGCCGCGCCCGGCCTCGGTTTTGATCAAGCCAAGTGTTTCCAGCGTCAGCAGCGCCTCACGTAGCGATGCACGAGAAATGCCGAATTTCTGCGCGAATTCGCGTTGGGACGGGATCTTGTCGCCGGGGTTTAGTGACCCGCTTTGGATCATTTCCTGAATTTGGCGCGCAACTGTCTGCGGCAGAAGTGTTTTGCTGAGCATGCCCGCTCTTCCTTGTTGCTTATTTTTTACCCAACTTGCGTCCGTGCAACGTATTTGATTCATTTTTGCACAAACACGCTTGCGCGGGTCAATTTAATATGTTTGTTTGGTCTAACTGGTCAGACCAGTTAGACCGGTACTATTCAGGGTAGGCAAAAAACACAAGGAAATCATCATGAAATTTCTTTCACTTCTTACATCCTCAGTCGTTGGTGGGGTGCTTGCACTCTCGTCGCTGTCGTCCGCAAACGCAGCAGACCTGACGGTTGGTGCGAATATCGGCAACGTTCCGTGGGAATTTCAGGACGCCGACGGCAATGTCGTTGGTTTTGAAGTTGATCTGGTCAAGGAAGTTGCCAGTCGTCTGGGCAAAACTGTCGAATTCGTCAACATCCCGTTCAATGGCCTGTTCCCGGCGGTTCAGTCGGGCCGCATCGACATGGCGGTATCCTCGATCACCATCACCGATAAACGTCTTGAGTCTGTGACGTTTGCACAGCCTTACTATGACAGTGACCAGTCCCTGACCGCGACGGCTGCCAGTGGCATTTCCGGTCTTGAAGACATGAATGGCAAAGTCGTTGGTGTCGATACTGGCTCCACCGGTGACATGTGGGCGGGCGAACACACTGCGGAATATTCGCTGGGTGAAATCCGCCGCTACGAAGGTCTTGCACCTGCGATGCTTGATCTGGCTGCGGGCCGCATTGACGGCTATATCAGCGACATTCCAGCCCTTCTTTATTACGTCAAAGACAAGCCGGACCTCAAAGTGGTCGAACGTATCACCACCGGTGAAAAATACTCGATCATGTTTAACAAGGATGCGCCGCTTGCAACCGAAGTAAACGACGTGCTGACCGAGTTGAAAAAAGAAAACTACATCGAAGCCCTGCACGAAAGCTGGTTTGGCGCAAAACCAGAAGACACCACCTCGACCGTGACGGTCATGGACATGCCGTCGATCAAATAATCGACGCCCAGACCAGTCAGACTTTTGCCGACGGTGAATAACCGTTCACCGTCGGTACATCCTTTAACGGTGGTGTTATGGATTTATTCTCGACCTTTTTTAACATACCCGTCCTGATCAACAGCTTGCCGCAACTCCTTAGCGGCTTGTTTGTGACGGTTCAAATTGGCATCACAAGCATCATTTGCGGCCTGATTGGCGGACTTTTCCTTGCCATTTCGCGCTTATATGCCCCGGCCTTCATTCAGGTGCTTGTGCGTGGCTATATCGATATCTTCCGCTCGATCCCGCTTTTGGTCTTGTTGATCGTTGTTTATTACGCGCTGCCTTTTGTTGGCGTGCGCTTATCGCCGTTCTTTTCTGCCGTAACTGCGTTGACGCTGGTGTCTGCGGCCTATACCGCCGAAATTTTCCGGGCCGGGATCGAAGCCATTCCGCATGGTCAATTCGAAGCCTCGGCCGCGCTTGGTCTTTCCAACCGTCACACGATGGTTGATGTGATCTTGCCCCAGGCCATTCGCATCGTTATCCCGCCGCTGACCAATAACTGTATCAACGTGATGAAAGACACCGCCTTGGCATCGGTTGTCGCCATGCCTGATTTGCTTAAACAAGCAACACAGGCACAGGCATTATCGGCCAATCCAACGCCGCTGATTGGCGCGGCCTTGATTTACCTGATCCTTCTGTGGCCGATGGTCTATGTCGTCGCCCGGCTGGAAAAACGCTACAGCAGGGGGCGCTAATGTCTGCTCAGATCAATATCCACAATCTTAAAAAGTCCTATGGCAGTTTTCAGGTTCTGCACGGCATTGACCTTGAAATCGCCCAAGGCGAAGTGGTCTGCGTCATCGGCCCATCGGGGTCTGGCAAATCAACCCTGATCCGCTGCATCAATCGGTTGGAATCGTTCGACGCGGAAAGTGAAATTGCCGTCGATGGTATCACTGTAATGCCGGGCCGGGCCTTGGCCGCGGTGCGTGCCGAAGTCGGCATGGTGTTTCAGTCGTTCAATCTGTTTCCCCACATGACGGTGTTGCGCAATGTGATGTTGGCCCCGATGCGGGTCCGCCGCAGCAACGCCAAGGACGCCGAAGCCCGCGCACGCGTGTTGCTCGAACGTGTTGGTATTTCCGAACAGGCTGATAAATACCCGGAAAACCTGTCAGGTGGGCAGCAGCAACGCGTGGCAATTGCCCGTGCTCTGGCGATGGAGCCAAAGGTTCTTTTGTTTGATGAACCGACATCCGCCCTTGATCCAGAAATGGTCGGCGAGGTGCTTGATGTGATGAAAAAGCTCGCCGGGACCGGGGTGACGATGGTGATTGTGACCCATGAAATGGGCTTTGCCCGTCAGGTCGCGGACCGCGTGATCTTTATGGATGGCGGCAACGTGATCGAAGCCGGACCACCCGCAGAAATCTTTGATAATCCCAAGGAAGAGCGCACCCGCAGTTTTCTGCACGCAGTTCTTGATCATTAAAAACAAAACGCTACGCTTCTCGGAGGAATGCCCCAATGGCCCCAAACAAGTCACTTGATATGGACTTTGTCCGCAGCCAGTTTCCCGCTTTGTCGAACGGATGGACGTTTTTTGACAATGCCGGCGGTTCGCAAATCCTGAAATCCGCTGTCGATCGCATCAATACGTTTTTGTATGAAAAGAACGTGCAGATTGGTGGATCGTATGACGTTTCGCAAAGTGCCGCCGCTGCCTTGCTCGAGGCGCGCACCAGCGCGATGCATCTGGTCAATGCCAGCCGTCCCGAAGAAATCGTCTTTGGCAGTTCCACCACAGCGCTTTTGCAAAATCTGGCAAAGGCAATGACCAGCCAGCTTTCAAAGGGCGATGAAATCATCGTCACCATTGCCGATCATGAATCCAATATCGGTCCGTGGGATCGTTTGCAGGATGCCGGCGTTACGATCAAATTCTGGCCGCTGGATCGTGATCAGATGAAACTTGATCTGGCTGATCTTGAACCCTTGATGACCGACCGTACCAAGCTTGTCTGTGTCACGCACGTTTCGAACATTCTGGGCTCGATCAATCCGATCCGCGAAATTGCCGATTTTGTTCATGAACGTGGTGCGCGTCTCTGTGTGGATGCGGTGGCCTATGCGCCGCACCGCGCGATTGATGTGCAGGCTTTTGACGCGGATTATTACGTCTTTAGCCTCTATAAAACCTATGGCCCGCACTATGCGATGATGTACGGCAAATACGATTATTTGCGCGAACTCGACACGCTCTATCACTATTTCTATGGCAAGGATAAAGTCCCCGGCAAGTTAGAGCCGGGCAACCCGAACTACGAACTGGCTTATGCCACCTGCGGCATTGTTGATTATCTGCAAACGCTTGGTGAAATGGCTGGGGAAACTGGATCGGTGCGCGACAAAATTGTTGCGGCCTTTGATGCCATCGCCGCGCAGGAAAATGCCCTGTGTGATCGTCTTTTGACCTATCTGCGCGGGCGCAATAACTGCACCATCGTTGGTCATGCCGATAATAAAGACGGCACACGCATTCCGACCATCAGTTTCCGTTTTGATGGCCTCGATGCCGATAAGGTTTGCCGGTATATCGATCAGTTCAAGATCGCCATTCGCTTTGGCGATTTCCATTCGCGCCGTTTGGCCGAATATCTTGATGTTACCGATAATGGCGGATTGGTCCGTGTTGCGATGGTTCATTACAACACAATCGAAGAAGTCGATAAACTGACCGCGGCCTTTGACAAGATGTTTGACGACGCATCCGCTGAACTCAGCGCCTAAAGCCAGAAGGAGGTACCATGCAGTTTGACCGCATTATCAAAAACGGCACCATCGTCACCGCCAGTGACACCTTCATGGCCGATGTCGGGATCAAGGATGGCAAAATTGCTGCCTTGGCCAATGATCTAACCGACAGTGCTGATATCGTCGACGCCACCGGGCTTTATGTCATGCCCGGCGGGATCGATAGCCACGTTCACATTGCCCAGCCATCAGGTGATGGCATTGTCATGGCCGATGATTTTGAAACCGGCACCCGATCCGCAGCGATTGGGGGCAACACATCGATCCTAAGTTTCTGCATGCAGGAAAGGGGCGACAGTCTGCGTCAGTCGCTTAAGGTCTATCACGACAAGGCGGACGGGGAATGCCACATTGATGTGGCGTTTCACATGATCGTCACTGATCCAACCCCGGCAGTGTTGGGGCAAGAACTTCCGGCCTTGGTCGAAGACGGCTATACCTCGTTTAAGGTTTTCATGACCTATGAAAACCTGCGCCTGCGCGATGATGAAATTCTTGATACGCTGGATGCGGCCAAAAATACCGGCGCGCTTGTTATGGTGCATTGTGAAAACGAAGACGCCATTCGGTTCCTGATCGGGCAGCACGAAGCGGCGGGCGAATTTTCCGCCAAATCCCACGCGACAACCCGCCCGATTGCCGCCGAACGCGAAGCCACCCATCGTGCGCTTTCACTGGCTGAAATCGTCGATACCCCGATTGTGATCGTCCATGTGTCGAACCGCGAAGCCATGGAAGAAATCGAACGCGCCCGGGTGCGCGGCAGCAAGGTGATTGGCGAAACCTGCCCGCAATATCTGATGCTGACCGCCGATGATCTCGATAAAACCGAGATGGAGGGTGCGAAATTTGTCTGCTCCCCACCGCCACGTGACAAGGAAAGTCAGGACGCCTGTTGGGATGGTCTGCAGCGCGGCGTGTTTGATCTGTTTTCATCGGATCACTGTCCGTTTCGTTTTGACGACCCCGAAGGCAAGCTGATCGAAAAGGGCAAGAAAAGCTTCCGCTGGATCCCCAATGGCATTCCCGGCGTGGCAACTCGCCTGCCGATCCTGTTTTCCGAAGGGGTGCAAAAGGGACGCATCGACCTAAACCGCTTTGTTGCACTGACGGCGACCAACCACGCCAAGCTCTATGGCATGTACCCGCAAAAGGGCACGATTGCGATTGGTTCAGACGCCGACATCGCCCTATGGGACCCGACCAAAAACGTCACGATCACCAATGACTTGCTGGCACAGGGCTGCGACTACACCCCCTACGAAGGCCTCCAGGTCAAAGGTTGGCCGGTCCACACCATCGTACGCGGCAAAACCGTCGTGAAAGACGGCGAAGTCACTGGCCAAAAGGGCGACGGCAAATATTTGGCCCGCCAGAAATCCAATTTGGTGACGGCTTCGCCGGTCTGATTAGACCGGCGAACGCCGCCGCCATCACGCACCATCATTCCGCTGCACAATGACTGACCTGGCATCGTCGTCAATGGGCCAAGCCGCGGCCAAAAAGATCGGGTTGGCGGGGTGTTCGGTTTCCGATATCGTTTTGTTATTATAACATGATAGCTCGGGGCGGGGGAAAGATGATCACATCGATATCGGCAATTATCTTGTTGGTTTTGGTCGTATGGCAGTTCTTCAAACCGATCTATAAAAAGACTGGTGTGATTGTTCTTTCGGTGTTGGTTGGTATCGATATTATCTTCACTTCTATCGTGACCGGCATGTTTGTCAGGCTGTATTTTACCGCACGCGAACGCGAAGTGGGATCTGTCGGGGTTCGCAACAACGCACTCCAATTCATCGATGGACATGCGACACGCGGCCTAATGGAAATACTGGTGTTGATCATCTGTGCAGTGCTGCTGGTGATCATCTTCAAAAAGAAAAAGTTCAAGGCCTAAGGCGCATGGCCTAATTAGCCTGCACTAATAAGGGGACAGACCCCTTTTGTCGTGATCGCCAATGAGGTGCTGGCACTGGGTTGCGGCCAATGTCTGGCCCGTCAAAGTCAAATTTAACGGCTTCGTCTTTCCGATCCAAATCAAAGCAGCCTTACCGGATGATGCGCCCGGTAAGGCTGCTTTTTTGACTGGATCGATCCTGCCTTAAACCGGCATTGAGAACGTGCATGCGGGGGCATGCACATCGGATCGGCTCAGTCTATTTGGTTGTTTCTTGTGGCTTAAGATAAAATTGCCGCTCATAGGCGAACATATCGTCAAAGCGGCAAAACTCCGGCGCACCCAGTTCAAAGCATGTGCCGTTTGTTGCACTTTCATTTTCAAAAAGATCATGAAGCTGGTGCTGTTCATCCGGGCTTAGGTTCCGGATCAGATACCCCATGCTCAGATGAAATGCGTAAGAAACATGTTGCTCATGTTTCAGCAGCAAAAGCTCAGACAGGCGATCCCGCAGATCGCGCAATCTTTGCTCATCATCATCGGTCGCCGGCTGAATGTTCAGCGCGATACCATCGACAAGCGGCTGCAAGCCCAAAGGTTTGACTTTAAACGGCGCATCACTGCCAAGGTCAAAGTCCTGCAGTTTCTGCTCAAACAAGGCATTGCAGGTTTCCAAAGGTGCCGTCATCGGCAAATCAGATGGCCAATAGCTGGGCTTGCGGATTTCATCGCAAACGCCTTCAAACACCGTCATGTGCCAGCTTGCAGGCGGCAGCAAGGTATAAGCCGATGCAAAAGGAAGCTCTGCCAACGTCTTTCTCATGCGCAAAAGCGCGTCAAAAAGCGCGCTGTCCTGATCGAGGTGGCAGATCACCGTGTTGCCCGGAAAGGGACGAATGCTGCCGTCAGGATGGAATTTCCGGCCAACGCCAGACGGGATAGCAGATTGAGCGCCAGCCTGTGGCTGACGCTCGTTGTTCTGAGGTGTTTCTTGATTCAAGATGATTGCTCCGTTTACTGACCGAGGACGACTTTTTCCAGAAACTGTCTGGAAATCGCGTCCGTGGTGTCAGCCGCCAGCCAATCAACAGAATAGGCACGCTGTTCGGCCGGCACACCGCCCGGAACACCTTTGGCCGCACTATTCACCGGCGATGCGCCAAGCTGCGTTGCCAGCATTTCCTGCACCTTGGCCGAGGTCAGCCAATTGACAAAAACAAGGGCCGCATGTTTGTGCTTTGCATTGGCGGGAATGCCAACCGCATTGCCGCCACCGGGCATGCCGAATTTCGGGATGTAGAATTTCATGCGTTTGTCGATCTCACCTTTCTTTTGAAGGCCGGCAAGATGATCTTCCCACGCCACCACAAGGTGAAATTCACCGCCGTTCAGGCGGGTCAGGCTATCGGCGTTTGATGCGGTGTAGCCGTAATTGTCTTTTTGCGACTTAAACCAATCCCATCCGGCGTCAAATTTTTCGGCCTTAAGGTCGGCATCAGATACCTTTGATCGGACAGCCATCTGAACGAAAGCTTTGCCAGCACCGCCACCTTGCGGATCATTGAACGCAAATTCCATCGGGTGCGCGGTCATCCAGGCTGTCAGATCGTCAAACGTCTGCGGTAGGTCGGCAAACTCCACCTGTGTCGGATCGTATGCCAAGCCGGTCTGATTGCCCCAATAGGCAACCGCATATCCCTTGCCATCACCGCTGTTGATTTCGGTACGTAGCTTGTCAAAGTCGGGCAGGGTATCAAGCGGACCGAGGAAATAGGTCTTCGGGTCGAACTTGCTCAGCGCGTCGCCGGGAACGGACATCACGTCAATATCGCCTTCTGGGCGATCGCGCTCGGCCAGAAACTTGTTGAAGTTCCCTTCGTTGGTGCCATCAGGGATGGTGACTTCAATGCCGTATTCTTCCTCAAATCCCTTTACGAATTCGCGGAACCGTGGCTGCAAGAACCAGTTGTACCACACAACCTGACCTTCTTCTTTGGCTTGGGCGACAATGTCATCCCATGGCTTGGTCATGATGTCATCGGCTGCAAGGGCAGGCTGGGCAAAAGACAGGGCCGTGGCGGCTGCTATAAGCGTGCGTTTTAGCATTTCTAAGCTCCCGTTGATAAAATAGTGGCTGTTAATTTATCCCTTGCCGCCGACCGTGACTGCGCCATTGCTTTTGAGCAGCCGTTCGAAAATCAGCAAAAGGATGATGTTGGGCACGACCAGAATAAGGGACACAACAGCCGCATTCGGGCGGATGAAGTTATCGCCAAGATAGGAATAAAGAATTGTCGGAATGGTCGTGAAATCGGGGGAACCGACGACAAACGAAATCGCAAATTCCTCGATACTTTGAATGAACACGATGATGAGGGCTGCAAGAATGCCGGGTTTAAGGACCGGCAAAAAAGCAGATGAAAAACGTGCCCATGGGCTTGCCCCCAGATCGCGCGCCGCATCAATCAAGTCTTGGCGCACTTGCGCAAACGAAACCGTCAGGATGCGGATCGCATAGGGCAAAAACAAAACGATATGCCCAAGAACGATGGCGGGAAACTTGGCATAGATGCCCAGCTTATAAAGAAGCGATGTGAAAAACAGCGCTGTGACAAATTCCGGCACGACCAACGGCAATAAAGACAACATCTGTGCCGCGGTCTTGCCGTGGAAATCCAGTCTGGCAAACGCATAGGCCGTCGGTGCGGCAAGGATCAAGGTGCAGACCGCCACAATCGGTGCCAGCGTATAGCTATGCCCCATGGCCAAGGCCAAGTTCGTGGTTTCCCACATTTCTGTCCAGCGCACGAATGACAGCTTTTGCGGAAGTAAATCCGGGTAACTCCACGCCTTGCTCGGATCGACAAGCGACCAAAGAAGCGCCATGCCAAACGGTACGGCAAGCCACAGAACCAGCACAATGACCAGAATGGCGACAAGAAGGATATTAAGTTTGGATCTGCGCATTATCGCCTCCTGCCGGTAACAAGGAATTGTGAAACAGCAGCAAGCAATAACGCGCCTGTCAGAGACATGGTCATCAGCACGACAGCAACAACCGCGGCTTCATTCCATTCGCCGTACAACCTCTGGACCGTGTACATGTACTGCGCCATCGAACTGACTTCGCGCGGGCCGACAATCACTTGGAATGAAAAGTCGCCAGCCGCCCGTATGAAAACAAGGATAAGGGCCGCCTGCATCGCGGTCAGGGTCAGCGGCAGGACAATCTTGCGAAACCGTGTCCATGCACTGGCGCCAAGATCACGCGCCGCGTCAAAAATCTCGTTATGGATGGATTGAACCGGGCCGATGAGCACCAAAAGCGCAAAGGGCATCTGTTTCCAAACCTGCAGAAAAATCACAGCCGTCCCGAAACTGTCATTTTGCATGCGAAGCGGCTTGGAAATGATGTTCGTCCATAAAAGGAATTCATTCACAAAACCGTGGAAGGCAATGACGTTCAGCAACAAAAACGCCGCCACCAATCCGGGCACCATCATCGGCGCCTTAAGCAATCCGCCCAGCATGGTCGATCCCGGAAAAGGACGCCGAAGCCACATCGCAAACATGTAGGCCAACCCGACGGAAATCAGCGACGACAGCAACGATATTTTCGCCGAATACAAAACGGATCGATGCAAAAACGGCGACGCTAGTTGCTTCTGCCAATAGATCAGTGAAAATTCGCTTGGTCCGGAAAAATTGAAATATCCAACCGACTGCGCAACAGCCATTGATATGACCGTCCCGATCAAAAGGATAATCAGTCCAAGACCGGGCAAAAGACACAGCAATACAACGCCGGTATGTTTCCAGTTGCTTGGGGAATATGCCCGCATCAGACATCCTCCAGAACGGAAAACGCATCTGGCGCCAACCGGATTGAAAGCTCTGCCCGGATGGTTTCGGGCTTGCGGGTTTGAATGCTAACGGTGTCGTTTGATCCATCCGTAACCGGGCGCATGACAATGTCGGTCACATTGCCTTGATAGGCCTGTGTGACAACTTTGGCAGTGAACGTGTTTTCGGTGTTGGTTGGTGCATTTTCAACAATTTCTGCACTTTCCGGGCGCCAGCAAATATAGCGCTTCTTGCCGGTCAGGTTTTCATCCGACGCAATCTTGAACGTGCCGATTTCTGTGCGTGCGGACCACATGTTGGCTGTGTCCGTCGCCATAAATTCAGCGCTTATGATGTTGGCTGCCCCAATGAAATCGGCAACAAAGCGATTGGCAGGGCGGTCATATATGTCAGAAGGCGGCGCGATTTGTTCGATGCGTCCTGCCTTCATCACCGCGATCCGATCCGACATCGCAAGTGCTTCGGCCTGATCATGGGTGACATAGATCGCAGTAAAGCCAAGTTCGGCCTGCAAGGCCCGCATTTCAAAGCGCACCTGATGACGCAGTTTCGCATCAAGGTTTGAAAGCGGCTCATCAAACAGAATCACGCCCGGGCGCATCGCCATGGCACGCGCCAGTCCCACACGTTGCTGTTGCCCACCTGAAAGGGCAGTGGGCAATTTATCGCTGTGGGCTTCAAGGTCGACCTGACGCAATGAATCGGCAAGACGCACGTCACATTCTGATTTGCTCAGCCGGTTTTGCCGTGGCCCAAACAGGATGTTTTCCGCAACCGTCATATGGGGAAACAGGGCATAGGACTGAAAACACATTGCTGTGTCGCGCCGTTCCGGGGAATCGGTCGTAACGTCCTTGCCATCAATCAGGAACTTTCCCGACGACACTGGGTGAAAGCCGGCAATTGCTTTGAGTAATGTAGTTTTTCCGCATCCAGACGGGCCAAGCAGCGTAAGGAATTCGCCCGACTTTACGTCGATAGACACATTTTCAAGGGCACGGAAACCGTTGGGATAAGTCTTTGAGACCTCCCGAATTTCAAGTCTGGCCATTTTCGCTCCCGGCGATGAAGGGTTGTTCTTATAATTAGTTCATACCGCGAACTTACTATTAAGTGCATGACATGTACATGACAATTGAGATAAGTTCCGCACACAGGAAAACGTGCGGAAAAATGTTCAGGATTTAGGGAATCGGTTGACGATGCGAACCCGGTTTAAAAATGGCCGATTGCCGATAACAGATGTCGAACAGACCGTTCTGCGTTTTGTCTGGCTGAACCCGGGCAAAAGCCGGGCTGAAATTGCTGAAAAACTCAATCTGTCAAAATCGATGCTGTCCAAGGCGGTTCAAACCTTTGAACAGATGCAGCTGGTGATCGAAGAACGATCAACCCCGTCTGAGGGCGGGCGTGGGCAGCCGCCAATCCGCTTGTTCTTAAACAAAAATGCGTTTTACAGCATCGGCCTTTATCTTACCCCACAAGACGGCATCGCCATCCTTGCGGATCTAAGCGGTTCGGTCCACGAAACCCGGATCATCAAGCCCAAAGGTAACGCCCAAAGCATCCTTGAGGGTATCCGTGATGCCGTCGGTGATTTAATTGAAAACGCCCCAGCACCCGTGATTGGCATCGGCCAAGCCGTGCCGGCAATCGTGCGCGAAAATGGCACATTGTTTGAAATATCCCCGCGGCAATTTAGCATCCCGTTTCAAGATATCGCCGCATCGTTGCGCGAAACGTTTGAATTGCCGGTTTACTGGGAAAATGCCGCCTATTGCATTGCCGGGTTCGAAGCACACAAACCTGAATCCGGGCGTCGTTGCGTCTTTCACCTGACCTTGGATAGTGGCATTGGCGGTGGCTTGGTGATTGATGGCAAAATATTCCGCGGCGCATATAACCAGGCCGCCAATTTCGGCGCGCTGATCCCCGAAACCGGACCGCGCCCCAACTTGCCCGATTTGGCGCAACATCTCGGCTGTGCGATAGAGCGTCTGACGATGGATTATCTGATCAAACTGTTCAAAGGGCAGGACGCGTCACTTGTTGATTGGATTAAGGATCGCGGCAATCGCTTGTCACAACCACTGTCCGCGGTGGTTCAGCTTTATAACCCCGACACGATTGTTCTGGGTGGATCGCTGCCGTTTGAAATTTTGACCGCCCTATGTGCGCAGATCAATTTGGGATTTTACGATTTGCCAACCCGGCGTTCGCTGATCAAACCATCCCTGACCGCGACAGAACTTCTTGGCCCATCAGGATTGGCAAACGCTGCGGCCATCTTGCCGGTCGGTGCAGAATTAATGGGCCTGCCGGCTGTCGTGCCAAAGATCGATTGAACTTGTATGCATCAACACATCGCCCTCGGACGCATGGTGATCATGCCGTCCGGGACGATGTGTGCGACGCGTCGCTTTTGCATATGCCGCGCATTAACCGCGCTGGATTTCCGGCCAGTTTGTGATCGGGCCGTGCCAGCTTTCAAAGGTGCGGGCCAGTTGGAAGACTTTCAAATCCTCAAACCGTGGGGCGACGATCTGAAGGCCGATGGGCATACCGCTTTGTGAAAAGCCGCAATTGATCGAACATGCTGGTTGCTCCCCCATGTTCCACGGCACGGTAAAGCAAATATGCTCAAACGGTTTGGCCGGATCGTTGGTCGGGGATGCCCATTCCGCCGGATAGCTGACATTTGGGTTCACCGGCGACAAGATAAAGTCGACATCCTCAAACGCCTTCGCACAGGCTTTGCGCATGGCAAATGTCTGATCAAACCCGGCGGCAACCTCGGTTGGTTTGATTGATGCACCGGCCTTTGCCCATTCATGGATATAGGGCAGGATTTTCGCCCGGTTGGCCTCGGGCAATTGTTGCATCATGCCCCAAAAACGCGCCCGCCATGCCACATCAAGTCCATCAAGCATTGCGCGCGTTAAAACTGGCGGAATTTCTATGATTTCCGCACCATGTGCTTCGAATTCTTTTGCCGCATTTCGGACCGCTTTTTGCACATCGGGTTCGGCGTCGATACCACATCCCGCATCCATCATCAGGCCAATTTTAATGCCGCTAACATTCATACCCGGCGCGTCCCAATTGATGTCCTCGTACGGAAGGGACGTGGCATCGCGTGCATCGGGGCGGGTGATGGTTCCCATCAAAAGGGCGGCGTCATCGACCCGTGGCGTCATTGGCCCGGCACAGCGCCCGGTATAATACGGATCAATCGGGATACGCCCCAATGACGGCTTAAAACCAAACAATCCGGTCCACCCGGCGGGCAGGCGGACTGATCCGCCAATGTCGGTTCCAATATGAAGCGGGCCGTATCCAGCAGCCCCGGCGGATGCGGCCCCGGCACTTGAACCACCGGGGTTCTGGCTCAGATCCCAGGGATTGCGGCTAAGCGGGTGAAACGTCGAAAGACCGGAACTCAGCATCCCGTAATCGGGGCAGGTGGTTTTGGCAAAAATGATCGCGCCGTCTTCCTTTAACCGGGCGGCGGTTGGTGCATCATCCTTGGCGGGTGTCAAATCAATCGCGGCAGTGCCCATGGGGACGGGGGTGCCCTTGGTGGCGATCAATTCCTTAACCGTGACGGGCATGCCATCAAGCGGCCCCATCGGCGCGCCATCCATCCAGCGTTGTTCGGCTGCACGCGCCTGCTTCATGGCGTCTTCGGGCTGATAATCATACAGTGCGCAGACTTGGGGCTCGCACGCATCCACGCGCGCGGTCAATTCTGACATATATTCGACGGGCGATATTGTTTTGTCCTTAAACCCATTCAGGACATCGCGGGCAGAAAGCGTAAGAAGTTCGGACATGGTGGCACCTTTAAACTGGTTTTATTGGGGGCGATGACATCTGATGTCTTCTTACGGCGCGCGGGCGTCACGCCACGCCTTGCGCCCGATATGTTCCAATGTCGGCTCAGCATTCATCAGTCGGCGGGTATAGGCTTCTTTGGGCGCATTCAGGACCATATCGGTTGATCCGGTTTCGACCAGTTTGCCATGTTCAAGAACCGCAACTTCGTCGCAGATTTCTTCGACCACGCCGATATTGTGGGTGATGAACAGAACCGAAATCCCGTATTCGGCACGCAACCCAGAAATCAGATCCAAAATCTGTTTTTGCACCGTCAGATCAAGGGCCGAGGTCGCTTCGTCGGCGACCACAAGTTTGGGCTTTGTGATCAGTGCGCGCGCAATCGCGATGCGTTGGCGTTGCCCGCCGGAAAATTCATGGGCAAAGCGATCCATGTCACCGGCCTTAAGGCCAACTGCCTTTAAAAGCTCGCCAATCCGCTCGCGCCGTGCTGAGCCGGTTGGGGCATTTTTTTCCAGATGAAGCGGTTCGGCAATTAGGCGCCCGACTGTGTGGCGGGGATTAAGCGATCCGTATGGGTCCTGAAAGATCATTTGAAAATCCCGCCGGGCCGCACGTAAGGCCGATGGCGACAATTCAAAAAGATCATGCCCATTGATATGAACGCTGCCCGATGTCGGGGTATCAAGCGCCATCACAATCCGTGCTAACGTCGATTTTCCCGATCCGCTTTCGCCGACCACACCCATGATTTGTCCTGCTTCAAGCGAGAGCGACACATTATCCAATGCCGTGATTTCGCCATCGCCAAGATCAAACTGGCGCGTCAGGTTTTTAATTTCCAGAAGCTTAGGCATGGGGGCCCTCCATCCCGGTTTGATCAAGGCTTTTGCGTGCCCGGCTGGGCATCGCGTCAAGCAACTTGCGGGTATAATCATGTTGGGGGGATCGCAGCACGCGTTCGGTATCGCCGTGCTCCATTTCGTCGCCCTTATACATCACAAGTGTCCGGTCAGAAATGCGCGCAATCACGCCAAGGTCATGCGAAATCAGGATCAGTGAAATCCCCAAATCCGTGACCAGATCATCGAGAATATCAAGGATTTCGGCCTGCACCGTCACATCAAGGGCGGTGGTGGGCTCATCCGCAATCAAAAGGTCGGGCTTAAGGGCAATGGCAATCGCAATGCCCACCCGCTGGCGCTGCCCACCCGACATTTCATGGGGGTAGCTGTTAATACGTTGGGTGGCCTGCGGGATTTGAACCATTTCGAGTAACCGCAACGCTTCGGTTTTGGCATCGCTTTGCGACATGCCTTTATGCAGGCGTAAACCTTCTGCGATTTGTGCGCCAACCGTCATGGCCGGGTTTAATGCCGACATCGGTTCTTGGAAAATCATGCCGATCTTGCGCCCGCGCAAACCGCACATCTGTTTTTCGGGCAGGGTCAACAGGTCCTGCCCCTCAAACATGATCTGCCCACTGGCACGCGCAGTACCGGGCAGTAGCCCAATGGTCGCCAGCGACAGAACCGATTTTCCCGATCCGCTTTCGCCTACAATGCCAAGGCTCTCGCCCCGCGCAAGGTCAAGGTTTATGCCATGCACAACCTCGGTGCTGTCACCGCTGCTATCTTCAAACGATACGCGGAGGTCTCTAATCGAAAGCATCATGATGCCTGTTTCCTCCTTGGATCGGTCAGGTCACGCAGCCCATCGCCGAGCAGGTTTAAGCCAAGAACGGCAAGCGCAATGGCAATGCCCGGTGCCAACACCAAATGTGGCGCGGTGCTGATATAGGTCTGGGCATCGGCAAGCATTCTGCCCCAGCTTGGGGTGGGTGGGGCGATGCCCATGCCAAGGAAGCTCAATCCCGCCTCTGCCAAAATGCCAAGTCCGGTTTGAATGGCAAACTGCACCAAAAGCTGGGCGGAAATGTTGGGCAATACATGCTCGATGGTAATCAGGGCCTGACCTTTGCCGGCCATTTTGGCGGCCTTGATATAGTCGCGTGACCAAATCTGCATCGCGGCCCCGCGTGATATCCGTGTGAATACCGGGATCATGAAAACGCCAATCGCAATGATCGATGTCAGACCACCCGGGCCGAGCAACGCGCCCAACAGAATGGCGGATAAAATCGGCGGAAAGGCAAACAGAACACTGTTGATCCAGCCGGATGCCTTTTCAAATATTCCGCTTTTGGCCGCCGCCGTCACCCCGATCAGGGTGCCGATCGATCCACCAATGATGGTCGCGGTCAATGCAATGCCAAGCGACGTCCAGCCACCGGCCATAATCATTGAAAAAACATCACGCCCGATTTGATCGGCCCCCAACAGCCCAGCATCACCGGGGCCCTTAAGGCGGTTAAGGATGTTCATTTTTATTGGGTCTTCGGGCGTCCAGAAACGGCTTAGAACCGCCGATCCGACCAGCAAAGTCGAAATCAGGCCACCCAGCCAAAGGTTAAGGGGAATCCGTTTCATTTGCGCGTCCGTAGTCTGGGATCAAGGATGGCGTAAAGACCGTCAACAATCAGGTTCACGACAATCACAATGATTGCGAACATCAGAACCACATTTTGAATGACAATCAGATCGCGCTGCGACAGCGCCTGATAGGCAAGGGTGCCAATACCGGGCAGGGTAAAGACGTTTTCAACCAATACCGCCCCTGAAATCAGAAACGGAATTTGCAGACCCAGCATGGTGACCACCGGCAATAATGCATTGGGCACTGTATGAAGCCAAAGTGCCCGATTGCGGCCAAGTCCCTTGGCCCGTGCGGTACGCACAAAATCTTCGTTGGCGACTTCAATCACGGCGGCCCGCGTCACACGGGTCAGAACCGCGGCCTGCGGGATGGCCAAGGCAATGGATGGCAGGATTAATGCCATGATGCCTTTGTCAATGCCATCGTCCCAACCAGGGAAACCACCGGCCGGAAACCAGCCAAGCGACAGCGAAAATAGCAAGATCAACAACAACCCGATCCAGAAGTTCGGCACCGCGATGCCAAACTGTGAAAAGACCGTCGCAACCCCATCGGTTACCGCACCGGGCCGCGAACCCGCCCAAACACCCAGCGGCAAGGAAATGCAAATCGCGATAATTGTCGCCAGCAGGGTAAGCGGGACGGTCACCGCCAGTCGGTCACCAATCAGCTCGGCGACCGGCGTGCCATAGGTGTAAGACTGGCCAAGGTCGCCCGTCACCACACCGGCAATCCAACTGGCATAGCGCACCATCATTGGTCGATCTAAACCAAGGTCAGCGCGAAGGGCGGCAACGGTGTCTGCCTGGGCGGAAGTGCCGAGCATGATTTCGGCCGGGTCACCGGGGGCCGCTTCGATCAGAACAAAGATCAGAAACGACGTCACCAGCAGGATCAGAAGATATCCCGCCGCCCGGCGCATGTGTTTCAGGGCTGGGGTCATTGGGCTTTCACACATTTCAGAAAAAGGAAACGCGCAGGCGACCGGCAGGGTCGTTGTGGGGCAAGGAAACTATGCCGGTCGCCTTTGGTGGCGCGAAGGGGCTTGGTACGATGGTTCGTCTGCTAAAGAACGGCGTTATTCCGTCCAGCGAACGTCCGTCATGTCATTCGATGGCACCGGACCGTTTTCCCAAAGCCCGGTCAGTTTCGCATCCCAAACCCCCAATTTCGGGGCGGAATACAAGAACAGGGCGGGCACATCATGGCCGATGATTTCCTGTGCCTTTTTGAAACCAGCCGCCCGGGTATCCGGTGTTGTTGCGGCATCGATGTCATGCATCACTGCATCAAATTCGGGATTGTCGTAGTTAAAATAATACGGATGGCGGGCATAAATCCCGATATCAAGCGGCTCGGCATGGCCAACAATGGTCATGTCGTAATTGGTGTCTTTGAACACGTCCTGAATCCACGTCGCCGGGAAATCCGAGCTTTCAATATTGGCCGTCACCCCGATCTGGGTAAACAGCGCCTGCAGGATTTCGGCGGACCGGCTGGCATAGCTTCGGGTCGGGACCTTCATGGTAAATTCAAAGCCATTTGGATAGCCTGCCTCGGTCAAAAGTGCCTTGGCCTTTTCGACGTCAAAGCTATATTCCGATGTCAGATCAACATAATACGGGCTTGCGGGCGAAAAGTGGCTGCCAATCGGGGTGCCAAAGCCGCTTTCGACCCCTTGAACCAGAATGTTGCGATCGACGGCCATCATCAGGGCCTGCCGCACGCGAAGGTCATCAAACGGCGGGCGGGTATTGTTCATGCCCGCAACGATTTCCATTTCGCCAACCCCAACATGGGTGGCAAGACTGTCATCGGCTTCAAACTGCGCAAACAGTTCCGGGGCTTCGAATTTGGCAAATACGTCAATGTCGTGGGACATGATTGCGGCGGCTTGGGCCTGTGGGTCGGAAATGAACCGCGCGCTGATCGCATCAAGCGACGGTTTTTCGCCCCAATACCCATCATAGGCCGACATCAAAACCCGGTCCCCTTTGCGCCATTCGTCAAATTTGAACGGGCCGGTGCCGATGGGATTGCTTTTGTTGCTTTCAACGCTTGATGGTTCAATCATCACCGCACTGGGAAAGCCCAACCAATACAGCAAGTTTGACGACGGCTGCGACAGGTTAAGAACAAGCGTGGTGCTATCGGGCGCATCGATGCTTTCAATGACGGTATAAAGGGCCTTTTGGCCATTGGTGCTGTCATCGGAAATGATGCGTTCAAGGGTGAATTTCGCCGTGGCACTGTCAAATGCCACACCGTTGTGGAAGGTGACATCAGGGCGCAACTTGAACGTATAGGTCAGTCCACCATCTGCAATGGTCCAATCGCTGGCAAGCTGCGGGACAACTTCGCCGTCGCGATCCACGGCAACCAGACCTTCGAAAATATTCTGCCATGTGACTTCGCCCGATGCCACAGCCGATCCCACGGTCGGGTCAAGTCCCGCCGGTTCAACTGGCTGACCAAACGTCACACTGCCAGCGGCAAGTGACAGGGTCGGGGCGAATGCAATCAGTGCGGCCGTCGAAACGGCACAGGCAAGGTTTCTGATTGGTGTGAAACGGTTCGGCATGGTGGTCCCCCTGATGTGACCTGATTTTATTTTGAAAATGTTTCTGTCTGATAACAGAGACCATTTTTCAGTGAATTTGAAGTCGATAATTTGATGTCGGGGTGCTACGTTTTCCGTAGCACTGATGAATGTGGTGGCGAAACGATGGTCGAAATCCAATCCCTTACAGTATTTAACGAATTGATGCGATGCGGATCAATCCGCCAAGCAGCAGATGCCCTTAATGTGTCGCCAACCGCAATCGCCCGTCAACTTGATAAGCTCGAACATTTGTTTGGCACGGCCTTGGTTGAACGCAATCCGCGCGGCATTCGCCTGACGGCGGCGGGTGAAGTATTGGCGGAACGTTCGCTTTCGATTGCGCGGGACCTGAACGAAGTCGAGCAAATTATTGATGATTTGCGCGGTCTGCAACGCGGTGCTGTATCGCTTTATGTCAATGGCGCGGCATCCAGTGCCATTTTGGCCCCGGCATTGGCCGAATTTTCCCAACGCTATCCGGCCATCACCATCGAAGTCACAGTAACGTCTGCACAGGCCGCCTTGGATGCGGTGGCCAACGGTCTGACCGATTTATCCGTCACCATGTTTTCGACGGCCGACAGCCGCATTGAAACGCGGTTTCGGGCCCCAATCCGCCACGAAGCCATTCTGTCGCCCGATCACCCCTTGGCGCAATGTGATGAAATCGCCCTTGTTGATTTGGTTGAACATCCGCTGGCTTTGCCGGATCGGACCTTTGGTGTGCGGCGTGCCTTTGATGCGCGTTTGCGCGATGCGGGCCTTCAATGCGGTGAAAGCACGTTCACAACGTCATCGCTTGAACTGCAAAAGGAACTGGCACGGCGGGGGACGGCTGTTTTGATTTTGCCTGAAATGACGGTAAAGCGTGAAATAGACCAAGGCAGCTTGGTCATGCGGCCACTGGCCAGCGCATCCCGCATTGAAACCCATTTGGAAATGAACCGGGTTGTTGCCGGGCAACGCAGCTTTGCCGCCCGGCGGCTGTCTGATTTCCTTGAAGGCTTCCTGCGGACCCAGTTTTCGTAAATCCAAAGCAGCCAAGTCCGAAAACAAAGCCCTAGCGCATTTGCGCGATGCTTTTGCGAAACCGCATGGCGCTGAACGCAAAAAAGCCAAGTGCAATGACAAACACCAACAAAAATTCCGGCCACACCACATCCATGCCAGCCCCGCGAAACAGGATCGCCTCGGCATAGGTCACAAAATGGGTCGAGGGCGCAAATTGCATAATGGTTTGCAGGGTTTCGGGCATGCTTTCAACCGGCGTACTGCCGCCTGATAGCATTCGAAGCGGCAACACCACCAAAATAAACAATAAGCCAAATTGCGGCATCGATCGCGTTAAGGTCGCCAGGAAAATACCAAGGGCCGTGGCAAAAAACAGATACAGCGTCACACCGGCCATAAACAGCAATTTAGATCCAATCACCGGCACGCCAAGGATCAACTCGACCACAAAAATAAGCGAGAACATACTGGCGATCAAAATCACCAATCCATTGGCCCAAACCTTTGCCATCATGATTTCAAACGGATCAAGCGGCATCACCAGCAAATGTTCAATCGTGCCATGTTCGCGTTCGCGAATAAGTGCTGCCCCCGAAAGAATGATCGACAGCATGGTAATCGCATTGATGATTTCCATCGTGCTGGTAAACCACGAACTCGTCGCATTCTGGTTATAGGCATAGCGCGTGACGATCTGGGCAGCGGTATTTTGGTCCGCGTTCTGTGCCGCATAGGCCGACTTGCCGCCCAACCATGTGGTGACTTCTTGGGCAATGATGTTGCTGATATAGCCTTGGCCGATCCCGGCCTGCATCATGGCGGTGGCATCGATGTTAAGCTGGACTTGCGCCCCGTGCCCTGCGACCACATCCTTTTCAAAATCGGGCGGAATCACCAGCACAAAGGTAAACGCACCGCTATCCATGGCATCATCAATATCGCGTTCTTGGATTTGCACGGGTTCTTGGAAAAAGGGTGCCAAAAACGCATCCGAAATCCGAAGCGATAAGGCCGATCCATCCAAATCGGCAATCGCAATTGATCCGTTTTTCAGGTCATGGGAAAACCCGGTTGCGGCGTTATAAATCGCAAAGGTAAACGCCCAGAAAATCAGGATGATCAAAACCACGTCGCGCTTAAGGCTAAACAGCTCCTTGATGCCAAGGCGGTATATGTTGCTGATCCGACGGCCAAGCATGTCTTATACCTCCTGCTTTTTCAAAAGCAGCATCGAAAGCCCAGTCAAGATCGGGAAGAACAATGCAAGATGCAGCAATTCCGGATAAAGCGCGCCAAATCCAAGCGCCTTGGTAAAGGTCCCGACACTGATCGACATGAAATGCGATGTTGGGATAATCACCGATAAAACCGCTGGCGCACCTTCAAGCGATGACACCGGCTGCATCATCCCAGAAAACATCACCGATGGCACCATCGTCGCAATCGCAGTCCCAAACAGTGCGGCAATCTGGGTGTTGGTGAAGGACGAAATCAAAAGTCCCAAGCCGGTTGTCGAAATCACAAACAACACCGCACCAATCAAAAGCGTCAATCCATTGCCCCGGATCGGCACGCCAAACCAAAACAGCGCCATCGCCGTCATCAAAACAAAATTGACCATCCCCAATCCGACATAGGGCAGTTGCTTACCCAGCAGGAATTCAAGCCGTGAAACTGGCGTGACATAAAGGTTGGTGATTGATCCCAATTCTTTTTCACGCACCACACCAACTGCCATCAAAACCGCGGGGATAAACATCAATAAAAGGGCGATGACCGATGGCACCATGGAATAGATGCTTTTGAAATCCTGATTATAGCGATAGCGCGCTTCGATTTGCATCGGCTGGCTTTGGCCCGATTGCCCAACATCGCGCTTGGTATGTTCATCCAGATACCGTTGATGAATGCCTTCGACATAGCCATGAATGGTCTCGGCACGAAATGGCATTGTGCCATCAATCGTCGCGGCGATTTCCGGGCTGGCCCCACGGCCGACATCGCGGCCAAATCCCGGCGGAATTTCAATCGCCAGCGCAATGTCGCCCGACAGCAAACGCGCCTCAAGATCATCATTGCTTAAAAGCGGGGGCTGTTGCTCAAAATACCGCGATCCTGAAAGGTTTTCGATATAGGTCCGGCTTTCTGCGGTTTGATCGCGGTCGAGAACCGCATAGGTCAGATTTTCAACATCAAACGTAATCCCATAGCCAAATACCGGCATCAGGATCGCAGTCCCGATCAGGGCAAACATCAACCGGATCGGATCGCGCACAAGCTCCATCGTTTCACGCAGGGAATAGGCCCACAGCCGCCTGAAACTAAACCACGATGCCTTTGCCGGTTGCCAATGGGCCGAGCTGGTATCGTCACGCGCAAGGGCGGCGAGGGGATCTGCATCCGTATCGGCTTTTTTCGCGCTTCCCTTGTTCGCAGGATCGTTCGCCTCATCCTCGCCGCTGGCTTCTTCCAGATAACGGATAAATGCTTCTTCCAGCGTGTCGCAGCCGCGTTCTTTGGTAATGGCGTCTGGCGTGTCACTGATCAAAACCTTACCGGCATGCATCAATGAAATGCGGTCACACCGTTCAGCTTCATTCATGAAATGGGTCGAGATAAAAATCGTGACCCCTTGATCGCGCGAAAGCTCCACCAGCAATTGCCAAAACTGATCGCGTGCAATCGGATCGACCCCGGATGTCGGTTCATCTAAAATCAGGATTTCCGGATTGTGTATGATCGCCACAGCCAGTGACAAACGTTGCCGCACGCCAAGCGGTAATTGTTCCGCCATTTCAGAATGATACGGTGCCAATCCAAACCGTTCTGACAGGTCATCAATGCGGGGTTTGATCTTGTCGGATGGCAAATGAAACAGCCGTGCATGCAGTTCAAGGTTTTGCAAAACCGTCAGTTCGGCATAAAGCGAAAAGGCCTGACTCATATAACCAACCCGGCGGCGCAGTTCGATATCCTGCCCATCCACCGGTTTACCAAATAGTTCTGCCGTCCCCTCGGTCGCCGCCAAAAGCCCGGTCAGCATTTTCATGGTGGTTGTTTTGCCGCACCCGTTCGATCCGAGAAAGCCGAAAATCTCGCCTTTCTCAATGCGAAAGCTGACATCATCAACCGCTGTAAAATCACCAAATCGCTGGGTTAAGTGCTCGGCCACGATGGCCGGGACGTCGTCTGTGACGGTGCGCGGCGGGATTTTCAAGGCCTGGTGACCGCGCTGCTCATCCTCGGGCAAAAGGGCGATAAAGGCTGCTTCAAGGTTGTCGGTGTTGGTTCGGCTTAACAGCGCATCGGCCGTTCCGGTCGCCAGAACCTTGCCATCATTCATCGCGATCAAATGATCAAACCGCGCAGCTTCATCCATATATGCCGTCGCCACCAGAACCGTCATATGGCCCTGGGTTTGTCGGATCGCGTCAATCAGTTCCCAGAATTGGCGTCGCGATAACGGATCAACCCCTGTGGTCGGTTCATCCAAAATCAGGATTTCCGGATCATGGATCAGCGCACAACACAGCCCAAGTTTCTGCTTCATCCCACCCGAAAGCTTACCCGCCGGACGTTCGGTAAACGGATCAAGCCCGGTGGCCCGGACCAAACGCGTAATGCGTTCATCGCGCTCACGCTTGCTTTGACCAAACAGCCGCCCAAAGAATTCTAGATTCTCGCGGATGGTTAAATCCATATACAGGTTTTTGCCCAACCCCTGTGGCATATAGGCGATTTTGGGCAGGACACTGTTACGATGCGTGCCGTCCGCCATCGATCCGCCAAGGGTTTCAACCACCCCGTCTTGCACTTTACGTGCCCCGGAAATCAGCGCAAGGGTGGTGGATTTACCCACCCCATCCGGGCCGATAAAGCCGATGGTCTGGCCCGTCGGGATTTCCAGATCAATGCTATCAAGGGCCGTGACCTTGCCATAGTGATGGCGAACAGATTGAAGCCGCACCGCAACCGGCGCAGCCCGATCTAGATCGCCATTGGTATCTGTAATGGGCGCCATATCGTCACCGCTGCTCATTCCGGCGTGCCTTGGGATGCGTTTGCATTGGTGTCAGTCGCATTTGGTGCGTCAGGCAGATTAACGTGCAGGTTTTCCGGCCACGTGTGGGTGTCGCCCAGCATGATATAGGTTTCACCGGGCAGGCCGGTTTTCACCCGTTTGATATGCTCGGCAAGCAATTCCCGATCAATGCGTACCGTGACCCGAAACATAAGTTTGTCGCGTTCTTCGCGGGTTTCGACCTCACGCGGGGTGAATTGCGCGTCATCGGCGACAAAGGTCACTTTGGCCGGGATGACAAAATTGGGGGCCGCATCTAGAACAATGCGGGCTTCATTGCCAACAAAGGCCAATCCTGCCTGACGGGTTGGCAAGAACACATTCATGTAAACATCGGTCAGGTCAATCATTGTGACCACGGGGCCGCCACCGGCCAATACTTCACCGGGTTCGGCCAAACGATATTGCACCCGGCCATCGCGCGGCGCACGCAGGACGGAATCATCAATCTGCACCTGAATACGGCGCAGTTCGGCCTGGGCGGCCTCAACACCACGTTCCGCACTGGTCAAGTGCGCGCGTGATGCACTTAACCCTGCGCGCGCGGCGTCGCGGTTGGCTTGGCGCTGATCAAGCTGCTCTCGGGAAATGTTGTTGTTTTTGACAAGTTCTTTGGCGCGGGTCAGCTGCTGCTGGCTAAAGGATAATTCGCTTTGGCGCTGGACAATCTCGGCCTTCGCTTCGGCAATGCCTTGCTGGGCGCGGGCAACTTCTGCGGTGGCTTTGGCTTTGCTTGCCAAAAGTTCGGCTGTGTCCATTTGGGCCAAAATCTGTCCGGCGGTAACGCGATCGCCTTCATCGACCAGAACCGCATCGACCCGACCGGCGTATTTGGTGGCAACACGGATTTCTTCGGCTTCGATCCGGCCGTTGCCCGATGCGATATAGTCGGGCAGTTCGGATTGCTGCGATTGCCAGTAATAATAGCCACCACCTGCGGCCGCAAAAATTACGATAAGAACGATCAACAGACCACGCAGACTTTTCATTCCGTTCTCCAAAGGCAGGATATGGCAAGGGCAAAACAATCCTTGATCGATACAGGTGATCAGAGTTCGCCTTTATATGCAACGCACCAATTTATGGAATGATCCTAGGTCACTATGGCGCACCGCTCATTGATCTTACGCAAGGAGAGGTGGGTATAGGCCGTCGGGACGATGGGAATGTAAAGGCTGCGCCGACGCTGTGGCGAAATTATCGGCCTAATACTCTTGTAAGTTTAAAAGGGAACAATACCTAAGTATAGTCGTTATTGCTCTTATGGAGAATTCGGATCGTCTCCATGTTGAAACAGTAATTTAAATGGGAAAGATAATGGGGCTGAGTATTTTCGGGGCGGGACGTTCGACGCAACAAGGCGAACAAATATATCAAGCACTTAGCAAATCGATGGCGGTGATTGAATTTTCGATGGATGGCAAAATCATCCATGCCAACCAAAATTTCCTAGATGTCATGGGCTATGAACTCGATGAAGTTGTCGGAAAGCAACACGCGATTTTCGTCCCGCAAGCAGAAGTGAAAAGCCCCGAATATGAGGCTTTCTGGAAAAAACTTTCCGAAGGCAGCTTTGAAGGCGGCATGTTTGAGCGCATCCGCAAAGACGGTGAAACTGTGTTTCTTGAAGCCACCTATAATCCGATTTTAAATGCATCGGGCAAGCCGGTTAAAGTTATCAAGTTTGCCACGGACATTACCGCGCGCCGCAAAGAACGCGCCTTGGCCGCCGGGCTGGTCAATGCCATCGACCGCTCGCAAGCGACCATTGAATTTGATCTCAACGGCAAAATCCTGACCGCCAACGAGAACTTCCTGAAAACAATGGGCTATACCAAGGAAGAGGTGATCGGCAAACATCACAGCATGTTTGTCGAGCCGGGCTATGACCAATCATCTGAATACAAGGATTTCTGGGAAAACCTGCGCAAAGGCAATGTTCAGGCCGCCCAATTTAAACGGGTTGGCAAGGGCGGTATGCCGGTTTGGCTTGAAGCCACCTATAATCCGATTTTCGATCCCCATGGCAAACCAGAACGCGTGATCAAACTCGCCACAGACGTCAGCGAGCAGGTCCAGCTTCTCGTCGATCTCAAAGTCATGATTGATGAGAATTTCGCTGACATTGATGCCAATATCGTAAATCTTGAAAATGCCGCCGTCAGTGGTTCATCGGCTGCAGAGCAAAGTGCAAACTCGGTGCAAACCGTGGCCGCCAGTGCCGAAGAATTATCGGCCTCTATCGCCGAAATTTCGCGCAGCATGGTCCAAAGCCGTGACGAGACGGAGCACGCCTTTACCCAAACCGTCAATGCCAACCAATCGACCCAGAAAATGGCCGAGGTTGTGGATGCGATGACCGGGATTGTCGAAGTTATCCGTGGGATTGCGGGGCAGATTAACTTGCTCGCCCTTAATGCGACGATTGAATCAGCCCGTGCTGGCGACGCTGGCAAGGGGTTTGCCGTCGTGGCAAACGAAGTCAAAAACCTCGCCAATCAGGCGGCCAAGGCCACCGATCAGATTTCCTCGGAAATCAGTGGCGTGCAGGAAATTTCCAACGAAGTCGTTCAGTCACTTGAAACCATTCGCGGCTCCATCGAAACCGCCCGCGACAGTGTGACAAGCATCTCATCCTCGGTCGAAGAACAAAGTGCGGTCACAGATAGCGTGTCGCACAACATGCAAACAATGGCCGTCTCGGTCGAGGAACTGGTCAATAGACTGGGTGAAATCAGAACAATCTCGGAAGGTGTTGAAAAGTCCGTCACACAAACGCGCAAAGCCGCCGAAGTCCTGACGCGCTAACAAGCCAATCCAAGAAATCATCTTGGCACGCACGGGGAGCAGATCTGCATCTGCTCCCTTTTTTATGACATCTCCAAATCAAACACGATCAATCCGGAAATCCCGCCATCGGCCGCCGCGACCAGCTCGGCCCCCAATGCCTGATGGGTTGGATGCGCTAAATAGGCATCGCGCGCCGCGACATCATCAAAATCAACACAGAACCCGTGACGAAACCCCTGTTCCATCTTTTCCGGACTCACCGAAAATCCACCATCAAACCCCCGCATCCCCGCAATTTCTTTACCAAGATCAGCCAAGGAATCAAACTGACGCTCAATCGTCGCTTGATCAATGCCAGCTTTAAATTTGATCAAAACGATGTGACGGATCATTGGGGGCTCCTGATGGCGGGTTTCGTGGCCTTAGACGTCTGACTTTCAGAGATAATTATGGTCGACCACCGGAATCAGATCCGGTGCCGTCATTCGATCCGGAATAATAGTGCGTGCCGGGAAGGGAGCCGTGCTCTCGGCTGTCGCTGGATCGGCGATCTCTACCGCTTACCCAGAAAACCCGGACGACGAATATGCCAACTGCAAACGCGATAATCGTACCAAGGATGTTTTGTATGAGTTCCATCTCTTATCCTTAAACCAAATGCCGCGCCAGATACTCCACCGGATGCTGCGGTTTTGCGCCTTCGTAGCGTTTGACCTGACAACGGCAGGAGAAACCGGTGACGAGCATGTTTGCCGCCCCCGTTTGATCGACCTTCTTTTTCCAGCTCATATCATAGAGTTCGCGCGAGGTTTCTTGATGGCGGGTTTCGTGGCCATAAACCCCCGCCATGCCGCAGCAGCCGGTCTTTTCAGTGGTGAGCGTAAGGCCAAAGGCGGCAAAGATTTGTTGCCATTTTACGCCAACATCTGGAAGGGATGTTTTTTCGGTGCAATGGGGGAACAGGCTTGCCGCGGGTGTGGTGTTAACACTGTTATCAATTTTGGGTGCGTTGAGGCGGCCTTCGGCGATTTCGGCGGCCAACCATTCATGGAACAGGTGCACGCGGTAATCCGGACGCCCCGACAGGCGCTGGGCGTATTCTTGGCGATAGGTCAGGGTGACGCTGGCCTCAATACCGACCATTGCCACACCGGATTTGGCGATTTTGCCATAGACGATGTCGTTTTGTTTGGCCTGATAATCGAACTTTTTCAGGAAGCCTTTAACGTGCATCGCCTTGCCATTGGCCCGGTAGGGCGGGACAAATACCCGATATCCAAGGGTTTGCAAAAGGTCGACATGGGCAAGCACCACATCGGTATCGTAATGGGTGGTAAAGCAATCCTGCACAAGGATGACGGCCTTGGCTTTTTCATCGGGGGTAAGCGCATCAAGTTCGGCCTGTTTAAACCGGCCAATACCGCGTTGGCGTAGCCCCGATTTCAAGCTTTGTCGCGTGAGCTTGGGCAGGTCGGTCAGGCCAATGAACCGCTTGAAAATCCATGGCATCGGCGGGGTGGATTGCAGGGTGTTAAACAGCGCTGGGGCCGTCGCCATTAGGGGTGCAATATATTCCAGCTTGGCAATCACATAGTCCTTTATGGGGCGCTTATAGCGGGTGTGATAGGTTTCCAAGAACCGCGATTTCATTTCCGGGATGTCGACCTTGACCGGGCATTGGCCCGCACAGGCCTTACACGATAGGCAGCCTGCCATGGCTTCGTACACATCATGGGAAAAGTCACGCGCGTTGATCACCGCCAAATCCTGGTTCATTGGGTCGGTGCCAACCGAAATTTGCCGGATCCATTCGCGCATCATGCCAGCCCGCCCCTTGGGCGAGTGTACACGATTGCGCGTGACCTTATAGGATGGACACATCGGGTCCATCAGATCCCAGTTAAAGCACGCGCCATTGCCGTTACAACGCGTGGCATTAAGGTACTCGTCGCGCAGTTTTTCTTCGATTTGGCGATCAAACTGGCCCCGCATTGGGGCCGCGTCAATCGCGGTGATCGGTGTGTTTTTCGAATAGGGCGATGCGATCTTGCCGGGATTGAGTTGTCCTTCCGGATCAAAGGCTTCCTTGATACGGCGCAAGCTTTCATAAAGCTCTGGCCCGAAATAAATCGGGGAATATTCGCCGCGGAAACCCTTGCCATGTTCACCCCAAATCAGCCCGTTATAGCGTTTGGTCAGATCGGCAACTGCGTCCGAAACACGGCGGATGCGCGCTTCGTCTTCGTCGTCCATCATATCAAGCAATGGGCGGACATGCAGGCAGCCGACATCGACATGGCCAAACATGCCGTAATCAAGGCCCTCGGCATCCAGTAAGGCGCGGAACTCGGCGATAAAATCAGCCAGATTTTCCGGCGGGACGGCGGTATCTTCGACAAATGGGGTGGCGCGGCGTTTGCCTTCCAGATTGCCAAGCAAGCCAACAGATTTGGCCCGGATCGACCAGATGGCGGCGATTTGGGCCGGATCGGTGGCCTGTACCCAGCCAATGGGGGCGTAATCGGCATCTGGGTTGGCGGTCAGGTGGCTGGCAAGTTCGGCCTGTTTTGCGGCAACTTCTTCGACAGTTTCGCCAATGAATTCAACAACATTAAAGCCGCGCGTTTGCACCTTGCTGGTATCTGTGCCCAGCAACTTGCCCAGCATGTGCCAGCTTTCATCCTGCTCGGCCAGTTTCATGACCTTGTCATCGATGCTTTCAATCGCGACAGGATCAAACTTTACAAGGGTTTGCACATGGCGAAGGGCACTATCAAAGCTGTCATAGCGGACAACCGTGACGGCTTTGTGCTTGGGCAGGGGGATGACGCGCAGGGTGATTTCCTTGACCATGCCAAGGCTGCCCTCAGACCCGGCGAGCAAGAAGGAAAGGTTCATATCCCCTTGATCGGAAACGGCTTCTTTCAGGTTGTAGCCCGTAAGCCCGCGGTTCATTTCCGGGAAGGTTGCCTTGATCAGGTCGCGACGTGGGGCTATTTCATCAAATACCGTGCGATAAAGCGATCCGGTGCGATCCTCGCGCGCCATGATTTCCTTTGCATCAGAAGCACTTAGCGCCGATGTTTTGAAATCCGTACCATCAATCAGCACCGTGGTCATATCGTGGATATAATGGCTGGTTTTGCCATAAATCCGCGATCCTTTGCCCGAACTGTCCGATCCGATCATGCCGCCAATGGTGGCCCGGCTGGCGGTGGAGACCGCCGGCGGGAAGAAAAACCCGTGTGGTTTTAGCCAAGCATTAAGCTGGTCAAGCACCACGCCCGGTTCGACATGGACCAAGCCGGTTTTAGCGTCAAACCCCAGTATGTTATTGAGATGTTTGGAGGAATCCAAAATGATGGTGTTGTTGAGCGACTGACCATTGGTGCCGGTACCACCACCGCGCGGGGTGATTTTGACCTCGTTAAATTCCTCGCGCCCAGCCATTTCCATGACGATATTGATGTCTTCGCGCGATTTTGGCTGCAACACGGCGCGCGGCATGACCTGATAAACGCTGTTATCGGTGGCATTAAGCAGCCGGGTTGGGAAGTCCGCATGGATTTCGCCGCCAAATTTCCCTTCAGATTCAAGGGTTTTGAGGAAACTGAGCGTCAAACTATCAAGCGATCTGTCTGGGGTAAGACGCGGCAGTTTTGAAATCACGCTTTGGGTCGCGGGCATTGCGGGGCTCTCATGGGTTGGCCGCTTTTTTGAGGGCGGCTTGAACGGGAATTTGGGCCATTTGACCTGATCGCGATTAAATACACAAATCGAAAATTCTGACTGATTATTCATTTTTAGTGAATAATCGACGCGTGCCCAAAACGCTCAAATCGCACGACCAAAAAATCACCCGACGCACCGCATTTTAAATCCTCATACTATTTAAAATCGGCCTTCTTTTTTGAGTTTGGATTTTTGTGTTTGGGGGACGCGATTTTCGTTGTGTCGGGCATCGTATCTCAGTCCCTTTTTTGTCGGTGTCGGTGTCGGTGTCGGTGTCGGTGTCGGTGTCGGTGTCGGGGCAGGTTGATATTGTGGTCGTTATAGGTTCCGGGTTCGATGTTGATGTTTAGGTCGATATTGGTGCTGGTGGCTATTTTGGTTTTGGCGCTGCTTTACACGGCGCATAAACGGTTAGAGGCGGTGGTTAAGTAAACACGTTTAGGTGGAAATAAATTGCTTGTTAAGGTTGTGTGACCTAAAGTCAGTTCCCCTATTATTGTGATACTCTACTGTGCGTAAGGGACGGTCATGACGTCTATTCCTGGGTTTATGATGAACAGGTATGCCACTTTGTCTTCGAATGCGGGGCAAAGGCAGCCGGCATCGCAGACGTCTGGCAATGCGGTAGGGGTGTCTTCTGGGCGGCAAACGGTGCCTTCTCAGAAATCTGCGGCTGCAGCAGCGCCCGAACCGGGCACCCTTGCCAGTGCCGCGATGATTGCGCGCGAAAAGCTTGATGCGGGCTATGCCAAGCATGGCATCATCGGAACGTCTGGCACGACAGAGGAAGAATGGGACGCGGTTGGGTTCCCTGATCTTGATCGTCAGATGCTGTATGCGGTGAAGAGCAATGCGGGCGGCCTTTTTTCCGAAGCAGAAGTTGCGGCCGCGAAAAAAGAAGTCGAGAACCGCATTTCCGATATCATGGATGCCAACCCCGACGACCTTAAACAAGCGTATCGGGACGTGATCGATTTTTACGACGCGGCAAGCGAAGACGAAAAGGCCACGTTTGACTGGGTGGTGGACCGGTCCGAAGTGCAAAAATCCTATTTCGTGCATGGCGGGCGGGAAGATGTCGGATTGGGCATGCCCGCTGTCGAGAAGCTGATGGAAGCTTGGGGCCAGGTGATGGCCAGCGGCGGAAATTCAAACGACCTGCCAAATATGCCCGCCTATCGCGAGGCCATGATGTGGTGGGCGCAGGATAATGGCGGCGGTCATCACGTAAACGTGCTGACGTAATTTTCGCAGGTCTCATCCCGTCATACATGGCGGCGTTTTGGGCCAAGTCTGACTTTTTCAAAAAGACGATGTTATTCTGGCCGGGTTCGATCTGTCGGTTCTGGCCGCGCAGGATACCCAGGCGATAATCAGTCTGAGTAGCCTTTATATCCGTCGGGAACATTGGGTTCTGCGAAGGTTTGGTCGAAATCCGCCCGTGTCAATTCCGCGCAGTTGCCAATATCTGGAAAGTTTAGGTATGTTCCGCCAGAGGATTGGAATGCAACTACTTCCCTGCCGCGAGGGCCCAACAAAGGGTACGTCGATAAATTCGGGAATGAATGCACTCTTGGTTCGTCCAGAACGGAAGGGCAAGCCTTTGAATGGTATGTGCAGCTGTCGAAGACAGATAAATCTTAGATTGGCTGGGCTACAGGCGACGGTTCCCGTGCAAAAGTTTCGTTAGTTAGAAAGATTACGCACAAATGACACATGGGCCTTTCGTCAATATCCGTTTGTTTTCCTCCGTTTCCTCAGCAGAGGAGGCTGTTGAGCTTGGAAAAACGCTGGTTTGTGCGCTCAATGAATTCGGAGACGTAACGATAACCGATATCAAAAAATATTGGAAAATCCCTGAGTATTATGAGTGCGCGATGGAGCTGCGCGCGCCATCTATATCAAGCGCGATATTGCCAAATGTAATTGAAAAGCTGGGTGACGGATGGCACAGCGTAAACGCGCTGTGTTTTGTTTGGAACCGTTCGGAAGAAAATCATTTTGTCGATAAGCGTGTAAATTGGGCAGAAGTAGAGTTTTTTGAGGTATGACTCAGAGAAAATAGAGAAAAGTGGACAGATCTATTTTATGACCCTTTGATCCATTGACCCATTGACCCTTTATCCATGCCGCCATCGCCAATGGTTGCGCTTCTGGTCGCTATCCGCAGCGATTATCGATCGGAAACCTGCGAAGGCGACAGTCTGCTGTGGTCTGAAAATGTCGGCAAGGCGCAGCAGGATGACCACACCGTCCTGACCGAAATCACTGCCAATGGCGGGGTGATTTTTAAGCCGGGCAGCGGGGGTGGGGTGAATATCACGATCCCGTAGATTTTGATGATGTGCGCTTGGCATAAAGGCTGGCCTTTTGGGGCCAGCCTTTATTTTGGGTCAAGTTGATTGGGGATGACCTGGGTCGGTTAAATCGGTTTGTGGTATCGCGCCGTGTTGAGCGATCTTGTTTCTGAAGTTGGCACCGGATTTACCATTTACCATTTACCATTTATATCCAAGCGAGGCCGTGACGGTGCGTCGTGCGCCGTATTGGCAGAATTTGGTGCTGGCGCATTGGCCGACATAGTCTTTGTCAAACAGGTTGCTGGCATTGACGCGCAGGCTTAGGCCCTTGAGGTCGGTGTCGAGCTTTTCAAAGTCATAATGGAGGGCGGCATCGACCAGTGTGGTCGCCGGGAGTTCCATATTGTTGGCCATGTCGCCGAAGCGTTTGTCGATGTAACGCACACCTGCACCAAGGCCAAATCCAGCCAGCGGGCCATCCTGAAAGGTGTAGTCGCTCCAAAGATTGGCGATGTGACGGGGGATTTGGGCCGGGGTGTTGCCCTTGTAATCGTTGCTCTTGGTGACTTCGCCATTCATGTAGGTATAGCTGGCTTTTAAGCTTAAGCTGTCGGTGAGAACGGCGACACCTTCAAGCTCGACACCCCGGACCTCGGTTTCGCCTGTCTGGACGTCAAAGCCGACATTATCGGGGTCGGACGTTGCCACGTTCTGCTGGGTCAGGTTATAGGCCGAGACGGTAACAAAGCTGTCAGCTTCGTTGGGCTGATATTTGACGCCGACTTCGTATTGCTGGCCGGTTGTCGGCTCAAAGGCGTTTCCGTCAAAGTCACTGCCTGCTGTTGGTTCGAACGAGGTGGAATAGCTGACATACGGGGCCAATCCGTTATCTGCGAGATAGACAAGGCCGGACCGCCAGGTGAATTCTTTGTCATTCTGGTCGACGGTGGTGTTTTTCAACCGGTTCACGGTTGAGCTGTCGGCGACATCGTAACGCCCGCTGAGCGTGACGGCCCAATTATCCATCCGCATCTGGTCTTGCAGGTAAAAGCCGGTCTGATGCTGTTCCGTCCGTTCGCTTTTGGTTGTGCGCGGCATCTCGATCGCACTGCCATAGACGGGGTTTGCGATATCAAGGCTGGGGGCGGAGGCGGTGCCGAATTGATATGAGAAATCGACATATCGGTAATCGAGACCGACAATGACGTCATGGTCGATGGGGCCTGCTGAGAATTCCGCCTCGGCCTGGTTGTCGACGCCGATAGAGTTCAGGTCCTGATCGATGAAGGTCCGTTTACGGGCCATCGTTGTTCCGACGACGGGCGCACCGGAATAGCTGACATAGCGGTAATCGGCATCCTGCCGGTCATAACGAAGGTTTTGTCGGAACGTCCAAACGTCTTTAAGGCTATGTTCAAACTCGTACCCGATTGATTTTGACGCGCGGATGAATTGATCAAACGACGGTTCACCGGGATAGAAACTGGTCGGTATTTTCCCAAAGGAGGCGGAGGTCAGTGTTCCGATTGGCGGCAATACATTGACCTGATTTCCGAGATCCTCGCGCAGATAGCTGGCAAGGAAGGTGAGGCTGGTGTCATCAGAAGGCGCCCAGCGCCAAGATGGTGCGATGAATTGGCGATCGTTCTTGCCATAATCGGTTTGGGTGTCGCTTTCGCGCGCCAAGCCAACCAAGCGGTACTGGAATTCGGCGTTATCATCGAGCGCACCGCCGACATCGAACGAACCTTGGCGACGGTCAAAGTTGCCGAGCGAGACATTGACTTCGCGAATGGGGTCTGCGGTTGGTTTTTTGCTAACCAGGTTGACGAGGCCGCCCGGAGCGTTTTGCCCATAGAGCACCGAAGAGGGGCCTTTGAGGACCTCGACCCGCTGCAATCCGTAGGGTTCTGGTCGTCCGAGGCCGGCGAATTTGCCTTGGCTTAGTTTCAGTCCATTAAGATATTGGGCCGCATCAAAACCGCGGATCAAGGTTTTGTCATATCGAAGATCAGCCCCGCCCCAATAGTCGCCCAAGACGCCGGAATTATAGCGGATGGCTTCGCCCACGGACTGTACTTGGCGTGCTTCGAGCTCTTTTTGTGTGACAACGGAAACAGCTTGCGGTGTTTCGATCAGCGCCGTTGCGGTTTTGGTGGCGGAGCTTGATGTCGTTGCGACATAGCTGTCTTTGTTTTCGCCCTTGGTCTGCACGATAATGGGGTCGAGCGTTTGGACTTTTTCCTGAGCGTGCGTCGCCGGGGCAAAGGAAATGATGTTCAGGCCCGTGATCAAAGCGAGAACGGATACCCTGGAATTAAACTGTCGATTGCTCACGATTTCCCCAATTCTGCAAAATATTTCAGCAAGTTGCGTTCAGGCCTTGCTTGCTGTAGGACCTATAGAATAAGATGCTAGTGATAGTCAATATTAACAAATTTAGAGTCCCGAAAAGCACGAAGATGGCGAATGTGAATGGAATAACCCGGCGCGCTTTCCTCGCCGGGTCGATGGCGCTTGCACTTCCGGGGCTGGCCAGCGCGAAATCGGGTCTTGTGGTTCGCGATCTTTTGGGTCGCGAGATCAAACTGGCAAAGCCAGCCAGCCGTGTTGTGCTGGGGCAGGGCCGTTTTCTGAGCATGATTGGCATGGTCCATCCGGACCCGATGGGTATTCTTGCGGGCTGGGCCGATGACCTGAACCGGATATTCCCAAACGAAGCCGAGGCATGGCACAGCCGGTTTCCGTCGCTAAACGCGCTGCCGGTGATTGGCCGGCGGGCGGGAAGTGACTTTGTGATCGAAAACTTGCTTATGCTGCAGCCCGATCTGGTGTTGATCAGCCGGTTCAATGCCGGGCCGGTCGAAAGTGACGGTAGTACGGCTTTCATCCGGGAACTGACGCAGGCGGGACTGAATGTTGCCGTTGTCGATTTCGCACAGGATCCGCTTAACGACACGGTGCCGAGCCTGCGCATCCTTGGCCAGTTGCTTGGTCAAGAGACCCGCGCGGAAGAAGCGATTGCGTTTTATCAGGCAACATTAAAGCGGATCACCGAGGCGGTTGGGAAGCAGACAGGTGCGCCGACTGATTTGGTTTTTCACAGTCATGCCGGGGTGATGCCCTGCTGTGCGAGTATCGGGCGCGGCAGCTTTGCCGATCTTGCAGCCTTGGTCGGCGGGCATAGTATTGCCGCGGACGTGTTGCCACGGCCGGTCGGCCCGATCAATCTTGAATATATGCTGACGCGCCAACCCGATGTGTATGTTGCCACCGGTGGCCTGAAAGCCGAAGGTTCGGGCGGAATTACCATCGGCGCGAATGTGAGTGCGGACCAAGCGCGTGAAAGTCTTGCGCGCATCGTTTCTGATCCCGGACTTGCGGAATTGAAGGCCGTGCGCAACAAACGCGCCTATGCGCTTTGGCACGGCCTGAATGAAACGCCGCTTCATCTGGTTGCCCTTGAAGCATTGGCAGGTTGGCTTAACCCGGACCATAAAGATGCCTTTGACGCCGGAAAGACGCTGGCTGAGTTTCGCAAGCGGTTTCCGTTGCTTCCGCAGGATGGCGTTTATACCGTTGCCCTTGATCCCTTAGAATAAGCAGACCCTATGACCCACCGTAAACTGACCATTTATTCCACCCGTCACCGGGAATTCACCCAGTTGCTTGCCGACGGTTTCCATCAGGAAACCGGGATTGAGGTAACCATCGAAGATATCAAGTCCGATGCGGCCCCGCGCGTGCAACAGGAAGGGGAAAATTGTCCTGCTGATATCGTGCTTACACTTGATTACCGTCGGCTTATGGCGCTTGCGGCGGCAAACCTGACGCAGCCGGTGCAATCAGAGACACTTAATAAGCTGGTGCCGGCACATTTACGCGATCCTGAGGGGCGCTGGTTTGCGCAGTCCATGCGTGCGCGGTTCGTTTTCGTCGAGAAGTCCCTTGATGTGACGCAGTTTGACTATGCGGATCTGGCAGATCCGCGCTGGCGCGATCAACTGTTTATTCGACCCGCCGATCATATGTTCAACACGGCCTTGATTGCGGCCTTTCGGGCGCATTACGGCCAAGAGAAAACCGAGGCGTGGCTAAAAGGTATCGCGGCGAACAGGCCGCTGAGCAAGGGTGGCGACCGCAGTGCCGTTCGTGCGATTGCCGAGGGCAAGGCGCAGATCGGTGTCGCCAATTCGTACTATTACGGGGAAATGTGTGCTGGTGTTGGCGGGCCAGAGCAAAAGGCCTGGAGCGAGCATGTGCGGCCGATTTTGCCAACGTTTGATCATGGCAAAACCCCGGTCAATATCACCGGGGCAGGCGTTGCGGCGCATGCGCCCCATCCCAAGGAAGCATGTGCCTTTTTGGAATATCTTGCCGGGGATAAAGGCCAGCAGATTTATGCCAGTGTGGGATATGAATATCCTGTTTCTGAGCATGTCGCGCCGCACGCCCTGATCCGTGAGGCGGGCGAACTTTGCGTCGACACGACGCCGTTTTCGGCGGTGGCAGAATTTAATGATGCGGCAGAGACATATGCCTCAACGATGCCGTGGGCCTAAATGAATATTAAAGTGACCCAGTCCGTGACACGTCCTTCACAGATGGCAACAACCGACCGCACGCTTGCGGAAGGCTATTCACGTTTCGTCCTGTATCGCGTTCTGATCCTGATCCTTATGGTCGTGCTGTTGGGGGTTGCGTTTGTTTTTGACGTCTTTACCGGGCCAGCCCCGTTGTCACCCGATAGCGTGATTGCCGGGCTGTTTGACCCGGCTGGTTTGCCGGGGCCGGTGCATTATATCCTGTTTAATGTTCGCCTGCCTTATGCCGTGATGGCGGGGCTTGTTGGGGCCTCGCTCGGATTGGCGGGGGCAGAAATGCAGACGGTTCTGAACAACCCGCTGGCCAGCCCGTTTACGTTGGGTGTTTCGGCCGCGGCGACGTTAGGGGCGGCGTTGGTGCTGGTGACGGGGATTACCCTGACGTGGTTTCCGCAAGAAGCATTGTTGCCAACAAGTGCCTTTTTGTTTGCGGCGGTGGCAGCGCTTTTGATCCATCTTTTGGCGAAAACGCAATCGAATGGGGCCGATAGTGTGGTCCTGTTTGGGATTGCGCTGGTGTTTGCGATCAATTCTGTGGTTGCGCTTTTGCAGTTTTTGGCGGATGCGGACACGTTGCAGCAGATTGTTTTCTGGGGCATGGGAAGCTTGGGCCGTTCAACCTGGCCAAAGATCGCAACGGTTGCGGTGGTTTTGATCATCGCCATTCCTTTGTCGTTACGCAATGTGTGGAAGCTTACCGCGCTTCGTGCTGGCGAGGCGCAGGCAGAAAGCCTTGGCATTGATACCAAGCGGCTTCGACTGACGGTGATGTTGCGCGCAAGCCTTTTGGCGGCGGTCGCGGTTTGTTTTGTCGGTACCATCGGGTTTGTTGGCTTGGTCGGGCCGCATATTGCGCGTCTGTTGCTGGGTGAAGATCATCGTTTCTTCTTGCCGGGGGCCGCATTGGCGGGGGCGTTGATCCTGTCGTTGGCGTCAATCGCGTCTAAAACGATCATTCCGGGCATGATCATACCGCTTGGCATCGTGACGTCGATTGTCGGGGTTCCGCTTTTCCTATCCCTGCTTGTCGCCAAGGAGCATCGCGCATGACCGGCCTTGTCATTAGCAACCTTTCCGCGGGATACAAGCGCCGGTCGGTGATTGAAAACCTGTCGCTGTCGTCGGTCGCACGGGGATCGATGGTCGGGCTTTTGGGGCCGAATGCGTCTGGTAAATCGACGCTTCTGCGCGCCATTGCCGCACTTGGTGACAGTACGGGGGGCGTTGAATTGAATGGCGTGGATTTAAAATCCGTCGACCGCCGCAAGCGTGTCGAGATGATCGGCTACCTTCCGCAAACATTGCCCCCGGCAAGCCCACTTGTGGCGTACGAAGCCGTGATGGCAGCCTGTCGCGCGGTGAGGGCGTTGGACACGCGATCAGCGGAAGAAGCGGTTGAAACCGCCTTTGCCGATCTTGGCATCAGCCATCTTGCCCTTGAGCGGATGAACCGTTTGTCAGGCGGGCAGCGGCAAATGGTGGGACTGGCGCAAGTGGTCGTGCGCAACCCTGAGCTTTTGCTGCTTGATGAGCCGACCAGTGCGTTGGACCTGAAATGGCAATTGGCGGTGATTAACGCGGTTCGAGAGATCTTGCGCGACACCGGGGCCATCGCAATGATTGCCATTCACGATATCAATCTTGCGATCCGGACTTGTGATCAGCTTGCGGTGATTTCAGACGGCGGGTTGATTGCTTTTGGTCAGACGGAAAGCGTCATATCGCCCGAGGTGATATCGCGCGCTTATGGGGTTTCGGCGCGGGTTGAATATTGCTCCGAAGGTATTCCGTTTGTTCTGGTCGATCATGAGGCGCTGTAAATCGGCGGAGCATTAAAGTGGTTTGGTGTCTGTTTGGCGGTTAAGCTTTGGCCTTGATCGAACCTGTCCCCTTTTGTGGGCATGTCGTTGGGCGTGATGGTGTCGCAGACGTTAGTACTGCGCCATTTAAAGACATCACAGATCAGCTAAGAAATTGATGGGATTACCGATATGAACCCAAAATTTGGCCCATATGTTAAGAAAATCGGTGACACTTACTATCCTATCGGCCGGCCATCGATTCATTCTGAGACCTTGTGGCGAGAACAAGATTGGGAGGCACGTAAAGAAGCGGACGGCTCCTGTTATTTCGAGTTTCAGGCAAGTGCACAAGGCGGTGGTTCGATTGTTTACGCAATATCTGATGGTGAGTTCGAACGCATTAAAAGTGGTGAACTTACTTTTGAAGACATGATTGCACTAACAGACAGGAACAAAAAGAGACAGCCCGTTGGGTAGCGTCCCAGGTACACTTTCAAATGGTGATTCAGTAGCTCTTCATATTCCACAGCAAAATCTTGCTGGAATTAAATTTCCAAGTGGAAACGAGAGAGGAGCCAATCATCAATGGGTGCCAGGTGGATTTACTGCCGGTGGAACTGCTGAAGCAGGTGTCGAGTTGAGAAACGCACCGCTTATCGAAATTGAATTCTAGTGGAGCTTATTGTGAAGCTTAAGCCTGTGAAGATTGATACTTCGCAAAGAGATCGCCACCTTGAGTTGAGGGAGGACGAGTATTATTTTTGCAATGCTCGAGGGAACGAGAAGGAACTGCTAGGAATGCACTGCAAGGCTTTTCAGTCAGATGGTGTATATTTCTTCCAATTTGATAGTGGGCAGTTAGCGACGAAATTTACCGATGTTGAGATAATGGAGGAAGAGTTTTCAGCGCTGCGGAGAGGTGAAATCTCATTCGACAAACTATACAAGAAGTACTCAAAATTTGCGTGATTAACTGTCACCGTTCCAACTCTTTAGGATGTTGATCTGACCCGACGCGATAAAATGGAAAGATTCTAGGTTATCAAGGTGCCGGTGAAGGTCGCCGAGTATACAAATACCATTGCAACGGCCAAACCCAATACACAGCGATTACGTTCGGCGACAGTGGTTTTATCTTAGGCGCGAACCCGAGATCAGGACCTTGAGGAGAGAATATGCACAACGCGAAGCGCAAGATGAAATTGCAGTCAGATTATCAGTGTTGGTGTCTCTGGGATATGACTGAACCCGATAACGTTGATCCTGATACGTTGCCTATCTCTAATATCTTAAAAGCGCGGCTGCATTTGTGGGAGGAGACCTTTGATAAAACACTAGATTTGGCGGATCATTCAAATATCGGCTTCAATGATGAACAAGAATATCACTTGTTCTATGAAGAGGGTTGGGAGTTGTTAAACTTACTTCGAATGGAGCTACCGGATATTGAATGGTGGTATTGCGACCGAAGGTACGTCGAACTTTTACGTGAGAAGCCATCAAGTGTTTAAAAACGGTCGGGAATGTGCGGGGCTGCTGTGCGCCGCACATTCCCTGTATCTGAGCCTGTCGGGTGGTTTGGGGGCTGATTGGCGGTTAAGCCTTTAACCCTTTAACCCTTTAACCCTTTAACCCTTTAACCTCTTAAGCCGTTGCGCGTTTTGGTGCTTCTGGCTGCTGACTGCCGACGACTTGTTTGTGCATCAGCGACAGGATGGTTTTTTTGTAGTCGGTGAATTCCGGGCTGGTCAGGACTTCGATGCCGCGCGGGCGCGGGATGTTGATGTCGAGTGACTTTTGAATTCTGCCCGGACGGGCCGACATGACATGGACTTCATCGCCAAGGAAAATGGCTTCGTCGATGTCGTGGGTGATGAACAGCACGGTTTTGCGGCGTGACTGCCAGACATCGAGCAACAGTTCCTGCATGGCCTGACGGGTTTGGCTATCTAGCGCGCCAAACGGTTCATCCATCAACAAAATGCGCGGATCATTGGCAAGTGCGCGGGCCAAGGCCACACGTTGGCGCATGCCGCCCGACAGTTCTTTTGGGTACGAATTTTCAAATCCGTTGAGGTGCACGGCCTGGATCAAATCATCGGCGATGTCTTCGCATTCGGATTTGGGCAGGTTTTTAAGTTTCGGGCCGAACATGATGTTTTCACGCACGGTCAACCACGGAAACAGCGTGTAGCTTTGAAACACCATGCCGCGATCCGCCGACGGGCCGCCAATGGGTTCGCCATCAAGTTCCATATGGCCAGAGGTCTGAACTTCCAGCCCGGCGACCAAACGCAGAAGCGTTGATTTGCCACAGCCCGATGGGCCGACAATGACCGAAAACGTGTTGTTGGCGACTTTCAGCGAGACATCATCAAGGGCAAGGACCGCTGGTTTGTCTTTGGGTTCGAAGCGTACGGTAACGTCGCTTAGGGAAAGCATACTCATGACAAATAACCTTAAAAATCAGCAGACCAGGGCAGCAAGCGGCGCCGCGCCCATTTAAAGAAGAAATCAGTGATCAGACCCAAAATGCCGATGGTAAAGACACCAAGCAAAATCACATCGGTAAACAGACCGCGCATGGCATTGAGGATCATGTAGCCAAGGCCGGTATCGGCCGCGACCAGTTCGGCGACAACAAGATAGGTCCAGGCCCAACCCATTGTCACACGCAGGTTATCCATCACACCGGGCATGCAGGCCGGAACCAAAACACGGGTGACAACCTTGCGCCGATCAGCACCGAGCGTATAGGCGCAATCAATCAGATCCTTGGACACACGGGCCGAGACATCAGAAATCAGGATCAATTGTTGGAAAAACGTACCGAGGAAAATCACCATGATTTTCTGTTCGATGCCAATGCCGATCCACAGGATCAAAAGCGGGATCAGGGCGGATACCGGGATGTAGCGCATGAAGCCGGTGATCGGTTCAATGATCGCCTGCACGGCGCGGAAGCTGCCCATCAGGATGCCCAGCGGCACGGCAAAGATCGAGGCCAAGATAAAGCCCGACAGGATCACCACCAAGCTGGCCCACATATGTTCAAGCAGCGACATATTGGCGACGCGCTTGACCCCGGCCAGGATGACTTCGTGCGGGGCGGCGAGGAAATCCTTTGGCGTGATGCCGCCATAGGTGAGCAAGCACCATAGACACAGAACAACAGCAACCGATGCCAGCGACAGACTGATAAAGACCGGTCTGGCAATCTCGGTTTTGGGTGAAAAGAGGGATCTGGTCCACATGGTACTTGCTCCGAAGTCTTCTTTTTACTTGTTACTTAACGATGTCGGCGGCGATCAGGCTTGCTGGTTCCGCATCAATCGTAAACAGACCGGCTTCTTCGCCGAGTTCTTTGGCGTTGGCGATGGTGCCCAAAATGCCGTCGGTGTTGCTGGTATCCATGAACTTCTTGTTCATCGCATCGTCATAGAACGCAATGCCCGCACGGGTTTCGGCAAACACAGCCGGATCTTCAAGCCAGCCGCCAACACCCTTTGCCATGATGACATCGGCTGCTTCTTCGTTTTCTTTCTGCCATGCGATGGCTTTGGTCCATGCACGGTACAGGGCTTCCATTTCCGGGCGGCGTTTTTCAAGGGTCTCGTTGGTGGTGACCATGATGTCGGTGATCAGGCCCGGTGTTTTGGTGCTGTCGACCAGAAGGTGACCATGTTCGGTATCCTGACCGCGCGTCAACCAAGGTTCCCACGTCACAGCCGCATCAACACGTTTGGCAACAAAGGCCGCACCGGCATCACCGGCCGACATGTTCATCGCATTGATGTCCGAAAGCTTCATGCCGGCATCTTTGAGAAGGACACTGAGGAAGAACTGCGAAACGGACCCCTCGGTAAAGGCGACGTTTTTGCCCTTAAGATCGGCAACCGATTTGATGTCCTGATTGGCAACGATGCCATCGCCGCCGCGTGAATCATCGAGCGCGAACAGATAGCTCAGCGGATGTTCGGGGGTATAGAAACCCAAAACCGTATCAATGGTGGTAACGGCAACGTCAATCCGACCAGCGGCCAAGGCCGGCATACGGGTTTTGACGTCTTCCATAATGACCAGTTTGACATCAAGGCCTTCGTCTTCGAAGAAGCCTTCTTCTTGGGCGATGTAAAGCGGGCCGTAGCCAACCCATGTGGAGTGGGCAATGGTGAGTTCTTCGGCAGCCGATGCGGTGCTTGAAAGGCTTGCCGCGGTCATCAGGGCAACGCCCGATAGGCAAAGCTTGGAAAGGAACCGTTTCATAAGGTGTATCTCCGTGTTGAGGACTCTCTGATAAGTCTTGTAAGTCTTGTTTTGGTTTTATGGTTGGTGGTTTTGGTGACGCAGATGGTGGTGGCGAAAAACGTTCTTTAGCTCTTTAAGCGGTGGTCTTGTTCGGGTTCTTGCTTTGTTTGGACGCGGCCAAAACGCACAGCAGTTCAAACATGATCGACACGCCAAGCCACGCGGTGCCCCCCGATGGATCAAAGGGTGGGGAAACCTCGACCAGATCGGCGCCGACGATATTGAGCCCGGCAAGCTTGCGAACCAAACGTTGGGCTTCGCGGCTGGTGAAGCCACCGATTTCGGGTGTGCCCGTACCGGGGGCAAAGGCGGGATCGATGCAATCGATGTCAAAGCTGACATAGGTGTCTTGCTGGCCGACGATTTCGCGGGCCTCAGCCATGACATCATCAATGCCGCGATCTTCGACTTCTTCGATGCGGATGATCCGAACGCCTTGTGACAGGCCCCATTGCACATCTTCGCCGTCATACATCGTACCACGAATGCCGATCTGCACCACGCGTTTGGGATCAAGGTAGCCGTCCTCGATTGCGCGGCGGAACGGGGTGCCGTGGGTGTATTTATAGCCGTTGAAATAGCTGTCAAAAAGATCGGTATGGGCATCAAAGTGCACCATGCCCAGCGGGCGATCCTTTGCCAGTGCAGCCAAAATCGGATAGGACAATAAATGGTCGCCGCCGGCACTTAAGGGCGAAATGCCCTTGTTTTTGAGGCCTGCGACAAAGCTTGTGACTTTTTCAAGCGTATCCATGATGTCGGCCGGATTAACCGGCGCATCGCCCAGATCAGCCACGTTACGGTCTTCGAACGGGTTTTGCCCGGTAACCGGGTGGATCGGGCGGATCATCGTTGACAGGTCGCGCAATTGGCGCGGACCGTGGCGCGTGCCCGGACGGTTGGTGGTACCGCCATCCCATGGCACGCCCAGCATGGCGATATCGACCAGATCACAGGCCGCATCATCCATCGACAGATGCGGGGCGCGCATAAAGCTTGCGACCCCGGCATAGCGCGGCATGGTCATCGCCGAAGGCGGGGTGAAATTGATGGTCGATGGGTCTTTTGAACTGGTCATTTCAGAACTCCGTGGCGGCGGCGCGGTGCAGCATGGTGGCGGCGATGGGGGCATTACATCCCAATCCGGACGGGATCGGTTGCGCTGCACAAATGAAGTTGCCACGGTGTCTTGTGTTCAATAATATCGAACTTCCAAAGTAAACGTCCGATTTTTTCAACGTAAAGGCTTTGATTGCTGTGTCGACCACCATTCCACCGCTTAGTGACGTCGATTTCCGCCAGTTGCGGATTTTTCGCACCATTGTCGAAAGCAATGGCTTTACCGCCGCCCAGGATGAATTGGGCATTTCGCGCTCTACCATCAGTACGCAGATGGCCGCCCTTGAAACCCGGTTGGGGGTGAAACTCTGTCGGCGCGGGCGGTCTGGATTCTCGCTGACCGAGCATGGCCAGAAGATTTACAGCGAAGTGATCAAGCTGTTTTCGGCAGCAGATTCCTTTCGCGCCGAAGTCGGGGCCATTCGCGGCAATATGAGTGGCGAACTGCGCATTGGGCTGGTTGATGCAATGGTGGAAAACCCCAATTGCCATCTGGGGCAGGCGATCCAGCTTTTTAATGATCGGGTGCCGGGCGTGCATCCGACCCTTGTGGTGGTGTCGCCCAACCAGATCGAAAATGCGTTGCTCAGCCGTCAGATGGAAATCGCCATTGTGCCCAATCAGCCGATGAATGGCGCGATCCAGATGCAGCATCTTTTTCACGAAGAACAGATGATGTATTGCGGGCGGGAACATCCGCTTTATGGGCGCGAACAATCGAACATGCCGATTGAATTGCTGGCCGATCAGAAATTTGCCCGGCGCGGCTATTCGGTGGCGACCGCGTTCCAATCGCTGTTTCGCCATCCGCCCAGTGCGACGGCCTATGATATGGAAGGGCTGGCGTATTTGATCCTAAGTGGCAAGTTCGTCAGCTTCCTGCCGACCCATTATGCCAAACAATGGGTTGAACGCGGCGATATGCGCGCCCTTCGCCCCGATCTTTTGACGTTTAAAATCGCCATGTGTGCGGCCAATTTCCCGCAAACCGTGATTTCGCGTATGGCGCGCGTTTTTCATGAATGCTTGGTACAGGTCCATCCCACCGTGCAACGCGGCAAAACCACCAGCACCGCCAAGGGCCTGTCACCGCGTCCGGCGGATATTTGACACGCTTGATGTTACAGGCGGAAACGGTTGCGGAGACCCAGACCGATTAGGAACAGGAAAACGAAACTGAGAACGCCTTGGGTGATCATGAGGGCATCGACCCAAAAGCCCGGATCACCGGGATAAAGTGCTTTTAGGGCATCCGTTCGCAAGCTTCTCGATTGCGGTAGGAACGCTAGGCTGTTGCTGATGGATAAGAGGGTTGCTTGTCCCAATGAAGTCAGCCAACCCGCATGGCAAGCTGTCGCCAAAGTTTTGTAAATGCCAATAAACCCTGCAAAAAAACTAAAGAGCCACAAATAAGGTCGCAGAATACTTTGACCGTAATTGCTGAAACCACTAAAGGCGATATCGAGCAAAGATCCAAGCCATGATGTTTCAATCCAGCGTCGCGCCCTGTTTTCATCGGCGGAAAACCGCAAGGCGGCCTGATGATCCTTGTTGGTTTCGGCAATTTCCTTTAGACGGCGCAAGCGAGCTGCATCTTGGGAATCTGCGGCTACAGCATAAAACCTTTTGAACCAGTTTGGCGACTTGGGAGAACGAAGGAGTTTGACCTCTAGGTCGCTTAGTTCAATTTGGTGAGAAGCTCTCGTGCGTCGAAAGTCTGGCACAATGCTTAGGTTGCCTTTGATAAATAATGAGCCTCGAAATGACGCGCCTTGAAAGTCGCAAAATTTCAACGATGCTGAGCCTTTCGGGAACACCACGATGGCTAAGTCTTCAATTGACAAGCTTTGTGCGGCTAAGCGCTCAGAGGCGAACAAATGAGGTTTGAATATCAACTCGCCGATCTTTGCGCGATTGAAGGTTAAATCGCAATTTTCAAATGTCGCATCAGTAAAGTCGATCCTGACGTTCCCGAACATGGCTTCGCTAAAGTCGACGATGTCGGTATTGAATTGAGTCTCTCTGAAGCATAGTTCGCCTAAACCGAGACTGGAGCGACGGAAGCAGACTGGATCCTTAAAGTGGGCGTCAAAGAACTCTAGATATCCTTCGCCAAACTGTGTGAGATAAAAATCAGCGGGACCAAAGAAACTGGTTCGGCTAAAAACCACACGTCCTTTTCCAAAGATAGCCTCCGTGAAATCGGCACCTTGCCTAAATCGGCAGCCACCAAAGTCAACGTTGCTATCTCCAAATTTTGTCTCGAGAAAGTTCACTTCACCTTGGAATTCTACATCGCAAAATTTGATACTTCCGTTGCCGAAGTCCGCGCCAGCGAATTCTACGTTACCTTCAAACACCGCATTAGAGAAGACGACATCTCCAGTTCTGAAAATGGCATTTGAAAAGTCTATGTTCCGATTGCCGAAGTGATAGCCAGCGAACGATAGTTCTCTTTTAGAAACCCGTTTGATTGAGAAAACAAAACCGGCAAAGCTGATATCTGTGCCCGGATTTGCTTCAATCCAAATGTTCCACGCGCCAGGACCCTTGCGCCAAAGGTCGAAGGCTTCATCGCCCGCGAGTAGTTTGGGTCGGTCGTCTTCTGTCATTGCCTTCAATTTATTCTCAATTGTCGAAACGTGAACCTTACAGACAGAATGCCCTTTAAAGTAGCGTTTGGCGATGTAAAACACGCAAGAAGCCTTTTGCCCGCAGCGGGATTGGGCGCTATGGTCTTTTGGGGCAGGCGCACATTTACTGGAACGGACATCTAAAATCATGCTGTCATCACTTAATATCCGCCATATGCGCGTGTTTGTTGCGGTTGCCGAGCAGGGATCGTTTAGTGCGGCGGCCGCCGCCCTTGGGCTTGGATCGCCGGCGATTACCGCGACCATTCGCCAGTTTGAGGATGTAACGGGCGCGGCCCTTTTTGATCGCACCACGCGCCATGTGTCGTTGACCGTGACGGGGGAGCGGTTTTTGCCGATTGCGCGGCGGTTGCTGGGCGATTTTGAAGAGGCGCTTGGTGATCTTGATGCGTTGTCCAAGGGGATTGGTGGCAAAATCCGTATTGCGGCAGCCCCGTCGGTTTTAACCCGCATTTTGCCCGGTGTGATCCGCCATTTCGTGGCCGAGCACCCTGATGCGCGCCTTAGGCTCGATGAAATGAATGCTGGCGAAGTGCATGAAGCGGTCGCCAATAACGAGGCCGATTTTGGCATTGCCGGGGAATGGCAGGACCTGCCCGATATTCGGTTTAGTCCGCTTTTTTCTGATCGGTTTGGCGTGCTGTGCCGGGCCGATCATGAATTTGCCCAGCAATCTGAAATCGCGTGGGCGGACCTTTTTGATCAGCCGTTTGTTGGGCTGGGCCCGGAATCAGGCACGCGTGCGATGATGGCCGATCAGGGATTTGGCGGGGCGGTGCCGAACGTGCCAGCGACGCCGATGAGTGCGGCGGTGACACAGGCCGCGGCCCTTGGCGTGGGGGCGGCCAAGGCGGTTGTCGGCAGTGCGGCAAAGCTTGACCGTGCGATGGCCAAGGTAGCGCGCGGTGACAAAGCCGAGCATGTGAAAGACACAGCGAAAACGTCGGGCGATCTTGCCGCGCTTGGGCTGGTGGCGGGATTGCGCCCGGTGGTCGAGACATCCAACACCGTTACACTGGCCGCGATGGTCGCCGAAGGGGTGGGGATCACGGTCCTGCCGGAGCTGGCCGCGCGGATTGCAACCGGCGTGTCGGACCAAAATGCCGATGCCAAACTGACCTTCGTCCCACTTTGCCAACCCGTCCGTCACCGCCCGATTGGCGTGATCACACGCGACAGCAAAAGCCTGTCGCCGATTGCGCGCATTTTCCTTGCGATGGTCATGGAACAGGCGCCGAAACTGGATTTACCGGCGGCGATTGAGTGGGCTTGAGGGTGGGGGGTTGAGAGTAGGGCGGTGAGATAATGCCGTCCCATTTTACGACCCTTTTGTTTACGAATTGGAAAGTTAGCCAATGAACTGTCATTGGGAGAACATAGACACTTTTCGCTCCTTGAATGAGTTTGAAAGTTTTGTCGCATGGATGGAAAATCAGATAGAAACCGGGCGAGCCATAGAGGTTTCCGTTGAAAAGAAATCTGCAGGCAAAATGATATCTGAAAGATGGTTCTCTTGTACGAATTGCCAGTCCAAGTGGAGATTGGTTTATCCTGATCCTGGGTATTTTAGTGGTTCATTTCTTTTCATAGAGTGAAAAAGGGGAATGTCCCCTTTCTTTTGAGGATCAAAAATGGCCAACGATTTTAAGCTCCAGTTTGGCAAGACGTATGTTCCTAAAAAGCAGGATATTATCATTTCTGACGATTTGATTTCTGGAAATGGATGGCGGGTTCTAAAACTGGGAAAAAAGTACATTTTTGAATTTTTAGCTGCACGGCATGGCGGTGGAGTTGATCAGTATGAATTGTCCAGTGAGGAATTTGAGAATGTTAGGATCGGTAAACTCTCGTTTGATGAGTTGATGGATTTGACTGACCGGAATCCCAGACGTCATCCGTTTAAAACGACGTAAATGACTCCTAGAAAAGAAGTGCGTCCCGGTTTTAGGACCCTTGCGTCATGCCCGCGCAGGCGGGCATCCGAGATGGTGCGTGAGGCACGATGGGCCCCCGCCTTCGCGGGGGTGACGGTAGGGAATGTGGGGGACGATGAGCGATATTGTTGGACCGGGGCTTTGCGCTCTGGGTTCGGCTACTCTGGGCTTTGACAACTTAGGCCTCGCCACGCGAGGCGCGTCGTTTTTTAATTTCACTTGTGCCCTTGGCCCCAATGAAAAACGCCCCGCAGCGGAATGCGGGGCGTTTTTTGCCTTGATCAGCTATCAAATTCTATTTTGAGAACATCGCGATCATACAGGTCATTTAGGATTTCGCTGTTTTGGTAGAAGCCGTTTCCGAGGGCGCCTAAGCCCCCGAACATCAAACCAAATGCAGCCGCCCCCATATCTTCGAATGTTGTCGGATATTCCGGTTCATACGAAACAGACAGCGTTCCGCCCGACGATCCTGTGGCCGATTTTGCAATGTCGGCGAGGTGTTCTTCAAAGGGCGTCCCAGGGGGCGTTTTTTCGATATTCTTTTCAAGAACCTCGACGATGTGATCGCGATAGGCCTCGGCATCAAGTGCCATGCCTTCTTTAACACTAAAATATTCAGCGACCTTATTCTCAAGCCCAAGGTCTGTCAGGCTTAGGGAGATCGCTTTGAGGTCTGCGGTACTTGCGTCTCGTAGTACCGAGCTCATTTTTGCGAATTTACGCGATGCCAATCGATCAATCGGCGGCAGGTGGAGGTTGCCGATGCCGATATTGAACTCGCCTTCCATCAGATCAGGAAGGCTGAAATTGACGTCGGCATCAAGAGTGCCGCTTACGTTGTCATATTCATATTCCATCCCAAAATCGCCGCGCACAGCGTCGACCCCAATGAGATAGGGGGGCGGGGCACTTCGGCGTTGGAAGAAGCTTGCCCGACCTGGGTTGATTGGGAAGTCGGTGCCTTCAAGCAAGATATCAATGCTGTTGAGGTGGCCACTGCGTTCATCAACATCGTAATTGGAGACGTTGATTGCTTCGATGGTGCCTTGTGTTTCGCCGAAATCAAGCCGGACATTGTGGAGGGTTACGCTTTGCCCGAATAAAGAGGCGTCGATATCGCGGTACTGAACGTAACGATCCATGTTGTTGTTGCGCAGGAAATTGTCGATGTCCGTTCTTGCGCTATCGGTAACTTGGCTTTGAACAACGAAATACCCGGCAATGAGAACCACAGCCCCCACGCCACCGGCGATAAGTGCAATCTTGGTGGTCTTTTTCGGGGCGGGTGCGGCCGTATGGCTGTTTTCTTGTTTCATAGGGCTTACTCCTCTTTCCCGGTCCATTGCGGATATTGTGACCGAACATAGTCGATCACGTCATCTTCGCTCATGCAGAGGCGGTCATCACATTTTGTCGCTTCGTCGACTGTGATGATGCTGAGGAGGGTGTTATCGATTTTCTGACCATCCCCCATGCCAGAAACAAAGTACCATTCGCCTTCTTCAAGGTCGGCCCCGGTCAGATACAGCCGAGACGGCCATTCAGCGCGATAGCCGATGCTGTCACGGCTTCCGGCGCGGACAAAGGCACGGACGGGAAACTTTTGGCCGACTGAAATTGCCTTGGCCGCGACATCGTACGGGTTATTAAATGCCGGATTTCCGTCGTGATAAAGGGCGGCGAGTTTTGCCGGAACAGCATTATCGCCAGCAAGGCTTTCATAAAGTTCTTGGGCGCGTGCGTTTTCCTGCTCGATCTGGAGGCGACGCAGTTTTTCTTCGCGTGCGCTTTGTGCGGCAAGACGTTCTTGTTCGATCTTGCGTTGTTCTTCGGCGGCTGCTTCGCGTGCGATTTTATGCTGTTCGCGGGCGGCGGAAAACTTGTCTGCATCATGATGGACAAGCAGATAATCGAACTGTTTGCCGGTATGGATTTTGACATCAATGAACTCAGCTTTGAGTTCATAACGTTTTCCCCAATCGTTGCTGACGCCAATACCTTTTAAGCGCGCACGATATGTGATGCGAACTTTGTTGTCGGTGGCTTCAAGTCGGTCGACAGCAGCACGACCAAGCTCATCGGGCAGATAAATTTTGCGATTGAAGCTATCAGGCAAGCCTTCGAAGCTGACATCGACCCGGCCGCCGAACGTATTATCACGAAACGTATCGTGATAACCGCACTTCGCACGGTATTCCTGTGTTTTCGGTGTGAAGCTTCCGATGTCGAGCATTGAAGTCTCAAAATCGTAGTTACGTTTGACGCGGAAATTGAACGAAAACTCAAAGAGGTCTGATGCGGCGTTTGCATTTTTGACGACAGTTGGCTTGACCTCTTGACGCCAATCTCTGAGAGCGAATTCATTGCTGCGAACAGACAGGAAACGGTCACAGCTTTTGAGTGTTGCCAGCTGATCAATGACCCGATTGTCTTCAAGCAATTCAGGGGCTTCATGTGCGGCCAACCAAAAAAGGTTGTCCTTTGACAAAGAAACATATTTTTCTCTGGCGACAGCAGGCGCAGGCGCAGGCGCAGGCGCAGGCGCCGTTTTTTGCTCAGGCTCAGCTTGCTTTTGAGCAAGCGTTGGCTCTTGCTTTTTGGGTGGTTGGGGAGCTTCTTGTGTTTGGGTGGGGGCGGGTTGCGCCGGTGGCTCCTGCGATGTGTTTGATGGTGTTTCTGCTTGCGCGGTTTTTGCCGGGGCATCTTCGACGATATTCCAGCCAGCTTTCTTGCTGATACGGAAATCGCGTGTGGTTGCGCCGGATGCATCATTCACAACAACCTGCGCCGTTTCCATTTGTGGGCACTCGGTGTTGAAAATTTTGGCGATCTTGGGAAACAGCTTTTCTTCGGTGCCAACCAGTGGGCTGTCATTTGTGCGCGTCAGCGTTAATTGGCTGTCAGCTTTGCACCAATCGTCTCCGCCGACACCAAACAGTTCGATGCCGAGGTTGGAAGACCGTGCAATTTGCTTGCTTTCTGCCGCGTGCAAACCAAAAGGTGATGTGAGCATCGTGGCCGCAAACAGCAGAGATACCGCAGAAAGGGAAGGGCGTTTGAGCATTAGCCGAGCTCCCAGACGCCATCAGGTGATTTACATGCCGAGTAATTTTGCTGTTCCGTTTCGCTGCCGTCGCTGACCTTCATGGAGAGATCGCGGCAGGTGGTTTGTACCATCAGCGTTTCAGTTTCAAATTCGGCATCAAGATCAATGACGTTATCGTCGCTGGCGACGATTTCTTCTTCGGCAACTTTTTGCGCATCCGGATCATTTGGCGCGTCGGCCGTCGCTGTTTGCACAGCTGGCGCGCTAGCGGTTTGCCCGACGAGGGTGTGGTAAACATAGCCGATGGCTTTGCCGTCTTGTCCGATAAGATACCAATTTCCATTTTTAACGCTGCCGATCACATTCACAGGCGTTTGCGAACGCAGGCCACGCAAAATGCTGGCGTCGGTCGTTGGTGCTGCACGTACATTGGCCCCTTTGAGGATGACCCGTTCATCCCCGATGATTGTCATGCCAACCGGGCTTGCGACGACTTTCGGGCGTTTGACTTCGACTTGTGCGGTGACCTGGCGGGTGTTTGTTGGTGTGATTTCGGCGCGTGCGCCGGTGTCGGGATTGTTCCAGGTGACCGCTTGGCCGTCACTGCCGGCATCAAGTGTTTTGATGGTGGTTTGCTGAACGGCTTCGGTGTCTTTGGGGTCAAGCATTTCACCCACCCAGTCACCAATGAGATAGCCTGCTGTTGCACCGATGGCGGTTGCGACAAGCTGACCGGTTCCTTTGCCAAACTGCGCGCCAAGAACCGTGCCGCCGACAACGCCAACGATTGACCCAATTGTTTGGCCGGTTGTTTTATCGCACCCGCCAAGTGCCAATACCGACATCATCGCAAGGGCGGTCGTGCCCCGTAAAATGGCTTTGCTCATGAACTGTGTCCCCCAGTTGCTGCTTTAATCAATAAGATCGGGTTAGACTATTATACAACTCGGCAATATGTCTTCCTGTTCAAAGGGCTAGCAAGTTATGGTTTAAACATTTGGTTGTTGTGGTGCGTTTTGGGTTGTGCTTTTTTTACCCGATACCGGCAGTGCCCGTGTGTCATTTCGCGGGGCATTTATTCGCGTTGCGAAGCCTAGAACCCAGTGTGTGGAAAATAGCATTCTTGTGGTTTTTAATGACGAAAGGGTTCAGGGAAGTTTTGTGATCAGGGAGGAATGAAAACATGGCGTCTTATGTGACACAGGGGATTGATCATATTGGGTTGACGGTCTGTGATTTGGCGGCGAGCAAGGCGTTTTTTGAGGGCGCTTTGGGGTGGGAGCAGTTTGGCGGAAACCCCGATTATCCCAGCGCCTATATGACCGACGGGCAGGCCAAGGTGACGTTGTGGGAGCGCAAGGCCGAGGACTTTAATCGCTTTGATCGGCACAAGAATGTTGGGCTGCATCACATGGCGTTAAAGGTGGCGTCGTCCGATGATTTGAAATCCCTGTTTAAGGTGGTTCAGGCATGGCCGGGTGTGGAAGTTGAATTCGCGCCAGAGTTTTCCGGCAAAGGCCCGAAAGAGCATTTCATGGTGTTGGAGCCCGGTGGGACGCGGTTAGAAGTGTCTTATGATCCGCGTTGATGATCCGGCTTGTGATCAGCACTGATTTTTAAGGGCAGGTGTTTGGTCCATTTGGCCCCGCGCTGGAACTTTGTGGTCTTTGCGGCTTCTTTTCGCTTTAATATCCCGTGTGGCTGGTAAATCCAAAATTGTGCGACATATCATCAGGGCGGCGTGTTGGGTTGTATGTGCCGTGTGGTGATGTGCGATTGAGGAGCTGTGATGAGCGAGGCTGTCAAGAAAGCTGCTAATAAATCTGGGGCGGTGAAGAAACCGACCCAGGGCAAGAAAGCGCAAAAGCATATCAGTCTGGCCCTTCAGGGCGGCGGATCGCACGGCGCGTTTACCTGGGGCGTTTTGGACCGGTTGCTTGAGGATGAGGAAATCGCGATTGAAGCGATTTCGGGGACCTCGGCCGGGGCAATGAATGCCGCCGTCGTTACATCGGGGCTTGCCAAGGGAACGGCGGATCAAAGCGGCCATGAAGTGGCGCGTGCGGATTTGGAAACCTTTTGGCAGAAGGTTTCAGATGCGGCACGGTTTAGCCCATTACAACGCAGCCCGATTGATATTTTGTTTGGCAATTGGTCGCTTGAAAATTCGCTGTCTTATATGTGGCTGAATATGAGTGCGCGGCTGTTTTCGCCCTATGACCTTAATCCGGTCGGCGATAATCCGCTGGCGGCGATTTTAAGCGATATCATTGATTTCAAAGCGCTTAATCACAGCCCGGCGAAGCTGTTTGTGACCGCGACCAATGTGGAAACCGGGCAAGGGCGGGTGTTTCGCAATCCCGATATCGGGGTAGATGTGTTGTTGGCATCGGCCTGTTTGCCAACGATTTATAAGGCGATCGAGATTGATGGCATCCCGTATTGGGATGGCGGATATTGCGGCAATCCCAGCCTTGGCCCGCTGGTGCGGGAATGCGGGGCAGATGATACGGTGCTTGTGCAGATCAATCCGGTTAAGCGGCCCGGTGTACCCAAAACATCCCATGAAATTGCCAGCCGCCTCAACGAGATTTCGTTTAACAGCAGTTTGGTCAAGGAACTCAGGATGATTTCGATCCTGAAAAATGATGCGCCCAAACATGCGTGCGAAGCCAGCAAATGGGCCGAAATGCGCATGCATTGTATTGCCAGTGACGTGATGCTCGAACTTGATGCATCGTCAAAAATGAATGCCGAGTGGGGCTTTATGACCATGCTGCGCGATAAGGGCCGCGAAGCCGCCAACGGGTTTTTGAAAAAGCACCGCCGCGATATCGGTGTGAAGCCGACCCTTGATCTGAACCTGTTTGCGCCAGATTTTGATTAGAGCTTAGCGCGGTTTGCCAAAGCGCAGCCCGTCAATCATCAGATCAAGCATCCGATAGGTATGGTCCATGCCATCTTCGCCGTCCTGTCCGCCGCTGCTGGCCAGGTTGCCAATGGCGCGCAGCAGGTCATAGGCGGCAATGTCATCGCGCACGTCCCCGGCCTTGGCCGCGGTTGCAAGAAGATCGGCCAGAACCGGTTCGAAATTGCTTCGGAAATAGTCGGGCAGGGCGCTAAAGGCCGGGTCGCCCGAATGCAGGGCAGAGGCCAATCCCTTTTTCGTGGCAATGAATTGGCAATAGCGTTTGAGCCAGCGCGAAAGCGCCTCGCCCGGGGGGTGATTTTTGGCAAGCTTTGGGGCCTCGGCCGCGCAGGCATCGACTTCGCGTTTGAACACCCCGACGACAAGGTCGCTTCGTTTGGGAAAACGGCGATAAAGCGTGCCAACACCAACCCCGGCATGGGCGGCAATTTCACGTACCGGTGCGTCGACTCCTAAGCGTGTGAAAACGGCCTTGGCGGCCTCAAGCAGGGCGTCTTCGTTGCGTAATGCATCCGCACGGGTGGCTTTTTTTGTGCCGGGGGTTTCGGTCGTCATCGCATTGTTTTCCAAGCATTAAGTCAGATTTATCAGCGTGCGAAAATAGCGGCTGGCTATCTTTGTACTTGATAAACGGAACATTGTTCCGTATCTGGTTTCCTTAAGCGGAACGTTGTTCCCTTTGTTTTCGGATCAATGTTCCGTTTCGTGTTGTATAGGCCAAACAGGCTTATGCGCCAACCAAATTAAGGATGCCGATGATGAACAAACTTATTGATAAGGCGCGGCACATCCCCGTGAATTCCCCGGTTGCGACCCTTTCGATGGCGCCTGTGGTGATTGACGCCCCCGGTCGGCCAACCCCGATTGAAATGCGGATCACCGCCCCGGCAGAGGGGCGGGATTTGCCGATTATTTTGTTATCACACGGGCATGGGCCGTCGCTTTATATCCCCTCAAAGGACGGGTACGGGCCGCTTGTTGATTTTTACGCCGCACATGGCTTTGTGGTTATTCAGCCAACGCATGGCAATTCAAAGGTCGCTGGCTTTGACCCGGATGCGCCCGAAGCGCCATTTTTCTGGCGGTCGCGGGTCGAAGATTTCAAAACGATCCTTGATCATTTAACCGAGATCGAGGCGGCGTGCCCGATGCTTGCCGGGCGGTTGGATCATGACAAGGTGGCAGCAGTTGGCCATTCACTTGGCGGGCAGACGGTGGGCATGTTGCTTGGCGCGCGTTTGACTGATCCCAAAGACCCGGAGGCGCAAGATGTCAATTTGATCGAGCCGCGCATCAAGGCGGGTGTGTTGTTGGCCGCACCGGGGAACGGTGGAGACAGTTTAAGCGATCATGCGCGTGAAAATTACACCGCACTTAATCCCGATTTTTCGCGTTTGACGATCCCGACCCTTGTGGTGGTGGGCGACAGCGACGACAGCCCGCATCTGACCACGCGCGGGGCAGCATGGCATACCGATCCGTTTTATCATGCACCGGGCAGCGAGCATTTACTGACCCTTGTTGGGGGCAAACATGGGCTTGGCGGGGTTGCCGGATATGATGCCAAGGAAACCGATGACGAGGACCCGGACCGTCTGGCAATTACGCAGCGCATGAGCTGGGCCTATTTGACATCGGCGCTTTATGACGGGGACCGGGCATGGGGGACGGCCTGTGACGGGTTGGCAACCCATGCGCGTGAACTTGCACATGTAACGTCGAAATAGCGGCCTGACGGCGCAAGGAGGTGCCATCGGGGTGACGGTTGTTGGTCATCGCGCGCGGGTGATCAAGCAGGCCTAGGCCCGCGTTTTCCAACAATTTTACCCCAAAAAAATGCAACCGAACCCGAAAGGGCGCGGTTGCAAGGTGGGGATCGTTGGGTGGTTGAGGGCGAAAAGAGAAAGCGGTTCGGTATCAGCTGATGTCGTCCGACAGCGGACGGCGTTTTTTGCCGGTGATCATGGCGCGGATCAGGTTTTCATGGTGGCGCAAGCTTGCCAGCAGCACCCCGCCGATATGGATCAGAACCATGATCAGCAGGCCGTTGGCCAAAAATTCGTGGGTTTCTTCGACCCAGTCTGAGCCCCAAAAGGCATCGGTGGTGTAAAGCCAGCCGGTAAAGGCGCACCCAAGCATGCCAAAAATCAACACCATCACCATCGCCGCACCCGCGGGGTTATGCCCGATATAGCGGCGTTCGCGACCGTGGATGATGTCGCCAATATAGCCAATGGTGGTCGCCGGGCTTTTGATAAACTGGGTAAAGCGGGCATAGCGCGACCCAAACAGACCCCAAACCAACCGCATGCCAATCAATGCCGCCGCCGCATACCCCGCCCAATGATGGAGCGTGTCCCAATCATCGGCCGTGATCCAGGCAACCGCGAAACTTGCGGCCAAGCCCCAGTGAAACAGGCGGACGAACGGATCCCAGACTTTGATTGATGACATGATGTGCTTTCCTTCTTGGGGCTTTAAGGTCTTGGGGGCTTTAAGGTTTTGGCGGGCAATGCACCGGTCAGGAGCAGGGGACAGTGCAGACCGAATGTGTGCATGCCCGCCAAAACGCCCTTAAGTCGTCCTTGGCTAAATCAGGCCAACTTAAAGGGGGGACGGGAGATGCGGGTTCAGACCTTAGTCTTCTTGTTTGATTTTGACGGTGTCGAAGGTGGCCGGGTTAAAATAGGCTTCGACCTTTTTGCCCTTGGCATCGATGGCGTAAACTTCAAAGCAGCCGTCTTCGGTTTTGACTTTGCGCACATCCCAACCTTCGGCGGTGAGCTTTTCGCGAAGCGCTTCTTTGGTTTTCCAATCGGCCTTGGGAACGTTGCACATGTCATCATCGGCATGGGCCGGGCTTGAGGCCACACCAAGGGACGCGGCGGTCAAAAGCGCAAAGGCAATCGCCGCCGACAAGGTGGATTTTGACAGGATGGATTTTGATGCAGGGGTGGGGAAAACAGTTCTTTTCACAGCGCAGTTCCTTCATAAAGGTCAAAGACGACACAAGATCAAACAAGACGAAAAGACAAAGCGGATGGACGCCATCTGTGTCCGATGGGCCAGAAGATGACAGGGTTTCCTGACAGCTGCCTGAAGGACAAAATCAGGGGCGTTCAGGTTGGTGTCAGGAAGTCTGGATAAGCAGGCCGGTCACATGGCGCAGTGCAGGCGAGGGATGGGTTTTGAGAATTCTTTTGGTTGAAGACGAGGTCATGCTGGCCGAGGCGGTGCGGGATCATTTATTGGCCGCCGGCGAAGCGGTCGATCACACCGAAAGCATCCATGATGCCGAGATCATGATCCGGGGTACTAATTATGATGTGCTGTTGCTAGACCTTAACCTGCCGGATGGGCGGGGGATTGATTTGCTGCGCGTGTTGCGCCGCAATGGATCGGCGATGCCGTGCATCATCCTGACCGCGCAAGATCAGATTTCCGACCGGATCGAGGGGCTCAATGCCGGGGCGGATGATTATCTGGTTAAACCGTTTGATTTAAACGAGCTGTCGGCGCGGTTGTCGGCGGTGGCGCGGCGTTATAGCGGCAATCCCAATCCGTTTGTTGAATTGGCCGGTGGGGTTGAGGTGGATTTGGCCGGGCGGGTTGTCCTGATTAACGGTGCGCAGATTGATCTGACATCGCGTGAATGGGCGTTGCTTGATCAGATGGTGCGCCGCCCGGGACAAACACTTTCCAAGCCGCAACTTGAAGAAGCGCTTTATGAATTTGGCGCCGAAATCGAAAGCAACACGGTTGAGGTTTATGTCAGTCGCCTGCGGCGCAAACTGGGCAAGGATGTGATTAAAACCGTGCGTGGTGTTGGCTATCGGGTAGAGGGATGAGAATGCGGATGTTTTCGACCAAAAGCCTGCAATTTGCCCTGACCAAACGCCTGACGGTGATGATCAGTCTTTTTTGGATCGCCGGATCGTTGCTTGCCGATTTTACCATGTATCACGAGATGCAGGAGGTGTTTGACAGCAGCCTTGTCAAATCGGCCTATCGCTATGCGCCGTTGATTGATGATTACCTGATCCATAATGGCAGTGACAGCCAGACGGTGGTGGTCCAAAGCCCCGATCAGGGCGAAAACAAAACCGGCGATCGCGGCGAGGGCGAGGATGAAATCGGCGAAGATTATCTGATGTATCAGGTGCGCGATTTGTCCGGGCGGCTTTTGCTGCGCTCAGCCAATGCGTCAGATAAGCCGTATTCCGCGCCGTTGCTGGAAGGATTTCATACCGACGACGATTTTCGCATTTATTCTGCCGTGGTGCATGATGGCACGCGGGTTATTCAGGTTGCGGAATCGCTTAATCACCGTCACGAGGCCCTTGTGGCGAGTGTCAGCGCGCAGTTCTTGCCCATCATCTTGCTGATCCCCGCCGTGATTATCGGGATTATCTTTGCCGTGCGCCAAGGATTGCAACCGGTCCGGCGGGTGCGCGATGATATTGAAGCGCGCAGCGAAGGCAACCTTTCGCCGATTGAGCAACATGACGCACCCGACGAAATCCATACCATTGTGCGCGCGGTTAATCGGCTGATGGAAAAGCTTGATGCGGCATTGCGCGCCGAGCGGACCTTTACCGCGCATAGTGCCCATGAATTGCGCACCCCGATTGCGGCGGCATTGGCCCAGACGCAGCGGCTTTTGCTGGAACTGACCGATAATCCACAGGGGCTTAAACGCGCCCAACAAACCGAAGAATCGTTAAAGCGGCTTTCGCGCTTGTCTGAGAAACTGCTTCAGCTTGCGCGTGCCGAAGCCGGGGTGGGACTAAGCCCGACGGGGGAAAACCAGAACCTTGGCATGACGTTATCGATGGTGATTGATGACCTTGAACGGGTGTCAGACGGGGCCGGCCGCATTTATTGCGCCCCGGATCAACGCGATGCGTTAAGCGCCAATATCGATGTCGATGCGTTTGCGATTTGTATGCGCAACCTGATTGAAAACGCCCTGAAACACGGCAAAGACGACAGCCCGGTGGTGATTGAAATCACCGGCAGCAACGTGATCACGGTGTCCAATAATGGTGATGTGGTTGACCCACAGGATATGACCGAATTGACCGCCCGGTTCAAACGATCGCGCACCAAGGCGCGCGGTGCGGGATTGGGGCTTTCGATTGTTGATACCATCATGCGCAATACCGGCGGCAAATTGACCCTGCATTCCCCGCGCCCTGGCAAACCGGATGGTTTCATGGCGGAACTTTGGTTGCATCAGAGTTAGCTCTTTGATCCCGATCTACTGGCAGGATCAAAAAGCTGTTGTTTGCCGGTTTAGTTCGATGCGGGCAAGTTCGGTCGGAGAAGTTCCTGATCCATCATCGATTTGAGCGCACGCCAGCGAGCATTTGCCTTCATCTGGTATTTGTTGTCAGGTAACGAGCTAGCCGCTGGTTGGGTTAGCGCATTTTTGTGTGCTTCCAGCCTTGTGTAATGCAGCGCGAGAACATTTAGGTTTTTGCTGTTTTCAAATGCCTTATAGACGTCTTGTACATTTGCGGCGGTGTCATCGAGAAACACAATGTTGCGAACGTTATTGACGTTTGTGATCGCCATAAGGCATTTCAACATGTCACCTTTGTTCTGGCCCGAGACATACATGACCCCCTGTTGGTAAGTAACGGGAATATGTGCCGGACAAGCCGCCGGAATTACAGGTCCGGCAATGCTTGCGATACGACTTTGAGTTCCGAGCAGGGCATTGTCTTTTACAAAGCTTAGAAAATCTTTTTGGGCGACGGCCAGGTTTGTGAATTGCGATTCCGTCGCAGAGACATTGCTGTTGCCGCGTGCGGTCAAAACCAACAAGCGTGCGCCTTTTTCCGTAAGATCAGACAGAACCTTGGGGATATCTGGATCTGTATAGGGCATGTTGTTCATGCCAAGCAAAAGTGCGGATATGCTGAGAAGATCATCGCTGGTTTTGGCGACCCGGTAAGGGTTGGTTGGGTCGTTAAGAATGCTTGATTGCCATGCATACCAAGCTGGACCACCGATATACTGACACTGTTCAGGATCCGATTGCACCGGACAGTCCATCATTGTCAACGTATCGTCATCGTCCATAACAATGAGTGTGTTCGGCATGGCAGCATCACCCCATTGGGCAATTTTGGTTTCCATTTCCGAAAAGGATGCAACGGAGGAAAGTGTTGCGTGTTTGGCGCCAGATGCGGCGCAGCCGGACAATATAACGGCCGAGATGAAGGCAATCGCGACAGATTTCATTGAATGCTCCTACCCGAGACATGCGGGCCATTCGGTTTGATCCTGAATGACCCGCATCAGAGGTTTATTTCTTGATGCGGTAATAAGGACGTCGTTGGATGTAGTTTTGGTGTTCGGGGAACATTGCGACGAAAAACTCGCTCCAGCCGCCCTGACGAACGCGCACAAGATCATATTTTTCAGGAAACTTGAGAGACCGTTCATAGGTTTGCGGATCGGCGGTTGTCATCGTGATTAGGTTCGATCCAATCTGACTTTTTGCGAACAGACCAATGACTTCTTCGACGTCTTTAAGGCCGAAATTCTCATCAATATTGAGGTCAATCGGTGCAGCATTTGACAGCCCGAAATTGATCGGATCGGTATTCCAGTCTTTCAATCCCTTGATCAAATCAATGGGTTTGGTCATCGGCGGCATGTCAATTGGGCTCGGCGCGGGGCAGAAATCGTCGGCAATCGGTTCGCCGGAAATCCGACCATCAGCGGATGCGCCCATCGTGTAACCAAGTCCCAGATTGTCCTCAAACGTGCCAACGCCGGGGGTGATTGTGAAAGAAAACTCTTTGTCGGGCAGACTGTATTTTTCCTTCAGCTTATCGTACGCGGCCTTGATCGGTGGAAGTGGTTTGTCGATCCCGTCGCGTATGATCTCTACGCATTTGCCAACAACTGTTTCGCCAAGTTTCTTAAGCTCATCGGATTCACCTTCTCCGAATTTAGGCAAGGTGAGCGCGTGTTCACGCAATTCCTTGTAGCGAAGGGCTGCGGCCTCGGCGCGGACAGGGCCGGCGAGAACATTGTTGAAAGGCTCCTGCATGTTCAGACCCCAGTTGTTGAACAGGGCCTGACGCAATTCAGGAAGGTTGGTTACGGCTGTATCGGCATCAAAGACCATTTTTTTGATGGCATAAAGAGCGTTGATGGCATTGGTAATGCCGCACATCATGGGGGCGACGATATGATACTGGGCACCGCCGTTCGTCATGTCGCGACCTGTTTCCATGCAGCCGTCCGTCATCGAAGAGAACAGCGGGCTTGGACAAATTGGCCACAAATCCCCATAGCCATTCATCAGCGCATTATAGAAAGCACTGATTTGCCATTTATACTGCGTGAAGAAGATGTCGAGGAATTCATCGAATGAACGGATGTCCTCGGGCGGTGGGGAATTCCAGCCGGTTTTGAGGCCACGCAAATGCACCCATCCAGCACCGGCAATCGTCGCCCCCTGATTCATCGCCATTCCAACCGTGGGAAGGATTGGGACATAACTAAATGCCCATTCGCTTTTCCCCTGAATCACGGGTTCGTAACAGCCATCGCAGACATAATCACGTGAGTCTGCAAGGGAAAGCGGTCCGCTGTCTTTCAGTGCCTTGCATAGCTTGTCGTCATTGAGAAGGATCGGATGCGCACCGCCAGACAGTATCGCTTTTCCTGCTTCGGAAATGATTTCGCGATGAAGATCGGACTCCATTTTGTCATGCACCCGCAAAGAAACGCAGGGTGCGTTCAGGGGTAATCGGCGTGCCGCACGCAGGCAGAGTAATGTGAGTTCATTACAGCCATCTTTGGGGTCGGTATCATCGGTCGGTAAGTAGCCGCCAAGTGTTACCTGTTGAACCCATTGGTTAAGTGCGGCTCCTTGTGGGAAGTTGCCTGCAGAATAGAACACAGCACCTGTACCATATGTCAGGTAGTCTTTTATGTTTTGGCGATTGTAATGAACCGTTTCGTCCATTTTCAGCCAGAAGGCATCAATAGCTTCCTGTGCGGCTGACTGGCTGATTTTTCCGGTTTCAATGTCCTTTTGGTAAGCGTCAATCAGATATTGATCCAGGCGCCCGATCGACATCGGTTCGCCAGTTTGGTGCAAAGAGCAATTGATCAAGAAGATAAGCTGCAAGGCATCAACGAAGCCGTCGGGCTTGCCTGACGCAAGTCGGTCCATGCGTTCTGCTATCTCGCGATAACAGTGTTTCAATGAGGTGTCTTCATCAGGCGTGTCATTTTCAGCCTTGCGGGCAAGGTCGGCATAGCCGGCAATGAAGTCCTGTAAGCCTTCGAGGGACCAAAGGACGGACTGATAGAAATCTTCCGTGTCACTACCTGACTGTTCTAGTTTGGTTTTTGCTTCATCCAGAAGGCCTTGCACACCAAGCTTAATGGCCTTGTGGTAGTTTGGAATATTATGCCCGGTTGCGGAATATTCGTTGAGCATCCCAAAGAAACCAACGATTTTCTCGTCCTCTGTCAGGTATTCCATTACCTGAGTGCCGCTTCCAAGTGTTAGCGGGGGCATGTTCCCGACGATGAGCTCGTAGGGTTTAATATTGAACAGCTTTGCCTCGTCGCGGAATTTATCGCGGCGCAGGACATCCGATAGACTGATTTTGATTGCGAGACCCTTACGCAAGGCGGCAGAGGAACTTTGCCCAATGTCAGAAAATTCATGCCAACGCGGTTCGGCAAGATAGTCATTCAGGTGTCCTAGGTATGGCATTTCGCATGGCTTTTGCCATGTGTCATTCCAGCGACTAAATGTTTGCCCCAGCAGCACCATGATACGGTCACTGATTGCGTCAACGCCATCGCCATTTACCTTCTGTGCTTTGTGAAGGTAATCGCGGTTGTTGTAGAACATGTAGCCGTTTTTGCTACGCAGATCGAAATAGTCATTTAACGGCACATCCAGGTTTTGATCGCTGGTTGGAACGTCGAGCAGCCGGGCCGGTGGAATAAACCAGAAATTTCCGGATTCTGCGTGGGTGTTGTTGAGAAGTTTATCCTTCACAAAGCCCTTTTTCGGGCCGACGATGTTTTCAATCAGTTGGTGATAGACATCGCCATCGTCGGTATAGGCAACAAAATAGATGCCGTCTTCCCGTCCGCCGCCTTCTGGGGACTTTCCATAGGGTATGGCTTGACGAAGTATGCGTTGGGTTACGCGTTCGCCATTCAACTGGCGCACACATTTTATATGGCTTCGGTCATCGTGCATTGGAACGATGGTGTTGTCGTGGTTGCGACCGATCATGTTTTCTTTTTCGATCATGGTCATGTCATCCAGACGCGTCCAATTGTGTTTGAACTTTTGCTGTATGACGTAAGCCCCACCACGATAGTAGGCATCGGAATTGCCAATTGTGCATCGTTCCGACAGATTGATCGGATCAACCGGGTTGATCATGGCATCGCGAAAACGGTCGCCGATGACTTTGCCGTCTTTTCGTTTGGCCGCGGTCGTTTGAATGTCATGGTCAATCAGCGATTCAAAGGAATGGATGATTTCCTTTGCGATCAGGTCACAGTTGTCGGGGCTGTCGCTTTTGATATGGAACCACAATTGTCCGCCGCTGTCGGTAAAGGGCGCCTGTTCTAGGTCCTCTTTGCTGGTGGTGCCGCGGGGGTAGGGCATGTCATGAAGATCACACCATTGTTCCCACAAGTTGTAATCCACACCGCACACACAGACAGTCCGATCCGATAATTCAGCGCATTTTTTGTTTATTTTCTGAACGGTATGACGCCAGTGATCAAGGCAGTCATGTTTGTCTGGTGCAAGGAAAAGTGTAACGAAATGAGCATGTTCCGGGAAAAATGGGATGCCATCCTGAGCAAGCAGAATATTTATCACTGTGTTCCCGGCTGGATCTGATTGACTGGTATTTAGCATTTGAAACTGTCCCCACATGATTTCAACTATAAGGTTATACTAATTTAATTTTATATCAATGGTTGTTTTACCGATTTTGGGTTCTATTAATTAGGGTGAAAAGCGATTTAGTGAATTGAAAGATAAGGAAAAATAACGAATGGCTTTCTCAGCGGGCGCGGCTTTCTGTGACGTGAATGTGCACCCATTCGTCGCGGTGATGTTTTGTTGGGATTCTTGAGATTTTCCAAGAATGATTGAGGTTTGCGATGCGTCCCCATGCTATTGATTTTTAACCGGGTACCTTTCGTGGAAGACGGCATGACCGCTAAAACCATTGGTTTAGCTTGATCGCGGGAATGGCTGTTTTCCGCCAATGTAAACGTTTCAAACCTTCATGAAACTGCAACAAATACGTTATCAGACTGACTTTTAGCGTCGCTATGGTGGGGGCGTTACAGGAGTTGTTGTGAATGTCATCGAAACCCACCATGCGCGATGTTGCGCGCAAATCAGGTTTGTCCATTGCCACCGTATCGCGGGTGATTAATTTCCCCGATCAGGTGCCAGCCGAAACGGCGAAGGTCGTGACGGCGGCGATGGCGTATCTGAATTATCGGCCCAACATCAATGGCCGCCGGTTAAAGATGACCCATACCCGCACGGTCGGTGTTGTGGTGCCGACCCTTGCCAATCCGGTGTTTGCAACCGCGGTGCAGGGCATTGAGCAGGATGCCAATGCCAAGGGTCTGACGGTTCTTTTGACGTCATCAAATTATGATCCCGAACGCGAAATGGGGGCGGTTTCGGCCCTTTTGAATAATCGCGTCGATGGATTGATCCTGACGCTGGCGAATGCGGACAACAACCCGGTTGTTGATTTGCTGTTGGCGGAAAAAATCCCGTTTGTGTTGCTGTTTAACCAGCCAAGCCGTGCCGACATCGCCGCGATCAGTGTCGATAACGCGCAGTCGGCCTATGACATTACCACCGCCATGATTGCCAAAGGGCACCGGTCGCTTGCGATGGTGGCCGGGCATTTTGAAAGTTCAGACCGGTCGCGCCAACGCTATGACGGGTTTTGCCGTGCCCTTGATGATGCCGGGATCCCCCAAAAGAACCTGGTGCAGGTGCGCTTTGATGAGGCCGATTTGGTTGGCCCGTTGGGCGCGTTGCTATGTGGGCCAGAAAAGGTCACCGGGGTTGTGTGTTCAACCGACATGTTGGCGATTGCCGCGATGAATGCGTGTCGCGCACATGGATTGTCGGTGCCCGATGATGTGTCGGTTGGCGGGATTGACGGAATTTCGGTGGGTGGGCTGATCACGCCAAAGCTGTGTTCGGCAGTTCAACCCACCCAAGAGATGGGCCGGCAGGCGCTTGCATTCCTGCGCGGCCTGATCAAGGGGCAGGCAAACCCACAGAGTTTGTTGCTGCCTCATCATCTAAGCGCTGGAGAGTCCATCGGATCGTACCGTGGCACCGACCAGCACTGTTCATCAACTTGATTATAGGAAGATCAAAAGTGCGTTTCAAACAACTTGTGATGGGTGCCGCGTTTGCCGTTGTGGCGGCGCAGCCTGCTTTTGCTGACGATGTTGCGATTTGCTATAACTGTCCGCCGGAATGGGCTGACTGGGGTGGGCAGCTTAAAAACATTGCGCGCGATCTTAAGATCGATGTGCCGCAAGACAACAAAAATTCTGGCCAGACGTTGTCACAGCTTTTGGCGGAAAAAGACAATCCGGTTGCCGATGTTGCCTATTACGGCGTGTCGTTTGGCATCAAAGCCAAGCAGCAAGACGTGGTGGCGAATTATAAACCGGCCAATTTCGATAAAATCCCAGACGGCTTGAAAGATCCCGAAGGCGCGTGGTTTGCCATTCATTCAGGCACCATCGGATTGTTCGTCAATACCGAGGCGCTTGACGGTGCCGCCGTTCCGCAAAGCTGGTCGGATCTTTTGAAGCCGGAATACAAAGGCATGGTCGGGTATCTTGATCCGTCGAGTGCGTTTGTCGGCTATGCCGGGGCCGTTGCGATCAACCGTGCGATGGGCGGAACGCTTGATGATTTCACGCCGGGCATCGAATTTTTCAAGAAGCTGAAAGAAAACGATCCGATCGTGCCAAAACAGACCGCCTATGCGCGGGTTCTGTCGGGTGAAATTCCGATCCTGATCGATTACGATTTCAACGCGTACCGTGCGAAATACAAAGACGAAGCAGATGTTTCCTTTGTCATTCCGAGCGAAGGAACGGTTGCGGTGCCATACGTCATGAGCCTGGTGAAAAACGGACCGCATGCCGAGAATGGCAAAAAGGTTCTGGATTATGTGATGTCCGATGACGGGCAAGCCCATTGGGCGAATGCCTTCCTGCGTCCGGTAATTGCATCGGCGATGTCAGAAGAAGCATCCAAGAAATTCCTGCCAGCAGCCGATTATGAACGATCCAAACCGGTTGATTACGCCAAGATGGCAGAGGTTCAGTCGGGCTTTGGCGAACGTTACCTGTCTGAGGTGCGCTAAGGTGTCGTCGGTTCAAAATATTCAAGAGGGGCGTTCGCGCCCTTCTTTCCCATTTGGTTTTTTGCGCCGCGCCACCCCCGGTGCCGGAAGCCCCGCGATCTTGGCCCTTTTGATGACGCCGGGGATTATCATTGTGGCGGCGTTTTTCCTGATCCCGCTCGCACTTGTGGCGATGCGGGTGGCAGACGGGCCTGATGGGTGGGCGACCTATTTCGTGATCCTGACCAACGGGCGGTATTTTGCCAGTTTGGTTCAGACGCTTTTGATGTCGGCAGGGGTGACGTTAACCGCCCTTATCCTGTGTGGGGTTTGTGGCCTGTTTTTGGTGCGCAACCGGTTTGCCGGGCGCAATATGCTGATGGCGCTTTTGACTTTGCCGCTGTCTTTTCCGGGGACGGTTGTTGGCTTTATGGTGATTATGCTGGCGGGTCGGCAGGGCGTTATTGGCAGTGTTACGGATGCGCTGTTTGATGAGAAACTCGTCTTTGCCTATGAGATCAGCGGGCTGTTTATCGGCTATTTATACTTTTCGATCCCACGGGTGATTTTGGCGGTGATGGCATCGGCCGAGAAGCTTGATCCGCAACTTGAAGAAGCAGCACGGTCGCTTGGCGCGCCGACATGGCGGGTGATCAAGGATGTGATCCTGCCCGGTTTGATGCCCGGCCTTGTGTCGTCTGGGGCGATTTGCTTTGCCACCGCCATGGGGGCATTTGGCACGGCCTTTACGTTGGCGACCGATATCGATGTGTTGCCGATGGTGATCTATACCGAGTTTACCCGAAACGCCAATGTGGCCGTTGCCGCAGCGCTGAGCATCGCGTTGGGGGCAATGACGTGGGCGGTTCTGTTTGCCGTTCGGTGTTTTGTTGGCTCATCGGCCGATACCGCCGCACGCGGAGGAGCATGATCATGCGCCGTGATTGGAAATTTTACAGCCAGCTTGGCCTGACGGTTTTGTTGTGCCTGTTTATCGTGATCCCGGTTGGGATGTCCGCCTTGGCGGGGGTGACCGTTAATGTCTTTAAGGGGCTGTCATCGGGCTTGACGTTGCGCTGGATTATCGAGGTCTGGGACCTTTATGCCAGCAGTATCATGCTGTCGCTTTGGATTGCGTTGGTGTGTTTGGCGGTGACGTTGGTGGCCGGTGTGCCGCTGGCGTATGTGTTGGTGCGCAGGCCCGGTCGGTTGACCCGTTTGTTTGAAGAACTTTTGACCCTGCCGGTTGCGATACCGGGTTTGGCGTTGGCATTGGCGCTTTTGATTACCTATGGCGGGGTCAGTGGATACCGATCAAGCTGGCTTTTCATTTTGACCGGGCATGTGTTGTTTACCTTGCCGTTTATGGTGCGGTCCGTCGCGGCGGTGATGTCGGCGATGGATATGAAAATGCTTGAAGAAGGGGCGGCCAGCCTTGGGGCTGGGTTCTGGCGGCGGTTCTTTACCGTGATCGTGCCCAATGCCAAGCCGGGCATTCTGGCCGGTGCGTTGATGGTGGTAACCTTGTCGATTGGGGAATTCAATCTGACGTGGATGCTTCACACGCCGCTGACCAAGACGTTGCCGGTGGGGCTTGCCGATGCATATGCGTCGATGCGCCTTGAGATCGGCAGCGCCTATACCCTGATTTTCTTTATACTGATTATGCCGTTGCTGATTGCGATGCAGGCCCTTGCCGATCGAGGCAAGCGTGCGTCCAAGCGCATTGATACGGCGGAGGATACGTTATGAGCACACAGATCAGACTTCGCGATTGTGCGAAAACCTTTGGCGATGGCACACGGGCATTGGCACCGTTCGATTTGACCATCGAGGGCGGGGAAACGATTGTTTTGTTGGGCCCGTCGGGCTGTGGCAAGACGACGATTTTGCGCATGATTGCCGGGTTGGAATTCCCCGATAAGGGCGGTGTGATCACGTTTGATGGTGACGATGTGACCCATCAATCGATTGAAAAGCGCCGGGTGGGGATGGTGTTTCAGTCTTATGCGCTGTTTCCCAATATGACCGTGGCACAGAATGTTGCCTATGGCCTGAAAGTGCATGGGGTTTCGCGCGAAGAAAGCGATGCGCGGGTTAAAGATATGCTTGAAATGATGCATATCGAAATGCTGGCGGATCGGCGGATTGATCAGCTTTCGGGCGGGCAGCGCCAGCGCGTGGCCCTTGCACGGGCAATCGCGGTACAGCCGCGTGTCTTGTTGCTGGATGAGCCGTTAACCGCCCTTGATGCCAAGTTGCGTGTGCGCCTTCGTACCGAGATTAATGCCCTGTTGCGCAAGCTGGGTATTACGGCAGTTTATGTGACGCATGACCAAGAAGAAGCCATGGCGCTGGGGGATCGGATTGTGGTGATGCAAAAGGGTGAAATCGCCCAGATCGGCACACCGCGCGAGATTTACCGCAAGCCGCAAAACCCGTTCGTTGCCGACTTTGTCGGGGCGGCCAACCGGTTGGATGGGCAGATGCGCGATGGACGGCTGCATATCGGCACCCATGTTTTTGATGCGGTCGATGCGTTTGATCCACGCCACGGGGCGATCATTGATCAGGGCCCGGTTGAGCTGTTTTTCCGGGCTGATGGTCTTTCGACTTGTGACGCGGCGCGTGCCCACGTGACGGGCCGGGTTGAAGCCGTTTCGTATTTGGGGGAACGGTTGCGGTTAACCGTATCGGGGATTGGCGCGCAGGCGGTGATTGTCGATACCCATGCCGATGACGTGATTGCGCCAGGTGCTGATGTGCATTGCCAGATTAATCCGGATCGGTTGACGGTTTTCCCGGTTGGGGCTGGCGCAGGAAACAGTGCTGCAAACCAAAGTGCCCACGCTGTTTCGTAAGCACGATAGATCCTCAAGAAAGATAAAAAGATGCTGATTGCACAATTGACCGACCTGCATATCGGGGCGGGGCGCAGGCTTGCCTATCGCAAGGTGGATACGGCAGGCGCGCTTGAAAATGCGGTGGCCTATGTGATGTCGATGGAGCCGCGCCCGGATGTGGTCCTGTTTACCGGCGATATCGGTGATCTTGGCACGCCCGACGAATATGCGTTGGTCGCCGAAATCCTGAAAGACCTGACCATTCCGTATTTCATGGTGCCGGGTAATCATGATTGTCGTGCGCCGCTTTGTGCGGCGTTTCCCGATGCAACACCCGTTGCGTCGGGACAGGCGTTTGTGAATTACGTTGTTGATGATTTTGACCTGCGTCTCATTGCGCTTGATACGCTGGAGGAAGGAAAACCCGGTGGGGTTTTGCCCACCGAACAGCTTGATTGGCTGCGCGATGTGTTGGCCGAAGAAGATGAACGCGATTGCCTGATTTTCTTGCATCATCCGCCGATCCTGACGGGGATTACGCATATGGATGTGCAAAATCTTGGTGCGGGGGCGGATGGTCTGGCCGACATTGTTCGGGCACATCGCGACCGTATCCGGGCGATTATTTGCGGCCATGTGCATCGCCCGATCCATACGATCTGGGCCGGGGTGCCGTTAAGCATCGGACCGTCAGTCGCCCATCAGGTGGCATTTGATTTACGGGTTGGTGGAGCATCGGCCTTTGTGATGGAGCCGCCAGCCCTTCATTTGCATGTTTGGGATGCGGATCAGAAAAACCTGATGACGCATATGGCCTATATCGACCGCCATGACGGGCCACATCCGTTTTTTGATGAGACTGGTAAGTTGATTGTCTGAGGATAAGGTGGCGAGAAAGTCACCATAGCCTGCGATAATGCAAAAGGCCCGCCAATCTGGCGGGCCTTTTTTGAGTTTGAAGGGCAGTGGAACGCTGTTACTTGCCCACGCCAACCTTAATTGCGAGTTTGCGCAGTGGGCCGATGCGGTTGATGGCGGAAAGGCCAGCATAGCGCAGGTCGCGCAGTGTTTTGGGTTCAAACATCGAGGCGCGGTTGAGCAAATCAATGCCGCCCACCCGGGCGAGGGTTTTGGGCAGTTGTTTGCGTTCGTAGGATTTCAGCAGGGTGGTGGCGCCGATGTCATCATTGTTGAATTTGGCCTTTGCCATCAGCTGGGCCAAGGTTTCGATGTCATGCAGGCTCATATTAAGCCCCTGCGCACCGATCGGCGGAACGACATGGGCGGATTCCGCAATCAGGGCCAAGCGGGCGGAAATCAGGCGCGATGGGACTTGTGAAATCATCGGCCAGACGGCACGCGGGCTTGCGACCGTCAGGGGGCCAAACAGGTTCATGGTGTCATGGGTGATTTCAGCCGACAACGCATCGTCACTCATGGCGTTCAGATCAGATGCGCGGTCGTTGGGGACCATCCAGACAACCGACGAGCACGGCTTGCCATCCAAATCAGGCATCGGCACAAGGGTCAGCGGGCCGCCGGTGCGGTGAATTTCGGTTGAGATATTATCGTGGGGTTTGTCATGGGTGACGACAAAGACCAGCGCACTTTGATCATAGGCCCAGCGTTTATGCTTAATCCCGGCCATTTCGCGCAGCGATGAATTGCGGCCATCGGCGGCGATGACCAATTTCGCCTCAACCGTTTCGCCGTCAGATAGTTGGGCGACGCCCGCCCGTGCGGTGCCGGTAAAGCCGGTGACGGTGGTGGAAAAGCGAAATTCGACGTTATCGAGCTTTGCCAGCTTTGCCATCAGGGTGACGCGCGCAGCCTTGTTTGACACGTTCCAGCCAAAGAAACCTTGTGTGGTTTCAGCGCCATCAAAGTCGGCGGTTTCGCGCGGGGTGCGTTCGGTGCCACCGGCATCGACGATGCGCATGACGCGAAGTTCCGCACCGGTCGGTTTGATGGCATCCCAGACACCAGCTTTTTTAAGGGTTTCGATTCCCGGTTCCAAAAAGGCGGTGGTGCGCAAATCGGTGCCTTCGCCAATGTCGGCGGGGGCCGGGTCCACGATGATGATGGCATGTCCGTCTGCGGCAAGGCGTGCCGCGGCACTCATCCCGGCGATCCCGCCGCCCGCGATCAGAATATCGGTTTTGATCATCAACGTGTTCCTTGGTCTTTTGGCATCGTGCGTCAGGTGGTTTGCTGACGCCAGCAAGTTGGTATTTGGTGCGCCATGAATGGTCCGGGCAATGTGCCCGTTTGGCCCGGTGGACGCAATATTTATACGCACCCGTTTTGGCAAATGGATTGATATGGGTCGTGTGTGGGGGAAATTGTTGTGCGGTGCGGCGCGTTATGTGCGCCTGAGATGTGCCCGGACACGTGCAGAGCATTGCCGCCGGGGATAAGTTCGGGCATGGTGGCGCGAACAAAATACGTGTGGCGTGATGCGTCCTAACGCGTTGACCAAGCAAGGAATGGAAGAGCATGTCCTGGGTTTATCTGATTGCGGCAATCGGTCTTGAAGTGATCGGGACGGTGTCGCTTAAATTTTCCAACGGATTTACCGACTGGCGGTTTTCGGCGCTGAGCTTGGCCGTTTATGGCCTGAGCTTTTGGGTGTTATCCCTGACCTTGCGGGTCATCCCGGTCAGCACGGCCTATGCGGTTTGGGCCGGGCTTGGTACCGCGGCGGTGGCGATTATTGGTTTGGTGTTTTTCAAAGAACCGATGACCGCGTTAAAGGGCATTTTCCTTTTGATGATTATTGGCGGGGTTGTCGGGCTTAAGGCGATCAGCAACGAGAGCTAAGCCAAGCCCATACCATGACCAAAATAAAAGCCGGGCAGATGCCCGGCTTTATGATGTTTGGACCGTCACGGGTGCTTAGTTGGCGACTTCGAAAATGCCGTCAATTTCAACAGCAACGCCAAGCGGCAAAGAGGCCACGCCGACAGCAGAACGGGCGTGTTTGCCCGCATCGCCAAAGATTTCAACCATGGTGTCAGACGCGCCATTGACGACTTTTGGCTGATCGGTGAAGGCCGGATCGGAATTCACAAAGGCGTTCAGTTTGACAACGCGGGTGACTTTATCGAGATCGCCGATGGCCGATTTGAGCTGTGCCACCAGATTGAGCGCGCACAGGCGGGCGGCTTTTTGGCCGTCTTCCACCTGATAATCCTTGCCGAGTTTGCCAACGAATTTCAGTTCGCCATTTTCCATGGTGATCTGGCCCGAGATATGAACAAGGTTGCCCGAGACTACATAGGGCACGTAATTGGCAACCGGGGCGGTGGCGGTTGGCAGGGTGATGCCAAGATCGGCAAGATGGGCGTCAATTTTTCCAGCCATGCGAATGGATCCTTTTACTGTGGGGACGCAGAATGCTTTGGCAAACTTAGCGATCTTGCGGGCTGAACAAAACAGTTTCTTTTGGATCGCAGAACCATCGAGGGGCCGGGCGCACGGTGGGATGAGAAAAATCAATTTGCCATCGGTGGGAAAGAACCGCAGTGTTATCCGGGGTTTACGGCCGCGCGCTTATCGCCGCGTCCTTATAGCCCCCCGCACAGATCACGCATGTATCGGGTATCGATAGCAAAAAGAGAAAGCGTGGCGCGATGGGGAGGGGGAAATCACTTGGTTGGGGATGAGATTTGATGTCTTTGCGTAAGCGGATTGGGAATTTGCATGGCGGGCTTTTGGCCCTGATCGGGATTGCGATTTTATCGCCCGATGCGCTGTTGATCCGGTTGATCCATGCCGATGACATGACCGCGACCTTTTGGCGGGTGTGCTTTTTGACCATCGCACTTTTGGGGGTTGCCCTTTGGCGTGGGGTGGAGCGCGGGCAGGGAATTGTTCAGGCCATCATGCCGGGCAAAGATGAAATCCTGACCGGGATTTTTTATGCCGGGACCAGTGTTCTGTTCATCCTGTCGGTGCGCAATACCGATGCGGCCAATACCTTGGTGATTATTTCCGCAACGCCGCTTTTGGCCGGGTTGATGGGGATGTTTATTTTTAAGCGTGCGCTTCCGATGCGGACGTGGGTGGCGTCCTTGGTGGTTTTGGCCGCGTTGGTTTTGATTGTCGGTGCCGGGTTTGGCGGGGAAAATGCGCTGGGCGATATTTTGGCGCTATGTGCGGCATTTTGCATGGCCGGTTTTTTAAATGTGATCAGTGCGCGGCCCAAGATGGACGAGGTCAAAGGCATGCTGTTTGGCGCGTTTATCGCGACCCTTGCGATGGCACCCGCCGCCCAGCCGACCGAGGTTTATGGGATTGATTGGGTGTGGCTTTTGATTTTGGGGTTCTGGGTGGTGCCGGTTTCGTTCCTGTTCTTATCGGCCGGGGCGCGCAAAATTCCCGCCGCCGAGGTTGGGCTTATTATGCTGAACGAAGCGATTTTTGGGTCGCTTTTGGTGTGGTTGTTTGTTCACGAAGTGCCGAGCAAAATGACGTTTATTTGTGGGGCGGTGGTGATTGCCACCCTGATTGTGCATAGCGTTTTGGGCATGCGTGCCGGACGCCGATTGCGCGAAAGTGCCGCGGAATAGGGGCGTTTCGGACCAACTGCGCGGATCGGTTTTGATACGAGATAACAGGCGGTGTCTTTGGGCATCGCCTTTTTTATTTTGCGGGCATTTACAGGTTGGCTTCGGGGCGGGGTTCAGGTTGGCGTCAGGTTGGGTCGGTAGATGACAGGTGTCCGTCATCATGACCGACGACCTTAAGGGCCGCGCATATGTTGGCCTTCATCCCGGACCGTTTCGGGATGGCCCCAAAGGGGCGGGGTGGTTGGTCCAGCAAGCATGCGAGTATCAATGTCCCGATTTAAGTCGCCGTTTAAGCCGCCGTTTTCGCCTTTGTTTAAGCCCCTTTCGCGCATTTCATCGAAATTGCCGGCCGTTGATTACCGGGTGGTGATTGCGGTTCTGGCCCTTTATTTCGCGGTGGTTTTGAACTGGCGGGCGTTGGCGCATTTTTACGGCATTTTGGGTGGGCTTGGTGATTATGACCTTGGCTTTGCGGCCAGTGCGCCGTTTGTGTTGCTGTTTGGGTCGTTGGTTTTGTTTACGCCGTTTTCGTTCAAATACGTCCTGAAACCGTTTTTCGTGATGTTGCTGATCACAGGTGCGCTGGCCAATTATGCGATGGTGAAATATGGCATCGTGTTTGACCGCAGCATGATCGAAAATATCGTTGAAACCGACACGGTGGAGGCAGCATCCTATTTAAACCTGCAAGCGGTTTTGTGGTTTGTTTTGACCGGGATTGTGCCGGTTGTGATCCTGATTTTGATGCCGATCCGCTATCCCAAGACCATTGTGCGCGGGGTCGGGCAGCGGATTTTGATGATGCTGATCCCGTTTGTGATGCTGGGCGGGATTGCCGGGCTTTATTTCAAGGATTACGCATCGGTCGGGCGCAATCACAAGGTGCTTGGTAAGGAAGTTTCGCCGGTGAATTACGTTACCGGGACGATCAAATATACCAAACGACGGTTTTTATCATCGCAGATGCCGTTTCGCACTGTGGGCGATGATGCCCATCAGGTGGTGCAGGCAAACGCCAATGGCAAACCGACCATGATGTTTTTGCTGATTGGCGAAACCGCGCGGGCGCAAAGTGTGCAGGCCAATGGGTACGGGCGGCCAACATCGGTTTTCACGCGCGATATTCCGGGGATTTTGGCGTTTCAGAATGTGCGGTCCTGCGGGACGGCAACGGCGGTTTCGGTGCCGTGTATGTTTTCAAACATGCGTCATGATGGCTATGACGGGGAGGTTGCCCAACATAGCGAAAGCCTGATGGATGTGGTTGCCAAGGCCGGTGTTTCCGTGCTGTGGAAGGAAAATGACGGCGGGTGTAAAGGCACATGCGATCGCACCAATCACGTCACGATCAACCCGGATGACTTTCCGCAATATTGCAAGGGTGGGGCGTGCCTTGACGCGGTGATGCTGGAAGGATTGGATGACCAGATTTCGGCACTTTCGGGCGATCGGTTGATCACGTTCCATTTAATGGGCAGCCACGGGCCAACCTATTTCAAGCGCTATCCGGCAGAGTACCGGTTCTTTACCCCCGATTGTCCGCGCAGCGACATTGAAAATTGCACCCAGCAGGAATTGGTCAATACCTATGACAACACCATTCGCTATACGGATTTTGTGATTGCCGAATTGACCAAGAAACTGGCGTCATACCAGGACCGGTTTAACACGGTGCTGTTGTATGTGTCTGATCACGGGGAATCATTGGGCGAAAGCGGGATGTATTTGCACGGTGCGCCTTATATGTTTGCACCTGATGAGCAAACCCATGTGCCGATGTTTACCTGGATGTCGCCGGGTTTTGCGGCATCACGGGCGATCAACCCCGATTGCCTTGGCCAAGCCGCGAAAACGGGGCAGTTTTCCCACGACAATCTGTATTCGACCGTGTTGGGCGTGATGGGGGTTCAAACCACTGTCTATAACAAGAAGCTCGATATCTTTGCCGCCTGCGAGGACATTACGTATAGCGCGGATTTAGGGGCAGATATTAAGACCGAGCCAACCGCCAAGCTTCAGTAATCATTGTATCAATCATTGACAGATACCAGATACCTCGATTAATTGAGTTCACTCATTGAGTTTGCTCATTTAATCGAGGTGGCGATGAATTCCCGGATCAAGCAGCGTGAAGAGACCCGTCGAAAAATCCTTGCGGCTGCACGCAGCTGTTTTGACCAATTGGGTTTTGAAAACGCCTCCACACGGGCGATTGCTGCGCAGGCCGGGGTGGCTGAAGGCACGATTTTCAGCCATTTTCCGACGAAGGAAGAACTGGTTGTTGCCAGCCTTGGCGAACATATGGCCGAGGCGATTGAGCGCGGGCTTCATACGATGGAGCCCGACTGGTGCTTTGTCGACAAGTTGATGCATATCGCGTCTTATCGCTTTGCGCAGATCGCTTTTCAGCCCGGGCTGTGGCAGGTGATTTTGCAACAGGTCGTCTTTACCCCGCGCAAAGGGGCGGTGCATGACATCATGCAGGGCAGCGGGCTTTTGTGCGCGATCAAGGCGTTGATCGAAGATGCGCAACTTGACGGGGAGCTTAATCCCGACATCCCCGTCCCTTTGATCCGCAAGACGATTATGGCGCTGTTTTTGTTCACCATTCACCAGCATATCAGTCTGCAGAGTTTTGACTGCGAAGACATGTGCGCGACCTTGCGTGAATTGCTGGAAACGCAGGTGACGGGGCTTTGGGTGTGTGTGCCTGATCTTGCGGCCTGACTGTTTTTTTGATTAGTTTTTCTTCTTTAGGTGCAAAAGCGATCTAAAAGATGGTCGGATTGACGGGCGATTATTCGCCAATCAAATGCAGCACGACTTGGCGGCGATGGGGCATATGGCGGTGCTCGAACAGATAGACGCCCTGCCATGTGCCGAGCATGGCATAGCCATCGCCGACCGGAATGGTCAGCGACACATCGGTCAAGCTTGATTTGATGTGGGCGGGCATGTCGTCTGGCCCTTCGCAGGTGTGGCGATAGAGGCTGGGGTTTTCTTGCACCAGTTGGGCAAAGAAGGTTTCCAGATCAAGGCGCACATCCGGATCAGCATTTTCCTGAATGGTCAGGCTTGCCGATGTGTGTCGGACAAACACTGTTAGTTGTCCAGACCGGATGCCCGATTGGGCGACCCATGATTGGATGGGGTCGGTTATTTCGGTCAGACCCTGACCGTTGGTGCGAATTTCAAGTGTGGTCTGGTCTTGCGACAGCATGGCGGTGGCCTTCCGTCCGGGCGATGGGGCGTTAAGGCCGCATGACGGAAGGCAATGCCATATCGCATCAGGCGGCGGTTTTGATTTCGCCCTGATCGTAGAAGCGAAGGGCGGTCATGGCAAGGTTGCCAAATTCATAACTGTCATGGAGCAGGTTGGCGGTAAAGTCATCTGATGCGGCCCCAAGGGCGACGTAAAACGGCATCAAATGATCGTCCTGCGGATGGGCCATACGCGCATGCGGGGCGCGCACGCGATAATCAAGAAGGGCGTCAATATCGTGTGATTTGACCTTGTCGATCATCCAGTTGGTAAATTCGGTCGCCCATGGATCAATCGGGCCTTCGGCGTGATCAAGCGCGCGCAGATTATGGGTCATTGCACCACTGGCGATGACCAGAACGCCAAGATCACGCAAAGCGCGCAGCTTTTTACCCAGATCGAAATGATCCTTGGGGCTGCCGTTGGTCAGGATTGAAAGCTGAAACACCGGAATGTCCGCCGTTGGCCGGGCGAGGATAAGTGGCATCCATGCACCGTGGTCAAGGCCGCGGCTGTCATCGGTTTTAACCCCGATCAGATCGGCAATCTGTTGGGCCAGTTCGGGGGCACCCTTTGCCGGATACTGCAGATCATAAAGCGATTGCGGGAAGCCGTAAAAGTCGTGAATGGTTTCTTGCGTCTGCGCGGTTGAGATGGTTGGCACATCGGTTTGCCAATGGGCCGATACCATCAAAATCGCCCGCACACCGTCCAGATGACGGCCAAGGTCCCCGATAAAGAAATCAAAGGCTGGCGTGCTTTGACGCGCAACCAGCATCGGCGAACCGTGGGAGATAAAGAGGGGGGATAAGCTTAAAGCAGCGTTTGGGGACGATGCTTTGGGGGTGTTTTGGGATGCGTTGGTCATAATCGGGCACCTCGGTCAATGAGATCATTTGCCGTAACTATGGTGCCAAAGCGAAATTCTGACCATACGCTGTTCGTCAACAGTCTGTTGCCGATGCCTGTACTGCCCAAACCCTATGGGGTGCGATAAGGTTTGGGCAATAGGGTCCCAAGCATCGGCAACAGGTGTTGTATCTTAGTGCTTAGCGGCGACGGCCAAACAGCAGCAGAAGCACACCAGCAACGATGCCAGCGATCCCGCCAATCAGATACCAGATGGTTTCATCGGTATAGCGGCCAACGAGCGTTTCGGAAATCTGATCAACAGCGCTTTCCGATGCGTTATAGCCGGTGACCAAAAGGCCAATGCCGATAACGAGGATAACAACGCCGAGAATGCGACCGATGGACATGATGTTTTCTCCTGTTTTGTGCAATTTTTATTTGAGAGATAATTTTCAAATATATGCGGTAGCTAGGGTCTGAACCCAATTCAATGCTTGAAATGGTCGTGAGGAATGTGTGCGGATATCAGGAGCTTCACCGCAGCAAGGCTTGCTGCCTTGCAAGGTGATGCGACGTAATAGCCCGTGCAAATTCCTCCGATCCGAAGGACATCAGGACACTCTGCGACCTGCTGCGTCAATCCCCTTGCCCGGGGCAACACCCCGCGCGGCGGAGATTTCCTTGCATGTCTTGCTTGTTCTGATGCCATTTTAAACATTGAATTGGGTTCAGACCCTAGGACAACGTCGGTTGATAGCAAGTTGTTCCCAACTTGTTCGCGCGTGAAGACGATTTAGGCACATTTAATGCGGTTTCATTGTGCCAGTGCCGTTCGATCAAACGTTGAATGATAGATGATATGGGATCGAAAGGATTGGAAAACTTGAAGAAAAACGAAATTTAGGTCAGTCTAATTTTATAATGCACACCCTTTAAGATCGCATGCTCCATGGAAGAGACCATAATTCCCAAAAAACAAACCGTCGAGAGATCGTTTTTTACCCTCGACGGGGTCGCGCGTAAGGATCGGTTCGACGTTTGGAAAGACAGCATCAGCTGTATTTACGACGTTGATGCGCCCCGTGATATCAGAAGCGAAGATTTTGCCGCCAATCTGACGTCGTGGCGGCACCAAGATATGTTGATGATCCAGGCGCAAAGCCGGTCACAACGGTTTGTGCGGTCTTCACAGATGTTCGCGCGCGACGGCATGGATCACTATAACATTCAGATTTATACCGATGGTGTTGTGCAAAGCGAGTTGGGCCGCGGGGGGACGTCGCTTGGCCATGGGGGTGGTTTTCTGTTGCTTGATTGCGCGCAGCATACCGAGGCCCAGACCAGTGAATTTGACTCTTTGCATCTGTTTATTCCGCGGCAGCCTTTGGAAGAGCGGCTGATCAATCCAGATGACCACAATCTTCGATTTTTGACGGCCAATGATCCAATCGTGCGGCTTGCCCACGATCAAATCATGACATTGCACAACAATATCGATTTTCTCGAAGATGATCAGATTGCTGTTTTAAAGCAAACCATCGTGATGCTGTTGGCCAATTCGATGAATTCGGCCTATCGGGAAACAGCCGAGATGCATGCGCAACGTCAGGACATCGAAAAGCAGGTTATGATCCGACGGTATTTCCGCGACAATTTGTTGTCACCGGATTTGACGCCTGAGAAGGCGGCATCCGATCTTGGCGTTTCGCGGGCGGCGTTGTATCGCCTTTTTGATGCCTATGGCGGGGTGAAAAACCACGTGCGCGACATGCGTTTAAAGCATGGTCTTAAGCTTTTGAACGATCCGAAACAGGTTCATCGGTCAGTCTATGATATCGGGTTGGAATGTGGCTATACATCGGATGCCAGTTTCATCCGTGCGTTTCGGGCGAAATATGACATTACTCCGGGCGATGTGCGGGCAGGTCATCGGCCGACACCTGCGGCCAAGCGTGTCAGTAATGCGATTGATACCCGCTACGAAAACTGGTTGCATTCGTTGGGCTAACGGCTTGTCATCCCTAGAAATTAAGCAGGCAGCCTGCTGGCCGCTTCTGCCATACGATCCGTTTTCTTAGTTCCTGCCCGATGATCCGGTTGGGCAGATATCGGCGGAAAACCCAATTACCGCGAGAATTTCGACATCTTGGTTGGCCAAAGAGGCCAAAAGGCGACGTCCCGCCCGTTGATTTGGCACCAAGGCAATCTGTGCCAGTCCGAGATAGGACTGAATGAGGGCGCCAAGGGCCGGCAGATTTTGGTCAATGACCACGATGGGTAAGGGAGCTTGCGGTAAGGGAGTTCGCAGCGAAGGGTGCGCATCGTTTACCGGAAAGCAGGAGCATTCCTGTGTCGCGCGTATCGTCGTTCCTGACTGCATCAGAGCGCCTTTTATGGTTTCAATGCGTCTACATGACCCATTGTGTTTATTTCAAAGGCTTCATTTTAGCAGAAAGAAAATTGCCCAATATGCAGAACGTCTCAGAATGTATGCAGAACGTCTCAATTTTCGGGGTAAAGACGCATTTGGGGCGTTTTGTTGGGCTGATTTTCAAGAAAAGGGGTGATGACGGTTTGAAGATCGAGCGATAGCCTTTTGTTGCGAAATAGGCTGGTCGTGACCCTTCACCATTCACCAACCACAAACACCCCCGATGTGTGGTCGGGGGTGTTTGTGGTTATGCCGGTTGTTTGGTGCCCGGTGTTTTGATGTCGGTTGTTAGAACGGCATCGACATGCTGATTTCAACCGTGCTGCTGTCGGAATTGTCGGCAATATC
>NZ_JAATOV010000006.1 GCF_011806425.1 Thalassospira lucentensis | reverse complement strand
AGACTTTGCGCCATAACGCTGCCCGCGCATCCCTTCCTACTGATCAACAATGTCAAAGAACTCTAGGACCGAAGCCCGAAACCGTCCGCCCCGCGTCGCCGTTCTTGTTGGCGCCGCACTGCGTCGGTGGAGGCGGGTTATAGGGCCCTAACTCCGACCTGTAAATACCTTTTTAATGAAAAAACGCATTTAATCTTAATTTTTGCAAAATCCATTGATTTTCAACAGTTTCGCGTTTGGCCTCTCCCCAACCACAATCATGCACACACAAACACATCGTGACCATAAGTTGAAAAATCACGCTATTGGCATGAAAACCACGTTGAGAACGACCAACAGGCAGCCCTAAAAAAGCAAAACGGCCCGCGAGGATTCTTTAAACCATATCGAAAAATCGCAGCGCGAGACCCAAAGCATATGTTTAAGCCGGGGATTCATCAAATATCTGATTTGGGATTCTTGCGGGTTGTTGAAGGAATTCGACGCAGCTTACCATTTCCAAGCACGTCATTCTGGTGACGCACGATATATATCAAGGCGTATCATCACACATATAATATATGTCATTGCCAACAAGGTCACACAAAACCCCGATCAAAACGGGCATAAAAACAAATATGTGAACCTTTCCTTTACATTCTAACCCGATGATAGAGCTAGATATCCATGCCCCATCGAAACAATGGGCATCAGGGGACCGAGGGAAGATGATGAGACTGCGACAATACCTTCTATGTGCTGCTGCGATTACTGGGCTTTCACTGGCGGGGTGCACAGGGGCCAATCTTGTGCCAAACACGGCATCTGATACAGCCACGGATGGCAAAGGTGCTAAGCCCGTTCCGGCATTTACCCAGTTTACCGATATCCCGATGCCATCCAATGCATCACTTGATATGGATAAGAGCATTATCTTTGGCGCGTCTGACGCGTGGCATGGACGTCTTGTCCTTAATGCTGGCGGCTCGCAGGCACAGATGTATGATTTTTACGAACGTGAAATGCCGAATTTCGGCTGGACCAAAGTGACTGTGGTCCGGGCTGATATCTCAGTCATGGTTTATGACCGCGAAAACCGCGTTGCGACCATTAAACTGACAGGCGGCTCGTTCGCCGGATCAACGGTTGATGTGACGGTATCGCCAAAGGGCTGATCCCTGCTGATCCCAACAGTCGACCAAAACAACAAAAGGGTGCCAAGCGGCACCCTTTTTTATGGTCGTCTTCATTGCCATTAATGCTGGCAAGAATTAGCGCGTTCCGAACAAACGGTCACCGGCATCACCAAGGCCCGGCACGATGTAAGCTTTTTCATTGAGCTTTTCATCAAGACCTGCGGTGTAGATCGGCACATCCGGATGAGCATCCTGGAAGACTTTGACACCTTCGGGTGCGGCAACGAGCGCCATAAAGCGGATGTCTTTATCGGCAACGCCATATTTATTGAGCGTATCAATCGCTGCCACGGCCGAGTTTCCGGTCGCCAACATCGGATCGACCAGAATAAAGGTACGGCCTTCGACTTCTGGCAATTTCACCAGATACTCAACCGGCATATGGGTTTTGGGATCCCGGTACAAACCGATATGACCAATACGTGCAGAGGGCATCAGTTCGATCAAGCCATCGGCCATGCCCGAACCCGCGCGCAGGATCGGCACAACAGCCAGTTTGCGCCCCTGAATGGTCGGTGCCTTCATCGGGCAAATCGGGGTCTGGATTTCTTCAAAGCTGACCGGCAATTCACGGGTAATTTCATAGCCCATGAGCAGCGCAATTTCCTTTAGCAACTGCCGGAAGGTTTTGGTCGAGGTATCGACCTTGCGCATGTGGGTCAGCTTATGCTGGATCAGCGGGTGATCAAGAATGTGAAGATTGGGGAAATCCTTGTGCATGGTCATGTTCTGCCAGCCATCCTGTCTTGCGTCGTCGCAGCCAATAAAATGGTGCCACCTATAATAAGCGTTTCGGCCTACCGCCTAAAGCCTTTGTCCGATGATGGCAAGTAGAATGCCGCAAATAACGCGCAAAAACAAACACCATCCCGACAATTTAACCACCAGCACACGCCATGCGTGCGCCACGCATAAAAAAGGGACGATACATTGCTGTATCGTCCCGTTGTATCGATCTGCTGCAGTGCACAGCGTAAGATTATAAAACCATCAACGCGTGCTTGGCGTTATTCAACTTCGCGGTCATTGGGCTCTGCCCGGACCGGGAAACCGTCAACGCCCTGATTTTTCTTAATCTTGGCGGCATCGTCGCGGGCCTGTGCGAGATTGGCGTATTTACCAACCCGGACATAGTACCATGCGCCCTCGCCCTCTGCGCCGCGGATAACAACGGCGACCTCAAGCCCCTCTTTGCGCAGCTCTTCGGCGCGCTGGCTGGCATTTTCATGCACCTTAAATGCACCAACCTGAACCGAAAACGGCTTTGCGGCACTGTCGCCAGATGCGGCCGGTGCTTTTGTTTCGGCAGGTTTGGATGCGGCTTCTTTCTTTGCCGGTTCCTTGGCAGCAGTTGATTTTTCAGCCGCAGCGGCAGGTTCTTGCGCCTCAGCAGCCGGTGCTTGGTCCGCAGCTTCTGCGTCTGTGTCGCGAATTTCCGGCGCGGTCAGTGCATTATCATCAGATGCGCCATCAACATCGGGTGCTTCAGGTGCAGCGGGTGCATCCACCGGTTCGCTATCCGATACAGAGGCATCATTATCAGAGGCCGCGTCGTTCGACGTCTGTTGATCGGTCTGGCCGTCTGTTTCCGACAGCGCATCGGTCCGTTCAGCGATCAGATCGCCAACCGGATCATCTTCGGATGCCACGGTTTCGTTCGCATCGGGCGCAGTAGTCGGTTCAGATTGCGGCATCGGCGCACTGACAGAAGGTTCATCAGGTTCGGTCGCCAACATTTCGACCGGTGCCCGATCATTTTGCGCAACCGTTTCCGGGTCACTGGAATCCATGAACAGGCCTGCGCCAACCAACATGCCAGCAAAGAACAATACCAGGCCCAGCATGCCAGCCCCGGTTATGAGGCCAAGGAGAGTTTTGCGATCCATATCACCTATCCATGCATTGAAGTTTTGCCGATCTGCCGAGCGGTTGTTGCGGCCTTGCGCGTCCCCACGCCCGTCCCGACCATAAATAAACGCCGGAAGCGGCGCATCTTTTTGCGCGGGCTCGGCCGTTTGATCGGGTGCCTGTACTGGTGCTTGTGCCGACGCCTGTTCGGGTATGTGTTCAGGCGTTTTTTCCGGTTCAGGCCGTTTGCCCACATCCGGATTTGGGTCAGCACGCAAATCAGAGCGCGTATCGGGTTTGTTGGTCGGTTCTTCGCCAGCCATCCGCTTTGGCCTTTCTTCACGACATTAACGGTAATGTGCTTTGTAACCGGCAGGCCGTTTATAAAACCCTAAAGCCGTTCAATCAGAGACATAATTGGGTCATTTGTCGCCATCTGAAACGTAAAGCTATGTCCTGATGAGCCGCAGACACGCACATAGTCCCCATCAATGATGGAAAGCAAATCGCAACCTCAAAGTCGCAAAGCCAAAATTTGGATAAAAAAAGGGAGGCTGGTATTTGCCCCGGCATTGTCCCGCACAATGATCCGGATACCAGCCCCCTCGAGTGAGAGAGATCGACCTTCGGGGAGAGAGATCCCGAAGATAATCAGGTCATCAGCTACGCCATGTCAGGCTGATGACCGGGTCAGAAACGGCGTTGCCGTCTGCATTTGACAAAGACAGTGATAGACTACCCAAAACGCAATTGCAAACGATTATCACACACATTCGCATTATTTTTTGTAATTTATCAGCACACCAACGCCACGGTGCAATCAAAATCCCCTGTTTTACGCGGGTTTCACATCATTAGGTGGCATCTTTTCGTGGTGCTTTTCGTTCGGAAAATGACGGACAAGGCATCAGCCCCTTGCCCCAACACAAAAGGCGGCCCCGAATGGAGCCGCCTTTTTTACGTCGATTTGATCGCGACGCAGATTATTCTGCCGCAGATTTCGACGCGATTTCATAGAGATCGTTCGAGATTTTTGGTTTGGCGAGAATGCGCTGCAAAGCAGCCTGCATAAGCTCGGCCCGGTCCGTATCATATTTCGCCCATTTACCAAGTGGCGCACACAGGCGTGCGGCGACTTGGGGGTTGATGTCATCAAGTTCGATCAGGCGATCGGCATAAAACGCATAGCCCGAACCGTCCTTTGCGTGGAAGTGACGCGGGTTGCCCATGGCAAACGCGCCGATCAGGGACCGGACTTTGTTGGGATTGCGCATGGTAAAGGCCGGATGGTTCATCAAGTCTTTGACGCGGTCCAAGGTATCATCGCGCGATGACATCGCCTGAAGCGCAAACCATTTGTCCATCACAACGCCATCCTTGGCAAAGCGGTTTTCAAAATCGGCCAACGCGTCAGCACGTCCCGGATGATCAAGATGGTTAAGCACCGAAAGGGCTGCCATCTGATCAGTCATGTTGTCTGACGCCTTATATTGTTCGAACGCCAAATCGGCAAAGCGGTATTCGCCACTGGCCACCAAATAGCCAAGGGCGGTTGCCCGCAAGGCACGTTGACCGGCGGACGTCGCATCCGGGCTATATGCCGCGTCCGAGACATTTTCATGATAGGTGGTTTCGAAATCATCCATCAAACGTGCGCCAATTCGTTTGCGCAGGGCATTACGCACTTGATGGATCGCATCCGGGTTGGCCGGTTTGCGTTGTTCAGAAATAAACTCTTCCCCCGGCAGGACAAGTGCGTCCGCACGGAACGCCTTATCAAGTTCTGCATTCAGAAGCGTTGCGCGCATTGCCCCAATAAAGGCATCCACCGCATCCCCAGATGCGTCGAGCGCCGCATCCGCATCGCCGTCATTTTCTTCAAACTCGGCAATTGCCGCAAGGATCAGGCGGGTTGCGTATTTCTGGGCCGCTTCCCAGCGGTTAAACGCATCCGTATCATTGCCCATCAGGAAGACCAGCTCGTCATCTGGCTGATCGGTCATGACATTTACCGGTGCAGAGAATCCGCGATTAAACGACACCACCGGCATTTCAGAAACGTTTTCAAAAACGAATTCCTGAGTTGCCTCGGTCAGTTCAACGGTTTTGGCGGCCAGATCCTGTCCATTTTTGCCCAAAAGCCCAATTGAGACTGGCATATGGAGCGGTTGCTTTTCATACTGGCCAGGTGTTGGGTCGGTTTCCTGGGTCAGAGTGATGGTAAATGTCTTGGCATCGGCGTCATAGGCGCCTTCCCACCAAAGTTTTGGGGTGCCTGCCTGCGAATACCAAAGTTTCAGCTGGGTGAAATCAATGCCATTGGCGTCTTCCATGGCCTTGGCAAAGTCATCACAGGTGACGGCCTGCCCGTCATGGCGATCAAAGTAAAGATCAATCCCCTTACGATAACCTTCCGCACCCAAAAGGGTGTGCATCATGCGGATAAGCTCCGCCCCCTTTTCATAGACCGTGGCGGTATAGAAATTGTTGATTTCCATATAGCTATCGGGACGGACCGGATGGGCCAGCGGGCCGCCATCTTCGGGGAATTGACGGGCACGCAATTGCGCGACGTCCTTAATCCGCTGTACCGGGCGGGATCGTTGATCGGCGGAAAATTCCTGATCACGGAAAACGGTGAGACCTTCTTTCAGCGACAATTGGAACCAATCGCGGCAGGTGACCCGGTTGCCCGACCAGTTGTGGAAATATTCGTGGGCGACAATCGATTCAATCAATTCAAAATCGGTATCGGTCGCGGTATCGGGCTTGGCGAGAATGTATTTGGCATTAAACACATTCAGGCTTTTATTTTCCATCGCACCCATATTGAAGTCCGACACGGCAACGATGTTGAACAGGTCAAGATCGTATTCAAGACCGTAAACCTCTTCGTCCCACTTCATGGAGCGTTTCAGGCTGTCCATTGCGTAATCGCAGCGATCTTCGTTGCCATGTTCAACAAAGATACGCAGCGCAACATCACGGCCGGAAACGGTTTTAAAGCTGTCTTCGAGACAGGCCAGATCACCGGCGACCAGTGCAAACAAATAAGATGGTTTTGGGAACGGATCTTCCCACACGGCGAAATGACGTCCGCCGTCAAGATCGCCCTGATCAATCAGATTGCCGTTCGACAGCAAAACCGGGCAGGATGATTTATCCGCATTGATGGTGACTTTATAGGTCGCCATAACGTCTGGGCGGTCGGTGAAATATGTGATGCGGCGGAAGCCTTCGGCCTCGCACTGGGTGCAAAAGGCACTTTGCGAAACATACAGCCCTTCAAGGCGGGTGTTGTTGGCTGGTGAAATCTGTGTTTCGATTTCAGCGATGAAGGCGTCACTTGGCGCATTAAAGCGCAGCCCATCCGGATCAACCGTGAAATCACCCGACGCAAGTCGTTGATCATTGAGGGTAACGGAAACGAGTTTCATATCCTCGCCATGGAGAAAGACCTCGTCGCCTATTCCAGTTCCGCGCGTAGGATTCGCATGCATGAAAAGCCGCGATTTGACGTTTGTGACCTCTCGCTCCAGATCAAAGACCAGTTCGACCTTTTCTACAAAAAAGTCAGGTTCTTTATAGTCTTTACGCGAAATCACGTTCGGCTGATCAGACATTTTTACGCCCTTTTTCCCTTGGTCTGCGCGGTATTGGAATGGATTGTATAAAATCCAAATTATTGCACCGCGATGTGGTTTGTCAGAACTGAATTTCGTTCATTACCTTCAGTGATAGGATAAATTTCATTTTTCGACAAATGCGGAGTTTACGGCGCCGATTTTAGTGGGCATAATCTTAAGTGGTGGCGCGAGGGGGGCCAGAGTTTCACATTTCGTGGGGCGAGAGTGATCTTTGGTTTCCCTCACTCCTTCTGCTGATAAAAACCAAGGCAGTTGGACGCAATTCGGGTCGCACCGACATCTATAATTAAAATATCCCATCCTTTTCTCACCGAACATTTTGTGAGTTCCGCGTATTCCGGATAGAATAATTGCGACCTGTTGGGGAAATAACTTTCAGGGAAAATCGCTTATGTCTGACGGCTTCCAGATTCTGATCGCAGATGACCATCCGCTTGTGCGCGGCGCATTAAAACAAGCATTATCGACAGAACTGGATAACGTCACACTTTATGAGGCTGGCAGCCTGTTTGAAGCGATCGAGCAAATCGACGCCCATAAAAGCGATATCGATCTTGTTCTTCTTGATCTTCATATGCCCGGCATGAACGGCTTTACGGGTCTGTTTACGTTGCGGGCGTCTTATCCCGATATTCCCGTATCCATTGTTTCCGCCAGTCAGGATTTGCCAGTTGTGCGTCGCTCCATCGAATATGGTGCGTCGGCCTTTGTGCCCAAATCCGCCCCGGTTGATCAAATCGGCCTTGCGGTTAAAACGGTTCTGGATGGTGGCATGTGGATGCCCGATTGGGCGCGCGATGCCATGGAAAATGGCCCCGCTGACGACGAGGCCACCGACCTTGCCGAAAAAATCGGCCAGCTTACCCCGCAACAGCTTCGTGTTTTGAACATGTTGACCGAAGGCAAGCTGAATAAACAGATTGCCTATGAGCTTGATGTCACCGAAGCCACGGTGAAGGCCCATGTATCGGCCATCCTTCGCAAACTAAGCGTTCACAGCCGAACACAAGCGGTGATCATTGCCCGTGAATTGCAGCTTCAAGAACCTGCGGTCGAGGCTTAAGGCAGCCTTTCTGCAATGTCGCCTTTCAAACGAAGGCGGTAATTTATCCCAACGGCGTTAAGATACTTGCCGCTGTAGATTTGATTGAACTTGTCACTGCATCAATGGCTGCTTCATCTTGGAGGCCGCGCGCGATCGTTAGGCCGCCGATCAGTATTCCCAAAAATGCCCACGCCTTTTGTTGGCGCTGATCGGCAGGGAATTGCGTTAATCCCTTTGCCACCAGTCCGGCAATGATTTTCATCTTACGATCATAGAGCGCGCGGGTTTTATCATCGGCACGGGTCATTTCCGGCGACAGACTGGTCATGGCACAACCGCATGCAAGATCATCCCGATGGGACTGTCCAAGATAATAATCGATAAATGTATCCGTCCAGCCATCACCAAAATCGCGCTGAAATCGCGGCACACCGCCAATCACTTCGTCGAGGCCAAGCTCAAGGGCTGCACAAAATGCCCCGTCCTTTGACCCGAAATGAGCATAGAATGCTCCCGACGTAGCATTTGCCGATTTGGCAATTGCATCGACCCCCACCCCGGCAAAGCCAAACTCACGAAAACCACGGCTTGCCGCATCCAAAATGCTGCGGCGGGTTTCTTCTTTGCGTGTTTGATTTTTGACCATGTGACCTCATGTGATCTTCAGAAATATATCGGTCGTTATATTTTTAATTGACAGCCCACCTTCTGTCGATCATTAAATTAAATAACGATCGTTATATTTTAATCTATACGGAGCACAGCTATGAAAAAAGATCCCCTGCACAGACCGAACGTTTCTACCTGCCAGCTTGGTCGTCGTGATTTTTTAATCGCGGCGACGACGGGGCTGGCTTTGACAACGGCACCACTCCTTGTCCCACACGGGTAAATGCAAGCTCCCTTGCTCAGCAAATAGGAACTCCCCCATGACGCAGCAAGCTTTCGTCTATACCGAACTTCAAATCTCCGCCCCGTTTGATCAAGTGCCTTGGCAGAAGATCAATGAAACGATCAAAACCCAGCCGGGGTTCATAAACAAAACATGGCTTTCAGGTTTGGGAAACAATTCGGCAGGTGGCATATACGCGTTTGATTCTATCGAAAACGCCCAAAAGTTTGTGACCGAATACTTCCCATCAGAAGCGCGTAATTTCGGTGTAGCCCAGACGACGCGGGTTTTTGACGCAAGCGCAACGCAAGAAGCCAGCATTGATATGGGATCGGTACATTACGGCACCGCCCCCACGGCAAAACCGGGGGCCTTTGTATATACTGAGGTGCAGCTTCGGGTGATGCCATTCGTGGATGGCCCTTGGCGTGCGTTTAACCCAGTGCTTAAACAGCAGCCGGGGGTTTTGTCTAAAACCTGGTTAAGTGGTCTTCATACTGGAACGATTGGCGGTTTCTATGCGTTTGATGCCATCGAAAATGCCAATCGTTTTGCCCTTGATTACTTCCCGGGTGAGGCGAAAACGTTGAAGGCGGCGTTTTATACCCGCGTCTTTGACGCCACACGGACCGAGACTGCCAGCCGCGAAATGGCATCGCCGTTTTACAGCTGATCATTTGTCTGCTTCCGGATTGACCGAAATTGGCGCATCATGCGGATCATGATGCGCCTTTTCTCTATCCGGGCGACGCTTGGGAACACTTGGGAGCACTTGGGCCATTCTGGAACATCCGGTTGTGTTACGACGTTATGACCTTTAAGACTGCCGGTTGCAATTTTGCCTAGCAGGATAACGCGGATTAATATGCATGAGCGATCCAATCGCTGCTACCAACGGAACAGCCGAAAAATCGAGCGCCGACGACGCGAAAGAACGCGTGGCGATGACGCGTGCGCTTTTGTATCGTCGCGCGCGCACGATATCGGTGATTGGTACGTTTGCAGTTGTTGTGATTGGCTGCCTTCACATCGCCAAAGCCATTGTCCTGCCGATCATTCTGGCGTTCTTGGTGTCGCTGGTGTTTTCGCCTGTGGTTCGAACCGGGGCCAGATTCCGTATTCCGCGTGTTTTAACCGCCTTTACCATTGTTTTGGGTTTAACCGCGTCGGCCTTTGCCGCTGTGTATGGCCTAAGCGGCCCGGTATCGGGCTGGATCGACGAGGCCCCGCAGATCGAGCGACAATTGCGCCTGCGCTTTGCCGATCTGAGTGAACCGCTTGATAAACTCCGTGATGCGCAAAAGCAGGTTGCGGACGCCACCGATCAAAGCAGTACGGACGAGGACGTTCAAAAGGTTATCGTCACCGAACCCAGCATGATCAGCCAAGCCGCCCAAGGGGCACCGGGCATTATGACCGGTATCGGTCTTATGCTTGTGCTTGTGCTGTTTTTGCTAACAAGCGGTGATTTGATTTATCAGAAATTTGTTCGGGCCCTGCCGACCTTTGGCGACCGGCGCAAGGGTTTACATATCGCCCATGATGTCGAACGCGAAGTATCGCATTATCTTGCGACGATTACTGCGATCAACATTGTTCTGGGCATTGTGATCGGCTTCTTTATGGCGGTCCTTGATATGCCCAATCCCTTCTTATGGGGGATTGCGGCGATGGTGCTGAACTTCGTGCCAATTCTGGGCGCGCTTTGCGGAGTGATTATTGTTGGTGTCGTCGCACTGGTGTCGGTGCAAACCACCGGCGAAGCCCTTATCCCGCCGGCAGTTTATCTGGCCTGTACGGTGATTGAGGGGCAGTTGATTACCCCTGCCCTTGTCGGCAACCGATTGCGGATCAATTCAATTGCCATCATTCTGGCGATTGCCTTTTGGGGCTGGCTTTGGGGTGTGGTCGGCGTGCTTGTTGCGGTTCCGCTTTTGATCGTGACCAGCGTCATTGCCAACCATGTCGAAGGGTTGGGCGCCTTGCGCGAATTGCTGGGCCCGCATCACCCCCAAGATAGCAATCTGGCCCAAACCGTGGCCGAGGCCCCGCCAGCGGCGGAATCCCAATAGACCAATTACCGCGACCGTGCGGTTATTTGCGCCCCTAAGATCGTTGATCTTTGCGTGGGCAAGGTCTCTTTGCGCGGGCGTCATATCTTAGCATTATTTGACCAAGAAAAGGCCGGTTTATTGCCTTGGGATTCGATTTAACCGTAAATATATCCCCCAAATCCGTCACATAAAAGTGGCCAAAACCCAAATATTACCCCCCGTAATTCAAATATCCCAATCTCTGATTCAATACTTATCCACAGTATTCCCCATTTAATTTATTAATTTCTTTTTAACTTTACTTATGGTTGTCCTGCGAATCATCATCGCGAACGGGGGGATGTATTTTGAGTTCAAAATGTAGGATTGGGGATTCACATGAAATTCAATGCAATCAAAATTGCCACCAAAGTTTTTGGGGGCTTTGGGATCATGCTTGCGATGCTTTTGTTGCTCGCAGGCACTGGCATCTTTTATCAAACCAACAATAGCGACTATTTCTCGGAGTATCGGTCGACTGCGATGCAAGCCAATCAGGCTTCCCGTGTGCAGGCCAACATCCTTGAAGGCCGCCTTGCAATGAAAAATGTGCTGATATCGGATGATGTTAAGTCACAGAAAGCGGCTGTTGAACGCTTGAACAAAGCCATCGAGCTTAGCCAAAACCTTAAAAGCTTGGCATCAAATCCAAAGCATATCAAAACCGCAGAGCAAACGATCAAAGACCTTCAAACCTATCTTCAAACATCAGAAAAGCTGATTGCCCTTCCGCAATCATCGCCGCAACGCCAAGACCTTGCGACATCGATCCTTGATGTGGTGGGACCAAAGGTTGCTTCTGACATGGAAAGCTTGAAGCTGGAGCTTAAAGCAGAACAGGATCTGATCGGGCCGAAAATTGCGGCGGCGGTCAAGACATCCGTCTTGGTCAGCAGCATCGTTGCGGCCATCGCCATCATCTTTGGGATATCGTGTGCATGGGTCATTGGGATGGGCATTTCGCGCCCGATCAAAAACATCACCGATGCCATGACCAAATTGGCCGGTGGCGATAAAACCACCGAAATCCCGGCACAAGACCACAAAGACGAAATCGGCGACATGGCGCAGGCCGTGCTGGTGTTTAAGGAAAACATGATCAAGGCCGAAGAACTTGCCATCAAAGATGCCGAAGCCCGCAAACAGCGTGAAGTTCGTGCTGCCCTGATTGAAAAACTGACCGCCAACTTTGATCAGGATGTCGCAAAGGTCCTGGCCGACGTATCGGCATCTTCGGCACAACTTCAAACCACTGCACAATCGATGCAGCAAACAGCAGACAAGACAAGCGAGCAGTCAACAGTTGTTGCGTCTGCTGCCGAACAGGCTACCAATAACGTCCAAACGGTTGCGGCCGCGTCCGAAGAACTGACAACCTCTATCTCGGAAATCAGTGAACAGGTAACGCAGTCGGCCAACGTTGCGGATCGTGCGGTGTCAGAAGCTGAAAGAACCAATGCGCAAATTCGCAACCTTGCCGATGCTGCGCAAAAAATCGGGGATGTGGTTGGATTGATCAGCGACATTGCCGCACAAACCAACCTTTTGGCGCTGAATGCGACCATCGAGGCGGCCCGTGCCGGCGAAGCAGGCAAAGGGTTTGCGGTTGTTGCCGCCGAGGTCAAAAACCTTGCCAATGCCACATCCAAGGCCACAGATGAAATCACCGGCCAGATCACCGCGGTTCAGCAGGAAACCGGTGTGGCAGTTGATGCCATTGATTCGATCAGTCGCACAATCAAAGACATCAGCACCATCACCGCCACCATCGCCAGCGCGGTCGAAGAGCAAGGCTCAGCCACGCTTGAGATTTCCCGAAACGTGCAGGAAGCATCGGAAGGAACATCGCAAGTTTCGCAAAGCATTGTGACCGTGAATGATGGCGCAACCCTGACTGGGCAATCGGCATCCGAAGTGCTTGAGGCATCCGAAAACCTGACAAGCCACGCCGAACATCTGCGCAGCCAGATCGAGCAGTTCTTGTCCGAGGTAAAGGCGGCTTAACACGCACGTGGGTACGAGCACCCATTTTTAAAAACTTCATGCAAGACGCACCGTCGATTGGGCGGTGCGTCTTGCAGCCCCTCGCCCACGTGATGATTGCCAAATGGCGCAGATGCTGCCAATTTTGAATAATGTCACGCGATCAGGTCGAAATCCTTTGTCATGATGTTCCCGGTGTCGAGGCCGTAACGGCCACGACGCGCCATAGCTTTGCCAAACACACCCACGAGGCGTTTGGCATTGGCTTTATGTATGCGGGTGCGCAAAAGTCGGCCTCTGGGCGCGGCATGGTCGAGGCGGGTGCTGGCAACATCATCACGGTCAATCCGCGCGAAGTGCATGATGGTCATCCGATTGGCGACAATCCACGCGGCTGGAACATGCTGTATTTCGATCCAGCCCTGATCGCACGCGCCGCAACGGACCTTTCGGACTCTGCCACTGATCAATACGAATTCAGCCGTCCGGTGATGGATAGCCCGGACGTCCGGCACTGCTTTGGGGCGCTGTTTGATGCTGTAACGAATGGCACCATGCAAAGCGCAAAACTCCGGCGGGACGAAATGCTGTTGCTTTTGCTGCATCACGCCATGAATGCGCCGGGCGAGCCAACCCCAAAATCAAACACGCGCACCGCCGTTGCCCATGCCCGCGTCAAATGCGCCAAGGCGTTGCTCGATGATTGCCCCAGCACCGCGCACAGCCTTGATGACCTTGCGAACGTTACGGGTCTTAGCAAGTTTCAAACACTTCGCGATTTTACCCGTGCAACGGGCCTGACACCGCATGCGTACCTGATCCAGCGACGAATTGATTTGGCGCGCGCGATGATCAAGGCGGGCGAAGGACTTGCCAATATTGCCCACATGGTCGGCTTTGCGGATCAAAGCCACCTGAACCGGCATTTTGTCCGGGCCTATGGCCTTACCCCGGGGCGCTATGCCCGCGCGGTTCGGGCGAACTAGCTCCCCAAAAAACAAACGGCAGCCCCCCAAATGTCATTCCCGCGCAGACGGAAATCCATCTTTGTCTCGGCGAACCATGGATTCCGGGTTTGTGCTGCGCTTCGTCCGGAATGACGCATTTGGCAAAATCATGCTGCAATTCCGTTCAAGAACGATGCCTTTGGCGGGCGTAACGTTGGGCCAATAAAGCCACAAGAACGGAACCGCTTAGCATGATCAGTTTTGACTATCTTCTCACATCGCTCATCATCGTCGCCCTGCCCGGAACGGGGGTGATTTATACCCTTGCCCTTGGGCTGGGACGCGGGGCCAAGGCCAGCATTTGGGCGGCGTTTGGCTGCACATTGGGCATTGTGCCGCATATGGCGGCCTGCATTCTGGGTCTTTCCGCCCTGCTCCATGCCAGTGCAGTTGCGTTTGAAATCGTGCGATATCTTGGGGTGGCGTGGTTGCTTTATATGGCGTGGGGCATGTGGCATGGCACCGGGGCGATGCAGGTGACTGCGAACACCACCGCAACCGGGATCATCAAAATCCTGCGCGATGGCATCTTGCTTAACCTGCTGAACCCCAAACTGTCGTTGTTCTTCTTGGCCTTCCTACCGCAATTTGTCCGCGCCGATACGCCCGACACAACATTGGACATGACCCTGCTTGGCGTGATTTTCATGGCGATGACGTTTGCGGTGTTTGTGGTTTACGGCGTATTTGCCGCAAGTGTTCGCCACCACATCATTGAACGCCCGACGGTTATGCAGTGGTTGGGGCGTGGGTTCGCCACCGCCTTTGTCGCGATGGGGGTAAAGCTTATCTTTGCGTCGCGCTAACCGACCGATTGGAAAACGCGGGATTTCATGGTTTGATATCCAATCTAAAGCCGCTGACACAGGTAAAGAACATGGATTTCATTGGTTTTCTGGAAAAGTCGATGATGATGGATGACGCCACATGGAAACGTCACGCCAATCCCTGGAGCGTCTGGACACGGGTGATCATCCTGCCCCTTCTGACCTTGGCGATCTGGAGCCGGGTCTGGATAGGCTGGTGGAGCCTTATCCCCATCATCCTTTTGATCATCTGGGCTTTTGTGAACCCGCGCGCCTTTGCCAAGCCCGCGTCAACAACATCTTGGGCGTCAATGGCGACCTTTGGCGAACGGGTTTGGTTAAACCGAAAACAACACCCGGTCCCCAAACACCATCAACGTTTTATCCCCGTACTTAGCGCCATGACCGGACTTGCCACCCTGCCCTTAATTTATGCCCTGTTCACCAATGATGGGATCATCGCTTTCTTTAGCGTCATCTTGGTCGTCGGGATCAAATTGTGGTTTTTAGATCGTATGGTCTGGCTGTACCAAGATATGAAAGACCAACATCCTGAATACGCTTCTTGGCAGTATGGCGATGTAACGTAAGAGGACTTAACTGCCTCAAAAGTCATGATTCTGCGAAAACCAACGAGAAGACAAAACCACCACAGAATTTGTAAACAGTTAGCATCACTCCGCCGCATCACTTCCCAACCGATTAAGCGCCCTTGTCATCAACGCCCGCAACTTCGCTGGTCGAAGTGGTTTGTTGAGCAACGAAAAGCCCTGTTCGCGGATAAGGTCGCTGGTTTCTGTTGAGCGGTCGGCGGTGATGATGACGCCCGGCACGTTAACGCCGTGAACATCGCGGAGCTTGATCAGCACATCGAGGCCGGTTTGGCCGGAATCGAGGTGGTAATCGGCGAGGATGATGTCCGGGGCGAAGCTGTTATTTTTCAGCATGTTCTCGGCAACCATCCCGCTTTGGGCGGTTGCCACGACGCAATCCCAGTTTCCAAGCATCGCGCGCATGCCATCCAAGATATCGGGTTCGTTATCAATGCACAGTACGCGCAAACCGCCGAGTTCCCCCGCCATGCGGCGTTTGGGTTTGGGGGCGGACGTTGTATCGGCGATGCCAAGCGGCACATCGACGGAAAAGACCGTACCGCGCCCAGGCCGGGACCGGACCGAGACCGGGTGCCCAAGGGATTTGCCCAAGCGATCCACAATGGCAAGGCCAAGGCCGAGGCCCTTTACGTCGCTGGTTTGCGCACTTTCGAGGCGATGGAATTCGCGGAAGATGATTTTTAGTTTGTCTTCGGGGATACCCGGCCCGCTGTCCCAGACTTCAATGCGCAGCATTTCACCACGCACACGGCACCCGACCACCGCCCCGCCATCGCGGGTATAGCGCATGGCATTGGAAATGAAGTTTTGCAGGATACGGCGCAGTAAGCGGGAATCGCTGCGCACCCAAAGATCGCGTTTATGGACCTTAAAGCGCAGCCCCGCATGTTCGGCAACCGGGCCAAATTCGGTTTCAAGCGCGCCCAATACATCGGTAATGGCAAAATCACGGATGGTGGGCTGCATGGCGCCTGCATCAAGTTTGCAGATATCAAGAAGCTCGTTGAGCAGTTCTTCAACGCCCTTAAGCGACAAATCAACCTTACCAATCAGATCATGGATATCCTCGGCCAGGCCCTGCTTGCCGCCCAATGCGACAGTGAACAGGCGCGCGGCATTGAGCGGCTGCAAAAGGTCATGACTGGCGGCAGCAAAGAAGCGGGTTTTGGTGTCATTGGCGGTTTCGGCCTGTTCCTTGGCGACCGAAAGTTCAGAGTTCAGGACTTCGAGCGCGTGTGTGCGTTCGGTAACGCGTGCTTCGAGGCCTTCGTTGGCTTCTTTTAAGGCCTGTTCGGCGGCTTTGCGTTCGGTAATGTCATGATAGATGCAGAAATACCCCAGCACTTCGCCGGTTTCGTCAAAGTGCGGGATGTAGGTGCCTTCGGCGTAGCGGCCTTCGCGCACGCCCAGCACACCGCGTTCATCATTGCGATCACGCGTGATGGCCGGAAATTCGATTTCAAAACTTTGACGATGGCCTTTGAGGACCAGTTCGATCATCGCGGCAAGATGAACGTAGCGTTCCTCGCCGACGGCTTCGCGGACGGCCATGCCGTGCGCCTCAACCCGGCGCAGGCCAAACATCCGTTCATAGGGGCGGTTGGTAAAGCGTAGGCGTTGATTTTTATCGGCATAGGCGATCATCACCGGCATGTTATCGGTGTAAATCCGAATGTTGCGTTCACTTTCGCGCAGGGCTTCTTCGGTACGTACACGCGCCGTGATATCGGCAATGGTGGCAACAAAGCCGCCATCGGGCATCGGGTTGGTGCGAATTTCAAGCACCATGCCGTCGGACCTTTTGCGCTCATAAGTATGGGGCAAGCGGCGCATTTGCGGTGCGGCGTTACGGCCCAAAAGAATATCAATATCGACAGTGCGAGAGTCGTTTTCGCGGCACACGCGCACCAACTCAGACAGCGGCAAGGTGACTTGAATGTCGCTGGCGGCAAGACCCAAAAGATCAATGAAGCGATGGTTCCACGTTGCCAAACGCAGGTTTTGGTCAAACACCCCAACCCCTTGGGAAATGTTTTCCAGTGTGTTGAGCAATAGGTCACGGTTAAATTTAATCGCCTCGGAGGCCTCGTCGAGCAATTCCATCGCATCACGACGCGAGACAGCTTTGTCGGGCAACAGCAACGCCATCACAACGCGCGATGATGCCGCACCAACCGCGCCCGACAACAGATGTTCGGTAAAGCTGGCGGCATCGATATCGGCAATGTCGGAGCGTTTCGATGTGCCGCCGCGTTTTTCAAGATAGGTGCGAAAGGCGCGCTGCGCCCAGTGTTTCCCCAAAAAGCGCGCGGCCAAATCTTCGAGATCGCCCAGCGTAACCCGCCCCGGCCATGTATCGGTGCGCGCACGGGTATCTTTGCGCCAGACATCAACAAACCGTTGGGCTTGGCGGCGCTGGGTCACCCCCTGTACACCGACGGCCGATCCGACAAACATCAAAACAAAATTCACGCCAAGCGACCAAATCACCCCATGGGTGAGTGGATCTGCGATGCTGCCGCCCAGCAATGCCTGCGGTCTCAAAATCGCAATGCCAAACGGCCCGTCGGTCAAGATGGATGCCGGTAATCCCCCACCCTGAATAAAGCCGGGCAACAGCAACGTATAAGCCCACAGGATAAACCCGGACGCCAAGCCAAGGTGAACGCCAGTGCGGTTGATGGATTTGAGATAAATGGCGGCCAAAACCGCCGGGGCGAATTGCGCCATCGCGGCAAAGGACAACATGCCAATATCGGCCAGCGCATATTTTTCCGATAAAAACCGATAGAAACCATATGCCAGAAACAGCAGAACAATGACCGCGGCACGGCGGACTTTGAGCAACACCTGACTGACATCGCCTGACATGCGGTTTTGCAGTTTTTTCGCACGCAGCAAAAGCGGCATGACCAGATCGTTACAGACCATGGTCGACACCGCAACGCACGAGACAATCACCATGCCAGTACTGGCCGAAAGGCCGCCGATAAAGGCAACAACCGCCAACCAGTTCTGCCCGCCCAAAAGCGGCAAGGTCAGGACAAAGGTATCGGGATTAACCGTCGGATCACCGCGAAACAGGAACAAGCCCGCAACCGCAATCGGCAAGACAAAGATGTTGATGCCAATCAGATAGGCCGGGAACAACCAACGGGCACTGATCAAATTGCGGCTGTCATCATTTTCAACAAAGGTGACATGGAACTGACGCGGCAGGCAAAAGATCGCAAAGGCCGCGAGCATTGTGGAAATAAAGAAATGCGATGTCAGCCACGTATCGGGCTTAAATATCTGCTGCACGGTTGGATCGGACATGGCGCGCGCATTCATGTCGCCAAATCCGTCAAACAGGCCATAGACAACAAACACCCCGACCAGCAAAAGGGCGATCAGCTTGACGATGCTTTCAAACGCAACGGCCAGGATCAAACCATCATGATGTTCGGATGCGTGGATGTAGCGCACACCAAAAAGGATCGCAAAAGCCGCCATCAAAATCGTGACGTAAAACGCAGTGTCCTTGGAAAAGTCAGAGGCCGAATGACTGACAACCTGTTCGCCCAACTGCCCGATCAGCACATCAAAGGATAGCGACACGGCTTTGAGCTGAAGCGAGATATACGCCAGCACGCCCACCACGGCGATCACCGCGACAAGGGCGGCCAAACTTTGGCTTTTGCCATAGCGCGATCCGAGAAAATCAGCAATCGAGGTGATGTTTTGTTCGCGGCAGACCGTGGCGATTTTGGTCATGATGCCAAAACCGAAAATCATGATCACAATCGGGCCGATATAAATCGGTAAAAACGCCCAGCCGCGTGTTGCCGCCGTCCCGACCGAGCCAAAGAACGTCCAGCTGGTGCAATAGACCGCCATGGACAGCGCATAGATGGTTGGCTTTAACTTTGATCCGCGCCACTGATCGGCATATTTGTCGCCATAATGGGCAATGGCGAACAACAGCCCGATATAGGCCATGGCAACAATAAAGATCAGTCCGCCCTGAAGCATCCGTGCAACGCCCTGTCTACATAACTGTTATCTGTCTGCCAATTCAGGCAGTTATAATTATCTTGTACGGGGGACTATACCACGGGCGGGTAATTGTCTAAAACGTCGCAAATCCCATTCCGACGAAAGAGAGTTGTTTACATGGCTTCCGATTACGGATTTTACGCCGGAATTTTGCGTTTCGTTGCCAAGAAGACCGAAACAGAGGACCGCGAAATTCGCATCATGATGGGCCATCTGGCTGGCATCGCCGATGCGATTGAGCAAACCGGACGGTTCATGGTCGAACGCAATAACTGTGAAAGTGCCGCGCGCGCCTTTGCCGGTGTTGCCAAGTTCCTGCAAGAACGCATCCTGCCCGAGGCCCTTAATGCCGGGAATGAAGGTGCGGTCGCGCAGCTTAAATGGACGATTGAGACGTCGCTTGTTCTGGCAGCTGAGCTTGTTAAGCGTGCCGCAAATGAGGAATTAAAGGACCAAGATACCTTTACCTTTGACCTGCCCGCCGCCCCGGAACAAGTAACCGTTCATTAAGCCCATCGCGGCAACTTACTGCGTTTACGCAAAACAAATTGCAGACAAACAAAAAGGCCGACACCCAAAGGTGCCGGCCTTTGTTATTTTATCATCAGATATCCTGAAATCAGGAAGCGTCGCGGGCAAAGACCTTGGCGCGCTGCAGAAGTGAGGTTGCCTCAAATTCCTTGCCGTATGGCGCGGCTTTTTTGGCAAAGTCCATCATCGATGCGTAGATACGGCCATTCAGCTCGTTCTTGGCAACGATTTCTTCAATCGCGGCTTTGGACGCGTCGGCAAAGGCCAGGATCAGATCGTCATTGAAGTGACGGATTTCCGTGCCTTTATCGAGGATCGCCTGATAGGACTGAATGTTATTGAACGTGAAGTCCGCAAGGGTCTGATCGGTGTTGGCCTGTGCGGCAACAGCAACGATTTCCTGCAGGTCTTCTGGCAGTTCAGCAAATTTATCTTTGTTGATAAAGACTTCGATGCCTGAACCCGGTTCGGCGAATGCCGGGGTGTAGTAATATTTGGCAACGCTGGCCAAACCGAACGCGTAATCGTTCCACGGGCCAACCCATTCTGCCGCATCAATGGCGCCAGACTGCAAGCTTGGCAGAATTTCAGCCGCCGGAAGCAAGGTCGGGTTTGCACCCAGACGACGCATGGCTTCGCCGCCGATACCGGCATAACGGACTTTAAGGCCCTGAAGGTCGTCAACGCTGTTGATTTCCTTGTTGAACCAACCACCGGCCTGAAGGCCTGTGTTACCGGCCAAGAACGGTTTGACGTTGAACTGGGAATACAGTTCATCCCAAAGTTCCTGACCACCGCCAAAGCGCAGCCAACCGGAAAGTTCCCAGCCCATCAGGCCGAACGGAATGGTGGTAAAGAACGAAACAGCCGGATCTTTACCGAACCAGTAATACGGGGTGGAGTGCGCAAGATCGGCAACGCCCTGCTCGACCGCGTCCATGCACTCAAGAGCTGGAACCAGTTCGCCAGCGCCATACACGGTGATGTTCAGACGACCACCAGACATTTTGTTCACACGTTCGGCGAACAGTTCACCATTGGCACCAAGGCCCGGTGTGCCCTTTGGCCACGGCATAACCATACGCCAATTGATGGTTTCTTCGGCTTTGACGATCGCAGGTGCGGCTGCAGTCGCGGCAAACGCGCCCGCTGCAACACCGGCGCCGCTCAGAAACTGACGACGTTTCATAGTGAGGCTCCCAATCTTTTATTGGTAAAATTTTGCGTTAAACAGCCACGAAGGTAATTTCGTGACCCAGCATGAACCCAAAGTTACGTTTTTTGCCGCGCCCAACAATTCATCTTTGCGGGACGCAGCATCCCGTAGACTGCATACCATCGATTTTGTGTAAAGCAAAATTCACCCGCAAATTGCAAACAAAAAGGGGCAGCCAAATGACTGCCCCCTTTTTTCGCAAGACGCGAGACGTTTTGAAGGCAATGCTGTCACGGGTTTGACGCGTGATTTATCGGGCGATTATCGGGTCTTAAAATCCCCAGACTTTCGCGCGTTGCATCAAGCCGGTTGCTTCGAATTCCTTGCCATAGCGCGCACCTTTTTTAACAAGATCAAGGTAGCTTGCAGCGATACGGCCCGAAAGATCGTTCTGGGCGGCGATTTCATCCACGGCCGCCTTGGATTGCTCGGCAAGGGCCATGATGACGTCATCTGGGAACTGACGAACTTCAACACCTTTGTCGATCAGCGGCTGATAGGATTGCAGGTTATTAAAGGTAAAGTCCGCAAGGGTGTTTTCAGAAATCGCCTGTGCCGCACAGCGGACAATCGCCTTAAGGTCTGGCGCCAGACCTTCGAACTTGTCCTTGGCGATGAAAATCTCAAGCCCCGGACCAGGTTCGTGGAAGGCAGGCGTGTAGTAGTATTTACCAACCTGATAAAGACCGAACGCCAAATCGTTCCACGGGCCAACCCATTCTGCTGCGTCAATTGCGCCAGACTGCATGGCAGGCATAATTTCGCCCGGCGGGATCATGCTGACATTGGCGCCGACACGGCGCATGGCTTCGCCCCCCAAACCGGCATAGCGCATTTTAAGGCCTTGAAGGTCATCAAGTGAATTGATTTCCTTGTTGAACCAGCCGCCAGCCTGCATGCCGGAATTGCCCGCATAGAACGGAACAACGTTAAATTCTGCGTAAGCTTCTTCCCAAAGCTTCTGTCCGTCGCCAAAACGCAGCCAGCTTGAAAGCTCCCACGCGGTCAGGCCAAACGGAATGGTCGAGAAAAAGTTCAGGGCCGGGTTTTTGCCCTGCCAATAATATGGTGTGCCGTGCGCCATTTCGACCACGCCCTGCTCGACCGCGTCCATGCATTCGAACGGCGGGACGATTTCACCAGCACCATAGACGGTAATCGTCAAACGGCCATTGGACATTTCCTTGACCATGGTCGCGAATCGTTCGGCGTTGGTCCCAAGGCCCGGCGTGCCTTTTGGCCATGGCATAACCATGCGCCAATTTACGCTTTCCTGTGCTGAAACAACTGCTGGTGCGACAACCGATGCGGCGGCTGCACCGACGCCAACGCTGGCCCCTTTTAGGAACTGACGACGTTTCATGTGAATCCCCTAAATTATTATAATTTGGTGGTTTTTTGCGCGCCCACCGACGCCCATTAGGGGATTTTGGCTAAAACAGGCGTCTGTTTCCACTATTTTTGCGATATCGGTGGATAATTTTTTCACCGACGTTACGGAACGCTGGAATTTGACGCCCGCTTATCCAATGTAACGGTGGTAGTCGGCGATGAATTGTTGGGTCGTCCCCGCGCCAAGAGGTGTGTTGTAATATTGCTTCCAATACGCCGCCAAACCATCAAGATCATTTGCATCTGATGGCATCGCTGCAGGGGCGCGGTAATAGCGGATGCGACACATCGCTGTGGCATAGGCCAAATTCGTCGCAAGCTGGGTCGCCTTGTCCGGCCCGGCTGGCGCGCCATTTGTGTCAGACGTCATCGGGCTTTGCGCCAGAAACGCATCGACCTTTGCCTTAAGGTCTGCACGGCCGGGGTAATTTAAGTAATTTTCGTAACAATCATTTAGGGTTGCAGGCTCCATCTGATAGATGCCCATCGCGGGACCGCCCCCCACTTGTTTGATGAAGTCACCGAGATGGCTTTCATGGGCTGCCGTTCCCATCAAAAGGTTTTCTGCGACATCGGGTGCGGACAAATCCAACGCGGCAAGAACCGGGCGAACAACGAGTGTGCGGAGTTGGTCGGGATTGATTGGCATTTTGCGCTACCTCTTGGGGTCATGAAAATAAGTCACCACAGAGACGACGCACAAAAACGCTTTTTGGGAAAAATTAAATCCACTCTTGCGTGCATAAGACACTTCGCAGATACATATTCACGTACACAAAAACCATAACATATACCTATGTATAGTTTTCAGGAACGAGCGACACCCAATTTACACTAGAAGCTTGAAATTCAACCGGCCATAGGTATAGACCTGCACCAAAGGATAGATTATGCATCCGGAGCTTCAACGTAGACTTGATTTTATTGGCTTTAACGAAACGAAATCACAGCTACTCCGCAAGGCGTGGCCGGTTATCGATAAGAATATCGGGCCCATTCTTGATGAATTTTACAAAAAAGTCATGGGCCGACCAGAACTGGCCAAGATCATTGGTGATCCATCCAATATTGAAGGCCTTAAAAACGCTCAGCGCAAACACTGGGCCAAGTTGTTTGAAGGCACATTTGATGATGCGTTTTATGACGATGTGCGGCGTATCGGCAAGGCGCACGAACGCATTGGCTTAACCCCGGAATCGTATGTGTCCGCGTATAATTTTATGCTGGGCGAGCTTTCCGAACTTTTGTTCACAAACTTCAAACGTTCTTCTGATGTTTCCCAGATGGTTGTGGCTGCAACCAATGCCCTGTTGGTCGATGTTGAGATGGCGATCACCGTCTATTACGAAGAAACGCAGAATACGTATAACCGCATGCTCAATGAAATGTCGGCAGAGTTCGAAACAACAATTGGATCGGTTGTTTCGGCGGTTGCGGCATCAGCCAACGAGATGTCACAAGCATCAGACACCTTGATGGCAAGCATGAATGAAACCCAGTCCGAGGTCGAAAAAGCCCGGGGGGCCGCCGAAATTTCCGCGGACAACGCCACGACGGTTGCTGGTGCTGCTGAGGAACTTGATAGTTCAATCCGCGAGATTTCCAGTCAGATTGCGCGCGCCTCTACCATTTCGAACGAGGTGGAGACATCGGTCAAAACCACGACAGAGACGATTGAAGCGCTTAACGTTGCCGCCGAAGAGATCGGGACTGTTGTTGATTTAATTGACAAGATCGCCAGCCAGACCAACCTTTTGGCCCTGAATGCAACGATCGAGGCCGCACGCGCGGGGGAAGCCGGCAAGGGATTTGCGGTTGTTGCAAGCGAGGTTAAAAACCTTGCCAATCAAACAGCAAAAGCCACCGGCGACATCACCGCACAAATTGATTCGGTCCAAGCCAGCACCGGTGCCGCCGTGAGTGCCATCCGCGGGGTGGCAGAGCAAATTGGATCAATCGTTGAGGCAGTAACCGCCATTTCGGCCGCCGTTGAGCAGCAAGCCGCCGCGACCACGGAAATCAGTGGCAATATCAACACGGTTTCATCGGCCAATCGAGAAGTGAATTCCAGCCTTGAAACGGTGAACGGAACGGCAAGCAGAACCAGCTCCGTCGCGTCAGAAGTTTCAGAAGTCGCCAAAACGCTTTTGCGTAATTCAGAACAGCTGCGCGCCGATGTGGATGCCTTTGTCACCCGTCTGACATCAGACAGCTAAGCTATACGGCCGATAAACTTTAATTCGCAAAACAGGCGCAAGGATATCGCTCCTTGCGCCTGTTTTCGTTTCAAACTGATCTGCTGTTGACCGACCTATCGGATGTTATAGATCACCGGGACGGACAGGCTAATTTTGTCTTCCGTCATGCTATCGGGGAAAGGCGGAAACTTTTTAACCCGTTCGATCATGCGTTGCGTTTCGCGATCAAGCAGACGCGATCCACTGCCCGATGTCATTTCAAACACCTCAATGGTACCGTCGCGTGCGATCACAAGAAGAACTGTATTTTGGCCTTCGATGCGACGGCGTTTTGCACGTTCGGGATATTCGCGGTACCGATTTAGCATCTCAAGAACAGATGATTGGTAATCCACCATGGCCGCACGGCTTGCTGCCCCGCCACCACTTCCGCTGGACGAGCTTGCAGCCTGACTTTGGGCGGCTTTCCCCACCGTGCCTTCGGAATGGCTGGAATCGACCAAGCCTGCTGGCGGTGCGGTGGCCGTTTCCGATGTCTTTTCCGGCTTCTGCGTTTTAGGTGCTTCGGCCTTTTTAACCGGTTCTGGGGCCTTGGCTTTCTCGACTGGTGGCTTTGGCTTTACCGGTACGGGCAAAACGTCGGCAAGCTTTTGAACCTCTACGGGTTCGGGTTGCGGCACAGCCACAGGTTCGGAAATTTCTGGTTCCGGCTCAGGCTCTGCTTCCGGTTCCGGCTCGACGACTTCTTCTTCGACGACCGGTTCGGGCTCAGGTTCGGGCTCGACAACGGGCTCAGATGCCTCTTGCGGCTCGGGTTCTGGCTCGGTCACTGGCTCTGGTTCTTTGACCGGCTCTGGCTTTGCTTCTGGTTCTTGGGGCTCGACCGTTTCTTCGGCCACGCGGCTTTCGACAGAATCAGCTGCTTGCTGATCGGTTTCGGCTTCGCCCGTTGTTGCCTGGCCTGCGCCAAGTGAAATGCTAATGCTTTGCACATTGCCAGCCCCGCCCCAGCCAGACGGCTTGGGATCAGGCATCGCCAACACGACGCCCCCCACCAAGACAAACCCGGTCAAACCGGTTGCGATCAAGAAATCTATGCGTTTTGACATGTCATTCCTGTTCTGCTTCCATCGCCGTCATCAACTGGACCTTGTCGACGCCAAGTTCCTGCAAACGTTTAAGCAAGGCGACAACCTTTGCGCCATCGGTGCTGCGGTCTGCACGAATTTCGACCGGACGCCCGATATAATCCTCAGGTAAAAACGACGAAAGATTTTCAAGTGTGCCGGTGTGATCACCAAGGCCAACTTCGCCACCCTTCCCGAACCAAACCACAATCGTATCTTCGGGCTGGCTTTCGGCGGTGTGGCTTGCCGGTGGGTCGACGTCAAAAGGCCCTAGTTTTTGCAGGCTGCCCGCGATCATGAAAAAGATCAAAAGCAAGAAGACGATGTTGATCAGGGGCAACATCGGTTCCTGGGCGGGGCTGTCATCAGCAATATTGATACGACGGCGCTTCATTCGACCAGATCCACGTTTGTTACGCCACCACGCCCCAAGGCATCCATCACATTGATCAGATGCTGCAAGCTGGCCCCATTCACAGGACGCAGGCGAACTGGTGCATCGGAATGATCGCGCAGCAACATCTGCGGCAAGCCAGAAAGCGATACAGCTTCGCCATTAAGCGACAGCGCACCATTGGCGTTGACGTCGATTGTCACAGGGCGGACATCGCTTTGACTGGTCGATTTGCCATCGGTGATGGCGACCGACATTTCAAAGCCCTTCCAATCAAGAAAGCTTGATGCCAGCATGAAAAAGATCAGCAGAATAAAGACGACATCAATCAGCGGCGTCAGACCGATCATCGGCGAAGAGCCGCGATTACGTTCGCGCAATTGCATTGGGCGTATTCCGGGGTAAGTTTCTATTCAGCCGCGTGGCGCAGCTCAGACACGTTAGAGGCCTTTTGACGCGCCCTGTGCGACAATTCGTCCCGATTGACCACCATGGTACAGACGTCTTCCATAACAGCCGCTGCACGGCCAATAACGCCTTGCATCCACATATGAAACGCAGTTGCCGGGATTGCGACGACCAAACCGATTGCCGTGGTCAAAAGAGCCAACCAAATACCGCCCGACAAAACAGATGGATCAATGCGGCTGCCAGCACCTTCCATTTTCTGGAACGCTTCGATCATGCCCATCACCGTCCCCAAAAGGCCCAATAGCGGACTTAGGACCGCGATGGCCGACATAATGCGCAAACCACCATTGAGACCGTCGATTTCCTTGCGTGCGCGTGCGCCGATCAAATCAGAGGCCGCTTCGCGCTCCGCCGCGGAGGAAACCGAAAGGTTCAAGCCCGAAAGACCAATCCGGGCCGCCGGGTGACGACGACGTGCAAGCAAGTCAGCTGCTTGGGCTTCGTCCCCATTGGTCAGGTGTTTTTCGACATCCCCGACAAACCCGTCGGCAAACACGCCACGGCGCAAGAAGCCAACAAGCTTATAGAAGAACAGCACCAGTCCGATCAGCGCCATGGCCGCCAGAACCCAGCCAACAACGCCAGCACGGTCGACTTGCTCGATCACAGGCAGGCTCAGAAAACCGTCATTAACGGCAACTTGCGTGGTCGCCGTTGTATCGACCGGCAATCCGGTGCCCGGATCGACCGAGACGGTTCCGTCCGCACCGATGGTTTCGGCTGCTGTTCCGGTGTCGGCCCCGGTGGAGGTTGCGGCATCATTCGCAGTCGACGGGGTCTGTGCATCGTTGGATGCGACCGATGGATTTACGGGTTCAGGCATGTATCTCTTCCGATCAAAAATGTGATCATCACCGGATGACCTGCTCCAGTGCATTTGAAACTGATTTGCATTCTTTACATGAAATAGAATTGCGATGCAATCGCAACACGTCGATTTGCGTCGTTTTCTTAATGGTTTGCCGTGTGGCGAAGCATCGCAGGCAAACGCATTTTGCAATCGGCAGCAATTGGGGAGGTTCGGGCAAAGCCCAGATATGCAAAACCCCCGGAACTTATGGTTCCAGGGGTTTTGAATTGGTGAGCCCGACAGGATTCGAACCTGTGGCCAACTGATTAAAAGTCAGTTGCTCTACCAACTGAGCTACGGGCCCTCAACGTTGGTGAGCGGCGTTTTAATGGGCCTAGCGCAATCGGTCAACCCCCCTTTTTAAAGGAAATTGCATGCTTGCTACTATTTAAGGGAAAAACCGCTTAAAAACCGGGGTTTTTCCGGTCAAAAAAACTGTCACAAAAGGTCAAATTGAGCCCCTACCCCACACCGGATCGAAGCATGTTCTGGCAGCGAACTGTCCGATAAGACACAAAGACGTCCGAAACAAAAGTCGGGGCGATATTTCGTAAAAAGAAGGGATGATATTCCGGAAAAGAAAAAGCCTCCGAAACCGGAAAGGTTTCAGAGGCTTTTTGGTGAGCCCGACAGGATTCGAACCTGTGGCCAACTGATTAAAAGTCAGTTGCTCTACCAACTGAGCTACGGGCCCGTCTTGTTGGTGAAGCGCGTTTTAATGGCACAGCGCGCGCTGGTCAACACCTCATTTCTATATTTTTCCGCTTTTTATGCTTTCAAGCCCTAAAACGCGAAAGCCGCCCCACAAAGGGACGGCTTTCGGTTGTGATTGATCGCAGTGCGCGCTTACTCAGCGTCTGCTGCAACCTGCATTTTGATGATGTGATCTGGGTCCGCGACCGAGCCATTTGCCCATGAAGCACCCTTTTTGATCATATCGACATATTCCATGCCTTCAACCACCTCACCCCAGACGGTGTATTGACCATCAAGATGCGGTGCATCCGCCAAGCAGATGAAGAACTGAGAATCGGCACTATCGGGGCTGGCCGAACGGGCCATGGAAACCGTGCCACGCGCATGATGCTCGTTGGAAAACTCAGCTTTGAGCTTTTGACCCGAACCACCAGTACCATTGCCAGCCGGATCGCCGGTCTGCGCCATGAAGCCATCAATAACGCGATGGAATTTCAGCCCATCGTAGAAGCCCTGACGGGTCAGCTCTTTAATACGGGCGACATGGTTTGGCGCAAGGTCAGGCCGAAGCTGGATCACAACGCGACCATCTTTTAGATCAAGATACAGCGTGTTTTCCAGGTCCTGCGCGCTGGCGTCGTTTGCGTTGGACATGGTTACAATTCCTAGTGCGAGTAAAAATAGTGATAAAAGACGAATAAGACGCATGGCCTGCGTTATTCCTTTTCCTCTGCAAGCTTCTGATGCAGGCGGGTTAGCACGTTGGCAGGGACAAATTCTGTCACATCCCCACCCAGACGGGCAATTTCCTTCACAAAGCGCGAAGAAACAAACTGCTGCTTTTCAGAAGCCATCAAAAAGACGGTTTCAACTTCCGGGGACAACCGGGCGTTCATCCCGGCCATCTGGAATTCGTATTCGAAATCAGACACAGCACGAAGACCACGAAGGATCGTGCTGGATCCGTTTTCTTGGGCGAACTGCATCAAAAGCGAAGAAAATGGCTTTACCGAGGTACGGGCAGCAACCTCGCCACCGGCGGCCTTAAGGGCCTCTTCGACCAGCTTACAGCGTTCGTCGACACCGAACATTGGACCTTTGCCGGCGTTGATCGCAACGCCGACAATAAGCTGGTCCACAATTCGGGTCGCACGACGAATAATATCCATATGCCCCTGGGTCACCGGATCGAAAGTACCCGGATAGATCCCAATACGCGGGGCTGTAGAAGACATTTCAGTCATCGAACTTCCACTTAATCGTCGCTGTCTACACCATCCGATTCCGGTGCATCACCGGCATCTTCAGCACTGGTCTGTACGGCGTCATCCGCAACTGGGGCAGCATTTTCAATGCCGTCCACAATGCCTTCTTCGCCTTCGAGTTCTTCGTCGCCACCAAGGTTGGACAGACGTTCAACAGCAACGACTTCTTCGTCCTGTGCTGTACGGAACAGTGTCACACCCTGTGTCTTACGACCCGCCATACGAATGTCGTGGGTTGGCATACGGATGACTTTGCCACCATTGGTGACCATCATCAGCTCGTCGCCTTCTTCGATCACGAAGGATGCGGCAACGTCGCCATTACGTTCAGACATTTCGATATTGGCAAAGCCCTGACCGCCACGCCCGGTAACACGATACTCGTACGCCGAGGTCCGCTTGCCGTAGCCATTTTCAGTCACAGACAGGATCATCTGATCACCGCTGAGAATTTCCTGATAACGGTCTTCGGACAGCACTTCGAGCGGAAGGTTGTCAGCAGTGATTTCCTCGCGGCGGAGTTTGCCGGTAATCGAGAGATATTCACCGCGTTCTTCCATCGAAACGTGGTTACCAAACAGAACCGACATTGCGATAACTTCGTCTTCGTCTGCCAGACGGATACCACGGACACCAACCGAATTACGGCCGGTAAATACGCGGACATCGGTCACACGGAAACGAATGCATTTACCCTTACGGGTGGTCAGCAAGATATCATCATCATCGGTACAGGTCTGAACCGCGATCAGCTTGTCGCCACGATCTTCTTCAAGCTTCATGGCGATTTTGCCGTTTGATTTCACATTCACGAAATCAGCAAGACTGTTACGACGGACATTCCCGGTCGAGGTTGCAAACATCACATGCAGGTTCGGCCATTCTTCCTCGTCGGGAAGCGGAAGAACCGTGGTGATATATTCACCCTCAGACAGTGGCAGCATGTTCACAAGGGCCTTACCGCGCGATTGCGGGGTTCCTTGTGGCAGACGCCAGACCTTCATTTTATAGACCATCCCCTCGGAGCTAAAGAACAGCACCGGTGTATGGGTATTGGCCACAAACAGTTTGGATACGAAATCTTCTTCGCGGGTCGCCATGCCTGAACGCCCCTTGCCACCGCGACGCTGTGCGCGATAAGTCGAAAGCGGAACACGCTGGATATAACCGGTGTGCGACACGGTCACGACCATGTCTTCACGTGCGATCAGATCTTCGATGTCATGTTCAAAGTCGCCTTCCTGAATTTCACTACGACGTTCGTTGGCGAACTCGTTGCGCATTTCAGTCAGTTCATCCTTGAGGATATCAAGCTTACGCTCACGCGAGGCCAGGATATCAAGGAAGTCTTTGATTTTCTCACCCAATTCGGTCAATTCGGCCGCGATTTTATCACGTTCCAGACCGGTCAGGCGGTGCAGGCGAAGTTCAAGGATCGCACGGGCCTGAGCTTCGGACAGGCGATACTGCCCGTCGCTTGAGCCGACCTGAAGCGGATCCGCAATCAGTTCAATCAGCGGCACAATGTCGCCAGCCGCCCAATCGCGCGCCATCAGCTGTTCACGGGCAACCGTCGGATCGGCGGCACCACGGATCAGTTTGATCACTTCGTCAATATTGGCAACCGCAATACCAAGACCCACAACAACGTGGGCACGGTCACGAGCCTTTTTGAGAAGATGGATCGTCCGGCGGGTAATGACTTCTTCGCGGAACTCGACAAATGCCTGAATGATTTCTTTCAGGTTCATCAGTTCCGGTTTACCGCGATTCAACGCCAGCATGTTCACGCCAAAAGACGTCTGCAGCGCGGTAAAGCGGAACAACTGGTTCAAGACCACGTCGGAATTGGCATCGCGTTTAAGTTCGATCACCATGCGCACGCCTGAACGGTCAGACTCGTCACGCAGATCGGAAATGCCTTCGAGTTTTTTGTCACGGACCAGATCCGCGATCTTTTCCATCAAGCTGGCCTTGTTCACCTGATAGGGAACTTCGGTCACGATGATGGCTTCGCGGTTGGCACGGACTTCTTCGACATGGGTACGTGCACGCATGATCACCGACCCACGGCCGGTTTTAAATGCGGAATGGATGCCCGAGCGGCCCAGAATAAGCGCGCCTGTCGGGAAATCCGGACCATGAACGAATTCCATCAATCCTTCGATGGAAATGTTCGGATCATCGACATAGGCCATGCAACCATCGATCACTTCGCCCAGGTTATGGGGCGGAATGTTGGTTGCCATACCCACCGCAATACCGCCAGCACCATTGACCAGCATATTGGGGAAACGGGCCGGCAGAACCGATGGTTCCTTGGTCGTTTCGTCATAGTTGTCGCGGAAATCGATGGTGTCTTTATCGATGTCGTCAAGCAGGAAGTGCGCGGACTTTGCCATGCGCGCTTCGGTGTAACGCATGGCGGCGGCTTTATCGCCATCCATGGACCCAAAGTTCCCCTGCCCGTCGATCAGCGGCAAACGCATGGAGAAGTTCTGCGCCATGCGGACCATTGCATCGTAGATCGCGCTATCGCCGTGCGGGTGATATTTACCCATCACGTCCCCGACCACACGGGCCGATTTGCGGAATGCTTTGTTATAATCAAATCCGTTCTCGTGCATGGCGTACAGAATACGTCGATGCACCGGCTTCAAGCCGTCTCGGACATCAGGCAGCGCACGGCTGACGATCACGCTCATTGCGTAATCGAGGTAGCTTCGGCGCATTTCTTGTTCGATGGATACCGGGAAAATATCGCGGCTCTCGGAATTGGTCTCTTTGGTGGACAAAGGCCGTGACCTCATAAACGCTTGATCTGAAATGATTCAATCGGCGTGACACACACCCATATACAGGCACATGCCGGACCAGAAAGGCGGAAAGTATCAGGTTTGTCGTCTACAAACAATATTGACAAATCCCATCTGTCTTTATTGGACGACAAAGTTCGATTTTTATCCCTTTTTTTGGCTTTTCGCGCGGGATGAATGGGATGTTTCGCGATGATCTTTTTCCAATACCGGCGTAATCGGATCGCCCTGTGTACCATCCTTTTCGACCAGAAGGGATTTTCGTTTAAATCGAACCTGCGATGCGGCGATGCCGATCAAAATAATGCCCATCGCCAATAACGCGCTTGGTTGGGGCACCTCGTTTAAGACAATAAAGCTGATCAGCACCCCGACCGCGGGCACAAGATAGTTATTGAACACCAAAAAACTGGTCCCGGCAGATGCGACCAATTGTAGGATCAAGAACATCGCAATGCCGGTCGGAAACACGCCAAGATACAAAATCGCCAGCAGCCCCGTAAGATCAAATGCCATGGTCCATGGCTGATCAATGATCAGGGTAAAGGGCATCAAGATCATCGAAGCGAATGTTAAAATGACCGCCGTCGATCCAATGCGCGGCTGATCGCGCAGATTGCGCGATATGAGCGATGAAATGGCATAGCCCACCGCGGCAATCAAAATCGCCAACTGAAATAAGAAATCGCCACCAAGCCCCGACAAGGTTTCAGGCCCAACCAAAACAACAACGCCGACAGTGCCCAGCACAATGCCAATCACCTTGCCAAGGGTCAGCTTTTCATCATCGGTAAAGAAGTGTGCCAGTACCACCGCTGTCAGCGGCACGGTCGACATTAAAATGGCCGCAAGCCCCGCATCGACATTGGTTTCGCCAAAGCTGATCAAAAAGAACGGAATGGCATTGCCGATCAAGGCAATCGCAAAGGCCGACAACCACGCCTTTTTCCCGCGCGGCAAATCGGATTTCCGAAACCAGGCAAACGCCCAAAGCACAAGGGCGGCAAAGGTTAACCGGCCACCCGCAACGACAAGCGGCGAATAGGCATGCACACCGATCTTAATGAAAGTGAACGAACTGCCCCACATGCCTGCCAACAGCAGCAGCAAAACATATTCACGAATTCCCGGACGCGTCATTTTCAGAGCCTGTTTTTGCCATATTTATTGGGCTTTATCACGGCAGTGAAAAACCAGACACCAGCGTTAGAGGTGACGCATCAAAGAATCAAGAAAATAGAGGCAAGGCCTTGCTAACAGTGCGGCGCACAAATCAGCGGGGAATCCCCCGCATCACCACGGTCAACGGCCCGACGGTTGGCGGGCCAATTCAACAGAACCGGAAAACGCGCCGCAAAAACAAGACTTAAAGTCGAAAACGACACATCGGACACAACTTTACACTTGCGAATGATTTTCAATAGCAATATAGTGTGCGTAATAAAAAAATGGGAATATGAGCAGATGAGCTATGTTGATCAGGAATTAACGGTCGAAGAGATGCTTGCCGACCCGATCGTGCAGGCATTAATGCGCTATGACGGTGTTTGCGCAAGTGACGTCCGTCACACGATTGCGCAAATTAATCACGCCAGCGCACCGTCACCCGCCGCTTCGGAACGGACAAACGCAAACACGGCAATGCCAAACCGCCCGCGCCTTGCGTCGAAATCACCGTCCGACCGTCACGTCCGCCACCAAGCGGCGTGATTGGCCCCGCAAGTTTCTTGTAATTGGCTCTTACCGCACAACGGCAAGGTTCCTAGGCTTGATCAAACGCGCACCACCGCGCGCAAGCCAATGTGCCCCGCCAAGAAGGATTGCGTTATGAGCTTTGAAATTCGCCCCGTCACCCCGGACGACCATGCTGTTTGGCTGCCGCTTTGGCGCGGCTATCAGACATTCTATAAAACCGATATCCCAGCTGAGGTCAGTGATCATAGCTGGGCCCGTTTTTTGGACCCGAATGAACCGATGCACGCTGCCATCGCGTGGCAGAATAACAAGGCGGTTGGGTTGGTTCACTGGATCTATCATCGGTCCTGTTGGACGGCGGGGGATTATTGTTATTTGCAGGATTTGTTTGTCGCCCCAGACACGCGTGGAACTGGGGCCGGTCGTAAACTGATCGAACATGTGTATGACCATGCCAAGAATGCATCTGCCGCACGCGTTTATTGGCTAACACAAGAAGACAATGTCACCGCGATGAAGCTGTATGATCGCATTGGCGACAAGTCAGGCTTCGTCCAATACCGCAAGATGCTTTAACCGCATTTAGATCACCACACGCGACGAACGCCCGGCCATAAAGATTTGCGCCCACACGCAAAACTATGGCCGGGTATCGTTCAGTCGCCAATCATATTGATACCCGGCAATATCAAGCTCATCCGTATCACCAAGGGCCTCGGTTAACTTCGGCCCCGCAAAGCGTTTGAGATGGGCGATAAAATCCGCATCGCTTTTGCCAAAATCATCACGATACCAATCATAAAGCTGCGACAGAACGAACCCCCCATCCTTATTGCGCTGAACCGCGCGTGGATGATTGATAAATCCGGCTGCCGCCTGATTAAGCTGATCATTCAGTGTTGCGGCGTTATAGGCCTTTGCCGCCAACGCGGGACAGCCAACAGACGCACAATTCACCGCGTAATGAATGCGCGGGTCCTGCCAGATCGGGCGTAAGATACGATGTTCGATGTCATCAAGGCTAAGTGTCCTGCCCTCCACCGTGATCAGCTTTTTGCCCCACGGCCCGGATGAAAACAGCCCCGGCGAGATATCAATGTCGCGGATTGATGCGACCGGATAGTGATCAAGCACCACACGCACCGTCAGGGCATTATACAAATTCACCCAATAGGCAAATTGCTGATCCCGACTAAGACCGCTTACCGCGACCTTTGTCATTGCGGTGACATACCCCGATATCGCGTCATAGCCATCCTTCTTGGCCCCCGCATAATCAAACGCGGTAACACCGGGCTCTTTTGTCACCAGATAGCGATCCAGCACAGCTTGCCATGCGCCATGATCGATTTGTTCTGTGCTGGCGTCGTCATGGGCCTGCCAATCAGGCCAAAGGTCCGCACTTGGCGCGGCATGCGCGACACGGACCGCACCGGGAACGGCCAACAGAATTAAAACCATCAAGATCGACAAACGCATCATCGCCATCACATTTCAGTCGGGGCCAGTAAACGAGTTTAGGAAACAAGATTGGGAAATCAGTCATAATCTCAGTCATAATCCCTGGGCGACCACACCGTCACATCAAACCAGCGTGATCTGCATCATCAGCCTGGCCCCGCGCGGGCAACACATACCGCAGCACCGAAAACGACCCAATGTACTTTTAACCCCAAGTTGGGGTATAATACCCCCATGATACAGGCAGGTGCTATACAGGTTATCCCCGGAAGTGGTGGGCAACTTGGCCAAGTCATAGCCACACGCGCCCTGCCCGGCACCGGGAGCCAACCGTCGATCAATGGATCGGGCGGGTCGGGAAATGCTGCGCCAACAACAAAACCCGCCGCCGTTGCGATTGTGCCGCTGGCATCAACCATCGCCCCACCGCTGTCCCTACCGGAACCGTCCACGCAGCAAGCATCACCAAACACCCGCGGGCAAAATATCGGCGCACAAGGATTTGCCCGACAATCGCAACCGCAACAAGCCGCCGCCCAAACCACACCGCCAGCCACATCTGCACCGTCGCAACCAGCCCCGGTTCAAAGTGCCGCGTCGGTTGTCACGGTTATCCAACAACTTGATCCGCGCGATATAGAGGGCGAAGCCTCCACCCCGGAAACAGATGCCAGCAGCCCCGCCGAACGCCAACAGCAAGAACGCGAAGAAACACCAATACAGGCGCGCCAGCCAACGTCCAACCCGGCCCTTCTGACGGCGAATGAGCGCGAAATTGTGCAAGACCTTCGCGCACGGGATGCTGTCGTTCGCACCGAAGAAGAAAGCCATCAGACACTTGCCGGGGCGAATGCCGGCATGATCAGCTATAGCTACAGCACCGGACCGGACGGGCGGCTTTATGCGACGGGTGGGAAAGTCAGCCTCCATCCGATTGAAGGATTAGAAGGCGCTGCCGCCATCGCCAATCAGGCGGCGATTTCACGTGCGGCATCGGTTCCGGGCAGCTCAGCCGCGGATTTCACTGTCGCCAAAGGTGCGTCGATGAATATCTCCGCCATGATCGCTTCCCAGGCCAGTGCGGCTGCCGAAAGCTATCGCAATGCGATTGGCTTAAATGCCCCATCCGGTAAAATCGACATCAGCGGTTAATTGCAGATATTACCAGCTCCGCGACAATGCGCAGCGCCTCATGACATGACCGATCAGCCCCAATCCCTGCCAACCATCCAAACGAAAAAAGCGGCCCCGTTTGGCGCCGCTTTTGTCTGCTTTATCTAAGACTGTTCTGGATCCGTGGATCAAGCGTAATGCCAGAACACCTCAAAGCCCGGGTCAAAGACCGTGACCGGGCCATCGCCGGTTTCGATCTTGGCGGCAAACTTCGCTGGCTCTTCACGTTTTTCCAAGGTGATCTGATCGGCATTAACCGGCAGCCCATAAAACTGCGGACCATTGAGCGACGCGAAGCCTTCAAGCTTATCAAGCGCGTCTTCCTGTTCAAACACGTGCGCCAAAAGCTGCACTGTATTATTGGCGGTAAAGATACCGGCACAGCCGCACGGGCTTATTTTGCGCGCATCAGTATGCGGCGCTGAATCAGTCCCGAGGAAGAAACGGCTATCGCCCGAGGTTGCCGCGGCACGCAGCGCCAGACGATGCTTTTCGCGCTTGGCCACCGGCAGGCAGTACATATGCGGATGAATGCCACCAACAAGCATGGCATTTCGGTTAATGATCAGGTGATGGGTGGTGATTGTCGCCGCCAAATTCTTGTCATTGGCTTTGGCATATTCGACACCGTCTTCGGTCGTGATGTGTTCCATGATCACGCGCAGTTCTGGCAAACGCTTGCGCAACGGATCCAGAACCCGGTCGATAAACACCGCTTCACGGTCAAAGATGTCGATCTCGGGATCGGTGACTTCACCATGCACACACATCGGAATGCCAAGCTCGGCCATCCGCTCAAGGACAGGCATCGCCTTATCAAAATCGCGCACACCGCTGTCGGAATTGGTGGTCGCCCCGGCCGGGTAAAGCTTAAGCGCCTTGATCACGCCGGACTTATATCCTTCTTCGACGTCATCGGGGTTGGTCCCCTCTGTCAAATACAGCGTCATCAAGGGGGTGAAATCATGCCCAGACGGGATGGCGGCTGTAATCCGGTCACGATAGGCCACGGCATCTGCCGTCTTGACCACCGGCGGCACCAAATTGGGCATAATGATCGCACGGGCAAAATGCTCTGATGTCTCGCCAATCACCGCTTTAAGCATATCGCCATCACGTAAATGCAAATGCCAGTCATCTGGACGGCGAAGGGTGATGCGATTGGTCGACATGGGGCGATCTCCTGGCAAGCAATGAACCCGTTTGGGAAATATGGAGCGTTACCTAGCAGATTGGCGCAGAAATGTGAAACAAAAGGCATTCAGCACAAAGCCCCACCTGCTCGCCAACCTAGACAGGATAATAGCATGCGTCATGATCTGATAACCTGTCTCAAATCACGGATAGTAGACCAAACACAACGGTAGATACAAACCCGAGAATAGATAAGCCTGTCGTCCAACGATTTAATTTTTGAAGCTTCTGAAAACCATCCTCGCGCACCAATATAGCTTGAGATAACTCCCCAAGCTTCTTGCGAACTCCATCGTAGTCAGCGCCTACAAGAAACGCCTCAGCATCCTGTACTAGACTTCGCTCCAAATCGGGCAAATCTCCGTAGGGAGCTGCCGTTTCAGCAATCGCAATAAACCCACTTAATAATTCAATTTTGCGCGCGAAACTGCCTCGACTAACTTCCCCATCAGTCCATCGCTTCTTCGCATAAAGCTCCAGAATCATCTTACGCAGATGAGTTGCTAGACGCGACTTATTAACTAACTCTCCACTTGCCGCACCAGTAGCTGCCAAATACATATTCTCTACATTCGAAAAGCTGGGAAGTTCATCAAACTCCAAAGAGTTCCTCAACGCTTCCATGAACGCATTCTCGCGCTTAGCCTTCAAACCTTTTAAGCGTTTCGCGAAAGCACTGACAGCCAACCCGTAGCTCACTGCAACCAATGCACTAAAAAAGAACGATCCATTTGAACTACTGAGATCAAATGAATTAAACAACTCGATGAAATCCATTCCGCGAACACTCCATTGATGAGGACTCCATCAAAGAACATTCAATAGTGCTCATTCAAATACAAGGAGATTAAACGCGAAAAAGTCGGGCATTTCTGTTTGACCTTTTCGCAAATGGAGCAAGCGATGACAAAAGGTGACAGGTACAATCTCCTACTTCATACTGCCCATCACCCGTTTCACATGCGCACTGGCGCTTCTTTCAGGCCAGTGAAAGCACTGGCCCCTCAAGCAGATCCATCAGATCCCCAAAATATCCGCCGGATCGTGCCGGCGATGTCGGATCAGAGGTAATGGCCACCGCCAGATCCTGTTCTGGGTTTGCTGCGATGACCTGGCCGCCATAGCCGCGTGCGATAATGAAGCCGCTTCGCGTCAGGAACCAGCCATAGCCATAATCAAGCCCCGAATAAGGTGATCGGGTATGGGCTTGGGTTGATTGGTCGATCCAGTCGGCCGGAATTATCTGGTCGCCATTGAAGCGGCCTTGATCCCGCATAATGGTCGCGATGCGCAACATTCCGCGCGGTGTCAGCGCCATCTGGTTACCGCCAAAATAGTAGCCCTGTGGATCTTGTGTCCAAGCTGGAATTTCAATACCGAGCGGCTGACCAAGGACATCGCGCGCCTGCGCGAGCAGACTTTTTCCTGTCGCAACCGTAAGCACAGCGCCAAGGATATGCGTGGTACCGGTGGAATAGATCATACGCCCGCCTGGGGTTGCGACCATGGGGCGGCGCAGCGCAGAGGCCACCCAGTTGTCGGACGCGACCCAAGCGCCGTAGTTTCGCCCTGATGTACTCTCTAGCCCGGCCCTGAGCGTCAACAAATCTTCAATCGTCAGGTTTTCCACACCGGGTGTTGCGTCCGACGGAATGAGAGACGGCGCGATTTCGCCGATGGTGGCATCGACAGACGGGATCGCCCCCGCCGCGATCGCGCTGCCCGTCAGCAGACCGACGATGCTTTTTGAGCAGGACTTGATATTCGCACCCCGATCCAAGCCGCGCCCTCGGGGTGCTTCGGCGACGATGACCTCATCACCGCGCTGTACCAGAATTGCATGAAGCTGGGACATGTTAGCAATTCGCGAACGAATGTCGGACGGCGCCTGTGCGAAGGCTTTGGCGGCAAAGGGAACAACCATCGCCCCCAGGAGGGTCGCCGAAAAGGCACGACGGGTTAGTATCGGGTTTGGTCTTTCGCTGGGCATATCCATCTCTCCTTGGAGGTAGGGATGATGTGCGTATCCATACTATGCGCAGTCCATATGACCACGGGCGACACCGCACCACTTTCCAGTCAATCGGCCCGGAAGAAAAATCTATTATTTGGAATTATTTAGTCAACAATGTGACATCACCCAAAACCGAACAAGCCGAACAAGATCTTGTCGCAGTGTTTTGAGACCAGAAACGAAAAAGGCCAGGCATTTCTGCCTGACCTTTTCACAATGGGGCGAGTGATGGGACTTGAACCCACGGCCCCCAGTGCCACAAACTGGTGCTCTAACCACCTGAGCTACACCCGCCATCGTGTGGCGCGGTTTATATGGCCCGAGGCCTGTTACGTCAAGCGCATATTTTCACTTTTTTGCTGCAATTTCTTAGATAAAGCGCAAAGCCCCGATTTTTGCGGGGTCGCAGTCTTTGCTCAGGTAAATCAGGATTGATTTGCCTCACAAATCCCCCAACCTACCCGTCTGAACATCTTGCATGTCGCGTCATATGCCTTAATTAATGCACCTCAATATCATATCCAGATGAAGCACTTATGGTTCGGGCCGGACCACGAGCCGACATTTTAAGGCCCGACATTGTGCTATATTGTCTGGATTGCCTGTGCGTAACCGTGCGGGCCACGAACGAGAAAAAACAGACGGAGTATCGGAATGAAGTGGGGCATTATCAGCACCGCCAAGATCGGCACGGAAAAGGTTATTCCGGCCATGCAGGAAAGCGATCAGCTTGAAGTTTTGGCGATTGCGGGCCGCGATCTTGGTAAAACCCGCGAGGTCGCCGAGAATCTTCGTATTCCGCGCGCATATGGTGCGTATGAGGACCTTCTGGCCGACCCTTCGATCGAGGCGGTCTATAATCCGCTGCCCAACCATTTGCATGTCGAATGGACCATCAAGGCGCTTGAAGCTGGCAAGCATGTCTTGTGCGAAAAGCCAATTGGACTGGACACCAATGATGCCAAACGCCTGATTGAAGCGCGGGATAAAAGCGGCAAGCAAGTGCTTGAAGCCTTCATGATCCGCCACCATCCGCAATGGAATGAGGCACGCAAAATCATTGAAAGCGGTCAGATCGGTGATTTGACCACGGTGCAAAGCATCTTTACCTATTTCAACACCGATCCAAACGATGTCCGCAACAAGAAGGATATCGGCGGCGGCGGGTTGCTTGATATTGGCTGTTACTGCGTTGTCGGCCCGCGTTATGTTACCGGCAAGGAGCCGGTGCGCGTCGTATCGCTGATGGATAAAGACCCAAAATTTGGCACAGATCGTCTTGTATCGGGCATGCTTGATTTTGGATCAGGCCTTCAGGCAAGCTTTGTCTGCGGCACACAGTCAGCAGCAGTGCAGCGGGTGCATATTTTGGGTACAGAAGGACGCATTGAAATCCTGATGCCGTTTAACCCCATTCCCGAAAACCCGGCCATTATTCGCGTCGCAGGACAAAAGCAGCCCGGCTTTGACGATGCGCGCGAAATCAAATTCCCGGTCTGCAATCACTATACCCTGCAAGGGGAGTCTGCGACCGCGATCTTTAAGGGCGAAAGCCCGGTTGATTATCCGATTGAAGACGCGATTTCCAATATGCAGATTTTGGATGCGCTTGCCCGGTCCTCGAAAACCGGCAGCTGGGAAATGGTCAATCATTGATCGGCTAAATTTCCATAGCGCCGAAAACAAAAAAGCCGCAAAGCTCATGCTTTGCGGCTTTTGTCATTTAAGACGTCTTGCGTAACGATATCGTTATTTCGCAAACGCCTTTTTCATGCGTTCAATGGCTTCGGCCATTTTGGCCTCTTCCTTACAGAAGCAGAAGCGAACGAAATGGCGCACACCGCCGTCTTCGCCCTGATAGAAGGCGGAAACTGGGATCGCAACCACACCGGCTTCTTTGATCATGATCTGGCAAAACTCGACATCGTCACAATCATAGCCAAGCGGGCGGAAATCGCAGCTGATGAAATAAGTGCCTTGGGAATCGAGAACATCAAACCCGACCTCCTTAAGACCCTTCATCAGATAATCGCGTTTGGCCTGCATTTCGGCGGTGAAGTTTTCGAAATAGGCATCTTCCTTGTTCAGGCCAAAGGCCACCCCGTGCTGCAATGCCGGCGGCACGGTAAAGACAAGGAACTGATGGGCTTTTTTAATCGGCTCCATCAAGCGCGCACAGGCGGTGACATAGCCGATTTTCCAGCCCGTCAGCGAAAAGGTTTTACCCGCTGATCCAATGCGCACGGTACGCTCATGCATGCCCGGGAAGGTCATCAGAGGCTTATGCTTGCGCCCGTCAAAGACAAGGTGCTCATAGACCTCATCACACAGGGCAATCACATCATGCTTGATGCAAAGATCCGCGATGAATTGCAGTTCTTCGTCGCCGTAAACTTTTGAACATGGGTTCTGCGGCGAATTCACCAAGATCAGCTTGGTCTTTTCAGAAAACGCCGCAGCCAATTCTTCGCGCGGCAAATCCCAGTGCGGCGGGGTTACGCGCACCAGCTTGGGAATCCCACCGGCCAGCTTCACAATTGGAAGGTAGCTGTCATAAAGCGGCTCAATCAGGATGACTTCGTCGCCCGGCGCAACAAGGCCCAAAATCACATCCGCCAATCCCTCGGTCGCGCCAACGGCAACAAGGACTTCGGTTTTGGGATCAACATCGATACCATAGAAACGCTTATTATGGTCGGCCACGGCAGTAAGCAATTCTGGCACGCCGGCAAGTGGCGGATACTGGTTGGACAGCTCCATGGTTGCCTTGGCCGCGACTTCGCGGATATCGGCCGGACCATCGGTATCCGGTGCGCCCTGCCCCAGATTGATGGCCTGATGTTTTTGGGCCAGTTCGTTCATCACTTCAAAAATCGTGATGCCGCCCGAAGCAAAAAGAGGATTACCGACAAATTCGGTCATGAGGCGTCCTTTTCTTTATGGTCCTGTCACCGGAGGTGGCGCCATGGTGGTTCAACGTGGCATCCGGCGATGTTCATTCATATGCATGTCAACGTGATGCCACAGGACAAACGATATGTCACAGCGATAATACACCGATTTTGCAAAACCGTGTCGATCTGCGGCAATTTAGCCCCGTAAGCGGCCCTAAAATCACTGTGCAATCTAAAAGCCGCCGAGTCACATGCAAGATACTGGTTTTATAGCAGAAATGGATATCGCGCAGGAATTTACAGACCGTTTCTGTCGCATGGCGCCCCGAACTTGGCAAGCCGAGATCGGCCTGTGTGCAGCCGCAACACGGCCACACACGGATTCTGCATAAACTTTAATCAGACCGCCTAAAAATAAGTCACATAAAAGAGCGAAAAGATCAAAAATTTCATGGGTTTTGCTGGTTTTCGGCGCAAGAGTCCTTAGAATGCAGATGCGGGCCTGAATTGGCATGGTCCGTGCAAAAGACACTGGGCGAAGCATCATGCTTTCCGAGTTCTACGCAACTCTCGCAAAAGCAGAGGGCGCTTAATGAAAAAGATTGAAGCCATCATCAAGCCGTTCAAGCTTGACGAGGTCAAAGAGGCTCTTCAAGAGATTGGCCTCAAAGGGATTACCGTAACCGAGGCCAAAGGTTTCGGCCGTCAGAAAGGTCACACGGAGCTGTATCGCGGCGCCGAATATGTTGTGGACTTTCTGCCGAAGGTAAAGCTGGAAATCGTTGTCGAGGACACGCTTCTTGAGCGTGCGATTGAGGCAATCCAGCAGGCCGCACATACCGGTCGTATCGGCGACGGTAAAATCTTCGTTTCCTCACTCGAGGACGCGATCCGCATTCGTACTGGTGAACGAGGCGACGACGCGATCTGATCGGTCATTGTCTTTTATTGAACACCAGACGGTAACTAATTTTGAGTTTTAAAGGGTTGCATCATGTCTGACGCTGCTTCTGTACTTAATCTGATCAAAGAAAAAGGCATCCAGTTTGTCGATCTGCGCTTTACCGATTCCAAAGGTAAATGGCAGCATACTGCGCAGGATATCTGCACGATCGACGAAGACGTCTTTGTTGACGGCATCATGTTCGACGGTTCGTCGATCGCCGGTTGGAAAGACATCAACGAATCCGACATGATCCTGATGCCGGACCCGGCATCGGCTGTTGTTGATCCGTTCACCGCACAGCCTTGCTTGATCCTGTTCTGCGACGTTATCGAACCGGCCACCGGCCAGGGTTACGAGCGTTGCCCGCGTTCGACCGCGAAACGCGCACTTGCTTACATGCAGTCTGCAGGCATCGGTGACACCGCATTCTTTGGTGCAGAGCCAGAATTCTTCCTGTTTGATGATGTTCGTTGGAGCACCAGCCAGGAAAGCATGGCCTACGCGCTTGATTCCGAAGAAGGTCCGTACAACACCGGCACCGAATTCGAAGGCGGCAACCGCGGCCACCGTCCGGGACCGAAGGGTGGTTACTTCCCAGTACCGCCAGTTGACTCGGCAAACGACATTCGTGCCGAAATGGTCAACTACATCAACGAAATGGGCGTGCGTTGCGAAAAGCACCACCACGAAGTTGCACCGTCGCAGCACGAACTGGGTATCGCATTTGGCACCCTGATCGACCATGCCGACGCGATCCAGATCTACAAATATTGCATCCAGATGGTTGCACACCAGTATGGCAAAACCGCCACCTTCATGCCGAAACCGGTATTTGGTGACAACGGTTCTGGTATGCACGTGCACCAGTCGATCTGGAACGAAGGCAAACCGCTGTTTGCTGGTAATGGCTATGCCGATCTTTCTGACACTGCCCTTTACTACATCGGCGGTATCATTAAGCACGCCAAAGCACTGAACGCCTTCACCAACCCGACGACCAACTCTTACAAGCGTCTGGTCCCGGGCTTTGAAGCACCAGTTCTTCTGGCATACTCGGCACGTAACCGTTCCGCATCTTGCCGTATCCCGTACACCGCTTCGCCAAAAGGCAAACGTGTCGAGATCCGCTTCCCGGATGCCATGGCCAACCCGTATCTCGCATTCACCGCAATGCTGATGGCTGGCCTTGACGGTATCGAGAACAAGATCCACCCGGGCGATGCCATGGACAAAAACCTCTATGACCTTCCGCCGGAAGAGCTCAAAGACGTTCCGACCGTTTGTGGTTCGCTGCGTGAAGCGCTTACCAGCCTCGATGCAGACCGCGAGTTCCTGAAAAAAGGCGACGTGATGACCGACGATCTGATCAATGCTTACATTGATCTGAAAATGGAAGAAGTCATTCGCTTCGAACAGTCACCGCACCCGGTCGAATTCGACATGTACTACAGCGCGTAACGCAAAGCGTTGCTTCTTAGGGAATACCTGAGATAAGCGTTAGATTTTAAGCCCCCTTTCGCCCAGATACCGTCAAGGAGCTGACTTAAGTTCCAAGACGGTATCGAACGCGGAAGGGGTCTTTTTTTATTTGTTGTAGAACCGGCCCCAAGTCGTTTCGATATTATTGCGCAACCAGCCCTGCCCTAGCATGGCCTTCATCAGCCAAGCGGGCACTTTGCTTTTTTGCTCAATGTCTTTGATTTCGTCGTAACGCGACTGGAATTTTGACGGGATCTCGGCCTTGTTGCCAGCCATGACCCATTCTTCAAACGTTTTGCGGTCATCGCCCTCAAGCGCATTCCACAGTTGCACCCGTGCGGGGGTCCATGCGGTCGGTGTAAATCGTTGGCTGTTTGATTGTTCTTCTGTCATGGCCCTGCCTCGTAATGTTCTGGCGCGGGTTTAGCACAGGGTTGGAATTTCCAAAAGTCCACGCATTGACCAACGATGAATTGATCGCGCTTCCCCCGTAATGCGAGGCGCGATTTTGGGGCAATGATGCACACATGATCGCCGCCCCAGCATCAATCAGCTTGGTCGAAATTACATTGGATGTATCGCAGGGTGCGAAGGGCTTACTCGCCGTCATCCTGATAGATTTCCGGCTCCAACTCGCGCTGATACAGGCAGCAGTTCCCTGGTCCATCGCTTTTGGCTTTGCGCATGGCTTTATCGGCACGGCGCAGCTGTTCGTTCATGTCGCTGAGACCGCCGTTAAAGACCGAAAAACCAATGGTGGCGGAAATATTGCAATCTTCATCGTTCCAGATGAAGGGCTTGTTGATTTCAGCCAGAATATTGTTTGCCATTTCGGTCATTTCGGCTTCTTTGCCCTTATTGATAAACAACAGGGTAAATTCATCGCCCGCGACACGCGCAATTTCATCAGCCCGGCGTGCGGCCCGTTTAAGGCGCTTTGCCGTTTCGGTTAGCACCCAGTCACCGGCCGCGTGCCCCTTGGTGTCGTTAAGCTTTTTAAAGCCGTCCAGATCAAGGACAAACAGGGATGCGGGCGTATCAGTACCGCGCAAGACCACTTCGCACTGATCAAGCTTTTGCGTGAACCGCGCACCGTTGGCCAAACCGGTCAGTTCATCGTTATTGGCTTTATTTTGAAGTTCGCGCGCGGCGTGCTTTTGCCGGGTGATGTCACTTGTCCACCACAGAACAGCATTTTCGCCTTCAAATGTCACCGGCTCCAGCGAGGTTTTTAACCAGCGGGCTTCTGACATGCCCGGGCGGCGCAGTCGAAGTTCAACATTCTGCAACTGGCCAAGCATATCCATGTCTTGAAGCGACTGCTTGCGATAGCGTTCGGAAAGCAAAATCGAATCTGCCGGGTCCTTGGCGTCGCCGATATTCAGAAGCGAATCAAATGCTTTGTTAAAGAAGCGGAAGACACCGCTTTCACGGCTTGAGATCGCCACACCGACAGGCGCACTTGCCAACACTGTCGTCAGGCGCTTGGTTGCTTGGGCGACTTCGGCCTCGGCCTTTTTGAGTGATGAGACATCCACCACCGATCCAATTACACCCGCAATGGCCCCACTTGGCGCCTTAAGGCTTGATGCGGTCAAAACAGCCACATGGTACTTATCACCAAGTTCAAAGGCGATTTCATCATGCACTTGACCGTCTTTCTTTAAAAGCGGTGCTTCGTGCGAGCCAACGGTTTTGGCAAGGCTTTCGGGGGCGATGTCATCGAATTTTGCACCAGTGACATCGCCAAGTTCTTTGCCAAGGAACGCAGCAAAGGCAGGATTACAACGCGTGACAACCCCATCAAGGTTTTTGACGTAAATCGGGGATGGAACGACATCAATCAGCTGCTGAAGAAGGCCCTTTTTTGCAGCAAGTGCGCTGGCAAGTTCTTGTTCTTTGCCGGGGTCGCGCAGCACAAGTGCGACCGTATCTGCAGGTCCGGGTGCGCAGTGCCAATCAAACTTTTTACCAGACAAACGAAACGCAGGAAGTTCGGCCTGTTTTCCGGCCGAAATACTTGCCAAGGCATCCCTTACGGCGCCGACAGCGTCGCCATTAATAAATTCGCCCTTCTTGGCCAGAAAGGCCAGGAACTGCTTTACCTCGGTTCCCGCACGGATCACCGACTTGGCATCTTCAAGCTGGGTTTGTGCCGCCTCATTGGCGTGCACAACCTTCAGGCTCGATTGGTCCAGAAAAACAAGACTATCGCGTGACAAAGCTGCCGTTGCTGCAATTTCAGAACTGATTGACAAATCACTTGCAACGCCGAAGACCGGCGCACTCCATATTATATTGGTTTTCGTGATGTCCCTGAACCAGCGGGCCTTTTCGGCCCTTTCTTTTATGCGTAAGTCATTACATATACTTACGAATAAGTCATTATTTTTCTTATATTGCAGCGAAATTGCCTATGGTTTTTCTGCCGAAGTCGGAAGATCGATATAGCCGCGGTCAATGCAATGCTCCAACTCGCGTGCAGCAGCCAGCATTTCCTGATAGGTTTCACGCAGGTGCTTTAGCTTTGCCAATTCTTCCTTTGTCGGGTGCTGATCGTTGCGATCTGCACTCAGCTCAAACGCGTATTTCAGGTAATCCGCACGAAGCCGGGCGACATTAATTATAAGTGGCACAGCATTTTCAACCGACATGTCGGGAATGGCCGGGCTTATAATCTCGTGATTAATTTCACGAAGAACATGTTCCATGCTCATCATGAAGCGGCTTTTACTGCGACCGCTGGTATCCTGCGTCATGACCTTTACTCCTTAACCATAAGGGTCGAATTTGTCCGTTAAGTATCGCGTCCGAAAGTAAAAACTCCAATAACAGTTTAGCACCGCCAAGCGCATTAATCCCTCCCGATCTTTCGTATTCCGCGTGATCACATATTGCAGCTGCGCGCGAACCGCGCTAGAGCATGGGTTAACTGTATTTCACAAATAGGAATTTGATCATGGAAGCACGGGTAAAGTGGCTTGAAAACCTGACCTTCACCGGCACCAGTGGCAGCGGACACGGTGTTGTTATGGATGGCAACCGGGAAAACGGTTTTGGTCCCAGTCCGATGGAAATGCTTCTGCTTGGGGTTGCTGGCTGTTCGTCTATTGATGTGGTGCACATCCTTAAAAAAGGCCGTGAAAACGTTTTGGACGTTGTGACCGACGTCAAAGCAGAACGGGCCGAAACCGATCCCAAGGTTTTCACCAAAATCCACCTTCATTTCAAAGTGAAGGGCGAAAACCTCAACGAAACCAAAATTGGGCGTGCGGTCGAATTGTCAGCGGAAAAATATTGCTCAGCCTCAATCATGCTGTCAAAGGCGGCAGAGGTTACCCATAGCTGGGAAATCATGGAATAACCGCAATATCAAGCGGCGTTGCAGCCCCTAAAACATTCCAAAATCAAAGCGGTCTTAACGGGCCGCTTTTTTTCATACTCGCGCCGCGGCACACAGCACGTTAAGCTTAAAAGAATAAGATCAATCGCCCCGGCCCGGAGACGCCCCATGTATGCCAATAACCCGATACGTTCGTGCCTGTGTTTTATCAGTATCGCAACCGGCCTTCTTGCGGCGTCCGGTGCACACCAAAATGCGCATGCAGATGCATTAACGCCGTCGGGTTCTGCCATTACAGCCCCCTCGCCCGATATGTCGTTTTCTGACTATGTCAAAAATACTCGCAGCCAACTTCGTAACGTTTTACAGCGCAGCCGCTTTGCCGATGAAAAAGAACCCTTTGGGTCCTTTAGCCTGGATGACGTTGTTGAAATGCGTGCCCCGTATGAGATCGCGCCAGATCAGAACACCTGTGCACGCGGAGATGCCCTGTTATCGCGCGGAGAAAATCTTGGATTTGTTTTGGTTCATGGCCTGACCGACAGCCCCTATTGGCTGGACGATGTGCGCGATGCGTTGCAGAAAAACTATCCGTGCGCGTCATTTCATGGCGTTCTGCTTCCGGGGCACGGCACGGTGCCAGCAGATTTGATGGATGTCAGCTATGAAGACTGGCTCGCCACGATAAAATTCGGCGTTGAATCCTTTGGCCCGGATATCGAACACATTATCCCCATTGGCTATTCCGCTGGCGCAGCCCTGATTGGGCGCTATTACGATATGCCGGACCATGACGACCGGCTTGCGGCCCTTGTAATGTTGTCGCCAGGCCTTGCGGCGCATAGCGGCATGGCGTGGCTGACGCCCTATGTTCGTTACGTCAAAGACTGGGTCGGTCAGGGACAAAACAATGATCCGGGCAAATATGGCGCCATGGCGATGAATGCGGCAGCGGAATTTCAGCTTCTGACATCGCCGTTCCGCGACGGAGCCATCGGCCCGATAGATATTCCGGTCTTTATGGCGGTCAGCTCAGATGATCAAACGGTTGATCCTTTGGTTTCCCTTGATGTGTTTTGCGAAAAAGTCACGTCAGAAAACCGGCAGATGCTGTGGTATCAGGGCGAAATTCAAATCCCTGACGACAAAAATGTTTGCGATGACGTCGATCGTGTTGACTCCGCCAATGCCGATTTAAGAACCCTGAACCATGCCCATACCGGTATCACGCTTTCGCCGAGCAATCCGGTTTACGGGCTGGATGGTGCTTATTCAGATTGCGGTCACTATGAAACAGACAAAGACAAGGAAAAATGCCTTACCGCACCCAGCGCGTTTTACGGGGAGCGCAACCTGCTAGAGGGTGCGACACCGGGCACATTGCGCCGCGCGACCTTTAACCCGGACTTTGACGAGATGATGGAAAAAATCACCCATTTCATCGCGGTTGCCCGTGCCATGGCGCCCACCGTCACAGTGAAATAAACTTTGAAATAATCCCTCCTAGAAACATGTTCTTCTCGCCCGCACGGATGAGAATACCTATTCAATTGAAAGTCAGGACACACGCGTAAATGCCATTTTCGTTTCATGAGGCAATCGACAAAGATGGTGTGCGCCTGCGCTATGGCATTCATCCCCCGACGGACCCGAAATCAGATCGCTATATCCTGATCCTTCAGGGGCGCGGCGAATATGTTGAACGCTACGAAGAAACCGCCGATGACCTTACCCGGCGTGGCTTTGGCTGCGTGACATTTGATTTTCGCGGCCAAGGCGGATCGGACCGCGCCACACCGGACCCCACGATGGGTTACGTGAGAGATGTAGGCGACTATATGGCGGATACCGCCTGCGTGATCGATGACCTTAAACGCCATCACAACATTGTCTGCCCAATGGTTTTGACCCATTCGACCGGTGGGTTGGTGGCGATGAATATGCTGCTTTTAAATCCTGATCTTTGGCAAAGCGTGGTGATGATTGCGCCGTTTTTTGGCATGGGTGGGCCGAACTGGTTTTCAAAGGCAGCAAAGATTTTGTCAGCCAACCTGTGTCGGTACGGCCTTGATCGTCGATACCTTCCGGGGCAAAAATTGATGTCGCCGTTGCGCCCCTTTGCGCCGGAAAACCTTTTGACGTCTGACCAGGCGCGGTATGAACGCAATGTTGCGTCGCTGACATCGCAACCCGATCTTGTGATTGGTGGCGTATCTGCTGGGTGGCTTAATGCGTGTTTTCGCACACAGGCTAGTGTTGCCCAAAAATTCGCTGCCACGGCACCGCGCCCGCCTTTGCCCCCCATCACCATGGTGCTTGCGGGCAATGATCAGGTCGTGTCAAACAGCACAACCCACGCCCTTTTTGACGATCATCCAAATATCACCGTCACCGACATCCCCGGGGCGCGGCACGAAGTTCTGCAAGAACGCGACATCTATCGCGATCAGTTTTGGCAAACATTCGATGCCCACGTCGCCCGACATCCGGCTTAATACAAAAACAGCACCCGACGAAAACCGGGCGCTGTTTAAATGACGGATCAGGTCGGATTTATCGAAATCCCACACTAAAAATTCAAGTGCGATTTAAAGTTTGGCAATCAGTTCTGCCTTGGTGACGTCGTCAACAAATGCGGCCTCAAGTGCGGTGCGGGTAAGACCGATCAGCTCCGCATCGCTAAAGCCGAAATCATCCTGTGCGCGCTGATATTCATCGGCCAAAGTCGTAAAGAAGAACGGCGGATCATCTGAGCCCAGCGTGACCTTCACCCCGGCATCATAAAGTTTACGAAGCGGATGTGCGGCGTAATCGGGATAGACCGAAAGCGCGATGTTTGACCCCGGACAGACTTCAAGAACAATGCCGCGCTTGGCAAGGGTTTCGACCAATTTCGGATCTTCGATAGACCGCACACCATGACCGATCCGGGTTACAGGCAGCTTATCAATTGCATCCCAAACACTTTGTGGTCCTTCGACCTCCCCTGCGTGGGTGGTGCAGCCCAATCCGGCATCAGCGGCAATTTTAAAAGCCGGATAGAATGTTTCTTGGGAAAACATGCTTTCATTGCCGCCCATGCCAAACCCAACGATATAGGGGTGGCCGCAGGCAACCGTTTCTTTGGCTACCTTAAGCGCGATATCCCCGCCAACATGGCGGACACATGTCATGATGATCCGGCCAATGATGCCGCATTCCTTTTGGGCGCGGTCAATGCCATCAACCACCCCTTCAAGATGATCATCAAACGAAATCCCGCAGTCGGCGGCATGAGTTGGCGAACAAAATAGTTCAACATAAAGCGCGCCTGCCTTGGCCTGCTCCGTCAGGTAAAAATGCGTCAGATCAGCATAATCCTGCTTGGTGCGGATGGCGGCACTGGCTTTATCAAAACTTTTAAGAAACTCAGGAAAATCCGACCAGATATAACGATCCTGATCATCATAAATATCATCGGGCAATGTCAGGCCATTACGCTTGGCAAAGGATCGTACAAGTGACGGCGTCATTGCACCTTCAAGATGCAAATGCAGCTCTGCTTTTGGGAGTTTCAATGTCATCAGCGCACTCCGGCGTTTTTAAAATTTCTTGTTGTATGAAACCTTTTTAGCCCGAAGTCCCCTAAGACGTCACGCTGCAAACTTTTTTCCGGGTTATTCGCCAGGTGTTTTGTCCAATGCGGACGTAGCCAGATCAAGGTCCGCCAATGGACCGATATAGGGCTTAAACCGCTGCCATTTTCCAAGGGAATCAGTATAGATGGGGCGGCGCACCTGAATCATACTGGCCGTGGTTGCGGCTTTGTCATTGCGATAAAATTCCAAACACGCCGGATGCCAGTCCAAACAACAATGGGCCAGATATGCCTTCCCAACCGTTTCGGGATCTGCCACTAAATCTTCGTAGGGCAAATCAAAAAGCATCCCGTTTCGGTCGGTCTCGAAATACACCTTCATCAGGTTTTCGTAGGCACGGTAATAATCGGTTAAATCACCCAAATCATCGGCAAACCGCATTGGGTTGGCAAATGGCGTTGTATAAAGCGAAAGACAGGTTGCCAACGGATGACGATGGGTGTGAAGAATTGGCGCATCGGGAAAGACCCGGCGAATAGCCTCTACCCGCAAAAAATTGGCTGGTGTTTTGTTCACAACAAAGCGCGCATTAGGCGCATAGCCCTTCATTGCCGCAAGGTAGCGTTTTCGCACCTCGACTATGTTTTTCGGGCTCAGACGGGCGATCTGCTCGGACATGGTGCCACGTCCGACCACTTCGATCAGAGCCTTTGCCAGATCGCCGATTTCGCCGGCGGCATAGACATCTGGATGCGCACCCAAAATACGTTCACTTAGGGTCGTGCCAGACCGCGGCATTCCAACGATAAAGATCGGTTTGGGTTTGGGTCCGTCTTCTTCTGCGACCAAATCCGTTTTTGCATCTTCCTGCTCAGAAGCCGCCTTGCGCGCCAGTTCTGCAATCAGCTCCATCTCATGAAGCTCCGCCGTCATATCGATGGGACGGGCTTTGCGGCTTGCGGCATGGCCGACTTGGTACCAATCAAATGCTGATTTCATATCACCCGCTGCCTCGTCCATGCGGGCAAGCACAAAGGAAGCCTTGTAAACCTGATCATACGGGGCGTTTGGCGTATTGATAATCGCGCCTAACACATCCCGCGTATTTTCTGGTAAATCAGCGGCACGCATGAATGAAACGATATTGTAGGGCTGCGCACCGCAATCTGGAAATTCATCAATGATCGTAAGGCAGGTGGAAACCGCTTTGTCGACCTGCCCGGCAAAGGCATAGGTTGATGCCAGTTGTTCGCGCAGTGCTAAGTTATTTGGCTGCTTCTGCGCGATCTTGGCCAGAAGGTCAGATGCCTTTTGATGGTGATCTTGATACAGGAAAATGCGCGCCAGCAATATCTGGGCATCGATTTGATGCGGGTCGGCCTCCGGTATTTTTGCCAAAATTTCCACCGCATAATCTAGCTGTGGGGCAAAGCTTCGGCCCGGACTTAAATGGGTTTGATGGCGAAAAATAACTTCGGCAAGGAGACACGCAAAAACGCCGTACTGGGGGGCAGCGCGATAGCGCTGTTCAAACGCGGCTTCGACGGCCTCAAAATCACCAGTTCGCTCAGCATATTGGATTAAGTTTTGCGTCACTGGCACGAAAAAACGATCGTCGGGTGCCAAATTGCGAAAGATACGCCGCAACCGTTGCCCCGCCTGTGCGGGCATCTTGCCCTGCAACTCGCTTACGGCGGTCATGATTTGGATGTCGGTTCGTTTTGGATGCAGTCGGAGGATACGGGCGCCAATTTTGGCTGCCTTGTCAAATTCGCCCGCCGACATTGCCAACTTCAAATCCTGTGCAATGTCCGCTTTCACCTGCGTCATTTATGTATCCTTGGTGCCTGTAAATTTAGAAATGCGCCCTCCCAAGCCAGAGGTGACTATAAGTCATTTGCGTAACAGTGCACAGGGCAAATATCCGCCCTGTTTCCCGATGACGAGCGTACCGTTCAACCGCCCGTCAACTGGCGAAGGCCTTAAAATTTCGGCCCAATTGCGTGGTCCGCAGCGCGGTAAACCGCTATGCCTTACGCCGGGATCGCAAAATCATATCGCGCGATGCCACAAGCGCCCCGCCGACAATAAACAAACAACCAAGTGCGACAGCAGGCGTGGCATCGGCCTTACCAAACACAACCAGCAAAATCGTGCTTAGAAGTGGCGCGCCATATGCCGCCACACCGAGCACCTGAATATCGCCGTGTTTTGTGCCAAAATCCCAGACAAAGAATGCCGCGCCCACCGGGCCAAGTCCCAATCCGATGATTGCCAACCATTGCCGCACATTTGGCATTACCCAGCTTTCCATACCCAAATGCGTAACGAAACCAAGCACAGCCGCCCCGGCACAGAAGCCACATACCGCTTCGACCGGAACGGCACCATATCGACGGTTCAAAACGGAATAGCCCGACCATAGCAACGAACAGATAATCGCCGCCCCATAACCAAGCCCAAAGGCCGGATCAAACGCAATCCCCTGCCCTTTGGTCACCAGCAACGCCGCACCACACAGACCAAGAAAGCCGCCAGCCACATGATACCACCGCAGTGTTTCCCCCGGCAGCAGAGCCGAAAAAACCACAATTAGCAGTGGCCAAAGATAGGCAATCAAACTGGCCTCGACCGCCGGGGCATTTGCCAAGGCAACGAAATAGAAAAAGTGATAGCCAAACAGCCCGCCGACACTAAGCACCCAAGCCCCCGGTGGCTGTCGCAAAATAAGGCGTGGGTTTTTGCCGCTCAGCACAATCCAGACAAAACTAAAGACGGCTGCAACCGCAAAGCACAGACTGACTAACTGAAAAGGCGGGATGGCGCTGACCTCTGTGGTGAAAAGCGCCAAGAGCGCCCAGAGCACCACGGCAATCATACCCACAAAGGTTGCTTTTGATTTTTGTGCAGCCAATGACATCAACGCCATCCCAAGTTTCATCTAATCGCGGGGCGATCATTGAACAGATGCGCGGTTTCTGTCTGTGCTGAAACTCCGGATGTGGAGCTTACGGCCAGATACAGAGGCGATCTTTTGAGACGGGATAATACCGTTAATTAAAGGCTGCTAAATCAACGGCGCCTTGCATCCGCATTTTTAGCGGTGAGCAACCAAACCGGCGCGAGAATGCACGCGAGAACGCGCTTTGATCGGTAAAGCCAACTTGCACGGCAAGGTCGCCAATCGCGATATCTTTGCCCGATGCCATCAGCAAATGGCGCGCGGCAAGCAACCTTTGCTCGGTCAACCAACGCATCGGCGTTGTGCCGATATATCGCTGAAAAGTATCAAAAAAGCTGCTTTCAGACTGAACCGCGACGGCGGCCATATCTGATACCGAAATCGGATCAGCCAACCGCAATTCGGCCCAATCAAGAACCCGCTGCAAACGCGGCGGGATCAAAGAGAGGCCATTGTGAGTGCTGGCTTTGGCGGTTAAGCCGATTGAGGCGGCTGATGTTCCGGCCAAAACCCGCAACAGGCTGTTGCAGACAATGCCCTCCTCGCCAGACAGATCATCGATCAACGTTCCGCAGTCGCCCACCCGACTGGATAAACTGATCGGCGCCCCGGCCTGTCGGGATGAGGTAACCGTACGCAACAGATCGGACAGGGCCGCCTGCTGGCCGTTTGCAATTTGAAGATAGGGCGATGCATTGGCATTGCGATGCCAAAGGGCTTCGATGCCAGCGCGCTTGGCAAGATCGGTGTCGACATCAAGCACCAAAAACCTGTTTAGCCCCTGCGCACGATAGGCATGCGTGTCCCCGGCGGGCACAAATGCCAACCGCGTCCCGCTGACCGCGCCGCCGCGTCCTTCAATTTCCAATTCCAAAAGCCCCAAATCAGAAATGATGATCTGATGAAAATCGGTATGGCTATGGCTTGCGGCTTCTGATCGATATTGCCGAAGACTAAATTGCATGATGTCGCGTTCTCCCTGGCGCATCATAGATATGGAAACGTGGCGTGCCAACCAGACTTTCAGCGATGTGATCGCGGTAAAATGAACCTGACGACCTGTGGTATCGTATGAAAAGAAAACGATTGGAAAAGCCGTGCCACAGGACACACGCACCATCGACAAAAACTTAAACACAGGCGATCCGCACATCACGGATGACATTGCGCGCAAGGCCAATCGCAATAAAGACGCCGATACAGACCATCGGTATTGGTCAGCTGCGCCCGCAACGCCATTTGTGCTGCGCTATATCCGTGCCCTGATCGGGATGGCGATCATTGATGTGTGTTTTTCCGGGGCCTATGTGCTGATTTCTGGCAATACATCGCTGATTTGGCGCGCGGCACTTGTTAACATCACGATCTTGGTCGGTCTAAACGCGCTTGGTGCGTGGGTATTGTTTCGTCCCATTAGTCACCTGATTACCGGCTTAAACACCGACACCCGGCAACGCATCGGCCCGGGTGTAAGACGGTTGCGCCACTTGGCATTGGTATCGTCGATTTGGGCGTTTGTCGTGGGTGTGATCTATTCTGTTTCGGCGTTTGGATTGGGCGTTTTTAACACCAATCCTGAATTGTCTGAACAGGTTCCCGCCATCACCAAACTATATGGCAGCCTGTGGTTCGCGTTTGCCTATGCGGCGCATTTTGCCATTTATGCCTTCTTTGCAGCCGCGGCGTGCTGCGAAACCATCAAGCACGATATCCATACCAAGTGGGGATTTAATTTCCGTCCGGGTCGGGCGCGAATTGGCTATCGGTTGGCGGTTGTGATTTTGGCCCTGACCTTGATTTCATCGCTGGCGATTTTGTTGGACTTAACAGTGTTTCGTGAAATTCGCGCCACGCAGGGTTTAACCGTTCAACAGGCGGTGATTTTGGATGTGATCGCCACCGAAACCGCCGCCGTCTTGTGCCTGTATTTCATCACCCGCACCCTGACATCACCAATCGGCCGCCTGACCGAGGCAGTGCGTGATATTAGGCAAGGCAAGGTCGATACCCGCATCGCCGTCACAAGCGACGACGAAGCAGGCAAACTTGCGTTTGAATTTAACCGTATGGCGGACGGCCTATCTGAAAAGGACCGCATGCGCCGCGCGTTTGAACGGTATGTCAGTCAGGATGTGGTTCATCTGGCGATGGAACGTGAACGCAACGCCGACCCACGTGCTGGTGGGGAACTTCGCTATGCCACGGTGATGTTCACCGATATCAGTGGCTTTACCCGTATGGCAGAACAACTTGAACCAGCCCAAGTTATTTCATTGCTGAATGAATATTTTGATCTGGTCAACGCCCCGATCCGCGATCACGGCGGGGCGGTTCTGAACTATGTTGGTGATGCCCTGCATGCGGCATTTAACGTTGTCCATGATGATCCAGATCATGCCGCCAATGCTGTGCGCGCAGGCATTGCCATGCAAAAGCTTAGCCGTGATCACGTCTTTGCCGGCGGTCAGAAAATTAAAACCAGAATTGGCATTCATACCGGGCCGGTGGTTGCTGGGCCGGTCGGATCGCGCGACCGGGTCGATTTCACCATTCAGGGGGACGCGGCCAATTTGGCATCCCGATTGGAAAACATGAACAAGGAAACCCGCACCGAAATCCTGATCAGTGCAACGACAAAGGCCCTTTGTGGTGCGATTGAGGAAGACGGGATCGCGTTTCGTGACCTTGGGACGTTTGATATTCGGGGCCGGACGCAAACGATCGATTTGTTCACCATCGATATTTGACTGATTTTTGTCCGATGTTTGACGTCGCGGATGACGTCATTTATTCCTATGAAAATAGTATTTTTTGAAATTGCGGGCTCGCAACGGTCACTAACGATTGCCACATACTGCAATTGCGACACGGCGAAATTGCCACCTGATCTGTATTTTCTTTCAATCTCTTACGGGCAAACGATGCCGGAGCGAACCAGATGACCTATTGCCCAAAGTGTGATTCCATTCCGGAAACGACCCCGAAAGAAGGCCAGTTGTTTTTGTGGCCACCGGTCGCACACGTTACGGGCAAGATCCTGGCCGCCGCCAAGTTGATCAATCTGCCGGTGTCCAAAACAGAGTCCGCCGTCACATTAACAATCAACTATTCCCGTCCGGGATTTCGCGACCTGATTGACGCAGTTTCCAAAGACCTGCTGCCCGAAGAATTGTCTGAAACCAAAGCCCTGATTATGGCGCCAAACACGTCACCAGAAATTGACGATATTGGCCGCATCACAAGTTTAAGCGCGATCCGTGCAGCACTTGGCGCAGAATGGCTTGGCGATCTTTTGCGTGAAAACCGACTTAATTCGGCCTTTCAACCGATCTTTCCGATCAATGACCTGACAACGCCATACGGGCATGAATGTCTTTTGCGCGGGGTTGCCCCCGATGGAAGCGAAATAAGTCCCGGGGTGCTGTTTGGTGCAGCACATTCCGCGACATTGCTGTTCCAACTTGACCGGGCGGCACGCGCTGCAAACGTGCGCAATGCCCATCAGGCCAAGGTGGATGGCAACCTGTTTATCAACTTTACGCCAAGTTCAATCTATGACCCGGATTTTTGCCTGCGCTCAACCATTGACGTGGTCGAAGAATGCGGGCTTGATCGTAACAACGTCATTTTTGAAGTTATCGAAACCGAGAAAATCCGCAGCACAGCCCACCTTGGCACCATCCTGAGATCGTACCGAGATTCCGGATTTAGAGTGGCCCTTGATGATATCGGATCGGGCTATTCGACGTTGAATATGCTGCCGGATCTGCGTCCGGACATTATCAAAATTGACCGCGAGCTGATCGATCATGTTGATCATGACAGCTACAAACAGGCCATCGTGAGCAAGTTGATTGATCTTGCCAAACAGCTTGGCATAGAAGTCGTCGCCGAGGGTATTGAACGTCAGGAAGAACTTGAATTCCTGGCCGAGCACAAAGTCGATTATGTCCAAGGTTTCCTGCTTGGACGACCGAGCCCCCAGCCCTTTAAGTCACCGACGGCATAGCAAGGCTTGAACCAAGGGTGACGTCCCGAAATTCTATTTTGCGCCAAGCATATCGGTGATTTCACTGCGCACCATGCGCTTGTAACTGGCAACGATTTCGCGTCCCTCTTCCAAGGGGACAGAAATTGCCAATCGCATGGTGGCTTCGCCCATATTCATAATTAGCAAACAGCGCGCCGAAACCGATGCCTGAATGGTTTGATCGCCGCGAAGCTGCGTAATTTTCCGGGCCAGCAGTGCGCCATTTTCACGACTGACTTCAAGTTCCATATCACGCAGGGTTTTATCGGCTTGCGTCCCTGTCCAAATATCGCAAATCACCGGCTCGGCCAAAAACAGGTCGAAATAGATATCGATCAGTTGATCAAATGCCGTGATCAAAGTCTGGCCGGAAGTCACCTGCGAAAAGGCTTCTTCGATGCAATGGCGCGATTCATCGTTATAGCGATCGGCAAGCGCATGAATGACCGATGCCTTGTCGGGAAAATATTGATACAGCGATCCGATGGAGACTCCGGCCTTTTGCGCCAGTTCCCCCATCTTCATGCCGTCACTTCCCTGTGCCGCGATTAAATCACATGCCACCTTCAGGATGTTTTGCACACGTTCGCGGCTTCTTTTTTGTGTCGGTGCGCGGCGCATCTTTTTTGCGTTATCGGGCAAATGGTTACGTCCTGTTTTGACCAGTTGATCGTATCGGTTTTAGCCAAGCATCAACAACCTGTCATTCATCGAATCTCTTGACGAATAAAATACGAGGATTTATCACATTTGGCAAATGTGAGGATTACTCACATTCATAACCTTTCCTCAGGAGATTTGTAATATGTCACAAAAGCCGCGCTTTCTTGTTCTTGGTGCAACCGCCAAAACCGGCCGTCGCGTCGCCGAAAAACTTCAAAAGCTTGGCCATTCAGTTGTTGCCGTTTCACGCAGCACCACCCCCGCCTTTGATTGGACAAAGCCTGATACTTGGGATGCCGTTCTTCCTAATATTGATGCGGTGTATGTCACGTTTCAGCCCGACCTGGCGGTTCCAGGATCAGATAAAATCATTGCCGATTTTGCGAAACGTGCCGTAAGCCACGGCGTCAAACACCTTGTAATGTTATCAGGTCGCGGCGAAGAAGCCGCCGAAGATGCAGAAGACGCCCTTCGCACATCAGGTGCAGATTGGACCATTTTGCGCGCCAACTGGTTCTTCCAAAATTTCAGCGAAGATTTTTTCCTGCCTTACCTAATTCAAGGCACACTTGCCCTTCCGGCAGGCAACACGCCAGAGCCGTTTATTGACACCGATGATATCGCCGATTGCGCGGTCGAAGCCCTTCTGAACCCAGCCCACATCGGTAAAAACTATACCCTTTCCGGCGCAGAAGCCCTGACCTTTGCCGAGGCCACCGCCATCATCGCCAATGCGGCCAAGCGCGATATCGTATTTCACCCGATCACGCTGGAGCAACTCGACATGGGACTTGTCATGGATGGTGTGCCCGACGACGGCCGGGACTTAATTCGTTATCTGTTTTCAGAGGTGCTTGATGGCCGCAACAGCGCGCCAACCGATGACGTTCAACGCATTCTTGGCCGCGCACCGAAATCATTTGGTACCTATGCCAGCAATGTCGCAAAAACGGGCGTTTGGGACGCTCAGGAAAGCAACTGACAAACCCGCGTGCCGCAAATGCTGCAACCATCCTGCATATGATTTGCAGACGGTTTTTCGCTTTGCGGCACGCCAAAAGTCGCTGTCTTAAATGTCTTTAAGCAGACGAAGCGCATCGTAAATCGCGGCATGCGTATTGCGCGCAGACACAGCATCGCCAATCCGAAACAGTTGGAATGATCCATCAGAATTGCGCACGACTGATTGGGGACCCCCCGTAATCAGTTGATCATGCGACACCTCGCCATGGTTTGACGACAAAGGTTTCAGATCAAAATACAGATCATCAAGTGGAATGGTGCCGTGGTTGATAACCACCTGATCGACTTTGCGTTGCTTGGAACCCCCGCCATAGTCGCTTCCGACATGGGCAACAAGTTGATTGCCATCTTTTTCAACCGCTTCAAGGCGATATGTCACAGTAAATGTCACATCAAGCTTTTGCATGGACCGCATATAAGGAACAAGGTTCATCGCCATGACTTCCGGGGCAAAGGAACGGTCCGGGGTCATGATTTCGACTTTTGCGCCCGTTTGCGCAATGTGATCAGCCGCCTGAAGCCCCGCATGATCCCCGGCATCATCAAATACCAAAACATTACTGCCCGGCTTCACATCGCCAGAAATAATATCCCAAGAGGAAACGACCAGATCGTTGCCACGTGACAGCACCTCGGTATCGGGCAGGCCACCGGTTGCGACGATGACCACATCGGGATTTTCCGCCTGAACCGTATCGGCCTCTGCCCAGGTATTAAACCGGAAGGTCACGTCATGTTGCGCGCACTGGTTCATACGCCATTCAATGATGCTGATCATTTCCTTTCGGCGTTCGCTTTGGGCGGTTAACAGGATTTGTCCACCGGGCCTGTCGGCGGCTTCGAAAACAACCACATCATGGCCACGTTCGCCCGCAACCCGCGCGGCCTCCAACCCGGCGGGGCCAGTTCCGATAATGACGACCTTTTTGCGGGTTTGCGCCGGTGCCAGACGATGGGGCATGTCCAACTCACGCCCCGTCGCGGCGTTATGAATGCAATAAGCCGATCCGCCTTGATAAATCCGATCAAGGCAATAGTTCGCACCAACACAGGGACGAATATCATCTTCGCGGTTTTCGATGATTTTGCGCACGATGTGCGGGTCGGTAATATGGGCGCGTGTCATGCCGACCATATCGACCTTGCCCGACGCAATCGCATGGCGTGCGGTTGCAACATCGGGGATCTTTGCCGCGTGAAAGGTTGGAAAGTTTGTGGCCGCACGGATGTCGCCAGCAAAATCCAAATGCGGGGAATTTGACATTCCTTGGATCGGGATCACATCGGTCAAGGCGGCATCGGTATCAATATGACCACGGATCACGTTGAGAAAATCGATCATGCCGCAGTCTTTTAGGCGCTGAGAAATCGTCAGACCGTCTTCTTTGGTGAGCCCGCCTTCCATATCCTCATCGGCGGTATAGCGCATCCCAACAATGAAATCGGGGCCAACCCGTTTGCGGACTTCGCGCAAAACATCGAATGTAAATTGCAGTCTATTATCCATACTGCCGCCATATGGACCATCAAGATCATTGGTCAAAGGCGACCAAAACTGATCCATCAAATGGCCATAGGCTTGAAGCTCTATCCCGTCCATGCCGCCCGCCTTCATGCGTTCGGCGGCATCGGCATAATCCTTGATGATCCGCTCGACATCCCAGTCTTCCATCTTTTTGGGAAATGCCCGATGGGCGGCTTCGCGTTTGTGCGATGGCGATACGACGGGTAACCAGTATCCTTTGTCCCAACGTGTCCGCCGACCCAAATGGGTGAGTTGGATCATCACCGCGGCACCCTGTTCGTGGATGGCGTCGGTCATATCCTTCATCCACGGCACGACCTCATCCTTATAAACCAGAAGGTTGTTGAAAACCGGTGGGCTGTCTTTCGATACGGCCGCCGACCCCGCCGTCATGGTCATTGCCACCCCACCCTTTGCGCGCTCAACGTGATAGGCGCGGTAGCGTTCCTTTGGCATGCCATCTTGCGGGTATGCCGGTTCATGGGATGTCATGATGATGCGATTGCGAAGCGTAAGATGCTTAAGCTGATAAGGCTGAAGAAGAGGGTCTTTGGACATTTGCGAAACTCCAATTTCCAACGCGCATTTCTCAACCATAAGAACAAATGTACAGATATGTCAATTTTAAGATCACTAGTGTATATTTCTAAATTGGCAATGCTGAGCTTGCTTGCCGCTTTCTCGTTAATTTGGTAAATGCCTTTTCATGGAACAACAAATGAACAGCGGCGGCTGGCGTGGCTCCGCGGATGTCTGGCTGACGGCGGCGTATGACGCCCTGCTTGAAACCGGCGTTGAGAGCGTCAAAATTCAGCTTCTTGCCAAAAAGCTTAATCTATCGCGGACAAGCTTTTATTGGTTTTTCAAGGATCGTCAGGCGCTGCTTGATGCCCTGATTTCGCTGTGGCGCGAAAAGAACACCGGGAATGTCATCAAACAAACCACCGCCTATGCCGAAACAGTGACCGAAGCGATGCTAAACGTCACGGATTGTTGGCTGAATGACGATCTTTTTGATTCGCAGTTCGAATTTGCGGTCCGAAGCTGGGCGCTGCAATCCCCGGAAATCTTACAAGAAATCCAGAATGCAGATCACGAACGTCTTTCGGCCCTATCGCGCATGTTTGTGAAGTTCGGCCATTCAGAACAGCAGGCAGATGTCCGTGCACGCACGATCTACCTTGTTCAGATCGGCTATATTTCGATGCAGACACAAGAAGACCTAGAAACGCGGCTTAAACGCATTCCCGAATATGTTGAGGTTTTCACCGGCCAGCCCCCCGCAAAAAGGGAAATCGACCGGTTTTTGGCCCGACACCAAACAACACCGGAATAAACGTTATCGGTCTGGGCAAAACTTCTGGGAAATGAACGGTTAGGAAAACAGTTCTTTGTTTTCTTCGATGATCTGGGGCAAGCGTTCCATCGTCCCAGAAAGGTGCTTTCGCATTTGGGTGGTCGCGCCATAGCCATCGCCAGCTTGGATGGCATCAATAACTGCCTTGTGGCCTTCTAAAACCGAAAACATTTTGCCTGCGCGTGGTAAATCCAGGCTTCTCACCCGTTCGAGATGCCCACTGCGTGCTGTAATCTGCAAATGCAGGTTGGACTGATTTACCCCATCAAAAAGGGCAGCGTGGAAGCTTTCATCAAGCTGCTTGAACAGATCAATCTGTTCGATATCGCCAACCAGTGCTTCTTGCATTTTGACAATACCCTTGGCCTTGATCACGGCTGCTGAATCCTTGGTTTCAGCCAATTGGCGAACCGCTTCGCATTCGGCAGCAACGCGCAAGAAATGTTCTTCGCGAATGCGCGCAACATCAATCTTTGTCACGACCGTTCGCGACTGCGGATAAGACACCACCAATCCGTCCTGTTCAAGGCGCATGATGGCTTCGCGGACGGGGGACTGGCTGACACTGAAACTGTCAGCCAGCTCCGCACGTACAAGCGTTGTTTCAGGCAAAAGGGCCAAGGAAACAATCTGTCGTCTGATTTCTTCATATACCAGGGCAGAGGCAGGAACATGGGCATTGGTTTTAATCCCAGTCCCTTGCACGGCAATCAACCCGCCCATAGAAGTCTTCATGTTCGATCTATCTCCTTGGCAATCTTTTGATGCCTGAATTTCCTAGGTCACCGATTACATCAATGTGTTGGGCAAGATCAACGTCAAGCTTGGGATCGCGGCCATCAAAACAAAGAATAATATCATTGCGATGAAAAACGGGATGGAAGCACGGCTATAAGCCCCTGTCTTCACATCCAAAATCCCACACACCGTAAACATGATCACGCCGACCGGCGGTGTTAACCCACCAAAATTGATCAATGTGACAATCAAGATGCCCATATGAACCGGGTCATAGCCCGCACTGACCAAAACAGGCATCACAATCGGTGTTACCAAAAGGATGTTCGCTGCCCCTTCGAGGAACATGCCACTGATCACCAACACGGCCACCACCAGCATCAAAATCAGCGTCGGGTTTTCCGTCAATGTCGTGACAAATTCTGTAATTTGCTGCGGGGCACGTTCGATGGTCATGGCATAGCCAAGAACAGCGGCCATGATGATCAGCAACATCACCATTCCCAAATCGGAAATCGAACTTGAGACGGCGTCGCACAGCCTTTTGAAATCAAGTTCGCGGTAAACAAAGAACCCAACACACAGCGCATAAAACACAAGGAATGCACCGGCTTCGGTCGCGGTAAACAGACCAAACCGGAACCCGACGATCAAAATTACCGGAAACGCCAGTGCCCAGATGCTTTCGGTAAAACTTGAAAAAAGCTCTTTGCCGCTGGGGACTTTGGGAAGGTCGGGCTTATAACCCTTTTTATGAGCCACCAACCATGACGTAATCATTAAAACGATGGTCAGGAAAATACCGGGCAAAACACCCGCAAGGAACAAGCGCCCGATCGAGACTTCGTTGACAAAGCCAAACAGGATCAAACCGATGCTTGGCGGAATGGTCGCGGTAATGACCGACCCAAACGCCAGAATGGCCGCCGTTGTTGCCTTGGAATATCCTTGCTTGATCATGCTGGGGCCGAGCAAGCGTGCTTCCATTGATGCATCCGCAACGGCCGATCCGGAAATACCGCCCATCATGAAACTCAGCACGATGGAAACCTGGGCCAAACCACCGGCCATCCAGCCGGTTAGCAATGTGGCAAATTTGATCAAACGCTGGGTAATGCCGGTGACATTCATCAGGTTACCGGCAAGAATAAAGAACGGCACCGCCAAAAGCGGGAAGCTTTGGGTCGCAGTGACCATTTTCTGGATCACGACCGTTGGCGGCATCGCGCCACTAACGACAAAGACGGGAATGGATGCAAGTGCCAACGAAAAGGCAACCGGCATTCCAAGGATTAGGAAAACTGTAAACAGAACTGCGATCAAAATAAGCATTACAAGCCCCCCTTATTTCGCAAACGCCGGATAAGCTGGGAAATCATGGTGCGCATCATCAAAAGGATGCCGACAACCATGGAGGCATGAATGTAAGACGCATGGATCTGTGCCGACCCGACCAAGCGCGGATGCATCAAAATCATGTTGCCCCAGGCGTAATAGAGCAAGAACGCCAAAAACCCGATGATCACAACGATGTTAAACAGCTCAAGCCATGCACTCGCACGCGTGGACAGGCTGTCTTGAATGACCTCTAGGCCGAAATGTCTGTCTTGTTGCATGGCAATGTCAGCGGCCAGCATGCACAGCCAGGCAAAGATCAACTGCGCCATTTCGACCGACCAGATAATCGGCGATCCCATCGCCCGGGCAACGGATGCCACCGCAACAAGAATGACCACGGCGACAAGTAGAATCCCGCCACAGGCCAACTCAATTCGCTTGAGCATGTATTCTATTCCATCTTGAAGTTTTAAGTGCGTTGCCCCGGATCGAAGCAACGCACTTTAAGAAGGCACGTACGTCGGTCTTGGAAATTAACGTCCGAGGACTTTGTTGACGATTTCCGCTTCAGCTTCGAGATCAAGCTGTTTGTAAACCGGCTTGACCGCTTCTTTGAACGGCGCAAGATCAACTTCGCTGACTTCAACACCGCTTGCAGCAACGTCTTCCAGTGCTTTTTCACCAAGCTCAATGGTCAGCTTCGATGCATAACGACCATCTTCCACCGCAAGGTCACGAACGATTTTCTGATTTTCCGGGGAAATTTCGTCCCAAGCATCGGCGCCAACAACAAGCGCTGTTACCAATTGGATATGACCGGTTTTGGTAACGTTTTTGATTACTTCGTAAAGTTTGGCGTTCCAGATGGCAGTTGGCTGGGCTTCGGCACCGTCAATCGTACCAAGCTGAAGCGCGCTATATACTTCGCCCCAGGCAATTGGGGTCGGCTCGGCACCCATCGCGCGGATGGTTTCGATCCAGACCGGCGCACCGATTGTCCGCATACGTACGCCTGACAGATCGGCTGGTGTTGAAATCGGCTTCTGGGTAAGGGCATGACGTGCGCCCTGATACCAATTTGATGCAATCATCACGAGGCCGGATTTTTCGCGAAGCTCTTCACCCCACGCAATATATTCATCCGAAAGCGCAAATTTATCGGCCTGTTCATAGGTATCAAACAGGAACGGTGCCGACATAATCGCAAGCGACGGCACAAAACTTGAAAGACGTGCCACATCTGTGACCGTACCAACGGCCGCACCGGCGCGCGCCTGATCGATCATTTCGGTGGTGTCACCAAGTTGGGAATTATGGAAAACATCGATGGTGACTTCGCCGTTGGTGGCTTTTTCAACATCCGTTTTGAACTTTTCAAGCCCCTGCCCCATCGGATCATTCGGCGACAAAACCGTACCGATACGCAGGTTGGTTGCAGCATTGGCTGGCATGGTAAGCGCACCAATGCCAAGCATCACCGCACAGAGTCCAAGTGTCTTGATATTCCGCTTCATTAGAAATCCTCCCGTTGGATTTAGATGTTTTTTCTTAATTGATATTTCAGTTAGCTTGATATTTTAAAACAACCTTGTCAATTGTTTTATCAAGCTTAAAAATTCAAACAAATCAAAATGGTATAACGAAATAGCCATTTCGCATCGCAACACACATCATCAACCAAGGCGCGAACTTCATGACATTAACGCTTAAAAATCAGCGTAAATGCGCATCGCTGCGTCATTAGAATGACGCGCTTAATTTTCAAATTTAATTGGGGATGGTGTGGCTGAAAACATGGGCAAATAGACCCCATTTAGATCACGACTATCGGTTACCGCGCCCATAAACAGCGCCGGTTAATAAGCCGAAAGCACTCGCCATTTCCGGCCCTCACAGGGACTCGGTCAAATTATTGGGATAGCTTACGATAGGTTGCCGGGGTCACACCAGTGATGGCGCGGAACCGGGTCGATAAATGTGCCTGACTGGAAAAGCCGGTCGCGACCGCGATTTCGGCCAAGGATGCTGGATCGGCGCGCAACATATTCATCGCCTGTTCGATCCGACGCCGCAGGACATATTTATGCGGCGCTTCGCCAACGGATTTTCGAAACATTCGGGCAAAGTGATAGGGCGACAAACCCGATACCGTCGCCAATTCTTCGATTGTCAGGGCCGCATCCAGATTGGCATCGACATAGTCAAATACCCGGCGCCTTATCACTGGCGACAATCCACCGCGCACCTTAAAGTCCAAATCACGCCGCGTGGAATAGCTGCGCAACACGTGCCCCATCAAAAGTTGCCCGGCATGGGACATCGCCATACGGTCAGCGGGAATATCCCAATCAAGGGGCAGCATGGCGTGACGTACAGTTTGTTCGATCAAAGGATCAAGAAAGAACGTCTTTTCCGGCACTTCAACCGCGTTTGGTTCAATGTCAAAGGCCTCAACCACCGCGCGTTCCCACGATGTGTGTGGGATATAAAGGTGGAATAGCTCCACCTTGCCCTGCACAACCCAATCAGACGTCATGTGTGCAGGCATCAGGCAACAACGCCCTGGCCCACCCCCGGTCAGGGGATCCGCCCCGGTTTTGCGTTGAATGCCCGTGCCACCATTGACATACAAACTGATCGTGTGGTGATCGGGTTCAGTATAACGGGTCAAAACGTCGGCTTCGCGTCGCCAATGGGCGGCGGAAATGCTGTCGCCGAAATCCCCTGCACGCAGCAAATTTGCATCCCCAATCAACTGATTGAAGACCTCAGATTTCTGGTAGCGTCCGTTGGGCTGAAACTTCATTGATCGAAGATCCTGCCCAGACACCTTTGCAGCCTGTGGGTGACTCATTTGTTGTTCCTGATGTAACAGGGCCCAATCATCGCACTGGTCATCGATATTGCATAGTCCCCTGCGCGCAAGACTGCCCTGTTTTGCGCAAGAATATGAAAACAGGGCAGCTTAGAACCGCGTGCACATCAATCTGATGTCGGCTTAACCCGCCACCTTAATCACGTTTGTTTGGTGCGGGCCAAGCCAATACCGGCCCAGCCAAAACATCCTCCGTCGCCATACCCCGGCCCGAGGCGGCACCGTTTTTACCTTGCATATGTTCGGACAGCTCCGCCGCCGACATGCGGGAAATATCGCGACGTATTTTCGCATCAAGCGCCTGCGTTTTCCGTAAAGACTTATGCATTTTTCGTTCTTCGCGCCACGCGCTAAAGGCACTCAGCAAACGCTTGGCAACGCTTTTGCACTTTGCCGAGGTTAACGTCACACCCGCCTTTGATGACGCATCGTTTACCTTGCCACGTTGATTGTTTTCATAGGCAATGAAAGATACAGACATGAGATTCTCCAATCGTTGTTTTTCTAACGATGATCTTTTCTCATTGATTAGACAAACGAGAAGATTTAACCTTCGTGATTAGAAAAACTCATAGATAAAGTGCTTTTGGCACCTACCGTGCCCTGCAAAATCCAGCACATCTGAACATAACGAGGCTTGCGATGAACTCGACCTCTGCCATGATTTACAACCTTGATCTTGATCTTGCGCGGACCTTTGTTGCGATCTGCGAAACTGGCAATTTTTCGCGCGCTGCAGAAAAGGTCCATCGCAGCGCATCGGCAATCAGCCTGCAGGTCAAAAAGCTTGAAGGCATGGTGGGGCGTGCGCTGTTTAAACGCGAAACGCGTAAGGTCACGTTGACCGAAGACGGCGAAGTTCTTTTGGGCTATGCGCGTCGGCTGCTAAAACTCAATGACGAAGCGATGTCGCATTTTCACGCCCCGGCATTTTCCGGCACAGTGCGGCTTGGCGTGCCCAATGACACGGGCATTATTGCCGTCCCTGAAATCCTGCGACGCTTTGCCGACAGCCATCCGCATGTTGATGTCGACGTGCATCTTGGCCCAACCAAAAACCTGCGGGAACGCATCGCGGCGGGCGAAATTGACATCGCCATTTTCAGCTTCGACCCGGAACTTGATTCCCAACCGCCGATCCATTCAGAACCCTTGGTATGGCTAGGCGCGCGGCATGGAACCGCCCTTGATAAACAGCCCATCCCGGTATCCATGGCCGAACCGGGCTGTTATTGGCGTGCGATGGCCCTAAAAGCACTTGATAACGCCGGCCTGAAATATCGAATTGCCTATACCAGCGAGTTTTGCCAGGCACAGATTGCTGCTGTACGTGCCGACCTTGCGATTGCGCCCCTTCCGCTCAGCGTCATTTCAGATGATCTGGTGCATCTTGGATCGCGCCATGGGCTGCCAGAACTCGGGGAATATCGCATGACCCTTGCCAAACGTGATGGCTGCGGGGCGGTTGAAGACGCCCTGGCCGAGCATGTCGTCGCGGGCTTTCGCAAAATATCGGAACGCGGCATGCGCGTGTTTGCCTAAGGCTGTGATCAAACACCATGGTGGAATGCTGTTAAGCGCAAGAATGTGAAAGCCAACCTGCGGGATTTCGGACTTTACTGAGCCTATCGGATATCGCCCATATGTCCGATGCACAACTAAGACAAGTTGTCCTGTAACGGGCAGCTTGTCTTACCAGCTAATAAACCGAACACCCCGTCGCGCCCGGAAAGCCAAAGACCGCCCTAGCCGGCCCCACATTACGTCGTCGTTGCGTCCCCCGTCGCGTCGCCATCAGCCGACGGCCTCACGCCGCTTGCGAAGAAAGCCCCACATATGACCGTTCTTCTTTTTGCCATCGTCACCGCCTGCTGGGGATTCACCTGGTATGCGATCAAGCTTCAGATCGGGTCGATCCCAGTTGAAATTTCGATCTTTTATCGCTTTGCCTTGGCCGCAATGGTGCTGTGTGGCTTTTTGCTGATCAGTCGTAAATGGCGCTCCGTCCCGTGGCGGGCGCATCCATGGTGCGTGCTGCTTGGCTGCGGGCTTTTTGGCATCAACTTTATCCTGATGTATTCCGCCACCGCCTATATCGCCAGCGGCATTGTTGCGGTGATCTTCACCACTTCAACCATCTTTAATGCCCTTGGCAATTGGGCGTTTTATGGCAATCGCCCCGGATTGCGCTTTGTCTTTGGTGCGCTGTTTGGGCTGGGCGGAATTGGCTGTTTGTTTGCCAATCAGATTTATGCCCTATCGCATAATCCCCACGCGATTACCGGTATGTTGTTCGCCCTTGGCGGCACAGCGGTATTTAGCTGCGGCAACATGGTATCGGTCAAGCTGCATGCGATGGGCATTCCCAATCGCGACGCCGTGGCGCGCGGCATGGTCTATGGCACGGTGTTATTGTTACTCTTTGCGCTGTTGCGCGGCCAAACACCGGTGATGCCAACAGAACCGCTTTATATCGGTGGCCTGATCTATCTGGCCATTCCGGGATCAGTGGTGGCGTTTCTGGCCTATCTGGCGCTGGTCAACCGGGTTGGCGCCGGGCGGGCGGCTTATGTCACCGTCCTGTTTCCGGTGGTGGCCCTTACTGTGTCGACCTTCCTTGAGGGATATAACTGGACGGCGATTGGCGCCTCTGGCCTTGCCATGATCTTTCTTGGCAACATTACCATTTTTGCCAAACTGCCAAAATTCATTGGTATGAGGATTAAATCGCACCCCGCAAGCTAACCGTTTTATTCTCAGACAATACAAAGGCGTCGCCGCAAATGACATTATGTGGCAGCGCCTTTTTCATATGTGGTCAGGAAGGTGCAGTGTCTATTCACCTACCCTGCACCATCCCTCCTCCAAGGCGCCCTCCGTCCAAACATTGACGTCCGAAACTGGCGAGCAGGCAAAATGCTTTGCGCCTAGGCTAGCTCCATTGCCAACGCATTCTTCGGTGGATGGAGCCAACAGATGATGCCCTATGATGTCAAGACGCGCTGCTCGGAACTTGATGACTATGCCAAGGACAAACCGCGTGGACAGCGGCCATCACCGTCATCTCAGCCGCCCCATCCAAAGGATGCCCATGCCAATAGCCCTATCATGGACGGCAAAAGCTGGTTGATGCTGATTACGCTTTCAATCCTGTGGGGTGGATCGTTTTTCTTTACCGCGATTGCGTTGGTTGATTTGCCGCCATTTACGCTTGTGCTGTGCCGGGTTGTGATTGCGACCATGATCCTTTGGTGGGTCGTCTTATTGCGGCATATCCCAATCCCCAGCGCCCCTAAATTCTGGGGCGCAATTGCCGTGATGGGGGCGCTCAATAACCTTGTGCCGTTTTCATTAATTGTCTGGGGCCAAACGCACATCAGCAGCGGTTTGGCCGCAATCCTAAATGCCACGACACCGCTTTTCACCCTGCTGATCGCCCACGTCGCGACGGATACGGAAAAGCTTAATCTGCGTAAGGTGATTGGTGTTTTGATCGGCTTTGTCGGGGTGCTTGTCGTTATCGGCATGCCACACATAGAAACATCAAATGCCTCAGACCTGCTATCGACCTTGGCCCCCTGTGCTGTTCTTCTTGCGGCGATATCCTATGGCTGTGCCGGGGTGTATGGACGGCGTTTTCGCAACACACCGCCGATTATGACGGCGGCAGGCATGACAAGTGCATCAAGCCTGATGCTGCTGCCCTTGGCCATGATGGTTGATACCCCGTGGCGCCTGCCCGTCCCCACAACTGCAACCATTTGGGCTGTGCTCGGCATTGCAGCCCTCAGCACCGCATTGGCCTATATCCTGTATTTCGCGATCCTTAAACGGGCGGGGGCCAGCAACCTTTTGCTTGTTACCTTCCTGATTCCGGTCAGTGCGATTTTGCTGGGGGTGGGATTTCTCGGCGAAATGCTTTTGGCACAACACATCGTAGGTATTGGGATTATTGGGATTGGGTTGGCGGTGATTGATGGGCGGCTAGTGGGGCAAGTAAACGTACACGGAAATAAATAAGTCTGTCCCTTTTTCGGCAAAGATAGCAGCTAGAGCCCAAGATCATTGTTCGTTACGCGATCAAAATCAAAGTAAGCAAATGCATCTGAAGGATTAACCACCTCTCCCCATAGCTCTTTTCTATCCCCCAAGTCTAAAGCCCAAAATTTTTCTAAAGTCTCGATGTCACTGAAATACTCTGCCAATTGAGGAGATAGAATAATTCTACTCAAGGCCGTCCGAGCAATATACTCAATTGAAGATTCTAGTTTCGCAATTTCCAAACGACTTTCGCGGTCCGCTGCGCCTAATAAGGTGTGATCATTCATATGCTCCACCGCACTTCTTACAGTGTAAAGTTTATCCATCAAAGAGTGGTGTTTTGGACCGATGAAAAGCTCTGTTTTTCCCTTGAAACGCTGTTTAGTTTGACCTTGCTCAGGCAGAATCAGACCCTCTACGCACCGAACAAACTGATGAATTCTGTCTAGTATGTCGTTACTATTTCGGGCTGATTGGTAGATGGCCAAGCAGCGTCGAAGTCGGCAGTCTTCATTTTTCCAAGCTCGAACAAATTTCCCAAGGTTTTCACCAATTGATGCTGCTGTTTTGAGTTGGTTAGTAGTTATGGGTTGGTCATCAACAACTATTGCTCGAGCTGGTGACGCAATTTCTCCAAATGTACGCACGTCTAGTTGTCCATTAACTTTGCTTCCCGTCGCTTGGTAACCGCTTCTGTAGGTCCAATAGCTACGAGCCAGCGTCAGCCCCATCATCCAGTTACCAACTATTGAGAGCAACTCTTGGTTCTCAGCATCCATAACTTTTGGGGTTTCACTCGACTTTTTTGCGACCAGCAGTAGACCGAATTCTTGGATATCTTCCGTTCTGATGGAGCCGATCCATTGTCTCCATAGCTCATCCATTTCAAATTCTTCTGGCCCCAGAGCTAATAATTCAGAGCCGAAACAATGAACCTGACAGTCATCTTCCTGTGCCAAATCCAAACCAATGACTGCAAACTTTTGGCCGTCTTCAAGCCATTTCATTACTTTTCCCCTACCCCTTATTCAACTAAGTCGAACCGAAGGCAAATGGTCTATGCTCCACAACCAAACCACGAAGAACACGTAAGATTAGCAAAGATCAGATATGAATTATTCTTTGAGAATGATGACGCATGCGAATTGTAAAAACCAGCCTCTGGGCTGCTTTTTATCCTTTGGCTTTGCCCTGCGGACCGTTGCACGTTTCGGCACCGTCTCTCGAAAGCTACCTTCGTCGCTTTCTCGCGAACCCACGGAGGCAAGCCCGATCCTACGGGTACAAATGAAATAAGCCCTACACCGACAGGTGCAGGGCTTATTTAATTGGTAGCCGAGGAGGGACTTGAACCCCCGACACGCGGATTATGATTCCGCTGCTCTAACCAGCTGAGCTACTCGGCCACATGATGTTCTGTGGTGTTCCGTAATGTTTGGAACGAGGCGGTTTTTAAGTCAGGGATGGCTCCTCGTCAAGCGCCTTTTTGACGTTTTTGTCAAAAAAGATATCTACAAAACCAATGGGCGAGGAACATCCGCCCTCGCCCACGTAATCATTGATCGAATGATGATCTATTCCCGATCCGTTCTGGATCAGGCGGCACTTGCCGTACCGGCCATCATTTCTTCGCGGGTGATCCAGCCGCCACCAAGAACGCGTTCGCCCTGATAGAACACACCCGCCTGCCCCGGTGCGATGCCAAACTGAGCATCATGAAGCTCAATCCGGGCTTCGCCGGTTGCTTCTGGGTACACGGTGGCCGTGGTTGGTTGCATCGCCGAACGCAGTTTGACTTCGACTTCAACGCCGTTTTCATCAATCTGATCGCCATCAAGCCAGTTAAGGTCTTTGACATAGACCAGTTTCTTGGCCAAGGCGGCCTTTGGCCCTACAACGACCTGACGTTTTTCGGGCACCAGTTTAACCACATAAAGCGGTTCTGCTGTGCCACCGATATTCAGGCCGCGACGCTGCCCGACGGTGTAGTGGATCAGGCCACGGTGATCGCCCATGACATTGCCATCAACATCAACAATCTGGCCGGGTTCACCGGCCTCGGGGCGCAGGCGTTCAACCAAACGGGCATATTTGCCATCCGGGACAAAGCAAATGTCCTGGCTGTCGGGCTTGTCGGCAACTTCCAAGCCGAATTTGGCGGCAAGGGCGCGTGTTTCGGCCTTGCTCATCAGATGGCCCAACGGGAAGCGCAGGAAATCGAGCTGTTCCTGTTTGGTGGTAAACAAGAAATAGCTTTGATCGCGATTGGGATCAGCAGCACGGTGCAGTTCCGCCCGGCCATTGGCACCTAGTTTACGCTGCACATAATGGCCCGTGGCCATGCAATCCGCCCCAAGATCGTGCGAGGTTTCGAGCAAATCGCGGAATTTGACCGTCTGATTGCATTTAACGCATGGGATCGGGGTTTCACCGCGCATGTAGCTGTCAGCAAAATCATCGATCACTTCTTCGCGGAAGCGTGATTCGTAATCGAGCACGTAATAGGGAATGTTGATATCCTCAGCCACCTTACGCGCATCGTAAATATCGCGCCCGGCACAACAGGATTTCGCACGGGTCGGGGCATTGGCCCCCATATCATAAAGCTGAAGCGTGATACCAACCACGTCGTAGCCTTCTGATTTCAGAAGGGCCGCAACGGCGGAACTATCGACCCCGCCCGACATGGCAACAACCACGCGGGTATCTTCCGGGGCTTTATCAAAGCCAAGAGAGTTCATTTTTTCTCACCCATCCGCGGGTCAAGGCCGCAGCGACAAGAGGTTAATAAAAACGGGGTGGTCTTCAAACCACCCGCAAAATTCGGTTCGCAGTCATATAGGGGATTTCACCCTATTTTGCCAGATCAAGTCCCATTTGCCAAAAATCAGCTTCCAGGCGGCTTGCCGTGGCGAATGTCTGGGTCAATCCTTCGATCCGGGCATTACCACCGCGTTTGGCGGCCGTATGTTCCAGCAGATCAATTTCGGCCTTTGCGACATCCTGAAATTCTTCGGATGCGTACATTTCAATCCAGGCCCGATACGGATTGCCTTCCAGCACTGTATCAGAACTTGCCATCAGACGGTTTGCGATTTCGGCATAGCCCACCATACAGGGCATCAGAGCCACCTGCAGGTCCACGACATCGCCCTGCATGCCCTGATCCAGCACATAGCGCGTATAGGTCACACAGGCGCGTGCTTCGGGCTCTGAGATGATGTCTGCTTCGGACAGGCCCCAGTTTTGGCAAAATTCAAGATGCAGGCTCATTTCCATATCAAGGATCGCATGCACGGTCGCAGAAAACTGGCGCATCGCCATCAAGTCTTCGGCCTTATAAACCGCCAACGCATAGGCCCGCGCAAACTGGATCAGGAACAGGTAATCCTGAATAAGGTAATGTTTAAACGATGCTTCGGGCAGTGTGCCATTGCCAAGCTGTTTGATGAAATCATGGCAGACATAGCTTTGCCATGCATCCGGTGCCTTGGCGCGCAATTTGCCAAACAGGCTGTCTGCGGGAATGATGTCGGTGAAGGTTTTGGTCATGATCGCCCTGCCCTGATCGAGGATAACAATCTTTTGGATATGCAAAGGCCAGCCGACGGACTTTATCCGGGCTGGCCTTAACGATATGGAACTATGCAGCAATGGATTCCCGCATGCGCGGGAATGACACGTGATATATGCCGTCACTCCCGCGAAGGCGGGAGTCCACATGCACAGACGTTCTCAATCTTCGCGTTCGTCGATCCAGGCCATTTGGATGGCTTCGAGAATTTTCTCGTTCGATTTCTCGGGATCGTCTTCAAAACCGTCAAGCTCGCAAACCCACTTATGCAGGTCGGTATAGCGCAGATTAAGGTTATCCTTTTCAGGATGCGCTTCTTCAAGCTCGATCGCGATGTCCTGAATATCTGTCCAACGCATATCAGTCTCCTTTGGTGCCCGAACGCCGAAATAGGCCTTCGGTCAAAAGAAGGTCAAACTTACTTGTCGACCATCATATTTCGGGTCGCTGACGGCAGCTTAACGCGCAGGCCATCAAGCTCGTCGCTCATGATGATCTGACAGCCAAGACGCGAGGTTTCGGTCAGGCCGAAAGCAAGGTCAAGCATGTCTTCTTCATCTTCGGACGGCTCATCAAGTTTATCAAACCAATCTTCGTCCAGAACGACGTGACAGGTCGAGCACGCAAGCGAACCTTCGCAGGCACCTTCAAGGTCGATGCCGTTTTTATGCGCGGCTTCCAGAACGGACAGGCCGTCGGCAACTTCGAATTCTTTTTCGGTGCCATCTGGCTCAACAAAAACGATCTTAGGCATCTGTGCCTTTCTCCTCGGTAATACTTTTTGTTCGATCTCTGTTTAACACCCAATCATCGATCGGGTGCTGTGTCCGACCTGACCTTTGGCGGTTGCACGGGACAATCGCCGCAAGTGGCCGGTTTGTCAATTATTCGGCACGTGTTTAGTTAACAGCATCCACATTCTGTCCTGTCAGGGCCTGACGAATGCGGCTATCCATTCGGCTTTCGGCAAACGGACGCGATGCTGTTTCAAGGGCCTCTGCGGCCTCGTTGATTGCATCACGGTCATCGCCCGCCATTGTGGCTTCGAGTTTGGCAATCGCATCTGCGATGTTTTTATCATCTTCTGGCGTTAGCAACGCGCGGTCTGCTTCCATCGCGGCATGAACGGCCAGAATGTTGCGTTTTGCCTCGACCCGGGCCTCGGTCAGAAGACGCAGGGTCATGTCTTCGCGGGCATGGACCATGCTATCGCGCAGCATGTTGGCCATGTCCATTTCATTGATGCCATAGGTCGGCTTGACCGCCACTTCCTGCTCTACCCCGGTAGTTTCTTCGCGGGCGGACACGGTTAACAGGCCATCGGCATCGACATTAAACTGCACGCGAATACGTGCCGCCCCAGCCGCCATCGATGGAATGCCGGTCAGAACAAAACGCGCGAGCGATCGGCATTGATCAACCATTTCACGTTCCCCCTGCACCACATGGATCATCATGGCAGACTGGCCATCTTGATAGGTGGTGAATTCCTGTCCTTTGGCGACCGGAATCGGAGTGTTGCGATCAATGACCTTTTCAACAATCCCGCCCATGGTTTCCAAACCAAGCGACAAGGGCGTGACATCCAAAAGAAGGTTGTCAGACCCGCCGGTTAGTGCTTCGGCCTGAAGGGCGGCACCAAGGGCAACAACTTCGTCCGGGTCAATGTTTGACAGCGGTTCTTGTTCGAACAAATCGGCCACAGCTTTGCGCACCGCAGGTACACGGGTCGAACCACCGACAAGGACGACGCCCTTTACGTCTTCGGGCATGACATCTGCGTCATCTAGAACCTGCTCGGTAATCGCGGTCGTGCGCGACACCAGCTTGGCGATCATGGCTTCGAAATCAGACCGGGTGACTTCGTGGCTGGTTTCTGAACCATTCAGATCCACAACCACCTCGACCGTATCAAGGTCGGTCAGACCTTCTTTGACTTTGCGGGCAACTTTCAGCAGACGCTTGGCGTCGGAGGCATCAAGCTCATCGGTCGCACCGCCGTCTTTACGCTTAGACAGCAGATGCTCGGCAATGGCGTGATCGAAATCATCCCCGCCAAGGGCGGCATCGCCACCGGTTGCCTTAACCTGGAAAACGCCCTTTTGCATTTTCAAAAGCGAAATATCAAAGGTGCCGCCGCCAAGATCGTAAACGGCGTAAAGTCCCTCTGCCCCGTTATCAAGGCCATAGGCAAGGGCTGCTGCGGTCGGTTCGTTGACCAAACGCAGCACTTCGATGCCAGCAAGCTTGGCCGCATCCTTGGTCGCGGTACGTGCGCCATCATCGAAATAGGCTGGAACTGTAATCACCGCCTTTTCGACCGTCTGCTCCAGGCTTTCTTCGGCACGGGCACGAAGAGCACGCAGAATATCGGCCGAGACTTCAACAGGGGTTAAAACGCGGTCGCCGACATTCAGGCGTACCATCATCGGTTCGGCCATTTGATCGGCGGCATCGCCATCGGATTTTTCGGGGACTTCGACGTGATAAGGCAGTGTGCCCGCCAATGATTTGACGTCTTCGATCCCGCGGCCCATCAGGCGTTTGACCGATGACACGACCCGGCTTGCATCTGTGTTGATGTAATCACGTGCGGCTTCGCCCACCACAGGGGTGTCTTCGCCGTAATAGACAACAGATGGCACAATTGCATTGCCACCAGATTTATCACGCAGGACTTCTGGTTTTTCATCGCGCGAAATCGCAACCACGGAATTGGTGGTTCCAAGATCGATCCCCACCGCAATCTGGCGTTCGTCTTCGTGGGGAAGCGGCGTTTCGCCCGGCTCGTGGATTTGTAACAAGGCCATGAATTCTATCCGTTATCTTGAAATGATCAGGCTGCCGCGAGACGCGACTTCTTCGCGCGCGCTTCCTCGGTCATTTTCATCAGGTATCTAAGGCGGGTGGTCAATTTTTTGGCGTCATCAAATGCGTCTTTTTCAAACGCATCGGCCAGATCTTTTTCACAGGCACGCGCCTGTTGGCGGGTATCCTTGACAATGGCATCAACCGCGGCACGGTTATCGGCATCATCAAGGGCCTCACGCATTTCCATGGCTTCCATCAGAAGTTCTGGATCATTCACCGTGTGGCCTTCGCCGCCTTCGGGCTCATGCCCGGAAAGACGCATCATATAATGCGCACGCGCCACCGGGTTTTTAAGCGTTTCAAATGCTTCGTTCAGGCTTGCGGCCTGTTGCGATGACAGGGCCTGTTCACGCCCGGATTTAGAGGCAAACCGGTCAGGGTGCAGCAATTGCTGCTGCTTAAGGTAGGTTGCCTCGATCGCGTCGATATCGACAATAAAGGACGGTTCAAGACCGAACCGCGTAAAATGATCAAGCTGACCCGGGGGCTGAATGGCGTTGCATGTATCGCAAAACAGCGCACGCGCATCGACAGGCCCCTTGCAGGACCAGCAAACATTATGTGCGGGATGTTTCGGGGTGCCCGTTTGTTTTTCGGTACCGGTATTGCTCACGCTATGCACTTCCGAGAATATAAAAAATAATGTCTGGCGTTAAACAGGACAGACACAAATGTGTGAAAAAGACCCTGTCCTATTCAGGCGACGGCCCCGGCGAATTCCACCGAACTCACTGGGGCCACAACCGTCTTTTATGCAGGAAAAAACCTGACACGCTTGGGTATCCTAGATGTGGAAGGACTCCCCACAACCGCAACGACCTTTTTCGTTGGGATTGCGGAAAACGAACCCTTCTTCCATCTTGTTGACCTCATAATCCATTTCTGTGCCAAGCACGAACATCATGGCTTTTGGGTCAATCAGGATTTTCACGCCGTCCTCAAGCTGGACAACTTCTTCAAAGCCACTGGCTTCGTCGGCATATTCCAGCGTGTAGGACAAGCCCGAGCACCCTTTGCTGCGCACACCAAGCCGGATACCTTCGGAGGGTTTTCCGCGGCTATCAAGCAACGCCTTGATATGAACAAGCGCTTCTGACGTGACAGAAATCGGTGACGGTAATGCCATAGTCTTCTCCCAAATTCCCGAAAACGAGGGGGCCGTGAAGCTGCTTATTCAGCAGCTTCAACGTCGCCCTGACCGTTTTTGGTTTTGTAGTCGCTGATTGCGGCTTTGATGGCGTCTTCGGCCAAGATCGAGCAGTGAATTTTAACCGGCGGAAGGGCCAGTTCTGCTGCAATCTCGGAGTTCTTGATCGCGCCAGCTTCGTCGATTGACTTGCCTTTGACCCATTCGGTGATCAGCGAGCTCGACGCGATGGCCGAACCGCAACCAAAGGTCTTAAACTTCGCGTCCTCGATGATGCCATCTGCGGTCACTTTGATCTGCAGTTTCATCACGTCACCACAGGCCGGTGCACCAACAAGACCGGTACCAACAGACGTTTCATTTTTGTCCATCGAACCAACGTTACGCGGGTTTTCGTAATGGTCGATCAGCTTTTCACTATAAGCCATGATAGGAATCCTCCTAGAATTCTTGTGTCTCTCTCACGAGATAAAAACGTCGATAGTCGTCGTCAGTCGTTCTTAGTGTTCAGCCCACTCGATCGACTTGATGTCGATGCCTTCTTGGGCCATTTCCCAAAGCGGGCTCATTTCACGAAGACGCTCAACCGCAACGCTGATTGATTCGATCGCCTCGTCGAGCTCTTCCTTGGTTGTGTAACGGCCAATCCCGATACGCAGCGAGGTGTGGGCGAGTTCTTCGTCAACACCAAGCGCACGCAACACGTAGGATGGTTCAAGCGACGCCGAAGTACAGGCTGAACCGGAAGAAACCGCAATGTTTTTGATGTCCATCTGCAGGCTTTCGCCTTCGACGTAAGCAAACGATACATTGAGGTTACCCGAAACGCGGGCTTCTTCGTCACCATTGAGGTAGATGTCAGCCAAACGGTCGCGGAACTTCTGAAGCGTATAGTCGCGAAGCTCGGTGATGCGTTTGTTTTCTTCTGCCATTTCGTTTGACAGAATGTCACAGGCTTTGCCCAGACCAACAATCAACGGGGTCGGCAATGTGCCCGAACGCATACCGCGTTCCTGACCACCACCGGTGATCTGCGCAATCACGCGAACACGCGGACGGCGACGCACATACAACGCACCAATGCCTTTCGGGCCATAGATTTTGTGGCCTGAAATCGACATCAGGTCGATTTTCATGTCGTCAACGTCAAGATCAATCTTGCCAACCGCCTGCGCACAGTCGGTATGGAAGAATACTTTGCGTTCACGGCAGATTTCACCGATTTCCTTAAGCGGCTGGATCACACCGATTTCGTTGTTCACACCCATGACAGACACAAGTGCGGTTTCGTCGGTGATCGCAGCTTTAAGCTCTTCAAGGTCGATCAGGCCGTTTTCCTTAACGCCAAGATAGGTGACTTTGTACCCTTCTTGTTCAAGGTGACGGGCACTGTCGAGCACGCATTTATGCTCGGTCACGACCGTAATCAGATGTGGCTTTTTCTTACCATAGAACTTCATCACACCTTTAAGCGCGAGGTTGTTTGACTCCGTCGCACCCGAGGTAAAGATGATTTCCTTGGCCGACGCACCAATGATGTTGGCAATCTGTCCACGTGCGACATCAACAGCATCTTCGGCCTCCCAGCCAAAGCTGTGATTGCGCGAATGCGGGTTACCGAACTTCTCGGTGAAGTATGGCAGCATCGCATCCACCACCCGCGGATCGGTCGGCGTCGTTGCCTGGTAATCCAGATAGATCGGCTTTGCTTTAAGCTCGTTCATAATTAAGACTTCCTCACTCACTCTCTTGTCAGGCAGCGTGACGCGCCTTTTTGCGCGCTGCATTACCCCTCATCCGGCTCCAAACTCGGACAAACGTATCGATATCTTCATGGGTTGTTTCCAATCCCAGGCTGACACGTATGGCCGACCCGGTATCGGAAATTCCCATTTCTCTAAGCACGTGGCTTTCACGTACTTTGCCTGACGAGCAGGCAGATCCCGAACTGATGGCAACACCACCTAAATCCATTGCCATAACCTGGGTTTCCCCGGGCATTCCTGGCAGGATCAGGCAACTTGTATTCACCAGTCGCTCCGTTCCTTTTCCGGCGACCACAAGCTCTGGGGCTTCTGATGCCAATTCGGTTTCAAGACGGTCGCGCATTGCGGCGATATCCGTCATTTTCGCCATGCTGGCCTCGGCACGTTCGGCGCTGGCGGCAAAGCCTGCGATGCCCAAAACGTTTTCCGTGCCACCACGGCGGTATTTTTCCTGACCGCCACCGCAAATCTGCGGGACCAGCATCACACCGGGCGCAATCGCAAGAGCACCAACCCCTTTGGGGCCACCGATCTTGTGGGCGGACACCGACATCATATCGACAAGCAAACGGCCCATGTCTAATGGTATACGGCCCAAAGCCTGAACTGCGTCACAATGGACTTTCGCCCCGTATTCGCGTGCGAGCAAAGCAACCTTTGCCACAGGCTGGATCACACCGGTTTCATTGTTGGCCAGCATGACCGAAACCAAAACTTTTTCGCCGTTCTGCGATGCATCTTTGAGCATCGTTTCAAGGGCCGCCAGATCAATCACCCCATTGCCATCAACCGGGATGCGTTTGGCATCGCTGCGCGCTTCGATGACGGATGGGTGTTCCACCGCGCTGGTAAAGACCGTAAAACCTTCTAGCCCGTTTAAGGCCAGATTGTTTGCCTCGGTCCCGCCGCTTGTAAAAATGATCCGTTCGGCATCCCCGCCCAGCATTTCCGCAATGGTGCGGCGTGCATGGTCGACGATTTTGCGGGCCGCACGGCCACTGGCATGAACCGAAGACGGATTACCCGTGACATCCATCGCAGCAATCATTGCCTGCTGTGCTTCTTTGCACAGCGGCGCGCTTGCGTTGTAATCAAGGTAAACCTGCTCGGTCATCAGTTTAAAATCATCCTTATTCGCATCTACCGCCCTACCGACGATATAGAGGAGTACTTACTGTGCCGCAACCTGCGACGGTTCTTCTATTTGGGTCGTCTGGCTCGGGAAAACCCGAAGCGATCCGGTAACATTCCGCCCCACGACATCAGCCAAGCTAACCGACGCCAGATAAAGGTAAATCTGGTTGCCAAGTTCTTCCCATAATTCGTGGGTTTGGCAACGTCCTTGGTTGCCTTTGCAACCCTTTGGCGAACCCGATTTACAGCGGGTTGCACGGATCGGCTCATCAACAGCCAAGATCACATCGGCAACGCGGGTTTCTTGGGCGTTGCGCGCCAAAAGGTAACCACCTCCTGGGCCGCGCACGGAACGGACCAAGCCGCCTTTGCGCAATTTGCCAAAAAGCTGTTCAAGATAAGACAGTGAAATTTCCTGACGGTCAGCGATATCCGCAAGAGCTACCGGTCGATCCTTGCTGCTCTCAGCAAGATCAACCATCGCCATAACGGCATAGCGGCCTTTGGTACTCAGCTTCACGGTTCATCCTCCTGCCTTGCTGCCCCGGCGATGCGAAAATGCATGCGAACCTGACAGCGGGCTGTTCGTATTCCTGGTTCGTGCGCCGAACTTATTCCGACGACGCGACGATACGTGGTTTATCGGCGACCACATCGCCAGCAGCACCAACGGGCGCGTTATCGGCTTCTAACTTGACAACATGATCGCGCAGATCTTTGACTTCGCGACCCAGCTCTTCAAGGGCGCGCGCCACCGGATCGGGCAGATCGCCAATCGGCGTACCATACGCACAGAAACGATCATCGGCTTCTTGGCGAACGACCTTGGCCGGGATACCAACCACTGTTGCCCCTTCGGGCACCTCGGAAAGCACAACGGCATTACCGCCGACACGTGCATTCTTGCGCACGGTAAACGGACCAAGGATTTGCGCCCCCGACCCGACAATCACACCATCTTCCAGTGTTGGATGGCGCTTCAGACCGCGCTGACCGTCACTGTTAACGCTTGGCGATGTGCCGCCAAGGGTAACGCCCTGATACAGGGTTACGTCGTCACCGATCTCGGCAGTTTCACCAATCACAACACCCATGCCGTGATCGATAAAGAAGCGTTTGCCAATCTGCGCGCCGGGATGAATTTCAATCCCGGTCAGCCAACGGAAAATCTGCGAAACGAAACGTGCCGTAACGCGAAAACCGCGCTGCCAAAGCCAGTGTGTGCCACGATATCCCATGATTGCGTGAAACGCCGGATAACAGAGCGCGATCTCCATACGGGAGCGTGCCGCTGGATCGCGGGCAATCATCGCGTCAATTTCCTGACGAATTAGCTTGAACATGGGGCGGTCCACTGTGTAATTAGTATCTTCGATTCCCGGCAACCTCGCGCAAGCACGACCTTACATTAAATGCAAGATCGGGCGAAAACGGCGCCAACGGGTTAGCCGGAATATAGGATAACCGAGTAACTTGGTCAAGTATTTGCCCAAAGCAATTTATGCGCAAACACGAAAAAAACTTACAAAAACACTCGGATATTTTTGTTGCACACTTTATTCCATTCGTGGACAGGAGCAGTCTGATCCATGCCTGAGGTCATTTTCAACGGCCCCGAAGGTCGCCTTGACGGTCGCTATCACCACAACGGCGCTGACGATTCGCCCATCGCCGTCATCCTCCACCCGCACCCGCAACAGGGTGGCACAATGAACAACAAATTGTGCTTTAACATGTTCAACATGTTCAAGGATCGCGGGTATTCGGTCATGCGCTTTAACTTCCGCGGCGTTGGTCGCTCGCAGGGGGTATATGACCAGGGGATCGGCGAACTGTCTGATGCTGCGTCTGCGCTTGACTGGATGCAGACCTATAACGCCAATGCGCGCGCCACTTGGGTTGCGGGCTATTCGTTTGGGTCGTGGATCGGCATGCAGCTTTTGATGCGCCGCCCGGAAATCGATGGTTTCATCTCCGTTGCGCCACCGGCCAGCGACTATGATTTCACTTTCTTGGCCCCGTGCCCATCATCGGGTCTTATGATCCACGGCACGCAGGACACCAACATCCCTTTGGCGTCGGTCAACAAACTTGCCGATAAACTTAATGCCCAGAAAGGCATCGAAGTTGATCTGTGCACCATTGAGGGTGCCGATCATTACTTTGCCAAGCAGCAAGACGACGTGATCAAGCATGCGACTGCGTATCTTGATAAGCGCGGCGCTTAAGTCCGTTTTCTGAACCTACCGATAAAGACCAAAGGCCGCCTGATCAGGCGGCCTTTGTCGTTTGGTAAAGCTTGCCACCGCAACAGGGCTCTTTCACCCCGGTCGTACCCGGAAAACTAAGCGGCAACTCGCGCAGATGGCGCACCGCCAAATAACCAAAACATTCCGCCTCAACCGCGTCGCCATCCCAATCAAGAACATCCACCGTCTGAACCGGGACGCCTAAGCGGGCATGAAGTTCGCCCATGATATAATCATTATGTCGGCCGCCCCCACAAACGAACCAGCCTTTGGGCGCGATAGGTAAATGGTTTACCCCGGCAACGATGGCCGCCACCGTGCAATTTGCAAGTGTCGCTGCACCATCGGCAACACTAAGCTTTGCCTCGGCCACCAAGCCATCAATGGTCAGCGCCATATCTTCGCGATCCAGTGATTTTGGTGGAACGCGATCAAAATACGCATCTTGCAAGAATTTCACTTCGACCATTGCATCGGCCTGCCCCGATGATGCCGTTGCGCCGTTCATATCAACCGGGGTTCCGGTGTGGCGTAACATCCAGTCATCAAGCCGCGCATTGCCCGGACCACAATCAAAAGCCAGCAAGTTGCCGTCTGGTCCAATCCAAGTTACGTTTGACACACCGCCGATATTTAGCACCGCGACAGGCATTTCAACACCTGCACTTTTCATCAGTGCAGCGTGATAAACGGGCGCAAGCGGTGCGCCCTCCCCACCGGCGGCGACATCAGCAAGACGAAAATCTGCAACAACCGGGATGCCGGTTTTTTCCGCCAGCATGTAAGGTGTGCCGATCTGGCGCGTGATACCGGCAGCAGGTTCGTGGAAAACCGTCTGGCCATGAAAACCAATAACGCCAATATCAGCCGCTGCCATACCCGTTTTCTCCAGCAGAATGTTAACGGCATTCACATGTACATCTGTCAAATCGTCCGCCACGACCTGCTCGCTATTGGTCGGCGTCCGATTGCCAAAGCAGGCCCGCATCCGTTCACGAAGTGCTGCATCATAGGCCACGAAGACCGAATGTCCTGAACGCCGCACATCAACGCCATCGGTTTCAATCAGTGCAGCATCCACACCATCTAGCGAGGTACCACTCATCATTCCGATTGCCTTGATCCAGCCGTCTGTCATTCGATACTCCGTTGGGTTTTGTCGGTTTTGCGAGCTTGGGTCGACAACTTAAAACCAATTTATCGCGAATTCGTTACTGTCATTGCAGAACTGCGTCCCGATCCGTTGCCGAGCGGATATTTTATATGCTAGATCATCGAACCGCATTAAAATGCGTCTCGTTTTTATTTATCACAACCAAACATAGCGCAAAAACCATGACTGAACTGAAGTCTGATTTTCTCCGCGTCATGAATGACCGCGGTTACATCCACCAATGCACTGATCTTGAAGGCCTCGATGCCTATGCATCGGAAAATACGGTGGTGTGCTATGTAGGCTATGATTGCACTGCAGACAGCCTGCACGTCGGATCGCTGATATCGATCATGATGCTGCGCTGGTTGCAGAAAACCGGCCACAAACCGATTGTCCTGATGGGCGGCGGCACCACCCGCGTTGGCGATCCGACCGGCCGTGATGACGCGCGACCGGTTCTGACCGATGAGATCATCGAAGCCAACATGGCCGGTATCAAAAAGGTATTTGAGCAGTTCCTGACCTTTGGCGATGGGCCGACCGATGCGATCATGGTCAATAATGCCGATTGGCTCGACAAGCTTAACTACATTGAATTCCTGCGTGATTTCGGGCGCCATTTCTCGGTCAACCGGATGCTGAGCTTTGACTCCGTTAAAATCCGTTTGGAACGCGAACAGTCACTGAGCTTCCTTGAGTTCAACTACATGATCCTTCAGGCCTATGACTTTGTTGAACTGAACCGCAACTATCGCTGCACACTGCAGATGGGCGGATCCGATCAGTGGGGCAACATCGTTAATGGTGTTGAACTGGGCCGTCGTGTTGATGAAAAATCACTGTTTGGCCTGACCACATCACTGTTGACCACCGCATCCGGTGCGAAGATGGGGAAAACAGCATCTGGTGCTGTATGGCTGAATGAAGAGCGTCTGTCGTCTTATGATTACTATCAGTTCTGGCGCAATGCCGAAGACGCCGACGTGACCAAATTCATGCGTCTGTTCACCGAAATGCCGCTTGAACAGATTGCAGAATACGAAAAGCTTGAAGGATCGCAGATCAACGAAGCCAAGAAGGTTCTGGCGTTCGAAGCGGTCAAACTGTGCCGTGGCGAAGAAGCGGCCTTGGCCGCAGCAGAAACCGCCCGCAAAACCTTTGAAGAAGGTGTTTTGGCCGATGACCTTCCGACGGTTGAAATCGCCAAAGCCGATCTTGATGCCGGCATCCCGGCGTTTGATCTGTTCCGTCGCGCTGAACTTGCCACAACAGGTGGCGAAGCACGCCGCCTGATCAAGGGTGGCGGTGCGAAAATCAATGACGAAAAAGTCAGCGATGAAAACGCCCCCATTTCCGCCGATGCCGTCAATAATGACGGTTTCATCAAACTTTCGGCCGGGAAAAAACGCCACGTTCTGATAAAGCCTGTCTGATCTGGTAAACGACCAAGCTTTAAATAACAAAAGCCCCGTAGCATATGCTGCGGGGCTTTTGAGTTATGCGACAATACGAGGGGTTTAGCCGGGTTCAGCACCAGTGATTAGATTGCGGAATATCCCCGGGATAAACGTCGATAACGGGTTCACGGTGACATCGGGATCACTCAGATCACCTTCGATGGTATATGTGGGGGCAAAGACCCCACCGCCTTCTTCACCGACCAGCAAATCACCCAAAATCGGAATAACGCCAAGTGCGGAATTTAATGCATAGATCGGCACGATTGATCCGGACAATCGGATTTCCGATTTCGCAAGATCAATAGACCCGTTGGCAGTCACCCCGATGGCGGAACCATTTGCCGCCACCTTGCCAAGGGTCACCACATCATTCACATAGGTGAAATCACCATTTAGCTCGTCAAAGGCGATACCGTTGCCCGACAACACATCGCCCAACCCGGTCAAGGACGCAGCGCCCAAGACCCGTGCGGCAATCGGGGCATTGACCACCCGGAAGGCACCGATTTTCACCGTGCCCGTGAAAGGCTGCATTTCTTTGGCTTCGTTAACCGTGCCTTCGATTGTCATCTTGCCGCCAAGCACGTTGTCATACATATCAACCGCGCGCAAAAAACGCCCGGCATCGTCAGATGTCAGCCGGACCTTACGGGTTTTCGGACCTTGACGTTCGACTTGGGCAAAGACGTTGGACCGATCTCCGAGGGTGCCATTTAAAACGATGCCATCCCATTCATCACCGATCATGTGAATGGCGCCATCAAACTTGTTGATCAGTTCGCCATTGGCCATAACGACCTGATCGACATTCATGAAAATGTCCGTTTTACCGCCGGCACGGGATGCCTTTTCGCCGATCCCGCCACTATTGGGATTGCGGCCGACCTGCTTGTTTTGTTTATCGCTGTCATCGGAGACAAGCCACGGCGTCAAAATGGCTTGCTCGACCTCGATATCGACTTCTTGGTTCGCTCCAATTTTATTGAGCACGATTTTACCGACATTCAAGGTGGGCTCATCGCCCTTAATCAGGAAGCTGTCCCCCGACAGCGTGACAGCCAGATTTTGGTTAAGTGTATTTTCTGTGGACGGGGCGGCCGCATCCGCTTGAACATCCTCGACAAAGGGCCGCAGATCAAATTGCTTGCCGGTCAGATCAACGATCAACCGTTGATCCTGCCCTAACCGCACCGATCCTGAAATCCCCCGGCTTTGGCGGAAATCTGCGCTGGCGAGTTGTGCGGACCAAACATCGGACATTGCATTTCCGCCAGCCCAATCCGCTTTGCCAATTGCGCTGAGTTCGGGGGCGGAAATACGAAATGATTTAACCGTTCCGCTATTATCGCCAGCAACGACAAGATCAAATTCCGCCTTGGCCGGAACGTTTTTCGGTTTTTGATAGTCCGCCGCCGCAAGCGACATCGCGACCTGATCAAGATTAAGATCGCCGGTGACGCTAACGTTTTTCTTGCCGACCTTAATATCAAGGGTCCCCTTTGCCATACCGGTCAAATAGGGCGCGACGTCAAGATCAACACGGCGCAACGCGGTAAGATCAAGGTCACCCCAAAGGGTATAATGGCTTCGCTGGGCAGCTTGTTCGTCGAAACTTTCAATCCATTTGATGTTCGTACGCCCCTTCTCAATCGCGGCGTCACCATTTAACTCAAGGCCCTTGGTATTGACCTGCAATTCGAAGGCACCGTCAGCAATATCGAGATCGCGAAACGCATTGGTCACCTTGGCGTTTTCAATGCGGGTGGCGGCGGCGACTTCAACGTCATCAAATGTGACCGCGCGGATCAGCGGGAAATACAGTTTTACGCGGGTTGCCTGATCGCCGCTAATCTGTTTGGGATCGATGCCCAAGCGCCTTGCAAAGCCAAGCGGCTCAGCGTCAATCAGTTCAAGCGCCTTTTGCACGCTGCCATGGGCTACGACTTCGATATCAGTCGATGGTCTGGGGGCATTAAGCTCGGTAAATTCGATCGATGCCTTATCGACGATCAAGCCATCTGTATGGCCTTTATCGGCATAGATTTTAAAACTGTCCGCATCGAATTCCGCCCGCCCGGCGGCATCCAAAACAACCGGCATGTCACCAAGATAGTGCACTGTGACGCCCGACATGGTCATCTGACCTCCAAGGGCATCAATTGCAACTTCACCTGCCGCATCTTTGTGAAGCTCTGCATGCATGGTTGCCTGATGAACGCCACCTTCTGACAGGTTTTCCACCACCCATTTGCGGGCGTCATAGCCGACATTTTCTGGCCAGAGACGGTTTAGATCGTTTGTCTTAACGTCCGTTGCTGAAACATCGAAATTGACCTTCCAGTCGGCAAATGGATCAAGAACCACACCTTTTAGATTGGCCCTTGAATCCCCGACATTCAGGGTGACGTCATCAAGACTAAACCGACCAGGCACATAGCTTGCGGCGATACGTCCATCCGTCACACGGTAGGTCGCATGTATTTCTTCGGGCAAGGACAAAACACCACTTCCGACCGCAAGATCGGCACTGGCGGTGATAACTTCACCGTCAGCACCCACCGTTGCCTTAAGCACACCCGACACCGGCAGATAGGCGTCACGCAAAGCATCAAAGGCATTTGAAATCGTCGGAAGGTCGGAAAGCTCGATCTTGCCAATATTGGCAGTAAGATCAATTTCACCGGTGCGATTGCTGTAATCACCGGTCAGGTCGACATGCGTTTCAACGCGCCCGGCGGAAACCTGCATGGACGCCTGAGCTGTGACGCCAAACTTCCCACGCGTCAAAAGAATATCAGCCTGCGGTGCTGCCCATACGACATCAAGCTTTTCATCGACCACTTCAAGGTCGGCATTTACAACGCCAAAGCTTTCAAAGTAGTCGGCAGCCGGAAAATCAGTGCGTGCGCCAGAGAGGATATCAACAATATCATGCAGTGCGGTGCTACCGGAATGCTCGGTTCCCGCAGAGTTATCAGGTTTATCTGACGCGTTTTCCGCTGCGGGCCCGGTCGTTGGGCCAACCACAGGATCGTTTTCCGGAACCGGGGGAAGATCGATGCTGACCGATGGCACGCCATCTGTCGCCTGGGCGCTGTCACCTGACGTTTTATCATCTGCTGTACTGTTATCGTCAGACGATGTTTCTGCATCAGTCGATGCAATGTCGTCCATGGCATATCCGACATTGATTTTGCCATCGCGTCCCCGTTCGAGGCGGATACGCGGCCCGATCAGGTTTAATTGACGGAGCGCAAGCACACCTTCAAACAGGGCCTTGGTCGAAAACACAACGTCTGCTTCGGGGACGTGCAGCAGTTCAGAATTATCTGGCCCTAAAACCGAAACATCGCGGAGGCGGACATCAAACTTTTCGTCCCAGCCCCGCCAAGACAGGACAAGATCGCCGACAGACAGCCGGTTTTCGCCCATTGATTCATTTAGATGATCGACAATATAGGGGGTAATTCGATGCAATGACACAGGGCCCTGCGCAACACGCCAAATCGTGACTGCGCCGAACACACCGACAAATAGGACGATGGCCCCCAAAAACAGGCCCAACCATCCAGAAAAGGTTTTTATCAGGCGCACCCTATTTACCCTGAATTCGCGGTGTCATACACAGATTTACCCATAGCCCAAAATAACCTTACCCCAGTTTATCGTAGGAACTGTCGTTCTAAAACTGGCAAAAGAAACAAACTGTTATTGATCTTATCCCTTATTACCGTGCTACAGAAGAGCACGGTCAACGATGCGCAAGAGAAACATCTTTTCCCGATCATCGGGATCACGATACCATCAAAGATATTCAGCGCTCAGCGTTAAGTCTGTGCATAGCCCGGTTCGTCACCATTTCGCAATACGAGGAAAGCAATAAAGTGTCCCTTTCCGCGATGTCACACGATCTGCCAAAACCCTTCGATCCAGAACGGACAGCCACCGCGTTTGAACGCTGGCAGGCTTTATCCGACCGTCCTTCTTTTGAAAGTATCGCCGATCAAATTGGCGAGATTGCGTCAAACGAACAAAAATCTCGTGTTTTGGCCGCACTTTTTGGCAACAGCCCGTACCTGACGAACCTGTGTCTTCGTGATCCAGAAACTGTTTGCGATGTCTTTGCCAATGGGCTTGATGACGCCTTTAAGGGGGCGCTTGATCCAGTGCGCGACAGCGCCGCTGCCGCGCCACTTGATCAGCCAACCACCATGGCCACCGTGCGCCGAGCAAAACGCCGTGCAGCCCTTGTCATCGCGATTGCCGACATTTCAAAATCTTGGCCGCTTGAAAAAATCACATCGGCGATCAGCGACACGGCGGAATTGACCCTTGGTTTTACCATGGCGCATTGCCTGTCTGCGCTGGCCAAGCTTCGCAAATATGACCTGCCAAATCCAGATGATCCACTTGAAGACAGCGGCATTTTTGCGATTGGCATGGGCAAACTTGGCGCGGGTGAGCTGAACTATTCGTCCGATATCGACCTGATATTCTTGTATGATCAGGATGTCGTGACCTATGTCGATCCGGATCGGATACATCAGGATTTGGTCCGCATGGTGCGCGATGTCGCACGCATCATGGAAGAACGGACGGGTGACGGATATGTTTTCCGCACCGATTTGCGCCTGCGTCCGGATCCGTCATCAACGCCGCCGATTTTATCGATGCTGGCAGCTGAGACGTATTACGAAACGGTCGGTCAGAACTGGGAACGTGCGGCCATGATCAAGGCCCGCATCGTTGGGGGCGACCACAAATCAGGCAACGAATTTTTGGAAATATTGCGCCCCTTTGTCTGGCGCAAACACCTTGATTTTCTAGCAATCCAAGACATTCACGCGATTAAGCGCCAGATCAACGCCCATAAGGGCGGCAGCAAAATCAACATTCCCGGCCACAACATCAAACTTGGCCGCGGCGGCATTCGCGAGATTGAATTTTTTGCCCAGACCCAGCAACTGATTTGGGGCGGGCGCGAAGTTGCGCTGCGTTGTAAGGCGACCTGCGAAACATTGCGCGAACTTACCGATTTTGGGCAGGTGTCGGAAACGGTCCGTGACGAAATGTTGGCCGCATACGAATTTCTGCGCACGGTCGAACATCGCCTGCAAATGATCAATGACCAACAAACCCAAACCCTGCCCGACACTGACGAAGGCCTGCTGGCCCTGGCAACCTTCCTTGGCTATGACGATCAGGCAGGTTTTGTTGGCGACCTTTTGCATCATCTGCGCAATGTTGAAAACAATTACGCCGAACTGTTCGAAGATGACGTTCCATTGGACGGGGATGCGGGCAACCTTGTTTTCACCGGCACCGAAGACGATCCGGACACGCTTGAAAACCTGCGCAAAATGGGATTTGAAAATGCCGAAAATGTCTCGGTAACCGTACGCGGATGGCACCATGGCCGGTACCGCGCAACCCGGTCACGGCGTTCACGTGAAATCCTGACGGAATTGATGCCAACCTTGCTTGGCGCATTGGCAAAAACAACCAATCCTGGCATGGCATTTCGCGCGTTTGACGAGTTCCTTAAAGGTCTTCCGGCTGGCGTTCAGGTTTTCTCGTTATTTACCGTTCACCCTGAACTTCTTGAACTGTTGGCACAAATTGCCGGCACCGCCCCCCGGATGGCGAAATATATTGGCCGTAATGCCGCTGTTCTTGATTATGTGTTGATGTCAGGTTTCCACGAAGAATTGCCCGACGCCACCGCCATGCTTGAAGAACTCAATGCAAGGCTTTCACGTGAAGACATGGTGGAAGACTGGCTTGATTGCGCCCGGCGTTGGGGCAACGATCAAAAATTCCAGATCGATGTGCAGACCATCCAGAACCGCCATACCCCGCATGAAGCCGGACGGGCTCTTGCCGATGTTGCAGATGTCGCGATCCGCGCCCTTTTCCCGCGCATTGCCGAAGATTTCGCAGACAAGCATGGGCGCTTTGACGATGGCGGATTGGCGGTCTTTGCCCTTGGCAAGCATGGCGGTCAGGAACTGTCGCCGGGATCGGACCTTGATATGGTCTTTATCTATGACGTGCCGGAAGATGCCGAGGAATCTGATGGCGACAAGGCATTATCACCAGGACATTATTACATCCGCCTAAGTCAGCGATACATCAATGCCCTGTCGGCCCCAACGGCAGAGGGCATATTGTTTGAAACCGATTTGCGCCTGCGCCCTAGCGGGGCCAAAGGCCCGCTTGCCACGCATTTCAAAAGTTTCGACGCCTATCAAAACAATGATGCTTGGACGTGGGAACATATGGCCTTAACACGGCTGCGCGCTGTTTACGGCCCAGATGAGCTGTGTGACCGGGTTTTAGCGACCACCAAGGCGGTTTTATGCAAAAAACGCGATCCTGATCGTTTGGTGCGCGAAGTATTTGATATGCGCAACCGCATCGATGCGGGCAAAGGCGACAATCATCCATGGGCAATCAAGATGCGCCGTGGTGGTCTTGTTGATCTGGAATTCATTGCGCAATATCTGCAACTGCGTCATGCCCACGACCATCCTGAAATTCTGTCACCGACCACGCGCGATGTGTTTAAAAACCTGGGTGCCGCGGGCATTCTGGATCCAGATCAGGCAAAGTTCCTTGCCAATGCTGGGTCGTTCTGGTTGGCAATTCAGGCCATGCTGCGTTTGACGACAGAGGGACCGTTTGAACCCCAAACCGCCAGTGTTGATTTGCGGCGTATGCTTGCGACGGCGGGTAAATGTGATGATTTCGATCAGCTACAAAACAAAGTCGAAGAAATCGCAACCCAGACCAAGGCGATCTATGACCGCATTATTAGCGAACCGGCGGAAAAAGTCGGCCCGATTGCGGAAAGCTAGGGACCACCTTAAATCATTTAAACCCTTGATGATCCGTAGGGCGTTGCCATCCCTATAACTGTTTGTAATTTCATGGGTGCACGGCAAAGCGGATCGTAAATGTGCACAAACTTACAAAGGACGGAACATGACACTCGAAACAGGTGATAAAGCCCCGGATTTTGAACTGCCAACAGATGGCGGTGGCACGGTGAAACTGTCTGAGCTGCGCGGCAAGCCTGTGGTGATCTATTTCTATCCCAAGGACATGACACCGGGCTGCACAACTGAGTCATGCGAATTTCGCGATGCCGAACCGGATTTCAGCGCGGTTGACGCCCAGATCATTGGTATTTCCAAAGACAGTGCTGAACGCCATGACAAGTTTAAGGCCAAACATGACCTGAACTTCATTCTCGCATCGGACGAGAATGGAACCACCTGCGAAGATTACGGTGTGTGGAAAGAAAAGAACATGTACGGCAAGAAATTCATGGGGATTGAACGTTCAACCTTTGTGATTGATGCCGACGGCACCATCCAAAAAGCATGGCGTAAGGTCAAAGTGAAAGGGCACGTCGCAGAGGTCCTTGAAGCCGTTCGCGCCCTTTAAATACCCCTTATTTCGTTTTTTGGCCCGACATCACTGGTGTCGGGCCATTTTTTATTGTTCTAAAAATCATTTAAGTTCAATGCGATGGCCTATAGACCATGTATTGATTTTGTTGCCTTCCCTTGTTTGTCGGGATAAGAATTTGAATATGGGTGTGTAGGTGTCGGTAAATCGCACCTATATTTAGATAACAAACCGGTTTCCCGGCAAGGCAGGTAATTCAATGAACAACAATATTGTCGATCTTGACGATCAGATGCTTGCAGACTTTCGTGATGAAGCCGATGACATCATCAGTTCTATCGATGTTCATTTGCAAAACGCCCGAAGCAAGCCAGATCCGGAGCACCTGACATCCATTCAGCGCGAAGTTTTCAATCTGCGCTACAAAGGGAAATCGGTTGCTGCGCCGTTGATCAATCTGACCAGTCACCGTCTTTCAGATTACGTGACGAACTGCAAAGAACTGAATGAAGGCGCGATCACCGACATTCAGGCCTTTATCGATAAAATTCGCACCATTCTTGAAGGCGACCTAAGCGGTGGCGGCACGGATACAGCCGAATTCGTGCGTGAACTTCCTTCCAAACGCACACCAGACATCGACCCCAATTGGCTAAAGCAGGCCAATGTCGAGGCCCTTTTGGTCATCCCACAACGGTCCATGGCGGTCATTGTCGAACGCGAACTGGCTGCTTGCGGTTATCGTAGCTCGGTAACTCAGACATCATTCGAGGCCATCGAACTTGCCGTGCGCACCCGCCCCGATTTTATTATTGTTGCCAAAACCATCGATGAATTGGGCGGTGTTGATATTGCCAACGCGCTGCAATCAATGCCCAAAACCCGAAATATCCCGACCGCGGTTCTGACCTCTGATGCACCAAATCACCCGTCATTGCGTGATCTTCCGTGCCGGACTGCGATCATCCGCAAGGGCAATTCGTTTGGTGAAGATCTGGCAGAAGCACTTGCACGCTTTAACATCACCTGATCTGGCATCATCTCGATAAACGTTTTTAAGGGCGTTCTGGCAAGCTTTGCCAAACGCCCTTTTTGCTTGGCATCTGTTTGCACATTGACCGGCCATTGGCCAGATGGCAGATAGTGCCCCCAAACGCCCGCACACTGAAAACACGGAAAATCATGAGCAAGCTAACCCTCGCCGAAGCCGCCAAACGTGCGCTGCTGACGGAAGATGCCACCGAAAAAGCCAACGTAACGGCCGAAATGGCCGCCCTATGGCGCAATGGCGAGATCACCGAGGTTGGCGCAACCGATTTGCCAGATCGCCCTGGGCGCCCTGAAAATCCAGTATTACTGCCGCCCAACAAAATGCCCAAGCGCAAAAAGGGCAGTGTGCAGGGCCGAATTGGCCTTTTGCATGCGTTGGCACATATCGAACTGAATGCCATCGATCTGGCGTGGGATCTTTGTGTCCGCTTCCCCGAGGCCGACATGCCCAAGGATTTTCACGATGCCTGGGTTCAAGTTGCCGATGACGAAGCCCGCCATTTTAAAATGCTAAGTAAACGCCTTGGCGAAATGGGGGCAGCATACGGTGATCTTCCGGCCCATGATGGTTTGTGGCAAACATCGATGGATACGGCCTATGACATCTTGCCCCGCTTAGCCGTTGTACCGATGGTGTTTGAAGCCCGTGGCCTTGATGCAACGCCCCCAACCATTGAACGGCTTTTGGAGCATGGCGATACTGAAAGTGCGCGTATCTTAAAAATCATTGCCAATGATGAAATTGCCCATGTCGCAGCAGGGCGCAAATATTACGAATATATCTGTGATCAGCGCGACCTACCCTACTACACCACGTGGCACGAATTGCTGCGCAAGCATTTCCGTGGCCCCCTAAAACCGCCCTTTAATGACGAAGCCCGATACGAGGCAGGCATGCCACCCGATTATTATCAGGATTACGTGCTTGAGCTGCCTGATGTTGGTTTTGAAAGCTGACGCAACAAAATCAATCAAAAGTTGACGCAGAGCAAAGCTTTCACACCGCCATACTTCTATCCTTTCGATGCGAGTTAATTAGGCCCAACTGAACGGGCCGTTTTCTTCCGTCAGGAGGTACAAGCATGCCGAGCACTATGAAAGCTGCCTTGGTTCGTGAATTTGGCAAACCATTATCAATTGAGGACGTCACCGTCCCCAAAGTCACGCCGGGCAAAATCCTTGTGAAGATCGAAGCATCGGGGGTGTGCCACACCGACCTGCATGCTGCCGAAGGCGACTGGCCAGTCAAACCCAACCCGCCCTTTATCCCCGGCCACGAGGGGGTCGGCTTTGTTGCCGAAGTTGGCGAAGGCGTCAAATCAGTTAAAGAAGGCGACCGGGTTGGCGTGCCTTGGCTCTATTCCGCATGCGGGCATTGTCATCACTGTATAACCGGTTGGGAGACGCTGTGTGGCGAACAAATCAACACCGGCTATTCCGTAAATGGTGGCTTTGCCGAATATGTTTTGGCCGACCCTGATTTTGTCGGCCACCTGCCCAATACGCTTGAATTCGGCAATGCCGCTCCGGTCCTGTGTGCTGGGGTTACGGTCTATAAGGGTCTTAAGCAAACTGAATGTAAGCCCGGCGAAACGGTTGTGATTTCCGGGATCGGCGGCCTTGGGCATATGGCAGTCCAATATGCCAAGGCCATGGGCATGAAAGTTATCGCCGTTGACATTGCACAAGATAAACTTGATCTGGCAAAGGACCTTGGTGCGGATTGGGTACTGAATGCAGCCGAAACCGATGTGATTTCGGAAGTTCAAAAGCAAATGGGTGGGGCAAACGGGGTTCTTGTCACCGCCGTTTCCAAGCCGGCCTTTAAACAAGGTGTGGGCATGCTGGGCCGTGGTGGCACAATGGCCTTGGTTGGCCTGCCACCCGGAACGTTTGAGCTTGATATCTTTGATACGGTTCTGTCGGGAAAAACCATCCGCGGTTCGATTGTTGGTACCCGTGCCGACCTGCAAGAAGCCATTGAATTTGCTGGCGATGGCAAGGTGCATTCGCACTTCACGACCGAACCCATCGAAAACATCAATTCGATCTTTGATCGCATGCGCGATGGTAAAATTGATGGCCGTATCGTGATGTCGATTTAACAAATCCCAAACTTACCGAAAAAAGGGCGGCCATTCGGCTGCCCTTTTTGCATCATGCGGCTTTGGCAAGGATGCCCGCTTCGTGGTCAAGCAACCACGCCTTTCTCTCCAGCCCGCCCGCATAGCCGGTTAAGGTCCCGTTCGATCCAATCACCCGGTGGCACGGAACAATGATCGATACCGGATTAAGGGCGTTGGCACGCGCAACTGCACGCACTGCCTTCGGGTTGCCAAGTTCACTGGCCAATTGGGCATATGAAACGCTTTTGCCACACGGAATAGAAACCAGCGCATCCCAAACAGATTTTTGGAATTCGGTCCCGATCATGGTGATGTCATCCATCGGAAGTACCCCGGCCTCCCCCGCGAAATACGCATCCAACCATGATATGATCGATACCGGTGCGCTGGCGCCCGCATTTTGGCTTTCAACCCATTCGATGTTTTTGAAACGCCGGTTCTGAATGGTTTTAAGGCGGTTCTCGTTTCCTTCGAAGTCCAGGTGAACCAGCCTGCCGCCGACACTTGCAAGGCTAATCTTGCCAATCGGGCTGTCATATCCTGCGACGTTAATTTGGGTGGTTATGCTCATTGTCATTCTCCTTCAAGGGCCGACCAAAGATACTGCGCGGCATAGGCTCGCCACGGTCGCCAACTTTCCGAAAGGGTTTCAAGCTCCTTCGCCTTATCCGGGCCACCGCCCATTTTTGACGCCTTTAGAATACCAAGATCGGCAGCCGGGAACGCGTCAGGATCGCCCAGACCGCGCAGGGCAAAATAATTCAACGTCCATGGCCCGATCCCCTTGACCGCGGCCAATGCAGCGATCAGTTCATCATCGCTTTTTTGACCGCATCCGAGGGCGGCAAACATACCGATCACATCTGATACCGTTTGTGCTCGCCGCTGGGTCAGGCCAATCCCAATCAAATCTAATCCCAGCAGCTTTTCTGGTTGCGGGAATAAATGGGTCACCCCAGTGCCGTCGGATAACTCAGCCGGAAGTTCATTACCGTACTTCTGCACTAGCCGCCCCGCCAAGGTGCGGGCCGCCGCCACTGAAACCTGCTGGCCCAACACGGCGCGCAGTGCCAATTCAAATTGGTCCCAGCATCCAGGCACCCGTAAGCCTGGCCGTTTATCGATCAAGGGCGCCAGCAAGGCATCATCAGAAAACTGTTTCGTGATGGTTGGCACATCGGCATCCAAATCGAACAAACGACGCACCCGTGCGCCAATTTCAAGCACCGCTTCACGCGCCGGCCCCCGAAGGATAACATTGACGCCGCTTTGATCCGGGCTGAAATGACAAATCATCATGCCAACCGCATCCCCGATGCGAAAACCACGGGCATAAATCCGGTCACGTACCGTTTCCAAGCCGGGGACCGCACGTGCTCGGAAAAAGGCCAAAAGATACGTGGCATCAAATGGCTGGCGGGCACGAAGGCGCAATATCAGATCATCATTGCGCGGTGCAAACGGATCATCCGCAGCGACCGGTTTAGGCGACGTCTTGGCTGAAATGCCTCGGCGAAAGGCGGTTGGCGCCTGCCCATAGGCCTGCTTCATGGCATCGTTAAATCGGCGCAGGCTGGAAAAACCTGCGATATCGGCGATTTCGGTCATGGTCAGGTTGCTATCGACGATCAATTGTCGGGCGCGCAAAAGCCGCCTTGCCTTGGCATGTTCTTGCGGTGTGACGCCGGTATGGGTCTTAAATATCCGGCGCAAATGACGATCCCCAACCCCAAGACGATCGGCAAGATCCGCAATACTGCCTTCTTGAAGCGCACCCTGTTCAATCAGGCGCACCGCACGGGCAACTGTGGCGTGAACGCCAGCACTTGCGGGGCTTCCCGGTGCGGCTTCGGGCCGACAGCGCAGGCACGGCCGAAAGCCATGCGCAATCGCGGCTTCGGCACTGGGATAAAACTCGACATTGGCACGCTTTGGCGTCACTGCGGGGCAAACCGGGCGACAAAAAATTCCAGTGGTCAGAACGGCGGTATAAAACCGCCCGTCAAACCGCTGGTCCCGGGTTTTGAGTGCGTGATAGCAAATATCGTAATTAAGCTGTTCCATGCCACGCAGTTTATCAGAATTGACGCACAAAACTCGCCAGATTCGGACTCAAACGTCAACTGCACCAACAAACCAAAATCCCCTGCCCTAATTTAGCGGGATGTCATTGTCCGATTTGGTGTCCTGATATTGGCGTGAAAGCTGATCATACTGATCGGAAATGGCACGTGCGCGGGCAAGGTATTTGGTTTGCTGATCATCGGGTAAATCATCGACCATCGCCATCATTGAATGACTTTGCCAGAATGCGTTCGATTTGTTGTATTCGCCGTCTTTAAGCGTGAAAACTTCCTGCATGATTTTCAAATCATGGGGAATGGCGAATGCATCGCGCGAATCTTCATAGGAAAAGAAATAATAGAAATTATCAAACCCAGCCCACGTGATTGCCGACAGGCACATCGAACAGGGTTCATGGGTTGATAGGAAAATAAGATTCGATGTCGCAGGGCGTTGATCCGCGGGCAATTCGTAAAACCGTTTCAGGCAATGGACCTCCCCATGCCAAAGTGGGTTTTCCATTTCATTGTTGGTTTCGGCAATCACCAAGGAATGGTCGGATTTTCGTAAAATCGCCGCCCCAAAAACCTTGTTGCCCGCGACGACACCAGTTTGGGTTTTGGGCAGGATATCGTTTTCAAGAACGGAAAACAGAACATCAAGAAGATCTGTCTGCGAAGGTTCATGTGACATGATGGCGGCCCCTGATGAAATGGATACTTCGTTTCATCCATTTCACCGCGTGTGGGCCGCCATGCCAACTGCTTTATTGCGTATATTTGGGGAAAACAGCGTCTTGCGCGATTTCATAATCGCGCTAAGCAGACACTAGTTGCCACGCAATATCCCATCATTCTCGGGCATTTGGTGGTTTTCGGGTGCGACCGGCACATAAAAATCGCGGTTCAACAAAGTGGTCACCGCGATAAGGGTCGGCGATCGCATATCGCGCACTTTGACGATCTGGGCATGATCAACTGGTTTCATTTCACGGATTTTAACCACCATGAAAACCGGGCCGTTCGGTGTTGCAAGTTTGAACTGATCGCCAACCGCGACCGGGCCAAGGGACTGTTTGACCATTTTGGATTTCACCTGAATGATAGACGTTTGCTCTGAAATGGGCCTGCCGCGAACCGGTCATGATCCGGTCGTTTATTATTGCTTGGCAGGTGCCGCTGAAATCGACCATGGCAGCCATATCCGGCAATTGTGTGACAGAAGTGGATCATTTGCGGGCAATTCACCGAATTCCGCGGTGTGACGTCCTAAATACCTGCCAAGTAACAAATAAAAACACCCCGCCGGTAACCGACGGGGTGTTTTAAATTTTGACCTGATTAGGAAGATCAATCGATATCTTCGATTTCACCTGCTGAACCGGTGACTTTTGCTGCCAGGGCGGCTGCCATGAAAGCATCAAGATCGCCGTTCAAAACGCCTTGCGTATCAGACGTTTCCGTACCCGTACGCAGGTCCTTGATCATTTGATAAGGCTGCAGGACGTAAGAACGGATTTGATGGCCCCAACCGATATCGGTTTTGTTATCTTCAACAGCCTGTGCTTCGGCTTCGCGTTTTTTCAGCTCGGCCTCATACAAACGGGCTTTCAACATCTTCATCGCCGTTTCGCGGTTTTTATGCTGCGATCGGTCGTTCTGACACTGGGCAACAATCCCGGTCGGAATATGGGTCATACGCACTGCGGAATCGGTCCGGTTAACGTGCTGACCACCCGCCCCAGATGCCCGGTAGGTATCAATCCGAAGATCCTTATCGAGAATTTCGATCTGGATATCGTCATCGATCACCGGATACACCCAGACGGATGAAAAGCTGGTATGGCGACGCGCAGAACTGTCATAGGGCGAAATACGCACCAGACGATGCACACCCACTTCGTTCTTAAGCCAACCATAAGCATTGTGACCGGAAATTTTATAGGTCACAGACTTGATACCGGCTTCCTCGCCATCGCTTTCTTCAAGCATTTCAAGCTTGTATTTCTTGGACTCTGCCCAACGATAATACATGCGTGCCATCATGCTTGCCCAATCCTGTGCCTCAGTGCCACCGGCACCAGCATGGATTTCAAGATAAGCATCGTTGGCGTCAGCTTCACCTGAAAGCAGACTTTCAAGTTCACGCTGGGCGGCGATTGCCTTGATCTTGCGCAGGCCTTCTTCGGCCTCGGTGACAGTATCTTCGTCGCCCTCGGCTTCGCCAAGTTCGATCAGTTCGATATTGTCATCAAGCTCCTGCGCGAGCTTTTTATAGCCGTTAATCGCATCATCAAGCTGGGTACGTTCGCGCATGACTTTCTGCGCATTGGCTGCGTCGTCCCAAAGGGTCGGGTCTTCGGCCAGTGCATTCAGTTCGTCTAGGCGCCTAAGAGCGTTATCCCAGTCAAAGATGCCTCCTCAGCAGTGCCATTGACTGCTTGATTTCATCGACCAATGCCTGTGCTTCTGCGCGCATTGATGTCTCCGTTACTCATATGAAATTCCGTTAGGCCATACGTGACATATGGCTATGTAGGCCGCGCTTATAACAGTTTTTGTCCCACTTGAAACCCCTGCAACCATGCAAAAACCCGGCACGCGAAATGTGCCGGGTTCTGCAACCAAGACAAAGCCAACAAATCAACGACCAGCTATAAACCGGATCAAGTGTGACGGTGTAAAGTTCTTCATCGGCAAAATCGCAAGTTGGCAGAACGTCGACATGTGGAATGCGTACCGAATTTTTAAATCCTTCGGTGGTGGCAATTTCATTCACCATACGCGATGCACGGTCGGCGCCCCCCCCATAGGCACGCCGTATTCGCGGTCACGTCCCCACTTTGCACACCATGCGTGATCATCGGGCGATCAGCTGCACGGGAAATTGACGGCATGAAAAAACCGCACATGGTCGTCGCTGCACCTGCTGTTGCGGTGGTGGTCTGAAACTTTCGGCGGGAAAGACGGAACGTCATTTTGAACCTCGTTAAGGCGTGAACTGAAATCCCGTCCATCATGACAAATTCACATGACATCGCGATGTCACCGCGTTGATGGTTATGTCACTGTTTCGTGACACTGCGCCTTAAAATTTCACACCAAATGAACGCCTAATTTTTCGGGTGAAAGGTGTCAGAAAACAAAAAAGCCGGATGTTTTTCACATCCGGCTTTTCATCTATCAACAGTCACAAAAATCAAATCTGCGACTTTGGTTGGCAACGATTAGTAAATGCCGCCCGGTCCCGGGACCGATCCGCTATTGCCAGTCGTTCCGCCGTCAAGGCCAGTAGTTTCGTTATCCCCACCATCAATGACATTGTCATTCGAAGCGGGAATTGTGCCAGGTTTAAAGGCCTCCCAAATCACGTCCTGATCGCCAGGGCGTGCTGGAAGACCGGTGCGGGCCTCAACCCGGACCATACGAATGCCCGGTGGCGTCCGGAATGGAATGGCTTTGGTGCCCGCAAGAGCACCGCGCATGAATTCCTTCCAGATCGGGGCTGCGGCACTTGCGCCCTGTTCGTGATCCCCCAGTGAGCGGTTATCATCAAAGCCGACATACACACCAACCGCAAGGTCAGGCGAGAAGCCAACAAACCAAGCATCACGGGAATCGTTCGTCGTCCCGGTTTTCCCGGCCAACGGATAGCCAAGATCGGCAATGCTACGACCAGTACCCCGCTGAATAACGCCTTCCATGATGTGGACCATCTGGAACGCACTGGCCGGATCTGTGAGCTGTTCACGGTTATCTGGCAATTCAGGCGGCATTTGATTGCGGAACACAACGTTTTGACATTCCGCACAATCGCGCTCATCCCGGCGGTAAATCACCTTACCGCGGCGATCCTGAATGCGATCGACCAAAGTCGGGGTGATTTTCTTACCGCCATTGACTATTTCGGCATATGCCGCCGTAAGGCGCATGACCGTGGTTTCGGCGGCGCCAAGCGACATGGACAGGACTTCTGGCATGTCATCGACAATGCCAAAACGTTCTGCGTAATCAGCAACAATCGGCATGCCAATGGTTTGCGCCAGTCGCACCGTCATCAGGTTTCGCGACTTTTCAATACCAAGACGCAAAGTCGACGGGCCATAGAACTTGCCGGTGTAGTTACCCGGTTTCCATTTACCAAGGCCCCGCCCCTGATCAATCACAAACGGTGCGTCAAGCACGAGGGTCGAGGGGGTAAAGCCCTCATCGAGTGCCGCAAGATACACAAACGGCTTAAATGATGAGCCCGGTTGACGACGCGCCTGCGTCGCACGGTTGAATTTCGACAAATCATGCGAGAACCCGCCCGACATTGCCAAAACACGCCCGGTATGCGGGTCCATCGCCACCAAGCCACCATTCACATTGGGGATTTGGCGCAGGCCATAGGTATTGGGCGGAAGTTTCTCGCCATCCAGTTCGGCAAAGTGCTTCACGTAAACAACATCACCCGCGTTAATCACATCCGACGGCTTATTTACGGTTGGTCCCAATGTCTGGCCTTTTTTCCATGGGCGCGCCCAAGTCAGGAAACGCAGGGGAATACGCCCCTGATCGCCTGATGAAAATCCAAGGACCGCTTCGCTGGCATCGGTCGACAGGACCACAGCTTTATCCCACGGGATATCGGCTGGGGTTTCGACTTCACGTAATTTCTGCTGCCAATCACCGGAAAGATCGATGGTCGTGATTGGACCGCGCCAGCCGTGACGGCGGTCATAATCAACCAATCCTTCGAACAGGGCCTTATCCGCAACCGTCTGCATGCGCGGATCAACGGTGGATCGTACAGACAAACCGCCATCATACAGCATGCCTTCACCGTAAAGGTCGACCAGCTGGCGACGGACTTCCTCGGCGAAGAAATCAGCTTGATAGGTATCAACCGATTCACGGGTTTTACCAATCAACGGGGCTGCCCACGCTTGTTGTGCTTCGGCCTCGGTGATGTAATTTTCTTCAAGCATCCGGCCGATGACCCAATTACGACGTGCTTTGGCTTCGTCGTGGTTCCGGACCGGATCGTAATTGGATGGTGCCTTTGGCAGGGCGCCAAGATAAGCGGCTTCTTCGATGTTCAGTTCATCAAGTGATTTATCGAAATAACGCAACGCCGCGGCGGCAACGCCATAACTGCCACTGCCAAGGTAAATTTCGTTCAGATACAGCTCAAGGATATGCTCCTTGGAGAAGGCGCGTTCGATACGGAACGAAAGAATAGCTTCCTTAATTTTCCGCTCGTACGAAACTTCGTTGGTCAAAAGGAAATTCTTTGCGACCTGCTGCGTAATGGTCGAGGCCCCAACAGGACGGCGCCCGGTCCCCAAATTAACCACGTTGGTAACAGCCGCACGCAAGACCGATGCGAAATCAATACCCGGATGAGTCCAAAAGTTCTTATCCTCGGCCGCGACAAAGGCATCAATAACCTTGTGCGGGATGGCGGTGATCGGAACAAACACACGTTTTTCACGGGCGTATTCCGCAATCAATGCACCATCGGCGGCATGGACACGTGTCATGACCTCCGGCTCATAGTCTTCAAGCTGGGTATAGTCAGGCAAATCCTGACCATAGTACCAGAAAATCCCGGCAATACCGGCTACCCCGGCAATCGCCATCAAAAACAGAAAGCCGAAGATAATCGCTAAAATTCGCATATAAACAGGTCTTTTTCGTGTTGTTGGCCTGATGGAAAAGATCGCGCATCATTGTGCACAATCTATCCAAATGCAATCATCCCACAGGACGAAGCCACTGTTAAGGGAATCCCCACATACTTGCCGACATTATATTGGTGGAAAAGTGACAAGGTTGTGACGAACCTTACCACCGGTTATTTTTTCGCGTCCGCCCCCATGATACCGCAAAATACTGGGGAATTCAGGCAAAAGAAAAAGCCCAAAACGTATTGCTTTTGGGCTTTTGCAATCGCGATTGCATACGACGGAAACGGTTGAACCGATCAGAATTTGTGTTTCTCAAAGTAAATATCGATCGCACGCATGATTGCCTCGGCAATCTTTTTGCGATGTGCCGGGCTTTGCAGAAGCTTGGCGTCCGTTGCGTTTGAGATATAGCCCATTTCAAACAATGCTGACGGAATATCTGGCGCCTTAAGAACAGCAAACCCGGCAAACCGATGCGTTCTGCGTTGCAATTCAATGTTCCGCGCCAATTCACTGACCATATTCGCCGCTAGTGTTGCCGACAAATTCATGGTTTCGCGCTGTGCAAGATCGATCAGGATGCTTTGCACCAAGGAATTTTCCTCAGACAAATCCACCCCGGCAATCACGTCGGCCTTGTTTTCTTTTGATGCCAAAGCAGCGGCTTCTTTATCCGATGCATTTTCAGACAAGGTATAAACCGACGCACCGCGATGTTTTGGATTACCAATGGAATCGGCGTGCAACGATATGAACAAATCAGCACCGTTTTTGCGCGCAATTTCAACGCGCTGACGCAGTTTAAGAAAAACGTCCTTATCGCGCGTTAACAACACGCGATAGCGCCCTGATGCGGTCAGGGTATCGGCCAGTTGCCGCGCCGCTGCCAAAGTCAGGTTTTTCTCGTAAACGCCGTCGACACCGATTGCACCGGGATCAACGCCACCATGACCCGCATCAATCGCGATAAGGGGCTTGTTATCCCCAGGGCGACCGGACTTCACCGCCACGTCCGCACTTTGTTCGGTGGCACTGGTATCGTTACGGCTGCGCGCGGAATACGCCACCATGCTTTCGCGTGAGGCCTCCATAAAGGCTTCGCGCTTGGCTGGCTTTAAATCAACGACAAGTCGGTTCGGTTTATCGCCCGACGCGGGAAGCGCGAAAATCTTTGACACCAAGGATGGTTTGGCGACATCCAAGACAACGCGGAAGGTCCCCGGCTTAAACAGGCCATAGCGCAATCCGGAAATAAGCCCGCCGCCCGATGTGACATTGCCGGGAGGCGCGCTCCAATCGATTTCAGGTAGATCAATGATGATGCGATAAGGGTCAGGCAGCAGGAAATACGTAAAATCAACATCCCGATCCAGATCGATCACAAAACGGGTATAATCGGGATAAACGCCAAGGCGTGCGCCGAGCACTTTTGCACTGTCAGCAAACGCTGTCCCCATGGCAAAATAAAGCGAAAACAGGAACAAAAACAGCAGCGTAACCACCTGCCCGACTTTACGAGCAGCGTAAGTTAATCGTCCATTTTGTGCCGTGCACTGCACGTTTACTACTGATGATGCCATTTATCCTGCTGAGCCCATTTGCGCGGTTGGAGCCGATTGATAAGCGCTTATAGCAACGCGTTGGTTAACGGGCAATTGACCGAAGACGGAGTTTAAGCAAGTTGGTGATCACGCTTTCGCGAACAGTATGTTTTTAAAGCGTCCGATAAAAACTTCGCGTTTTCATAGATTTGCCTGACATTGGCAGCATGCCGCGAAATCCTGCGGAAATCCTTTGGGATTTTAAACAAAACACTAAAAACTCAACATAGGATGTAACAAAACTGTTTGTCGCAGACGCATAAACCAGATATGTTGCTCCCGAGATTCCTAATGCTTTGTGGTAAGACACTAAAAATCCACCAAGTTGAGGACGCGACTAGAGCAGTTCTTACGGTCGGTGTCTCGGTGACGCGGCAATTCCCGCTCCCGATAGAGCCCTCCTAAAAAAGGCTGTCTTGGCGCGCTCGAGAATACGCAACCAAGTTTTTTTTTAACACCAAGACCAGGTCCGAACCGGAAGAGCAGCCGACACGCGATGAACCAGAGACATACAGGACATATCGCGGACTTAACGTACGGCGCCTCCGGTCACGCCGGTTTGTTTGCATATCAGCACAACTACGCTTTAGGCATTGAACTGGCGGGGCCTCCAGGAACAGGTTCCGAATGGTTAAACGCATGCTCATCGATGCAACGCACGCGGAAGAAAGCCGCGTCGTTGTTATTAACGGAAATCGCTTAGAAGAATACGACGTCGAAACTTCGACGAAGAAACAGATCAAAGGTAACATCTATCTCGCGAAAGTGACGCGCGTAGAACCGTCATTGCAGGCGGCCTTTGTTGACTATGGCGGAAACCGCCATGGTTTCCTTGCTTTTAGCGAAATCCACTCCGATTATTATCAAATTCCGGTTGCCGACCGTGAAGCATTGACCCAAAGTCATGCGCGCCCGGTCAAGGATGCCGAAGTCGTCGAAGACACTACCGACGACAGTGAAGACAGCCCGAAAAAAGAAAAGAAACCAACGCGCTCTCGTTCGCGCCGCAAACCGCGCGCGAAAGACAAGGACGAGGCAACCGACAGCAACGAAGTCGCTGCCGACGCCACGGATAATTCCGATTCCGGCGCGTCTGATATCCCTGCCTCGGCAGGCGGCGCGCAGAACACCACTAATGGAACCGACGAAGAAGACGCCAAGCCACGTCGTCGTCGCACCCGCAATCGTCGCAAAAAATCCGATGAGACCGATGCGTCAACGGCAGATGCGAATGATGCATCTTCGTCCGACGATAACGCATCTGACACAAATTCCGGTTCTGATGGCGATGACACCCCGACGGGTGGCAATGCGGCCATGTCAGCCGAAATTACCGAGCTGACAGTCGACATTGATGACGACGCTGCTGACGGTAATGCGGTTGCAGAAATCGATGCCAAAACCGTCGAAGAAGACATCGAAGACATTGGCGGCGATGATGCCGACGAGTTTGTGGAATCGCACAGCCGTCAGCTTCAGAAACGCTACAAGATCCAAGAAGTCATCAAACGCCGCCAGATCCTTTTGGTACAGGTTGTTAAGGAAGAGCGCGGCAACAAGGGTGCTGCTCTTTCGACCTTCCTGTCGCTGGCCGGTCGTTATTGCGTTCTGATGCCAAACACCCCGCGTGGTGGTGGCATTTCGCGCAAGATCACCAATGCACAAGATCGTAAGCGTCTGAAATCCATTCTCGCCGAGCTGGAAATTCCAGATGGCATGGCTGTGATCGTTCGTACCGCTGGTGCAGAACGGACCAAAGCCGAAATCAAACGCGACTTTGATTATCTGATGCGTTTGTGGGATCGCATCCGCGAGACCACACTTCAAAGCCAGGCACCTTGCCTGATTTATGAAGAAGCCGATCTGATCAAACGGTCTATCCGTGACCTTTACGCACGCGATGTTGATGAAGTTTTGGTTGAAGGTGACGAAGGTTACCGGATCGCCAAAGACTTCATGAAAATGTTGATGCCGTCACATGCCAAACGTGTGCAGCCATACAAAGATCAGGGCGTTCCGCTGTTCCACCGTTTCCAAGTGGAAAGCCAGCTTGACGCCATGCTCAACCCGGTCGTTCAGCTTAAATCTGGCGGGTATATCGTTATCAACCCGACCGAAGCCTTGGTCGCGGTTGACGTGAACTCTGGTCGTTCGACCCGTGAACGCAATATCGAAGAAACCGCTTATAAGACCAACCTTGAAGCCGCAGAAGAACTGGCACGCCAGCTTCGTCTGCGCGATCTGGCCGGTCTGATCGTTGTCGATTTTATCGACATGGAAGACCACCGCAATCAGGGTGCTGTTGAACGCAAGCTTAAAGAAGCGATGCGCAATGACCGTGCCCGTCTTCAGATTGGCCGCATCAGCCCGTTTGGCTTGCTTGAAATGTCGCGTCAACGCCTGCGTCCGTCGCTGGTTGAAAGCGCATTTGAAGTTTGTAAGCATTGCCGTGGCGTTGGCCTTGTTCGCTCGGTCGAAAGTGCCGCCCTTCACTTGCTGCGTGTTCTTGAAGAAGAAGGCATGCGCCGCCGGTCGGGTACGCTTACGGTTCATGTCGCAAGCGAAGTCGCCCTTTATATCCTGAACCGCAAACGCGATACGCTTGCCGAGATTGAGCAGCGCTATGGCTTTACGGTGATGATCTTTGGTGATGACAGCCTGATTTCACCGGATCACCGCATCGAACGTTCGCGTGCGAAGAAAGGTGACGAGGTCGAAGATACCCCGGCTGTTCTCAATACCGACAGTGTATCGCTGACCGCGATTGAAAATCCGGTTGATACCGATGATGTCGAGGACGATGACGACGAAGACTCCGGCGCATCGGCCAAAGACAATTCGCAGGATGACGATGAACAGGGCGGCAAACGTCGCCGTCGCCGTCGTCGCCGTCGTGGTCGCAACGATGATCGTGATGACCGTAACGACGCGCAGCAAGATACCGCCAATACCGATGCCGGTGCTGACGATACTGCCGATCAAAACGGCGATAACGACGATGATGACGATGAAGAAAGCCAACGCAAACGCCGCCGTCGCGGCAAACGTGGTGGCCGCCGTCGTTCACGCCGTCAGGATTTTGAAGCCAACCGTACCCGTTCGCCAAATGATGATCCGGCATTGACCGCCGCACGTCGTAACCGTGATCATGAGGCACCTGACGGTGCCAATGAAAACACGGTGATCGACGCCGAAAGCGACGGTCAGGACGCGGACAGCTTTGATCAGGACGGTGTCCGCGAAGCACGCAGCCGGAGCACAACCGCACCGGCCCCTGCCCGCCCACGTCGGGATCGTCGCGACCGAAACGACAACCGTCGTAACCGTCGTGATCGCAATGACCGTCAAGGCAACAAGGATGACAACGCGGATCGCGCAGATGTGAAAAACATCCCGATCCAAACGGGTCCGGCACCAAAAGCCGACGCTGACAGCAAACCAGAAGCCAGCGCAGCAGCAGCAACACCAGCCTCTGCCCCGGCCGAAGTAACCGCCCCTGCCCCCAAGGAAGCCACACCGGCACCAAAGGCAGAGGAAAAAGCTCCGGCCAAAGCAGATAAGCCAGCGGAAACGCCGAAGGCCGCTGAGCCGAAGGCTGAGCCAGTTGCGGCACAGGCCTCTGCACCGGCACCAACGCCCGCAGCCGAGCCGGCAAAGGATGAAAAACCCAAGCCGAAGAAACGCGGTTGGTGGAGCCTGGGTCGTTAAGACCTTTGAGCTTGATACAAAAAAGGGCTGCCCATTGGGCAGCCCTTTTTCATTTAGTGCTTTCGCGTATGGGGCTTAACGCTTCCAGTTCTGCAATGCCTTAACTGCGCCGATCATGGTTTCTTCGCTGTGGGCAAATGAAAACCGCACATAGCCCTTACCGCGCAGCCGATCAAAATCGGTACCAGGCGTGGTGGCAACACCGGTTTGATCAAGCATCTGCTTACAAAATGCTTCGCTGTCATCGGTCAGGTCGCGGACATCGGCATAAAGGTAAAATGCGCCGTCTGCCGGGGCGAATTTATTAAAGCCAGCCTTGGGCAAACCATCCAACAGGATTTCACGATTGCGGGCGTAAGCCGCAATATTGGCCTGAAGTTCATCTTCACAATCAAACGCCACAACTGCCGCAATTTGCGACAATGCCGGGGCAGAAATGAACAAGTTTTGCTGTAAGCATTCCACCGCGCGCATCAAATCGGGCGGTACAATCGCCCAGCCCAGACGCCATCCCGTCATCGAAAAGTACTTGGAAAAACTGTTGATGATGATGGCCTCATCGCCAAATTCAAGGGCAGTACATTCCTTGACATCGCCAAAGGAAATCCCCTGATAGATTTCATCTGAAATCAGACGGATCCCATTTTCCCGGCAATAGGTTGCCAGTTCCCGGTAGGTGTCGACATCAATCATGCTGCCCGCCGGGTTGGATGGGCTGGCAACGATCAAACCATCGATTGGCTGATCAAGGTCACGCAGCATCGCAACCGTTGGCTGATAATGGGTATCTGGCCCGGCCGGAAGATTGACCGTCTCGATCCCAAGTGCACTTAGGATATTGTGATACGCTGGATAGCCCGGTGCAGCCATCGCCACACGATCGCCGGCATCAAATGCCGCCAGAAACGCCAAAACAAAAATCGACGACGACCCACTGGCAACACAAACCCGCGCCGGATCCACAGATACATCAAACTTGGTTTTGTAATGCCCTGCAATGGCCTCGCGCAGCGGATCGATGCCCATGGCGTTGGTATAGCCGATCAAATCGGCATCAAGCGCCTTGGCAGCGGCCTCGCGTACTTTGCGCGGTGCGGGTGTGCCCGGCTGACCAACTTCAAGATGATAGACAGCCTTGCCTTCTTTTTCGCGCGCATTGGCCGCACGCATCACGTCCATAACGATGAAGGGTGAAATTGCACCGCGAAGTGACTGTTTCAAAGCCATGTGTGAGGTCCTGCATTATCGTGAAAAGCAACAGGGCAAGAACGATGCCCTGCCCTGTGGTCTTATCTCTTTGTTTGTGTGGTTACCGCGTTCCCGCCATACCGCCGCCTGCCGGATCGGCAATGAAACGGCAACTTTCGGGATGGGGTGGTGTACCCTCAAGACAGCGGATGACATTCACAGAAGACTTGCCATCAGAATTCATCGCGATCCCGGATGCGGCATCTTCATCAATTAAATCCATCGCCATTGTGGCAATCTGTTTGGTCGCACCGGCGGGCGTTCCCGTGCCAGCAATGCCGTAATAGTATTCCCAAACATACGGGTTCACCATCAAGGCCGGGCCCATCAACGGCGTCGCGGCATGCGCCGGATCACCGGCCGCAAGATCAAGCCCAAACGACGGCGCACCGACCCCGGCACCAAACGGCTTATTCATCGTGGTCATGCAAGCAACTGCATTCGCCAAACGATCCATCACAACAAAACCGCTGCGCCCTGATTTTGCCTGTGCTGACGTATCACCCTTGGTGATATCGGCAAGGTAACGGTCCAAGATGGCGCCCAGTTCATCGCCCTCGGTGATGATTGATGCACCACTTTCTGAGCGCGGCGGATAGGCAAGATAAAGTGTTTCGTTACCGACTTTTACCTCGGTCGCGGTTTTCCATTGCGGGCGATAATTGCGCAAATCATCGGCGGTCAAGGTTCCGCCAGCGGCCTGAACCTCGTCTGCGACGCGCGCGCCAAGGGCACTGTTATAAAACTCACCTGGCCCCTGAACACGCAGAGATGTCAGCAATGCCGCAAGATTGACCGACTGGATGCGGTCACCGACCTTTAAAACCTGGCCGTTGGGGATAAACGCATCGCGCAGCATTGGGCTTGTGTTGATGTCATCGGCGTTGGCCTTAATGTCATTCACCAAGGACCGCGACACAGGCACACCAAGACGGGCATATTGTTCGGCTGAGCTCAGTAACGAACGCCATTCAAGACGGCCATAGCGCGCGCTTAAGGCATAAAGCCCGCGCGGCACGGCCGGAATGGTGGTTGCAGTTTGACTCGGCGCCGTTCGGGTGCCCGGACGCGGCCAGAAATCAAGAACTTCGACCTTTTTGGATTTCCGGTCATGCACAACGCAAACGCCACCGCCGCCGATTCCGGCAACGGATGGCTTGGTCACGGTCATGGTCGCATACAGCGCCACCGCCGCATCCGCAGCCGTCCCGCCAGCAGAAAGAACATCACGCGCATCGCGCACCGCACGTGGCTCGTCGGCGACCACGCCACCAAGAAAACCACTGACTGCCCCGATTTGACCAAGATTTTCCGGTTCATTCGAAGTACAAGCTGTCATACCAGCGGCCATTGCGATTGCGACCGCGATCCGCCATGATGGCTTGCCCGTCGGACGCGAACCGACATCAGATGCACGAAAAGATGGAACGCACATTTTGCTCAGACGCATTGTAACTCTCACTGCCATTTTCCTTGTTGCCCTGCCTAGCACGGTTTTCGCACAAGGTCGTTCTTTTATCCGCGATACCGAGATCGAGGAAACCCTTCGCATGTATGCGACGCCAATTTTTAAGGCCGCGGGTCTCGATCCAACTGGTGTTTCTGTTTATATCGTGTCTGATAACAGCCTGAACGCATTTGTCGCAGGCGGCCAAAAGCTTTTTATCAATACTGGGCTGCTGTTAAAAGCAGATACTCCAGAACAGGTTATGGGCGTCATGGCCCACGAGAGTGGCCATATCGCGGGCGGCCACCTTTCGCGCGTTCATGATCAACTTCGCAATGCATCTGCAATCTCCATTCTTTCGACCTTGGCGGGTGTTGCGGCCGGTGTTGCGGCCGGGCGTGCCGACGTGGGTGCCGCGGCGATCATGGGCGGCCAAAACGTTGCCCAACGTAATTTCCTGGCCTATTCGCGGACTCAAGAAAGCAGTGCCGACCAAGCTGGCGTCAAATTCCTGACCGAAGCCGGTATTTCATCGCGCGGGATGCTGAACTTTATGAAAAAGCTCGAAGGCCAAGAACTTCTGAGCACCTCAAGCCAGGATCCCTATCTGCGCAGTCACCCTTTGACCATGGAACGTGTTGATTTTTTGGCAAACTTTGTTGCCAATTCGCCGCTGAAGGACGCAAAAGTCTCGGCCAATTTGTATGAGCGTCATGCCCGAATGCGCGCCAAGCTTTACGCATTCACCAATCAGCTTCGAAATACGCTGCGGGCCTATCCGGAATCGGACACCAGTATCGCCGCACGCTATGCACGTGCGATTGCTTATTTCCGCGATTCGCAGCTTGAACCATCGCTTAAAATCATCGAAGGCCTGATCGCGGAAGAACCCAAAAATCCTTACTTTGAAGAACTTAAAGGTCAGGTCCTGCTTGAATTTGGTCGCGCTGCGGATGCGGTTCCCCCATTAAAAGAATCCGTTGAACTTTCCGGTGGTGCGCCGCTGATCCGCCTTTTATTGGCGCATGCGATGATTGAAACCGGTGATCCGTCACTTCTCGAAGATGCAAAAAGCAACCTGATCGGTGTCTTGTCGCGTGAACGTGGCAATTCATCCGCGTGGCGGTTCCGGGCGATTGTCGAAAACCGCCTTGGCAACGAAGGCGAAGCATCGCTTTCGCAGGCTGAATACAGCCTTCTGTCCGGTGACCGACAAGCTGCCAGCTATCACGCGGTTCAGGCAGAACGGAAACTAAAAAAAGGCACCGCCACGTGGCTGCGCGCGCAAGATATTCTGAATGCCACCAACCCGGAAGCCCAAGACAAGCAAGACGCCGCAACGGAAGCATCGCAGTGATGAATTCCATTGACCTCCAAGTCACCAACCATCCTTGGAGATCAGCATTCAAAGCAGGCTATCAACGCTTTTGCGTTTTTGGCCTGCTCCTTGCCGCAAGCATCCATTTGACCGGCTGTTCTTTACCCGGGTCCGGGGTTGATGTCGGCGGGGATCTAAAGCTTCTTTACGCGCCATTTTCGCTGACCAATCCGCCGCGATATTGGCATTACAGCGTTAAGCCACAAAATTCATCACCATCTAAACAGCCGCCCATCCCCGCCCTTGAATGGCAGGACAAAGATGGCAAAATCGCACTGGCTGCACACCCGGCTGCGGGATCGTTTGAGCTGGGGCGGCGCACCAATATCCTTGTGCTGGCCTCGCCCTACCTTTCGTTCGACTGGCAACAAAACAGTTCGGCCCAAACGGGCGATATCGAACTTGTTCTGGGCTTTCGCCGCCAAGATCAAGGCGACTGGCAGGAAAGTGATTTTGGCAGCGGCAAGCCATCAATAGACCAAACTGTGCGCATCCCGATCGGCAACCCACAGGTTACGTACGGCCAGTGGCAACGCGAATATTTTGATTTAGCAGGACTTTACCGCCGCTATTGGCCAGATGCCGAAAGTGACGAAATCAGGCTGGTCTGGATCGGCATCGCGTCTGGCAAGAACAAACCGGCGGCTGTGAATGGCATTACATACCTAACGCAGATTTTACTTTCCCGTTAGCAGCATGATCTCGTATCACAACAGCATGACCTCAAACGTCGGGTACGAATGCACCCTACTGACAAAAAGGACGTCCTATGAATTCTATGCTCATTAAACGCTTACTTGCCGGTACGGGTATTGCAGCGGCAATGCTGTTTACAGTTCCTTCCGCACAGGCCGATGAACAATTCAGCGCGGCGCAAAAAGCTGAAATCGATGGGATCATCGAAGAATATCTGATTAAAAATCCCGATGTTCTGTTGCGCGCAATTCAGAACGTCCAAAGCTGGCAAGCAGCCGAAAAATCACGCCAGCAATCAGAAGCCATCACCCCGGTCTGGGATGCACTGGTCGCAGATTCGTCTGTTCCGTCCGTCGGGCCTGCCGATGCACCTGTCACTGTGATTGAGTTCTTTGATTATCACTGCGGCTACTGCAAGCGCGCCCTTGATGGCGTGATGGAGATTGCCGAAAATTCAGACGGCAAGGTCCGCACCATTTTCGTCGAATTCCCGATCCTGCGTGAAGAAAGTGCGACTGCTGCACGCGCCGCCTTGGCTGCTTCCAAACAAGGCAAATACCTGGAAGTCCATCAGGCCTTCATGGGCAACCGTGGTTTGCTCGACGAAGAACGTATCAACGAACTGGCAGAAGCTGCCGGCGTTGATGTTGATCAGATGAACGCGGATATGAAATCGCCTGAAATCAACGGAATGCTGGCGCAATATTCCGCCATGGCGCGATCCGTTGGGATCAGTGGCACGCCAGCCTTTATCATTAACGGCACCCTGGTTTCCGGTGCGGATATGGAACGGGTCGATTCACTGGTGCAAGCTGGCCTTGAAAAGGCATCTTGATCAGAAGTCCAAAACGGCCTGACTACATTTGCAGTCAAACCGTTTCGTGAAGACAATAAATGCCAAAAGGCCGTTTCGATAATGAAACGGCCTTTTATTTGCCTAGCTCAAAGCACAAGAAATGCGATCAGATAATGCCGACCAACGGGGATGATGGGTCTGCATATTGTTTCTTTGGCATACGTCCGGCCAAGAACGATTCACGTCCGGCAATGATCGCATGTTTCATGGCCCGCGCCATCCGGACGGGATCTTTGGCCCCGGCGATGGCGGTATTCATCAAAACACCATCACAGCCAAGTTCCATCGCGAACGCAGCGTCCGACGCCGTGCCGACCCCGGCATCGACCAAGACCGGCACGCTGGCATTTTGCTTAATCAACGCAATATTCACCGGGTTAAGAATACCCATGCCCGACCCAATCAATGAACCAAGCGGCATGATCGCGCAGCAGCCCATATCTTCAAGCATTTTGGCCTGAATAGGGTCATCGCTGCAGTAAACCATGACATCAAAGCCATCCTTAATCAGGGCTTCGGCGGCCTTTAGCGTTTCAGGCATATTGGGATACAACGTTGCCTGATCCCCCAGAACTTCCAGTTTGACCAAGTTCCAACCGCCTGCTTCGCGCGCAAGTCGCAAAGTCCGCACCGCATCATCGGCGGTAAAGCAGCCCGCCGTATTGGGCAGATAAGTGTATTTTTTCGGATCGACATAATCGACCAGCATCGGCTGGTTCGGATCGCTCAAGTTCACCCGGCGTACAGCAACCGTGACAATTTCGGCACCGGATTCTTCGATCGCAATGCGGGTTTCGTCGAAATCTTTGTATTTTCCGGTCCCAACCAGCAAACGCGACGAGAATTTTTTACCCGCAACGACAAACCCGGCATCATCGGCAGCCGCCAGATCCGCTTCTTGTGACCCTCCGCCAATAAAATGGACGATCTCGAACTTATCGCCTTCCATTAGAGGGGTCTCGTCATACGCTGTTTTGGGAACGATTTCCAAATTGCGTTCGACTGCAACCTTGGTCGAGGCAATGCCAAGTTCGCCAAGAAGTTCGGAAACAGTACCAGCCGTTTCGATAGTGCGGTCTTCACCGTTGATGGTCAGGCGCATCTTTTCGCTCAATCCCTATGGTATCAAAATATTCACGATTGCCGCGCAGTATGCGCAGCAGGCAGGCCTGAGGCAAGCTGCGTTCCATGGTTTTTATCCAAGATCGCGTGCAAAGTTTCGTAAATGACGAAATACAGTTATTTATCAGCTGCGCACGCCCACCATATCGGACCAATGCAACGTTGCGTCAGAGTTTGCGCGTGGTATAAACGCACCACTCAATGTTGGACATGTGGGAACGAATGACGAAACCCGTCTACATTCTAAATGAGCCGAATTTGAACCTGCCGACCAATGTCGGTAAGGATGCCGATGGCACGATAAAATGCAATCAATCTGGAACGGCTGCAAAAACAGCTGCAAATCCCCTACTGATTGCAAAATTACGCTTTTTGACATCCCGAAATGGGGTTCGGTTGACGGGAATGAGCACGTCCAACAAGAAGATTCTGGTATTCTTAACCTTGCTGAGGCATATACGCACATATCGAATGCGCCCCTTGATGTATTTTGGGCATCAAAATTGCCGATCATCAGGGGCCATCTGTACAATATTTAAACGCGGGATGCCTTCAGACATCTTTATTACGTCTCGAAAGCTGCAAACGGCATGATCTACGGGTTTGGCTCCCAGAGCTATATACACGCTATATCCACGCCCTGGATGCCATGCGCGGATTGATCCACTCACCATCATAAAAGATATCGAAATGAGCAAGTTCAACATCGACAATGACGCCATTCGCCAGCTCGCAGAGCTGCTGGACGACACCAAGCTGACCGAAATTGAAGTTGCCGCTGGTGACAACCGCATTCGTGTTGCCCGCCAGGGCACCATGGTTGCCGCTGCCCCGGCACAAGCCGCAGTTTCTGCGCCCGCCGCACCAGCTGCCGCTGCTGCCGCCGCTCCGGCTGATTTGGGTGCCCATCCGGGTGCTGTTAAATCGCCAATGGTCGGCGTGGTTTATTTTGCGCCGGAACCAGGTGCAGCACCGTTTGTTTCTGTCGGCTCTACCGTTGCCGAAGGTCAGACCGTTATGCTGATCGAAGCGATGAAAACCTTCAATCCGATCCGCGCGCCGAAATCTGGTAAAGTGACGCAGATTGTCGCCACCGACGGCCATCCGGTTGAATATGACGAACCGCTGATCATTATTGAATAAGCCAGGGTAAGAACCGCATGTTCGACAAAATCCTGATTGCCAACCGTGGTGAAATCGCGCTCCGCATTCAGCGCGCCTGCCGCGAAATGGGCATCAAAACGGTTGCTGTGCATTCGACCGCTGACGCGGACGCCATGCATGTGCGACTGGCGGACGAATCGGTCTGTATTGGCCCGCCCTCGTCCAAAGACAGCTATCTGAATATTCCGGCCATTCTGTCTGCTGCCGAAATCACCGGCGCAAACGCCATTCATCCCGGATATGGCTTCCTGTCAGAAAGTGCTGACTTCGCCTCGATGGTTGAAGAACACGGCTTTGCCTTCATCGGCCCGACGCCGGAACATATTCGCACGATGGGTGACAAAATCACCGCCAAACAGACCGTCGAACGACTTGGCATCCCAGTCGTTCCAGGGTCTGACGGCGAAATCACCGACGTCGAAGAAGCCCGTAAGTGCGCCAACGATATTGGCTATCCGGTGCTGATTAAGGCATCTGGTGGTGGTGGCGGTCGCGGCATGAAAGTCGTGGAACGCGACGAAGAGCTTGCCGAAGCCTTTTCCATGACCCGCAAAGAAGCGTTGCAGAACTTTGGCAATGCAGCGGTTTACATTGAAAAATACCTTGGCAAGCCGCGCCATATCGAATTGCAGGTGATTGGCGACACCCACGGCAATGCCGTGCATCTGTTCGAACGTGACTGTTCGTTGCAGCGTCGCCATCAGAAGGTTCTTGAAGAAGCCCCTTCGCCGACCTTAACGGCTGAAGAACGCGAACGCATCGGCTCGACCGTGGCGAATGCCATGATCGGTATGGGCTATCGCAATGCTGGCACCATCGAGTTCCTGTATGAAAATGGCGAGTTCTATTTCATCGAAATGAACACCCGTTTGCAGGTCGAGCATCCGGTTACTGAGATGATTTCCGGTGTTGACCTTGTACGCGAACAGATCCGTGTCGCGGCGGGTCTTGAGCTGTCCTTTAAGCAGGAAGACCTTGAAATTCACGGTCATGCGATTGAATGTCGTATCAATGCTGAGGATCCGGAAACCTTCGTTCCGTCACCGGGCAAGATCACCGAATACCATGCACCGGGTGGCTTGGGCGTGCGCGTCGATAGCGGCATTTACACCGGCTATTCGATCCCGCCCTATTACGACAGCATGATCGCAAAATTGATCGTGCATGGTCGTGATCGCGAAGAATGCATGATGCGCCTGCGCCGTGCGCTGGCTGAATATGCAATTGGTGGCATTAAAACCACCATCCCGCTGCATCAGGAACTTTTGGCGAACCCGGACATCCAGAAAGGGGATTACGACATCCACTGGCTGGAAAAATTCATGGGCATGAAATAAGCCGTCACATGACTGCACGAAAAACGGGGACCTTTTCTGGTCCCCGTTTTTTTTATACCCACTGCACCGATATCAACGCCAAAACAACAGATCATGCAAATTTCATTTGTGTTACGGGCATTTGGGATCAACTATTTAATCAAACGCGCGTAAGATGATAATTCACGCTGACCAAACACTTAGGCGGCCTTGTCTGGCCGGTGTGACACCACATATGTACAGTGTCGTCAGATAGACAGGACGGAAAAGATTATCACTGCGATCATGTCAAACCAGCTGACCCCTGATTTATTGATCCGGGCATATTCTGTCGGGCTTTTCCCCATGGCCGAAAGCCATGACGATCCGACGCTTTATTGGATCGATCCGGAATGGCGCGGCATTTTGCCGCTGGACGATTTTCATGTTCCACGTTCTTTGCGTAAAGCAGTGCGCAAAGGCGGCTTTACAATCCATGTCGACAAAGCCTTTGCCGACGTCATTCGCGCTTGCGCAGAACAAACCGATGATCGTGATGACACATGGATCAACGACAACATCCAAGAAGCCTATTGCGCACTTCACAAAATGGGCTGCGCACATTCCATCGAAGCCTGGAAAGACGGCAAACTTGTCGGCGGCCTTTATGGGGTCAGTCTGGGCAAGGCTTTCTTTGGTGAAAGCATGTTTTCGCGCGCCACCAATGCATCCAAGGTTGCGCTCGTACATCTGGTCGCGCTGATGCGCCAAGGCGGCTATAGCCTACTGGACACCCAATTCGTCAATGATCACCTTAAACAGTTCGGGGTGCTTGAAATCCCGCGCGAACGTTACCGCAATGAACTGGCCAAGGCCTTGGCAGGGCGCGCAAACCTGCCCTTTGAAGTCGATCAAGAAATTCTTGAACAAACCCTGACGGGCGGCGATAACGCGCCACACATTCAACGAAGCCCAACATCCTAGAAGTTTGAGTTCCCATGCATATTCGCAAAGCGACCCCAAAGGACAAAGACGCCATTCTGGCCATTGTCGAACCGATCCTGCGTGCCGGCGACACCTACGCGATTGATCCTACCCTGACGCGCGATCAGATTGCTGATTACTGGCTGGGTCCGGACAAGGTCGCTCTGGTTGCAGAAGAAGACGGCAACATCGTTGGCACCTATTACATCCGGACAAATCAGGCCGGTGGCGGCGCACATGTGTGTAATTGCGGCTATATGGTTGCCCCAAACGCCAGCGGGCGCGGTATCGCACGTAAAATGTGCGAAGAATCTTTGATCCGCGCCAAGAACCTTGGTTACCGTGCGATGCAGTTTAATTTTGTCATCGCCAGCAACGCGGCCGCTGTCCATCTTTGGCCGACGCTTGGTTTTGAGATTGTGGGCCGCCTGCCCGGTGCGTTCATGCACCCAACATTGGGTGAAACAGACGCACTCGTCATGTATCGCAAGCTTTGACATTTTCCTGTGTGCCAAACGAAAACTGACGCCACACGGGCGTCAGTTCGTTAGATTGTCTGGCGTTTTGAATTGTACGACTATTGTTGCAAGCCCGGAAACGCCCAAATGCCCGATACACGCAGCATATCGCGATAGACGACAAGCTTTTCGCTGTCGCTAACTTTCGATGCTTCTTCGATGCTATCAAAATCAAGTGCGATCAATGGATGAACCGATGCATCCAGACCATATTGATCGAGCGCGTCCTGAAGCACCGTTTTGGCGCGGCGCATGTGGCTAGCACTGGTGACCAAAATGATGTCATCGGTCGTATGTCGGTTCAAAAGGTTCGCGATATTGAGCATGTTTCCGACGGTGTCTTTTGACTTGTCCTCGAGCATGATGCGATCTCGATCAACGCCCTGCTCAACCAGCCAGCGCATCATCATATCGCCTTCGGTGACGCCAGATTTCGGCTGACCGCCAGTGACCATCACACGCGCAGTCGGGTTTGCTTTGGCTGCTTTCAGCCCGACTTCAAGACGCTGCATCAAGGGATCTCGCATTGTGCCGTCGTCGGCAAGTGCATAGCCCAGAATCACGATGGTCGGTTTTTCACCGAGAACCGGTACGTCCTGATTTGGGGCTTCGGCCATGTTGGCATCAGCGCGCAAGAAGCGTTTACGGTAATCATCCGCCTTGTCGCGATCAATTCCGGCCATCGCGTCCATATAGTTGCGATACTGATCATCTTCGCCACGGATATGCGCCAACGCCGCCAACCACGTATAAGCATCAAAAGCATGCGGATCGACACGGGTAATACCGATATAAGTTTCCGCCGACTCATCGAGTTTCTTTTGCAGAATGCGCGCTGACGCAATCGCGTAACGCAAATCAATCCGTTCTGGTGCGAGCTTGGATGCCTCGGCAAAGGCCTGTTCGACGACATCGTATCGACCGTGCAGGGTGATGCCCTTGAACACCTCGGCCTCGGCCTTTTTGATGTCACCACCCGACCAGTAATAGTGCATCCCCGTATCGACCAGTTCGCGGATACGCGCGCCGTCCGTCGCATCCGCCGCCATTGCCGGTGCAAAGGCTGTCCCTGCCAAAATCAGCGAGACACCCAAACCGACGACCATTCTCTTTATTTTCATTTTTCTTCTCCTACTGTGAAGCCAACTAAACGTAGTTGGGCAATCCAAGCACGAAAGATACCTTTTGAATACCACAATGTTGAAAATATACGAAAATCCCCGAAATCTAGCATAATTGGTATTGTATGCTGTCACTTTTAGAATACCAAATTGACCCGGGCATAGAAAAAGGGCGGGTACCATATGGCACCCGCCCTTCTTAATTCAATCTATTACCCTTGCCCGATTAGAACAGGAAGCGAACCCGCAAGGTGCCGTCGATGGCTGCAAGTTCTTTACGAACACCAAGGCCCGGTTTGATTTCTTCGTCAACTTCAACGACCACATAACCAACCCCGCCCTCAGAGCGCAGATACTGGCCACTGATGTTCATGCCGCGTGTCGAGAATACATCGTTGATTTTCGACAAAACGCCCGGAACGTTGCGGTGAATGTGCATAAAGCGCGTATGGGTGCGATCCTTGACCGGCAGGGAAACTTCCGGGAAGTTCACAGCGCCCAAGGTCGAGCCGTTATCAGAATAAGTGATCAGCTTGTCAGCAACTTCAAAGCCGATATTTTCCTGCGCTTCCTGGGTCGAACCACCAATATGCGGCGTCAGGATAACGTTGTTCATACCACGCAGCGGGCTTTCGAATTTCTCATCCTTGCCTGCCGGCTCAACCGGGAACACGTCAAGTGCCGCACCAGCCAAATGACCGCTTTCAAGGGCGGCTGCCAGATCTTCGATCACGATGACATTGCCACGTGCAGCGTTAATCAGATGCGCGCCCGGCTTCATTTTGGCGATTTCTGCCGCAGTGATCATGTTCTTGGTCTGATCATTGGCCGGAACATGCAACGAAACCACGTCAGAGCTTGCAAGCAGCTCATCCATCGAACCACAGGTGGTTGCATTACCCATCGCAAGTTTGTTGATCACATCATAGTAAATGACGTTCATACCAAGCGATTCGGCCAGAACCGAAAGCTGTGAGCCGATATGCCCATAACCAATAATACCAAGCGTCTTACCGCGCGCTTCGTAAGAGCCCTTGGCATTTTTAAGCCAACCACCGTCATGGGCAGCAGCGTTGCGCTGCGGAATACCGCGCAGCAACATAATGACTTGACCCAAAACCAGTTCAGCAACCGAACGGGTATTGGAATACGGTGCGTTGAAGACCGGGATACCGCGCATCGCAGCAGCCGTCAGATCAACCTGATTGGTCCCAATACAGAAACACCCGATCGAGGTCAGCTTAGGCGCCGCATCAATCACTTCCTCGGTCAATTTGGTGCGAGAACGGATGCCAAGAAAATGCGCGTCTGCAACAACGGACTTCAATTCGTCCGCGTCGAGCGCAGCAGGGTAATGGTCGACATTTGAGTAGCCGGCCTGTTTGAACATCTTTACAGCGTTTTCATGGATACCTTCGAGCAGGACGATCTTGATCTTGTCCTTCTCCAACGAAAGTTTGCTGTTCACGGCGCACCATCCTTTTCTTCGCGAGGGCGACACGGGATTATCCCGAGCCGTTCATTGGAACCATTTCCTTATGGTCCGTGGCCCAATGAAATAGGACCTTGAAGCGCGTCCGTCAAAGGCTTTCCCTTGCGTAAATGCGCAATGCGCCTATCTTTTGAACGCATATACCGGCTACTGCGTATAAAAAAGGCCAACAGTGGCCATCCGAACGAAATCAGGGGACCGCACCTTGCCCGCCGAAATCAAGACCGTCACCGATATTCATGAGATTGGCCAAACCCAGTGGGACAAATGTGCTGGGTCAGATAATCCGTTTGTCAGCTTTGCCTTCTTATCGGCAATGGAAGACAGCGGCTCAACCCGCGCGGAAAATGGCTGGCAGCCCTTTCATCTTCTGCTAAGCGGCGATGATGGAAACGTTGCGGGAGTCGTGCCGCTTTACATCAAGGCCCACTCTTATGGCGAGTATGTCTTTGATTGGGCTTGGGCTGAGGCCTATGAACGTGCGGGCGGTCAATATTACCCAAAACTGCAATCAGCTGTCCCCTTCTCGCCGGTGCCCGGGCCCCGATTGCTGGTATCGCCCGATCATCCGGATCCCGAAAGCGTGCGCCGCATGCTGATCGAAGGTCTTTCGATACTCCCCGAAAAACTCGGCATGGCAACGTTACATGTCACGTTTTGCAGCGCGGATGAAAGCACGCAGATGCAAGATTCGGGGTTTCTAACCCGCACAGGCCTGCAATATCACTGGCATAATCGCAACTATCAGACATTTGATGATTTTTTGGGCGCGCTCGTTTCACGCAAACGTAAAAACCTGCGCAAGGAACGCAAACAAGTTCTCGAAGCTGGCTATACGTTCAAGGCCCTTCGCGGTGATGACCTTAAACCGGAACATTGGGACCGATTTTATCATTTTTATCGCGATACATCAGACCGTAAATGGGGCCAAGCATACTTAACCCGGCAGTTCTTTGAATTGCTGCATGAAAGACTGCGCGACAGAACCGTTTTGGTATCTGCCTTTCGCGATGGTGAAATGGTTGCCGGTGCGCTTAACCTGATCGGGTCGGAAACGCTTTATGGGCGGAACTGGGGTTCAGTGGACCGCACGCCGCTTTTGCATTTTGAAACCTGCTATTATCAGGCCATCGACATTGCCATCGAACATGGCCTTAAAACGGTGGAGGCCGGCGCGCAGGGCGAACATAAAATCCAGCGCGGCTATGAACCGGTCATTACCCATTCCGCCCATCTGATCAATGATCCTGGCCTGCGCCGTGCGGTTGCGCAATTCCTGCAACAGGAACAAGACCACATCACGCAGGACCAAGAATTCATCCAATCTGAACACAGCCCTTATCGCCAGGATTAACCCCACCACCGAAACGGGTTGATCGGCATAAGAAAAAGGCGCGATCCGAAAACCGCGCCTTTGTTGTGTTTAGGTCACATTCATCAGACCGTGCGGACATCCTCAAGGAAGCCATTCACGTGGGTCCGCAATTCGTCATTGGCCGCGGCCAATCGTCCCACGCTATCAAGCTGCCCGTTCGACAGATCGCCACTTTCGGTGGTTGCAACCGCAACATTTCGTACAGCATCTGTAATCGCCATGTTGCCATTGGCGGCACCTTCGACGCTGCGTGAAATTTCCTCGGTTGCAGCCCCCTGCTCTTCAACGGCACTGGCGACGACCGACATCAATTCATCGATTTTGTGAATGGTGTCAGCAAAGCCACGAACGGCCTCAGACGCCGCACCGGTTTCACTTTGCATCTCGGAAATCTTCGCCGTGATCTGTTCGGTTGCCTTCACGGTCTGCGATGCAAGGTTTTTGACTTCACCGGCAACAACCGCAAAGCCCTTACCGGCCTCACCGGCACGAGCCGATTCAATCGTCGCATTCAAAGCCAGAAGGTTGGTTTGATCCGCAATGTCGCTGATCAGGTTGACAACTTCGCCAACACTTTGTGCTGCTTCATTAAGCTTTCCAACCCGCTCGTTTGTACGTTCGGTTTCACCCACTGCAAGCTGGGTAATTTCGGTAACACGGGCGATTTGGGCCGAAATTTCTGAAATCGACGACGACAGCTGTGCAGTCGCAGATGCAACCGTTTCAATGTTGGTTGACGATTCTTCGGCCTGCTCGGCAACATTCTTTGCATCGCCATTTGCGCGTACCGCATGCGATGAAAGCGTTTCAGATGCAGATCGAACTTCATCAAGTGCCGCATTAACCGAAACAAGAACATCTTGAATTTTCTCGTCAAAGCCAGCTGCCAGAACGCCCATGCGTTTGCTGCGTTCGACCTGACGCTGGGCTTCAACTTGTTCTTGCTCGGCCATTCGGGCACGTTCACGGGCATTTTCACGGAACACTTCCAACGATTTGGCCATGGCACCAACTTCGTCTGCACGCTTCATATCGTGGATTTCAATATCAAGGTTGCCCGATGCCAAACTGCCCATCGCATCCGTCATTTTGCGGATTGGTGTTGCGATCATACGCGACAAAGTTCCGCCGAACAGCGCCGCCATCGCGATCAACAAAATGACCCCAAAGCCAAGCGTGATTTGGAAAATATTCATCGCCTGATTAACTTGCGCCTGAACATCCGCCACCATTCCATCAATAATCGCTGAAAGCTGATTGGCGATCTTGCTGACTTCGTTGGACAACGCACGTGGCTCGCCTGAGGCCTCGATCGCGCGTGCATGGTTCACCGTCAAATAGTGGCGCATCAAAGTCGCCTGCTCCTCGGCGATCGCTTCCCACTTATCAATCGCCGCATCCATATGCTCAATCAAGGTGGCGACTTCTGGACTGATGGAGCTGTAGCTCTTTAAGACATCAGTACGCGTATCAATCTCGGTCAACGCTTCTTGATAACTTTTCAGACCATTGCGATCCCCGGTGGTCAGGAAATAGACCAATTCCTGGCGCGCCTTAAGGTATGAACGATCAAGGCTGCGATAATCGCGTTCAAAATCCGACAAATAGTTACGTTGCTGGTTAGCCCCCTCTACCTTCATCGTCGAGAACATACCCGCGGCAGCAACCATCAAAATCACGACAATCATCACAGCAAAACAGGTCATCAACTTGGCTGGGATGGAAAGGTTCTTGAAGAAATTCATGGCACGTCTCCCTACTGGCTGCTGCGACGAGCAAGTTCTGTTAGATTGATTTCGATGGTCACAGCGCCGATTGGCTGACGATCTTCATCGCTCATGGTCATGCTGAGCTGCGAGCGCCAGGTATCAGAGTCTTCGTTATACTCTGCCTCATCGATAAAGACGGCGTTGGGGCCGTTCGGGAACGTCTTCTGGAATTTGGCTTCATCGCCCTGCCAGAAATCTGACGTGATTGAACTTTGTCCAACATTTAAGCCAACAGCATCCATCACAAAGATTTCGGCAAACAGTCCGCCGGACTGCGCCTGCACCTGCGTGAGGTACCCCGACAGCGGATTGGTGACGATGGCCGCGACTAGCGGCTGGTCATCAGCTTCGCGTTCAGCCCGCCACTGTTTATCGGCAGCGTCAATCGCATCCTGCGTCATATCTTTCCGCAGAAGGTTCTGCGAGGTGATCGACAAAGCCACAACAGGATTTGATAGCCACTCACGAACGCCTTGAATCATCTTATTGGTGATGAGTTCGGAAGGATCGCCCGGTAATTGCGATTTTGCCGTCGCAACCTGCGGCAAGAGGAGGGTTCCAGATGCCAAAACCCCTAAGCAAAGCACGTTTCTAAGAGACTTCATCAGCCCCACTCCTACTGCATATCGACGAAAAGCGAGAGAAAACTAACTTAAAGTATAGGTATCTATACCAAAGAAATATAATATCTACAACTTTTTTGCGAAATTTCGCAGGCAGCCCCGCCAAAAGGATAGTATCCCGCACTTCGCGTATATCGTTACGCGCACGCAGAAGAACCGGATAATCTCGTATTTTTTGGGGGATTTTGGGGAGCCGAATTTAGAATTCAGGCAAGAAAAAAGCGGCGGATAAAACCGCCGCTGAGTTTGGTTGGGACACGAGCAAACTGCAGAAGATAATGTTGTTCCAGGCGCGATACGCGCCCCTGCAAAGAACAACTGTCCACTCCACTATAAGCATGAAGCGTGCCAACTTTTAACATGGTCAAAAAACCCCTTATTTCTGGGGTTTTGGCCCTTTTATAATTTTGCTTTCAGCCGCACGCGCCGATTGCATTTTCATTTTGCAAAAAAATTATTTGCGTTTTGCAATTTGCAATCTTTGCATTTTGCAAAACGCAACATGAATAAAAATTCGCCCCTGTCTCAGACAAGGCCGGGCTGGTTACTTCTTCTTTTTCTTAGAGTCGCCGAAATTAAGCAAAGCTGGTGCGTGCTCGATGATTTCTTCGAGAATTTCCTTGGCCATTTCCAAGTCGTCCCGCGCAGACTCGTCAAGCTGACTGATATATTTCGGATCAGAAATCATCCGCTCAGCCTCATACAACGTGCGAAGTTCGCTCTGAAACATCTCACGCGCGCCCAATGGCAATACAGTCTTTGCACTCATCACAAAGAAGAATTTCATGCTGGTTTTGATCACAATGCGCAGCATCACAACTTGCAGCTTATGAAACTGCGCTTCCAGCTCTTCTTTTTTGGGATGTTTATCAAGCTTGGCGAAACGCTCTGAGATGACCAGCGACAGCGCCTTGAAGTTATCGACCTCTTCGCGGAACGGGCGATAACCAGTGACATCCGATGTATCAGCCTGCACTTCAAGCTCATCCGCCAAAGCCACCAGTATTCTTGCCCTGTGCTCAAGCCGAGACAGAAACTCTTCCACCTCTTCGCGGTATCGTCTTTGGGTAGATTGATTCATTTTACAATGGCGTCTTCATAAATTGGTGCCCGGGGCTATATCCCGGGCACCAACGTAACCTGCTATTTATTAACAACAAGCACAAAAAGTCTTCAAGCGTCGATCAACCCGCAAATTCTGGGTCTTTTTCCTCAAGCTTGCCGCCCTCGGTATGGTCAGGATACTTAAAGACAACGGCGTCATCTTCGATATCAACCAAGACAGCACCGCCTTTCGACAGCTTGCCAAACAAAAGCTCCTCGGCCAGCGGCTTTTTGACGTGCTCCTGGATAACCCGCCCGAGTGGACGCGCCCCAAAGGCAACATCATAGCCACGATCCGCAAGCCATGTCCGCGCGGCTTCCGTCAGTTCGATGGAAACATTTCGATCCTCAAGCTGCACTTCGAGCTGAAGAATGAATTTGTCGACAACCATCTTAACGACGTCAGCTTTAAGGTTGGCGAATGGAATAACCGCATCAAGACGGTTTCTAAATTCCGGACTAAAGGTGCGTTTGATCGCCTCTTCATCCTCGCCAGTACGCACATCGCGCTTAAAGCCAATCGGCGGCTTGGCCATATCCGATGCACCGGCATTGGTGGTCATCACCAACACGACATTACGGAAATCGACCGTTTTGCCGTTATTGTCGGTCAGCTTGCCGTGATCCATGACCTGCAACAGGATGTTGAACAAATCTGGGTGGGCTTTTTCAATTTCATCAAGCAACACAACCGCATGCGGGTGCTGATCAACAGAATCGGTCAACAAACCACCCTGATCAAAGCCAACATAGCCCGGTGGTGCACCAATCAGACGTGAAACGCTATGACGCTCCATATATTCCGACATGTCAAAGCGGATAAACTCAATCCCCATGACATTCGCAAGCTGCTTGGTAACCTCGGTCTTGCCAACACCGGTCGGGCCTGAGAACAGATAACTCCCAATCGGTTTTTCCGGTTCGCGCAACCCGGCACGCGCCAACTTGATGGCACTGGCAACTGATTCGATTGCTCGATCCTGGCCAAACACCACGGTTTTCAGGTCGCGCTCAAGATTGGCAAGTGCCTTACGGTCATCGGTGGAAACCGATTTTGGCGGGATGCGGGCAATCTTGGCGACGATTTCTTCGACGTCACGCTTGCTTACGGTCTTTTTACGCTTACTTGGCGCGACCAGCATCCGCGATGCCCCGACCTCGTCAATCACATCAATCGCACTATCTGGCCGCTTACGGTCACTGATATAGCGCGTGGCCAATTCAACGGCCGAGCGAATCGCCTCGTTGGTGTATTTGACCTTGTGATGCTCCTCGTAATAGGGCTTGAGGCCCTTAAGGATTTTGATCGTATCTTCTGGGGATGGCTCTTCGACGTCAATTTTCTGGAACCGACGCACAAGTGCCCGGTCCTTTTCAAAGTGACCTCGAAATTCCTTATAGGTGGTGGAACCAATGCAGCGCAGCGAACCGCTGGCCAATGCCGGTTTAAGCAAATTGGACGCATCCATTGCCCCGCCGGACGTCGCACCAGCCCCGATTACGGTATGGATTTCGTCAATAAACAGAACAGCCCCATCGTAATCTTCAAGCTCTTTGACGACCGCTTTCAGGCGTTCCTCAAAGTCACCGCGATAGCGGGTACCTGCCAGAAGTGCGCCCATATCAAGAGAGAAAATCGTCGCATCGGCCAGAACTTCAGGAACGTCACCGTCATTGATCCGGCGCGCCAGACCTTCGGCGATGGCCGTTTTACCAACACCAGGATCCCCGACATAAAGCGGGTTATTTTTCGTGCGACGGCACAAAACCTGAATGGTGCGTTCAATCTCGCTATGGCGACCAATCAGCGGATCAATCTTCCCGCCTTGGGCTTTGACATTCAGGTTCACGCAATAGGCCTTAAGCGCTTCACCTTCTGCCGCAACCGGCTCATCACTTTCGGGCGCCATACCAGAAACGGCTTCTTCATCAGCACCGCGCGGAATGCGCCGCTCATTAAGCTCGGACGCCTTGGCGATGCCATGGGAAATGTAATTGACCGCATCAAGACGCGTCATGTCCTGAAGCTGCAGGTAATAGACCGCATGCGACTCGCGCTCGGAAAACAGGGCGACAAGGACATTTGCGCCCGTGACTTCTTCGCGACCAGATGATTGAACGTGAATGGCAGCACGCTGAATAACGCGCTGGAAACCGGCTGTGGGTTTGGGATCAATAAGACGCGCACTGATCAAACCGGAAAGCTCGCTATCCGCGAATTCCAGCAAATCTGAACGCAGGCGATCAACATCCACCCGGCAGGCTTTCAGAACGGCAAGCGCGTCCTGATCCTCGGTCAGTGAAAGAAGAAGATGTTCAAGCGTAGCATACTCGTGTCGGCGCTCTGACGCATAAGCGAGCGCTCTATGCAGGCTTTCCTCAAGATTGCGCGATAACATACGTCACTCCTTCTCTAAGGTGCACTGCAGTGGATGCTGGTTTTGACGCGCCAGATCCATAACCTGATTTACCTTGGTTTCAGCGATTTCGTAGGTAAACACTCCGCATACGCCAACGCCCTTTTGATGGACCTGGAGCATGATCGCAGTGGCTTCTTCACGACCCTTTTCAAAAAACCGTTCCAGTACATGAACAACAAATTCCATCGGTGTGTAATCGTCGTTCAGCAATAACACCTTGTACATGGCCGGTTTTTTCGTTTTGGGCCGCGTTTTTGTAACGATCCCAGTGTTGGGCAGATCGGTGCCTTCGTTATCCTGTTCAGTCATCGTTTAATTACCGGAACCCTTATTTCCTGCGTTAACTCCATGATAGGTCATTGCCAGTCTGTTTCAAAGGCCGCAGCACAAATTGTGGCGACTAAATTACTGTTCATCCAGAATTTATGTAAGCCGTGAATACCCCACTGCAAGATCGGCGAACAAACTTCGTTGCTTTATCCTGATCAATACGGCGCAAAACGGCCAAAAGATTTAGACCGCGCACAAATAAAAAGGGCGGACATCGCCAAATGCCACGCCCACCCTTTTTGACAATACGTCGAAGACAGATGCTATTTCATCGCGGCATTGGCGGCCTTGGTCATCGCAGAAAAGCTATCGGAAATTGCCGCGAACATCATGTTCTGCATTTTCTCGCTTTCGGCGACACTGCTTTCAACGCAGCGGCTTAGAATGCGGGCATTGACCTCTTGGATGTCAGAAAGGCTTTCAACTTTTGAAAGCGCTTCGATATCAGCCTGTGATGCATCCATCTCACGCTGTGCCCACGCCACAAGCTCTGCACTCATGCCGCCACTTTTTTCCACCAAGTCCGATGAGGCCTGCCAAACGTCTTCCAGTTTCTTCTGCTGGATTTCGACCAATTCTTCATATTGGGCCACAACCCGAGAGCCAGCACCCGAAAACACGTCAGCCTGCCCGGTCATGGTTTCAAACCATTTGGCAAAGGCATCATTCGCGACCGACACACTTTCTTCCATGGCGTCGTTGCTCGCGGTGAAAATCGCGTCGACTTCTGGCGTCTTCCAAAGATCAAAGAACTGCTCCATCTTGCTGGGGTCCATAAACATGGCCCCCATCCCGAACACGTCATTTGACGGAATATTCGCCGCTGGTGCAGGCGATGATGAGACCTTTGGCGCAGGCGATCCCGCAGGTTTGGCTTCTGCTTTTGGTGCTGCTTTCGGCGCGGATGCAGGCTTCACCTTTGCTTTGGCTGCTGCCGATTTTGGAGAGGGCGTCGTTTTTTTGACGGCGGTCTTCTTGGCGGCGGCTGGCTTAGCCGAGGCCGCAGATTTAACTTTCTCTGTCACACTACTAACCTTTTCTGCTTTCGGGGTCGTTTTCGGGTCAACGGCCTTTGGCGTCGCAGCTTCCTTCGCGGCGACACTTTGGACTGGGCCCGGTTTTTCCGACGCGGCTAAAGCCGCTGACTTTGGCGCTGCGGGTTCCACTGCCTTTTTGGCAGGTTCTGCTTTGCCGGGTTCCTTTGCCTCCGAAACCACCTTCGTGGATGAGGATGACTTAGACTCGGCTGGCGTCGACTTCTCAGTCGCAGCCACAGATGACGACGATGCCACCGCCCCGCTTCCAGCAGATTTTGCTGGCTCAGCTTGCGGCGCATCCTTGGACGGCGGCGCAGCAGCTTTTTCGCCAGTGGCATTTGCTGACTTGGCGGCATCTCGGCTCTTGGCAGCCGCTTCAATTTCGGAAGATGTCATTACCGTGCGCTTTGCTGCGGCGGGCTCAGATGCCTTAGGCGGCGGATTACCCGGAGCCTGTACAGATTTACGCGCAGCGTTAGAGGGATTCCGTTTTTTCCCAGAAGCCTTCGGTTTGGAAACAGCCATTGCACCAACCTCCTGCTTATCGGGCTTCGCTGCCCAATATTATGTTGCATTGCAGCATAACCCTAGATGGAATACCCTTCCAACGTCAAGAACACTTTAGTGATAGTTTTCACAGCCGCAGTTTGAAAACTGTACATCGCGGAATAATTCGGAAACCGCATCTCCAAATGGCTTTCTAAAACGCTACCGATTACAAAACCTTAGCGATCTTTGTTTGAACCATAGACACGCAAAAAGGGCGCACCATCACTTGGCACGCCCTTTCAAAAAATCTTTGTTTGCCGACCTGATTTATCCAGAAATTCGATAACAAAGGCCGCAAACGGTGCTTAACGCAACGTATTGCCGCGCACTGTGCGATAGAAATGTCGGGAGTCGGAATTCCGTTCCTTGCTGCTCGAAACAGGATACGGGTTTGCCGGTGCCCCTGCTTCTGGCGGTTCCGGCAAATAGCGTTCGATACTCGAAAGAGACTGAAGAACAGCTGGGAAACCCAACGCGCTTAGATCGTCTTTCGCCGATGTCCAAGCCGCCAGCGTGATGTTCTTTGATGAACAGCCAATCGCGACCCAGTAGTAATCATCGGAATGAAGACGCAAACCATCGCGATCCTGATACCCAAAGCCATCTGCCTGAAGCGCGTCAGTGAGACGCAAGTAAGACGCACGGGTCAAAATGTCAGTAGCTTCCTGACCACCAAAAGCACCCAGTGGCGCATTTATATCAACATTGATCTGACTAACTTCAGCCGGACCAAATACGCGCGACACCATGTCAAATTGATCAAACCCGGCGATTGGCCGAACTTCATAACTACGCACTTCTTTGTAATAATTCGCATTGTATATCATACGAATCTGACCTTCGGCCTCTCCGGCAGAACAGGCAATACGCATGTCATCTGCATTAAGATATGAGAACCAAGATGCCTTACGTGTAAGGGGGTTTGAGATATCGCTTGTCTGCGTAAAGGCACAGCCCGCAAGCAAAGATGTGGCCAAGGTCACACCGGCAACACGGCGGAAAACGGCGGGTGCGGTTGCTATCTTATTGACAAATGGGGAAATTATTTTGCGCATTCAATCCTCGATTTTTTTCCGTTACACGGATATAACCTAAGACTGATGTAGAAATATGGCCAACTCAAGGCCACATATAAAATGTCATGTACTCTGACATTTGTTAAAGGTTTGTTTAAGCCTGTGATGCGACAATGATCGTATTTAGTTCTTGGGGACGATCAAAAGCCGAGTCCAATATAATGCATTTTATGACCCTTTCGGGGACTACCGCACTGGCCAAATCAATTCGATCACGCAGCCGTTTCCGACTGCGGGGCTTTGTTGTGGCGTTTATGTGCCTCACGGTACTGGCGCTCGCAGGCATCGTCACCCCGACAAATGCAGTCGCGCGAACGTATACAGCGATGGTCATTGATGGCGATACAGGCGAGGTTCTTCATCAATATCGCGCCGACCACAAAGTGTATCCGGCATCGCTGACGAAGATCATGACGCTTTATATGCTCTTTGATGCGCTTGATAATGGCAAAGTATCACTTTCGACCCGGATGAAAGTATCGAAGCGCGCCTGGGGGCAGGCGCCGTCGAAGCTGGGCCTGTCCCCAGGTTCAAGCATTACCGTAAAAGATGCGATCCTGGCCTTGGTCACCAAATCAGCGAACGACATTGCTGTTGTCGTGGCCGAGCATCTTGGCGGTTCGGAAGTGAAGTTTGCCCAGATGATGACCGCCGAGGCGCGGCGCATTGGCATGAAACGCACCACTTTCCGCAATGCATCTGGTCTTCCCAACCGTGGCCAGATGACCACGGCACGCGACATGATCACGCTGGCTGTGGCGCTGCGTAAAAACCATGCCAAATACTATCACTATTTCTCCACCCAGAAATTCCGCTATGGCAACCGGACCTATGGCAACCATAACAATCTTCTGGCGTCCTATTACGGAACGGACGGGATTAAGACCGGCTATATCAATGCATCGGGCTTTAACCTTGTCGCCTCGGTCAACCGTAACGGCAAACGACTGATCGCGGCCGTGTTTGGCGGTCGCACCGCCCGCACCCGCGACGACCAGATGAAGAAACTGTTGGACCGCGCATACTTGAAACTCAAAGAGGATGGCGAAATGGCGCCGCCACGCCCGCGTTTCAGCCCGGAAGACAAAATCTTGCCTGCGGATGCACAGCTTTTGATGGCCAAGCGCGAAACCAGACGCGAAGCAGAACAGCCAGGCCGCATCGACACCGAAACCGTCGTGTCGCGCATTAAGCCAGAAGCAAGTTCTGGCTGGGCCATTCAGGTTGGCGCCTTTAGCGATCAACGCCGCGCACAAGAAGCCGTCCTTGCCGCCGCGCGAACAGCGCCAGAGGTACTTCGGCTCACCCGTGCTGCTGTTGAGCAGCAAGCAAGCGAAACCGGTGTTCTTTACCGCGCCCGCCTGCTTGGCTTTGAGGGTGAAAACGATGCCCGGGCCGCCTGCGCCGCCCTTCGTCGTGAAAAGGTTGCTTGCATCCCGATTAACGCCGGTGGCGCTGGCTAATCCGCCAAACCATACAGATACACAAAAGGCCGTCAGAACTTTCTGACGGCCTTTTTTAATGTCTTATCGATCAAGGGATGACCGAAGTAACGGACTTAGTGTCCCCCACCCGGGGCAAAGAAATCATCCGATGACAGTCCGCTTTTAACCAACTGATCGGTGACCTGTGCCTTAAGGCGGGTCAATCCAGCCTCATCCGCCGCTTCACAGCGCGCAACGATCGCTGGCTGGGTGTTTGATGCACGCAGCAACCACCAACCATCGTCGGTGCTGACACGCACGCCATCGATGCCACTGACTTCTGCGCCAGCCTCGGCCAGACGGCCACGAACTTCCTCGATCAAATCGAATTTGCGATCATCTGGGCATTCAATGCGGGTTTCAGGCGTATTAACCGCAACGGGCATCGCGGCACGCCAATCGGCAAGGCTTTTGCCGCTTTGAACCAGAATGCGATACAGACGCACAGCCGCATAGGTCGCATCGTCATAGCCGTAATAACGCTCGGCAAAGAAAATGTGGCCACTCATTTCACCAGCAATCGGTGCTTTTTCCTCGATCATTTTGGTCTTGATCAGGGAATGACCGGTTTTCCACATGATTGCCTTGCCACCAAGCCGTGTCACTTCGTCAAACAAAGTCTGGCTGGCTTTAACGTCCGCAATGATTGCTGCACCAGGTTGGCGTTGAAGAACGTCTGCCGCAAAGATCTGCAACAACTGATCGCCCCAAAGCACATTGCCCTTGCCATCAATGACTCCAATACGGTCTCCATCACCGTCAAACGCAACGCCCCAATCGGCATTGTGTTTGGCGACTTCGGCCTTAAGGTCCACCAGATTGGCTTCAACCGTCGGGTCAGGATGGTGGTTAGGGAACGTTCCGTCGACCTCATCAAAAAGCAAATAATGGGTACCCGGAAGCTGCGCGGTTAGTTTGCGAACAACGTCGCCCGCAGCACCATTCCCGCAATCCCAAACAATGGTCATCGGCTTTACTACGTCGCAATCCAGCTCCTTCACCAGACGCTCAACATACCGGTCTTCGACATCCACATCGATTACCTCACCAGCACCGGTTTCAAAATCACCCTTTGCGGCAATCTGGCCCAGTTCCTGGATGGCCTCACCAAACACCGATTTCCCGGCATTTAGCATCTTAAAGCCATTATAGTTTGATGGATTGTGCGACCCGGTCACCATGATGCCGGCATCGGTTTTCTCGTCATAAACCGTAAAATACAGCATCGGGGTCGGACCACGCCCGATCCGCACCACATCACACCCGGTCGACAGAATGCCATCAATCAGGGCTTCGGCCAATTCCGGCGAACTGATGCGGCCATCGCGACCGACAGCAACCTTTTTCCCGCCGGACCGACGCACCATAGTACCAAAGGCCTTGCCAAGTGCATTGGCGTCCGCCGCATGCAAGGTTTCCCCCACAACGCCGCGCACGTCGTATTCACGCAGTACCGAGCTGTCAAATGTATGTCTGGCAGATAAACTCATGTTGGTATTAGCCTCCAATTGATGCACGTCCGACACAGGAATAGCTGAACCCGCTCGCAGCCATTTCGGCAGGATCATAAACGTTGCGCAAATCGACAACGATCGGGTGTTTGAGCAATTCCTTGATACGGTCAAGGTCAATGCCGCGGAACTCGTTCCATTCGGTCAGAACGACCATGGCATCGGCGTTTTCGATGGTATCATAGGCATTTTCACAATAGTTCAGACCATCAAGAAGCTTCTTAGCTTCTTCCATGGCTTCGGGGTCATAGGCCTTAACCGTTGCACCCGCCGCGATCAGGGCCGGAACGATATCAAGGCTTGGCGCATCACGCATGTCATCGGTATTGGGCTTAAAGGCCAGCCCCAAGATACCGATTGTTTTGCCTTCAACCGATCCGCCGCAGGCAGAGATAATGCGATCAGCCATTGCTTTTTTGCGGTCGGCGTTAACACTAACCACGGTTTCAATAATCCGAAGCGGGCTGTCATACTCCTGCGCCGTCCGCACAAGAGCGAGCGTATCTTTTGGGAAGCAAGACCCACCATAGCCCGGCCCAGGATGCAGGAACTTTTTGCCAATACGGCCATCCAGTCCTATGCCGCGCGCTACGTCATGCACGTCTGCACCCACTTTTTCACACAGATCAGCAATTTCGTTGATAAAGGTGATCTTTGCCGCCAAGAACGTATTGGCCGCATATTTGATCATTTCCGATGTTTCACGCGTGGTGAAAACAATCGGCGTTTCGATCAGATACAGAGGACGATACAGATCGGACATCACTTCGCGTGCGCGCTCATTACTCGTGCCGATGACGACGCGGTCCGGACGCATGAAATCGCCAATTGCCGATCCTTCGCGCAGGAATTCCGGGTTTGAAACCACCGCAAATTCCGCATCCGGGCGTTTGGCACGAATGATGCGTTCAACTTCACGCCCCGTTCCAACTGGAACTGTCGATTTGGTAACGATGACCGTAAAGCCTTCCATCGCCTCGGCAATTTCTTCGGCGGCGGCATAGACATAACTTAAATCAGCGTGACCATCCCCACGACGGGTCGGCGTGCCAACCGCGATAAACACCGCATCGGCATCCTTGACCCCTTCTTTAAGGTCAGTGGTAAAGGTCAGGCGGCCAGCTTTAACGTTGTTTTCGACCAGAACATCCAAACCAGGTTCGTAGATCGGCATGATGCCGTCTTCGAGGCGATTGATTTTTTCAACATCTTTATCGACACAGATTACGTCTGTGCCGAATTCTGAAAAACAAGCACCGGACACAAGTCCAACATAACCGGTGCCAATCATTGCTACGCGCATGGATGTTTATCCTAGTAAGGAGATTAGCAGCCGGGATGGAATGCCCCATCCCGGCTTAATATCATTGATTTAAAATATTATTCTGCGGCTTCGCCGTCGGCGAAGTCGCGAATAAGTTGACGTACATCGTCACGCATATCTTCGCGTGCCAAGGCAAATGACATGGTGGCTTTCAGGAAGCCAATCTTGTTACCGCAGTCAAAACGATGACCTTCGAAACGGTATCCATAGAACGGAACTTTGCCGATCATCGCAGCCAAGGCATCGGTCAGCTGAATTTCATTACCAGCTCCGCGCGGGATATTTTCAAGAACCTCGAAAATACCCGGGTCCAAGATGTAACGACCAATTGCCGAGAGCGTCGACGGAGCTTCTTCGGGCTTTGGCTTTTCAACCATGCCACATGCACTAACCAAACGGCCATTTGTACCTTCGACTTCAAGCACACCATAGCGCGCCGTCTCTTCGCGCGGCACATCCATAACAGCAACCATGTTGCCGCCCGTACGACCGTAACTTTCGACCATTTGCTTCATGCATGGCGTCTGCGACTGAATAAGGTCATCTGCCAGCAGAACGACAAATGGTTCATCACCAACAAGCGATTTGGCGCAAAGTACCGCATGGCCAAGGCCCAGCGGATTTCCCTGACGGGTATAGGTCACGCGACCATGATCAGGGATCATTTCAAGCGCCTTGGCCAGCGCGTCTTCTTTTCCGCGCTCGGTCAGGATGGCTTCAAGTTCGGCAGACCGGTCAAAGTGATCTTCGATCGCACTTTTGCCGCGGCCCGTAACAAAGATGAATTCTTCAATACCCGCAGCAATTGCTTCTTCGACAGCATATTGAATCAGCGGCTTGTCCACGACAGGCAACATTTCTTTCGGCATTGCCTTGGTTGCAGGCAAAAAACGTGTCCCCATACCTGCCACCGGGAAAACAGCCTTTTTGATTCGTTTCGACATTCAAAAATTTCCTTTTTCAACCGCTGCAGGCCAGTTCTTTCAAGAACTGTCTGCATAAATGCTTTTGCCACGATTCCAGAACGGTGATCAAGCAAGCGTAAGCATAATTCACGCTATTCTTTACATAGCCGTAACAAAAGGCTTCGTGCCGCATTAAGCCGCGATGCCAGATAGTCCGATCCCCCATGATCTGGGTGCACCGTCTTGATCTGTTCTTTATAGGCCCGGTTGATCTCCTTGCGGGTTGCATTTCTGCCAACCTTAAGGATTTTACGGGCCACATCGGCCGTCATGTCATCGGCGCCAGAAGTCCGTCTGTTATTCTGACCACTGTCGTTTTGGGTGCGGTCGCTTCCCCCTGCATAGGTGCCATTATCGCCCGGGTCTGTTTTGGGCCATCCCTGCCAATCAGCGCAATCTGGCCGACGGTCAAGATAAGCTTCCAAAACAGCCTGACTTTGATCAGTTGCACCGCAACATTGAACATAAAGCAACCGCAGGTCGTCAAGCCCCAAGCTGTCAAGATCGGCACCGGCATATGGTCCGTTATGCACGGAACCTTGCATTTGGCCGGTTTCAAGATCAAGCAGCATGTAAAGATAGTCCGTTCTGATTTCTGACTTTTTGCCGGCACCACCCCCGTGCTGACCAAAACCACCAGGGGGTGCTGTCCGACGCGACCAACCGAATATCTTGCGTAATAATGGCAACAAAAAGCCAATTTTAAGAAGACGTAACAGAAACGGAACGGCCGCTGCCAAAGCCCCGGCCATCACCGCAAGTTTGCCCGTCAAAAGCATCCAACCAGCGAAAATCACCAGCAGCGAGATTGCCACAATCATACCGATTTTTCGGATATCTTTTGGATCGGCTTCGGTCATCCAGCGGATGAAAAAACTAACCCCAACAAACAGTGCGATGCCAACCAGCAACCATTGCATTACGATTTTTTCCGCAATTTATTGCCCAGCAAAAGCACGTCTTTTGACCCTGTTTTTTCTTGATAAACCGACAGACCATTTTGGCCACCAACGGCGTAGCTTGCGACAGCGCCAAGCAAATCACGCAGTTTTTTGGCAGCACTGGCGTCAAACTGCATAAAGGCACCACCCGTAATACGGGCAATTTCCTCGAACGCAAATTGCGCAGTGCGGTCATGGCCTTCTTGGAACATGAATGCCTTCACACCCTTTAACGCCAATTCACCGGCTATCGGGGCAAGAATATCGGGGCTTTCTTCAATGCAGTCACCGACATAAATCAAGGCATCGATTTTCTTGCCTGCGGCTTCGCGTTCGACATGCGCCAAGACACGTTCAATCTGGGTATGCCCCGCCTGGCAGGTAACTTTGGTCATATAATTGCCAAGTGCCTTGGCATCTCGGCACCATGCACTTGCCTTGCATTCAGACAAACCGCGAAAGAACACAAGCTGGATATCAAGCGCGCCGAGCCCCGATACCGCGTCAAACATTTCTGCCTGAAGCATTGCGGCATTGTCCCAGCTTGGCTGGCGGCTGGCCGTGGCATCCATGGCAAAGATCAACCGCCCCTGTGCCGGGCCAGAGGCAGGCGCGCGCACCGACAGGTCGCGCGCCTTGCTTAGGAACTCTGCGACGTCCTGACTATTTGATGTATCCGAAACAATGTTTTTGCGCGCCAAGTAAATCTACCTGTTCAGCTTTGTGGTCAGGCACCATGATGTACCCTTACAGATATAGGCTGCAACAGGTCAGATCGGCAACTCTTCGCCTTCGGATGGTTTGAACCCGATCACTTCAAGCAACGAACGCACTTCCTGACGCGCCGCCATATGAGACATGCTCATTGGGATACCAACACCTTTTTCGCGCAAGTCCAAAAGGGTCAAGCCCTTTAGGAACAGTTCACGATAAATCACGCGTTCACCAAAGCCAGGTGCGGAGCGGAAGCGAATGCGATCAGCCAGCTTTTCCACGATTTCGGCGATATCGCGTTTGTTTCGGGCATCCAAATGTGACAATCGATTGCGCATGACAATCCAATCAATCGTCCCCCCATCGACACCTGCACGCCGCTTGCGCGCATCCCACACCATTTCGGCATAGATGCTTGGTCCTTTGATATCCAAGTTATCTGGATCAATCCGGGCCAACATATCAAGGTCGATGAAACTGTCATTGATCGGCGTAATCAGCGTATCCGCACAGGCATGCGCCAAACGTGACAGGTAATTGTCACTGCCGGGGCAATCCATCACAACGAAATCACATCCGACAACCATTTCGCCCAATGCGTTGGTAAATCGGTCGCGCTCATCAAGTTTGGCCTCATTGCCGTCCGAAACTTCACTGCGATAAATCGGACGATGATCCGGCGTCGGCAGGTTCAACCCTTTTTTGGCGTTAAACGCGACGCGGTTCTCGATATAACGGGTCAGCGTTCCCTGCCGGGCATCAATATCAAGCGATCCGACCTTGAACCCCATTTTCATCAGGGAAACAATCAGGTGCATCGCTGTTGTTGATTTGCCCGACCCGCCTTTTTCATTGCCAATGACAATCACATGGGCGCGGTTGGATTGCGGCTTTTTATCCGTTGCGGTCTGTTGGCCTGCGCTATCCCCGCCTGCGCTGGTCTCTTGCACCGTCATGGCTATTTGCTCCGTTCTTCAGGCATCTTTATATTGTCCCCAGGACCCGTCATTCCCAATGAGCCACTTTATCCCCAAAAATCAAGTTCAAAGGAACATTTTCGTCGTGGCGTCGTTTAACAAGTCCTCACGGTCAAGCCGCAAGCACATATGTATACCGACTTTCGGCACGCTTATGTAGATTGCGTCTTTACCCTAGGCAACTTACCATCGCAAAGGTAAACATAAGGGTAGCGCAAATCATAAATGCGCCTGAAAAACATAAAGAAAGGACGACAAGTGCAATATCGGGCGGCATTGATGAGTGGGGTTGTTGGGGGCCTCCTAATTGCAACAGTGCAATGTGCATCCGCACAGCAGGTCGGCGGGTTCGAACAAGTCCCTGCAGATCAAAGCCCAATGTCCTTTGCATCCGAAAATGACAGCCAAGCCGTATTTTTGCGTCAATACCGCGATAACACCACGGTTTTCGTCGGCCGCTGGTTTGCCCCGCGCGCAGAAAACGCCCCCGCACAATCGGGCAGTGATTTATTTTTGGAAACGGTTTTCACCACGTCATCAGCTGGTTTTAAGTTTAGCACCGCCATGGCGCCAAGCCAGCTTTTAAGCATGTTTGACGCGTTGGAAACTGGCACCCAGACCAATGGGGCGAACTTCGTACAGCAAACATCAATCGGTCCGATTTCAATGGTGCCGTTTATCCGCGACGGGTCACAATGCGTTTCGTTTGTGGGCCAGTGGGATCCGCAAACACAAACCGAACGCGCGAGCCGTCTGCTTGGATATTACTGTAACCCGGCTTCGCAGCAGGGTGAAAATGGTGCGATTGAAGCATCACCGGCCATCAGCATGATTGACGCCCAGGAATTCGGCGCGTCCTTTATCAAACGGTTCACCGTTCAACTGCCCGACGGCGTTGCAAAACCATCCCTCGCCGCGGCCAGTGCCCAACAACCCGAAGGCGAAGCAACAATCCCGCCGGAAGACGGCATTGCAATCACGACCAACTGGCAAGGTGTACGTGGTACCGGTGCTTTGAATTTCGACAAGCCATCAGGCGAAGGCACAATGGTTGTCGATGACGATCAGCGTCATTGCGAAGGCACTTGGCGCCACGAAGGTGGCTCCTATAACAGCGGCACCTTGCCGTTCGGCAGCTGGTATGTCTATTGTAATGACAGCAGCTTCGCGCGTGGCAATTACACCAGCGAAAATGCGTCATCAGTCACCGGCGACGGCAAAGACAATAGTGGACAGGCGGTTTATTTCCGCCAGCGCAACTAGTTAAACACGTCGTCGTAAGCCCCACCAAGAACACGACGAAACACACCAAATGACCACAGATATCCAAACCATTGTTATTGGCGCAGGCGTTGTCGGACTGGCCTGCGCCCGATCGTTGGCGCGCACAGGGCGCGAAGTTCTGATCATCGAACGCCATGACGCCATCGGTACCGAAACCAGCGCGCGCAACAGCGAAGTCATCCATGCCGGGATTTATTACCCCAAAGGAAGCCTGAAAGCACAATTGTGCGTCGAAGGCCGCGAACTTCTGTATCGCTATTGCGCTGAAAATGGCATCGATCACAAACGTACGGGCAAACTCATTGTCGCCACCAGCGATGAGCAAATCGACGCCCTGCGCACGATCGAGAAAAAGGCACGGGAAAACGGGGTCGATGACCTTGTCTGGCTAAGCAAAGCCGAAACCCTTGAGCGTGAACCAGCATTAAATTGCGTTGGCGCTTTGTACAGCCCATCCACCGGCATTGTGGATTCCCATCAATTGATGGTGACCCTGTTGGGGGATGCGGAAAATAACGGCGCCACCTTGGCGCTTAATACCGATGTGATTTCGGTGGATCACGAAAACGATGTTTACACCGTTCACACCCGCGATGCCGACGGCGAAGAAATGAGCCTGACCTGTGCGGAACTGATTGTAGCCTGTGGATTGCACAGCCAGACACTGGGCCGCAATTTTAACGGTATGGACGCAGCAACCGTTCCGGCGCAGCATTATGCACGGGGCTGTTATTTCACCCTGTCGGGCAAGGCACCATTTTCAACCTTGATCTACCCTGCCCCGGAACAAGCCGGGCTTGGTATCCATTTGACCCTTGATATGGGTGCTCAGGCGCGCTTTGGCCCGGATGTAACTTGGGTTGATGCACCAAACTATGACGTTCCAGAAGAAAGACGTCGTGATTTTGCCGATGCCATTCGCAAATATTACCCCGACCTTGACGAAGATGCCCTTCAGGCTGGCTATGCTGGCGTGCGCCCGAAAATTCAGGCACCGGGCGAAGCGGCACATGATTTCATGATTGCTGATGCAAAAACGCACGGCCTTAATGGACTTGTAATGCTCTATGGTATTGAATCACCGGGATTGACCGCATCGCTTGCGATTGGCGCATTGGTCTGTGACCGCATCACAGGCCAAAGCGATATGAGCATCGCCTCCTGATGGGCGCATCAAAAAGTCATTAAAGGCTTGCTCTGTGCGGGATGTATCGCGACAAGGCTCAAGAAAACAGCATGGGTAAGGAACGTCAAATGACGGCAAGAAACGGCAAAAAGGCGCACAACAACGCAGCGGCGCATACCGCGGCAAATGGCCTATCGCGCCGCCGTTTCATCGAAGGCGGCATCGCCGGACTAAGTGCCGCGTTGCTATCAGGAAGCCCAATGCTTGTCCATGCGCAAGCACTTGAACCCTTTACCCCACCGCCCAACAGCCTGACCGCGCCCAAAGGACTTGGCACTGACGATAACAAGCCAAAAGTCGACTTTACCCAAGCCATGCGCGATTACGTCATCGGGCTAAGCCGCTGGGCCAAGGGATATCGCAGTGATTTTTCGATCATTGCGATGAATGCGCTTGAATTGACCGAGTTTTTGGAAACCACATTGTTTGCCGCACGTGGCACGGCCGAACCAGCACGCGACTATCTGCGCGCGCTTGACGGCATCTTGGTCGAAGCACCGTTTTACGGTTACGACACCTATGGGGCGGCCACCGACAGCGAAGAAACCAAATACATTCTGGGCTATCTCGAACGGATAAAGCTTGAAGGCCTGCAGTATCTGATCGTCGATTACACCAATAAGACCGCCGACATGCAAAAAGCGCGTCGTCAGCTAAGCGATCTTGACGCGTTGTATTACGCGGCCCCACCGCCAGATAAACAATTATCATCGCTGGCATCGGTCCCAAGTAATCCGATTGGGTCCAACCCGCACATCATCGACAATATTCGCAATTCCAAGAACTTTGCCATGGTGCTCGACAGTTCGCCCTATGGAACGAAGGCTGCCTATATTGATGCGCTCACCGCGACCAATTACGACACCCTGATCATTGATCCATTCCACCGTGGCACCATCCCGCTAACCTATGACGATATGAAACGTCTGCGTTATAAACGGGTCGGTACACCACGGACCATTCTGGCCTATATCAATGTCGCAACGGCTGAGACATATCGTTATTACTGGCAAAGTGCATGGCGTGCCGGATCACCTGATTTCATCAGCGAAGGCAATTTGACAGCCCGCTGGGGCCAAGAACATCACGTTCAATATTGGTCCCCAGAATGGCAACGCCTGATTTACGGCAGCGAAGGAAGCTACCTTGGCGGCATCATGAAACTTGGCTTTGATGGTGTGGTTCTTGGCGGACTTGATGAATATTCATGGTGGTTGGATTACTAATCAAATACACCTAAAAGTTACCCAAAATTCACGGCGCCATTTGACGCCCCCTGTTGGCTCATGCACTGTAATAAGCAGCTAAAAACAAAATGCTGCCTATACAGCAACAGGAGGCCGAATTGTCTGGACCGATTATTCATTACTTCTTTGTGCAATCCCCATGGTCGTTTTTTGGGTTCCGTCGTGCGGTTGATATCGCCAAGAAAAACGGGGTGGAGATTATCCACAAACCGTGCCGCGCCGCAGACGTCTGGCAACATGGTGGCGGTGTTCCGGTTTCAAAACGCCCCAAACCGCGTCAAGACTACCGCCTGGTGGAGCTAAAAAGATGGTCAAAACACCTTAAAATCCCAATCCATCTGCATCCTGCCCATTTCCCAATCGATGAAACATTTGCCGCGCGCACCATTATTGCCGTTCAAGAAGACGGCAAAGACGTGACCGGCCTGACCGACACACTAATGGGCGATGTGTGGTTACGCGAACGCGACATCAGCGATCCCAACACCGTGCGCGAAGCATTGGTGTCAAACCACCTTTCTGTCGAATATCTTGAATATGCCGACATGCCCCATACCGCACAGATTTACGACGAAAACAGTCAATCCGCGCGTGAACGAAATGTTTTTGGCGTGCCGACCTATTTTGTTGGCGATGAAATGTTCTGGGGACAAGACAGGTTGGCCTTCGTCGATATGGCCCTTCGCACATGAGCACCAACTGCCAAATAACCCGTGGTGCTCTTGGCTGGCACCAGACGATCTTGGCACTTTTCCTTGTCTGATGCGTTCAATAGACACACAGACACAGGAAAAGACGCGAAAACATGACCAAAAAATCAGCCAAGTTCCGTGAAGAATTCCTCGCCCAACTCAAAGAAACCAATCCCAATCAGCCAGAGTTTCATCAAGCCGTCGGCGAAGTTCTTTGTTCGGTAACAGACTGGTATCTTGATCAAACCGATATGCGCAAAAATGCGGTCTTGGAACGGTTCACAGAACCAGATCGCAGCATCAAGTTTCGCGTCGCATGGGAAGATGACGACGGCCAAATTCAGGTCAACCGTGGTTGGCGTGTACAGTTCAACCAAACCATTGGCCCGTATAAAGGGGGCCTGCGTTTTGCCCCGTCTGTCAATGAAAGCGTTTTTAAATTCCTTGGGTTCGAGCAAACCTTAAAAAACAGCCTGACCCGCCTGCCGATGGGCGGCGCAAAAGGTGGGGCGGACTTCTCGCCAAAAGGTAAATCAAGGCGTGAAGTCGGTCGTTTCTGCCAATCGTTCATGCAGGAGCTTTATCGTCACATCGGAACGGATATCGATATCCCTGCCGGTGACATCGGTGTCGGCGCCCGTGAAATCAGCATCCTGTTTGGCCATTATCTGAAACTGACCAATAAATGGACCGGCGTTTTGACCGGCAAGGGATGCGATTTTGGCGGCAGTGCCGGCCGAACAGAGGCAACCGGATATGGATGCATCTATTTCCTGTGTCACATGCTTGAAGAAGCCAACTGCGAAATCGCCGACAAACGCATCGCCATTAGCGGTGCGGGCAACGTTGCCCTGCATGCCGCAAGCAAGGCCATCGAGCTTGATGCCAAAGTCATCAGCTTAAGCGACAGTTCTGGCACGCTTCATATCAAAGACGGTCTTGATCACGAAATGCTTGATAAGATCGAAGAATGGAAAACGACTAAGCGTGAATCCTTGGCTGATTTCAAAACCGGCAAAGGCGTAAAATTCCTATCCGATGAAAAGCCATGGTCGCTGGAATGTGACATCGCCCTTCCCTGTGCGACCCAGAATGAGCTTGAAGAAAAAGACGCCAAAAAGCTGGTTGAGCAGAAAGTCATGATGGTCTGCGAAGGGGCCAATATGCCCCTGACAGCCGACGCGCAGCAGGTTTTGCGCGATGCTGACATCCCGCATGCGCCGGGCAAGGCGTCAAATGCCGGTGGTGTCGCCGTAAGCGGCCTTGAACAAAGTCAAAATGCTCAGCGTTTGCGCTGGGATGCGGACATGGTCGACAAGCGCCTACGTGAAATTATGAAAACCATCCATGCCGACTGTGTCGAAAACAGTCCAAAGCGGAAAATTATCGATTATCGCGATGGCGCAAATCTTACCGGCTTCCGACGTGTTGCCGATGCCATGAATGCGTTTTGGCATTCCTGATCCGCAGATATATGAAAATAAGGAAATCACCATGAAAGTTGCTGACCTGACGATCAATTTATTGCGCGATTTGGGTGTGCGGCACGTATTTGGCATCCCCGGCGACGCCATCAATGATCTGACCTTTGCGCTGCGTGACAAAGATGACATCGATTTTGTTCTGGTCCGACACGAAGAAGCCGGTGCCTTCGCCGCATCGGCACAAGCCAAATTGTCGGGTAAAATTTCGTGCTGTGTCGGCACGGCTGGTGGCGGTGCGATCCATCTTTTGAATGGCCTATATGATGCTCGGCATGACCATGCACCGGTTCTGGCCATTACCGGCCAAGTCGATTCCGAATTTATCGGTACCGAATACCATCAGGAAGTCGATCTGGAAGCCTTATTTGGCGAGGTTGCAGTTTATTCACGCACCATCATGGATCCAGCACAGGCCCGACGTATCTTAAAAGAAGCCTGCAAGGCGGCGATTGAAAACAATGCCCCTGCCCATGTGTGTATCCCCAACAATATCGCAGGTGTCGATTGCGGCAGCGATGCGGTGAATGTCGCAACCTTACTTGCGACGTTGGAAACAGTACCATCAGACAGCGATCTTGATCGTGCTGCCGAAATTCTAAATGGCGCGATAAATCCGGTCATTTTGGCAGGCATTGGTGCGGCCGATGCCGCCGATGATGTGATTGAACTTGCCAAGCGGATCGACGCCCCCATCGTGCGGACGCTGCGCGCCAAGGATTGGATCGACGATGACCACGAAGGATGTATTGGTGGCTTGGGGCTTTTGGGCGGCAAACCTGGGCAAGATGCCATTGCCGACTGTGACGTTCTGTGTCTGATCGGTGCGGATTTCCCGTATATGGACTTTTATCCGAAACACGCGAAAACCATTCAAATTGACAGCAAACTGACCCAGATCGGCAAACGTCATGATATTGACGCCCCGCTGGTCGGCACGGCAAAGCAATCGCTGCGTGGCCTGCTTAGCCGGGTCAGTCAAAAAGACCACGATAAAAACAGAGTACACTGGGCAGACAAGGCGCAAGAACAGCGCGATGATTGGGCAAAGCTTGAAACATCTGACGATACGCCGATGCACCCCGCACGTGTCATCCGCGAAATCCAAAACCATGCGCCGGACGATACGATTTTCGTTGTTGATACCGGCACCACAACGGCGTGGTCAGCACGCCACCTTCACGTCAAAAAGAACCAGCGCCTGACCCTGTCATCGGGCCTAGGCACCATGGCCTTTGCCTTTTCTGGTGCCATGGGCGCGCAGCTGGCCCATCCCGACAAACCTGTGATCGCGATTGCAGGCGATGGTGCCTTTAACATGATGATGGGTGAACTTCTGACTGCGGCGAAATACAAGTTGCCGCTAACAGCCGTCATCTTTGACAACAGCGAACTTGGCTTTATCGCGCTAGAGCAAGAAGCAAAAGGCCTGCCCAAACATTCAATCGACTTTAACAACGCCGATATGGCCGCCGTCGCACAGGCCTGTGGGTGCCTTGGGCTTCGCGCCGACACACCAGCAGACTTGCAGTCTGCCTTAACTCAGGCGATGGCAAGTGACAAACCAAGCATCATTCAGGCGCGGGTCGATCCCGACGCCCTGATCATGCCGCCCAGTGTCACATTTGATCAGGCCCAGAAATTCGCCATGGCAAAAGGCCGGGAAATGTTTTCAAAGCTGCGCTAACCGGCACTTTGATCAACCCAAGAAAAACGCGGCGGGGATAACGCATCCCCGCCGCGTTTTTAAATCTTTGGCTGATTGGTGACCTTAAAAAAGGCGTTTGACCTGATCGACAACAAATCCATCACATGACGGATAGGTGTTTTCGATCATGGCAAGAGCCTTCCCTTCGTCACTTGCAGCAACTTCGTGGGTTTGTACATCGGCCCAACGATCGTCAAAGATGTCGTGGGAACGGTTTTCTTTGACGCATTCGCGAACGTCTTGATTGTGAAGTTCAACCTCGAACACTGTCTGGCTGTGATTTGTAAACGCAGACATTCCCCCGGTCTCCTTACTTTTTGTCCGGCGGCGCCACCCCAGACGCCGTCGTGTCCTGAACTGGGAATCTCAACCACAAGATACCCAACCATCACTCTACGTTTCGCGCCTTAACGAGCCGTAAATTATCCGGTTATTTTGACTTTCACGGTTAATTGCTCCGGTTTCAAGTCCAAATCTGTCATAGCGCCATACGCAAAACGCAGCCAACACCCCGTAGCAGGACAAACACAGGCAATTGCGCGCTGGCTCAGGATAAAGCACCAGAACATCGCGAACTTTCAGATTGGCGGTTTGTTTAGCGCAACCACAGCCGATTTAAAAAACTGAAAAAAGAATCACTTTGGCCACCTTTTTCATCCCAAATCACCTTTGGCAGCCATGGTGCAGCGCACAGGCCGCGCAATAATATTTCAAAGCACACTGTGGGGGATCATAAAGTTCCACGCCAATCATCCCCACCCAACCGAAACGTTCTTTTTATCTTCTTCCGTAAATTTCGAATTGATCAATTCGCCCGACAGTCAAACATAAAAGGATAAGCAAGCCCGTCTTGCATCAGAACAATTACGCCGCAAGGAGGCTTCTAAGGATGAACGTGTTTTCCGAAAGCGCATTTGATGGCCACGAACAGGTTGTCTTCGCCAGTGATGATGCCACCGGCCTGAAAACCATCATCGCGGTCCACAACACCAACCTTGGCCCGTCACTGGGCGGGTGCCGCATGTGGCCATATGCAACAGAACAGGAAGCCATTCACGACGTCCTGCGCCTATCACGCGGCATGACCTATAAATCAGCCCTTGCCAACCTGCCTTTGGGTGGTGGCAAATCAGTGATTATTGGTGATCCCCGCACACAGAAAACGCCGGAGCTTTTCCGCGCGATGGGACGTGCTGTCGAACAGCTGGGCGGGCGCTATATCGTGGCCGAAGATGTCGGCACCAGCACCGACGATATGGCCCAAATCGCAAGCCAAACAAAACATGTCGGCGGGATCAATGACGGCAAGGATCCCGAGCGCACCGGGGATCCTTCACCCTTTACGGCCTATGGCGTGTTTATTGGCCTAAAAGAAGCCGCACGGTTTGAAAACGGCCATAATGACCTAGCCGGTCTTCGGGTCGCAGTACAGGGGCTTGGACATGTCGGATACCATCTGTGTAAGATGCTCCATAACGCCGGGGCGAAGCTTATCGTGGCCGACCTGAACCCGGCGAGTGTTTCAAATGCCGTTACGGAATTTGGCGCGACCGCCGTTTCAGTTGATGAAATTCTGTCGGTTGATGCCGATATCCTTGCCCCCTGCGCACTGGGCGGCGTCATCAATGACCGCAGCATCGAAACCATGCGCGCAACGATCATTGCCGGGGCGGCCAATAATCAGCTTGAAGATGCCCGTCACGGCGACATGCTGCGCGAAGCAGGCATTTTATATGCCCCTGATTACGTGATTAATGCCGGTGGCGTGGTCGAAGTCCATTATTGCCGCAACGGCAAACCGGCCTCTGAGACCAACAAACATATCGAAGGCATCGGTGCGACAGTGCGCGAAATCTTTGAACGGGCCAAACAACAAAACCGATCCACAAGTTTTGTTGCCGATCGACTGGCCGAAGAACGGTTTGGTCCCCGCCAACACGCGGCTTAAAACGCAGCTTCGAAACCGCAGACAAAATAAAAGGCGAGGCCCATGATGGCTTCGCCTTTTTGCATTGATGTAAGTATCTGGAAAAACCCGGCGCGTTATTCCGCGGCAATCGGATTATAATTTGCCGTAACAGCTGCTGCATCATCGCAATCACAGTTGCCACAGGTTTTCGCCTGCGCGAGTTCAGCACGCATATGGCACGCGCATTTGCCACATTGCGGCGCACAGCCATGAAAGCGGAAAACTTCAGACGGACGTGTCGCCCCACCTTCTTCGGCGGCCCGACGGACGTCTTTTTCTTTTAACGCGTTACAGACGCAGACATACATGGTGCAAATGCAATCGGTTATTAATTACAACACGAAATCCTTACGGCAAATGCGAATAGTTTTCAAACACTTTTAGCATGATCCGAACAAAAAAATTCCCCGCGAACCGCCAGATTTGCAGGGAACTTCAAAAAAGTCGTTTAATCAGAAGGAGATCAGGCAAGCTTGATATAGCTTACAACGCGTTTAACACCCTTGATACGGCGTACAATCGAAAGCACCTTTTTAAGCTCAGGATCGGTTTGCGCTTCGCCCATGATGTAGACGATGTTGTTTACCGACTGCCAGCGGTAGTTCACCGAACTGACGCCTTTTTCCGCCAATAACAATGCTTTGATCTGCCCTTCGATCCAAACATCGGATACCGACTGTGTCGCCGAATCGGTTGGGACAGCATTTTTGCCGTGCTCGTCTTCAGCTTTACGGTACGCCTCGATCTTAGCGGCGTCGGCGACCTCAAGATGATCATGGATGGTTTTGATCCGCTTATCCTGCTTAATCAATGACATCACGTCATAATATTTTGCCTTGGAATCCACCATGCCGGTGACCAGAACTTCTTGTTTCCAGATATCGACATTCACATCCATCAGATAGGTGTGATCAAGCTTGGCAAACTCGCCAAGGATGCCGGACTTGATCTGGGTATCAAGCCACTGGTCGTTGCCTGTGCGGTCTTCAAGCGGCATCTGAAGCGGCCCACAAGCAGCCAAAGGTGTCGCTAGCAGCATACAAACCGAAACCGTTTTAAAAACACTGCGCCAGCCTTGGGAAACCTGAATCATTTAGGGACTCCTCATAATGCCCATCGGGCAATTTCAATTGTTGTTCGGATCATCGAACAGTCATGTTTTCGATAAACGCCATACCAACTGCTCTGTTCCGAGCCTTATCTATCGCAGTGAATTTTGACGAAAAAAAGCCCGAGACAGCGCAAAACCGCGCCAAGCACGCGAAATAAGCACGGCGGCACAAAAAATGGACCGGAACTTTCATTCCGGTCCATCGCAGAAACGTTTTCGAATGGGCACACTATCACCGGATTACACGGCATCGTACCCACTTCATCAGATCAATTTTCATCCATCGACATCAGGGATGCGTTACCACCCGCCGCCGTGGTGTTGATCGTGATGGTTTTTTCCGTTGCGAAACGGTGCAAGAACGCTTCATCGGGCAACGCACCATCATCCTCAGCTCCGCTATCAGAAATCAACGACAAGATCGCCCCATCGCGTTTGGCCAAAAGCTGCTTAAACGATGTCACCCGATCAAGCGACGCAATGCACGAAACACCGGCAATATCGCCATCATACATGGCACCAAGGCCCGTATTACCGCCGACCACTTTCACAAGTTTCTTGGGCAATCCAGCATCCGCCGCAAGCCCCGGAAGATCCACGAACCATTTATGGTCCCCCGCCAGAATGACCGCATTCCCCGCCGCAAGTGCTGCACCAACATGGCGGATCACACGTGCCGGTTCGGCGTCCTTATCGGCCTGCACCAGATAAACACCACGACCAAGGCAATAAAGGTCGTTGGTTTCACCCGTTGGTCCAGGCATCCGTTTTGGCGCGACAAAGCCATTTTCCGAAAGCGCGGCAAAATCAGCAACGTGGTCTGCGCCCGCAGCCAATTCTTGGTTTGACGACGCCGAAAGCCTCGATGCCAGCTTTTCAAGAATACCGACACGCGCATTACCATCAACCGCCTGCCATTCTTCCTGTGCTTTAAGCATGTCGGCATATTCGGCTTTGGACAGAACATCTTTCACAATGATCGGGGCGCGATCATCATCAATGGCAACGTCAGATGCGCTGTTTGCCGTAGAAATTGGTTTGGCAAAACGTTCGACATAGTGCGGGCCACCGGCCTTGGGACCGGTTCCTGATTTGCCCTGCCCGCCAAATGGCTGAACACCAACAACAGCACCGATCTGGTTTCGGTTCACATAGCAGTTCCCGACCCGCAGCTTGTGCGAGATTTCACGCACGGTGCTGTCGATCCGCGAATGAATACCAAGTGTCAGGCCGTAACCAGACGCATTGATCTGATCAAGGATCTTATCCATGTCACGCGCCTTAAAGCGCACAACGTGAACAACCGGCCCAAAGACTTCGCGTTCCAGAACGTCAATCGACGGAATTTCAAAGCAATGCGGCGCAAAGAATGTACCGTCCTTGCATTCCGGCAAGGTATCGCAAGCATGAAGAAGCTTGGCTTCTTTCTTCATCCGCTCTGCATGGTCTTGCAGGGTTTTGCGCGATTTTTCGTCAATCACCGGTCCGACATCGATATCAAGGAACTTCGGATCACCGACCTTAAGCTCCTTCATCGCACCGACCAGCATGTGACACAGCTTGTCGGCAATGTCTTCTTGGACAAACAGAACACGCAAGGCCGAACAACGCTGACCCGCCGATTGGAAACCGGAAATCACGGCATCCTGAACCACCTGTTCTGGCAAGGCGGTCGAATCAACGATCATCGCATTCTGACCACCGGTCTCCGCAATCAGCGGCAACGGAACACCCGGGCGCTTCGCCAAGGCCTGATTGATCAGCTGTGCGGTTTCCGTCGATCCGGTAAAGGCAACACCGGCAATCCGCGGATCATTGATCAACTTGTTACCAATGACACGTCCCGGTCCGGGAACAAGATGGAATGCCGATCCCGGAATACCTGCCTCAAGGATCAATTCGGCGGCACGCGCGGCAATAAGTGATGTTTGCTCCGCCGGTTTGGCGATTACCGCATTCCCGGCGGCAAGGGCAGCTGTCACCTGCCCCAAGAAAATCGCAAGCGGGAAGTTCCATGGACTGATGCAAACAAACACCCCACGCCCTTCAAGCGCACCCCCCTCGCGGAAGGTTTCTTCGGCACGGTTGGCATAATAGCGGCAGAAATCGACAGCTTCGCGGACTTCAGCAACACCATCGGAATAAAGCTTGCCTGCTTCGCGCTGACAAAGGGCGATGAACTCGTCCATATGCGCTTCAAGCAAATCACCAAGACGGCGCAAGGCCGCCGCGCGGTCAGCACCCGATGTTGCGTTCCAACCTTCATACCCCTTAAGGGCGGCAACAACGGCGGCCTCGATGTCGGCCTCGGTTGCCTGCACAAGGTCACCGACCTTTTCATCAAGCTTGGCCGGGTTCATCACGTCAATCGGCGTACCCGACACCAGTTTACCGTCAATCAACGGGGCTGCGTTCCACGTTTTACCCTGCATCGCGGCCAGCTTTTCACTCAGCGGCAAAAGCTTATTGGTATCGGTCAGATCGATGCCACGTGAATTAACACGCCCTGCGCCATAAAGGTCGACCGGTGCCGGAATTTTTGGATGGGCTTTACGCGGAAGGGCCGCCATTTTCTCGACCGGATCGGCGATCATTTCTTCGATCGGCAGCTGTTCATCCTGAATACGGTTTACAAAGCTGGTATTTGCACCGTTTTCCAACAGACGGCGCACCAAATACGCCAACAGGTCTTCGTGACTCCCGACTGGCGCATAAATGCGGCACGGTACATTTTCACCTTTTTCATCAACGATCTGCTCATACAGGGCTTCGCCCATGCCATGCAGGCGCTGGAATTCAAATGTGCGGTCATTGCCGGCCATCTCAAGGACGGACGCAACCGTGTGCGCATTGTGGCTGGCGAACTGGCAATAAAACGCATCGCGGCGCGACAACATAAATTTCGCACAGGCCAAATAGGAAACGTCAGTCGATGCCTTACGGGTAAAGCACGGATAACCGTCAAATCCGTTTTCCTGACTGAATTTAACTTCGGTGTCCCAATAAGCCCCTTTGACCAAACGCACCATCATCTTGCGGCCAACCTTGGTCGACAGGTCTGCCAACCATTCAAGAACGTAATAAGCACGCTTCTGATAGGCCTGCACCGCAAGTCCATATCCTTCCCACCCATCAAGGTCGGGATCAGCAAAAACAGTTCCGATCACATCAAGCGACAGGTCAAGACGGTTGGCTTCTTCAGCGTCAACGGTAAAGCCAATGTCATATTTTTTGGCCAACAGGGCCAGTTGCTTTAACCGCGGGGTCAGTTCGTTCATCACCCGATCATAATTGGCAAAATCATAACGCGGATGAATGGCCGAAAGTTTGACGGAAATGCCCGGGCTATCAATCGGACCACGTCCCTTGGCAACGCGGCCAATATCGTGAATGGCGTCTTCGTATGATTTGTAATAGCGATCAGCATCTTCCATGGTGCGGGCGGCTTCGCCCAACATGTCATAAGAATAGCGATAGCCTTTTTCTTCGTTTGCCTTGGCGCGCTCCGATGCCTCGTCAATGGTGCGGCCCATGACAAACTGACGGCCCATGATGCGCATGGCATGGTTGAACGCCTTACGAATAACCGGCTCGCCGGAACGTCCAATCATGCGTTTGATCAACCGGCCCGGATCAGCTTTTTCCGCCTTGCCAAATTTGATCACCTGCCCGGTCAGCATCAAACCCCATGTCGACGCATTGACAAAGAAGCTATCGGAATGGCCTAGATGGCTTTGCCAATTTGCATCAAACAACTTGTCCTGAATAAGCTTGTCGGCTGTTACCGCGTCGGGCACACGCAAAAGTGCCTCGGCAAGGCACATCAAAATGACGCCTTCCTTGCTCGACAGTTCATATTCATGCAGCAATGCATCAATACCGCTTTTGCCATTATCGGCCTTACGAACACGCGCAACCAATTGATACGCACGATCTTGAACACGTGCGGTTTGCTCTGGCGACAGGCGGGCTTTTTCGATCAAGCGCGCGACGGCTTCTTCTTCGTCGGCACGATACGCATTGCGAATTTCAGTCCGGATCTCGTTTGGTTGAGGCAATTGGGTGCGGAACATTGTGCTTATTTCTCCCTGCGGTTCGCATCCACGGTTTCCAGAGCGCCAATACAGTGATTTCGTCTCCAGAGCCTAATGGCACATCTATGGCAACAAAGAATAAGTGCGCTTAAGAAAAATGTGCTGCCATTTTTTCCGAAAATACGATATATCATCCATCAACTTGATGGTTTCATAGTTTTTAATACTGGCTTAGACCAAAAAATGCAGAAGAATCAAAAGCACCTCGACAAGATCGACACGCAGATCCTCAAAGAACTGCAAAGTGATGGCCGCATGTCGAATGTCGAACTGTCACGCCGCGTGAATCTAAGCCCGACCCCCTGTCTTGAACGAGTCCGCCGACTTGAACAGAACGGCTATATCACCGGCTATATGGCGATCATTGATCCGCGCAAGTTAAACCAATCATTGGTGGTGTTTGTCGAAATCACGTTGGATCGCACCACCCCGGATGTTTTTGACGTCTTTGCCGTAGCAATCCGTAAATTGCCCGAAATCGAAGAATGTCACATGGTTGCCGGTGGCTTTGACTATCTTGCTAAACTAAGGGTTGAAGACATGTATGCCTACCGTGAATTCCTTGAACGCTTGTCATCAGTCCAAGGGGTTAGCCAGACTCATACATATGTCGTTATGGAAGAAGTAAAAGTCCGCCCGGGCATCTCAATCCCCTAACCATCTGTTTTTAATTGCGTTTCAATGGTGCAACCGGCACTATCAAACACGGTTTAAACAGGCACCAGACCTGCACGACCAAGCTTTTGCGAAATGGCAATTAAAATCAATCAGGTGCAGGAACATGGCGGAAGTCCGTTTTTACTTCGATTTTTCGTCCCCATACGGCTACCTCGCGGCAGAACGGATGGATGAATTCGAATCGCGCGTGGGTGTTAAAGTCCTTTGGCGACCCTTTATGATTGGCGCGGCGTTTAAGCAAACCGGTCAAACCCCGCTTTTAGATCAACCGATCAGGGGACCGTATTTCCGCCACGACATGGAACGCTGTGCCCGGGCGCAAAACACGCCATTCTGCATTCCCGATAAATTCCCCTATGCAGCACTGATGCCCACCCGCGCATTTTACTGGCTGGAATCCCAATCACCGGCCTTGGCGCGCAAATTCGCCAAGGACATCTATCGCGGCTATTTCGCAGATGGATTGGACATGTCCAACCCTGAAAATGTTCTGGCCGCCGCCACACGTCATTCAATCAATGCATCGGAAATGCGCGTCGCTGTGGAACACGATCGCTGGAAAAGCCATACCCGCGATATCACATCCGAGGCCATCGAAATGGGTGCGTTTGGTTCCCCCTTCTTTTTCTATGAAGGCGAACCGTTCTTTGGCAATGACCGCCTTGATCAGCTTGAACAGTGGATTGCCCGAACCGAAAGCTAATCTGCGCAAAGCAGCGCAAGCATCCGTGTCGTCAACGGATTAACATGCCCCATTGCACAGCCATCTAGCACCCGATTACCGAACAATACAAAACGGCTCAGAACAGCCTCGAACCGGGTGTTGCTGGGAACCCACAGGCCATATGGATAATTTCGGTACTGAAATACCTATTTAATGTTGACGCTTACGTAAACTTCCCCCATAACAACAGCCATAACGTCATTCAACTCGGGCCCAAAACCCGCAACAAAATGGTGTAGCTGGACAATGACGGTACTGAAATCTGCGGTCAATTCACGCTCTGAAGACTTCCGCAACAATGCCGAACATATGGAAAAACTGGTTGCCGATCTGCGCGATCAAATATCGCAGGTAAAACTGGGCGGCGGCGACCGGGCGCGCGACCGACATACCGGGCGCGGCAAGCTTCTTCCGCGCGAACGCATTCGCCAATTGCTTGATGTCGGTTCTCCATTTTTGGAGCTTTCCCAACTGGCAGCGTACGGGATGTACGGCGACGAAGATGTCCCGGCCGCAGGCATCATTACCGGCATCGGGCGGGTTTCGGGTGTTGAATGTGTGATTGTCGCCAATGATGCGACGGTCAAGGGCGGCTCGTACTATCCCATGACCGTCAAAAAGCATCTGCGTGCGCAGGAAATCGCGCTGGAAAACAACCTGCCCTGCATTTATCTGGTTGATAGTGGCGGTGCCAACCTGCCGCGTCAGGATGATGTTTTTCCCGACCGCGACCATTTCGGACGGATTTTCTTTAATCAGGCCACCATGTCATCCAAGGGCATTCCACAAATTGCGGTTGTCATGGGGTCTTGCACTGCGGGCGGCGCCTATGTCCCTGCAATGTCGGATGAAAGCATCATCGTCCGCAAGCAAGGCACGATTTTCTTGGGCGGCCCCCCACTGGTTAAGGCCGCGACTGGCGAAGTTGTCTCGGCAGAGGATTTGGGCGGTGCCGATGTCCATTGTAAAACATCCGGCGTGACCGATCATTATGCCCAGGATGACACACACGCCCTGTCCATTGCGCGCGATGTGGTGAAAAACCTGAACTGGCATAAGAACCCCGGCCTAACTTTGACCAAGCCACAGGCCCCGGCCTATGATCCACGTGAAATTTATGGCGTGGTGCCAAACGACAGCAAGAAACCTTATGACGTGCGCGAAATCATTGCCCGCATTGTCGACGGGTCTGACTTTGATGAGTTCAAGGCACAATACGGCACCACCCTTGTCACCGGCTTTGCCCGCATTTTCGGATATCCGGTTGGCATCATTGCCAATAACGGCATTTTGTTTTCCAAAAGCGCGCTTAAGGGCGCACATTTCATTGAGCTTTGCGCCCAGCGTGGCATTCCGCTGGTATTCTTGCAAAACATCACCGGCTTTATGATTGGCCGCAAATATGAAAGTGGCGGCATCGCCAAGGACGGCGCCAAGCTTGTCACCGCGGTTGCCACGGCCAGTGTCCCAAAATTTACCGTCCTAATTGGTGGATCATTTGGGGCGGGTAATTACGGCATGTGTGGCCGCGCCTATGGCCCGCGTTTCTTATGGATGTGGCCCAATGCCCGTATTTCGGTAATGGGCGGCGAACAGGCTGCCAATGTCTTGACCCAAATTCGCGCCGATGCCGCCGAAAAACGCGGCGAAACATGGCCCGAAGAAGACCAAGAAGCCTTTAAGGCGCCGATCCGCGATCAATACGAAGAACAAGGCCATCCCTATTACGCGTCTGCCCGTCTTTGGGATGACGGCGTGATTGATCCGGCCGATACCCGCATGGTTCTTGGACTTGGTCTGTCCGCAGCCCTGAACAAACCGGTCGAGGAAACCCGGTTTGGCGTCTTTAGGATGTGAGGCCGTCATGAATAATGTAAACACCAATAACATTTCAGATGCCGCCATCTGCGCAATCGACACCGATGGCATCGCACGCATCACATTGAACCGTCCTGATATCCATAATGCCTTTGACGACGCCCTGATTGCCGACCTGACGGCCAAGATCGAAACACTTGATGCCGATCCGGCGGTGCGTGTTGTGATCCTGACCGGTGCAGGCAAAAGCTTTTCTGCCGGTGCGGACCTTAATTGGATGAAGCGCATGGCGAGCTATAGCCACAGCGAAAATTTGGCAGACTCTCGCGCACTGGCAAAGCTGATGAAGGTTTTGAACTTTACCTCAAAACCAACCATCGCGTTGGTCAATGGCGCGGCTTTTGGCGGCGGGGTTGGCTTGGCGGCATGTTGCGATATCGTGATCGCATCCGAACGCGCCAGCTTCTGCTTATCGGAAGTCAAACTTGGCCTGATCCCTGCTGTAATCTCCCCCTATGTGGTTGAGGCCATCGGGGTTAATCAGGCACGCCGATATTTCCTGACCGCCGAACGGTTTGACGCCCAAACCGCCAAGGATATTGGTCTTGTTCATGACATTGTGCCGGGTGATGACCTCATCACGCACGGCGATAATATGGCAAAAATCCTGCTGGCAAACGGGCCAATGGCAATGCATGCCGCCAAGGAACTGATTTACGCCGTCGCCAACACACCGATTTCCGATGCCGTGATTGATGACACTGCGCACCGCATTGCCGATCAACGCGCAAGCATTGAGGGCCGCGAAGGTGTCAGCGCCTTTTTGGAAAAACGTCCCGCGAACTGGAGCAAGAAATAACATGCCGCGCAAAATTCTGATCGCCAATCGCGGTGAGATCGCCTGTCGTGTGATCAAAACCGCCCGTCGCATGGGCATCCAGACCGTTGCCGTTTATTCCGACGCAGATGCCAATGCCCTGCATGTCAAATCCGCGAACGAGGCTTATCACATCGGCGCCCCCGCCCCCAAAGACAGCTATCTTCGCACCGACCGCTTGCTTGAGGTCATTGCCCAATCGGGGGCGGACGCCGTCCATCCGGGCTATGGCTTTTTGTCGGAAAACGCGGCATTTGCCGACGCCCTTGAAAAGGTCGGCTGTGTTTTTGTTGGCCCACCGGCAAGTGCGATCCGCGCCATGGGATCAAAATCCGAAGCCAAGAAAATCATGAGCAAAGCCGGTGTGCCGCTCGTGCCGGGCTATCACGGCACGGACCAAGACCCGGACGTCCTTGCGGCCGAGGCCGAGAAAATCGGCTATCCGGTATTGATCAAGGCATCGGCGGGCGGTGGCGGCAAAGGCATGCGCGCGGTTGAAAACGCATCTGATTTCAAAGATGCCCTGATAAGCTGCAAACGCGAAGCCGGCAGCAGCTTTGGCGATGACCATTGCCTAATAGAAAAGCTGATCACAAAACCACGCCATGTCGAAATTCAAGTCTTTGCCGACAGCCACGGCAACGCCGTTTATTTGTTTGAACGTGATTGTTCGCTGCAACGTCGCCATCAAAAAGTAATCGAAGAAGCCCCCGCCCCAAACATGAGCGCCGAATTGCGCGCCCAAATGGGCAAGGCCGCCGTCGATGCCGCCAAGGCAATTGGCTATCAGGGGGCTGGTACGGTTGAATTCCTGCTTGATGCGTCGGGTGCATTCTATTTCATGGAAATGAACACCCGCCTTCAGGTCGAACACCCGGTCACTGAAAAAATCACCGGCGAAGACCTTGTCGAATGGCAGTTGCGCGTTGCCGATGGGGAACATCTGCCAAAATCGCAGGACGAACTGACGATCACTGGTCACGCGTTTGAGGTCCGTATTTACGCCGAAGACCCACAGAACGATTTCCTACCGGCAACCGGCAAGCTTGTGCATATGCGCATGCCCCATGAATCCGATCATGTGCGGGTCGATACTGGCGTTTACGAAGGCGGCGAAGTCTCCATCCATTATGATCCGATGATCGCCAAACTGATCACGTGGGATGTCGATCGTACATCCGCACTGCGCCGCATGGCATCGGCCTTAAATGATGTGCAGATCGTCGGGGTCACCACCAATACCCGCTTCCTGGGCAACATTGCCCGCCATCCAGCGTTCGAAGCGGGCGAAGTCGAAACCGGCTTTATTCCGATGTATCATGACGATCTGATCCTGGCATCACTCAAGCCTGATAACGACGCATTGGCGTTTGCCGCCCTTAACATCCTGCGCAACCGGGATGCAGAGGCCGCCCGCTTTGCCGCACAAAGCAACGATCCCTATTCTCCTTGGCACAGCACGGCTGGTTTCCGACTTAACGACGACAATCATCATGACCTGATCTTACGTCATGACGGGGATGATCTTGCGGTCAAAGTCCATTATCGCGATCACGGCTATGTCATGGATATGCCCGATGGTAGCGCGATCATCGCCCATGCCGACCATGATCAGAACGGCGCCATCCACGCCAGCCTGAACAATGCACGCAAACGTGCCACCGTTCTGCGCGACGGCAATCGTCTGACGATTTTCCGTGATGGTTGCACCGACCAGCTTGAAATCTTTGATCCACTTGCCGCTGCTGGCGCGGTTGAGGGAACCGGGGGTGGCTTAACCGCCCCAATGCCGGGCAAGATCATTGCCGTCATGGCCGAAATGGGCCAATCTGTGACCGCAGGGGACAAGCTTGTAGTGATGGAGGCGATGAAAATGGAACACACCATTTCCGCACCCGTATCGGGCACCATCAAGGAAGTTTTCTTTGGCGTAGGTGATCAGGTCGATGACGGTGCCGAACTGATTGCGATTACGGAGGCCGAATAATGGCGCCCCTTTCCGGTTTACCATCGCAGGTCAAAATCGTTGAAGTCGGCCCACGCGACGGGCTGCAAAACGAAAAGACAATGGTGCCAACTGACACCAAAGTTGCGCTAATTAACCGTCTAAATGATGCGGGTCTTTCCGTGATTGAGGCCACCGCCTTCGTCAGCCCCAAATGGGTGCCACAAATGGCCGATGCCAGCGATGTGATGTCCAAAATCACCCGCAAATCCGGCGTAACCTACCCCGTCTTGGCCCCCAACCTTAAGGGCCTAGAAGCCGCCATTGCTGCTGGTGCGACCGAGGTTGCCGTATTTGGCGCCGCATCAGAAAGCTTTTCGCAAAAAAACATCAATTGTTCGATTGCCGAAAGCCTGGATCGTTTCCGCCCGGTGGTCGATGCTGCGCGTGACGCCGGGCTTTCGGTGCGTGGTTATGTGTCCTGCGTGCTCGGTTGCCCATACGAGGGCGACATCGCCCCCCAAAAAGTCGCCGAGGTCGCTAAGTCACTTTATGACATGGGCTGCTATGAAATCAGCCTGGGTGATACGATCGGCACTGGCACCCCGGCCAAGGCACAGGCGATGATTTCCAAAGTCGCCGCCCATGTGCCCATTGAAAAACTCGCCGCCCACTTCCACGACACCTATGGCCAGGCACTTGCCAATCTGTTGACGGCTATGCAAATGGGTGTTGCGACAATTGATAGCTCGGTCGCGGGGCTTGGCGGCTGCCCCTATGCCAAGGGGGCCAGTGGCAATGTCGCCACCGAAGACGTTGTTTACATGCTAAACGGGCTTGGAATTGAAACCGGTATTGATCTTGAAAAACTGGCCGCGACAGGAAGCTGGATTTGTGATCAAATCGGACGATCAAGCGCATCAAAGGCCAATTTGGCCCTTGCAGCAAAGCGCGAAAGCAATAAGGAATAGCGCATGAAGGGCCCGTCAAATTATAGCTTCCGACGGGCCACACCAAGCGACCTTTCCATGATCCGCCGCTGGCTATATTTGCCCGAAGTCACCCGCTGGTGGGGCGACCCGGTTGAGCAAATTGAAATCATCACTGAAGACATCGAACTGGCCGAAATCGCAACGTTGATTGTGTCTTATCGCAATCGGCCCTTTGCCTTTGTGCAGCATTACGACGCCCATCAATGGCCACAAGCCCATTTTGATCCCCTACCCGAAAGCACCCGGTGTCTGGATGCCTTTATCGGCGTGGCTGACATGATGGGCTGCGGCCATGGACGCATGTTTCTGCGCTTGCTTGTGGATATGCTGATTGAACGGGGCGCGCCCCTGATCGCAATTGATCCCGATCCGACCAACGAGGGAGCCATTCGCTGCTACGAAGCCATCGGCTTTGTCGGCCACCGCGAATATGAAACCAGCGAAGGGCCCTGCCTTTTGATGACCTTTGATCCCAAAAGGCAGGGATAGTTTATCTGACCTAAGCAGCCCGAACGTCGCTAAGGAACTGCGCAACCTTCTCGCGCAGAAGTTCTGATTGCTCCGACAGTTCGCCCGATGCGGCCAAAACCTGTTCGGCGGCGGCACCGGTTGATGCCGATGCCTCATTCACCCCAAGGATGTTTGACGACACTTCGCTTGTACCCGTCGATGCTTCTTGCACATTTCGGGTGATTTCGGCGGTTGCGGCCCCTTGTTGTTCAACCGCGCTGGCAATCGTTGATGCGATCTCGCTGATTTCGGCAATGGTTTCTGAAATCGCCCCAATTGCGCTAACCGCCCCCTCAGTTTCTTGTTGGATACTCGTGATTTGCGCGGTGATATCTTCGGTTGCACGTGACGTCGCGGTTGCAAGGTTTTTTACCTCGGCGGCAACAACCGCAAAGCCCTTGCCGGCATCCCCTGCACGTGCCGCCTCAATCGTTGCGTTCAGTGCCAAAAGGTTGGTTTGCTCGGCGATATCGCTGATCAATCCGACAACATCGCCAATCTTCTGTGCCGCCGCCGCAAGGCCACGCACCTGTTCATTGGTTTGCTCAGCATCGGCAACCGCGCGGCTTGCAACGGTGGACGATTGGCTGACCTGATGGGTGATTTCCGCAATCGATGCGCTTAATTGCTCTGCCGCACTTGCGACCGTTTGCACGTTGTTTGACGCCTGCTCTGCGGCGGCGGCAACGATGCTCGACTGTCGGCTGGATTCCTCTGCCGTGCTGGTCATGCTTGTGGCGGTTGCCTGCATTTCATTTGACGCGGATGCGACCGCCTCAAGGGCGGTGGAAACTTCCCGGTCAAAGCTTGACGTCAATTCGCCAATTTTCAACGCTCGGCGTTCACGCCCTTTAACGGCCTCAACCTCTTGGGCGGCCAGTTCTTCTGCCTTGATCATGTTTTCTTTGAAAACCAAAACAGCCGCGGCCATATCACCGATTTCATCGCGATGATCCTGTCCGGGAATTTCAACCTGCTTGTTACCAGCGGCAAGTTCATTCATGGCGTCGGTAATCGCGCGGATTGGACGCGAAATACCCACACCAATCATCCACGCAGCCGCAATCCCAAAGATAATCGCGACACCCGCGACAATCTCCGTCGTCAGAACCGCATTTCTCGCCTCTTTGGTTGCTCTTGGGCCAATTTCGTCCTGCTCGGCTTTGATCTCAAGCTTCATGTCTTCAAGCTCATGGGCGACCGCAGGACCAATTTCATCGAGGGTACCGGTAACAAGCTCGGTACGCGCCGGATCGCCCACCGGAAGCGCAACGACCGTCGCAAAGGCCTCAAGATACGCCTGAAGCTGGGAAGCAGATTTTTCCGCAACCGCGACATGCGCGGGATCAGAAAGCATCCCAACCAATTGATTGTTCAACTTAAGTGCGGTCTCAATGCGCTCTTGCACGTTCGCCGCAGACGTCGGGCTATTGCTTAACAGATAGTCTTTTACAGAAACACGTGCCTCAAGAAGGTTGGCCTGAACACGCCCGGCCTGATTGGATTGCAAGGCGATCTGGCGATACCTTACGAAATCATCACCAACATCACTGATCGAAATCACCGCCATCAGCGACATAAACGCCAGCAACACAAGTACAACGCCAAAACCGCCATACACCTTTGCCGAGATTTTCAAACGCTTAAACAAAGATCCCATGGTACCCCTCATCAGAAAAGCTGTGACTTTCTGATATGGGCACCGCGACACAACTTACTAGATATATGTGTAAAATAAATAAACCCAAAGTAGGCAAAGGCTTATTTTAAGAAGCTTTTCCGACCCAAGTACACGTTTTGCGGACAATAACCGCGAGGGCAAAGACCGAATTAGGCGTGCTAACCACCCAAAACAAAAGCAGCCCTGGAAACTTCCAGAGCTGCTTTGATCAACATCCAGCTTAGCAATATGTTGGAGTTTTTTGCGGCGCTAAGAGGCGCTTTTGTTTTGGCCGACGGTTAAGCTGCCGGGTAATCAGCAGCCACTCAAAATGCCTTTCCCGTCGCATTTGCGCGGCGTTCACGCAGCGATGCGGCGGTTGCCCGGCCATCGCCAGTTGGCTGGTAATAAACCGACATTTCCTTTAACGCGGCCCGAACCTTGGTCAAGGCCGTCTCGCCATCAACATTCAGATCATAAGAATCAAAACCGCAGCGATGCATATAAAGCAACTGATCACGCAACACGTCACCGACCGCACGAAGTTCGCCTTTGAACCCCATTCGTTCACGCAAAACACGGCCATAGGAATAGCCCCGCCCGTCGGTATAGGCCGGGAAATTCACCGTAATGATCGAAAGACGGTCAAGGTCATCGGCCAAATCTTCTGGGGCATCCCCGGGATTAAGCAAAACACCCAACCCGCCATTGCGACCGATTAGGTCTTCGCGCTGCTCCTTGAACCGTGCCAACGGCACAATCAGGTTTTCATCACTGGCCGGAAGGTCACCCTCGGCATCGACCGTAATCCATTCCTGTTCGATCACGGTGTCATTCTTAACGATCGCCATAAAGCACCTCTTTGAACGGGTCCATGCCAACACGGCGATAAGTATCGATAAAGCGTTCACCAGGGTCGCGAGTATCAATATATTTGGTCACCAAACTTTCAATGGCATCGACTACTTCCGCCTCAGAAAAACCAGCACCGGCAATCTTACCAATTGCGGCATTTTCGCTGGCGTCACCGCCAAGGGTAATCTGGTAAAATTCCTTGCCGCGCTTATCGAGACCAAGAATACCAATATGCCCGACATGGTGATGCCCACAGGCATTGATGCAGCCAGAAATCTTGATTTTCAGTTCGCCAATATCATGCTGACGATCCATATCACCAAAGCGTTCTGAAATACGCTGCGACAATGGGATTGAACGCGCAGTTGCCAGCGCACAATAATCAAGCCCCGGGCAGGCAATGATATCCGTCACATAACCAAGGTTGCCGGTCCCAAGACCAGCTGCATCCAATTCCGACCAAAGCGCAAACAGATCGGCCTTTTTAACATGCGGCAGAACAAGGTTCTGTTCGTGGGTCACACGCACATCGCCAAAGCTGTATTTTTCCGAAAGGTCGGCCACTAATTCCATCTGGACATCAGTGGCATCGCCTGGAATACCGCCAATCGGTTTAAGCGATACGTTGGCAATCGCGTAACCAGGCTGTTTATGAGCAATCACATTTGACTGCACCCAGTTGGCAAACCGGCGGTGCTCCGCCTTATGAAGCGCCAATTCCGGGCTGTCATCGGACAAGTCTTCAAACGCAGGCGGTGCGAACTGTTCGACATATTGCGCGATTTCTTCATCGCTAACACGCAGCGAACCGTCTTTAATCTGCGCCCATTCTTCTTCGACAAGGTCGCGGATTTTTTCGATCCCTTCTTCATGCACCAGGATCTTGATACGCGCCTTGTATTTGTTATCCCGTCGGCCAAAACGGTTATAAACCCGCAAGATGGCTTCGAGGTAGGAAAACAAATCATTCTTGCCGATGAAATCGCGCACAGTTTTGCCAACGAATGGCGTGCGCCCAAGGCCCCCACCAACGACAACCTCAAACCCGGTTTCGCCCGCTTCGTTGTGATGCATGCGAAGACCAATATCATGCACCTTCACCGCAGCACGGTCGTTGGGTGAACCGGTTACGGCAATTTTAAATTTGCGCGGCAAATAGGTGAATTCCGGGTGGAATGTCGACCACTGGCGGATCAGTTCGCAATAAGGACGCGGATCTTCGATTTCGTCCGCCGCGGCACCGGCATATTGATCGGTCGTGGTATTGCGAATGCAGTTGCCTGATGTCTGGATCGCATGCATTTCGACCTTGGACAGATCAAGCAACGCATCGGGAATTTCATCAAGTTTCGGCCAGTTATATTGAATATTCTGGCGCGTGGTGAAATGGCCATAGCCCTTGTCATACTTGCGTGCAATCCCGCCAAGGGCGCGAAGTTGATCCGCGCGCAGCGTGCCATAAGGAATGGCAACACGCAGCATATAAGCATGCAATTGCAGATACACACCATTCATCAGCCGCAACGGACGAAACTGTTCCTCGGTGATATCCCCGGCCAGTCGGCGCTGAACCTGTTCACGGAACTGTGCGGTGCGCTCTTCGACAAGCTGGCGGTCAAAATCGTCATAACGATACATCGGTCGTCTCCCTATACCGCCTGATAGCCAAGGTCTTGGCGGACACTCGGACCTTTGGTGCGCAGAACTTCACGGTATTTTGTCGGAACCAGCCCACCATCCTGCTGTTCCACATCGATCAAATATGGCCCAACGATCACAACGTCGAGTTCAGGTGCGCTGGCTTCTTGCAAAAGAACAGCCGCAGCTTCTTTTCCGTCTGCGACGCGGGAATCGTTGATGTTTTCGCTCCAACCGCCATTGGCCGTCAGGAACACAACCAACCCGTCATCCAGACGGTTTGCCGTGGCAACTTGCAGGGACATTCGGTTCTCTCAGCGTTTAAATCTCTCGGGTTTGATCCTGCGGGCGGACCAATTCTGCATAAGAATTTGGATGATTACCTATTATTGGTCAAGTTTTTTTGTTAATTAACATAAATAACACAAATATATGTGTTTAATAAATCCAGCCTTGACCATTGGCCGTACTGGACCTACGTCAAGTCACCTCGATCACCACCACAATAAAAAGCCTGCTTAAAAAATGTCGCTGAACATCATCAAGTTAAGTGTTGGAACCGAAACGCCAGACGGATTGCGCGAATGGCAATCGTCCTTTCAGGCCATTTATGGCCGCGTCTATCACACCACGCGGATGACGCCGAAGCGCAAGGACGAAATCCTTGCGGGCGGATCGATTTATTGGGTGATCAAAGGGGCAATACGCTGCCGACAGCAGGTGATCGACCTTGAAGAGTTCGTCAATGAAGAAGGCACGAAATACTGCCGCATTGTCCTTGATCCCGAAATCGTCGACACCCGCCCCTATCCGCACCGCGCATTTCAGGGATGGCGCTACCTGACCGAGGACAAATGCCCGCCAGACGACAAACAGGGTGGCGGCACCGAAGCCCTTCCTGATGACATGGCAGATGAGTTACGCAACCTTGGCCTGATCTGACCTAATCGGATGTGGACGAATGGGCTCAGAGGCGATGTGATTTCTTCTGAGCCAGCGCCCAAGCCAAAACTCCGCCCCTTCGCGCGGACATAGGGATTAAAGCTTTTCACAGCAGCAGTTATCTCTGCCTAAAACTATACTCATTTCATATTATGATATTGGCTGAGCCGGGGCAGAACCGTCTTCGTCGATTTCCTGCAGGGTCGCGGCAACCTCATTTTTAAGCCAATTCACAAACGCCAAAACCCGCGGTCGTTTAAGGTGATCTTCGGGATAAACAAGATAGTATGCCCCATTTGACGCGACACTTTGCGGAAATGGCCGAACAAGGTTGCCTGCCTTAAGGTCCAAGGCAGCCAAACTGGTTCTGGCCATCGCAAGACCCTGCCCGATCAGGGCTGCCTGAATAACCATATCGCCGGAATTAAACCGCAAACCCCGACTGACATCGACATCAGGTTCGCCAACAGCTTTTAACCAAAACTCCCAATCAGCTGCGTGTGGGTGGTCCATGATCAGTGTCGCATCATGCAGCAATTGATGCCCGACAATATCGGACGGCGTCTTTAGCTCTGGATGCGCATCAAGATACGCCGGACTGCAGACCGGAAATGATTCATCATGCATCAGCAATTCGCAATGAAGATTGGGGTATTTCCCGCTCCCAAACCGCACGGCCAGATCGATACTTTCGGTATGTAAATCCACAAGCCTGTCATCGGCGTGAATGCGCACATCGATATCCGGATATGCTTCGCGAAAATACCCAAGGCGGGGCACCAGCCATTTCACGGCAAAGCTTTGCAGCACACTGACCGTCACAACGCCAGTTTCCTCCACCGCCTTTAATCGTTCGATTTCATCAGCAATCTTTGAAAATCCAGCACTGGTCGCACGCGATAACCTTGCCCCTTCTTCGGTCAAATGGATTTGACGTGGTAATCGGTGAAACAACCGAAATCCAAGATACTCTTCCAACTGTCTGACCTGCTGACTAATCGCCCCTTGGGTGACAAACAGCTCCTCAGCCGCCCGGGTAAAGCTGAGATGGCGTGCTGCGGCGTCAAAGGCCCGCAATGACTGAAGTGGGGGTAACCGCATGACACGCTCCTTGGCAGAAATGAATTAGATTAACTAATACATATCGCCAGAATTAGTCGTTTGTCACGCCCTTCTTTTGCGGTGAACATGACATCAATGCGAAACAACGCATTAGATGAATTACACCAAGGAGGTTCAAATGGCACATATCGCAGGTCAAACGCCGTCCCTTTTGGAATGCTGCGAAAACCAGATTTCGTCACACGCGCAAAACGCGGTAAAAAGGCAGACAAACTGGGTAAAACACATCACCCATTTTGCCGACTTTATCGCAGGCATTTTACAACGTCGTGCTCAGCGCCGTGCATTAATGCGCCTGAGTGACAGCGCCCTTTCCGATATCGGGCTCTCACGCGCAGATGCCTACGACGAATATCAAAAGCCGTTCTGGCGGCCTTAAAAACCAATCACCAAACGCAAAATGCCCGCTCGCCCGACCAACCGCCATGCCCCACAGCACATTGCCAAGACAGCGCTAGGTCAATGAATGCCCCTTGCGCCGCCCGCAATCATCGCGCACTCTTGTCATTGAAAATTCTTTATAAGCTGCAGGGGCATGGCGGAATGGCATCGGACGAAAAATCAAACAAAGAAACGGATGACAAAGCTGATGAAGCGGGCAAAAATGGCGACACGATAGCAACCCTGCCATCCAGCATTGCCGACCAGCTTTCTGCCCAGCCTGAGACGTCTGATCTTCCGCCTGACGTCAGCCTTGATCCGCAAGAACGCGCGCCAAAGATGCGGTCAAAACAGTATCTGGAACTGATCACCCCCCTGCATATCCAGCTTTTGCGCCTTCAGAACTGGGTTAAGGAACAAAACATCAAATCGCTGGTGATCTTTGAAGGCCGTGACGCAGCAGGCAAAGGCGGCACCATCAAACGCTTTACCGAGCATCTTAACCCACGTGGTGCGCGGGTCGTTGCACTGGCAAAACCCAACGACAGCGAAGCAACGCAATGGTATTTCCAACGCTATATCGAACATCTGCCAAGTGGCGGGGAAATCGTGCTTTTTGACCGGTCATGGTATAACCGGGCAATGGTCGAACGGGTGATGGGGTTCTGTGACATGTTCGAAGTGACCGAGTTCTTACGATCCGCACCGGTCCTTGAACGCATGCTGATCCGGTCAAACATTCACATGACCAAGTTCTATTTTTCGGTCAGTAAAAAAGAACAGGCAAAGCGCTTTAAACAGCGCAAATCCGATCCCCTAAAACAATGGAAATTAAGCCCTGTGGATCTGGCATCCCAAGACCTTTGGGATGATTACGCTGACGCCAAGCGCGACATGTTTTATCACACATCAACCGCCGACAGCCCGTGGGTGATTGTTAAATCCGATGACAAGAAACGCGCGCGCCTCAACGCCATTCGCTATTACCTGTCAGGTTTCGACTATCCGGGAAAGCAGCCAGAACTTCTGACATATGACCGTCGGATCATCCACAGTGCCGCCGAAGAACTTGAAGATCATTGATTTTTCCCAAAACGGACGTTTAGGGCAAAATCCTTCCAGATCGTGAAAACATTGTCATGGTGGCACCTGTGCTCATTGACATTGCGCGCCTTGCCACCTTTACTTGCATCATCAAATAATTGGGAGGCAAACAATGGCTAAATGTGCATTTATCGGTTTAGGCGTCATGGGGTATCCCATGGCCGGTCACCTGCAAAAAGCAGGTCACGAGGTTACCGTCTATAACCGCACGACCGCAAAAGCAAAAAAATGGGTTGCTGAATATGGCGGGGCATCCGCCGCCACCCCGGCAGAGGCCGCCAAAGGCGCCGAATTCGTCTTTTGCTGTGTTGGCAATGATGACGACTTGCGCAGCGTAACCACCGGTGACGACGGCATGCTGGCAACCATGGACAGCGGCACCGTCCTGATTGATAACACCACCGCATCTGCCGACGTTGCACGCGAAATCTATGCGCAGGCAAAAGACAAGGGCATTTCGTTTATTGATGCCCCTGTATCTGGTGGTCAGGCTGGTGCTGAAAACGGCGTTTTGACGGTGATGTGTGGTGGCGATCAAGATGCCTTTGATCGCGCCGCCCCAGTGATTGACGCCTTTTCAAAATCCTGCAAATTGATGGGCGAAAGTGGTTCTGGCCAACTGACCAAAATGGTCAACCAGATTTGCATCGCCGGCCTTGTTCAAGGCTTGTCCGAAGGGGTTAATTTCGGGGTCAAAGCCGGGCTTGATATGTCAAAGGTCCTTGATGTGATTTCCAAGGGCGCGGCTGGCAGCTGGCAAATGGAAAACCGTGGCAGCACCATGGTTAAAAACGAATTTGATTTCGGCTTTGCCGTTGATTGGATGCGCAAAGACCTTGGCATTTGCCTTGAAGAATCCAAACGCAATGGCGCCCGCCTGCCCGTTACGGCATTGGTTGATCAATTCTATGCCCAGGTACAGGAACGCGGCGGCAATCGTTGGGATACCTCAAGCCTGATTGATTTGCTGTCTCGCGGCTAAGCTTCGCCGGACCGAACAAAAACAAAAAAAAACGCGGCACATTGGCCGCGTTTTTTCTTTTTTACTTACCTTCATCAGCATCCTCACCGATGAAGTGACGATGATTACAGACCTGCGCGCAAAAGCGGCTCAAGCTGATTGCGGTAATTGGCAAGTGAACCGCCTTCAAAATACCCGACAGCACATTCAAGGACGGAATCGCGGAATGCTTCTGCATCCGTCTCTTTGCCATCCTCGGTTTCTGCTTTTGCCTTTTCACGCTCCGCAGCACCACCGAACCGATCCATGGTGATGTCACGTTCACAACTTTTCGCGTCCACCGATGCCAATGACTGACGCGGATCACGGCGACGGGATGGCAAGGCATGGGCGAGGTCAATTTCGCGTTCGAACTCTTCTTCATCCGCACGCAAGACTTCGATATCTGGCACCACACCATTGCCCTGAACAATATGGTCTTCCGGGGTGGTGTAATAACCGGTGGTAATTTTGACACCACCGCCAGATGTCAGCGGCATGATGCGCTGCATTGATCCTTTGCCAAATGACCGTTCACCAATGATCACGCCACGTCCGTTCTCTCGCAACGCTGCGGCCATCAATTCCGCACCCGATGCCGATCCACGATCAAGCAGGATCACCATCGGAACACCGTCAAAGTAATCCGATACATCCGCTTCGTAGCGACGCAATTTGCGTTCGCCGCGGCCTTCGGTGGCAACAATCAAACCACCCGTCAGGAACTGATCTGCGATATCGGCAGCACTATCAAGCAGCCCACCGGGATTCCGGCGCAAATCAACAACGATCCCGCGCGGTTTCGCAATCTTGCTTTGCAATTGGGATAGATAGTCTTGGGTTTGCTCAAGCGTTGTCGCATCAAACCGCGACACACGGATATAGGCAATATCATTGTCGATTGTTGCAGCGGTGACAGATGGCACTTCGATGCGGGCACGCTTTACAGTAACATCGAAACTTTCTTTCCCGCGCATAATGGTCAAGGTCACCGGATCGCCGACACGCCCGCGCATGCGTCGAACGGCCTCGGATATCGGTTCCCCATTCATCTCATATCCGTCGATATGGGTAATACGGTCGTCTGGCTGCAGGCCTGCACGTGCTGCTGGGGTGTCATCAATCGGCGAAACAACGCGAATACGTTTTTCATCATCAAGTGAAATGACAATCCCAACACCGGCAAAGCTGCCTTCGGTGCTTTCTTGCAGGCGACGGAACATATCGGGCGTCATATAGGCACTGTGCGGATCAAGCGCATGCAAGTTTTCATCCAAAACCGCACCGACGACACCGGTTGGCGACGGGTCCTCGACCTCAAGGCCATCAAGTTCGGCAATGCTATTTTGAACAAAGACAGGAACATCAATCTGTTCGACATAGGTTTCAGACAAAACCTTTACTGCTTCTACATAAAGCTTGTCGGCACGCGCAAACTCATCATCGGTTGCATCAACCTTTACGTGATCGCGGTACGCATCAAGAAACAGTTGCTCTTCATGACTTGGCCATACCGGCCCAGCGCAGGCGACCAATCTTGTCCCGGCAAATGAAATCAGCACCGCAAACAAAATCGGTAATATTCCTTTGCGCAGCAATAGCCCACTCCTGTCTTGTCTTTTGGATTTTCGATTGAAACTCAGTTTCGCGCCATCCAAGTTTAGCTTGACCAGCGAAGGTTGGCGACCCCCTGACTGGATTTATCATCAAATTAATATGGACGCGCGCGCCTGCTTTGCCAGTGCTAACGGTGGTGCGGCCCATCGAACCAAGGCTGCGACCAATGTATGCGGCCCGTTTAAGGCCTATTTTACGAAACGGGCTGGTACTTCGCCGGTTGCGCGGTTATGGTGTTAGTTAACAAACAAAGTTGGCAAAAAGCTGACACTTCCGAGCGGGCGCCTCACATTTCAGGGAGACGTCTTTTTCCATGACTGACTTTACACCCCCACTACAAGATTTCCGTTTTCTGATCCATGACGTGATCGGAATAGACACCCTCGCCTCCTTGCCGGCATTTACCGAAATCAGCCCGGACCTCGTCGATGCCATCCTTGAAGAAGCCGGAAAGTTTGCTTCATCGGTGCTAGCTCCCCTGAACCGTGTTGGCGATCAAGAAGGTGCCACCCTTCTTTCTGATGGCACCGTTCGCACACCAACGGGCTGGAAAGAGGCCTATGCACAGTTTTGCGATGGCGGATGGCAGGGAATTTCCGCCCCAGAGGCCAACGGTGGCATGGGGCTTCCGATCCTTTTGGGCGCGTGCGTTGCCGAAATGTGGCAGTCGGCAAATATGGCCTTTGCGCTTTGCCCGATGCTGACAGCCGGCGCGATAGAGGCGCTTACCATTCATGGGACTTCTCAGCAGCGCGCCCTTTATCTTTCGCGCCTCGTCAGCGGCGAATGGACAGGCACTATGAACCTGACCGAGCCACAAGCGGGATCGGATCTGTCAAAAGTACGTACAATGGCCGTTCCGCAAAATGATGGAAGCTACGCCATTAGCGGGCAAAAAATCTACATTACCTATGGCGATCACGAGATGACCGAAAATATCGTCCATCTTGTCTTGGCTAGAACACCCGGCGCGCCAGATGGGGTTAAAGGCATTTCCCTGTTCATTGTGCCAAAGTTCCTTGTTTCCGAAACCGGCGAAATCGGAAAACGCAATGACGTTTCATGTGTCTCGCTTGAACATAAACTTGGAATTCACGCCAGCCCCACGGCGGTTTTGTCCTTTGGCGACCAGAGTGGCGCGATTGGATATCTTGTCGGCGAAGAAGGCAACGGCCTCGCCTGCATGTTTACCATGATGAACAACGCACGTCTGGCGGTTGGCCAACAAGGCGTTGCGATTTCAGAACGCGCTTATCAACAGGCGCTGGCATACAGCCATCAACGCAAACAGGGCAAAGCCAGCACCGGCGATGATGCACCGATTATCATGCATGGCGATGTTCAGCGGATGTTGATGCGCATGCGATCCTCGACCGAGGCCGCGCGCGCCCTTTCGCTCTATGCTGCAACCCAGCTTGATATTGCGCATCACGAGATCGATGAAAACCTCCGCACGGCAGCCAAGGCTCGTGCGGACCTTTTAATCCCGCTGGTAAAGGCATGGTCGACCGACCTTGGCGTCGATAACGCTTCCCTTGGCATTCAAGTGCATGGTGGGATGGGATTTATCGAAGAAACGGGTGCAGCTCAACATCTGCGCGATGCCCGTATTGCACCAATTTATGAGGGCACAAACGGCATTCAAGCCCTTGATTTCATCGGCCGAAAAGTACTGCGTGATCAGGCGCACGCATTAAACGCACTAATTTCCGATGCGCGCGCTACTGTCGAAACCGCACTTTCAACCGAACCGAACAACCGCCCCCTAAAAACTGCTGCAAACCAACTGAAAACTGCCCTTTCGCAGCTTGGTGAAAGCACCGATCTCGTTCTTGATCGCTGCAATAAAGATTCCGAAATGGCGCAAGCTTTGGCATCGCCTTATTTGCGTCAGGCTGCTCTTTGTATTTCTGGTTGGTTGATGCTTCGCGCCCTGATGGCTGCAAGCAACGCGCCGGAACCAAGCGATTTTCTCTGGCGCAAGATCTCGTCCTGCCACTTTTTCTTTTCTCAATTGCTGCCAGAGGCGGCATTTGTGGCGGCCCAAATTGCCAATTGTGACACGGCTGAGCTTCACGAAACGCAGCCACTATTTTGACAAACTCGATACCGAAAGTGCGTCCGCGCTGACACCTTACTGAGGTTTGACCAAAAGTGTCACAGTACGTTCGTTTCACCGCCCGATTTTCACCCCCAGATGAAACAGCTTGCTTAAACTGGCAACATTCGTAAATTCCGCACGATTTGCACGCTTTTAAAAGCAATTTACTGTTTCGGTTTCTGATTGCTTGTCTATAATCCGCCCGATGAATCGCTTAACCAGATATATGCTCAAGCAGCAGCTGATTTTGATGGTCTTTGTGACACTGGGTCTTCTCTGTGTCATTTGGCTATCGCAAAGCTTGCGTTTTGTGGAAATGATTGTGAACCGGGGCCTGTCGGTCTCGGTATTTTTGCAGCTAACCTCGCTGCTTTTGCCTAGTTTCCTTGCGATTATCCTACCGATCTCGCTGTTTTTCGTTGTGGTGTTTACCTACAACAAGCTTATTCAGGATCGTGAGTTGATTGTAATGCGCGCTGCGGGGTTAAGCCAATGGGCCTTGGTCAAACCGACCCTAATACTCGCGCTTATGACAGCGGCATTTGGTTATTTTTTGACCCTGTTTTATTTGCCTTATAGCTACCAACAGTTCAAAGAACTGCAATTTTCAATCCGAAATGATTTTTCATCGGTACTTCTGCAAGAAGGCAGCTTTACCGATTTGGACGGATTGACCGTCTATGTCCGTGAAGTTGGGCGCGACAACGAACTGCTCGGCATTCTGGTCCATGATGCACGTGATCCCAAAAATCAAAGTACCATGATGGCAAAACATGGTGCTCTGGTTCGTACCAACGAGGGTCCGCGCATTGTGCTTCTTGATGGAAATCGTCAGGAAGTAAATCCGGATGATGGCACAATGTCGATCCTCTATTTTGATCGCTATGCCGTTGATATTGCGCACACAGCTGAAGACCCAACATTGCGGTACCGCGACGCACGTGAACGCAGTGTCTTCAATCTGTTGACAGGTACGCCACCAGACATTTCGGCAAATGATATTGGCGCATTTCGCGCTGAGGGGCATGATCGCTTGATCTCACCCTTATATGCGATTGGTTTTGCCAGCATTGCTCTTGCTGTCCTTGTTTCGAGCAGTTTTTCAAGGCGCGGTCAAACCGGCCGCCTTTTGGCCGCGATTGGCGTTATGGTGATCAATCAGGCGATCGCGATTGCGATGAAAAACCTTGCGGCAAAAAACCCGGCCCTTATTCCCTTAATGTATATCAACGTCCTCCTGCCAATTGTATTAGGCCTTTACTGGACTCTCCGCGGACCACAAATCCGCGCTAAGCGCGCTACCAGTGAAGAGGCGAAAGCATGAGAATTTCTCCGACACTGACCTGGTATTTCGGCAAACATGTCCTAATTTCGATCTTAGGCATTTTGGCCCTTCTAATCGGCCTGATCATGATCGGTGACAGCATCGAATTGTTGCGCCGAGCGGCTGGAAAGCCAAATGCAACTGTAAGCATCGTCTTTCAAATGGCTGCTGGCCGCATTCCGTTCATGACGGAAAAGGTTTTGCCGTTTGCTGTGTTGTTTGGCTCGATGTTTTCCTTCTGGAAGCTCACGGGCAATCAAGAACTAATTGTCACCCGTGCGGCGGGAGTTTCAGCATGGCAGTTCCTTTTACCACCGATTGCGTGCGCACTGATCCTTGGTATTCTTCAGGTCACCGCACTGAACCCGCTATCGTCCATATTGCTTCAGCGATACGAAACGCTTGAAGCACGCTACCTTCAAAACAAAGTCAGCGTGATGAACCTATCATCAAGCGGGCTTTGGCTGCGCCAAGGGACACAAGACGGCCAAGCTGTGATTTATGCCCGCGATGTGCGTAGTCAGGAAAGTGACAGAATCGATCTGCGTAACGTAACTGTGTTTCGTTTTGAAAATTCTGATGTCTTCACCAAACGCCTGGATGCCAAACGCGCAATTTTGGAGCCGGGGATCTGGCACTTTTATGATGTCTGGACCTTTAACCCCGGTGAAGCCAGCACATTTTCCGACGAAGTCACGCTGCCAACAAATCTTACAGCGCGGAAAATTCAAGATAGCTTTGCCTCACCAGAATCCATGTCATTTTGGGACTTAAAGCCGTTTATCAATTTACTGGAACGCGCTGGTTTTAATGCCACCCGTCATCGTATACATTTCCACAGCCTGCTGTCTCGCCCTCTTCTTTTATGTGCGATGGTCCTGATCGCGGCGGCCTTTTGTCTTAAATTTTCTCGACGCCGACGCGCGTCTATTGTTGTCGGTGGTGGGGTTGCTACCGGTTTTATTTTATATTTTTGCACCGATGTCATTTCAGCGCTCGGCGTATCTGGCGGCATACCTCCAATTTTGGCGGCATGGGCACCAGCGGGTATCTCTTTATTGCTAGGGGTTTCAACATTGCTACATCTTGAGGATGGCTAGTTCGATGGCTACGACGGGGGACATGATCAAAAAACTCGCCACCAGCACTATAATGGGATGCGGCCTGCTATTCATTGGATACGGCATTAATTCAGCAAACGCACAGACTTCGTCCACTCAAGCAGAGCAAGACGAACAGGCTCTTCTGTTTAGCGCTGATGAAGTTGATTACAATCGCGAGCTCCAAACAGTAACCGCGCGCGGCAATGTCGAGATTTCACGCGACGGTCGCATTCTTTTGGCCGATACGGTCAGCTACGACCAATCACAAGACGTGATGACCGCGTCAGGCAATGTCAGCATTACCGAACCTAACGGCGAAGTGACATTTGCGAGTTATGTCGAACTCAGCGGCGACTTCAAAAATGGGGTTGTGAAAGACATTTACGTCCTGCTTGATGAGCACACGCGCATCGCGGGCACGGGGGCACGTCGCAGTAATGGCAATTTCACCGAAATTGCCAAAGCAGTCTATTCACCCTGCGAAGTCTGTGCGGACGATAGCGACCGTGCACCGCTTTGGCGCATTCGCGCCGCACGCGTTATCCATGACGCCGAGGCCAAAACAGTTGAATATAACGACGCCCGTCTAGAGCTGGGCGGCATCCCCGTGCTTTACTCACCTTATTTTCAGCACCCAGACCCTAGCGTCAAACGCCAGTCTGGCCTTCTTGCGCCAACATTTGGTAGCACGAGCTACGTTGGATCATTTTTTGCTCAACCTTACTACTGGGCAATAGACGACAGTAAAGACGCGACCTTAACACCGATCTATACCGTAGGTGAAGGCCCCGTACTCTCGGCTCAATACCGCCAAAGATTTGACAGTGGCAAAATGGAGTTCGATGTGAGTGCTACACAAGATAGCGATGATGACTTCCAGGGCCACATTGATGCAGAAGGCCGCTTTGACATAGATGAAACTTGGCGCTGGGGTTTTGATGCTGAACAAGCCTCAGAAAAGACCTATCAATCTCGTTATGGATTTGCTTCCCCATCTGTTTTGACCTCCAATCTATTCACAGAAGGTTTCCGTGGCGCGAGCTATACACGTGTTGACGGGTATTATTTCCAAGGTCTTAAAGACGATGACCGTAGAGACACTACGCCGGTTGTCCTGCCACATATGCAGTTCCATGGCCGGACAGAACCCGCTAATTACGGTAGCTACTCGACGCTCGACATAGACGGTCTCTCTTTGACTCGAGACGTGGGTGCTGACTCGCATCGCCTATCCGCCAAAGCCGGCTGGACCCTGCCTTATATCGGATCAATGGGGGATGTAACGAAGCTCAGCTTGTCTCTTCGCAGTGACAATTACATTGTTTCCGATGTCTCTCGAAACGGCAAAAGTGACTATAGCGGTTACACAGGACGTCTGTTGCCTTTAATCGCACTTGACTGGAACATGCCCTTTGTCAGCGATCAAGGCGAATATCACCAGATTATCAAACCGATGGCCATGATGGCCTGGTCCCCGAATGGCGGAAACCCCGACGAAATATCAAACGAGGATTCACAATCGTTTGAATTTGACGACATCAACCTAATGTCTCATGACCGCTTCGGGGGACTTGACCGAGCAGAAGATGGGTTTCGTGCCAGTTATGGTTTGGAATGGGGCATTTACGGGCAATCAGGCGGCTACACCAGCGCGATGTTTGGCCAAAGCTACCGTGCGAATGACAACGATACTTTCGCACCAGGATCGGGACTTGACGAACATTTGTCAGACTATGTTGGCCGCGTAACGGTATCACCAAACGAGTATCTTGATCTTACGTACCGCTATCGCCTCGATAGTGAAGACTTCTCCGCACGTCGAAACCAAGTATCGGCAACCGCCGGATCACTCAATACATTGCGCATCAACACCACATATGTTCATTTTACCGACGACGCAGGCAGCGAAGAGTTCAATGAACGCGAAGAACTGTACTTTATAGCTGAGCGCAAATTTAGCGATTTTTGGTCTGGCATGGCATATGCGCGTTATGACATTGATCAGTCTGCCCCACTTGAGTACGGTGCAGGGTTTGTATACGAGGATGAGTGCTTCCTCTTTGATGGTCAGGTCCGCCGTACCTTCTATCAGGATCAGGACTTGGGCCAGTCTGACGAATTTTTGTTCCGCCTCGTGTTTAAGTCATTGGGCGAATTTGCATCTGCAGCCGGATTATAAGATAGAATGATTTCAAAACTTTCGACTTTCACACTCAAGAACGTCTTTGTCATTCTAAGCACCATTATAATGGTGTCGGCAGTCGGCACTGCGCGTGCGCAGTCGCCAGTCGGTGTGGCAGCGGTGGTGAATGACGAGCCGATTTCGATTATTGATCTTGTCGAGCGCCTCAAACTCGTTGCCGTGTCGTCAAACATCGAGATGACAGCACAAAAAAGCAATGAAATGGCGCCGCAGATCCTGCAGCAGTTGATCAACGAAAAGCTGCAAATGCAAGAAGCCGAGCGACGCGGCATTGAGGTCAAGCAGAGCGATATTGACGTCGCAAAAGCGACGATCGAAAAAAACGCTGGGCTGCCAGACGGTATGCTCGATCAGTTTCTTGAGCAACGCGGGGTCGCACCTTCCACTATTGAAGAGCAGATCAAACCGCAAGTCGCATGGCAGAAGCTCCTTGGAACAATGCGCCGCGACGTTGAAATTTCTGATGCCGAGATCGATGAGAACCTTGCACGGATCGAAAGCAACCAAGGGAAACCGCGCAACCGCGTTCAGGAAATATTCCTGCCTGTTGATAATCCACAAGACAGTGCAAAGGTGTATCAGACCGCGCAAGAAGTTCTGCAAGCCCTGTCAAAAGGCGCTGATTTCGGTGGTCTCGCGCGACAAATTTCAGCAAGCACAAGTGCCGCAACCGGTGGTGACATGGGTTGGCTATATGCCGGCGAAATTTCAAGCGAGCTGCAGCAAGCCATTAACCAGCTTGAGCCCGGACAAGTCAGTGCGCCGATCCAAACCATCCGCGGATATTATATCATTAAGCTACTCGACCGTCGTCGTGGTGACGCGGCCGCCATTACCGACACCCGACTAGACCTTTATCAGCTGTTTGTTCCCGTTTCAGAGAGCGAGAGCGAAGAGCAAATAAAGGCAAAGCTTGATGTGCTTAACAACACCAAGCAAACCGCGGATAGCTGTCAGGCCCTGGCAAATGTTGCCGTAGACCTTGGTTCGGAACTGAGCGGCGAGATGAAAGGCATTTCGCCAAATGATCTGTCTGGTCCCGTAAGCCGCGCGGTCAGCGGTCTGGAAAAGGGGCAGGTTTCCGATATTATTCGTGTTGATGGTGGCGCGCTCCTGGTGATGGTTTGCGATAAAACCGAAAAAAGCAACCTGCCCGATCGCAAAAGCGTTGAAAACAGGCTGCTGATGGAGCGGCTCGATATTCTCGCACGCCGAAAACTCCGTGAGCTCCGCCGCGAAGCCTTCATTGATATCCGCATATAATAATCGGTTCAGAGGGGCAGTCACATGACCAAGATCGCGCCAATCGCCTTAACAATCGGCGAGCCTGGTGGCATCGGGCCGGAGCTCGCCCTTAAGGCATGGCTGCGCCGAACAGAAGACGCTCTGTTACCGTTTTGCCTTCTGGCCCCGATGAGGATCATCGAACAGACTGTCAAACAAACCGGGTTCAATGTCCCGGTTGTTTGCGTCTCCGATATTTCTGAAACGCATGACGTGTTTGCAAACGCGTTGCCGGTTCTGGATTTGGATGACGTCGATGCCCCGATTATCTCTGGCACGGCGTCCCCCGCAACAGCACAGATTGTCATTGATAGCATCACCCATGCGGTCACATTGACCAACGAAAACGCGGCCAGTGCAGTTGTCACCAACCCGATCCAGAAAAGTGCCCTTTATGCCGCCGGGTTCAAACACCCTGGCCATACAGAATTTCTTGCGGAATTGGCCGGTCCCGGCACAATCCCCGTGATGATGCTGGCCAATTCAAAACTTCGGGTCGTGCCGCTGACAATCCACATCGCCCTGTCTGAAGTCCCCAAACAACTCACCAGCACACTGATTGGACAATTGTGCCATATCACAGCGGACGCCATGAAACGCGATTTCGGGGTGGCAAACCCGCGCATCGCCATTGCTGGGATCAACCCGCATGCGGGCGAAGACGGCACCATTGGCCTTGAAGAACAGACCATTATGATCCCGGCGATCAAAAAGCTGCGCGACGAAGGGCTGAACGTGATCGGGCCCATGCCCGCCGATACCATGTTCCATGACGAAGCCCGCGCGGAATATGATGTCGCTCTGTGCCCCTATCATGATCAGGCACTCATTCCAGTTAAGACGCTTGATTTTCATGGTGGTGTCAATGTCACCTTGGGATTACCTTTTATCCGGACATCCCCCGATCACGGCACAGCACTTAACATCGCGGGCAAAGGCATTGCCCGCCCCGATAGCCTGATCGGCGCCCTTAAAATGGCGTCCGATATGGCCCATAAACGCCTTTCAACAGGAGCCTGACCGAACGTGTCAGAAGACAATTTCCCATCGGGCAAGCTCGCCAATGACGGTCTGCCGCCGCTACGCGACGTAATCGCGACCCATGATTTGTCGGCACAAAAGAAATTCGGCCAAAACTTCTTGTTTGACCTGAACTTGACCGGGCGCATTGCACGTGCGGCAGCACCGCTTGACGATGCCACTGTCATCGAAATCGGACCGGGACCTGGCGGCTTGACCCGGGCACTTCTGTTTAATGGTGCCAAAAACTTGACCGTGATTGAACGCGATCCGCGCTGCCAGCCTGTGCTCGCGCAGATTAGCAATCATTATCCCGGCGCCTTACACGTTATTGATGGCGATGCGTTGGAGGTCGATGTCACAACACTTGGCCCTGCCCCGCGCAAGATTGTCGCCAACTTGCCCTATAATGTTGGAACACAATTATTGCTGAACTGGTTGATGCAAATTGATCAGTTCGCCAGCCTGACCTTAATGTTCCAAAAGGAAGTCGCCGAACGCGTCGTCGCAAAGCCCAAAAGCAAAGCCTATGGCCGTCTTTCGGTGATATGCCAATACCTATGTGACTGCGATATCCTGTTTGACGTCCACCGAAGCGCCTTTACTCCGCCACCAAAAGTCACATCAGCAGTTGTGCAACTGCGGCCTAAGGCAGATCGCGGGACACAAATTAACCTTGCTAGCCTCGCCAAAATCACCCAAGCCGCATTTGGTCAGCGCCGCAAGATGCTACGCGCCAGTCTCAAGTCTCTCAACATAAATGTTGGGCGTCTGCTTGAAAGCACCGGTATTGTAGAAACAGCAAGAGCAGAAGAATTATCTGTCGAGGATTTTGTCCTGCTGACTGATTGTTATTCAAGACTATCGGCCAGTGAAGATAAGCAGTAATTCAGTCTCAAATAATACTTTAGAGGCGAATTAAAAGCCTATCTCCACAAACACTTTTTGGGCCTTATGAGATCATTCTGGTTTGATCCCAATTACTGACACGTAGCAGATGGATACTTTTCTAAGTAACTTTTCACGATGCGGTTTTCGAGATCTGTGTCCGTATGCTGCCACCATTCAAGCCCGAGACTACTACAACCATCTATAATATCTATGCCATTCAAGTTGTATTTGTTTTTGATTTCGACCAAATCGGATTTTTTAGAATCTCCCTCAACACGCATCAACATAGGGAGAGCATCGGCGTGTATACGACCGACATAGGTCGCTTTTCCTGATTCTACATTATAGGTTGGATATACTTCTTTTGGAGTACTTTGACCTTCAAAGAAACGATACCCCCACTCCTTAATCGAGTATTTTCCTGCTGGAATCTCTAAAGCAAAATACTTCCCGACCCTGTGTGCTTCCAAGATATCATTTGGCTGAGACATCAAGCCTCTGTCATATGTAGACAGTGCGGCTTCACGCTTGCCGGTGTTTTCATTAAAGAACAACACGTACAATCCGTGGGGTTGCGTCAAAAAATTCTCTACGACGCTTCCGACGAGCAGCCCACTTCCTCCACTCCGAGTTGCCTCAAATTTAGCGTCCGAGTCAGACATATGTGTTGGCGTGGTACACGCTGCCAATAGCAAAACTGACAAGCCTGAAAATATTTTTTTAAACAATTTAAGCCTCTTTCCTTCAAACACACAGAACAATCTAAGATTGTATTTCCATGCGCTCAGTCCGTCAAAAGCTTTTTAACAAAGTCCGGCAGGCCTGTCTGGCGTTCGCGTTTCATCCGCTCCGCCCCGATGATATGTTCAACATCGGCCAAACACCGATCAAGGTCATCATTGATCAGAACATAATCGAATTCTTCCCAATGGCTGATTTCAGCACCGGCCTTGGCCATACGTTTCATAATCACATCATCGGCATCCTGTCCGCGATCACGCAAACGGCGTTCCAGTTCGCCAGATGAAGGTGGCAAGACAAACACCGAAACAACGTCGTCACCGCCCTTTTCGCGCAACTGACGGGCACCTTGCCAATCAATATCAAACAGCACGTCACGCCCTTCTGAAAGGGCCTTCTCGACCGGGGCAGACGGCGTGCCATAGTAATTGCCAAACACTTCCGCCCACTCAAGAAGCTCATCATCGGCAATCATGTGCTTAAACGCATCGACCGACTTAAAGAAATAATGCGTACCTTCATCCTCGCCGGGGCGCGCTTCACGCGTCGTTGCTGAGACCGACAACGAAATCTTATGATCTTTTTCAAGAAGCTGACGGGTAATGGTTGTTTTACCAGCCCCTGACGGCGCACAGAAAACCAGCATCACACCACGGCGGTTATGTGGATCAATCATATCGCGTTTCCTTCCCTGCCCGCTTATTCGACGTTCTGAACCTGCTCACGGAGCTGATCAATGATCACTTTAAGCTCCATACCGCAATTGGTCAGTTCAATATCATTGGCCTTTGAACACAGGGTGTTGGCTTCGCGGTTAAATTCCTGACACAGGAAATCAAGCTTCCGGCCAATCGCCCCGCCTTTGGTCAACATGTCACGTGCGGCGATGATATGGGCTTTCAGGCGATCAATTTCTTCGCGAATGTCGGCCTTGGTGGCCAAAAGGGCGGCTTCCTGATGCAGGCGTTCTTGGTCAAATTTGCCCGCATCCATCAATTCATCGATTTGGCGTTTTAGGCGTTCCTTGATGGCATCGCCACGCGCTGATGCACAGTTTTCCGCCCGGGTCACAGTTGCTTCGATGTTATCGACGTGCCCACGCAGCATCGCGTCAAGCTTTGCCCCCTCCTCATTACGATGCGCGACCATCTGATCAATCGCATCATTCAGGCTGGCAAGAACCGCCCGATCACGGGCGTCGCGGGTGGCCTCGTCTTCCTGGGTTTCGACGGTTTCAAGCACACCGCGTACATTCATCAAATCAGCAATGGTCCCGGCCGAAAGGCTGGTGGCGCCGTCAAATTCCTGGGCGATCGAAACCAATTCAGTCAATAATTCGCGGTTCACCTGATAGGAGCCGCCCTCAGCCGCGCGCACAACATTTAAGGTAACGCCAATATTCCCGCGCTTGAACCGCTTTGACACGGCATCGCGTACCTTGGCTTCAAGGCGTTCAAAGCCGCCGTTTAAACGCACACGAACATCAAGGCCCTTGCCATTAACGCTGCGCAGTTCCCAGGTCCAGCCAAAGCCGTCCGCCGCACCATCAGTGCGCGCAAAGCCGGTCATGCTTGATACGGTCATATTTTCATCCAATTCGATTTCATGTTTGCGCGTTTATAACGGTTGTGCCCCATCACGCCAAGGCCGAACACCGATCAAGCATTGGCGCATCAAGGCATTTTCAACAATATGGTATCTGTGATGGCGTGGTTGGTCGACATTTCATAATGCTGCCCCAATGCTGCAGCATGGTCCGCGAAAATCATCCATCGACAAACAGAACTGCGTACGAGCAAACATGTCATTTCAATACCATGCGATCCTGATTACCGGTGCCAGTTCCGGTATTGGTGCCGCCCTTGCCCGCCAATTCGCCCGAACGGGTGTCACCCTGTTCATCAGCGGCCGCGATCAGACACGTCTGCGCTTGGTCGAAAATGAATGTCGGGCTGCCGGGGCCAACGTTTTTGCCGATGTGCTTGATGTCACCGAACGCGAAACCATGGCGGCTTATGTATCGCAGTGCGATGAAATCGCGTCCTTAAGCCTTGTCATTGCCAATGCCGGCATCTCGGCGGGCACGGGCGACGCAGGCGAAAGCCCCGATCAAGTCCGCGACATCTTTGCGACCAATGTCGCCGGTGTTCTAAACACCATCGACCCGGCAATTGAAAAGATGCGTGTACGCGGCCACGGTCAAATTGCGCTGGTATCGTCACAGGCATCCTGGCGGGGCTTGCCATCCGCCCCGGCATATTGTGCCAGCAAGGCCGCTATTCGCACCTATGGCGAAGGATTACGTGGTGCATTGGCACCCACCGGGATCAAGGTAAATGTCGTTTGTCCGGGCTTTGTCAAAAGCCGGATTACAGATGCCAATGATTTCCCCATGCCGTTCTTTATGCAGGCGGACAAAGCCGCACACAAAATCACCAAGGGCCTGACCCGCAACAAGGGCATGATCGCCTTCCCGTGGCAAATGAACATCATTGTCGGGATGCTTAAAATGACCCCGCAATGGCTTTTGGATTTGGCGGCATCACGGATCCCCAAAAAGTCATCTGGCATTAAGCAGCTCGAACATCGGGGCTAAACACAAAAAAAGGCGGTCGCGTTTAAAACGACCGCTTTTTTTTATTTAAATCACTACATCGCCAACGACGCTGAAACGCGAATGACCTTACTGGCTATCGCGCAGCCGCCGCCATTTGGCGACATTGCGATTATGCTCGTTTAGGGTCCGCGAAAAGGCATGCCCGCCCGTCCCATCGGCGACAAAATACAGTTCATCCGTCGGGTCTGGATGCAAAACCGCATAAATCGCATCGCGGCCCGGATTGGTGATCGGTGATGGCGGTAAGCCTGCCGTCACATAGGTGTTAAACGGGCTTTTGAACTGAAGGTCCTTACGCGTCAAAGGCCGATCAAGCCGTTCTTTCGGACTAACCGCATAGGCAACCGTCGGATCTGATTGCAGCCGCATGTTCCGGTTAAGCCGGTTAACAAACACGCCCGCAACACGCCCGCGTTCGGCGGCAACGCCTGTTTCGCGTTCAACGATTGACGCCAGAACAATGGCTTCTTCGACCGTATCAAATGGCAGGTTGGGCGCGCGACCGGGCCACAAATCACTTACCAGCGCATCATGAGCATCGCGCATACGATCAAGGATACCTTGCTTCGTATCGCCATATGAAAACTGATAGGTTTCGGGCAACAATGTGCCATCAGCCGGGATTTTGGTGATCTCGCCGGTTAAACCATCCACCAGATTGATCCGGTCAATGATTTCGCCAGAACGCAGGCCTTCTGGGATGGTGACGAACCGTCGCACGGTTTCACCATTCGCCAAAATTTCGGCCGCATGACGCGGGCTGACCCTTGCCGGGAAGGTGAACTCACCCGCCCGCAAAGACCGATCCAGGCCCGACGCACGAACGCCAGCCAAAAAGATCAGCGGCTGATCAACAATCTTTTCACGTTGGAAAATTTCGGCAATGCCGCGCACACCCGTCCCTTTGGGGATGATGATGTCGCTGCTTTGCGCAAGCTTACTGGGGGATGTGTATTGCACATAAACATACACCGCCGCCCCACCAATGGTGAGCGCGGCGGTGATGCATAAGACCCCAACAAAAAGCAGAAAACGCTTCAAGGGATGGCTCCCGTTAGGTTGGATCTGCTGTTTTAGACGCCTTTGAAGACCAAGGATGCGTTGGTACCGCCAAAGCCGAACGAATTCGACAGTGCGACGTTGACCTTACGCTGTTTGGCTTCAAGCGGAACCAAGTCGACACCTTTGCATGCTTCAGACGGATTTCGCAGGTTCAAGGTCGGTGCAACCGCACCTTCGTAGATCGCAAGGATCGAGAACACAGCTTCAATCGCGCCAGCCGCACCCAAAAGGTGACCGGTTGCTGATTTGGTCGAAGACATTGAAAGTTTAGATGCGTGATCGCCAAACAGACGCTTGACCGCACCCAACTCAATCTCATCACCCAGCGGAGTCGATGTACCATGTGCGTTGACATAGTCGACATCTTCCGGGTTCACACCAGCATTGCGCAAAGCATTACGCATCGAGCGGAAACCACCGTTACCATCAGAAGCCGGAGCCGTGATGTGATAAGCGTCGCCCGACATGCCATAGCCTGCAACTTCGGCATAAATGCGTGCACCACGTGCTTTGGCGTGTTCGTATTCTTCAAGAACAACACAACCCGCACCTTCGCCCATGACGAAACCGTCGCGCCCTTCGTCCCACGGACGGGATGCTTCGGTCGGGGTGTCGTTATAACCGGTCGACAATGCACGTGCCGCAGCAAAGCCAGCCATGCCAAGACGGCAAACAGCAGCTTCTGCACCACCTGCAACCATCACGTCGGCATCACCTAGCATGATCATGCGCGATGCATCGCCAATGGCGTGTGCGCCGGTCGAACATGCGGTCACGACTGCGTGGTTCGGGCCTTTAAGGCCATGCTTGATCGATACCTGGCCAGAGACCAGATTGATCAGGCAAGACGGAATGAAGAATGGGCTGACACGGCGGGTCTTGCCATTGTTAACCAAGTCGGATGCTTCGGAAATTTTTGGCAGTCCGCCAATTCCCGAACCAATCAGAACACCAGTGTTTTCCTGATCTTCATCGGTTTCAGGTTTCCAACCGGAATCGGCAAGAGCCTGATCAGCAGCGGCAATACCATAGACGATAAAATCGTCCATTTTTTTCATGTCTTTAACAGAAACATGATCTTCCGCGTTGAAAAGTCCGTCCCCTTCGCCGCGCGGCACAAGGCCCGCGATCTTCGCAGGGATGTCGGACACATCGAACGTGTCGATGTTCTTGATTCCAGATTGGCCAGCAAGCAGTTTCTGCCACGTATTCTGTGCGCCGCTAGCAAGCGGTGTAACAGCACCAATACCGGTAACAACTACGCGTCTCATCCCGCACTACGCCTTTATTTTATGAATAATCCAGCAAAGACGAAAAGGGCGCCTGAGGATGCCCTCTGGCGCCCATGTCTCACAGCAAAATTAGCTGTTAGCTTTTTCGATGAAGTCAATCGCGTCTTTGACGGTCAGAATTTTCTCAGCTGCGTCATCAGGGATTTCGCAACCAAATTCTTCTTCAAACGCCATAACCAGCTCGACAGTGTCCAGGCTGTCTGCGCCCAGATCGTCGATGAAGCTGGCGTTTTCAGTGACCTTGTCTTCTTCAACACCAAGGTGTTCGACAACGATCTTCTTCACGCGATCTGCGACATCACTCATAGTTCAAATCCTTCAATAGGTTTTCTGTCAGTTATCGTTTGCGTGGTCCCGGTCTGCTCCCCCTATTGAAGGAACTTCCTGGGACCGGAAACCGACAATACCTATTGCCGGTTTCAAGATTTTTTATAGCGGCCTCTTTTAAACAGAAAAGCAAGCAACCCGCAACGGGTTAAATCATCGCCATTCCGCCATTCACATGCAAGGTCTGTCCTGTGACATAAGAAGCTTCGTCACTGGCAAGAAACAGAACCGCTGCTGCGATCTCTTTGCTGTCGCCCATGCGACCGGCAGGAATACCTGCCAAAAGTTTTTCTTTCTGCGCGTCACCGATCTCATCGGTCATGGCCGTCGTAATAAAGCCCGGTGCCACACAGTTAACAGTAATACCGCGCGCCGCAACCTCTTGGGCCAATGATTTTGACCAACCGATCATACCGGCCTTGGCTGCTGCATAGTTCGTCTGGCCCGGATTACCGGTCACACCAACGATCGACGTGATGTTAATAATACGTCCGTGACGACGCTTCATCATGCCACGCAAAGAATTACGTGCAAGCTTGAATGCAGACGTCAGGTTCACATCCAGAACCGCCTGCCAATCGTCATCTTTCAAACGCATGGCAAGCTGGTCACGGGTGATGCCCGCATTATTAACCAGAATATCAAGCTGACCACCAAGCGCTTCTTCAGCAGCTTTGATCAAACCGTCAACCGATTCTGTATCGGCAAGGTTCGCCGGAACAACAACAGCATTTTCGCCGATTTCGGCGGCAACGGCTTCAAGACGTTCCGCACGGGTTCCCGACAGAGCTACCTTCGCACCGGCCTGCGCCAAAACTTTGGCGATTTCGCCACCAATACCACCTGTGGCACCGGTTACAAGGGCAGTTTTCCCTGCAAGATCAAACATAAATTTTCTTTCCCTTTTTGGGTTCTTAATCGTCACGCCACACTTACAACGCGGCGAGGAATGCTTCAATATCGGCCGGGCCGTTAACCGCAGTCCCTGTCAGGTCGCGATCAATACGGCGAACCATACCGGTCAAAACTTTGCCTGCGCCAATCTCTACAAGATCGGTAATACCCTGTTCTTTCATATAAAGAACAGACTCGCGCCAGCGCACTGTCCCGCAAACTTGCTCCACAAGGAGTTTACGAATGGTTTCCGGATTGTCAGTTTTTTCTGCAGTGACGTTGGCAACAACCGGTTTACCCGGCGCATTCATCGTTACTTCTGCAAGCGCTTCGGCCATACGATCGGCTGCTGGCTGCATCAAAGAGCAATGGAACGGTGCGGATACCGGCAAAAGAACGGCGCGCTTGGCACCTTTTTCTTTGGCGATGGCAATCGCACGCTCAACAGCGTCCTTATGACCAGATACAACAACCTGACCATTCGCATTATCGTTGGCCGCGGTGCAAACTTCACCCTGTGCCGCTTCTTCGGCAACCGCAACGGCATCAACGAAATCCAGCCCCAAAAGGGCGGCCATCGCGCCAACGCCAACCGGAACGGCGGCCTGCATGGCCTGACCACGGATTTTCAAAAGACGCGCTGAGTCAGAAACGGAAAAAGTACCCGCTGCACAAAGGGCTGAATACTCGCCAAGCGAATGCCCCGCAACAAGATCACACTTGTCGGTCAGGGCAAATCCGCCTTCATTTTCCAAAACACGTGCAACGGCAAGGCTGACAGCCATCAGTGCAGGCTGCGCATTTTCCGTCAGGGTCAGTTCGTTTTCCGGCCCTTCGAACATCAGCGCGCTTAATTTCTGCGAAAGCGCGTCATCAACTTCTTGAAAAACTTCGCGGGCAATCGGAAAGGCATCTGCCAGTTCCTTGCCCATACCTACCGCTTGCGACCCCTGACCGGGGAAAACGAGTGCGCGTGTCATTATACTTAATATACCTTTGTCAGCTTATGCGAAGGCTGCGCCGAATATCGGCCCCTCAAATTTGCGGCCACCTTGATACCGCGCCCGCTCCCACTGTCAAGAACAGATACGTATTTTTACGCTGTTGCTTCCGGCTCTGCCCCCGAAAGTGGCACGAAAAATCGTTATTTCAAGTTAAAAAGGCAGTGGGCATATATGACATGCCCACTGCCTTTCCCGAAGGATTTCTTATCATGCAGCGCACAAATTCGCACACGCTATGGATGTGTTAGCCAATATAATGCTGCATGCTTGAAACCACGCTATCGGCGATATGCGACTTCGTGATTACGCCCTGAACATCTTCCTGACGCGGCACACCGCGGCACGGACGGACCACAACCGCGGCCCTTGCCTTACGGCGCTCCATGCGTTTGATCACGTCATACATGTTCATATCATCGACCACGACGACGAAGTCCTCTTTGATCACTTCCTTAAGCGCCTTTTGCCCCTGATCCCCGGCAATCGAATAAAGCGCGGTCACATCAGGAATAACACCGGCAATACGGTCACCCGCCATCACAACAAGGGGCTTTGCCGCCGGTGATGGGCCGATTTTTTCAATCGCCTCGGAAACGCGCAAAGACGCATCAATATAGATCTGCTCGGATGTCATGATTTCACGCACCGGATGCACCATGAACATATTGCTGTGACGTTCTTTGGGGATATTACGCCCGCGCAACACCAGTTTCGACGTATAGATCGTCTCGCTGATGATCATGCGACGGAAACCAAGCGCAATCGCAACCGCCACAACCAGCGGCACAATGATATTATAGTCACGGGTCATCTCGAAAATCATGATGATTGCCGTCATTGCCGCACCAGTCCCTGCCGCAACAACACCGCCCATGCCCACAAGCGCAAACTCAACCGGCGTAATGCCAGCATCCGGGAAAATCAAGTTCCCGACAATACCGACAACCGCGCCAAGGGTCGCCCCAACAAACAGCGACGGCGAGAAAACGCCACCAGATGCCCCGGACCCGATACTGACCGACGTGGCATAAAGCTTGGCAAAGAACAGCATAATCAGCAACGGCAAGGACGTCATCGTCCCGCGCAGGATTTCCTGAATAACGCCGTACCCGACACCATCGACATAGTAATTGCCACCGGTCAGCAGCAAAACATACATCAGGATGCCGATCGACAGCATGCCAACCGCATGGCGGGTGTAATCATTGCCCGGCATCTTTTTAAACAGCGTGCTGGTCACCAGCATGGATCGGATCAAGGCCCATGCCGCAACACCACACAAAAGTCCCAGAACCACATAGACAATAAGCGCCTGAAGATCGACAGCCGATACTTGCGGCACGGCGGCCAAGGGCACTTCAAATGCAGGTGCCAAACCAAACGAAATGCGCCCGATATAGGTCGCCGCACCCGTTGCAATGACAACCGGCAAAAAGGTCCGTGTTGAAACTTCTGGCATCATAAGTTCGATGGCAAACAACACTGCACCAAGTGGGGTATTAAAGGTCGCGGCAATCCCGGCCCCTGCCCCGGCGGCAAGCAATGTAATGCGTTGTCCGGTTTGCAAATTAAACATTTGCGCAATGCTTGAGCCCAACGACGACCCGATCTGAATGATCGGCCCTTCGCGGCCCACCGATGCCCCGGTGCCAATCGACAGCGAAGATGCAACCGACTTGACCAACGCCACCATCGGGCGAATACGGCCCTGTTCGAAATAAATGGCGTTCATCACCTCGGGCACCCCGTGGCCTTTGGCTTCGGGTGCGAACGTGTTGACAAGGAAAACAACAAACATGCCACCGATCACCGGCACCAGAATAACCAACGGGCCCCAGGTGCTGGGCGCGGTCAGCAAGTTTGCATCATAGTCGATGGAAAAAACGCCATAAAAGGCGACGTTATGAATAAGGGCAACCAGCGCACGGAATGCGACCGCGCCGTAACCGGTGACAACACCAACCACAAGCGCCAACAAACAAACTGTTAGCATGGATGCCCTGCGCGAAGACGCAGCATCAATAGAAGGTTCTACCATTACAAAACCACAGGTAATAAAAGACAGTGTTTTGGTTCGCGATAAGAACACAAAAAGCCCGACGGATTTTGCCAGAAATTCACCCGCGATTTAAACGGGAAAACCAAGCAACAACCGGGCATTATCGAACCAACGAATGCTAACAGGCGTACTCTCTTGAACTTTTTGTTTCAAGTGTGAACCACTTCACGCATAACCGACCTTTGAAAAGTGCAACACTTAAAAACACGCTGATAATGGCCTGAAACAGATCAAAACCAACGCATAGCGCGCATTTGCACGGAAATGCGCCCGCCTGTGGAAAACATGCATTTGGCGTTGCACTAATGGGCGAAAAGTGTATATTCCGCCGTCTCACGGCTCCTTGCCGGGATTGCCCGGCTATGCCTGCATGACATGAGGTCATGTCAGGAAGAGATAAGCCAAAAGGAGTGATTAGGAGTATTATGAGCAAGTACGAAAGCGTGTTCATCGCACGTCAGGACTTCTCGACCGCACAGGTCGAAAGCCTGAACGAAAAGCTGGTCCAGACCGTTGAAGGTCTCGGCGGCAAGATTGCTAAAACCGAATATTGGGGTCTGCGTTCCCTGACATACCGTGTCAAGAAGAACCGCAAAGGCCACTATACTCTCTTCCAGATTGAAGCCGATCACGCAACGATCGCGGAATATGAGCGTCAGATGCGCCTGAACGAAGACGTTCTGCGTCAGATGACTGTCAAAGTTGACGAGTTCGAAGAAGAGCAGTCAGCAATTCTGCGTAACCGCGACGAGCGCGGCGGTCGTGGCGGTAATCGTCGCGGCGGTCCCCGTCAAAACGGCTAACAGATAGCGAGGAGATTATATCATGGCTGGACGTCGTCTGTTTTTCCGTCGTCGCAAAACCTGCCCGTTCTCGGGTGCGGATGCGCCGAAGATTGACTACAAAGATGTCAAACTGCTGCAGCGTTTCGTTTCCGAACGCGGCAAAATCGTTCCGAGCCGTATCACTGCGGTTTCGGCCAAGAAACAGCGCGAACTGGCAAAAGCCATTAAACGTGCACGTTTCCTGGCGCTGCTGCCTTACTCAGATCAGGTCTGAGGCAGTCGGCAAGAGACCCGTTTACTGGTCTCGGGCCGGGAGTAAATGATGCAACGTGACACCCTAATAGCTATTGGCGCAGGACTAGGCAGTGCCGTCCTGTTTCTTCTGGTTCTTTCGGGTAACCCGGTTGCGCTTTTGCTCTCATATTTCGGGCATCTGCCACTTCTCCTTACGGGGTTGTGGCAAGGGCCCAAACGCCTGCTGGTTGCGGCATTTGCCGCATGTAGTGCCCTTATTCTTTTGGGGGGATTACTGCCTTTCACGGTCTTTTTGGTCGTGTTTGCCGGACCGGCGATGTTGTTGACCCGCATGGCGCTGGTCATTCGGAAGGATCAAAATGGCAAAGTTGCCTTTCTGCCTTCCGGAATTGTCGTAAGCGTCATGGCCGTCATGGTCGCGACGGTGATGATTTTCATTACCGGAACACTGACGGCGGAAGGTCTGGATATTCAGGAATTCATTTCGCAATTCCTAAACCAGATGTACTCGGAAATGGGCGTCCCTATGACGTCCGATGTTCAGGGTCTGATTGGGATGTTCCAGACGTATTTCCCGGCGATTGCTGCGGTAAGCTGGCTTTTAATGCTGTTTGCCAATGCCGCAATCGCACAGGCAATTTTGGTACGTGCAGGCAAAAACCTGCGTCCGACACCAAAATTATCGGCTTTTGCCTTGCCTGGTTGGTCATTATTTGCGTTTGCCTTGGCTGGTTTTACGGTCGGCTTTGCCGATGGTTCACTGGCTTATGTGGCGCGAAACGTCGCGGTGGTACTGGCGGTGCCGTTCCTGTTTCAGGGATTGGCACTGGTACATGGGCAGGCAGCCCGATGGCCGCAAAAACGTATGATTCTGACGGTGTTTTACATCGTCGCGGTTCTGTCTAGTTGGTCGTTTGTTGCGATCACCGGACTTGGAATTGTTGAGCATTTAATCAGGCTGCGGGGGAAAGAACCGATGACCCGTAGCAATGAGGAGGATCGGTGATGGAAGTTATTCTGCTCCAGCGGGTAGAAAAACTCGGTCAGATGGGTGACGTAGTCACTGTCAAGCCGGGCCACGCCCGCAACCGCTTGCTGCCGCAGGGCATGGCCCTTCGTGCAACCAAAGCAAACCTTTCGGTGTTTGAAGCACAGAAAGCACAGCTCGAAGCTGACAACCTTGACCGCCGCAAAGAAGCCGAAGCGGTTGCCTCGAACATGGGTGAACTTGCTGTTACCCTCGTTCGTCAGGCATCCGACGTTGGCCAGCTTTACGGCTCGGTAACCGCGCGTGACATTTCAAACGCAGTAACCGAAGCAGGCTTCACTGTTGCCCGTACCCAGGTTGTTCTTGATCAGCCGATCAAAAACCTTGGTCTGCACCAGGTAAAAATCAACCTGCACCCGGAAGTCGCTGTTGAAGTGACCGCCAACGTTGCACGTTCCGAAGAAGATGCCGCTGAACAGCTCCGTAAAGGTTCTGCTGTCCTTGGCACCATCGAGGAAATGGAAGCGGAAGAAGAAGAAGCTCTTGAAGCTGCTGAAGAACTCTTCGAAGGGGAAGTCCCTGAAGAAGCGTCTGCAGATGCTCCGAACGAAGAACAAACCAACGCCTAAGCGCTGGTCTTTTTCGACGGCTTTTGGGAAACGGCATGTCCTAACGGATGTGCCGTTTTCTTTTGCCCGAATTTCACTGTATGCAAACAACCGGCGATCTGCCTGACATATCTCAAGACAAGGAAAATTGCTGAATGTATTTCGAAATGCGAACCTATACGATCCGGCCCGGCTGGATCGGCGCCTATATGGACCATTTTGAGTCCGTAGGCCTGCCGATCCTCAAACGTTACGCTGAACTGGTTGGTTACTGGTTTACCGATATCGGCGAGCTCAATCAGGTCATCCATATTTGGCGCTACGATAGTCTTGATCAACGCGCTCTCAAACGAAAAGCGCTCTATGATGACGCGGAATGGAAAACTGATTTTCTGCCCAAGGCCCTGGAGATGCTTGAAAAGCAGGAAACAAAAATAATGTATGCAACCAACTTCTCTCCAATAAAATAATTAACAATACCTCTCTCTGCATCAGGAAGCAGACACAGCACCTACTGTCTCAATTTCAGGAAGTGCTGGTCTGTGTTCAGATCCCTCGGTTTCACCGAGGGATGCAAAAGACAGTTGTCACGAGCAGCTATCAGACATAGACCAATCCTGCCCGGATTTTGCGTCCCATTTCGGTTAAAGGCAATTTGACGGTGCCTCTTATTCCCCTGTTTATTGCGCGGTCCATATCAATTTTCAGCGCTGAACCCGCCAAACAGATTATTCGATTGCGTATTCCAGGATTGTTTAAGAGTTGTTTTTCTATTTGCGACCCCTGCGCTGGCGGAATACCGGCTATGAGCAAACGCGATTAGCACTTTCCGGCCATGCGGATGCCTGCTACCTTTTCAGCCCATGACAGATCCCAACCTAGATGCCCTATTCGCGCCTCTTGATGTAGACCACGGTGACAGCTCCGATATGGTGCTCGAACGCATGGCGCCGCACAACTTCGAGGCAGAGGCAGCCCTGCTTGGCGCTGTGCTAAACAATAACGCCGCCTATGAGCGCGTTTCAGACATCCTGCGCCCGGAACATTTCGCGGATGCCCGCCACGGCCGCATCTTTGAGGCCTGCGGCAAGCTGATCGAACGTGGCCAACTGGCCAACCCGGTCACGCTCAAAGCCTTTTTCAAGCAGGACGAACACCTTGCTGAAATTGGCGGCGCGCAATATCTGGCCGAACTGTCAAACAATCTAGTGTCCGTGATCAACGCTGCCGATTACGGCAAGCTGGTCTATGACCTTTACCTGCGCCGCGAGCTGATTGAGCTTGGCGAAGACGTGGTCAATGACGCCTACCAATACGAACTTGATACCGACGCCACAAACCAGATCGAAAAAGCCGAACAAAAACTGTTCTCGCTTGCGACCTCTGGCTCGTCAGAATCGGGTTTTGTCGCCTTTGGCCCTGCCCTTGCCAAGGCGTATGAAAATATTGACCACGCCTATAAAAATGCCGGGCGTGTTGTCGGTGTGACCACCGGCTTGCGCGATATCGACCGTAAGCTTGGCGGTTTGCACCCATCAGATTTGCTCATCCTTGCGGGGCGTCCGTCGATGGGGAAAACCGCCCTTGCGATGAACGTCGCGTTTAATGCCGCGATTGCATCCCATCAAAACCGCGCACAAGGCGAAGATACCCGCGATGAGACCCGTACGGGTGCCGTTGCCGTTTTCTCGCTTGAGATGGCCGCAGAACAGCTTGCTGGTCGTTTGCTATCCCAGGCCGCCGAGGTTTCTGGCGATAACATGCGCCGTGGTGACCTTAACGAGCAGGATTTTGAACGCCTGCTTCTGGCGACCCAGGAGCTCAACACCGTTCCGCTATATATCGATGATACACCGGCGCTTCCGGTATCGACCCTGCGTACGCGTTGCCGCCGCCTAAAGCGTCAGCACGGCCTTGCCATGATCGTGGTCGATTACCTTCAGCTTCTAGCCCCACCGACCAACTTCCGCGGCGATGGCCGTGTTCAGGAAGTCTCGGAAATTACCCGTATGCTTAAGGCCATCGCCAAGGAGCTTGAAGTTCCTGTCCTGGCCCTGTCACAGCTTTCACGTGCCGTCGAACAGCGCGACGATAAACGTCCGCAGCTTTCTGACCTTCGTGAATCCGGCTCGATCGAGCAGGATGCCGACGTTGTGATGTTCATTTATCGTGAACAATATTATCTCGAACGTGCCGAACCGGCCCAACGCCCAGAAGAAGCGACCGATAAATTCGGCGAACGCTATTCGCAATGGCAAGAACGGCTGAACCACGTTTATAACACAGCAGAACTAATCGTCGCCAAGCAGCGTCACGGCCCGGTGGGTAACGTGCGCCTGTTCTTCGATGGTAACTATACGAAATTTGGCGATCTCGATCACATCGAAGAAGAATATGAATAAGGATAGTTTTTCTCAGTAATCTATCCATAAACGGACTCCACGGGGTAATTCGAATGACTGTTCTTCCCGCCGTCGGCCGTGCTGCCGAGTGTGCGGAACTGCAAATCAATATGAAAGCAGTTGCCGACAACTATAAAACTCTGACCAAGCGTTATACCGGCCGCACCTGTGGTGCCGTCGTAAAGGCCGATGCGTATGGGCTTGGCGCAGAAACGATTGTTCCCGTCCTCAAAAAGCAGGGCTGCCGACTGTTCTTTGTGGCACAAGCCAACGAAGCCGCCGAGCTGTTCCCGGTTTTACGCGGCGGCGGTCGCATCGCGGTGCTAAACGGCGTTTTACCCGGTGACGAAGAATTCTTTATTGAAAACGATGTCATCCCGGTCCTGAACGATCTTGAACAGATCGAACGGTGGTCGAACCTGTGCCGGAAATACGAACGCCCGGCCCCGGCATTCATCCATCTTGATACCGGCATGAGCCGCCTTGGCCTGTCGCCCCAAGATGTCAGCGATCTGGTCGATCGGTATTCATCGCTGCTGTATGGCTTTGAAAAAGCCGGTTACATGACCCATCCGGTCGCCGCGGACGAACATGGCAACCCGGTCACCAAAGAACAGTACGACCTGTTCATGAAATGGTATCGCCGTCTGCCGCCGTCACCGCGCGGTTTTTGTAATTCCTCGGCCATTTTCCGCGACGATGATTACCATCTGGAATTCTGCCGTCCGGGCTATGCCCTTTGGGGGGGCAATCCAACGCCCGAGACCGACAACCCGATGCGCGCGGTCGTGACACTAAACGCCAAGGTTTTACAAGTTCGTGAAATCCCGGCGGGTCAAGCCGTTGGCTATGGCGGGTCTTGGACCGCAAACCGTAAAACACGCATTGCCACCATTGCGGTTGGTTATGCCGATGGTTGGCTTCGTTCCTTGTCGAACAATGGAAAACTGCGTATCAAGGGACATGAAGTGCCCTATACCGGGCGCGTATCGATGGATGCCATCACGGTTGACATCACCGATGTGCCGGGTAAGCCGCTGAAAAGTGGGGACATGGTATCGCTGCTCGATGACGACATGACGGTTGACGATGTTGCATCTGCTGCTGGTACAATAGGGTATGAAATTCTAACTTCTCTTGGACATCGCTATCGTCGGGTCTATACAGAAAGCTAGATGATAAAAAACGGCCATCCGGTATCGGCGGGCCAATAATTAGGGGTAATCAAGGTTCCAATGCCGATCTTTGCGCCGGTTGGCCATATGTTTCTGTCGTTTTTGGCTCTTGTCGGGCGCGTAACGGTTTTTGCCGGGCGCACGATTGGTCACATGATTGCCCCGCCGATCTATTTCCGGCTTATTTTCAAACAGATGCGTGAAATCGGCTATTTCTCGTTGCCGGTTGTCGCCATGACAACGCTGTTTGCCGGGATGGTTTTGGCCCTGCAGTCTTATTCGGGCTTTTCGCGGTTCTCTGCCGAAAGTGCGGTTGCGACCGTTGTCGTCATTTCAATGACCCGCGAACTGGGCCCGGTCTTGGCTGGCCTGATGGTTGCAGGGCGCGTTGGTGCGGCAATTGCGGCTGAAATCGGCACCATGCGTGTCACCGAACAGATCGACGCGCTGGTCACCCTTTCGACCAATCCGTTTAAATATCTGGTGGTCCCGCGCGTTATTGCCGGTCTGCTTACCCTGCCCATCCTTGTGCTGATTGGCGATATTCTGGGTGTTCTGGGCGGCTATATGGTCGGCGTGAACAAACTTGGCTTTAACGAAGCCTCCTATATCCGAAGCACCTTCCAGTATCTTGAACAGCTTGATGTGGTTTCGGGTCTGGTGAAGGCGGCTGTGTTTGGCTTTATCATCACGTTGATGGGTTGCTATCACGGGTATAACTCACGTGGCGGCGCACAGGGTGTTGGTCAGGCGACGACGAACGCGGTCGTATCAAGCTCCATCCTGATCTTGATTGCCAACTATATCGTCACCGAACTGTTCTTCTCACGCTAAGGACAGCAAACAGATCATGAGCACCCCTGCCAAAATATCCCTGCGCGATGTCCACAAGGCCTTTGGCACCAAAAAGGTGCTGCAAGGTGTTGATCTTGATATTGCCGCGGGTGAATCTGTCGCCATCATTGGGGGGTCGGGCACGGGTAAATCCGTTACCCTGAAATGCATTCTGGGGCTTCTGACCCCCGATAAGGGATCGATCATGGTCGATGGCGTCGATATGACGCAGGCCAGCCGATCCGATCACGAAGACATGCTGGCAAAAACCGGCATGCTGTTTCAAGGCGCGGCACTGTTTGATTCGCTGTCTGTTTGGCAAAACGTTGCCTTTGGCCTGATCGAAGGCAAAGGCATGAAGCCAAAAGTCGCCCGTGATCTTGCGATTGCGCGCTTGTCTGATGTCGGCCTGTCGGCTGATGTTGCCAACCTGTCACCGTCATCCTTGTCGGGTGGCATGCAAAAACGTGTTGGCCTGGCGCGCGCGATTGCCACCGAACCGGAAATTCTGTTCTTTGACGAACCGACCACGGGCATTGATCCGATCATGGGCGATGTCATCAATGATCTGATTGTCAAATGTACCCGGGATCTAGGGGCCAGTGCTGTAACCATCACCCATGACATGGCCAGTGCACGCAAAATTGCCGATCGGGTCGCGATGCTCTATCAGGGCAAAATCATTTGGGATGGCCCGGTTTCGGAAATTGACCAGACCGACAATCCCTATTTGCAACAGTTCGTTGCCGGTGACATCGAAGGCCCGCTTGACCTTGATCTTAAGCACCTGTGATCTTAAACAGGTCGGATCTGGTCGGATCGGTTACACCTTACATCCACCTGACACCACGTTTTCACATGATTTGCGGAGCATTCAGTGGCCAAAACCCAAAGCCGTTTCGTCTGTACTAACTGCGGTGCTGAATACCGCAAATGGACCGGGCATTGTGACGCCTGCGGTGAATGGAACACCATCGAAGAAGAACGCGTGGAAAAAGGCCCCAAGGCCACCGGCGGCATTTCCGGCGGGGCCAAGGGAAAAACCATCGATTTTGTCGCCCTCGAAGGCGAAAGTGCCAGCCCGCCGCGCATGATCAGTGGCATTACTGAACTTGATCGCGCCTGTGGCGGCGGTCTTGTGCCGGGATCGGCCCTTTTGGTTGGCGGTGATCCGGGGATCGGTAAATCGACCATTCTTTTGCAAGCCGTCGGTGCGATGGCCGCAAAACATAAATGCGCCTACATCTCGGGCGAGGAAGCCATCGATCAGGTGCGCATGCGCGCTGCCCGCTTGGGCCTTTCCAAAACCAAGGTTGATTTTGCCGCGGCCACCAGCCTGCGCGACATTATCACAACCCTGGAAGCCAGTTCGCACGACGTCGTGGTCATTGACTCGATCCAAACCATGTATGCCGACACCCTTGATAGTGCGCCGGGCACCGTGTCGCAGGTTCGTGCCTGTGCGCTTGAACTGATCCGTCTGGCCAAACGTCGTGGCTTTGCCGTGCTTCTGGTCGGCCATGTCACCAAGGAAGGCCAAATCGCCGGCCCGCGCGTGTTGGAACATATGGTCGATACGGTCCTGTATTTCGAAGGCGAACGCGGCCACCAATTCCGTATTTTACGTGCGGTGAAAAACCGTTTCGGCGCGACCGATGAAATCGGTGTCTTTGAAATGGGCGATTCCGGCTTGGTCGAAGTCCCCAATCCATCTGCCCTGTTTTTGGCCGACCGCGACAGCCCGGTCAGTGGCACCGCCGTTTTCGCCGGGCTTGAAGGCACCCGCCCGATGCTTGTGGAAATTCAGGCGCTGGTCGCACAATCAGCCTTGGCAACCCCGCGCCGTGCGGTTGTCGGCTGGGATTCGGCACGTATGAACATGATCTTGGCCGTGCTTGATGCCCGTTGTGGCCTCGCCCTTGGTCAGTTCGATGTTTATTTGAATGTCGCTGGCGGATTGCGCGTGGGCGAACCTGCGGCCGATATGGCGGTTGCCGCCGCCTTGATTTCGGCGGTCGCCGATAAACCCGTCCCCAATGAAACCGTGATTGTCGGTGAAATTGGTCTTTCGGGTGAAGTCCGCCCGGTTGGTCAACTCGAATCGCGCCTCAAAGAAGCCACCAAACTTGGCTTTGGCAACGCATACACCCCTAAAACCGGCATGCAGGCCAAGAAAAAGATGTCGATTAAGGGCCTTAATCAGACCGAAATCGCTCATCTTCAGGATTTGGTAAACCTCTTCGGCGACGATGTGCGTGACAAAGTACGCCCGCGCGAAGGCATGTATTAACCGGCCTTTCGTCCTGTGACGTAACCGGGCATCAACCCCAGACAAAGACTGACAAGGTTTACCGATAGATGGATTTCTCCGCCCTTCCCGATCTTGGTGCACGTGATGTGTTTGACCTTGTGATTGTCGCCATTGTGCTGATCTCGGGGGTTTTTGCCTTTTTCCGCGGGTTTATCCACGAAATTCTGTCGATGATGGGCTGGCTTGGCGCCGCACTGTGCGCGCTTTATGGCTATCCGGTTGCCCGTCCCTATGTCCGCGAATTGATCCCGTCTGAACTGATTGCTGATCTTGCCACCGGCATTGGCCTGTTTTTGATTTCCTTCCTGATTTTCTCGTTCATCAGTGGGCGCATTGGCCGGGCGGTTCAAAATTCCGGCCTCGACAGCCTTGATAGTACGCTTGGCTTTGTCTTTGGCTTGTTGCGCGGCGGTGTGCTGGTGTGTGTGGCGTTTTTGGCGCTGTCATGGCTTCTGCCGCCGACATCCCAACCTGATTGGGTGCGCGATGCCCGAACCCGCCCGGTTCTCGAAGAAGGCGCGTTCCTGATTATGCGCCTCGCACCTGACGAAATGTTCGATACCACGGCCCAAGAACTTGAACGCGCACAGCGTGAAGCCGATGCAAACGAACAAACCTATCGTCAACTTCTGGGCCCGGAACCAAAAGGGACTGGACCCGCGCCCCTAAACGGGTATACAAGGCCCTCGCGCGATGATCTGGATCGCCTGATTGAGGCGACCACTAACGAGTGAGGCGTGTGGGTATCGCAAAGCGTGCGGCATCCCTGCGCCACCGGCGAGAGAGCGGAACCCACTCATGCTGACCACCAATCCATTTGATGACGACAAGCTGCGTGAAGAATGCGGCGTTTTCGGTGTTTTCGGATCCCCTGATGCCACGGCATTGACGGCCCTTGGCCTGCATGCCCTACAGCATCGTGGACAAGAAGCAGCCGGTATTGTGTCCTATGACGGCGAAGATTTCCCGGCACATCGGGCATCTGGCCAAGTCGGTGACATCTTCGGATCAGAAGATGTGATCAAAAGCCTGCCCGGCCACCGTGCTGTTGGCCATGTGCGCTATTCCACGGCGGGCGGTAAGGGCCTTCGCAATGTTCAGCCGCTATTTGCGGATTTTGAATTTGGCGGCCTGGCCATTGCCCATAACGGCAATCTGACCAATGCCCTTGCTGTGCGTGACCGTTTGGTCAAGCGTGGCTCGATTTTCCAATCCACGGCCGATACAGAAACCTTCATTCATCTGATCGCGACCAGCCTGTACGAAAAGATCGTTGACCGTCTGATTGACGCGATCCGTCAGGTCGAAGGGGCTTACAGCCTTGTGGTCATGACCCAGAAGAAATTGATTGGTGTGCGTGACCCGCTTGGTGTCCGTCCGCTGGTTCTGGGCAAGCTGAATGACGCCTATATCCTGTCGTCGGAAACCGTCGGCCTTGATATCGTCGGTGCTGAGTTTATCCGCGACGTCGAACCGGGCGAGATTGTCGAAATTACCGACGATGGCGTGCGGTCGATCAAACCGTTCAAACCACAGAAATCCCGTTTCTGCATTTTTGAACATGTCTATTTCGCCCGCCCCGACAGCATCGTCGAAGGTACGAGCGTTTATGACGTGCGCAAAAACATTGGCCGTGAACTGGCCCGTGAATCCGCGATTGATGCCGACGTTGTCGTGCCGATCCCCGATTCCGGTGTGCCATCCGCCCTTGGATACGCCGAAGAAAGCGGTATCCCGTTTGAGCTTGGCATTATCCGTAACCATTATGTTGGCCGGACTTTTATTGAGCCGACCGATCAGATTCGCCACCTTGGGGTAAAGCTGAAACATAATGCCAACCCGGGTAAGCTAAAGGGCAAACGCGTTATTCTGGTCGATGACTCGATCGTGCGTGGCACCACCTCGACCAAGATTGTTGACCTGGTCCGCAATGCCGGTGCCGCCGAAGTCCATATGCGCATCACCAGCCCGCCGACCATGAACCCGTGCTTCTATGGCGTTGACACCCCGTCCAAAGACAAATTGATGGCGGCCAATCACGACATCGAAAGCATGGCAAAGCTTATTGGTGTGGATAGCCTTGCCTTCGTTACCATTGATGGCCTGTATCGCGCGACCGGTCTTCCCGGCCGTGACGCCGAAAGCCCAGCTTTCTGTGATGCCTGCTTTACCGGCGATTATCCGATCCGTCTTAAGGATCATAATGCTGAAAACAAAGGCCGCAAGCTGAGCCAGTTGGTCGAAAGGCAGTCCGCATGAGTGACGCCAAACGTCTTGAAGGACGCGTCGCACTGGTCACCGGTGCGTCGCACGGGATCGGTCGCGAAATCGCCAAGCGTTTTGCTGCCGAGGGTGCACAGGTTGTTGCGGTTGGCCGCAATGTCGGCGCACTTGAAGAACTTGATGACGAAGTCCGCGAAGCCGGTGGCAAGCTTACCTTGCTGCCGCTTGACCTGACGCTGTTTGAAAAGATCGATATTCTCGGCCCGTCGCTGTATGAAAAGTTCGGCAAGCTCGACATCGTTGTTGGCAATGCCGCCCTTTTGGGCGAATTGGCCCCGGTCGGTCACATCGATGCGCAGATCTTCCAAAACACCTATGCCACCAACGTCACAGCGAACTTCCACCTGATCCGCACCACGGACAAGCTTTTGCAGCTTTCTGACGCGGGCCGGGCAATTTTCGTCACATCCAATGCCGCGGCCAAGGGCCGTGCCTTCTGGGGGCTTTATGCGTCCACCAAGGCCGCATTGGAAAGCTTGGTGCTGTCCTATGCCCAAGAAATGGAAGAAACGTCTGTACGGGTAAATTTGGTCAATCCGGGACGCGTCCGCACCAAGATGCGTGCAGAAGCCTATCCGGGCGAAGATCCCCAGACCTTAAAAGCCCCCGAAGACATCATGGATGTCTTTGTCGATCTGGCGGCAAGCGATTGCACCAAACATGGCGAAGTTGTCGACGCGTACTAAACACGCACACGTCACCAAACGCATCAAAGGCCGGGTCTTCCCGGCCTTTTTTATGTCAGATCGACGCACCAATCACGTGATGCATCCTGAAACGACATATCGGTGCATCCCCTACCCGACATCCAAGTCGACCAAAACGCTGGAACAACTGTTTGTTGCTGCTACCCTTTGGGCTTAATTTCTGTTAGCACAATCAATTAATTGCTTTCAGCACCTTCGGGTCGGTAGCATGCGCTTTCTGCCCACCACTTCGTCAAAGGGACGTCATATGAAATCGGCCATTCATCGCAAACAGCTTCTCTCACTTGCAGCCTTTTGCACGCTCGGTTTTGCGGCCCTAACCGCGCCTGTGACAGCCTCACACGCGGCAGAAGATGATTTGGGTCTGGTGCTCCCCAAAATGAGTTCAGAACGCGGCAAGGACCTGTTTACCGAACGCGGCTGCGTTGTCTGTCATTCGGTCAACAACGTGGGCGGCGATATCGCGCCCAGCCTTGATGCATCCAACCTGAACCAGTCGCGCAACCCGTTTGAATTTTTTGCCCGCATGTGGCGCGGCGCGGATGCAATGCTGCATCTTCAGCAGGCCGACCTTGGCTATCAGGTTGATTTCTCCGGACAGGATTTGGCCGACATCTTTGCCTTCACGCAAGATGCCGATATGCAAGAACGCCTCACCCAAAGCGACCTGCCCGAACATATCCGTGAAATCATTGATAACGGACCATCGATCCCGGGGCAGTAATCCCCGCAATCCGCTCAAAATTAATCCTCATACAAAACAAAACCGCCCGCGGAAACATCCGGGGGCGGTTTTGCATTGGGTCGAAAAGAACGACGCGCTTAGCGCTTCTTTTTCTTTTTGGCAAACGGGTTATCACTGCTGCGCAAATTGATGCGGATCGGCACACCCGGCATATCGAAATCTTCGCGCAACCCATTAATCAGGTAACGCGTATAGCTTTCGGGCAACTCAGCCGCCTTGGAGCAGTTGATAAAGAAGCTTGGCGGACGTGATTTCGCCTGGGTCATATAGCGCAGACGAATACGACGCCCGGAAATAACCGGCGGCAAGTGACGTTCGCTGACAACTTCAAGCCAACGGTTCAGCTTGGATGTCGGGATGCGGCGGCTCCAGATATCGTGAATATCCATAACCGTCGGCATCAAACGCTCGGTCCCGCGCCCGGTCAAGGCCGAGAAGGTCAGAACCGGAATGCCTTTGGCCTGCGCAAAGGACGTATCAAGCTTATCGCGCAGCGCCTGCATGACACCGGATTTATCAATCACGGTGTCCCACTTATTGACAGCAATGATCAAGGCACGGCCTTCTTCAAGCACCATACGTGCAATCGTCAGGTCCTGCTTATCAAGCGTGTTGGTCGCATCGAGCATCAAGACAACCACTTGCGCATAACGGATCACACGCAGAGTATCTGCGACTGAAAGCCGTTCAACGCGGTCATCAATCTTCTTCTTACGACGCATGCCCGCCGTATCGACCAGGCGAATAGGACGCCCCTCATAGGCCCAATCAACCGCGATCGAGTCACGGGTCAAACCGGCCTGCGGGCCTGTCATTACGCGGTTCTCGCCCAAAAGCTGATTAAGCAGGGTCGATTTACCGGCATTTGGACGGCCAACGATGGCCAACTGGATTTTCGAATTGTCGCGCGGACCTTCGTCAATCAGTTCGCCATTTTCATCTTCGTCATCTTCAAACAGCTCGATCTCGAACGACGGGAAGGTTTCACCATCATCATCAGGGAAATCGTCTTCGTGGTCGAAATCATCAAAGCTGTCATCGTCCTCGCCGGCTTCGGCGGCTGCCTCTTTTTGGGCATCAGCTTCGGCCTGCTTGGCTTTTTTCTTTTCTTCGCGAACGCCGTCTTTCCATTCTTTCCAGTGCGGTTCAAGAATGTCATAGAGCAATTCGATACCAAGGCCATGCTCGGCCGAGATTGGTGCAACATCGCCCAGACCAAGGCCATATGCCTCGTACAGGCCGGGGTCCTGCGCCACACCTTCGTGCTTGTTGGCAATGACATAGACCGGCTTGTGGCGCTTGCGCAGCCAATCGGCAAAGTGGTTATCAAGTGGGGTCAAACCCGCACGGGCATCAATCAGGAACAGCGCAACGTCGCATTCCTCAAACGCCATTTCACTTTGCTGGCGCATCATGCCTTCGACGGAGTTATCGAACACTTCTTCCAGACCGGCGGTATCAATGATGTCAAATGACATATGGCCCAAACGGCCCTTGCCATAGCGACGGTCACGGGTCACACCGGGTTGATCGTCAACCAAGGCCAGTTTTTTACCGACCAGACGGTTAAACAAGGTCGACTTCCCAACGTTGGGGCGACCGATAATGGCAACTTTTAGCGACATCTGACTTTCAGACTCTCGTTATAAACGGCGATATGCGCCGAAGGCATCAAGCCCACGGCGCACCGCAAATCTTGCAAGGAAACCTTGCGGAAAACTTCTGTTCTTACCTGATCAGCGATACGCGATAAGATCGGCATCCGCGGTCAGGAAGTAAAGGCTGTCACCGGCAACAGATGGCGGCAAAGTAATCGGTCCGGAAACTTCGTCCTTACCGATGATTTCACCGCTATAGGGGGAAACAGTCATTACCTCGCCCTGCTCGTTACCCACGATCAACCTGTCACCGACCAGCACCGGACCTGTCCACACAATCGGCTCATCCTGGTCTTCGGGATCGACAAAACGCGGCAGAACTGTGACCCATTTAACCTGTCCGGTCTTCCGACGCAAGGCAATCAGGTCATTTGTGTTGGTCAGGATATAAATATAATCCCCGGCAACCCAAGGCGATTGAATGCCACCGGCCTCCAATTCCCAAACCCGGTACCCGGTGCGAAGGTCAATCCCCACGGTCAGGCCAGAGTTACTGGTCGCCACCACAAGGTCATTGTCAATCACCGGCAAGCCCCGAATATCGGCAATTGCCGACACCGCATCGGTCCGCCCGGCTGATGCCAAGGCATCCGACCAAATCACCTGACCATTTTCAACACGAAGGGCATAAAGCTCCCCGGTGGAATAGGCCGAAATCACAACGCCCTGATCAACGGCCGGGCTTGCCCCACCGATAAAGGATGCGCCTTCGGATGCGCCGCGATGGCTCCAAAGCGTTTCACCGGTCCGGGCATTAAGCGCCACGGTCTGGTTATCAATCGTAATCGCAAAGACGCGCCCGCCGCGCACCGTCGGTGCCGACCGCATCGGCGCACTGACTTGCTGACGCCACAGAACCGTTGCACTTGCCGCATCAATCGCAATCACTTCGGCAAAGCCGGTGGTTGCGTAAATCACGCCCTTTTCATAGGCAAGACCACCGCCGAGCAACGTGCTGTCTTCATCCTCGTCCGAGGCCAGTTCAAGCGACCAGATTTCTTTGCCCGATGTCGCGGCAAAGGCACGGACCTCGGCACTGGCATCAATGGTAAAGATCACGCCACGTGCGACAATCGCCTGATTAAGCAACAGGTTATCATCCATCGACCCATCGCCGATGCTGACCGACCAGTCTTGTTCCATGATGTCATTATCAATGGCAACATGGCCAAGTGCGTGGCTTGCCAAACCGCCATTTTGCGGCCAATCGACCATCGGCTCGGGTTCTGGCAGGATCACGCGCTGATCGCTCAGGTCCAGATCAGGCTGAACCGTGCTTTGCAACGCCAGAACAGAGATACGCTCGCCCGGTAACGGTGGCGCTTCGTCTTCCCCAAGCCAGCCAGAACAGCCCGCCAGGAAAGTCGAAAGACCCATAACACAAACAAGTGACTTTAAAGCGCGTGACGTCAAAACCGTATCCTCTAGTTCAAGCTCGCATCGCATTGGCCCGTATATCGTCGGACCAAACCCGGCTTAGATCTGATTAGGCACCAATGGCCTTGAGAATTTCGTTTGCCCGTGCCCGCATGCCTGACGGTGCTTCGCTATCATCAGCAATATCGGTCAGAAGCGGCTTGGCAGCATCGATCTCGCCAGCGGCAACATGCAACATGGCAATCAGTTCACGTGCCGAATAATACCATGCATTTTCCGGAACCGCGATGGGGTCAAGACGCTTGATCAGGTCTTTGGCATTGCTTTCGGTCGCGCTGTTCATGGCGATTTCAACAACGGCAAGATCACGGTAAACCTGATCGATGTCGTCGTTGCCAGCAACCGCTTCAAGTTCGGTCACAGCCGACTCTTTGGCACCTGCACGCAGATAAACAGCAGCCTTTTGGAAATGACCAAGGGCAACAAAACCAGCGTCGCCATCGGCAATCACGCCATCAAGGGCGGCCAAGGCGGCGTCTTTGTTTTCGTCACCCGATTGGGCAAGTTCAATGGCATTGGCGAAACGCGTACCATTTTCGATGCTGGTGCTGTGTTCGTATGTTTTCCAGCCTTCGCGACCGGCCACACCCAGCACGATGACTGCGGCGACACCAATCACGTATTTACCGTATTTGCGCCACAGCGCTTCGCTGCGTTCACGCTTCAGGTCTTCTTCGACTTCCTGGAAAATATCAACCACGAAAACGGCTCCAATCCGGTCACAAGAAAGCGGGCAACTTGCCCGCTTATCAGAATTCATTCCGGAAAGGATTTAACGCGCCAGCATACAAGGGGTCAAGTCTACTCGACACCAATCACAGCTTTATGCCGATTATTTTCCCGCCTGGATGTTTTAAGCCCCGCAAATGCACGCTCTTTGCCCCGGTGACGGCGTTCACAAAGGCCCGGTAAGAATTGCCTGATCAGACGCAGAACGCGCGTTTACAGGGATGCTTTTCGCCCGATCGATCGTATTTTTCAAACTGATTCTAAGTCTGAGCCTCGACCATGTGTGCCCCCGCCGTCGTGCCAATACACCAACGCCCCCGCCGCCGCCCCTGCCCTTGACGGCTAAAAATCGTGTCATTGCCAACCATATGCATAACAGCATACCAAATACCGATCATTTCGGCACGCTACTTGCTTTGATTGGCGACAAGGGAACAGATTTTTAAATGTCATCGGTCAAAATTGCCCGGTGATCGGACGGAGACCACCATGAAACGTCGTGAAATTGTCCACAGCCGGACCGGTGCCAAGCGCGTCATTCGCCAACGCATCCTTGCCGGATTGTTTGCCACGCTGCTGGGGGGCGGCTTAACGGGATGTGGCACGACCATGTCTGACATTACGGGCACCCACGTCCTGACCGGCGCGGAATGGTATCTGGCGTTTGATGTGATCAGCATCATCAACAGTGACAAAACGCTGGTCGATCACGCGGTATCGCTGTCGACAGGCCGGGATTGCTCCACCATTCGCAAAATTGACGGCAAATCCTATTGCAAAAAAGATCCGGTGCCTGAGCCGCCACTTTATTGCTATCGGTCCTTGGCCGCGGTCAGTTGCTACCGCACGCCAGACCCGTATAACACCGGCGCACAGACAATTGATTGGCCGCCCACCCGGTCGCGCAGCCTGTAACCCGGTGCGAAAACAAAGGTCATCTGACTGTCATCTGGCCGTAAAACTGTTCATTGAAACTTGAGGCCCCGGCAAATCCGCGCTACCGTGTTAGACAGGCACTAAAACCAAATACCTCTATAGGTATCGGTATTGGGATTAGTTCTCGCCTAAGGTCAACGTCGCCGGAGAATAGCATGGTCGCATTGTTCGATTTGGCAAAATACCGCAAAGCCAAAAGCTTTGTTCATTTTGACCGAGCTGAACTGATGAAACTCATGAACACCTATTCCCGCCAAGTCGCCAGCGGCGCATGGCGCGATTATGCCATTGATCACCTTGATGGCATGGCCATGTTTTCCATCTTCCGTTCCACCCATGAAACCCCACTGTTCCAAGTCATCAAACTTGGCGCGGAACATAAAAACGCCGGGCAATATCTGGCCCTGCATAGTGGTGAACGGATCAAACAAAGTTCCGACATTGCCAACGTGATCGATGCCATCGAAAAACGCGCGCGCAAGGTCGTCCCACTTTTCAAATCCAATTCCTGATCGGTTAATTTATTGAAGTCCAGCCCCACTGAACGCCGCGGCATTATCGCGTCGGCCCTGACCGTAAGCTTATTGCTTTTTACCCCGCTGCTCGCCCCCTCTGCGCACGCCAACACGGCCACCCAAGACAGCGCCACCGAAGGCGACTACCAATTGGGGTACCGCGCCTATAAGGCGGGCAATTATGAAATGGCGCGCGCCCAATGGCGTTTGGCCGCACAGAAAGAAGACCCGCGTGCGCAATATGCGCTGGGGTTACTGTATTATCGCGGCAACACCGGCCCAGCCGATTACGAAGAAGCCGCCAAATGGTTCATGTATGCCGCACAGGCAAATCATGCGGGTGCGCTGTATTATATCGGAATTCTGTATTTTAACGGCTGGGGTCTAAATTACGATCAGTTCCGCGCGACCGAGTATCTGAAACGCGCGCTGCGCGCAGCCCCCAACAACAGCAACGCGGCCTATTTGATCGGATCACAGTATTTCCACGGGCGTGGCGCACGGCAAAACTACGCCGAAGCCGCCACCTATTTCGAACGGGCAGCAAAAAACAACATGCACGCCGCCCAATTTATGCTGGGTGCGATGTATGAACGTGGCTGGGGTGTAGCGCGCAATTACGAACAATCCTATTACTGGATCAACCGTTCGGCACGCGGCCCAATCACCTTCCCGCCCGGCGCCGAAGAAAAAGAAAAAATGGATCCCAAAAGCGCCCTTAAGGCCCTTGAAGATCGCCTCCGTCCCGAGGAAATCAAACGTGTCAGCGACCGTTTAACACGGGAATACGCGGGCTAAACCCAAGCGAAATACAATCATCAGACGAAACAAAGGCACCTGCGTTCACAGGTGCCTTTGTTGTTTCAAGTCATATGTACTGGGTTTATTTGGCCAGCTTATAGGCAATCACATAATCACCCGGCGTGGTTCCGATTGATCCATGCCCACCGGCAACGATCAGCACATATTGCGTCCCGTCATCGGTTTCATAGGTCATCGGGGTCGATTGACCACCCGCAGGAAGGCGTGCTTCCCACAACTGATCGCCCGTCGAAAGATCATAAGCCCGGAAATAGTTATCCACGGCCGCCCCTAGGAACGCGACACCACCCTTGGTGATGATCGGCCCGCCAATGCCGGGCACGCCCAGTTTAATTGGCAAGGGCAACGGGGTCATGTCTTCGACGGTGCCGTTTTTATGCATGTAGGCAATCTCGCCGGTGCGCAAATCCGCCCCCGCAACATAACCCCATGGCGGCGCCTGACACGGCACACCAAGTGGCGACAGGAATGGTCCCATGCTCACCGCATAAGGCGCACCTGTATTCATGTTGATGCCCATTTCGCTGGCTTTTTTCGAACCTTGCGGCGGCACCTCATCACGCGGGATCAGCTGCGATGTAAAGGCAAGATAGGTCGGCATGCCAAACATCACCTGGCGTTCCGGATCAACCGCGACACTGCCCCAGTTAAATGTCCCGAAATTGCCCGGATAGATCAGCGACCCTTGCAAGGATGGCGGCGTATAGCGTCCTTCATATTTAAGCTGATGGAACGCGATGCGACATGCCAACTGATCAAACAGGGTCATGCCCCACATGTCCTTTTCGGTCAGTGGGTCGGGCATAAAGGTCAAATCAGAAACCGGCTGGGTTGGCGATGTATGATCTTCGGGGATCGCCCCACCGGGTGCAGGTACTTCTTTGACCGGAATGATCGGCTCGCCCGTTTCGCGGTTAAGCACGTAAATATCACCCTGCTTGGTCGGACCAACAAGGGCCGGAACCGTTTGACCATTCGCATCGGTGATATCAAGCAATGCCGGTTGGGCCGGCACATCCATATCCCAAAGGTCATGGTGCACCGTCTGACGGACCCATTGGACCTGCCCGGTTTCAAGGCTTAGCGCAACGATCGAGGATGAATAGGTTTCGACATTCTCGCTGCGGTTCATGCCCAACTGATCAGGCACCTTGTTGCCCAGCGGCACATAAATCATGCCAAGTTTTTCGTCCGCACTGGATACCGACCAGCTATTCGGTGAATTGGCGGTATAGGTCTGGCCTTCCGGGATGGGCTCTGTCTGCTCTGGGTTGCCAGAATCCCAGTTCCAGATCAGCTCCCCGGTGTCAATGTCATAGGCGCGAATAACCCCTGACTGCGATTTCGTGGAATAGTTGTCATTCACGGCCCCACCAATAATGATCTTGCCTGCGGCGGCGACCGGCGGGGATGTTGAATAATAATAGCCCGCCGGGGTATAGGGCATCCCCTGTTCAAGATGGACCGTGCCCTCATCGCCAAAGGACGGGCAAATTTCACCCGTATCGGCATCCAGTGCGATCAAGCGCGCATCAGATGTCGGCAGGAAAACACGTGCGGTGCATTTGCCATTTTGGCTGACACCCGGGTCTTTGTAATAGGTTACCCCACGGCATGTCTGGTGCTGACGATCCGTGTTATCGGGAACCTGTGGATCGAATTTCCATTTTTCCTGACCGGTCTTTGCATCAATCGCAATCGCCCAGCTGTGCGGCGTACACAGATACAGTGTTTCACCGATCTTAAGCGGCGTCACCTGATAGGTGGTTTCGGGCACATCATCGACGCGCTTCATATCGCCGGTCTGATAAACCCACGCCTGTTCAAGGGTGTCGACGTTATCAACAGTGACTTGATCAAGCGGCGAATAACGCTGGCCATAAGGGGTGCGTCCATAATGGTGCCATTCATCGTTTGGCACAGTACCGCCATAGGACGGATCACTGACAACCGTCTCGGTTGGCAACTGCCCCTCAATGTCATGGGGATCATTAAGCATCGAAAAGACCGCGACGATGATCGCAATCACGACACTGCCTTCAAGTACAAATGACCGGGTTGGTTTGACTTCTGGTGCCGGTCTTCCCGACGTCAGGGTTTTGCGGAACATTGGCGTGATCAGCCACAAGCCGATTAGAACCGTAATGCCGCCGCGCGGTGCAAGTTGCCACCAGTCAAACCCGATTTCCCAAACAGCCCAAACCAGACTGACCAAAAGAAACACGGCATAAAACGGCAAAAGAACAGGTTTGCGTTTAAACGATAAAAAGGCGGCGACCAGAAAAGCCAGTCCCGCCAGCGCATAGTACCAGCTGCCCCCCAGCACAATCAGCCACACACCACCACCGGCAAGTGCAAGACCAATCAGCGCAAGAAGCCCTGATGTCAGGAAATTAAGCATGGAGTTCGCCCTCGTTTTGATTGAGGTCTATAAACGCAAATACAGTCTTTGCACTGTAATATGGCGCTTAAAAAGGCCTTAGCGATTCAACGCTCTATAAACCATCCGGTTCCATACAGCGCAAAACAAAAACCACCGGTTACGATAACACGGTGGTTTCAATTTCGAAATGTCGCGATTTTTTTTGATCAGTGATGGGTTTCGATGATCGTGCCGGTTTTCACCACTTCGGTAATGGTCACACCCAAATTATCATCGACAACAACCAATTCGCCGCGGGCGACCAAACGGTTATTGACGTAAATATCAACCGGCTCACCCACCCGTCGATCAAGTTCAAGCACGGCCCCACGCGTTAAGCGCATCAGTTGCGCCACCTGAATTTGGCTTTTGCCAATCACGGTCGATACGCGCACAGGAACGTCATAGGCCGCCCCTATTTCAGACCCATGACGGGCAGCAAACGGATCATCTTCTTTGTCAGCCATGATTTGAAAATCGTCCAATCAGATCGGTGAAACGCAAAGCATACCATATCAGGTTAACTTTGAAAAAAGTGTTAGCAAGCCTAATCTATTTAATTCGTGCGTTTTGCCAAAATGTATCGAGACAATTTCACGCTCGTTTTTTGTATTATAATCCCCTATCTAGGGTCAGAATCGACCGAGAAACCACCTCTCACCCCAAAAAACATTGTCTGGACGTTGCATGACATATGACTGCCAATGGGTTGCCGAAGCCATCAGCACCATCGAAGCCGACTTTAACCGTTCGGCCGACACCCATCTGATCCGGCTTGATTTGCCGCGCCTTGATGGAATTGGATTGTATCTTAAGGATGAATCCACCCACCCGTCCGGCAGTTTAAAGCACCGTCTGGCCCGGTCTTTGTTCTTGTATAGCCTGTGCAATGGCTGGATCACCAAGAACACCCCGGTGATCGAAGCATCAAGTGGATCAACCGCCGTCTCAGAAGCTTATTTTGCGCGCCTGTTGGGACTTCGCTTTATTGCTGTGATGCCCAAATCAACGTCCCAGCAAAAAATCGATCAAATCGCGTTTTATGGTGGCGAAAGCCATCTGGTTGATCACAGCGGTCAGATTTACGAAGAATCACAACGTTTGGCCCGTGAACTTGGTGGCCATTACATGGACCAGTTCACCTATGCCGAACGCGCCACTGACTGGCGCGGCAATAACAACATCGCCGAAAGCATCTTCGAACAGCTTAAACACGAACCGTTCCCTACACCGCGCTGGATCGTTGTTGGTGCGGGCACCGGTGGCACATCATCGACCATTGGCCGCTATATCCGGTATGGCCGCATTTTGGGTCAGGGCTGTGAACTGTGCGTCGCCGATCCTGAAAACTCGGTTTTCTATGATGGCTATGAAACAGGTGACTGCAGCGTCACCGGCGACAAGGGATCACGTGTCGAAGGCATCGGTCGCCCCCGTGTGGAGCCAAGCTTTAACCCCAACGTCGTCGACCGCATGTATCGCATTCCCGATGCTGCAAGCTTCGCCGCCCTGCAATATCTTGAAAAGCATCTGGGCCGTCGCTGTGGTGGGTCGACTGGCACCAACCTGATTGCGACATTGTCGCTGATCAACCAGATGAAAAAGGCCGGCGAAAAAGGCACGGTCGTCACCCTGCTGTGTGATGGCGGGGACCGGTATCGCGACACCTATTACAACCCCGATTGGATCAAGGCACACGGTTTCGACCTGACACCGTGGCACGACGCACTCAACCAGTTCGATCAAACCGGCATCTTTGACATGCCGCTTGAAAACTGTGCCCGTCATCCGTCGGTTTGATGGGTTTACGCGCCGGTTACGGGCTGCGCCAAACCTGATTGCCACACAAAAAAAGACGGGCGGTAAAAACCGCCCGTCAGGCAACACAGAGAAGACAAGTTTAGGTCGGATCAGGTAAGGCTTAGCCGCTAACGGTAATCTTGCGCGGCTCAGGCTTCTCTTCCACAACCTTTGGAAGAGTAAGTGTCAGAACACCATTTTTAAACGAAGCCGCGATTTTATCGGCATCAATGGTTTCTGGAAGACGGAAAGACCGTTTGAAGTGGCCATAGCTGCGTTCAACAACACGGGCCCCGTCATTGCTTTCACGGGTGGATTTCTTTTCACCGGTGACGGTCAAAACACCTTCAAGAACCGATACATCGACGTCGTCCTGTTCAACACCGGGAAGTTCGGCGGAAAGTTCAATGTGATCTTCGGTCTCATGAACATCGATACGCGGGCTTAAGAAGGTTTTCGCCTCCTGCTGCGCATCATCTGCCAACCGTGACGATACCGCGCGATCACCAAAGATCGAACCGATCATCTGGTCAAAATCGCGGCCCAGGCCACGGGAAATCAGGGTGAAAGGATCGGCACCGACCGGCACAGAAGAAAGACGGCGTGCGGAACCATTAAGATTTTGAAGTCCAGTCATAATAACCCTCCATTACAGACGAGTATTCTTGCGTCGTTGGTCCAGACCAGGCTGCAACCGTGACGCGTATCGGGGCACCATGCCCCTTTGCACCCTTGAGATAGATCGGCTGAAAATTTCTGCAAGTGATCGCATGCTTTTTTTTGAAATTTTTTCGAAAAACTTTTGCCCACCTTCCATTCCTTGAAAAAACACTTCTTGGGGCTGGCGCCGCTGCCGACGGGGGACTAGCTTCTTTTCATTGCTTGGCGGGACCTCCGCCGTCTTCATGATATCAAGGAACAGCTATGAGCACTTTATTCTCCCCCCTGTCGCTGGGGAAACTCACCCTCGACAACCGCATTATCATCGCCCCCATGTGCCAGTATTCCGCCGATAACGGCAACACCACGGCCTGGCACGACATGCATCTGGGCAACCTTGCCCAATCGGGTGCGGGCCTTTTGATTATCGAAGCCAGCGCTGTCGAACCCGACGGCCGCATTAGTTACGGCGATGTCGGCCTGTGGGACGATGAAACCGAGGCCAGCCTCGATAAGACCCTCAAGGCGGTCCGCAGCCACTCAGACATGCCAATCGCCATCCAGCTGGCCCATGCGGGCCGCAAAGCATCAACCCAAAAACCATGGGACGGCGGCGGTGCCATTGACCCGGACCACAAAAATGGCTGGCAGGTGGTTGCCCCATCGGCGATCCCGTTTCGACAGGGCGATCCAACCCCCGAAGCACTTTCAAAATCACGCATCGCCGAAATCGTTCAATCCTTTGCCGAAAGCGCAAAACGGGCGGTGCGTATCGGCTTTAACGCCATCGAACTTCACGGTGCGCATGGCTATTTGATGCATCAATTCCTGTCACCACACGCCAACAAGCGTGATGACGAATATGGTGGATCGCTTGAAAACCGCATGCGCTTTGCCATCGAAGTTTACGACGCGGTGCGTGCAGAAGTCGGCACCGATTTCCCGGTTGGTATCCGTATTTCGGCCAGTGACTGGGTCGATGATGGCTGGGACATTGATCAAAGTGTCGAACTTGCCAAGGTCCTGAAAGAACGCGGCTGCGATTTCATCCATGTGTCATCGGGTGGCCTGCATATCGATCAGAAAATCCCGGTCGGTCCGAACTATCAGGTCCCGTTTGCCGATCGCATTAAATCGGAAACCGGCATGACCACCATTGCGGTTGGCCTGATCACCGAACCAGAACAGGCAGAAGCCATCACCTTTACCGGTCAAGCCGATGCAATTGCCTTGGCACGCGGCATTCTCTATGACCCGCGCTGGCCATGGCATGCGGCGGCAACGCTTGGCGCTGAGGTCAAAGCCGCCAACCAATATCTGCGCTGCCAGCCAAGAGCGCTTAAAAAGCTGTTTGGCTGATCTGACAAAAATCAGCGAAACCAAAACAAAGCCCCGCCCAACATCGTTTGGGCGGGGCTTTTTGTGTCTGCCATTTTACTTTGCCAGTCAGGCAAAACAAAAGAGGCCCCGCAAATGCGAGGCCCCTTCCGTAGTCAGTAGGTCGGTTGGTTGGTAAGGCTTAGAAGCCCATACCGCCCATGCCGCCCATACCACCCATGCCACCCATGTCAGGTGCGCCGCCGCCAGCAGATTTCTCTTCTGGTTTTTCAGCGATCATGCATTCGGTGGTGATCAGAAGACCAGCAACAGAAGCTGCGTCCTGCAGAGCAGTACGAACAACTTTGGCCGGGTCAATGATGCCAGCTTTGATCAGGTTGGTGTACTCGCCTTTCTGGGCGTCGTAACCAAACTCAACGTCATCCTGCTCAAGCAGTTTGCCGGCAACAACTGCGCCGTCAACACCTGCGTTCTGAGCAATCTGGCGAACCGGAGCCTGAAGCGCACGGCGAACGATGTCCACACCGATGGTCTGGTCGTGGTTTTCGCCTTCAAGACCTTCAAGAGCACGGGTCGAGTACAGCAGAGCCGTACCACCGCCAGCAACGATGCCTTCTTCAACAGCAGCGCGGGTCGCGTGCAGAGCATCGTCAACGCGGTCTTTACGTTCTTTAACTTCGATTTCCGAAGCGCCACCGATCTTGATGACAGCAACACCGCCAGCGAGTTTCGCCAGACGTTCCTGCAGTTTCTCACGATCGTAATCAGAGGTGGTTTCTTCGATCTGTGCGCGGATCTGAGCAACACGTGCTTCGATCTGTGCTTTCTCACCAGCACCATCAACGATGGTGGTTTCTTCTTTGGTGATGGTGATCGATTTCGCGGTACCAAGCATGTCGAGCGTTACCGACTCAAGCTTGATGCCGAGGTCTTCGGAAACAACCTGACCACCGGTAAGGATCGCGATGTCTTCAAGCATTGCTTTACGACGGTCGCCGAAGCCCGGTGCTTTAACAGCAGCGATTTTCAGGCCACCGCGCAGCTTGTTGACAACCAAGGTTGCCAGTGCTTCGCCTTCGATGTCTTCAGCAATGATCAGAAGCGGTTTGCCCGACTGAACAACGGCTTCGAGAAGCGGCAGCATCGGCTGAAGCGAAGAGATTTTCTTGTCGAAGAGCAGGACATAAGGAGAGTCCATTTCTGCGATCATTTTCTCAGGGTTGGTCACGAAGTAAGGTGACAGGTAACCACGGTCGAACTGCATGCCTTCGACAACGTCGAGTTCAGTGTGCAGGCCTTTGGCTTCTTCGACGGTAATAACACCTTCGTTGCCAACTTTTTCCATGGCTTCAGCGATCATGTCGCCAACTTCACGGTCACCGTTTGCCGAAATGTTACCAACCTGTGCGATTTCATCGCGGCCGGAAACTTTACGCGAACGGCCCTGGATCGCTTCGATCACTTTGCCAGTTGCCAGATCGATACCGCGTTTCAGGTCCATCGGGTTCATGCCAGCAGCAACAGATTTGTTGCCTTCACGCACGATCGACTGAGCCAGAACGGTTGCAGTGGTGGTGCCGTCACCCGCCAGATCGGCGGTCTTGGAGGCAACTTCACGCAGCATCTGCGCGCCCATGTTTTCGAACTTGTCTGAAAGTTCGATTTCTTTGGCAACCGAAACACCGTCTTTGGTCACGCGCGGTGCGCCAAAGGATTTTTCGATAACAACGTTACGACCTTTCGGGCCGAGCGTTACCTTGACAGCATCTGCCAGGATGTCGACACCGCGCAGCATTTTTGCGCGCGCATCGGTCGAGAATTTTACTTCTTTAGCAGCCATAATATTCTTTCCTCTCTATGAGACGGATGAACGTGGAACAAAAGTCACCCAAAGGGCTGACTTATTCCATGATGCCCATGATGTCGGACTCTTTCATGATCAACAGCTCTTCGCTGTCAACCTTGACTTCGGTGCCTGACCATTTGCCAAACAGGACTTTGTCACCTGCTTTGACGTCAAGCGCGACGACAGAGCCGTCATCTTTACGCACGCCAGAACCCACAGCGACGACTTCGCCTTCCTGCGGTTTTTCTTTCGCGGTATCCGGGATAATGATGCCACCAGCAGTCTTGGTGTCAGATTCGACACGACGTACCAGGACGCGATCATGCAGCGGACGGAACTTCATTTTAGACAACTCCGTGTTAAAGCTAAAGGCTCGTTTAAAACTACGACTAACCGGGATGAGCCCGTATTAGCACTCACCCCCGGCGAGTGCTAACAGGATGTATTGGAGTGGGTGATTTTTGTCAATAGGATTGGCAACATCGTCGCAAAAATATCATGAATTCCGCGACATTGGGCAGCATTGGCCACATTCGGCCAGAGTTGCCTTAACCGTGACACAAACGGTCCGAAACAGGGCATCATGGGTAACACGCCCGGCCCAAATGGGCAAAAGGCAATAATGTGGCACGACAATCGCCGGTTTATCTCCGGTTTATCTGGGGCTGGAATAAAAAAGATTCGTTCGAACCAAATCATGCCAATACCAACGCCCAAACAGCCGACGCGCCAAATTTGCGCTGCATGACCAACCGCGCCGTGTCGTCACCGCACTGGCAACCACGCCCCTCGCCTGCCCGAAACCAACCCGCAAAATTACTCTGCCGCTTGGGCCAGTCTGGATGATGTTTGTTTATAAAGTGCCTGATGAATTCCCGATAACATCGACAGCGCGATGCTTTCAGGAAGCTGCCCGCCAATATCAAGTCCCGCCGGGCTAGAAACCGGGAATGGCAGGGCGTGTTCGCGCAGGCCCGCATGATCAAGCACATTGGCAAACCGATGGCGCGGCCCCAGTGCCGAAACATGCCTGATGTTTGATGCGCTAATGGCCTTTAACGCATCCGCATCAATCGAAACGCTGTGCGCCATCAAAACCACCGCGTCGACGCGCCGTTCATTGGCATAAACACCAAGCGACGCCACATCGCGGACGATATTGCTGACATTTGGGAAATGTTCCGGGCGCGCATTGGCCGGCCGTGGATCGGCCAAGCTGACTTTCCAACCCATTTCATGGGCGATATTGACCACCGGGCGCGCATCCAGACCACCACCCACAATCAGAATATGCGGTTCTGGCCGAATTGGGGTCACCAACCAATCATTGCCCTTTTCGTCGGGCATAAGGCGCGCAACCTGCTGCCCCGGCAGCACGTTTTCATCACTGCTAAAGCTTGCGACACATTCGCCAACCTTTTGGCGGTAATAGCCCGTTTGACGGGCGTGCAAGGCGTGGCGCAATTCACCAAGGCCAAGGTCATTGTCCGCACTTAACGGCTGCAACATGATGTACACCTTGCCACCACAACCAACGCCAAGCTTAAAGAACACGTCGTCTTCATCATTACCGTCATATTCAAGCATGACGACCTTGCCCATCACCATGGCTTTGCGGGCATTGCGCACAATGTCGGCCTCAAGACAGCCCCCGCTTAGCAAGCCATGCTGTTGGCCATGCCCATCGATCAGCATCATGGCCCCTGCCTTGCGATAGGCGGAACCCTCGGTCCGGTAAACCGTGCCAAGGACCCATTCCGTCTCGTCACGGCCGGACCACCAAATATTTAACATCTCGGATAATTGATGGCTCATATCCGGTTTCCTTTGGAACAATGATGCTGATCTTTGATGTGCATAGCTTTTCCGATCAACGCATCTGCAAGATGATCACATCGATGCTGGCCGGGTCTGTGTGACCACGCAGTTCGGCAACTTCATCCGCCGTGACCGCATCCCCGTGATTGCCCCAGGCTGACCGCGCATAGGTCAGAACATCTGCCATCTGCGCATCCGAAAGGTGCTCACGATAAGGGGGCATACGGTACGAATCCGGCACACCGTTCGACACAACACGGGTCGAACCGTTCAGGGTGACGTTGATGGCCGATTGCGCCTCTGGCGCAAGCATCGATGACACACCTGCAAGTGGCGGGATCCATTCGTTTTTGCCAAGGCCATCACGGCCATGACAGAACGCGCAATTGGCGGCATAAGTCTGTGCACCCGGCACCTTATCGGCCACGTCGCGGGTCAACTCATCTGCTGTGTCCGGATCATAGGACCAAACAGGCCCATCGTAATCCGGGTCGGCGGGCAGTGATTTCAGGTAATGGGCAATCGACATCAGATCATCATCGGTCATGAATTGGGTCGAATTGTTAAAGGCCTCGACCATCGAACCAAACACGACACCGTGCTGGTTACGACCGTTTTTCAGATACGCATAAACGTCTTCTTCGCTCCAACGGCCAAGACCAATATTCGGATCATTACGAAGGCTTGGCGCGTACCACCCGTCCAAAAGTGCACCGGACAGATACTCTTCGCTGCTTTCATCCAGCGCGACCTCGTTCATCGCCGGGCCACGCGGGGTGTGGCAACTGCCACAATGCCCCGGCCCCTGCACAAGGTAGGCCCCACGATTCCACATTTCATCATGGGCTTCTTTGGCTTGGTAAACTTCGCCCTCGGTAAAGACCACATTCCAAAGTGCAAGCGGCCAGCGCATATTCAGCGGCCATTCGATTTCACTTGGTTTGTTGGCCTGTTTCACCGGTTTCACTTCCGTCATGAAATAGGCATACAGCGCTTCGATGTCTTCATCGGGCATCTTGTCATAAGACGGATAAGGCATCGCCGGATACAGACGATGTCCATCTGCCGCGACACCTTCACGCAGGGCGCGGTCGAAATCGGCAAGGGTGTAATTGCCAATACCCGTTTCCGGATCCGGCGTAATGTTGGTGGTAAAGATGGAACCAAGCGGCGTGCCCATTTCAAGCCCACCGGCAAACGATTTACCACCCGGCACCGTGTGACAGGCAACGCAATCGCCAAGCCGCGCGACATATTCACCGCGCTTGACCAAATCAGCAGACGGCGGTGTCGCCGCCTTTTTATCGTCGAAGGGGGACGAGGGTGTATGCGTTGCAATCAATGCAACACCGGCCGCGCCAACAACACCTAGGCCCAAAACAGTCAGAAGAAACTTTTTCAACGGAAAACCCCGTTTTTGTTTAATTGCGTTTTTTGTTCAATACCCGAACGCAGATCCGATAACGGCGGGATGGACGACCCCATATTTTTATGGGATCGCCCCGTTATCTGCGTCTTGGGCCTAACTTTCGAAGCGAAGGTTCGACAGCGGCATGCTGCGGACACGTTGACCAGTAAGCGTCGACACCGCATTGGCCACCGCCGGCAGAACTGGCGGCAGGCCGGGTTCGCCAATGCCACCCATTTTCGCACCACTTTCGATGATGCGCACATGGATTTGTGGCATCTGATCGGGTCGCAGGATCGGATACAGGTCATAGTTCCGTGCGGTCGGTTCACCTTTTTCATAGATGACCTCTTCCATCAGGATCTGTGACAATCCCAATGCCGCCGCCGACTTCACCTGTGCCTCGATAATCGCCGGGTTCACGATGCTGCCCGGATCGATGGCTTCCCAAACGTCATGAACAATGACTTCGCCGTTTTTCATGGACACCTCGGCAATGGCCGCGGATTCTGTCCCAAACGGTGATGCCATACCAACACCACGTGCGCGCTGGCTGCCATCATCGGCGCTAAACGGCCCGCGTTTCCAGCCACCGGACAAGTCGACAACCGACTTAAGCAAGGTCGTCAGACGTTTATTGTCTTTAAGCAGCGCCAACCGCATTTCATACGGGTCCTGACCGCCTTTATCGGCCATTTCATCCAAAAACGTTTCATAGAAGAAATCGTTCATCGAATGGCCGACAGACCGCCAATAGGCCAACATCGCTGGCATTTCGACATAGTTTTGCGCGATCCGACGGTTGGCAATCGCATAGGTTTTCCCCGTCAGGCCCTCAACGGCAAAGGAATCCACCTTGTCCGGATCATGCCCGGAATTTGCTTCGCTCGGCCCTTCTGTCACGCTGATCGCCTCAAGTGCGACCGGCATGCCATCGGCGTCAAGACCACCGCGGAATTTCACCGCCGCCATTGGGCGCAATGGATCCCGCAGGAATTCTTCTTCGCGGCTCCAAATCACCTTAACAGGACGTCCGACTTCCTTGGCCAACTGGATGGCCTGCGGATACGGATTGGCTTCCGGATACAGGAAGTGACGACCAAAGAACCCACCCAACATTGGGGAATGCACTTTGATCTGCTCTGCGCTAAGCCCGGTCAGTTTTGCAATCTGTGCCTGGAACTGTTCGGGTGCCTGGTTTGGCATCCACATATCAAGCGTGCCATCGTCATTAAACCGCGCAAGGGTCGATGCCGGTTCAAGTTGCCCGTGATGAAGGAACTGACTGTGGTAGGTTGCCTCAACCGTGGTGGTCGCATCCGAAAAGGCCGATTTAATATCGCCTTCTTCTTCGGCGGCTTTGCCGTCGCCCGGCTCGTTGGCTAGGCGGTCAGAAAATGCCGCGGTCGAAAAGTCATCGGGCATATAGCGGAACTTGACACCATCCATGTCACGCTTGTTCCACTCAACCTGAAGCGCCTCTGCCGCAACTTTAGCATGCCACCAACGTTCGGCAACAACCGCCACCGCACCGGGCAGGCGATGAACCGACATCACACCCTTCATCGCGCGAACATCGGCCTCGTTGGAAATGCTGGCAACATCAAGGCCAAGGCGCGGCGCATGTTGAACCGCTGCATGCACCATGCCCTCAACCGAAATATCGATGGTGTATTCCGCCTTGCCGGTGGATTTCACATAGATATCCAGACGGTCGACGGGCTTGCCGATCCAGCGGAACGTGCTGGGATCGCGAAGCTTGACGCTGTCTGGATCGGGGGTTTCCAAATCAAGCGCATCTTTGGCCAAGCTGCCATAGGACGTTTTTTCGCCGGAACTGGTATTGATAACATAGCCAGGCTCGGTCGAAAGCTGCTCGACAGGAACGTTCAAACGGGTTGATGCCGCCTGAAGCAACATGTGGCGCGCCATCGCACCCAACTTACGCATGGTGGTATAGCTGCTGCGCACCGAGTTACTGCCACCCGTGATGCGCATCACGTTATTGATCACCAGATAATCTTGGCCCGCCGGGGCACTTTCGACCACAAAGCTTTTCGGGTCGGCATCCAGTTCTTCACCAACGATCTGCGCCATTGCGGTCCAGACACCCTGCCCGCCTTCAACGAACGGGCTTTGCAGGCGCACAGTGTTATCAGGGCGAATTTCAAGGAAGGCCGGAACACGGGTTCCCGGCGTTACCTTACCGCCATCCTGCGCACGCGCCTTGCCAAGCGGCAAACCAAAACCAAGAACAAACGCCCCTGCAGTCACCCCGGCTGACGACAACAGAAAACGACGACGCGAAATGTTTACCGGTTCACCGTTTGGAAAGCTGTCTTCGACTTTGTTTGAAAGCTTCTTGCTCATGACGCATCCCCTTCGTTCCCTGACAGGTCTTTAAGGGCGGCGTGAATGGCATTATAGGTCCCGCAACGGCAAAGATTGACCATTGCCGCATCGACATCATCCTGCGTCGGATTTTCGATTTCTTTTAGCAACGCGGTTGCCGCCATCACCTGACCAGACTGGCAATAGCCGCACTGGGGAACTTGATGCTCGACCCATTTTTCAACGACACGTTTGCCGACCGGGTCATTTTCAATCGCCTCAATCGTCGTGATTTCCTGACCTTCGACACTGTCGACCGGGGTGACACAGGACCGGGTCACAACACCGTCAACCATCACGGAACACGCACCACACTGCGCAAGGCCGCAGCCATATTTGGTGCCCGTCAGGCCAAGATTGTCGCGAATAACCCAAAGCAGTGGCGTATCGCCTTCTGCATCGACGTCATATGTCTTGTTATTGATGCTTAGTTTCATGGTTCTCTCTAAGTTCGGTAATTTTGGCTCTGCGACGGGACCGCATGCTTTTTACGCCACGCCCTATTTGCGGATCAGTTGTCTGATCTCTCCGAAAGGACAGCAGCATGTATTGATGAGTTTCTCATTTTGGATGGGATGAACGCGAACGCACGACGTCATAATTTTCCTCGCATTTTTACGCAAAGTTTTTTGACCGACCGCCGGCGTTCAGACGTTTCGAGGTTGGCGTTTTAGAATTAGTAAAAGATATAAGCACTCAACGCGCCTGCCACAAGCCCAACAAACCACAAACCAAGGCACAATCAGCGTCCTGACCAACAGACATGGCGTCACTCTCCAGCGTATTTCGTGTTGTCATCAACGCCCGAGCCACACCAAAGTTCCGGACAAAAACACCCTGTCCTAAGCACACCAATACGGCAGTTTTAGGCGGTCAATAAACGCATCCAAGCCATCCCTTCCCAGCACTGGTTCGTAAACCACTCAGAACACTCAGTGTTTGACGAAGTACCGATCCAAAAGGGCCGCTTCATCAAAATGGCGTCGTCCGACAAACGCGGTCGCGTGATGCCCCCATTGGCGCATAGCGCCGGGCTTATCCACGCCCATCGGCCACAGGATAAATCGCTCCATCCGCTCCGTACCGGGCACAAAACCATCTTCGTCATAAAGGCTTGCAGTACCCTGCCCATTTTGCAGCGGCAAATGATCAAGATCCTGTGCCCGCCGAAGGATTGCGGTGTGCTTGGTCATCTCGGTAGCAACTTTATCGTCCGTCGCAAGATCCGTGACATTAAGCAGATAATGGCTTGTTTTATCGATCCACAGCACCGGGTGGCTCAAAGTGGATGACGCGACATAGCCGGCGGGCATTTCCGCGGTTTCGCGAATGTCGTGATCCTCTGGCGCGCTGATCCGTTTCAACGCGTTGCTTGGGAAAAACATGTGATAACAGCCGCAGCCATGTATCGTATCGGCAATCAACGGCACCCCAGCATCATCTAACGTCACCCGCCAAATCACCGCATCCAGATGCCCGGCCAGAATATCAAACCGGCTTTGGGCCGGACGTTCCGGGAACCAGATTTCATAAACGATTTGTGGTCGCCACCGCCCGGCAAAATAGGTGTGGCTTAGTCGGTAATACACCGTCGGATTTTCTGTATCGATCTCGGACAATGCATCGCGCGATGGCAGAACTGGCCGACCAATCTTGTCACTTTCACTTAACGCACTTCCCCCACTTCCCGCACTTCCCGCCCGTACGCGAAATATCGGGGCATAGGCCTGTGCAAGTTGTTTAAGCTCAGCATCGCTTATCCGCAGTTGCCCAAAGGCGTTGCGGTCCATATCCGCAAGGTTTGCACGACCCGTATCTGGCGCCGCGACCGCATAATCGCGCCATGGCCCGGACGGCATAGCATCCTCGTCTTCAAAGCTTGCGAAATTCTCCTGCTTCCATCCCTCATACCCGAAATAGGCCGGAAAGGCGGTTATCGGATACAGCCCGGCAATACGTTGGAAATCAAGGTAATCATCGGGCACAAAGATCGCGGGTAAAAGGGTGCTGTATTGATCCGGCGTCAAGGACGCGGCCATGTCATTGGCACAGGTTTCCACCGCGTCAAACGAAACACCCGACGCTGCTGGAAGGTTGGCAATTTCGCTTTGCCGTGCGTCCCGATCAAGGCCGCGCATTTGCGAAATCAGCGCATCCCATTGATCAACCCGATCAACCTGCCCATCACCATCCGCATCAAGCTGGCGCGCCATTAAGACAGAATTTCGGTTGGCCCGAAGGAACGAATATCCAGCCACACGCGATGCGGACGCACTGTGCACCGCCCTGTCATCGACCAAGCGATCGACATCGGATAATCGCTGCGCGCAGGTCACATTATCGTGATTGCCCCTTTCCGGCAGCGACCCGGCACAGCCGCTTAAGCCCGCGATAAAAACAGCAAGGGCAGGATACAAAACGCGCTGCATGCTTACGAAAAACCTTCTATCTGGCCAATATCCCTACATTTTTTAGGGATAAAGACATTTGCGAAAGGCGACATCGTAATCGCCGTCCCGCAGAAGCCGAAGTCACCTTTCCGAGAGCAGTCTAGAAAACCCATAAAGTCGCCACCAAATAAAACCAGACAATCAACATCAAAATATTGTATGTCCCCGCATTCAACCACAACCTGGACTTTATAACCGGCCCTTAAACGGGGGTATGAAACGGCATCGCATGGGATGTCCGTGCTCGGAAGTGAAAGCATCGACAGGCACTAAATGACGTCACTCTCTTTTCGTAAACGCTGTCTTGGCGCGATTATTACACTGCTGATATGCCCAACAATGGCCGCCGCACAATCAGCGGACGACTGCCCGTCCACGCTTGCTTCCGTGTCAAACGACATCGACATCAATCCCGCCCCCCAGATTTTCACCGAGATTTATGAAAAGCTTGGCTGCCAGGTTGAAATCGTAGAACTGCCAACCCGACGCAGCGTCTATGCCTTCAATCATTCGACCGTCGATGGCGAGTTACTGCGCCGCGAGATTGTCGAACGGTTTTATACCCGCCCACTCGTGCGCTCGGAAACGCCGGTTTATACATTTGCCAACAGTTTGTGGGTTGCACCCGCAAGGGCACCGGATCCCAATGCACCAATTGGCTATGTGCTGGGTGCTGTGTGGCAGGAAGGATATATCAAGGATCGCAATCTGACGGGTCTGTCGTTTCGAAACATTGGTGAAATGTTTGACAAATTTTCCAACGGCGAAATTTCACGTTTCATCGCTGCGGACAGTACCGTCCACCAAGCAATCGCAGCAGGCGTGTTTCACAGGGGCGTCTACCCCACCAAGCTCGAAGCGTTACAAAGCGGCAAACTCTATCACTATCTGGGGGCTGAATTTGCGCCTTTCATGCAACGCTTTTCGGCATTCATCGCCACGAACGAAACCTTCCCCGACCTGTCCAATTAGATTAGGTCACGTCAGGACGCCTCAGCGCCCTGCTTGAACTCAGCGGGACAAACACCCCAAAAACAAAAAGCCCCGCCATCATAAGATGCGCTGGGCTTTGTAATGTTATGGTTCCGCCCTATTCCACCGTCACCGATGTGGCCAAGTTACGCGCTTCGCTTTCTTTATCCCGAAGGGCAAGATCAACGTGACAAAGGGTAGGCATAACGCCATCACATCCGTGTAGAACCAACCGCAATAGGTATCAGATTTATAGCCCGTTCACGGCGTCTTTATCATAATGTGCAAATGCTATAGGTCTTTTCAGATGATTGCTGTCATCTCAATTAATTACCGTCGCTGCATAAGGCCCAACTGATGAAGTTTGAAGCCCTCGAAATCCCAGATGTAAAACTTCTATACCCACGAAAGTTTGGTGACGAACGCGGTTTCTTCTCAGAAACCTATAGTCAGTCAACGTTCGCCGAAGCAGGAATTGACCAAGTCTTTGTTCAAGACAATCATTCGCTATCACGTTCGGTCGGCGTTCTGCGGGGCCTTCATTATCAGCGCGCCCCTTATGCGCAAGACAAACTTTTGCGCGTTGTGCGCGGCCGCATACTTGATGTCGCCGTAGACATTCGAAAAAGTTCGCCAACCTTTGGCAAATGGGTATCTGCCGAAATCAGCGCAGACGAATGGAACCAAATTTTCATCCCAAAGGGTTTTGCGCACGGATATCTCACCCTCGAACCGGATACTGAGGTTCACTACAAAGTGTCAGCACCCTATGCGCCAGATGCCGAAAAATCCATCATGTGGAACGATCCCGATCTTGATATTCAATGGCCTGTCACGGAAACTGCGGTAACCTTATCGCAAAAAGATCAGCACGCAATTAGCTTCGACGAATACCGCCATAATCCAGATTTTTAATCAGAATTTACATTTGATCATAGGTCCGCACGACAGTTTGCAGGTACGCGCGATAAGAACTTGCACCAAAGTCATCAATAAGCTTTTCAAATTGCGAAAGCGAAATCATACCGGTCCTCAGAGCGATTTCTTCAGGGCATGCGATTTTAAGACTTTGCCGACTTTCAACTGTTCGCACAAAATCGGCAGCATCAAGCATGGCTCCGTGCGTACCGGTATCCAGCCAAGCATATCCTCGCCCCATTTTTTCGACGCGCAGTAATCCACGCTGCAGATACGCCTTGTTTACATCCGTGATTTCAAGTTCACCACGCGCTGACGGTTTGATCGAACGCGCGATGTCAACGACGCTGGAATCATAAAAATACAATCCAGTAACCGCATAATTGGATTTTGGCTCTTGTGGCTTTTCCTCGATATCAAGAGCAACGCCCTGCCTATCGAATTCAACCACGCCATACCGTTCGGGGTCCTGCACGAAATATGCAAATACTGTTGCCCCAACCGTTTGCGTCATGGCATTGCCGAGCAACTCGGTCAAACCATGGCCGAAATAGATATTGTCGCCTAGAATCAAACAACAGGCGTCATCCCCGATAAAATCGGCGCCGACGATAAAGGCATCCGCCAAGCCACGCGGCTCTGTTTGAACTGCATACTCCAAACGCAAGCCCCACTGTGAACCGTCCCCCAACAATTCGCGGAAAAGCGGAACATCTCGTGGCGTGCTGATGATCAGAATATCTTTGATGCCTGCCAACATCAGTGTCGTCAGCGGATAATAGATCATCGGCTTGTCGTAAACCGGCTGAAGCTGTTTGGAGACAACCAGTGTTGAGGGATACAAACGCGACCCGGTGCCACCGGCAAGGATAATACCCTTACGCATGCGCATCCCCTTCTGCGAGATTTTGCAAAACCGCCATCAAACTCTGATCAAACTCGGGTAAACCAAACCCGAAAGTCGCCCTGAATTTTTCCGGCGCCATCACAGAATAGCTTGGTCGTCTTGCCGCCGTCGGGAACTTATCACTCGTAACCGCTTGGATCTCGCACGTTGCGCCAGGCCATTGCGCCCCAAAAATCTCGATCGCCTTTGCCTGTATTTCACTGCTAAAAGCGCACCATGTCATCTCGGCACCTGAAACCAGATGATAGGTGCCAAATTGATCAAAACCATGGCGGACAATGTCGGGCACGATGCGCAAAATGGCCGTCGCGAGATCAAGCGCACTTGTCGGACACCCTTGCTGATCATCCACCACAGAAATATGTGTTTGATCGCCCAACAACCGCAGCATGGTTTTGACGAAATTTTTGCCAAACGGGCTATAGACCCAGGACGTTCGCAAAATAAGATGCCGGTTCGTGATCGCCCGAATAGCCTCTTCGCCCGCCAGTTTCGTCGCACCATAGACACCCAGCGGTGCCACAGGATCTGTTTCACGGTAAGGTTTCTTTCCCTCACCGTCGAAAACGTAATCTGTTGAAATATGAATAAACGGTACCGAATGCCGCGCCGCGTTTTCAGCCATCTCCCGGACGGCATCACAATTTACACGCCGCGCCAGTTCAGGTTCATTCTCCGCAATATCCACGCCTGTGTACGCCGTCGCGTTAATGATGATATCGGGACGATATAGATCGACGACCTTGGTAATATTGCCTGACTGCGCAACGTCGCATTCATTGCGATCAAGGAACTGTATGCTTAAACCCGCAAAGGCCGAGCTTCGCCACGCAAGGCTCCGCGCCAATTGACCGTTCTTGCCAAAGACCAGAACCTTGATCATGCGACAGTCCCCCGGCCAAGCCGTTTTCCTGCATATTTTTCCGTAAGGATCGGATCCCACCACGCACGATGATCGACATACCACGTTACGGTTTGTGCAAGACCGGTTTCAAAGCTGTATTTCGGGCTCCAGCCAAGTTCGTCGCGCATTTTTGACGGATCAATCGCATAACGCCAATCATGCCCCGGACGGTCGTCAACGAAATCAACAACCTCATCGAATGACTTCCCCGCTGTTTCAGGGACAAGGGTCGTCACCGTGTTAAAAATACTTCGGACCACATCAATATTGGCAACTTCGTTACAGCCACCGACGTTGTATTTTTCGCCAATCCGGCCCTGTTTCAGGATGGTGAAAAGGGCCTCTGCATGGTCCTCGACATGCAACCAGTCGCGGGTATTGCGCCCATCACCATAAACTGGCAATTTTTTACCCTGAAGAACGTTCAGGATCATCAGCGGGATCAGTTTTTCAGGGAATTGATAGGGCCCGTAATTGTTCGAACAATTACTGATAATCACCGGCAGGCCATAGGTGTGATGCCACGCCCGCACCAAATGATCGGCGCCGGCCTTTGTGGCCGAATAAGGTGAATTCGGTGCATAGGCTGTTTGCTCGGTAAACAACCCTTCATCGCCAAGACTTCCATACACCTCGTCGGTCGAAACATGATGAAACCGAAAGGCCTGTTTGCGCGCATCGTCAAGACCATTGAAATAGTCCCGCGCAACTTCAAGCAGCGTAAAGGTTCCGACGATATTGGTCTGAATAAAATCCGCGGGGCCATCAATCGAACGATCAACATGACTTTCAGCCGCCAGATGCATCACCGCATCAGGCTGAAAGTCCGAAAGCACCGTCGCAACCGCATCCTTGTTGCAAACATCGACTTTCGCGAAACTATAGTTCGGTAAACCAGAAACAACCTCAACCGTGCGCAAATCGGCTGCATAGGTCAATTTATCGAGGTTAAGAACCTCGAAACCCTTTTTTCGAGCAAGTAGTCGACAGACAGCCGAGCCGATAAACCCTGCCCCTCCGGTCACCACAACCTTCATCGCAAACTCTTTCGATTTCAGTGTTCCGAACGCAAGAAATCACGCCCGACAGTCGACACCGAAGCAGGCGTCGAAAACAGCATCGTCGATTTTTGGTATGCAACTTTGGCGTTGATATGTCGTCTTTGGGGCAAAATGCTCTAAAACAGTTGTGGCCGCCAGAATGCCTCACAACATTCTGGCGGCCACAATAAAAAGCGCGAACTGTCTTATTCGACAGTCACCGACTTGGCCAAGTTGCGCGGCTGGTCAACGTCCGTGCCTTTATGCACCGCGACATGATACGCCAGCATTTGCACCGGCATGGTGTAAAGGATCGGTGCGACGAAGTCCGCGACCTTTGGCAGTTCAACTGTGGCCGACGCCATATCACCCAATTTCGAAAGTCCCGGCCCGTCAGAAATAAAGATCACCCGGCCCCCGCGTGCGGCGGCTTCTTGCATGTTCGATGCGGTTTTTTCAAACAGCTCGTCAGACGGTGCGATCACAATGATCGGTACGGACTGATCAATCAATGCAATCGGGCCATGCTTCATCTCACCCGCGGCATAGCCTTCGGCGTGGATATAGGAAATTTCCTTAAGCTTAAGCGCGCCTTCCATGGCAATCGGATAGCCAAGGCCGCGTCCCAGATACAAAACATCGCGCGCATCGGCGATATCAAGTGCCAGCTTTTTAATCGCTTCATCGTGATGCAGAACTTCGGCCGCATGTTTGGGCACTTCGATCAGCGCATTCACAATGGCGGCTTCTTCTTCCTTGTCCAATGTGCCGTTGTCGCGACCAATGGTTACGGCAAGGCAGGCCAGAACGGTCAATTGCGTGGTAAATGCCTTGGTCGATGCCACGCCGATTTCCGGCCCGGCATAGGTCAAAAGCACAACATCACTTTCACGCGCAATCGTGCTTTCGGGCACATTGACGATGGAAACGATTTTCTGGCCCTTTGACTTGGCATAACGCAGTGCCGCCAAGGTATCGAGGGTTTCACCAGACTGGGAAATAAACAGCGCAACACCACCCTTTTGAAGCGGCGGGCAGCGATAGCGGAACTCTGACGCCACATCAACATCCACGCCCAAACCGGCATAGCGTTCAACCCAATGCTTGGCCACAAGCCCGGCATAGAACGACGTGCCACAGGCAACAATCGTCAGGCGCGTTGCATCGGCAAAGGAAAACGGCATATCGGGCAGTTTGATGGTCTGGGTTGCCGGGTTGATAAACGCGTTTAGCGTATCGCCGATAACGGCTGGCTGCTCAAAGATTTCCTTTTGCATGAAGTGGTTATAGTTGCCCTTGCCCATCATCGCGCCCGAAACGGCCGACAATTTGGTTTCGCGGGTGACATCCACATCATTTTCATCACGGACCTGAACGTGATCGCGGGTCATTTCAACCCAGTCACCTTCTTCAAGGTAAATCAGCTTATTGGTCAGATGCGACAAGGCCATCGCGTCCGACCCCAGATACATTTCACCATCACCCAAACCAACGGCAAGCGGCGTTCCTCGGCGCGCGCCAAAGATCACGTCATGCTGCCCGGCAATCATGATCACCAAGGCAAACGCGCCTTCGATACGATGAAGCGTCGCACAGACCGCTTCGCGCGGTGACTTGCCCTGATCCAGGAAATCAGACACCAGATGAACAACCACCTCGGTATCGGTTTCGGTGGCAAATTCGCGGCCCTTTGCGGCAAGCTCTGCCTTGAGTTCCTGATAATTTTCAATAATGCCGTTATGAACAACCGCGACCTTGCCATCGGTATGCGGGTGGGCATTGTTTTCGGTCGGCACACCGTGGGTTGCCCAACGGGTATGACCAATCCCAACATCACCAGAAAGCGGGTTTTCGTCCAGACGGTTGGCAAGATTGATCAATTTGCCTTCGGCCCGGCGGCGTTCGATATCGCCATTCACAAGTGTCGCAATTCCGGCACTGTCATAGCCGCGATATTCAAGGCGCTTAAGCCCTTCAAGAATACGCTCGCTTACACTTTCCTTGCCGATAATCCCGATAATGCCGCACATATTCGCTGTCTTTCCCGCTTGTATTGTCTTGGCTTGTCACTGGTGCTGCCCGAAATGCTTTGCGCATCCTAGGGCCGCAAATTCGATTTATCTCTTTGATCGGTTATTTCTTGCCGGTCAACGCACGCATCTTTTCGCGAAACACTGCCGCCCAACCGGGTTTTTCGGTGCGCGCCGCACGGGTCAGGACAAGGGCATCTTGATCAACCTTGCCGGTCACTGTGCTGCCCGCCCCAACAATTGCGCCATCCCCGATTTCCACCGGCGCGACCAAGGATGAGTTTGATCCGATAAACGCACCCGCACCGATGTCGGTATGCTGTTTGCGATACCCATCGTAATTACACGTAATCGTGCCTGCACCGATATTGGCCTTGGCCCCAACCCGGGCATCACCGATATAACTCAGGTGATTGACCTTGGCCCCGTCTTCAACAATGGCCTTTTTAATCTCGACAAAGTTGCCAACCTTGGCGCCCGCGCCAATATCCGCACCCGGGCGCAGTCGTGCATAGGGCCCAATATCGGCCCCTGCCCCAACGACACAACTTTCAAGATGACTAAATGCCTTAATCACCGTGTTATCGCCAACCGTAACCCCCGGTCCGAACACAACATTGGGTTCAACAATCACATCGCGCCCCAATTTGGTATCCGCACTTAAAAACACGGATGCCGGATCAATCAGGGTCGCCCCCTCAACCATCGCATTGGTGCGCAGACGGTCCTGCAAAATTGCTTCGGCTTCGGCCAATTGGGTCCGTGAATTCACACCAAGGGTTTCGGCCTCGTCGACTTCGACCGCGACACAGGTTTTGCCGTTTTTACGCGCCACTTCAACCGCATCGGTCAGGTAATATTCGCCTTTGGCATTGACGTTATCAATCGCATCCAAGGTCGCGATCATGTCTTCGGCGCGGAAACACATCACGCCCGAATTACAGAAAGTAATCTGACGCTGGGCATCATCACATTCCTTATCCTCGACAATGGCGCTAAGCATCCCGGTTTGATCATCGGTAACAAGACGGCCATAGCCGCTTGGATCTTCGGGGCGGAATCCCAGAACTGCGACACAATGATCGCCCTCTTCGCGGGCCGCGACCAACCGTTTTAGGGTTTCCGCGGTAAACAGCGGACTATCGGCATACAAAACCAACACATTACCACTAAGGCCGGTCAGCGCGTCTTTGGCAGCCAGAACCGCATGCGCGGTGCCCAGACGATCGGTTTGTTCAAATGTTGGATGGGGGGCCACAGCTTCAATCAGTTTGGGCATGTCGGGCCCAACCACAACCATGGTTTTCACTGCATCAAGTTTGGCCGCGGCATCAATCACATGATTGACCATCGGCTTGCCGGCAACTTTATGCATCACCTTGGGCAATGCACTTTTCATGCGCGTGCCCATACCCGCGGCTAAAACAACAACACTTAGATCAGTCGACATTTAGTACCCTTTTGGCTGCACGTTACGTACAGCACCCCCTATTGATGCGGTCTGCAAAACCTTCTGCGCCGCAGATGAACCAATTTGCAGCAAGTCTTAGAACATATTCTTTTGCAGCAAAAGCCCATAAAGAATCACGTTTTGTTACCGCGTGTTAGCAGATGTTACCGTTTGTTAATGACACAAATTGGGTTAAGTTCCCCTAAAGCCCGCCCGCCTTGCGCGATGCCCCCTTCTTTCCATCTTCTCGGAGCCCCGATTTATGGCAAAATTCATTATGTTCGACCTTGACGGCACCTTGATTGACGGGGTGGATGATCTGCTTTATGCGATGAATGGATTGCTGGGTGCGCATGGCCTTGCACCGCTATCGCGTCACGACCTTGAAGCAATGTTGGGCGATGGCACATGGATGCTGACAAAGCGCGCCTTTGCCGCGCGTGGCAAAACACCAGACGACGCAACGCTTGATGAGCTGAATGTCGATTTCAATGCGCGCTATGTCGCCACCGATTACGCCCACACGCGTCTTTATGACAATGCCGAAACCACCCTTCGTGCTCTTGCCAAAGACGGCTGGACCATTGCGCTGGCGTCTAACAAGCCAACCGCCCCGTGCGAACGTATTCTTCATAATCTTGGGATTTCGGATTTATTTGCCGTCATCGCCGGTGGGGATGCCACCACGGTCAAAAAACCCGATGGAGGTCATCTACGATTTGTACTGGATAAACTTGGCTATGATGCCGGCAAGGGTGACATCGCGGTGATGGTCGGCGACCACGCCAACGATATTAATGCCGCACGCGATGCGAACACATACGCCATTGCGGTCGCGTTTGAAATTTCACCGGATCACGCCCACACATTAAATGCCGACGCGGTTGTCACCGACTATTGCGACCTTATGACCGCAATTGACACCGTCATCGCGCCAAAAGACTAAGGCCCATTGGCCCCAGCCTTTTCACGCCTGTAAACTTAGCCACCTATTTAATCGCCACCGCACCGGTATTGACGATTTCAAACGCCCAGTTTTCGGCCGCGGTGTCGTCAAGGTTTAAGTGCTCCACCAAATATGCAAGCCGTTCGGTATCATCGCCCTTGGCCGTGCAGAAACGATCCTGCTGGTAAAATGGCGGTGTCGCCTGATAGGAAACTTTCGCCCGGACGGATGCCGGTTTCCCCGACATATCCGAAAGCTTGATTTTATAGGTGACGTGATCCCCACCGGTCGGGCTTGGTTTGGTGTAATCGGGATCGTTATCGATGGCGGTAAACCCGGCATCTTCGGCCAAGTCATCCCCCGCGCCGAGCGCCTTGGCAATTGCTTTACGATCCTTCACATCAAGGTATCCTGCGGGCGGCAATCGGTTGTCTTTGACCTCCGCACAAATCGAAAGGAAGCTCGTGGTAAGTTGCCCTTTGGGCGCAACATTGTGGCCACAGCTATAGTTTTTGCTGTCATCAAGGGGCGGTGTGCTGACCAGTTCCTGATAAATCTGGGCCTGGTCTTGCGCGGTCACGGTTTGGTAATGGGGCTGATGGGCGCGTGTAAGCGGATCAATCCGTGCTTTGCACTGATCATCCCACCAAAGTTCGCCGTTAATCGGCTTATTATTTTCATCGACAATCACCCCGGCACCATTCACCCGGCCTGATGCCCAGATCACCTTTTCATCCTTATCAAGCACTTCAAAGGTGACAAACGCGCGCCGGAACCCAACACCGGATGGGAATTTATGACCCGTCAGGCTGGCAATCGCGACGGTGCTGGTCAATTCGCCGCCTTTAATCACAGTGTCTTTGATATCAATATTGACCGTATCGCTGCGCGCCTGTTTGACCATGGCGCGTTCGGTATAGGCCAGCGGATCAACACCCTTTTTGCCCAGCATCGGGTCCGCCGTTGGAATGCCCATGACCTCGGGGAATTGCTGGAACATTTCCACAAGGAACAGGTTCAAACCCACCAGCGTATGACGGGCAAACCCATCACGTTGCTCAAGATCAAGAAGCTCTGGCCCAAATGTATTGGCCGCTGCCGGGAAGTTTGAATATTCCTGGATCGAGGCAATCTTGCTGCGGAATTTGGCTGTGTCATCGCCCGATGGCATGTGACATTCCTGACAGCTAAGCGCCATTTTCCCCGGCCCGACGGGCAGTTCGCCATCAATGGTGTAGCCGGTGCGAAATGCACTAAACGCCCATTCGGCATAGGTTGTCTGTTCATAAACCGTACCAACGTTTTTGCCATCTTTCAGCACAGGCAAATGCACGGTATGGCACGTCCCGCACATTTCCGATGTTTTGATCGCATCGCCTTTGGCAGGTGTAATGCCAAGGGTATATTCCATCGGATGTTTTTGCGGTTTTCCAAACGGCCCATACAGTGTGTTGGCGTCACCCACAAGGAAACTGCCCGTAAAGGTTTTGGCAAAACCCTTTTCGTTGGGATTAAGCGTTGCTTGGCGCTGCAAGACGCAGGCATTTTGCGGTGCGTCTTTAAACTGCGCGGTTGCATCCTCACCCAGCACCATCTGATGGCAGGCCATGCACGAAATACCATCGCGCGCCAACGCCCCATAGGATGCATGCCCCGCCGCCGGATTGTTCGCCGGATAGGGAATCGCATTCACAATGTCGCGGGTAAAGTTACCGCAGGCATCCGCAACCTGCACGCCAGCATCACCCGTATCGCCCGTATTTTTGCCGCTGGCTGATTGCGACGCACGCGTGCCTTCGACCTTGGCCATATTGTGGTCAATCTGGAACTGTCGCTGCCCCATGATCCCATGACAGCCAAAGCAGGTATTTTGCACAAGGTCGGCACTATCACTGTGGAATGTTTGCACCTCGCTCGCCATTTGGGCAAAGAAGATCGGGTCACGCCCGGCAAGCCCCATCGGGGATGACCGCCACGTGGCATAGGGCGCCATGCTCAGCAACAAGTCGCCATCCGGACCGGGATACGGATCGGACATCGCCATATCAAACTGCAACCCGGTACTGCCCGCATCATGACACCCAACGCATTGATCACTTGTCATAAACTGGCTGTGCGGGGATGGGCCATCCGCATCCATCCAGACATTGTCATAGGTCTGCGATGGCATATCGACGGGCGATGGCAGGTTATAGTCAAACGGACTGCCTTTTTTGGCAAAGGCGGTTAAAATTGCCGCCATATCAGGATCCGCTTTGTCCCGTGGGGTGCCCAACGGTTCTGGCACTTTTTCAAACTGTGCGCGCAAACTGTGGATATCCGTCGGCGTCCCATTTGATGCCGCAATCTTTTTGACAGAGGGCGCAACGCCCCCATCTTGGCCGAGATACTGCCCGGCAAAGAAATCTTGCGACAAAAAGACTTCCGGCTGTCCTGGCTTCCCTTTAAGGTTCCGCAACTCGGCAAAGGTCATATCCTTTGCCGACCCATGGCAATTCACACAATATTGCCCAAAGCCCATATTGGGCGGACCGTTACTGGTCCCCGCGGGCCAATCCGCTGTCCATCCCGACGTCGGCCAGCCATACCAGCCCCAAAACCATCCATCAAACGACGCATCACGATCGCGCACCATGATCGCCGCACCGCTGGTCGGCCAAAGCTTGAGGGGATTTTCCTTGGCACAGGCGGCGGCGGGTTGCGGATACATTTCCTTGACCATGATCGCGCCGTCGGGGATTGCGGTCGGTTTGGCGGGGCGGGTTGCCTCGGCCCCGCGGTTTTTGGATAACCAGTCGACCATTTTTGGCGAATACCAAATCACGACGGGCGAATGCGTCCCGTGATAGGTGCCAACCCATTCGCCGTTCTTGCCCACTGTATCGCGGCTGGCGGTATAAGGGCCGGTATCGCGGACAAATTTGTCGCGCACCCAACCCGAACCGGTATCGCGGTGGCACCAGTTATCAAAGAATTTCGAAAGCGCATCTTCATATTCATTCAGCGGCAAGCCCGACGGATCGGCCACCGTCGCGCTAAGCGACTTACACAAGGCGGTATCGGTCGGAACAAGGGGTTTATCGCGTAACGCCGAACATGATTGCGCCCAGACCGCACCTGAAACGCAACAGCCCATCCCCGCCAAAACCAATGCACGCACAATACGGCTTACTGACCAGTCAAACATGGATCGCCCCCCATTTGCGTCTGCCCCCAAACGCGTTTTAACCTTACGATCAGTATGGTCTTTGACGATAAATACTCAACCCCTAATTGCTCAAAATTACCATAACTCACCCTTATGGATAGGCGATTTTCAGCTACAAAAAAACAAACCGGCTGGCAATTGCTTGCCAACCGGTTTGTATTGTGTCGGATGCCATGGCCCCCCAATTACATCCGACCGTTATTTTTAGATTTATCCGTGATCAATGGCTGTCTTTGGGGATCGCCTTGCCCCGATGCCCGACCAAGAAGTCGAAATCGGCCCCTTTGTCTGCACCAATGACGCTTTTATAATAGAGCGACGCATATCCGCTTTCCGGGACCGGAACGGTGCTCTGCCAATCGGCCAAGCGCTGCTTAAGCTCTTCATCGCTGATATCAAGATGCAGTTTGCGGTTGGGCACATCCAGCTCGATGATGTCGCCATTCTTCACCACGGCCAACGGACCACCGGCTGCTGCCTCGGGCGAGGTATGCAGAACAACCGTGCCGTATGCCGTGCCGCTCATGCGGGCATCGGAAATACGGACCATGTCGGTAATGCCCTTACGCAGCACTTTGGGCGGAAGGCCCATGTTGCCGACTTCGGCCATCCCCGGATAGCCTTTCGGACCACAGTTTTTAAGCACCATGATGCAGTTTTCATCGATATCAAGATCTTCGTCATAGATCTTGGCTTTGTAATCATCGATGTCTTCAAACACCACGGCACGTCCGCGATGGGTCAAAAGCTCCGGCGTTGCGGCGGATGGTTTAAGCACCGCACCATTCGGGGCCAAGTTGCCCCTCACCACGGCAATACCGCCACTTTCGGTCAGTGCTTTGTCGAACGGACGAATAACGTCATCGTTCCAATTGCGTACTTCTTTGACCTGATCCCACATGGTTTCGCCCGACACGGTCAACGCATCATTATGCAGCTTCCCGGCCTCGGCCAGCGCCTTGATCACCACAGGCAACCCGCCGGAATAGAAGAATTCCTCCATCAGGTATTTGCCTGATGGCTGCAAGTTGACAATCGTTGGGATATCACGCCCCAAACGATCCCAATCATCCAGGCTAAGATCAATTCCGACACGTCCGGCAATCGCCAACAAATGGATTACCGCGTTGGTCGATCCACCGATTGCGCCATTGACCCGAATGGCGTTTTCAAACGCTTCCTTGGTCATCACGTCAGATGGTTTGAGGTCTTCTTTGACCATATCAACAATCCGACGCCCGGTGATGTGCGCCATCACGCGACGGCGGCTATCGACCGCTGGGATCGCCGCATTGCCCGAAAGCGCCATGCCAAGCGCCTCGGCCATGCTGGCCATGGTCGATGCGGTGCCCATCGTGTTGCACGAACCGGGCGAACGCGACATGGCAATTTCCGCTTCAAGGAAATCTTCGGTGCTGATCTTGCCCGCCTTGCGGTCCTCGGAAAGCTGCCAAAGCGACGTGCCCGACCCAATATCCTGACCACGCCATTTACCATTGAGCATCGGGCCACCGGTGACCACAATCGCCGGGATATCGACACTGGCCGCCCCCATCAAAAGGGCCGGGGTGGTTTTATCACAGCCCACCATCAGAACCACACCGTCAAGCGGGGTACCACGAAGGGCTTCTTCGACGTCCATGGCGCACAGGTTGCGGAACATCATTGCGGTCGGGCGCAGCGTGCTTTCGCCCGGCGAGAAGACCGGGAATTCAAGCGGCAAGCCGCCTGCTTCGTAAATGCCGTGTTTAACCCGCTCGGCCAAATCGCGCAGATGCGCATTACATGGGGTCAGTTGCGACCATGTATTACAAATACCAATCACCGGTCGACCATCGAACAAATCAGATGGCAGGCCCTGGTTTTTCATCCAGCTGCGGTGATAGATGGCGTCTTTACTGCTGCCACCAAACCAGCCTTCTTGCGAACGCAGCGTCCGTGGCCATTTTGCCGGTTTAAACTTGGTCATGCCCGTTCTCCTTTTGGATTTATTATCGAGACGGGTCCTGTCACGCACAGATACGGGGCAAGTGCGCGGGACTGTAAAAGACGCAAATATCCGTGCCACACCGATTTAACTTGGCTGTGCCGTTGGATATCTGCGCCCTTTCTCGTCATCGTATTGTTACGCTTTGTTTTTGTTATAGACGTCAAAGATCACCGCTGCGAGCAGCACCAAACCTTTGATCACTTGTTGCCAGTCAATCCCGACACCAACAATCGACATGCCGTTATTCATCACGCCCATAATAAGCGCGCCAACAACAGCACCAATCACTTTACCAACACCGCCCGACATCGATGCACCGCCGATAAACACAGCCGCGATCACATCAAGCTCAAACGCAAGACCGGCTTTTGGCGTCGCCGTGTTCAAACGTGCGGCAAACACCAACCCGGCAAGGGCGGCCAACATACCCATATTGGCAAAGGTAAAGAAGGTCAGGCGTTTGGTATTAATACCCGAAAGTTTGGCGGCCTTTTCATTCCCGCCCAGCGCATAGATACGCCGGCCAAGGGTGGTGCTGTTGGTGATAAAGGTAAAGATCGCAATCAACACCGCCATAATGATCAAGATGTTTGGCAAACCGCGATAGGTCGACAAAAGATATGTCACAAACAAGATCGCCAAACCGGCAACCGCATGCTGGGTGACGAATACCGCCATCGGTTCATCAACAGCGGCAAACTTCGCCTGCTTGGCCCGCGACCGCAGGCCAAGGATCGGCAACAGTGCGGCCAATGCCACGCCAAGCGTCATCGAAAAGACGTTAAAGCGTCCTTCGAACAAACCGCCCATCAAGTCTGGCAAAAAGCCCGACGACATTGCCTGGAAACTATCGGGGAACGGACCAACCGACGCCCCGCCCAAAAGCGCAAGGGTCAGCCCCTTAAACACCAGCATCCCGGCCAAGGTCACGATAAAGGACGGAATGCGCCAATAGGCCACCCAATAGCCTTGCGCGGCGCCAATAATCGCACCGACCACAAGGCAGGCTGGAACAACAAACACGGTCGGCAAGTCCCAATGGACAATCATCACCGCGGCAAGCGCACCGATAAAGCCAACGACCGAGCCAACCGAAAGGTCAATATTCCCCCCGACAATCACCAGCAACATGCCAACGGCCATGATGATGATATAGCTGTTCTGAAGGAACAAGTTCGTCAGGTTGACGGGTTTGAGCATAATCCCGTCGGTAACAACCTGGAAGAAGGCCAGAATGGCGACCAGCGCAACAACCATGCCGTATTCACGGATATGGGTGCGCAAATAGTAACCAATTGATTTGTTTTCAGTATCCGTCATTCTCTGTTCCTCACGCCTTCAGGATCATGCGCATGATTGCTTCCTGACTTGCATCTTTTGCTGCAAGTTGCCCTTTGATCTCACCCTCGTTCATCACGTAGATGCGATCGCACATGCCCAGAAGCTCCGGCATTTCCGACGAGATCATAATGACCCCCTTACCGTCGGCTGCCAGTTGGTTGATAATGGTATAAATTTCGTATTTGGCCCCGACATCGATACCGCGTGTCGGCTCGTCCAAAATCAGAACTTCGGGGGCCGCAAACAGCCATTTTGACAAAACGACTTTCTGCTGGTTCCCGCCGGAAAGATTGACGACCTTTTGTTCAACATTCGGGGTCCGAATATTGATTTTCTGTCGGTAATCCTCGGCAACGGACCGTTCAGCCCCTTCGTTCAAAACACCGTGCTCAGACACGCCGCCCAAATTGGCAAGGGTGATGTTGGTCGTGATGCTTTCATCAAGGATCAGACCCATTTCCTTACGGTCTTCGGTGACATAGGCAAGCCCGGCCGCAATGGCCTTTTCCACGGTTGAAACATCAACCGGTGCGCCATTGATCAAAACTTCGCCGGAAATCTCGGTGCCATAGGATTTGCCAAAAATGCTCATGGCAAGTTCGGTACGCCCCGCCCCCATCAGGCCCGCAATCCCCACAACTTCGCCCGCGGCAACGTCGATATTGACGTTATCAACGACCTTACGTTCAGGGTGCAACGGGTGGGTGGCCGACCAGTTGCGCACTTCCATCAGCTTTTTCTCGCCGATATTGGGGGTACGTTCCGGGTACCGATTGGCCATATCACGGCCAACCATGTCTTTGACGATGTCGTCTTCGGTAATTTGGCCACCGCGCGCATCCAACGTCGAAATCGCCTTGCCATCACGGATCACGGTGATGCGATCAGCAACACGGTTAATCTCGTTTAGCTTGTGCGAAATCAGGATCGATGTGATGCCCTGCGCCTTAAATTCCAACAACAGATCAAGTAGCTTTTGACTGTCATTTTCCTGCAAACTGGCGGTCGGCTCGTCCAAAATCAGAAGTTTGACCTTTTTTGACAGCGCCTTGGCAATTTCCACCAGCTGCTGTTTCCCGACCCCGATATTGGTCACCAATGTCGCCGGGTTTTCTTTTAGGCCAACTTTTGACAGCAACTCGCCCGTGCGCGCAAAGGTCGCAGGCCAGTTGACGATGCCGTTTTCCGCCACTTCGTTGCCCAAAAAGATGTTTTCGGCAATCGACAGAAGCGGCACCAAAGCCAGTTCTTGGTGAATAATGATAATGCCGCGATCTTCGCTGTCGCGGATATCTTTGAATTCCTGCACGCCACCGTCATACAGGATATCCCCGTCATAGGTGCCGTGCGGATAAACCCCACTTAACACCTTCATCAGGGTCGATTTACCAGCACCATTCTCGCCGCAAAGTGCGTGGATTTCACCACGTTCAACCTTCAGGCTGACATCATCCAGTGCCTTTACCCCAGGAAAGGTTTTGGTGATGTTCTTCATTTCCAGGATGGTATCCATCCGGTCCTCCAACTGCCGCGGATAAACGGCGAAGCTTCTAGATACGTGTCGTATAAGTGTCTGGGATAAATTCTTGGCGGATCGTGCCCGGCCTTAAACCGCGTTAAGGCAACGCCTGCGCTTTGTGGGAAGGCACCCGCATCCGAAAATGTTCAGACATTGGAACCTGGCCAATCCGCCAATGACAGATCGCCAGGTTCCATTGCTAAAGCGTTGGCTTACTTCACTTCATCTTCGGTGTAGTAACCAGAACCAAGGATGATTTCTTTCCAGTTGGATTTATCAACCATCACCGGCTCAAGCAGGTAGGCCGGAACGACCTTCACGCCATTGTCATAGGTTTTGGTGTCGTTGATGGTCGGCTCGCGACCGGCAAGGACATCGTCAACCATCGACACGGTGACGCGGGCAAGTTCACGGGTATCTTTAAAGATCGTGGAATACTGTTCACCAGCAATGATCGATTTGATCGACTGCAATTCAGCATCCTGACCGGTTACGATCGGCATCTTCATATCGCCAGAACCGTAACCAACACCTTTGAGCGACGACAGGATACCAATGGAAATGCCGTCATACGGTGACAGAACGCCATCGACTTTGTCGTCGGTGTAATAGGCCGACAGAAGGTTATCCATACGTGCCTGTGCAACCGCACCGTCCCAACGCAGGGTACCGACTTTGTCCATGCCCATCTGGCCGGATTTAACCACAACCGTACCTTCATCGATCAGCGGCTGCAGGATCGACATTGCACCGTTATAGAAGAAATATGCGTTGTTATCGTCTGGCGAACCGCCAAACAGTTCTACGTTAAACGGCGGTTCACCCGATGCGAGCAAACCATCAACCAACGAGGTTGCCTGCTGAACGCCGACTTTGAAGTTATCAAAGGTCGAATAGTAATCGACATTGGCACTTTCGCGGATCAAACGGTCATAGGCAAAAACCTTAATGCCCGCTGCTTTGGCGTTTTCCAGCGCGTTTGAAAGGGTCGTGCCGTCAATTGCGGCGATCACCAATACATCAACGCCTTTAACGATCATGTTTTCGATCTGGGACAGCTGATTGGGAATATCGTCTTCTGCATATTGAAGATCGGTTTTGTAACCGGCATCTTCGAACTGCTTGACCATGGAATTACCGTCAGAAATCCAACGTGCCGAAGATTTGGTCGGCATTGCGATCCCGACATAGCCTTTTTCGTCGGCATGTGCGTAGCCGCCGGAAATCATCGGGCTCATCATTGCGGCCGCGCCAAAGGCGACCCCTGCCATTACGGCACCGAGACGTTTCATTGCTATCCTCCCTAAAAGACACGGCACAACAGCCATTTCTTTTGCCCGACTTTTCTCAGGCGTTTTTTTGCCTGCGCATGTCGTGTCTTTGTTTTCACTTAAATAATGTGCCCCATTTCCCAAAGGACACGGCCAGCATTATTCAGAGCATCAACATAACAATCAAATAACTAATTTCGAAACTTGCATATCAAAACTGATATATTAAAATCCGTGGCAAGGGAGAAACCAGCATGACCGAAACACGCAACAGCCATCCTCTAAGCTCTGCCAAATCCTTGTTATTTAGGTCTGGCAACCTGTTTCAGCGCGGATTAAAGCTCAGCCACCTGCGCATGATTGTCGCGATGGAGGAAACCGGTCAGATCAGTTTGGCTGCGGATATGCTGAAAACATCCCAACCGGCGGCGTCACGATTACTGTCGGAAATGGAAACGATCCTTGAGGTGCGCCTTTGTGTCCGCAGTCCGCGCGGCATTGAAATGACCAATGCCGGGCGCGCCCTTGCACGGCGTGCGCGCAGCATGTTGATCGAAATCCGCGAAGCCGAACGCGAAATCGAAGACATCAAACATGGCGGCGGCACGGTGTTTATCGGGGCGGTCACGGCGGCGGCGGTTGATTTGGTTGTCCCGGCCATTCGCACGGTTCAATCGGTCAATGCCCTGCTTGAAGCACATGTTGCCGTGGGGCCATCGCATCAGTTGATCAAGGATTTGCTGGCCGGTGATCATGACTTTGTCATTGGCCGTGTGCCTGCCGACATGAACCCGCGCCAATTTAACATCCGCGAAATCCGAAGCGAGAAAATCCGACTGATGGTCCGCTCTGGTCATCCGCTTTTGAATGGCAACAAACCGGTATCCCTGGAACGGCTTGCGATGTTTGAATGGATCTTGCCGCCACCGGGCAACTTGATGCGCCGAACCATCGAAGATGGCTTTATATCGCGCAATTTACCCCTGCCCCATTCAAGTTTGAACTCTGCGTCGCTTTTGGTTACACTGGCGACATTGGCCGATACCGATGCCATCGCCCCGATGGCCGAAGAAGTCACAAGCCTTCTTTCTAGCGGCGGGCTGATTACCGAACTTCCCTTTGACGGCTCCATCGAAATCAAACCTTACAGCCTGATTACCGCGCGTGGTCACCGATTGTCGCCATCGGCCCAATTGGTATCTGATCACATCTTGGCACGGATTGAAAAACCGGCTTTGGTGTCGGGCACTTAACGGCAATCAAACCGGGCGTCACATGGGCGCAGCATGGTTTTGGGCGCTCAGTTGCAGATGCAAGATGGGGAACGGACGACCTTCGCCGTCGGTTTCGGACCGGCCAACCACCTTAAACCCGACCTTTTGATAAAATGCCAAGGCACCGGGATTTTGTGCGTTCACATCAACCAACTTGGCACCGTGGTTTGAAATCGCAAAATCGATTAATGCCCGGCCAACGCCCTGTTTCATGGCCTTTGGATCGACAAAAAGCATTTCGATCTTTTGACCCTGCAGGCCGATAAAACCAACGATATTAAGGCCTTCATCGCGCCAAACATATAGATCCACCGCTTCGAAATACTGATCCAGGATCAGGGCGCGCAGGCCGGTGATATCATCCTGCGATAGAAAATCATGGGTCGCGCGAACCGCATTTTCCCAAATCTTGATCAGGCGGGGATAATCATCCTTTGTCGGCCTGTTGATCTGCATATTGACAGCCACTTTCGTTCTATTTATTCCCCGGCGTCTTACTACCCGCCTGACGGCCTCCTGAACAATAAAAATTGCCCCGATTGTGCCATCAGCGTGCCGCAAAGCCCGATCAGAAGGTCGGACTTCGCGCAGGAAACACGAATGCAAACGCCTTATACATCCAACCTTATTGTCATTACCGGGGGTCCCGGTGCTGGCAAAACCACATTGATCAATCATCTTAACCAACGCGGCTATGACACCAGCCCGGAGGCCGCACGCGCCATCATCGAAGAACAGCTCGAGCGCGGTGGCAACGCTGTGCCGTGGGAAGATAACGAAGCCTATGCCGGTTTGATGGCTCGGCGCTCCATCCGCGATTGGAAAAACGGCATGGAATGCCATCCGCGCACGGTGTTTTGTGATCGCGGCCTACCCGATACGCTGGCACACCGTTTGTTGTCAAAACTCCCGGAAGACAAGGGGCTTTTGAGTGCGATCAACACGTATCGCTATCGGCGCACGGCCTTTATCCTGCCGCCATGGGCGGAAATTTATAAAACGGACGATGCGCGAACACAAAGTTTCGCCGAGGCCGTCAGAACATATGTCGTTCTGTGCCGGACCTATCACCAATGCGGTTACGAACTGGTCGAAATCCGCAAAGGCCCGGTCGAACAACGTGCCAGTCAAATCCTTACACGGCTAAAGCTTTAGGCCGAGAAACGCCGCGTCCAACAACAAGACGGCCCAGACCATTCTTTAAAAACCGCGCACACACCCCAATTAGAAGTGCCCACCCAAAGACGAGTGACCCGAATTTATGATCTCCTGCCCCCGCAAACTTAAAACAACCAGTGCTGCTGCCCTTGGCCTTTTGTCGCTGATCACAACAAGCCTTCCGGCAAAGGCCGCGTGCTATGGCTGGCCGCTGCGTGAATATCGCGGTGAATATGCCTATGACGGGGATACGATTTATGTGGCTCTTCCGGGACTTCCGGGTGAAATCGCCAAGATGTCGGTCCGCGTGCGCGGGGTGGATACCCCCGAAATTCGTGGAAAATGCGAAAGCGAAAAACACCTTGCCAAACAGGCCCGCGATTATGCGCGTAACCGGCTGAAATCCGCCAAATCGGTGGAGTTTTGCGAACCCGAGTGGGGTCGCTATGGCGGGCGTGTTGTTGCATCCGTGCGCATTGATGGCAGCCCGCTTGATGTCGAGTTGATCGATAATGGGCTGGCACGCGCCTATGACGGCAAAACCAAACGCCAGCCTTGGTGTAACGGGTAGTCGCACCCCATCACTTTGATGTGTAGACCACATATCTATGCCGTGCTTGGGCTGGACAAATGCGATATTGCCGCCATCTTTTGGGCAATGACCTTTTACGGTGCCAAAAGACGGCAAGAGGATACGCATGAGCAAATACACCAAAGACCCCGACGCAATCGCCAATCTGTCATCAGATCAGTATCACGTCACCCAGGAAAGCGGCACAGAACCGCCGTTTCGCAACGATTTCTGGGATCATAAGGACGACGGGCTGTATGTCGATATCGTATCGGGTGAACCGCTTTTCACATCAAAAGACAAATTTGATTCCGGGTGTGGCTGGCCGAGTTTCGTAAAGCCGGTCGATAAGGACTATGTGGTTGCGCGCGAAGACAATACCCACGGTATGCGCCGCATTGAGGTGCGATCCAAGCATGGTGATAGCCATTTGGGCCATGTTTTCCCCGATGGACCGCAGGATCGTGGGGGTTTGCGCTATTGCATCAACTCGGCAAGCTTGCGGTTTATCCCGGTCAAAGACCTTGAGGCCGAAGGGTATGGCGATTACGCATCCCTTTTTGAATAATCACCGCGATTATTCATTTTAAGCGAAAAATCAAAAAGACCGGCGCATGGGTGATCATGGCCGGTCTTTTTTGTGGATTTTTATTTGTATGAGGATTTGAAACCGGACCCGAAAAATCCATGCCAAAGGCAGCAGGTTTTCAAACGCAATTTTTAAGCCCCAAAATCACGTTTGAGAAATCGCGTTTCAAATTCGCGTTTAAGAAATCCCGTGTAAGAAATCCGGTTTCAAAATCCGATTTACGAAACCCGGTTTGAGAATTCCGATTTACGAAACCCGGTTTGAGAATTCCGATTTGCGAGATCGCGTTTGATAATTCCAGTTTGATAATTCCGATTTGCGAAATCGAATTTCAAAATCAAGCTTGGACGTCTAGGTTCAAAATGCCGTCCCCAAATCCAGTTTCAAAATTCGGTTCCAGAACTCGGTTCCAGAACTCGGTTCCAAAGTTCGGTTTCAAAATTGGGTTTCAAAAGCGGCTTTTTGGAATTCCATTTTCTGAAACGCCGGTTTCTCGAATTCTGTTCTCTGAAACGCCGCTTTTGGGAATTTCGGTTTTGGGAATTCTGGTTTGCCGCCGGATCGGGAATTGGGGATCAGGCGGCATGCCCCCACATCACCGGTCCGACGTGTTTTTCGGGCGTTGCAGATTGAGTTGCCTAATCCAAAATCGCTGGTCAGAAATCGCCGCCGAGAACCCAACATCAAAACCCAAAAATCGCGGTTTAAAAATCGCCGGGGGCGCATTGCAGGCAGGTTAGGCCCATCTCGCGCCATTTATCGACGACGCGGCTGCGGTCATCGACGACCAGCCATGGGTCAAAGCCATCGGCACGGATTTGGGCCAGAAGGTCTTCTTTGACGTCTTCGTCGGTGCGGTGATCAGCGTCCTCTGGGCGCAGATACATGCCATCAAACGGGATGTTGTGCGCACGCAGCCATGCTTCGGAGCGGTGTTGCCAGCCGGCTGGGCGGCCAGAGCAAATGACGATGGCGTGGCCGGAGTCATGCAAGATGCGCAGCAAGCGTTCGATATTTTCAATCGGCTTGGCCAAATCCATTTCGTCGAAAAACGCGTCCCAGTGTTTTTCCACACCATGAACCAGATGCCCTAAACGGTCGGCATCAAAATGCGCCAAGGTGCCATCCATATCAAAGACCACCGCCTGTTTTGCAGGGGCAGCATCGGATGCCGGTCGGTTCGAGGCCGACGGGTTCAGTGACGGCGCATGGGTTTGCGGGTTCACGCAGAAATCTCCTTCATCAGTGTTTCGGTCAAATTTTCATAGTCCCAACCGTCTTTGGTCGGGCGGAACAACATCGGGGTGGCGTTGGGCACACGCGGCCCATCGGCATCAAAACCGGTCATATAGAGAATGCAGCGCGCCACACCGGAATGGGCGACGATGACGTTCAGATGGTCGGTGACCTCGGCCAGGGCCTGTTGCATGGCAAAGGAAACGCGCTGACACATGGCATCGAACCCTTCGCCGTTGGGCGGGGTGTCAAAGCGCGGGCACAATTCATCAATCGAGCGGCCTTCAAGATCGCCCCAATGACGTTCGCGCAATCCATCCAAAACGTGGGCGGTGTAATCAGGCAAGGCCAATTGCGCGGTTTTACGCGCACGGTCCTGTGGACTGACATAAACCGATTGCCACGTGCCTTTTGCCATAAGCGGCGCAATCGCAGCCGCCTGTGCGCGGCCGGTGGCGTTCAAAGGTGGTTCACTGGACCCGGCAATGATGCCCGCCAGATTGGCATCGGTTTCACCGTGGCGGATGAAAACAAAGGGCACCTTGGGAAATTCAAATTTTTCAGCGGCATAAATCATGACCGGGCATCACCGTTTTTGGGGAAAGAAAGCACATGCATTACAAATAGAACCGATCTGCAAGCTGTAAACGGCCATCAAAGCCATCGACAAGGCCAAAATCCTCTGGCCGGCTGTTAAACAGCGGCACGACCTGCATGGCGTGGCAATCATTGGCAACATCCACCACATGCTGGGCCAACGGATGCACATTCCAACGGCGGAAATGGGCATGGCCCTTTTCGACCATTTTGCGCGCATCGAGCGGCATGAAACCGGTAAAGATCACATGCGCACTGGATCCCATCCGCCCGGCATCCTGCCAACGGTCAATCAATTCACGTGCCTTGCCAAAGGTGGCACAGGGCGCATGACACAGCAGCAACCGCGCATCAGGGTTAAAATGCTTTGCCTTGTCCTTAAGGGCGCGGAGCTGGCGAATGGCATCGGCGTCGACATAATCGCCGCCACGGGTATCGAGCACCTGTTTGACCTGCCCATAGCAACGATCATCCATCGACCAATCGGTCAATCCATGACGTTCAAACAGCAAGGCCATTTCCGCCGCCCGGCCACTGGGCGGCACGGGAAACAGGATTTGACCATCCAGTTTGGTCATGGTGGTCAGCAAGCTGTCGATGCGGACATTTTGGGTAAGCCCCTCCATGCCATAAGAGGCATCCAGCAACACGGTGGCGGCATCGGGTGGCGCGTCATACAAAAAGTAGTTTGATTCCTGGCAATAATCGCCGGAATACAAAACCCCACCGGCAATTTCAAAATGTAGCCACACCCCGCCAAACGAATGGCCGGTGCGCCCGGTGGTGACGGTAACACCATCAACCTGTATTTCCCCATGGGGCGGCAAGGGAATAACATTCGCCCCCTTGGGCAGGGAGCGTGCGGTGACTTCGGTGCAGTAAATCGGCAATCCGGCGGCAATGATTTCATCGGCCGCACCAATATGGTCGATGTGATCGTGGGTGATGAAAACAGCGTTAACTTTGTTCAGCCATGCCGGATCAAATCCCTGATCACTTTCGGGGCCGACACCACAATCAAGCAACCAGCGCCGGTTAAAAAATTCAAGTCGCAAGCAAGCCGGGCCTTTTTCGCCCAAGCCAGACAGAATACGCATCCGGGCTGACATCAGGCGGCCTCGTCTTGCATGCGGTCAAATACCCAGCCGTCGGAAACCTTTAAGCCGACCTGTTCGCCGATGCGCGCCCGGCGATTGGCATAAACCGGCAAGGATTGATCCCGCCCGATCCGAACCGACAGCCGGAACCGCCCACCGAGATAAACGCAATCTTCGACCGAGCCGCGAAGCGCGCCCGCATCATCGACCCAGACGTCTTCGGGGCGCAGGCAAATGCCCGCCTGCCCGAGTTGTGCCGTATTGGATTTGCGCACCAGATTGGGGCAAATGCGGGCGGCGACATCGGCATCGCCCAAACGCACCGAACAGGTGCGGTCGTCATGGATCGAGACATTGCTGATCGGCAAAACCGCACCCGCCCCGACAAAGCCCGCAACCATCAAATCCGCCGGTTCACGGTACAGGGTTTCAGGGGCGGCCATTTGGCGAATATGGCCCTTATCCATCACGGCAATCCGGTCGGCCATTGCCATGGCTTCGGCCTGATCGTGGGTAACGTAAATCATGGTCGCCCCGGTGCGGCGATGGAAATCAAGAAATGCCTGCTGCATGGTTTCGCGCAAATGCACGTCCAAGTTGGCCAGCGGTTCATCAAGCAATACCGCGCGCGGTTCCATCACCAAGCAACGCGCCAAGGCCACACGTTGGCGTTGACCGCCCGATAGTTCCGACGGGCTGCGGTCGGCATAAGGACCAAGGGCAACGGTATCAAGGGCAGCCTTGATTTTGCAGTCGCGTTCGGCCCGGCCCAAACCGCGGACTTCGAGCGGATAACCGACATTGCGCGCCACCGACATATGCGGCCACAGGGCATAGGATTGAAACACGATGCCCAGATTGCGCATTTCCGGGGTGACCATGATGTTGCTTTGCGGGTCGGCAACCACCTGCCCGCCCAGCGAAATCACCCCATCATCGGGGGCCTCGAACCCAGCCAACAGGCGCAGCAATGTGGTTTTGCCACATCCTGACGGCCCAAGCAGGGCAACAAATTCACCATCGGCAATATCAAGCGAGACCTGATTAACCGCGCGATAATCGCCAAAGCATTTGCTAATGCGCGAAAGATTTATGTCTGCCATGGCACAACTCCCTTGGGCAGGCGACGTGATGCCAGTTGGAAACCAGTCATCAACGCAATCACCACCAGAACGACCAGTACCGCCACGGCCGAGGCCAGAACGGTGTCGCCACTGTCATCAAGATTGAAAATCAAAACACCGAGCGTTTCATTCCCCGCCGACCACAACAGGGCCGAGACGGTGAGCTCGTTAAAAGCAGTCAAGAACACCAAAAGCGCACCCGCCGCGGCCGCCGGGGCCACCAACGGCAACAAAATGTCGCGCAAGCGCCGTCCAAGCCCGGCGCCGCAGGCCTGTGCGGCTTCTTCCAGCGCGGGGTCAAGTTGGCTGAAACTGTTCATGACCGGACGCAGCGCAATCACAAGGAAGCGTGCGAGATAGGCAATGAATATGATGCCAAGCGTGCCATACAAACTGACATCCAAAAGCGGAATGCGGATGAACAGCAAGATGCAGGCAATCGCCAAGACCACGCCGGGCAAGGCATAGGGAACTTCGACCATCAGATTGATCAACTTGGTCAGGCGCGACGGACGGCGCACCATCACGTAGGCCAGTGGCAAGCAAACCAAAATCAAGGTCAACGAGGCCCCCACCGACAGCATGAAACTGTTTTGGAAGGCGCGCATGGTAGACGGTTGGACAAACAACACTTCGCGGAAGGCTTCGAAGCTGTAATTGTCGAAATTGAGTTTTACGCCAAAGGCCGGAACCAGCGAGGTCGCGATCAGGGCGAGTAACGGCACCACCAAAATGGCGACCAGAACCGCCCACAGGATGGCCTCGACCAAGGGACGGCGCGCACCAAGCGAGATATCAAGCGGACGGCCAACCATGCCCATCAAACGATAGTCGCGTTTGGACACAAGACGGTGATGCAGCGCCACGCCGCAAATCGCAATCGCGCCAATCAGCATGGCAAGAACAGAAACCTCGCCCAGAACGGACGGGCCAAAACCGGCCAGCTTTTGATAAATCAAGGTCGGCAAGGTCGCGTAATTTGCCGGAATGCCCAGCATGGCGGTGATGCCGAAATTACCAAGGGCGGTGACAAAGGCCATGGCGGTGCCGGCAATCAGGCCGGGGCTGGTCAGGGGCAAGATGATTTGCCACCACAAACGCCCACCGCGTGCGCCGGCCAAACGGGCGGCTTCGATTTGTTCGCGGGGTAACATGCGCAAATTGGCGCGCAAGGTCAGAAAGACGATTGAGGCATGCTGAATACCCAGCAGCAAGGCAATGCCTTCGGCGGAATAAAGCGGCTGGGGCGCGCCCATGGCCGGTGCGATGCCAAACGCGTTTAAAAGCGCGCTGCTCGGCCCGGTCAGCTGCACCCAGCTTAATGCGGTGATCTGTGGCGGGATCATCATCGGGATCATGAAGCAAAAGACCAATGCCGCCTTGGCCCGAACATCGGTCAGGGCCACCAAAAAGGCAAATGATCCGCCAATCAAAAGGGAAATAACGGTGCCAAGGCCCGCAGTATAGAGGCTGTTGGCGGTTGCCTGCCAGGTTGTGCTATTGCCCAGCACATCCTGGAAATAGCCCAAAGACGGCACGCCACCGACCATGACACCTTCGAAGCCAAGACGCATAATCGGCAAAATGGATACGACAAAGACCGGCAGAAGCAACCAGTACAGCAACCGGTCCGAAGACCGATTGCTGCTTGTGCTGGCTGTCATGCCGGGCAGAAAGCCGCGAAGGCGACCTGTTGCCTGCATTACTCAGCCCCAAAGATGTCTGCGAATTTCTTTTTGTTGGCATCGGCCTGTTTCAGCGCGTTTGCCGCATCGAAATCCATCAGTTTAATGTCTTTGCGGGCCGGGAAGCCGTCTGGCAGGTCCATGCCATCGCGTGCCGGGATATAGCCCATATCAAGCACCAGTTTCTGACCAGCGTCCGAGAGAACAAAATCAACAAACTTGTGCGCGGCATCGACGTTTTTGGCGTCTTTCATGATCGCGACCGGCTCGGTCACGTAGGTCACACCCTCGGTCGGGAAGACGAAATCAACCGGCGACCCTTTGGCCTTGCCACGGATGGCAAGGAAATCAACAACCACACCATAAGGTTTTTCACCCGACGCGACGGCCTTAAAGGTGCCGCCATTACCGCCCTGTGCGCGGGCATCATTATCGGCCAGTGCCTGATAGTAATCCCAACCAAGATCCTTGTTTTCGGTCAAGGTCGACAGGTGAATAAGGGCCGCACCGGAATAAAGCGGGCTTGGCATTGCGACCTGATTTTTAAGGGCCGGGTCGGCCAGATCTTCCCACGAGGTCGGGGCTTTGACACCGGTATTGTAAACGATGCCCGTCGTGATCAGTTTGGTCGAATAGTAATAGCCATCCGCGTCATAAAGCGCCGGGTCAAAAGCCGATGCTTCGTCGGATTTATAGGCCTGTAACTGACCGTCTTGTTTCATCCCTTCGAGGGTGACGGTATCAGCGATCAAAAGAACGTCAGGGCGCGGATCGCCCGCCGCGATTTCAGCGCGCAGCTTGGCCATCAGTTTGGTGGTGCCGTCACGGACCCATTCAACCTCGACATCGGGGTTGGCGGCCATGAAGGCATCAATCGTGGTCTGGGCATCTTTGGTTGGTTGGCTGGTATAGACAACCAGCTTCTCGGCGGCGTAACCGACAACCGGCAACATCATTGTGGCCGTTGCCACCGCAGCAAGAAGAACTTTACGCATGTTTGACATCCCTTGATCGAAAAGAAGGTTTCGTTCGAAAACTGTTCGATCGGGAAGCTATCGGGATTTCCGTAACAGTTGTGTGACAACACCAAGAATTAAATGTTTCAACAGGTGTAACGGGGTTCCCAGCCACAATCAGGCCTGTCTATACTCCGGCCAGAAACGAAACCGTACCTTTCGAACGAAAGTATTTGATGTGACTGAAATGCCCGATGCCGTGCCGCTTGACCGGCGACGTGACCGTATAGTGGCACTTGTAAAATCGTGTGGCTTTATGGCGGTCGAAGAACTGGCGCGCCGGTTTAATGTATCTGTTCAGACGATCCGGGCGGACCTGCGCGATTTGCAGGAACAGGGACGCGTGTTTCGCCGCCACGGGTTGGCGGGCCCCGCCCCTGATCCGGATAATTCGGCCTATGAAAAACGCGAAGTCTGGAACCGCACCGGCAAGCAGGCGATTGCGGCCAAGATCGCCGAGCTGATCCCAGAGGGCTGCACGATTGCGATTGGCACCGGCACCACCGCCGAACTGGCCGCCCAGCATTTATCATCGCACCGCAATTTAACCGTGCTGACGAATAATTTGCATGTGGTGATGACATTGCAAAACGCGCCCAACGTGACCCTGCGACTGGCGGGGGGCACGGTGCGCACCCGTGATCTTGATATTATCGGGGCCGATAGTGCCGATTTCTTTGCCAGCATGCGGGCGGATTTTGGCATTGTAAGTGTCGGCGGGATGTCAGATGACGGCGATCTTTTGGATTTCAATATGGATGAAGTCCGCGCGCGCCGTGCGCTTGTATCGTGCTGCGATCATGCGATTTTGATGGTCGATGAAAAGAAAATGGGCCGCAAGGCGCTGTGCCGTGACGGGCACGCCAGCGATTTTCAGACCGTGTTGCTGAATACTGCGCCGGGGGATGCGTTGCAGCGTGCATTGGTCAAGGCGCGGTGTCAGATTGTGGTGGTGTCCTAAACCCCAACGCCGTCAACGATCACACAGCCAGCGTTGCATCCTCGGTCACGGTCAGATTGGCATCGACATGCAGGGTGTGGTTTGGCGCGACGGCGACCCAGCTGTCGGTTTCGGTATCGAGCGGTTCGGAGACAATGATCACCTGATCGCCGCGTTTGCGCCAATAAAGCGAGGGCGGTTTATCGTCGCTGGCGTGGCGGATCGCACAGATGCTGTTGCCGTTGGAAAGGCAGGCGGTAAAGCGAAATGGCGCGGTTGCGCCGCGGGTTTTCATTTCGTTTTCGACGACTTCAATCGTGCGGCGGATGGCGCGGTGCGGATCATCCATCAAGCCAAGCGTCAGCATCAGGCAAAAGATCAGTTCACTGTCGGTTGAGCCGTGCCGTGCGTCATAATGCACATCGTCAATCATTGCTTCGAGGGCGCGGCGGACCAGCGGGTAATCGCCGATTTGACCGTTATGCATGAACAGATATTTATCATGAGAAAAGGGATGGCAATTGGTGCGGCTGGTATGCGTGCCGGTTGAGGCGCGGACATGGGCAAAAAACAGCCCCGACTGAATATGATGGGCAAGCGATCGCAGGTTTGGATCGTTCCAAGCGGGCAGGATTTCGCGGTACAGCCCCGGTGTTGGGCGGGCATCGTACCAGCCAATGCCAAAGCCATCGCCGTTGGTCGGTGTTTTGGCCTGCTCGGCATGCAAGCTTTGATCGACCAGGGAATGGCGTGGTTCAAACACCAGTTTTTCGAGGTAAACCGGCTCCCCGATATAGCTTAGCCAACGACACATGCGCGATCCTCAAAAAACGGTTTTGCCAAGAACGGTCATCTAATCGAGATATTACAGTATGGTCAATGTGATACTCTGTTGCGCGCTTTGGTTTTCATCCTATGGGGTGCATATGGCCTTTGTTGAGAAAAAGAACAATAACCTCTTGCCAACCGGGATGTTTGACCGTATTTTCCGCGCCACAAAATGAGTCGTGCTGGTGTAGCTCAGCTGGTAGAGCAACGCATTCGTAATGCGTAGGCCGTAGGTTCGAATCCTATCACCAGCACCATTTTGTTTTACAAAAAACCCCGTCGGGCTTCGTGCCCTGCGGGGTTTTGTCTTTTGGGCACATGCGCGGCTTTGCGTATCGTACGTCAAAAGTTTTCACATCCCCGATCCCGGTACGTCTGTTTGCAAGGAACTGTTCAATCCTTGCAGCGCATGAAAGACAGTCTGGGCGACAGCGCAAGCCCCCCGTCCGATTGCCATTTGCAAGGGCCACACTGGGGAATGCATCAATGTCAGACAGTGAAAAGCCCACAAATACCGCGAAACCGACAGCGCAAAACCCAAAAGCCGATGCCAGCAGCAAAAAGCCCGGCACGGCAAGCACCGATGCGCGCGCGGATGACGCCAAACGCATCCCCCCGGAGCATCAAGATGCGCTGGATGTCATGGCGGCGTTGTGCCGGGAATACGGGCTTGAGGAACTGGCACCGGATCTTTTGAACAGCAGTTCGATTTATACCGGCCATACAGGCAGCGGCCCCAGCGCCAGCCCTAGTCCGGGTACAAACCGCAACGAGCCGACCGAAACGGCGTTTTCGATCCTTCAGAAGTTTCTGTTTGAAGGCGATGCGGGCATGGCATCCGCACCGCAATCATCGGGGCTTGATGGGCATATTCCCGATCCGGTCAGCGTTCTGGCCAAATCGATGCAATCAAACACCACGCAACGTGCACATCAGCAGCCAGATCAAAAGCCAGATCGGCAGGCGCACCAGCACGCGCACAATCAAAAGGGATCCGACATGAACCAGTCTTCCGAGGCCGCAAGCACCCCTTCTTATGACAGTGCCAATGCGCAATGGCGCCTGACGACGACGCAGCGTGATGGCAGTGAAACCGATCTTGCCGGGGCGGTGATCAGCGATGACATGTTCCGCACCGCCATGCCGCACCTTCGGGGCAAGAACGGTGGTGTTACTGGCGATATGAATGGCGCGGATCGCGAGAACACGACCGATGCCGATCAGCCCGATTGGACGATTGATCTTGCCCAACGTCGGCCCCTGGCCGCCGCGCGAACCCATGCGCAAACGGCAATCGGTGCCAAACTTACCGCCACCGATACCCCGACCATGATCCAAGATTGGTCGTTAAGTGTTGGCGAAAAGGCAAGCCCGCATGCGGAACTTGCGACCGGCGTACCAGCATCCGCACCATCGCATTTGCGCGCCTTGTTGTTTGACACCACCGTGACCGATCCGGCGCATGAAACATATTCGGAAACGGCCAGTTATGGCGGCGGACCTTATGCGCTTCATATCGAGCAATCGATTGGCAGCGTGGCGCCCGATACCCTGCCCAATTTGGCGTTGATCCGGCTTATTTTTGCCAACCGCCCGGCGATCCCGGCCCAGTTGGAATATATCGGCCCCCTGCCCAGCCCGATCTTGCGCGGGGTTATTCCGGTATCGGCAAGCCTTTGCATTCCGTTTTGGATGCAAATCACCCCGCCCAGCGAAGGCGATAAGGGGGCGGCCTTGGTGATTTTGGTCGAGTATAATCAAGAAACCAGCTTTAACGTCACAGCCCAGCTTTTGACATCGAGCAAATCCTGCACCCCGACGGCGATTTTAAATTGCACCGGACAAAGCGACAACAGTGCGTGCCGCGCAGCCAGCATGGTCGCCAATAGCAATGGGCGGCTTGAAACCAGCCTGACGGGCTTGGCCAACGCCCCGAGACCGGCGGAATTGGCCGAGTATGGGTTTCGTGTCCCGGTGGTGAAACCAGTGGTGACAACGGAGCCAACCGTGCCAAATGCACAACCAACCGTGATGCCGAATGCGGATCAGAAAACAACTGGCAAACCAACCGGTAAAACAACGAGCAAACCAACTGGCAAAACAATCGACAAATCCACGGGCAAAGCGGATGGGTCGGTCGGCACAGACAAAGGAGAGGACTAATGTCAGGTCCGGCGCAAGCGGGCATTGATACGGCCAGCAATCGCAAAGACGCGGTCAGAAAGGCGTTTAATCAGGAATATATGGCCACCCAAGAAGCCATGACCCAAGCGGCCGAACGGGCCCGCGCCCAGGTTCTTGATCAGCGCTATACCATCAGTGCGCATGCCGACAGCGTCAAAGCCGGCACGCAGGCCCCGTTGGGGGCGCCCAATCGTGGGGGCGCGAACCCGGCTGCTCAGCCGCATGCCCAGCCGCAAACACAGCCACCAGCACAGGGAGCACCCTATATGAATGCACATCCGGCGGCCGGTGCGGCCAATCAGGTGATGTTTGATATTGCCAATGAACTTCGCAACATCATCAATCAGGAAATCGAACAGCGCATGCAGGTTCTTGCAGCGCGCGTGGAAGAAGCGATTTTGCAGTCCCTGCCCCGCGATGACGAAACCAACGAGACGGCGGAAAGCCAAGATGGCGCGGCGGGAAGCGATGGTGGTGCCAATGCCGGGGCGAACGGACATGCGAACGTGGACGCGAATGGCAATGTAAACGGCAATGCCAATACACACGTAAAGGGTGGCGGCGCGTAATCGACGGCCCGGACATGCACGACGCCGACGCACTCGCACGCCATCGCCTACACCGATCCAGCCCATAGAATGCTGGTCGGAATGCCCGGAAAAAAAGGGACGTTACACCTTTACCCCTCTGCCCCGTGATCGGCAGGCCGAGGGGAAGGACCGGGAAAGACTGGGAAGGACCGGCAACGACCGGCAACGACCGGCGAACTGCGGGCTTATGCCCGACATCACAGAAACCGCCACTTAAAACGTCCTCGCCCCTGATGCTGAGACGGTCACTTTGGCCGCTTGGGCTGTTTGGGCCGCGTGCGCCTGATCTGGATGCGTTCTTAAACTACAACCTTAAATAGTATTTAAATATTATGTTCACAATTTTTCAGATCACGCGTCATAATGGTTACGATAACCATCAATCAGCCTAAGGTTGCAATCGTCAACTGGAGGGATCCAACGTGCAAAATGAAAAGAATACGCGACAGGATGAGGTGAACTTCACAGAGGCAGAACTGCGGTTTGCGCGCAGTCTTGAGGAAACCTTGAATCACGCGCTGGGCGACGATGACAAAGTCACCCCGATTTGGTCACGCCTGAAACCTGACCAGCGCGCCCGCGTCGCCGAAGATTATCTTAGCAAGCTTCAGCACCTTAAAGCGCAACCCGATCCCGACATTGAAGACCTTTTGGCCGCCCCCGCACACGACGTGCCCCAAGCGCCCGAAATACCCAATGCGCCAAACACAGCCAAAACCGCGGATGCCGCGCCTGATTTTAAGGCGTCTTTGAACGCCCCGGCGCAGCCAACACCCGCACCACATTCTGCCAGCCCGCAGGCGCATCGCGGCCCACCGCCGGGCTATCCGGCCGATTTTAATCCGCTGGCGGGTTTTCCGGGACTGGAGCCATCACGCGGCGGTCCGCGCCCGGAAGACATCATTGCCAGTGCCCTGCCGGGCTATCAGGATGGATCGCAGGTCAGCCCGCTTGATGCGCTGCGCGGTTTGTTGCCGGGTGGATTGGGCTATGGCGATGTTTCGGCAACGCCCACGCCGCCGCAGCCAACTCAACCAAGCCAACCAAATAACCGCGCCCCATGGCCGAGCCAACCGACCACGCCGAACCTTGACCCGGATGGTGGCCGTGATGCTTTTTCCGATTTTGCCGACGAGCTTGGCGCGGAATTGGCGGCAGATTTGGCCGTCGAACTCGGACCGGCAGCGCCGAATTTCTGGCCACTTTGGATTGAGCAGCAGGATGTTTTGCTAAAACAGTGTTTGAAACTGATGTCGGGCAATATGGATGATGCGCAAGATGCCCTGTCCGAAGCGATGGTCAAAGCATCGACCAAGTTCGAAGCATCAATGGATGAAATCCGCAATCATCGCGCCTGGTTGTCGCGCATCGTGCACAATGCCTGCATTGATTTGCACCGGCAAAACCGCCGCAAAGCCGAATATAAAGAAGAAACCCACGGCGCCACCGAGGCCCCGGCATCGCCGATCAGCCCGCCCGTGGTCCCCAGCCCCGAAGAATCGTTTTTGACCAACGAGAAGCTGGATCAACTTGATACGGTTTTAGGGGATCTTCCGGAGAAATTACGCAAGCCGCTTTTGATGCGGTGCGTGCAAGATCGCAGCTATGACGACATCGCCAAGGCGTTGGGTCTAAGCAATTGTGCGGTCCGTAAACGCGTCCAACTGGCGCGCGACCACCTAAAAGATGCCGACATCCAATAAGGCACAAATAAATTTAAAAGACGCGTCACAACCCCAAACACCAAGCGTCTTAGTACTGAAAACGGGACGGCGAAACCCCGTCAGGATCACAACCCCGCAGCACACACAGCACAGTAGACGAAGGAGACTTTACAATGGCGATTCCGACCCCCGTAAATGGTCAGATCACTGATGCGGTCACGCAGGCAAATGTGAAAGTTTTGGGCGATGCGCCGGCAATGGCAATGGGCTCAATCTTCCAGTCTTTGGCCCACTCGACCGGCATCCTTTATGAGAACTCTGTCAGCGCACAGCAGCAGCTTGGCATTACGTCCCAGGCCGCAACCAACCAGGGCGTCATCCAGATCTATTCGGTCGATACGATGGCAGATTCGGTTGCAACCGCGAAAATCGCGAAAAGCGACGTGCCCGACAACATGCTGTCGCTTCTGACCGCGCTTCAAGCGACCAAAGGCTAATCGCGTTTCTGGGCCCGGCTGATGCCAGGGTGATCGCGAAACGGATTTCCCCCCAATGGATGAGCTTGAATCGGGCGGTCGCCTTCCATCAGCGACCGCCCGATATTCGTTGTCGACAGGCTTAAACGTCGACTGGCTAAAATCGCAAAGGCAAACGCCATATCGGCGAAATCGCACCGATCAGGTTTTTGCAAAGTTCCGTCACAACAGATCAGGCCCCCCGTCATCTGACTGATCCCGCAAACCAAGCGGAAAAGGGCCGGATTCCGGCACTTCTTTAGGCAACCAGGAGATACAAAATGGCTGATAACACTCCGGTCAATGGCATGATCACGGATGCAGTAACCCAGTCCAACGTTAAGGTCTTGGGTGATGCACCTGCCATGGCCATGGGCTCGCTGTTCCAGTCGCTGGCGCATTCACATGGCATTCTTTATGAGAACGCCGTCAGCACGCAGCAGCAGGTCGGCATCTCGTCACAGGCCGCAACCAACCAGGGCGTCATTCAGGTTTATTCGGTCGATACCATGGCCGGTGCCGTTGCCACGTCCAAACTCGCCGCAAGCGACGTGCCTGACAACATGCTTTCGCTGTTGTCAGCACTTAAGGCAACGACCGGTACCGCCGTGTCGTAACACCACATTGGGTTTCGCCGCCATACCGCCCGGCATGCGCAAGCTTGCCGGGCTTTTTTCATCACAAAACAACTGCGCGCGCGTCATATCGATAAGACCCAATTTCGCCAGCCAAGGAGAGGGCCATGCCATCCGCATCATCGGGCAAACCAGCGCGTAGCGGCACGCGCGCAAAGAAGACGCAATCGCCAAAATCCGCACCACCCCAGCAGCATGAGCACCACGAGGTGCACGAGACCTATGAAGCCCATGAGGGCCACCCAGCACAACCCCCAGAGTATCATTACGACTATGGTGATGAGCATCGTCATGAGCAGGAGCATTTCGAGCATTCTCATGCGGCGCACCCGCAAGAACATTATCCGCATCAGGGGCATCAGGCACATGCGCAGGGGCAATACGGGCAACACGGACAACATGCCCCACACCGCCAATCTGCACCGCCGCCCGAACAATCTTTTGGTCAGGGCCAGGGGGTAGAATTTTTGCCATCGCAGGTTTCAAGCCAGATCACCGATAGCGTCGCGCTGACCAGTGTTTCGACCATTGGGATCGGGCCGAGCTATGCGGCACTTCAATCCATGCTGGGACAAGTCCAATCACAAAGCGTTCTGATGGCCAACATGGTGTCTGGTCAAAAGCAAAACGCGATGATCGGCATGACCACCATGTCCAAAAGCATCGAGCAAATCATGAACCGGCGTAACCAGTAAGGATCACGACCATGTCACATCCCGATAAAGTCGACGAACAAATCACCGACAGCGTCACACAGACCAACACCACAATCATCGGATCTGGTGCGGCCATGGGCGCGATGCAGTCCTATCTGTCGCAAGCGCAAGCCCAGGGCATCTTGTTTGCCAATATGGTCAACGAGCAGCAGCAGCTGGCTGTGGCAAGTCTTGCCACCACCATGGAATGCGCGAAATCAACGCTTTCGATCCAGGAAGGTCAGCCAAATTTTTTTACCGAAGCGCCGATGAACGTGCGTCAAAAGACGACACGCGGCTCGGAGTAAATTTAAAAGGCAGCGCCTCGGTGGTGGCGGAAACGCAGGGCGAGGACGCAGACGAAGAAGTCAATTGGTATGACGGCCTTGACGCCCGTTTCATCGGTGACGGTACCGAAATTAGCGAACAAGCCGTAATAGATGCCGAAGGGGCCGACGGAGGTTAACCATGAATGACATCGTCAATGCACAAATTACCGACGCGGTGACCCAAACCAACGTCAAGGTTCTGGGCGAAGGCCCGGCCCAGGCGGTGGCCATGGCGTTGCAATCGCATTCGCATGCCACCGGCCTTGCGATGGAGAATGCATCGCTTGTGCAAGGCAATATGCAGCAAGTCGTCAACACATCGACATCCAAACTGGTTGCCTTGATCACGGCACAAGCAGGCTAGCGGCCGATCGGCACATAACCCGGCGAAATTTGATCACAATTCTTCTTAATTTGCGTCAAAAGATGTGCGGTCACACGGACCGCTTATTCGGAGGATAAAATGGCTATTCCAACCCCGGTAAACGGTCAAATTACCGATGCAGTTACGCAAACTTCGGTAAGTGTTCTTGGATCGGCCCCAGCCAATGCGATGGGGGCGATTTATCAAAGTGCTGCGCATTCGACATCCATTCTGTTCCAGAACGCAGTCCAGGCCCAGCAACAGTCATCGATCTGTTCGCAGGCGGCGACCAATCAGGGCGTCATGCAGCTTTATTCCGCCAACACCATGGCCGGTGCAATGGCGACAAAGAAGCTGGGGTCTTCTGATAACAGCAATACGCTTTTGCCCCTTTTGATTATTTTGGCAGCAACCCGCCGCTAGGCACCTGACCCGTCCGATCCATCATCGGGCCATGGTCACTTAAACTGAGGGCGTGCAGATGGCAGACAACACCCCTGTAAATTCACAAATCACGGACGCCGTGACACAAACCAACGTCAAGGTTCTGGGCGAAGCCCCAGCCCAGGCGATGGGACTTGTGTATCAAACAATGGCGCATTCCATCAGTCTTTCGATGCAAAACGCCATGCAAACACAAGGCGGCCTGCAACAGATTGGCAATGCCGTGACATCAAGCGCGTGCAAGATGATCCTTGATACATCGGGCGGCGGCATGGGCGGTGGCGGCAAGGAATAAGCCACTTGCCCCAACACCCTGATTACCCCAGCACGTAGACAGGCCAGACACCCCATTGCGGCCGGTCAGACAAAACGTTGCACGTAAAAGTGCCCACCTGCAAAGAGGTCCATTATGGCAGACGAAGAATCCGAAAACAAAACGCCCCCAAATAATCCGGCGTCCGCAGGTAATACCGGGGACGGAGACGCGGGAAACTCAGATGCGTCCGGCGCAGCAAGTGCAGGCGGCGCGTCAGGGTCGACAGAGCCAAAGTCAGCCGATGGTGGTTCGGATGCAGCCAAAGACGGTGGCGATGCGGATGGGGATGATGGCGGCAGCAAACCGGCAGCAGATAACAGCCCGCCGCTGAGTACCGCGTTGAACCCGCAAATCGTTCAAGCAGTTGGCACCACCAACCATGCGGTATTGAACGGTGCCATTCCGGGGGCCAACGGGGTTGCCTATCAAAAGGTGGCGCAAGCGTCAGCCTATGCAGTGCAGGATTCAACCGATTATTTGCGCAGCATCATGTCGATGGCGTCCGCCACAACCGGTGTCGCCATGCAAAAGATGCTGGCGACCAAGGAAGTCGAACCCTATAGCGACATCATCGCCGCCGCCGCCAAGGCGGTTGCGGATGCGCAGGATACGTTTACCAAGGTCGGGACCGCGGCAAGCAGTGTTGTGAAGGATTTTGACAGTATGGCGTGATGGCCTGATCGCATTGATCATGTGCCATCTTAGAGCCTGCTCGATGCTAATAGGCGGCTGGGGTTAGCCCGCACGCATCAGTTCAAGTCGATGACAGGCTTCGGAGAAGTCGGGGGCAAACAGTTTTACACTGACCCCGGTGCCATGCAGTTCATGCGCGCCCATTTCCGTGGTCGGACAGGAAATGAAATTCGCCACCGCCTGGCTGACCAACACGCGTTTCCCCAGTTGTTTGGTAAGTTGTTCGATGCGGGCGGCTTCGTTGGCCGCCTGCCCGACCACGGTAAAATCAACCCGGTCTGGCACGCCGACATTGCCGTAAATCACATCGCCCACATGCATCCCAAGCCCATAATCAAAGGCAGGTTTGCCAACTTCTTCGCGGGCGGCGTTGAGTTTATCGATATTTATCTGGGCCTCAGCCGCGGCATACAGGGCGGCAAGACAGGCGGTTTCAAGATTGCCGTCATCATCGCCAATCGGGAAAATCGCAAGTGTGGCATCGCCGATATAGCGCAATACCTGCCCGCCATGTTTGAGCACAGCCCCCGCAGTTGCCGAAAAGAAATCATTCATTTCGCCAAGGAACGCATCATCGCCGACATGGGTTGCCACCGAACTTGAATTGCGCATGTCCGAAAACCAGATGACGGCACGGGTTTTGGTACTGTCGCCCAATTTGATCTGACCGTTGCGCACGCGACTTCCGGCGTCTGAACCCAGATAGGTTTGCAGAATGGTTTTGGTTTCTTCGTGGGTGATACGCATTTTGCACGACACGGCGAAACGACGCTGAATGCCCGCAAGCGTTGCGAGGTCTTCGTCGGAAAAGCCACTGGGGCGGCGCGTCATATAGGTCATGAAAATGCGGTTGGCCCCCATGGTGCTGTCACGATCCGTGACAAACGGGGTCATCAAGGCATAGTAATCCGTGCCGCGATTGCGGCGAAAACTTTCAAGGATCGGAAAATCAAGAACAGCGCCCGGACCAATCAAATGGCGGCGCATGAAATTGATGTCTGAATCCGACATCCATTTAAGCGGGCTGTCTTTCCAATCCGGGTCATCTTCGCGCACCCCCATATGAGTCGCACGTTCGATCGAGTTGGTATCTTTGGACCAGACGTAAGAAATGCCTTCATAGAGCGGATGGAGGGTTTTAAACGCCACCATCACCCGATCAACCGGAATACCCGCCGCGACCAGACGACGGACCATGCCCGTCAGGATTTCGGAAATGTCGGTATCGTCAAGCGCGCATTCCATCAGCCAGTCATTGACCGAGCGCACAAATCCGCGCGCCGCCTGGGCCGAATTGGTCCCGGGCAGTGATGTGACCACCGATGATGGTTCTGGGGTATCGGCCATTGCGCGCTCCGTCGAAAGATGGCCCTAAGTATCGCATTGCCGCGATAGAACAGCAATAAAATACAACAATCTCAAATTGGGAAAGGGCACGGTTCCCGCCCACAAATGACTACTAGTCATCAGAAGCGCAAGGGCGAAGTTTAAAAAAACTGTCACACGGCGTGTTTTAATTCCTTATGGCCGATAAGGTTAGCTGGCAACGGGGGGAAGATATATCCGTGCGCGCAAACCGCCCATCGAAGAATCATCAAGATAAATTTCCCCACCATGGGCACGGATGGCGGTGCGTGCGATGGCCATGCCAAGGCCAATGCCGCCGGTATCGCGGTTGCGTGATTCTTCAAGGCGGAAGAACGGTTCAAACACCTGTTCGCGCTGATCGGATGGGATGCCCGGGCCATCATCGGATATTTCGATCCAAAGCCCACCATCATCGGCATCAAAAAGGGTCACATCGACATTGGTGCCATATTTAAGCGCGTTGGAGACCAGATTGCCAAAGGCCCGCTTGATCGACAGGGGCCGGCATGGATAGACCCGTGTGCGCACATCCCCGGAATAGGCAATCGGGCGGCCGGTTTCAGCCAAATCTTCGACTGCGGATTCCACCAAGGCGGCCAGATCGATTTTGCGGGTGTCCTCGTTGGCGGTTTCTTCGCGGGCAAAGGTCATGGCCGCTTCGACCATTTGTTCCATTTCATTGAGCGTTTCAATGATCCGGGTGCGGTTTTCGGGATCTTCGACAAATTCGGCGCGCAACCGCAACGACGTGATCGGGGTGCGCAGATCGTGCGAAATCGCGGCCAGCATTCTGGTGCGGTCTTCGACGAAGCGTTTAAGGCGTGCGGTCATGCGGTTAAAGGCCTTGGCCGCGCGGCGAATTTCAAGCGGCCCGGTTTCCGGCACGGGTTCGGGATAATCGCCCCGCCCGACCCGATCCGCCGCCCGGGTCAACACCGCCCAAGACCGCGCCATGCGCCGGGCCAAGATGAAGGTGATGATGACAATGACAAGGGCGGAAATGCCCACGCGGATTGTGGTATCAAACACAAACCACGGTGGGGGCGTGACGCCGCCAATGACGGCCTCAAGCCAGATATTGGGACGCCCATCGTTGGAAACCTGACCCGGTACGGTGGAAAAGATCGGCACGGCAAGCTGCATCACCGGCGCGCCGTTGCAATCAAACCGATCAAGGTAACGCAATTCCCACGGTGCTTTGTGGCGCGCATGATGGTGTTCGTGATCGGGTTTTTCACCGGGTTTCGCATCCGGTTTTGCATCAGGTTTGCGCGGGGCATCAGCGAGGTTTTGTTTATCAAAATCCTTGCGCAGGTCTTTGAGCGTACGCTTTTGCGCGTCACAGGTGTCCTGTGACAGGATATCGACCCTGGCCTGGGCGTTTGGCGATGTTTCAAGGAAGCCGTTTAACCGGTCCGTCAGGCCCTTGGCCATCAGGGTATCGGCATTGACAACGTTTGAGGTTTCAACCAAGCGCAAGCGGGTTTGCGGCGATTGCGCCACGCGCAAAACATCGCCCCAACTATCCGAGGTGGTGGTGGATAAAATGCGTGAAATCGCCGCCACACGCCAAAGCGCATTGCCGCGCCGTTCGGATGCGACCGCATCACGGCGTTCCTCGGCCAGCATGAGGCCCAAAACCACATGGGTTAAAATGATCGCGCCCAACAATAAGCACACCAATTGCCCGGTCAGGGTACGGGGCCACAGACGCAGGGTGAACGGGCGGCGTTTCGTTTTCGGGTTACTCATTTCGGGCTACTCATTTCGGGTTACCCATTTCGGATCATTCATTTTCCGGTCACCTCGCAGGTGAACATATAGCCCCCACCCCAGACGGTTTTAATCAGGGTTGGATTTTTTGGATCGTGTTCGATTTTCTTGCGCAGGCGGCTGACCTGATTATCGATGCTGCGATCAAAGGGAATGGCATCACGCCCACGTGTCAGGTCCAGCAGCTGATCGCGGTTCAGGACCATATTGGGATGTTCGACAAAGGCACTGAGCAAGCCGTATTCGCCGGCACTGAGCGGCAAGACAACATCGGTATCATCGCGCAATTCATGTCGGGTGCGGTCGAGCACCCAGCGATCAAAGGCAACTTCGCCCAGTGCCGAAGGCCCCTTACGCCCGACGGGAAGGCTTTGCGCGCGGCGCATGACGGCCTTAATGCGGGCAAGAAGTTCACGCGGGTTAAAGGGCTTGGCCAGATAATCATCGGCCCCCATTTCCAAGCCAATGATGCGGTCGGTTTCTTCGCCAAGGGCGGTCAGCATGACGACGGGTACATCATGATTTTCGCGCAACCAACGGCACAGGCTGAGCCCATCTTCGCCGGGCATCATTAAATCGAGCACGATTAAATCGGGATGCAGATTATCGCCCATCAGGCGGCGCAATTCGCGGCCATCGGATGCCAGTGTGACACGGTATTCATGTTGGCGCAGGTACCGTCCGATCAAATCACGGATATCGCGGTGGTCATCAACAACAAGAATGTGGGGCTGATCGCTCATGAAGAACTACCGATGTTTAAAAGATATGGTTCCCAACCTATCGCGTTGGCGGGCATAGCTAAAACCTGAATTTGTATCAAATTGTCGCATTTGGCCGTTTTGATAATTCTTGCGACCAATTTAGCCGAAATTTGGGATCATTTCGCGACAAACAGGCGTCATAACGGACCTCAGAACATAACGCATCTTGGATTTATCTGATGCTTTCCCCACCCAAGCGAGGTTTACGATGAAACGCAAAACGACCCTTAAACTTGCCACGGCCTTGATTGCATCCTCCTTGATTGCGATGCCAATCGCATCGGCCTATGCCCAACCCGATGGCCCGAAAGGCCAAAGAATGTCCGAGCATGGCGATTTCAAAGATTGCCAGTTTGGCGGCAAACATCACGGCCCCGGAAAACACGGCAAACATGCTAAATGGGGAATGCGCGATCATGACCGCGCCCGTTCGACCCCGCTTAGCGTCGATGAAGCCCGCACCCTGATCGATAGCATGTTGATCCGATCAAACGCAGAGAACATCAAGATCAGCGATGTGACCGCGTCCGAAGACGGTGAAAAGATCAATGTTGTGGTCGCCAACAAAGCCGGCGATGTGGTTGAGGTTGTCAAATTTGACGCCAAGAACGGCCGTCTGGAGCGTGGTGATCGTTGGTCGTTGCGCAAGCTGATGCCGCGCCCGGACAAGAAAGCACGGCTTGAGCGCGCCTTTGACGATGCGCAGATGAAAACATTGGCGCAGGCGATGGTGATCCGATTTGGCCAGGGCGACCTTAAACTTGGCGAGATTTCCCAAACCAAGCGGGGCACGTATCTTGCGACGGTGACCAATTCCAAGGGCGACATTGTGCGCGAAATGGAACTGAGCCGCGTGACCGGCCGCCCGATCAGCTAAGCGCGTTTTTACGATACCACCCAAAGGTTCGGGGACTTTCTTTTCTGGTCCCAACAGATACCCCGAGCCTGATTTGCCCCCTTAAGGTGATCCTTAAGGGGGTTTTCGTTGGTGGGTTATGAGTGGTTTTAAGGGGGGCCGTTCGGACATGGCAGAGGGTTGAGAAACATATCGATTTGTCTGAATTATTTCGATTTGACCAGCCATGAGGCGCGCCGCATTGTGTTTGGCTGTTTCACCTTAAAGACGCTGATCATGACGCATTCGAACACACAGCCTTCTGCATCCACATCCTCCGCCACCGCCGCCAAGGCAGCACCGCGGACCGCAACCAAGGATGATATTCCCGCCATTACCAAAATTTGGCAGGAAACCGGGCTTTATCGACCGTATAATCCGCCGGAATGGGATGTGACATTTGCCCTTTCATCCCATGACGCGACCTTGTTCGTTTGGGAAGATAACAGCGATAACATTATCGGATCGGTGATGGCCGGGTTTGATGGCCATCGGGGGTGGATTTATTATGTTGCCGTCGCACCAAGTTTGCAGAAAACCGGGCTTGGCCGGGCCTTGACCGAGGTTGGCGAAGGGTGGCTTCGCGATCATGGAGTGTGGCGCATGCAGTTGATGGTGCGGTCCGAAAACAGCAAGACGCAGGATTTTTACCGCAATATGGGCTATCGCGCTTTGGATGTGACGGTGATGCAAAAAGACATCGCCACCCCACCCGCCGAGCGCGAGGAAAGTGCGTGATCTTTAAGGGGTTTGGGCAGCGCTTTGCAGCGACTTTCCCGCCATGACGCGGGATGCCGGTTATGGCACCTCGCGCAGGACAGGTTTGGGGCAATAGCGTAAGGGCTTAGGGCTTGGCCTATGCCCTACGCGGCGTTGCTCGCCATTACTCGGCGGCAATCTTGTTGTGGGTTTCGTTGGCGAGACGTTGTTTCAGGGCATCCTTTTGATCCTGAGTTAACCGCAACCCCAACTTGGAACGACGCCAGATCAGGTCATCCAGATCCCGCACCCATTCCTGATCAATCAGGTAGCGAAGCTCGGCCTCATACAGGTCATGGCCATAGCAGGTACCAAGATCGGACAGGCCCTTTGCCGTGCCCAAAATCGCCTCGATCCGGGTGCCGTAGCACCGCAGAAGACGCTTGAGCATCTTGGCGGGTACCCAGTCATAGCGTTTGGCATAGACACTTTGGGCGTCATCGGCGGATGCATTGGGGAAATCACCCCCCGGAAGCGGTGCGGATGCGGTCCAAGGTTGATCATCGCGGCCAAGCTGGTCGGTGATGATTTGAAGCGCGTGTTCGGCCAATTTGCGATAGGTGGTGATTTTACCGCCAAAGACATGCAGGGCCGGTGCATCGCCGCTGTTGGCTTCGAGTTTGAGGGTGTAATCGCGTGAAATTTTCGACGCGTTTTGCGTTTCGCCATTGCCGGCATAAAGCGGACGCACCCCGGAATAGGTCCAGACAACGTCATCGCGACGGACCGGCTTTTTGAAATAGCCACTGGCGAGTTTGCACAGATAGTCGATTTCATCCTGATCGATTTTGACCGAGGACGGATCGCCGTTGAAATCCACATCGGTGGTGCCGATCAGTGTAAAGTCATCTTCATACGGAATGGCAAAGACAATCCGGCCATCGCCGTTTTGGAAGATATAGCAATATCCATGATCAAAGATTTTCGGCACGACGATGTGGCTGCCCTTGACCAGACGAATGTTGGCCTTGGTTTTGGATTGCACCACGCCGCCATCAGATTTGATCAAATCCGCACACCACGGCCCGGCGGCATTGATCAGCATTTTACCGGTGACAATCCGGTCGTTCTGATCGCCGTGATTATTGGCCCCGCGCAGAGTCACGTTCCATTGCCCCTTGGTTTGGGTCGCACCAACGCATTTGGTGCGGGTCAGGATTTCGGCGCCTTTTTCGCGGGCATCCATGGCATTTAACACCACCAAGCGCGCATCATCGACCCAGCAATCGGAATAAACAAAGCCCTTGGTCATGTCGCTGCGCAGCGGATCGCCCGCCACGTGGGAGGCAAAGGAAATGCCCTTGGACGCCGGGAGTTTTTTACGCCCGCCCAGATGGTCATACAAAAACAGGCCCAAACGGATCAACCATGCCGGACGCAAATCTTTGCGATGGGGCAAAACAAAGCGCAGCGGCCAAATGATATGGGGCGCATTATCCAACAGCACTTCGCGTTCGGTCAGGGCTTCGCGGACCAGACGGAACTCATAATGTTCGAGATAGCGCAATCCACCATGGATCAGTTTGGTACTGGCTGAGGAGGTTGCACTGGCAAGGTCGTTTTGTTCACACAGCAAGACTTTAAGGCCCCTGCCCGCCGCATCGCGCGCGATCCCGGCACCATTGATGCCACCGCCAATCACGATCAGATCATAATTGGATGTGCCTGAGGCTGATGTATCCGAATGTGATGAAGCCGACATTGCGATTCTCGCTGTGTTTGAAGGGTGCGTACCCTTAAAATAGTTCATTTGCGAAAATTTACAAGTTTCAAATTATGACATTTTTACGATCCGGCATGCGATACCGAACGCACACAGATGCCTAGTGCGCGATAAATGCGGCACCTTTTTTGAATTTCGCGAATGAAAAAATGCAAAAAAACCCGCCTGAAAAACAGACGGGCTTGAACGCACATCAGAGATGGATAAGTGATTAGGTGGTTATTTCAGCCAGCGTTGCTGCCAATCAGACAACATCGAAATGGTCCAAAGCTGATGGCCCCAATTGCGCCGCCCTGACATATGTTCTTGATGCAGGCGGTCAATATATTGGCGATCGAGCCCCAAATCAGTATAGAGCGCCTCGTTGGCCAGAAGGTCGCCCATCCATTCACGTAAGGGCCCCCGCAGCCATTGCGCCAAAGGCACACCAAAGCCGGTTTTGGGTCGGTCGATCATTTCGCGCGGGACGTATTTATACAAAATCTGACGCAGGGCGTATTTGCCAACCGATCCATTGAGCTTGAGATGGGCCGGAAGACGCCAGCCAAATTCAATCACCCGGTGATCAATCAGCGGGACGCGGACTTCAAGCGAATTGGCCATCGAAGCGCGATCAACCTTGGTCAGCACGTCATCGACCATATACATCATGGTGTCCATGACCTGCATGGACGACACGTAATCGAGATTACGGTTGCGGCAGAATTTTTCACCCGGCACACGGATCTGTTTGCGGCCATTGCGTGCGCCCAGCAACTTATCGGTATCAAACAAGGACAGCAGCGCGTGATAGCGTTCCAGATCATCCTTGATCGCCAAAAGTGGTGCGGCCTTATGGATTTTATCGCCAATCGCACTGGTGGCGTGCTTGCCCGGCATCAGCCCACACAGCTTTTCCCACTGTTCGGGCGAAAGTGCGGTCAGCATGCGCGCAACCATGGAGGCGCCAAACGGAATGCAGCCCGCCGCCTTGCTCAGTTGCTTGGCCCATAAATAGCGGGTATAGCCGCCAAATGTTTCATCGCCACCATCACCCGACAGGGCCACGGTGACTTCCTTACGCGTTAAGGCCGAAATCAAATAGGTCGGAATGGCGGAGCTGTCAAAGAACGGCTCGTCATAGGTTTCCGAAAGCTTCGGCACCAGATCAAGCGCGTCCTGCGGGCTGACATAAAGCTCGGTATGATCAGTCTTAAGGTGCTTTGCCACATCGCCGGCAAAGGTCGCCTCGTTAAAGGCGGCATCATCAAAGCCGACAGTGAATGTTTTCACCGGCCGGTCCGAGACCGATTGCATCAGCGACACGATCAGCGAAGAATCAATCCCGCCCGACAGGAACGCGCCCAATGGCACGTCAGCAACCATGCGCCGTTCAACCGCGTCGCGCAGCAAATCTTCGAGCGCGTCAATCGCACTTTGGTCATCGCCACTCCAGGCGTGGTTCTGCGCGGTGAGGACCGCATCCTCGACCGACCAATAGGCAAATTCGGATGCCTGATCATGGGCGGTGATTTCAAGAATATGACCGGGTTTGAGCATTTTGGCGTGGGCATAGATCGAATGGCCCGACGGCACATAGCCAAACCGTAAATAGGCCTCTAGCCCGGAATGATTGACTTCGCGTGAAATTGCATCCCCGGCGAGCAATCCTTTGACCTCGGACGCGAAGCCGATATTGCCGTCATAGCGCGACCAATAAAGCGGCTTGATGCCCAGACGATCGCGCATGAGGGTCAGTTTTTTGGCGTGCCGGTCCCAAAGGGCAATGGCAAACATGCCGATCAAGCGTTTAAGCGTTTCGCGCACGCCCCAATGGGCCATGCATTCAAGGATCACTTCGGTGTCGGAATGGCCGCGCCACGCGATATTGGCCCCGGAAAGCTTTTGACGCAGTTCTTCGGTGTTATAGATTTCGCCGTTATAGACCATGACATAGCGGCCATCGGCCGAATGCATCGGCTGTTTACCGGCATCTGTCAGGTCAATAATCGCCAAGCGGCGCTGACCAAGGCCCAGCCCGTTTTCAGAATCACACCAAACATCGCCGCCATCCGGCCCGCGATGATGCAATGCAGTGTTCATGCGCGATACGGTATCGTGCAATCGGCTGGCATCGCTCTGTTCAGAAAGCCATAAACCGGCAATTCCACACATAAAATAATCCTGTAATTTCCTCAGGCTACTTAAAACAATATCGACCTATTCTACAATGAAAACATTCGCAAACCGGCAATAAACCGTACCCAAAACGCGCTTTTTGTCCATACCACCGAAAAGTCGCAAAAACCGGCAGCAGGCCGCCAACACAAACGCAAACTGCCACGCACCAAGGCGTGGCAGGGCAGATCATAGATCAGAAGGCGTTAGGGTCGAAGTGGCGACAGAGACGCGGTGACGGCACCCCGGTGATGGCAATCCGGTGATGGCACCCCGGTGATCGCAACCCGGCGATGGCAAAGCGATGATGGCAACGCGGGAGCGGGAACGCGGGGGCGGCAATTGGATAGCGTGCCTAATGCCGCCGCGCGGTTGGGGTCTTTTCAATGCCAAGCCGGGCCATGCGGCGATAGAGCGTATTGCGGCCAATTCCGAGTGCCTTGGCGGTGTTGCTGATATGCCAATGATGATCTTCGAGAACTTGGCGCAAGGCGGCCCCTTGGGCGCGTTCCATGGTTTGTGCCGATGTCATCGGGCCATCGTTATCGTTATTATCATCGCCATAGCCCGTCTCAGTGCCGGTGTCATTGCCGTTGCCGAAAGCATCCCCCTCCGCGACCGTAAAATCATCGGGCAAATGATGGATGCCGATCACGCCGTTTTCGGCAAAGACGCAGGCATATTGCAACACATTGAGCAATTCCCGCACATTGCCGGGCCATTGATGGGCGGACAGCATGGCAAGTACATCGTCATCAACACCAATGCCCGGCCCCATGACATGCAGTAAGCGCGCAATCAAATCAGGCAGATCGATGCGGTCACGCAAGGCCGGAACGGCAAGACGTGCGCCCTTGATCCGATAGAGCAAATCTTCGCGGAAGGTGCCATTTGCCACCGCCTTGGTCAGATCGACATTGCTGGCACAGATCAGGCGGAAATTCACCGGCACGGATTTTGTACTGCCGAGCGGTTCAATCGTGCGGTTTTCAAGCACCCGCAACAGACGGCCTTGGGCGGAAAGCGGCATGTCGCCAATTTCATCAAGAAACAGCGTGCCGCCATTGGCTTCGCGGATGCGCCCGCCAAACCCGTCCCGCGCAGCCCCGGTAAATGCCCCACCGGCATGCCCAAACAATTCGTTTTCAATCAATCCTTCGGGCAAGGCCGCACAGTTGATCGCAACAAAACTGCGCGATGTGCCGATTGCGGCATCATGGATATGGCGTGCGAGATATTCCTTGCCGCTGCCGGTTTCGCCCGACATCAGAATATTGATGTCACGCGCATGCAAGCGCGACCCGATGTCAAAGATGCGGCGCAAAGCCGGATCCCGGTCGGCCAGTTCAACAGTCGGCGCAGGTGTTGCGGGGGGCGTCGCACGGGTCACAGTCGGTTTTGACATGCGCGTGCCCGGTACGGACAACTTCGGCGGGGTTGCCCGGCCAACGAATTGTCGGCGGAGCTTTTCGGGCAAAGTGATGCTGCCAAACAAAACGCCGCCGCCGGCAATATTCACCGCCAAGGCCGGATCGCTTTGCGACCCCGAACTGTGCGCATGGGGATCGGTGCGGCCATGATTTTGATCGGTAAATTTCGCCAGTAAGCTGTCGACATCCATTTCAAAAATGTCGCGGATATCGTGGATATCCCCCGATTGCCGCGCGGCATTTAAAATGCGCCGCGCCATGGATGTCGCACCACTGATTACACCATCCGGGGTGATGGAAATCATCGCATCGCGGGTGGAGCCAACATGCTGGGCATCGGGGTGCAGATGCAAAATAATGTCGCCTGCCCGTTCATCAAAAAACAGGATGCGTTCAAGCGCGTCGGCATAATCGGCAATCATACCGCGCACCCGCAGGCAATCAGTGCGTTTGATGTCTTCGCGCACGGCGGAAACATCGAGCACCGAACAGACTTTGCCATCGGGGCTAAAGACCGGGGCGGCCGTACAGGTCAGGACAGAATGCTGGGAAAGGAAATGTTCATCCTTATGGATGGTGATCGCGCGGCCTTCGACCAGACAGGTGCCAATGCCGTTTGTGCCTTCGCGTTCCTCGGTCCAGACGGCACCGGGTAACAGGCCGTTGGTTTGAAAAGACGGCAAGAGGGAATGGGCGGCAACACTGTCGAGAATGACGCCCTTATTGTCGGTTAAAAACACCGCATAGCCCGATGCATCAATCTTGCGATAGAGGGTGCGCACAAGATCGTGGGCATGATGATAAAGCCGTCCATTGCGGTCACGTAACCGCCGGGTTTGGCTTTCGGGCATGATTTCAGGTCGGCGAAATGTATCGTGGGCCAGACCAAAGCGTTCTTCACAACGCTGCCAGCTTTCAAGGACTGCGCGGTTTTGCGCAGCACCGCTTAACTGTAAGGCGGCTTCAATCCGTCCGCCGGGAAAGTTTCCAGACATTGACGCTATCTCCCTTGTGTCGGCGTTTTAACCCGGATTTTCCGGTGTGGGGCTTGTGCCCCGTCCGATCACAATCATCATCGTATCACATCGGGCCCCGGTCACACCAACCCGTTTCACCGCCAAAAGCCTGCGTCCTTTGAACTGTTCCAAAAATTGAACAGTTTGCGCCACATGCGCCAGAAAAACCAAAAGGCCGGGCAAAGCCGACCATAGATCCCCCGCCCTCCAGCTTTTTGAAATCATGGTGCTTTTTGCGCACCCAAGGACGCCCCGCCAAATTGGCATGACCTTTGCGGGTGTTGGAGCGTCACAATCAAAAACCGGTGAGAAAATCACCCGTCGATCTCGGAGGAAGCGAAATGATCTATAAGAATCCAAATGATGCTGGCAGCGTGGTGAGCTTTAAATCCCGCTATGACAACTTTATTGGCGGTGAATGGGTTGCCCCGACCAAAGGCCAATATTTTGAAAATGTATCGCCGGTCAATGGCAAGAAATTCTGCGATATCGCCCGGTCGACAAGCGAGGATATCGACAAGGCGATTGATGCCGCCCATAGCGCAGCAGACGCATGGGGCAAAACGTCCGTGACGGAACGGGCCAATATCCTTAATAAAATTGCCGACCGCATGGAAGACAACCTTGAAATGCTGGCCGTTGCCGAAACATGGGACAATGGCAAGGCGGTGCGCGAAACAATGGCCGCCGACATTCCGTTGGCGATTGATCATTTCCGGTATTTCGCCGGTGCGATCCGTGCACAAGAAGGATCATTGGGCGAGATTGACGACAATACGGTTGCCTATCACTTCCACGAGCCGCTTGGCGTGGTCGGGCAAATCATCCCGTGGAACTTCCCGATCTTGATGGCGGTTTGGAAACTTGCCCCGGCCTTGGCCGCCGGCAACTGTGTTGTTCTTAAACCGGCCGAACAAACCCCCGCATCGATTTGCGTGTTGCTGGATCTGGTCGGCGATTTGTTGCCCGCAGGTGTGTTGAACGTTGTGCAGGGCTTTGGTGTGGAAGCCGGTAAGCCGTTGGCGCAAAGCAACCGGATTGCCAAAATTGCCTTTACCGGGGAAACCACCACGGGCCGTTTGATCATGCAATATGCCAGTGAAAACATCATCCCGGTGACCCTTGAGCTTGGCGGTAAATCGCCAAACGTGTTCTTTGAAGATGTGATGGCGCAAGACGATGATTTCCGCCAAAAAGCTGCCGAGGGCCTGACGATGTTTGCCCTTAATCAGGGGGAAGTGTGCACCTGCCCGTCGCGGGCACTTATTCAAGAAAGCATCTATGACAAGTTCATGGATACGGTGCTGAGCCGTGTGGCCAACATCAAGCAGGGCAACCCGCTTGATACCGACACCATGATCGGCGCGCAGGCATCGACCGAGCAGATGGAAAAAATCCTGTCTTATCTGGATATCGGCAAACAGGAAGGGGCGGAAACCCTGTGTGGTGGGGATCGCGCCGACCTTGGCGGCGATTTGTCCGACGGGTTCTATATCCAGCCGACCATCTTTAAGGGCCATAACCGCATGCGGATTTTCCAAGAGGAAATCTTTGGCCCGGTGGTGTCGGTCACGACCTTTAAGGACGATGACGAGGCGCTGCATCTTGCCAATGATACGCTTTATGGACTGGGTGCTGGTGTGTGGACCCGTGATGGGACACGCGCATATCGCTTTGGCCGCAATATCAAGGCCGGGCGTGTTTGGACCAACTGTTATCACCTGTATCCGGCCCATGCGGCGTTTGGTGGCTACAAACAGTCCGGCATTGGGCGTGAGAACCACAAGATGATGCTGAACCATTATCAGCAGACCAAGAACCTTTTGGTGTCTTACGATCCCAAACCAATGGGCTTCTTCTGATCTTACGGGGATTAACACGGGGATGACGTGAAGTATCCCCACATGACCGGGCGGGTATCCTCCCTGTACGCGTCCGGTCACCTTTCCCGATCAAGGCGGTAAAGATGACACGATCAGAGCCAGACCAAATACCCGATAGGGTCACGGCAACCGATGCGGCCATTGCCCTTATCGATAAGCTGAAATCACTTCATGGGCCGGTGATGTTTCATCAATCGGGCGGTTGTTGTGATGGCAGTGCGCCGATGTGCTTTCCCGATGGCGAGTTTAAAACCGGCGATCAGGATGTGTTGCTGGGTACGATTGATGGCTGTCCGTTTTATATCGGACGCGCCCAATTTGAATATTGGCGTCACACACAGCTGATCATTGACGTCGTAGAGGGACGTGGCGGCATGTTTTCGCTTGAGGGCCCGGAAGGCAAACGCTTTTTGACCCGATCACGCGTGTTTAGCGACGCGGAATGGCAGGCCTTAAAGACCGCCGAGGAAAAGGAACCAATAGAACCTGTACAGCCCAAAGCAGGAGAAACGTAAACAGCCGTGATCCCAGCCGGATATGACGGCACCGGATTTTAGAATTTTCGGTTAAACCGACTTTTTGGAAAACCTCCCTACCCACGGCGTTGTGCCGGTATCATTGCTACCCCGATGATATCAAGCAATGCCAGAAGATGCTGCTTGGTGTTTCCGTGGCATCTTCTTCCTTGCTCGCTGCCTCCCCCCGGATTGGCAGCGGGCATTTTTTTATGCGCTGCCCAGCAAGGCCAGCACCCCGGCACTGAGCGCACATAAAAACATCAAGGACAGCAAGGCGGCGATAATCACCCGCCCGCCGACATGCAAAACATGACGTACATCGACACTAAGCCCCAAGCCCGCCATGGCAAGGATGGTCAAAAATGATGATGTGGTTTCCATGCCGCCATGAATAACGTCGGGGATCAGGCCAAATGACCGGGCGGCCATCATCGCGATAAAGCCAATGATGAACCACGGCACGACCTGGGCGATGGGCAGTTTGGTTTCCCGCGCCCGCCCGCCAATCAGGGCCAAGGTAAAGATCACCGGCCCCAACATCAAAACACGGACCAATTTGACCAAGGTGCCGACCTGTACGGCCAACGTCCCGGCAGGTGCGGTTGCGGCCAATACCTGTGGCACGGCGTAAACGGTTAAGCCCGAAAAGATGCCATATTGGGTGGCAGATAAGCCAAACCCGGCATAAAGCATCGGCAAGATGAACACGAACACCACGCCCAAAACCGCGGTAAAGGAAATTGCCGCGGCGACATCATCGGCATCGGCATCAATCACAGGTGCGGTTGCGGCAATGGCCGAGTTGCCGCAAATCGAATTGCCGCACGCCACCAACATCGCCAAATGTTTTGAAAGTCCAAGGGCGCGGCCGATATGGAAACTGAAAAACAGGCTGATACAGACGGTTGCGATGATCGCCGTGATCAATCCACCGCCCGCATTGCCAATGGCCTGCGCGCTGATCGACGCGCCGAGCAACACAATGGCGACTTCCAAAACGGTTTTGCCACAGAACTTCACCCCGGCGCAAAAATGCGGCGCCAAGCCAAACAGGGAGCGCACCACCACACCGATCAAAATCGCAAAGACCAAACTTTCGATCCAGCTGCCGCCCAGCCAGACATGTTCAGCGTGTTCGGCCAGTTTGGCGGCAACAGCGACCAGAAGTGTGACCAAAAGTCCGGGCAGGATGGATTTAATGCGTGCGGTAAAAAACATGTTTTGCCTGTGATTTAACAACAGGCGGAAAATCACACAGCCGACCATTTACTTCCATCGAATAAAAATGCACATTTCATTCGATTAAATCGTACAATTCATCCGTGATGCAAAAACCAAGCAGGCCCCTGTCATGATGACGCTTGAACAGCTTCATATCTTTGTCGCCGTGGCAGAGCGTGAACACCTTACCCGCGCGGCAGAGGCGATTGGCCTGACGCCATCGGCGGTAAGCTCGGCGATCAAGAACCTTGAAGGGTTTTACGGCGTGGCGCTGTTTCACCGGGTTGGGCGGCGGATTGAACTGACCGAAACCGGGCGGTTGTTTTTGGATGAAGCCAAGGCAACCTTGGCCCGCGCACGGGCGGCTGAATTAACATTGGCCGAGTTGGGCGGCATGCAGCGCGGCGAGCTTAATGTCTATGCCAGCCAGACGATTGCCAGTTATTGGTTGCCGCCGTTTTTGATGAAATTCCATGATCAATATCCCGGCATTGAAATCCACCTGACGATTGGCAACACCAAAACCGTGTCCGACGCGGTGCGCGGCGGGGCAGCAGATATCGGCTTTATCGAAGGCGATATTGATGAACCGATTTTGGCCAAGCGCGAAGTGGCCGAAGATGCCCTGATGATTGTGGTTGGGCCGCGCCATCCGTGGGCCGATGGTCGCCCGTTAACACCGCAAGCATTGGTCACCCAATCAAGCTGGATTTTGCGCGAAGCCGGATCTGGCACACGATCAGAATTTGAGGGTGCCTTGCGTGATTTGGGGGTTGATCCCGCCCGATTGAAAGTCGCCCTGACCCTGCCCAGCAACGAAGCGGTGATTACCGCGGTTGAAAGCGGATCGGGGGCGACGGCGGTATCGCAATTTGCGGTCAGTTCCCTGATCGCCCAAGGCCGTCTTGCACGTGCGGGATTTCATATCCCACCGCGCAAATTCATGGTCCTGCGCCACAAAGAACGCCAACAGACGAAAAGTTCTTTGGCGCTTGAAAAACTCTGTCTTTCAGACCGGCGAGATTAGATCGCAAAAGGCATTTCTTGAAGTGGTATTCAATCAAGTCTTTTCAGCAGGGCCGACGCGGCGGAACTCAGCTTGGCTGTGAACATTTCTGCAATGATGGACTTTGGCCGATGAGCCGGTGTCATCAGCGACATATTCAGGGTTATTCTTGGCTCAAACGGCTTGAAAACAACGTTGGACTGGCTCCCCATGCTCTGCTCGTAACTGTGCACGGTAAATCCATCGCAAATCGTATAGCAAAGACCGCCTTCGACCAGATGCAAAGAAGGCAAGAACGTCTGCAACTCGAAACGCTTCACCAGGCGTGCGCCTGAATCCTGGAACGCCTTTCGTGTCTGGATCGTCGTCGTGTGTTCTTCGTAAAGCAGGGCAGCCGACCGGCCGTCAAGATCGTGCGGTGTTATGACAGGTTTCAGAGCAAGCGGATCGTTTTTTGGCAAGGCGCAAATACAAGGGAGCGCAAAATCCTCAGACAGGATTGTCGATCGCGGCTCTGAAGATTCTGCAAAACCGATGTCATATTGTTGCGAGGCAATCCAGTCGGTCACGATCCGAGAGGACCGCATCATGAGGGATGCCTCGATTTTCGGTTTGCCCTTCAAGAATTCCGCAAGCAGCTGTGGCATGAAAAAATTCGACGAAGCCGGGTTACAGGCAATTCTAAGCCTGCCCTTTTCAAGGTTGCCAATTTCCCGAAGAGTCCGCGACGATTGCGTCAATCGGTCAAGCACGTGCTCGGCTTCTTCCATGAAATAATGTGCTTCTGGTTTGGCAACCAGACGCCCGCGTTCGCGCTCAAACAAAAGAAAACCAATCTCGTTTTCGAGGTTGGTGATCATGGCGCTGATTGCAGGCTGGGTTCGCCCCAAAGAACGACCTGCTTCCGAGACGGACCCGGTGCGCATGACTTCAACAAATGTCTGCAATTGGCGGAATGTGAGATTCATGATCAAAGCTATAAAGTAAATCTATGGGTTCAACAATATTTCTAATTTGCCTTTATGTACTACCAAAATCAATATCGGCGTCATAAAAATCACAAATCTATGCTCTCAGGGAGCTGCACATACAGGGGGCCCCGTTTTGGACCGAATTGCGCAGTACTTATTGGCTGGGCTTATAAGCATCGTTGCGCTCAGCCAATTTGTTCAAGTTGTCACACGTTATTTCCTTCAGGTTCCCGTTATGGGGCTTGAAGAAAGCATCCTTTATCCCACGCTTTGGCTCTACATACTGGGTGCTGTCAATGCCTCGCGCGAAGACACCCATATCCGGGCCAACGTGCTGGAAATCTTCCTTAAAACGAGACGGCAGCACACCATCCTCGCTATCGTTGGGGAATTGATCAGTCTGGTGGTCGGGCTTTGGCTTCTGTACTGGGCATGGGACTTTACCAGCTACGCTTGGCGGGTGTGGAAAGAAAGCCCAACCCTTTATATCCCTACATTTTATTCGGATGTCGCACTGATGATCGGCATCATTCTGATGATGATCTATACGGTCGTTCATCTTTCCCGACATGTTCGGAAACTATCCGTCGGGAGCCAGAAATGATCGAAATTGCACTTCTTGCGATTGCCGTACTCGTACTCACCCTGACACTCGGCGTGCCGTTGCCATGGTGTTTTGGCGCCTCATTGATGGTGATGTATTTCGTCGGTGGCGTTCCGATGAAAGGCATGATGCTGTGGGGTTTCCAGCAACTTGGTAATCCGGCCCTTCTGGCTATTCCTCTTTTCGTGCTTGCCGGCACAATTATGTCTGAGAGCGGCATTGCAGCGTCGTTGTTAAGGCTGGTCAATGCGTTCATCGGGCATGTGCGCGGCGGGCTTGGGATTGTTGCCGCCATCAGCTGTGCTCTGATCGGGGCTATTTCCGGGTCCGGCCTGACAGGGGTTGCTGCCATTGGTCCACTTCTGATCCCTGAAATGGAAAAACGTGGTTATCCACGGGAATATGCAACCGCGCTGATTGCCAATTCTTCCATTCTCGGCCTGCTCATTCCGCCGTCAGTGACGATGATCATTTACGGCTGGGTCACAGATACATCGATCCTGGCCTGCTTCCTTGCGACGCTTGGCCCGGGCCTGCTGATCATGACGAACTTCTCGATCGTCAATCTTTGGATGTCGCGCAAATTCAATCTTATTCTGGATGACAAGCCGACAATTACCGAGCTTGGCAGCGAAGTCACAAAGCGCGGCATTCATGCATTCCCGGCACTTCTGATGCCGGTCATGATCCTGGGCGGCATTTACGGCGGCATCATGACGCCAACAGAGTCCGCAGCGCTTGCATTAATCTATGCTGTCCCAATTGGCTTCCTTGTTTATCGCGGTTTGCGCTGGAACAACTTTTTGAGCGCATGCAAAGAGGCCGGCACGGCTGTCGGCACGATCATGTTCATGATCCTGTTTTCGATGATCCTTGGCCAAATGTTCGTGTTCGAGGGCATCCCGCAAAAATTGGTCGGTGCGATCTTTGGCATTACTGAAAACAAAGTTCTGCTGCTGATCTTCATCAATATCCTGCTGTTTCTGGTTGGCATGGTTGTCAATGACGCAACCGCAATCATCCTGGTTGCCCCGTTGCTGTTGCCCCTTATGCAGGCCATTGGCGTCGATCCCATTCAGTTTGCGGCAATCATGGGCGTTAACACCGCAATGGGCGGGGTAACGCCGCCATATGCCTCAATTCTGTATCTCGGGGCCCGGATCGGGAATGTGAAAGTCACCAAAGTGATCCCGCCCGCAATGATCCTGATCGTGACCGGGTATCTGCCGGTCGTGTTCCTGACATCGTTCTGGCCGGACCTTTCACTCTATCTGCCCAGACTATTTGGCTACTGATTCTCACAAACGAAATCATAAGGGAGACTTCAAATGAGAAAACTACTTGGTATGACTGCGGTTGCAGCAATTCTTGGCATGGCAAGCTATGCACAGGCAGCCGATCTTAAAATGAGCCACGTCCGCCCTCAGGGTGCGACCATCGATGTTGAACTCCGTGCCTTTGCCGATGAGATAAAGTCGGCAACAGGTGGCGACGTAAATATCGAAATTTTCCCGGCATCGGCACTTGGTGACTATACCACGGTGCAGGAACGGGTTTCTGTTGGCATGGTTGATATGGCGACACAGCCAGTGGCGACCGGCGTAGACCGCCGCATGCAGATATCTTCGCTGCCCTATCTGGTGACAAACTGGGAACAGGCCCAAAAAGTTTATGGCCGCGGCGGTATTCTTCACAACACCATGCAAGAGCTCTATGCCGAGCAGGATATCACAATGCTGGCAGCCTACCCTGTTTACTTCGGCGGAATTTCGTTGAATGTCGACCCGATTAATCCGGGTGACCCGAGCAAGTCGAACGGCATCAAAGTACGTGTACCGGGTATCAAGGCATTCCAGCTCGAAGGTGAGGCACTTGGTTACATTCCGTCACCACTTCCGTTTTCAGAAGCCTTCTCGGCAATTCAGATCGGCGTTGTCGATGGGGTTATGGGTTCCGGTGCGGAAGGCTATTACGCCTCCTTCCGTGATGTAACCAAATCCTACATTCCGGCAAATACCCATTTTGAAGTTTGGTACATGCTGATCTCGAATGAGAGCCTGAACCAGCTTGATGCGGATGACGTTGCTGTACTTGAAAAAGCGGCAGAAGCGTTCGAAACCAAGCGCTGGGAAGTTGCCAAACAAGACCAGGCGAAATGGGAAAAACGTCTTGCAGACGAACTGGGAACCAATGTCGTCAAGTTGACCGACGATCAACTGGCCGCAATGAGCGCAAAAGTTCAGAAGGAAGTCTGGCCGGAAATTCTCAATGACCTGGGCCAAGAGTGGGGCCAGGCAATTCTCGACAAAGTCAGCCAGCAATAGGTTTCGCGACGGGTGGCATTCGTCACCCGTCTTTCCTGAAAATGTCGAGAACGGTTATGGAATCTGATTACGTTATTGTGGGTGGCGGTGTTGTCGGGCTGTCTGTTGCCTGGGGACTGCTCAGTCGCGGGAAATCCGTCACAGTAATTGACGGTGATGATGGAAGTTTCCGCGCAAGTCGTGGAAATTTTGGTCTTGTATGGGTTCAGTCCAAAGGCCTCAATCAACCAAGATATGCCCAATGGTCGCAGCAATCAGCAGCAATCTGGAACAGCTTTGCCGACGATATTCATGGCAATACCGGGCACCGCGTGGCTCTGGAGCAAAAGGGTGGCTACAGCTTTCATTTCAGTGAACAGGACCTTTATGAAACAGTAGAACAATATAACCGCCTCAAAAGTCAGCTTGGCGGAAACTACCCGTTTGAAATATTGGGCCACAACGAACTGAAAAAAGAAGAACCGGAAATCGGTCCATCGGTTGCCGGTGCCATCCTTCACCATCAGGATGGGCACGTTAATCCGCTTAAACTTCTAAAAGCACTTGCGCAGGGCGTGCGCAATCAGGGTGGACACATTGTAAATGGCCGCAAAGTTCAGTCTGTTACCCATGACACAAGCTTTCGGCTGCGCTGCGACGATGGATCGGTCATTGAAGGCAGCAAAGTCGTTCTTTGTGCCGGATTGGGAGCAGCGGAACTTGGCCCTCAATTGGGGTTCAAGGCGCCCGTGCGCCCGCAACGCGGGCAAGTGATCATTACGGAAAAACTTCCGAAATTCATGAACCGTCCGTCCCTGATTGCCCGCCAAGTTGATGAAGGCGGCATTCAGATCGGGGCAACCAATGAAGAAGTCGGATACCAGGACAATGTGACAGGGGGCGGTATTGCCGAGATCGCTGAACAAGCGGTGAAAACCTATCCCATACTTTCGCGCGCTCAGATTGTCCGCACCTGGGGGGCTCTGCGTGTGCTTTCCCCGGATGGTTTGCCGATCTACCAGAAAAGTAAAACGATGCCCGGTGCTTTCCTTGTGACCTGTCACAGCGGTATTACGCTTTCGGCAGCGCACGCAAAAATTCTTCCCGATTGGCTCGAAGGTGCGTCCGACGCCCCCGATTTGGAGGTCTTCAATGAAGATCGCTTCTGATTTTCGGGCATTGGAACCGTCAGATACCACGCAGGTCGCGGTTCGCTTCAACGACGCGCCCCTAAAACTCACAAAAGGTGAAAACCTTGCGGCACAGCTTCTGGCGGCCGGTGTGCTTCAGTTCCGTAAAACAGCCGTTTCCGGAAAACCACGCAGCCCCTATTGCATGATGGGAGCCTGTTTTGAGTGCCTCGTTTTTGTCAATGGAACCGCGCGTCAAGCCTGCATGACGGAGGTAACAGAAGGAATGGAAATTGTCATGCACACGGTCGGGAATGGTGATGATGCGTGATTTTGATCTTGTTGTCATTGGCGCGGGACCAGCCGGGATCTCCGGCGCGATAACCGCTGCGAATGAAGGCCTTTCGGTTTTGCTGCTCGATGAACAGCCGCGCGCCGGTGGTCAAATTTACCGCAATGTGGAACGCACAAACCAGTCACGCTCAGAAATACTGGGATCGGATTACACAAAGGGGCTTGGACTTGTTCAATCCCTTAATCGTGCAGATATCGAGCATATCCACGGTGCAAATGTTTGGCAGATCGAAAACCAAAACACGGTTTACTATTCGGTCAACGGCACCGCTTCGGTCTGTCGAGCCAAATGCATCCTTTTGGCGACCGGAGCGATTGAACGGCCAATGCCTGTTCCTGGCTGGACATTGCCCGGGGTCATGACGGCCGGTGCAGCGCAAATTTTGCTAAAGCAATCTGGCATTGTCTGTGAAAACGCTGTCATCGCCGGATCAGGACCGCTTTTATATTTGGTGGCCGCACAGATGGTTCGTGCAGGGACGCCACCACTGGCCCTTTTGGAAACACAAACCAAGACGGATTTCCTTGCCTCCATGCGTTACGTCACAGGGGCGCTGCGCGGTGCAAGCTATCTGGTGAAGGGACTTTCGCTGTTGGCGGAAATTCGCAAGGCACGCGTGCCGCGTTACGTCGGCGTGACAGATATCGCCATCGACGGACACGACAAAGTCGAAGGCATTTCCTTTAACGACGGCAGGAAAAAACACACTATTCCCTGTGGCACGGCGCTTTTGCACCACGGTGTTGTGCCCAACACCCAGGCGGCACGTTCGGTTGGTGTTAAACACCAATGGAATGATCAGCAGCACTGTTTCGTGCCGGAAGTCGACCTGTGGGGACACACCGCGTCGGACGGGATTTATGTTGCAGGCGACGGGGCTGGCATCGGCGGCGCCAACGTCGCAGCGTTAACAGGTGAACTGGCAGCCTTGGACATTGCGCGCACACTGGGGGCTTTGTCAGAAAGCGAACGTGATAAAAAAGCCGCCCCCATTACCCAAAAACGCAACCGCGAACTGGCGGCACGTCCCTTCATAGATCGGGCATATCCGCCATATGCCAATGCCCTGGCACCAGAAGACAGCACGATTATTTGCCGCTGTGAAGAAGTCACCGCTGGCGACATCCGGCAATATGCCAAACTTGGATGCATCGGCCCTAATCAGACCAAGGCATTTGGCCGCTCAGGCATGGGCCCCTGTCAAGGACGTTACTGCGGGCTGGCTGTGACAGAAATTCTTGCGGCGGAAAATCAAATATCGCCAGACCAGACTGGCTACTACCGCATTCGTCCACCAATCAAGCCGGTCACCCTTGGTGAATTGGTCGGACTGGAACTTACTGAGGAAAAGGAATCAGCTGAATGATAGAGCGTATCGAGACCGGAACGCGAATGAGCAAAATTGTCAAACATAACGGGACCGCTTATTTATGTGGTCAAGTTGGCGACGGCGATACGGTTGCGGCTCAAACACGCGATTGTCTTGCCCGAATTGATGATTTGCTGGTTAAAGCAGGATCTTCGCGCAAACAACTTCTTCAGGTCACGATCTGGTTAGCAGATATGAGCGACTTCGCAGAAATGAACGAAGTGTGGGACGCATGGGTTCCAGAAGGATGCGCCCCGGCCCGCGCCTGTGGCGAGGCCAAACTCGCCCGTGAAGCGCTCAAGGTGGAAATGATCGTCACCGCAGCTTACGACTAAGCGGTGGCCTTATCCGTTAATATTTGACGATCTTCAAGCTTGATTTTGCGCGAAGCCGGGTCCGGCACACGACCAGAATTTGAGCCAGAATTTGAGGGCGCCTTGCGTGATTTGGGTGTTGATCCCGCCTGACTGAAAGTGGCCCTGACCCTGCCCAGCAACGAAGCAGTGATTACTGCGGTTGAAGGCGGATCGGGGGCAACGGCGGCATCGCAATTTGCCGTCAGTTCCCTGATTACCCAAGGCCGTCTTGCGCGTGCAGGGTTCCCGACCCCACCGCGCGAGACGCCCCTGCGCCACAAAGAACGCCAACAGACGAAAAGCTCATTGGCGTTGGAGAAGCTTTGTCTGGCGTAATGGTCGCGTGCCCCCTGCCCCTGTTTCCTGGCCCTGTTTCCTGGCCCCGTTTCCTGCCCCAAGTTACCTACCCTGAATGCGTGGTGGGACTTGGCAGCTTGAACTATTTTATTCTTTTCCAAATACAAATTGCGATTACGCAATGCACAATTTCCCATTCGGTTTTAGAAGGCCTCCAACAATGCAGGTCGCGGCTGACGGTGATTGTGTTAGGATAGAGCACGCATAAAAAGCCGTTGTGATACGCACACGCCCATTGGGCGACGGCGATATCCATCAAGACCGATGACCGCATGTGGGGCTTCGCCACCGTAAAGGATCTTCGCCAATGCTTGATGCAGAAATATTGGCACGTATACAGTTCGCCTTCACCGTTTCATTCCACATCATTTTCCCGTCCTTTACCATTGGACTGGCCAGCTATTTGTTTGTGCTTGAAGCGATGTGGCTGCGCACACGTGATGAAACATATCTTTCGCTGTTTAAATTCTGGCTGAAAATTTTCGCGCTTGCCTTTGGCATGGGCGTGGTATCGGGCATTGTGATGTCCTATCAGTTCGGGACCAACTGGGGCCCGTTCGCAGAATTTAGCGGCGGTGTTTTGGGGCCACTTCTGGCTTATGAAGTGCTGAGCGCCTTCTTCTTGGAAGCCGGTTTTCTGGGCATTATGTTGTTTGGCCTTAACCGGGTTGGACCCAAATTGCATTTCACCGCGACCATAATGGTTGCGGTTGGGACGCTGTTTTCGGCGTTCTGGATTTTGTCTGCCAACAGCTGGATGCAAACCCCTGACGGGTTTGTCATCGAAAATGGCCGTGCGGTTGTGACATCGTGGATTGATGCGATCTTTAATCCAAGCTTTGGCTATCGCCTTGTTCACATGGTTCTTGCGGCCTATTTGACCACCTCGCTTGTTGTTGGCGCGGTTGGGGCGTGGCATTTGCTGCGTGATCGCGATAACCGGGCGGCACGGATCATGTTTTCCATGGCAATGTGGATGGTGGCGATTGTTGCCCCGATCCAGATCATTGCAGGTGACATGCATGGGCTGAATACCCTTGAACATCAGCCCGCCAAAGTGGCGGCGATGGAAGGGCATTTTGAGACCCAAAATGGTGCGCCGCTGATCCTGTTTGGTTGGCCGGACATGGACGCGCAAGTTACCAAATACGCCCTTGAAATCCCCAAACTTGGGTCGCTGGTTCTGACCCATGATTGGGATGGCAAAATTACCGGGCTGAATGATTTTGCCCCGGAAGACCGGCCCAATTCCACCATCCTGTTCTGGACGTTCCGGGTGATGGTTGGCATCGGTATTTTGATGGCGTTGCTTGGCTTTGCCAGCCTGTTTGGTCGGTGGCGGAAGTCGCTCTATAGCTGCACATGGTTGCATCGGTTTGCGCTTGTCATGGGGCCAAGTGGCTTTATCGCCATTCTGGCCGGGTGGTTTACCACCGAAATCGGGCGTCAGCCGTGGGTGATTTATGGCGTCATGCGCACATCAGAAGCCGGATCGCCGATTTCGATGACCATGATTGCCGGATCGCTGGCAGCCTTTGTTGCGGTCTATGCCATCGTGTTTGGTGTCGGGACGGCTTATATCTTCCGCGCCATGGCCAAAGACCCGCGTTTTGCCCATTCGCCCAAGGGTGAAGTCCTTCGCGCCGGGAGCCGCCCGGTTGCCGACAGCACCAATCAGGCAGGAGAATGATCATGGATTATCAATTGATCTGGGCGCTACTGATTGCCGTTGCCGTGTTTGCCTATGTCACGCTTGATGGCTTTGACCTTGGCATTGGCATTCTGTTCCCGTTCATCAAAGACCCGGCAAAACGTGGCCGGATGATGAACACGGTCGCACCGGTTTGGGATGGTAATGAAACCTGGTTGGTTCTAGGGGGCGGTGGTTTATATGCCGCCTTCCCGCTGGCCTATTCATTGCTGTTGACCGCGTTTTACATTCCGGTCCTGACCATGTTGCTGGCACTGGTGTTTCGCGGTGTTGCGTTTGAATTCCGGTTCAAAAGCATCAAGCATCAAAAACACTGGGACTTTGCCTTTTCCACCGGATCGATCATTGCCGCAGCCATGCAGGGTGCGATGCTTGGTGCCTTTATCGAAGGGATTGCGGTTGAAAACGCCAAATTCGTTGGTGGTCCGTTTGATTGGCTGAGCCCGTTTTCGATCTTTTGTGCGTCGGCGGTTGTTGTCGGATATGCGCTTTTGGGGACCGGCTGGTTGATCATGAAAATGGAAGGCAACTTCCAAGGAAATTTGCGCCGTTTGGCCAAACCGGCCGTGATCTGGATGGCGGCCAACCTTGGCGTGGTGTCGCTGATGACAAGCTATATCAATCCAAGCTATGCCGCGCGGTGGTTTGATATGCCAAACCTGCTTTATCTTGCCCCGATCCCGATCATTACCGCCGGGTTGCTGTTTTGGCTTTGGCATGCGGTCAAGCACCGGGAAAAGACGGTCTTTGGCATTACGCTTGGTATCTTTTTCCTGAGCTACCTTGGGTTTGGCATTACGCTTTATCCCAATATCGTGCCGCCGATGATTGATTTTAGAACGGCTGCCGCACCGGAAAACAGCCTGGCCTTTATGCTGGTGGGGGCGGCGATCCTGCTTCCGATCATTTTCGCCTATACCGCTTATGCCTATTGGGTATTCCGGGGCAAAGCCAGCGATGAAGGGTATCATTGATGGCCTTTAATCCCTCCCCCAAAAGCCGACGGGTCCTTTGGTTTATTGGGCTTTATGTTGGCGGTGTTGTGGTTCTTGGGGCGGTGTCGCTTTTGCTGCGCAGCCTGATGGGAACCGCGTGATCCCCTGATCAAGTCCCCCCTTGATCATGGAAAAAGCCCGGCAGATGGTTTTCACCGCTGCCGGGCTTTTGCATTAACAGGACTTGGGCCAATCCGAGACTGATTACGCCTCAGTCAGGTAATCGGCGTCAGAAACATGCTCCAGCCAGTCTACGGCTTTACCGTCGACAGCCTCGGCAATGGCGATATGGCTCATGGCGGTGGTGGCCGTGGCCCCGTGCCAATGCTTTTCCCCCGGTTCGAACCACACCACATCGCCGGGGCGGATTTCTTCGCGCGGGCCGCCGTCGCGCTGTGCCCAGCCAAGGCCGCTGGTGATAATGATGGTCTGCCCCAGCGGATGGGTATGCCATGCGGTGCGGGCACCTGGCTCAAAGCTTACGGTTGCGCCGCCGACCCGTGCCGGGGCGGTGGTTTGAAACGGGTTATCAAGGCGCACCGATCCGGTGAAATAATCGGCATTTCCGGGGGCGGATGGCTTTGCGCCATTGCGCTGGATGTTCATAGTGCTTCTCCGATTGCCGAAACTTGGGATTTCTTACTGATTGTGCACACGCTTGATCAGCAGTGCCAAGCGTTCAATCCCATCACGGATGCGTTCGGGCTTTTCGGTGGCGAAGCTCAGCCGTGCGGTGTTGCAGCCCGTATGATCACAAAAGAACGCCTGCCCGGGGACAAAGGCGACCTTGGAGTCTTGCAGGGCCAGTTCAAGCAACTGGCGGCTATCGATATTCTCGGGCAAGGTCAGCCAGATGAACATGCCGCCTTCGGGCCGGGTATAAGACACGCAATCGGGCATGAATTCATCCATCGCGGCCAGCATCGTATCGCGTTTATGGCGATACGCATCGCGCAGGGTTTCCAGATGGCCCGGAAACAGATCGCGCGCGGCACGATAGGCGACTTCCTGATTAATCGTCGACACGTGAAGGTCGCTTGCCTGCATCATCAAAACCAACCGTTCGATCACCGAGCGCGGCGCACAAACCCAACCAATTCGAAGGGCCGGTACGAGCGTTTTGGAAAAGGTGCCGAGCTGAATAACGGTTCCGGCATCTGGATCGCCATTAACTTCATCAAGGGCCAGCAAGGATGGCAAGACGTCCCCTTCGTAAGCCAGTTTGGAATAAGCGGCATCTTCAAAGATCACCGCGCCATATTTGCGCGCCAGCTCCAGCACCGCCAAACGACGTTCAAGCGAATAAGACCGACCGGTCGGATTTTGAAAATCCGGGGCCAGATAGGCAATGCGTGCGCCGCCCGCAAAGGCCGCGTCAAGCTCTTCCAAAACCGGGCCTTCTTCATCCATATTCACCCCGACATAGGTCGGACGGCGCATGGAAAAGGCCTGCATCGCGCCAAGATAGCTTGGCTTTTCGACAATGATCTCACGCCCTGGTTCTAGGAACATGCGCGCCAGCATATCAAGCCCTTGCTGCGCACCTGATGAAATCAGGATGTTCTCGATGCCGCGTTTTGCGCCGGATGCGGCCAGATCATCGACAATCCACTGGCGCAGGGTCGGCAAACCCTCGCTGATGGAATATTGCAGGCTGCGACGGCCAGCGGCCTCATCCGTGGTTAGGTCGGCATAAATCGTCTTAAAGGCATCAAGTGGAAATAACGAAGCGTCGGGCACCCCACCGGCGAATGACGTAATTTCAGGGCGGTCCGTGACTTTAAGCAAATCGCGAATTTCAGATGCGGTCAGGGCACGGGCATCACGAACAATCAGGTCATTCCATTGAACAGTCATCATACTTCTCTTTTAGGTCAGCTTCGTTGCCCTTATTTGGCAAGTAACACTGACCTAAATCAAGTTTATTTTATTAAATTTGTTAATTTTGAAATAAAATTACCCAAAATAACCCCTGCTGCAGTCAGAAGAGGCGCGTCCTCAACGAGGCGCACAATGCTGATTTTCAGCTTTGAGATAAGCGCGTGAAATAATGACCGAGACCAGCAACAACGTCCAAATGCCCACGACACTTCCGACAAGGGCCCCCACAAATGCAATCAACACAAGCAGCCCTTCCCCAACGCCGCCCAATGCGCCCAGAAGGTAAATCAGGGTCTCGATCGATAGCATCGCGAGGACTGAATATAGAATCCAAACCGGTACAGGACCGATCATGGATCGGGACGCCACATACCAGATCGTGCGCCATCCTCGGCGCAAAGCTTGAACAATTCCACCGCTGTCTGAGGTTAAAGCAGCGGGTAGCCATGTTGCGAACAACAGGATCACCACGCACCTCAGCGCCCCGTCCGTCAGGGCCTTAATCCAATAGATGGACTTTTCGACTTCCACATCGCCTTGCGAAAGGATTGCGACATGACTGGGAAGCAACGCAAGGGAACCAATGTCCGCAAGGAAATAAAGCTGCGCAGGAAGAATGATCAACAGTTGTAAGATAAATGCCCTCAGCACAAATTTCAGTAGGTTGGGCAGGTCAAACCTGATGGCACCGTAGAGAGCCCAGCAACACCCGACATACAGAACTAAAATTTGTAGGGTGCCCAAAATGAACATCGTCACCCAATCCAAGTCCACCCCGGTCGTCATTGAAAACAGAACTAAAACTTGCAGGGTGCCAAAAATTACCGTCTTCACCCAATCCACGTCCACCCCGGTCATCATTGAAAGCGGCACCTTCAGACAGGTCTCCGTCAGCACCAAAATCAACATGATGCGCCAGTTTTGGCGCAGAACCTGAAAGCTTTCTTTCCATATTCCGAACGGGCTATTGGCAATCGAAACGCCGGACACGTTCAGGTGGCCTCCGGCTGTTGGGCCTCTGCATCGGGGGCGCTGTCGCTCGGCAAGCGCGCCTCGCCAAGTTGATAGGCGCGCGACAGAACAACGGCGATCAGGACGGTTCCGGTTGCCCAAACCACATTGCCAAACCCGTTCAGCAGAATATCAAACGGCACGAACTGCAAATAGCCAACGTGTATCGTGTAGAAGAGAACGGCGTCGGGAATCTCCAGCGGCAAGAGAAAAAGGCTGATCAAGAACAACGCAACATTCGCACCCGGACCAATGATCAGGCGCGACACCGCATAGCCCATTGTTTTACGCCCGCGCGCCAAGGCACGCCCGATGGACGAACCATCCCCAACCACCGCCGCAGGCAACCAGGTGCCAAATAGGCCCAGCGCCACCAGCATGACAATCCCGTATGCCACCGCGGCAATCAGCATTGAGAAAATAAATCTGGCGTCTTCGCCATATGCTTTGACTTCCGGGGAGCTCATGACCGCGATCATCGCGATAACGGCGGGGACAAAGCCCATCAATGCAATGGCCCCGGTACGCAATAAGAAACGCGGCAAGGTTTTGTTTTCCAGACTGCCGATTGCCTTAAAGCCACTGATGTTTCGCAACACTGTCGCGTGGGAGGCAACAGCCAAATAAGCCCCGGCAATAAATGTCAGATAGATCGGCGTTTGTCCGTCGGGATCAAAGGCCATGATCATGGTATCGACAAGCCATATTGCGATGACGACCGTCGCAAAGATGTTTAGGTTTTGGCGAATGACACTCACCGCCCCGCCCCAGATACTTTGATCGAATTTCATGCCATTCCTTCAAGCCGGTTCAAAATCACATCCTGTTGGACAATGCTGCTTTTGGGCGCACCATCTTACATGTGATAGCAACCACATCTTTCGGGCGGAGTAAACGGCCAACCGACGAACCGTTTGCAGCACGTATCTTGAGGCAGCTTTGACTTTGACTTGCCTTATCTTTACGAACAAATTAAACACCCCCTGAATGTATAATATTATTCGACTACAAAAATTTGTGTAAATATAGAAATCACACTTGCCTTGCGGCTCATTCCGCATTACCCATCAAAGACAAGTGAAATACTTTTATAAACACAAAATTTTGTGTTGATTGATCATCAGGAAAGAGAATGCAGCCTAATCTGACCCATCTTCGCCAGCTTGAGGCGGAGAGTATTCATATCATCCGCGAGGTGGCGGCATCGTTTGAACGTCCGGTGATGCTTTATTCCATCGGCAAGGATTCGTCTGTTTTGCTGCATTTGGCGCGCAAGGCCTTTTACCCGGCCCCACCGCCCTTTCCGTTAATGCATGTCGATACCACCTGGAAATTCCGCGAAATGATTGAGTTTCGCGATAAGGTGGCGGCCGAGTATGGCTTTGAGCTGATTGTTCACATCAATCAGGACGGTGTCGATCAGGGCATTGGTCCATTCACCCATGGGTCGAGCCTGCATACCGACGTCATGAAGACCCAATCGCTGAAACAAGCACTGAACAAATACAAGTTCGATGCGGCCTTTGGCGGGGCGCGCCGCGACGAAGAAAAAGCGCGCGCCAAGGAACGTGTGTTTTCGTTCCGCACAGAAAGCCATCGTTGGGACCCGAAGAACCAACGCCCGGAATTGTGGGATATCTATAACGCCCGGATCAACAAGGGGGAAAGCATCCGTGCTTTCCCGATCTCGAACTGGACCGAGCTTGATATCTGGCAATATATCTATCTTGAGCAAATTCCGATTGTGCCGCTGTATTATTCGGCCAAGCGCCCGGTGGTTGAGCGCGATGGCACGCTGATCATGGTTGATGATGACCGTATGCCGCTTAAGCCAGGTGAAAAGCCCGAAATGAAATCGGTGCGGTTCCGGACCCTGGGCTGTTATCCGCTGACCGGGGCGGTTGAGTCCGAAGCAACCACGCTTCCCGACATTATTCAGGAAATGCTGCTGACCCGATCCAGCGAACGTCAGGGTCGCATGATTGACCATGACGAAGCCGGGTCGATGGAAAAGAAAAAGCAGGAAGGGTATTTTTAGATCATGGCACATCAATCCGACCTGATTGCCGATGACATTCTCGGCTACCTGAAATCCCAGGAAGAAAAAAGCCTGCTGCGGTTCATCACATGCGGCAGTGTTGATGATGGCAAATCCACCCTGATTGGCCGTTTGCTTTGGGATTCCAAAATGATCTTTGAAGATCAATTGGCGGCCCTTGAATCTGATAGCCGCAAAGTCGGCACCCAAGGCGGGGAAATTGATTTTGCCTTGCTGCTTGACGGGCTTCAGGCCGAACGCGAACAGGGCATCACCATTGATGTCGCCTATCGCTTTTTCTCGACCGATAAACGCAAATTCATCGTCGCCGACACGCCCGGTCATGAGCAATATACCCGCAACATGGCAACCGGTGCATCGACCGCCGATGTCGCGGTGATCCTGATTGATGCGCGCAAAGGCATTTTGACCCAGACGCGCCGCCACAGCTTTATTACCTCTCTTTTGGGGATTAAGCATGTGGTGCTGGCGGTCAATAAGATGGATCTGGTCGATTATGATCAGGCAACATTTGATGCCATCGTTGCCGAGTATCAGGAATTTGCCAAAGACCTTGGCTATGCCTCGATCACGGCCATTCCGTTATCGGCCCTTCGCGGCGATAACATGATCGATGCCAGCCCGAACACCAGCTGGTATGACGGCCCGACATTGCTGGCCCATCTTGAAACGGTTCAGGTCGAACAAGATGCGATTGACAAGCCATTCCGCCTTCCGGTGCAATGGGTCAATCGTCCGAACCTTGATTTCCGGGGATTTTCGGGCACCATCGCGTCGGGCAGCATCAAGCCGGGTGATGAGATTATTGTCACCGCATCGGGCCAGACCAGCACGGTCAAAGAGATCGTGACCTATGATGGCAACCTAGACCAAGCCATTGCCGGACAAGCGATCACCCTGACCCTGACCGATGAAATTGATATTTCGCGCGGTGATGTTTTGGCCCAAGCCGATGCCAAACCCGATTTTGCCGATCAATTCGAAGCGCGCATCATCTGGATGCATGAAGACCATTTGCTGCCTGGGCGCCCCTATTTGATCAAGATGGGCGCACAGGTCACCAATGCGCAAATCAGCGACCTTAAATACAAGGTCAATGTGAATACGCTTGAACATATGGCCGGCAAGACGCTTGAGCTTAATGAAGTTGGCATTGCCAATATTTCAGCCGATAAGGCGCTGGCGTTTGATCCCTATGACGAGAACCGCCATTCCGGGCGTTTTATCATTATTGACCGCTTCACCAATGCGACGGTTGGGGCGGGCATGGTCAACCATTCCCTGCGACGTGCGACCAACATCAAATGGCAGGAAATGGACATCAACAAGGGGGCGCGGGCCTATCAGAAAGGTCAGAAATCGGCCATCCTGTGGTTCACCGGCCTGTCGGGTGCGGGGAAATCAACCGTCGCCAACCTGGTGGAAAAAAAGCTGCATGCGATGGGCAAGCACACCTATACGCTCGATGGCGATAATGTCCGTCATGGCCTGAACAAGGATCTTGGCTTTACCGATGCGGACCGGGTGGAAAACATCCGCCGGGTTGGCGAAACCGCCAAGCTGTTTGTCGATGCAGGCGTGATCACATTGGTATCCTTTATCTCGCCGTTTAAAAGCGAACGTCAGCTGGCGCGGAGCCTGGTCGAGAAAGGCGAGTTTATCGAAGTCTTTGTCGATACCCCGCTTGAGGTGTGTGAGCAGCGTGATGTGAAGGGCCTTTATAAAAAAGCCCGTGACGGAGAAATCACCAACTTTACCGGTATCGACAGCCCCTATGAGCGGCCCGAAAATGCTGAGATCGTGGTGAACACCACCAATCAAAGCGCAGAACAAGCCGCCGAAACCATTGTCACCAAACTCGAAGAATTCGGTGTTTTGGGTGCGTGGTATCCGGAAATCTGATCCCGGATCAGATCCCGTTTTAGAAAACCCGGCGTTTGCGAATGTCGGGTTTTCTTTTATCCCAAACACCTAGCCGATCTTTCGCCAAAATCCTCCGCCTGCACCTTACCGATACACCTTGACTCCCGTTCCTGTTTGACCACATAAAAAGAACAAATCAGGAACATTGGTGATGTCAGACAGACGTATTCATCAGGCCCGTGCAGCATTGGCCCGGGCCGAGCAGCAATGGAAAATACAGGTTTCCTGTCTTTCGGGCGGGATTGATGGGGTGATTGCGCGTGGATTTGGCGGGGTGCCGTTGGCCAATCATATCAGCATCGGGGGCATTGCACCGGTGGGGTTGCATGAAGTGATTTGTGGTCATGATGATTGCGCCGCGTCGCTTTTGGCGTGGTATTTGGCCCATCTTGATGCGCCGGGTCATCGTCCTGCGCAAAAGCCGATTTTCTGGGTGCGCCAACGCAGGGCACTGGATCAGGGCGGGTTTTATGCCCTGTCGACGCCGCACGGTGTGTCGGGTCATGAGACGTCAGATCGCGACATGTCGGGCAGTGACTTGTCGAATAGTGACAGGCCCGGCGGTGACATGCTTGCCGGTGACACGGCCACTGATGCGGTTCATTCGGGGCTTTCGGGTCATTCAGGCCATCGCCCCAATCCGTTGATGATGGTGGTCGATCAGCAGATGACCGCCCTTTGGACCGGGGAAGAAGTCGCCAAATCCGGGCAGGTTCGATCGATCATTATCGAGACAACCGATTATGACCTGACCACGGCGCGCCGGCTGCAACTGGCCTGCGAGGCCGGGGGGACGCGCATGATCATACTGCGCCCGGCATCGCGCCAAGGGCGTCTGCCACCATCAAGTGCCTGGACCAGATGGCAGATTACGCCGACCGCGAAACCCACTGAACCTGAAAATGTAAACAGCGAAAACATCACAACACGAGCAGATCAAAACGATCCAACAGGAAATCACCATTATCTCAGCCTGATCGGGGGACGCGGGGTCCGACCGGGAAGCTGGAAAGTAAAGACCGATGCAGCAACGTTTTCTTTATCTATGGCTGACCCATTGGAAAAGCGATTGTCAGACGATCAGCATATCCACGCCTGATCATCCCCGTACGTCTGATGCAACAGGCACATCATCCGCCCACGAGGTGCCGGAGGTGATTACCCGTGCGGATCATAAAGGAGTTCTGGTGTGTGGGGTGAATGAAAGCGCACAACAGGCCGGGCTTTATGGCGGCATGCGGCTGTCAGACGCGCGCAGCATTTTGCCGGACCTTAAAAACACGCCCGAAGACCCCGATCTTTATCACGCCCATCTGGCCCGCATGATCCGGGCGATGGACCGTTATAGCCCATGGGTCGCGCCCGACCGAACCTTGCAAACGCAAAGTTTGGAGGGCGATACGGGCATGTGGCTTGAGATCACCGGGGGCAGCCATTTGTTTGGCGGCGAAGGCCAACTGATTGCGCGCATCCTGCGCGATGTTACAGAGCGCGGATATCGCGCGCGCGCCGCCATTGCTGATACCGCCGGCGCGGCATGGGCAAGTGCGCGCTGCCATCGGGCCCCGGATGAAGACCGCCGTTTGTCCCTGCCCGCCGATCACGCCATTGCGGCGGGGTTTCCTGTATCGGCCTTGCGGTTGTCCGAAGATATCATCGCGGTTTTATCGCGATTGGGACTTAAACATATTGGGGATATTACCCCGCTTCCACGGGCAAACATCACAACCCGACTTGGGCCGGATGTGTTGCACCGCCTTGATCAGTTTTATGGCCGCCTGCCCGAACATCTTAATTTCGAGTTGCCCGATCACCCGTGGCTGATCCGTCAAAACTTTGGCGAGCCCTTGGGCGATGCGGCCAATTTGGCACATGCCATAGAGCGCATGATGGAAAAGCTGTGTGCCGATCTGCGCGCCGAGAACCTTGGCCTGCGGCGGTTGATCCTGCGCTGTATTCGGGTTGATGGCCACGCCCATACCATCACCACGACCACCGGCACCCCATGCCAGTCCGAGGCGCATATCCTGCGTCTGATGGCGGAAAAAATGCCCGGTGTGGATACCGGATTTGGTATCGAGCAGGTGATTTTATATGCGCCGTGGGTCGAGCATGTGGCCTTTCGTCAGGCCCGGCTGGACCGGCAGCAAAATGACACCCAAGACGATGTTGCCCTGGCGCAATTGCTGGATCGGATCAGCCATCATTTGGGGCCGCGCGATGTTTTGTTTCGCCCGGCCCATCACGCCAGCCACCTGCCCGAACGTGCCGCCATTCGCCAAGCGCCAACAGGGCCAACAGGGCCAAGTGCCCAAACCAAACCGGCCCGGCTGGATGACATCAAGCTGCCCCGTCGCCCGGTCCGCCTGATTGATCCGCCAGAACCGGTGGATGTGGTGGCGCGCAACGCGGCAGGGGCACCGACCAAGCTTCGGTGGCGGAAAATGCTGATTGATGTGCTGCGGGCCGATGGGCCCGAACGCATTTGCCCGGAATGGTGGGATCATCTGGATCGGGATAATTATGCCCTGTCGCAGAATACCCGCGATTATTTCCGCATCTGTGATCAAAAAGGCCGGATGTTATGGCTGTTTCGCAGTGGCCATAGCGGGCAGGATATCTGGTCGGTGCATGGATTATTTGCCGGATGAGCCAGCACATGCAGAACACCCAAAGCCCCAAAATCCCCCAAAGTGCGCACACCAGCGCACCAGATGCGCAGAATGCACAGATGGATACCCAGCCCGACATCGCGGTCGGACCACCCCGCTATGCCGAATTGCAGGTCAGCAGCAATTTTTCATTCCTGCGCGGTGCATCCCATGCCGAGGAACTGGTCCTGAGTGCGGCGACCAAGCAATTGCATGCCATTGCCATCACCGATCGCAATACGGTGGCCGGGATTGTGCGCGGCCATACCGCCCATGCCCCTTATAAAGACCGGCTGAACTATGTGGTCGGATGCCGGTTGGACCCGATGGATGGGCCGTCGCTGTTATGTTATCCGACGGACCGGGCGGCTTATGCCCGGTTATGTCGGCTTTTGACCCTTGGCAAACGCCGCGCGCCCAAAGGATCGTGCGAGATTTATCTGACCGATATTTTTGAACAGGCCAACGGGTTGCTGTTTATCGCCGTGCCGCCCCAAGTCCCCGATGAGACGTTTCGAGAACAGCTTGTGCAGCTTAAAACGCATCTTGATGGGCAATTGTGGCTGTCGGTCGGACGGTTCATGGATGGGTTTGACAGCGAAAGATTAAGCTTTGCCGAAACCATCGAGGCGGAACTTGGCATTCCGGCAGTTGTCACCAATGATGTGCATATGCATCTGAGGTCGCGCAAACCGTTGCAGGATGTCCTGACCTGTATTCGGCATCATTGCACGATTGAGGATGCCGGGTATCGGTTGTTTCCCAATGGCGAACGCCACATCAAATCACCGCGCGAAATGGCGCGTTTGTTTCCCGATCATCCGCACTGGTTGGCGCGGACAGTGGAGATTGCCGATCAATGCACATTTGATCTGAGCGAGCTTCGCTATGAATACCCCGATGAAAATGATGGGTCGGGCGAAGGCACGCAAGAACGCCTGATCCGCCTGACATGGGAAGGGGCGCAAAAACGATACCCGAACGGCGTGCCCGAGAAGGTTAAAAACCTGATCGAGACCGAACTAAAACTGATCGACGAGCTGGGCTATGCGCCCTATTTCCTGACGGTGCATGACATTGTTGCCTTTGCCCGGTCGCGCGGCATTTTGTGCCAAGGGCGCGGATCAGCAGCCAATTCATCGGTGTGTTTTTGCCTGCATGTTACATCGGTGGACCCGGCCAAGGTGGAATTGCTGTTTTCACGCTTTATCAGCAATGCGCGCAGTGAGCCGCCCGACATTGACGTTGATTTTGAACATGAACGCCGCGAAGAAGTCATTCAGTTCATCTATGAACGCTATGGTCGGGAGCGCGCCGGACTGACCGCGACGGTGATTTCATACCGATCACGCAGTGCCATGCGCGATGTTGGCAAGGTGTTTGGCCTGTCAGAAGACACCATTGTCAAATTGACCAAAACCATTTGGGGATCAAGCAGCAAGGGCGCGCATGACAACATGATGCGCCAATCGGGCATCCATCCCGATGAGCCGCGCCTTAAAGCGGTGTTGGATTTGGCGGGCGCGTTGACCGGTTTCCCGCGGCATTTATCGCAACATGTTGGCGGTTTCGTCATTACGCGCGGGCCGCTTTCGGAATTGTGCCCGATTGCCAATGCGGCCATGGCGGACCGCACCACCATTGAATGGGACAAGGACGATATTGATGCGCTGGGCATTTTAAAGGTCGATATTCTGGCGCTTGGCATGTTGACCTGCATTCGCAAGGCGCTTGATGAACTGCGCGATCATAAGAACATTGATTATGATCTGGCGACCCTGCCCCAACGCGATAAGGCGACCTATCGCATGTTGGGCAAGGCCGATAGCATCGGCACGTTTCAGGTGGAATCACGCGCCCAAATGAGCATGCTGCCGCGCTTAAAACCCCAATGCATTTATGATTTAACCATTCAGGTGGCGATTGTGCGCCCCGGCCCCATTCAGGGCGGCATGGTGCATCCGTTTTTGCAACGGCGCATGGGCCGCGAAAAGGTGGCCTATCCGTCCAAGGAACTTGAAGCGGTGTTAAAACGCACCTGTGGCGTGCCGTTATTTCAAGAACAGGCCATGCAAATCGCCATTGTTGCGGCGGGATATTCCGGCGGCGAGGCCGATAACCTTAGACGGGCCATGGCAACCTTTAAGCGCACCGGGACCATTGGCGAACACCGGGATAAATTCATCAATGGCATGCTTAAAAACGGCTATGAGATGGAATTTTCCGAACGGTGTTTTAAACAGATCGAAGGGTTTGCCGATTACGGTTTTCCCGAAAGTCACGCGGCGAGTTTTGCCATTCTGGCCTATGCGTCATCCTGGCTGAAATGCCATCACCCGGATGTGTTTTTATGCGCGCTTTTAAATTCCCAACCGATGGGATTTTACGCCCCGGCGCAATTGGTCAATGATGCGCGCAATCATGGGGTTCGGGTCACCGAAATCGACATCAATTACAGTTTCTGGGACAACCGGCTTGAACGCGAACAGGGCCGTTCAAGCGGGTATCTTTCCGTCCGGCTGGGCTTTCGCCAGATTAAGGGATTTGGCGAGTTGGATGCGCTGGCGTTGATTTCCAATCGCCCGATTGGCGGGTTTCAGGATGTGTATCTGATGGCGCGTCAAACCGGGCTTTCGCCCAGTGCGCTTGAAAAGCTGGCCGAGGCGGATGCATTTGGCAGCCTTGGCCTTTCGCGGCGCGAAGCGTTATGGGCGGTGCGCCGGTTTGGCAAGGGCCGCAAAGCCCCCGCTGCCCTGCCCTTGTTTGAAGCCGCCCAGAACTTTAACCACAATATGGGGGTGTCAGCCGAATTTGGCGCCGAAGCCCCGGTGGATTTGCCGATCATGGGACCGGGCGAAGAAGTCATCGAAGATTACGCCAGCCTGCGCTTGTCACTTAAGGGGCATCCGATGGCGATGATCCGTGATGCGCTGAAACTGGCGGGGGTGTGCTGTGCCGGGGATCTTGCCAATATCCGTGATGGGGAGAAGCTTACCCATGCGGGATTGGCGATTGTTCGCCAGCGTCCGGGTACCGCATCGGGGGTGGTTTTCATCACGCTGGAGGATGAAACCGGTGTCGCCAATTTGGTGGTCTGGAGCAAGGTGATGGAAAAATACCGCCGCGAGGTTATGACCGCCACGGTCCTGGGTGTGACCGGCAAACTGCAACGCGAAGACGGTGTAACCCATATCATTGCCGATAAACTGGTCGATCTGACCCATATGTTACAGGCACTCAGCGACAACACCAAAATCGCCCGTGATGCCAACAACCATCCGCGCAACCTGCGTTGGGCCAGTGCGCGCAATGCGTTGCCGCCCCAAAACGCGCAAAATCCGCAATCGCCGCAAGAAACCCAAGCCGATCCGCTTGAAGATTTGGGACGGGGCAACGACAAAGCCCCCCACCGCCAAAAGCAGCTTAAGATCGACAGTCATGATTTCCATTAATGCGGATGTATCGCGCACGAAAAAACACCCGGTCAGAAGCGAACGCCAAAACAGGTGATTTCGTATTTTTAAGGCTTAAAAAAATTTCGAGGACCGATCAAAACCCCATCAAAAACGCACCTGATCTGACGGGCAAACCAAGCACGAATGGGAGGGTGCGAACCAATTTTTGCTATAAATAACCGTAGGATAGCGGGAAATCATATCCGACATATTGCCCGCAAAACGGCAGAAAATTCGACAGATCGTTGATTAGATGTCGAAACGTTGACAAAACGTCAAATAAATGATGATAATATGTATAAATTATAAAACAAAAAGCCGTCATCAGGGTCGTTCATCGTTCTCGCCTACAAATCTAGCCTGACGCGTCGTGTGCCTGCACGCGATATGTTCGGGTTTCTTGTACAGACGACTGCGAACCCGATTCCGGCCAGCCCGGACGCGCCACCCCGCGTTCCGACACTTGATAGTCGAGGATAATCGCGTGACTGAACATGCCCCGATCCTGCGTATTGAGGATCTGTCTGTCGAGTTTGGCGCATCGCGCGTCATTGAAAACCTGAACTTCTCTGTTGCGCCGGGCAAGACCCTTGCCATTGTTGGCGAGTCAGGTTCGGGCAAATCCGTAACATCGCTTTCGGTGATGCGTCTGGCTGAAATGGTCGGTGCCACCTACCCATCGGGCAAGATCATTTTTGATGGCCCGGACGGCGAAACCGATTTGCTGTCGCTTCCGCAAAAGAAGATGCGTGCGATCCGTGGCCGTGACGTCGCCATGATCTTTCAGGAGCCGATGACGTCGCTTAATCCGGTTTTCACCATTGGCGATCAAATTGCCGAAACCCTGATTTTGCACGAAGGCATGTCAAAGGCCGACGCCCTTAAAGAGGGTGAGCGTCTTTTGGATATGGTGCGTTTGCCCGATGCCAAGCAGCTTTTGAAACGCTATCCCCATCAGCTTTCCGGGGGGATGCGCCAGCGCGTGATGATTGCGATGGCGCTTGCCTGCCGTCCGAAAGTTTTGATTGCCGATGAACCAACCACCGCCCTTGATGTGACCATTCAGGCGCAGATCCTGAACATCATTCGTGATCTGCAGGCCGAACTTGGCATGGCGGTGATTTTCATTACCCATGACATGGGGGTTGTTGCCGAAGTCGCCGATGACGTCGTTGTCATGTGGAAAGGCAAAAAGGTCGAAGAAGGTCCGGTCAAAGACCTGTTTGCCAATCCAAAGCATCCCTATACGCAAACGTTGCTTTCGGCTGTTCCGCAACTGGGATCGATGAACGGGGAAGAATTCCCCAAACGCTTCCCGGTCGTGATTATGGACGGCGAAACCCCGCGTCTTGTCGGCAGCGAAGAAATCCAGAACACCGCACATTATGACGCGGAGCCGCTGTTAAAGGTCAATAACCTTGTCACCCGATTTGATATCAAAAAGGGGATTTTTGGCGGGGTTACGCACCGGGTGCATGCGGTCGAGAATGTCAGTTTTGATATTTATCGCGGCGAAACATTGGCGTTGGTTGGGGAATCCGGATCGGGTAAATCGACCATCGGGCGCACGATCCAGCAATTACAAAAAGCCACCAGCGGCGACATCACCTTTAACGGGCGGACCTTTGCCAGCATGGGCAAAGGCGATCAACAACGGTTGCGTCAGGAAATTCAGTATATTTTCCAAGACCCGTTTGCGTCGCTGGACCCGCGTAAAAAGATCGGTTTTTCCATTGCCGAACCGATCCATACCCATGGTTTGATGGACAGTTCCAAGCAGATTAAAATCCGCATTGATCAGTTGCTTGAGCGTGTTGGCCTGACATCGGCACATGCGGATCGTTATCCACATGAATTTTCCGGTGGGCAGCGCCAGCGTATCTGTATCGCGCGTGCATTGGCATCGAACCCGAAACTGATCATCGCCGACGAAGCGCTTTCGGCCCTTGATGTGTCGATCCAGGCACAGATCATCAATCTGTTGATGGAACTGCAAGAAGAACACGGTCTGGCCTATTTGTTCATCAGCCACGACATGGCGGTTGTTGAAAAAATGAGCCACCGGGTCGCGGTTTTGTATCTGGGGCAAATTGCCGAACTGGGATCGCGTCAGCAGGTTCTGGAAACCCCGACCCATCCATATACCAAACGTTTGTTAAGTGCCGTTCCGGTTGCCGACCCGACGCGCGAACATCACCGCGTCATGCTGGACGGCGAAATTCCAAGTCCGGTCCGCCGGGTTGGGAATGAACCCGCCCTTCTCACCTATCAGGAAATTGCGCCCGGTCATCTTGTCGCGGACGCTGTCTGAACCGGCTTTGGGGCATCCCACACCCGAGAAACCGACGCATAAGAACACCGGTTTTTCGCACCAACCCAAACGCCACACGACCAACAAAAACGGAGAAAACTTTATGATTAAACAGGGAATGCGTACGGCTTTCATGGCACTGGCAGTTGCCGGTGGCATGCTGGCAGCTTCGCCGGCATACGCAGATGGCACATTGACCGTATCCTCGCCGCAGGATCCGGGCAGCTGGGATCCGGTTGATACCTTTTTGGTTAACTGGTCATCGGTTGCAACCAACATTTTTGATGGCCTGACCTATCGCGGGCCGGATGCGAAACTGGTACCTGGTTTGGCAACGTCGTGGGAAGTGATGGATGAAGGTACGCGCATCCGTTTCAAACTGCGTGAAGGTGTGACCTTCCACAATGGTGAGCCGTTCAACGCCGACGCGGTGAAATTCACCTTTGACCGCCTGATGGGCGAAGAAGGTAAAAAAGGCCCGCAGCGTTCAAACTATGCCGCGATTGATCATATCGAAGTGATCGATGACAGCACCGTCGACATGCATTTGACCCAGCCCGACCCGGTTCTTTTGACCAAGCTTGCGGGTTATGGCGCGATGATCGTGCCGCCAAAATACATCGCGGAAAAAGGCGAAGACTATTTCAACGCCCATCCGGTTGGCACCGGCCCGTTCAAAATGGTTTCCTATGAACCAAAAGTGGGCGTCAAACTTGAAGCCTATGACGGGTTCTGGGGCGAGAAAGCCAAGCTTTCCAATCTTGATTATCGCTTCATCAGCGAACCATCAACCGCGGTTGCCGAATTGCAGGCCGGTCGTGTTGATCTTGTGATCCCGCCGACCATTCCAATTGGCATGATCCCGACAATCGAAGAAGCCGACAACATCAAGGTTGTCACCACCGCAAGCCCGACGGTTTATGCCCTGCGCTTTAACACCGCAAACGGCATCACCAAGGATGAACGCGTCCGTAAAGCAATGATTTACGGCGTTGACCGTAAGGCGATCATTGACGCGGTTCTGGGCGGCCAGGCAGCCGAAATTGCAAGCTTCCAGGGTGAATTGTCATTTGGCTTTGACCCGGACATGAAGCCGCTGCCGTATGATCCGAACAAAGCCAAGGAACTGCTGAAAGAAGCAGGCGTTGCACCGGGCACCAATATTCAGATCGATATTCGCGGCAACAACGCCACCTTTAACGAGGTTTCGCAGGCCGTTGCCAGCTATCTTCAGATTATCGGCCTGAACGCGACCATTAAGCCGTATGAAACCAACGTGATGCTGAACGACATCATCCCGCAGGGTAAAACCGGCGAGATGTTCCAGCAGTCTTGGGGCGGTTGGACGCTTGATTTCGATAACACGGCATATTTGATGTATCACACGGGCGAAAAATGGAACCCGTATGACAGCGATGAAAAATTGGACGCGCTTCTTGAAAGCCAGCGTGCCATTACCGATCAGGCCAAACGCGAAGCAATCCTCCAAGACATCGCGAAATACGCCGCTGATCGTGCGCTTGAAATGCCGCTTTATAACCTCAATGCCATCTTTGGCGTGTCTGACCGGGTCAAGAACTTTACCCCGGTCCCGGACAGCCGTCTGCGTCTGAACGAAGTTTCGGTAGACTGATCTAGCAGGGGATGCCGCCTGCCCCAAACACGGGCGGCATCCCACCTTCTGTTTGCTTAAGGAATTAAGACCTTGGCCGGATTTCTGATTAAACGCTTTTTACAAGCCGTCTTTGTGATCGTCGCCGTCACACTTGTGGTGTCCTTTGCCATTCGCCTGACCGGTGATCCGGCATTGATGCTTGCGCAGGGTGCAGGCAGCATCACCGAAGATGACCTTGCCCGTATTCGCGAAGCACTGGGCGTCAACAAGCCATTTTTCGTGCAATATGCCGACTTTTTCATTGGCATTTTCACGCTTGATTTCGGGCGTTCATTTTTGGGCGGCACCCCGGTTATCGACCTGATTAAAAGTGCGCTGCCAGCCACATTGATGCTGGCCTTTGCGTCGATGTTTGTGTCAATCGTGGTTTCGATCCCGCTTGGCATCAAGGCAGCTGTTTCGCGCGGCAAATGGGCCGATCAGTTCATCCGGATTATTTCGCTGGTTGGGCTGTCATTCCCGAACTTCTGGCTGGCGATCATGCTGGTTCTTTTGTTTTCCATTACCTTCCAGTTGTTGCCGCCAAGCGGCATGGATGGATTTGCAAGCTTCTTGATGCCGGCCCTGACCATGGGCATCATCCTGACCGCGACCAATGTGCGCCTTGTTCGGACATCGATGCTTGAAACCATGCAATCGCAATACATCATGGTCGCGCGCGCCAAGGGGCTTTCGGAAACGACGGTGCTGTATAAGCATGCGTTGCGCAACTGTGCGATCCCGCTGATCACGTATTTCGGCCTGCAATTTGGTGGGCTTTTGGGCGGCATTGTTGTGGTTGAGCGCGTGTTTAACTGGCCGGGTCTTGGCACGCTTGCCTTTGACGCGGTTGGCGGACGTGACTATCCGGTCTTGCAGGCCGTCATTACGGTTCTGTCCTTGTTGATTGTTGGTGTGAACCTTCTGGTCGATATTGCCTATGGGCTGATCGATCCGCGGATCAGAACGGAGTAACCCCGATGACAGCCATTGCCAAATCCGCGCGTTTCAAGCGGTATAAAAATCTGGAATTCATTCTTGGTGTGTTGCTGACCGGTGGGATCTGCCTTGCGGTTTTGTTTTCCGGCCTTCTGTTCCCAGATGGCGGCGACAAAATCAATCTGATGGCCCGGCTGACCGCCCCCTTTACCGATCCGGCCCATATTTTTGGCACCGATCCGCTTGGCCGCGATGTTTTGGCCCGTGTGGTAATGGGCGGTAAAATATCGCTTCAGGTCGGCGTTTTGTCGGTTGCGGGTGCCGTTGTGATCGGTGTGATCATGGGGCTTGTCGCGGGCTATTACCGCGGGTTCTGGGACATGATTGTCATGCGCTTTGCCGATGTGCAACTTGCCCTGCCCTTTATCCTGCTGGCGATTACGTTTATCGCCATTGTCGGGGGCGGTTTGACCAACATGATCATTTTGCTGATCATTTCGCAGTGGGTGCAATATGCGCGTCTGGTGCGTGGGTCGGTTTTATCCCTTCGTGATCGGGAATTTATCCAGTCAGCACAGGCGATCGGGGTTAAGGATATTCATATCCTGTTCCGTCATTTGCTACCGAACTTGATCGGGCCGGTGATTGTTTTGATGACGCTGAATGTCGCCAATAACATCCTGCTTGAAAGTAGCCTGACGTTTTTGGGTCTTGGCGTTGATCCGCTTATTCCAAGTTGGGGCGGCATGCTGGCCGATGGTCGGACCTATTTGCAAAATGCGTGGTGGGTTTCGGTATTCCCCGGCCTTGCCATTCTTTTGACGGTGCTTGGCCTGAACCTTTTGGGGGATTGGCTGCGCGATAGTCTTGACCCGACTGGCAGGACATCACGATGACCCGTATTTTCGCCACCAGCCTACCACGGACCATCGACATCCTGATCAGTGACCTTTCAACCCCGGCCCATCAGGGCTGGGGGATTGAGGCATGGGTGTTTAACGATGCCCCGACTCGCCGTGCCGCCGAGGCCGCCTTTGCCAAGCACGGGATCAAGGCGCAGATCAGAAGTGCCTATAAGCCGCTTTTGCATTTCTTCCTCGAAGAAATTGATATCGCGGCCCAATCTTATACCGACATCCGGGTGACCTATCCGCGCAATGATGCGGCGGCCGATAATCGGTTTTTGCTTGAAACCTATCCCTTGGCGGCCCTTGTTGGGGATGCCAAGATCACGTTCGTCGCCGGAACGCGCACCGATGGTATTTATGATGTCAGCCTGACACAGGCCGATGGCACAACCACCACCCACGAGGTGTTTGCACCAAACCGCCTGCATCAAGACGTCATCAATGAAACCCACCTGTCGCCGACCGGCTGGCTTCGGATGACCGATAGTGATGGCACGGTTATTCGTGATGATCAGATTGATACGGATTACGAAACCCTGTTTGCCCAAACCATGCAGGCGATTGCGGCGCACGATTGGGGATCAACCGAGCCGTATTTTGATGAACTAAACATCACGGTCGAGCTGCCCGGTCAGGATCACGTCATCGCCCATGGGCATGAAGAAATCAGCCTGCACGAAGCCCTGCATGAAGATTTCTATTTCGCGCTGCTTGAACTGTTTCAGGTAAAATCAGGTCGTCCGCTGGGCGATCGTGGTTTGCAGCCCGGTCAGATCGTACCGGAAATCAAAACCGGCACAGACCAATTGACCGTCACGGTCGAAAACCGCCCGCTTGTCACCGGTGAAATCACAGGTCCGCGTCAAGACCTTGATACCGCGACCGATCCGTTGACCAGCGCACAGATCGCCGAAGAACTTGGCAAAATTGACGGCGAGATCTTTAGCGCCCAATCACGATCCGGGCGCATCATCAATGCCCGTTACCGAACCGGGACCGATATCCCGATCATGATCAGTGGTGGGCAACATCCCAACGAAATCACCGGCCCGTCCGGTGCGCTTCGCGGGGCGCAGAAACTGGCCCTGCGCGATGGGGCGCATTTCACGATTTCGCCATTGGAAAACCCGGATGGCTATGCCCTGCATCAGCGCCTGATTGTTGATAACCCGCGCCATATGCATCATGCGGCACGCTATACAGCGCTTGGCGATGATCTGGAATACCGAACGGCGGCCAACAACAAGCCGCTGTTGGAAAAGGAAATCCGCCAAAAGGCGCAGGACATCAGCAAGGCGCAACTTCATGTCAACTTGCATGGTTATCCATCACATGAATGGACCCGTCCGTTGTCGGGGTACGTTCCGCGTGGCTTTGGCATGTGGACCCTGCCCAAGGGGTTCTTCCTGATCATGCGGCACCATGAAGCATGGACCGATCATGCGATGGCATTCATTGATCTGGTGACCAAGCACCTTGCAACCGTGCCGGGATTGCTGGATTTCAACAATGCCCAGATTGACCTGTATCGCACCCATGCGGGCGACACCGGCTTTGACATCATTAATGGTTTCCCATGCATGATTTCGGTTGATGATCGTCATGATGTTCCGCTGACGCTGATTACGGAATATCCAGACGAAACCATCTATGGCGATGCGTTTATCGCCGGGCATACCGCACAGATGGAAACCGTTGTCGCCGCCTATGACGCCCATCAAAAATTGATGGCGGCATCGGCCTGATCGATTAGGTAACCGGACGCTTCGCACCCACCATATCGGCCCCCGCATTACACAATGCGGGGGCTTTTTTGTGGGCACATTTTGTACGCACCTTTGATCGGCCGTTTTTATTGGACCGATGATGTTTGCAAAACTGGTACTGGATTAGGTGGGCGATTTTCATCATGCTGATCACATTGCCCCAACAACCAGAAAAAGTGCGCCCCATGACCACGCCCCACAAAGACGAATTTGGTAACCCAGTTGGCCATCCGGTTGAAAACTGGCACGGCTGTGAGACGCCACCCCGCAGCGACATGGTTGGTGATCATGTGATTGTCAGCCCGATTGATGTGGCACGCGATGCACGGCATCTGTTTGAGGCCAACAAGGTGGCCACGGATGGCGGTCGATTTACCTATCTTTCGACATCCGCGTTTGACGATTTTGAGGCTTATAAGGCATGGCTTGAAGGTATGGCAGCAGGGAATGATCCGATGTTGCATGCGATTATTGACAAGGCCAGCAACAAGGCCGTGGGGCTTGCCGCCTTTATGCGCATTGATACGACCAATGGCGTGGTTGAGGTTGGCAACATCAACTATGCCCTGGCCCTGTCGCAGACCATTGGCGGGACAGAGGCCATGTATCTGATGATGAAACGGGCCTTTGATGAGTTGGGCTATCGTCGGTACGAGTGGAAATGCGATGATCAAAATGCCCCGTCACGGGCGGCGGCGACGCGATATGGCTTTACCTATGAAGGGACGTTTCGCAACGCGATTGTCTATAAGGGGCGCAACCGCGACACCGCATGGTTTTCGATCATCGACACCGAATGGCCCGCAATCCGCGCGGCGTTTGAAGCCTGGATGGCGCCGGACAATTTCGATGAAAACGGCAAACAGCGCCAACGATTGCAAGATCTACGCGGATAAAGCCATTCGTTAAGGTACGGGCTTATATCTTTGGGGGCATCCGCCCGGACATGCGTTCGTTTATACCCCAAGCCGTCCGATGTTTGGCGTGATCACGGCGCAGTTACATCCTGTCATTTTCAATTCGGTTGCGTTGCGCTTATAGTCGCGCAGCAAATGGTTTAACCGGATGATATTTTGATGTTTGATGCCCGTCTGCGCCCACTGATTGATAAGCCGCTCAATGCGGTTGCCAGAACCCTGTCGGGGACCGGCATCACGCCAAACATCGTAACGGGTTTTGGCTTTTTCCTGGGCCTTTTGGCGGCCTGTGCGCTGGTGCTTCAGCTTGATTACGTTGCCCTTGGGCTTATCCTTGCCAGCCGTATCATGGATGGGTTGGATGGGGCGGTTGCGCGCCATGCGGCCCCGCGGTCGCGCCATCCACAGGCCAAAAGCCAGGAAAGCGATCTTGGCGGCTATTACGACATTGTTGCCGATTTCCTGTTTTATTCGGGCATCATCCTTGCGTTTGCCATTGGACGGCCCGAACACGCGCTTATGGCGGCGTTTTTGATTTTCTGTTTTGTCGGCACGGGATCAAGCTTTTTGGCCTATGCGATTGTTGCCGCCAAACAAGGCCGCAATCACGACGCGCAAGGCAAAAAGAGCTTCTTTTACCTGACCGGGATCACCGAAGGCAGCGAGACCATCCTTGTTTTATGCCTGATCTGTGTGTTTCCGAAATGGTTTCCGCAGATTGCCGGGGTGTTTGGGGCTTTGTGCCTGATGACGACATTTGGCCGCGTATTACAAGCCCGCCGTGATTTTGGCTAAGCCGTGTTTGGCACTATTTCTGCCACGATCACCCTTGAACCACCCAAGGTAGAATGCCATATCGAACAACTGTCGGGTAAAAGAAACATTGCAGATTACCCGACAGCATCCTGATGGGGATTGGGATGCAACAACAATAACAACGATAAGTGTAAGGCGTGGAATGAAGTTTATCAGGAACGTGGTTGCCCTTTTTATCGGGTGTTTTCTTGTTACGGCCTGTGATGAGTCCGGGCCGATTAAAATTGGTTTCATTGCCGAATTAACCGGTGCGGGTGCCGATACCGGAACGACGTCGTTAAACGCGCTGAAACTCGCGGCGGCACAGATCAACGATGACGGCGGCATTGATGGCCGGATGATTGAAATTTTCCCACGTGATGACCTTAAAGACCCCAAAGAAGCACAAAAAATTGTGCGGGAATTTAAGGATATTGGCGTTGATGCGATTGTCGGCCCGATTATCAGCTCCATCGGGATGGCGATGCTGCCGGTGATTAACGAGCTTGATATCGTGACCGTGTCGCCCACGGTTTCGGCCGCCGAATTTGCCGGTTACCGCGACAATTTGTTTCGCATGAACACGACAACCCGTGAAAATGCCCGCGCCTATGCAAGGCGCAATATCGCACTTGGCCGCGAACGGGTTGCCACGGTGCTCGATGGCCAGAACGAGGCCTTTACCGAAAGCTGGTATCAGGAATTCTTGCTTGAATTTGATGGCCTTGACGGGCGGGTGATTTCCAAAATCTGGATCAACACCGATGACACGCCGCTTTCCGATGTGGCGCGCGACCTTTTGGCGGATGATCCCGATGCGATTGTGCTGATCACCAATGGGGCCGATAGCGCAAAACTTGCCAAGGAAATCCGCAAAATTTCACCTGATATCCCCCTATCCGCAGCCGAATGGGCCGGAACAGAGGGGCTTATTGCCCAAGGTGGCGAAGCGGTCGAGCGGATGGAACTGGTTCAGGCCTATGACCGATATGATACCAATCCGCGTTTTCAGAAATTCATTGCCGATTACAAAGCGATGTTTGATGAGGTGCCGGGCTATACATCGGTTTTGACCTATGACGCGGCAACGGTTCTGTTTGCGGCGATGAAAACCAAACATCCTGATCAAACCCTTGCCGATGCGCTTGAAAAACTGCCTGCACAACCGGGTCTTAATCAGGACTTGGAATTTGATCAGTTTGGCGATGGCAACCGCGATATCTATTTCGTGACCATCCAAGACGGCAAATTCATTCGGGTGAAATAACATCCCCCCTTCCCGTTAGACCCGTTACGCAAAAAGCCCCGCAACTGCGGGGCTTTGTCGTATCAGAAACCGGCGTGATCGGCTTAGTGATCGCTTTCTTCGAGGAAATGATCGCCAAGGCCGGTGTCATATTCCATGCCTTCCTTGGTCAGAACGAGGCTGCCCGGATAGCCTTCCTTGACCAGACCTTTGCGGGTCAGGGCCACCCAAACGGCCGGGTTTTCAAAACCGCTGGCGTCGCGGGCAGAAACCGTGAACTGCCCCACATGGACGTGATCGCCATGGGCATGGGGAACACGCAACAGGGTGCCTTCGCCGGTGGCCTCGTCAATCTTGCCTGAATTGGGATCCTTGGCGATGATCTGTGCCAGCACAAGAGTACGAAGCTGCAGCTTGTTGAGTTTCAGCGGATTTTTACGAACGATGGCCATGACGGATCTTACCCTAGTTAAAAGACGATATTTGCAAGGACATATCTGTTAGTTGGCGCGATGATGCAAGTCCTGATTTGAACGACGGTTTGAATGACAGTCGCGCGCTCCGTTTTGTAAAGCGGTTTAACCGCCTGCCAGCACCTTGCGCAATTTGCGATCGCGTTTTAGGTGCCATTCGCGGCTCATGGCTTGCCCGAACGTTCGGAACCGCTCGACATAGACCAATTCCCATTGTCGCCCCCGCGTGGTTTTCGCCCCCTTGCCGCTGTTATGGGTGGCAAGGCGCGCCTCGACATCGGTCGACCAGCCGACATAGGTCCGGGGCAATTTGGTGCGGCGGTTTGCGGGATCAAAGCCCAATTCACGCAGCACATACACAAAAGTAAAGGACGCCATGCTAGCCCCACCCTTTGTGTTGGGTACATGATGATGTGTTGGATTTCGTTACAGGACGTGTCGAAAACGCGTATTTGCGAGAACCGGCGCGCAGCGTACTTAATGTACGTGAGCACCGGAAGCGCAGAAAATGGGCGTTTGCAGACCGCCCTGTGACGAAAGGCGACATATCAGCCCATGGTGGAATTAAACGCACCGCCGTCAAGCAACACATTCTGCCCAACCATGAATTTCACATGCTCGCTGCACATAAAGGCACAGGTCGCGCCAAAATCAACTGGATCACCAAAGCGCCCAGTCGGAAGGCCGGCCTGAGTTTTCGCACGGGCTTCATCAAGGCTGATATTTTCGGATTTGGCGCGATTGGTCATCAGCGCATTGATGCGATCCGTGTCATGCTGACCGGGCAGCAAGTTATTCATAATCACACCGTCCTTGGCGACCTGACGGGCAGTACCGGCGACAAAGCCGGTCAAACCCGCACGGGCGGCATTGGACAGGCCAAGATGGGGGATCGGTGATTTCACAGAACCAGACGTGATGTTCACGATCCGGCCCCACTTGCGCGAAATCATGCCGGGCAAAACGGCAGTTGCCAGCAAGATCGGCGTCAGCATGTTAGATTGAACGGCGGCTTCCCATTCGGCCTGGCCCCAATCGGACCAGACACCCGGGGGCGGACCACCGGCGTTATTGACCAGAATATCAGGCGCGCCTTCGGCGGCGAGGACCTTGTTACGGCCATCTTCGGTGGTGATGTCGCACGCGACCGTGGTGACATTGACGCCAAAGGTATCGCGAATATGTTCCGCCGTTTCATTAAGCGGCCCTTCGGAACGCGCATTAAGCACAAGGTCAACACCGGCTTCTGCCAGCTTGATCGCACAGCCGCGGCCAAGCCCCTTGGATGACGCACAAACGATGGCCTTGCGGCCCTTGATTCCAAGATCCAATGGATCCTCCCATTTTCAGGAATTCAGACAATGGCTGGAATTTAGCCCGCACCGAACCGCCCGGTCAAACCCGATCGCGGTTCTTTTTCATGAAATGGGGCATACGGTCTTTTTGCGGCAGGGCATACCAGAGCACATCACACCCCATACGAACATGCTATTGGTAGATGTTGCCATAACACTTCCTCTACTATAGAGAGTTTATTCTAAACAAATGCTCTGGCAGGATATCAGGGCTGGGGAACGTCTTTTAGCCTTTTGGAGACGGCAAAGACGAATAGGAGGGATTTGTATTTGAACAAGCAAACTCTAAGCTGCGTGGTGATTGCAACATGTGCTGTGTTTTTGATGACCGCAGACAAATGCCATGCACAGGATAACAGCCGCCAGAAGTGGGGCGCGCATCTTGATGTCGAAGGCAAAGCTGGCACCGACCGTTCCCTTGGTGAGGCGGATTTATTCGTCCCGATGCTTCAAAACGACGACACATTGCTGTTTACCAGTCTGCGGACCCGATTTGATGACAGCAACAGCCGCGAAGGCAATTTCGGCCTTGGCGTCCGACACATGCATGAAAGTGGCTGGAATCTGGGTGGCATTGCCTATTTTGATCGCCGTCAAAGCGAATGGGGCAATCACTTCAATCAAGTAACAATTGGGGCGGAAGCGCTTTCAACCGACTGGGATTTTCGTACCAACGCCTATATCCCGCAGGGCAGACGTGTTCGCAACGTTGACGCCTTGAGCGAAGCCAGCCTGTCGGGCACAACCATCAGCTTCCGTGGCGGCGAAGAACGCAGCATGGCCGGCTATGATGTTGAAATCGGCTGGCGTCTTCCGGTCTATGAACCAGAAGAACCGCGGCAAATCCGGTTGTTTGCCGGGGGATATCATTTCTTTGCCGACAAAGTCGCCGACGTTACCGGCCCGCGATTGCGATCTGAAATGACATTCGACGAGGTACCCTGGCTTTGGAACGGATCGCGCTTTTCCATAGGCAGCGAATGGCAACATGACAAACCACGTGGCTCTCAGGGATTTGTTACAGCACGCTTGCGCATTCCGCTGCAATTCTTTGGCGCAGGCCGCAAACGCCTTTCACCGATGGAACGGCGCATGACCGATCCGGTGGTCCGCGATATTGATGTTGTCACTCAGGCTGGCGCGTTTGGCCCAACTGAAACCGCAACCGGAACCGCCGATGGCCAAGCTTTGACGGTTATCACCGCATCATCGGTGGCCGATACAGATGACTTGAATAATGCCCTGACGACAGCAGGTGCCAGCACGGTTATCATCGGCGGGGCAATTGCTGTAGATGATCAGGTAAATATGGTTGCCGGTCAAACTCTTGTCGGGTCCGGCAATATCACTGTTAAATCCCCTTCCGGTCGGGAAGCGGTCCTGACCGTCTCTGGCGGCAAAATCGCGGCGACGAACCAAAATAACCCCTACACACTGCTGATGAGAGATAATACCAAACTGATCGGCATGACCGTCAGCAATTCGAATAATGGGATTGGCACTTTTGCCGTTCGCGCTGACAACACAACCGGTGTCACAATCGAAAACAGCACACTTACGTCCTTTGATGGGACAACGAGTAGCGTTGCCATCGCAGCCAGTGGCTCAACAAATCTGGTCGTTCGTAACAACACGTTATCGGCATCATCCAATACCGCCACTACGAGCGGAATTGTTGTTGGAAACGCCACCAATGCGACCATTGCCAACAACAGGTTTTCAGTTTCAACCGCCGGCACCAACAGAGTTATTACCGGTAACGGAGGAACAAGTTTCAACGACGCATCAACCGGGAACACGACCAATGATGGTAGCTGTTTCTTTTCTGCGGCACCGACAGGTTCTGTAGGCTTTAGCACCATCAATTGCCCTTAGAATAAGCGGCGAATTGACAGCAAAAACCTCAGCCAAACACCGCATCATGTGCGGTGACATAGGCGACGGCGGCGTTTGACACGTCATCGACGGTCATGCCCGGTTTAAAAATGCCTGAGCCAAGGCCAAAGCCATCGCAGCCCGCCTTGGCGTAGACGCTAAAATCATCCGGACCGACACCGCCAACCGCGTAAACCGGGGTTTCTTTGGGCAGAACCGCGCGCATGGCCTTGATGCCCTCTGCCCCGATGATGCTGGCCGGAAAAATCTTAAGGCCATCTGCACCGGCCTTGATCGCGGCAAAGCATTCGGTGGGGGTCAAAACACCCGGCCAAGAGCCCATACCAAGTTCCTTGGTTTTTTTGATCACGTCGGTATCGCAATTGGGCGAGACAACAAATTCGCCGTTGGCGGCTTTGACATTGGCAACGTCATCGGGGGTAAGGACTGTGCCAGCACCAATCATCGCCGCGTCGCCAACTGCCTCTTTCATCGCGGTGATGCTTTTCAGCGGTTCCGGCGAGTTTAGCGGTACTTCGATCATGGTGATGCCAGCCGCAACCAACGCACGCGCCATGTCAGCGGCCTCATCCGGGGTGACCCCGCGCAAAATCGCGATCAGGCTGCGATGGCGCGTCGGGGCAACCGCATCTGTGATCTGCCCATTAACCGGTGTTGGAATTGCCATCGTCATTGTTCCTTTTGTGACTGCGCGGCCCTGTTTTGGGAAATCGCGCTGGAATAAGTATCAACCTATTGCGGCACTTTTTATGCCAGACATGTTTATGCCGGTCCTGTAGGTCGCACATTTACAAATCGCATTTATCCGCCCGACCCCGGACGGTCTTTAACCCTTGCCTTGCGCCGAAAGCACCTCATGCGCCTGCGTTAAGCCGGCCAGTGTGATGGCTTCGCCGTCAACCGCCTTGGCTTCTATGCCATGCACGGCCAAGGCCGCACGATACAGCCCGGCAAGCTTGCCATCGCCGACCAGTGCAATCGCCTCGTTGGGTTTTAGCATACCAATCACATCCGCGATTTCCGCACCGATCACCGTGCCCGACAGAACAGACACACCAGACGGCACTGCATGGCCATTGGCCACCAATCCCGCCGCACGCACGGTAAAGAGGGTATGTAAAAATCCATTTGGCGCGGCATGGGCGGCGCGCACCGCATCGGCAAAGGACGCGTCATCCCAAGCATCGTCTGTCACCGAATGGCGCAGGATCGAGTTTTGCGACAGCAGAGCAAAGACCTCCCCGCTCATATACGTGCGAAAACCGGTGATTTGGCCCGCATCAATCCGCGCCCATTTTGAATGGGTGCCGGGCAGGCAAACCCAACCGGCGAAATTGCGGTGTGCAGCCATAAAGCCGACAAGCTGGGTTTCCTCGCCGCGCATCACGTCAGCATCGTCGCGCTGACACAAGCCGGGCAGGATCGATACGGCAATGCGCGGATCGGATGTTTTGGGGGCTGCGGCACCTTGTGCCAAATCAGATGGGCGGGCGGGCACATCGCAATAGGGTGCCTCAACCCAGCCTTGCTTTGCCCCGGCCATGCCGCAGATAACGACGGAAATTGGGGCGGCCTTGGCGGCATCCGTTTCCTTTGGCAGCCAATCGTCGATCAAGCCGATCAGAACCCCTTCGAAAGACAGGGCATCGTCACCGGCAATCGCGTTCATGCCAAGCGGGCTGCTTTGGGTAGCAAGGATGTTCGCGTTGTCATCCATCGCCCAAACCCGAAGGTTCGACGTCCCCCAATCAACGGCAATCCATGTGGGTAATGTGGCTACTGTGTTGATATCCATATCCGATCGGCCCACCCTTGCGATGTTTTTGTTTGTCTTTTCATTCCTCATACTATTGCAAAGGCGGGTGGTCAATCACCCGCCCTGCAATAATCGGAAATGTTATGAAGCCATCCTTTTTTGGCATGTGCCCAGCCGACATGCCGGGCACTGCCGCAAAGGGAAGACGGCAGATTAGCTAGGTGCTTGTGCCTCTGTCTGGGCCTCTTTGGCTTGGCGGACTTGATCAAGCAAATCCTGATGCGACAGCCAGTTTTGCGCTTCGATAAAGACCTTGGACACTTCGGGCACGGCCTTACGGATATCGGTTTCAATCCGCGAGACGGATTCCTCTACCTGCGGGGAATTGAGCTTATCGAGGAAATCAAGGCTAACACAGACAATCAGGTCCTTGGGACCAAGATGCAAGGTGATGATCTCGTTGACGCGCGATACACCGGGGATCGCGGCAACAATCGCATCGATCTTTTTACGGCTTTGGGCATTGGCACTTTCGCCAATCAAAAGGCCCTTGCACTCGACCGCCAGGAAAAAGGCCGTGATTGCCAAAATAATCCCGATCAAAATCGAGGCCACGCCATCCAAAACCGGCATTTCCAAAATATAGGCCGCGGCAATCCCGATACAGGCCACCATCAGGCCGAGCAACGCCGCCGAATCTTCGAACAAAATTACGAAAACCGTCGGGTCCTTGCTGCGATGGACCGCTTCTATGATCGGCATATTCGGATGCTGTGCGCGGAACGTGATATAGGCCGTGCGGAATGCCGCCCCTTCAAGGCCAATGGCAATCAGAAGGATCGAAAACACCACGTGATAGGTGCGGATATCAAACCCGAAGAATGTCGCGACCACATGCACATCAAGTGCGTGGGGATGAATGACCTTATCCACCCCTTCCCAGATCGAAACCCCAGCACCGAGACCGAAAATCATCACCGCGACCAGGAACGACCAGAAATAGGTTTCCTTGCCATATCCCAGCGGATGTTTTTCATCGGGTTCTTTGGTGGAAAGTTTCAACCCCAGCAGCAACAGCCCCTGATTACCGGTATCGACCAACGAGTGAATGCCTTCTGACATCATCGCCGCCGAGCCCGTAATCATTGCACCGCCAAACTTTGCCACAGCAATCAACAGATTGGCCGCGGCTGCCATATAAATGGCCCCCTTGGAAGAATGAGACATGCGTTAATAATATCCGTTTTGTGCCGTGTACGGCCAAAGGCACGCACCCAGCGAAAATAAAAAAGCCAACAGGCAAATGAGTTAGCCAGCAGTCTAAACGGTTTTGCAAAAAAGTCACGTGGCAGCACTGGAGCAGCACTGTGGCAACGCTCCCCCTCCCCGCACTAACTCCCCAATAAACGCAACGCCGACCCATAAATCGACAAAAACTATTAAAAATACAAAAAATAACTATTTCAACTATCACAGGCCCAGCTGCTACCTTTACTCATCGATGGCATACACCATCGACACAAGATTTAAACAGCCGTGCCTCGTTGCACTCTTTGAGTTGATGATTACCTTTTAGGATAAGGCCTGTTGCGTGCGCTGATCGGGTTTTGCACCAAAATTTGCGATCCCCGACCGTGCCGCTGCGCAATCAGGCCCAAGTCCAAACATCCGCGCCCGCCAAAGGGTCACGCAATCGCCTTTGACGCATATAGCAGCAAATAAACCGCTTGAACCATCCAAGCCACGACGGAGAGAGAAAAATGGACGGAAAACAATCAACAGGGAAATGTCCGGTCATGCATGGCGGTCAAACCGCCTTGGGCACCACGGTGACCGATTGGTGGCCCAATTCGCTGAATTTTGACATCCTGCACCAGCATGACACCAAGGTTAATCCACTTGGCGAAGATTTCGATTACGCCGAAGAAGTCAAAAAGCTCGACGTTGAGGCGGTTAAAAACGATCTCCGCGCGCTGATGACCGAAAGCCAGGATTGGTGGCCCGCCGATTGGGGCAGCTATGTCGGCATGTTTGCCCGCGTTGCGTGGCACGCCGCAGGCTCCTATCGCTTGGCTGATGGCCGTGGTGGTGGCGGTACTGGCAATCAGCGCTTTGCCCCGCTGAACTCCTGGCCCGATAACGTCAATACCGATAAGGGCCGCCGCCTTTTGTGGCCGATCAAAAAGAAATACGGCAACAAAATCTCTTGGGCCGATTTGATAATTTTGTCGGGCACGATTGCCTACGAAGTGGCCGGCCTTAAAACCTTTGGCTTTGCCTTTGGCCGTAAAGACATCTGGCACCCGGAAAAAGACATTTACTGGGGTGCGGAAAAAGAATGGCTCGCGCCAAGTGACGAGCGCTATGACGATGTGTCCAAACCCTCAACCATGACCAATCCGCTTGCCGCGGTTCAGATGGGCCTGATCTATGTGAACCCAGAAGGTGTCAACGGGCAGCCAGACCCGGCCAAAACCGCCGAGCAAGTCCGCGAAACCTTTGCCCGCATGGCAATGAATGACGAAGAAACCGCGGCCCTGACCGCCGGTGGTCACACCATTGGTAAATGTCACGGCAATGGCGATGCGGCGAACCTGAGTGAAGAACCAGAAGCCGCCGACGTCACCGCCCAAGGCATGGGCTGGATGAACACCAAGGGCCGTGGCATTGGCCGAGATACCGTGGTGTCTGGCATCGAAGGCGCCTGGACCAAAAACCCGACCCAGTGGGATATGGGCTGGTTTGACCTTCTGTTTGGCTATGAATGGGAATTGAAAAAAAGCCCGGCTGGCGCATGGCAGTGGGAACCGATCAACATCAAAGAAGAAGACATGCCGGTTGACGTCGAAGACCCGTCGATCCGCAAAACCCCGATCATGACCGATGCCGACATGGCGATGAAGGTTGATCCGACCTATAACGCGATCTGCCAGAAATTCATCCAGGACCCGGAATATTTCTCCGAAACCTTTGCCCGTGCTTGGTTCAAACTGACCCACCGTGACCTCGGCCCGAAAGCCCGCTATATCGGCCCGGACGTGCCGGCAGAAGACCTGATTTGGCAGGACCCGATCCCCTCGGTCGATTACACCCTGTCAGATACCGAAATTGCCGACCTTAAGGCGAAATTGCTCTCCTCTGGCCTTTCCTCGGCGGAGCTGATTGCAACCGCGTGGGACAGTGCGCGCACCTATCGTGGTTCTGACATGCGCGGCGGAGCCAATGGCGCACGGATCCGCCTCGCCCCGCAAAAAGATTGGGCGGGCAATGAACCCGACCGTCTGGCGAAAGTCATCAAAACCCTGGAAGGCATCCAGTCTGGTCTGGCCAAGAAAGTCTCGATCGCTGATTTGATCGTCCTTGGTGGCTCGGCCGCGGTTGAAAAGGCCGCCCATGATGCCGGTGTCACCATCACCGTCCCGTTCGCACCGGGTCGCGGGGATGCCACCGACGAAATGACCGACGCCGACAGCTTCGACGCCATGGAGCCTTTGGCCGATGGCTTCCGCAACTGGGCCAAAGAAGACTATGTCGTCAGCCCCGAGGAAATGATGCTCGACCGCGCGCAGCTCTTGGGCCTCACCGCGCCTGAAATGACCGTGCTGGTCGGCGGCATGCGTGTGCTTGGCACCAACCATGGCGGCACCAAACACGGCGTCTTCACCGACCGTGTCGGCCAATTGACCACCGACTTCTTCGTTAATCTGACCGATATGGCCTATAGCTGGAAACCGGCGGGGCCGAATGCGTATAACATCGTGGATCGCAAATCGGGCGACACCAAATGGACCGCAACGCGCGTTGATCTGGTGTTTGGCTCAAACTCGATCCTGCGGTCTTATGCCGAGGTCTATGCCCAAGACGACAACCACGAGAAGTTTGTCAAAGACTTCGTGGCCGCGTGGACCAAGGTGATGAATGCGGATCGGTTTGATCTCGCCTGAGGTGATGCGCCTTTAGGATGGTTTTGAAAGGAGCTTTTGGGCTCTGAGATGGGAACACCCCCGGTTTTTTTGGCTGGGGGTGTTTTTTTGGGGCTACAGCTCCTGAACAACTTTTTTCCATTGCTCGTTTTCCAGCAACGTGGACCTGTAAACTCTCAAACCTGCACATCCATCAATCTGCTCTAATGTTTTCTTAACAGAATTTTTTAATGGCACGGGAAGCCAAGGACTCAGAGTAATTCGCTGTATTGCTGATAACTCAATTGGCAGATCAAAAGTGGGAAATTTTTCTTTTTCGCTCTCATAAATGATCCTAATTTCTTTCTCCGCATTATACGGATATCTTTTGGTAAAGGGGAGTTGATCAAGTTCTGGAGGGAATTTCCTAGCATCTTTGATCTGAACATAGTTCACAGGAGAGATCTGTATTCCCGTCACTTTGCTTGCAGCATCGTCTAGGGCACCTCTATTGAATTCGATACAAACTCCCTCTCCCCCTGATGAAAACACTTTCCAGTGATGGAAGGTTTCACTCTCTTCACAAAGGCACAGCGCGACTAAGGTCTGCAGTCTTTTCTTTTTCTTATACATTTCCATGAAGTATCGGTCATTACGATCATCCCATCCACTTGGGTCTAGCAGAGTTAACTTTCGTTCGAGCAATATGTGAACCAGTGATGCCAAACTTGTGTACCGGCGTAAACTCTTTGTTCCCATTTTATAAAACTCCCCCTCACGACACTTAAAAGTTGCTTTCTGGCAATAATTGCATGCAAAAATAGACATCATTAGTCCAATACATCAATCTTGGTAGCCCCCTGCCTAATGACGCTTTAAAAAGGATGCATAGTCTTGCCTGATAAAAGGAAGCATCGTGTCAGCCCTCCTAAATCGGTGGTGTCATCTGTATTGATAAAAGCATTCTACCGATGTGCAGTTTGTCCTGAACACCGTAAAATTGCCGACATACACCACATAGACAAAGATCCATCTAACAACGATGAGTGCAACCTAATTGGGGTTTGCAAAGAGTGTCATGCCGACATCCATGAAACTTCAACTATGCGTCGTAAAATCGCTCATGGTGATCTGATAATAATGAAGGAAAACTGGCAAGAAAAATGCACGAGCTTGGCAAATCTAATAAGCAGAGACCTAACTCCCCATCAATGGTTATATGCACACCTTCATCGCCTAGGGCCACTATACAAGCAGATCACCGGTAAGAATATATTGAGCGCATTAAGCCATCGATTTAAGAGTAATGGCAAATGCCTAAACACCCTTTGGCACAATGAAAAAAGTTCGATTTCTTGGACAGATCATATGGAAATGCGGGATTCAATAGATGACTGTATATCTATTGTGATTAATTCCACCCAAACGATTGACTTAGCACTTATTGAGACTGGCGCAGTTGATCCTCGCTCCCATTTAGGTAGCTATGTTTGTTTTACAGGTGAGTTTAGTGGGAAAGATATTCCTGACCAAAATGAGTTCGTTGAAAGTGATGGGCAAATTTTTGGCCCTCAACCAACTTTACGGCGCGAAGTCTACGATGGAGAAGACCCATACGAGAAAATATACATTGAAACCTGCCTACTACTCGATGCGCGCTATTTTTATAGCACTAGTGCCTTTCTTCATTTGGGAGAAAGAGGTCGCTGGACAGGAATTGGGCTTTTACACTCATATCAGAGTATAAACTCAGAAAACGGAATACACATACGTTACCAACTAAACATAACCCCACTTTGTATCGGCTCCACGGCACAGACCCCTGCTATTCCAGACAATGGAGATCTTTATACCTTCTTTCAAACAAACAATTCCGACTTCAATTACAGGGAACTTTTAGACCCCATACGAAATGATATTTAAGTAATTTTAGATACGAAAAGATATGACTATTGCACCCGTAAAAAAGCCCGTCACAAGGGCGAGCGGATGATGATGGATGTTTTGGAGTATGCGGCGTGACGCAGTCTGCGCGCGGCTTCGCCGTGCTCGACCTTCGGCTTAAAATCGCTCCACTGGAGCGATTTCTTAACAGCCTCAGCCTTCAAGTTATGAGCACAGGCTCATAACGCAGGAAGATCGTAGGTTCTTTGCGAAGCTGGCGTAAGCCTAAGACTATCGCTGCGGGCAATAAAAAACCCTGCCACCGAAGGTGACAGGGTCTTTTTATTGGTTGCGGGGGTAGGATTTGAACCTACGACCTTCAGGTTATGAGCCTGACGAGCTACCGGGCTGCTCCACCCCGC
>NZ_JAATOV010000005.1 GCF_011806425.1 Thalassospira lucentensis | reverse complement strand
GCCAACTTGCCAGGTCAGTGCCGTTCTAAGCGACGCTTCGCTTAACGCGCCAGACCAAGACCTAAAACAACAGCCGCACCGGGAAACCGGTGCGGCTGTTGTGTCTTTCGCCCAGCATCGGCCAATATCAGGCGTGCGCCAAGGAAACCGGCCCCACGCCGCCCGACACCCATCAAAATAGTATTGCGTTGACCCAAGGATCGCTGAGGTTTTGAATTCTGACAAATTCTAACACCCCCGTGATGCCGGATGACAGAATCGCACACACCTAATATGATAAGGGCATCTTGCAGGGATTTTTCGGTTCACTTTCGGTCCTTGCAAGGGTTTGCTCGTGTCCCGCAGATTATTTATCTGCATGTAACTGACAGCCGCATCCCCAAAATGCGGCTGTCTTTTTTTGTCTGCAGCCAACCCGATCCCCAAAAAACATCATCCTTCACCACCAATACGTCCCAACAACCACATCACCGAGATATTCTGGGCTGACATGTCCGGTGCTGTTGATCCTTATTTTTCTGCTGCGGTTGGTTTTCTGGGGTCAGGAACTATTCATTTGATTAGAATGGCAGGCGTTATATTTGTGAAATCCAAGGAAAAGCCCGCCGGGCGGGTTGGCACCCCGCACAAGGGTTTTAACGCCGGAGTTTGCAAATATAACGCCTGTCCTTCGGATTAAGCTGATTTGCATGGGCGAGTGCGCCGTAAAACATTGAAAAACATCTCTTTCCCAACAGTTTTTCTCCCCGCAACCGCACAAATCTGTTTAACCATTCGAACCAAATGAATAGGCCCTGGCCCTAGGTGTCTGGAACACCAAGACAATTCTACTTTCCTTGTTATAATGCCCGCCAAACACGGCGGATAAAAAAACCGCCCCGCACGAGCAATGCGCAAAGAGGATCATATGGACCTGATTTTTACAGGTATCTTCTCCCTGATGATTTTTATCGGGGCGATAATGGGCATTATTGCCTTCGTCAAAACACAGAAGCTTGAGCAAAAGCTCTCGGCGATTGACCGCAAAATCGCTCAATTGCAAATGGCCCAAACATCACTGCGCCATCAGCTGATCGCCCAAAATAACGAGGCGCAAAACAGCCAACCGCAAACAGCGACGCAAGCGCCACCCGCCCACACCCATGCGGATCCCGCCCAAACCAGCACCGATACACCCGGTGCGGCGGACATTCCTGTTACCCCGGCACCAGCACCAGCACCAGCCACGCCCCCCGCCGAACCGCCGCAACCCGCTGTTGAGGCGGCGCGCGCATCGACACCGGCGCAAAAATCACAACCGGCCCGATCCCCTGCCGCCAAAGCCAAGGGCATTGGCCTTGAAGAACGGCTTGGCACGCGCTGGGCGGTTTGGGTTGGCGGTGTCACGCTGGTTCTTGGCGGTATTTTCCTTGTCCATTACTCCATCGAAGCCGGGCTGATCAGCCCGCTTGTCCGTATTTTGCTAGCAGCCTTGTTTGCGACCGTCCTTTTTGCCGCTGGCGAATATCTGCGCCGTAAACCGGGCCTGATCCCGACCAAAGCCGCCAATACGGCGACCGACACTAACGGCGAAAAGCCGGATGAAAAGGTCGGCGACAAAGTCGGCGGTGCGGCGGGCTATATCCCCGGTGTTCTTACACTTGCCGGCACCACCACGGCCTTCGCCACCATTTTCTCTGCGCATATGCTCTATGACATGATCGGTCCGGCCACGACCTTTGTGCTCTTGGCACTGGTTGCCCTTGGCACGCTGGCCCTTGCCCTGTTGCAGGGGCCGTTGGTGGCATCGACCGGGCTTTTGGCAAGTTACATCGTGCCGTTTATGGTGCAATCAAGCGATCCGGCCCCATGGGTTCTGGTGTTTTATGGCTTGATCATTACCGGCGGCAGTTATGGCATCGCGCGCCTGCGCGGCTGGCATTGGTTTGCCATGGCCACCGCGATTGCCGGCTTCCTGTGGGGGCATGTCGTCGCCCTTGCCGCCCCGTATTATATGGGCACGTCCTTGGCCTTTTATGATATCGCCATTCTGGGCGCGGCAATTGCCGCCTTTGCGGTGGGTATTCATCCCCGCGATCCGGCACGGGTTGCCCCCGCCATTGACTGGAAATCAGCGCTTCTGATTGCGGTGAATGGCTGGCTTGTGATCTATCTTTTGCCCCATAGCGGCCATGACGCGACCTTTACCGTGACCATGATGATCGTGCTGGCCCTGTTGCTGGCCACGGCGGCCTTTTTCCCGGCCTTGGCCCCGGTCGCCTTGGCCGCACCATTCGTCGCGATCATCGGCTATCTTGGCTGGGATATACCGCTATCGATTGATCCGCTGTTGTTTGATCAGCCGATCATCACAGACGCGATTGATAAATTCTCTGTCCTGCCCAATCTGCAATCTTTCCTGTTAACCGGGATTGGCTTTGGCCTGTTGCTGGCCCTTGGCGGCTTTGCTGGCGCACTGTTTTCCACAGCACGCCTCTATATGGCCATTGCCGGGGTGTCTGGCCCGATCGGCTTGTTCCTGATTGCCCTGTGGCGCAGTGAAACCCTTGATGTCGATCCGTTCTTTGGCTTCTTTGCCCTTGCAATGGCGGCGGGCTTCTTGGGCGCCTTGGCGATGATTGATCGCAAAATGCCGGTATCGGCACACGGTCGCGATGGGGTTTTGGCGACCTATTGTGTCGGCACCATCGGCATGATCGCCACCGCCATGTTCATTTTGCTGGGCGATGGATGGCTGCCACTTGGTCTGGCGGCCCTTGCGGTCGCAACCATTTGGGTCGGTGGGCGCTGGCCCCTACCCGGTCTTGCCAAAACTGCCCTTGGTCTTGGTGTGTTGGTTTTGATCACCATCTTCTGGCAACCAACCATAGTGCCCGCCGATCAACTTGGCACCACGCCAGTCTTCAATGCGCTTTTGTGGGGCTATGGCGGCCCGGCATTGGCCTTTTGGGCCTGTGTGTGGAAACTGCACCGTCTGGCGGGCCCGCGTCCGCAGGTGGGTCATGACGCCCAAGATAGCGATGGCGACAACAACGCCAAGCGCGCCGAAAACCACGCATCGCAAAACAGCACCGTTGGCGCATCGATCTTTGCAAAGGGCGTCTTTGAAAGACTGGCCTTTGAAGGGCTTGCGATCTTCACAACGCTTGCGGCCGGTGCGGTGATCCTTCATCACGCCACCAATCAGGGGCAGTTCTATGCCCTGCCCGATAGCCTGATGGAATGGAGCTTACAGGCACTTCTGGCCCTTGCAGCCGCCATTGGGTTGCAACGTGTGGGCCGCGCGCTTCACAGTCCGCTGATGGCAAACTGCATTCTGGGGCTGGGCTATCTTGGCTTCTTTATGCTCGCCCTGCTCAACCTTGTGCTGCTCAACCCGCTCCTGACCAACGAATTTGTTGGAAACGGGCTGGTCTTTAACTTGTTGCTGTCGGCCTATGCCTTGCCCGCGATCCTGACCGGGCTTTTGGCGACCCGTTTCTCGGCGGGCAAGCCTGAACAATATCGTCTACTGGCGGGTATTCTGTCGATCTTACTGGCCTTTTCGGCCATCACCTTGGAAATCCGCCATCTTTTCCACAATGGCTATATCGGCATGTACCTGCCGTGGACATCGCCCGAACTTTACAGCTATTCCGCTGCGTGGCTTGTGTTTGGCATTGCCCTGCTGGCCTTTGGCGTCTGGCGCCAGTCACAGCATCTGCGTCTGGCCTCTGCCGCCTTTGTCCTTCTGGCAATCGCCAAGGCGTTCTTGTTTGACATGTCGGGCCTTGAAGGCATTTGGCGTGCGCTTTCCTTTATCGGCCTCGGCATCGTTCTGATGGGGATCGGGTTGTTCTATCAACGAGTCCTCGCCCGTCAAAACAACAACAGCGCCAAAGCCAAGGACGAAAGCGCCGAAAATCCTGAAAACGGCGAAAACGCCGAAAACACGGAAAACACGGAAAACGCCCAGAAGGTCGAGAACGCCGAAAACACCGAAAACGTCAAAAACGTCGATGGCTCAAGCAACAACACCGCTGCCCCAAACGACGGCAGCGCTCCTAAAACCCCCGATCAAGACTGATCGGGGGCCTATCCCGCACATCCATCCGTCACACACGCTTAACCAAGACAAACGTGTGTGACGGACATCCCCAAACTCAACGCCCCCATCCAAAATCGCATCACGGCGACGTACGCCAAAACGATCTGCTGGGGCAAACATGATTGAGCGGAATTTTGGATCGGGGGTTTTGATCGAAACGACGCAACCAATGAGTGCCGAACTGAAAATTCACCGCACCCTCGTCGGGGCATGATGACCTCATTTTCAGCGACGCCTTTTGTCGATACCCAAAACGCCGATTTCATATCCTCATACAATTAAAATTGGTGTCTTCTGCCACCGCCCACACACAAAAAAAATCCCGCCAGGTTTCCCCGGCGGGATTTTTCACAAATAACGAATAATCGCTTTGATTATTCAGAAATTTTGAAGACCGGAATGACCGAACCTTCGTATTTGGTTTCGATGAATTTGCGGACCGCATCATCGTGATAGGACTCAACCAGGGTCTTGACCCATGGTTCGTCTTTACGTGAAGTCTGGGTGACAATCACGTTGGCATACGGGCTGTCATTGCCTTCAATCGCGATTGAATCCTTGATCGGGTTCAGACCGGCTTCCAGCGCGTAGTTGGTGTTAATCGCCGACGCATCCAAATCCGCAAGCGACCGCGGAAGCTGTGCCGCGTCAAGTTCTACGAACTTGATACCTTTCGGGTTTTCAATGATATCAAGCGGGCTGACAACCAGACCCGCATCCGGATCAACCTTGATCAGGCCCTGGGATTGCAGCACCAAAAGCGCGCGGCCACCATTGGTCGGATCGTTCGGAATGCCGATTTCCGCACCGTCTTTAAGCTCGTCCAGGCTTTTGATTTTATCGGAATAAATGCCCATCGGGGTCAGGATGTTATAGCCAACCACCGAAAGGTCATAACCGCGATCTTTGATCTGGTTATCCAGATACGGTTTGTGCTGGAAGCTATTGGCATCCAGATCGCCATCATCAAGCGCCTGGTTCGGAATAACATAATCCGAGAAGCTGACGATTTCGATGTCCAAACCCTTGGTAGCTGCGACTTTGGCGACTTCTTCCATGACTTCTTCATGGGCGCCCGGGGTCACTGCGACCTTGATTTTTTCGTTGGCGATGGCCTGACCGGTAAAGGCGGACATCAGAACGGCAGCAGCCGTCATTTTAAGTAAAAACCGCATTGTAAAGCTCCTTGGTTGCTTTGTTTGCTTTGGTATTTTGCGGGAATTCAAAATTCGAATGTGGGGCGAAAATCTGTCTTTAGGCTTCGCTGATCGCTTAGATGTTGCGTTTATCGGCTTTGCGCGCCAACCGGTCGCCAAACATCTGTACCGCCTGAACCACAACGATCAGGGTCACGACTACAACCGCCATCACGTCCGGGCGAAAGCGTTGATATCCATAGCGAATACCAAGATCACCCAGCCCACCAGCACCGACCGCACCGACCATGGCTGAATAACCAATCAGCGTCACCGCCGTCAGGGTCAGACCATGAATGATGCCCGGCAATGCTTCTGGCAGCAGAACCTTGGTCACCACCTGAAGCGGGCGTGCGCCCATGGCTTGGGCGGCTTCGGTCAGGCCACTATCGACTTCGCGAATGGCGCCTTCGATGATGCGGGCGATAAACGGAATGGCCGCCACCGTCAGCGGCACAATCGCAGCCGACGTCCCAATGGATGTCCCAACCACAAAACGCGTAAACGGAATGATCGCCACCGCCAGAATGATGAACGGGACAGAGCGGGTCGCATTGACAATCGGGCCAATGATCTTTTGAAACAGCGGTGCTTCCAGAAGCTCGCCACGGCCCGACGTTGCCAAAAGCACGCCAAGCGGCAAGCCCAAAGCGGTTGCCAAAAACAGCGAAACGCCAACCATATAAAGGGTTTCCCACGTCGCCTGCAGCACGATTGGTGCGAGAGTTGAAAACATGGATTAGCCCTCCTGCCGGCTAGAGTTGTCGTCAGTGTTATGGTCTGCAGTGTTGGCATCGGTGCCAGCACGAAATTCAATAAACTCATCAGCCAAAAGCGACTTGGTCGTCGCGTGTTTGGGGGCGGCAAAGATACCAGCCACTTCGCCTTCTTCGACAATCACGCCGCCGTCCATCACCGCAACACGGTCACACAGCGCCTTAACCACCGCCATTTCGTGGGTAATCACCACCATGGTCAGGCCAAGACGTTTGTTGATGTCTTTAAGCAATGTCAGGATTTGACGGGTGGTTTCCGGATCAAGGGCAGAGGTAACTTCGTCACACAGCAACACCTTGGGATTGGACGACAATGCGCGCGCAATGCCAACGCGCTGCTTTTGCCCGCCCGACAATTCCGCCGGATAGCGATCACGTTTGTCATCAAGCCCAACAAGGGGCAATAACGGATCAACAGCAGCGGCGATTTCGGCCTTGCTGGCACCAGCCAGTTCAAGCGGCAATGCAATATTGTCGTAAACCGTGCGCGATGACAGAAGGTTAAAGTGCTGGAACACCATGCCAAGCTGACGGCGGAACAACGGCAAGTCGCGCTTTGGCAAGGTCGTGACATCGGTGCCATCGACCACGACAGCACCCGATGTTGGATTTTCCAGAAGATTGATGCAACGGATCAGCGTTGATTTCCCCGCCCCCGAGCGGCCAATCACCCCAACAATTTCGCCCGCTGCAATATCAAGATTGATCCCATGCAGGGCCTTATGGGGTTCGCTACCGCGTCGGGCAGGATACGTTTTCTGAACGTTCGAGAGCCTGATCATCGGTCTCAACCTTTCCGTACATACAAAAAAACCGCCGCGGCGAAACCGAGGCGGTCGTACATACAGAGCATATACGCCCTCTCGCTTTAGCCGCATTTTTAGCGCGCCCGCAAGCTGAGGAGCAAATCGGCGCGTCGAAACGTCCTTATAGATCAGGCCACCGCATTCATCAACGATAATTTATATGCATTTCACGCATATCTTTTATGAATTCAAAATAAACCACAGTGATTTTTTGCGAAATTTGCCTTACCGAGAGGATCTCTTGCACGTGGGTCGGGAGGTACAAAGCCAAAACCAGACAGAAAACCAATCAGCTTTCTGCCTTCTTCTCCCAAGCCCCTTGCGGGGTTTGCTGCCAATAGGACAGTTTGTGGCCTTCGTCTTTCCAAGTTTTCCAGCGCGTGCGGGCTTCGGCCACCGCGTCCCGGTCGCGGTCATCAAACAGCATGATCACGCGTTCATAATCGGCGATCTTTTCACTGATGGCGCGGTCGGTCAAAAACAGGAAATGGGCGCCGTTGGGGTTTTCATCCTGATCAGTAAGCCACACCGGCTGGAGTTCGGGATCGCCATCGGATTTGGCCCCATGGGGCAGCCAGCTTGCCGCGTCATAGGTCCATAACAACGTATTGATCGCATCAACGCGTTGTTCAATCCCGGTCATCACCACAGCACGTTTTTCCCGCTCCAATGTCTTGGACAGCAGGGTGGGCAATGCGCGTTCCAGCGGCATGCTGGTAAGATGATAAAACCAAATGTCGGCCATAAGGGTTTTCTATCCCGAAGACGAAAACGGGGCAAGGTGATCATCACCCTGCCCCGGATTAATTTGCCTGTCATGCCCGCAATGGCGGAAATGATGCGATCGCCTTAGGCTTCGTAATTATCGGCAACAAAACGATCAAGCAGACGCACGCCAAAGCCAGTCGCACCTTTTGGCGTAACTTCCTTATCAGAGGTCGACCACGCGGTTGCGGCGATATCAATGTGCGCCCACGGGCGATCCTTGGTGATAAAGCGCTTAAGGAACTGTGCCGCGGTGATTGAGCCCGCCGGACGACCGCCAACATTTTTCATATCGGCAATGTCAGATTTGATCTGCTTGTCATAGCCCGATCCAAGCGGCAAACGCCAAACGGTTTCATCGACCGACAGACCCGCCGTTGTGATTTGCTCTGACACGTCATCATTGTTGGAAAACAGACCGGCATTTTCATGACCAAGGGCAATGATCACCGCCCCGGTCAGGGTCGCCAGATCAACCACCAAACGCGGATCGTATTTTTCTTGAACATATGTCAGCGCATCACACAGAACCAAGCGGCCTTCGGCGTCGGTATTAATGACTTCAATCGTCTGACCCGACATCGAGGTCACAACATCGCCCGGACGCTGCGCGGTTGAAGACGGCATATTTTCAACAAGGCCAATCACACCGACCACGTTGCATTTCGCCTTACGGCCTGCAAGGGCCTTCATCAGGCCAGACACAACACCGGCCCCGCCCATGTCAAATTTCATGTCTTCCATGCCAGCGGCGGGTTTAAGCGAAATACCGCCGGTATCAAAGGTGACACCCTTACCAACAAAGGCAATCGGGTCTTCTTTTTTCTTACCGCCGTTCCAGCGCATCACAACCATATACGGTTTGCGCGCAGACCCCATGGCAACGCCCAAAAGCGCGCCCATGCCAAGCTTCTTCATTTCCTTTTCGTCAAGCACATCAATCTCGACACCGAGCTTTTCAAGCGCGCTGACTTCTTTCATGAAGCTTTCCGGATAAAGGACATTGGCCGGTTCCGACACCAAATCGCGGGTAAAGAACACGCCTTCGACGACCTTTTTGGCGCTATCGAACTGCTTTTTGGCGTCCTTGTGATCACGCGCGGCAATGGTCAGGCCCTTAAGGACGGGTTTGTCGTCCTTGGTTTCGGTGGTGCGGTATTTATCAAAACGATAATCGCGCAGCATCGCACCGGTTGCGAAATCGCATGCCATGCCTTCCATATCAAACAGAATGGTCAGGTCTTTTTCACCCGTTGCCAGCGCGCGCGAAGTAACGGTCCCGCCCAGTTTCTGGGCTGCAATCACGTCAAATTCGGCTTCTTTGCCAATCCCAAACACAATCACACGCGTCAAATCGCCTTGGCCCGGGGCCAAAATTTGCAAGCTTTGACCAGCCTTGCCTTTAAAGGTCGAAGATTTGATCGCCTTGGTGATCGAGCCCCCGATGGCTTCATCAAGTGCAATCGCACTTGGCATCAAATCGGCGCCTTCGGTTGCAAAGGCAATAACGGCACCGCTGGTCGGGACGGCAAGATCGGAAAACGTGATCTTCATGGTGAACAGGACTCCTGTCATGTTTCGGGGCACACAGCCCTTATTCAAAGCGACTGTGTTATTGAAATACTGCCCTTAATCTAGCGCGTTACACGGCGATGAAAAGGCTTATCGTTGAAAAAGCTGTGGGTTTCATACAAATGTCGTGCCGAGCACGACGATCATCCGTGCCGAGTTTACAATCCCCGGCGGAATGAACAGCGCCGAGAACGCCCGCGCACGGACGGATCAAGAGGTGCGATTAAAGCAGGGAATCAACAATGTAGCCTGTTGTTGCCAGTTGCTGATTTTCCGCGTGATTGTTGATTTGCTTCATCAGGGAAAATGACGCGCCCCAAAGATGTTTCTGACCGCTTATTTCCTCCTCGAAATCTTGCGGGTTGGATTGGGCATCTTTCAGGAAATCGCTCCCCCGGAAGGTTTCCGCGAACACGGTTTCATTAAATTCAAATCCCTCGGAAACGGGAAGTTTGGCGCCCGGATAAACCTCAGAGGCTTCTGCGAGATTGTTAAAGCCCTCAATCGCGACATCGCGGAGTTTGCGAAGTTTGGTATCAATCCCTTCGCGATCAAGCAGCTCGCCCAGTTGCTGCATTTCCTTGTCGCTCAGCTCGTCGCTTAAGATGACCAGCTTATTGTCGGCATTCAGCGTAAAGTCCCAATTCTTGCCCTTGGTGATCGACTGAATGTCGTCCCCTATCTTGCTTAGGCCGTCCTGCAAATCAGATGCCCGGGCAGCAAGATTTAGGTTAATGTCCAGCCGTCCTTGCACCCATTTGCCAAAGGCATCATCGGTCGGGATATCAATGTCCCCACCAAGCTTGCCAAACGCGACATCAATCTCTTTCCCATTCGGGACAGATTTCGATGCGGTTGGATTTGGCTCAGGCGTTACTTTTTTAATGGCGGACGCAAGAGAACCTGAATCAATTTTCATATCATTCACTGCCGTTAAAGAATGGGCGTGGCGGGCGAGAGTGTGCAGACGTTTGCAGCCCCCGTTGCACCTTTAAACATGAACGGGGCATTTCGATTTCTCGCCATAATAGCAATAGGTTATCGAAATTGGAAGATTCTTCCGGCCACGTAAAATGACGATCCCAGCCCCAAACCGCCCGCGTTTTAGGGAATGCTTGATGATGTCTGGTTTGGTGAATTCAAGCCCGGTTCTGGGCCATCCAAGTTCTCATCAGCGCTAAATTGCGCAAAATCAACGCGCGGTCGGTCGCAAACGCTATTATGACGCGTTCCAATGTGCAGGAGACCGCAACATGAATGCAAAATCCCCAACCGTTTCAATCACCGAACCTGCACCAAAGACACATCCGTTTTGGAGTGGTGCGTTTCGGCCGCTGTTCCTGTGCGCGGGCATTCTTGCCATTGTTGCCGTCGTTTGGTGGGTTGCCGGATTTGTGCATGGCATTCCGACACCAATGCTTGGCACCGCATCCTTTTGGCATGCCCATGAAATGATTTTCGGGTTTGGTGGGGCCGCAATTGGTGGTTTTCTGTTAACAGCAATTGCCAACTGGACCGGACGACCGGCGGTTGCTGGGCCGATGTTAATGGCCCTTACTTTCACATGGGTTTTGGGCCGCATTGCGGTTAGCATTGCCGAAAGCCTGCCTACCGCGTTGGTGATCCTTGCCGCCATTGCGTATTTTGTCTTTCTGATCGCCCTTGGCTTGCGGGAACTTATGGCCGCGCGTAATTTCAAAAACCTGCGGGTTTTGGCGGTGATTGGCATGATCGCATTGTTTGATGGATTGTTCACTGCGGCCTGCCTTGATCTCATCGCGCTTGATGCGGTGATGCTGTATCAAACCGCCATTCTAACCATCATTTTGTTGATATCGCTGATTGGCGGGCGGGTGATCCCGGCCTTTACACGCAACTGGATGCAGCGCGATCACATTGATGCATTGATGCCCCAGATGTTTAACCGGTTTGATATGCTCTGCCTTGCCAGTGTCGTTATCTCCATCATAGCTGGGATTATTACCCCAGACGGGATCGCGTTTGGCTGTTGCCTGCTGCTGGCGGCGGTGCTGCATGCGCTGCGACTGGCCCGCTGGCGCGGCATTCATAGCTGGCGCGAACCGATTGTTGCCATGTTGCATCTGGGGTATCTCTGGGTGCCAGTTGGGCTTGCGCTTCTTGGCGCATCGATCCTTTGGCCCGATGCCATTACAAGCCGCGATGCCCTGCATGGGCTGACTGGCGGGGCGATTGCCTGCATGATCATTGCCGTTGCCGGCCGTGCCGCCCTTGGCCATACCGGGCGGGAAGTAAAGGCAGGTGTGACGCTAAACACCGCTTTTGCCCTGATCTGGATATCAACCGTATTTCGGATTGTCGCGGGCCAAAGTGATGGGCATTACGTCACGCTATTGGCGATTGCCACCTTGATGTGGATTGGCGGCTGGCTGGCATTTTTGATTGGGTACGGGCCAGTTTTGATCGGGCCGTCGCAAAAGAAACCGCGCGGTATACCGGTGCGCTAAGCTGCTTAGCTGAAATCAAACAGCGTCATGGATGGGTTGGATTTGATGTATTCAACCTCGTCACCCTCAATATCGCCGGTATTGTGCCAGCCATGCATTTCGTAAAAGCCATGCGCGCGGTTTTGGGGATCAACACCGGTGGTCAGGGATATGTCGTCGCAGCCTTGGGCAAACAGCCATTCTTCGGCGGTGCGCAGCAAGGCGGCCCCCACCCCGCGCCCTTCAAAATCGGGATCAACAAACAGCGCCCACAGGGTGGCTTCAGTCGGGATGGCGATGGCAAAACCGGCGGCAGAGCCATCCAAATCCGCAATCCAAATGCCATAGCCATCAGACAACCATTTGCCAAAGGCCGATTTGGTAATACCGCGTTCGGCCAGCTGGCTGTCAGAAAGATGGTTTTCCTGAACACGGCTTCGGATGGCGAAAATCGCCCCGGCATCGCCCAAACGGGCTTTTCGAATTTTCAGTCCGGTCATGTTTATCTGTCCAACGCGTCCTTCATCGGCGGCACTTTAGCCAAGCCGACGCAATGCACCAGAAAAAACGTCATGCCCCAGACGATTTAAGCCGAACCGGAAGCCTTTTGCGCCCCATGTTTTGCCGGATGGAACTCCAGCATTTGAACAATCTGATCAACAGTATCCGCCGGGCAATCGTCTGATAGCGCGGTATGCTTCAAAAATCCTTCGTAAATTTTTATCCGTTCCAGGAATTTTTTACGTTCTTCTAACTCGTTTAAGCCAAATCCCCGGCCTGCTTGGCGCTTCGCGACTATATCTGCGGCCTTTTGGTGATCCAAAGAAGGAACGAGCAATACTGCAACACCTAAACGGTGAATATATTCCCGGTTTGCCTCAACAACCTCATCGGCCTCTTCAACAATCAAGAAACCTGAAGAAAGCGAAATCACCGTATTGGAGCGACAATTACTAATAACGTCGTTAAAGCAACGCGAATTCATGATCACATATTCGCGGTATCCAAAGTCGGAAATAAAATCACGGATATTTGCAACTTCCGAACAGAAATACTCATCAAGATCGACGAAATCATACCCGATACGATCCGATAGGTACTTTCCAGTCGTTGTCTTGCCCACGCCACCGGGACCGATCAGGAAGACAAAATCGTGAAAAGCACTTTCCTTTGCGGTTTTCTGGGGATGGGTGCGCTCTCTAGAAGACATCGTTTGTGCTTTAACCATTCGTAATCTGACATGCCTTTCTTAAAAGCCATGCGCGCCTTTTTGGGCCGCTCAGGTGATCTCGCCATCCTTTTGCAAGCTACCGATCCGAGGGCATGCGCAACAATTCAGCAATAGAAGCCTCATTGCGCGGGCGATTTAAGCCTTATGGGCAATCGTTTCCGTCCCCACGTGCCGGGTTTTGGCGCGAACACGCCCGCACAAGCCGTCCCGCATTGGGTGCAGCACCCTTGGGGATCAAGGTTCCAGTCCGATAACTGATACCAATCCCGGCCAATCAGGGTTTCGCCGCAAGCATGGCAATAAGTGCTGCTGGCCGTTTTGTCATGGACATTGCCGACATATGGATAGCGGATGCCGTTTTTAAGCGCGATGTCGCGCGCCCGGATCAGGGTGTCGGGCGGGGTGCGCGGATGATCCATCATTTTCCAATCGGGGTGGAATGCGGAAAAATGCATCGGCACATCGGGGCCAAGGTTTTCGCTGACCCAATCGGTCATAGCGTCAAATTCCGCGTCCCCGTCATTTTCGCCGGGGATCACCAAATTGGTCAGTTCAAACCACACCCCGGTTTCCTGTTTCAGGTATTTGAGCGTTTCAAGAACATCGTCCAAATGGGCCGAGCAAAGCTTGTGATAGAAATCCTCGGTAAAGCCCTTAAGGTCGACATTTGCCGCGTCCATATGGCGAAAGAACTCTTCGCGCGCCTTATCGCCGATATATCCCGCCGTCACCGCCACGGTGCGAATGCCGGCTTCGCGACAGGCTTGCGCAACATCAACCGCATATTCAAGGAAGATCACCGGATCGTTATAGGTAAAGGCCACCGCCAAACAGCCGTGATCCTTGGCGGTTTGCGCAATCATTTCCGGTGTCGCCAGCGATCCCAGTTGGTCCATCTGGCGTGCTTTGGAAATCTCGTGATTTTGGCAGAATTTGCAGGTCAGGTTACAGCCCGCCGTGCCAAACGACAGGATCGGCGATCCGGGCAAAAAGTGATTGAGCGGTTTCTTTTCAATCGGATCAATGCAAAAGCCAGATGACCGCCCCCACGTGGTCAAAACCATCTGATCGCCTTGGCGGGCGCGGACGAAGCACAGGCCCCGCTGCCCGTCATTAAGCTTACAAAAGCGCGGACAGACATCGCACTGAATACGGCCATCCTCAAGAGGATGCCAGTAGCGACCGGGGACGGTATCTGTGTGCGTTAACGGGGCGCTCATGGTTAGGACTTTCGCTTTGCAAAGCTTCCTCTTTGAAAATCTAGTCTCAATCGCTATCTTTTTCAAAAGGTCTTGTTTTTTCAGACAGATCTCTCGACACGTTCCAGTAACAAAACTCGCGAAAATTCAGGGTAGCTCATTGAGTATTTTGGAAAATCTTCTATCCGGCGATCCTCAAAAGGTTTGGGAAGCATCTTTTGATGTCAAGAATTTGCGCAACGAGGAAGAGCTCCGATCAATTGCAGATCATATTCAGGCGATAAAGAAAGCAACCAAAAACATCGATAAGGATAGCGGCTCGGACTTAATCACCAACAATTCCCCTTTGAGTTTTGCACTTCTGAAATTGAAATTTGTTAAGGATGCCGCCGGCTGTCAGTGTGAGCTTTACCCGAGCAACCCGTTTTTCAACCCAAACAAGGAGGCAGAGGAAGGGTTAATTATCATCTCGGATAAGGTCGAAGATGCGAAGAACTGGACAGCGGATTATCGATGTGCGTGCAAGAAATGCGGCAATAAATTCAAAGTCAAAAAAGTCGAATATCATGGTCCACTGTACGTTTGGACTAATCTCAGTCCGCCCAAGAAGAAACAGCCAGAGACTCTAATCAAGAAAACCATCAACTACGTCAGGAAGAGGCTATGACGACCATCATTCGCCCGCCTGCCGTTGCCGGAACGTTTTATCCGGCCGATGCCGATCTTTTGCGAAGCGAGATTGATGGGCTATTGGATGCGGCCATTCAGTCGGAACACGCGCAACGCGACACGATACCCAAGGCAATCATTGTGCCCCATGCCGGATTGATGTTTTCAGGCAGCCTTGCTGCCCTTGGCTTTGCCACGGTGCGCGCCCTTAAAGATACGGTAAAACGCATTGTGATTGTCGGCCCTGCGCATCGCATGGCGTTTCAGGGGATTGCGCTGGCCAAGGCGGATGGGTTTGCCACACCACTTGGCACGGTTAAATGTGATTTGGCGGGGCTTCAAAGTGCGCTTTCATGGCCGCAGGTTCAGATTTTAGATGACGCACACCGTCAAGAGCACGGGCTTGAGATTGAATTGCCGTTTATCCAGCGGCTTTTTGGCAAGGATAGCGATATCGCCATCGTGCCGTTGCTGGTCAGTCGCTGTGGCGCGCGCCACGTGCATGAATTGATAGAAGCGCTTTGGGGCGGGCCGGAAACCTTGATTGTGATTTCATCGGACCTGTCGCATTTCCATGATGACGCCACGGCGCAAAAAATGGATCGCCACACCCGCGATAAGATCGAACGGTTTGACGCCGAGGGGCTTGATACCAATGATGCCTGTGGCGCGTTGCCGATTGCCGGGATGTTGATGTCTGCGCGCAAACGCGGCATGCGGATCAAAACATTGGGCATGGCAAATTCCGGCGATGTGACCGGCGATAGATCCCGCGTTGTCGGGTACGGCGCGTGGGCGGTTTATACGGGGACGGAAAAAATGCGCGTGCAGCCAGAAGACGGGGCAAACACCACCGAAACATCAACCGGATTTGTTGGCACGACAGAGCATCTTTTGCGCGACCACGGGCCAGAGATGATTGACCTTGCGCGCCGGTCGATCTGGCATGCCATCCGCCATGACGGGCCGATGGCGGTTGACCGCACGGCGGTTTCACCGGCCCTGTTGAACGCAGGGGCGTGTTTTGTCACCTTGAAAAAATCCGGGCAGCTTCGCGGCTGCATCGGATCGGTGATGGCACATCAGGATTTGGCAACCGACCTTTGTGACAATGCCTTTAAGGCCGGGTTCCGTGATCCAAGATTTCCGCCATTGCAAGAATCTGAATTGACCGACGATCTGGAACTGTCGATTTCGGTTCTGTCGCCCGCACGTGATTTTCCATTTAGTGATGAGGCCGATCTGATTGCCAAGCTGACGCCGTTTGAGGATGGAATTATTTTATCAGAGGGCAACAAACGCGGCCTTTTCCTGCCGCAAGTGTGGGAGCAACTGCCCAACCCCGCCGATTTCCTTGCGCATTTAAAACGTAAGGCGGGCCTGCCGCTGGATCATTGGTCGGAACGCATGCGCGCGCAACGGTTTGTGACGCGCGGCATTTCGGGTAAGGATATCGCCAACACAGATTTCTGGCAGACCGAGATTTAAAGGACCAAGACCATTTCAGCGCAGACAAATTCAACGCAAACCAATCCCGCCCCAAACACCGATCGTTACACCGACTTCCTGACCGCCGTTGCCGATTTCGAAGGCGTTTGGGGGCTTTATCGCAATGGCTGGCTGATTTATCCCGGTGCCGACGACCAAGCCTTTTGCCCGTTTTTCCCATCACAGGATACGGCTACTGATTGGGAAGAAGGTGCCAAAACCGGTTATATCCCAACGGCAATTACCTTGGTTGAGCTGATGGAAGGGGTTTTGCCCGACCTTGCGAAAAACAATGTCGCGGCGGGCATTTTCCCAACCCGGACGGACGGGCCGTTTTTGCCATCCCATGATCAGCTTCATCGTGATTTGATCACGGCCTTTAAAGCCAGCCTGGGCGGTAAATAGCTGTCATTATCCCAAAACACGCCATTCCAAATTACCCGCCCTATTGCTGGCGCAATGTCGGCATGATTGCGGACTAGACCGGAATGGAAAAATTGCCTATGCCGGTTTTATCATTCTTTTCACGCGAACAAACGAGACACACATGACAACTGCCCTGCCCGCCAGTGCCGATGCCCTTGAAAACGGCCTGACCGAAATCGCCCGTCTGGCTGGGGCGGCGATCATGAACATCTATAAAACCGATTTTGATGTCCGTTCGAAGGATGATGCATCGCCCGTGACAGAGGCCGATGACGCCGCCGAGGCGATTATTTTGCCGGGCCTGCGTGCTTTGACGCCGGATATTAAAATCGTTTCGGAAGAAAGTGCCGCCAAGGGGGATGTGCCCGATGTGGATGGGGACACCGATTTCTTTTGGTTGGTCGATCCGCTTGATGGCACCAAGGAATTCATCAAACGCAACGGCGAATTTACCGTCAATATCGCCCTGATTGCCAAGGGTCAGCCGGTACTGGGTGTGGTTTATGCCCCTGCCCTTGATAAGCTTTATTACGGCGATCCAAGCGGTGCGAAATTGATCGAGGGCGACATTACCCCGGAAATTCAAAAGATCGCCGTGCGTGACATGCCTGAAGACGGTGTTGTTGTCGTTGGATCCCGATCACATGGCGATCCAGAAGCCATGAAGTCCTTTCTGGGGAGTCTCAAGGTCAAGGAACTGCGCCCGGCGGGAAGTTCATTGAAACTTTGCTTGCTTGCGACCGGTGAAGCCGATTTGTATCCGCGCCTTGGCCCGACCATGGAATGGGACATTGGCGCGGGTCATGCGGTGTTAAAAGCGGCTGGCGGCGTGGTTGAAAATATGGATGGATCGCAATTCCAATACGGCAAAGCCGATTTCCGCAATCCGTTCTTTATCGCCCGCAGCCCATCCGTTCCGGTGACCTATCAGACGTAAGCATCACGACAGCAGCATCTAAACAACACATCAGAACCGAGCCCCGAGGACCACGTCCCGGGGCTCGTTTTGTATCTTCCCCATAAATGCCGACCAGTCGGTCAGATGCATGATGCATGACCACCGCCCCAACTTATCGCATGTGATCGATTGCATCTTTGTGTGCGATTTTCAGATCGGCGCGGCGAACTTTTTACAAAAAAACCAAGTTATTTCAGTCTGCTTCTTGAAATCACCCTGTGGCGCGCAAAAATTGTATATCGATAGATTGTATTATGCATTTGGATGATACCGCACCGCCCTTTGGGAGACATACGTTAGATGTTCCGGAAATCGATTTCCCGCCTGATCATATCGTTACAAAGCCTTTTGCTTATTGGCTTTGTCAGTGTGACGGGGGTTTTGGCGTTTATGAGCTGGCATAGCTCGGACAACGCATCTGCGATTTTGAATGCAACGCGCGCTGATCAGTCGCTCTTTTCAGCCGTTCTTGGCGTAAGGCAGCAGATTTCCAAAACGCAGACCGCGTTGGTGTCGCAAGACGACCCGACGGCGGCCTTTGCCGAAACCCGCGCCATTGCAGATGAAAGTTTCGACACCGCCATGGCCGCGCTTGAAACTGTGAAGATTGATGGCGTTGACGAGCATATCGCCAAACTTCAGGCGGCATGGGCGGAACAGAACAGTCAGGAAGCAAAAATTGACGCGCTGACGAAGCTTCCCAGAGACCAGCGCAGCGTGCCCGAGGTCAAGGAATGGTCAAATTCGGTGCGGGCTGTTGTGAATACCATTTTGGAAGTATCGCTTGCCGTCGGGAACAATGTCCGCCTCCTTGATCCGTTTGTTGGCGAAATGATCCAGGTCCGGCGTGCCGCATGGATGGTTCGCGACAGGTTCGGCAGCCAATGTTCGCTTTTGCGTCCGTATGTCGCAAACAATGAGCCGCTTACCGCTGAGGCCTTTGCCAGCTGGAACCAGCGCAAGGGTGCTTATCAGCTTATGTGGCAGGAAATTGATGACGTCATGGCGCGCCCGGGCATTCCCAAGGCCCTGCTAAAAGCGGTTCAAGTCGCAGAAGAAGCAACGAAATCCACACAGGCAAAACTCAATGACCTGCAGGCCAGCTTGAATGGCGGCACGGCACCGGCAATGGCCGCGGCGGATTATAGCGCCCTTTGTAATGGCCCGTTTGATCAGATTGTTGATGTCGGTCAGATCGCCATGAAAGAAGCCGTTCTGAGTGCCGAGGACAAAAAAACATCCGCCACGATTGCATTGGTTGTGGTGATCATCTGCCTTATCCTTGCGCTTGCCCTTTCGGCATTTGCGATTTCATCGGTCTTACGGCGTTTCTCGAACCCGATTGGCGACCTGATGGTGGATGTCGAACGTCTTTCGCACGCAGATTACACAACCGAGGTCACAGAAACCGGCGCGCCCGATGAACTGGGTCGTCTTGCAAGTGCCCTTGAGGAGCTTCGTAAAAATGCGTTGCAGACCGAAGAACTGCGCGCAGCACAACAAAAAGCCCAGCAAGAGCAAATTGAAAAAGGCAAACAACTTTCCGAGGCTGTCAGTGCCTTTGAACAGGGTTCAGCACGCATTGTAACCGCAGTGCGCCACGCATCGGGTGACATGCATGGCAACGCCGAACACCTGTCGACCATTGCGGAAAATACCGATCAGCGCACGCAGGTGGTTGCCACCGCATCGGGTGAAGCATCCAGCAATGTGCAAACCGTTGCAGCCGCATCCGAGGAACTGAGTGCATCAATCATTGAGGTGAACCAGCAAATCAACGGTTCATCGCGTATGGCCAACGATGCGGTGGATGAAGTTGAACAAACCAACCAGTCATTTGCCGAGCTTCGCGAAGCCGCAGACAAGATTGGCGAGGTTGTTGAGCTGATCCAGAACATCGCGTCGCAGACCAACCTTTTGGCCTTGAACGCAACGATCGAAGCCGCCCGTGCTGGTGATGCCGGCAAAGGCTTTGCCGTGGTTGCCAACGAGGTCAAAACCCTTGCCACTCAGACGCACAAGGCGACCGAGGAAATCTCGGGCCAGATTGGCGGCATGCAGACCGCTGTTGGTCTGTGTATTGATGCGATTACCGGGATCGGCACAAAGATCCACGCGATCAACGAGGCGATTTCCGCCATCGCTGCCGCGACCGAGGAACAATCATCGGCCACCCAGGAAATTGCCCGAAATGTCCAGCATGCCGCCACCGGCACGTCGGAAGTTTCGGACAACATTGCCTCGGTGACCGAAATGGCCCGCGACACACGACAAATGTCAGACGAGGTGTTGAAAGCGTCAGCCGAGCTTTCAAGCCAGGCCGACGCCCTTGGCCGTGAGGTTGAGGACTTCCTGTCACGCGTTCGCGGCATCTGATCTGATCAAAGTCACCGGGTCATCCGGGCGGAGCGATCCGCGATAATTTCACAAAAAACGGGCAGCGCATTAAACCGCTGCCCGTTTTTTCTTGGCGATCCTGGTGGCGATAAGGCGCATCAATGGGATAAAATTCATTTCGCAGCAGCACCCTTAAACCGAATTTCCCAGCATCCTCATCAGCTTGTCGATTGCGCAGCGCACCAATGATATTTGGCAAGCTCCAACACAAATTCAAAACCCGCGCCAAACCGCAGTTTCATTGACTTTTACGGCATTTTACGCTATAAAATAATTATCGCCACACAACGTGTAGGTGACGTAAATAGCCGCCGGAATCACGGCGACGCGGTCCGGGTTCACTTCCGCGGAGCGAGGCCGGGCTAGAGCGTAAATTGGCGCCGCCATTCTGTATGGCGGCGCTGCGCTTTTTGGGGGATATTGCCCTGCCCGCCTTTTGGTTCTCGGTGCCATCTTCTGGTAATCTCTAAGCTCTTTTCTGATCTGTTTTTCGTTCTTTCTTGCCAATTTTTTCGCGTCGAATGGGGCTTGGGCATTTGTTCGTCCTTGTCATGGACGCGCTTCATCGCTAGGTATTTCAAGACACTGGATTTTTTCATTGGCGGTAAAGCATGTCCCCTGCACTGACCATTCGTCCGTATTCCGAAGGTGCCCTTAGCCAAGCAGCCGCGAAGCTGCGCGCCGGTGAGTTGGTCGCATTCCCGACCGAGACGGTTTATGGACTGGGTGCGGATGCGACAAATGCCGATGCGGTCGCCGCAATTTTCGCCGCCAAGCAACGTCCCAGCTTTAACCCGCTGATCAGCCATTTCCCCGACCGTGATGCCGCCGCCAAACAGGCGGTGTTTGATGCACGTGCGGATATGCTGGCCAAGGAATTTTGGCCCGGTGCCTTAACACTGGTTTTAAAAAAGCAATCAGACAGCACAGTGTGCGAACTGACCACCGCGGGCCTGCCCAGCATTGCCGTGCGTGTTCCCGCCCACCCGATGGCGCGTGAATTGCTGCGCGCGGTTGGTCGGCCCGTCGCCGCCCCATCTGCCAATCGGTCCGGGCGCATCAGCCCAACCACCGCGGGCCACGTCGCCCATTCACTGGGCAGTGCGATCGGGATGATATTGGATGGCGGTCCATGTGGGGTTGGCCTTGAAAGCACGGTAATTGACCTGACCACGGACCGGGTGGTGATGTTGCGTCCCGGTGGGATCACGGCCGAGCAAGTCGCCAAAGTCCTTGGCACCGAGGTCGTTATGGCCGAAACCGATGATACGGCCCCCAAAAGCCCCGGCATGATGACCAGCCACTATGCGCCGGGTTTGCCGGTGCGTCTTGAGGCCACCGCCGCCGACACCGCGAAATATGGCCATGAAGTCCTTTTGGGGTTTGGTGATTGCGCGACCAAGGGGTTTGACGCCGTTTTGTGGCTGTCGAAAACCGGCGACGATGTTGAGGCCGCGGCCAATCTGTTTGCCAAGCTGCATGAAGCCGATCAAAAACAGTTTGATGGCATTGCGATCGCGCCGATCCCCGATATCGGTCTTGGCGTTGCGATCAATGACCGCATGAAACGCGCCAGCGCACCGCGTGCGCCAGCGGCTTCGTCATCCGACACATCTTCATCAAATTCCAAATCCCCATAAGCGGAGCCATCGCATCATGTCCCGCCCAAGCGATGCCGCACTTTTGGAACTGAAAAACCTGCTTGGCCCCAAGGGGTTTAGCATGGACGAAGATGTTTTAGCGCAGCATAACGCAGAAGCACGTTGCAAGTTTGACGGCAAGGCGGAAATCATCCTGTTTCCTGCGCGTACTGATGAGGTCGCCAAGGCGGTTGCAATCTGTGCAGCGAACGATATCGCCATTGTGCCGCAAGGCGGCAATACCGGGCGATGTGGCGGGGCTGTCGCCGATCAGCATCAGGTGATCTTAAACCTGAAACGCATGAACAAGATTACCGATTTGGATGCCCGCGACTTTACCGTCACCGTGGGAGCCGGCGCGATCTTAAAATCCATTCAGGATGCCGCCGCCACACATGATCTTTTATTCCCGCTAAGCTTAGGTGCGGAGGGCAGCTGCCAGATCGGGGGCAACCTTGCGACCAATGCTGGTGGTTTGAATGTCATTCGTTATGGCAATACGCGTGATTTGGTGCTGGGGCTTGAGGTTGTTTTACCCGATGGCAGCATTTGGAACGGGCTTTCAAAACTGCGCAAGGACAATACTGGTTATGACCTGCGGCATTTGTTTATCGGGGCCGAAGGCACACTTGGGATTATCACCAAGGCGACCTTAAAGCTGTTTCCACAGCCAAAACATATCGCCACCGCATGGGTCGCGGTTCCAACGCCCGATGCCGCACTTGATCTGCTGGCCCTTGCCCGGCGCGACAGTGGCGATGCGATTTCCGCGTTTGAGCTGATGAGCAGCTTTGCCCATGATACATCCGTCACGCATTTGCCCAACATCACCCGCCCCCTTGCCAGCAACACCGACTGGCATGTTTTGATCGAACTGACATCATCGCGCCCCGGTGATGATTTAAACACGCTTTTGATCGACATTTTAGACACCGCCATGACCGCTGGTTTTGCGACGGACGCCACTGTTGCCCAATCGGATGCGCAGCGCAAAAACCTGTGGGCCATCCGTGAAGGCATTCCCGAAGCACAAGGATTTGAAGGGGCCAGCATCAAGCATGATGTGTCGGTGCCAGTGTCAAAGGTGCCCGATCTTTTGACAAGCGGCATGACGGCGGCGACGGACCTTATCCCCGGGATACGCCCCTGCCCGTTTGGGCATGTCGGGGACGGCAACATACATTTTAATTTCAGCCAACCGACCGATATGGCCAAACCCGATTATCTGGCGCGCTGGGAAGACCTTAACCGGGTCATCCATGACATTGTCACCGATCTTGGCGGATCCATCAGTGCAGAGCACGGGATTGGCCGCCTTAAACGCGATGAACTGGCCCATTATGCCAGTGCGGAAAAAATGAAATTATTGCGCGCGATCAAGACAGCCATCGATCCAGATGATAGGCTTAATCCCGGTAAAGTGATCTAACGTCGCCAGACGCATTTCTTTTGCCGCCCACCTACTTTTGTCACTTCGCCACTTCCTCACCGGCTCATCTTTCCAAATCAAAGACCGTCCCATGTTCACAGTTGATACTTACACCCCGCTTGATCAGGCAAAACCAATTGGCAAGGATATCTGGATCTTTGATGGTCCGGTGATCGGCTTTAAATATGCCGGGCTTAAATTGCCGTTTCCAACCCGCATGACTGTCATCCGCCTTGCAGATGGCAAGCTGTTTGTGCATTCGCCCATTCGCCTAAATGAGGTGCTTAAGGCCGAAATTGATGCACTGGGTGAGGTTGCCTATTTGATTGCGCCCAACACCATCCATTACGCCAGCGTACCTGACTGGCAAAAGGCATATCCAAATGCCAAGGCTTTCTGTGCACCGGGTGTGATCAAACGCGCAAAATCGGTTGGTATTGCCGTTTCCTTTGATGCGGAGCTTGCCGATACAGCCGAAACCGAATGGGCGTCAGAAATCGAACAGGTTATGGTACGCGGCAGCTATTTGAACGAAGCGGTGTTTTTCCACACAGCATCGAAAACCCTGATCCTGACCGATCTGATTGAAAATTTCGAAGCGCCGAAAATCAAAAGCCCCATCTGGCGATTTATGGTGAAAATGGTTGGCACCATGGCCCCACACGGCAGCACCCCGCGTGACATGCGCCTGACCTTTGCCGGGCATAAGGATGGGCTGCGCAAGGCGGTTGAAACCATGATTGCCTGGACCCCGGAATATGTCGTTCTGGCCCATGGGAAGTGTTATGCGCAAAATGCGGTGAACGAGCTTAAACGCGCCTTTTCGTGGGTTTTGAAATAGGCGGCGGAATTTGATCGCGATGTTTGGTGGAGACGGTCTGTTTCATAACATCCTTGCTTAATCGCGGGGGGACGTAAAGCAGCACGGGGGTGGGGGTGATAAAACCCTAGCACCCTTTCAATCAGAAAATGAACCCTCTATATCGCCATAAAAAAGAGGCGCCCGAAAACTCGGACGCCCCATAAATCAGTGTGTTTTAAAAGATCGCTTATTCAGCCGGGCCAGCCCATGGTGCCATGCTGTTGATCTTATCCTGACGGCGTTCGCCGCCCGATTTACCCCAATCACCGCCAAAGGCCGATGCTTCCCATGAGCCATAGCTTGGGTTCGGCAGCATGAACCAACGTTCACCCCAGTAGGTGTTGTATTTGTTCATGACATCAAGACGTTCTGCGAGGGTGCCGTCTTCGTCAGTGAAGTCACCAAGGTTGTCACCAAACTGCATGATAACGCGGTAATTATCGGACACCGCCTGACGGCGCGGGGTTTTGTTTGAGCCCCATTCTTCGACTTCGCCGCGCAGCATAACGTGCTTGTCATCTGCGTAAGGGAAGCCGAATTTTTTCAGGTTTTCGATGGTCGATTCTTCTTCTGGTGCTTTGCGGTTTGACACGTAAAACACTTCAACACCCTTTTCGGCAGCGGCCTTGGTGAATTCAAGTGCCCCCGGGGTCGGGGTTGAAACCGTGTCATGGACGAAAGCCGCCCAGGTTTTGGAACTGTAATGGGTGTTTTCGGCGACAACCCATGCCTGATAGGCAGAGTTATCAAGAACCGTCTCATCGACATCCAAAATAACCGCTGGCGGCTTTGCGCTGTAATTGCCGCCCTGCTCAAGTGCTGCGGTCCAGCTGTGATCACCAATGGCGGCAGGCAACAAACGGGTCGCACCGGCATAGACCGACATTGCGGTTGCCTTGTATTCCACCGAAGTTTGAAGCCACAACGTGCCGTTCAGGCCATCATTTTGTGCGGGTTCCTGTGCATTCGCCCCAAAGGCACACAGTGCGCTGGTCGCCATGATGGCAGCCACACCAAATGATCTTGCGATAAATGTCATTTTTTAGTCTCCCTGTTGATTTCCCGTTTGATGGCATGCTGACCACACAGACAGGATGATACCAGACGATGATGACAAATACCCATAGAGACGTCTTCCCAAGCTTTTCGGTTAAGAGCAATCGACGCAGCGATGCAGGGCATCGGAAGGCGATTACGATGCCCCCCCCCCGAAAACCTTGGGAAGACGCCGTTCCGGTTATCTCGGCGATTTATCGGAGGGCGTCAGAACGCCTTGACGATACACCATATCGCCTGCGGCATTCTTCCTGCCCGAAAAATCGCTGAGATAATCTCTATGGGTATTTGTCATCATCGTCTGGTATTTCAGCATGCCATTGCACTGCGGCAAAGAGAAAGCATTTTTCAACAAACATGTCGAAAAATGCTTTTGTGACAGGTGTGATAATAACGCCAAAGGTAGATAAAGCGGCCCGTTTCGCAAGGCTTGTTTAGATGTGCTGTGCCTACGCCGTTGGGCGTTTTTCAAACACAGAAAACCCGTCTTCAAGGGCGGGTTCTTCGTGAATGCGATCAACGCGGGCATGCGTCGGGCCGTCATGGCAGGCGGTAATCATGGAGGTCACGGCCTCCACCGGGCCGCAAAACACGGCTTCGACCGTGCCGTCATTGCGGTTGCGCACCCAGCCGGTCAAACCGCGCTTGGTCGCTTGCTCGACCGTCCAGGCACGGTACCAAACACCCTGCACCCGGCCTTCGATCCGGGCATGAACGGCAATGTTTCCTGATCCCGTTGCCGGATCTGGGCGTGTGTCGGTCATGGGAATACCTTCCTGCTTGCAGATGTGGCTGGCCTCATGCCGCTATTCTAGACGGCAATGTTACTTGGCGTTATTGGGCGTTCCTTAACGTTACTTGGCACCCGGAATTTTGGCGTGCAGATGGGCGGTGTCCTGAAACTTTTGTTTCTGTTCTTCGGATGCTGGGGCCTGATGATTGTCTTTCCACGCATCATAGGTCATGCCATAGACGACTTCGCGTACGCCATCATAATCCATTGCCACACCCTTTTCACGGGCAGCAGCCAGATACCATTTTGCCAGACAGTTACGGCAAAAACCGGCCAAGTTCATCAAATCGATGTTTTGCACATCTTTGCGGTCCTGAAGATGGCCAACCAGTCCGCGAAAGGCTGCAGCTTCGAGTTCCAGCTTGGTCTGCGGATCAAGGTCGACGGCAGGCCCATTGGCCAAGGATGCCGCTGTCGACATTTCAGAGCCCGCGCAATCAGACATTTTCCATGCTCCCGGTCGCACCGATTTTGACGGTGCCATCTTGTTCAAGTTTTGCGATCGTATCGGGCACATCGGCAATTGTTTCGACCGTGACAATGGCATCATTATCAATTTCGGTCTGATCGACCATTTCATGCACCCACGTGATTTCATAGGGAATGTGGATCGCAGAACCACCGCACGCAAGGACCGGCAGAATATCGGATTTCATCGAATTGCCGATCATTACGGCTTCTTCGGGTTCAACGCCATAGCGCGCAAAGATGTTGCGATAGGTCAGCGGATCTTTTTCTGAGACAATCTCAATGCCATCAAACAAATCCTCAAACCCGGACCGGTCGATTTTAAGCTGCTGGGCAATCAAGTCACCCTTGGTGATCAGCACAAGCTTGGCATCATTTCGTTTGGCGAAATGTCGCAATACGCTATCCGCCCCTTCAATAATCCGGGTTGGCGCGCGCAACATCGCCTTACCGGTTTCGGCAAGTTTGTGAATGTCTTCGGCGCTGATTTTACGATCAGAAAGCTCAATCGCGGTTTCGATCATCGACAGGGTAAAGCCCGTCACCCCATAGCCATAGATCGAAAGATTGGCCAATTCCGCCTGATAAAGACGATCATTCACCTGATCGGCATCGACATAGTGGCTGAGAAGTTCACGCAACTGAATATGGGCTTCACGGAAAAGCGGCTCGTTATGCCAAAGGGTATCGTCACCGTCAAAAGCAATCAGTTTATACATAGATACGCCTCGTTTCTTGTTCTTGGATGGCCGAACATAACAGCTCTACAGCCTCGATCAGCGACCATATGGCACGTCCAATCGCGGGTAAAGACCCGTTTTTTGTATTTAAGTTGCCGCCGGTCTGAGTGAAAGGGGTTGAAACGCAGGCGATGTGCACTGGTTGAAAATTAAAGGCGCCGGTTGATGACAACCAGCGCCTTTATCAAACCAAGCCGTTTACGCAATCGTTTGGCTTATTCTTCTTTTTCAAACTCGATAATAATCGCATCGACCGACAGGTTGGCACCCTGCTCTGCGTGGATTTTTTTGACCACACCTTTGCTTTCGGCTTTGAGTACGTTTTCCATTTTCATGGCTTCAAGGATGCAAAGCTCTGTGCCCGGCTGGACGGTTTGGCCTTCCTCGACCGATACCTTGACCAAAAGGCCCGGCATAGGTGATTGCAGGAAGTTGGACATGTCTGGCGGGGCCTTGAACGGCATCAGTTTTTGCAAGGCGGCCACACGGGGCAGCAGCACCTTGAAACTGCGTTGAATGCCATTGGCCGACAGGCGATAACCCACCCCTTCGTGGTCGATCTGCACACAGACCGGTGTGCCGTCGATTTCACCGGCAAACATTGGATCACCGATCTTCCAATCCGATGTCACGCCGTAGCTGCGATCATTGATCGCGACAATGTAATCGCCGTTAACACCATCAAACTCGATATCAAAGGCGGTGTGATCATCACCCGAAACCGCCACCCAACTTTCGGCAACATCAAGCGGATGGTCGCTGATTTGGCCGGTAATGCCCGCATTACGCTCGGCGATCCGCTGATTGATATAGGCAGCAACCACAATCAGGGTTGCCGGATCATCGTTGGGCAAATCATCGGCCGAGAAGCCATTGGGGTATTCTTCGGCGATGAAGTTGGTGGTGATGTTACCATCTTGGAACCGTTTGTTGGCCATAACAGCGGCCAAGAACGGAATGTTGTGTGAAATACCGCGGATGTAATAGGCATCCAAGGCGGCGCGCATTTCGCCAATGGCATCATCACGGGTTTCGCCGTATGTCACCAGCTTTGCGACCATTGGGTCGTAAAACATAGAAATTTCGCCGCCTTCAAACACGCCGGTATCCACACGGACAGAGGTGCTTTCACTCGGTGGCTGATAACGGACCAAGCGCCCGGTGGAGGGCAGGAATTCGCGAAACGGATCTTCGGCATAGATGCGGGTTTCCATCGCCCAGCCGGTCAATGTCACGTCATCTTGCTTAAGTGTCAGTTCCTGGCCGTCGGCGATCTTGATCATCCATTCGACAAGGTCCTGACCGGTGATAAGTTCGGTCACCGGGTGTTCGACCTGAAGCCGGGTATTCATTTCCAAGAAGTAGAAATTTTTGTCCTTGTCGACGATGAATTCCACCGTCCCGGCCGAGCAATATTCGACAGCACGTGCCAACGCGACGGCCTGTTCGCCCATGGCTTTGCGCGTGGCGGGATCGATAAAGGGTGATGGGGCTTCTTCGACGACCTTTTGGTGGCGACGCTGGATGGAGCATTCGCGTTCGCCAAGGTAAATCGCATGGCCGTGCTTATCGGCCAGCACCTGAATTTCGATATGGCGCGGTTCGACGACGAATTTCTCGATAAACACACGGTCATCGCCAAAGGAACTGGCGGCCTCAGAGGTGGCACGTTCGAAGCCTTCGCGGCATTCGTCATCATTATGCGCAATGCGCATGCCCTTGCCGCCACCACCAGCAGAGGCCTTAAGCATCACCGGATAACCGACATCATTGGCGATTTTAACCGCCTCGTCGGTGTCCTTGATCACCCCCATATAGCCCGGCACGGTCGAAACACCGGCTTCAGCCGCAATTTTTTTGGAGGTAATTTTATCGCCCATGGCAGCAATCGCGCCATTTGGCGGGCCGATAAAGGCGATGTTTGCCGCGTCCAGCTCCTTGGCAAAGGCCTGATTTTCCGACAAGAAGCCATAGCCGGGATGGACCGCCTCTGCCCCGGTGGATTTGCAGGCATCGATGATTTTTTCCATGACCAGATAGGACTGATTGGACGGGGCCGGTCCAATATGAACCGCCTCGTCGGCCATCTGAACATGCAGGGCATTTTTATCGGCGTCGGAATAGACTGCGACGGTTTTAATGCCCATTTTGCGGGCTGATTTGATCACACGGCAGGCAATTTCACCGCGGTTGGCAATCAGGATTTTCTTAAACATTATTCTGTCTCCCAATATGACGAGGCGGCTTACAACGGAATGTTGCCGTGTTTCTTTTCCGGGTTCTGGATGTCTTTATTACGCAGCATCGCCAGTGATTTGCATACACGGCGGCGCGTACCATGGGGCATGATGACATCGTCAATGAACCCTTTGCGGCCCGCGACAAACGGGTTGGCGAATTTTTCGCGATATTCTTCGGTGCGCGCTTCGATTTTGGCCGGGTCATCCATATCCGCACGGAAGATAATTTCCACCGCGCCTTTTGGGCCCATTACGGCAATTTCGGCGGTCGGCCAAGCATAGTTCACATCACCGCGCAGATGCTTGGATGCCATAACGTCATACGCCCCGCCATATGCCTTGCGGGTAATGACAGTGACTTTCGGCACGGTGGCCTCGGCATAGGCATAAAGCAGTTTCGCACCATGTTTGATGATGCCGCCATATTCCTGTGCGGTACCCGGCATAAAGCCCGGCACATCCACAAAGGTGACAATCGGAATGTTATAGGCATCGCAGAACCGAACAAACCGGGCAGCCTTTTTTGAACTATCGATATCAAGGCAGCCGGCCAGCACCATCGGCTGATTGGCGACGATGCCAACCGTGCGACCATCCATGCGCGCCATGCCGATAATGATGTTTTTGGCGTAATCTTCCTGAATTTCAAAGAAATCGCCTTCGTCGACGACCTTTGTGATCAGTTCCTTCATGTCATAGGGCATGTTGGGATTTTCAGGGACCAGCGTATCAAGCGAGAAATCATCGCGTTTGATCGGGTCTTCACACAGCCGTGCGGGCGGATCTTCTTTGTTTGAAAGCGGCAGGAAGTCCATGAAACGCCGCGTTTGCAGCAGCAAATCCACATCATTGTCAAACGCCAGATCAGCCACACCCGATACACTTGTGTGCGTTGTCGCCCCGCCAAGCTGTTCATGGGTGACTTCTTCGTGGGTGACGGTTTTCACAACATCCGGCCCGGTCACGAACATATAGGAGCTGTCCTTGACCATGAAAATAAAGTCGGTCATGGCCGGGCTATAAACCGCCCCACCCGCGCATGGCCCCATGATCAGGGAAATCTGCGGGATCACACCGGATGCCTCGACATTGCGTTGGAACACATCAGCATAACCGGCAAGGCTTTCGACACCTTCCTGGATGCGCGCACCGCCGGAATCATTGATGCCAATCACCGGTGCGCCGACCTTCATCGCCTGATCCATGATTTTGCCGATCTTGCGCGCATGCGCCCCCGAAAGCGCGCCACCAAACACGGTGAAATCCTGCGAGAAGACAAAGACCAATCGGCCATTGATCGTGCCATGGCCGGTCACAACACCGTCGCCGGGAATGCGGTTTTCGGACATGCCGAAATCAACGCAATCATGTTCGACAAACATGTCCCATTCTTCGAAAGAGCCGGGATCAAGCAGCACGTCAATCCGCTCACGCGCGGTGAGTTTGCCTTTGGCGTGCTGATTATCGATCCGGCGCTGCCCACCGCCCATGGCGGCCTCGGCCCGCTTGGCTTCGAGTTTGGCGACAATATCTTGCATGTTGCATTTTTCCCTGCTGTGAATGGCGCTACGCACATTTCGCCCAAAGAACCTGTTCCAGAACATCAAATACCATTATTCGGTACTGGAATGCCAATTATTTTTCTCTGATCAAAGTGATGTTAAAAACCGACGTAAAACCCTGCTTTCCCTAACGTTAATGGTATCAGTGACCTGGGCATGATGTCGCGATGAACTAAAGTCTAGGCGCAGCGCCCAATCGGCCATTTGTCATAACAAACGTGAAATGGCGACCTTTGCCATCATCGCGCAGCGTGCGGCCCGGCTACGCAAAATCGCGATTTTGGGTAATTGATGGGTAGTTTCCCAATCCAACGGTGTTATCAATAACGTAAAGACAACATCCCATCGATAAAACAGAAAAACCCGTAATCGGGCGCAACAGGTTGGCTGGCTTTTAAGAGATAACGGACATGGCAAAATTAAAAATCAAACCGCGCACCATCGAGCCCACCGGCGACGATACCCCGGCCATCTCGCTTTGGCGGTATGTCTGGCGCATGAGTGGTTGGCATCAGGTCGCGGTTTGTGTGATTGCGATCATCGTCGCGTTGCTCAGCATTGCGCCAATTGAATTGCAGCGCCGCCTTGTCGATGACGCGATCAAACCACAGAATTTGGAACTGCTGACGACATTGGCGGTGATTTATGTCGCCGTGGTGGTTTGCCAAGGGGCCCTGAAATACCTGTTGCGGGTTTATGAAGGCTGGCTGAGCGAAAGTGCCATTGCCCATAACCGAAAGCACCTGACCCGCCTGCATGCCGAAAACCATACCGGTGACGACAACAGCAAAAACAGCAATGCCAGCAACGGCCGTGCGGTATCGATCATCGGCGGGGAGATTGAAAAGCTGGGCGGGTTTGTGGGCGATGGGCTGTCGCAGCCGGTGGTCAATAGCGGCATGCTGATCTTTGGGCTTGGCTATATGCTTAGCGTTGAGCCAATGGTTGGCCTGATCGGGGTGATTGCCCTGATCCCGCAAGTTGCCCTTGTCCCGGTCATTCAAAAGCAGATCAACGCCCTGATCGAAAAGCGCGTTAATAAAATGCGCGACATGAGCGACGAGCTGTCCGAACTATCCCCCGGTGAGAAAAACGATGAACAGGTCGAAACCATCAATAGCGGCATTAGCATGCTGTTTGATAACCGCATGAAGCTGTTTTTGCTGAAATTCGGCATGAAGGCGCTGATCAACTTTCTAAACGCGCTGGCACCGATCTGCGTTCTGGTCGCAGGCGGCTATTTGGTCATTCAGGGCCAAACATCGATTGGTGTCATCGTTGCCTTTATTTCCGGCTTTGATCGGATGTCATCGCCTATGCGCGAATTGCTGTCTTATTACCGCGTGGCATCACAAGCCGCTGTTCAGCATAAGATGATTGCCAATTGGATGAACTGAGCCCAACAGCACATCTAGCACATCCGTTTACGTACTAAAAAAGGAGCAGCCCCGGCTGCTCCTTTTTATCTCAAATCTCATGCATTGCGCCGCCCAATTAGGCAGTTCATAGAAAGCCCTAACGCGCCATCAGCAATTCAAGATACCGACCCGTGGCGAGGATTTCGGCGCGGTGGCGGTCGCGGCGTTCGACGGCTTCGGCGTCGTCGCCCCATTGCTCGATCGAGTATTCTTCATCCAGCAACGCGCATTCGGATGCTTCTTGGGCATTGATGCGACCATGGATCACGGCCAGTGCGACAATCACCGACCCCGACACGGTGGTCAGGTTATGCAATGCGGTCAGGTAATAATCATCAAAGCCATTGATCAGGTCCTGAATGCGCATCAGGGCATCTTCGCGTTGGCTGACCGGCATGACACCCTCGGTCACGGTCAATTCAACACCAAGTTCCTGTGCTGCCCAATCAAGAAGTGGCTGCCATGCCTTGGCTTGGCGCTCGACAAGGTCGGTCGGAAAGGCCGCGCGATAGCACAGCAAATCGGATCGGCCGTAACCGGTCAGTTCTGCGACCACGGTTGTGCGGTTGGGTCGAACACGGTCAATGGCGGTCGCGGCGCGCTGCATGATGGGCATGGTATGGGGCAGAATTTTTTCGCCCTGTGCATCCCATTCCGCAGCAATTTCACGCGCCAGCACTTCGGATGGCAGCACGAAATCGGCCTTGGCCGGGGTTTTTACCGCGCGGCCGTCAAGCTGCACGCGCCAGCCAGCACCGCCGTCATCGAAAGCAGCATCGGCCTTTTTATAAAAGCGTTTGATTGTTTGTGTAACCATGATCGCCATATGCCTAAAACCGGCGCGCGGCGCAAGTGGTTTTGGGAAAACAAAGGCGGTTCGAACGCCATTTAGGCGATTATCAAAATTTTCTGTATAATTATTGGTCATTTTACCCCATTGACCAAATATTAAACATCCCTACTGTGACAGGGAAAGATAACAAAACCGCGAAACTGCGGGACGATCATCGATATGGCATGGGCTTTGCTGTGTCGTCAGGGGATTTAATTCGGTGGCAGGGCTGCCAATAACGGTCCGAAACAGGAGAGGCTTCACGCGTATGACCAAATTCACCAACCGATTTTTAAGCGCTGCACTGGGTGTGGCTTTTGCATTTGGCGCGACGTCGGCAATGGCCGACACGGAACTGAAATTTTCGCTCGATTGGAAATATGAAGGGCCAGCGGCACCTTATATTCTGGCGAAAAAGAACGGCTATTACGCAGACGAAGGTCTTGATGTCACGATTGATTCGGGCAACGGATCTGTTGGCGCGATCACCCGGGTGGCCAGTGGCGCCTATGACGTGTCGCTTGCCGACATTAACTCGTTGGTCGAGTTTAATGCATCAAACCCGGACCGCGCCATGAAGTCGATCTTTATGGTCTATGATCGCCCACCCTTTGCGCTGTTTATGTTGAAAAAATCGGGGATCACCAAACCCGAAGATTTGGTGGGCAAAACCCTGGGTGCGCCGGTATTTGATGCATCGCGCAAACTGTATCCGGCATTTGCCGAGGCAACCGGTCTGAAACTTGACGACGTCAAATGGGAAAGCATGGACCCGCCGCTGCGTGAACCGATGTTGGTGCGCGGCGATGTTGATGCGATTTCCGGCCACTATTTCACATCGATCCTGAACCTTCAGGCGCAGGGCATTGGCAAAGAGGACCTGACCGTTTTCCAATATAAGGATTACGGCATGGACTTTTACGGCAATGGCATTCTGGCATCCCCTGACATGATGGAAAACCACCCCGAAGAACTGCGCGGCTTCTTACGCGCAGTTGTAAAGGGCTGGCGCGCGGCCATTGCCGATCCGGCATCAGCGATTGCCGCCCTTAAGGAAGTCGATCCGCTGATTGACCCATCGCTTGAACTGCAGCGTCTTCAGATGGCGATTGATGAAAATGTCGTCACCCCGGCAACCATCAAAGACGGTATGGGCCTTGTGAAAACCGACCGTATGGCCAAGGCCATCGATCAGGTTGCGCTGGCATTTGGTTTTGAAAACAAACCAAGCGTTGGCGATGTTTATACCAGCGTCTTTTTGCCGGGCGAAAAAGACCGCCAGATCAAATAAGACGCCGATAATGTCGTGAAACCGGGGCGGGCCATGTTCCTGCCCCGGTCGTTTATGACCCAAACACCAAAACCAGATTTTTGATCACAATAAAAACAACCCGGACAAGCAGGGGGAATTACTGCCGTGTCTAAAAGCTTTGTCGAACTCAATGATGTCAAACTGCGCTATAGCGAAGGCGACGATTTGGCACTTGAAACCACCAATATGAAGATCAAGAAGGGCGAGTTTGTCGCCGTTGTTGGTCCGTCAGGGTGTGGCAAATCATCCTTGCTGAAACTTGTTTCTGGCCTGATGCCACCGTCCGAGGGCACGGTTCTTGTCGATAACACGGAAGTCAATGGTCCGCTTAAGATTGTCGGCATGGCGTTTCAGAACCCGACCCTTTTGCCGTGGCGCACGACCCTTGATAACGTGTTGCTGCCCATGGAAATCGTAAAACCGCATCGCAACCGGCTGCGCAAACACCGCGCGGAATACGAAGAACGCGCACGTAAGCTTTTGGCGACGGTTGGTCTTGAAGGGCACGAAGACAAATATCCCTGGGAATTATCCGGTGGCATGCAACAGCGCGCATCCTTGTGCCGGTCGCTCATTCATGAGCCGGATCTTTTGATGCTTGATGAACCGTTTGGCGCACTTGATGCATTCACCCGCGAAGAACTGTGGGACATTTTGCAAAATCTTTGGATGGTGCGGCCCTTTACGGTCATTTTGGTGACCCATGACCTGCGCGAGGCCGCCTATTTGGCTGATACCATTTATGTAATGTCCAAACGTCCGGGTAAAATCATCGTTGCACGCGAAAACACCCTGCCGCGCCCGCGCGATCAGGAAGTGACATTTACCCAGCCTTTCACCGATCTTGTCCACGAATTGCGCAGTCACATCCGTGACGTGCGCGCAGCATAGAAAGGCGGGCAGATATCATGAACAAGAAACTTAACCTGCGCAAAGCCACCCCTTGGATCAGTGCCATTGGGCTTTTTGTCATTTGGGAACTGATCGTTCGGATTTTCAATATTCCGCCCTATGTACTGCCGACCCCGTCCGAAAGCATTATGGTCGGCTGGCAATTCCATGATGCGATCTGGATGCATGCGATCCATACGCTTTATACAACGCTGGCGGGCTTTGCCATTGCCGTGGTGTTTGGCGTGGTTCTCGGCGCCTTAGTCGGGTCCAGCCGGGCTATTTACGATGCAGCCAACCCGCTTTTGGTTGGCTTTAACTCAGTGCCCAAAGTCGCCCTGGTGCCGGTTTTGGTCATGTGGTTTGGCATTGGCACCGTACCGGCCATCATCACCGCATTCCTGATTTCGTTCTTTCCGATTGTGGTCAATGTCGCGACCGGGCTTGCAACGCTTGAGCCGGAATTGCGCGATGTTCTGCGCTCCCTTGGTGCGACCCGAAAAGACATTCTGATCAAGGTCGGCTTCCCACGTGCCATGCCCTATTTCTTTGCATCCCTTAAGGTTGCGATCACGCTGGCCTTTGTAGGGTCGGTGATTTCCGAAACCGTCGCGTCAAACGTTGGTGTTGGGTATTTGATGCTGTCGGCATCATCGAAATTCAACATGCCGCTGGTGTTTGCCGGGCTTTTGGTGATCGCGGTGATGGGGATCGTGATGTACGAAGTGTTTAACATCATCGAACGCCGATCCACCAAATGGGCCAACCGCGCCAATCAAAGCACGTAACCCCAAAGAATTTCGCACTTAAAGAAAAAAGGCCGGGCGCATTGCTCGGCCTTTGTGATTCTAAGCATGGCTTAGGGCCTTATGCAGGCTTTTTGAGATGGTATTTAAAGAACGCCATCGTGCGATCCCATGCCAGTTTGGCATCCTCGGCGTCATAGCGCCCGCCAGTTGGATTGGCAAAGGCATGGTCAGCGTCATACCAATAGAATTTATAAAGTGACTTGCCCGCGGTTTTCAGGGATTCTTCAAACCCTTCGACCATTTCCATGTTGATGTTTTTATCAAGGGTGCCGAAATGCCCCATCAAGGGGGCTGTTAAGGTCGCGACCTGTTCCGGGGTTTTATCGACATTGCCATAATAGATCACAGCCGCATCAACATCGGTGGCAAGGGCAGTATTAAGCGACCATCCGCCCCCAAAGCACCAACCGACCGAACCAACCTTGCCTGTTGAGTCCTTATGATTTTTCAAGAACTCGACCGAGGACTGTAGCTTGCGGGTCGCTACCACCGGATCAACCGATGACATCAATGCGCGCGCACCTTCGGATGTGGTTGCGGGCGGTTCGCCATACAGATCAACCGCAAGCGCGATATAGCCCTGTTTGGCATATTCCGCGGCAACGGCGCGAATTTGGTCATTTAAGCCCCACCATTCATGGATCAGTATCACGGTTGGCGCAGGCAGCGTGGCGGGCATGGCGATTTCGGCCACCATATCAACGCCTTCGGGGGTGGTGATGGTGACTTTATCGAGCATCGATCCTTGCGCATGGGCCAAGACCGGGTCTGCAAGAATAACAGCAAGTGGCAGGGCAACCGCCCCTTTTAAAAACAAACGACGCTGTTCATCGGTTGCCTTGGGTGGTGGGCCGAGATGATCATTTGAACCACATCCATCGAGCGTACACATATTCAAGCCTCCTGTGATGATCGTTTCTTTTGGATCGTGCCTTCGCCATCATTATTCGCGATGGCGGGATTGATTGGCAAATCACACGCCTGTCATCGGGGGATCGGTGCGTGCATGGTTTTCTATACGCACAAAATCACCCCAGCCGATCAATCGGACGGTTTTGCACAAAACTGCCGCTTGCGATTGGCCACGTCACCTGTTTTAACACATCAAGCATATCGACACATCACCCTTACCCATCGCCCTTTGCCGAAGCAGGAGACCCCATGCGCGAAATCGAAACCGTTCTGTTTGACCTTGGTGGTGTCCTGATCGATTGGAACCCGCGATATCTGTATCGCAAATTGTTCGATGATCAGGATGAAATGGAACATTTCCTAAGCGAGGTCTGCCACCCGCATTGGAACTTCCTGCATGACAAGGGCGCACTGAGCTTTGCCAAATCGATCCCTGATTTGCAACACCGCCACCCGGAATATAGCGATCAAATCGCGGCCTGGTGGGGCCGTTGGCCCGAAATGCTTAATGGGCAGATTGATCGCACGGTTCACGTGCTTGAGGACCTAAAAAAAGGTGGCAATGTGCGCCTGTTTGCCCTGACCAACTGGTCGGCAGAAACATGGAAATTCGCCACCGAACGGTTTGAGTTCCTTAATCTCTTCGAAGACATTTTGGTGTCGGGCGAAGAAAAACTCGCAAAACCGGACCCACGTATTTTTGAACTGGCCTGTGCGCGGTTTAATTTGAACCCGCGGGAAACCCTGTTCATTGATGACGTCGAAAAAAACATCCAACAGGCGCGCGAACTGGGCTTTATGACCCACTGGTTTAGCGACCCGGTCAAACTGCGCCGTCAATTGATCGAAGATCGCGTGATTTAAGTCACCCCGCGTTAGAGGCACCAATAACAAAGGGCACCTTTTAAGGTGCCCTTTTTACGATTTGCCATCTGAAACCAAAGTCGGTCAGCGGCGCTTTTCACACAGATGATTGGCAAAGCATTCGCCAAAGGCACGTTCCCACCCTTTGAGGTAGCCCTCACGCAAGGCCGGGGCGATATCGCCGACATTTTGCCAATCCTTATGCTCCAGCCGGATTTGGCAGCGGCCAAAGGCATTCATATCAAATGAAACAGCCACACGGGTATAATCGCCTTCGTCCCAACCCGGATGCCAGGTAAAGGCAAGATGTTCACCCGGTTGCCAAATTTCGATACGGCCCCATAAAACGTTATCACGCCCACGCGCACGTTCGACGATCTCGCCGCCAAGGCCCGGATGCATATCAACCGAAATGCAGTCCTTTTTTGACAGGGTATGGGTATCGGTCGGCCACCACTGTCCAAATTCATTGGCAAAGGCGTCAAACGCGTGATCGGGATCAATCGCCACGGTCAGTTCAAATGTTATCGGTGCAAGTTCCGGGTTCTTAAGCGGCGTCACAGTCAACTTCCCAAATACGATCTAGTACAGATGGCAGTTCATCAAAATGGCGGATCACCGCATGCGCGCCCGATGCGGTCAGGGTTTCAACATCATGATATCCCCATGCCACACCAATGGCGATCATGCCAGCAGCACGGCCCATTTCGATATCATAGCTGGTATCGCCAACAATAACAGCATTCGGCGCATCAGCGCCCGTTTCGTCAAGTGCCTGCATCAACATGGATGGATGGGGCTTTGACGGGTGATTATCGCAGGTCTGCAAGGTGACAAACCGACCATCAAGTTCATTGCGCGCCAAAACCGCATCAAGACCACGGCGGGCTTTACCCGTTGCCACACCAAGCAACCATTGGCGGCGATCAAGTTCATCAAGAACTTCGCGCACCCCAGGAAACAACGGCTCGTGAAAATCGGGGCGCTGACGCAGGTTAAAGAACGCGTTTTTATAGGCGGCGGTAACCCCCTCAATCACGTCATCGGTAACCCGGCGCGGTGCAGCCAATTTTGCAATCGCCTCTGGCAGGCTCAGACCAATGATTGTGCGGGTTTTTTCCAGCCCAGGGCAATCAAGGCCGTACTCGGCAAAGGCGTTATCCATGCAATGCGCAATCGCATGCTGGCTATCGACCAAGGTTCCATCACAATCAAATACGACAAGTCTGAGCGGTTCAGTGGCCATTAGCATTCTTTCATTCTGTTTTATGCGTCGCGCAGACTAGTCGAAACCACATCAAAGATCGAGTCTTGTGCGCCTGCATATCAGAGGCATTTGTTGCTTTGCCCAAAGCACTAGAAACCAATGGTTAACTACAAACCCATTCCGCACACCCTTGACGTGCAGTATACTAAAGCTCCAGCGCATAACCGCGGAGACAGATCATGCTTACCCTGCGCGACTGTATCGATTTTAGCGACCTGCGCGAGGAAGAAATCCTTGCGATTGCCGAATGCGAACATATGCCGGTTTTATCCGCCCTTGAAGAAGGCGAAAGCATGGTGCATTCGCCAAGTGGGCGCAAACGCATTGCCGTAATGATCAAAAGTCAGGCCGAGATGTGCGAACTGACGGGCAATACCATCCACGCCAGACATCTGCGCCGCGTTCATGATGCCTTTATCAGCCGTTTCCGATCACCCCAACGCCGATAGCCGTGCTCCCCACCTGTGCGCTCTAAGACGCGCATGGGGCCGCATGCGATTGGCAACCTGCCGAAACGTAAAAAGCCGGCGCACGTTGCGCCGACTTTTTGATGGTCTCACCAGAATGACGTTCCGACTTATCTTTTTCGCAAACGCGACGGTTTCGCCTTTGGTTTTGGCTTTTCTTCCTTTTCCCGGTGAATTTCCGGGGTCAGGAATTTGGTCGGCGTTTTAGGATCGAAATTCAACGCCTTTAAGCTATCGGCGAAATGCTCTGGCACCGGGGCTTCGATCACCACGCGATGGCCGGTGACCGGATGGGGGAAATCAATCGCACGGGCATGCAGATGCATGCGGTTCGACATCCCATCGATAAAGGCCTTTGCCCCACCATATTTGCCATCGCCCAAGATAGGGCATTCCATGGCTTCGCAGTGAGCGCGCAATTGGTGGGTACGGCCGGTCAATGGTGACAAGGCCAACCACGCGGCGCGACGTCCGGCACGGTGTAGCTGACGATAAACCGTCTGGGCTGATTTACCCTGCTTTTCGTCGATGACCATCTTTTCCCCGCCCTTGCCAGCAAGCTTTGCCAGCGGCGCATCAATCAGGCCTTCGCGTTCATCCGGTGCGCCAGTGACAATCGCCCAATATAATTTGCGGGTCGATTTATCCTTAAACGCCTTGGTCAGTGCATGTGCCGCCGAGGACGAGCGCGCCAACAAAAGAACACCACTGGTATCCTTATCAAGACGATGCACCAGTTTCGGGCGTTCTTTACTATCAAGTTTCAGCGCATCAAGCATGCCATCAACGTGAACGGACGTATTGGTCCCGCCCTGCACGGCCAGACCGGCGGGCTTATTGATCGCCATGACAACTTCGTCATAGAACAAGACAGAATCGCGCAATGCCTGAAGTTCTTCTTCGCTGGCATTGGATTTTGCTGGCCCCGATTGTTTGTGGGATGAATTGTCACCACCACTATAATCGCCGTCTTTGGTCCATGGCTCCGCCCCGCCGCCAGACATCACAGGGATGGGGGGCACACGAATTTCCTGGCCTGGCTCAACCCGCTGGTTGGCCTTGGCACGTTTGCCATCGACACGGATCTGGCCGCCGCGCAGAAACTTTTGGACCTGCCCGAATGTAAACTCAGGACAGTTGCGCTTAAACCAACGATCAAGCCGAATGTCGGCGTCGTCAGCCTTGACCTTGCGCAGAGTGACACCACTCATTGCAGAATACCCCTTACCAGCGCGATTGCGCCAAACAGTGCGGAAATGCCGACCACAACGGAAACCATGACATAAAGGGCCGAAAGCCCTAAACTGCCGCGTTCATATAGGGTCGCAACATCCAGCGAAAAAGTCGAAAAGGTTGTAAATGCCCCCAAGAACCCGGTGACAAGCAGTGCGCGCACTTCTGGCGTCAGCGATAGTTTAAGCGCTGACAGCTCAATAAGTGCCCCCATCAGGAACGACCCGACAATATTGACGGTCAAAGTTCCCCAAGGAAAGCCACTGCCCATGATCGAGCCCATCATAACCGACACACTATGACGTGCGACAGCACCAATGGCCCCGCCCAAGGCAATCGAAGCGATTAACAACGGTGAAAAATGCATGGCGCGGAACCTATTCGCTCAAAGATCAAAAGTCACGTGTGAAAACATCATAGGCCCAAGGCAATATCAGGGTTTAAAGCCCCTACTCACGATATCTGGGCACATTTGGTGCCGTTATCAGACATCAGTACGGTCAATTTTTCAATCAACACCGAATTAGCCTTTGGACGCTGCGGACTTTGCATGCGTCGCATCAAGGGATTTAGTCACATCGGCCAACCACGCCCGCGTGCGGTTTTCATTTTTGTTGAAATCCCCCATGCCGTACACCGATTGGGCAAACAAACAGAATGTCGTTTCTGGCCCATCAGACGACGTTTGTTGCGTTTGGGTGGGGACCGCCATCAGCTTGACCTCGACCCAATCAGGAAACTGAAGAACCGGGCTGCGCGCAAGAAACCGTAAATGTTGTGCTTCTGCACTGCCGCTGACCAGTTTCATGTCATGTTTGGGTGCGGTTTCGATCAGGGCATCGCTTAGGTCATCAATCGACGCGTTAAACTGCGGGCTTTCCATCTGCCGATCGCTTCCGGGCAGCATTTGTTTGGGGCAGGATATGAAATAGTTGGGTGCTTCGGGCAATGTCGCATCAGCGCCAAACTGAAACTGTGGTGGCTGGCCCGCATCAAGCATCATTGCCAGCATCCCGGAAAACCGCAGAACGGCATATATTCCGGCCAACACAAGACACACCCAAATCAAAATTGCCGTCAAACGTTTCACCCGTTTTCTCACCTGATTGAAACACCAAACGGCGCATCCAAACATGTGATCCGCCGCATGACAGCAGCCTAGCGCGAAACGTCTTGAATCAAAATGCCCAACTGCAAAAAACAGTTGGGCATTTTATTAAAAACCGGCAACCAACGACGATGTCGGGGGGACGCGAAGCCGTCAGTCGCCGGTTAACCTTAACAGGCCCTATGCAAAAGGCCGGTCTTGGCTTGTGTCTTTAGGCAGCAGCCGGAAGCGACGCGGCTTCGACATTGGCCATCGCGCGTTCCATGGCTTCTTTCGGATTTACCGCAAAGCCAGATGCGTCGATGATTTCAACGTCGGTAATGCCGATAAAGGCAAGAACCTGCTTCATGTAAGGGGATGCGAAATCAGCCTGGCTGTGAACCGGAACACCGCCAGTTGAGACAACGACATAGGCCTTTTTGCCGGTCAAAAGACCAACAGGGCCGTTGTCGGTGTACTGGAAGGTCACACCAACACGGGCAATCATGTCGACCCATGCTTTAAGCGTGGACGGAACTGCAAAGTTGTACATCGGCGCGCCGATAACCAGAACGTCGGCAGCTTTTACTTCGTCAACCAATGCGTCAGAGGTTTTGATAACCTGTTTCTGATCTTCGGAGCGGGACTCTGCCGGGGTGTAAAACGCACCAACGATTTCACCGGTCAGGGCCGGGATCTGGCCGTCGCCGCTCAGATTGCGTTCAACAACATTGGTTGTGTCGCTTGCAGCAGCAATACGTTCGATCAGTTTCGATGCGATCTGACGGGAATTTGAATTCTCACCATTTACCGAGGAATTCACGTGCAGAATATGCGTCATTTTCAATCTCCAAGTCCGGGGTCAATTTGTTGCCCTGACATTACTTGGGTTCAATTGAAATGATTATCCTGCGAATTTTCACCACATTGTTTCCATTTCGACAACGAACCGCGGGTTAGCCCTTCTCGCCGCGGGCTTTTTGCCGTTCCTTGCGCAACCGATCGAAATAATCGACACGCTTTTTTAGATCGCGCTCAAAACCGCGTTCAACCGGTTCATAGAAATTCTGACGGCGCATGCCTTCGGGGAAATAGTTCTGTCCGGAAAATCCGTCTTTTTGGTCATGGTCATAGGCATATCCGGTGCCATAGCCAATATCGGCCATCAGTTTGGTTGGCGCATTCAGGATATGAGCCGGCGGCATCAGTGATCCAGTTTCACGCGCAATCTTGAGCGACTTTTTATAAGCCGCGTAACCCGCATTCGATTTCGGGGCGAGTGCCAGATAAATTACCGCCTGTGCCAAGGCCAGCTCACCTTCGGGGCTGCCAAGGCGTTCATAGGATTCCCAGGCACCAATACAAAACTGCTGGGCTTGCGGATCGGCAAGGCCGATATCCTCAACCGCCATACGGGTCAGGCGACGGGCCAGGAATTTGGGGTCCTCGCCCCCGGCCAACATGCGGTTAAACCAATAAAGGGCCGCATCCGGGTCAGACCCACGAATGGATTTATGCAGCGCACTGATCAGGTTGTAATGACTGTCATCGCCCTTATCATAAATCGGCATGCGCTTTTGTACAGTACGCGCCAATTCGGCAACGCCCAATGGACCGTCTTCGTCACTGGGCGGCATCGAAAACAGTTCTTCCGCCATGTTCAGGCAGTAACGCCCATCGCCATCGGCCATGGCGCGCAGGGTTTCACGTGCTTCTTGCGTGACTGGCAGCTCAAACCCCATTTCCTTTTCCGCACGCACCAGAAGCTCTTCAAGGCCCTGATCGTCAAGGCGCTTAAGCACCAGCACCTGACAGCGCGATAAAAGGGCTGCATTCAGCTCAAAGGATGGGTTTTCGGTGGTCGCGCCGATCAGGGTGATGGTGCCGTCTTCGACATAGGGCAAAAAGCTATCTTGCTGTGCCTTGTTGAAACGGTGGATTTCATCGATGAACAACAAGGTTGCCCCACCGGTCGACCGGCGCCCCCGCGCACGATCAAACACCTTGCGCAGGTCCGCCACCCCGGAAAAGATCGCCGACAAAGGTTCAAACGCCATGTCGGCTACATCCGCCATCAAGCGGGCCAATGTTGTTTTGCCACAGCCAGGCGGCCCCCACAGCACGACCGATGGGACGCGCCCGGTTTTAATCATCCGGGTGATCGGACCATCGTCACCAAACAGATGTCCCTGCCCGACCACTTCGTCGAGTTTCGCCGGGCGTAATCTGTCGGCCAAAGGGCGCGATACCTGACTTTCAAACAGGGAAACCATAGGGGGCCTTGCTGTTGGTTAAAGGGTGAACTCGCCAGTCAAAACTTTGCCATCGCGTTTGACGGTAATCTTCCAGTTCTTTCTGCGCGCGCCTGCTTTGACAACTTCGTTCAGGCGTGCGACCGAGTCAATTGTTTCGCCATTGACCTCAATAATATAGTCACCTGGCTGCAAACGTGCACGTCGTGCAAGACTGTCACGCGCAACCCCCAACACAACCACGCCTTCGGACAAGGTTGGAACGCCCACCTCATCGGCCAAGGCCGGGTTCATATTAGCGACCTTTGCACCACTGAACGGGTTTTCGCCGTTAATGATGGTTTCTTCGCGTGCGGGCGTTTCGGGCGCCACTTCAAGCGGCAAGCTCAGCTCCAACGCCTTGCCCCGACGCAGCACTGAAAGCTTTGCCTCGCCGGTAAGCTCAAGCGTGGCAACGCGGAATTTAAGTTCATTGGGATTATCGACCGCAAGGCCATTAACCGCCACAACCACGTCACCGGGATGAAGCCCGCCGCGGTCGGCTGGGCTGCCGTCGCGGATTTCACTGATCAACACACCATGCGGACGATCAAGATCAAGCGAGGACGCAAGATCGGCGGTAACCCCCTGCCCGGCGGCACCAAGCCATGGACGACGCAAATCACCGCTAATGAGGCCGCGCATCACCACCTTGACCATATTGACCGGCACGGCAAAACCAATGCCGTTCGACCCGCCTGATTTTGTAAAGATCGCCGAGTTCACACCGATCAGCTTTCCTTCGATATCAATCAACGCCCCGCCAGAGTTACCGGGGTTAATCGCCGCATCGGTTTGGATAAAGGATTGATAATCTTGCCCGGTAACACCGGCACGGGCCAAGCCCGATACAATGCCGCTGGTCACGGTTTGACCAACCCCAAACGGGTTACCAATGGCCAGAACGAAGTCGCCGACTTCGACCGCGTCCGAATCGCCAAACTTAACAGCGGGAAGTTCGCTATCGACATCGCGCAGTTTTAAAACGGCAAGGTCAGTACGCTCGTCCGAACCGACCAAATCGGCATCAAATTCGCGGTTATCATGCAAGACAACGCGAATTTCGCTGGCGCCGTTCACAACGTGATGGTTGGTGACGATTGTTCCGTCACTCGAAACAATCACCCCGGAACCAAGCGAACGTTCAACACGTTGGCGCGGTGCGCCAAACGCCCCGCCGAAGCGATCCCCAAAAAACTGATTAAAGAACGGATCGTTGAAAAATGGCGACCGCGCGCGTTCGGACACGACCTTTTTGGTATAGATGTTCACAACCGCCGGCGCAGTTTGTTTGACCAACGGCGACAGCGACATTTTAATTTCAGTGTTGCTTGTCGGAAGGCGTCTGTCATCACTTTGCGCATGGGCCACACCACTAGGGCCCGCAATTGCCATCAGGCAGGTTGCCGCAATCGTGAAAATGGTCGGGATCCATCTTGCTTGCACGTCGGTTACTCTCATCGCTGTCAGGTTATCTGATTTGAACTGCATTTGGCGGAATGGCCAACAGCACGTCCTGGCGCGGTTTGGAACATCGCAACAGGGCGCATCATCAATTAGGGAATTCAGAACTGCCGCGCAACCTTGGCAGAAATATGAACAAAGTTGCGAAATACTAAATTACGGCGCGTACCGTGACAAATGGCCAAGGATAGCGCCAAAAGAAAACGGGCGACACCGTGTGGCGCCGCCCGTTTCTATTTCTGAAAGGCAGAAGCGTGCTTATTCAGCAGCTTCGTCACCTTCGCCCTCTGCTTCTACACGAGCGCGGTCTTCCGCACCCTTTGCATCCGCATTGCGATCAACAAGCTCGATCACAGCAACCGGTGCGGCATCGCCGTAACGGAAGCCAGCTTTAAGAACGCGGGTGTAACCACCAGAACGCTCTTTGTAACGGTCAGCGATTTCGCCGAACAGTTTAGCTACGATTTTGTCATCACGCAGGATCGAAATGGCCTGACGGCGTGCATGCAGGTCGCCCCGCTTGCCCAGCGTAATCAGTTTTTCGACGTACGGGCGAAGATCTTTGGCCTTCGGAAGAGTGGTTTTGATCTGCTCGTGGGTGAGCAGCGAAACTGCCATATTGGCAAACATCGCCTTACGATGAGACGACGTACGATTAAGTTTACGGCCGTGCATACCGTGACGCATGGTAACTCTCCTTAATAACCTGGCTTCGCTCACGAAACCGATTGTAAAACCGCGCCGCCACCCTGAACAAAGTCAGGTCATGTACGTGCGGTGTGGGCAACTAGCCCGCCGGAAACGCCAAACAATTCGGATTTTCCGGTTTGAAGCATAAATGCTTCGATCACGACCCGAAGGCCGAAGACCCGTTATTAAAACGGATCTTCGAACTTACGAGCGAGTTCTTCGATATTTTCCGGCGGCCAACCGCCGACTTCCATACCGAGATGCAAGCCCATCTGAGCCAGAACATCTTTGATTTCGTTCAGAGATTTACGGCCGAAGTTCGGCGTGCGAAGCATTTCTGCTTCGGATTTCTGAACAAGATCACCGATATAGATGATGTTGTCGTTCTTCAGGCAATTTGCCGAGCGGACCGAAAGTTCAAGCTCGTCAACCTTACGAAGAAGGTTACGGTTGAACGGAAGTTCGTCTTCTTTTTTCTCTTCGACAACCGCTTCTGGTTCTTCGAAGTTAACGAACAACGACAGCTGGTCCTGAAGGATACGGGCTGCCAAGGCAACCGAATCTTCCGGGGTCAACGCGCCGTTGGTTTCAACGGTGAGTGACAGCTTGTCAAAATCGGTATCCTGACCAACACGGGTGTTTTCCACCTTGTAGGCCACTTTACGGATCGGGCTGAAGATTGCATCGATCGGAATAAGACCAATCGGCGCATCAGAAGACGCATGACCGCTTGCTGCGACATAACCTTTACCGTTATCGACGGTAAATTCGATGTTCAGCGTTGCACCATCATCAAGATGGCAAAGTTCGAGATCCGGGTTAAGGATTTCGATGTCTGCACCGGTCTGAATCTGACCTGCGGTGACGGCACCAGGGCCGGTCGCCTTCAGGGTCATTTTTTTCGGACCTTCGGCATGCATACGCACACCCATGGTCTTGATGTTCAAGATGATGTCGGTGACATCTTCACGGACACCCGGGATCGACGAAAATTCGTGCAATACGCCGTCGATCTGGATCGCGGTAACCGCCGAACCCTGGAGCGACGACAGAAGAATGCGACGCAGCGCGTTACCCAGAGTCTGACCAAAACCGCGCTCCAGCGGTTCCGCCACGATCGTACCAACGCGGCTGGCGTCTGTACCCGGAGTAACATCAAGCTTGGTCGGCTTAATCAGTTCCTGCCAGTTCTTTTGAATCACGAGACCCACCTTCGCAACTGGAGCCTATATAAGGAGAGCAAGTTTTGCCCTCATGAGAAACGCGAAGGGGCCCGGCTGCACCGGGCCCAAACGCGGGGTCGTCCGCAGATCGACGCGATTAAACGCGACGACGCTTACGCGGACGGCAACCGTTGTGCGGAATCGGCGTTACGTCTTTGATAGACGTAATCGTGAAACCAACAGCCTGAAGCGCACGCAGTGCAGATTCACGTCCCGAACCCGGGCCTTTAACCTGTACTTCAAGAGTTTTCATGCCGTGTTCAGCAGCTTTTTTACCTGCATCTTCGGCAGCCATCTGTGCGGCATACGGAGTTGATTTACGCGAACCGCGGAAACCCATACCACCAGCGGTCGACCAGGAAATGGTATTTCCCTGAACGTCGGAGATGGTAATCATCGTGTTGTTGAAGGTCGCGTTTACGTGCGCGATACCATTCGTAATATTCTTGCGCTCGCGACGACGTACACGAGTCTGCTGAGGAGCTTTCGCCATTGTCTCTGTCCCCTACCTTACTTCTTCTTGCCTGCGATCGGCTTAGCCGGTCCCTTACGGGTGCGAGCGTTGGTGTGGGTACGCTGACCGCGTACCGGGAGACCGCGACGATGACGCAGGCCGCGATAGCTGCCCAGGTCCATCAGACGTTTAATGTTCATTGCGGTTTCACGACGAAGGTCGCCTTCGACGGTGTAATCAGCGTCGATGACTTCACGAACCTTGAGAACCTGGTCATCAGACAACTGATGAACACGGGTTGCTGCTTCGATTCCAACCTTAGCGCAAATTTCTTTAGCTTTCGCCGGGCCAATGCCGGTGATGTAGGTAAGCGCAATCACGACGCGTTTAGCAGTCGGGATGTTCACGCCAGCAATACGAGCCACTGTGTGAGACTCCTGTTTCCTGTTAACAAACCCTGCGGCAGATCCGGTTGGGTAGAGCGTCGCAAAAGCGGGCCAGCATTACTGCCAACCCGCCAGCAAAAAAACGCCCTGCCCGGGAAATTACCCCAGGATGGCTTCAATCTCGCGCGTAACTTCGTCGATTTCTGCCATCCCGTCAACTGTTTTCAGCTTACCGACCTTTTCATAGTAAGGAATGATCGGTGCTGTTTGCTTGTGATAAGCTTCCAGTCGCGATGTGACAGTCTCGGCGTTGTCGTCTGCACGACGTTTGAATTCGGTGCTTTGACAAACGTCGCAGACACCTTCTTCAACCGGTTTCTGGAACTGATCGTGGTATCCCTGCCCGCATTTAGCACAGGTGTAGCGACCGACAACACGGGCCACCAACGCTGCATCATCCACACGCAGTTCAATCACATAATCAAGTGCCAATCCTTTGGTTTCCAGCATAATGTCCAGGGCTTCTGCCTGGGCGGTTGTGCGTGGGAACCCGTCCAGGATGAAACCATTTTTGGTGTCATCCTGATCAAGTCTTTCGGAAATCAAGCCGATCATCAGATCGTCGGATACGAGTTGCCCCTTATCCATGACTTCCTTTGCCTTCAGCCCCAGTGGCGTACCAGCAGCAACCGCCGCACGGAGCATGTCACCCGTTGAGAGCTGGATCATGCCGCGTCCTGTTTCAAGACGCTTTGCCTGGGTACCCTTGCCCGCACCGGGAGGGCCAAGAAGGATAATATTCATATTCGTGTCCCCCTGAAGTCCGTGGCCGCTCGTTAACGGCGGCGACCACGTAGTTTGGATTTCTTGATCAGGCCTTCATACTGGTGCGCCAGCATATGAGACTGAACCTGTGCAACGGTATCCATCGTAACCGTGACAACGATCAGCAAGCTAGTCCCACCAAAGTAGAAGGGCACAGACCATTCTGCGATGAGAATCTCTGGCAAGATACAGACAAATGCCAGATAAGCCGCACCGATAACCGTCAAACGGGTCAGAATGAAATCCAGATAGTTCGCGGTATTTTTACCCGGACGGATCCCCGGAATAAAGCCACCGTGTTTTTTCAGGTTATCTGCCGTTTCTTCCGGGTTGAAAACAACCGCAGTATAGAAGAAGGCAAAGAAGACAATCAGGCCGATGTAAAGCGCGATATAAAGCGGCTGTCCACGACCAAGCAATGCGGTTGCCGTTGTCAGCCACGCGGGTGCATCAGCACCGGTGGTGAACTGTGCCACCGAAAGCGGCATCAGAAGCAACGAGCTAGCAAAGATCGGCGGGATCACACCGGCAGTGTTGATCTTAAGCGGCAGGTGCGAGCTCTGACCCTCCATAACCTTCATGCCAACTTGGCGTTTGGGGTACTGGATCAGAACGCGGCGCTGCGCACGTTCAACAAAGACGATGAAAGCAATAACCGCGATCGCAACAACGATGATCGAGATGATCGCCGGGGCGGAAATCGCACCCGTACGGCCAAGTTCCAAAGTACCGGCAATCGCGCTGGGCAGACCGGCAACAATACCGGTGAAGATGATCAGCGAAATACCGTTACCAATGCCACGCTGGGTGATCTGTTCACCAAGCCACATCAGGAACATGGTGCCACCGACAAGGGTCACAACAGCGGTAAAGCGGAAGAACATGCCCGGATCATGAACAGCAGCACCGGTTGAACCGGTCATGCTTTCAAGACCAACAGCAATCCCCCATGCCTGTACCGTTGCAATCACAACTGTCAGATAGCGGGTATATTGATTAATTTTTTTGCGGCCCTGCTCGCCTTCTTTCTTGAGAGCCTCAAGAGAGGGCGAAACGGTCGTCATCAACTGGATGATAATCGAGGCCGAGATATATGGCATGATATTAAGCGCAAAGATCGTCATACGACCCAGCGCACCACCGGCGAACATGTCAAACATGCCCAGAACGCCGCCTGCATTCTGACGGAAAATGTCAGCAAGAATGGACGGGTCAACACCAGGAACCGGAATATAAGTCCCCAGACGGTATACAATAAGCGCGCCCAACGTGAACCAGATACGCTTTTTAAGCTCGGTCGACTTAGTAAAAGACGACCAGTTCAGGTTCGCGGCAAGCTGCTCGGCGGCCGATGCCATGCACTCATCTCCCAATACACTAAAACTGGAGGGTCCGGTCCCGCAAACTAATGGAACCGGACCCTCACGAAGTCATTATAGGCTTATTCTGCGGTTTCTGCTGCAGCGACCGGAGCAAGAACCTTAACCGAACCACCAGCTTTCTCAACAGCTTCAACAGCCGCTTTGGAAGCACCGGTAATTTCGATGTTCAGTTTCGCTTTCAGTTCGCCTTTAGCAAGAAGGCGCAGACCGTCTTTCTGCGGACGGGCAAGGCCTTTTTCTGCAAGGACAGCAACGGTAACATTTGCACCTTCTTCAAGAACACCGTTATCAACGGCGGTCTGAAGGGTACCAAGGTTTACAACACCGTACTGTTTCTTGAACAGGTTATTAAAGCCGCGTTTCGGAAGACGGCGATAGATAGGCATCTGCCCACCTTCGAAGCCATTAATGGCTACACCGGAACGGGACTTCTGACCCTTCTGACCTGCGCCAGAAGTTTTGCCTTTGCCCGAACCAATACCGCGACCGACGCGGGTACGCGCTTTACGCGCACCCGGGTTATCGGCAAGTTCGTTGAGTTTCATAGTTCAACACCTTTTCGATCTGGGGTCAATCAAGCCTCGTCCACACGGACGAGGTGTTTGACCTTTGCGATCATACCGCGAACAGCTGGGGTATCTTCCAGCTCACGAGTCCGGTGCATTTTGTTCAGGCCAAGACCCACAAGGGTCTGGCGCTGATCAGCCGGACGTCCGATCGGCGAACCCGTCTGGGTAACGCGTACGGTCGCTTTTTTCTTAGCAGCCATATCGAATTACTCCTTTTCGAGAACGGCGGCCGCAGCCGAACCGCTATCGCGACGGGCAACGACGTCACCAACTTTCAGGCCACGCTTAGCAGCGACCTGACGAGGTGATGCACCGTTGACCAGAGCGTCAAGGGTTGCGCGGATCACGTTGTGCGGGTTGTTCGAACCGGTACATTTGGACACAACGTCCTGAACGCCCATAGTTTCGAAGACCGCACGCATCGCACCGCCAGCAATGATACCGGTACCAGCCGGAGCCGAGCGAAGGATAACCTTGCCTGCGCCGAAGTGGCCTTTGGTATCATGGTGAAGGGTACGCCCTTCACGAAGCGGAACGCGGATCATGTTGCGTTTAGCAGCTTCGGTTGCTTTGCGAATCGCTTCTGGAACCTCACGGGCTTTACCCGTGCCGTACCCGACGCGACCGCGCTGGTCACCGACAACTACCATTGCGGAGAAAGCAAAACGACGACCGCCCTTAACGACTTTTGCGACGCGGTTGATACCAACCAGCTTGTCGACAAGTTCGTTTTCTTCACGGGCTTTCGGCGCCTGCTGCTGTTGATTCTGGTTACGTGCCATGGTCGTGCTCCTTAGAAGTCCAGACCGCCCTCACGGGCGGCATCGGCCAGAGCTTTCACTCGGCCATGGAACAAATACCCGCCACGATCGAAAACGACCGTTTTCACACCAGCTTTAACTGCACGTTCAGCAATGGCTTTGCCAACCAGCGCAGCGGCTTCGGCATTGCTGCCTTTGCCTGCAAGGTCTTTCTCCGCCGTCGAGGCAGCCACCAAGGTGGTACCTGCGAGGTCGTCGATAACCTGTGCATAGATGTGAGCGTTCGAACGGTGCACGCAAAGGCGCGGGCGACCGGCCGCTTTTTGGCGGATCGCAAAACGAACGCGACGTTTGCGGCGTTCGAAAAGGCTTCTCGCGTTTTTCATCGTGCCAGTCCTTACTTCTTCTTGCCTTCTTTGCGCAAGATATACTCGCCTTCGTAACGGACACCTTTGCCTTTGTAAGGCTCCGGACCGCGCCAGCCGCGTGCATTCGCAGCGAACTGACCAACGAGCTGTTTATCTGCGCCAGAGATGGCGACAAGGGTCGGCTTTTCAGCCACGACGTTAAGACCCTGAGGGATCTCCATTTCTACGTCGTGTGAGAAGCCAAGTTGCAGAACAAGTTTGTTGCCTTGAACCTGCGCACGGTAACCAACACCAGTGATTTCCAATTTCTTGGTGAAACCTTCTGAAACCCCAGAAACGAGGTTCGAGATGTTCGCACGGGTGGTACCCCAAAGGGCACGAGCGCGCTTACTATCATTGTTCGGTTTCACCCAGATCTGGTTGTCTTCCTGGGTAACGGTTACGTCCGAGGTCAGAGGAAGGTTAAGCTCACCGAGCTTACCTTTTGCACTGATCTGCTCTTCGTTCAGGGTGATGGTAACGCCGTTAGGCACGACCACCGGATTTTTACCTACTCGCGACATCTTTGGCCCTCCTTAGAATACCTTGCAGAGGATTTCGCCGCCGACATTCTGTTCGCGAGCCTCCTGATCCGAAAGAACTCCTCGCGGAGTGGACAGGACTGCGATGCCCAAGCCGTTATATACCTTCGGAAGATCTTTGATCTTCGAATATACACGACGACCCGGGGTCGAAACGCGGTCGATCTGCTTAATCACGCCTTCGCCCTCAAAGTACTTGAGTTCGATGCTGATTTCACTGATGCCCTTGCGAACTTCACTTACACTATAACCGCGGATGTAACCTTCGCGCTGGAGAACGTCCAACACGCTGGTACGCAGTTTCGAAGCCGGCGAGACAACGCTGGATTTCCCAACGCGCTGACCGTTACGGATACGCGTGAGCATATCACTTACGGGATCGGTCATCGACATATGATGTCCTCCTTACCAGCTGGATTTCACCATGCCCGGGATCTGACCACGTGAAGCAAGTTCACGAAGCGCGATACGGGACAGGCGGAATTTGCGATAGACACCGCGCGGACGACCGGTCAACTGGCAGCGAATACGCTGACGGATCGGGGCCGAGTTACGCGGCAGCTGGGCAAGTTTAATCACAGCCACGATACGATCCTCAGGGGACGTCTCGCGGTTACCGATAACCGCTTTAAGGGCGGCACGCTTGGCAGCATATTGCTTCGCCAGGCGTTCACGTTTGAGTTCACGCTCTACAGCGCTCTTCTTGGCCATGGGCCAACCTCCAGTTAGTTTCCGAACGGAAGATCAAAGCCCTTAAGAAGGGCAAGAGCTTCATCGTCAGACTTAGCCGTGGTACAAATGATAATGTCCATCCCGCGGACAGAGTCGACTTTGTCGTACTCAACCTCAGGAAAAACAAACTGTTCCTTCAAGCCCATGGCAAAGTTGCCACGACCATCGAAGGATTTTTTGTTCAGGCCGCGGAAGTCACGAACGCGCGGAAGCGCGATTGTGACCAAACGGTCCAGGAACTCAAACATACGGTCGCGACGCAAGGTCACTTTACAACCGATGTTCATGCCTTCACGAAGTTTGAAAGCCGCTACCGACTTTTTCGCTTTCGTAAAGATAGGCTTCTGACCGGTGATCGCTGCGAGATCCGCAACGGCACCATCCAGTTTTTTGCGATCTTGGGTGGCGTCGCCGACACCCATGTTGATCACGATCTTTTCGAGGCGCGGAATCTCCATGGAATTCTCGTAAGAGAACTCCTTCTGGAGTGCGTCACGCACCACTTCTTTATAATGTTCGCGCAGGCGCGTCATTTTTCCGTCCCTCACTTGTCGATGACTTCGCCGCTAAGCTTCGCGAAGCGAACCTTGCGACCGTCATCAAGGGTCTTAAAACCGACGCGGGTCGGCTTATTTTCTTTCGGGTCAACAATCGAGAGATTGGAAACGTCAATTTTCGCTTCCTTCTCGACAATGCCACCGGCATCCGCACCGGTCGGGCGCTGATGACGTTTCACCAGGTTGATGCCCGAAACCAGAGCTTTGTTCTCGGTCGGGAAAGCGGCGAGAACTTCGCCGGTTTTCCCTTTGTCTTTACCCGTCAGAACAATGACGCGGTCGCCCTTTTTAATCTTGGCAGCCATTACAGCACCTCCGGAGCGAGCGAAATGATCTTCATGTAACCTTTAGAACGAAGTTCACGGGTTACCGGGCCGAAAATACGCGTACCGATCGGCTCGCCATTCGCATTAATGAGAACGGCAGCGTTACGGTCAAAACGGATCGCCGAGCCATCGGCACGACGAATTTCCTTTGCGGTGCGAACGATAACAGCCTTGTGGACTGCACCCTTCTTTACACGGCCGCGCGGAATGGCTTCCTTAACGGAAACCACGATAACATCACCAACGTGAGCGGTTTTGCGCTTCGAGCCGCCCAGCACCTTGATGCACTGGACACGGCGAGCGCCACTATTGTCGGCGACGTCCAGATTGGACTGCATCTGGATCATGGGTTTACCCCTTGACTATGATTGGGCTGAGGACTCACTCCTCGACCACTACTTCCCAAGACTTCAACTTCGAGATCGGTTTGCATTCGCGAATGCGAACAACGTCACCCGTTTTGAAGCGGTTCTCTTCATCATGCGCGTGGAATTTCTTCGACTTGCGCACGTACTTTTTATACAGCGGGTGCATGACCTGGCGTTCCACACGGACCACCACAGTCTTGTCGTTTTTCGTAGAAACGACTGTCCCCTGCAATACACGCCTCGGCATGTGTGTTTACTCCTCTGCGTGTCCTGTTAGGCCGCGGTCGCACCCTTCTCGTTACCGAGAAGGGTTTTGATGCGGGCGATATCACGACGGACCTGGCGGACCCGCGCAGTGTTCTCAAACTGACCAGAAGCCTGCTGGAATCGCATATTGAACGACTCCTTACGCAGGTCCAGCAGCATCTGTTTTAGTTCGTCAGCGCTTTTAGCGCGGAGATCAGCAACTTTCATTACTAATTACTCCCCTTCACCAAGACGTGTGACAAACTTGGTCTTGATCGGCAACTTAGCCGATGCCAGCTCGAAAGCTCGGCGTGCAAGATCCAACGGAACACCGTCGAGTTCAAACATAATCCGACCCGGTTTAACGCGTGCCGACCAATATTCGATCGAGCCTTTACCTTTACCCTGACGGACTTCGGCAGGCTTCTGCGAAACCGGTAGATCCGGGAAAACGCGAATCCACACGCGACCTTGACGGCGCATGTGGCGAGTGATCGCGCGGCGAGCCGCTTCGATCTGACGCGCCGTTATACGCTCCGGCTCCATGGCTTTCAAGCCATAAGCGCCGAAATTAAGTTCGGTACCACCTTTGGCCTGCCCTTTCAGGCGACCTTTGAAGGCTTTACGGAACTTTGTACGTTTCGGAGAAAGCATATCGTGATCTCCTTACTTACGACCGGAACCAGCCGACTCGAGCGCTTTACGCTCAGAAGCCAGCGGATCATGTGCCATGATTTCGCCCTTGAAGATCCAGACCTTCAAACCACAAACACCATAGGTGGTGTGTGCTTCTGAAGTGCCATAATCAACGTCCGCACGCAGCGTGTGCAGCGGAACGCGACCTTCACGATACCATTCGGTACGAGCGATTTCAGCGCCACCAAGACGACCAGCAGCATTAATACGAATGCCACCAGCACCGAGACGCATTGCGTTCTGAACCGAGCGCTTCATAGCGCGACGGAACGAAACACGGCGCTCAAGCTGCTGGGCGATGTTGTCAGCGACCAGCTTGGCATCGATTTCCGGTTTACGGATTTCGATGATGTTAACCTGCACTTCTGACTTGGTCAGTTTCTGCAGATCGTTCTTGAGCTTCTCGATGTCCTGGCCTTTTTTCCCAATCACAACACCCGGACGGGCGGAGTGAATCGAAATGCGGGCTTTTTTCGCCGGACGTTCGATTACCACCTTCGATACACCGGCCTGCTTAAGCCGATCGAAGATGTATTTGCGGATCGCGAGATCTTCGTGAAGAAGATCTGCGAAATCGGCCTTGTTGGCGTACCAGCGGGAATCCCAGGTACGGTTAATCCCAACGCGTAGACCGATCGGATTTACTTTCTGACCCATTACTCGGTCTCCTCACGTTCGCAAACGACGATACGGATGTTGGAGAACGGCTTAATGATCTTGCCAACACGACCGCGTGCACGGGCGCGCCAACGTTTCATCACGAAGGCCTTACCAACAGACGCCTCTTTAACAAAGAGACGATCGACATCAAGCTGATGGTTGTTCTCGGCATTAGCAATTGCCGATTCCAGCAGCTTTTTGACGTCCTGCGAAATACGTTTGTTGGAGAAGGTCAGTTCTGCCAAAGCAGCTTCTGCCTTCATACCACGGATCGACTCGGCGACGAGGTTGAGCTTACGCGGGGAAATGCGTAAAGCCCGGAGCGAAGCAGCAGCCTCGTTATCCGCCAGCCGACGGATGTCAGCTTTCTTACCCATCGTTACTTCCTCTTCGCCTTTTTGTCGGCCGCGTGACCATAATAGGTACGGGTCGGCGAGAATTCACCGAACTTGTGACCGATCATATCTTCGTTCACGAGTACCGGCAGAAACTTCTGGCCATTGTAAACCCCAAAGGTGAGGCCTACGAATTGCGGCAAAATCGTCGAGCGCCGCGACCAGGTCTTAATTACCTCATTCCGGCCTGAGGCACGGACAGTATCGGCTTTCTTAAGAAGGTATCCGTCAACAAACGGACCCTTCCAAACGGAACGCGCCATAGTCTAGCCTCCTCCGTTAGCTCTTGTGACGACGGCGCATGATGAGCGCGTCGGTCTTTTTGTTCGAGCGGGTACGTTTGCCCTTGGTAGGCTTACCCCACGGCGTAACCGGATGACGACCACCCGATGTACGACCTTCACCACCACCATGCGGGTGATCGATCGGGTTCATGGCAACACCACGAACCGAAGGACGTTTGCCAAGCCAGCGATTACGGCCGGCTTTACCAAGGTTGATGTTCTGATGGTCCTGGTTAGACACGGCACCAATGGTAGCCATGCATTCACCACGAACCAAACGTACTTCACCGGAGGACAGCTTAAGCTGGGCGTAACCTTGGTCCTTACCAACGAGCTGCACGTATGCACCTGCTGAACGTGCGACCTGACCACCTTTACCGGCTTTCAGTTCGACGTTATGGACAATGGTACCGACCGGAATATTCTTCAGCGGTGCGGCGTTACCCGGCTTAATATCTACGCGTTCAGCGGCAATAACTTTGTCGCCAACAGCGAGACGCTGTGGTGCGAGGATGTAGGCCAATTCGTCGTCAGAATAACGAACCAACGCGATAAACGCGGTGCGGTTCGGATCATATTCCAAACGCTCGACGGTACCGACAACATCAAACTTGGTACGTTTGAAGTCGATCATACGGTAACGACGTTTGTGACCACCACCAATACGGCGGGCGGTGATACGACCAGTGTTGTTACGGCCACCTTTCTTGCGAAGACCTTCGGTCAACGCTTTAATCGGCTTGCCCTTGTGGAGATCGGAACGATCGACAAGAACCAGCTGACGGCGACCAGGAGAGGTTGGTTTAAACTTCTTCAAAGCCATTGTCTTAGATTCCCGTAGTCACATCGACGGAATGACCCTCTTCGAGGGTAACCATCGCTTTCTTGAAATCGCTCCGACGACCGGAAATACCGCGAAAACGCTTGGTTTTTCCTTTTACCACAGAGGTATTGACCGCCTTGACCTTCACCCCGAACAGACCTTCCACAGCAGCCTTAATCTCCGGCTTGGTGGCGTCGATCGCGACTTTGAACGCAACAGCGTTGTGTTCAGAAATCAGAGTCGACTTTTCAGTAATATGCGGGGCGCGGATGACTTCGTACATCCGCTCTTTGCTGATGATCGTCATTTGAGACGTGCCTCCAACGCTTCGACCGCACCCTTGGTGAGCACCAAGGTGTCACGGCGAAGGATGTCATAGACGTTAGCACCAATCTCAGGCAACACATCAATTTGCGGGATGTTGCGCGCAGCGCGAGCAAAGCCCTCATTGACCTGAGTACCGTCGATGATCAGTGCAGACTTCCAGCCGAGTTTGTCGAAAACTGCAACCAGACTCTTCGTTTTGGCATCCGAGAATTCCGCATTATCAAGAACGATAAGCTTACCGTCTTTTGCTTTAGCCGACAGAGCGGTTTTAAGCGCGAGTTTACGGAACTTCTTGGTCAGATCATGTGCGTGATCGCGAACACGCGGACCATGCACAACCCCACCACCACGGAACTGAGCAGCCTTACGGGAACCGTGACGAGCACCGCCACTACCTTTCTGACGCACGAACTTTTTCGTGGTTGCGGAGATTTCCGACTTTTCCTTCACTTTATGGGTACCGGCACGGCGTTTAGCCAACTGCCAGTTCACCATACGGTGGAGGACGTCGCGACGTACTTCCAGACCAAAGATCTCTTCTGCAAGATCGATGTTGCCTGCCTTGGAAGCGTCAAGTTTAAGAATGTCGAGCTTCATGATGCTTATTCCTTATCCTCGGCGACAGCTTCTTCAGCAGCCGGGGCAGCACCCTTAAGCGCGGCTGGGAACGGAAGACCTTCCGGCGCAGCACGTTTCACAGAATCCTTAACAAGGACATATGCGCCCTTGTGACCCGGGACTGCACCGTGAACCAGGATCAGACCTTTATCTTCGTCAGAGGTGACGATTTTCAGGGACTGAACGGTAACACGTGCCGCACCCATGTGACCTGCCATCTTCTTACCTTTGAAGACGCGACCTGGATCCTGACACTGACCAGTGGAACCATGCGAACGGTGAGATACAGACACACCGTGCGACGCACGAAGACCACCGAAGTTGTGACGCTTCATCGCACCGGCAAAACCTTTACCGATGGAGGTGCCGATGACGTCAACGTACTGACCTTCAACAAAGTGAGTAGCAGAAAGTTCTGCACCAACTTCGATCAGGCCATCTTCGCTAACGCGGAATTCAGCAAGTTTGGCTTTCGGCTCAACCTTGGCTTTGGCGAAGTGACCACGCATCGGCTTCGATACGTTTTTCACTTTCGCTTTGCCATAACCAAGCTGAACAGCGACGTAGCCGTCGATGTCGTTGGTACGGTTGGCGACAACCTGAAGATCTTCGACCTTCAGAACGGTTACAGGAAGGTGGGAACCATCGTCGTTAAAGACGCGGGTCATGCCGACCTTCTGGGTAATAAGTCCACTACGCATTGCGGCTTACTCCCGATTAAAGCTTAATCTCGACGTCGACGCCGGCAGCAAGGTCGAGCTTCATAAGAGCATCAACGGTCTGCGGAGTCGGGTCGACAATGTCGAGAAGACGCTTGTGAGTGCGGATTTCAAACTGTTCACGCGATTTCTTATCGATGTGCGGAGACCGCAGAACAGTGTATTTTTCGATGCGGGTCGGCAGCGGAATTGGGCCGCGGACCTCTGCGCCAGTGCGCTTCGCCGTATTGACGATCTCGCGCGTGGACTGATCCAGCACGCGATGGTCAAACGCCTTAAGGCGAATGCGAATGTTCTGACTATCCATGTAATTATGTACCGGAGCCCTCAAAAGGACACCGGCCCCTCAACTGGAGTTGACGATTGCCGCAAAAGTGTTGCGGGCGGCTTATGTAGCCGCCCGCAACCCAAAGATCAAGAGAAAAATTTATTCAATGATCTTAGCAACAACGCCCGCGCCGACGGTACGACCGCCTTCACGGATTGCGAAACGCAGACCTTCGTCCATTGCGATCGGTGCAATGAGGGTTGCGGTCATCTGTACGTTGTCGCCCGGCATAACCATTTCGGTGCCAGCAGGCAGTTCGATCGAACCGGTAACGTCAGTCGTACGGAAGTAGAACTGCGGACGGTAGTTCGAGAAGAACGGCGTGTGACGGCCACCTTCATCCTTGGTCAGGATGTAGGCTTCTGCTTCGAATTTGGTGTGCGGGGTGATCGAGCCAACATGTGCCAGAACCTGGCCACGTTCGACGTCTTCACGTTTGGTACCACGCAGCAGCGCGCCAATGTTGTCGCCAGCTTCACCCTGATCGAGCAGCTTACGGAACATTTCAACGCCGGTAACGATGGTTTTAACGGTGTCTTTAACGCCGACGATTTCAATCTCTTCGCCAACTTTAACAACACCGGTTTCAACACGACCGGTTACAACCGTACCACGACCGGAAATCGAGAATACGTCCTCGATCGGCATCAGGAACGGTTTGTCTTTCGGACGATCCGGAGCCGGGATGTAGTCATCAACAGCAGCCATCAGTTCGAGGATAGCGTTTTTGCCGATTTCGTCATCACGACCTTCAAGGGCAGCAAGAGCCGAACCTTTGATGATCGGAATATCGTCGCCCGGGAAGTCGTAAGACGACAGGAGCTCACGGATTTCCATTTCGACGAGCTCGAGGAGCTCTTCGTCATCAACCTGGTCAACTTTGTTCATGAAGACCACAAGCGCCGGAACACCAACCTGACGGGCGAGCAGGATGTGCTCACGGGTCTGCGGCATCGGGCCATCAGCAGCCGAAACAACCAGGATACCACCGTCCATCTGAGCCGCACCGGTGATCATGTTTTTCACATAATCGGCGTGACCCGGGCAATCGACGTGGGCATAGTGACGGTTTTCGGTTTCGTATTCGACGTGCGCGGTCGAGATCGTGATACCACGAGCTTTCTCTTCCGGCGCTTTATCGATCATGCTGTAATCTTGGAACGATGCGCCGCCAGCCTCTGCGAGGACTTTGGTGATCGCTGCGGTCAGCGTGGTTTTACCGTGGTCAACGTGGCCGACAGTGCCGATGTTGACGTGCGGTTTTGTACGCTCAAACTTTTCTTTAGCCATTACTAACTCCGTTTATTCTGGCTTGGGCCTTAGCCGGCCGATTTTGCTTTGACTTCATCCGCAACTGCTTGCGGAACGTCAGCATAGTGATCGAACTGCATCACGAACTGGGCACGGCCCTGAGACATGGAGCGCAGCGTGTTGACGTAACCGAACATGTTCGCCAGCGGTACAAACGCGTTAACAACGCGTGCGATACCACGGGAGTCCATATCGCGGACCTGGCCGCGACGGCTGTTCAAATCGCCAATGATGTCACCCATGTACTCTTCAGGGGTCACTACCTCGACTTTCATGATCGGCTCAAGCAGCTTCGGCGAAGCTTTCTGCAGACCTTCTTTGAACGCAGCGCGAGCTGCGATTTCGAAGGCCATGACGCTCGAGTCAACGTCGTGGTAGGCACCGTCGGTCAGCTTGATCGACAAGTCGGTAACCGGGAAGCCTGCGATCACACCGCTCTGAAGCGAGCTTTCGAGACCTTTGGCAACACCCGGGATGTATTCTTTAGGAACGTTACCGCCAACAACCGTATCGGTGAAGGAGAAGCCCGTTCCCGGTTCGCCCGGTGTAAACGTAAGTTTGATACGCGCGAACTGACCAGAACCACCCGACTGTTTCTTGTGGGTGTAGTCAACTTCGATCTCTTTGGAGATCGTTTCGCGGTAAGCAACCTGCGGCGCACCGATGTTCGCTTCGACTTTGAATTCACGCTTCATACGATCGACAAGAATGTCGAGGTGAAGCTCGCCCATACCGGAAATGATGGTCTGGCCGGATTCGTGGTCGGATTTAACACGGAACGACGGATCTTCCTGTGCAAGACGTGCAAGGGCGAGACCCATTTTCTCCTGGTCGGCTTTCGATTTCGGCTCTACAGCGATCTCGATAACCGGATCCGGGAATTCCATGCGCTCAAGGATGATCGGCTTAGCCGGATCACAAAGGGTATCACCAGTGGTGGTGTCCTTCATGCCGACCAAAGCAACGATGTCGCCCGAGCAAGCGTATTTGATTTCTTCGCGGTTGTTCGAATGCATCAACAGCATACGGCCGATACGTTCTTTTTTCTCTTTAACAGAGTTAAGAACGTAAGAACCGGCGTCAAGAACGCCCGAATAGATACGAATAAATGTCAGCGAACCAACAAACGGATCACTCATGATTTTGAACGCGAGAGCCGAGAACGGCGCTTCGTCGGTCAAAGGACGTGAATCAGGCTCGTCTTCGGTGTTCGGCTTAACGCCACGAACATCGTCGATGTCATCTGGTGCAGGCATGTAATCGATAACGGCATCAAGAAGCGGCTGAACGCCTTTGTTCTTGAACGCAGTACCGAGAAGGACCGGAACCAGCTCACCTTTAAGGGTCCCTTTACGCAGGCACTTCTTAAGAAGTTCCTCGGTCGGGGCTTCACCTTCAAGGTATGCTTCCATCGCTGCTTCATCGAAATCGATCGCCTGTTCGACCAGGGCTTCACGATATTCGTCAGCCTGATCTTTAAGCGAATCGCGGATGTCACGATATTCGAATTCTGCACCGAGGCTCTCGTCTTTCCAGACGATTTCCTTCATGCGAACGAGATCGACAACACCTTCGAATTCACCCTCAGAACCAATCGGAAGCTGCATAACAGCAACATTGGCACCGAGGCGCTCTTTCATCATTTCAACGCAACGGAAGAAATCTGCACCGGTACGGTCCATTTTGTTGACAAAGCACATACGCGGTACGTGGTATTTGTCAGCCTGGCGCCAAACGGTTTCAGTTTGCGGTTCAACGCCGGAAACGGCGTCAAATACCGCGCAAGCACCATCGAGAACACGAAGCGAACGTTCAACTTCAATCGTGAAGTCAACGTGGCCCGGGGTGTCAATGATGTTAACACGGTGGTCATTCCAGAAGCAGGTCGTCGCAGCAGACGTAATCGTAATGCCACGTTCCTGTTCCTGTTCCATCCAATCCATGGTCGCGGCGCCGTCGTGGACTTCGCCGATCTTGTAGGATTTTCCGGTATAGAAGAGGATCCGCTCGGTGGTCGTCGTTTTACCTGCATCAATGTGTGCCATGATGCCGATGTTACGATACCGAGAGATCGGAGTGCGTTTTACCATAATCGACTCTTGATCCTAAGGTCTAGATTACCAGCGATAATGAGCGAAAGCCTTGTTGGCTTCGGCCATACGATGGGTGTCTTCGCGCTTTTTGACGGCCGAACCACGGTTGTTGGCTGCGTCCATCAATTCACCGGCGAGACGACCGACCATGGTCGTTTCGGAACGCTTACGAGCCGCATCCACCAACCAACGAATGGCCAGTGCCTGACGGCGTTCGCTACGAACTTCAACCGGAACCTGGTAAGTAGCACCACCAACACGACGCGAACGCACTTCGACGTTCGGCTTCACGTTGTCCATGGCTTCATGGAACTGTGCAACAGGGTCTGAACCCTTGCCTTCGATAACTTCCAGGGCACCATAAACGATTTTCTCTGCTGCGGATTTTTTACCGTCCAGCATCAGACCGTTCATGAATTTAGTGAGAACCTTATCGCCGTATTTGGCGTCAGGTAATACTTCGCGCTTTTCAGCAGCGTGACGACGTGACATCTGAGCTGCTCCTTATTTCGGACGCTTCGCGCCGTATTTCGAACGACGCTGTTTACGGTCTTTGACACCCTGCGTATCGAGGGTACCGCGAATAATGTGGTAACGAACACCCGGCAAATCCTTCACACGGCCGCCGCGGATCATCACGACAGAGTGCTCTTGAAGGTTATGGCCTTCACCCGGAATGTAAGACGTTACTTCGTAGCCGTTGGTCAAACGAACACGGGCAACCTTACGAAGTGCCGAGTTCGGCTTCTTCGGGGTGGTGGTGTATACACGGGTGCAAACGCCGCGTTTCTGCGGGCATGCTTCCAGTGCTGGAACCATATCGCGCTGGGTGCGCGGTGTCCGCTTTTTGCGGATCAACTGGTTAATAGTGGGCATTAACTTTCCCTTTTACTACAACGGACGCCACTAGGGCGTTGCTCTTATCGACGCACGACGAGCGACCGCGCGCCTTTGTACAGAGTACAAAAACACGCGCGAACGCCCATAAAAGCAGGAATTCCTGCCTCGACGGCCGTCAGAGTCGCACTCAAGCGATGGGGGGCAAAACCGCCCGCTACCGCACAAAACGGCACCGACACAGCTACACCCCCCGTGATTTGGTGGGCGCATACTAGTGACGGCCCCCTTTTGCGTCAAGCAAAACCCTCAAGGCCTTCGAGTTGGCGCTTCAAACGCCGAGACGAACCGGTGCGTCGATAAGATTTCCGGTTCGTCTCTGATTCTTTAACGATCTGGCGCGACGGTGTTATTCGCCTGCCGGCAGAGAAGTCGTTTCGGCGTCGGCCTGCGGGCCGAAGTTGTCGCCAATTTCTTCTTCTGCTTCGATCTGTACCGTTTTGTCGCGTTCAGCAGCCAGCGCACGGAAGCGATTCATCACCGCACCGGTACCAGCCGGGATCAAACGACCCACGATGACGTTCTCTTTCAAACCGATAAGGGTATCGGTTTTGCCCGAAACAGCTGCTTCGGTAAGAACGCGCGTGGTTTCCTGGAACGACGCAGCCGAGATGAAGGAATGCGTCTGGAGCGAAGCTTTGGTGATCCCCTGAAGGACCGGTGCACCTTCGGCCAGCTCGCCACCTTCTTTGACGGCACGTTCGTTTTCGGTATCAAAGTCAACGCGGTCAACGATTTCGCCAACCAGAAGTGTCGTATCACCCGGTTTGGTGATCTCAACTTTCTGGAGCATCTGACGAACGATAACTTCGATATGTTTGTCGTTAATCTTAACGCCCTGCAGTCGGTAAACTTCCTGGATCTCGTTGACCAGGTAATCTGCCAGTGCAGGAACGCCCAGAACACGCAAGATATCATGCGGAACCGGCGAACCATCGAGGAGCTGATCGCCTTTTTCGACGAAGTCCCCTTCCTGAACGGCAAGGTGTTTGCCTTTCGGGATCATGTATTCAACCGGTTCGGTCAGACCCGAGTCTTCGAGCGGATGCACGATGACGCGACGCTTGTTCTTATAGTCCTTGCCGAATTCGACGCGGCCCGGAATGTCCGAGATAATCGCGTGTTCTTTCGGTTTACGGGCTTCGAACAGCTCGGCAACACGCGGCAGACCACCGGTGATGTCACGGGTTTTCGAACCTTCGCGCGGAATACGTGCAAGCACGTCACCGGCGTTGACTTTCTGACCGTTCTCAATCGACAGAATGGCGTCAACCGACAGGAAGTAACGGGCTTCAAGGCCGTTATCCAGGTTGATGACCTCACCGTCTTCGTTACGCAGGGTAACGCGCGGTTTGAGTTCAGACGCCTTAGGCATGCTTTTCCAGTCGATAACCGTCTTGGCCGCAATACCGGTCGCTTCGTCATAGACTTCGCGAATGGTTACGTTCTCAAGAAGGTCGACATAGTTAACATAGCCCTCTTTCTCGGTGATGATCGGAACAGTGTACGGATCCCACTCAGCCAGTTTCTGGCCACGTACGATCTGATCACCTTCGTCAGCAAGCAGTTTCGCACCATACGGTACGCGATACTTCGCACGCTCGCGGCCGGTTTTATCCACCAGCATGATCTCAAGGTTACGCGCCATAACGATTTTGACGCCGCTTGAGTTCTCAACGACTGCGCGGTTTTTCAATTTAACCGTTGCATCGAAGTTTGCTTCGACACCGGAAACCTCTGCACCACGCTGCGCGGCACCACCAATGTGGAACGTACGCATGGTCAGCTGTGTACCCGGCTCACCGATCGACTGTGCGGCGATAACACCAACAGCTTCACCAATGTTCACCGTGGTACCACGTGCCAGGTCACGACCATAGCAATGGCCGCAAACACCGGTTTCGGCATCACAGGTCAGAACCGAACGAATACGTGCGGTTTCAACACCGGCTTTCTCGATCACTTCAAGATGATCTTCTTCGACCATGGTGTTTTTCGGGACGATGACTTCGCCGGTCGACGGATTAACAATCTCGTCAGCGGTGAAACGACCCAAAATACGATCAGAAAGCGTTTCGATCACTTCGCCAGAATCGACAACCGCTGCGATGTCGAGGCCACGTTCAGTTTCGCAATCATGCTGAGTGATGATGCAATCCTGTGCGACGTCAACCAGACGACGGGTCAGGTAACCCGAGTTCGCTGTTTTCAACGCGGTGTCAGCCAAGCCCTTACGAGCACCGTGAGTGGAGTTGAAGTACTCCTGCACGGTCAGGCCTTCTTTAAAGTTCGAAATAATCGGCGTTTCAATGATCGAGCCGTCCGGCTTCGCCATCAGGCCACGCATAGCAGCCAGCTGACGCATCTGAGCGGCAGAACCACGGGCACCGGAGTGGGCCATCATGTAAACGGAGTTCACATTATCGCCTTCAGCCGTTGCCGAGATGACTTTCATCATCTCTTCGGAAACGTCATCGGTACATTGCGACCAGGCATCAACAACTTTGTTGTATTTCTCACCACGGGTGATGAGACCATCCTGATACTGCTGTTCGTATTCCTTGACCTTCTCGTGGGTGGTGCCCACCAGCTTTTCTTTGGCATCAGGAATGATCATGTCATCCTTACCAAACGAAATACCGGCTTTACATGCCCAGTTGAAACCAAGGCCCATCATGCGGTCAGCAAAGATAACAGTCTCTTTCTGGCCACAGTGACGGTAGACAACGTCGATGACGTTCGAGACGTCTTTTTTGGTCAACAGCTTGTTGATGGTCGAGAACGGAATGCGCGGATGACGCGGCAGAAGTTCTGACAGCAACATACGACCGGCAGTCGTGGCAACACGGACCGTAATCGGTTCGTTGTTTTCATCGACAGTGTGGTAACGCGCATTGATTTTCGAATGCAGGTTCACAACACCGGCGTCAAGCGCCTGTTCGATCTCAGCGATATTGACAAAGGACATGCCCTCGCCCGGCTGACCGTCGCGTTCCATCGAGATGTAATACAGACCAAGGACAATATCCTGGGACGGCACGATAATCGGTTTACCCGATGCCGGTGACAGGATGTTGTTGGTCGACATCATCAAGGTACGTGCTTCAAGCTGTGCTTCAAGCGACAGCGGCACGTGAACAGCCATTTGGTCACCATCGAAGTCGGCGTTGAAAGCCGTACAGACGAGCGGGTGTAACTGGATGGCCTTACCTTCGATGAGGGTCGGCTCAAACGCCTGAATACCAAGACGGTGAAGCGTCGGTGCGCGGTTAAGCATGACCGGGTGTTCACGGATAACCTGCTCGAGGATATCCCAAACTTCGGCACGCTCTTTTTCCACCATACGCTTTGCTGCTTTAATGGTGGTTGCCATCCCGTACAGTTCCAGCTTCGCGTAAACGAATGGCTTGAACAGTTCGAGTGCCATTTTCTTTGGCAGGCCGCACTGGTGCAGTTTCAGGTTCGGACCCACGGTAATCACAGAACGACCGGAATAGTCGACGCGTTTACCCAAAAGGTTCTGACGGAAACGACCCTGCTTACCTTTAAGCATATCCGACATCGATTTGAGCGGACGCTTGTTGGCACCGGTGATCGGACGACCGCGACGACCGTTGTCAAACAGCGCATCAACCGATTCCTGAAGCATACGTTTTTCGTTACGCACGATGATATCAGGCGCACGAAGCTCGATCAGGCGCTTCAGACGGTTGTTACGGTTGATCACACGACGGTAAAGGTCGTTCAAATCAGACGTTGCGAAGCGGCCGCCATCAAGCGGAACCAGCGGACGCAACTCTGGCGGAATAACCGGAATAACTTCAAGGATCATCCATTCCGGGCGCGCACCAGATTCCTGGAAGGCTTCGATCAGCTTAAGACGCTTGACCAGCTTTTTGCGTTTGGCTTCGGAATTGGTTTCCTTGAGGTCGATTTTCGCGGTTTCGCGTTCTTCGTCAAGGTCGATCGCCGCAAGCATATCGCGGATGGCCTCTGCACCGATACCGGCACGGAAGCTGTCTTCGCCATATTCTTCTTGCGCTGTCATGTACTGATCTTCGGACAGAAGCTCACCCATTTTAAGGGGGGTAAGGCCCGGTTCGATCACCACATAGTTTTCGAAGTACAGAATGCGCTCAAGATCTTTGAGCATCATATCAAGCAGCAAGCCAAGACGGCTCGGCAGCGACTTCATGAACCAGATGTGGGCAACAGGTGCCGCCAGTTCAATGTGGCCCATACGTTCACGACGTACTTTGGCCAGAGTCACTTCAACGCCGCACTTCTCACAGATAATGCCGCGATATTTCATACGCTTGTACTTACCGCACAAGCATTCGTAATCCTTCACCGGACCAAAAATGCGCGCACAGAACAAACCGTCGCGCTCCGGCTTAAAGGTCCGGTAGTTGATGGTCTCCGGTTTCTTGATTTCACCAAAGGACCAAGAGCGAATACGCTCTGGGCTGGCAATCTGGATCCGGATCTGATCGAAGCTCTGGGTGCCCTGCGGCTGCCCGAAGATCTTCATCAACTCGTTCATAAAAGGCTCTCCCGCTATGCCCGGTCTCGCCGGGTTTCGCCAATTTCAGGCCGAAAGATGCGTAATGGCGACCGGGTTGCCCTTCTGGACAACCCGGACCGCCAAACACTTAAAAGTCGTTCTGCTCAAGCTCGACATTGAGACCAAGCGAACGGAGTTCTTTAACGAGAACGTTAAATGACTCCGGAATACCGGCCTCAAAGGTGTCTTCACCACGAACGATGGCTTCGTAAACCTTGGTACGGCCCGAAACGTCATCCGACTTGACCGTAAGCATTTCTTGAAGGGTGTAAGCGGCACCGTAAGCTTCGAGTGCCCAAACTTCCATCTCGCCGAAACGCTGGCCACCGAACTGCGCCTTACCACCCAGCGGCTGCTGAGTAACAAGTGAGTACGGACCAATCGAACGTGCGTGGATCTTGTCGTCGACCAAGTGGTGCAGTTTGAGCATATAAATATACCCAACAGTCACCTTGCGATGGAACTTCTCACCAGTACGACCATCATAAAGGTCAACCTGGCCAGAACCATCAAGGCCGGCTTTTTCAAGCATACGAACAACATCAGGTTCACGGGCACCGTCGAAGACCGGGGTGGCCATCGGGACGCCGCGACGCAGATTGTTGCCAAGCTCGATGACATCGCCATCCGACAGCTCTTTGATGCCAGCGATATATTCATCGCCTTCGTAGACATCATTAAGCTTGTCACGCAATGCATCCATTTCGCCACGACCGTCAGCAACAGCATCGACGAGTTCGCCGATCTGCTCACCCAGACCACGTGACGCCCAACCAAGGTGGGTTTCAAGGATCTGCCCAACGTTCATACGCGACGGAACACCAAGCGGGTTCAGAACGATATCAACAGGCGTACCGTCTTCGAGGTGCGGCATGTCTTCAACCGGCATAATGCGCGATACGACACCCTTGTTCCCGTGACGGCCGGCCATTTTATCGCCCGGCTGCATTTTACGTTTAACAGCGACAAAGACTTTAACCATCTTCATCACGCCCGGCGGCAATTCGTCACCTGCCTGCAGTTTGTCAACTTTGTCATCGAAACGGGCCTGAAGAACAGCAATCGATTCTTCGAACTGTTTTTTCAGGGCTTCGATGTCAGACATCACTGCATCATCAGCAACTGCGATCTGACGCCACAAACCACGTGCAACACCCGAAAGGCTGTCTTCGGTGATTTCACCTGTCAGCGCCTTCGGACCATCGACAATCGTCTGACCAAGCAGAAGATTTTTCAAACGGCCATAGAAGTTGCGTTCAAGAATGGCGCGCTCGTCATCACGGTCCTGTGCGAGACGTTCGATTTCCGAACGTTCGATTGCCAAGGCACGTTCGTCCTTGTCAACGCCACGACGTGAGAACACGCGGACTTCAACAATGGTACCGAACTGTCCCGGCGGGACGCGCAGCGACGTATCGCGAACGTCGGATGCTTTTTCACCAAAGATGGCACGCAGAAGTTTTTCTTCCGGCGTCATCGGGCTTTCGCCTTTTGGCGTTACCTTACCGACAAGGATATCGCCCGGTTTGATTTCCGCACCGATGTAAACAATGCCCGCCTCATCGAGGTTTTTAAGGGCTTCTTCACCGACGTTCGGAATATCACGGGTGATTTCTTCCTGACCAAGTTTGGTATCACGCGCCATGACTTCGAATTCCTCGATATGGATCGAGGTATAAACGTCATCACGTGCAATACGTTCGGACAGAAGGATGGAATCCTCAAAGTTGTAACCATTCCAAGGCATAAACGCGACCAGCACGTTACGGCCAAGGGCAAGTTCACCCATATCGGTACACGGACCATCCGAAATGATGTCGCCTTTTTCAACAACATCGCCAACTTTCACCAAAGGACGCTGGTTAATGCAGCTGCCTTGGTTCGAACGCTGGTATTTCAGAAGCGTATAGATATCAACGCCCGATTCCGATGCCGCAATGTCACCGGTTGCGCGAATAACCATACGGGTCGCATCAACAGATTCAACAACACCATCACGGCGTGCGATCAGGGTTGCACCCGAATCACGTGCCACCGGAACTTCCATACCGGTCCCGACATACGGTGCTTCAGAGCGGATCAACGGAACCGCCTGACGCTGCATGTTCGAGCCCATCAGTGCGCGGTTCGCGTCATCGTTCTCAAGGAACGGAATGAGCGCGGATGCCACCGATACCAGCTGCTTCGGCGAGACGTCCATAAGGTCGATCTCTTCGGAGCGGGCCATATAGTGGTCACCGGCTTTACGGGTGTTGATCAGTTCGTTGGTGAACGTAAAGTCTTTGTTCAGCGGTTCGTTGGCCTGCGCAATGACATAACGACCTTCTTCGATCGCCGAGAGGTAAATAACCTCTGCCGTCACGTTGCCATCGACAACCTTACGATACGGGCTTTCGATGAAGCCGTACTGGTTGACGCGGGCAAAAGTTGCCAACGAGTTGATCAGACCAATGTTCGGACCTTCCGGCGTTTCAACCGGGCAGATACGACCATAGTGGGTCGGATGCACGTCACGCACTTCAAAGCCAGCACGCTCACGGGTCAAACCACCCGGGCCAAGCGCCGAAAGACGACGTTTGTGGGTAATTTCCGAAAGCGGGTTGGTCTGATCCATGAACTGCGACAGCTGCGAGGAGCCGAAGAATTCACGAACAGCCGCTGCAACCGGTTTCGCATTGATCAGGTCATGCGGCATCACGTTGTCGATCTCGACCGAGCTCATACGCTCGCGGATCGCACGTTCCATACGCAGAAGGCCAACACGGAACTGGTTTTCCATCAGCTCGCCAACCGAACGCAGACGACGGTTACCAAGGTGATCGATATCGTCAATCTCGCCACGACCATCTTTCAGGTCGATCAGAACACGGACGACTTCCAGGATGTCTTCGCGGCGCAGGATACGAACGGTATCTTCGCATTCCAGGTTCAGACGCGCATTCATCTTCACACGGCCAACGGCCGACAGATCATAGCGTTCTGAATCAAAGAACAGGCCCTTGAACATCGCTTCCGCGCCCTCAAGCGTCGGCGGCTCACCCGGGCGCATAACCCGGTAGATGTCCACAAGAGCTTCTTCGCGGTTGGTGTTCTTATCAAGGGCAACGGTGTTGCGCAGATACGGACCGACACTGCTGTGATCGATCATCAGCAGACGAACAGAATTTACATTCCATTCTTTAAGCTGCTCGAACACTTCTTCGGTCAGCTCATGACCGGCTTCTGCCAGAATTTCACCGGTTTCGCCGTCAATAAGATCTTCAGCCATGAACCAGCCGTTAAGCTGTGCTTCAGGGACGATAATCTCTTTAACGCCGGTTTCGGTGATTTTCGCTGACGAACGCTTGGTGATTTTCGAACCAGCAGCCGCAACGACTTCGCCGGTTTTCGCATCAACAAGATCGTTGACCAGTTTCTGACCGATATAACGCTCGGCATTGAAATCGGTTACCCAACCATCTTTGGTACGGCGGTATTCTGCCGACTCATAGTAGTAGTTGAGAATCTCTTCCGGGGTGAGACCTTCGATTTCCGACGGATCGACAGAGCGCCCTTCTTCGGCACGCTGTGCACGGAGCTGTTCGGACTCTTCATTTTCAAGAGCCATAAGCAACGTGGTCGCCGGCAGTTTGCGGCGACGGTCGATACGGACGTAAAGAACGTCTTTTGCGTCGAATTCGAAATCGAGCCACGAACCACGGTAAGGAATGACACGCGCAGCAAACAGATATTTGCCAGAGCTGTGGCTCTTCCCTTTGTCATGGTCAAAGAAGACGCCCGGCGAACGGTGCATCTGAGAAACGATCACACGTTCGGTACCGTTCACGATGAAAGTACCGTGTTCGGTCATGAGCGGCATGTCGCCCATGTAAACGTCTTGTTCTTTAATATCGCGAATAGAACGGGCACCCGTGTCTTCGTCGATATCCCAGACAACCAAACGCAACGTCACGCGCAACGGCGCGGCAAACGTCATGCCGCGCTGGCGGCATTCTTCGGTGTCGTATTTAGGTTGCTCAAGCTCGTAGGAAACGAATTCAAGAGTTGCGCGTTCCGAAAAATCTTTAATCGGAAAGACGCTCTTGAATACTTCCTGAAGACCTGCATCGTTCCGCTGCTCCTGCGGAATTCCGGTCTGCAAAAACTTATCGTAGGAATTCTTTTGAACCTCAATAAGGTTCGGGAGCGGAGCGACTTCGCTGATCCGTCCAAAGCTTTTGCGGATGCGCTTTCGACCAGTAAAGGACTTATCCATCATCGTTCCTTTAATCGCGCCTCCCCACACCGACCGAACTCGTTCGTCTTTGTGTTGCAGCGCATTAACCTTATGCAAAACACATACAGCACAACGACGCCCGAGCCCCGTACGGGGCGGGCGTTCACTTGATTATGACCGTGGATGTTATGTGACATCCAACTTGAATGAGATCACTGATCCCTCGGCTGTCGACGCCGTCAAAGATAACCTCTGACCTAAACAGCCTTACGTTATGTACGATTACCTTTGGCAGCGTCAACCGTTAAATTCCTGTTCGCATCTCTGCGGCACCCGAAACACAATTGTTTGGACTACAGAGACGGATGGGTCGGCGCCCAAAGGACGCCGACCCAGACCTTGGCAAGAAGCCGTCGATTATTTAAGTTCGACGGAAGCGCCAGCTTCTTCAAGCTTCTTCTTGATTTCTTCGGCTTCGTCTTTAGAAGCGCCTTCTTTGACGGCTTTCGGTGCGCCTTCAACGAGTTCTTTGGCTTCTTTGAGGCCAAGACCGGTGATGCCGCGGACTTCTTTGATGACGTTGATTTTCTTGTCACCAGCAGAGGTCAGAATGACGTCAAATTCGGTTTTTTCTTCAGCAGCTTCAGCAGCAGCGCCGCCAGCAGCAGCTACAGCAACCGGAGCAGCAGCAGAAACGCCCCACTCTTCTTCGAGCATTTTGGAAAGTTCTGCAGCTTCGATAACGGTGAGCTTGGAAAGCTCTTCAACGAGTGCCTTAAGATCGGCCATGTGTAATACTCCTAGGCTTGAACTTAGATATCTGGGATATCTTGGATAATTGGTTTACGCGGCTTCGCCTTTGTCGGCGTATGCCTTCAGTACCTGGGCGATTTGGCCAGCCGGCTTGGAAGTCAGCGTAGCGATACGCTGTGCCGGGGTCTGGACCATACCGACCAACTTCGCACGAAGTTCGTCCAGCGACGGCAGTTCTGCGAGGGCTTTGATGCCCTGTTCATCGAGAACCTGTTCGCCGATAGCACCAGCAACAAGAACAAGCTTGTCGTTGGTTTTTGCGAACTTAGCAGCTACTTTGGCGACGGCGGCCGGATCAGCTGAATAGCCAATCGCAGTCGGGCCGGTGAAGTAATCTGCAAGACCAGCAAATTTGGTACCTTCCAGAGCAAGTCGCGTAAGCCGGTTTTTGGTGACCTTGAAGCCCGCACCAGATTCACGCATCTGCGCACGAAGAGCGGTGATTTCTGCGACCGTCAACCCTTTATACTGGGTAACGACCAAACCTTCCGCACCTTCGAACACTTCGCGCATCTCTGCTACGAACTGTTGTTTTTCATCGCGGTTCACTATTAGTCTCCGACGTTGCTTTTTGCCCTGAACCCCACAAGGAGGTTCACAGACGCGACCAGTCCTTTCGAACCGGTCTGTGACGCCCGTCCGTTTGCCAGATGTCCAAGCCTTGTGTGATGCCCCATACGGGGAAAACGTAAGAACCGGAACCTCTGCCTATGCAGGACATTAAGAGTAACGAATGTCACTCACCTGCAGTCTGGGACAGACAGGTAGAGAGGGCTATAACCACCCTCTCCGGTTCTGACCGACCCATTGGATCGGTCAGAATTCGAGAATTTCTTATTTCGATGCGATATCAGCAATCGACAATTTGACGCCAGCACCCATGGTGGAGCTGATCGCCGCACGCTGCAGGTAGATACCTTTTGCGCCAGCCGGTTTTGCTTTTACGATCGCACCAACGAATGCCTGGGCATTCTCAAGGATCTGTTCTTCGGTGAACGATGCTTTGCCGATACCAGCATGTACGATACCGGTTTTCTCTGCACGGAACTGGACCTGGCCAGCTTTTGCATCAGAAACGGCAGTCGCAACATCCATGGTAACAGTGCCGAGTTTCGGGTTCGGCATCAGGCCACGCGGGCCAAGTACCTTACCGAGACGACCGACAACAGCCATCATGTCCGGAGTTGCAATCACGCGATCGTAGTTCAGATCGCCTTTCTGCATTGCTTCCATCAGGTCTTCGGCACCAACAGCGTCCGCACCAGCTTTCTGGGCTTCTTCTGCTTTGGCGTCTTTTGCGAAGACGGCAACACGCATGGTTTTACCGGTACCATGCGGAAGGGAAACAACACCACGGACCATCTGGTCAGCGTGACGCGGATCAACACCAAGGTTCATTGCCATTTCGATGGTTTCATCGAATTTGGCTTTTGCACCTTCTTTTACGATTTTGACAGCAGCTGCCAGATCGTACTGTTTGTTACGGTCGATGCCCTCATAGGCCTGGGCAAGGCGTTTACCAGTCTTGGCCATCGTCTTACTCCACAACCTCAAGACCCATCGCACGGGCAGAGCCCTCGATCATTGCCATCGCGCCATCAACGTCAAATGCGTTGAGGTCAGCCATTTTGGCTTCTGCGATTTCTTTGACCTGTGCTTTGGTTACTTTACCAACAAAACCTTTACCGGTCGTACCGGAACCTTTGGCAATGCCTGCTGCCTTTTTCAGGAAGTAGGATGCCGGCGGGGTTTTGGTGACAAAGCTGAATGAACGGTCGGAATAAACGGTGATGACGACCGGAATCGGCATCCCTGGTTCCATCTGCTGGGTCGCTGCGTTGAACGCTTTGCAGAATTCCATGATATTCACGCCGCGCTGACCAAGAGCCGGACCGACGGGCGGTGACGGATTGGCTTTGCCGGCGGGAATCTGCAGCTTAAGATAGCCGTCGATTTTTTTCGCCATTAGAGTACCTCTTACAGAAGCGCGCGGTCCGGTCATGGCTGACCTCCCGCGCTTTAAAAGCTGCCTGCGTATACAAGCAGCGACTTCAATTTACAAGATCGTTTTTTCTTAGAGTTTTTCGACCTGGGTATATTCCAGCTCGACCGGGGTTGAACGACCGAAGATCGAAACAGACACCTTAAGGCGCGCACGCTCTTCATCAACCCCTTCGACGACACCGTTAAACGATGCAAACGGACCGTCGGAAACACGGACTTCCTCGCCAACTTCGAAAAGAATGGTTGGCTTCGGACGATCAACACCTTCCTGCACTTGGTGCAGAATGGTCTGAGCTTCCTTTTCGGAAATCGGCATCGGCTTACCACGGCTACCGAGGAAATCGGTGACCTTGGCGGTGTTTTTAACCAGATGCCAGCTTTCGTCTGTGAGATCCATCTTCAGCAGGACGTAGCCCGGGAAAAACTTCCGCTCGGCATTGACCTTTGCGCCGCGACGCATCTCAACAATTTCTTCAGTCGGAACCAGAACCTCTGCGATTTCGCCTTCAAGACCTTTCTTGATCGACTGTTCGCGAATGGATTCGGCGACTTTTTTCTCAAAACCAGAGTGAACGTGAAGCACGTACCAACGATGTGCCATAAGCTTAACCCCCAACACCAAAGACCAGCTTAACACCCCATGCGAGGAGCTGATCGACAACAAAGAAGAAAACAGACGCAAGAGCAACCATTACGAAAACCATAATGGTTGACACGGTCGTTTCCTTACGGGACGGCCACGAGACTTTCTTTGCCTCGGTGCGGACCTGCTGTACGAATTGTGCTGGCGACGTTTTAGCCATTGTTGGGGTTACACCGCTTTCTAATGCTTTGTTTCACAACCCGGAAAGATTGGCAGGAGAGGAGGGACTCGAACCCCCGACACTCGGTTTTGGAGACCGATGCTCTACCAACTGAGCTACACTCCTACAAGATCGTCAGAAAGTCGAAAAGCTTATCTTCTTTCTGGCTCATCCCTGCCCGGGCGGCAGGGTGTGCGGGCGGGTTATAGCCGCCCGCACATCCAAGATCAAGCACTCAATCGTGCAAAATCTTAAAAATTATTCAATGATCTTAGCAACAACACCCGCACCGACGGTACGACCGCCTTCACGGATTGCGAAACGCAGACCTTCGTCCATTGCGATCGGTGCAATGAGGGTTGCGGTCATCTGTACGTTGTCGCCCGGCATAACCATTTCGGTGCCAGCAGGCAGTTCGATCGAACCGGTAACGTCAGTCGTACGGAAGTAGAACTGCGGACGGTAGTTCGAGAAGAACGGCGTGTGACGGCCACCTTCATCCTTGGTCAGGATGTAGGCTTCTGCTTCGAATTTGGTGTGCGGGGTGATCGAGCCAACATGTGCCAGAACCTGGCCACGTTCGACGTCTTCACGTTTGGTACCACGCAGCAGCGCGCCAATGTTGTCGCCAGCTTCACCCTGATCGAGCAGCTTACGGAACATTTCAACGCCGGTAACGATGGTTTTAACGGTGTCTTTAACGCCGACGATTTCAATCTCTTCGCCAACTTTAACAACACCGGTTTCAACACGACCGGTTACAACCGTACCACGACCGGAAATCGAGAATACGTCCTCGATCGGCATCAGGAACGGTTTGTCTTTCGGACGATCCGGAGCCGGGATGTAGTCATCAACAGCAGCCATCAGTTCGAGGATAGCGTTTTTGCCGATTTCGTCATCACGACCTTCAAGGGCAGCAAGAGCCGAACCTTTGATGATCGGAATATCGTCGCCCGGGAAGTCGTAAGACGACAGGAGCTCACGGATTTCCATTTCGACGAGCTCGAGGAGCTCTTCGTCATCAACCTGGTCAACTTTGTTCATGAAGACCACAAGCGCCGGAACACCAACCTGACGGGCGAGCAGGATGTGCTCACGGGTCTGCGGCATCGGGCCATCAGCAGCCGAAACAACCAGGATACCACCGTCCATCTGAGCCGCACCGGTGATCATGTTTTTCACATAATCGGCGTGACCCGGGCAATCGACGTGGGCATAGTGACGGTTTTCGGTTTCGTATTCGACGTGCGCGGTCGAGATCGTGATACCACGAGCTTTCTCTTCCGGCGCTTTATCGATCATGCTGTAATCTTGGAACGATGCGCCGCCAGCCTCTGCGAGGACTTTGGTGATCGCTGCGGTCAGCGTGGTTTTACCGTGGTCAACGTGGCCGACAGTGCCGATGTTGACGTGCGGTTTTGTACGCTCAAACTTTTCCTTGGCCATAATTCTCAGATCCTATGTCCGAACCAAAAACACGTATAACCCACCGCACGAGCCGACGGGTACAATTCAAAAATTTTGGAGCGGGTGAAGGGAATCGAACCCTCGTCGTAAGCTTGGAAGGCTTCTGCTCTACCATTGAGCTACACCCGCATATTTCTAGTGCGAGCTCTCGCGAGGGCGAGAGAATGGTGGAGGGGGCAGGATTCGAACCTGCGTAGACTAAGTCGGCGGAGTTACAGTCCGCTGCATTTGACCGCTCTGCCACCCCTCCATCAGGGTCGTAACGTTGTTCGGGTCACCCCGTCTTCGTTGCGGCGAGGGAGGGAATACGGCGGAGGCCCCTCTGTTGTCAACAGCAAAAAAAACACGAAATCGTATTTCCTTTCCTATATGTTCCCCAAGCTCTGCTCATTGAGCGAAACAAAGTGCATTCAGTTCCTTACGGCCCGGAGGTTTCCGCCATTATGTCGCGTCGCAATAAATCACGTTCAGGAAATCGTCATCAGGATGGCGTCGGGCAGGACAGCCTCCCGCAAAACGACGAAAACCGCGAAGGTAATTCGCGCCGAGGACGAAAACGCGGTCGCGACGCTGCGTCGTCGGGCGGAAATTCGCGCCTGATTCTCTTCGGACGTCACCCGGTTATGATGGCAATTGCCAATCCGCAGCGCACGATTCACCGAATCTGGGCGACTGAAAATGTCCGTGACGAGGTCAACGCCGCCCTCGCCGATGCCGAGCGCACCGACATCGCCGTAGATTCGGCCGGTCGCACCGATCTTGATGAAATGATGCCACCGGGCACCGTTCATCAGGGCATGGCCATGCATTGTGCCCCCCTGCCCCAGCTTTCCATCGAAGAATTCATCGCCGATCATCGGGATTCGGACCAATGCACTGTGATCGTGCTTGATCAGGTCACTGATCCCCACAATGTCGGCGCTATTCTGCGCAGTGCCGCGGCCTTTGGCGCGTCGGCTGTCATCGTGCCCGACCGTCACGCCCCGCCTGAAACCGGTGTTTTGGCCAAATCGGCCAGTGGCGCGCTTGAAACCATCCCCTATATCCATGCCGGCAACCTCAATCAGACGATTGATAAGCTGAAGGGCGCGCATTTCTGGCTGGCCGGAATGGATGGCTACGCCGAAAAAACTCTGGCCGAGGCCGAACTTAAAGGCCGTGTCGGAATCGTGATGGGTTCTGAGGGTGAAGGCCTGCGACGTTTGACTCGTGAAAACTGCGATTTTCTAGTCAAGCTTCCGATGTCTGATCGCATCGAAAGCCTGAATGTTTCTAACGCGGCGGCTGTTGCGCTTTACGAGCTGTACCGCAAGTAACAAATGTGGGATTCTAAGAGGGACATCAAAGAACGAAAATTCTATGATTCACCCTCTTGCATTCAGGAACGGTCCGGACTATGTTTCGCGCCGCCTGAGCCGGCATAGCTTTAATTGGTAGAGCAGCGGATTTGTAATTCGAAGGTTGGGAGTTCGAGTCTCTCTGCCGGCACCACTAAAAAGAAAACCCCGCACGCCTTTTGGGCCGCGGGGTTTTCTTTTGTCGAAATCACGTGGTGAAGCCAAGCGCACCTCAACGCCGCGCCCTCCCCCAGCGTTCTTGCCCCTATAATCGTTATTACAGGGCTTATTAACGTCGCAGGGGTGGCAATCCTTCGTCAGGACGGCATGCCATCCAACTTGGCCACTTGATCCAATTCATCGTCCCAATCGGCCTTGCTGGCCATCATAATGTGCGCGTCGGGCTGTTTAACCGCCCCTTTATCGATGCTGCCCGCTGGAACGACCACCAGCGCACCGTCCATTTCAACGCGCGGCAATGCCGATCCACATTCCGTGCAGAAAGATTTTGTGTGGCGTGTGCCGGGCAATGTGAAGGTTTTGACGTACTCTTGCCCCGTCTGCCAGCTAAGCGTCGCGTGCTGCGAAAAAAGATTGGCGGCATGGGCCGAGCCGGTGTCTTTTTGGCAATAGGTGCAATGGCACAAAAAGAACGCATCAAAGCTGCCATCAAGCGTGTAGCGCACGTTGCCGCAAAGGCATCCGCCTGAACATTGATCGGTCATGTCTGATCACCACGTAATTTCATTTTCGAGTCCCCCGATTAAAACACAAAAGCCCCGCAAGGGCGCAACACCTTGGCGGGGCTTTTGGTTCAACCATCCAATGGCTTAGCCATCGCGTCGCGAAGACGCATAGCGTTCCGAGTCTTCGTAATAGGCATCAAAGCCGATGCGTTGGCGCAAATCGGCCCAGTCCATCAATTTATCGCCGCGCGGAACACCTGCCTTCATGGTTTGCAGAGTTTCGACCATCGCTTTCATGGCTGCTGCCATCAACGACAATGGATAAGCGGCAATTTGATAGCCGATTTCTTTAAGTTCCTCGGGCGACAGGTCGGGCGTTTCCCCACCTTCAACGATATTCGCCATTTTCGGACCAGAAAGCTCGGCACAAACCGTGCGCATTTCATCAACCGATTTCGGCGCTTCGACGAACAGGATATCGGCACCGAGTTCCTTGAACTTCGCCGCGCGGTCAATCGCCTCAGCCAGGCCGTGCTGATGACGCGCATCGGTGCGGGCCAAAATCAGGATGTCTGCCCCGGCCTCACGGGCATCGACCGCGGCCTTAATACGGTCATATGCCTCGTCCCGGCCGACAACTTCCTTGCCCTTGGTATGGCCGCAGCGTTTTGGCGCCAACTGATCTTCGATCATGACAGCTGCACAGCCCGCCTTGGCAAAGCCGGTCACGGTACGACGCACATTCATCGCATTGCCATACCCGGTATCGCCATCACCAATCACGGGAATCGATACCGCATCGGTAATGTTGCGCGCCTGATCGAGCACCTCGCCATAGGACATCAGGCCAAGATCAGGTTCACCGATTCGCGCCGCCGACGTGGCAAAGCCCGACATAAAAGTAAGCCCGAATCCTTCCTGTTCGATCAATTTCGCCGAAAGCGCATCAAAGCAGCACGGCATGGTAATCAACTCGCCCCGCGCCAAAAGGTCGCGCAGCGTGTCTGCTGGGGTCTGAATTTTGATCATACGCATCACATTTTAAACGGAATATACAAGGCAAGGTCGTGCCAGACGTAAAGAATGGCCGCGGTGACGAACATCAGCATCAAGAACGGCAAAACACCGCGTGACACTTCGCCCAATCGCGTTTTGGCCACCGACTGAATGACATAAAGGTTCAACCCGACCGGCGGTGTAATCAGCGCACATTCGACCATGATCACCATATAGACCCCAAACCAGATCGGATCGAGGCCAAGCGACAAGGCCGCAGGCAACAGCACCGGCGTCATGATCAGCACCATCGAAAGCGCCTCAAACACCAGCCCCATGATCAACAGCACCACCGTCACCACAAGGATAAAGCCAAGCTGGGTATCAACCCCCTGACTGATCATCACAGAGATGTCTTGTGGGATTCGATAAAGCGTAATGGCTTTGCCAAACACCTTCGCCCCGGCAATGATCAAAATGATCGCAACCGTGGTTGCCATCGAATCAAAAATCGCCAGTTTGAACTTTTCCCAAGTCAGCATCCGCATGGCGACCGTAATCACCAACGCCGCGGCAAAGCCGATGGCAGCGGCCTCTGTCGGGGTAAAGGCCCCGGAATAGATGCCCGAAATGATCAGCACCGCCAAAATGACCGATGGCAATGCCTTAAGGGTGGCGCGTTTGCGTTCGGCCCAATCGCGTTTGGCTTCGCGTTCCTGCCCACCGAACCGGGCATAGATCATCGAAAACGCAATAAACAGCACCAAAAGCGCAAGCCCCGGCCCAACGCCTGCCAAAAACAGCGCAATTACCGATTCTTCGGTCACAAAGCCGTAAATGATCATCGGAATTGACGGCGGAATCAAAATGCCAAGCGTCCCACCAGCGGCCAAAAGCCCATACACGAAACGCTTATTGTACCCCCGGTTAACCATTTCCGGGATTGCAACCGTTCCGATGGTCGCGGCCGTCGCAACAGAGGAGCCCGAAATCGCGGCAAACACACCACAGGATAAAATCGTCGCCACCGCAAGGCCGCCCGGCCAATGACCGACCCAGGCACTGACCGCGGCAAAAAGGTCATTGCCTGCCCCCGCACGCAACAGCGTATTGGACATCAACAAAAACAGCGGCACGGCCAAAAGGATAAAGCCATCAAGCGTGGACAAAATTGCCTGCGGCGCCATCAGCGGTGAGAACCCGCCAAAGATCAGCATCGCCAGTCCAAGCCCACCAAGCGCAAAGGCAACAGGCACACGAATAAGCAGCAGCGCAAACAACGCCGCCAAGGTCAAGACGATGGTCATTCGTGCGCCCCTTTTGGAATTTCCTTCCCGCGCAGAAGGCCAACGACCTCAACCACGGCCTGAATGGCTAACAGCGCAAACCCGATGGCCACCGGCAGTTCGGCAATCCATGCCGGCAGATCAAGCATCGTGCCCGTTGTGCGTCCACGCTCAAAGCTTTCCCAAAAGATGTCCCATCCTTTGATCGTTACCGTGACCGAAAACGCAAAAACCACCAGCATCGCAATGATTTCAAAGCCGCGCTGAACAATCGGCGCGCAAAGGCGCGTTACCGCATCGACCGCAATATGGCGACGCGCAGCCAAGGCCCAAGGCATGCCGACAAGCGCGCCCCAAATCAGGCAAAGCTGCGAAAGTTCCGCCGCCCAAATGGTCGGGCGCACAAAGAAATATCGGGCAATAACTTCGTAAGTCAGCATACAGCCCGCCAAGACGAACAAAACCGCCGCCACCCACGCCAGCAAAAGCGTTAATCGATCAAACATCATCTACTTCACGCTGTTGCGCAAAACGGCCCCAGTTGGCCGCACTGCATCCACAGCTTTCTCCTGATCACTCAAAAAGACCAAATCCCTCATTTAAATGAGGGAAAAGCCATTCCCGCCCGGGGACATATCCAACACCCCGTTTGAGAATGACTTTGCATCTGTCATATCCCCCGACCCGTTTTGGCGGATCGGGGGTATTTTATTGTTATCTAAGAATGTCTTCCGACCGTCTTAGAATTTCTTGGCCGCTTCAAAGACCTGCTTGCCCAGATCACCGGTTTCTTCCAGGAAGGAATCATAGACCGGCTGGGAAACCGCACGCCACTCGGCAAGTTCTTCGTCGGTCGGGTAATAAACCGTCATGCCCGCTTCTTTGGAGGCTTCATAAGCCTCTGCCTCGATCGCGCCCATGCGGTCACGGACATCCTTTTCGGCATTCATTGCGGCTTCGTTGACTATGGCGCGCTGATCATCGCTCAGCCCGTCCCAAACATCGTTATTCACCACAACAATGAACTCAACATCGGCATTGTTGGTTACGGTGATGTTGTCCATCACTTCCCAAAGCTGGCGGGATTTAACGCCCGATACACCGGTCATCCCAACGTCAACTGTGCCACGCTGATAGGCAATATACTGTTCCGACCCAGAAATAAGGGTCGGCGCGCCACCAGCAGCGGCGACGAAATCACCCAGCGTTTTGCCAAACACACGGACTTTTTTGCCTTCAAGGTCTTTTGGACCATGCAGCGGTTCATCTTTGGACAGCATGATCGCGCCGCCATAAGCCTGCCACCACAAAACCTTGGAACCGGTTTCGGCAATCGCCGCATCAAGCGGGTCGCGCACAGGCGATCCTTTGACAACCGCTTTACGGACTTTTTCTTCGCTATCGAACATGAACGGCTGATAGAAAATATCAACGGCCGGAACGTCACCGACATAACGGGTCAACGAAACCGACCCCATTTCGATTGATCCTGAACCAACGGCTGCGGGCACTTCTTTGTCTTTGTAAAGCTGCGCTGAATCGTAAATCTCAACCGCGATATCGCCGTTCGACTTTTCCTCGACCTCTTTTTTAAACATCAAAAGGTTCTGGCCGATATGGCTTTTAAGCGGCAGTTGCGAGGTAATACGCAAGGTTACATCGGCGGCCTGAACGGCACCGGCAAAACCAACAGACGCCATCAGCACTGCTGCAAAGGCAATTTTCTTCATATTTGGTGTCCTCCAGGAACTTTTATTTTAATTTTGCGACCTTCTGGGGAAAGATGCGCTCATTTCTCGATTTGGTTCAACCTATTTTGCCGTGCAAAACAGCACCGCAAGAAACCCTTAGTGCGCCGCACAAGCATTAAAATCCCCACAAAGCAAAGGCCACAGGCTTTGCTCTTTTACGATTGCCGCGCCGCAACATATTAATGCTTATCCCGTTTTATCGCTCCCCTGTCCAAACGAGTGGGACAAAAGGCTCTTTCGTGCTCTAAATGGACAGAATCGCTTGGCAAAACGACGCAAAACCAAGGGTCTATATTCATAAAATCTTGAACATAACCGTGGTTGCGCTGAGATGGTCGGAAAACGGATCTCGGGCATAATCGGGAATGATCCCCGCCACCTTAAATCCAAGCGAAATATACAGGACCTCGGCACCATCACCGGTCCGGGTATCAAGGGTGATCAACGACCGTCCCAATTCATGTGCGCTGCGTTCTGCCTGCACCATCAGCAATCTTGCGATACCACGCCGCCGGCAGTCGGGCCGTACCATCAATTTACTGATGTCTGCGCGGTGCTGCTGATTGGGCATGGTATCGATATCAAGCTGCACCGTCCCCACGACCCGGTCCCCATCCAACGCGGCAAACAGGCTACGCGTGCCGCCATTTAAGGCCGGGATGACCCGATCGCGCCAAAACGCGCGTGCCTCTGTGATCGGAAACGGTTCGATAAACCCGATACTCGCGCCCTCAAACACACACTCATGCAGCATCGCGGCAAATTGATCGATCCGGCGGGTGACCTCATCGCCATCCATCATAACGATGCTTGGCGGACTAATTTCGGGCGTCATTTCCGTCATCCCAACTATTCAATAATAAAAAGGTGATAGCGCGCGCCAAGATCGGACGATGTTTGAAACACATTGCCGCTGCGCAATTGATACCGCAGACAATCGCCCGCCTTTAACACATGAACCGTATCTTCGATTTGCATCGAAAGCTGCCCATCAAGCATCACCAGATGATGCTCCAGCCCGACACGCGGGGTGCCGCTATATTCAATGCATTGCCCCGGATCGATTTCGACCTCAAGCACCTCGCCCGACAGGTTGCGCGATCCTGGCGAGACCCGGCGACGGCGGTATCCGGTTTCCGGATCGGTCCAAACATCTTGCGATGCGCGCGGTACAAAGGCATCAAATCCTTCTTCGACCATCTGCATCAAACGCGACAATGTCATGCCATAAGCAACGCATAGCTTGCCCAGCACAGCCGCCGTCGGGCTGACCTCGCCATTTTCAATGCGCGACAAACTCGCCCGACTGACCTGACTTCGCGTTGCCAACGCATCGAGCGACCACCCGTGTTCGGCGCGCAAAGTCGCCAACCGTTCGGCCAATCGTTTTTCGATATCGTCCATCACTCACCTCGAATCCCAATATTGGGATATTTTTCCATTTTCGGGAAATGATCAAGACAGAAAAACCGGCCCTGCTGCAAATCCCTGCCGAGGACGCAGGGGATTAAGGGCCGGTTCTACTTAAAATCATCTATTGTCGGGTGTTATCAACGTGGCTTACGCACTTTGCGCTGGCACACGCGCCACAACCTTGATCTCGAAATCAAAGCCCGCCAACCAGGTCACGCCAACCGCTGTCCAGTTTGGATAAGGTTCCTGATCAAACACGGTGTTTTTGACCGCCATGATATCGCCGAACTGATTTTCCGGGTCGGTGTGGAAACTGGTGACATCAATAATATCGGCCAAACCGCATCCCGCTGCCGCCAAGACCGATTTCAGGTTTTCAAATGCAAGTTCGACCTGTTTTTTAAAATCCGGTTCCGGACTGCCATCTTCACGGCTGCCGACCTGCCCCGATACGAACAAAAGATCCCCGGACTGGATCGCAGCAGAATATCCATGTTCGGTATAAAGTGCATGACGATTTGGCGGAAAGACTGGCTTATTTATAACGGTCATTACGACCTCCTTGGGATAAGACTATGGTGTTCAAACACCACTTCATATACGCTACGTATGTGAACGAACCTATATTGACATACATCGCGTATGTCAATTCACATACGAACCGTATGTAAAAATCGGAGCCCCGAATGCCTGCGAAAACCCGTGCCGAAAAAATGGAAGAAACCCGCATCAAACTGATTGCTGCCGGGCGCAAGGCCTTTGGGGAAAAGGGATATGCGGCGGCCTCAATGGATGAATTGACGGCCGGTGCCGGGCTGACGCGCGGCGCGCTTTATCACAACTTTGGCGACAAACGCGGATTACTGGCCGCTGTGGTCGATCAAATCGACTCTGCCATGGCCCAAAAGGCAAAAGATGCCGGTGCCGCCGCTGGTGGTGGTTGGGATGGTTTAGTGGCCGAAGGCCGGACCTATATCGAACTCGCACTTGAGCCCGAAGTCCAGCGGATCGTGCTTTTGGATGGCCCCGCCTTTCTAGGCGACCCATCACAATGGCCCAGTCAAAACAGGTGCCTTCAGGCGACGATAAAAACCCTAAAGGATCTGTACGATCAGGGGGCGATCAAGCCGGTTGATATCGAAGCACTGGCAAGGCTTTTAAACGGTGTCGCGCTCAACGCTGCTCTTTGGGTTGCCACAAGCGATGATCCGCAAACCACCCTGCGCAAGGCAATTGACGCATTTGAGTGCCTTGCCTCTGGTGTGCTGACAAAATCCTAGGCTACCGCAATAAACACCAAACCGAACTAAGGTGTCATCGCCGAGCAGAAAGGCCGCCTACTCCCGCGACGGGATAAGCAGATTATTGAACACCCTCAAGGTCAAACCCCGCACGGCTCCAACTTTGGATGCCGCCTTTCAGGTTCATCACCTTGCAATCGACTTGTGGCAATACTGCATTCGCCGCACCAAACGACCGCTGCCCCACCGCACAGACAAAAACAAGATCGGTGTCGTTTTCATCCGTAAGGTCAATCAGGGCCGGGATATCAAAATTGGATGTTGGCATATTGATCGCTGTTTCGATGTGACCGGTCGCAAATTCGTCGGCTTCGCGCACATCAATGACTGTCACGATCTCCTGACCGATCATTTGATCAAGTTCATGGGGCTCGACAAATTGAACAGTTCCGTCGGTCATCACAGCTTCCCTTTAATCTTTTACGCACGCGCCAAACATGGATCGTCAACACGGCCCCTGTGATACCGTTTCGTGAATGCCATGGGCAAATGTAAAATAGTTTGGTTGGGGTACCGACCATCCCTATGGCGCATGAAACCCCAATTGTGCTCACTTAGATGTGAACGGGTGGTCAAAAATTCCGTGTCTCATACGAACGTATCGCCTTGCGAATCTTAGGCGAAATTCCCAATTGAAAAATGGTAGGGTGATTTGCACCAGCAGGCATCAGGTCGCATGACGGATGACTGCCCATGTTTTTCGTAACGTCCATCAGACGGTCGCTGCAAAGGGCCCCGAAAAGCTGATCGACGGTTATCGTGACCATCCCGTGGCGAAAATACCCCGAACCCCCAATTTTTGGCAAAATCGGCCAAACATTAACCACAGCGTTAATATTGTAATTTAATATACTTGCGTTTAGGCGATTTCCCCACGGCGAAATTTGCCAGCACACACCAAACAAGGCGGCCGCAAATAGCCGCCCGGCGCAAAGAAACAGCAAAGACAGGAAACGCAAGTTTGACACGCATGAGATAACGTTTGAAAGGAGACCGCGCCATGGCTGAAGGCAAGGATATCTTCGAGCTGTATGCGGAAGGCTACGATGGAAAACAAGAAACTGAACTCACCATCCGCGACTATCTAAATCTATGCCGCGAAGACCCCACCGCTTACGCGTCCGCCGCAGAACGCATGATCACCGCCATCGGCGAACCTGAACTGATCGACACGTCGACAGACCCCAGACTGGCCCGCATCTTCTTAAACCGCACCATTAAACGTTATCCGGCCTTTGTTGATTTTTACGGCATGGAAGAAACCATCGAACGCATCGTTGGCTTCTTTAAATATGCCGCTCAGGGTCTGGAAGAACGCAAACAGGTTCTTTACCTGCTTGGTCCGGTTGGCGGGGGCAAAAGCTCATTGGCTGAACGCCTCAAAGAACTGATGGAAAAAGAACCCATCTACGTTCTTAAAGCCGGTGATGACATAAGCCCCGTGTTTGAAAGTCCCCTTGGCCTATTTAACCCTGCCAAAATGGGCGACGCCATCGAAGACAAATATGGCATTCCCAAACGCCGCCTGACCGGTTTGATGTCGCCATGGGCGGTGAAACGCCTTGATGAGTTCAAAGGCGACCTTAGCAAATTCTCGGTCGTTAAACTGATCCCTTCGCGCCTGCGCCAAATCGCAATTGCCAAAACCGAACCCGGTGATGAAAACAATCAGGATATTTCATCACTTGTCGGCAAGGTCGATATCCGCAAACTTGAATATTTCAGCCAGAACGACCCGGATGCCTATAGCTATTCCGGCGGTCTTAACCGCGCCAATCAGGGGCTTCTTGAATTTGTCGAAATGTTCAAGGCCCCGATCAAGATGCTCCATCCGTTGCTGACCGCGACCCAGGAAAGCAACTATATCGGCACGGAAAACCTTGGTGCGATCCCCTTTCAGGGCTTGATCCTTGCCCATTCAAACGAATCTGAATGGCAAACCTTTAAAGCCAACAAAAACAACGAAGCCTTCATTGACCGCATCAGTGTGATCAAGGTCCCCTATTGCCTGCGTGTTACCGAAGAAACCCAGATTTACGACAAACTTCTGGAAGGATCGGAACTTGAACAAGGTGCCTGTGCACCGGGCACCCTCAAAATGCTGGCACAGTTTTCCGTGTTGTCCCGCCTGCATGAGCACGAAAACTCCAACCTGTATTCCAAAATGCGGGTCTATGACGGTGAAACGCTTAAGGATGTCGATCCCAAGGCGAAATCCATGCAGGAATATCGCGATACCGCTGGCGTCGACGAGGGCATGGACGGCATTTCAACCCGCTTTGCGTTTAAGGTACTTTCAGAAACCTTCAACCATGACACCAACGAAGTCGCCGCCGATCCGGTGCATCTGATGTATGTGCTGGAACAAGCCATTCGGCGTGAACAATACCCCGAAGAACGCGAAAAAGATTACATGGACTTTATCAAGTCCGAACTGGCCCCGCGTTACGCCGAATTTATCGGCGCGGAAATCCAAAAGGCGTATCTCGAAAGCTATTCCGACTACGGGCAGAACCTGTTTGATCGATACGTGTCATATGCCGATGCATGGATCGAAGATCAGGACTTCAAAGACCCCGATACCGGGCAGCTCCTTGATCGTAAAATCATTGATCAGGAACTTTCCAAAATCGAAAAGCCCGCGGGCATCGCCAACCCCAAAGACTTCCGCAACGAAGTGGTCAAATTCGCCCTTCGCACGCGTGCCAATAACAAGGGCAAAAACCCGTCTTGGACGTCTTATGAAAAACTGCGCGATGTGATTGAAAAACGCATGTTCAGTCAGGTCGAAGACCTGCTGCCGGTGATTTCGTTCGGTTCAAAACAAGATGGCGAAACCGAAAAGAAACATAACGAGTTCGTCAAACGCATGATTGATCGCAACTATACCGAACGCCAGACACGCCGTCTGGTCGAATGGTACATGCGCGTCAACAAGGCCGGCTAAGCCGACACTTGGCTTAGCAACCCCGCACCGGGCGGTTTTCCCCTTGTCCGTCCGGTGCGATTCTTTCGACGCGGGATGCCGCCCCGATCTGTTGTATCGCAACAGCGCACTGGGCCCGCACACGCACCCCGCCCAACGCCGCGCCTGACCCGTGCAAGGATGTGATTGCCCATGTTCTATATCGTTGATCGCCGCAAGAACCCCACCGGCAAAAGTCTTGGCAACCGCCAACGTTTTATGCGCCGCGCCAAGGCCCAGATTAAAAAGGCCGTCGAAGATTCCATCAAAACCCGTGGCATTACCGATATCAGCAAAGGCGATCAGGTCATCATTCCGGGCAAAACCCTGAAAGAACCTGGGTTTCACCATAACCGACGCGGCGGCAATCGTGACTATGTCCTTCCCGGCAATAAGAAGTTTGTTCAAGGTGACCGGATTGCGCGCCCCAACGAGGATGGCGGCGGTTCTGGCGGCTCAAAGGCAAGCCCGGATGGCAATGGCGAAGATGAATTTCAATTCACCCTGACCCGCGACGAGTTTCTCGACATTTTCTTTGAAGATCTCGAACTGCCCGATCTTTTGAAAAAAAGCCTCAAGCAAACCACCGCCTTTCGCAGTGCGCGTGCGGGCTATTCCGTGCAAGGAAGCCCCGCCAACCTAAGTCTGGTGCGCACCATGCGCAATTCACTGGCCCGGCGTATTGGGTTACGCCGCCCCAAAACTGCTGAAATCCGGGAACTGGAAGATCAAATTACCGCCCTTCAGGCAAAGGCGGAAAAACGCCCATCCGGCAAACTGACCAAACCCGACGAAGAAACCCTGCATCGCCTTTTGGCCGATCTTGAAAATGCCAAAAGCCGTATGAAATCGATCCCGTTCATTGATCCGATTGATACGCGCTATAACCAGTTTCAACAAATTCCCGATCCAAATACGCAGGCCGTAATGTTCTGCCTGATGGATGTGTCGGGATCGATGTCTGAACAAATGAAGGAACTGGGCAAACGGTTCTTCATGTTGTTGCACCTGTTTTTGCACCGGCGCTACGAACATGTCGATGTGGTGTTTATCCGCCATACATCCCGCGCGGCCGAGGTCGATGAAGAAACCTTTTTCTATTCGCGCGAAACCGGCGGCACGATTGTCTCCACCGCGTTAGAAGAAATGAAAAAGGTGCTCAAAGATCGCTATCCCACCGATCAATGGAACATCTATGCCGCGCAGGCATCTGACGGCGACAACTATTCAAATGACGGGGCAAAATGCACCGCCCTTCTCGCCGAAGACCTTCTGCCCAAATGCCAATATTACGCCTATATCGAAATCACGGACGAGCGAGAGGCCGAAATTTTCGCCGCGGCCGAGGGCGAAACCGCCCTGTGGAAATCCTACGCCCCGCTGGCCGCGGTTAATCCCCAGTTTTCGCTTAAACGGGTGACCAAGGCGGCTGATATCTTCCCGGTATTTCGCGAACTCTTTGCCAAAAACCGCGCTGAGGCCAAGACATGAGCAAATCATCAGACATCCAGAACACCAACGATGCCATCAGCGCCAAGGCCAAAAACGCCAAGACCGGCAAGGCGGCAAAGTCCAAGGCGAATGGAAGCAAGGCAGATACCAACACACTGCTGTTTAATGGTGCTGATTGGGATTTTGATACGCTTAAAACCACCTATGACGCGATTGAAGACATCGCGCTAAATGAACTGAAACTGGATGTTTACCCCAATCAGATCGAAGTCATCACATCCGAACAGATGCTTGATGCCTATTCATCGATTGGCATGCCGCTGATGTATCATCACTGGTCGTTTGGCAAACGCTTCGTGCGCGATGATGTGATGTACCGCAAAGGCTATCAGGGGCTGGCCTATGAAATCGTGATCAATTCCAACCCCTGCATTTCTTATGTGATGGAAGAAAACACCATCGTCATGCAGGCCTTGGTGATGGCGCATGCGGCCTTTGGGCATAACCACTTTTTCAAAAACAACTATCTGTTCAAACAATGGACCGACGCAGACGGCATTCTTGATTACCTGCAATTTGCCAAACGCTATATCGCTAAGTGCGAAGACCGCTTTGGCTTTGACGCGGTTGAACGGGTTTTGGATGCGGCCCATGCCCTGATGGATCAGGGGGTAAACCGCTATTCCCATCCGGAAAAACCAAATTTGGCGGCGGAATTGGAACGCGAACGCGAACGCGCGAAATACGAAGACGAAACCTATAACGATCTATGGCGCACCCTGCCCAATGCCGATCCCGATGATCAGGACATGGATGAAATCCAACGCCGATTACGGATCGAAGAACGTCGGGCACAATTTGGCCTGCCCGAAGAAAACCTTTTGTATTTCCTTGAAAAAAACGCACCTGCCCTTCAGGCGTGGGAACGTGAAATCCTGCGCATCGTGCGAAATATCGGGCAATATTTCTATCCGCAAAAACAGACCAAGGTGATGAACGAAGGCTGCGCGTGCTATGTGCATTACGCCATCATGAACAGCCTCTATGACAAGGGGCTGGTCTCCGAAGGGGCTATGATGGAATTCATTGATTCCCATGCCCGCGTGGTGTTTCAGCCGGAATTTGATGATCAACGCTATTCGGGCTTTAATCCCTATGCGCTGGGCTTTGCCATGATGCAGGACATCCACCGCATGTGCATCGATCCAACCGACGAAGACCGCAAATGGTTCCCCGATATTGCCGGTAACAATGAACCGGTCGAAACCCTGAAAGATGCCTGGGCCAATTACCGCGATGAAAGCTTCATCTTGCAGTATCTATCGCCCAAGGTGATGCGCGATATGCGGATGTTCATGATTGATGATCAAATTTCGTCCCCGCATCTGAACGTCGCAGCCATTCATGATGACAATGGCTATCGCCGGGTGCGGCGGTCCTTGGCGCGCATGCATGATATTTCGGTACGCGAACCCGACATGCAAATTGTCGATGTCGATCTGCGCGGCAATCGCCAACTCTATGTCCAACATACCCAGCATGACGGTATCACCTTGGAAAAATCCGATGCGGAAATGACGCTGGGCTATATCGGGCAGTTGTGGGGATATGGCGTAACCATGCAGGCCGTTGATTACGATAGCGGCGAAATCCTGCATGAAATGCACTTCGCGCCCGAGGACATGTCGCAAAGCTAAACCTAAACGAAAAACAACATCTGTATATTTTTCGTTTAGGCTGCGAATTCACCACAGATGGCCGCTGAACGGCAAAATGAGTGGCGTCGCTGCGTATCCGCGGCGCGAAAAAAGCCCCTAATTGTCGCCCCTGACCGCAATCAAAACAACCATTTGGCCTGATGACAGGTCAGCGACATCGCTTTGATTGCAAAAACACATGCTGACACCTTTAACTCCTGCGCGTGCAACGCCACCTATAACTTACGCGTGGGGTGCGTTCGTTCAGGAGCTGTTATGCGACATTACTTTCGCCCGACAATCATTGCGATACTGGCGGGCTGGATGGTGCTTATGGGCCAACTTGTTGGCCAGGGGGCCGCGGCCAAAACACTTAAGGTCGTATTTCCGACCGGTTTGGCCGAACAATTTTCCTATGAATTTAGCGTCATAAAGCTCGCGCTGGCGCACAGCGGCAAGGACATTTCGCTCAAGATCGTTGAAATGGATGGGCTGACGGGCGCGCGCCTGTTTGAAATGGTCAAAGCGGGGGAGTCCGATTTGATCTTTGGCGGCTATAGCCCAGAACGCAATGATCAACTTCTAAAGGTCGATATTCCCATATCGCGCGGCATGCTGGGCCATCGGGTTTTTGTCACCCACCGCGAGAACCTTGCCGCCCTTCGCCATGTCAAAACCGTGGAAGATTTAAAAAGGTTCTGCATCGGATCGGCATCTGACTGGCCCGATGCCGACATCATGGAACAGAACGGCTTTTGTGTTGATCGCGCCCCCCGTAATCAGCTTTGGTCAATGCTAAGCAACAAGCGCTTTCCGCTTTTGACCCGCGCCATTCACGAAGCTTATCGGGAAATGCCAACCTATAAGGAACTCGACCCCAATCTGGTCTTGGTGCCCGACATAAGCCTTGTGTATCGCTACGATACATTTCTGTATGTCAACAAAGACAACACCGCCCTTCACAACGTGCTGACCAAGGGGTTGGAACGGGCCTATGCGTCGGGCGATTTCATGAAGAATTTTAAAAGCGATCCCAGCATGGCGCGCGCGCTTGCCGCGATGGAAAACCTGTCCAAGGAATTTACAATCAACAACCCGATCCTTGATGACGTCACCCAAAATATCGACGCTCGCTATTGGCAAAACCGGGTCGAAGAAGAACCACAAGCCCCACGGTCTTCGTGCCCAGAAGGCCAAAGCAACTGCCCACCAGAAGAAGGGTTTAATCGCCCGCCGGCCGGGGAAGAATCCAAAGACACCGCAGGATGGGACGCATCTGTCGCCATGAAAACGCCAATCCGCACCATCCCGCCATCTCATTGATAACGCGGGCGAAATGACGAAAACCACATTTGTTGATTTTTCATTTCGGGTACGGAATTTATCTATTTAGATTAAAAACCTGACCTTAATTAGATCAATCACCAAACCAAAACATGTCGGCGTTTTTGCGCGTGCGCTGACTTAGGTCGACATTTTCAATATCGATGATGCGCCGGTTCGATGATCGAATATGGGCCATTGCGGCCGACATTTCGGGACTGGATCGGAAGTATTCCATGAAAGCACCGTTATCGAATGCGGTTTGAAATCCCTTCTCGACAATGTCATGGCGCGTCTGGTCGGGCTGACGAACATAATAAAACAAATCATATTTGTAGCGCAGCATAAGTTCCTGCTCGAGCACAAGATCCCGCCCCGCGATCATCGGTGTCTTTTCACTCAAAAGCGCCTCATGCACGGCCAAATGCATCATATCAAATCGGCGTTTTTCCAACATATTGAACAAGGCATTTTGCGGCGCCTCTTCGACACATAATCCGGCCTGCTTTAAGATCGGCGTTTCTTGCCAATTGGCCCCGGACCCGATGCAATAGGATTTGATATCCTCAAGGTTTTGGATATCGGAAAGCTTTGACTGCAAACCGGGCGGAATGATCAACAACCGATACCCCTGAAGCCCGCGCGTCAACGGAAAGTCGACTTGTAGAAACTCCTGCTCCCAAGATCGATTATACCCCGAAAGCGTGATGTTAATTTCGCCCTGCCGCAGCATATCCATCAGGCGCCCTTGGGTCAGAAGGTCGATATACGCCACCTCTAACCGGTGATCCCCCGGGGCGTGGTCAAGCGCAAGCTGCAAGGCGCCAACTTGATATTTGTAAAGGTCTTGCGTGCCCGTCGGCAACGCCATGCGAAATGTTTCAGCATGTAATCCACGCAAACCGCCAGCATTCAGCACAACCACCGCAGCAACAATAAACCCAAGAAAAAGGCGCATTCTGTCATCCAAAGCTCAACCGCACTCAAAGACGCAGAAACACGTCTGACTGTCAGATTGTGTCGCCTTGGAAAAAGATAAGGGGGACGGCGCACATATTCTTACGAATAATCACGCAAACCGCTGCCATTTCGAACCAAACGGTTTCAGCCCTGCCGACATTGGGGCGTAAGCGATCCGTTTACGCGGGCTCCCCCAATCAACAGGCAGAGACCCCGCCAATCGCGCCGCGCGCTCTATTTCCCCCGCCGCGCATTTTCCCCTTGACCGTATGTTACGATATAACATAACACGTATCATGTCTTATATGCTCATCACCAAACGGATCGAATAATGCAAAAACTCCCCTCTGCGCTTCGCCGTCTTCTTATGGCTTCGTCTTTGCTGACCGTGCCTGCTATGGCACAGGCTGCCGATGCCCCCGCCGTTGTCACCTCCATCAAGCCGATCTATGGCCTGACCAGCGCGCTGATGGATGGTGTTGGCGAACCGACCTTGCTGATTGATGGCGCGGCCTCTCCGCATGCTTATTCGCTCCGCCCCAGCGAAGCACGCGCATTGCAAAATGCCGATTTGGTGATTTATGTCTCACATAACCTCGAAGGCTTCCTCGAAAAGCCGCTCGAAACCCTATCGGGCAACAGCCACAAGCTTGAACTGATTGATGCCGATGGCCTTGCCCTGCGCGAGATGCGCGAAGGCGGCAGCTGGGAAGCCCACAGCCACGATCACGGCGGCCACGACCATGGCGATGACCATGATGATGACGACCATGATCACGATGAGCATGACCACGACCACGATCATGATCACGAGCATTCCGATGCCCATCAACACGAAGATCATGACGAACACGCCGATCACGATGATCACGACCATGATGGTGAAGAACATCACGATCATGACCATGACCACGATCACGAACACCATCATGAACATGGCGGCGTTGATCCGCACATCTGGCTGGACCCGGCCAATGGTGCCGTCATCACCAGTGCCATCGCCAATGAGCTGATCGAAATCGATCCAGCACACGCGGAAAAATATCGTGAGAACGAAAAAAAGCTGCTTGCCAGCCTTACCACGCTTCGCAATGATCTCGGCGATCAGCTTGCCCCGGTCCAAGATAAGCCCTATGTGGTCTTCCATGATGCGTATCAGTATCTGGAAGCTGGCTTTGGTCTGAACGGGGTTGGCTCAGTTACGGTATCGCCAGAACAGAAGCCTGGAGCCAAACGCCTTCATGAAATCGAAGACAAAATTCGCGATACAGGTGCCGTCTGTGTCTTCGCCGAGCCGCAATTCCGCCCGGCGATTGTTAAAGCAATTGTCGCAGATACCGGCGCGCATATCGGCACCCTTGATCCGCTGGGCGCAAACATCGCCAAAGGTCCAGACGCCTATCAAGCGATCATTAAGCAAAATGTCGATGCCTTGGCCGACTGCCTCGGGTCCGGCAAGTAACATTTTTCAGACCATCGTTTTTGCTGTGCTGGTCGCGGGCAGTTTGCTTGCGACCAGCACACGCGCATCGGCCCACCCGCATATCTGGATCGATGCCAACGCGGAAATGGTCTTTGAAAAGGACAAGCTGACCGCCATCAAAATGCATTGGATTTTTGATGACCTGTTCAGCATGACGCTGATTGATCAGTTTGATAAAAATTACGATACGCGGTTCTTTGGTGATGAAAACACCAACGTCCATGACAATGCGTTTGTCGCCCTTGGCGATGTGTCCTGGTTGGCCCATTTACGCAAAAACGAAGTCCTGATCCCGTTTACCAAAACACGCGATTTCAAGGCCGACATTACCGATGACCGCCGTGTGACCTATGATTTCACACTGGTTCTCGACGAGCCGCTTGATCCGGTCAAAGACAATATCAGCCTATCGGTCTATGACGCGGAATATTATATCGACGTCGCCTTTGTCCAAGTCGATCCCATCGTGTTTCGCGGCAATAAAACCACCAGCTGTCACTTTGAAATGAGCGAAGATGAAAAAAACCGCATCTATTTCGATCTGGTCGCGCCAATCCGCGCCGACCTTGTCTGCGCCGCGAAACAAGCCCAAAACCAGTCTTCTCTCGGTCCTGATGCTCATGGCCTTAACCCTGATGATATGGTGCGGGTCGACTAATATGGCGTCGGCCCAATCGGCCAACCTTTTGGGCCGGGGCAACAGCGACACGACCGAGGCCACCGCCCCCACCGTATCGTCCGATGACAGCGACAGCCTGATCACGCTTCCGGTGTGGCTTTCCGATATTGTCGGCCAAGTCATCATCATTCAGACCAAGCTGAACCGCGAAATCACCGCAACCCTGCGCGACGCCAAAAATGGCGAAAGCCTATGGCCCGGATTTGTAATTATCGGCCTGTCGTTTCTATATGGCGTCTTTCATGCCGCGGGTCCCGGTCATGGTAAAATGATCACCACCACCTATTTCCTGTCACGCGATGCCGGCTGGAAACAAGGTGTCGCCATGGGCAGCCTGATTGCCGTCGTTCAGGCGGTCTCTGCCATCATCTTGGTCGGCGGGCTGACACTGATCCTTAATCTTGGCCCCGCAGCCGTCACCCAGAACGGCCTAATCATGGAAGCCGTTTCATACGCCCTCATTGCCGGGCTTGGCGCCTTGATGGCCCTTCGCATTTTGCAGGGCCGCGATGATTGCTGCGACCATCACGGACCAAGTGGTCATCATCATGAGCATGAACATGGTCACGATCACGCACATCACCATCATGACCACGATCATCACGATCATCACGATCATCACGATCATCACCACGACCACACCCCAGCCGTTCAATCCAACTGGCAAATGATTTCAACCGGGATTGTTGCAGGATTACGCCCCTGCACCGGGTCGATCCTTGTGCTGCTATTTACCTTGGCCAATGGCATGTTTTTGATCGGCATCGGGGCGGCCTTTGCCATGGCTGTCGGGGTTGCGATCACCGTCAGCCTGATCGGACTGGCCGCCATTGGCGTTCGCACCGGCACCCAGCACATCTTTAACCTGTCAGACACCACATCCGGTTTGCTGCGTCGAACTGTCGGCTTTGCCGGGGCTGGCACGATCACGCTGTTTGGGATCGTCCTTTTGCTGGCATCTGCGCGGCAGTTGGGCTGGTTATAATCACGTTTTGTAGGCGGCGGGGATGCTATCTGTTGCCTTGACCAAGGCATCCATCACCATGCGCACACCGCGCGACCGCCGCATATCAGGATGCACCACCAGCCACACGGGTTTACTGACCTTTGCCAGATTGTCATCGACGACCATTTCCAGTCGGTCGTCTTCATCTGCCATATAGCGCGGCAATAAACCAAGTCCGTGACCCGCGGCGACAAAGGCCTGTACTGTCTGGGTATCATCGGCCCGGATCCGCACTGGAAGTTCCTGATTAAGGGTATCCCAAACCCATCCGCGCTGATGATTGCCAAACGTATTGCGGCCATCCGCACAGAATTCCCAGTTTTCCTTTGGGACGCGCTGGGTATAGCCCTTTGCGGCATAGACCGCATAACTCAACTCGGCCAGCTTTCGCACAATCAGCCCGCTTTGATCGGGATGCACCATGCGCACCGCAACATCCGCCTCGCGCCGGGATAGATTGGCAACAACGCTTGATGCCAATATTTCATATTCAAGGTTCTTTTGATCGCGCAGCAACTCTGCCAAACGCGGGGCAAACAACAATCGCCCTGCACTTGGCGGGACGGCAATCTTAACGACCCCATGTGCGGTTTCGTCCCCGCGTGCCTGACGCTCAAACGCCAAAACGTCCTCTTCGATCCGTTCTGCCATCGGCACCAGGTTTTCACCTGCTTCGGTTAATTTCCAACCGGTTGCCAACCGATCAAACAAATGCGCGCCCAGCACCCCCTCAAGTGCTTCGATGCGCCGCGCAACGGTTGTGTGGTCTTTCCCCAACCGGCGGGCGGCACCCGACAATGTACCTTCCTCGGCAACGGCAACAAAAAATCTAAGGTCATTCCAGTTCATATCGGCCGATCCAAAAGCTGCGCAATTTTGCACAACAATAGCGCATTTTATCTGAATTACATCACATTTATGCGCATGGCAATCTGCGCCCATCCAAACAGCCCAGCCGTTGAAGGAGCCGAAAGATGGCTGTCTTATCCCAAAGAGAATGCCCGTTATCACCGCGTGTTAAGGTCAACACAACCGATCTCACAAGCGATCTTGCCTCCCCTTGCGCCACCACGGTTTTCAAGGATGTTCGCGCGATCATCTCCGTGTTGCTCACATCAATGACCACCGCGATGATCCAGGCTTACAAGCGTCATCAAAGCCGCCGTGCCCTGCACCGCCTTAATGACGATCAACTTCGGGATATTGGTCTCACGCGGCGCGGCAATGACTACCGCCCCAAAGATCACACCTTCACTAGGTTTTAACCTATTCAAAGCGGCCAGCGGTCCGAAACCAATGGCAATCGACACGCTTTGATCAGCGCCCTTTTCACGGTAGGGGTATTGTGAAAAGGGCGCGCGCCTGATGCTGTTGTTTCACAACATCACCGGCAATGCCGCCCTCACGGCATGAAAAAGGCCCGCCTTTACAATAAGGGCGGGCCTTTTTTCCAAGATGATTGGCAATCGGTCATCAGACCTGAAATTCTTCGGCAATATTGTTCGCGGCCTTAACCAAGGCATCCATCACCAAACGCACGCCGGGGGATCGACGCATGTCGGGATGTACGACCATCCATGCGGCTTCACGGCTTTGCCCTTCGACATCGGCATGGATCAGTTCAAGTTCATCATCGTTATCGCCAAGATAACGTGGCAAAACCCCGACCCCATGCCCAGCAGCAATGAATTGTCGTACGGTGTCGGTTTCATCTGCGCGGAAACGACAGGGTAATTCGCGGCCCAAAACGTTGCGCACCCATTCCTTTTTCGATGCACCATACGTGGTGTCTTCATAGCCGCAAAATTCCCAATCCATTTCCGGCACCCGATCGCGATAGCCCACCGCCCCATACAAACCGACCCCAAGATCAACCAGCTTGCGCGCAATCAGGCCCGGTTCGCGGGGCGTAATCAAACGCACGGCAATATCGGCTTCGCGCCGTGCCAAGTTCACCACATTGGCCGCACCGACAATTTCAAATTCGAGTCCCTTATGCGCACGCAACAACCGCGCCAAACGCGGCGCAAACAAAACCCGCCCCGCCACCGGGGGCACGGAAATGCGCACAACCCCGTGGGCAGCCTCGTCACCCTTGGCCTGACGTTCAAAGCTAAGCGCTTCTTCCTCGACCCGCTCGGCCACAGGCACAAGGTGTTTGCCCGCAGTTGTAAGCTGCCAGCCGCGCGGCAACCGGTCAAAAAGCTTGGTTCCAACATCTTCTTCTAGGGCTTCTATTCTGCGCGCGACGGTGGTGTGTTCCTTGCGCAGGCGCCGGGCCGCACCCGAAAGGCTGCCCTCATTCGCCAGAACAAGGAAGTATCTAAGATCATTCCAATTCATACCCGCGCTTTCATCCGGTTTTCTGTCGTTTTCGTCCGATCATTTTTGCACACCAACTATGCAAAACAAACTAGTTCCTGTTTTATTTTGCATATGACATTGTCCGCCCATCAAACAGTTCAATTCACCTTGGGGCATCAGGAGGTCACCATGGCACATCAGATTACTGGAAACGGACAATTCAACGCCGCAACCGACCCGTTCACCAACCGTATGCCCTTTGGTACATTGGTGAGCCACCTTGCGGCATATTTTGAAAATGCCCGTAAGCGCAAAAACCACCGCGACATTATGAGCAACCTTAGCCACGCCGAACTGGCCGATATCGGCCTGCAGCGTAAATTCAATGGCACGACTTGGTATATCGACCGGATCTCGAACGAGCTTCCTGCCAAGCACCATAATTAAAGCGCTTAAGGTCGCCAAACGCGTCCGACCTAAAATGAAAAGAGGCCCGCTTTGGGCCTCTTTTTGTGTGTGCGGGGAAGTTTCTTATCCGCCGACACCCTGAACGGAGTGGATTAATAAAAATGACTCGGCGTCATTAAAATAAAAACACTTCCAAAATTCCCCACCAAAGACATCAATAGACGGATTCAATCAACCGATAGGTTTTTTAAATTTAAAATCATCAATATTTTTCCGCACACGCCGCGAAAATAAGAAATAACTTATGTTCATTGAGAAACTTAATGTTTTCACGCCACATCGCGCTGCAAAAACCTGTTCTAAAACAATAGATGCCACCTAAAGGTCGGCGGCGCGTATCTTGACTATATTACACCAAAAAGCGTTAAAAATACCCAGACTGATAAGGACATCCTCGCAGAAGGCCCGTGCACCGCGCATCGGGAAACCTTTTCGTCCATGAAAAAAAAAGTAGAGAGCCCCTCATGAGTGATGCAAATTTCAAGCTAAACCGGCGCAGGTTCCTGCAAGCCGGGGCAGCAGGAACAATGCTGTCAGCAGGCTATGCTTCTGGCGCATTTGCCAAAACAGCAACGCCTGCGCTTAGCGAATTCACACCAGAATTTTTCACAGCCGATGAATGGAAATTCATCATGGCTGCGACCGACCGTCTGATCCCCGCAGACGGCGAAGGCCCGGGTGCATTGGATGCCCGCGTCCCGGTCTTTATCGATGGTCAGATGGCTGGTCCGTTTGGCCACGCTGCCGATTGGTACATGGAAGGCCCGCACGATCCGAACGCGCCGGCACAGCTTGGCTATCAGTCACCGCTGACCCCGGCCGAAGTATACCGTGCTGCCATCGCCGAGCTGAACGCTTGGTGTAACGACAAACATGGTTCGATCTTTGCCGAACTTGATAAAGCCACCAAGGACAGCGTTTTGACCGCCCTTGAAAAAGGCGAGATCAAGCTGGAATCGACCAAAGGTGCCAACTTCTTTAGCCTGCTTTTGCAGAACACCAAAGAAGGCTATTTCGCCGATCCGATGTATGGCGGCAACCACGACATGGTTGCTTGGAAATACATTGGTTTCCCTGGCGCACGTGCGAGTTTCCGCGAATGGGTTGGCGTTGAAAAACCCTATCCGTTGGGACCTGTCGATATTTCCGGGAAAAGAGGCTAATCATGGCAAGACAAGAAAAGAAACGCGACGTTGTCATTGTTGGCCTCGGTTGGACCGGGTCAATTATGGGCATGGAACTGTGCAACGAAGGGCTTGATGTTCTTGCCCTGGAACGCGGCGGCGACCGGGATACTGTTCCTGATTTCCAATACCCGCAAGTTGCCGACGAATTGAAATACGGTGTGCGCTATGGCTTCATGCAAAAGCCGCGCAAATCAACCGTCACCATCCGTCGTTCAGAATCCGAAACCGCCCTTCCGTATCGTCATCTTGGCTCGTTCTTGCCTGGTGATGGTGTTGGGGGTGCCGGTATGCACTGGAACGGTCATACCTTCCGTCCGATGCAGGAAGAATTCGAACTGAAATCCTATGTCGAAAAGAACTTCGGCAAGGACCTCATTTCCGATGACATGGCAATTCAGGATTGGGGCATCAGCTATAAAGAGCTCGAACCCTATTTTGATCGCTTTGAAAAAGTCGCTGGTATTTCGGGCTATGCAGGCAACCTGAACGGTGAAATCCGCGAAGGCGGCAACCCGTTTGAAGCACCGCGTTCCGATGAATTCCCGATGCCGCCACTCGATCAGACTGTTGATTCCAACATGTTTGCCGATGCTGCACGGAAAATGGGGTATCACCCATACCACCGTCCGTCGGCTGTGGCCTCGACCTCTTATACCAACCCGTATGGTATGCAGCTTGGCCCGTGTAACTTCTGTGGTTTCTGCGAACGCTTTGGCTGCTTGAACTATTCGAAATCCTCGCCGCAGACCTGCATCCTTGATGCCTTGAAGCGCAAAGAGAACTTCGAATACCGCACCAATGCCGAAGTCCTGAAGGTCGAACTGGCTGCAGATGGCAAAACCGCCAAGGGTGTCACCTATATCGATGCCAATGGCGAAGAAGTCTATCAGCCTGCTGATCTGGTGATTTTGGCCGCTTACCAGTTGCACAATGTGCACCTGATGCTGCTTTCGGGGATCGGGCAAGCTTACAACGCGGCAACCGGCGAAGGTGTGGTTGGTAAAAACTATGCCTACCAGACCAATGGCGGCACCGCGCTGTTCTTTAAAGACGTCGATTTTAACCCGTTTGTCGGCAACGGCTCGAACGGTCATGTGATTGATGACTTTGCCATCAACCAGATTGATTTCGGCAAAGAAGGCTTTATCGGCGGCAGCTACATCAGCTCGGGCACCTTTAATGGTCAGCCGATCCGTTCCATGCGTCTTCCGGCGGACACTCCGAAATGGGGTGCAGGTTGGAAAGAAGGCATCAAAGATTGGTACGGTCATTCCATGGCGATTGGCTCGCACGGTTCTAACATGTCCTATCACAGCAACCATCTTGACCTTGACCCGACTTACAAGGATCAGCATGGCCGCCCGTTGATGCGCATGACCTTTAACTGGAAACCGAACGATATTCGGATGACCCAGTTCATGAAATCGAAAATCGAACCGCTCGCCGAAAGCATGAACCCCGATATCATGCAGTCTTCCTTCAAATCCGAAGGTGCGATGTATGACGTTCGTCCTTACCAGACGACGCACAATGTCGGCGGCGCGATCATGGGCACCGATCCCCAAAGCTCTGCCGTGAACAAATTCCAGCAAAGCTGGGACGTTCACAATGTGTTTGTCTTGGGTGCAAGCGCATTCCCGCAGAACATCCAGTACAACCCGACCGGCACCGTTGGTGCCTTGGCTTATTGGGCAGTAGATGCAATCCGTAAGGATTACCTGCCTAATCCGCGGCCATTGGCATAAGGTGGGGGCAACATTATGAAAAAACTTATCAAAATCGTTGCTGCCTTGGCTGTTCTGGGGGCGGTTGCAATCGGCGCGATCATTTTCATGCCGTTTTCTCGCACAGAACCGCTGACCGAACTTCCTGCCTACTACAAAGTCCCCGAGGGGCATGGCAAATACGTGATGCGTATGGCCGACTGTAAAGCCTGCCACACGGCGGATGGCGGCGAACCGTTTGCTGGCGGTCGCCCGATCGAAAGCCCGCTTGGCACCATCTGGTCGACCAACATCACCCCGGACCCGGAAAACGGGATTGGCAATTACAGCTTGGATGATTTCCGTGCAGCCCTTTATGACGGGGTTGAACCGGATGGCACCCATGTGTATCCGGCCATGCCGTACGAAAACTATCGCAAGATGTCTGAGGAAGATGTCCGCGCCTTGTATGATTTCTTCATGAACGAGGTAAAACCGGTTGCCAAAAAAGCACCGGAAACGGACCTGGCCTTCCCATTCAATCAGCGTTGGGGTCTGCGTCTTTGGAACTGGTTCGCCCTTGGCGATGCCGGTCACGAAGATTTCTATGACGATGCGGTTCTCAACCGTGGTGCGTATCTGGTCGATTCCCTTGGCCACTGCGCAGCATGTCACAGCCCGCGTAATGCCATCATGGCACAGGACGGCATCAACGCTGACGACAGCAACTATCTTGCTGGTGGTGTGATTGATGGCTGGCTCGCACCAAGTTTGCACGGTGAAAATTCAGCACCCGCAAAATGGAGCGAACAGGATCTTCACGATTACCTGACCACCGGTCGTAACAGCCACAATGCTGTTGCGGGTGAAATGTCCCAGGTTGTTGGAGATTCCCTGCAGTATGCCACCGACGAAGACATGACTGCGATGGTCACCTATCTGCGTCACATCAATGGTAAATCGCCAAGCGACACCGTTGCCGTTGCCAATGACAAAGACGAGGATGCCAACGCAGCCCAGGATGAGACCACCAAGCTTCTGGCATCGGCCGATCCGTCCATGCCGCTTGGCCCGCGTCTGTATCTTGATAACTGCAACGCCTGTCACTTTGTGAACGGTAAGGGTGCAGATGGCGTCTTCCCGGAAATTGATGGCAACAGCCTCGTCACCGCGGACACACCAAACGGTTTGATTGATGTGATCCTCAATGGTGCCGTTCTGCCATCAACCGAAAAGCGCCCGGCCCGTTTGGCAATGCCGGACTTTGGTCATCGCCTGTCTGACGAAGAAGTTGCTGAACTGGCAACCTTTGTCCGCCAAGGCTGGTCCAATGATGCCCCGGCTGTTACCGCCGACCAGGTTGCAGCAATCCGCGCAAAGACCCACTAATCCCTTCGGGTCATTCCGTATTAAACACACACGAAAAAAGGGCCCCTCGCGGGGCCCTTTTTATTTGTCATACAATTGGCGAAAACTTACCCGCGAAGGGCTTTGACCTTGTCGGTTGCTTCCTGTGCCAGCTTGGTAATCGTGTCCCAATCACCGGCCTTGACCGCATCCTTGGGGGCAACCCACGAACCGCCGACGGTGATAATATTCGGTAATTTCAAATAATCGGCCAGATTATTCAATGAAACACCACCTGTCGGGCAGAAGCTGACATCGGGCAGCGGCCCCGAAAGGGCTTTAAGCATCGACACCCCACCCTGCTGTTCAGCCGGGAAGAATTTCAAAATGTCATAGCCATGATCAATCAGGTTCATGATTTCCGACGGCGTCCCCGCACCGGGCAACAACGGAACCCCCGTATCCTTGGCTGCCTTTAACAAACCATCGGTATGGCCCGGGGAAACGGCAAAGGCACAGCCAATCTCAGCCATGCGTTCCATCTGCTTGGCATTGATCACCGTACCGGCGCCCGTGATTGCATCGGGGACTTCGGCGATGATGCGTTTGATGCTTTCTTCGGCCGCCGCACTGCGCAGCGTGATTTCAAGCACTGGCAATCCACCAGCAACCAGCGCCTTGGCCAGCGGCACAGCATCATTGGCATCTTCGATCACCAAAACCGGAACAACCGGGGCTTTGGACAGAATTTCGCGTGATGAAAGGCTCATAAAAACTTCCTTTTGTTTGCCGGTTAGGCCGTTAGAATTTTGGCACAACCGATCAGGGCCGGGTATTTCGCCGTCATCAGGCGCACCGGCACATCATTCATTAAATCATGGAAACGGCCCTTGGCGATCATCCGCTCTTTCAGGCCGCTTTGTTTCATGTAATCGGCAATCCGTGGACCAATGCCCCCGCCAATAAACACCCCGTCAAACGCGCCAAGGGTCAGCACAAGGTCACCTGCAACCCCGCCCATAAACAGGCAGAACCGATCAAGCACCTTAAGGCACAGCGGATCATGGCTTTGCAGGGCGCCATCAACGACCTCAGCAGCGGTTTTGGGTGCCACATCAAGACCATCAATGGCAGCAAGGGCGCGGTACAGGTTCTCAATCCCCATACCCGACAAAATGCGTTCCGCCGACACCCGGCCCAATTCCGCCGTCAGGAATTTGACGATTTCAAAATCAAGCGCGTCCACTGCGGGCAAGGTCACATGCCCGCCTTCGCCTTGGATCGGCAACCAGTGCCCTTCGTGGGGCAACAATCCCGAAACACCAAGCCCGGTCCCTGCCCCGATCACCGCCAAGGGCAAACCGGGACGGCCCGGACCGTCAAACAGCGTAATCAGGTCTTCGCCGCCCAGATAGGGAACCGACATGGCAAGGCCGGTAAAATCATTGACCACCACAAGGCGATCCAGATTGAATTCGGCCTTAAGTGCATCCTTGGAAAACACCCACGGATTGTTGGTGAATTTGATTTCATCTGCCATGGCCGGGCACGCCACCGCCACGGCGAATTCACGCAAATCCGAACAATCGGTTTTGACCATGAAATCGCGCATGGCATCGCCGATGGTGGCATAGTCACGCACCGGCAATGTCATTGGCGTATGGGGATTCCCCGCATCATCAAGCCAGGCAAAGCGGGCATTGGTCCCGCCAATATCACCGACAAGCTGCATTACGCGACTTCAGCCTCCCCCGGAAGGACGGCGCTGGCACCATATTCCGCCAACCCAACATTGTTGCGGAAGACACCAAACAATTCACGGCCAAAGCCATCCTGATGGGATGCCTTGTCGTCAAAGGTCGCAAAGTCACGCTTGGCCAATTCTTCCTCGGTCACATTGAGGATCAATTCACCGGTTTCGGCATCAAGACGGATGATGTCACCATCGTTAACTTTGGCAATCGGTCCGTTCATCATGCCTTCTGGGGTCACGTGAATGGCGGCTGGAACCTTGCCCGATGCACCAGACATACGACCATCGGTGACAAGGGCAACCTTATAGCCAAGGTCCTGCAACACACCGAGCGGCGGTGTGAGTTTATGCAGTTCAGGCATCCCATTGGCTTTGGGGCCTTGGAAACGCACAACACAAATCACATCGCGATGAAGTTTGCCGTCTTTAAACGCCTCCATCATTTGTTCTTGCGATGTGAACACGGCGGCGGGTGCTTCGATCACGCGGTTTTCCGGCTTAACGGCAGAAACCTTGATCACGGAACGGCCAAGGTTCCCAGACAACATGCGCAGACCACCATCGGCACTAAACGCCTTTTCGGTCGGACGCAGGATGTCTTCGTCCTGACTGTCTGACGGCGCATCGCGCCATGCCAGTTTGCCTTCGTCAAGATACGGCTCCGTGCCATAGGCCGCCATGCCACCGGTGTGGATGGTTTCCAGATCCGGGTGCAGAATGCCGTTTTTCAGAAGATCGGAAATGACAAAGCCCATACCGCCAGCAGCATGGAAGTGGTTCACATCGGCCTGACCGTTCGGATAAACGCGGCACAGAAGCGGCACCAGACGCGACAATTCGTCAAAGTCATCCCAGCGAAGCTCAATCCCCGCCGCACGCGCCATCGCGGGCAAATGCAGCGTATGGTTGGTTGACCCACCGGTTGCCAACAGACCGACAATCCCGTTCACAAAGGCTTTTTCATCAAGAACCTTACCAATCGGGCGATAGTCATTGCCAAGCTTGGTAATCGCAAGCGCGCGACGTGCGGCTTCGTCGGTCAGGGCATCGCGAAGATCGGTGTTCGGGTTGACAAATGCCGCCCCCGGAAGATGCAAGCCCATGACTTCCATCAGCATCTGGTTGGAGTTTGCCGTGCCATAGAATGTGCACGTCCCTGGGCTGTGATAAGAGGCGGTTTCGGCTGCAAGCAGTTCCTTACGACCAACTTTGCCTTGCGCATAAAGCTGACGCACGCGGGCCTTTTCATCATTCGGAAGACCTGATGGCATCGGGCCAGCGGGCACAAACACCGCCGGGATATGGCCATAAGACAACGCCCCCATCACAAGACCCGGTACGATTTTGTCACACACGCCAAGATAAAGGGCGGCGTCAAACACATCGTGGGACAAGGAAACCGCTGTCGACATCGCGATCACGTCGCGTGAAAAGAGGCTAAGTTCCATCCCTGGGCGGCCTTGGGTCACACCATCACACATGGCCGGAACGCCACCGGCAACCTGCGCGGTACCACCTGCTTCGTAAACGGCCTTTTTGATGCGATCTGGATAGACGCCAAGCGGCTGATGCGCCGACAGCATGTCGTTATAGGACGTCACGATGCCAAGATTGGCACCGTCATCATCATTGATGCGTTCCTTATCCGCGGCACTACAGCCTGCGGATGCATGGGCAAGGTTGCCACATGACAAGCTGGCGCGATGCGGACGATCGGACGCGGCGGCCTCGATCTTGGCAAGGTAGGCTTCGCGGGTTGGTTTGGAACGCTCGATAATGCGTTTGGTAATCTGATCTATTTCACGTTTCATGGGGTTCAGCCTTTCGGGTTCTCGGCGCTCCACCACAGATCGACGGGAACGTCAGTCTGTTGCAAGATGGCGCGAACCGGCATCTCTTCGATATTGGTGCCGTTTTTCGCGGTCTCAAAGGTCGACCATTTGGATTGTCCGGTAATATGGATCCCAATGTACCGGGCGTTGAGGATGGCGGGCAATGTCATGCTGATGCGCGGGACCGGGGAAACGGTCGGGCGCGCAGCAACAACAAGTTCGCCATGTTCGGGATAAAGCCCTTTACGCAGGGCTTCGGGGGCGGAGGATGGGAAAAGTGATGCGGTATGACCATCATCACCCATCCCCAAGAAAACAATATCAAACGGCCAATGAAGTTCGGTGCGCAAACGCGCACTGACGGTGTTTACCGCGTCTTCCGGGCTGCTGTCGGGGGTTTTAAGGGACACAAACCGGGCGTGCTGGGCTTCGTTGATAAACAGATGATCACGGACCAGTTTTTCATTGGACTGATCATCATCAAGCCCCACCCAGCGATCATCGCCAAGGGTCACGGTGACCTTTGACCAATCAAGGCGCGCGGTTGACAGTTTTTGGAACAAGGGTTTTGGGAAACGTCCACCGGCGACGGCAATGCTGGCATGGCCACGGGTTGCAATGGCAAATTCAAGCCGTTCGATGGTTTCCTTGACCATCGCCGCAAGCATTTCTTCGCCGCTTTGGAAAATGCGTTCGTTTGTCATTTCTTCATCCCGAAATTGGGGTGTTGGCAAAAGCAAAGCAAGGCGCGTTGACCATCCAACGCGCCTTTGCCCATGCTAGAACCCGGCTTCTTCGTTCCAGGTACGTCCATCGCGTTCAATCAACGCAATGGCGGCCGACGGCCCCCAGGTACCTGATGTATAGCCCTTTGGCGTGATGTGATTGTTCTGCCACGCTTCTTGGATGGCATCGACCCACTGCCACGCGATGTCTTGTTCATCGCGACGAACAAACAGCGTGTTATTGCCATCAATCGCATCCAGCAAAAGACGTTCATACGCATCCGGGCTGCGGCCACCAAATGCCTCAGCAAAGGACAGGTTCAAAGCCGTTGGACGCAAGCGCACCAAGCCCGGCCCCGGATTTTTGTTATTGAGAATAAGGTGAATGCCGTCATCAGGCTGCAGACGCAAAACAAGCCGGTTGGCCTGATAATTGGTCATGGATTTTGCCAGCGGGAAGATCTGATGGGGCACATCGCGGAATTGTATGACAATTTCCGAATGGCGTTTTGGCAAGCGTTTGCCTGTCCGCAAATAGAACGGAACCCCGGACCAGCGCCAGTTGTTCAGCTCTGCGCGGATGGCCACAAAGGTTTCTGTCGTACTGTCGACATTGGCGCCTTCTTCTTCCAGATAGCCCGGAACTTCTTTGCCACCAACGGCCCCTTTACGGTATTGGCCGCGCACGGTGGATGTATCGATGTTGCTGTCATTGATCGGCATAAGGGCCTTAAGCACCTTAACCTTTTCATCACGCACTGCGTCCTGATCAAGGACATAGGGCGGTTCCATCGCAACAAGGCAAAGAAGCTGCAACATATGGTTTTGCACCATGTCGCGCATCGCACCGGCATCGTCATAATAAGACCAGCGGCCTTCGGCACCGACTTCCTCGCCAACCGTGATCTGGACATGGTCGATATGACCACTGTTCCAAAGCGGTTCAAACATCGCATTGGCAAAGCGCAGAATCATCAAGTTCTGCACCGTTTCCTTACCAAGGTAATGGTCGATACGGAAAATCTGGTTTTCGGCAAAAACTTCACCGATCTGGCCGTTGATTTCACGGCAGCTATCAAGATCGTGGCCCAGCGGCTTTTCAAGGACAACGCGCGAATTAGGCGTCACCAAGCCAACCTTTTTCAGGTTAAAGGCCATATCGGCAAACAAGGACGGACTGGTCGAGAAATAATAAACCCGGTCGCGATCTGGCTGATCGGACAGTTTTTCATAAAGGGTTTTAAACCCGGCTTCGTCGCCAGCCGATACCTGAACATAGCAAATGCGTTTGGCGAATTTTTCCCACGTTTCGGCGTCAAATTCGCCTTTTGGGATAAACTTTTTGCCCGCTTCTTCAAGCTTGGCCCGGAATTCTTCGTCGCTATGCGCGCTGCGCGATGCGCCAAAGATACGGGACGCATCATCGAAACGCCCGGTTCGCTCCATTTCATAAAGTGCGGGGAAAAGTTTGCGTAGTGCCAAATCTCCGGTCCCACCGAATATCACGATATCAGCAATACGATGTTTAAGCCTTTGTCTCATTCTGCCCTTAGCCTTCCAACGTTTCCTTCCCGTCATCTAGGTGGGATCCCGGACTTTAGCCGTTCGGGCAGATGATCGGGACACGGTATTTACCGTGAAAACAGCACCGGATATGCCGGTTCTGTCGGTGTTTTTACCATCGCGGCACCGTATGAACCCTGTTCATCGGGCTTCGCACATGGCGTCTCATTTTAGTTAAACAGATCGGCCGTTTGACCATCGCATCTTGGCCGCGCGCATCAAAGGCACCTTGTTTAACCGTTGCAAGCAACCGTTCCGTCGTTTCAATCGTTCCAGACAACCATCCTGAGTCCTGATCAGCATGGCTGTATCGGCGATTTGCACCCCAAACTGTTACACGATCCCCATCGGCAAGACTACTGCGTTCAAGTCCGCGTTGGCCCGCTTTACCGAAATTTGGTTTAACCGTAACAGTTTGTCGCAAAATCGCCTCTTTCCGTTACGAACACCGCCCATTCTAATCGTGTCAGTCTATCGCGCAACAATTTGATTTTATACAAATTGAATCGATTCTAATCCATGGCGATCAAATGCCAATGGTCCCCACCCTGCCCCAGCCGTCAGATCAGAACAAAAGCCAAAAGAACGCACAAAAGAACGGCGATCTTGGCTTCTTTTATGAAGACTCGCGCAAAAGCCCTGTTTTCTGCGGGCTACATTCAACCGCGCAAACCATTTTGGGTACAGATGTTCTCATTCCCCATCAAAAATGAGAACATTTTAGAACAATATTTTTGCAATATATTACAAACACTTACGATAAAAATCAGACTTTTGTTCCAACTTTGTTCTTGCCGGAACAAAATCAGAACGCTATTGTCCTGACAGACAGATTGAGGAGGACAAACCATGCTGAAACTGATCGAGAACCCAACCCGCTTAAACGAGCTTTGCAGCACTGTTGCTGTGGTTGGCAGCACAGGATTTTTCCTGTTCGTGATTGGACTTGGCATGGCACAGACCCTGCGCAGTTTGATCTAATCCTTAACGCTTTAAAATTTACGAGGCCCGGACGCATGTCCATCAAGGGCACCTGACCGGCAGGCTACCCCGCACCCATACCTGTCCCGTCTGCCGGTCAGACTTCCCCCATGCCCTGATCCCCCAACATGCGTTGATCGACCATGGGCTTCGTAATCTCCGCACTTTAATCCGCACTGAACTGATTGTACTGGCGCTGCTGTATTCCCTACGGCAGCGCCATTTTTTTATCTGACGTCAGACCGTTTTAGATCACCGATCCATGTCCAAACCGTCAGTATGATGCCCCAACACCGTAAGCGGCACCTTTGCCCCCGGAACGCTCAATCGCGTTGCTTGTCTTATCCGTCACGAACATCATTGAATTGTGGCCCGCCCAGCCCCACCTGCAATCAGCGTTGGCAGAATGATTGGGCAATTCGTCGGGCGATTAACGACGTGCTGAGCCCGACGCCAAAAGACTTTGCCACGCGCTTAGGGTTTGGGAACACAGGTGGTTTCGCCCATTTAGAGTAAAACTTATATTGCATTGCAGCAACTTACACCGCAACGCAAAAATTTTACTCGACATTGGCGCCTAAATTCGATTGAATCACTGTGTAAATAGGCCCTTTGGGATTTCATCATACTTTATGAGTATTATGAAAACCTGTACGGATCGAAGCGGCTTTGTCATATTTCGGTTATCGAATATCTAAAATCGCGCTGCTTTTGCGCGCCCCGAGATGACATCGCCAAAGATCGTTTAAGTGCCCGCCACGTATTTCAAAATGCCTGTGCGTGATAAAAAACAGGATGAAAAGCCGTAAACAAAACTGGTGACCTTTGGGCTTTCCGTGCCCCGTCACCCGGAGTGAGAGTAAATGCTGTACCACCTGTATGAATTGCAGCACGCCACAATTAGCCCGCTGCGTATGGCAGCAGATGCCAATAAAAAGTGGCTGCGCAATCCGGCCAATCCGTTTGCCCACACCCAGCCGGGACGTGCGGCCGCGGCAGCGTTCGACATGTTTACCCACATCACCCATCGTTATGGCAAACCAGAATTTGGCTTGGACACCACAACGATTGACGGTGAAATCGTACCGATCACCGAAGAAATCGTTCACAGCGAACCGTTCTGCAATCTTTTGCATTTCAAGCGCGAAACCGGTCATCTGAAAACCCAGCCTGATGACCCGCGCCTGTTGATTGTCGCCCCGCTTTCAGGGCACTTTTCAACCTTGCTGCGTGGCACGGTCGAGGCATTGCTGCCCGATCATGACGTTTATATCACCGACTGGGTCGATGCCCGCACGGTGCCGGTGCATCTGGGTCACTTTGATCTTGATACCTATATCGATTATGTCATGCAGTTCCTGCGCAAGCTTGGCCCGAACACCCACATGATGGCCGTCTGTCAGCCATCCGTGCCGGTGATGGCCGCGGCATCGTTGATGGCAGCGGGGAATGAAGAATGCCAACCAGCATCCATGACGCTGATGGGTGGACCGGTTGATACGCGTGAAAACCCAACCGAGGTCAACAAATTCGCCGAACAGCATGATCTGGAATGGTTTGAACGCCATGTGATTTCACATGTGCCCCTGCCCAATACCGGGGTCATGCGCCGCGTTTATCCGGGCTTTATGCAATTGGCGGGCTTCATGGCCATGAACTGGGATCGCCACGTTTCGGCCCACCATGACATGTTCATGCACCTGGTCGAAGGTGACGGCGAAAGCGCCGATGCCAAGCGGAACTTCTATCACGAATATCTTGCCGTGATGGACATGACCGCCGAGTTCTATCTGCAGACCATCAAGGTCGTGTTCCATGATCACAACCTGCCCAATGGCACCATGCGTTGGCAAGGTGTTCCGGTTGATCCATCGGCAATCACCAAGACCGCCCTTTTGACGGTCGAAGGTGAACGTGATGACATTACCGGCATGGGGCAGACCCGGGCTGCACATAAACTGTGTACCAATCTGCCCGATAATATGCGCATGCATCACATGCAGCAGGGTGTTGGCCATTACGGCGTGTTTAACGGCCGTCGCTGGCGCGAACAGATCAGCCCGCGGATCAAGGAATTCATCCGCCGCCACGACCTTGAGGGCAAAGGCGAACGCAGTGCGCCAAACGTCAAACATATCAATGCCGCCGAATAGGCAGTCTTGAACGACAACCCATAAAAAAAAGCCGCCCGATGCCATCACTGGCCGGGCGGCTTTTTGTTGGTGCTGTGCGATATGATCAATATCGTCAGTTAATTCAGTTGATAGCGCGGCTGAATTTTTCCGTTTTTGATTTCGCCGCCGTAGGTTCCGTCGCCATAAGAAAACTGATCAACCGGCTTTAGGGTATCGACCAAATGTTGATATACGCTGCTTGCTGATGCCTTCCACGCGCTGATCGATCCGATCACCACCGGGGACGTGCCGCCGTCAAGCAGGCCGATTGCAGTATCGATGTCAGCATCCGTGACCGCGTTGCTGGCATCGCGCAATGGCAGATGCACCCCAATCACCTCATTATCCTTGATCGCCATGATCCCGATGCAGGACGAAAATCCGGTGAACATGATTTCAGAGGCCTTGCCCCATTCACATTCAGCAATGGCTTGGTTATTGGCGGCTTGGGTAAAAACATATGCCATTTGGCATTCCTTTGGTTGGGGATAAAACAGGTACCCCGTTCCGACGCCCCGCCATCCCAGATGTGAACGGTTTGACGTAAATTTGCACAGTGACATGTCGCCACCCCACATCATTCCCGCGCACATGCGGTAATCCCTATCCTTAGCGCTTCGCACCAGCGCACAATCGCGCTAAAACCACGAGATAGAAGTGAGAAGATTTGTAAAACGGAGACACCAATGGCGCGCGTGTTAACGCTGTTTGCCCATCCCCGTCTGGACCGATCAGAGGTCAATGCGCCGATGTTTGCGGCCGCACAGGCGACCAAGGGGGTGACCTGCATTGATCTTTATGCGCGCTATCCGCAGTTCGATATTGATATTGCGCGCGAACAATCGGTGTTGCGCGATCACGACGTCATTATCTTGATGCATCCACTTTATTGGTACGCAGCACCCGCCATTATCAAGGAATGGATTGACCTTGTTTTGGAATATGGCTTTGCCTATGGCGCGGATGGCACAGCGCTTCGGGGCAAAGTGATGTTTAATGCGGTGACGTGTGGCACACCACGGGCGGGCTATACCCCCGATGGGATTAACCGGGCGGAACTTCGGACGTTGTTGATGCCGTTTGAACGCACCGCCGAGCTTTGCCATATGCGCTATATCGCGCCTTATGCCACCTTTGACGCCATTTCGCTGCGCGCGGGAAACAAGGTGTCTGATACGGTTGCGCAATGGAAAAACTTCCTGACCGCGCTTGTTCATGACCGGATTGATTTTGACAAAGCCAAGGATGCCTTGACCCTGACCGACGATTTGCAAAGCTTCATCACGCCGGAGAATGGATGATGGATATCCTTTCGCATGCATTTGTCTATCTGGTGGCCGCGGTGATTACGGTGCCCTTTGCCCAGCGCCTTGGTCTGGGATCCGTGCTTGGCTATTTGATTGCCGGGGTGGTGATTGGCCCGATCCTTGGCGTTGTCGGGGCAGAAACCACCGACCTTCAGCATTTTGCCGAGTTTGGCGTTGTCATGATGCTGTTTATCGTCGGGTTGGAACTGCGCCCGTCCATGTTGTGGTCGATGCGCGGCCAATTGATCGGCCTTGGCGGATTGCAGGTGGCCGGCACAACGGCGGTGATTGCGGCAATTGGTTTTGCATTTGGGTTGTCTTGGCAGGCCAGTGTTGCCATCGGCATGGTCTTGGCCCTGTCATCAACGGCAATTGTTTTGCAATCATTCACCGAAAAGGGCTGGCTGGGTACGGCAGGTGGTAAAAGTTCGTTCTCGGTATTGCTGACACAGGATGTGGCGGTGATCCCAATGTTGGCAGTGTTACCATTGCTAACACCAGACACGGTCGATGCCGACGCGGTTGGCACGCAAAGCGCGCTGTTGCTTCATTTAGCACCAGATTGGGCGCAGCCCCTTGTGATTATCGCAGCCATCGCTGCGATCATGGTTGGCGGGCGGTACCTTATTCGGCCGATGTTCCGGTTTATTGCCCAATCACGCCTGCGCGAAGTTTTTACCGCAGCGGCCCTTATGCTGGTGATTGGGATTGCGCTTTTGATGACGTCCATCGGGCTGAGCCCGGCGTTGGGCACGTTTTTGGCCGGGGTGGTTTTATCAGATAGCGAATATCGCCATGAACTTGAAAACGATATCGAACCGTTCAAGGGATTGTTGCTGGGTCTGTTTTTCCTGACCGTTGGGGCCGGGATTGATTTTGGCCTGCTGTTTGAACAACCCACCACCCTGATCGGCTTGGCGTTTGGCATCATGTTGATCAAGACGGTCATTTTGTTTGCCATCGGCAGCATCTTTGGCCTGCGCGGGGCGGACAGGATGCTGTTTGCGATTGGTTTGGCGCAGGCGGGTGAATTTGCCTTTGTCCTGTTTGGCTTGGCATCGGGTATTGGCGTTTTGCCCGATGACCTGATTGCTAAAATGACCTTGGTTGTGGCCCTGACCATGTTTATGACCCCGGCTGGCTTTATCCTGTATGAACGGATATTGGCACCGCGTATGGTTAAGGGGGCGCGCCGTGCGCCTGACACGATTGAAACAACCGGTTCGGTGGTGATTGCCGGACTTGGCCGATTTGGGCAGATCGTCACCCGTCTTCTTGCGACCAATGGATATGATGTGATTGTGCTTGATCATGATCCGGGAGTGGTCGAAAACCTCAGCCAGATTGGCTTTCGCGCTTATTACGGGGATGCGACCCGACCGGACCTTTTGCGCACCACCGACATTGAAAATGCCAAGCTTTTTGTCGCCGCAATCGATAACCGCGACAAACTGACATCCTTGGTCGCCCATGTTGCCAAACATTATCCCAATGTCCGGATTTTGGCCCGTGCCCATGATCGCCATCATGTTTATGAACTTGAAAATGCCGGGGCGCATTGCGTTCAGCGCGAAACGTTTGACAGTGCACTGAACCTTGGTCGCGATGCGTTGATTGAGCTTGGCCTGCATCCATTTGGGGCGGAACGTAAAAAGCGCGCCTTTCGCGCCCATGACTATGAAACTCTTGGTAAATTGCGCGAACGTTGGAACACGCATGGGGTGGATAAGGGATATATCGACACCATGCGCGCCCAGACCAAAACCCTGTTTGAGCTGATGCGTGATGAACGCGAAGACAAAATTCATGGTGATCGCCATTGGAACCCACCACCCAAGGACGATCAAGACGGCCCAAGCCAGCAAGATTTAGACCAAAAGGACTGACTGAAAGCCGCTGTGCTTTTGGCGCTGGCAAAACCAATCACGGTCTGTGTGCGTAGACAGCTAGGTGCTTAACGCCACAACCGGATGTCAGGAGCCAGACCGTGACCGATACCGATATTGATACGCCAAAACTTGAAAGCTTTGCCGCCGCCACATCTGCGACAAGCGCGCCATCAATTGCCGTTGTCATCGGTGCGACGGGCGGGATCGGCAAGGCCTTTGTCACGCATCTTAAGGCCAGCAAACGGTTTTCGCAGGTGATCGGCTTTTCACGCAAAACCGATCCGGCATTGGATTTTGGCAATCCTGACAGTGTCGCTGACTGTGCGGCCCATGTGCGTGATCTGGATGGCGAGGTTCGGTTGATCATTGATGCGACCGGATATCTGCATGATGCGCAGTTTCAACCCGAAAAGTCGCTGCGTCATATTGATGCCGACTATATGGCCAAGCAATTTATGATCAATACGATTGGGCCTGCACTTTTGATGAAGCATTTCTGCACGCTTCTGCCGCGCGATGGCAAATCGGTGTTTGCCACCCTGTCTGCCAAGGTTGGCAGCATTGGCGATAATCGCATGGGCGGTTGGTACGGGTATCGCGCCGCCAAGGCCGCGCTTAATCAATTGGTGAAATGCACCGCGATTGAAATCGGCCGTACCAAACGCGACGCGGTTTGTGTTGCCCTGCATCCGGGCACGGTGGATACAGGCCTTTCCGGCCCGTTTGCCAAATCGGGCTTAAACGTGCAGACACCTGATCAAGCCACCGCGAATATGCTGAACGTGATTGATGGCCTTGATGCCAAGCAATCGGGCGGCTTTTACGCCTATGACGGTGAAAAGCTGCCGTGGTGAGGGCACCAGCCCCTTCCCCCAAAAAAATCGGGAACAACAAACCGCTGAACCCAAACGGTCTTAGCGGTTTAAAAATGCTGACAAGGTCAAAAGAACGGCTTCGGGCTTCTCGGCATGGACCCAGTGCCCAGCACCCTTGATGCTGGTAAAGGCCGCCTTGGGAAACAGGGACTTGATGTGATCGCGGTCGTTGGGATCGACATAATGCGAATTGGCCCCAGAAATAAATAGAACGTCGCCATCATACTGATCGGCAAGATCACTTTCCGGCCAGCCCGTGATATCGGCCAAATGTTCGGCCATGGCATCGATATTCACCTGCCAGGCCATTTTGCCGGTTTCCTTATCGGTTGACACATTTTGCGCCAGGAACTGACGTATGCCTTTTTCTGAGACCCCGGATGACAGAGCATCTTCCACTTCGGACCGACGCGAAACCGCATCAAAATCAACAGCCCGCATGGCGGTGATGAAATCGGTGTAGTCATGGTCATAGACCACCGGCGCAATATCAACGACCACAAGGTCGGATACCAAACCGGCATCTTGGGCATTTTGCGAAAGTGCCAGCACCATGGATGCCTTGCCGCCCATCGAATGGCCAATCAGATGAACCGGCTTATCTGACACTTCACGGATCAATTCGGCAAGATCACCGGCCATGGCTGGATATGTCATATCCATATCCCAATCGGATCGTCCGTGATTGCGCAAATCAGCCGTAACGACTTGGTACTTTTCAGCCAGACGCCGGGCAATCGCCGTCCAATTGCGTGCCTGCCCAAACAGACCATGGACAATTACGATGGTGCCGTTGTCACGGTTTTCTTCGCCAAAGGCATAATGGGCAAGCTTCATGGACGGGCGTCTCCGGTTCTGACGGATGATGGATGTGATGCCCCATTCATAACCGTCCCGCGGGCGAAGGTGAAGCCCACATACGAAAACACCCTCGCAAGGGAGGATTGCAAGGGTGTTTTATGGATACCGGACGAACCGGCACCGGAATTTTTCGTACGCTTAGATTAAGCGCCGGCAGCAACGCCGCCATGCGGTTTGTGGTTCGAACCGAACAGCGCGCCGATTTTGCGGACCAGAGCAACGAGCATCTGCTGCATTGCTTTTGCACGGAGACGCTCCGCTTCACGTTCGATAGCAACCAGATCATAATTACGATAGGCGTTCATGGCCGTATCCTTTCAAAAGCATCACGCGCTGTTTGCGCTTGGGTTTGGTGTTTGACTTCGTTGAACCCGATGTACGCCTGTTTCATGATCCCTACGAGCAGAGATTTATCAGCTCACCCATGCAACTGACGCATATCATGAAACACTTATGACACAATTGCCCCATGCGTCTGGCGCATAATTGTCTCATGACAAATAAGACACTCGATTCATTGATCTTTTTCTGACGCTGTTTTCGCACAAACTGAAATAGACCTGTAATACTTCTATATTTCCGCTTACTGATAAGGGGTTCAGAGATGTGACCGTGCAAAAACAGATATGCAAAAATGCCCAAAACCATGCGGGTTATGGGCCAATGGCGATCAAAATCGTATCGATATTTCGTTAGAGTCCCGACCCACAATTTCGCATAGCTTATTAAAAACGACAAAACGGCAATACCATCCAATGATATTGCCGTTTTGCGATCTTGGTATTTTACGGGATTTTGACCCGAATTAGATAGGTATTGGGTTATGAACCGCCCAACGCATAGTTCAGGTATTTGGGTTCAAGATATTCTTCCAATCCCCAATGACCGCCTTCGCGGCCCTGCCCACTTTCCTTCACCCCACCAAACGGCGCGCCTTCGTGGCTGGTGGTGCCGTCATTGATACCGACAACGCCGGTTTCCAGACGATCTGCAATGCGCTGAATATGTCCGACATCGCGACTGTAAAGATAAGACGACAAACCGGTCTGCACACGATTGGCAAGTTCGATCACGGCATCATCGGTATCAAACCGATAGATCGGCGCAATCGGGGCAAAGAGTTCTTCGTTAAAGCAATCGGCATCCAATGGCACATCGGTCATGACCAGCGGACGGGTGAAATGACCAATTTTTGGGATTTCCGCCCCGTAATGCAGGGTCGCGCCAGCCTTTTTCGCGTTCTGCACAAGTCGTTCGACCTTTGCCACCGCCTGACGATTGATCAGCGGGCCAAGGTCCATGCCCGGAATAAAGCCATTGCCGATGGTTTGGGCGTTGCTTGCCGCGATGAACTTTTCGACAAAGGCATCATAGACGCCGTCCTGAACAAATATGCGGTTGGCACAGACACAGGTTTGGCCGCTATTGCGGAATTTCGAAATCATCGCACCAGAGACGGCATCATCAATATCCGCATCATCCATGACGATAAAAGGCGCATTGCCGCCAAGTTCAAGAGATAGCTTTTTCACGGTGGGCGCACATTGCGCCATCAAACGTTTGCCGACTTCGGTCGAACCGGTAAACGACAACATGCGAACACGGTTGTCCCCTGTCAGGGCCTCGCCAATGGGTTGGGGCAGACCGGTGACAACGTTAAAGACGCCGGGCGGGAAGCCTGCCTGTTCGGCAAGCTTGGCGGCAGCCAATGCCGATAACGGGGTATCTTCGGCCGGTTTAACGACAACCGTACAGCCCGCGGCCAATGCCGGGGCGCATTTACGCACCACCATGGTCAGTGGGAAGTTCCACGGCGTAATCGCGGCAACAACGCCCACCGCATGCTTTTGCACGACAACGCGGCGATCACGTTGGGTGGCGGGCATGGTTTGACCATAGGCGCGCTTGGCTTCTTCGCCGTACCATTCGGCATAGGCAATCGCACCGACCACTTCACGCAGCGCCTGATCATAGGGTTTGCCCTGTTCGAGCGTGATCAAGGATGCCAGTTCTTCCTGATGGGCTTCCAGCAGATCACGCCAGCGGCGCAACATTGCCGCGCGATCCTTGGCCAGACGCCTTGACCATGCAGGAAAGGCATCGTGGGCAGCATCAATCGCACGACGGGCTTCTGAGGTGCGCATAAACGGCACCGCACCAATCACATCGCCCTTGGCCGGATCAATGACATCAAGCTTTTCCCGACTGTCCGCGTCGCGCCATTCGCCATTAATATACGCACGGGTCAAATCCCAATCGCGAATAACGGCACGTGCACGTGCGCGGCCTTCGTGAATGGCGGTTTCATCCGCATCTGACGGGGTGCCTGTGGCGACGCTGGGGGCGACAGAAGACATTGAGGCAGTTCCTTTAATCGCACGCGTTGAAAAATCTTTGCTTTCACGCGCTTGTGATTCTGGTTTTTGGGGCGCAACTGGGACACTATGATGACAGACGGGCCAGAAGCAACAAGATGCTTGCTTTAATGCTAATAATATTAAGGCCTGCAAGACCATCAGAGAGACCGCAAAACCAACATAGAGAGAGCCCTATGAAGCACCTTGTGACCGCAGGCATGCTCGGCGCGATGATCGCCGCCGGATCAATGATGTCGATGTCAGCCAACGCTGACGAGATGATGGATAATCAAACCGTTCAAGACCGGCAGATGCTGATGGATGGCATTGGCGGCGCAATGGGGACATTGGGCTGCTATTTGAAAGGTAAATGCGACCTTCCCGACCCGGTTGTGCGCAACCTGGCAAATGGTATCGCCTATGCCGCAACAGTTGCCCCATCCGCCTTTCAGCCGAAAACCCCGGATGCGACGGTAAAAACCACCGCGACGGACAAAGTCTGGTCAGACTGGGATGACTTTGCCAACCGGTTCCCGGAACTTAAAGAAGCTGCCTTAGCAATGGCGTCAGCCGCCGGTGACAAATCGGCGATGGGTGCTGCCATGGGCAATCTTGGCAAAAGCTGCAAAGGCTGCCACGACGAGTATCGTTCAAAATAAGCAAAACCCAGCAAAGCAACACAGTTTGCTTTGAGCCATCGAAAAAAGGCCCCCTTCATACAACCAGTGGAGGGGGCCTTTTATATTATAGCGGATCAACCAGATTAGCCGCGTGCGAGGGTCACCCCGCCCCACACAAGCAATCCGCACAGCACCAAAATGCCAATGCCCAACAATGGCGAGGCGAAGCGGATTTTGGCGAACATGCCCGCAAGTTCAGTCGGGACTTTGCGTGCCCCCGTGATCATTGCCGTAATCAGGTTTTCGCGTTTCACCACCAAATAGAAAAACGCGGCAAACACGTGCAAGCCAACAGCGGCATAGATCAAATTGATATTGTTATGATGGATCCAGTTCATGGTGCTTGCCACATCCGAGCTGGCATAAGCAACAAGGGGCCCGTCAAAAAACAGGAAGGTATCTTCGCTGGTGAAAAGGCCGCTTACGGCCTGTACTGCGACCAGCAACAACAGTACCGCAACCATCCAGCCACCTGCCGGATTGTGCCCGGCATAGGTTAATTCGGCAGCAGTACCCTTTGGCACTTTCGCGGCATATCCCAAAACCCGCTTTGGCCCGGCCAAGAAGGATGCAAAGCGTGCGTTCGAACTGCCGACAAAGCCCCAGATAATTCGAAAGATGACCAAGGTCAGAACGCTGTATCCAGCGATGGCATGAATATCAATCATCACCTGCTGGTTGCTCCACCAGGCGGTCACAACGGCCGCCACCAGCGCCCAATGAAACAGACGCACTGGAAAATCCCACAGTTTGACTTTGGTTTCAGACGATGGCTTTTCTGGCGTTGATGCGTGTATCATTTCGTCCTCTTTGGCACTTAAATCGGCGTGTAACTGCGTGCGGGATACGCAATCGTCATAATGCCCAGTTCAGGACAGATGACCACAATAAATCGGCCTATTACGCGCCCAAAAACCAAAAAAATGAACATAAGAAGATTCTTCAATTGAAAATCATTATCAAAAGCAGTATCAACTAGAAAGAAGCAATGGACTACGGCACCGCATGGGCTGCGCAATTTCTATCCTGCGTCGGCTTTTTTGCTGTTCTGGTCCGCAGGGCTTTTTGCCCTTGGCTCACCATTCAGGGATAGATGGGGACTTCGATGAAAATCGCTAAAATTTTGGGGACGGCCGCGTTGGTGTCGACCCTTGGCGCGCAGGCTTATGCCGCCCCGGCTGCAAAAGACGTTCTGACCACTTATGCCGATATCGCGCATGCAGGTTACGAAGATTCAGTCGTCACCGCGCAGAAACTGCAGACCGCGGTTGATGCCCTGATTGCTGATCCGTCAGAGTTCACCTTTGACGCAGCGAAATCGGCATGGTTGGCGTCACGCGTGCCTTACCAGCAAACCGAAGTTTATCGCTTTGGCAATGCCATTGTTGATGATTGGGAAGGCAAGGTAAACGCATGGCCGCTGGATGAAGGTTTGATCGACTATGTCGAAACCGACCTTTACGGCGAAGAAAGCGAAGAAAACCCGGCCTATACCGCCAATGTCATCGCCAATCCGACCTTGACCATTTCCGGCGAAACCATCGATGCATCAAAAATCAATGCAGACCTGATCGAAGGCCTGCACGAAATTGATGACGTCGAAAGCAATGTCGCAACCGGCTATCACGCGATTGAATTCTTGCTTTGGGGTCAGGACCTTCATGGTACCGACGCTGGCAATGGGGACCGTGAATGGACCGATTACGCCAAAGGCGATGCTTGCACCAACGGCAATTGTGATCGTCGTGGCGCGTACCTGAAAGCTGCAACCGATCTTTTGGTGTCTGATCTTAAATGGATGACCAAGCAGTGGGCTGATGGCGGCGAAGCACGCACAACCGTTCTTGAAGGCGACGGTGTTCCGGGCCTGACCGCAATCGTGACCGGCATGGGATCGCTTTCTTATGGTGAATTGGGTGGTGAGCGTACCAAGCTTGGTCTGTTGCTCCATGATCCGGAAGAAGAGCATGATTGCTTCTCTGACAACACCCATAACAGCCACTTCTACGATGCGCTTGGCATTCAGAATGTCTATCTCGGCCGTTACACCCGTGTCGATGGTTCGGTTGTCGAAGGTCCGTCGCTTTCCGATATGGTTGCGGCATCAAATGCCGATCTTGATACGGAACTTCGCAGCAAACTGGCGGCATCGGTTCTGGCTGGCAAAGCCATGGTGACCCGCGCAGATAAGGGCGAAGCATTTGATCAGCTGATCGCAATGGGCAATGACGACGGCAATGCTGTTGTTCAGGCCTTTGTTGATAGCCTTGTTGATCAGACCAAATCGATCGAACAGATCATTCCGGCCATTGGCATTGACGGTATCGAGTTCGAAGGTTCCGACAGCCTCGACAATCCGACTGCTGTCAACTAAGCCTTTTGACCGCATACCTGCCTTTTTACGGCACCAAACGGCGGGAGATGTTTTCTCCCGCCGTTTTTGCTTATGATTGCACCAACCCATAAGAAGACCGCCATGAAACGTGCCCTTTCCCGTCCGATTGCTGCCGACCTAGTTCGACTTGCCGGTATGTGTGTTGTTGGCTTTTTTGCCGTTGGGATACCCCCGATGATGCATCATGCAACCGCACAAGAAGCCGGAAGTTCAGCCTATCCGGGGGGGGACACAACATGGCTTAAACCCGACGGCCGGAATGCCTTTACGCATTATTCGGCCAATATGCCCTTTGAAAAGCGGATGGACTTCAAGCTGGGCGAAGCGCTATTTCAGCGTCTGTGGGTGATGGCACCGACCCGCACCAGGGCGGCAGACGGACTGGGGCCGCTGTTTAATTCGCGCGCATGCAGCGGCTGTCATATCCGTAATGGCCGGGGTCATCCGGTGGATGAAAATGATCCGGATGCCGGCGCAACATCCATGTTGCTGCGCCTGTCGATCCCCCCGCAAAATATCGATCAGCTGCGCGATCATTTAAACGGCAAACGGTCAACCATTCCCGACCCGGTTTATGGCGGCCAGTTTCAGGACTTTTCCATCCCCGGCATCCCCGCCGAGGGCCGCGTGACCGTTTCTTATGAAAATGCGCCGGTTGCCCTTGCTGATGGCACAGTGGTGAACCTGCGCAAGCCAACCTATGGCATGACCGACTTGGCCTATGGCCCGCCTCATCCCGATATTATGGTTTCCCCGCGCCTTGCCCCGGCGATGATCGGTTTGGGTTTGCTAGAAGCCATTTCGGATGAAACGCTTCTGGCCAACGCCGATCCGCAGGACCGGGACGGCGATGGCATTTCCGGGCGGGTCAATTACGTTTGGGACATCACCAAGCAGGATTTGGCGATTGGACGGTTTGGCTGGAAAGCCGGGATGCCGACCCTTGATCAGCAAAACCAGAACGCCTTTCAGTTTGATATTGGCCTTTCGACCCCGCTTTATCCCAACGGGGCGGGTGATTGCACCGATGCGCAAACCCTTTGTAAAAACGCGCCCAATGGCAACAGCCCGGAATTTAACAACCTGGAAGCCCACGCACAGATCACCGACCTTGTGAAATATTATGCCCGCAATATTGCCCCGCCCGTGCGACCCAACGCCGGGGACGCGGATGTTTTGGCAGGTCAGGAAATCTTTGATGCGATCGGCTGCGCATCATGCCATACGCCGCGCTATGAATTGCCCAAACGCGATGATATGCCAGAACAATCGGGCCAGGTTATTTGGCCCTATACGGACCTTTTGCTGCATGACATGGGCGAAGGATTGGCCGATCACCGCCCCGAAGCACAAGCATCGGGAACGGAATGGCGCACCCCGCCGCTTTGGGGGATTGGGCGCGCAAAAAGCATCGATGCCCGCGCGCAATTCTTGCATGATGGCCGCGCAGAGACCATTCTTGAGGCCGTCCTTTGGCATGGCGGCGAAGCAGGCCCAGCCCGCGATGCGGTCACAAAATTGCCATCGTCTGACCGCAGCAAATTACTGGCATTTTTAAAGTCGCTTTGACCCGCCAGCCGACCATCGAAGTCCGCATCTGCCTTGGAAATCACGTGAATATTCGGAAAAGACATATGTCCTTAAAATTCTGCTGGCGCACCACGAGCTTGCTTGCCACGGCGACCGCCCTTTTGATCAGCACCACCGCCCCAAAGGCCCATGCTGATATCCCCGATGAAAACTATCGCCCGATCCTTGAACATCTTTTGGGTACAGTCATGCCGCCCAAGCTTGATGAGCTAAACGGGGCGACGTCGAATTTGGCCGATGGGTTAAAGGATTTTTGTTCTGATCCGGATGCGGATGGGCTTTTGGAAGTCCAAGGCGACTTTCACAGTGCAATGGATATCTGGCAGGAAATCCAGCCATGGCGCATGGGGCCGTTGGTCGCCAATGGGCGCGATCAGCATATTGAATATTGGCCCGACAAGCATGGTACCGCCACACGCCAATTCCGTAAATTGATGTTTAATAAACCGGCTGCCTTTACCGATCCCAAACAACTGTCCGATGCCAGTGCCGCCCTTCAGGGGTTTCCAGCACTTGAGGAAGTTTTGTTTGATGACAAACACAGCGATCAGTTAATCGCCGCCGACGAAGATGGTGTTTTTCTGTGCCAATATGGCAGCGCGATTGCCACCAATCTTGTCCGCCTGACCGGTGAAGTCCGCGATGAATGGCCGGCCTTTGCCGATGCCATGCGCAACGCTGGCCCCGACAGCATGGATTATGCGACCGCCAAATTTGCCGCAACCGATCTTTATCGTGCCCTGCATGAGGGGCTTTTGATTATTTCCAGTCAGAAGCTGGGACGCCCGATTGGGACCGACGCCAAAGACGCGTCCGCCAGCCGCGGCGAAAGCGAAACATCCAAACGATCGCTTCGCAATATCAGCCACAACCTGATTGGGCTGTTTGCGATTTATGACGGCAAATGGGGGGATGTTGGCCAAGAAGGCAAAGGGCTATCCGCCCTTATTGATAGCAGCCTTCTGGATCGTTCGTTCCGCCTGAACTGGCAGACGGTGCAAGATCAGCTCGATACATTGCCGCCATCGATCACCGAACTTCTTGATCAGCCTGATGGCTATCAAAAGCTGGTTGATCTGGCCGGGCAGATTGATTTGCTGACATCGCTTGTTGAAAACGATGTTGGGGGCAACACCAATCTTGGTGGCGGATTTAACGCACTTGATGGGGATTAAGCCCCGCACTCAAATCACGGGCGGATCGATTTTTTGATTGGAAGACAGGATATGAGACATCAACGTCGCGAGTTTCTAAAACTCATGGGGGTTGGCGGGGCATTTACCTTGTTGCCGCTTGATATCGCGCGCGCCGCAACCACGCTATCAATTGAAGACCGTGCGGTGTATATTTCGGCCAGTGCCGGCGATCATGACGACTATTATGTCAGTGCCTTTAACGCATCGGGCAAGATCCTGTTTGAACGGCCCCTGCCCGGCCGCGGGCATGATATTGGCCTGCGCCCCAATCACGTTGATGTTGCGGCGGTCGAACGCCGCCCGGGTCTTTATGGTTTAATCCTTGATCGCCATACCGGGGATGTGCGCGCCAAATTGCACTGCCCGGAAAATCGCCGGTTCTATGGCCATGCGGTTTATTCCAATGATGGGCGGCTTTTATACATCACGGAAAATGACTTTGATCATGCGCGCGGCGTTGTGTCGGTTTGGGATGCGGTTGATGGGTATCGCCGGATCGCCGAATTTAACAGCTTTGGCACCGGCCCGCATGAACTGCATTTAATGCCGGGTGGCGAACAATTGGTGATCGCCAATGGTGGGCTTCATACCCATCCCGATCAGGATGGCAGAACCCCGCTTAACCTCAGCAGTATGGAACCCAACCTTTCGATCATTGATCGCAAAACCGGGAAACTGATCCATCAGGCAGCACTGAAACACGATTGGCATCAGCTTTCCATTCGACACCTTGATGTGGCATCGAACGGCACGATTGCCGCCGGCTTCCAATATCAAGGGGCGCTGACCGATCAGGTGCCGCTTGTTGGCATCTGGCAACCGGGCCAAGACATCCGCCCGATGGAGGCCCCCGATACCGTGCAACACCGCATGGTGCAATATTGTGGATCGGTGCGGTTTGATGCATCGGGCACAGTATTTGGCATTTCCTGCCCACGCGGCGGATTGATCACGTTCTGGGATGCCAAAACCAACAATTTCCTGACGCATATTGCGGCCCCGGACGGCTGTGGCCTCGCCGCGACGAATCGGACCGGTGAATTTGTCGGCACCAGCGGCCTTGGCACAGGATGGCGGATGGATGCGATTCGTCGAAAACGCATTGAACTGCCCGATTCTTCGTTAAAATCGCTTCATTGGGACAATCATCTACGCCGGATTGAGGCCTGATCTTACGACATATAAGCCCCCGAAAACCCGCGCTTTATGTGCGGGTTTTGTTTATCCGACCGAACCAACCATTCGCAAATTTCCCTCTAAACCCCAGAAAACCGCTGCTATAACCAAGCAACTTAGTCGGGATATTTACAACACCACACGATCAACCAAAACTTTTATGCAATTGATAACGATTTTCACTTGCGTTCGGTTTTGTCCTTGCCTATAACAGTTCTCGACACAGCCCGCGAATGCAACCCATTCGCATATTGTCCCCAAATGGCTTGTCTCTCTCCTACGGGTCCTCTCTCCCCGTAGGCCTCTCAAGGTGGTAAGCGGTGGTTATCGATGCGGGAAGCGATAACCGCCGCTTCTTCTTTATAGCCTTGATTATCTCTTGGAAATAATGTTGCGCTATTTAGCTGCGCCGTTATCGGCTCAAGCGGGCGTGCTTAGTGCATGCCGATCAAACCCGAACAAGAGATCACATCGCAGACTCAAGCGTTATAAGACAGTTTGTCGCCAGCGGCCTGAAGCGCAATCTTGTAATGTTCAAAATTGTCACGTGCGTCTTCTTTGGGGGCTACAATGCACAATGTCGCCGAACAGACCCCATTCTGATCATAGACGGGTGCGGCAAAGCAATGCGTGAACGTATCTACGATGCTGTCAAATGAGAAAAACCGATCCAACTGCGCCTGGCGAATTTCGGCGATATAGGTATCGAAATTCATGCGCTGTCCATTGGGCAGGATAAAGTCTTCATCTGGAATAAGTTCACGTATCTGGTCATCATTAAGGTGACCAAGAAGCAAACGCCCGGATGCGGTCCAAGGAATGGCCGTACGCTCCCCGACATCTGCACTGATGCGGAACGGGCGACTGCCTTCGCGTTGGAGGGCGACAGTATATTTATTGCCATCAAGCATACAGAACTGCGACGTTTCCTTGGTATTGGATGTGATTTCATCCAAGACACTCGCAGCCTGTCGGGTCAGGTCAAAATAGTCACGATACGCTAGTCCGAGGAAATAGACCCGTCGCCCTAAAAACACAGATCCATTGGCGTCGGTCACCTCAAGCATGCCGTGATCGATCAGTGTGCCGACCAAATCATAGACCGTGGATGTCGGCGCGCCGAGTGCCTGAGCAATCTCGGCAGGCCGCTGAGAGGTTTTGACGTCCCGCAGATGATCGAGAATATCGAACGCGCGATCAATTCCGCGCGCGCGCTTGCGTATCTGTCGTTCTGTCATAAACCCCTCACTAAACCGGTCTTTTACAATTGTTGCTGCATGTTATGCCTTACGAAAGGCAATGCAGTCGACCTCAACTTTGCAATCCACAACCATAGATGACTGAACACAGGCGCGTGCGGGCGGATTATCAGAGAAATATTCTTCAAAGACACCATTGAAGCTCCAGAAATCACGGGCATCGTCGAGCCAGACACCAATGCGCATGATATCGGCAGCGCTGTAACCTGCATCTTCGACAATCTTGAGCATATTCTCAATCGCGATACGGGACTGTTCAACAATCCCTACCCCAACAACCTCGCCACCGCGCATCGGGGTTTGTCCAGATACATATAGCCAACCGTCGGCTTCGGTGGCCTTGGCAAACGGTAATGTTTTCTGACCGCTGCCCTTACCTTCACCAACACCGTGTCTCTTGATGCTCATTTATTATCTCCAGATTCTTAAATTTGGGAATTTGCAAGAAAGCCCTGCAAACGTTCGGTTTTAGGCGCCCCGAACATTTCTTCGGAGGTGCCTTCCTCGTGGATCCGTCCTTGATGCATAAAGACGACCTTGGTCGAGACGTCACGTGCAAACCGCATCTCGTGCGTCACAAGCAGCATGGTCATGCCATCATTCGCCAGATCGCGGACGACGGCCAAAACCTCGGCAACAAGTTCGGGATCCAGTGCAGACGTAACTTCATCAAACAGCATGATTTGCGGGTTCATCGCGATTGCACGCGCAATTGCCACACGCTGCTGTTGACCACCTGAAAGCTGCCCCGGGAAATGATCCCGCCGTGCTTCCATACCAACACGTTCAAGCCATTTTTCCGCAACGGAACGTGCCTCGTCCTTTGCCATTCTCTTGGTCTTGATAAGACCAAGCATGACATTCTGAACTGCTGTCATATGCGGAAACAGATTGAACTGCTGAAATGCCATGCCGGTCATTGCGCGCTGCCGCGCAATTTCGCGTTCTGGCAATCGGCGGCGCTGCGACCCGCTGCTTTCACGATATCCAATGGTTTCGCCGACAAGTTCAATCTCACCCTGCTCAAAATCTTCAAGAAGGTTCACGCAGCGCAACAGCGTTGTTTTGCCAGAACCAGAAGACCCGATAAGGGAAACGACATCGCCCTGCTGCAGTGTCAGGTCGATGCCCTTAAGGACTTCGACTTGACCAAAACTCTTGTGCAGGCCCGAAATATTCAAAATTGGGGACATGGTTGCCTCTCTATGGGACCGAAATGCGGCGTTCGACTGCGCGCCCGGCCTGTTCGATCACAAAGTTCAAAAGGAAATAAACAAATCCCGCGAAGAAATAGAATTCGAGGCTCAGATATGTCCGCGAGATCACTTGCTGCGTCGCAAGCAACAGTTCAACCACACCAATAATTGAAAGCAGGGTGGACGCCTTGACGATCTCAGTTGCGGTATTTACCCAAGTTGGCAAAATTTGACGCAAGGCCTGCGGTAACAGGACATAAATGAATGTCTGGCCAAATGTCAGACCAATAGATTTCGCGGCCTCGGTTTGTCCTTTGGGGATCGCGATTAGCGCACCACGTACGATTTCGCCCACATGGGACGAACAGAACAGTGTCAGCGCCAACACGCCCGCCTGAAATGCCGACAGATCAAACCCAACCACCGACAGGATGTAAAAACACGCGAGGATGAGGACAAAAACCGGCGTTCCACGCAAAAAGTCAATGTAAAGCCGCACGGAAAACCGGGTGAACCAACCACCATACGTCATGACAAGACCAATGAACACGCCAAGGATTGAGCCCAACAAGACCGATACAACGGAAATCAGAACTGTGTTCCCCAAGCCGTTGATCAGACTCATCCGAGCATTCCATAACTCTGCCAAAAAAAGAGAGAAATTCATCTGCGAACCTTTCAGCGCGGAATTGCAAGTCGCTGTTCAAGACGGCGCAGCAGAGAAGCGATCATGTAGCAAACAACGACATAGATCATTGATGCCACCATCCATGTTTCGATCACACGGAAGCTCTCCACGTTGATCTTGCGCGCATAGAACGTCAGATCCGGGACCGCGATTGCGGCTGCCAGAGACGTATCCTTAAACAGGGAAATAAAGTTGTTCGACAGCGAAGGCAGAACATTTCGGAACATCACAGGAATGATGATGTTCGTCTTGATCTTTAGTTCCGTCAAACCGATCGCCAGTCCGGCTTCACGCAGTCCTTTTGGCAGAGCCACAAGGCCGGATCGGAACACTTCTGCCAGGTACGCCCCGGCATAGATCGACAGCGTGAAGATGAAGGACGAAATCTTGTCGAGCGCAATGCCCAATTGCGGCAAGGCAAAATAGCAAAACAAGATCAGAACGAGGATCGGGGTATTTCGGATCGCGGAGACATAAGCCACCGCGATCCAACGCAAAGTCTTTTGACGTGACAGCATCCCGAAAGCCGCCAAAAGACCAATCCCGCAGCCAATTGCAATTGAAACAATGGCGAGAAACAGGCCGAGACCAAGCCCCTGTGCCAGAAGGTCCCAATTGCGCCAAATGACGCTAAAATTGAAGTCGTAATTCAAAACAGGTTTCCCCGGATGCTGAGGCGTTTATTTGTATTCGACAGGGAAGCCGATCTTTGGCACGTCAAGCTCTTCACCAAACCAGGTTTTGAAGCTTGCAGCATAGAACGGGAACTCAACGCCAGTCATGCCTTCATGAAGAACGGTGTTGACGAAATTCAGCCAACGCTGATCACCCGGCTTCACAGCACATGAATAGCTCTGTGGGTTCCAAGCATATCCGGCATCCTTATAACGATCCGGGTTCTGAACCATGAACCAGCGCAGAGCAGACTGATCCGTTGCCGCGGCATCGGCACGGCCCGAGTTAAGTGCCTGATACATCAGATCAACACTGTCATACTGATCAACTTCTGCGTCGGGCAGCGCTGAATGCACCATTTCTTCGGCATAAACGTTCTGAAGAACAGCAACCGTGACATCATCGCCCGCAGCTTTCAAAGCGGCGTAATCGGCAAAGTCACCATTAGCCATCAGAAGCAAGCCAACACCTTCGCGGTAATAGGGGATCGTGAATTCGACCTGCTGTGCGCGTTCAGCGGTAACCGTCATGAACTGGCAAGACATATCAACCTTGTCGGTCACCAGATTAGGGATACGTGCATCGCCAGATTGCTGGACATATTCGATTTTGTCGGGGTCACCAAACAGGGCCTTGGCAACAAGACGGCCCATGTCGACGTCGAAACCTTTGAGCTGGTTATCGGAATCCATGAAGTGCCATGGCGGGTTGGTGGAGCCGGTACCAAGGACTAGGTAACCACGGTCAAGCACTTCCTGAAGCTTGCTGGCTTCCTGCGCCATGACAGACCCAGTCGCCAAGGTCATAACGGCTGCAACCGCCATTGTTTTAAGAAAAGTCATCTTTTGTCTCCGCATTTCAATGAGCCACACAATCTTGAACCGTTTCTTGCTTTTTATACGTTATAGCGGAATATGTACCGTTATTACGGATTAACCGTACCACCCGATTTCAAGAAGTGTCAATTTTGTTTTGCAATAAACTGCAGTCGGCAACACAAAACCCTAAGGGCAAAGCATGATCACACACGCCTAGCCCTTAGGGCAGCATTTCCCTGTTTGTGGAGAACGTCATGAATTCTGGAAGTCACCGAACGCGCCAAACCTGTGCCAGCAGATATTATCAATCTACAAGTCCAAAACGCCGCTTTGGGTAAAGCGCTTCATCCCCAACCCGGATGATTTCCGATTAGCTTTTGCGCGGCGCCATCAATAGCCTAAGGCTGTTGATTGTTACCAGCACGGTCGCCCCCGTGTCGGCCATAACGGCCAACCATAGGCCGGTGAGACCGGTGATGGAGGTGACAAGGAAGACGGCCTTTAACCCAAGCGCAATCGTGATATTTTCACGAATGACACGCCGGGCTGCGCGGGACAATTTGACCAAATTGACCACATCGCCGAGACGATCACGCACCGCCACCGCATCGGCGGCTTCGAGGGCGATGTCCGTCCCCCCGCCAATCGCGATACCAACATCGGCGGCTTTTAAGGCCGGGGCGTCGTTGATGCCATCACCAACCATTGCGACCGGTCCGGACCGTTTTGGGTCTTCTCGCAAGGTTGCCAGCGCATTAAGCTTGTCTTCGGGCAGAAGCTCCGCCCGGTAATCCATGCCAAGCTCGCCCGCCATACGTTTGGCAACGCGGGTGGCATCACCGGTCAGCATCACCGGGGTGATGTTCAGGCTGTTAAGATCGGCCAAGGCGGATTTGGCATCGCTGCGCGCTACGTCACGCAGGGCCAATGCCCCGATCACCTGATCGTCTTTCAGGACAATCACCGACGTACTGCCGTCTTCTTCCTGATCAGACAGCCATTTTGCGGTTTCGTCATCGGGTGTCGCGTTCAAACGTTTTGCAGCACCCACCCGATAGAGCACACCGTCAATCCGGCCTTCTACACCAGCCCCAGCAATCGTTCGGGCATCCTCGATCACCGGCAGGTCAAGATTGCGGGTTTCGGCGGCCTGTACCACCGCACGGGCCAGCGGATGGGATGTTACGGCTTCAAGGGCGGCAGCGATAGTAAGGACCCCATTTTCGCCATATCCGTTGGCGGTTTTCATCGCGGCCAGCTTTGGTTTGCCTTCGGTCAGCGTGCCCGTTTTATCAAACGCCATAGTGCGAACCGACCCGATCAGCTCAAGCGCCGCCCCACCTTTAACCAACAGACCAATGCGTGTGGCGCGCGCCAAGGCGGATGTGACGGCTGCGGGGGTAGAGATCACCAAAGCGCACGGGCAGCCGATCAGCAGCAACGCCAAACCGCGATAGATCCATTCTTCCCAGCCCTGCCCGAACAGAACCGGTGGGATAACCACCGTCAGGGCGGCAAGCGCCATAATAATCGGGGTATAGATGCGGGCAAATTTGGCGACGAACCGTTCGACTGGTGCCTTATGCTTTTCGCTTTGTTCGACCAATTCAATGACGCGATCAAGCATCGTCTGGCCTGCCGCACGGGTCACACGGATTTGCACAGGCCGGTCGGTAACGATGGCCCCGGCAAAGACTTCGGCGTCGATATCGCTATAGACCGGAACGGATTCCCCTGTCAGGTGGCTGTTATCAATCTCAGCCGCCCCTTTATGGACGACACCATCCGCCGGAACGCGTTCACCCGGCCGAACTTCGACAATGTCATCATTCGCAAGGGCAGACGGTGCGACGTCTTCAAACCCAGACGTCCCGACACGACGTGCTTGTTCTGGTGTGAGCTTCATGAGGGCTTTAACGCCTTTGCGCGCCTGCCCGGCGGCGACACCTTCAAGGCGTTCCCCAATTGCAAACAGCACGACAACCATACCGGCCTCAAGGCTTTCACCGATGGCCACTGCGCCAAGAACCGCAACCGACATCAAAAGCTCGATCGAGAAGAAGGCCCCACTTTGTGCCAGTCGAAACGCCTTTTTCATTACTGGTACAGCCGCCAAGATCGACGCGACCGACAAGGCATATGGTTCAGCAGCCGGGATCAATGCGCCAACAAAGCCCCCAATGGCAAGACATAGAACGGCAAAGGCGATTTCGTCATTTTCGGATGACCATGGGGCAAAACGACGCAGAAAACTATGGTCGTTTGCATCGGGATCGCCCCCATGATGATCGGCGTGATCTTTGCTGTCGTCTTCGTGCTGTTGGGACGTGCCGTTGTCTGGTGTGTCCGGTTTGGCTGCTTCCTGTGCGGGATAGCCAAGCTTATTGAGTGTTTGGGTTACGGTGTTGCGCGTTTGGGCATCATCATCGTGTAAGCCCAATGTGACGGTTTCGCGCATCATTGAGACATCAACACACGAAACACCGTCCGTTTTGCGCAATGCCGTTTCGATCTTTGCAACGCAGGAACCGCAATCCATGCCGGAAACCTGCCACTGATGATGGGTGACCTGATTTGCATGCGCGGTTAAAACGTCGTGCGCCACCGCTTTCCCATCCACATCAAGCGGCGGGGTTGCGGTAATTCCCTGCCCGTCACTTTCAAAATCGGTATCTGGCAAAGCGGTGCGAAGCGCATTGACCATTTCCGTTTGGCAATTTGCGCAATTCCCAAGCGCTGGGAAATCGTTCCATTTCGCGATGAAGGACATCCGTCACCTCGCAAAGATCAAAATTTCATTCATATGTATATTCAAATTATGATTCATATATGGATCTGTCAAGGACATTCAAATACTCATTTGAATGTCGCTTTAGGTCATGCAAAGCATCGCCACCTTGCCGAGTGGCAGAGGCAGCGGGACCAAGAAACGTCGTGAAAAGGTTAATCTGCGCCAGATGACGGTCATCAAGCAGACCACGCCGTCGCGCTAAGATCAGTCGTGCGTCACGTGGGCAAACACATCGCGCACCACACGCGAAATATGTTCATCATCAATCCGATAGAAAATATGCCGCCCGTGCCGTTCGGACGCCAGAATCCGTTGGTCGCGCAAATGGCGCAAATGATGGCTGCAGAGCGATTGCGACATGTTGGTTGCGTCTGCGAGCTCACTAACAGTCTGGGGCCTTTCCATGCATCGCAGGACAAGCTGCAATCGGCCAGCATCCCCCAACAGTGAAAAGATTTTTGCGGCTGCTTCGATGTGGGGCAAAGACAACTCAGCCCCAACCGCGCGCGATGCATCACGCGTTACAGCCACCCCTTGCTCGGTACTAAGACCAAGACGGGCGGCAGTATCACATTCCTGACAATCCACATCTGATGCGGGTTTTGCCGGATCGGAATTAAGGGGGGTCGCTTTGCTGTCTGACATAGCCCCTATTTTCCATGTCCGATCCGTTGTGGCAAGGGGAAGGATGCAATAAGACGCTTAAATCACGCTTGCACGCAATGTTACCCCCACAAAAGGTCATGTGACATCGGCGTTGTTACACCGATATCGCGGGCTTTTGCCAACGGCATCCGGACCCAATCGCAACCTGATCGCGAAACTCCACCTTGACTCATTTCGATAATTTATTAATGTTTTACATTAATAAATGAAACCGATTCGAAACAAAAAGGTCACAGGAGTTTTCGATGTCCAAGCCACAAAAGCCCGACACCCTTAAGCCCGACACCCTAAAGAATGTCAGAGCCATAAGCACCGTTTTATACTGGGTCTGCGCGCTGGCGATTGTGTTTGAAATCTGCGTTATTCCACTGGTGCTGTATGTACCGGGCTGGGTTGAGGCCAGCACAAGTCAGATGACCATCAGCGTTGCAGACATTGAGGCATTGGATGGCTGGCAGAAAATCGCCACCATGGCGGTGATGATGATCCCGTCCTTTGTTCTTGCCTATGGGATTTACCGACTGCGCAAAATGTTTGGCGCCTTTGCCCATAACAGTATCTTCAATGCCGCGACCATTGGCCACCTTAAGGCCTTCGGGATTGCGCTTTTGATACAGACATTGATCTCGCCACTCACCGGTGCTGCGTCATCGGCCTTGGCGACCTTTAACCGTCCCGAAGGAGAACGTTTTATTTCAATCGGATTATCGAACGCGGACGCCCATACCCTGTTTCTTGGCGGGTTGATTATCGTAATCGCCTGGGTACTGGGCGAAGCGGCGCGCATTGATGACGAAAACCGGAGCTTCGTCTGATGGCCATTATCGTGCGACTGGATGTGATGCTGGCAACGCGCAAGATGAAATCCAAGGACCTCGCCGCAAAGATTGGCATCAGCGAACAGAACTTATCGCTTTTGAAATCCGGGAAAGTACGCGGTGTGCGGTTCGAAACCCTTGCTGCCATCTGTCAGGAACTTGAATGCCAACCGGGTGATCTTTTGGAATTTGAACCTGATAGCTAATGTAAAAACGCCAGAGAGGGCAAGAACAAGAACGGCTCGCCCTTCTATCGCCTGTCCTCTCTGGCATACTTTGAAACTCCGGCTAGCTCCGCATTCGACTGCCTGTCGGATCATACAGCGGGCGAAGGGATACTTCGGCGGCAACCCGGGTGCCTGCAACATCAATCTCATAGGATGACGCCAGAATATCATCGGGTTTCTGCCCTTCGCACGGGACATAGCCAAGGCCAATAGCACCGCCGACATGATGCCCATATGCGCCCGAGCTCAGATAGCCGACGATTTTGCCGTCACGCAGGATCGGTTCATTATGGAACAACATCGGCTCTGGATCCGTTAGGCGGAATTGCAAAATACGTTTGGTCAAACCGATTTCACGTTTGCGCAAAACAGCATCCCGGCCAATAAACGGGGCCACCTTATCGGTCTTCACCGCAAAGCCAAGCCCGGCCTCCAACACATGATCCTGACAGGTAATGTCATGACCGAAATGACGGAAGCCCTTTTCAATGCGACAGCCATCCATCATGTGCAAACCACAAAGCTTTAGGCCATGCCCCGCCCCGGCATCAATGATGGTTTCGAACACATGGGCGGCCATATCCGCACTGACATAAATTTCCCAGCCCAGCTCCCCAACATAAGAAACCCGGTGCGCACGCGCGATACCCATGCCAATTTCGATGTCCTGCGCGGTTCCGAACGGATTGACCGCATTGGTAAAATCATTTGGCGAAATCGCCGATAAGACATCGCGTGATTTCGGCCCCATGATCGCCAGCACTGCTTCGCTTGCGGTGACGTCAGTGATCACCACGAAATAATCACCAACATGACGGCGCATCCATGTTTCATCGGCCAAGCGGGTGGCAGCAGGCGTTACCACCAAATAGGCGGTTTCAGATAGGCGGGTGATGGTCACATCTGCTTCAATCCCGGCACGGGGATTAAGGAACTGGGTATAGACAATCTTGCCAACAGCGACATCAAGCTCCCCACCGCAGATATAATTCAAGAACTTGGTGGCATCAGCCCCTTCGACCCGGATTTTACCAAAGGATGACATGTCATACATGCCAACCCCGGTTCGAATAGCGGCGTGCTCAGATGCGGCATTGTCAAACCAGTTGGGCCGTTTCCAGCTATAATCGTATTCGGGTTTTTGCCATGGATTGGCGAACCAATTGGCGCGTTCCCAGCCGGCAAACTCGCCAAACACCGCCCCACGCGTGGCAAGTTGCTCATGCACGGGGGACCGGCGGATCCCGCGTGCAGTTGCCTTTTGCCGGAATGGATAATGATCGGCGTATAAAAGGCCGAGTGTTTCGCTCACACGGCTGGTGAGATAGGTTTTGTTGCCTTGAAACGGCTGCATGCGGGCGATATCGACATCGCCAAGGTCGAAGGGCTTTTCCCCATCATGCATCCATTGCGCCAAGGCCATACCCGCCCCACCGGCCGACTGAATACCGATGGAATTAAACCCGGCCGCGACCCAGACGTTATCCATGCCGGGTGCCAGCCCAAGGTGATAGGCATCATCGGGCGTAAAGCTTTCGGGGCCATTGAAGAATGTGTGGATTCCGGTTTGCCCCAAAAGCGGCATGCGGTTAACCGCCATTTCAAGGATCGGCTCGAAATGGTCAAAGTCGGGCGGCAATTCATCAAATTCGAAACTGTCGGGAATGCCGTTCATGCCCCATGGCTTGGCGACCGGTTCAAACATGCCCAACAGGATTTTACCGGCATCTTCCTTGTAATACACGTATTCATCCGGCACGCGCAGCACCGGCAAACGGCCAAGGTTGGGGACGCTATCGGTGACGATATAATAATGCTCGCACGCATGAAGGGGGACATTCACCCCGGCCATTTTACCAACGTCACGCGCCCACATGCCGGCACAATTCACCACCATGTCACAGGCAATGTCGCCGATTTCGCCGTCCTCTGATGCCCATTCAATAGCACGGATGCGTGCGCCATCGCGTTTAAGGCCGGTCACCTTGGCCCGGGTGTGAATTTTCGCCCCGCGTTGGGTCGCCCCACGTGCAAGGGATAAAGCGATATTGCCCGGATCGCCCTGACCGTCCTTGGGCAGGTAAACCCCGGCAGTTATGCCATCCAGATTAAGATGTGGATACTTATCCCCCACTTCGGCGGGCGAGATTTCTTCGATCTCCACCCCAAAGGCCCGCGCCATCGCGGCCTGACGAAACAGTTCTTCCTTTCGGGCCTCCGTCAGGGCGACGGTGATGGCCCCCACCCGGTTAAACCCGGTGGCCACGCCTGTTTCGTCTTCTAGCGTGCCGTAAAGTTCTTGGGAGTATTTCGCCAATCGGGTCATGTTGGCGGTCGCGCGCAATTGCGCAATCAGGCCTGCGGCATGCCATGTTGTGCCCGATGTCAGTTCCTTACGCTCCAGCAGCACGACATCACGCCAGCCAAGCTTGGTTAAGTGATAGGCCACCGAACAGCCAATCACCCCGCCACCAATAATAACAACCCGCGCCTTGTTCTGAATTTCCGCCACTGCCTTCGCCCCTTAAAACTGCCTGCACGCGTATCGGACTGTTTTCCTGATATGTTGGCTGTCTTTTGGTGGCCCAGCAGGAGTGGCCACGCGACGCACCCTCCAGATTACAAGACCTTGGCAGCTCTAACTCTTTGATCGACGGTAGCCACTATCTTTCAACCCAGCAATACATGATGGGACCAATAGAAGCACTGGCCCTATAGAAAGGCAGGAATTGGCACCACAAACAGGTCCGCTGAAACAGGCGCAATTTCGAAGGAAAATTCAAAACCGGCATGATAATTACGCAGGCACAATGATCTAATGGCCGTGCACGGTACGTAAGCAGATGATCAATCGAATGGATCAGGATATGCCGTGACTTACGAACTTACCCTTCTTACGCTGAATGTATTGCTCTGCCTTGCATTTCCGTGGGTGTATAATTATGCCTATGCCAAGCAACCCGGCGTTCGCGCCGAACACTTGACGGGCAATCGCGACGATCTCCCCGAACGCAAGGGCATGGCTGCGCGTGGTTTGCGGGCGCATCAAAACCATCTGGAAAACCTGCTGCCCTTTGCCATCCTTGTTCTCATCGCCCATGGGATCGGGGTTTCCAACACCGTGACGGCGACCTGTTCAACGGTTTTCTTTCTAAGCCGCCTTGCCCATGCGGGGCTTTATATCGCGGGTATCAGTAGTCTTTTTGGCATCAAGGGTGTCCGATCAATCGTCTATTTGATCTGTGTGCTGGCGATGCTTGTATATGCGGCTGAACTGTTTCTCGCCTGACGCTAAACGCCGCCTTCCCTGCTTATGACCTGATCCGATGCTTGCGGTGTGTGCTTTGATTTGCCTAAATGGTGGCAACACAAGGTGCGCACGACATAACAGCATCAAAACCGATGGCCCAACGCCACGGATTTCAGGGAATGTTTCAGGAAAGGACGTTTGGAATGACGCAGAAAGTCGCTTTGGTTACCGGGGCTGCCCGCGGGATTGGACTTGCTACTGCCAAGTTGTTTATCGAACAGGGGTGGCTGGTTGCTCTAGTGGACCGCGATGGACCGGAACTTGCAACCGCGACCCGGGACATCGCGAATGCACGCGGCTTTGAGTTTGACGTTTCCATCCCCGAACAGGTCGATCAAATGATTGATGAAATTCTGACCGCGTTCGGGCGTATTGATGCTGTGGTCAATAATGCAGGCGTCGCAGATTTCCTGCCGATTGAAGAAACCAATTTCGCCGCATGGCGCCGAATTATGGAAACCAACCTTGATGGGGTTTTTCTGGTGTCTCAAGCCGCCATCCCGGCACTTAAGGAAACCAAGGGCGCGATCGTCAATATCGGCTCGATCTCGGGCCTTCGGGCATCAACCCTTCGCGTCGCCTATGGCACATCCAAGGCAGCGGTAATTCACATGACCAAACAACAGGCCGCAGAGCTTGGCGAATATGGCATTCGCGCCAATTGCGTTTGCCCCGGCCCGGTTAAAACCAAACTGGCAATGGCCGTCCATTCCCCTGAAATCATCTCAGCCTACCTTGATGCTATGCCGCTTAACCGCTATGGCAGCGAAACCGAAATCGCCGAGGTGGTTACGTTTCTGTGCTCAGACAAAGCCAGCTTTGTCACCGGTCAGATCATTGCGGCCGATGGCGGCTTTGAAAATGTCGGTGTGGGACTACCTGCGCTTCGAAAGTAGGATTTAAATGCGCTTGGTTCACATGTTGATCATAGCAATTGCAACATTGTCGCTGTCATCCTGCCTGACCTTTAATTGGCAGCGTAGCGTCCAGCAGGCACTGTCGAATGCGTGCAATTCAGCAGGCGACTGTGGATCAAGCGGGCCACCACCGAACTGAAAGATCGGTTCATTTCATTCAAACAAAACGGCGCGCCCAATGGACGCGCCGCTTTTTATTTCCGGTATCGGAAAACTTATTCCCACTCAATCGTTCCGGGTGGTTTGGAGGTGAAGTCGTAGGTGACGCGGTTGATGCCGTTGACTTCATTGATGATCCGGTTGGCGATGCGGCCCAGAAGTTCGGGCGGATACGGATAGAAGTCCGCGGTCATGCCATCGGTTGAGGTCACAGCACGCAGCGCACAGGCGTAATCGTAGGTACGTCCATCGCCCATCACGCCAACGGTACGGACCGGAAGCAGAACAGCGAAAGCCTGCCAGATCGCATCATAGAGGCCCGCATTGCGGATTTCTTCGAGGTAAATCGCATCGGCCTTACGCAGGACATCAAGTTTTTCCCGCGTGATCGGTTGACCCGGGATACGGATGGCAAGGCCCGGCCCAGGGAACGGATGACGGCCAACGAAGCTGTCAGGCAGGCCGAGTTCACGGCCAAGGTCACGGACTTCGTCCTTGAACAATTCGCGCAGTGGCTCGACCAGCTTCATATTCATGCGTTCTGGCAAACCGCCCACATTGTGGTGCGACTTGATCGTGACGGACGGACCACCAGTGAAGGAAACACTTTCGATCACGTCCGGATAAAGCGTGCCCTGCGCGAGGAAGTCAGCACCACCGATTTTCTTGGCTTCTTGTTCAAAGACTTCGATGAACAGACGGCCAATGGTTTTGCGTTTGGTTTCCGGATCAATTTCGCCTTCGATGGCACCAATAAAGGTGTCAGAGGCATCCACATGGACCAGCGGAATATTGTAATGATCCCGGAACAGGGTCACAACCTCGTCGGCCTCGCCCGCGCGCATGAAACCATGATCAACAAACACACAGGTCAGTTGATCGCCAATGGCTTCGTGGATCAGAACCGCGGTGACGGAGCTATCGACGCCGCCCGACAGACCACAGATGACTTTGCCATCACCGACCTGTTTGCGGATTTTATCAATCGCATCGTCTTTATAGGCATTCATCGTCCAGTCGCCCGAGCACCCGGCAACGCCGTGGGTGAAGTTCTTAAGCAACTGTGCGCCATGCGGGGTATGAACCACTTCTGGGTGGAACTGAACCGCATAGAATTTCTTTTCGTCATTGGCGATGGCGGCAAACGGGGCACCATCGGATTTGCCAACAACGCGGAAGCCATCAGGCAGCGCATCAACGCGGTCGCCGTGGCTCATCCAAACTTGTTCACGGGCACCTTCGGCCCATGTGCCGGTGAACAGCGCGCAATCTTCGATCACATCGACAAAGGCGCGGCCAAATTCACGGTGGTCAGAGGTCGCAACCTTACCGCCAAGCTGGTTGACCATGGTCTGCTGACCATAGCAAATGCCAAGAACCGGCACACCAAGTTCAAACACCCGTGCCGGGGCCGCTGGGGCCTTGTCCCAATGGACAGATGCCGGACCACCCGAAAGAATAACCGCCTTGGGCGCATATTCATCCAGGAAGGCATCCGAGATGTTATTAAAAGGATGGATCTCGCTATAGACACCGCTTTCACGCACGCGACGTGCAATAAGCTGGGTGACCTGGGATCCGAAATCGATAATCAGCACGCGATCAGTCATCGGGCCGTGTCTCCGTCGAAGATTGGGTTGCGCCGTACATACGTCAAACCATCGCGATGGGCAACCCGGCGCAAACCGTTGCCCAACGATGCATTCAAAAAACTTTCACCCGCAAACCAGGCATTTAGGGATAATTGCGACTTTTTTGCGCACAAAATCCCCAGAAAACCCCACATTTGATCCCTTTTTAAAGCGCAATAGGCCGTCACATTCATCCTTAACGGAACGCAAACAAAAACGCGTCCGAGCATGAGCACAGCAATATTGATGACAAAGAGGGACACAAAACCATGAGCAATTCCAAAGGTAGTAAAATCGCACTTGCCGTTGCCGGCTTTATTCTGGTTGCCGGCGCTGCCACCGCGATTGCCATGACCCAGTCCAAAGGTGACGATCCGATGGAACTGATCGGCGCCGAAGAAACCGGCAACGCAACCAGTGCCGTTAAAATTCCGAAGATTCCAGCGCCTAATGCCGAAATCGGTGATGCGGACACCAAATCGGATGCGATGGAAGAAACGCAGAAAGAGGCCGATAAAAAGGCTGCAGAAGACGGCAGTGCGGTGCCCGGCATGAACAACCTGTTTAAAACCGATGGCGCAGCCAAAGACGGCCGGACGGATGAAAGCAAACAGAAAACCGAATAAGTGCCTTGAGGAACCCTCGGCATCTGGTTTGGTTTGCGCGCACGTGCAGACTGTAGAAGTTCCCCTCAACGCCAATGAGCGTTCCCTGTAAAACAAAACTGGCCCTGCGGCAAATGCCCGCAGGGCCTTTTTCGTATGTGTCCGCGTCTGCCCCAAAAGGCCAAACCGTGCGGGCAGAGTAAGGGCGGCAGCGGGCAAAAATCGTTGTTGATATGCCAATGCTGCCAACTGCATTACTTTCCCTTGCCTTTTGCTGTGCGTTCAAACACGGCGATAAAGAAGCCGTCCGTGCCATGCACGTTCGGCGACAACCGCAGCCAAGGCTTATCCTTGCCCCCCGGAACCGGAACAGATTTTGGCGCATCCGGCCAGATATCGCTGATTGGAACCGGTTTGAAATCTTTGCGATCCCGCATAAAGGTTTCGATCAAACGTTCGTTTTCCTCGGGCATGATCGAGCAGGTCGCGTAAATCAGACGTCCGCCCTTGGTCACGCGTGCAGCACCGGCTTTAAGGATTTTGCTTTGTTCTGCCATCAGGGTACGAACATCGCGTTGACCGATGCGCCAGCGAAGGGCTGGGTTGCGGCGCAACGTGCCAAGGCCAGAACAAGGAACGTCAAGCAATACACGATCAAAGAAGCCAGACTTGCTGCGCAGCCATGTATCGCGTTCATCGGAAATGATGCGTTGCTGGATGCAATCACCTGCCCCGGCACGACGCGCACGTTTACGTGCATTATCAAGACGGGCAGAATGGGTATCACAGGCAAGAATACGGCCCTTGCCGCGCATGTCAGCAGCAATCCCAAGGGTTTTGCCGCCGCCGCCCGCACACATATCAAGAATGGTCATGCCCGGCTTTGCATCGACGATATTGACGCAAATCTGCGATGCTTCGTCCTGAATTTCGATCAGACCATCCTTATAGGCCGCTGTTACCAGCATATTCAGCCCTAGCGGCAAGCGCAGGCCATTGGGCGCATAAGGCGTCTTTTTGATATTTTTAATGCCATCGGCTTCAAGCGATTTGATCGCATCTTCCACCGATCCGCGCAGGCGGTTCACCCGCAGATCAAGTTTGGCTGGCTTGTTATAGGCCGCCATTTCATCGGGCAGGTTTTCGTGATGGAGCTTAAGCAGTTCCGAATAAAGCCATTTTGGCAATTCGGTTTTAACCGCACCCGGCTGCCCGTCATGATCAAGCGATTTACCCGACAGCTTGTTGATCAGGTGCTTTTCATTGGGATGAAGCGGATCCGGGCAGAATTGTTCACCCGAAAAACGGTCTTCGACGTCGGCGGTTTTCAAATTATCATGAAGCACCAGATCGGCGATCATGCGCGCCCGACCATCCTGGAATTCATAACCGCATTCAGCCAGCCACCAACCCAACCGCGCCTGATGGCGGATGAGATTATAAAAACGTTCGCTGATTTCACGGCGATCGCCACCGCCGATATAACGGCGTGATCCGAAATAGCCAGACACAACGCGATCTGCGTCGTCTCGGGTGTGGGTCCAACCGTCATAAAGTTCAATAACGGCCGCGATACGAGCACCGGGTTTCAAAGCGAAATTCCAACCTGTTTTTGGGTGATAAAGCTGCTTTCAATATGGGAAGCGCGTTTACACCTTACGATAAAAAAGCCGATGACGGCAGGAAAGCCTGCCGTCATCTAAAAATTCTTCGCCGCTCTTATCATGGCTTTGATCGTTCGCCAACCACATCAAAATGCAAGGCAGCCCAGCCCATCAAAAAGCAGCCCGTTGCTTAGCCACCCGGACGGTAGTTCGGGGCTTCTTGGGTGATGGTCACATCATGGGCGTGGCTTTCGCGCAGGCCCGCATTGGTGATGCGTACAAATTCAGCCCGGGTGCGGAAGTCCGCAAGGGTTGCCGAACCGGTATAGCCCATCGATGCCTTAAGACCGCCAACCAGTTGGTGGATGATTTGACCCGCTGGACCTTTGTAAGGTACGCGGCCTTCGATGCCTTCTGGGACCAGTTTAAGGTTATCCTGAACGTCTTCCTGGAAGTAACGATCGGCAGAACCACGTGCCATCGCGCCAACAGAGCCCATGCCGCGATAAGATTTATACGAACGGCCCTGATAGAGGATAACTTCGCCCGGGGCTTCATCGGTGCCCGCCAGAAGCGAACCGACCATGCAGGTGCTTGCGCCTGCTGCCATTGCTTTGGCGATATCGCCAGAGAACTTAATGCCACCATCTGCGATAATCGGAATATCAAGCTTATGGGCCATTTCACCGCATTCCAAAACAGCCGTAAGCTGGGGAACGCCAACACCAGCAACAATACGGGTGGTGCAAATTGACCCGGGGCCAATCCCGACTTTCACGGCATCAGCACCAGCTTCGGACAGGGCCTTGACCGCGTCAGCGGTGGCAACGTTACCAGCAATGATCTGGGTATCACCAAATTTGGCTTTGATCTGCTCAACAGCCTTGATCACGCCAGACGAATGACCGTGGGCGGTATCAATCACCAGAACGTCAACGCCGGCTTCGACAAGTGCAGTTGCACGTTCAAAACCAGATTCGCCAACCCCGGTCGCCGCAGCAGCGCGAAGACGACCACTTTCGTCTTTACAGGCATTCGGGTGCAATTTGGCTTTTTCGATGTCCTTAACCGTAATCAGGCCAGTACAGCGATAGGCATCATCCACCACCAGCAGTTTTTCAATGCGGTGTTGGTGCAAAAGCTTTTTAGCTTCTTGGGTGTCGACATTCTCGGTCACCGTTACCAGACCCTCAAAGGTCATCAGTTCGGAAACCGGCTGAGAACGGTTGGACGCAAAGCGCACATCACGGTTGGTCAGAATGCCGACCAACTTGTTGCTGCCGCGTTCGACAACCGGAATCCCGGAAATGCGATTATTGTCCATCAGATCAAGCGCATCGGCGAGTGTCTGGTCCGGATGGATGGTGATCGGGTTGACCACCATGCCCGATTCGAACTTTTTCACACGCCGAACTTCTTCGGCCTGCTGGATGATACCGAGGTTCTTATGAATGACCCCCATACCACCGTTCTGGGCCATAACAATCGCCATGGCACTTTCGGTTACGGTATCCATAGCCGAGGAAAGCAGCGGGATATTGAGGGAAATGTTCTTGGTAATGCGGGTATTGGTCTGCACCTGAGCAGGCAACACTTCTGATGCTGCGGGTTTGATCAGTACGTCGTCAAACGTCAGGGCTTCGGTAATGCGGGTCATCTGGCCACCTCGTTAATCTGAGTTGGCGCGGAACTTATACACGTTATGACCCATATGCCAAGTTTTCTGCGCCCATAACAGCCCTGCGAATTTATTGCTGCAATCTTTGATGGGTTGCGTTAGAAACTGGTCGATGGGGCTGCCGTCAGGCGAGCCCCTTTTTTGCTTCCCCACACCGACATACAGATCACCTGTCTTTAAACCGCAAAGCGCGGCGCAAATCCGCCTTACAGGATGCCTTATAGGGTAAAGACAAACTGATCGTAATCCATGCCCGCATCCGCCAGCAGACTGCCAACCATGGCAGTTCCGCGTGCCATGCCGTCTTTGCGGTTGCGTTCTTTTTCTTCTTCTTGGCAAAGGGCGGCATAAAGCGGGATCACTTTTTCAAGTGCATCGCGACGCGGCACCCGACGGTTTGAGTGATAACCAATGATCTTGCCATCTGGGCCCATGGTCGGCGTGACATTGGCCAAAACCCAATAATGATCGCCATTGGCACAGCGATTAATTACATATGCAAAAATTTCGCGACCGGCTTCGATGGTTTGCCACAGCAACGAAAATACGCATCGCGGCATGGCCGGATGACGGATAATGCTGTGGGGCTGGCCCAACAGTTCTTTTTCGCTGTAGCCCGCCACACGCAGGAACACGTCGTTGGCGTATGTGATCCGCCCTTTGGTATCGGTTTTTGAAACGATGATTTCGCTTTCTTCGAAAAACCGTTCGACACCCGTCACAAACAACTGATCCTGCTTCATCAAATTCCCCCAACGAATTTCAGCCCGCTATGTGCGCCTGAAAAGATCGAAAACGGCTTGGCTTCCAACCAACCAAGCGCACCACTTTAAAATGGTTATAACCGACAATTCGCCAAAAACTATTTGATATAGCGCAACGGCATTTGTGATTAATCCGCAGGCCTTGAAAACTGCCGTTTTTGTCAGATCAAAGCCGATCAGGCCCCGGCGTTATTCCACCGGGGACCATGTATCATCTGTGGGGATTTCTGCGCTGTTGATGTCGTCCTGGGCATTGTTTTGCCCACGGAAACCGGTTGCGATCAAATAGGCTTCTGGGCTTTCGGGGCGCGATGCCGGTGGCTTGGCATGCTTGGAAACGCGGAAGTTCTTTTTCACACGGTTAAGCAAATCAGTTTCCGTTCCGCCCTTAAACACCTTGGCGATAAAAATACCCCCGGGTGCCAAGACTTCCTCGGCAAACATCAAGGCATGTTCAACCAAATCAATAATGCGGATGTGGTCGGTTTGACGATGCCCGGTGGTTTCCGGGGACATATCGGAAATTACCGCATCCACCGGCCCCTGAAGAGCATGCTTGATCATTTCCGGTGCAGCCGGATCGAGGAAATCGGCCTGCAAACAGGTCGCGCCAGGAAGGCCTTCCCATTCAAGGATATCAAGACCAACAACCTGGCCTTTACCCTGTTTGGAGCCGACCATGTCCACAGCGACCTGTGTCCAACCGCCCGGTGCAGCACCCAAATCGACAATGCGCATTCCCGGACGCAGTAAATCAAACTGATTGTTGATTTCAATCAGCTTAAACGCCGCGCGCGAGCGATAGCCAAGACGCTTTGCTTCTTGCACATACGGATCATTAAGCTGCCGGTCGAGCCAGCGGGTTGATGAAATTTTGCGGCCCTTGGCACTTTTAACGCGGGTCCGAAGACCACGGCGTGCGCCGGTATCAATTGCGGCAATGGCCGAACCCTTGCGACGGCGCGTGCCGCCTTTTCCGCTGCTCTTGTCGCTCATGATATTTCCTGAACTGAATTCTGTGTTGACCAACGTCCCATCGGCATCATCGAATTATGCGATATGACCGATCAGGAATTGGTTTTGATATGCGACACTGTATGACGGCGTGCATCGCACGGGTCAATAGCGTGGCCGTCTGCGCGCATCAAATCGACGAGAATACCTTCTCTGAGGCCACGATCGGCAACTTTAAGCGTTGCCAATGGCCAGATATCGCGAATCGCGGCAAAGATCGCAGCGCCAGCATCCATTAGCTCGGCCCGTTGGTTGCCGATACACGGATGGCCTTTACGCTTGTCATTTTCCATGCGCAGTAAAAGCTCTGTGACACGTTCCGCGTCATCAAAGCGCAGATCTGACCCATCGACTTTATGCCGTTCATAGCGTTCAAGGCCGAGCGCAATACCGCAGAAGGTGGTCACGGTGCCGGATGTACCAATCATTTGCACCATGTCTTCGCCCAGCATGTCCGAACAGCTGTTGCGTTTGGCAAATTCCGCCAAACGGTCGCGGATTTCGGTGCGCATCGCTTCAAAGCGTTGGCGGCGTTCCTCGACCGAGGCATAGCGTTCGGTCAGACACAACACACCGCACGGCATGGACAGAGTTTCAAGACATTCGGTTTTGCCGGTTTCATCGACCTTGATCCAACAGATTTCCGTGCTGCCGCCGCCAATATCGAAAACAACCGCATAGGGCCGGTCATCCAAAAGTGCTGAGCAGGCCTGAAGCGCCAAACGGCTTTCTTCATCGGGATTGATGATTTCAAGCGAAATGCCGGTTTCGTTGCGCACACGCTCGATAAATTCATCGCAGTTGTTGGCCGAACGGCAGGCTTCTGTGGCAACGGCGCGGATACTGGCCCCTGCATGCCGGCGCAGTTTTTTCGCACAAACGCGCAACGCATCAATTGCCCGGTCCATGGCGGACTCGCACAGATACCCTTTTTCGCGCACCCCTTCGCCAAGGCGTACGACGCGTGAAAACGCATCAATGACCTTAAAGCCATCATTACATGGACGCGCGACCAACAGGCGGCAGTTCGAACTGCCCAAATCGATGGCGGCGTAAAGTGGCGCTGTAATGCAATCGATCATAGGGGCGGGTTTTCCCACCGGAATTCCGGTGTGAACGGTGGTGCCGGGCTTTGGCAAGATGGGCTTTTCGGGCACATCAAGGACCGCATGGTCGCCCATCGTAGCGCCGCCATCAGGGTTGACGACCCCTTGCGAATTGCTATGAGGATGAACCTGCTTCACCTTTCTAAACCTGCTTTCTATGACCAACGTTATATGTGTGTCTCATGCTAACACGTCAATTATGTGACATGTTTGCGAATCAGCTATATGAGTGTAACGACAATCGCTGACAAGGCAAATGCCCTATGCAGGAAACACATGGATGTGTCGCTTCCTCGAAAAAAGGGTTGCCAAAGCCCAGTTGGTTTTATAAATACCGCCCACGCCAAACGCACAAGCCTGTGCCGCGGCGTAGAAAGTTTTGTTGGGGAATAGGTTAACGGTAGACCTACGGACTCTGACTCCGTCAGTCCTGGTTCGAATCCAGGTTCCCCAGCCAACTTTCCGCCTTTTCAAACTCCCTTAGAATTTACTGACAAAAACCACATAAGCAGCACGCTTTCGCTTCGCAATGCGGTCTGGGCTGCTTTCTCCCGCCTACGTCGTTGACGTCAGCCGATACCAGCGCGATCATTCTTTTTTACGTCGCGTAACGGTGAGGTATCGAAAATGGATCGTTTTAAGGGGAGCTGCCTGTGTGGTGCGATCCGCATCGAAGCATTAGGGCAGCCCTACCGCGTTGGCCTGTGTCATTGCATGGATTGCCGCAAACACCATGGGGCGCTTTTCCACGCATCGGCAATATTCCCCGAAGACGCAGTAACGATCAACGGTGAAACGAACGCCTATCAAGGGCGACATTTCTGCCCGACATGCGGATCATCTGTCTTTTCGCGCAGTGATGACGAATTTGAGTTCAATCTAGGAACGCTTGATCAACCCGATCAGCTTAAGCCAACCTATGAACTTTGGACCTGCCGACGCGAATCATGGTTACCCGCCTTCCCGATCCAGCAAAGCTATGAGCGTGATTGCACGAAGACAGAGCGCGCAGAAGAATAACGCTATCCGCTGGGGATCGGTCGCAAAGCGTTAGCAAAACGTGCCATGAGATTACGTGACGCGCCCTACCACGGCCTTGCTGCTTAGGAACTCAGATGACAGGGCGATGATGAAACATCGGTTTTGTCTTCGGCCGCAATGAGCGAATCGCCGAGCATCTGAATCCCGCGATCGGTAATGATCACATCGACCGGAACGTCATATTCGTGGGGTAGGATTGTGCCAAGTCTGGTGGCGTCAAACCCAATACCGACAACCAATGGCCGGCGTTTAACCGCGGCCAATGTCCGATCAAAAAATCCCCCGCCATAGCCCAATCGATAGCCGGCACTGTCAAAACCAACCAACGGGGCCAGCAAAACGTCAACAGCAACCGGGTCCGTATCCTGCGGTTCGGGAATCCGGGCAAATCCGGGCGCCATCTTTGTTTCGGGGGTCCAATCATGAAACACCATTGGCTGATCTTTGCCCGGCACCACGGGCAAGGCTGCTGTGCCGCCTGCCCGTAAATGGGTTTCAATCACGGGGCGCAAATCAATTTCATTTTGGATCGGCCAATAAAAGGCAACAGTGGCCCCTGCCCGGCTTTCAAGAAAGGCGGTGAAGTGCGCACGGATTTGATTGGAAAGGGAGTGATGCGTTGCCGCATCAAGTGCAGACCGCCATCCCAGCAAAGCGCGGCGAACCGCATGGCGCCATTCAGATTGGCTTTTGGCGTCTTTTGTGGCGGGTGCCGCTGGCAGGTCGAGGCTCATGAAATTCGGTGCTCGTTGTAAGTGCGTCTTTGGAACGGTAGCTTACAACATAACCCCTTAAACGCATAACGCGCCGGAAACCGGCGCGTTAACGGTTGTCAGCAAAAGCTGCAATCCAAAATCAATTACATGATGGAGAGTTCTTCTGCCGACATGCGGCCGTTACGACCTTCAATCAGCTCGAATTGAACTTTCTGACCCTCATCAAGTCCCTGCAAACCAGCGCGCTGAACAGCGGTAATGTGCACGAATGCATCTTTTCCGCCCTCATCCGGGGTGATGAAGCCATAACCCTTGGTCGCATTAAACCACTTAACCGTTCCGGTAGCCATATCCGTCGTCGTCCTTAGTTTAGTATGCGCATTTACCGTAAGGCGAATGCAAGAAAACAAACCCATGCACTGCACCCAAAAGAACGTCGACCACAATCAACCAGAAAGCAACCAAGCACCTGAAAGATACACTGCATTGTTTCAAAATTACGCGAATTTTCGGCGTAGTGCAATGTATTCATGTGTAAAGTTCTTTTTTTAATGCGATACCTTATACGACACCACTATAAAACCCTTTGGTTGAAAAACCAAAACGCAGACAACACCAAACGCGCAAACCCGCAACCACCACAACGTTGCGGAAACCTCGACCTCCGGCAAAGAGAGCTGAGACACAATAAGGTCAGATCAATTGCCCGATTATCCCAACCTCTGGTCACTTTTCATGAAACAAGCCACTAACACTCCAATCCCCTAGACCAATCACGATGCCCACAAGAAGTGTAAAACTCAAAAGCATGACTGAGACACATGACGTCCTCACCATGAATAGTACCAGCATAGGTTGAGGGTCTGTATCGGAGACACCTTGCTGCGAGTCCCTTGAAAATTAAATATTACAGCCACTTACCCAAGGACAATGTAGCCCATTGGCGTAGAAGGCTGATCGGCGGGAATCTAGGCATCACGCGGCGATGACAGAATTTGTCTTAATTGCCATGACGGTTTCTCGTGACTTTTGACTGCCATTCGAACGATGATGATAAGACACATAAAAACACGCACGTCTAAACGATGCGAGAAACGAGCAGGGCCATCAGCGTACGCAATCGATGAGACCGACCTGGGACATAGGTGAAACAATCAAGGAACAGTAGTTATCTGATCGGAAAATCAAACAGTGACAGCGACAGCAACCACCAAGATCGCCAATCCTCGGGACATCGCGCAGAATGTCATGACACTGATTAGTGAGCTTAACCTGCAACCCACCCCGCAGGTTTATCACGTATTTTACAGCTATCTGACAGACGAAGTCCCTGAACTGAGCCAGTTGCTTAAGGTGTTGATTCGCAACACCCAGGAACTTGATGAAGAAACCGTTTTTCGGGTTTACCACAAGTATCTTGGCTGCAACGGCATCGAGCAAAAACTCGACCAGGGCGTTGAAGGATTACAGGCAGCGGTAGAACGGGTGGAAGAAGCAGTTCAGTCCGTCATGATCGACACTGAATTATTCTGCGATGAAATCGATACCGCATCCAACACCCTTAGCGATGAAGATATTTCGCTCGAAGATACCCGTGCTGTGACCGAAAAACTGTCAAAGGTCTCAAAAACAGCGCGCAACCGCTATGGGAATTTCAGCAGCGACCTTGGCGAATACCATCAGGAAGTACGCCGCGTTCGCAGCGAGTTGGAACTTGTACGCCGCGATGCGATGACCGATACCCTGACAGGGATCGCCAACCGAAAGAATTTCGACACGTCGCTTCGCCACGCCGTCACGACCACTATGGAAACCGGGGCGGAACTTTCGTTGCTTATGATCGACATCGATCACTTTAAGGCATTTAACGACAATTTCGGTCACCGAACCGGCGATGGCGTATTAAAGGCCGTGGCACGTGTTCTTCGAAACTCGACCAAGGGGGCAGATACCGTTGCGCGCTATGGCGGGGAGGAATTTGCAATTATCCTGCCCGACACGTCGCTCGAAAATGCCGAAAAGCTGGCAAACAAGTTGCGCGATAATGTGTCGGCCCAACAGATCATAAATAAGAAAACAGGTAAGACTTTCGGTAAGTTAACCGTTTCAATCGGCTTGACCAACTACCGCCTAGGAGAGAATATACTCGAGTTTGTTGATCGTGCGGACAATGCGCTGTACGAAGCAAAACAAAGCGGACGAAACACCTGTGTGTCTCAATAAAAAAAAGACATGCTGGCCCGATGAAAAAATAAAATGATGCCCAACTTGTTAGTATGACATAACCATACATACAGAAACGGACACTTGAGGACACCAGACGTATCTTGCCAAGCCAAAATGAGCAGTTCGCCCTCTTAAATTCGGCGTTACCTCATCCAACATAATCATCCCATGGCTTTGCGGGGCGGAGCAACCGTATGACACCAAAGAAACCCGAACGTAAGATTGAACTTGAACACAAAATTTTTAAGACGTTCGAAGAATGCCACTTTCAAAAGTCTGACATTTCGGACGAAGCGCTTTTTGTGCTAAAAATGGCCGAGGGATCGGTTGTTTCGCTGCCTTTGCGCGCGATTTGTCGTGAGTTTAACATTGATGTAAATTCCAAAGATGGCGAGTTGATCAGCCTGATCGACAAGGCCCTTAATTTCATTAACGTATTGCATCCGGGCGACGACCTGCCGCTTGAAGTTTTGACGGGCGAAGCATCTTGGGATGTCGACGAGGCACACCAAGCGATTGCCTATAACCGTATCACCATGCAGTTGGTGACATGGATGTCCGGTAATGAAGAGCTGATCACGGATCCCGATCAGCTGATGCAAATCGCAGAAGATCCGAGTACCAAAAAGAAAATCAACCAAGCCTTTGATGAAGTTGCCGAGAAACTTGGATTGGGCAAGGAGAACCGCGAGGAAGTTGTCAATCTGGTCCATCAGGTCGCAGATGAACTGTCCTATGTCGAAACCTTGCGCGAAAAATACCGAAGCATCAAAATGGTTGATGGCAAGATGCAGGAGCTCCGCCGCATCTATGCCCACGAAAAAGGTGTTTTAGAAACGGTCACGCAGGCCATTCGCCTTCTTGATGACGCCAAGAAGAAGTTTGAAACATCGTTTGACGAGATTGATGCAAACACCGGCGAAATCATGTCCGTGCTGAAAAACTTCAGCTCCCAACGGCAATATATTCGCAGTATGCGCGATGATTTGCACCGCCGCCTTCGGGCGTGGGAACCGCTTATTGTCGAGTGGGAAAACCTGACGGTTGAACGCGGCCCGGCTGCCGTGCGCCTTGTCCGAGACACCTACCAGTTCCTTGCGCCGCGCTTCATGAAAGTGAAGGAATGGCTGCTGATCACGAAGATGCAAGACGGAATTGCATCGGGCCAGACCTTTAAGAACGAAGATGAACGCATGGGCGCACTTAAAGGCAAGATGATGCAGTGGTAGACCTGCCTTTGGGCAAAGGACGTTCATTGGACATCACGACAAAACAAAAAATCGCGGTTTTATCCGCGATTTTTTTTTATGGCCGAGCCACGTTTCAGCCCTGCCAAAACGTCACATTCGGTTTAGGTCGTCGGCCTAGCTGGTCGCAAGCCAGACACCAACAGCGACCATCAAGGTACCTGCGATGCGGTTGAGAATACGGACATTGCCGCTTTTTTCCAGAAACTTGCGCAAGGAACGCCCGCCCGTCGCATAGAGCGTCATGCAAATCAGCTCGGTCATCAAAATAATCGCCACCAACACCGAAAGCTGTGGCGCGATTGCATGTTCCAAACTGATGAAGGGCGGCAGCAAGGAAATCATAAAGGCCCAGCCCTTGGGGTTGGCAATGGCCGTGATGAACCCTTGGGTCATTAACCCGAACGCTGTTGCGGTCTTGGCCTCGCCAACATCGGTTGAAATCGCCATGCGCCCGCGTGACAGCCACAACTGAATGCCAAGCCACGTCAAATAGGCACCGCCGATATACTTAAACACCGCAAAGATTGCCGGGTACTGCAACATCACCGCCGCGACACCAAGGGCGGAGGCCACAACAACAATCCCCACCCCGACCAGTTCGCCCGCCATCATCCACAAAGTCCGTCGCAGGCCAATTGTCATGCCAAGCGTCAGCGCAAGGGTCATGCACATGCCCGGCGTGATCGAGACAAAAAAGGCAGTCGGGATAAAGGCCCCGATCAAAGACAGACTGACCATGGAATATTCCTGTGACGAGCGTGGCGCTTAGGGTAGGCAATACCACCCTAGCAAATCGATCAAGTTCTAAAATCAGGGCAAAACCACTACCTGATAACGCGAAAAGCAGCCAGCGCCTTTTTCAAATAGTTGAACTATTTGACGAAGAAGTTGCGCAGGCCAAGCCCCGCTGAAAGCCCATTTCCCAACCAACGCCGCGCCATCGCCGCGACCGCCTCGCTAAATTCCACTCAAAAAAGCCGCGAAAAGATACAAAAATTACTTGACCTAAACGCGCGGTCCGATGAAATTGAGGATGTCGCCAGCACAGTCTGGCTTAGAAACCATTTGATGAAGACCGATGACCGCAGACAATTGCAACATCAATGCATTTGCCGATCGCGCCGAAGCCTCTGCTTCGGGCGCCATTGCGCTGTCTGCTGTAAACCTCCTTACCGGTCTACTTGGTCTCGCAGCCCTACTAGGCTCGCTACGACTTACTCGCCCCTGAGCGAAAGACGACGGACCAGATCACGCAAGAATAGTTGATCACGGTGCCGCAGCTCAGGGGAAAAAGTCGCGCCAGACGGCCCGCACTCCTTCCAGACAGAATTAAAATATACCGGGCAAGACCCGTTTGATCAGGAAACAAGACAATGGCTAGTGCAAACGACAATCGCGTTATCATTTTTGACACCACCTTGCGTGATGGGGAACAGTCCCCAGGTGCATCGATGACGCTTGATGAAAAAATGCGTGTGGCCCAGGCGCTGGCGGATTTGAAAGTTGACGTTATCGAAGCTGGCTTTGCCATCGCATCGAACGGCGACTTCCGATCAGTCAATGAAATTGCCAAGGAAATCAAAGGCCCGACGATTTGTTCGCTGGCCCGTGCGGCCAAGGGTGACATTGAACGCGCTGCTGAGGCGCTTGAGCCTGCTGAAAACAAGCGTATTCATACCTTTATCTCCACAAGCCCGCTGCATATGAAATATAAATTGCAGATGGAACCAGAACGCGTTCTGGAAAAGGTGATTGAAAGCGTAACCTTGGCACGCAAATTCACCGACGATGTCGAATGGTCGGCAGAAGATGGTTCACGGACCGAGCACGATTTCCTGTGCCGTTGCGTCGAAGCCGCCATTGATGCCGGCGCAACCACGATCAACATCCCAGATACCGTTGGCTATACCACTCCGACCGAGTATGCCGACCTGATGACCATGCTGTTTAACCGTGTGCCGAACATCGACAAGGCGATCTTGTCTGTTCACTGCCACAACGATTTGGGCATGGCTGTATCGAACTCCTTGGCCGCTGTTCATGCGGGTGCACGTCAAATCGAATGCACCATTAACGGTTTGGGCGAACGCGCTGGTAATGCAGCCCTTGAAGAAGTGATCATGGCGTTGAAAACCCGTAATGATGCCTTCCCGTATGAAACTGGCATTGATTCAACCAAAATCATGAGCGCATCACGCTTGGTCTCGGCGGTTTCTGGTTTCGTGGTGCAGCCCAACAAGGCCATCGTTGGTGCCAATGCCTTTGCCCACGAAAGTGGTATTCACCAAGACGGTTTCCTGAAAAACTCCGAAACCTATGAGATCATGAAGCCCGAAAGCATCGGCCTGAACAAATCCAGCTTGGTGATGGGCAAACATTCCGGCCGTCATGCCTTTAAAGAAAAGCTCAAAGAGCTGGGCTTTGCCGAATTGGGTGACAATGCCATTGAAGACGCCTTTGCGCGCTTCAAGGAATTGGCCGACAAGAAAAAAGAAGTCTATGACGACGATATCGTCGCCTTGGTCGATGATGGCATGCGCGACAACGAATACATCAAATTCGTTAGCCTGAGCGTCAGCTGTGGCTCCAAAGGCCCACAAACCGCGGAACTGGAACTGAATGTTAACGGCGAGAGCAAAACCGCCAAAACCACCGGTGACGGCCCGATTGACGCGACCTTTAACGCGATCAAGGAAATCTATCCGCATGACTGGCGTCTGAAACTCTATCAAGTACACGCCGTGACTGAGGGAACCGACGCCCAAGGTACCGTGACAGTCAAACTTGACGGTGAAGACCGCACTGTGGTTGGCAACGCATCAGACACCGACACCGTAGTTGCGTCTTGCGTGGCCTATGTAACGGCGGTGAATAAGCTGATCGAGAAAAGCAAAAAAACCGCACCGGACGCCATGGCATCCTGATTGGGTTGAAAGCAAGAATTGTGAAAGGGTGGCGATTTCGCCGCCCTTTTTTTATGCCTGCGCGGCCGCAATCGTCATCTAGACGGCTCATCAATTTTACCCGCAATCAATAGAAACATGCCCCACCCAATCAATCTGTGGTAATATCAATTCTTGGTACAAAGGAGTTCTGATATGATCAGGTTGCTCATTTTGGGAAATTGTCGTTTTGGCTTTGCGACGATGGTACGCTTCGCTTGCTTCGCCGCCTTTTTCTGTTTTGCCCTGACGCCCGATATCGTAAAGGCCGATACTGGGCAAAAGGTCGTCGTGCCAGCACTTTCTTATCCGGTAAGCGGGCTGCGCCAACGCCTTCTGGCCGAAGGGAAAGCCATTCCAGCCGTCGATGACACCTTGCAGGCCGATATACCGGCACGCTTCTTTGCACCAAGCCCTGCAGCGCGATCACCCGACACGCCATATGCAGCAGTTGTTGCCCTACCCGATTGCGATGATGCGTTCCCGCAAAAGTGGATTACGATTTTGCAGGACGCCGGCATTGGTGTTTTGGTGATATCCCCTTATCAAGCCCACCCATCGCAATCCTATTGCACGGGTGGTTCGCTTGATAAACCCAAACACGGGGTAACCTATTGGGGGTTTGATGCGCTAAGCGCGCTTTCCTATCTTGCTCAACAGCCAGAAATAGACCCCAAAAGAATTGCGATATTTGGCTACGGCTATGGCGCGGCGGCGGCACAATTTGCGATTTACCGCCACGGGCACGCCAAACGCATTCCCGAAAGATATCGCGCATTGGTCGGCCTGCGTCCGCAATGCATGTCGGAAATGGATAATTTTGTGCCAAGTTTACTGGTCGCAGTGCGGCATGATCGGTTTAATCCACCAGAATGGTGCCAATGGCGTATGGATCGTGACATTGGTCCCAATACAGAAACGGTCGCGTTTAAGTTGGTCGACAGCAGCGAAATGCCTGAGAAACAAGCGACTCGTAAAACCCTTGTGGTTGAAGAAAGTCCGCCTGTTGTGACCACAATCCTCAATTTCCTGTCCGAACACGCGATTGACGGGAAAAACAGCAAAAATTGAATTAAACCGCCAAGGCTATATTCCTGATCATGTTTTTGTCGCCTTAATTCAAGAATTTGTCGCGCCTTAATTATTCCTCAATCCCCTGAGCAGATTATTCGTGCATCGGCTTACTCCTTGCGCTATCAAAGCCGGTACATTCGTATTCAAGATTTTACTATTAACCGGGGCATAGGGCAGGAATGTTTTCCAAGCTTCTTGGGGTTTTATCCTCCGACATGGCGGTGGATCTGGGCACCGCTAACACACTGGTTTACGTCAAAGGACGAGGCATCGTTCTTAACGAACCATCCGTGGTGGCCATTACCGACGAAAAAGGCAAGAAGCAAGTTCTTGCCGTTGGTGAAGAAGCCAAACAAATGCTCGGTCGTACTCCGGGGTATATTCAGGCGATCCGCCCGCTTCGTGACGGTGTCATCGCCGAATTCCATATCGCCGAAGAAATGATCAAGCACTTCATTCGAAAGGTGCATAACCGTCGCAACTTTGCGAGCCCGGAAGTGATCATTTGCGTTCCATCCGGTTCGACCGCTGTTGAACGCCGTGCAATTCAGGAAAGTGCTGAAAGTGCTGGCGCCCGTAAGGTTTGGCTGATTGACGAACCGATGGCAGCGGCAATTGGTGCTGGTCTTCCGGTTACCGAGCCAACCGGCTCTATGGTTGTTGATATCGGTGGTGGTACGACCGAAGTCGCCGTTCTGTCGCTTGGCGGCATTGTTTACGCACGTTCAGTACGTGTTGGTGGCGACAAAATGGATGAGGCAATCATCGCCTATATCCGTCGCACTCATAACTTGCTGGTCGGTGAAAGCACCGCAGAGCGTATCAAAAAAGAAATCGGTTCCGCATGCGCACCCGATGATGGGGATGGTGCAACGGTTGAAATCCGTGGCCGTGACCTGATGAATGGTGTGCCAAAAGAACTGATCATTTCCGAACGTCAGATCGCTGAAAGCCTGGCCGAGCCGGTTTCTGCCATCATTGAGGCCGTTAAGGTCGCGCTTGAACAGACCCCGCCGGAACTGGCAGCAGATATCGTTGACAAGGGCATCGTGCTTACCGGTGGTGGCGCAATGCTTGGCAATCTTGATTATGTCTTGCGTCATGCAACCGGCCTTCCGGTTTCGATCGCAGACGATCCTCTTTCCTGTGTCGCGCTCGGTACCGGTCGCGCATTGGAAGAGAAAAAGATGCTGCGCAACGTTCTGCACACAGCATACTAATCTTGATCTGATCGAAAATATTTTCACCGGGTTGCATCCGCACTGGACGCGACTCGGTGATTTCGTTAAGGTTATATATCCCATGTGGGATCTTGCGTAACCTTTCTCGAAATTGCGGGGAATACACTTGGCACAGCATGGCGGTCCGCAGCAGCGTATCTTTTCGCCGTTACGTACGGCGCTTCACCGCTTCGCTTTCATTCTGCTGATCTTTTCGGCCTTTGGATTAATGCTTTTGGGCAAGGCCGATACAGTCCTGATTGAACGCATTCGCGCCGCATCGGCGGACCTTGTGTCGCCGATAATGAGCATCGTGTCTCGTCCCGCGGCAAGCATCGACGAATTTACCGACAAGCTTTACAATCTCGCGCACCTCTATGAGGAGAACGAACGTCTGCGCCGCGAAAACCGGCAATTGCTGGCATGGCAGCAGGCCGCGCGTAACTTGTCGCACGAAAACAACCGTCTACGTGACCTTGCACATTACACCACCCCACCATCGTTGAACCTTGTGACGTCACGCGTTATTGCCGACATGGGTGGGGCCTATGCCCACAGTCTGATGATTTCGGCTGGATCACGGGATGGGGTGATCAAGGGTCAAGCCGTCATTGCCGACGAGGGCCTTGTGGGACGCATTGCCGAAGCCGGCTATCAGGCATCGCGCGTTCTTCTGATTACCGATATTAACTCGCGTGTGCCGGTCATTGTTGAGAACTCCCGCGATCGTGCATTTGTTTCTGGTGACAACACCAACCGTCCGCTTCTGACCTTTTTGACAGCCGATGCATCCGTCGCCCCCGGTGATCGTATTTTGACCTCCGGCCATGGCGGCGCCTTCCCGCCCGGTATTCCGGTCGGCATTGTGTCATCCGTTTCAGAAAATGCCGTTCGGATTGCCCCGCTGTTCCATCGCCATCAGTTGGAGTATCTGCGGGTTGCCAATTACGGACTGCACGGCATCCTGAGCGAGCAACGCATTCGCCAAAGCCTGTCGCCCAAAAACCCGGCCGCGACCAACCTTGCGCCAGAAATTCCAGCAGGTGTTGGCGTTGTGCCCGATGACAGCGAAATTCAGGCCGGTCAGGCAAACACATCTGAGCAAACCCAAGAAGGGGACCGTCCGTGAAACCTAGCGTCTGGCAAAGACTGGACGTTATTGCGCGTGGTCTTGTTCCGGCATTTAGTGTTTTCGTCCTTCTTCTGATCAATCTTCTGCCCATCGGCCTGCCTTTGCTGTCGGCCGCCTCGCCCTCTTTGGCATTGATGGCGGTCTTTTACTGGTCAGTGAACCGACCTGACCTGCTGACCGGGTTAACCGCCTTTTTGCTTGGTGTTTTGCAGGACCTTTTGCTGGGCTTGCCTTTGGGGGTCAGTTCGCTTGTGCTGTTGCTTGTGCAAACGATATCGGCCAACCAGGGCCGTTTTTTCCACAATAAATCATTTGTCGTGATGTGGTGGGGATTTGCGCTGGTTGCGATCCCGTCATTGCTGGTGCAATGGCTGTTAAGCTCTGCCCTGATTGGGGCGCTGTTGCCAATTAAAGCAACGCTGATTAGCTATATGCTTACCGCTCTATTGTTTCCGATTGTCGCGTGGTTGCTGGCACGCACCCAAAATAGCTTGCTGCGCTATGTATAAGGCCCAGCATCACAGCGACAACCAACAGAAATACGCCGGCGAAATTGATGTTTTGGCAACCACAATACGTTATGATGTAACATTACGGTTCCCATACACCGCGAAGCCGGATAGAACGGCCCTCACCAGCCGGATTACATCGGCAAAGTATCGAGTATAGACAGGTAACCTTCGCCCATGTGGCACCGCGATTCAGACCGATTTAGAATGTTTACCCGCCGTGCCCTTATGCTGGGCGCGGGAAAGGGTGTTTTGCTGACCGGTCTGGCCGCACGAATGTATTATTTGCAGGTGCTTGAAAGTGATCGTTACCGGACACTGGCGGATGAAAACCGCATTTCGCACCGCTTGCTGCCCCCGCCCCGTGGCCTGATCACGGATCGTTTTGGCGCACAAGTCGCGGTCAATCGGCAGAATTATCATATCCTGATCGTCCGCGAACAATCGCCGGATGTACGCCGCACGCTTGAAATCCTCAGCCAGATTATCGAGCTTGGCCCGGACACGATTGAACGGGTGGAACGCGATGTTGCAAAACGCCGTTCCTTTGTGCCCGTCACAGTACGCGACAACCTGACATGGGATGAAGTGGCACGGGTTGGCGTGAATGCCCCCGATCTTCCCGGGCTGATCATTGATGCCGGACGGTCGCGCGATTATCCCGAAGGACCGCATCTTGCCCATACTTTGGGCTATGTCGCCGCGGTGTCAGAAAAAGAACTTAACGGCGATCCGCTGTTGGAGTTGCCTGGCTTTACCATCGGTAAAAGTGGCATTGAAAAGGTCTATGACCTCGCCCTGCGCGGCACAGCCGGGACAAGTCAGGTCGAGGTCAATGCGCTTGGCCGCGTGATCCGCGAACTTGATCGTGAAGAAGGTGACAGCGGTAGCACGGTTGTCATGACGCTTGACCTTGAATTGCAGCGTTACGCCAACCAGCGCCTATCAGAACAACAAAGCGCATCTGCCGTCGTCATGGACATCCATAACGGCGAAGTTCTGGCGATGTCGTCACACCCGACCTATGACCCGAACGCATTTACAACCGGCATTTCACATCGATTGTGGAATTCGCTGGTGAACAACCCCTACGCCCCGCTTTCGAACAAGGCGGTTAACGGCACCTATGCGCCCGGGTCGACTTTTAAAATGTGTGTGGCCTTGGCCGGTCTTGAAAGCGGGATCATATCGCCGAACCAAAAGGTCTTTTGCAATGGTCATCTTGACCTTGGCAATTCACGCTTCCACTGCTGGAAACGTGGCGGGCACGGTTGGGTCGATATGCATGACTCGCTTAAGCATTCGTGCGACGTCTATTACTATGACATTTCCCAAAAAATTGGCATCGACAGAATTGCCGCGATGGCCAACAAACTTGGCCTTGGCGATCAAACCGGTATTGACCTTCCCAATGAACGCAGCGGCCTGATCCCGACCAAAGACTGGAAACAGGTTCAACTTGGTAAACGTTGGCAAGGTGGCGAAACACTGATTGCGTCGATTGGTCAGGGGTATGTTTTGGCCACGCCATTGCAACTATGCACCATGGTGGCCCGCATCGCATCCGGCAAAGCGGTTAAACCGCATCTGACACGCGACCATGTTACCCCCGACGGCGTCACATCCCGTCAGACCGAGGAATTCCCAGACGTTCAGATCAACCGTGCCCATTTGGCACGCGTACGTGACGGCATGAACGGGGTTAGCAACGAACGGCGTGGAACAGGCTATCGTGCCCGGATTGATATCAAGGGCATGGAACTGGCGGGCAAAAGTGGTACCAGTCAGGTCCGCCGCATTACCATGCGCGAACGCCAAACCACGGGCGTTTTGAAAAATGAAGAATTGCCATGGAAATATCGCGATCACGCGCTGTTCGTGGCCTTTGCCCCCGTTGACAACCCACGATATGCCTGTGCGGTCGTGGTCGAGCATGGCGGCGGCGGGTCATCCGTGGCGGGACCAATCGTGCGTGACCTTTTAACCAAGGCACAGGAACTTCAGTCCGCAAGACCCGGGGTATCGGCCGCAAATACGCAGCCAAGCGCAGAGCTGCGCTCCAAGCCCCCCCAGTCAGAAGAAGGCGAGGGTTAATCACATGGCGTTTAGTAAATATCGCATTGGTGAAGATCCCGATTACGTGCCCATCGGGCGGCGTCTTTTACTGCTGAACTGGACACTGGTTGCCCTGATCACGGCCCTTTCGGGCATCGGGTTTGCCATGCTGTATTCCGCGGCAAACGGATCGCTTGAACCGTGGGCACAGCGTCAGATGATGCGCTTTGGCGTTGGCATGGCGTTAATGATCCTTATCGCAATCACCGATATTCGTATCTGGCTGAGGCTGGCCTATCTATCCTATTTTGTGGCCCTTGTGCTGCTTGTCGGGGTGGAAATTAAGGGCGACATCGGCATGGGCGCCCAGCGCTGGATCAATCTCGGTTTCTTCCAACTGCAGCCATCTGAATTGATGAAAATCTCGTTGGTCTTGGCACTTGCGCGCTATTTCCAAGGTCTGACGATTGAAGATAGCGGACGCATCACGTTGTTGATCCCGCCGCTTTTGATGGTGTTGGCACCTGCGGCCCTTGTTTTGCGTCAGCCTGATCTGGGTACGGCCTTGTTGCTGATTGCTGGGGGTGGCGTGATCTTTTGGTTAGCTGGCGTGCGGATGTGGAAATTCGGCCTTATTCTGGGCACGGCGTTGGCCGCGATCCCGATTGGCTGGCAGTTCCTGCGTGATTATCAAAAAAACCGGGTGTTGACGTTCTTAAACCCGGAAAACGATCCATTGGGTGCGGGGTATCATATTACCCAGTCCAAGATTGCGTTGGGGTCTGGCGGGTTGTTTGGTAAGGGTTTCATGCTTGGTTCCCAAAGCCATTTGAACTTCCTGCCTGAAAAGCAAACCGACTTTATCTTCACCATGCTGGGCGAAGAATTCGGTCTTGTCGGTGGCCTTGCCCTTCTGTTCCTCTATGCGCTGGTCATCACCTATGGCTATGTGATTGCGCTTCGGTGCCATAACCAGTTCGGCCGTATGGTTGCGATTGGTGTGACATCAACCTTCTTTTTGTATGTCTTTATCAACATTGCCATGGTCATGGGCCTTATCCCGGTCGTTGGGGTGCCCTTGCCGCTTGTGTCCTATGGTGGCACGGTGATGATGACCATTTTGGTCAGTTTTGGATTGTTAATGAGTGTATCGATCCACCGCGACATTCGTATTTCACGCCAAGGCAATGACGACGGGCGTCAATAACGCCCTGACCTGACGCACCAAACGGCGACAAAGCATGGTGTTCGCCATCCCTTAAATTCGCGGATGTAAGTGCTCTGTCACGGATGGTTTTTACGCGTTGATATGATCGAAAAGCAGGTCAAATTCGGTCAGCGCACAGCGATTGCGCCCTGCTTCCTTTGCTTTATACAGCGCACTATCGGCCATCGAATAAATGAGGGCGGCAATATCGCTGTTTTCATGAGACGTCAAAGCATCAAAAGTACGCGAAACTTTCGCATCCAAGCCCGCCCGACCTTGTGCAGAGGGAAGACCTGCGACACCAAAACTTGATGTGTAAGACAAGTGATTGCCGCCGAAGTTTACCGGTGATTTTTCAAATTCGGCTCGCAGGCGTTCGGCAAGTTTCATCGCCCCTTCAAGTTCTTCACCGGGCAAAAGTACCGCGAACTCTTCGCCGCCCATACGGGCCGGCAAATCAATATCGCGCACAGTCGAACGCATTGTTTTCGCCAAATCAACAAGGACCGCATCACCGGCTTGGTGACCATGTATGTCGTTAAAACTCTTGAACCGGTCGATATCAAGAAGAATGACAGACATTGGCGTATCGCGGCGTCGCCAGACAGAAATGGCTTCTTCCATGCGCCCAAGATATGCCCGCCGGTTTGGAAGCCCGGTCAAAGGATCGGTGGATGCCAGAACTTCAAGCTTTTGCATCGCTTCGTTTAATTCTTCTGTGCGCTGCTTAACCCGGGCTTCAAGGTTAACGTTTGCATCCTGCAATTCATCGCGTGCACGGCGCAGCTGACCAATCTGTCCGCGGATCATGCCAAACAATCCGACCGTGACCGAGCCCAGCAGTTGGATTTCATCGTCATAACGATGGTGCGGCGGCATTTCCATCGGACGTTCATAATCCGTCGGGTCGGCATTCACCAGATAGCCGCCCAACTGCACCAACGGGCGCGAGAAGACATAATAGCTCATGGCAGCAAAGGCCACGGCCATTAAAATCGCCAACACCATGGTGCTCATAAACGACCAGATGAAGCGGGATATAAAACTTGAAACGTAAACTTGCGGGTTTAACTCAACGACCATCTCGCCAACAGTCGTTGCCGGTCGAAGATCGGGATCACGAACGGGGATAACAACTGTTTGCAGCCCCCCAAACAGCATATCGCCCCAAAGCGACGCTGGTAATTGGCCCGATGGGCGTTCCTTGTCATAGAAAACCCCGCTCTGCGCATCAGTCAGCATAACACGTGCAATCGAGCGCTGATTCAACATGCCGCGTGCCATCACATCGGCAAGCTCGCGATCCTCATTAACAAGACTTTTTGTCGCCACCGGGACATTGCTGGCGATTGTTCGCTGGTTGGCATGCGTATAAACGTCATTTAGCCAATTGTAATCATGATAGGCCTGAAACAGCGTGATCAGCAGGCCAAGAATAGATGCCAGACAAAGCGCATATTTAAGCTGCCGCGCAGCAATCGTGCTGCCAAGGCTTAGTTCGCTCAGCGCAGTGTTTTGATTATCTGGCGATCGATGCAACAAACACGCATCCTTTTATTTTTCTTGGTGTGATCGGCGCGACAGGGGCAACCATCGTTGTTTTCAAGACATTGGACCCCCATTGATATTCATCTCATAAAGCCAATCGCGCAAGACTTAAGCGGTAAAGTCCCAGTATTGTTGGCAAATTTTCCAATCAATCGATCATCGGGAATCCGCCCAACCGCCCACATCTCGTCTTGTTTATTGCCCAAGATATTTTTGGATGATGGCAATGAATTTCAATAGCCCAACGACAATCATTGCGAAGAATCCAAATTCCCAACCGGTCACACACATTTATGGGGTGAGCTTCTTTTTAGGTCGCAATGCGGCGACAAAAGACAGTCTACTGCCGCTCTAACAGGACTTCTTGCTGTACTGCGCGGAAAAGGGCGACATGGTCGAGATTGACATAGTCCACCTGCCAACGGACCAGTTCGGCGAACAATTCCGTATTTGGCGTATCGATGAACACCATTGTTTCAAGACCCCGTTTTTTGGCCTCAAAAACCGCGTCACGGGTTATGTTGGTTTCGAGAAACTCAAATATATGCCCCTTTTCGTGATGGATGGCGTTTTCCAACGATCCGGCGACATGTAATTGGATGTTGCGACGAAGCTCTGGCGCAATGGTTCGATATTCTTGGCGAATATCAGCGGAAAACGATCCCAGAAAGACGTCATCTGGCGCCCCAAAGCCGCGCAAAAGGGCGACGACGTCAGACACATTGGCCTGCTTTATCTCGCAATAGATTTTACAGAGCCCTTTGATATGCCGCAGAAAGGCGTCCAGGCGGGGTACCCTCTCGCCTTCGAATTCCGCGGAGAACCAGCTTCCGGCATCAAGGCGATCAATCTCATCGCTGGTCATTTCGGAAATCAGGCCGTGACCGTTTGTTGTCCGGTCGACCGTTTCATCATGCATGACATATAAAACGCCGTCGGCGGATTGCTGTACATCGAACTCGATGTAGTCAGCTCCTAACGCGATCGCACTTTGCGCGCTGGCGATTGTGTTTTCCGGTGCACGACGGTTGTCCCCACGGTGCGATACGACCAACACGGGTTTCACGGCGATCCCCCCTTAGCAGACCCAAACAGCCCAAAGGGTAAGTCACGCACGTTGTGCGCGACAAGATCGCCGAGACAATTTCATCAAAGCGTTATAAAACCCAACGCATATTTTAGATGTTACACCGGTTTAAGATGATGCGCCTTGCGCATTGGTCAGTGCACGGGCCAGCTCTTCGTTGGTCATGTTGGCTCGGTTTTCGATGCCTGACCGCTGGGCTAAATGATACAAATCGTCGCGACGCCAATTTTCATATGATTGGCGATGACGGTGCGAATAGCTCGGATTTTGGATGTCCTTATGAACTGAGAAATTATTCAAACTCGCCACTGTAACCTCCGTTTTGTGGATGGCTTCACGTATTGGCGGCACGAACTTTTCCCCCTCAATCGAAAACGCGCCGGTCTAATCCATTTAGTGGGACGCGCGAAAATGTCCATTGGTGCGGTATGATTTTCATGCTCGATTGTGCGTAAGCATCAGAACAAAAACATAAAATTTCCGATGAATATTTGAACAGGCCAATTCAGCGCCCCACCATCGATGGCATGATCATTTTCCTATTTTAGGCCGAAATTGTCTGCTAGCGTTCGCGCAAACAAATCATCAGGGAACCTTGCCATGGCTTTGCATTTTGAACGTCACGAACTTGCCACCCGCCGCGCGCGAACGATTGAGAAACTTGAACAATCTGGCCTAGACGGCCTACTGATCTTTCGCCAAGAAAGCATGTTCTATCTGACCGGGTATGACACGTTCGGATATGTGTTCTTTCAATGCTTGTATCTGGGCGCGGATGGAAAGGTCGCGCTGATTACCCGCGCACCCGATCTTCGTCAGGCGCAACATACATCTGACATCGAAGATATCCGCATTTGGGTCGATGGGCCGGACGTTAATCCCGCGATCCAGCTACGCGACATGCTGTCTGAATTTGGCTGTTCTGGCAAAAAGCTTGGTGTTGAGTATGATGCCTATGGCCTGACGGCCGCCAATGGCAAGAAACTGGACGCGGCACTTGATGGGTTCTGTCGCCTTGAAGATGCATCCCGGCTGGTGTCGGAATTGCGTGTTGTCAAAAGCCCGGCTGAACTTGCCTTTATCCGAAAGGCCGCAAACCTTGCCGATGATGCATGGGACGCGGCCCTTGATACGGTGCATGCTGGCGCATTTGAAGGTGACATTTTGGCCGCCATGCAAGGCGCTGTATTTTCAGGCGGCGGTGATTACCCGGGCAATGAGTTCATTATCGGGGCAGGCCGTGATGCGCTGCTATGTCGCTATTTCACGGGACGCAAACACATCGCAAATACCGATCAAATCACCCTGGAATGGGCGGGTGCCTATCGGCATTACCATGCGGCGATGATGCGCACCATTCCGGTTGGTGATGCCCTGCCCCGGCATATCGAAATGCATAAGGTGGCAACAGACGCGCTCGCGGCCTGTCGCGAAGCCCTGCGTCCGGGGGAACCAATTGGTAAGGTATTTGATGCCTATGCAAAGGTTTGCGATGCAGGTGGCATGGCGAACCACCGCCTCAATGCCTGCGGCTATTCTATGGGGACAACCTTTGCGCCCAACTGGATGGACTGGCCAATGTTTTACCACGACAACCCGGTCATCGCCGAACCGGGTATGGTTTTCTTCCTGCATATGATCCTGATGGACAGCGAAAGTGGTGTTGCCATGTGTCCCGGCCATTCGGTGATTGTGACAGACACCGGAAATGAAAGTGTGTCCCGACACGGAACGGACCTGATCACGCGCTAAGCGCTTTGCCAACACGTCCGGCAACAAAAAAGGAGGGCAGATGTTATCTGCCCTCCTTTATCGTATCTAAACGCACAGTTTTCTTTGCCCCATGAACCTACGTCGACGCAATTCCAATCAGCCGCGCAAGGCCGCATGCATGGCCGCGACAGTTTGTTCGTTCAATCGATCAAGTTCGGCGATGCTGGCATGAACCTCTTCGTCAAAGGCACCATCGTATGTTTCAAGCGAACGCGCATACTCGGCAAGGTCCTCAGCCGCCATATTTCCGGCCATGCCTTTTATTGTGTGGGCTGCACGGTGGAACGTTTCATGGTCCTTATCTTCAATCGCCTTAAGAATTTTGGCGCGCTCTTCCTGATAGGACGCGGGAAGCAACTCAATGAGCATTGCGAACTGGTCCTTACCAAGGGCTGAAGACATTTCATCGAAGCGGCTGCGATCTAATAAACCCATTATCGTCTCTTCGTTTGCAATGCGTTGGTCACGACCAACATATTTCCCTAATAAACAATCACGCCCTATATATGTCGCCTTGGCAAGCAGATTTCATCAGGTACAACTCCAAAAAAGTGACTGTATACATGATGATCGCCAACGAAATCCTTGTCGACCTCTACCCCGCCCGGTTTGCGCGGCATTCATTCATAATGGCCTTGGCCCACGCGACAACCTCTGGGCCGATGGACTGCATATGTGTGTATTTCTCAAACTGTGCAGCAATCAATTCCAGCCGTTCCAAAAAGACTGGCGGTCGATCAAGCGCCAAAAGCTGCTGGGCCAAGGGATCAAACGCGGCGTTTTGAAATTCGAGTGACAGGCTCATGCGCGGCTCCGTGGCATGTTTGCTTGCCCGTCCCCCCCAATGATACAAATCCTGCCGCCAGCCCATCACCGTTCCGGGTTTGGCGGGTAATGCGCGCACATCCTGTAAAGGAACGTCTTGTGGTTTGGTTACCGGATGGTCGTAGGTCCGCTCAAAAGATCGGGGCAAGACATACATGCATCCATTTTCCGGCATCGCGGTACTAAGCGGCACCCAAAGGGAAAGACTGATCACCATCTCATCCCCTATCGCGCTTTCGCCCTGATAATCGCGATGGGGCGGCCATCCACGGCCATCTTCGCCGGGATCCACATGCCACGCCCAGAAATGCGGTAAAAGAGCGATCCGTTCCCCCAAAAAATGGCTCAGCAACGGGCGCAGTCGCATAAACACCTGCCATGCCTCGTCATACAGATAAATCATGGCGGGCGGCAAATCATTGGCGACAAGGTTTTCAATACCACGGCGCAGCATGGCCAATTCGTCAATCGGCAAAATATCCTCAATCAGGAAATACCCCTCGTCCCAAAATCGGTCAGACAAGCTTGATGGATCAAATCCGCCACTTGCTGCGACGACCGCAGCATCACTGCCAATTCCGTCGAAAGAATTGGAAATTGAAAGCTGCGGATTGATGTTTTGCCAAACATCGGGCTGTATGGCGTTTTGGGGTGTGATCATGGATAAATGTCCGGTATTGAAAGTGGCCGGACGATACGCAGTCGAGACTGCCAAGGCAAGGGATCTTGGATTGATTGCGGCTTTTCGCATCAACAATAGACAGAATGCGACGTCATACCGAAACTGGGGTCATCGCCACCAATGACAGACAAGACAATGCAAAACACCCAAACGGCCGCGATCAATCATGGCGGTGCGATTGACCTTGCTGCGCAGAAATACGGTATTTCTGCCGAAAACTGGCTTGATCTATCGACCGGGATTAATCCGGTTGGCTATCCCATTCCCGAGATTGCCCCGCAATACTGGCAACGCCTGCCGTTGGGCAGCGAGTTAATCTCCTTAAAGCATGCAGCCAGCAGGTATTACCAACTGCCGTCCGCAGACCATCTCGTTTGCACCGCCGGCACGCAGTCGCTTATTCAAACCATTCCGTTTTGGCTGCGCGATCATACCGACATCCGTTCTGTGCATATTCTCGGCCCCACCTATGCCGAGCATCGCCGGTGCTGGCAACGTGCCGGGCATGTTTGCACCGACCATGACAGCAATGCCAATGACCGTCTGAAAACAGCCCGATCATTACTGACCACAGGTGACGCGGGCAAGGTTGTGATTTTGGTCAATCCAAACAATCCGGATGGTGGACTGATCCCCGCAAACGAAATTGAACAACTTTCCAAACTGGCAGCCGATCATCACAACTGGCTGATCGTCGACGAGGCCTTTATCGATTGCGAACCAGATCAGTCGATCTGTCCACACATTGACGCACTGTCCAACACACTCATTCTACGATCCTTTGGCAAGTTCTTTGGCCTTGCCGGGATCAGAATTGGTTGTGCGATCCTGCCGGCCAAGCTTGCACATGACCTGGAACAACGCATCGGCCCGTGGGCTATTCCCGGCCCGTCGATGCACATTGCGACCTTGGCATTTGACGATCTTGATTGGCAAAACGCGACCCGCCAGCGCCTGAATACTGATCGCCAACGTCTAGAAACAATGGTGACGGATCACAGCCCGCTTAAATGCGTTGGCGCAACGCCGTTGTTTTTATTCTTCGAAGGTGAAATGGCCGCTGGCGTTGCGGATCATTTGGCGCATGCAGGCATTCTGGTGCGGCTGTTTGATCATGACGCGACAAAGGTCCGTTTTGGCCTTCCCGGCACGGACGAGGATTGGAAACGCTTGGAAACCGCGTTTAAGAAATTGTCGCTGTAAGACCAATTTCCCGATTAAAGGCCACCATCTTCCCAAGACTGCTTTTTGCGATAAATCGTCGAGGGACTAACACCAAGCGCGTCCGCCGCACGCGGGATCGATCCGCCGCATCGTTCGATGGCTTCTTCAATCGCCTGCTTTTCAACAAGCCACAATGGACGGATTTCGGAAAATCCCAATCCGTCTGATCGTTTTGGCGCGGATGGGACGGCCATCGGATCATTTGAATTCGCCCCGACCGGCATACCAACCAGATCATCGGCGTGCTCTGACGCGTGGTTCTCGACAACTTTGCGCATTTGCCGCGCACCGGCCAAAAAGGCCAATGCTTCGGGGTCACCTTCCCACAAACGCCCTGCACCGCCAGAACCATTCGAGACCCCCGGATGGGGTGGTGGTGCCTCAATCGTGGCGGACGCGAATTGATCGCCATCGGCATTGGCATTCACCGGCCGCGGCACCATCGACAATGTGACTTCTGTACCGTTATTCAAAACCACAATATTGCGGATGATGTTCTGCAGCTGACGGATATTGCCCGGCCATGAATAGCGGGCAAACAATGCCGACACTTCTGGCGAGAACCGTTTAAAATCCCGGCCTTCTTCGCGGTTATAGCGTTGCAGATAGAAGTTCGCGATTTGCAGAATGTCTTTATCGCGATCGCGCAACGGCGGCATATGCAGCGGTATGACATGCAGGCGGTAATACAAATCTTCGCGGAACCGCCCGGCACGGACTTCTTCAAGGGGATCACGGTTTGTCGCGCAGACAAAACGCACATCAACCTTTTCAAGCGAACTTCCGCCAACTTTCTGAAAGGTTCCTGTTTGAATAAACCGCAGCAATTTGGTCTGCAGATCCAAATCCATTTCGCAGATTTCATCAAGAAACAGCGTCCCGTCCGCCGCACGATGTGCCGCCCCTTCGCGGTCGACGACCGCACCGGTAAAGGCACCTTTGACGTGGCCGAATATTTCGCTTTCCATCAGGTCTTTGGGGATCGCACCGCAGTTAAGCGGGATGAACGGGTTACTTGCGCGTTCAGAACGGTGGTGGATCGCCTCGGCGGCAAGTTCCTTACCCGTCCCAGACTCACCGGTGATGAAAACCGTTGCGCGGCTTGGCGCCGCATTTTCGATGATGCGATAAATATCGCGCATCGTATCGGAACCACCGATGATATCGAAATACATATCGTCGGTGTCATGCCCCTCAAATTCGTCTGAATTTTTAAGCGGTAAACTCGGCGCACCGGCAAGGGCATTTTTCACCGTTTCGCGCAGCTTGTCGGCGGCAAAAGGTTTCAGCAGAAAATCCCAAGCCCCTTCGCGCATTGCCTCGACCGCAATGTTGATCGACCCATGGGCGGTAATTACGACAATCTTGCATTCCGGACATAATTGGGACGCCTGGCGCAAAACGTCGCGCCCATCCATATCAGGCAGCACCAGATCAAGAACCAGAACTTCTGGCGGATTTTGTCGCAATCGATCAATCGCGGCGGTACCGTTAAGCACATGCTCAACGATATAACCATCGGCACGTAGATAGTCCTGATACACCCGCGCAAGCGACAGGGTGTCTTCAACAATTACTATGTGTGCCTGCTCTGGCATTTTTTGGATCGCGTCCCGATATAGTCATTATGGTTAAGCATACCGATTGTCACATGACGGCCACAACGGCAAACATGGTTGCAGTGTCGGTTTAAACCATACAAGATCAGAGTAAGATTAATAAAAGCATAGTTTTAGCTGGTTTTTGACGATCAGGAGTAGCACGCGTTGAACTACAGCACCGAACAAACCGACAAAACAACCATCGTCACATTAAGCGGCCGGTTCACATTTGGCGATCATTCCAGTTTTCGCAAACTGATTGAAGAAATCCGCGCGCACGAATCTGAGACCCAAGTGCTTGATATCTCTGGCGTTGAATTTATTGATTCGGCCGGTCTCGGCATGCTGCTCCTTGCCCGTGATGAAGGCGAAAAAGCCCGCGCATCGGTTGTGCTGCGTGGTGCACAGGGACAAGTCAAGCGCATGCTCGAAGTTGCCCGGTTTGATACCCTGTTCATTCTGGAAGACTGATTGATGGTGTCGGATCACGACAAACAGTCCCCCATTACTGTTGCCGTCCCACAATGTCTGTCGACGGATGACGTCAAGAATATGCTGGCGGCAACAAACATATGGGATCAGTCCCCCCCGACACCTATTGAACAGGTTACCGGCACCAGCCCGGAAGACCTTCCAAATAACATGGCCTTTTCATACTGCCTTCTGCCCAACAATCCGGGGCCTGATTGGCTTGGTAGTCTGATCCGATTAAACTGCGACAAATTTGTCGAACATTTTGATGGTATTAAACTGGACGATCTTGGCGCGGTTCTTGATAGCGACAAGGCGTCCCAGGACGAACTGCTGATTGTTCTGTCGACACGTAGCGCCTACCACCTTCCGATCGCGCGGAAATTCGTAACCGCATTGCGCCACCGTGGCCTGATAAACGAAGCAACCGCCCCCACCGTTGAAATGGCCGTACAGGAATCTTTCGCCAATTCCCTTATTCATGGCAATCTTGAGCTTGAGGCCAGCGGCCATCTTTCGATGGAAAGCTTTAACGAGCTGGGCGAGGAAACCCAAAAACGACTTGCGTCATCAACCTATGGCGACCGTGTAATTGTCTTAACCGCGAAAAAGCTCAAGAACGGTCACATTACCATATCAATTAGTGACCAGGGCCGTGGCTTCATACCGAAAAGCATCGACGACGAAACAGAAATGCCCGGGCAAGAGTCCACATTCGGCCGTGGTCTTCCGTTGATTAAAAGCCTTTGCCATTCGGTAACATTTGGCCGTGATGGTCGGACAATAAATCTTACCTTTGATCAGGCAACGACCGGCATTCTTCCCGCCGACCCCGCCTTTGTTGCCGCCATCGATGCACAAGCCACCGTTGCCTATGAAGCCGGACTGCGGCGACCAGAAAATGCCACCATCCTGATTGCCGATGATACGATGTTATCGCGCGAAATCATTGCGACGTATCTGCGCGCCGATGGTTTTACCAATCTGGTTTTTGCCAAGGATGGGGAGGATACCCTAAACCAGGTCAAGGCCCATGACCCGGACCTTATCATCCTTGACATTATCATGCCCAAACTTGACGGGTATGAGGTTTGCAAGGCCCTGCGTGCCGATCCGTTATTTGCCAGCACCCCAATCATCGCGCAGACAGCACTGGAAGAAAACCAAGGACGCACCCAGATTTTCGAGGACGGCGCAACCGACCTAATTTTAAAGCCATTGAATAAGGCCGAACTTATCGCACGCACGAAAATCCATCTGGAAAACCGACTTCTGGTCAAACAACTTCAGGCCTATCAGGAACGCACCCAATCTGAGCTCGACCTTGCACGTGACATGCAAGAGAACCTCAACCCCGCGGCAGAACAATATCGCGGCACGGGTGCAGATTACGGAATGCGCATCAGTGCGACCTTCCAAATGTCGTCGGAATTGGGCGGAGATATGTGGGGACTTGTCCCGATTGATGCCCACAAGCTTGGTGTCTATATCGTGGATTTCGCCGGACATGGACTTGGCGCTGCTTTAAATACGTTTCGCCTGCATTCCCTGATCTGGTCAGATCAAATACGCGATTTGAACCCCGGGGCATATCTTGGCAATCTGAACCGCCACCTCAAGGGGCTTTTGCCCGTCGGGCAATATGCCACCATGCTGTATGGGATTATTGATCGCGGCGAGAAAACCTTTTCGTACGCCAGCGCGGCATGTACATCGCCGCTTCTGGGCGACAGCACAACCGGGAACGCCCGCTATCTTGATGGGTCTGGCGTGCCATTAGGGGTTATCCGCGACGCGAAATACGAAACCCGTCAAGTCCCGTTTGATCAAAACAGTTTCCTGCTGCTTTATAGCGACGCGCTTGTCGAAACAACGCTTGATGATGGCCAGTTTTTAAGCGAGGAAAAGTTACTTTCGATGGTGCAGCAAACTATTACCGCCAATCGCACCGATGTTGATTTAGCCGCCCAGATTGCCGATCAATTCATGGATCGCGCCCCGGCACAGCTTTCAGACGATTTTACCATCGTCTCTTTGCAATCGGGCAACAGCGTCAATATCGCTAACGAGGCCAAAAGATCGGCTAGCCGTACTGATTATACGATCTAGAAAAAGCGGCTGGAGTGCGGGCGGGTCTAGTTGAATTAAGAAACGAGCCGACCGTTTTCGACAGATGATTTCACAAGATCACCGAACGGTTCATCGGTCGCAAACCATCCATATGGTTCTGACACGGCCGGAGCTTCAGCAAGCGCGCTGGATTTAACTGGCACCTCATCGGCTTTTGCCGACTGAAGGCGTCCCGCAATCACCGTCCGCACCAGATTTGCCAATCCTTTGCGGGCCCCGGCATGGTCTGGCTCCTTGGCAAGAACAGCACCCAATTGATCAAGGGCACGCATTTTGTTACGGCATCCCAAAAGATCGGCGGCTAATATCCGCAATTCACGGGCATCCGGGCGCAGGCTGATGGCGATTTCAAGATGTTCAAGTGCAGTTTGACGTCGGCCAATCTGCATATATGTGCGCGTTAATCCCATATGGGTCGCCGCATCCAGATCATCCAAAAGCAATGCCCGACCAAAGGCATTTAAGCCCAAATCACACAGACCAAGATCAAGCAACACATGCCCCAGAACACGAAGACGCGCGGGATCACTGGGCAGGCTGTCAATTAATTGACGCAGGCGCAGACAAATATCCGGCGCAAGATCAATCTCGCCAGCGATAACCGCCCCAAATCCTTGTGACATGTGTGTCTGCGATGACATCAAGAAATGCTCTGTTTGCGCTAAAACCAGCGACCAAGTGACATTAGACATTCCGTCACGTTAGGTTCGCGAAACACAGTTTACCGTCATCTGGTTGCGGGAATGTTAACCGGAATATTATTAGACACTGACCGTAACGCCCAAGCTCTAAGCACAGCAGCGAGGTCAACAGCCACCGAATGCCCACAAATGCTGCTTACTGCTTTTTAAGGATCGCTGACAGGCGTTTAAGGACAGGTCGCTTGGAGGGCTTGGCAAAGAGATAGCCCTGCACCAACCGTCCGCCAAGCTCGATCACGATGTCCCGCTGACTTTGTGTTTCGATGCCTTCAATAACGCAATCAATTTCAAGATTGGTACACATATCAATGATCGTCTTTACGATCCGTCGACTGCGTTCGGTAACGGCCAGTGGCGTGACAAAGCTGCGGTCGACCTTAAGGCAATCAAATTCCAGCTCATGCACATAGCGCAAACTGGAATACCCAATTCCGAAATCATCCATTGCCACACGCGCCCCATGGCTGCGCAGGTATCGGATGCTTGTCCGGGCGGCAGCAAAATCACGCAGAAATGCCGTCTCTGTTACTTCAAATGTCAGGCGTTCCGGGGAAATGCCGTTGGCTTTGATCTGCTCAATCAGCCATTTGGTCATATTGGGCAAAACGATATCGCGGGCCGACAGGTTAAACGACACCGAAACATGTTCGGGCCATTCCCGCATTTCACGCAGCAAACGGCCAAACAGGATTTCGGTTAACATCCCGACCTGCCCGGTTTTTTCGGCAACAGGAAAAAATGTCGCTGGCGACACCGGCCCCATCAAGACGCTATCCCACCGCGCAAGGGCCTCTATCGATTTCACTTCCCCGGATTCAACATCAAAAACCGGCTGATAATGCAGTGACAGCTCCTGTGAGAGGTCAGCATTCCTAAGGGCTTGTTCGATCTGTGAATCATGGCGGATCATGGTTTCGTGATGGGCAGCAAACAGCACCGCCTCGCCCGGCATGTTTTTCTTGGCGTGATAGAGCGCGAAATCAGCCCGTTCAAACAAGGCATTCGATGTCCGTGCCACCGTTGGATATGTTGCAAAGCCCAAAGATGCTGAAAGTTGCACACTGCCGCTGCTTAGTACGTAAGGCTGATTAAGCGCCTGACACACCTTTTTTCCAAGGGTGATCAAATGCGTTGCATCTTCATAGTCGCTTAGGATGATGCCAAACTCATCACCGCCCAACCGTGCCAGCAACGCATCCCCCGCAAGGATCGCGCGCAACCGCTTCCCGGCCTGTATCAAAAGCTCATCACCAACGGGATGCCCATAAACGTCATTAACAGGCTTGAACCCATCCAGATCAATCATGGCCACCGCAAAGCTGTCTGATTGTTGTGATTGGGTTTCTGCCTGGGCGGCGGCCGTTGTGACAGCATCATCGAGATATGCAAAGAACGCGCGCCGATTGGCCAGGCCGGTCAGTGCATCCAAAAACGCCAGAGATTCATTTTGTTCTGACAGTTCAAGCGTCGTTTTATGCTGACGTTCAAGGTCCATCTGTGACGTGACCAACCCGGAAAACGCCGCATAGTAACTGGTAATGATGTGAACAATGATCAGCGACACCAATGCCATATTGACTGCAATGGCAATGTAAACTTCGTTATCTAGGAACCCGAAATAAACAACAAAAGGCACGAGAACAAACACCACAAGCAGCAAGGCCGCTGGCGGGAACGTCACCAGACAGAAGATACAACCAATCACCGTGATGGAAATAAAATAGGCAACATGCCCTTGCTGATAGATATCCCCATAGCGAAACATGGCGACGGCCCATGCCATGAATAAAAGCGCAAAGACCGCCGCCATCAGCCGAATACGCCGCAAATGCCAGACACAGGCATCAATGTCGTTGATTTCAAATCCAGCACGGGTCCATGAATACGCCCGCCAGATGCAGCAAACACCCAAAAGCACGACGGCATAAACCGTCAGCCAATCGGGCGCTGTTCCATAATGGGTATAGGCAAGTGCCGACGCATTCGCCAAAAGCAGCACATAAAGAACCGGCACCTGCCGTGAAAGCGACCGAACCTGCGCACGGATAAGCTCAGGCTTTTCTGTGTGAATTCTGGCGAGATCGACAACTTTGCGCCAAACAAAACGGGCTGACACGTTTGCTAAGACCTAACATTCGTTTTTTGTATTTAAAAGCTTACGCACAAAATACCGCGAATTGCATCTATGATAATGCAACCAAGACAGCAATTTAGCGTCCCTGTATCACGGATACTATATGGGTATTGCGCGTTTGAATTGAATATCAGGTGATTAAAACGATCATGTTTTAAAACGATGACTAGTTTTTGTCCTATTTGCGGAATGCGGTGGCACCGAGAAATATAGACGTTTCGGCCTGTCGCCGATCGGTTCAGCGGGCCTAATGTTCGGCGGGTTTCAATGCCAAACCTTAACGGCCAATGCCATTAAGGATCTCGCCCTCGATGCCTTCCGAAATCAGATAATCGCGCAATGACTGCCCCGCAACCGGGCGAAACCGTTCGGTTGCGATATCCATGTTGCGAATACGATCTGCGCGAAACACCCGAAACGCTGTACGTAACTCACACCAGCAGGCCAAAAGCCACGTACTGCCAAAAAACAACATGCCAAGTGGCCGCACACGGCGTCGGGTCTCATCGCCTTTGGCATCTGTGTAATCAAGGGTAATAAAGTTCCGGTCACGAATTGCGCGGCGTAGGTTTGGCATCGAAATCGCGATGGGTTCTTGGGCGATCTCGGCAATGGCAATCGGAACCCCGCCAATCAAGCCGCGCATTTTCTCAGGCAAGACAGCTTCGATCTTGGTCAGGGCATCGCCGGCCGCACGCGCCATTTGCGGATCGGTCCAGCTTTGTACCATGCGTGCCGCAACAACCAATGCTTCGATCTCTTCGGCATCAAACATAAGGGGTGGCAAGTCATAGCCATCGCGCAGGATGTAGCCCACCCCTGCCTCGCCCTCAACAGGCACGCCGGAAGCCGCCAAATCGCGAATATCACGATAAATCGTGCGTTCGGAAACTTCGAGTTCCTCGGCCAAATCCCGTGCCCGGCACAGTTTGCGGCGGCGCAAGATTTGCACAAGGCGAAACAGTCGGTCGGCCCTTCTCATGATCGCTCCTTTGTCATCCTGCGCTTAGACCTATCATATTCCTCCTGACAGGCTCCTGTCAGGAGGAATATGCGACGCAGGAGCGTATCGGCCTGTTGCCCAAATCGTGCGGCAGGCCAACCGAGAGAATTTTAGGATGCGATTTTGTTGGCGAAATCCGATATCGCCACAGCGGCATCAGATATATTTTGGGATTGAGTGCGGCCTGAACTTTTACGCGGTTTAAAATCGTGATCGCCGTCTTCAACCCAGTGCACGTCGATGGCGTGCGACAAGTCATAACCTGCAACTTCATCAGGTCGGCCAAATGGATCGCGCGTACCGTGACAAATCAGCGCCGGTGTTTTTAACCCCGTCAGGTGGTTGGTTCGCAGCTTTTCCGGCTTTTCCGGGGGATGGAATGGATAGCCAAGGCAAACCAATCCGGCCACACCGAGATCATCTGCAACCATGCTGGCAATACGTCCCCCCATTGATTTTCCCCCGATCACCAGATTGGACGGGGTGCCGAGTGTTTTAACGACATCAGCCCAAAAAGCTTCCAAAACGGGTGCGCGATCCGGTCCGCGTTTCTTGCCATCAAGGCGACGCTTGGCCATATAGGGAAACTCAAACCGCGCCACCCGCCAACCATGCCCGGCAAGTTCAGCCGCCATTTCATTCATAAACGGACTGTCCATCGGCGCCCCAGCCCCATGCGCTAAAACAATGGTCAGCGACGCATTTTCATCACCATCAAAGATAAATTCGATTGGTTCATTACTCATGATTGCGGACCTTCACGTTGATGATTTTCACCGGGGTAGAAACGATCATTTCTAAAAATGAGAGATCGGGCAGAAAGCCCCAGACAACCCATAGTCCTCGATCAATCACGCATACGAAACTTGAAGCGATCTGTTCAAGCATAATCGGTCTGATTGCCCATATACCGTCAGTATAGTCGCTAACCCCTCGATTCTTTTGCTTTTTTTGATGTATAATAATTGTGTTCATGATGGCGCGTTCCCCACAAACGTCCACATGCCTGCCTTCTGCCACCAAACAAGGCGACCACACGTGCCATCCGATCTGTCCAACACACCGCCAAAGACGCCCCCGACCTCAACTGAACGACTTGGCCGACTTCCAAAGGCGGTTCAGTGGGCTTTGATCATTTTATCATCTTTGGTCTTTGCCATAATTTTGCATGCGTTTCATGTGCCGGCTGCCTTGCTGCTGGGCCCGATGATCATTGGCATCATCATGGGAACTAACGGGGCATCGATTGCCCTTCCCAAACCGATCTACCTTGGGGCGCAATCGGTCTTGGGAGTCATGATTGGAGCATCGATGTCTGCAGGCATCCTGACATCCTTTGCCCATGACTGGCCGTTAATCCTTGGCATCACGACACTTACGCTGATCGCCAGCAGTTTTCTTGGTTGGACCTTATGTGTTCGGCAAGTTCTGCCCGGGACGGTCGGTATTTGGGGATCATCACCCGGTGCGGCGTCTGCCATGGTCATTATGGCTGAGGCATTTGGCGCGGATTCACGGCTTGTCGCCTTTATGCAATATGTGCGGGTGGTGATTGTGGTTGCCGTGGCATCGTCGATTGCCAATCTTTGGATTGATCCAGAACTGGCAGCAGCGGCAGGCAACAATGACTGGTTTCCAGCCATTAATTACGGGCAATTTGCCATCACGGTTGCGATTATTATCGGCGTAAGTTTGATCGGTGTGTATTCGCGGCTGCCATCCGGCCCGCTTTTAGCGCCGCTTATTATCGCAACCATACTGAACCTTGCCGGATGGGTCGATTTTGTTTTACCTGAATGGTTTCTAGGATTGGCCTATGCGGCAATCGGCTGGACCATTGGGCTTAAATTCACCCCAACCGTCATCCGCCACGCGGCCCATGCCCTGCCGAAAATCCTGTTATCCATTGCGGTGTTGATTGCGTTTTGTGCCGGGCTTTCCATGCTGCTGGTCGTCTTTATGGATGTCGATCCATTGACCGCCTATTTGGCGACCAGCCCCGGCGGACTTGATTCAGTCGCCATCATTGCCGCCAGCACCAATGTCGACCTGTCGTTCATTCTGGTCTTGCAGGCAGCGCGGTTCTTTATGGTGCTTGCATTCGGACCGGCACTGGCGCGATTGGTGGCGCGTAAAACCATCAAAACCCCACAAGACAACAGCACACCAAAGCAATAGCGCGTAAGCGGTGTCCCCCTTACGCGCTATAGATCACGTTACGTAAAAATCAGACGAAGCGAACGATACTTAACGGATGACACGGCGAAACACGCCAGATGCCACCATCACACCAAGAATGACCAACGCCACCGCGGCGGCCAAGGCAAGGTTACCTTCTTCGCCCAAAAGCACCACGCCACCAATGGCCGTAAGTGCGGGGGTCATCGCGCCGAATGCAGATGCCCCAGTTGATCCGATATGGCGCACAGCAAGACCATAGGTGATCACCGCAACACACCCGGCCAAAAGCCCCTGTGTAACCAATAGCATCATGACATCGCCTACCGGCGCGTTGGGAATATGGCTGCCGGTAAACAGCGCAATGATCGCAATGATCACAAACGACCAGAACCCAACAAAGGCCGCCGCATCAAGCGCACCAAGCCCACTTTGACGCATGGCGTGGGTGTAGCACGCCCACATCAACGATCCCGCGGAAACAAGACCGTAGCCATAAAGCATATCCGAACTGGCATCACCACCCGGCTTAAGCGCGACAAGCAGCAAAACCCCCACGATAACAGCGGCATATCCAGTAAGGCGTACGCGGCCCGGCCGTTCGCCAAATAGAACAATCGCAATCAAAACGGCCCAAACTGCCATCACACCGGGCAGCAAGATACCCACATGACTTGCCGGAACGAATTGCAGTGCACTTGCCACCATCAGGGTATAAACAGCCCCCGAACCGGTCATCATCAAAAGGCCGTTCACCAGCGAAAGCCCCTTGGGCCAGATCCCTTTTTTGATCCAAATCGGGCTGAGCAGGACAAACGGGACAACAAAGCGCAAAAGGCCGATATCAACGGCGGTAAAGCTTGAGGTCATCGCATAGCGCGTCGCAATCAGCCAACCAGCCCAAATACAGACCGTCGCTAACGCGGATGTAACCCCTACCATGCGGCTTTCCGTCGCGCCGGCCCCTGCCAGTGCGGAAGTTTTAGTCATATTACAATTTCCCATAAGGGGTTGATTTTGCCCAAATCAGACCACGCAGACCGGATGTGTGCAAGTCCCTTGACTGAAGGTCAGCTATGCAAACAAAAAGGCAGCGCAAGATCACCTGCACTGCCTTTTGATTTTTCGGCTTGGTCTTAAAATCAGATGCCAAATTCGGCAAAGAAGTCATTGCCCTTGTCATCAATTACGATGAAGGCCGGGAAATCTTCTACTTCGATTTTCCAAACGGCTTCCATACCCAGTTCTGGATATTCGTGAACCTCGACCTTTTTGATGCAATCCTGCGCCAAACGGGCCGCCGGACCACCGATAGAGCCAAGATAGAAACCGCCATATTTCTGGCAGGCATCCTTGACCTGTTTGGATCGGTTGCCCTTGGCCAGCATCACAAATGAACCACCTGCGGCCTGGAACTGTTCGACATAGGCATCCATACGACCGGCCGTGGTCGGGCCAAAGGACCCAGACGGCATGCCTTCGGGGGTTTTAGCCGGACCAGCGTAATAAACTGGGTGATTTTTCAGGTATTCCGGCATCTCTTCGCCTGCATCAAGGCGTTCCTTGATTTTGGCGTGTGCGATGTCGCGGGCCACAATCACCGTCCCGGTCAGGGACAAACGGGTTTTGACCGTATAGCCAGAAAGCTGCTTGCGGATTTCATCCATCGAACGATTGAGGTCAACTTTAACCACTTCGTCGTCAAGGTGCTCGTCCGTGACATGCGGAAGGTATTTCGCCGGATCATGTTCGAGATCCTCGATAAAGATACCGTCCTTGGTGATTTTGCCCAAAATCTGACGGTCGGCGGAGCACGAAACACCCAGACCAACCGGGCAGCTTGCGCCGTGACGCGGCAAACGGATTACGCGCACATCGTGGCAGAAATACTTGCCGCCGAACTGTGCGCCGATGCCCATTTCGCGGGTCATCTCGAGAACCTTCTGTTCCCATTCAAGATCACGATAAGCCTGCCCATGATCGCCGCCTTCGGTCGGAAGGCTGTCATAATAACGGGCCGATCCCATTTTAACGGTTTTCAGGTTGGCTTCGGCCGACGTGCCGCCGATAACAATCGACAGGTGATACGGCGGACAGGCCGAGGTCCCCAGCGTGCGGATTTTCTCGTCCAAAAACTTACGCAGGCTTTCAGGATTCAAAAGCGCCTTGGTCTGCTGGAACAAGAAAGTCTTGTTTGCAGAACCACCGCCCTTTGCCATGAACATGAATTTGTATTCATCGCCCTTGGTCGCATACAGGTCAATCTGTGCCGGCAGGTTCGAACCGGTATTTTTTTCTTCGAACATGCTTTGCGGCGAAACCTGCGAGAAACGCAGATTGTGTTTCTGATAGGCTTGCCAGATGCCTTTTGACAGCGCTTCTTCGTCGGAACCATCGGTGATCACTTTGCCACCGCGCTTGCCCATGACAATCGCCGTTCCGGTATCCTGACACATCGGCAAAACGCCCCCCGATGCGATCGAGGCATTTTTCAAAAGATCCATCGCCACGAATTTGTCATTCGGGGTCGCTTCATCGTCATCAAGGATTTTGCGCAACTGAGCAAGGTGCCCTGGACGCAAAAGATGCGAACAATCGAAAAACGCCTGAAGGGTCAGCTTTTCAATCGCTTCGGGCGCGACTTTCAAATAGGTCTCGCCATTAACATCAACGGTCGAAACACCCTCATCCCCGATTTTACGATATGGGGTGGTGTCCTTCCCCAGATCGAACATGGGTTTATAGACAAAATCACTCATGGGAAGGTTCTCGTCTCTCTGAAAAACAACGTTAGTTTTTATCTGCGGGAAGCGTTGATCACGCTATTTGACCGGGAACATAGCCTCTTAGCTGGGAAATTTCCACCAAATTGCCCGATTTAAACCCGCAAGGCTTTCGACAAAGCGCCTTTGACCACCCCCAAGCATTCTGGGTCCCAATTTTCTGAGCGCCGACACGTTCCCGGATGGCATAAGCGTGCCGCCAAACGATGCCCCGAACTCTGCAAACCACATGCAATTACTTGATTTAAAAATCAAATATTCCGGTCGCCGTGATCAAATTTTCAACAAAATACGATTTCCACAATTGATAATGATTCGCGAATTCATTATCAGGAACCCAGGAACAAACTTATATAAGCGGTTAAAAACATGGTCTCATTCAGTCCTGCGCAGACGAAGAACATGCGCCTCACGGGTACGTTGACGGCGGTGTCCGCCCTAACCTGCCTCCATCTTCTTTCAACTCCTGCCGCAGGCCAGGAGGCATCACAAACATCTGATAATGGTAGCAATAAAAACAAGATATTGACGACGGACGCCCTGAAAGTATCCACAAGCCGTGCTGCACAACGTCCAACAGACATGGCGCAGACCGTGCAGATCATCAGCGCCGAGGAAATTCAGGAACAAACGGCAACCGGAACGTCGCTTAAAGAAACGCTGCCATCACTCATTCCCAGCCTTGATTTTGGCAGCGTTGGTTCAAGAACCAATTACGGTATGAATATGCGTGGCCGGACAGCCATGATTATGATTGATGGCGTCTCGCTGATGGGGGCGCGCGTCGTCAGCCGACATTTGGATTCCATCGATCCCTTCAATATCGAACGGATCGAAGTTCTGTCTGCGGCATCGGCCTTACATGGTGGTAACGCGACCGGTGGGATCATCAACATCATTACCAAACATGCCGACAGCAATGAGCTTGGCTTTGAAAGCTTGATTTCTGGCACGTCCGGTTTTCAGGCCGATGACGACCTTGATTATCGAGTTGCGCAATCGGTGTCTGGTGGCGTGGAAAATGTCCGTGGCCGCCTGTCATTGGCATATTCCAAGACCGGAAACCTTTATGATGGTTCGGGCGAACTGATCCCGCCAGATACCACGCAAACCAGCATTCAGGACACCACGAATATCGATCTGTTTGCCACCATCGACGCGGCAATCGCCGACGACCAGTCTGTATCTCTTACGATGCAGCATTACCTGAGTGAGCAGGAAAACGACTATTACGTCGATTATGGGACCAATTACGCCGGTTTTTCTGACAGCTCGCTGATTACCGTTGGCGAAGGTCCAAGTTTTGATGTCGAACCGAGTACCGAACGAAATCAGGTGTCATTAAGTTACGACAACCAAGATTTTCTTGGTCAATCGCTTATTGCCCAAGCCTATTACCGTGACGAGGATTTGGCATTTTATCCGTTCCCGCGCACCGGCGGCGGCACATTATCATACCTGACCGGATCGGAACAAGACACGTGGGTTACCGGTGTCAAAACCGCAATGACCAGCGACTTTGACGATTTAGAAGTCACCTATGGTCTGGATCTAAACTATGAATCGTTTGAAGCCACCAACAATTTCTTTGACCGCGATGCGGCCCTTGCGAGTGGTGGCAGGGTCTTTAAGAAACTGGCGGAATTGGAACGTTACCCCGGCTATCAGGTTACGACCGCTGCTGGCTTTGCACAGGGCCTTTATGACATCACCGATAAACTATCCATCCAAGGGGGCGTAAGGCGCGAACATATTCGCACCGCTGTTGATTCCTTTGTCGGTTCTACCCAGCAGATCAACATCGCGCGTGGATTGGCCAGTTCTGCGGACACCATTCCCGGCGGTGATGTTTCCTATGATGTCAACTTGTTCAATGCCGGTATCAAGTACGATATTAATCTGGAAAACCAGGTCTGGTTCCAATTTTCACAAGGGTTCGAAATTGCCGATCCGTCAAAATATTACGGCAAAGGTGACTATACCCTGGTCGGGACGCGTTACGTTTTAGGTGACTATTTGAAAGTTGACGGTTCATCTTTGCAAGGTGTGAAGACCAACAACTATGAACTGGGCTGGCGCCATGATGGTCTTGACCTGCAAACACAGGTCGCTGCCTATTACGCTGTATCGGACAAATCGATCAAAGCGAACAACACCACCCTGTTAATAGATGTGAATGATCTGGCCACCCGGACTTACGGTATCGAAGCCATGTTCAACTATAATGTTGATGAAAACTGGATGGTGGGCGCGTCAGGCCATTATGTACGTAAGATGGTCGAACAGACCGACGGAAGCTGGGACAAGGAAGACGCCACTTCTGCAAGTCTGCCGAAAACGACCGCCTATGTCGGCTGGCAAGGTGGCGACCTTGGCCTTAAGCTGCAAATGAGCAATGTCTATGACTACCAAGATAGCAGCGATGACGACATGGATGGTTATACGTTGTTTGACTTAAAGGGCGGATACAACCTGCCAGTCGGTTCACTGCTGTTTGGCATCAATAACCTGCTTGATACAGATTACCAGACCATTTGGGGACAGCGTGCGGTGAAGTTCTATTCACCGGGATACGGCCCGGCATCCATATTCGATGCAACTGGTCGTGGGCGAACCTTTACCATGACCTATAACGTCAAATACTAATCAGGTGCTTTAACCTAAAAGAATCCTGATCGATTTGGAAAGGCCTGGCGATATGCCGGGCCTTTTCTGTCTCAGAGACAACATCACGCATCGAAAGGTTATCTTCTCTAAAAAAACAAGGGAGTTTTGCTTGTACGGCTTTTGCTGGAAAGCAAGATAATGCCTCTGATCTGTTGGTCTATACCGAAGCCCCCAAAGAGGCCCAATCCCGCAGAAAAACGCGATTATTTGGCGTCGAGTCGCCCCAAAACACGGAATACCTGAGTTAAAAAATCGGTTTTAAAAAGCACCATCACGTATAGAGTATATGAGCGATAAGTATTGTAAAAATCCGGGCTAATCGTCTGATTTCACAGAATATCCTGCAACTGCGCTTTTAAGCTTGAACAGATCATTGCCAACGGTGGACCATCCGCGCGCCAAGTATGGCAATCTTCTTTCTCAAGGACGTCGAACAATGCTTAAAATCTATCGCAGGACCGCAGATGCGAAATCAAATATGGCTGCTGAAGAAAGCGCCAAGGCAGAAGCAGACCGGCAGAATGCATTTTACAGAGATCTGATAAATTCCATTACCTACAACATCGTCACCTGTGACCTTTCTGGCAATATCTGCTTTATTTCGCGCGATTTTGCCCAAACATTGCTTAAGACCACGGACGTTAATTTCGCCAATGTCATTGGCTCCCCCCTTTCAAAGCTTCATAAAATCTTTGATCGCAAACAGTTTGCCAATTTGGGCAACCGACTTGAAGAAATGCCGATTTATCAGCGTGTCCGCCTTGATGAAGATACGTTGATGGTAACGGTCACCCCGCTTCTTGATGAATATGATACCGTCACTGGCTTTATCATGACCGCCGAAACCATTACCGATCAGGTCAAAATGGGACGCACATGCGTTAGCCTGTCGGAAAAAGTGCGCGAAGCATCTGATAAGCTCAACACCCTATCGTCCGACCTTTCGGAAAATTCATCGGACGAAGCAAACCTAGCGAGCAACATCCGTCAATCGGGTGACCTGACATCCCAGAAAGCCAATCAGGTGTCCGCGGCGTCTGAGGAAATGTCACGCTCCATCAGTGAAATATCATCTCAGATCGATCGCCTGACCGAAGTTGCAAACCGATCGGTTGCAGAAATGGATGACACCGGCAAGGTCATGGCCGAGTTATCCGGCGCGGTTGAAGAAATCGGAACGGTTGTGAAAATCATTCAGGATATCGCCACCCAAACCAACCTTTTGGCCCTGAACGCAACAATTGAAGCCGCGCGTGCGGGCGATGCAGGCAAAGGTTTTGCCGTGGTCGCGGGCGAGGTTAAATCCCTTGCAACCCAGACCGCAAATTCGACCAAGGACATTACCGACCGTATTGCGGCAATTCGTGAAAACACCGAACGCGTGGTTTCTGAATTGAACGATACCCGTAAAGTCATCGAAACCAACGAAGAAATCGCCGGAAATCTGGGTGCGGTTGTCGAACAGCAGCACGCTGCATCGCGTGAAGTTGCGGCCAATATCCTGTCTGTCGCCGATGGCGTTCAATCCATTACAAGCGACCTGGCCCGCCTTGACGAGATGGTCGAAAAAACGTCTGAGCAAGGCACACGCCTATCAAGCTTCTCGCAAAATCTGTCTGAACATTCCGACAGCCTGTACGAAGAAGTCAAAGGCTTCATAGAGGAAGCTCTTTAAACTGAAAAAGGCGGGTGGTTGTTTCAAACCATCCGCCTTTTTTTGTATCTTTTGCCAGCCGCCTTACGCGGCACACGGTGCCCAAGCCCCGCGGTTATTTCTTACGGAACGCGTCCAGTGCAATAACTTCGCCGGTTTCATTGGCATCTGGTTTTGGCTTTTTACGCGCCTTGGACGGCTCCGCCACCAAAGTTGCCGGGGTGTCGTCGTCATCGTCGTTCAGGTCCGCGTCAAGATCGTCATCTTCGTCGTAATCGAAATCAGCATCATCCATTTCTTCTTCGACGCTGAATGTCAGCATGAAGTTGGCGGACGGATCGACGAAGGCCAGCATCGCATCATAGGGAACAACCAACGTCGTTGGCATGCCATCAAAGCTCATGCCGACCGAGAAATGATCGTCTTCAGACTTCAGATCCCAGAACCGGTGCTGCAAAACGACCGTGATGTTATCAGGATGCGCTTTGCGCTGATTTTCCGGCAAAGCGACACCGGGATGATTGGTCTGGAAGGTGATGTAATAGTGATGCTCGCCGAAAAGGCCTTCTTCGGCCACGCGCGCAAGGATATCTTTCACCACGCCGCGCAGTGCCTGATCGACCATAAGATCGTAGCGGAATTCTTCCGGTTTCTGCATCAGTAATCCTGTATCTGGCGGGTGCACCGCCGTTTTGCGGCTCATCCCGTCACGTTAATATAGTAATTGATCACGTTCTTAACATCATAACGTGCTCGATTAGGTTTTGATCCTAAACTCTATTCATAACGCAGCAGGAGAGAAATACAAGAGTGGGGCGTTCTGTTGCTAGGTGCCCCGTCCCCCACCAAGTTACCGCTCCCGGCAACCGGAATTTCGCTTTGGTGCTAGTGCCGCTTACGCAGCAACAGCTACCGGAGCATTGTTGTCGTTTGCATTTACAAACATTAGCCCGATAACGGTGGTACCATGCCGAGCGCCAACAGAGGCTTTTACTACACACGTCGATCCTATTTCGGCCCCAACATCCTCGCCTGAGTCGGACGAAGTCAAAGTTTGAAAGTTGGTGGAGCCGCCGGGTACCGCCCCCGGGTCCGTAATGTCTATTCTGCCAAGTCGTGTAACGCCATAGTCGGGTTGCCCCGACAGCCCCTATATAGGTCAAAGGGCCCTTATGGCACAAGGGAGTTTGGCAAATTTTTCTGTCATTCGCCAAAAATAGCGTGGTTGTTCAAAGCCAAGCATCCCGGTTGCCCGCATCGCTTGCCGAGGCTGACGGACCTGACTATGCTGCGTCAAACACGATTCCCAAAAACAGGACACAGCATGCAGCAATATCTCGATCTGATGCAGATGGTGCGCGACACCGGGACCGCCAAGGAAGACCGAACCGGGACCGGCACGGTATCTGTATTTGGCCACCAAATGCGGTTTGACCTGTCAAAGGGCTTCCCGCTGGTGACCACCAAAAAGCTGCATCTGAAATCCATTATCCATGAATTGCTGTGGTTTTTGGATGGCGATACCAATGTCAAATACTTGCAAGATAACGGTGTGCGCATCTGGAATGAATGGGCCGACGAAAATGGCGACCTTGGCCCGGTGTATGGTGGCCAGTGGCGATCCTGGCAGGGTGCCAACGGACAGACGATTGACCAGATCACCGATCTGATTGATCAGATCAAAAACAATCCTGATTCGCGCCGCCTGATTGTTTCGGCATGGAACGTTGCCGACGTGCCCAACATGGCGCTTCCGCCCTGCCACTGCCTGTTCCAGTTTTATGTCGCAGATGGAAAACTATCCTGCCAGCTGTATCAGCGCAGTGCGGATATCTTCCTTGGTGTGCCATTTAACATCGCATCCTATGCGCTTCTGACCATGATGATTGCGCAGGTTTGCGATCTTGATGTCGGTGACTTTGTCCATACCCTTGGCGATGCGCATCTTTACACCAATCATCTTGAACAGGTTGAATTGCAGCTGTCGCGCGACCCCCGGCCGCTTCCGACGATGAAAATCAACAAGGACGTTAAATCGATCTTTGATTTCACCTTCGATGATTTCGAACTAGTTGGCTATGACCCGCACCCACACATCGCTGGCAAGGTCGCCGTCTAATGGCCAGTAACGACAATCAACAGATCGAACGGGTCGCCGTTGTTGCCGCCGCCGAAAATGGCGCGATTGGCAAAAATGGCTGGATGCCTTGGGAATTGCCCGAAGACCTGAAACGGTTTAAGGCGCTGACCCTTGGCAAACCAATGATCATGGGCCGCGTCACGTTTGAGGCCATTGGCCGTCCGCTGCCCAAGCGTACAACCATCATCGTCACCCGCGACAAAGATTGGTCATTCGATCATGAAAATGTGCGCGTCTGTCACGATATCGAAGCGGCCGTAAAACTGGCTGACAACATCGCCAAGACCGACGGTGTAAACGAAGTTATCATTGCTGGCGGAGCACAGATTTATCACCTTGCCCTGCCCTATACGACCCGGTTTGAATTAACCGAAGTCCATGATGATATTGACGGCGATACGTTCCTTGATCCGTTACCCAAAGACCAATGGACCGAAACCGGCCGGCAAAAGATCGAAAATCCCGATGGCCCCGATTACAGCTTTGTCACGCTGGACCGTAACCCGCGCTAGCATAAAGCCAATCGACCAGACGCGTTCAGTCTATCGGATGATCGGGCCCTTTGATGTTTAAACGCTGCCATATTGCATGGCGGCGTTTTTTATATCCGACACCGCAACGCACAGAACAAATCGCACCGAACCGACGGCTAAGCTTGATTTTCGTTGCCATAGGTTACATTTTGATCTGTATTATAGAACATCCGTTCCAGAGTATGTTCGCAACCAAGGAAATGCCATGCCCCGCCCCCGCGCATTTGACGAAGAAAGCGTTCTTGATAACGCCATGAACATTTTCTGGCGCAAGGGATTTGAAACCACATCGGTTCAAGACCTTGTCGAAGAAACGGGGCTGAACCGTGCCAGCATGTATTCAAGCTTTGGCGACAAGAAGGCACTTTTCCTGCGTGTTCTAGAACATTACAGCGCAAAAATCAGCACCAAGCGGTTCGAAAAACTGCGTGAAACCGCCGATGGCCGCGAAGCCATTGTTGCGACATTTAAGGACACCACCTTGCAGTGCTGCAATGATGGCCGCTTTAAGGGGTGTCTTATGGTCAATTCGGGCATGGAACTGGCCCCGCATGATCCAGACATCGCCGCCATTTCACATCGCGCATTTCGCCGGGTCGAAGATATGTTTGCCAATGCCCTAAGGCGTGGCGTCGATGCCGGGACGATTTCGGGCGACAAAAACATCCGCGCCCTTGCGCGTTTTCTTGCCGCATCGTTTCAGGGCGTGCAACTGATGGCCCGTCGCGGCAGTGATCCGGAAACACTGCAAGATTACACCGAAACGATTTTGGCAGCTCTGGACTGATCAATTTCTTGGCTACGGTTAAGAAAACAGCGTTAACAAGACAAAGGGCCGGTTCCAAATCGCAGGAACCAGCCCTTTATTAATCATACAAAAAATAAGACGCGATCAAACCGCCATAGATGCTTCGACGTACGGGGCGTCTAGTTCCTGCATCCGCACATAGGCCGGACGCAGATTAATCCGGCGGATGTAATCTTCAAAGACTGGGGTTTCCGGCAAGATGTCAAACATCCGCCCATATCGGATCGCCGAGCCCATCACAACGTCAACCGTGGTGAATTTTTCGCCAAGTATCCATGGCTGCGCATTGCCAATAACATCGCGCAGCATGGCCATAAGGGTATCCCATTCGCGATAAGGCGACATGCTGCGATCACCTGGCTCTTGCTTGCGGACTCTGTCTATGAAAGCAGGTTCGATCGTCGACGGAGAGAAAAACAACCAGCGCAGATATTCACCACGCATCGGATCATCAAATGTCGGGGCCAAGCCGGCAGCCGGAAACATATCGGCCAGATAACAGCAAATGGCGGCGGCCTCTGTCACGACCGTATCGCCATGCACGATGGTTGGCACCTTGCCCAATGGATTAAGGGCAAGGAATTCTGGGGTCTGCCCTTCCCCATTGCGGATGTCGATCATTTTGACATCGAATTCGATGCCAAGTTCTTGCAACATCCAATGCACAATATTTCCACGCGATGGCGCAGAGTGATAAAATGTCAGCTTGCGGTCCGAGATCATTCCAAAGGCTCCTGCTTGTGATATCGAGGTTATAAGCGATGTGGTGGCCGCATATTGCGCACCGCCTCAACGCTCTGTAAACGACGTGACAAGCAGGTTCCTGACAGCAGTGCGTCAGGAGAACATCAGAAACGCACAGGACCGCGCACCGACAAATATCCAATCTTCTTAGTCGTCTAACTCCACATCGTCATCATCGCTTTTACGATGACGGAGCACCAACCACGCACCAACCAGTGTCAGTGCGGCCATCCCAAACCACGTCAGCGCGTACATAAGGTGGTTATTGGGGAAATTGATTTTGGTTAAGCCACCAACAGGAAGCGTGTCCGGATTGTTCTTGCCATCCGCATCAATGAAATACGGGGCGACACGATCCGGCGAAAGGCCCTGCTTGATGGCGATCGCCTTCACGTCGCGTGAATACCAGCGATCTTCTTCAGGCACGTTGTCGCGCATAAACGTTCCAACCGGCTCGTCCATCCGCAAAAGACCGGTGACACGTGTTTGGCCCTCAATCATGGTTTCAGGACGGTTGTCCGGATCACGTCGGTCTGTCGGCACGAAACCACGGTTGATCATGATGATGGTGCCATCGACGCGTTCCATAGGCGTAATCACCCAATATCCCGCACCGTAATCGGTTGCGGCATAGACTTGGGTTTCAAGATCATTGCGATAGGTGCCAAGCAACGTCACCTTGCGATATTCATCGCGCGCACGCGTGACATTTTCCCAATCTGATGCATCTGGTGCGGTGACGGCATCGCCATGTACACGCGCATCAACCCGCTCAATCAGGTCAAGCTTCCACGCCCGTCGTTCAACTTGCCAATATCCAAGGCCGCAGAACCCTGCAAACAAGATGGCGGCCAACAGCACAACCACAATACGGGTTGTTTTTGACGGGCCTTTGTTTGGTGCGGCGTTCTCTGGCTGATCTTGCTGATTTTCCGAAACGGGTTTGTTGCTCATATCGCTTTCTTTCAACGGGCACTTTGGGATGATACCCGGTCCAAAATAAGTCCAAACAAAAAAGGGCGCGATACCGGCTAAAGTATCGCGCCCCCTTGTAATATCAAGCGTCGGCCTAGCCGAAGTTTTGGATCATCTCGTGATCCATCTTCGGCATCATGTTGATGTTCATGTGGTACATAACCCACAAGGAACCCGACACAGCAATCACGACAATCACCAAGGTAAAGATCAGCGCCAGCATGTTCCAGCCGCCTTCTGACTTGGTGTTCATGTGCAGGAAGTAGACCATGTGAACAATGATCTGAACGACCCCAAGCGCAACGACGAAGGCCGCAGTGGCCATCTTGCTGTCAAGAACCCCATCCATCACCAGCCAGAACGGAATGGCGGTAAGGATAACCGACAGAATAAAGCCGATCAGGTAGCTGTTGAAAGTGCCGTGGCTGGCACCGTCACCATGATCGTGACCATGGTGGTCATCATGTGCGTGAGAATGCGTGCTCATCCCAGAACTCCCAACAGGTAAACAACAGAGAAGACACCGATCCAGATCACGTCCAAGAAGTGCCAGAACATTGACAGGCACATCAGGCGACGTTTGTTTTCAGGAACCAGACCGCGTTTACCAATCTGAACCATCAGGGTCACGAGCCAGATGATACCAAACGACACGTGAAGACCGTGGGTCGCAACCAGCGTGTAGAACGACGACAGGAAGCCACTGCGCATCGGGGTTGCACCCAGATGCCACAGGTGATGGAACTCATAAAGTTCCAACCCGACGAAGGCCACACCGAACAAACCGGTAATTGCCAGCCAAAGCTGGGTACCCGCGATTTTGCCTTTTGCCATCTGCAACATGGCAAAGCCATAGGTGATCGATGAAAACAGCAGCATCGAGGTATTGATCGCAACCAGATCCAGATCGAACAAATCTGCCGGCGATGGCCCGGCCGCATAGTTGCGACCGAGAACACCGTGCGTTGCAAACAGGATCGCAAAGATGAGGCAATCGCTCATCAGATAGATCCAGAACCCAAGCATCGTGCCCTGTTCTGGGTGATGCTCTTCCTTGAGATAAAAAACCGGCGCTTCGGTCGGCGCGGCAGTATTATTCGCCATTGTCATTCCCTTACGCCTTCTGACTTGCCAAGAGGGCGGTACGTTCATCCTCAGTCGCGACAACCTCTTCAACCGGGATGTGATAGTCACGGTTGTAGTTAAAGGTATGTGCGATGGCGGTACCAAGCAGGGCAATGAAGCTGACGGCAACAAGCCACCAGATATGCCATACCAAGCCAAAGCCAAGGATCAGCGAAATCGCGGCAAGAATGAACCCAGCGCCGGTATTCTTCGGCATGTGAATGGGCATAAAGCCGGAAGTCGGACGTACAAAGCCACGCTTTTTCATATCCGCCCAAGCGTCCAGATCATGAACAACCGGGGTGAATGCGAAGTTGTACTGCGGGGGCGGTGACGAGGTCGACCATTCCAGTGTACGTCCGCCCCATGGATCGCCGGTTTCATCACGCAACTGATCGCGTTTGAGAACCGCCGTAACGATCGACAGGATGAACGAACCGATACCGCAGGCAATCAGAACCGCACCAAAGGCAGCAATGACGAACCAAATCTGCAGCGACGGATCATCGAAATGGCTGAGACGACGGGTAACGCCCATCAGGCCCAGTACGTAAAGCGGCATGAAGGCAAAGTAGAAACCAACAAACCAGAAGAAGAACGACATCTTGCCCCAGAATGCATCAAGCTTGAAGCCAAACGCTTTTGGGAACCAATAGGTGATCCCGGCAAACATCCCAAAGACCACGCCACCGATGATGACGTTGTGGAAGTGTGCAATCAGGAACAGGCTGTTGTGCAGGACAAAGTCAGCTGGCGGAACAGCCAGCATAACGCCGGTCATACCACCGATCACAAAGGTGATCATAAAGCCAAGCGTCCAGAGCATCGGCACATCAAATTTGATGCGGCCTTTATACATGGTGAACAACCAGTTGAAGATTTTCGCGCCCGTCGGGATCGAAATAATCATCGTCGTGATGCCAAAGAAGGCGTTCACGCTGGCACCTGAGCCCATCGTAAAGAAGTGATGCAACCAAACCAAATAGGACAGGATGGTAATAACGATCGTCGCATATACCATCGAGCTATAGCCAAACAGGCGCTTGCGGCAGAAGGTCGAAACCACTTCCGAAAAGACACCAAAGGCCGGCAAGATCAGGATGTAAACTTCTGGGTGCCCCCAAATCCAGATCAGGTTGACATACATCATTGGGTTGCCGCCCAGATCGTTGGTAAAGAAGTTTGTACCAACGTAACGATCAAGACCAAGCAGAACCAGGACAGCCGTCAAAACCGGGAAGGAAGCAACAATCAGGACGTTCGTGCAAAGTGCGGTCCAGGTAAAGACCGGCATCTTCATCATCGACATGCCCGGTGCGCGCATCTTAACGATAGTCACAATCAGGTTCACACCCGACAACAACGTACCGACACCGGCAATTTGCAACGACCAAATATAGTAATCGACCCCAACATCGGGACTGAACACAATGTCAGACAGCGGCGGGAAGGCCAGCCAACCGGTTTTGGCAAATTCACCGATAAACAGCGAAACCATCACCAGGGCGGCACCACATGCCGTCATCCAGAAACTGAAGTTGTTCAAGAACGGGAACGAAACGTCACGCGCGCCAATCTGCAGCGGCACAACAAAGTTCATCAGGCCCGTAACCAACGGCATCGCCACGAAGAAGATCATGATCACGCCATGCGCGGTAAAGATCTGATCATAGTGATGCGGCGGCAAGAAGCCTTGGGCATCGCCAAACGAGACGGCCTGTTGAGCACGCATCATCAAGGCATCTGCAAAACCACGCAGCAGCATGATCAGTGCCAGGATGATATACATGATACCGATCTTTTTATGATCGATAGACGTGATCCACTCGCGCCACAAGTACCCCCACAGTTTGAAATAGGTCAGTGCGCCAAGAACGACGATACCGCCCAAAACAACTGCCGCAAAAGTCACGACCAAGATGGGTTCGTGAAATGGCAGGGAGTCAAATGAAAGCCGGCCAAATATAAAGTGCAAAAGGTCCGGATTTGAAAACATCGGATTACTCTTCTTTTCGTTTCGGCAACGCACTGGCAAATCCAGTACGCAAACCGCGAAGGGCCGGTTCATTCAACTCCGCGGGACTTGAATTTACCGGCACTGCTTCAGAACCCTATCGACGCGCTCTCAGGAACAGGACTAAACCGATCATCGGCCATTCCATTCTCAAACAGCGGAATAGACGAGATTTGCTGGCTCAGACCACCTGTCGGCGCGGTGCAAAGCGTTGCCACATATGACTTGCTCGACGGCAAGAACTGACTGCCACGTTCGCGCGGGGTATCGTATGTCAAAGACATCACGTTATAGATCCCCGCAAGACCGCCACCGCCGTTTTCGTCGATTGCCATCATTTCGTTCATGCACATTTTCGACTGATCGACGCACATGTTCAAAATGGCAGCATACAGATCCGAATCAACGTCACCGTAATAACGCACGGGTTCATCAATACTCGGCTTTTCCAGTTCCATATAAGCAGAACGGCTCAAGTCGGATCCTTCGGATTTGACCTTGGCAGCCCAATCGGCAAAACCTTCGTCGCTCAGCGTATGGAGCTTAAAGCGCATGTGCGAGAAACCCTCGCCGCTATAGTTCGCAGAGAAGCCGTCATAGACGCCTTCTTCGTTCATAACCGCGTTAAGCTGAGTTTCCATACCGGCCATCGAATAAATCATGCCCGCCATTGCCGGAACATAGAACGTATTCATGACACCAGATGACGTGATCTTGAAACGGATCGGCGTATCAATAGGTACTGCAAGCTCGTTGACGGTTGCGATACCCTGCTCAGGATAGAAGAACAGCCATTTCCAATCGAGGGAAACAACTTCTACCACCATCGGCTCGTGATCTTTCGCCAGCGGGCGTTCCGCGTCGATACGATCAAGCGGGCGGTATGGGTCCAAAGTATGCGTACTGACCCAGGTGATCGCGCCCAAAGCAATAATAATCGCAAGTGGTGCTGACCAAATGACAATTTCCAACTTGGTGGAATGGTGCCATTCAGGATCGTATTCGGCATCTTTATTGGATTGACGATATTTCCACGCAAAGAAAACGACCAGTGCCATCACCGGAACGATGATGAGCAACATAAGGATCGTGGAAACAACGATAAGATCGGCTTGCTGTGACGCAATATCACCGGAAGGATCCATTACGACCAGATTACATCCGGCCAGCAACGTAACCACAGAAGCAATTGCGACGCCGCGTGCAAGTTTTGAAAGCATGCGATTGTACTTTGTCAGTTTCTGGAAGTTGTTCTCACAGACAACCATATGCCTGCAAGCCGCATAACGATCCAGTGAAGACCGTCACACGTCGTACCCCACCGCAACGCATATAGGAATAATAATCCTAAACATCCACGGAAAGGACACAAAAACAGCAAATTTTTTTCAAAAACCTGCCAGGGTGTGAACTTGCGGGAAGTGCTATAGCTGCGTCGCAACAATGTCAAGATATCCGCCACGCATGGCTGGGTCTTAATGACAATTGTCATGTTTGCATAAACCTAACGTTGTGCAATGCAGAACAATAATTGACACTGACGTTTGCAATTCACATGTCTATACTAGACTCGATCAAAACTTCACGCGACGGCGTAGAAGGGATTTTGGTCCAATGAACAAAGTGCCTTGGACCAACGGTCCGACATTAGAATTAGGGAGACAAGGCGTGAACCAAGCAACAGAACACTACGCGACCGCCACTTCTTCAGGTTTGGAACGCGACGCACGCCAGCAATCCGCAGGCGATGTAAATGATCCAGGTCAGATCGCGCTGGGCGTGATTATTGGCCGAACGTCAGAATTCTTTGACTTCTTTGTCTATTGCATCGCATCGGTGCTGGTTTTCCCGCAATTGCTGTTTCCCGGCGAAACCGCACTTATGGGCACCATGTATTCCTTTGCCATCTTCTCCTTGGCCTTTATCGCGCGCCCTGTCGGTTCGCTGGTCTTTATGAATATCGACCGCACCTATGGTCGTGGCGTTAAACTGACGATTGCCATGTTCATGCTTGGCGGATCAACCGCCGCTATGGCGTTCTTGCCAAGCTATGCCTCGTCGGGCGTGTTTGCGATTTATCTTCTGTGCGCATTCCGCTTCCTTCAGGGGCTTGCTTGGGGTGGCGCATGGGATGGGTTGGCGTCCCTTCTGGCACTTAACTCCCCGGACAATCGCAAAGGTTTCTATGCGATGATCCCGCAGCTGGGCGCACCGCTTGGCTTTATGCTGGCATCAACGTTGTTTGCCTATCTGATTTTGACCCTCGCCCCCGAAGACTTCCTGGCCTTTGGCTGGCGCTTTGCGTTCTTCGTTGCCTTTGCCATTAACGTGGTGGCCTTGTTTGCCCGTCTGCGTTTGGTGGCAACCTCGGAATTTGGCCACCTTCTGGAACAGAATGAGCTGCATGCCGCGCGCATCAGCGACACCCTGCGTCATAACGGGCGCACCGTTCTTCTCGGCGCTTTGGTGCCATTGGTCAGCTACGCACTGTTCCATCTCGTCACTGTGTTTGCCCTGACATGGGTCTTTCTTTATGCCAATGGCAATGCTGGGCAGTTCCTGCTGACCCAGGGTGTCGGTGCGGTGCTTTGTGCACTTGGCATTGTCGCATCTGGTTTCATCGCCGATCAACTAGGCCGCCGTCGCCTGCTGGGCTACAGTGCCGGTATTATTCTGATCGGCGCACTTCTGACCCCGCTTCTTTATACCTATAACGTCATCAACGAAGGCATGATTGTTCTGGGTGGCTTTGCGGTTCTTGGCCTGTGCTTCGGTCAGGCGGCGGGCACACTGGCATCTAACTTCAAACGTGAATATCGCTATACAGGCTCGGCCTTAACATCCGATCTGGCTTGGTTGCTTGGCGCGGGCTTTGCGCCGCTGATCGCCCTTTATCTTTGCGATCAGTTTGGTCTGATTGGTGTCGGGGCCTATTTGCTGTCGGGTGCCGTTGTCACCCTGCTTGTCCTGCAATTCAACAAGCAGTTCGGCGCAAAAACCAGCGACTGATCTTTGACATGATCTGAATACAAAACACCCCCTACGTGGTTTCGGGGGTGTTTTGGTATTTGCCTGCTTTTAACGCGAAGCGATTAGTCGTAGTTCGATGGGAACATCGCGCGTTTGGCGGCTTCGTCCATTTCAGTTTTGAACGTATATTGGCTGCCAACCTTGCGCGCGCCTATCGCGGCGGGGTGACTATCCATTTTCTTGAACCAGCGTTTGATATTGGGATACTGATCCAAAATGTCCGGGTCTTTAAAGATAAAGGGCGCCCTGTCGATCCAGCCCCAGCCCGACATATCGACAATCGTCAAATCATCCCCGACGACAAAGTCACGGCCTGCCATGTGGTCCTCGAATACCTGATAGTGGCGTGCGATTTCATTGCGATAGCGCCGTACAGCATAGTCATTTCCTTCGGGTGCTGCGTGCTGGAAATGAACTGCCTGCCCCGAAAATGGACCAATGCCCGTGGCAATGAACATCAGCCATGACAAAAATTCACCCCGGTCCTCAGCCTTGCCAAGGAACTTGCCGGACTTTTCCGCGAGATAAAGCAAGATGGCGTTCGAATCAAACACCCGAATTTCCTGACCACCGGGTCCATCGGTGTCGACAATTGCCGGTACTTTGCCATTCGGGTTAATCGCCCGAAAGGCCGGGTCATGCTGTTGCCCTTTGCGGGTATCAACCGGCAGGACCTCATAGGTCAGGCCCGATGCCTCAAGCATCATTGCGATTTTAAACGGGTTTGGCGTTGGGTGGTAATAAAAGCGGATCATCAGGCGTCTCCTTGGCGGGCATCTTTTTAAACAAAGCTGTGACCCCGCGTTACGTTTTGGAATGATCGTTTTAAATTGACCCAAAGGCTTCTAATTGGCAAGCTCTGATTATCTGATTTGCCACTATCAAAGCCCTAAAGGAGCCATTGGCCCATGATTGATCTTTATTACTGGCCGACCCCGAACGGCCACAAAATCACGCTATTTCTGGAAGAAGCGGGACTGGATTATAAAATCCATCCGATCAATATCGGCGCTGGAGACCAGTTCAAGCCGGAATTCCTGGCATTTTCACCCAACAACCGCATGCCTGCGATCATTGATAATGATCCGGCCGATGGTGGTGATCCCATCACGGTGTTTGAGTCCGGCGCAATTTTACAATACCTGGCGGAAAAAACGGGCAAGTTCCTGCCGACAGATGTGCGCGGTCGTAAAACCGTGATGGAATGGCTGTTCTGGCAGATGGGCGGACTTGGCCCGATGGCCGGACAAAATCACCATTTCGGCACCTACGCCCCCGAAAAAATCCCCTATGCGATCACCCGCTATGTCAATGAAACCAACCGTCTGTACGGTGTGCTCAATAAGCGCCTTACCGGACGTGAATTCATTGCTGGTGGTGATTACAGCATTGCCGATATGGCGTGCTATCCGTGGATTGTTTCCCACGAAAAGCAGCAGCAAGACCTGAACGACTTCCCGGATCTCAAGCGTTGGTTTGATGCCATCCAAGCACGTCCTGCAACGATTGCCGCCTATAAAGCAGGCGAAGGATTGCGCTCCGGTGAGATGACCGAAGAAGACAAAAAAGTCCTGTTTGGTCAGACCTCGAAAACATAATACGAAGCTTACTGCTTCATCTATAAGGCCACCAAAACCCCGCCATGTTCCGGCGGGGTTTTGTTTTGAATGAATTTGATTGCATCGAAAAACCATATCGCATAAATGTTACGTTATAACATAACATATTCATGCCGTTTTATGGAGTTTGATCGCGTGGCAGATAAACGTCTTCCGGTTACCGTCTTGTCGGGTTTTTTGGGCGCAGGTAAGACCACCCTGCTCAATCACGTTTTAAATAATCGCGACGGGCTAAAGGTCGCAGTAATCGTCAACGACATGAGTGACGTGAACATTGATGCCGACCTCATCCGTGACGGGGGTGCAGAACTTTCGACCATGGATGAAAAGCTTGTCGAAATGACCAATGGCTGCATCTGCTGTACCTTACGCGATGACTTACTTGCCGAGGTGCGCCGTCTGTCTGAGACCAACCGGTTTGATTATCTTTTGATCGAATCTACTGGCATCTCAGAACCACTTCCCGTGGCTGCGACATTTGATTTTCGCGATGAACATGGCGCGTCCCTTAGTGACGTTGCAACGCTTGATACAATGGTCACCGTCGTTGATGGGGCCCGGATGATTGCTGATTACAGCTCAACCGATTTTTTAAATGATCGCGGTGAAAGCCTTGGCGAAGATGATGACCGAAGCATTGTCGATCTTCTGGTTGATCAAATCGAATTTGCCGATGTCATTGTCCTAAATAAGCTTGATCTGATCGCAGCCGACGAACGCAAAATAGTGCTGGGCATCATTCGTGCGCTGAACGCAGATGCCCGCATCATTGAAACCGATCATGGCAAGGTTAATCCGAAAGACATTCTAAATACCGGTTTGTTCGATTTTGAACGCGCGCAAGATCATCCTTTATGGGCCAAAGAGCTCTATGGTTTTGCCGATCACGTGCCCGAAACCGAAGAATACGGCATTAAAAGCTTCACCTTCCGTACGTCGCTTCCGTTTGAACCCGAACGGTTTCATAACTTCATCAACAGTGAATGGCCCGGCGTGGTTCGCGCAAAGGGTCACTTTTGGCTGGCGACACGCCCAAACTGGGTGGGGGAACTAAGTCAAGCCGGGGCAGCAGTTAAAAACGAAGCATTGGGAACGTGGTGGTGTGCCGTACCACGGGATCGCTGGCCCGATAACAATGAATGGCGTGATCGCGTTTTATCAAATTGGGATCCGATTTTTGGCGACCGCCGACAGGAAATCGTTTTCATCGGCCTTGCCGATCAAATGAACGAAGCCAAATTGCGCGAACGACTGGCCGCCTGCCTGATTGATGAAGACGAAACATCCTTGTCCGGAAAATTCGTACCCGAAAAATACAAAGACTTGCCAGACCCGTTCCCACGCTGGGGCAACCAAGCCGCATAAAATGTCGCACAAAAAAGCCGCCAACCGAACAAACGGCTGGCGGCTTTTTATATGTGTGATGGATGGGCGAAACTACGCGCTGCGCACTTCCGCAAGGAACTGCTCAACCGCCTTATTAAGCTGAGCTGCCTGCTCGCCCAGGCCTTTGGAAAGGCCAAGAACCTCGCCAGAAAGCTGTTCAGACTCATCCGCCGCCGAGGAAACACCTGTGATGTTTTCGGTGACTTCACGCGTCCCTTGGGCTGCCTGCTCTACGTTGCGGGCAATTTCATCGGTTGCGGCCCCCTGCTCTTCAACGGCGGCTGCGATGGTTGTGGTCGAACCATCCAAACGGCGAATGGTTTCCGCAATTTCCCCAATTGCCTCGACCGCATTTCGGGTCGCCACCTGAATACCTTCGACCTGCGAGCGGATATCTTCGGTTGCGCGGCCGGTCTGGCTGGCCAGGTTTTTGACCTCGTTGGCAACAACAGCAAAGCCTTTGCCCGCATCACCGGCACGTGCGGCTTCAATCGTCGCGTTCAGGGCCAGCAAATTGGTTTGTTCCGCAATCGTGGTAATCAACGAAACGACTTCGCCAATCTGATTGGCTGCATCCGCCAGAAGTTCAATTTTCTGATGGGTTTCTTCGGATGTCCGCACAGCGCCGTTGGCAATAGAGGAGGATTGCGCAACCTGATTGCTGATTTCCCCAATCGAGGTGCTAAGTTCCTCTGCCGCCGCAGACACTGTTTCGACGTTCGATGCCATCTGTTGCGAGGCCGCCGAAACCACGGTCGAGCGTTCGCCAACCTGTTTTGCGGTATGCGTCATCGCATTGGCAGATGTTTGCATGTTACCCGATGCTTGGATAACTTGCGCGACCACCTGACCAACCGTTGCTTCGAAATTGTCCGCCATGGCACGCAGCGCATCGCGTTTTTCTTGTTCTGCGCGACGTTCCTGCTCTTCACGCTGAACACGCATTTGTTCCATTTCGATGGTTTTTTCGCGGAAAATTTCCATCGCACGGGCCAGATCACCGATCTCGCTTTTCTGGTCGGTATAATCGACCTCAATGTTGTGATCACCGCCCGCCAGTTTCAGCATATTATCGGAAATGGAAAATAGCGGTACAGCAATGCCACGGCTGATCATCAATGCGACGGCGACAACCACCAGCAAAACAGCCGCTGCCACACCAGACATCACCATCAGGCTTCTCATAAAGACGGCATTAACGTCATCAATGTAGATCCCGGTGGCAATGATCCAATTCCACGGCTTGAACTCTTTCACAAACGAGAGTTTCGCACGTGTTCCACTGATATCCGGGTCCTTAAAGGTATAATCAACAAATCCCTGACCGTTCTTTTTCGCCATTTCGACAAAAGCGATGTAGTGCTTTTTGCCTGCACCGTCTTTTGCGTTGCGCAGATCGCGCCCTGCCAGATCCGGCTTAAGACCGTGGAACACCATGGTTGGTGTATCATCAAAGGCGAAGAAATAGTTGGTGCCGCCTGCATAGCGCATATTCGAAATGACCGCCGCTGCAGTTTTCTGCGCTTCTTCTGCCGTCATTTCGCCGGCAAGCTCGCGGTCGTGATAATATTCGGCCGTGGTGATTGCAACTTCAACAAGGTCACGCGTTTTTGTCTTGCGATCTTCAAGCATATTGCTTTTCAGCTCATAAAGGCCAAATGCCCCGACCAAGAGGGCGGCAACAATCGCAGCCGCAACGATCAGCAGCAAACGCGTGCCGATCTTGATAGACCCTAACCTAAGCATTCTTAATCTCACTAAAGGATTGTTGTGTGGTGCGCGCACGCATAGGGAAAGAATATTCGCGGTTTTCTTTTAAGGTCCCGAGATGATCTGGCGCCAAAGTTACCCCCCAAGGGAAAATCCAGACTTTTAACATTCATCTGCCGCCCGTAACTTATTCACGAACACTCACATTTAGACACGACTAAAGTATTACTAAAACAAACCGCCCCGCAAGAAACTTCGCCAAAATTTTGTGAAATTTCTATTTCCTTAGAAACACTTAAGAAAAGACACCTTCGCCTATCGTGCCGTAGCGATAACGACGTCACCAGCCCCCTTAATCTGCCGGTCCGAAACACGCTAAGCCCGCACAAATTTAGTCAGGCAAGACAAAACCATTTCACATGGTTAAACTTCCGGACCACGGCATAAGAACAGTCTGTCAATGAACACGCGTAATCCGTCCGACGACCCGGCCAAAGGAAACTTCATGCGCCCAATCCGCACCATCCTCTTGGCCCTACTCCCTGCGGCCTTTCTTGCTTCTTGCGCGACACCGCCTGACACCGCTCTTTACCAACAGTCGCCCGGTATTGCGCCCTACATGCAAGACAGCTTTCGGGGGTATGTTTCGGAAACCCGTGATTGGATTTCGACCCATCGTGTTTTTTTGACCGCGGACCACGAAATGGAAATTGCGCGCAACATTCCATTTGAAATTCGCCCCGAAACCGACGCTTCCAATGCCCCAACTCGCGGCGTCCTCTTTGTCCATGGCTTGGGATCAAGCCCGTGGTATTTCCACGACATTGCCCGCGAAATGGCGAAAAACGGGTGGGTAGCCAGATCCATGCTACTGCCCGGCCATGGCACACGCCCGGCCGACCTCAGCATCCCGGACTATGAAGACTGGACAAAAGCCGTTGCCCATCAGGTCGCCCTTCTTGAACAAGACGTCGATGAAGTCTGGCTTGGTGGCTTTTCAACGGGTGGCAATCTTGTCACAAGCTACGCTGCCCGCAACCGCGATATCGCCGGTTTATTGCTGTTTTCGCCGGGGATTGAGCCAGGCACCAATTTGTTATTCCTGACCCCGGTCATTCAGTATCTTTGGGATTGGATTGATGTCGACCCGGAAGACAATGTCATCAACTATCAATCCCTGTCGACCAAGGCTTCTGTGCTTTATTACCGCAGTGTCGCCGACGCGGATGACGCCCTTGATGCACAACCATTCGACAGGCCAGCCCTTGTCACCATGAGTGCAGATGACAGCGTGCTTGATCCGCCCGCAATGCTTCAACGGTTTGAAACGGATTTCACCCACCCGGCATCGCGCTTTATCTGGTACGGACAAGCCCCCGCACCAAGCATCGACAGCCGGGTAAGCAGCCTTAACAGCAACCTGCCCGACCAACAGATCAGCAATTTCTCACATCTCAGTGCGCTGTTTTCGCCCGAAAACCCCTATTACGGGATCAATGGCAGTTTTGTTTTTATTGAAAACGGTCAGGAAGAAATTGAACGCCCATCGGATCGCAGCAAACTCTGGCGCAGTGCATGGGGCTATACCGAGCCCGGTAAATACCATGGCCGGTTAACCTGGAACCCCTATTTCACGGACATGATCGAAACGATCAAAACCTTAACCAAATAACTTTACTGTAACGGGGCAAAGCGCGGCGGCGGAACCACCCCACTTAAAATGTCGCACAGAAAAAGCCGCCAACCGAACAAACGGCTGGCGGCTTATTATATATGTGATGGTTGAGCGAAATTACGCGCTGCGCACTTCGGCCAAGAATGCCTCAACAGCTTTATTAAGCTCATTGGCCTGCTGACCCAGACCTTTCGCAAGACCAAGAACCTCGCCAGAAAGCTGCTCAGACTCATCGGCGGCCGTGGAAACGCCGGTGATGTTTTCCGACACTTCGCGTGTGCCATGCGATGCCTGTTCAACGTTCCGCGCGATTTCTTGAGTGGCGGCACCCTGTTCTTCGACTGCGGCCGAAATGGTTGTGCTCGAACCATCCAATTCACGAATGGTTTGGGCAATTTCGGCAATCGCATCAACGGCGTTAGACGTTGCAACTTGAATATCATCAACCTGTGTTCGGATATCTTCAGTTGCCTTGGCGGTCTGGTTGGCAAGGTTTTTCACCTCGTTCGCGACAACCGCAAAGCCCTTACCCGCATCACCTGCACGCGCCGCCTCGATGGTCGCATTCAGCGCCAGAAGGTTGGTTTGCTCGGCAATATTGGTAATCAGCGCCACCACTTCACCGATCTGATTGGCGGCTTCTGCCAGAAGTTCGATTTTCTGATGGGTGTCTTCGGATGTCCGCACGGCACCATTGGCAATCTCGGCAGAGTGTGAAACCTGATTGCTGATTTCGGCAATCGATGCGCTCAGCTCTTCGGCAGCGGCCGACACGGTTTCGACGTTGCTCGACATTTCTTGTGATGCTGCTGACACCACCGATGACCGCTGACCAACCTGCTTGGCGGTATCAGACATCGCCCCGGCGGATTGCTGCATATTTGCAGATGCTTCAATCACCTGGGCAACAACCTGACCAACGCTGGCTTCAAAGTTATCAGCCATCGCACGCAAGGCTTCGCGTTTTTCTTCCTCAGAACGGCGTTCCTGTTCTTCGCGATGAATACGCATTTCTTCCATTTCGATGGTTTTATCGCGGAAGGTTTCCATCGAGCGTGCAAGATCGCCGATCTCACTTTTTTGATCGGTATAAAGAACCTCGATTTTATGATCACCGCCAGCAAGACGGATCATGTTATCGGAAATGGTGAACAGCGGAACAGTAATCCCGCGACTGATCATCAACGAGATACCAACCACAGCCAGCAAAACAGCCGCCGCCACACCGGCCATCACCATCAAGCTTTTCATAAAGACAGCATTGACGTCATCGATATAGATACCGGTCGCAACAACCCATCCCCATGGCTTGAACGCCTTCACAAAGGACAATTTCGGCCGCGTCGCATCCTCATTGGGCACCTTATAGGTGTAGTCGACAAACCCTTGGCCCTTTTCTTGGGCGACACGGGCCATTTCGCGGTAGTAGAGTTTTCCAGCACCGTCTTTGGCGTTAGAAAGATCTTTGCCGACATTCTCGGGTTTGATGTCATGAATGAGCACAACTGGCGTATAATCGAACACGAAGAAATAGTTGGTTTCATCATATCGCAGCGCACCGACAGCCGCCCCGGCGGCCTCTTGCGCTTGCTCTTTGGTCATTGCACCTGATTGCTCAAGCTCATGATAGTGATTGATCAGCGAAATGGTTGAATCAACAAGGTTGCGCGTTTTCGCCTTACGATCTTCCAGCATGTTATACCGCAACTCGCTTAGACCAAAGGCCCCAACAAGTAGTGCAGCAATAATTGCGCCTGCTACAATCAGCAGCAAACGCGTCCCGATTTTCATAGAACTTAACTTAAGCATTCTGTCCCCTACCCCGATAATTTATATATTCTCATAAAGACATGTTTTCTTTTATGGTACGATTTCGAGACAAGTAACAATATATTTCTTCGCTCTATACTTGAGTGAATTCTTTTATAATCAACCTTTTCGTCAGTTTTCATACCCAACAAAATTAGGCCCACCAAATGACCGAGCCCGCTTCATCCCCTTTTGCACCAAATCATCGCACCAAAGTTTTCGCCTTGATTGCGTTTATGGTGCTGTGCCTGATCATTTCTGCGGCGGGTGGTGCCGTCACCGCAACCAGCGTTACCGGGTGGTACACCACACTTGAAAAACCATCGTTTAATCCACCAAACTGGATTTTTGGCCCGGTGTGGACGATCATTTATTTCATGATCGCGCTCAGTGGTTGGCGTGCTTGGCTCAATGGTGGGATTGCCAACAATCGGCCGGCTTTCTTGGTCTATGCCGTCCAACTTGCACTCAACCTGCTTTGGTCGTTCCTGTTCTTTGGTGCGCAATCGCCGCTTCTGGGATTGATTGATATCGTGCCGTTGCTGGCGCTGATTGTGATCAACTGCGTTATGTTCTGGAAAATCGACCGCTGGGCCGGTTTGCTTTTGGTGCCCTATGTGCTGTGGGTCAGCTTCGCTATGCTGCTTAATGCGTCGATTTATTTTCTGAACCCGTAATCACGGCGGCCTTTGGGCACTTCGCATCGCATTCTGAGTTACCGATACTGGCTGCCATTGCGAAACAGCCACACCCGGCCTAAGTCATCGTCACAAACCAATGACGCATGACCAGGAGGTCACAAGAGTTCTATGTCCAAAGAAATACATCTGAAACGCTACCCCGAAGGTGTCCCGTCACAAGACGATTTCGCAATTGTCGAGACGGACCAACCCACGCCGGCTGACGGCGAAGTGTTGGTTGAAAACATCTGGATGTCAGTTGATCCCTATATGCGCGGTCGCATGACCCGCAAGAAAAGCTACGTACCGCCGTTTGAACTCAACACAGCACTGGACGGCCATGCGATTGGCCGCGTTGTCCAAAGCAACGCTGACGGCTTTGCCAAGGGCGACCTTGTATCTTCGATGAAGGGGTGGCGTAGTCATTTTGTCGCATCGGCGGACGAACTGACAGCACTTCCTGATACCGGCGACATTGCCCCGGAAGTTTTCTTAAGCGTTCTGGGCATGACCGGAATGACCGCATGGGTCGGGCTCAATAAAATCGCCGAATGCAAACCAGACGACGTTGTGTTTGTGTCCGCTGCTGCGGGTGCGGTTGGATCGGTTGTTTGTCAGCTTGCAAAGGCAAAGGGATGCTTTGTCATCGGTGCAACCGGCGACAAGGACAAAGCAAAATGGCTAAAATCTGAGCTTGGCGTTGATGCCGTTGTCAATTACCGCGATGCCGATGACCTGTCGGCGGCCCTTGGCGAAGCAGCGCCGAACGGCATTGATGTTTACTTTGAAAACGTTGGCGGCACACACCTTGAGGCCGCCCTTGATCATGTAAACCAAAATGCCCGCATTGCGGTGTGTGGCATGATTGCGCATTACAACAGCCCGCAGCCCGGGCCGAACAATCTGTTTAAGATCATTGCCCAGCGTGTGCGTATGCAGGGCTTCATCGTCAGCGACAATTGGGACAGCTATTCCGATTTCGTTGCCGAGGGGATGGAACTGGTGCGCAACGGAAAACTCAAACACCGTGAAACCGTTGTTAACGGCATCGACAATGCACCTCAGGCCTTTATCGATCTGTTTAGCGGCAAGAATACCGGTAAAATGCTGGTGAAACTCGCCGACTAATCGAACTATCGGCACATAAAAGCCCGCAGCACATTCTGACTGCGGGCTTTTTTTGTTGCTTAAATTGTCCGTCGTTTGTACCCGACCATATCAATTCACCGGATTGCCATCGCCAACATCTTCGGAATAGGCCTGACCGCTATTATCCATGCCAAGCCGCCCAATTGACGGCAGCCGCAAGGCAGGCCGATTAAAATCAATCCCAACATTCAGGCCAAGAAGGTTCAGCTCGATCCCTTCTTCGAGGCCAACCGAAAAGCCAAACATCCCAAGAATATTTGCCTGAACACCCTGCCCGCTTGACGACAATCCAACCGGATTTGTGATTTCTCGGTAATCTTTGCCAATCGCGTTGGCGGGCATATCAAGGTCAAGACCCGGAACTTCACGGCCGATATGGGCAACGAATGTATTGCTGTTGGGACCTGGATAACTGCGATAGGTCCGGGCGAACGGATATGATTTAATCGCCGCTTCGACTTTTGGGATCAGCTCACCAGCTTTGTCACCGCGCTGCTCGACCAGAATTTGCGGCTCCGACCCAAACCAAAGCCCGTCAGGCAGTGCGTAATTCTGACGCACCACATTCCCGCCACCCCAGCCAACCACGTCATAACGGGTATAGCTGGTTTCGCCCGCGCGCTTGTAAATGATCCAGGGATGAACCGCAAAATACCCGCGCCAGCCAAACGTATTGGCCGCCAAGACCATGACAACCGCCTGATCTTTAAGCGCCCTTGGATCGGGTGCGACACCCGATGAATGACGCGGCGCGTTCCGCCATGTATATTTTTCCTTGGCTTTGCTGCCCGGCGGGTCTTCGGCCAGGCTGATACCGAATGGCAACACAAGCATCGCCAAAAGGCCAAGAAGTATGGTTCTGCCTTTTTTCACCTAATAATCCTGTCTGAATTTACGTGTCTGTATTCTTACGATGACAGCCGATAAATAAGATCAAAAAATGGCAGTAAAACGTGCCTTCATGCACGAACGGGGACCACACCCCGGCCAGAAAGACCTAACAGCCAATCTCTTTTAAAAACGTGTACTTACGGCCAAGCGGCAAAACTGTTATCGGGCACACGCTGTTCGGCCCGACTTCGACGGCGATACGCTCCTGGGGCCTCCCCGATATAGCGTTTGAAAAACCGGCTGAAATAGGCCGGATCACGAAACCCCAGCCCATAGGCAATCTGCGCCACGCCAAGGGGCGATTGTTCAAGGCGCATGCATGCCTCGCGCAAGATCCGATCATGGATCATCATCAATGGCGATTTCCCCGTGGCACGCGAAACCGAGGATCCCAGCCGACGTTCACTGATGCCAAGTACTGCGGCGTAATCCGCAACATTCCAGTGTTCGCGAAAATGCAACTCCAGCACCTGCAAAAACCGCTGAAACGTAATTGATCCCGGCCCTTGTACCCTGTGATGATCGCCCGGCACCATCACACCATCCGACAAACGCAATATCACAGTCAGGATCACTTGAAGCTGCGCCCCGACCACGACACTGGCGCCAATTTCATTTCCGGTCAGCTCAGACCTGATGGCATCAAAACAACCAATTAGCAGGTTTAAATGATCGCTGTCCTCAGTCGGCGCGACGATATGAACAGTATCTGCTGCAAGCCGAAGCGGTAAACCGCCTGTTGCCGCCCCGATATCCCCGGCAATAGGCGTTCCACAATGGCGCGCAACAAGGTCATCTGCCACCGAAAGCACATATCCATCCGCCCCGGCGGAAACCGACACCGCCTGCGTTTCACCAAGCGGCAACCAAATCAGGGATGGACCGCTGGCATGTATCGTCCCTTGGCGCAATTTGATGTCAGCCTGCCCAGACAGCAGTAACACCGCATAACAACGATCACGCCGCGCAGGATCGGTCATAACCCATTGCAACGACGACAAGTTATTCTTAAACCTGTCAATCATAGCCTGCGCGGTGACAGGAACGGTTGGCAGATCGGCAAGCGTTGATCCTGCCCGCTCATCCGGGCTTAATGCAGGATCATCACGCTGAAACCGTTCATTCATGCCATTTTCGCTCGGAAATATGCCAAAAAGTTATATTTGTAAATGTACAATTTTTCGTCTCAAAATGTCAATTTAGGTACCTTTACATTGGAACAATTCCATCGCCTACTAGGGCCTCGGTGATAAAAGCCGCAAAAATAAAACACAGATAAAATTGCGTTCCCGTTAGTTTTCACATGCGAAGCAACGGGCGGGAGGATACCAATTCATTTACTTTGCGGCCCAGATTGCTGGCCAAAGTAAAATCGAATTTTCGTTGCCCCATCCCCCTGAAATTACGGCGCAAACCGGAAAACAGTCTCTTTCACGAGATCAGGAGAAAACGCCATGAATGATGTCCAACTGTTGATCAACAACGACGCCGTTGCCAGCACGAACAACCGCACCTTTGAACGCAAAAATCCGGTCACCGGCGAAACCGCAACCGTTGCCGCGGCCGCCAATACCGCCGATGCACGTAAGGCCGCCGATGCCGCCGCCGCCGCTTTCCCTGAATGGTCGAAAATGGGTCCGGGCGCACGCCGCAAAATCTTACTCAAAGCCGCCGACATTATGGAAGCCAAGGGTGATGAATTTGCCCAGTTGGTTCTTGATGAAACCGGCAGCACACGTATGTGGGGCGGATTTAACGCCCATCTTGCTGCCAATATGCTCCGCGAAGCAGCTGGCATGACCACCCAAATTCAAGGCGATTTGATCCCATCGGACACCCCGGGCCTGATGGCCATGGGTGTGCGTCAGCCGGTTGGCGTTGTTTTGGGGATTGCACCATGGAATGCGCCGGTCATTTTGGGCACGCGCGCAATCGCCATGCCGCTTGCCTGTGGTAATACCGTCATCCTGAAGGCATCCGAACTTTGCCCGGCCCTGCATCACCTGATTGCCCAGTGCGTTGTCGAGGCCGGTGCACCTGCTGGCGTGATCAATGTGGTGACCAACGCCCCCGAAGACGCGCCTGAAATCGTCGAAGCCCTGATTGCCCATCCAGCAGTACGTCGCATCAACTTTACCGGTTCCACCCGGGTAGGTCGGATCATTGCCAAACTGGGGGCCGAGCACCTTAAACCGGTTCTTCTTGAACTGGGGGGCAAGGCACCGTTCTTGGTACTTGATGACGCGGACCTTGACGAGGCAGTCAATGGGGCGGCCTTTGGTGCCTATATGAACCAAGGGCAGATTTGCATGTCGACCGAACGTCTTATCGTCGATAATGCCGTCGCCGATGACTTTGTCGCCAAACTTGCAGCCAAGACCAAAACCCTGACCGCTGGTGATCCGGCCAAGGGCGAACATATCCTTGGCGGTGTCGTCAGCGTCGACGCAGTTAAACGTATCGAAGACCTGATTGAAGATGCGGTATCCAAGGGCGCCAAACTCGTCGCCGGATCGGCAAAGGCCAAAGACGGTGTTTTGATGGATGCAACGCTTCTTGATCACGTCACACCCGCGATGAAGATCTATTCCGAAGAAAGCTTTGGCCCGATCTGTGTTGTTATTCGTGCCGGAAACGAAGACGAAGCCGTTCGGATCGCCAATGACAGCGAATATGGCCTGTCTTCTGCGGTCTTTTCGACCAACATTCCGCGCGCGATGGATGTTGCGAAACGCATCGAAAGCGGCATTTGCCACATCAACAGCCCAACGGTTCAGGACGAAGCCCAAATGCCCTTTGGTGGGGTCAAATCTTCGGGCTATGGCCGGTTCGGGTCAAAAGCATCGATTGATGAATTTACCGAAATGCGTTGGATCACGATCCAAAGCGGTAAACGTCACTACCCGTTCTAAGCCAACATCTTAGACCCAAACAAAACAAGGCGGCCGGATCACAAACCCGGCCGCCTTGTTGTATTTTTAGCCAGACAAGCTAACGGCCAGCATCGCTTCAGAGACACGAGCACTAAGTCGCCTTGGCCTTTGCTTACTTCCCGCGCAAAACCGCCTGAATCAGAACTTCAAGCGCGCTTAAAAACTTTGACCGGTCTTTTTGGGTAAAGGATGCATTTCTTCCCTGCTCGCCAGTGACTTCGCGCATGTGCGCAGCAATTTCACGTCCGGCAAGCGCATTGCCAATATTGGCCTCGGTAAATTCCTGACCGTTGGCCTTGACCACCCGCGCACCGATCTCAATCCCGCGTGACGCCAATGGAATATCATTGGTAACAATCACATCCCCGGCCACGGCATTTTCCGCGATCCAATCATCGGCGGCATCGGGTTCGGGCGGTACAATCACATTTTTAATCAACGGATTGCGTGACGGGCGGATACCACCGTTCGACACCACGATCATCTCGATCCGGTGACGTTCGGCCACACGTTCACATTCGGCCTTTACCGGACAGGCATCGGCATCAACAAACAAACGCGGTTTTTTATGTTCGGTATGTTCAGTGTTTTCGTTCATGCCGCGATCATCCTCGGCACGGCGCCAAAGTCAAGAGGTCATGGTCTTTCCGTGACCGGTTCAGAAAGCTTTGCATCGCGCATCACGGCTAAAACCACCGCCCCAACAAAGGCAAATGCGCAGGCCATAAGAACCGTTGTCCGAAAATCAAAAGCACTGGCGACCACCCCGGTCAGAAGATTGCCGATCAAACCGCCGACAAACAGCGTGCTGACATAATAGCTTGTCGCGACACCGGGCTGATCGGGCGCGAAATTCTGAACAAATGTCATGCTGATCCCAGCAAAGATGCCATAATAAAGACCATCAATCGCGGCAAGACCAAGCACATCAACAAGCGTCGTCGCATTATAAATCAAGCCAAAGAACACAGCCCCCAACAGAGCTGCGATCAACATGCCCTTACGCTCGCCCACAAACTTGATGAGCGTTGCGCAGAAATAGATCACCACAACTTCGACAAAGCACTTCACCGTCAGGGCGAAACCGGCTGAGGACGCCACAAGCCCCAATTCAGTCGAGAAATAAAGCGGCATCGCCGAGACAAACACCACATTGGCTGCCCCGATGAAAAACACCGGCACGCACGCCGATAAAAGCCCGAAGTTAAACGGCACTTTCTCACCGGTTTTGAGACTATTGGGATGATGGGTTTTGAACGCGGCTGGCACGATCAGCAAACATGCCACAAACCAAATGGCGGCAAGTCCGGCAATTGCGTAATAGGTCGGTGCAAAACCGTATGCGCCATAAAATGATAGCGACGCCGCAGGTCCGATCATCCAACCAAGCGATGTCTGCATGCGCAGAAAACCATTGAACTTGACGACATCACGCCCAGTCTGTTCAGCAAACAAACGGCCAAAGCTGTACATCACCGACAGCGCGCCCGAACCAATCCCCAGCAGCACCGACACAATGCCAAGATACACCCAGTAAATCTTAAACAGCCCAAGCAAGGTCATCCCGGCCGCAAAGCACAGAATACTGGTAATTAGCAGAAATTTGACCGGGACCGCCCGATCAATCGCGCGACCAAAGCTGCGATTGACGATAAGCGTCACGCAGACCTGAACAACCGCAACAAGGCTCAGCTTCCAGGGCGCTTGCCCCAATCCTTCGACGACATAAAGCCCGGCCAAGGGGGCCGCACTAGACGAGGCAAAAGCCCCAACCAGAAGCAGTCCAAAGACCAGAAAAGGATAACGGTTCAGCACGCCCATCACCGCCAAGTGTGGCACCAATGGCCTTGCCTGTGCATTTGTTTCGGCCTCATGGTTCATGAAAGGCACCCTGTCGTCTTGATTGCAATGTCTACAGACGCTTTTAGCGCCTTGATTAAAAATTGCGAAGTCTTCCAGACGCGGAACAAAAGATGTCACAAAAGCATCATCTTAAAGATGGCGCTTAAAACAAAACCCCCACCCGGTTTCCCGGATGGGGGTTTCGCTTAACTTCGTTTAACTCGGTGCCCTTCACAAGGAAGGACAAGCCGAATTAAGCAGCCGTCAGGTCGTCAGCCGAAACGCGGCCCGAACGTGAGTCGGTACGCAGTTCGTAATTGATTTTGTCGCCTTCCTGCGGGTGCCCCATACCAGCGCGTTCAACGGCGCTGATGTGCAGGAATACGTCATTTCCGCCTTCGTCCGGCTGAATGAAACCAAAACCTTTAGTTGCGTTGAACCATTTAACGGTACCTGTTGCCATCTTTAAATCTCCTTATCGAGTATTGATTGGCGTTACGACACACCCCGCTTGGGTGCGCCTATCTTTGTTCGATGATCAAATTAGGCGCGGTCGCGACTTCTCTGATCACCGGAAGGTCTGTTGCGGCCTGCACCACCTGGCTGCCCGCCAGATTGTGGGCCACGATGATTGCGATTGCGGTTCGCACCGCCGCGCTTGCCTTGCGGATTGGTGTTCCCGCGGCCATTGGCCCCGTTACCATTCGCGCGGCGTTCTTCCGAACTGCCCATAAAGGACAGACCAGAAGAAATCGAATTACCGTTCTGCGCGCCATCGCGGACATTCCCGTTGGAATCGACCTTTTTGGCTGGGCGCTTACGGCTATCTGTTTTCGCGGCACCATTTCCGGCGCCGTTACCATTACCGTTCGCCGACTGGGATTTAATCCCGCCTTTGTAACGGCTTTTTGATTTTTCCAAAGCCGGGCTGACCGGTGCTTTGTCATTTGATCCAGCGTTGCTGTTGGCTTCGACGTCGCGACGTGGTTTTGCCGACCGGGTATCTTGGCGGACATCATCACGTTCGCGGCGCGGACCGCCGGTGCGGTCATTACGACCACCAGCAGCCTGACGATTGCCGCCACCGTTCGAACGACCGTTTCCACGAGCATTGCCACCCGCATTACGGCCACCATTGCCACGTGACTGACCACCACCGCCGGATCGGCGACCGCGATTTGCATCACGCGCATCATCCGGGTCGGCTGCCTGTTCAGCAGCCAACTTGGCATCACGGCGATCAATAACGGGGATTGACTGACGGGTGGTGCGTTCGATGTCACGCAGCAAGCCACGCTCTTCGGCATCACAGAATGCAATTGCGGAACCACTGGCCCCACCGCGGGCCGTACGGCCAATACGGTGGACGTAGCTTTCCGGCACGTTCGGCAGTTCAAAGTTAACAACGTGGGTCACGCTATCAACATCAATACCGCGTGCAGCAATATCGGTTGCGACCAACACGCCAATCTGACCGTCCTTAAAGGCGTTCAGGGCACGTTCGCGCTGATTTTGGCTTTTATTCCCGTGAATGGCAGCAGCACTGATTTTGTTGGCCTCAAGATGGCGGGCAACACGATCGGCACCACGTTTGGTCCGGGTAAATACCAAAGTCCGTTTGAATGCGGGATTATCAAGAAGCTCGGCCAGCAGCTGACGCTTGCGGGTGCGTTCAATCAGGTAAACCGATTGATCAACACGTTCCTGCGTGGTGGCAACCGGGGTTACCGACACTTTAACCGGATCTGACAGCATATCCCCTGCCAACTGGCCAATCTGGCCGGGCATGGTTGCCGAGAAGAACAGGTTCTGACGCTTTTTGGGGAGCATTTTGATAATGCGTTTGATCGGCGGCAAGAAGCCGAGATCAAGCATATGGTCTGCTTCGTCAAGGACGATCACATCAACATTAGAAAGGCTGAGCTTTCCGCTATCAACGTGGTCAAGCAAACGACCCGGCGTGGCGACAAGCACCTCGACACCTGGGGTAATCTGTTTGATCTGCGGACCTGGCGACACACCACCAACGACCACAGCAACGCGGACGTTCAGGAAACGGCCATAGGCACGGAAACTATCACCGATCTGCGCAGCAAGTTCGCGCGTCGGGGCCAGAACCAGCACACGGCAGGAACCTTTGGGTGTACGGCCTTCAGTTTTGGAAAGGCGATCAAGAATCGGCAACGCGAAAGCTGCCGTCTTACCGGTACCGGTCTGAGCGATACCAAGCAGGTCCTTACCTTGCAGCAGGGACGGGATGGACTGCGCCTGAATTGGGGTCGGCGCGTCATAGCCCTCATGCGCTAAGGCGCGAAGGACCGGCTCGGCAAGGCCGAGTTCGGAAAATTGGGTCAAATAAAGGTAACTCGTAATTGGGTGGCAGCAGACAGCTGGGACCAAGCCCGGTAAAATGAAGTATTCAGGTCTGCGCCTTGCAGTTCAGGAGATGTCCGCGTAGCTGGCCACCTCAATGCGTTCTTCCGACAATCACTCGACAGTGGAGAATTTTCATTCTCTCTACGCCTCTGGAGCGATCAAATATTGAAGCTACCATGCACACAGTTTTCGCACTTGTCAAACGCCATATTCATGAAAGATCAAAGTTTTATGTATCAGGGCCCGGCAAAAACTGTGCGCCGGGCCCTTAACATGATGTTTTCAACCCTTAATAGGCCGCGCACGGATTTGCTGCACCACATGGGTTATAGGCCGCACATGGATTGGCAGAAGCGCAGGGATTGGCCGCTGCTGGCGCACATGGGCTTGCCGCGGCACAGGGATTCCCGACCGCGCATGGGCTTGCGGCACACGGATTTGCCGCGCATGGATTAGACGCCGCACACGGATTACCAGCAGAACAAGGATTGGCACCACAAGGTGCCGCCGCACACGGATTATAGCCCGCACCGCACGGATTTGCCGCACACGGGTTATAAGCAGCACATGGATTCGCCCCACATGGCGATGCGGCACAAGGGTTCGCAGCGCATGGATTGTACCCTGCCCCACACGGATTGGCTGCACAGGGGTTTGCGGCACACGGATTATATCCCGCACCGCACGGATTGGCCCCACACGGGTTCGCGCCACAGGGATTAGCAGCGCACGGGTTCGCTGCACATGGATTAGCCGCACAAGGATTGCTGCCCGCCGCCGGAAGCGGCGCAGGCGCAGGATTGGCAATGGCTGGAATATTTGCGGTATGGTTATAGTGATCTAGCGCGACCGCACCGGTCGCGGCCAAAAACACCGCGCCAAACAAAAGTGTGTTTTTATCGCTCATTTCCGAAAACCATCCATTCCAAACACAGGACGCAGCGCAATACCGACCCAGCTGCCCGCAAAGGCCATCACAAACCACAGCCAGCCATGCACGCTGCCCGATGCGATACCGCTAAAGAATGCGCCAATGTTGCACCCAAAAGCCAAGCGCGCGCCATAGCCCATCAACAAGCCACCAATGACCGCCGCCAACAGCGACGCCATCGGCACACGGACCTTTGGCGCGAACTTACCGGCAAGGGCCGCAGCAAGGGCCGCGCCAATCACGATGCCGAAATTCATAACCGATGTATTATCGGCCAGAACCGAGTTGCCAAGCGCCTTGGCCGGGCCAACCCAATTCCAGAATTCCCATGTTTCAACCGGAATACCGATAAACTGGGCGATCTTCGCCCCCCAAAGGCCAAAGCCAAACGTAATCGACCACGGGTGACCGGCAATCAACAGGGTCGCAACATTCAGTCCCGCCAATAAAATACCGGTCCAAATCATCGGCCACGGCCCGTGCAACAACCGGATCATCCCAGTGCGCAGCGAAACCGGCGGCGTTTCAAGGGTGCCATGCGCGCGCTTTTCAACAATCACCGTGATCAACGCAATCAGGGCCAACCCGCCAAAGGTTACGGCAAGGCCACCGGCCATACCAAATTCGCGACCAACACTCATTGGGGGCAAAGACGGCAGTTCAAGCCACATCGGCAAATGCGCCGTTCCGATCACCGCACCAACAATAAAGAAGACGAGGGTTAGCAACATGCGCGCACTGCCCCCACCCACGGTGAACAGGGTGCCCGAACCACACCCGCCACCAAGCTGCATGCCAAGGCCAAACATAAACGCCCCGGCCAAAACAGATACGCCGACCGGCGCAACCGCCCCAACAATCGGATTTCCAAGCGGACTGCCAAGGGCCAGCATCGGGATAAAGGCCGCTGCCGCAACACCAATCATCAAAAGCTGCGCCCGCATCGCACGGCCGCGCTTTTCGACCGAGAAACGACGCCAACCGCCGGTAAAGCCAAAGGATGCATGATAAAGTGCAATACCCAGCATCCCGCCAAGACCATAAAGCGCGGCCTGATGCAGATCGACTGCCTGGGCAATTGCAATACCGACAAGAATAAACAGCACGGCGGTAACCAGTGCCGGGCCCTTGTCAAATTCAAACCCCGACTTTGCGGGGTGTGTAGAAAATGTCGCTTGAGACATGGTGACGCCCAATACCCTAAAATAGATGCCTTAAAAGCGAACGGAACCGGAAGCATGCCCGGTTCCGTCCCAATGGCCTTGCCACACAGGCAAAACGAAGTTGCCGATTATTTCGGGATGACCATTTCGCGGCTTGGATCAGCAGCCCATTCAGTCAGCGACCCATCATACATTGCGGTGTTCTTGTTGCCCATCACTTCGGAAAGACCGAACCATGCAACCGACGCCCAGTGGCCCGTATTGCAATAGGTGATTTCCTTGGCATCGGCATCAACACCGGCATCCCCGACAAGCTGCTCAATCGCATCGGATGCGACAAAGGCACCTTCTTTGGCGTCATAGAATTTCGACTGCGAAATGTTTTTCGCACCCGGAATGGCACCGTTACGCGCGACAACACCGCTTTTGCTTTTGCCTTCGAACTGCGCGACCGGACGGGCATCAATCAATGCGACGCCATTTTCTTTTGCCTTGGCCACGTCTTCGGTCGTCGCGACAAGCTCTGGGCGGAAATTGGCGTTAAAGGCAACTTTGGTCGGGGTAACCGCATCGGTCGATACTTCTTTACCCGCGGCGTTCCATGCGCGCTGACCACCATTCAAAATGGTCACTGCGTCGTGGCCCAGAACCTTAAAGGTCCAGTAAACGCGCGTCGCAGCCCCAAAGTCCGAGCTATTCTGACCCGCTGGGACAACAACAACCTGTTTGTCGTTATCAATACCAAGCCCGCCAATACGATCGGCAATCACATCAACCGGCGGCAGCATGGCGACAACATTGTCGACCTTTGCACGCCAGCCAAATTTGCCATAGGGCGCATAAACAGAACCGGGGATGTGACCCGCGGCATAGGGGCTGCCCTGCTTGGTCAGCGAGCGAATATCAACAACCACCAGCGACGGGTTATCAAGGTTTTCATCAACCCAGTTGGCATCGACCAGCGGCTGTTCCGTCAGGCGCTCAGCCTGTGCAGCACTGCCAGCAAACACGAATGCCGCTGCGGCGACCGCAGAAAGAACGAAAGAACGCATGGGTCTGTCTCCATAATTTGGAATTAATCATCTTTTGTGTGGATACATGTAATCCCACACAGAAAAATGTCAATAAAACTAATAATACAATATTATTTTGTTGTTTACCCAGCTGAGGTTTGAGTTGATAGTCCTAATATAACGCGCTGCTGAAGAGGAGAGGTTAAGTGAACGAGGCTTTAGATGATGTATGGAAAGATGATCTTTTAGAGCGCCAGCATGATGGAGAGTTTCTACAGAAGCTGCTTGTCACAAAAAGTGAGGAAAAAAAAGAAGACGCTGATTCACCATCTTATGTCCTCAATATCGATCAAAGTTGGGGCGCAGGGAAAACGTTCTTTCTAGAGAGGTTCCAGAAACAACTAGAAAACGCTAACTATCTAACTTGCTACATTAACGCTTGGGAGGACGACTTCAGCGAAGATCCAATGATCCCAATAATCTCTGCACTTGATGAGCAAATCATAAGAAAAACTACGAACTCAAGCAATGACGCGCAATTGCAAGCAGCTAAAGACCGGTTCACTAAAGCAATAAAAATCGTCGGAAGACATATCGTTCACGCAGGATTAAAAAAAGCGATAGGGATAAGCATCTCCGAGATTTCAGATGATTTGACCACCGAAAAAATAGCTGAGGAAGTAGGAAAAATAAGCGAAGAAGTAGCGCAAAATTCTTCCGCTGAGATAATAGAGAATTTCCGCAAAACGCGGGAAAACTTAAACGAATTCAAACAAGCTTTTTCGGCGATAATAAACGAAGTATCAAAAACAGGCCATCAAGCGCCGATCTTCATTTTGGTCGATGAACTAGACCGCTGCAAACCAACCTATACTATTTTGCTTCTTGAACGGATAAAGCACCTCTTTGCTGTTGAGGGCGCTGTGTTTGTCTTAACCACAGACAAAGAACAGTTAGCACACGCTATATCGGCAGTTTACGGGGCTAAGTTCGACAGCATACGATATTTAAATCGCTTTTTTGACAGCACATATCGCTTCCCAACCCCTTCGATTGAAAACTTCGTAAAGTTTCAAATCTCTTCTCATGTCATAGACGAGGAAAAGCTCTCAGCACCATTCGACTTAGATACGATAGATTTTATAATTGAATGCATAAACGCATACAAACTCACATTAAGAGACGTTAAACAGTGCCTTGGAAGGCTTAAAACAATAACTTCCCTATGGAATAGCTCCGTTAAAATTCAGCTTGTGTATATTTTACCTTTGCTTTTTTCAGACCATCTGGGAGACCAAGATGAGTTTAATGCATTAGAAAACTGCGATGACCAAGCCTGGTTTGATCAATGGAAAAAAAAAGGCAAAGCCCGTAAAGATTTTAATATTACTTACACGGAAGGAAATCACATCAACTATAAGGTGAAGTCAGTTAGCTTTACAGAGTTAACAGCCAACTTTTTTTCCTATTCAAGGAACCTTCTTAACGACCTGCCTCAAACAGGCAGTGAGGCAGGTGGTGCTCGAATCTGGCTTTACCAGCTATTCTTCCGAGAGTATCAGATAGAACATCACGCCAGACACACCCACGGCCAAAGGATCATTAGTCGAGTAAGACGATACCCTCAATACGTACAAAATGCCGCCTCACTCTCCGAGCGTTAATTAAGGGCGCAAATTATTCAGATAACGGGCAAATTCGCGGGCAAAGGCATCCTGGGTTTCCAGATTGCGCAAAGCAGGCGGACGGGTCAAAAAACCGTGCAAGGCCGCAATCAGAAATTCCGCCACCGATGATGGCTCAACATCTGTGCGCACGGTTTTGTTAAATTGTGCCTTGCCGATATGCGACGCCAAACCACGCCGCCAATAGCGATACACAGCATCAATCCGCTTGCGCAGGCTTTCATCAAGTTCGCCGGCCCCCGACGCCAAACGCGCAAGTGGGCAGCCGCCTTTTAATAGGTCGGGCGCGTTATCCCCGCCAAGACGATCCACCTGCCCCATCAGGATCGGTAAAATATCATCCGCCCCATCAAGGTCATCAAGCCAGACCGTATCAACATATCCGGGCAGGCATTCATCAATCACCGCATTGACCAGTTTCGCCTTACCGGAAAAATGGTGATACAGCGCCCCTTTGGTCACGCCACTAAGTTCAAGAATATTATTGATCGACGCACCACCAAATCCGGCACGGCGGATTTCACCAAACGCCGCATCCAAAATCTTTTGCCGGGTTTGATCCGGATTGCGCACCCGCTTGGACACGACAGCAACTTCATTGTTTAATTCAAGTGCCATATCCGCACTTGCGTCGTCCCGATCACTTTCCGAACGGGTAATTCGCGATAGTGCAGATGAAATGCTAAACGGTGATTTGGTCATGCGGCATTCTGACGTGGCAAATGAACAAGACCATCAGGTTCGTCTGTTTTCCGTCCAAGGTCAACACGCTGCGCACGGTCATCACATATCAATATAGAATCAAAGACCACCAAACGAGGTCATCATCAAACAACGCCCTTGGCTCGCGTCGCACGACGCAGCCCCTTGCAATTCAAAGCAAAGCGTACTCTATTGTTGGCAATTGCCCCTTTGGGGTTTGCGTGAATTACCCGTCGGATAGCAGATGCAAACTGATTCCATCGCCTTTGTCGCAGCCGAAACCAAAATCGCCCAAGACGCGATGTATCGGTTGAAACACCGCTACGGACATATCGCGCCAGAAAAGGCAGACGTCATTGTCGCCCTTGGCGGTGACGGTTTCATGCTGGAATCCCTGCACCGTTATATGGGCCGCAAAGTGCCGATTTACGGGATGAACCGTGGCACCGTCGGCTTTTTGATGAATGAATTTCGGGAAATGGATTTGCCCGAACGCATCGCAGAATCCCAGATGGTTGAACTGCATCCCCTGCAAATGGAAGCCCACACCGTCAATGGCGAAAGCATGTGCGCCCTTGCCATTAACGAGGTATCGCTTTTGCGTGAAACCCGTCAGGCGGCCAAGCTTCGCATCAAGGTTGACGGTGTTGAACGGCTTGCCGAACTGGTGTGTGATGGCGCGCTCGTTTGCACGCCTGCAGGCAGCACCGCCTATAACCTTTCGGCACATGGCCCGATCCTGCCAATGGGAAGCGGGCTTTTGGCCCTAACCCCGATCAGTCCATTTCGCCCGCGTCGCTGGCGCGGTGCACTGTTGCCCCATGGCGCCGAAGTCGTCTTTGAAATTCAAAACCCTGAAAAGCGCCCTGTGTCGGCCGTCGCCGATTATACCGAGGTTCGCGATGTTGCCCGTGTTAAGATCGTCGAAGATCGCAACATGAAAATCAAACTTATGTTTGATCCAGAGCACAATCTTGAAGAACGTATCCTTAAGGAACAATTCGTCGAATGACCACCGCCCCAAACACCGACAATGCCCCATCACCAACGGAAGCGACCATTGACTGGTGCCGCAAACTGATTGCCCACCCGTCGGTCAGCATGACGCCGAACATGGCCCTGATTGACGAGGTCAAAGCATATCTTGAACCGCTGGGTTACGATTGCCTTGTCGTGCGCGATGAAAGCAACACCAAGGCCAATCTATATGCGACGATTGGGCCAAAGGTTGATGGCGGCGTGATCCTGTCGGGGCATAGCGACGTGGTCCCGACCGAAGGCCAGAATTGGGCAACCGATCCCTACACCATCGATATCCGCGATGATCGGCTTTATGGCCGGGGATCTTGCGACATGAAGGGTTTTCTGGCCTGCCTGCTGGCCAAGGCCGAAAGCTTTAAAAACGCGGATCTGCGCGTGCCGATCCATTTGGCATTTACCTATGACGAAGAAGTCGGCTGTCTTGGCGTGCCAAGCTTGGTTGAGGCGATCAACAATCTGCCCAACAAACCCGCCATGTGCATTGTCGGTGAACCGACCGAAATGAAAGTCATCACCCAGCACAAAGGCAAATATTCTGCCCGCGCGCATTTCACCGGACGGTCTGGGCACTCATCTCTTCCGGCGGAGGGTGTTAACTCTGTTGAGTTTGCGTCTGAATTTGTGGTTTTCCTGCGCCAGCTTGGCCACAAATGCCGCGATGAAGGCCCGCATGATAATGATTTCACCCCCAATCACAGCACCTTCCATTCCGGTGTGATCAATGGCGGTACGCAGCTCAACATCATTCCGCAGAATTGTTTTGTCGATTTTGAATTCCGTAATCTGCCCAGCCATGACCGCGATGCGCTTAAGGGGATGATTTTCGATTATCTCGACAACACCCTGATCCCGCAAATGCGCGAAACATACGATGATGTCGGCGTTGAAATCGAAGTCGTCTCTGATATGCCCGGCCTTGCCACCGGCGATGACGAAGAAGTCACCAAACTGGTCATGGCCCTGACCGGCGCGAACACCACCGGCAAAGTCAGCTTTGGCACAGAAGCCGGCGTCTTTTCCGCCCTTGGCGATATTCCGACCGTCGTTTGCGGCCCGGGCAATATCGAACAGGCCCACAAACCAGACGAGTTCATCGAACTCGATCAACTTGGCCGCTGCGAACTGTTTTTGGATAAACTGATCAACGCATTGGTCAAATAATCCGGCACCAAAGACATCATCAGACACAAAAAAGGGCTGCAGGATTTGCAGCCCTTTTTCGTTGAATTTCGCAGATTTAATTAATCAGACCAAATTGGCCTCAAAGAATTCCGCCGTCCGGGCATTGGCGGTATCGGCATCGGCTTTGTCGTAATGCGCCCCGCCCTTACGCGCAAAGGCGTGATCACGCTCCGGATAGAAATGAAGCTCCGTCATCGGATGATCGCCAAGTGCTTCCTTGATGACTTCCTGTGCCTCAGCGGGGATGAATTCATCCTTACCGGCCAGATGCACGATCAGCGGCTTGGTGATGTTATCGGCTTCGTTCATGTATTCATTCATGCCGCCGCCGTAATAGGCCGCAAACGCATCACCATCGGTACGCGTCGCAGAAAGATACGTCAGCAATCCACCAAGGCAATATCCGACAACACCAACCTTGCCGTTCGCACCGTCGAGACCGCGTGCGGCCTTCATAGTTGCGGCGATGTCTTTGACACCCTTATCAACATCAAATGACTGATAATAGCTAAATGCCTGCTTCCACTCGGCCTCAGTTTTGTCGGTAATGTCGATGCCCGGCTCAATACGCCAGAACAAATCAGGACAAACCGCGATATACCCCTGCTTGGCATAATCATCCGCAATCCCGCGCATCACCCCATTCACGCCAAAGATTTCCTGAATGACAACAACAACAGGTGCGGGCAATGTTGCAGGCATGGCAACATAGGCGTCAAAATCCCCATCCGGGGTGGTGACGGTCAGCTTGGTCATCGTGATGATCCTCCTTGTTTTGATCTTTAAGGCCACAAATGGCATCCACCCGTGGCTTGTTACCCCATCAAGTATGCCAAGATCGCGTCATCACAAGGCGTATGCATCAAAAAACCGCCCCCTAAACAAAGCACTGTACTTAAAGACCGACGATCCAATGTCCTCAGTTAAACTCAGCCGCCATTTGATGGATTTCATGCCAAAGGCTTTCGGCAAAACTGCGCAGAACCATGATTTCAAATTCTGCGTCACCAGTCCGCGTGATCATCGCGCCGATATGACCGATCTGCGTCATTACAGATTGCCCGATGGCAAAGACGTCATCGGCCAAATCAATCATCGCCCCCTTGGCCAAAACAGACCGGACTTGCGGCCCTGAAACAACCAACCTTACGCGGCCATGGGTCTGGTCTGTTAGCGCTAACATGCTGGGCAATGCGGCTGATATCTCGGCCACCCGTTCTTGGGACAATGTGGCATTGCCGACCCAAAACCACTGATAGGGCGCCAATTGCCGAAGCTCACCGCCCAAATCGGCAATAGGCGCGGCAATGGTCTTTTCAACCGTGGCTGTATCGGTATCTGAACGACCCAAAAGATGAAAAACAAACCCATCACGCAAAGCACGGATTTGCATATTGCCATGCCCGTTGGCGGTTTCATCCGCCGGAAAGGGCGATACGTTATGCAGCAGAAAATCACGCATGGAGCTTCTCATTCTCTGGATCGACAAAGGCGGGATTGCAGATAACGCCGGTCACATGGGTTCCGGCCAGACCATTCCAAATAACGACTTCTTCGCCGTAGCGTTCTGGCCCGCCTTTGATCAGGGCCAAGCCAATCGTGTGGCCCAGATTGGGCGAATGACAGGTTGATGTGACATAGCCCTGATCATTCTCAAGACGCACATCCGCCCCGACATTTAAGATATGTGATCCGGTGGCAAAGCGATCTGACGGTGACTTTGGCTTAATCCCGACAAGTAAAGGGCGCGCTGCATCAAGCAATCCTTCGCGCTTGTTCATCACCCGCCCGATGAAATCATCCTTTTTGGCAGAGACCATCCGCCCCATCCCAAGATCCGCCGGGGTGACGGTGCCATTGATTTCGGCATGGGTGACATGGCCCTTTTCAATTCGCATCACGCCAAGGGCCTCCGTGCCATAGGGCGCAATGTCAAATTCCTTGCCTGCCTCCATAATGGCATCGGCAACGCAACTGCCATATCCCGCCGGTACCGCGATTTCATAGGCAAGCTCGCCCGAAAATGAAATGCGGAACAACCGCCCGCGAAGTTTCCCCCCAAACAACGAGACCTCGCGCGCCGCCAAGAACGGAAACGCTTCGTTGCCAAGATCATCGTCAATGATCTTGGCCAATGTTGCACGCGCCTTTGGCCCGGCAACCGCCATTTGCGCCCACTGATCGGTGGCGGACGCCAACCGCACATCCAATTCCGGCCACAGAACCTGTGCGCAGAATTCCAAATGGGTCAGTACCCCGGCGGCCAGCGCCGTTGTTGTGGTCATAAAGTAATGATTTTCCGCCAAGCAACTGGTCGTGCCATCGTCATAGATAAAACCATCTTCACGCAGCATCAGCCCATAGCGCGCCTTGCCGACTGGCAATTTCAAAAACGCGTTGCAGTAAACCCGGTTCAGGAATTCTGCCGCATCGGCGCCAAAAATCTCGATCTTGCCAAGGGTCGATACATCACAGATGCCAACATTGGTCCGCACATTCAAAACTTCACGATCCACGCTGTCGCGCCAGAATGTTTCGCCGCCCTTGGGAAACCAGCTTGATCGATACCAAAGCCCGGTTTCAACGAATTTTGCCCCATTACGCGCCGCCCAACCATGCAAAGGTGATTTGCGAACCGGTTGAAACTCAAACCCCTTGGACGCCCCGACCAAGGCCCCAAATGACACCGGCGTATAAAACGGTCGGAACGTTGTCGTGCCGATATCGCCGGGCGAAACACCCTTGTTTTCAGCCAGAATACCAATCGCATTTACGTTCGATGTTTTACCCTGATCGGTCGCCATGCCATTTGTCGTGTAGCGCTTGGCAAGTTCGACATGATCATATCCTTCGCGCATCGCAAGATTGATGTCACTGGCCGTCACGTCATTTTGGAAATCAACAAATGCCTTGCCGCGTGCCGATGGCACCGACCAAACCGGCAAGGTATCTTGCGCACCAGCGGCTTCTGGATCATTGACATGATCACCAGCCACATCCGCGCCAATCAAGGCAGGCCGGGCAGAAATGCCAAGTCCGACCAACGCATCACATGCCGCGTTTGCACCGGCGTTAAAGCACGCGACAATCCCGCGAACGCCCGATACCGCGCCAACCGGCGTTAGACCATCGGCATCCATCGGCGGCATAAAGCCCGCATGATCATCGGACCATACCGGTCTCGCCCCCCGATGACAGGCCAGATGCACAATCGGGCTATAGCCGCCCGATATCGCCAGGGCATCCACCGCAATCACTTCATCACGCCCGTCATCGTGACGGACCGTGATGGATTTAAGGCCCTTTCGCCCGGCCGTATCGCGGACCACGGCCCCGGCAATATGGCGGGCTGATCCATGATACCCAACGTCAGGACATGTGCGCGGATCAATGATGGCGGCAATTTCAATGCCGCGTTCTTCAAGGTCGCGCGCCGTGTCATAGGCCTGATCATTATTGGCAAACAACGCCACCCGCTTGCCCGGCGCAACACCATACGCATTAAGATATGTACGCATGGCACCGGCCATCATCACACCGGGTCGATCATTGCCGCCAAAGACAATTGGTCGTTCTTCGGCACCGGTTGCCAGGATGGTGTGTTTGGCAACAATCCGCCAAAGACGCTCCATCGCCCGGTTTGGATTGATTTCCGCCTCTGGCAGATGCTTTTGCACGCGTTCTACCCCACCAAAAACACCGTCGTCGTAATTGGCAAAGATTGTCGTGCGGGACTTGATATCGACATTGGGCAGGCTGATCAGCTCCCCCATCACATCGCCGAGGAATATATCTGCTGGCTTCCCATCAATCATGCTGCGCTCGGCCCGCATGCCACCACCAAGTTGTGCGCCTTCGTCGGCAATAATCACACGTGCCCCGGCCCGCCCGGCGGTTAAGGCCGCCGCAAGCCCGGCCGCACCCGCGCCGATGACCAAAAGATCACAATGCGCCCAGCATTTTTCGTAATAGCCCGGATCGGGATCATAGCTTGCCCGGCCAAGGCCAGCAGCCTTGCGAATGATCGGCTCATACACCTTTTCCCAAAAGGCCGCGGGCCACATAAAGGTTTTATAGTAAAAACCAGCCCCCAAAATTGGCCCAAGCACCCCATTGACCGCGCCAATGTCAAAATCAACATTCGGCCAACAGTTTTGCGACCGTGCTTCCAGCCCATCAAACAATTCGGCCATGGTTGCACGGGTATTGGGATCACGCCGCCCATCGCGGCCAATGGTCAAAAGCGCGTTGGGCTCCGCCGCGCCAGCCGTCAAAATACCGCGCGGACGGTGATATTTAAAACTGCGCCCAACCAATTGCTTGCCATTGGCCAACAAGGCAGATGCCACCGTATCGCCGCCAAACCCCGAAAGCTTTTCACCGTTAAAGGAAAACTGGCGCACATCATCACGGTTAATCGACGTGCCACCATCGATGCGAAAACTGGTCATGATTTGGTCCCCGCTTTCAGCGTGCTGGCATCAACAACCGCACTGATGTCATGGGTGATGGTATTTCGGCTTAATACCAACCAGCGGCGGCATCCCCCCGCGTGGTGCCAATATTCGCGGTGTTCGCCGCGCGGATTATCGCGCAGATACACATGATCAAACCACGCATTGGCTGGCGCATCTGATGCGGGACGCGGGCTTGGCACTTCGCCGCGAATGGTAAATTCTTCGCGGGGACGAAGACCGCAATGGGGACATTTGACAAGGCTGCTCATTTCCAAAATCCTTATACCAACGGCTCTAATTATGATCGGTTTGACCGGCTTGTCGCGTCTGCTGGCAAGGCATGTTTCGCGCCGTGGTCTTTATGACCACAAGCGGGACATAACGATGTCCGGCGGGCGCGACAAACCGGCCCTTCGGGTGGGCCAAATGCGTCCATCGGCTACGTTCCGTCCCTTGCCCATATCCCCGATATGACCGGCGAGACGCGCCTCGCCGCCTGAACGAATTGGGCTCCATCAAACCGGTCATAATTAGAGCCGTTGGTATAGTGCGCATCAGTGCAAATTCGCTTGGGCACCAACGCCCTTTTCATCAAGAAGATATCCGCGCTCAAACCGATCCATTCGAAATTCGGTCGCGGTTTCATGCGGCGTGTCGGTCGCCAGCAAATGGGCAAAGCAATAACCAGATGCCGGGGTTGCCTTAAACCCGCCATAGCACCAGCCGCCATTGAAATAGAGATTGCCAAGATAGGTCTTATCCATAATTGGCGAGCCATCCATGCTCATATCCATGATCCCGCCCCAACTGCGCAGGATACGCACCCGCGAAAGGGCTGGGATCATTGCCATGCCGGCCTCGGCAACATGTTCGACACAGGCCAGGTTGCCGCGCTGGGCATAGGAGTTATACCCTTCGATATCCCCGCCAAAAACAAGGCCACCCTTGTCTGATTGAGATACGTAAAAATGCCCCGCACCAAATGTCACCACCGTATCAATGAACGGCTTTAATCCTTCGGACACAAAGGCCTGCAAGGCATGACTTTCAATCGGCAGACGCATATCGACCATCCGTGCCACATGGCTTGAATGTCCTGCAACCGCCATCGCAAGCTTGCCGCATGTGATGGGGCCGCGTGTAGTTTGCACCCCCGTCACCTGATCGCCTTCGCGCTCAATCGCGGTGACTTCGCAATTTTGGATGATATCGACCCCGTTTTGATCCGCCCCACGGGCAAAGCCCCATGCCACCGCATCGTGGCGCACAGTCCCGCCACGCTTTTGCATAAGCCCGCCCATAATCGGAAAACGGGCATTTTCATAATCGAGAAACGGCAGCATATCGCGCAATTGATCACGGCCGACCAGATCGGCATCCACCCTGTGCAGGCGCATGGCATTGCCGCGCCGGACATAGGCATCGCGCTGGGCATCCGAATGATACAAATTGACCACACCACGCTGGGACACCATGGCGTTAAAATTGAAATCCTGCTCCAACCCTTCCCACAGTTTCATGGAAAATTCGTAGAACGGGTTATTGCCCTGTAACAGGTAGTTTGACCGGATAATCGTCGTATTTCGTCCGATATTTCCCGATCCCAAATATCCCCTTTCAAGAACCGCCACATTGCGCACGCCAAATACCTTCGACAGGTAATAGGCCGTCGCCAATCCATGCCCGCCACCGCCAATAATGATCACATCATAATGCGGCTTTGGATCCGGATTACGCCACGCGGGCGTCCATTTTTTATTCTTGGAAAAGGCATTGCCAAGCAATGACAGGGCTGAATAACGCATATCGGTTCTTTCGCTGTTATGTCCCGATCTTGACACAGCACCATTTTCCAGCTTGCCTAAAACAGACATATAATAATAAATTTAAGACATGGACGAAAAACCGACATCAAATGCCGCCGCCAAACCCCGCGCACAGCAAACCAACGCGCATGGCCAAGCGGCGCGATCCAATGGCGATACGCAGCCGGCGCCGCAACATATCGGCTTTATGCTGCTGCCTGACTTTGCCCTGATGTCCTATGCGTCGGCGATTGAACCGTTGCGGGCGGCAAACCTGTTGGCGGGGCGCCCGATTTATCGACTGCTGAATTATTCGGCGGCGGGCGGCAATATCACATCTTCATCGGGCACCATGGTCCCGACCACCCCCATCGCCAATGCGCCAACCAGTTTACACACCCTGTTTGTCTGTGCCGGCGGTCATCCCACACAATGGCAGGCACCGGGCATTCTGCCCGCCTTGCGCAAATTATCCCGATGGGGGGTGCGCATGGGCGGGATTTCAAGCGGATCTTATGTTCTTGCTGCTGCGGGTCTTTTGGGGCAACGGCAATTCACCATTCACTGGGAACACGCGCCCGCCCTTATCGAAGCCTTTCCCGATCTGGAACCACAACGTGCGCGCTTTGTCATTGATGGCGATCGGATCACATGCGGCGGGGGCGTTGCGCCGCTTGATATGATGCATGCCATGATTGCCGACCATATGGGGGCTGATTTTGCCACCCGGGTTTCGGATTGGTATCTGCATACCAATGTCGGCACATCAGGCGGATCACAGCGCGCATCGCTTGCCGAACGCTATAATGTGCATCATCCAGCCTTGCTGCGCGTGTTGGAAAAGATGGAAGCCACCATCGAAGACCCGAAATCGCGTGACGAAATGGCAAGCTTCGTGCGCCTTTCAACCCGCCAACTTGATCGGCTCTTTACCCAGCATCTTGGTGCGTCGTTCCTTGAAGTTTATCATCAGGTCCGCCTTGACCATGCCCGGCGTTTGCTCAAACAAAGTGCCCTGACCATTTCCGAGATCGCCTTTGCCACCGGCTTTGCCAACAGCAGCCATTTCTCGCGCGCGTTTAAGGCAACCTACGGTATCGCCCCGCGCGACGCGCGAAGCACCTAAAAACCACCTCTTCTTTTCAAAATTCAAACCTCCTCGGCGCGGAAAACCCAACCCAAGGAAGATTTCCATGCGCGAAATTTCGACAGAATCGGCACGACTCAGCGAAATCGCACGCATAATAGGCATTTAATTTTTGCGTTTACTTTTTAATCAAACATGCGCGGCCAACACACAGCCTCAAATTAACTAATTGTTTTTACTAAATTTATTGCGCTGCACAACAAAAAACATATTAGCGCTTGTTCACTGAAAGGAATTGAATTTTAATAAAATGAATGTCCATCGGGGGGCATTATGTGATGGAGAGACTAAAATGGAACAATCCGTACCGGAGTTGATGGCAAGGCTTGATAGTCTTGAGTCATCACTCGCCATGGCAACGACCATAAATTCCGAAGTTTTCTATTGGTGGTGTACAGCATTGATGCTGGCCATCCATGCAGGCTTCCTTGCCTATGAGATGGGTGCGTCTCGTGCAAAGAATGCCCTTGCTTCGGGCATGAAAAACCTGATCGCGTTCGCATTCCTGATCCCGGCTTTCTATTATGTTGGCTGGTGGATTTATCTGGCATTCCCAGCAGGGCTTAGCATCGCTGATGGTTCCGAGGCTGGCCTGCCCTGGAGCACGAATATGGGGCCAAACCTGACCGATAACGCGTCGGGCATTTTTTATGCGGCCTTTACCCTGTTTGCGGCGACCACGGCATCGATTATGTCGGGCTCGGTGATTGAACGTATCCGTATCTCCGGCTTTACCATCCTTGCCCTTGTCCTGGGTGCTGTCGTCTGGATACTTGGCGCATCTTGGGGCTGGCACCCAGATGGGTGGCTTACCACGGAATGGGGCCTGCATGACGTTGGTGCGGCGGGCTGTGTTCACACCGTTGCCGGTTTCTTCACGCTGGGTGTTCTGATCAATTTGGGCCCGCGTATCGGTCGCTTTAATTCCGATGGCACGGTCAACAATATCGATGGCCATAACATGCCGATGTCTTTGATCGGCCTGATGCTGATCGTTATGGGCTTCTTTGGATTCTTGGGCGGTTGCATCATCTATACCGGTGATATGTGGACCACGATTTACAACACCCCGACGACCCTGTCGGCATTCGCATTCAACACCCTGATGGGCGTTGCAGGCGGCATGATCGGTGCGTATTTGGTCACCCGCGATCCGTTCTGGATGATGTCAGGCGCGCTGATTGGTGTGATTTCATCGGCTCCGGCCCTTGATCTTTATTATCCGGGCTTTGCCTTCCTCGTCAGCTTTGCTGGTGGGTGCATCATGCCGAAACTTAACGACATCCTTGTCGGCAAGTTCAAAATTGATGATGCGGTTGGCGCGGTCGCAGTGCATGGCTTTGGCGGTGTCTGGGGGCTTATCGCATCGGGGATCTTTGCATCTGGCTATCCAAACATTGCCGGTCCGGAAATCTCTTTCGTGGGTCAGCTTTCCAGTGCGGTTGTCTTTATGATTCTTGGTTTCGCACCGGGATACGCATTGTCCTACGCCCTTAAGGTCGTTGGCCTGCTGCGTGTGACCGAAGGCGCTGAGATTGCTGGCCTGGATAAGGCCGAAGTTCCGGCAAGCGCATATCCGGAAAGCTCTGTTCCGGCTGCCTTTACCAATGATCCAACGTCGCCGACCCCGGCTGAATAAATCAGCAGAACATTTAAGCTGACGAGTTCAATTGGGACCATTTCAGAAAGGAACCTGAGATATGAATACAGCGCCGATTACCACCTGGGAAGGTGCAGAAGCGTACTTCACCTTCGCGGATAAGCCGGTCATTCTCGGACTGGTGACGCTGGTTGGGATTGCCGTGTGCGTTTACACGATCGCATCCATGGCCATCCATGAAAACAAAGCGTACAAAAACATGTAATCTTTGGGCCTTGATGATGTGTCGTCTTGCAATTTTGCCCTGAACCCCAGGTGCGGCACACCATCCCCAAAAACGCAAGAAAGGCCAGTTTCACAACTGGCCTTTCTTTTATTCTAGTGGCAAATTCTGGATGGTTTTAGAGGGGTATTGCAAAAGTGCTGGAGCAAAGGCGAAAGCGCACCTTAAGAAGCTCCAACTCCCACACCCCCTACTCCAGTTGAACCAAGCAATTGATCAGTCGGGGAATATGCCCGGTGACGTCGGGGCACCATCGTCAAATTGCGCCAACCATTCAACCAGCATTGGGTGATAGCGCGACAGTCCCTTATATTCGACAAGTTCAGGCCGCAAATCACGCAACACACGGTGCAGGCGGCGCGCCCATTTTGGCTGAGTAACGACTTCGTTCATCGCCATCAAATAGGTCCGAATGGGAAACACGATCGCATTGGACCGTGGCAGTCGCCAAAACGTCTGAAGCTCCACCCGAAGATGGATTTTTTCGCCGATATTATCCGGGGTTACGGCCAGCTTATCCGGTCCCCATTTGGGATAGTTTTCCGGGCTGGTATCCAGTCGTGGGTTCACGGTCAACGTCCAGTTTAACCGGCGCGATGGCTGCCCTTGCGGCAGTGACAGCAAGAATTTCAGCGCCCGCTGAAACACGCCCAGTTCATGCGCCAACGGTACCGGCGCATGCCATTCAAAAAAGTTCATGCCAATATCGAAATCAAGCGACCAGTCCGCCTGGGCGGTAATGATCCCGGCATCCAGCCAAAGGTTACCATCACGCTGATCAAGGATCGCGTGATCGCCTTGCACCTGACGGCCAATATATTCCATCGGATGACATGGCAGCGTCGATCTATCGCCAAAGGTAAACCTATCATTGATCTGAAGCGGCTTATTGATCCAGTGCCAACGATCCCCATCAATGGAAAGCGTAAACAAATCAGGATAATCGCGCGCCTTGGACACCATCACCAGTTCAAGAAAGTCCCAGCCCGCCGTTTCCATATGCGGCAGCGCCTGACACCGGCCCGGATCATCGGCCAAGACCAATGCGCGTTCCTGCATTTCCGCGACGTAATGCTCGTCCACATCAAAGGCATTCTCAAACGGGCTTCCGGCCCGCATTGCCATATGAGGTTCCATATTCGTTGAATACATGTATTCGTCTTCGGGAAATGGAAACGGAAAGCGCGGAATGTTTGACCGGCTATTGGCATAGGTAAAATCGTTGCGAAACGTCTCGTTTCTAAACTGAATGGTCATGATGGCATCCCCTTACAGATCAAGTTCAAGACGCGTTCCGCAAAAGCGCGATACACAGGGCATCATGAATTTCTGTGACGTTTTCTGATCGTCATCAAGCCAATGATCATTGTGACGAAGCTCGCCATCACAATGGACAATCGCAGTTTCGCAATGCCCGCACGCCCCACCGCGGCACATCGACCTAACCGGCGTTCCGCTGGCCTCGATCGCCTCGAGCAGGCTTTGCTCCGCCCCGACCGTGATATCAATTCCCGCACGTGCCAGATGCACGCTAAAGGCCTGCCCCACTGGCGGGGACAGGAAATGTTCAAAATGAATATGGGCGGCGGGCCAGCCAAGATTGATGGCGGTTTCAATGACCGCACTGATCATGCCCTTTGGCCCGCAAACATAGACATGCGTCCCAAGCGGCTGATCCGCCAAAAGGCCGGTCAAATCCAGACCACCGCCATCATCATCGCAATAGCAAATAACATTGTCGCCAAAACGATCCTTTAAATGATCCATATAGGCGGCTTGTGACGCGGACCGTGCGGTGTAATGCAGTTCGAACGGTGCGCCCATGGCATGGGCCTGCGTCATTTGGGCGATAAACGGTGTGATGCCAATACCGCCTGCAATCATCAGATGCTTCTTGGCGCGATGATCTAACGCGAACAAATTAACGGGCGGGGAAATATTCATTTTCATGCCCGGTTTGACATGTTCGTGCATGAATTTCGACCCACCCCGCCCGTCATCATCGCGACGCACGGAAATGGCATAGGCATCCCGATCAAAGGGAGAGCTCATCAGCGAATAGGCATTTTTGCGTCTGGTCGCACCGTCATGCATTTCAACAACAATATGCGCGCCCCCGGAAAAGGCCGGCAATGCATCGCCATCCAGATGGCGAAACTCAAACCGTTTGATGATGTCATTGACCGCGACCACATCACTCACAATGACCGGGATCAGATTATCAGACGCACTCATTTGAACACCTCTTTGATCTCGACCTGTTCGGATGGGTCTTCGGCATTGATGCAAACACCCTGAAAAGCCGCCAAGCGACGCGAATAATGATCGCGCACCAGCAACAGTAAATCACAAGATGGGCATTTGGTCGGCTGGGTTGTCACATCCTCGATCATGGTTTTGCAATGAACGCACTGCACCCGCCGCGCAAGACTGCCGCGATGCTCGCAATGGACAGCCGTATGATCCAGCCCGCATTGCTCAGCCATGGCAACACCCTTGCCAATCAGGCCTTCGGTCCCGGCCAGATAAAGCTGCGATCCCATTTTTGCTTCTGACAACCACTGCCCCAACTTGGCAACCGCATCATCAATGCTTACCATATGCTCAAACCGCTTTGCCCCCAACGCGTAAAGGGCCGTAATCAAGGCACTTTCACCCGGTGTCGGCACATAAAGGATATGAACCTTTTCCATGAAATCCTTTGGCGCGGCTTGGGCGACTCGGATCACGCATTCTGCGCCGGATGCATCGGCAACAAAGTAATGCGCAAGCCCCGGCGCAATCGCAAGCGTGCCATAGGTGGGCCGGGAAATGATGCTTTCTTCGATTAAGTTTTCAGACATGGTTACAGGTCCCATTCTGGAAAAAGACAAAGGATCAAGCGGGCCGCAGGGCATCAAGCCCCACGTCGCGACCTTATCCCTTGGCAGTTCGTTTGGATTTGCTTGGATCATCAAACGGCATGGTATGCGCCATCGCGCCAAGTTTGCCGTTCTCGCCGGTTACTTCCAACCGCACGCCCTGCTCGGCGCAATCAACAGCCAACCGGGCAATTGCCATGGTTTGATCTTTTAGCGGCGAATACATCGCACAGGTCACGACACCAACTTTGGCATCGCCCTTGAACACCTCGGCACCTTCGGCGGGGACTTCCTTGCCATCAAACAAAAGGCCGAAAATCTTAAAGCGTTCCTTGCCTTTTAGGCGGTAATGCTCTTCCGCGCCGCGAAAGCCGGTTTTGCCCGGGCTTACGGTAAAATCAAGGCCAAGCTCCCACAATGTATCGCCCGGTCCTTCGTTTTCGAACGGGTACATCTGGGAATTATCATAGGGGTAAAACAGCAGGTAACTTTCGACCCGGAGCATATCAAGCGTCGTAAAGCGCGATGGGATGATGCCCATATCGGCCCCTTCGGCGACGATCCGATCCCAAATCATGCCCGCATCCTGCGCACGACAGAAAATCTCGTACCCTCGTTCGCCGGTATAGCCGGTGCGCGAAATCATTACCGGCGCATCAAACAGGCGGGTTTGCATGTGATGAAAATACGCCAAATCACGAATGCCCGGCACATATTCGGCAAGATAATCCACCGCCAAAGGCCCCTGCAAGGATAAGTCATGCAGATCATCATCAAAGCGCACCGAAACATCCCGGCCCATTGCGGCCTTGGTCAGTTCTTCGTGCCCGGCGCCAGAACCATGGACAACCATCCATGAATTTGGCCCCATGCGATAAATCACACAGTCATCGGTGAACTTGCCCTGATCATTAAGCATGCAGGCATAGACCGATTTCCCAGGATAGATTTTTTCGACATTGCGCGTCGTCGCGTAATCAATCACGTGCGATGCATGCGCGCCGGTAACATGGACCTTTTTTAGGCCCGAAACATCCATGATCCCGGCCTTGGTGCGGATCGCGATATATTCTTCGTCCCAATCCTTATCATACGTCCAGGCCGTCCCCATTCCACTCCAATCTTCAAGATTGGATCCAAGGGCACGGTGTCGATCCGCAAGGGCCGAGAACCTCCAGCTTGCTGTCATTGTGATGGCCTCCTGATTTTGCCGCAGCGGCGCACAATTAACGCGCAAACACTGGCTTTTTATATTCTCCATTTTGGTGGAAAATTTGACCGCAACGCAACATTTTATTTCATATAATTCAATATTTATTCCTATGGGGTTATTTTACGCGGCATTGCAACAGTCGAAACCCACCGTGCAATCTGCAAAAAACACCGCGAACGCTTTCCCTTGAGTTGAAAAATCTTTCCTCGGAGTTTAGATAAACAGGATAGGTAAGGCGCAAACCAATCCTCATACAAATCCGCACGGCAGTCTGATGCCGCGATATCATCGTCACGTCATCGGATTTGAAAGCAGATTGAACAAAAGCGCCGCCTTAAAAAACAGATCGTGACAAACGATCATCTTAGGAAACGACAAGAAAAAGCACCGGGTCAAACGACGACGGTGCCAAAGGAAGCTGCTCACATGGCAAAAAAGACCGTGTCCTCAACAAAAACGACCCAAGCAAACAGCACACAAGGACCCAGCATGGACCCCGCGAATAAACCGGCTGCCCTGACCCAGGACCCTCATGCCCTGCGCGAGCCAAAAGAAAACAATCTGGAAATCGCAATCGGGCACGAAGTCCGCGCCTTGCGCAAAAAACTGGGCATCACGATTGCCGACCTCGCCTCGGCCACCGGCATTTCGATGGGGATGCTGTCGAAAATTGAAAACGGCGTTACATCACCGTCCCTGACATCGCTTCAGGCATTGGCAAGCGCACTTGGCGTGCCGCTGACTGATTTCTTCCGCCGCTATGAAGAACCGCGCAATGCCGTGTTTGTAAAATCGGGCGAAGGCATTGCCATTGAACGGCGCGGAACCCGGTCGGGCCATGAATATAATCTGCTGGGCCATATTGATAACAACACCAGCGGCGTTGTCGTCGAACCCTATTTGCTGACCCTGACCGAAGAGTCGAGCAGCTTTCCCGCCTTTCAACATGAAGGCATGGAATTCATTTATATGCTTGAGGGTGAAGTTCGCTATCGCCACGGCGATCAGCTTTACTTCATGCAAGCGGGCGACAGCCTGTTTTTTGATGCCGACGCGCGTCATGGACCCGAAGAACTTCTTTCTTTTCCAATACGTTACCTGTCAATCATCTGCTACCCCGCCCGGGGATAAACTTTCTTGACGGTGAATAAAATTATTCACCCTTAGGAATTTTTTATTCTTATCAGTTGATTCCGCAATCGCGAGCAGATAGTCTCCATTTCAGCAACAGAATGGAGACTGTCTGCCATGTGCGGCATTGTTGGTTTATTCCTTAAAGATAAAAGCTTGGAACCACAGCTGGGCAGCTTGCTGTCCGAGATGCTGGTCACCATGACCGATCGTGGCCCCGATAGTGCGGGGATCGCCATTTATGGCTCAGATCAAAGTAATCTGGCCAAAATCACCATTCAGTCCCCGGACCCGGAAACCGATTTTGCCGGCCTGACCGACGAATTGCGCAAGGCCGGGATCGAAAACGTATCGATCCTGCCCAAAAGCACCCATGCCGTATTAACCGTCCCCGCCGATCAAATCGATGCAACACGCAGTGCGCTTTGTGACCTGCGTCCAGATGTCCGCGTCATGGGCACGGGCAGCACGATGGAAATCTATAAGGAAGTCGGCCTGCCCAAGGACGTGCTTGAGCGGTTTAAAATTGCCGACATGGCCGGATCGCACGGTATTGGTCATACCCGCATGGCAACCGAAAGTGCGGTCACAACCCTTGGCGCGCATCCATTTTCAACCGGCTTGGATCAGTGCCTGGTCCATAACGGGTCGTTGTCCAACCACAATAACCTGCGGCGCAGCCTGACCCATGACGGCATTCGCCTTGAAACCCAAAATGATTCCGAAGTGGCCGCTGCTTATCTGACCGGTGAAATGGCCAAGGGCAAAAACCTTGGCGCGGCATTGACCAGTGCGCTTGATGACTTGGATGGTTTTTTCACCTTTGTTGTCGGCACCAAGTCGGGCTTTGGCGTGGTGCGTGATCCGATTGCGTGTAAGCCCGCCATCATGGCCGAAACCGATGCCTATGTGGCGTTCGGGTCGGAATATCGCGCCCTTGTTAACCTACCTGGCATCGAAACGGCGCGCGTTTGGGAACCTGAACCGGCCACGGTTTATTTCTGGGAACATTAATTGCCATCTGCCCGGTTCTTTGCGGTGTTCACCATCGCATAAATCCACCGGCAACCGGCCCTATGAGGAAGAAACACATGCCCGTGTTTGATCTTGCCACCACCGAGCTTCGCAACCTGAACCAGTCGCTTCATGCGATTTCGGGAAATACCACCAACGAAGATTTCGAAGTCATCAATCCGCGCGGCGCGCACGCCATTGCGGTGGGCATTGATGCCCCGGTCGATGTCCATATCAAAGGAAGTGTTGGCTATTACTGTGCCGGGATGAATGAAACTGCCAACATCACCGTGCACGGCAATGCCGGACCCGGTGTTGCCGAAAACATGATGTCGGGCAAAGTCGTTATTAAAGGCGACGCCAGCCAATATGCTGGTGCCACCGCCCATGGCGGATTGCTGGTGATTGAAGGCAACGCCGCATCACGCTGCGGCATTTCGATGAAGGGCATCGATATCGTCGTAAAGGGCAATATCGGCCATATGTCGGCCTTTATGGCGCAATCGGGCAACCTTGTTGTTTTGGGGGATGCGGGCGACGCGCTTGGTGACTCCCTGTACGAAGCCCGCCTGTTTGTCCGGGGCGAAGTCAAGTCACTGGGCGCTGATTGCATCAAAAAGGACATGCGCCCCGAACATCTCGAACTTTTGGCAAAACTGCTGGAAGACGCCGGGATCAGCGATGTGAAACCGGATGAATTCACCCGGTATGGCTCTGCCCGCCAGCTTTACAATTTCAACATCGACAATGCCGACGCCTATTGACGCGGAAAGCTGAAACGCCGCGCAGACACAAAAACTGCGCCGCTCAGCCCAGAAACAGGATCAAGAAGATGAGCCACAAACATCCCGTTACCACGCCGCGCAAATCGGCAACATTTGACGATTACACCATGTCGGAAATCCGCCGTGCGGCCGCGACCGGCATTTATGACATTCGCGGAAGCGGCGCAAAACGCAAAGTCCCGCATTTCGATGATCTGTTGTTTCTTGGCGCATCAATGTCGCGATACCCGCTCGAAGGATATCGTGAAAAATGCGAAACCGCCGTCACATTGGGCACCCGCTTTGCCAAAAAGCCGATTGAGCTCAAAATCCCAATCACGATTGCCGGGATGAGTTTTGGCTCTCTTTCTGGCCCGGCCAAAGAAGCGCTTGGTCGCGGCGCAACGATTGCCGGCACATCGACCACGACCGGCGATGGCGGCATGACCGAAGAAGAACGCGGTCATTCCGAAACCCTTGTTTATCAGTATTTGCCATCGCGCTATGGCATGAACCCACGTGATTTAAAACGTGCTGATGCGATTGAAATTGTCATCGGTCAGGGCGCAAAGCCGGGCGGCGGCGGCATGTTGCTGGGCCAAAAGATTTCTGATCGTGTGGCGCATATGCGCAACCTGCCCAAAGGAATTGATCAACGATCCGCATGCCGCCATCCCGATTGGACTGGCCCGGATGATCTTGAAATCAAAATTCAGGAACTGCGCGAAATCACCGATTGGCAAAAGCCGATCTTTATTAAGGTTGGCGGCGCGCGCCCCTATTACGACGTTGCCCTTGCGGTAAAGGCCGGGGCCGATGTGATTGTCCTTGATGGCATGCAGGGTGGCACCGCCGCCACACAAGAAGTGTTTATTGAACATGTCGGCCAACCCACCCTTGCCTGCATCCGCCCGGCGGTAAAAGCATTGCAAGACATGGGAATGCACCGCAAAGTACAATTGATTGTATCGGGCGGCATTCGCAATGGGGCCGACGTGGCAAAGGCATTGGCCCTTGGTGCGGATGCGGTTTCAATCGGCACCGCCGCCCTTGTCGCCATTGGGGATAATGATCCCAAATGGGAAGACGAATACAACGCGCTTGGCACCACTGCTGGCGCCTATGATGACTGGCACGAAGGCCGTGATCCCGCAGGCATCACGACCCAGGATGCCGACCTGATGAAACGGGTTGATCCAATTGCCGCGGGGCGGCGACTGGCCAACTATCTGAAGGTCATGACACTTGAAGCGCAAACAATTGCGCGCGCCTGCGGTAAAAATCATGTGCACAACCTCGAACCTGAGGACCTCTGTGCACTGAATATAGAAGCGGCGGCAATGGCCGGTGTACCGCTTGCCGGGACCAACTGGGTTCCCGGTCAGGGAGGATTCTAAAACATAACCGCACCACCGGGTTTCCGGTGCGCCTTAACGCGCGCCGGGACATCGGTAGGCATTGCATGAATTCGTCAGGGGACTTCAATGACCAAGGATCTATCCGCCTTTGCCCGGGAACGCGGCATCAAGTATTTCATGATCAGTTTTACCGACCTTTTTGGCGGGCAGCGCGCCAAACTCGTCCCCGCGCAGGCCATCGCCGACATGCAAGAAGAAGGTGCGGGTTTTGCCGGTTTTGCAACATGGCTTGACCTAAGCCCGGCCCATCCAGACATGTTTGCCGTGCCCGATGCATCATCGGTTATTCAATTGCCATGGAAACCCGACGTCGCATGGGTTGCCGCCGATTGCGTAATGGAAGGCCAGCCCGTCGAACAGGCACCGCGTAACGTCCTAAAAGCCCAGATCGCCAAGGCGGCTGAACTGGGCTTGAATGTCAAAACCGGGGTCGAGGCCGAATTTTTCCTGATCACACAGGATGGCAGCGAAATTTCCGATCCCGCCGACACCGCCGAAAAACCCTGTTACGACCAACAAGCGGTCATGCGCCGCTATGATGTGATTGCCGAGATTTGCGATTACATGCTGGAACTTGGTTGGGGGGCGTATCAGAACGACCACGAGGACGCCAATGGCCAGTTTGAAATGAACTGGGAATTTGATGACGCGCTGAAAACCGCGGACAAGCATTCCTTCTTTAAGTTCATGGTCAAATCGATTGCCGAAAAGCACAGCCTGCGCGCAACCTTTATGCCCAAACCCTTTGCCGGACTGACCGGCAATGGCTGCCATTGCCATGTGTCGGTCTGGGGCGATGATGGCAAAAACGCCTTTGCCGATAATGATGCGCCGTTCGGCTTATCGGCCAAGGGTAAAAATTTCCTGGGCGGGATTATGACCCATGCCAGTGCAATGGCGGCAATCACCAACCCAACAGTTAATTCATACAAACGCATCAATGCGCCGCGCACGACATCCGGGGCCACTTGGGCGCCAAACTCGGTGACATGGACGGGCAATAACCGCACCCACATGGTGCGCGTTCCGGGGCCGGGGCGTTTTGAATTGCGCTTGCCCGATGGCGCGACCAATCCATATTTATTGCAGGCAGTGATTATCGCAGCCGGGCTTGATGGCATCGCCAATGCCGCCGATCCCGGCCCGCATTATGATATCGATATGTATGAAGAAGGCCACATGGTCAAAGATGCACCGCGTTTGCCATTGAACATGCTTGACGCGCTGCGTGAATTGGGCAGAAATGACAGCCTTCAAGCGAGTATGGGAACCGAGTTTTCCAAAGCGTATCTCAAGCTTAAGCAGAAAGAGTGGAATTCATATGTTTCACATTTCTCGCAATGGGAACGTGAAAACACGCTTGATATTTGATACTGCTGCCCGGCGGCGTCGCATCCCCGATATCAGGTCCACTGATACGGGGGCGGCGTCAGGCAATTTTGATCACTGTTAATTTGAAGGCCGAACGAGATGAAAAGCTACGTTCTGACAGTTACCTGCGATTCCCAACGTGGGATCGTTGCCGCCATTTCTGCCTATTTGGCGGAACATGGCTGTAACATTAAGGACAGTTCCCAATTTGACGACATGGAAACTGGTCTGTTCTTTATGCGGGTGGCTTTTGTCAGCGAAGAAGGTGTTGATCAGGAAACCCTGTCACGTGGCTTTGACGCAACGGCGACCAAATTTGACATGACCTATCAGTTCCACGACAGCGATCATAAGATGCGCGTTCTTCTGATGGTGTCCCGGTTTGGTCACTGCTTGAACGATCTTTTGTATCGCTGGAAAATCGGCGCTTTGCCGATTGATATCGTCGGGGTGGTTTCAAACCATTTCGATTATCAAAAAGTCATCGTCAACCACGACATTCCGTTCCACCACATTCCAGTGACCAAGGACAACAAACCAGAAGCCGAGAAAAAGCTTTTGGATCTTGTTGCCGAAAACGATGTCGAGCTGATCGTTCTTGCCCGCTATATGCAGGTACTGTCCGATAACCTTTGCAAGAAAATGAGTGGCAAGATCATCAATATCCACCATTCATTCCTGCCAAGCTTTAAGGGGGCCAACCCATATCGTCAGGCCTATGAACGGGGTGTAAAACTGATTGGCGCCACCGCCCATTATGTGACCGCCGATCTGGACGAAGGTCCGATCATTGAACAGGATCTGGCCCGCATCACCCACGCACAGAACTCAGCCGATTACGTTTCCATCGGACGCGATGTTGAAAGTCAGGTGCTTGCGCGCGCGGTACATGCGCACATCCATCACCGGTCCTTTATCAATGGCAATCGTACCATTGTCTTCCCGCCAAGCCCGGGAAGCTATGCATCCGAACGGATGGGATAAATCAAAAAGCCCCGGCCAATATGGACCGGGGCTTTTTTTCACTTTGGCTCACATCACACTGTTTTGCAGCGTGTCATGAACGCCAGCTTTTCACCGCGCGGCGATCAACGGCAGGCGGCACAACGCCGCGCGCAGCCGTACCGATACCATCCAACACATTGCTTGCCGCAATATCACATTGGCGGGCTTCCATGCGTTTGAAACGACCGTCAAAAAGTGCTGCCCGATCGCTCAACCCCTTGGGATCGGCGGGGACTTCGCGGCCCTCGATAAAGGCCTTCGGATCCAACCAATCAAGGGTCAGCGATGTCAGGTTCAGGCGCAGCACATCGCCATCACACAGATACCCAATGCCGCCACCTGCGAATGCTTCGGGGACCATATGCCCAATGCAGGCCCCCTTGGTTACGCCGGAATAACGCCCATCTGTGATCAACATCGATGATGCTTCAAGAATGCGGTGATGGCGCAAGTTTTGCGATGGGGAAAACATTTCCGGCATGCCATAGGCTTCCGGCCCCTGCCCGCCAATAACAAAGGCAAAAGACAGATGGCCTTGTTCGAACATGTCTTTGGGCGCATCCATATCCACCCGGTTTCCACCATTTCGGCGGACCACGGCGGCGATTAATTCCTCGCTGACGCCATCGGTTTCCATCAGTCGGGTAATCAGATCGGGCGATGCAAAATCGCCATTACAGACATGTTCGTTTTCATAATACCGCACGATGAAAACATGGTCGTCAAAATGCGATAGCAACCGGTCACTCATGCCCGATGTTTTGACCGCACAGTTTTCAAAGAAACTACCGGTGATCACATCCACCCCGGACCGCTGACGCACCGGCGTTGCCCGAATGACAGACGCATCGCCAAGGGTGGTATCAACCGGGTTATCCAATCCGGCAATGCGTTCCCCCCATGTTTTGCCCAACACAGTTGGCGCATCAAGATCCATCGCAACGCCAAGATCGGTCAGAATGCGGTAAATGCTTTCCATGCCGCGATTTTTGCCCTCGGCCATTTGCTGGGCCAGAACAAACGTATCGCGGTTTTCCGTCAAACTATGGGCAAAGATTTCTGGAACCGGCGTTTTGGTGCGCACATCCTGATAATCATCAATCGATATATCAAACCCGGCATAGCGCATCATAAACGGCAAATGCAGCAGCATGTTACTGCTCGACCCCGTGGCATTATGCACCCGCACGAAATTGGCAAAGTTGGCTTTTAGCAAGCTGCCAATCGCGTATTCTGGCTTATTAAACACACCAAACAGCGCATCCACCCCGGCCGCAACCGCGGCAAAGGGCGGCACATCGGTCAGCAATTCCAATTCCGGCGGTGTCAGGCCAAAGGCGGCCAACATGGTGCGCGATGAATTGCCCGTGCCGTTAAAGGCGCAAATACCGCCCTTGGAATCACAGGTCGCGGTTGCCAGCTCATCCAACACCCGGCGTTCCATGGCGGCATCCAACACACCCAACAACCGTGCACGTTCTAAAAGGCCCGCAAAGGCTTCGTCGGATGTGCATTGCAGGATATAGCGCATGTTTTCGCGAATATCGCCGCCCAGCTCTTCATGCCCGGCCCGGTCCGCATCATCGGCAATTTTATCAAGCAACCGGCGCGTTCCTTCGGGAATGCTGCCGCCCTTTAACACGTGCGATGGGGCAAAAACGGCCCAAACCGGGGCCTGATCCCCACGGTATGCCCGTGCATGATCGGCGGCTGCCAATCCCGCGACAACGGCGGCGGGCGATTTATCGCAGCCGGCAATAACGTAGGCCCCGTGATAGCTGTGACCTTCAAAGGTGATATTCACCGCCGCCGCCGTATGATTACGCGACGCCAAGGAATAACTTTGGCCGATATTGTTTTGCGCCGTTCCATCACAAATGACCGGCACATGAAACAGAAACGGCACCCCGCCCATTTCCCAAATGCGGATCGCCGCCATCAGGGCCTGTGGGCGATCTAAAAGATGGGCGGGATGATCTGGTGCACCGCCAATGATGGCAATGCGCGGACGGTTTTCAACAAGTCGTCCCACCACGTCCTTAATTTCAGGAACGGTAAAATCGCGATCCTTGGCAACAGCGGGGTTTTCATTTACCGCATCACGCAACAGCGCAATGACCGTAATGGGCTGATTGGCCAATCCTTGGATACAATCGCGGTACGGGTTGGCTTTTTCATCAATGATGACGGGGCTGGCAGGCAGATTTTTGGTCGCTGACATAGTGGCCTATACTCAATCGGGGCAAGAATTCGGGGCGGTGACATTTGTATCTGATAGATTATCGCAGATCAAACAAGGCCGCCATCGACGATGAAGCTTTGTGATGAACACGCTGATGAAACATCAGACGCCAAGAACAAAACCATCTGGGCCACATCATCGCCAACAAGGCGGCGCTTCACACATTGCTGCTGCTGAATGCGCTCTTCATCTTCGGGTGAAATCCACAGATCAAGCTGACGCTGGGTAATGATGCAGCCGGGAATAATCGTATTGACCCGAATGCCATCAGCGCCCCAATCGCGCGCCAATGCCCGCGTCATGCCAACAATACCGGCCTTGGCGGTTTCATAGGTCACAAGATCGGGCAAGCCCATCAAATAACTGACCGAACTGAAATTAATGATGCTGCCTGAACCCTTTTCACGCATCCCCTCCGCCACGGCACGCGCACAGAAAAATTGGTGGTTCAGATTCACATCAAGCCCGTCGCGCCATTGATCGGGCCCGACATCTTCGGGTTTGTGGCGATCATCGCGCGCGGCGTTGTTAACCAAAACGTCGATGGTTCCATTTTTGGCGGATAACTCGCGCACAGCGCCGGGAATAGCTGCCTGATCCCGTAAATCCAGCGATTTATAAACCGGCGTCACGCCGTGTTCATCCTGGATCGAGGCAATAAGCTTTTGTGCGGCGTTATCATCTATATCGATAAACCCAACACGCGCACCTTGGGCACAGAATGCCCGCACGATGGACGCACCAATCCCAGATGCGCCGCCAGTTACGAGAACCGACTTCCCATCAATGTCGTGATAACTTGCTGTCATGACGTTCCCTGTCAGTATTTTTCATTTTATTTTATGTGATTAAATTAAATGCTGCAGTGCAACTTGGAAAAACACGCCTTATTCAACTAAAGATGCATTATTTACATAATAAATAGCGTTAAAAGCGTATTTTTTAATTCAATCACTAAAAAAAATTTGACAGCCCGCCTTCTTCACGTCAACATTTTTTCGACAACAAAAATAAATGTCACCGCAAGACACACTCATTCAGGGATGAAACAAATGAAAAAACTCCTTTCAACGGCCATGTTGGCCGGGACTGTATTGATGTCGGCAAACGCCTTTGCCGCTGACCTCACCGTTGGCGTGAGCTGGTCAAACTTCCAAGAAGAACGCTGGAAAACCGACGAAGCCGCAATTAAATCCGCCCTCCATGCGGCGGGTGCTGAATATATCAGTGCCGATGCGCAAAGCTCCCCCTCCAAACAACTTTCCGATATTGAAAGCCTGATCGCACGTGGCGCGGATGCCATCATCGTTCTGGCACAAGACTCGTCTTCGATCGGTCCGGCTGTGACCAAGGCCCTGAACGAAGGCATTCCTGTTGTCGGCTATGACCGCCTGATCGAAGATTCAGACGCCTATTACATCACCTTTAACAACAAAGAAGTCGGCCGCCTGCAGGCCGAAGCCGTTTTTGCCAAGCAGCCCAAAGGCAACTACGTCTTCATCAAAGGTGCACCGACCGATCCGAACGCCAACATCCTGCATGAAGGTCAGCTTGAAGTTCTTCAGGACGCAATTGATTCAGGCGACATCAAAGTTGTCGGCGAAGCCTATACCGAAAGCTGGCAGCCTGCGATTGCACAGCGCAACATGGAACAGTTCCTGACCGCTGCCGACAACAAAGTTGATGCAGTTGTGGCATCTAACGACGGTACGGCTGGTGGTGCTGTTGCTGCATTGTCCGCACAGGGCATGCAAGGCATTCCGGTTTCCGGTCAGGATGGCGACCATGCCGCCCTTAACCGTGTTGCCCAAGGCACCCAAACCGTTTCGGTCTGGAAAGACGCCCGTCTTCTTGGCAAGCGCGCAGCAGAAATTGCTGTTGAACTGGCCAAAGGAACCTCCCTTGATGACGTTGAAGGCACGCAAGACTGGGAAAGCCCGAACGGCGTTGTAATGAAATCCTACTTCCTTGATCCGGTTGCGATCACGCAGGACAAACTGAACCTGGTGATTGACGCGGGTTGGGTTTCAAAAGACGTCGTCTGCCAAGGTGTCACGAGCGATAAGGTTGCTGCCTGCAACTAAGGCAGCCCGTTTCCTCCGACCTTGATTAACCCGGGGCCGACAACCGTATTCATGTGCGAAACAACGGTATGTCGGCCTCGCTGTCTTACGGGCTTTTTTTTATGTCACGACTGCTTTCGAAAATGGAAATAGACCGCCGATTGGTTGGTCTGGCTGTTGTCTTGCTGATCATCTGGATCGGGTTTGATATCGCATCGGGCGGGCGCTTTATCACGCCACGCAACATCTTTAACCTATCGGTCCAAACTGCGTCTGTTGCGGTGATGGCGTGCGGGATGGTTTTGATTATTGTCACGCGTCATATCGACCTTTCGGTTGGTGCGATCCTTGGCGTTTTGGCGATGATCATGGGCGTTGTCCAAACCGATTTCCTGCCGCAATTCCTTGATTACAACAACCCGATGACATGGGCGCTTACCGTTTTGGTTGGCATTGTGATCGGTGCGGCCATTGGCGGGATACAGGGGATGGCGGTTGGCTATCTTGGTGTTCCGGCCTTTATCGTGACCCTTGGCGGGCTTTTGGTCTGGCGCGGGGCAGCGTGGTGGGTGACACAAGGACGCACTGTCGCACCGCTTGATCAGAATTTCATTTTGCTGGGCGGCGGGATCGAAGGCACCATTGGCGCCACCTGGAGCTGGATCGTCGCGGTAATTGCGATTATTGCCATCATCTATGCCGCGATTATGGAACGCCGCCGTCGGCTTGCATTTGATTTCCCGGTCAAACCGATTTGGGCGGAATACACCAACACCATTATCAAAGCCGGTCTGGTTTTGGCCGTCGTTGCGACGTTAAACGCCTATCACCTGCCAACCCGCGCAGCCCAGCGTATCCTTGAAAACAAGGGCATCCCGGTCACCGCGGAAAATATCGAAATTTCACACGGCATTGCCATCCCGCTTTTGATCGTTGCCTTGGTGGCAATTGTTCTGACCATTGTTGTCAAACGCACGCGATTTGGGCGCTATATCTTTGCGATTGGTGGCAATCCGCAGGCCGCCGAACTTGCTGGCATCAATGTTAAACGCATGACCGTTGCGGTCTTTGCCCTGATGGGGGTTTTGTGTGCGATCAGTGCGGCGATCTCGTCGGCGCGTTTGCAATCGGCGGGCAATGATCTTGGTACGCTTGATGAATTGCGCGTTATTGCCGCGGTTGTCATTGGCGGAACGTCACTTGCCGGGGGTGTTGGTACGATTTACGGCGCGCTGATTGGCGCACTTGTGATGCAAAGCCTGCAAAGTGGTATGGCACTTTTGGGTGTTGATACGTCCCTGCAAAGCATCGTGATCGGCCTTGTTCTTGTTCTGGCCGTGTTCAGTGACAAGTATTTCCACCGTCGTTATAGCGACCCAACCGCGTAAGGAGACCGGATATGACTGATCCCAATATTGATAAAAATCCGCTGGTCGAAATGCGCGACATCCATGTCAGCTTTGGCGGCGTTAAGGCGGTTGATGGGGTTTCCATTGACCTCTATCCCGGCGAAGTTGTCGGTGTGCTGGGCCATAATGGTGCGGGCAAATCGACCCTGATCAAAATTCTGTCTGGCGCCTATCAGGCCGACAGCGGTCAGATCGTGGTGGATGGCAAAGAAGCCAAGATCGAAAACGCCCGCGATGCCCGCGACAATAACATTGAAACGATCTATCAGAACTTGGCCCTTGCCGATAATCTTGATGCCACCCAGAACCTGTTTTTGGGGCGCGAATTTGTCGACAAGCTTGGCTTCCTTGATGATGCCAAGATGGAACACAAGGCGCGCGAAGTTCTGCATCGCCTCAACCCGAATTTTACCAAGTTTACCGCCCCCGTCTCGGCCCTTTCAGGGGGGCAGCGTCAATCGGTTGCGATTGCGCGTGCGCTTTTGTTTGAAGCCCGCGTTTTGATCATGGATGAACCCTGTGCTGCCCTTGGTGTGCATGAAACCAAAATGGTCGGCGACCTTATTGATAAGCTCAAACGCGACGGGCTTGGTATTCTATTGATAAGTCACGATCTTCATGATGTATTCGACTTATCAGATCGACTTCACGTAATGAAAAACGGCAAACTGGTCGGCAGCGTTCGAACCGAAGATGTTAGTCATGACGATGTTCTTGGCATGATCATTCTGGGCAAAATGCCTGACCATCTTCTGCATCTGGCGGGACCGGGTGCAACCAACGCCGCCACACAGTAGCCAGACAAGCGAGACAGCCTTATGACCAACGGTTTCCCAACCAACTTAAACGACATTCTGCCCGATGATGCCCAAAGTGCCATTTTAATTGGCCGCATCTGGGATCCGCGCGTTTCCGGCCCGACCCCTGTTTTGGTCGATGGCGATAAATTGCGCGACATCAGCAGCATCGCCCCAACTGTCAGCCAACTTCTTGAAATTGGCGATCTGGTGGGCAAGCTTGCCCGCCCGGAAAGCTTCCCGATTGTCGGCGCACTTGGCGATATTTTGGCGCAATCACGCCCCGGTGCAGATAAAAACACTGCCCATCTTCTTAGCCCGAATGACCTTCAGGCGATCAAGGCAAGCGGTGTGACCTTTGTCGCCAGCCTGCTTGAACGCGTGATCGAAGAACAGGCGCGAGGTGATGCCAGCAAGTCCGATCAAATCCGGACCGAAATCACCGGCATTATCGGTGATGACCTTTCCCAGATCGAACCGGGGTCGGAAAAAGCTGCTGAAATCAAACGGGTCCTGATCGAAAAAGGTGCTTGGTCGCAGTATCTTGAAGTCGGCATTGGCCCGGATGCAGAAATCTTTACCAAATCTCCGCCGATGTCCGCCGTTGGCCACGGCGCGCATGTTGGCCTACATCCCATTTCAACCTGGAACAACCCGGAACCAGAAGTCGTTCTGGCGGTTTCGTCACAGGGCAAAATTGTCGGCGCCAGCCTTGGCAATGACGTCAACCTGCGCGATGTCGAAGGGCGTTCTGCCTTGCTGCTCGGCAAGGCAAAGGACAATAACGGATCTTGTTCCATCGGGCCGTTTATCCGCCTGTTTGACGACAAATTCACGATTGAAACCGTCAAGGCCGCCGATATTGCAATGGCGGTGGATGGGCCAGAGGGCTATCACCTTGACGCTGTCAGCTCCATGAGCCAAATCAGCCGTTCCCCCGAAAGCCTTGTCGGTCAGGCAATTGGCAAACACCACCAATATCCTGATGGCTTCATGCTGTTTTTGGGCACCATGTTTGCCCCAACCGATGACCGTAGTGGTGCGGGCAAGGGCTTTACCCATGAAACTGGCGACCTTGTCACGATTGGCACCCCAAGCCTTGGCAAACTGATCAATCAGGTGGATCGCTCCGATAAGATCAATCCATGGCAGTTTGGGATCACCGCCCTTATGACCAACCTTGCCGCGCGCGGTTTGCTTTAAGGGCCTGCCATCTGGCAACCACAAAACCATGCCTTTATTGGCAAGACAGGGTGCATATTATGCCCTGTCTTGCCACCGCCCCACCCCTGACCACAGGCCAACGCCATGAGCCGTCGCCCCGAAAGCGATACCCCGCGCCAACCGTCCCAAATTGCCATTCTGCGCTATTTGCGGGTCCATGGCCCCGCCGCACGTATTGATATCGGTACGGCCACCGGCCTAAGCCCGGCCACAGTTACATCCCTTACCGCCGACCTGATGACACAAGGATTGGTCCAAGAAAGCCACCCTGCCACAAACGGCAATGGCGCGACCAATGCCAACGGCACCCACGGCAGCACGCGGGGACGCCCCAAAGTCCTGCTTGATCTTGTACCCGGTGCGGCCTGTGTGATTGGCGTCAAACTGACGATTAATCTGATTGAAATTGCGCTGGGTAATTTCAAGGGTGAAATCGAACGCAATACCGAACACAGCATTAAAACCCGCGACTTAAATGCGCAGGAATTGATCGACCTTTTGATCAAGCTGATTGATCGTTTCATCAAAGACAATAACGACATCATCACCACCCCACCGGTTGGCATCAGTGTCGCGGTGCAAGGTGTCACCGACAGCAATAGCGGCGAAATCATTTGGTCCCCTGCGTTGCGCCAACGCCAAATCGCCATCACCAAACCGCTGACCGAACGGTACGGCGGCATTGTTCAAATGTCCAATGACGCCAACTGCATCGCCACCGCCATCACCCAAAATACCGCCCTGCATGGCGGCGGGGATTTTGCCGTCATTATGTTGGGATACGGTATTGGGATGGGGCTGGTGTTAAACGGAAATGTCTATAACGGGCATTTCGGCACCGCTGCCGAGTTCGGGCATATGAAATACCAACCCGATGGGCCGCTTTGTAATTGCGGGCGGCGCGGCTGCCTTGAGGCCTATATCGGGGATTACGCCATTTTGCGCGATGCCATGGGACTGGTTGATCTGCCCGACACCAACAGCCTGCACCCCAGCGAAGAACAGATGATGGATTTGGTTGCCCGTGCACGCAACGGCAACGAAGATTTGGCCGACCTGTTTCGTCATGCGGGTAAGATCCTGGGATATGGCATCGCCAATCTGATTGCGTTGCTTGGCCCCAAACAGATTTTCATCACCGGATCAGGCGCACGTGCCTATGACCTGATGGAACCGGAATTGCACCGGGGCCTTAATCTGGCACAGGTGCCTGAGCTACGCCGTGGGCCAGAAATCACGCATCTGGCCTGGGATAAGGACCTTGCCCTGCAAGGGGCGGTTGGGCAAAGCCTGCTGCGTCATGATGAAAATATGTTTCAGGCTGGCAACGGCAACTAACACATCCTTCAAACACGAAAAAAGCCGCCCCAATTCAGGGCGGCTTTTGCATTTTCAGGCGTTGCGAACGCAGGCAAAGAAAACCTAGCGGTTATTCTTTTTACGCCATGCTTCAAAGTTGGTTTTGGTTTCTTCCTTGGTCGGCGGATACAGACCAATGATCGATGTGCCAGACATGACCTCTTCAAGAACGAAGTCCTCAAAGCTTTCCATGCCTGCACATTCTTCGGCCAGCTCATCTGCCAGATGGGCCGGAAGAACCACAACACCGTCTTTGTCACCAACCAAAACATCACCGGGGAAGACCGGCGCATCACCGCAACCAATTGGCACATTGATGTCATATGCTTCATGCAGGGTCAGGTTCGTCGGTGCTGACGGGCGCGAGTGATAAGAATGAATGGAAAGGTTGCCAATTCCTTCGGCATCACGGAAACCACCATCGGTAACGATGCCTTCGACACCGCGCTTCATCAAGCGGGTCACAAGGATTGAACCAGCAGAGGCGGCACGCGCGTCTTTGCGGCTATCCATCACCAAAACATGGCCCGCCGGGCACTGTTCAACAGCAACGCGCTGCGGGTGGTTGGGATCGCGGAACACCTCGATCTGGTTGCGGTCTTCACGTGCCGGGATATAGCGCAGGGTATATGCCTGCCCGACCATGTTTTCGCTTTTTGGGGCAACCTGCCGCACATTTTGGATGAACTGATTGCGAAGGCCGCGCTTAAACAGGGCCGTGCACAGCGATGCGGTGCTGACACGTTTAAGCTTCTCACGGATTGCGTCACTTAAGACATAATCACTCATACTTCTTTACTCCGTAGAGTGCCCGGCTGCGCACAGCCGGGCAATATCATCAAAGGGAAAACGCAATCAAACAAGATCAGCAGGCAGAACGTCTGCTGGGATGTTCTGATAACAAACTGGGCGCAAGAAGCGACGGATCGCCATGGTGCCAACCGATGTTGCGCCAAAGTTGGTCGATGCCGGGTATGGTCCGCCATGTACCATGGTGTCGGAAACCTCGACCCCGGTCGGGAAACCATTGGCCAGAATACGGCCTGCCTTGCGTTCCAAAATCGGCAGAAGCGAACGGGCATCGGCCGCATCACCGTCATCAAGGTGCAAGGTGCAAGTCAACTGACCGTCAAACGCCTTGGCGATGGTGCGCATTTCGTCCATATCCTTGACGCGGACAACAAGGCCAAGCGGGCCAAAGACTTCTTCGCCCAATTCATGATTTGAAAGCCAGTTTTCACCGGTGGTTTCAAACAGATACGGCGTTGCATTGCGCAGATCGCATGACGTGGTCAAAACGTCTTTAACGCCACTGGTCGCACCAACGCGTTTAGCACCGTCACGGTATGCATCGGCCATGCCTTCGGTCAGCATGGTTTGCGCGCTGACTTCCGAAAGACCAGCTTTCGCCGCCTCAACAAATGCATCCGCATCCGGCCCATCAATCACAACGGCAATGCCCGGGTTGGTACAGAACTGCCCTGCCCCCATGGTCAGCGATCCCGCCCAACCTTTGCCAAGCGCATCACCGCGTTCTTTCATCGCAACCGGCATCATAAACATCGGATTGACCGAGCCAAGCTCGCCAAAGAACGGAATGGGTTCCGGACGGCTTGCACACAGATCAAACAATGCACGACCACCGCCAAGCGACCCGGTAAAGCCAACCGCCTTAATCAGCGGATGCTGCACCAAGCTTTGCCCGACATCGCGTTTGCCCCCTTGAATAAGGCTAAACACGCCCGGATGAACGCCGCAGGCCTTAATCGCGGCATCAATGGCCTGGGCCACGATTTCACCCGTGCCCGGATGGGCTGAGTGGCCCTTAACAACAACCGGGCAACCAGCAGCCAGTGCAGACGCGGTATCGCCGCCCGCAACCGAAAATGCCAATGGGAAGTTCGACGCGCCAAACACGGCAACCGGGCCAATCGGACGCTGCATCAAGCGAAGGTCCGGACGCGGAAGCGGTGCACGATCCGGCAGCGCTTCGTCATAACGACGGTCAAGATAATCGCCATCGAGAATGTGGCTGGCAAACAGACGAAGCTGCCCGACGGTACGACCGCGCTCGCCTTGAAGACGTGCTTCTGGCAGGCCGCTTTCCTGGGTGCCGATTTCGGTGATTTCATCACCGCGCGCATCAATCTCGTCAGCGATTTTATTGAGCAACGCCGCACGATCTTCGCGTGACGAATAGGCAAAGCTCCAAAATGCTTCTTCGGCGGCCTTGGCAGCCTGATCGACAAGTGCCGGGGTACCAACCGGGAATGTATTGACCGGGCCATGTGCCGGTTCGGACTTAAACGTTGCATCCCCTGAAACCCAGTCGCCTGCGATCAGATGTTTGCCTTTTAATGTATAGGACATAAATGCCTCCTTGGTGCGGCCAAGCCGCCTTATTTCAAAAGATTGTTTTGGCGCATGAAAGCAGAAAGCTTTTCATGCTGCGCATCGGTTAACGGCCATGCAGACGGTGGACGTGTCGCACCGCAATCATCGCCAAGCAATTTAAGGGCGGCCTTAACACCCGTGACGTTGGTGCCGTTCATTTCCTCGGCACGGACGTCTTCAAAGGCCTTCATTTCACCAATCAATTGGCGTGCCTTGGCATAGTCACCGGCTTCAAGCGCACCGTGGATCGCCATCGATCGTTCCGGCCAAACGTTGATCAAACCCGATGTAAAGCCACGTGCACCAACTGCATAAAATGCCGGCGCCCACGTCTCGGCCAACCCACCAACCCAAACGATGTCGGGATCACAGGCATTGATCGCCTCGGCCAGCTTCATCGGATTTGGGGTCGCCCATTTGACACCTGCCACACCGTCGATTGCGCACAAATCTTCGATGGCTTTGGTGCCAATCGTGTCATTGCGCAAATACAGCATCATCGGTAAACCGCCCGATGCATCGGCAATGCGCTTAAGATACTCGACAACACCGCGCGGGGCGACAAACGGGTCTGGCGGCTGATGCACCATAAGGGCGGTCGCACCGGCATCTGCCGATGCCTTGGCCAACTCACAGGCATCACGCACCCCACGTCCAATCCCCGCCAGCATCGGCGCACGCCCATCAAGCATTTCGGCAACGGACCGTGCCATGGTGATGGCTTCTTGCGTGGTCAGGGCATAAAACTCGCCGGTATTGCCATTCACCACCGGGAAATGACCCCCCGCCGCAAGGGCGCGATCAATGATCGGTTGAAGCTTGCTGGGCGCAAGATCGCCATTGTCATCATAGGGCGTTACAAGAATGCCCGAAATCCCGGACAAGACGCCACGCAGATCGGCTTTGGAAAGTGCCATAAAGTGATATCCCTGAGTAATGCGAAGAACGGGGTGCGACGCCGCCGCCCCCGCTTTTCTTATTTTTGGCCTAGTAGATGTCAGGCTCTCCGGCTGTTTTGCCAAATTTCGGTGACAAGAAGTCAAAGTCACAGCCTTCGTTGGCCTGTGTTACGTGCTTGCCAAACATGTAACCATAGCCGCGCTGGAACCGCGGTTCTGGCGCTTGCCATGCGGCACGACGACGTTCAAGTTCGTCTTCGTCGACCAGCATATCCAATCGACGGTTATCCAGATCAAGTCGAACGATATCGCCGTTTTTCAAAAGTGCCAGAGGCCCACCAACATAAGATTCCGGCGCCACGTGAAGCACACAGGCCCCATAAGACGTGCCTGACATTCGCGCATCAGACAGGCGCAACATGTCACGGTGGCCTTGTTTGATCAGCGCCTTTGGAATGGGCAGCATACCCCATTCGGGGAAACCAGGACCGCCCAAAGGACCGGCATTACGCAGCACCAAAACATGATCAGGCGTGACATCAAGATTTTCGTCATCAATCGCCTTTTTCATTTCCGGATAGCTGTCAAACACCATGGCCGGGCCTTGGTGATTGCGGAAACGCTCATCACAGGCAGCAGGCTTAATCACCGCCCCATCCGGGCACAGATTGCCCTTAAGCACCGCAAGTGATCCTTGGTGATAAACTGGATTGGAAAGCGGGCGAATGACATCGTCATTGTAAACCACCGCACCCTCAAGCGTTTCACCAAGGGTTTTACCGGTGACCGTGGTAACCGATGTATCAAGCTTGTCACCAAGCTGCGCCATCAATGCGCGCAAACCACCCGCATAAAAGAAATCTTCCATCAGGTAGTCACCCTTGCCCGACGGACGAATATTGGCAATCAGCGGCGTGGTACGGCCCAGTGCATCAAGATCATCAAGGGTCAGATCAATCGAAGCACGGCGCGCCATGGCCAGCATATGAACAACCGCGTTGGTCGAACAACCCGTCGCCATCGCCACAACGGCAGAGTTTTTAATCGATGCCGGGGTAACGATTTTATCCGGGGTCAAATCTTCCCAAACCATATCAACAATACGGCGACCACATTGGGTCGACATGCGGATATGCCCGGCATCTGGTGCCGGAATGGATGACGCCCCCGGAAGGCAAAGGCCCATCGCCTCGGCAATGGCGGTCATGGTGGATGCGGTACCCATGGTCATACAGTGGCCATATGAACGCGCAATGCCGCCTTCGACACCAACCCATTCTTCGTCACTGATATTGCCCGCACGGCGTTCATCCCAGTATTTCCAGGCATCAGACCCGGAACCCAGGATTTTACCGGCATAGTTGCCGCGCAACATTGGCCCCGCAGGCAGATAGATCATCGGAACACCCGCCGACAGCGCGCCCATCACCAAACCCGGTGTGGTTTTATCGCAACCGCCCATCAACACCACGCCATCAAGCGGATGCGACCGGATTTGTTCTTCGGTCTCCATGGCAAGCAGGTTGCGATACAGCATCGAAGTCGGCTTGGTGAAAGACTCATCGACCGAAATCGATGGCAGTTCAACCGGGAAACCACCGGCCTGATGCACACCCTTTTTGACGTCGGCTGCGCGTTCGCGGAAATGCGCGTGGCACGGGTTAAGTTCCGACCATGTATTGAGGATGCCGATGACCGGACGCCCTGTCCAATCCTCTGGATCAAGCCCCATCTGCATCAGACGTGAACGGTGACCAAACGAACGAAGATCATCGGGCGCGAACCAGCGCGCACTACGAAGGTCTTCGGCGGTTTTTTTGACTTTCTCGGTCATGGCATCTTCCTTGGGTTAACCCACTTGTAATTATAAGTTACATCTTTGATAACAAGATGTCGGGGTAATTTCAATCTTCTTGACGTAAGCCAAGTCGGAATATTCAACTCAGTCGCAAAAGCTTTGCATTCGCCATCCCTGACGCGACGACTGCGCGATGTTCGGCGCCAACAAAAACCGGCAAACACCGCCCCGATGACCTTGCACATACGCCAAGGTCACCGGGAAAATGGGATGTTCGCCTTATCCGCGGACCATAAAGATCAGCGCCGAAACAATGAGCGTAAACACCAAGCCGCCAACTTCGGGCCAACTGCCAAAGTCGTGCCCGTCTTTGCGCTCGTCATCGGCAAATTCGGATGCGGATATATCTTCGTCCTGACGGGTCGAATCATGATCAGACATCATTTTATCCTTTCACCTCATTCAAAGAGTGACGGCAGCCACAGGGCGATTTGCGGATTGAAAAGCACCAACGCCAATCCGACCGCCTGAAGCGCAATGAACGGAAGAACCGCAACGAATATTTCCTGAAGGGCGATGTCCTTTGGGGCCACGGATTTCAGGAAGAAACACGCGGGGCCAAAAGGCGGCGACAGGTAGTACATCTGAATATTCATCGCAAACAGGACACCGAACCACACCGGATCAAATCCAAGATCAATCACCACCGGCGCAAAGATCGGAACCGTGATGAAAATGATCGCAATCCATTCCAGGAACGTGCCAAGCAACATCACGATCAACATCATCACGACAATCACCCAGATCGGCCCGATATCAAGTGCGGTCAAAACCCCGCGCAAGAAATCGCCACCACCAATCCGGTTGTAAATGCCAATCAAGGATACCGCACCGATCACAAGCCAGATGATCGAACCAACGGTAATCACGGTTTGACGCATGGCATCGCGCGCCATGGTCCATTTCAGTTCCTTACGCGCTGCTGCCACCACAAGCGCACCGATTGCGCCAATTGCCGCGGCCTCGGTCACTGTTGCGACACCAGAATAAATCACGCCCAAAACCGTACCGATCAGAATGGCCGGCAAGATAATCCCCTTAAGGAATTTCAGGCGCTGGAAGAACGGCAGTGCGGTTTCTGGAATGTCATAGATCGGCGCCATTTCGGGCTTCAGACGGACCCGGACCAAAATGTACGTAATATAAAGGCCCGCCAAAATAAGCCCCGGCACGGCAGACGCGGCAAACAGTTTGGTGATCGAAACCTGTGCGGCCAACCCGTAAACAATCAGAACAACCGACGGCGGAATAAGGGTTGCCAAGGCACCAGCGGCACAAATAATGCCGATGGCCAATTTACGATCATAACCCAAACGCAACATCTGCGGCAGGGCGATCAAGCCCAGCATGACGATTTCGCCACCCATTATGCCCGACATCGCCGCCAAAAGGACTGCGACAAACGTGGTTTGCACGCCGACCGATCCCCGGAAACGTCCGCCCATAATTGCCATGGACTCAAACATCGAATGCGCTATTCCCGATCGTTCAAGCACGTTCGCCATAAAGACAAAGAACGGCACGGCAATCAGTTCGTATTTATGCAAAACCTCGCTGACATTGGCCGCGACGATAAAGAAGCCCGCCCGTTCGCCAAAATACAAAAGCGCGGTTCCAAGCGATACCGTCAGCGTGGTGATGCCAAGCGGCACACCCAAGGCCATCAACGCCAAAAGCGAGATAACAATCAGAAGTGTAATGATCTCAATGCCCACCGGATACGTCCCCCTCGGTGCGCTGAACCCAACGGATGATGTTGGACAAAAGCTGTAAAATGAAAAATAGGCAGCCGACGAAAAGCAGGATTTTCAGATAGGTTGGCTGCATTGAGTTCATCGCCGTGCCGGAATATTCGATCCGCGACAGAACCTTGGCGGCTGGATGATACAGCGCCATTGAAAGAATGATTGTCGCCCCGGTGGCGATGATCATTTGGATCAGGCGGAAAATGCGCCAAACCCGTTCACCAACGACGACTTCAAGCATGGTGATTGAGATATGGCGATTTCGTTCGGTCACGTACCCAACCGACAACACCCACGCACTGGCACACAAGGCCATGGCAAGTTCGGTTGTCCATAATGTCGGCGCGTCAAAACCATAGCGCAGCAAAACTTCAAGGGCCGAAACGGCGATACAGGCAAAAAAGAGGACAGAACAGCCCTGACCGACAAAGACGCTGACCGCGTCCATGATATCGGCATAACGAGCAAGAAGGCGTTTCATCAGATTTCCCCGACCAGGAAATTGCAGGAAAAGGGACCGCCCCACATCAGTCTTTGATCAGGGGCGGTCCGGATGCGTGCAGAAAGACGCTTATTCCTTGAACAGACCGATTTTGGTCATGTAAGCGATATGCGCGTCCAAGGCTTCCTTGGCGAGATCAGATTTCTTGGCAAACTCTTCCCATTGTTGACGGGCAACAACGCGAAGTTTGTCACGATCTTCTTGTGCCCAATCGATGACTTCGATTTCATCGGTTGCATCGTCGCGCGCAGCAAGTTCTGCATCCTGTTTGGAAACTTCGGCGGCCATCGCATACATCGCGTCATACCAAGAATCGCGAAGCGCTTTCTGGTCCTCGGCCGAGATATCTGCCCATTTTTCCGCATTTACCGTGAACTGCATCGACGGCATGGAATGGATGCCCGGATACAATGGATACGGGGCCACATCCTGAAGACCGGTTGCCGCATTGTTTACATAAGCCGATGCATCAGCCGCATCGACGATGCCTTTTTCAAGCGCACCGAAAACTTCGGAAAACGGAATGGATACCGGTGACGCACCCGCAGCAGAGAAAACAGCCGCAGCCAAACCTTCTGGCGAACGGATTTTTTTACCCGACAAATCTTCAAAGGTACGGATTGGCGTACGTGCAACCAGGGCCTCGCGCGAATATGGGCCACATGCAACAACCTTCACTTCGCCATCGGTAATGGCATCGGATGCTTTTTGCATGATGGCTTCGCCACCGCCGTCTTTACAAAAACCGATCATTTGTTCTGGCGTATCATAGCCCGAAATCAAATCACCCATGATCGCATAGGCAGGCTCAAGACCGGCGAAATAGTTGACGGACGTAAAATCACCGTCAAGCACACCAACAGCAACCGCACTTGGCGTTTCTTTGGCCGGAACGACAGAACCATTTGGCGTCAGTACGATTTTGACGCGCCCATCGGTACGTTTTTCAACATCTGGCACCCAATGCTCGGTAATGAACTGCGTTGAAAAATCGCCTGCATTAAAAGATGTCTGAATATTAAGTGTTTCGGCATTGACCGCACCCGCAAAAAGGCAAAGTGACGTCGCGGCAATCGCCGGCTTCATGAAATTCATTTGGTTTCCTCCCGAAGTTAACCGAACTGTTTTTTGCTCGGTGTTCTGATACACTAATATATTAGTACATAAGTAGCAATAGCCATATGCAAACACAATGTGTTATCAAGTAATCAGCTTAGGGCGAGAACGCAGGACAGCATGGAAAGCAAGTCGCCAAATCCCCTTCTGACCTATAAGGGCGGTTCGAAAATGCCACAAAAGATAAAGCGCGGCTCTGCCAGCGCGCAGCTACATGGATCACTGCGTGATCGGATCATCCAGCTTGAACTCGAACCGGGGCAAAACCTGTCACGGGGCGAGATTGCCGCTGAATATGGGGTTAGCCAAACACCCGTGCGCGACGCATTGCTTAAGCTTGAAGAAGAAGGTCTGATTGATACCTTTCCCCAGTCCAAGACCGAGGTATCAAAAATCAATATCGAGCATGCGTTGGAAACACAGTTTCTGCGCCTGTCGCTGGAGCTTGAGATTACCAGACGCCTTGCCAAGGCACATGATCCTGCACTGATCGCACCAGCCCAATCGATTTTGGCCCAGCAAAAAGCGGCCATGACCGCCAATGATCTGGCCGCTTTTTCCCGCCTTGACCGCGATTTTCACTTATCGCTGTTTGAGGCTGGCGGGGTCAGCGATCTTTACGGCGTTGTGCACGCCCGGTCCGGTCATATTGACCGCCTGCGCAAACTCAACCTGCCCGATCCGGGAAAACTAGCATCGATTTTGGATTGCCATACCCGCCTTCTTGACGCGATCCGTGCGGGCGATACCGCCGAAACAGAAAAAGTCGTGCGTGAACATCTGTCGGGCACGCTGGCGAAAATTAACGATATCCGTGAACGGCATCAGGATTTTTTCTAGGCTCTCGCCCTATTCAAATCCAGAAGCATGCAAGTGTGGCCAGCCTAATCCGCCCATAACGCGTCAGACAGCAAGGTATGGCATGTGCGGCTCACTCATAGCTCCACAGTGAAAACCAGCTTCACCACGTTGCTTCGAGCACCTCAAACAGGGCCGATATCATGGGAAGTTCTTTGCGGCGTTCACTTGTGATCAGACTAAGGCAGGCCGGAATGGAAACGGAATTGCTCACCGCAAGGCCAAAGGTCTGCTTTTCATGTAGCGCGATTGAATCCCGACATAAACTTAGACCCACGCCTGATCGGACCATCTCAAGCATCGAGGCTTCCTGATCGACCAAGGCGACGGAATTTTGTTTGCAGTCATAGCGATCGAAAATCCGCTTAAGCAGCCGGGAATGCACAGATGCCTCTGTCGTGCCGATCCAGGGAAGCTTTGCCAAGGCCATCCAATCGGCATTCTCGACCTCGCTTTCCCAACCAACCGGGGCAATCACCCGATAATTAAACTCGGCCAATTTAATCGCATGGATTTCTTCGGTCGATATCGCGGCAATATCGCCCGCCACATCGGGCCCACTCAGGTAAAAACCGGCATCAATCTGATTACGGCAAACCCGTGCCAGCATCTCGCCGCTGACGCCATGAACCAGTTCCGTTTCGATATCTGGGAAGTCGGTTCGCATCCGGCTTAGCATCCGACCAAGTCGGATAAATTCCGGATCAACGATTGTTCCGATTCTAAGCTTTCCACCAACACGCCCGGCCCGCTTACGCGCGCTGCGCCGAAACTCGTCCATCGCATCAAGCACAAGCTCAGCTTTCTTAAGCATCGCTTGCCCATCCGGGGTAATTTCCAACCCTGTAGCTGTCCGCTTGAAAAGCGAAATGCCCGTTTCCTCACCAAGACGCTTGATCTGATGACTGATCGCTGGCTGCGTCAAGCTGAGTACCGATGCGGCACGCGAAACGCTGCCCTCGCGCGCGACGGTCACAAAAGCCAGCAGCATGTTTATGTTTGAAAACCGGGTCATATAAATAACACTAATATTGCTATTCGTATTTTGTCATTAGATTTATCCGCACATTAAACCCCTAATACACATTCGGTGCTCTCACCGAATAAAGACCGCTTGCGGCTTAAACGATCAAGCGGCCATCGGAACTGCCTTTGCGGGCCTTTGGTTGGTCAAAAAATTTGTCTCGACCGCCAAACCGATAAGAAGCAAAAGGGAAAGCGCGTCACAATGATGAGAACCATTCAAAACTTCGACTATATCGTTGTCGGAGCTGGCTCAGCCGGAAGTTTGTTGGCCAATCGGCTTAGCGCAGATGCAAAGAATAATGTTCTGCTGCTTGAGGCGGGCAAGGCAGATAACTATCCGTGGATACACATACCGGTCGGTTATCTTTATTGCATTGGCAATCCACGCACAGACTGGATGTATCAAACCGAACCGGACAAGGGTCTGAATGGCCGTGTGTTGCGCTATCCCCGTGGCAAGGCGCTGGGTGGATGCTCGTCGATCAATGGCATGATCTATATGCGCGGCCAGGCCCGCGACTATGACAACTGGGCCAAGATCACCGGCGAAGAAGCCTGGAATTGGCAACATTCCCTTGCCGATTTCAAGCGCCATGAAAATCATCACAAGCTTGATAACGGCAAAAATCCCGCAACACATAGCGGAAAGCCCTTTTCCGACAATCACGGACATGGCGGCGAATGGCGCGTTGAAAAGCAACGGCTGCGCTGGGACATCCTCGACAGCTTCATCGAGGCCGCCGGTCAAACCGGCATTGAGCCAACCGACGATTTCAATGATGGCGACAATACTGGCATTGGCTATTTTGAGGTTAACCAACGGTCCGGATGGCGCTGGAACACATCAAAGGCGTTTATCCGCCCCATCCAATCGCGCCCCAACCTGACGGTCTGGACCGAGGCACAAGTCGAAAAACTGACCTTTGCAACCAACGCAGATGGCCAAACCGTCTGCACAGGTGCCATGGTCAACAAGGCGGGCACGCAGCTTACCGTCGGCGCCAATAAGGAAGTCATCCTGTCTGCGGGCGCTGTAAACTCACCGCAAATTTTGCAACTGTCTGGCATCGGTCCGGCAAATATCCTTAGACAGCATGGCATCGACGTCGTGCTTGATGCGCCCGGTGTCGGGCAGAACCTGCAAGACCACCTGCAAATTCGTGCGATCTATAAGGTACACGGTGCCAAAACACTTAACACGCTCGCCAACAACTTGGTTGGTAAGGCCAAGATTGGCCTTGAATATCTTCTCAACCGTTCTGGCCCCATGAGCATGGCACCCAGCCAATTGGGTGCGTTCACCCGATCCGATCCGTCGCGCCAATATTCAAATCTTGAATATCACGTCCAACCGCTGAGCCTTGAGGCATTTGGCGGTGATCTTCACGACTTTCCTGCCGTCACGGTATCGGTCTGTAACCTTAACCCGACCAGCCGTGGCAGCATTCAAATCAAATCTGCCGATTTTCGCGAAGCCCCGAAAATTGCGCCCAATTACCTTAATACCGACGAAGATCGCAAAGTTGCCGCCGACAGCCTGCGACAGGTTCGCGACATCATGGGGCAACCCGCCATGGCCAAATACCAGCCCGACGAATTCAAACCGGGCGTGCAATATCGATCCGATGATGAACTCACCAAGCTGGCCGGTGACATCGCCACAACGATTTTCCATCCGGTCGGGACCGTCAAGATGGGACACAAGGATGACAACACAGCCGTACTTGACCCGCATCTTCGACTTAAGGGTATTTCAGGCCTTCGGGTTGTCGATGCGTCTGTGATGCCCGAAATTACAAGTGGCAATACCAATTCACCGACACTGATGATTGCCGAAAAAGCCGCTGGATGGATTTTGTCTGACCAGTAATCGCGATTTGCGTTTCCCCTGCCAACCTACATGCAGACTTCGGAGGAAAAAATGCACACCCGGTTTTCCAAGCTCCCTCTGACAGGCGTCAAAGTTGTCGATTTTGGCCAATATATCGCGGGGCCCGCTGTTGCCATGTTGCTTGGCGATCTGGGGGCGACGGTTGTTCATATTGATCCACCCGGTGGACCGATGTGGAACAGTCCGGCAAACGCAACGCTTAACCGCAACAAGCTGATCATCAATCTTGACCTGAAAAGCAAGGAAGGCCGCGAACGGGCGCACGAGCTCTGCGCCGAAGCCGACATCATCATCGAAAATTTCCGCCCCGGAAAATTTGCCAAGCTTGGCTTTGATTTTGCGGAAATGCGCAAAGAACGCCCGGAACTGATTACACTTTCGATCCCGGGATTTGCATCGAACGACGAAGAACGGCGCGAACAACGTGCCTTTGAAAGCATCGTCGCTGCAAGTTCAGGCGTTTTCACCGACATGGGTTTGAACCGGGTACTGATGGGGTTAAATCCGTCCTTCTCTCCGTTGCCTTTGTCGTCGGCCTATGCGTCGCAGATTGCGGCATCGTCAGTTGTTCTGGCGTTGCAATCACGCCAGCTTACCGGCTTGGGCGACCAGATAGAGGTCCCATTAGCCGCCGCCATCATGGAGGGGCTTTGCTATAACTCCATCAGAATATCAGACATTCCCAGACGTTATCTGACTCAGCGCGAAATTGAAATTGAACGCAGACGTATCGAAGGTCTGCCGATGAATGTCAGTTACGAGGAATTGCAGGAACTTCTCGATCCATTTTTCAGAAGCTACATGTGCAAGGATGGCCGGATGTTCTATGTGGTCTGTCCAAGCCACAAGCATCATGCCAAGCGCTGCCTTGAAGTTCTTGGGATTTATGATGAACTCGTTGAGGAAGGCCTGACATCCGAGGATGACACCTACAAACCGCAAAGCGAATGGGAGTCTGAAACCTCGCTTGGGGTCTATCCGATGCCCAAAGATTGGGCGGACAGGATTGCCGCGCGCATGAAGGATGTCTTCATGACCCGCACATCGCACGAATGGAAAAAGATGTTTGGTCGTGGCGGCATTCCGGGCGCGCCGCAGCGCTGGCTGCAGGAATGGATTCATGACGAATATGCTGAAGGTTCCGGTCTGATGATCGATACATGGGACCCGGAATATGGCGAAATGACCACGCCCGGCCCGGTTGTCTGGATGGAAGAAAGCGGCGAAGAAGCCCTTAACCCCCAACCGCGTCGCTGGGTAGAGTTTAATGAGGCGCTTAAAACCCTTAAAAAACATCGGACCGAGATTCCCGATCCAGCGGACGCGATTGAGCAAGAAGGCTGGCTTTCCGGGGTTAAGATACTTGATCTTTGCAACGTCATTGCCGGTCCGCATTCGGCCTGCTACCTGGCACGGTTTGGCGCCGAAGTCATCAAGCTGGATCCGTCCGTGCCGCTTTATGATAGCTGGAATACCGTCATTTACGGCCTATCGCAAATGCGCGGCAAAAAGTCGATCCTTGCAGACATCAAATCCGAACATGGCCGCAAGGTATTCGAAGATCTGGTTAAATCGGTTGATGTCATCATCTGGAACGCCCCGGATAGTCAGATCAAGCGGATGGGTCTTGATGCGGAAAACCTGCGCAAACTCAATCCAAATGCCATTTTCTGCAAACTGGATTGTTTCAGTGGCGTTCAGCGTGGCGTGCGTACCGACTATATCGGCTATGACGATCTGGTGCAGGCCGCAACGGGCATCATGTTGCGATTTGGCGGCGCCATGGACCGCCCCGAAGAGCACGCCCATGTTGGGACCATCGATGTCATGTGTGGCTTTGGCGGTGCTTTGGCTGTTGCGGCGGCGTTGTATCAGAAATACCGGTTTGGTCGGATCGGGCGCGGCCGGACATCACTGACCGCCAATAGCGGCCTTTTGCAAATACCCTTTGCCTATGATTACCGCGGACGCGGCTTGTTTGACGAACCGTCGGGACCGGAAACCAACGGCAATGATGAACTTAACCGCTTTTACAGCACGGCATCGGGCACCTATGTGTTGCTAAGCGCCTATGAAGAAGATCTTCCTCGGTTCCGCGAGGTCGAAGGCCTTGAAGAATTGCCTGAAATTCCGCTGGAAGAACGGGCAATCTATCTGGCAACAGCGTTCCAGACCACGACCGCAAACGAATGGATTGAACGTCTGCATGCGGCTGATATTGGGGCTGCGATCTGCGATAACATTGATGCATTGCGTGCGGAAAACACACGCGAAGCGGACGGGACACCGGGTACGGACCGCGGAAGCTATTCCTTCTCAGTCTACCCCGATCATCCCAGCGGGCATGAGGTCATTCAGCTTGACCCATACGCGGTGCGAACAACACGCTCAAAGGTGGTTGCCCTGAGCCCTTCGGAAAAGTTTGGCACATCAACGCGCACAATCCTCAAAGAATTGGGCTATGGCGATCAGGCAATTGAGATGATGCTGAAATCCGGCGACCTGAGTGAGTCATGGAGCCAGGAATATATCCCAAGCTAACAAGCGGCCAACCGGCATCTGATATGTCATGGAGTGCGAAACGTACTTCGCATCCCATGACATGCCTTCTTTGACATGCCTGCTTTTGGGCGACGTTCACGCGGGACGTGACGCCGCGACCAAAGTTAGGCAAAGCGGCGAAACAGCCCGCGCCGTTCGCGGCAAATCAATGTCAGTCCAGCTTTCCGTGCCAAGTTGACCGCCGTTAAGGTGGGACCAGACAGGGTCACAAGCCCCCCGACCCCACATTGCACGGTCTTGGTAACGATTTCGTATGAACAGCGGCTGGTCATCAACACAAACCCGCCGGTGGTATCAATCCCCTGCCGCGCAACCGCGCCCAATACTTTATCAAGCGCGTTGTGCCGTCCGATATCTTCGCGGGTTAGGATGATGTTACCGCTACCATCGACAAAGGCACTGGCATGCAACAACCCGCCGCCTTCGCGGTTACGGGTTTGATGATCGGGCAGCGCATCAATCGCACGCAGCACAATATCCTGCGCCATATTGCCCGGCGTCACCGTGCCGATTTTATCCATCGACACCGCATCCAATGACTGCACACCGCACAATCCGCAACCAGATCGCCCTTCAAGGGTACGTTGACGATCTTCAAGCCGATCAAACACGTCTTCGTGCAAGTCCGCCTCAATCACATAGCCCTGAAGGGTTTTGCGCACATCCCGCAGCGTGATCTGCGACACGTCATCGGCAATACCTTCTGACAGCGCAAACCCAACCATGAAATCTTCTAGGTCATGGGGCGACACCATCATCACCGCATGGGATTGCCCATTAAACGTCAATGCAGCCGGGATTTCCGGCTGCAAGACCATGGGGGCATCATCATTGCCGTCATCGCGTGATACGGCGCGCGCCATATCAATGTCCCGGCCATCGACAATATAATTGTCTGATGATTTGGTTTTCATGCGGTTTCTTTGACTTTGCGGATCGACGGGGCGGCTTCAAGCACCAGCGGATCGAACCCGTCATGCCCATCGGCAATCAAGTCGAACAGCTGTTTGCGCATGCGCGGTTCCCAAAAATCATTGATATGTCCTGCAACCCCTTCAACCCCTTCGTCGTGGGGTTTGGATTTAAAAAAGGTCGCGATCTGATTGGCCATATAGACAAGCTTATCAGGTGCCATTGGTGTTCACTCTTTGCTTGTAAACTTTTCTTTACAGACGGCGCCCCCGCACGGTGCCATGAAACCAATCATAACACAGTGCGGGGCACTTTATCCTATTCTGCGGCATCAATGCGCGGTTTGATCCGACGCGATTGTTCGGCCTGACGATCATATTCGACCTGCCAGTCGCTTGGACCGTTGCTGGACGAAACCTGCACCGCGGTCACCTTATATTCCGGGCAGTTCGTCGCCCAGTCGGTAAAGTCGGTGGTGATCACGTTGGCCTGCGTGCCCGGATGGTGGAAGGTTGTGTAAACCACCCCCGGTGCGACACGGTCGGTGATCTTCGCCCGAAGCGACGTTTCACCGGATCGCGATGCCAGACGGATCCAATCGCCATCACGCACACCACGCTGTTCGGCGTCATGGGGATGGATTTCCAGCAAGTCTTCTTTGTGCCAGGCGGTATTTTCCGTACGACGGGTCTGTGCCCCGACATTGTACTGCGTAAGAATACGCCCCGTGGTCAGAAGAAGCGGGAAGCGCGGCCCGGTACGTTCGTCGGTGGCGACATATTCCGTGACCACAAACTTGCCCTTACCGCGCACAAAACCATCAATATGCATGACCGGGGTGCCTTTTGGCGCCTTGTCATTACATGGCCACTGAACCGATCCTTCGCGTTCAAGAAGGTCATAATCCACATTGGCAAAGCTTGGCGTGGTGGCGGCAATTTCGTCCATTACCTGCGATGGATGGGTATAATTCCAATCAAGACCCATCGCGCGCGCAAGGTTCTGTGTCACTTCCCAATCGGCAAACCCGTTAAGTGGGGTCATCACACGGCGGACGCGGTTGATACGGCGTTCCGCATTGGTGAATGTGCCATCCTTTTCAAGGAAGGTCGAACCGGGCAGGAACACATGGGCATGGTTGGCTGTTTCATTCAAAAACAGGTCATGCACCACAACGCATTCCATTGCCGCCAAACCAGCCGCCACATGTTTGGTATCGGGGTCTGATTGCAGGATGTCTTCGCCCTGAATGTAGATCCCCTTAAACGTGCCTTCGACGGCGGCATCAAGCATATTGGGAATACGCAAGCCCGGCTCATCATCCAGTTTGACACCCCAGATATCTTCGAAAATATCGCGGGTGGTGCTGTCTTGAATATGGCGATAGCCCGGCAGTTCATGCGGGAAGGACCCCATATCACAGGCCCCCTGCACGTTGTTCTGACCGCGCAGCGGATTAACCCCAACGCCCGGACGCCCAAGGTTACCTGTCGCCATGGCAAGGTTGGCAATCGCCATCACCGTGGTCGAACCTTGGCTGTGTTCGGTAACACCAAGCCCGTAATAAATCGCGCCATTTCCACCGGTGGCAAAAGTCCTGGCGGCGGTGCGCATGGTTTCCGGATCAACACCGGTCATTTCGGCGATGGCTTCGGGGCTGTGTTTTGGATCGGAAACAAACGCCGCCCAATCCTGGAATTCATCCCAGTCACAGCGTTCGCGAACAAAAGCCTCGTCAAACAGGCCTTCGGTCACGATCACATGTGCCAAGGATGTCAGAACCGCAACGTTGGTGCCCGGGCGCAAGGCAACATGGGCGACGGCCTCGATATGTGGGCTGCGCACAAGATCAATACGCCGCGGATCAATCACGATCAGTTTCGCCCCTTCGCGCAGACGCTTTTTCAAACGCGATGCAAATACCGGGTGGCCGTCGGTCGGGTTGGCCCCGATAAGAATAACCACATCGGTATGTTCGACACTGTCAAAATCCTGCGTCCCGGCAGATGTCCCAAAGGTGGTTTTCAAACCATAGCCGGTCGGCGAATGGCAAACACGCGCACAGGTATCGACGTTATTATTGCCAAATCCAGCACGGATCAGTTTTTGAACAAGGAAGGTTTCCTCATTCGTGCAACGCGATGAGGTAATGCCACCAATCGCACCCTTGCCATGTTCAGCCTGAATGGCGCGGAATTTATCAGCCGTATATCGAAGGGCTTCTTCCCAACTGACTTCCTGCCATGGATCCGAGGTACTTTCGCGGATCATCGGGTTCAGGATGCGGTCTTTATGGTTGGCATAACCATACGCAAACCGCCCCTTAACACAGGAATGGCCACGGTTGGCTTTGCCGTCTTTATACGGCACCATGCGCACCAATTCTTCGCCGCGCATTTCGGCCTTAAACGAACAACCGACCCCGCAATACGCACAGGTGGTGACAACCGAATGTTCCGGCTGGCCGATTTCAATGATCGATTTTTCCTGCAAGGTCGCGGTTGGGCAGGCCTGAACGCAGGCGCCACACGACACACATTCGGAATCAAGGAAGTCTTCGTGCATCCCCGGCGAAACGCGGCTTTCAAAACCACGTCCTTCGATGGTCAGCGCAAAGGTCCCCTGCACTTCCTCGCAGGCCCGCACACAGCGCGAACACACAATGCATTTTGACGGGTCATAGGTGAAATACGGGTTGGTTTCATCCTTTGCCATATAGCGCGGATTTTCTTCGCCGTTATCACGCACCTTCACATGGTTGCCGCCGTCATAGCCATAGCGCACATCGCGCAGGCCAACGGCCCCGGCCATATCCTGCAATTCGCAATCGCCATTGGCTGCACAGGTCAGGCAATCAAGCGGATGGTCGGAAATGTACAGTTCCATCACGCCTTTGCGGATTTTCTTAAGGCGCTCTGTCTGGGTTTTGACCACCATGCCATCAGCAGCCGGTGTGGTGCAGGATGACGGTGTGCCGTTGCGGCCTTCGACCTCTACTAGGCACAAACGGCACGATCCAAATGCATCGACCATGTCGGACGCACACAATTTGGGGATTTGAATGCCCGCCTCCATCGAGGCACGCATCACCGATGTGCCTTCGGGCACGGTGACGTCGTTGCCATCAATGGTCAGGGTAACCGTTTTTTCGGATTTGGCGGCGGGGGTTCCGTAGTCGACTTCTTTGATCAAGGACATCGTTCTCACTCCGCGGCTACGTCAAGCGCACGTGGCTTGAAATCATCAGGGAAATGGGTCAGTGCGCTCATCACCGGATACGGGGTAAAGCCGCCCAGGGCGCACAACGAACCAAACTTCATGGTTTCACAAAGATCGGTCAGCAATTCGATCTGCAAGTCAGGGTCTTCACCGCGTGCCAGTTTATCGACAACTTCGGTCCCCCGGATCGATCCGATACGACATGGCGTACATTTGCCACACGATTCAATCGCGCAGAATTCCATGGCAAAACGGGCCTGCTTCATCAGATCAACCGTGTCGTCAAACACAACAACACCGGCATGCCCAATCAACCCATCACGCTTGGCAAATTCTTCGTAATCAAACGGCGTATCGAACATTTCCTTGGGGAAATACGCCCCCAACGGACCACCAACCTGAACGGCCTTTACCGGTCGACCACTGGCTGTGCCGCCGCCGATCTGTTCGACAATCTCGCCAAGGGTCAGGCCAAAGCCAACCTCGTAAAGACCGCCATGTTTAACGTTGCCTGCAATCTGAATGGGAATGGTCCCGCGGGACCGGCCCATACCGAAATCACGGTAATATTGCGCCCCCTTTTCAAGGATCACCGGCACCGAACAAAGCGAGATAACATTATTAACAACCGTCGGGCGGCCAAGGAAACCTTCAAGGGCGGGCAATGGTGGCTTGGCACGGACAACGCCGCGTTTGCCTTCCATACTATTTAGAAGCGATGTTTCCTCGCCACAGACATAGGCGCCCGCACCCATGCGGACTTCCATGTCAAACACCTTGCCAGAACCAAGGATGTTATCGCCAAGAACACCCGCAGCACGGGCGACTTCGATGGCCTCGTTCATGATGCGAATGGCGGCCGGATATTCCGACCGGGTATAGACATATCCCTTGGTCGCGCCGGTCGCCAAACCTGCAATGATCATGCCTTCGATCAGAACAAATGGCTCGCCTTCCATGATCATGCGATCGGCAAAGGTGCCGCTGTCGCCTTCATCGGCGTTACAGACAATGTATTTCTGATCAGCAGGTGCTTCGCGCACCGTTTTCCATTTAATGCCCGTAGGGAAACCAGCCCCACCGCGCCCGCGAAGGCCACTATCAGTGACCGCCGTGACGATTTCCTCGTCGGTCATTTTAAGCGCATTTTCAAGCCCGGTCAGGCCATCATATTTGCGGTAATCTTCCAGCGACACCGGATCGATAAAGCCACAACGCTGGAAGGTCAGGCGTGTCTGACTTTTAAGGAATGGAATGTTTTCTGTCCGGCCAAGATAAAGCTTATGCTCCCCACCGGTCAGAAAATCAGATGCAAACAGGGTATCGACATCATCGGCGCTTACCGGGCCATAGGCAACACGACCGTGATCGGTTTCGACTTCGACCATCGGTTCAAGCCAATACATGCCAAACGAACCGTTACGAACGACTTTAACGTCGGCCCCGGTGCTTTCGGCCTTTTTGGCAATTGCGGTTGCCACATCATCCGCACCCAGCGCAACAGAACCGGAATCAATCGGGACGTAAACCTTGATGCTCATGATGCCACCTCATCAAGAATTTGGTTGATGCGGTCTTTGTTAAGTCGACCAACAACCTTGCCATCGACCATGGCAGCCGGTGCGCAGGCACATAGGCCAAGACAGAACACAGCTTCAAGGGTGACTTTTTCATCGTTGGTGGTTTGCGCCCAATCGACTTTCAAACGGTGACGCGCATGATCGCCAAGATCATCGGCCCCCATCGACTGACAGGCTTCCGCCCGACAGATTTTAATCACATGCTTGCCTGCTTTTTCTTCGCGGAAGTCATGATAAAAACTGGCAACCCCGTGGACTTCGGCCCGGCTGAGATTGAGTTTCTTGGATATCGTCTGAAGCGCGCCTTCGGGAATATGGCCGAACTCTTCCTGCACTTCATGCAGGATCGGCAAAAGCGGACCTTCAAGGGCCGCCATACGGTCACAAATAGCCTCAACGCGGACGCTGTGTTCCTCGGTATTAGTCGACATGCAAGCCTCTCTCACTTAGCAGTCTATTGAATTCTTTGTTCTTTTGGTTTGTTATTTTTATTAGTGTCGGTCAAACACACCGGGTGTTCAATAAAGCCATCCCGTTACGCGATAGCGTAAACCTATCAAACGGGTTCAATTTGATTTCAAACCGGCTTTTGGGTCGGTTCGCGGTCGGAAAACAGCTTGGCTTCTTTTAACAGGGCCGACACAACCGGCGTCGCGGGTTCGCGTTTGGCGGCGATCAGTCCGACCGTATGTGTCGCATCGGGTTCAATGATCGGCATGGATTTAACCCGGTCGCGCATCCCAAAACTTTCGACCATTTTTTCGGGCATGATGCTTGCCCAATTTCCGGTCTGAACGTGGGTAAACAGGGCAATCATCGAATCACTTTCCAACGTCGCGCTGACTTTGGCCCCGGCGGCATCAAGGTGCTGATCAATGATCCGGCGGTTTTGCATATCCGGGGTCAACAAACACAGCGGCAATTGGGCGGCTTCTTGCCAAGTGATGCTGTCGCAGTCGGCAAAGTCATCCAAGTTTGACGTCACCAGATGATACCGTTCCTGATAAAGCGGAATTGATGTCACCCGCCCCAGCGGTTCATTATCAATATAGGTAATCCCCGCATCGATTTGCAGGTTATCAAGCAAGGACTGAATTTCGGTTGATGTCCGCGAGAGCACCGCAAAGGTCACATCGGGATGCTTTTCGCGAAACGGCGTGGTGAGTTCATGAACCATCGAAAGGGCCGTCGGGATCACCGCAATCTGCACCTGCCCGGTCAGGCCAAAGCGCATGGCGCGCATTTCATCGCGCATGGATCGGGTACTGCCGACAATATGGCGTGCCCATTCAAGAACACGTTCGCCTTCGGGGGTTAGTCCCTGATAGCGCGATCCACGTTTGACCAGCACGACACCAAGATGGTCTTCAAGCTGGCGCAATGCACTAGACAGAGTTGGTTGCGTCACACCGCAATGTTCGGCGGCATGGCCAAAATGTTGCTCGCGGGCGAGCACCATAAACATTTCGAGTTTATCGATCATTTTGTATCCGGCACCGCGTAACGCGATGCGCTTTGTGACTTTGTCTGCTGTCTGGGAATGCTGTTGGACAGGACCGGACAGCGAGATGGTGTAATCTTTTTGCGTTGCTGCAGGATAACCGATTGTCCCTACGAACAAAAAGGTTATTCCTGCAACAGGGCGCGGATTGGTAAACATATGTCACCAACCCGACGGAACCGACCACCGATAAAAGCGGTCGGTTCCCGGGGCCTGATTACGCTTCGGACGCTGCTTTGGCGCCAGAACCGCTTTCTTGTGTTTCCATGTAATGCTTGTCATGAATCGGACGGACCAGTTTGTTGGCAATCAACGCAATCGCCAGCAGGGCCGCCATGGCATACATGGTGGTGTTATACAGACTGGACGTCGGATCGACCGTACCAGCCGGTGCGATTTCCATCAGACGACCAATGGTCACGGTTTTTGCCGCCACCAACTGGTCAAGCTGGTCGATACCCGCACCAAATTTGGCTTGGAACGCCGCCGGGTCAATTTTGGCTGCCAGATCCTTAATCGAACTGGTGACCGAGCTTTGACGCAACTGCGTAATCGCCAAAGGACCAAGAACACCAGCAGTACTCCATGCGGTCAGAAGACGACCGTGGATGCCACCGACATATTTGGTGCCAAAAATATCCGCAAGATAGGCCGGAATGGTTGCAAAGCCACCGCCATACATCGTGAAGATGATCATGGTCGCGGCATAGAACATCACAAGATAGGTGACAGCCGGATTGATGCTGACCTGTTCGGCCGAGAACGGAATAGACAGGTAAAGCGCAATACCGAGAATAAAGAAGCAATAGTAGGTGTTCTTACGCCCGATATAGTCCGAAATAGATGCCCAGAAGAACCGGCCACACATGTTAAAGACCGAAATCATAAACACATAGGTCGCCGCAAAGGCCGAGTTGACCACCAGCGGCAAGGTTGTGCCAAAGATTTCAAACATCATGGTTTTGGCAACACCAATCACACCGATGCCCGCCGTCACGTTAAAGCACAGCACAATCCACAGCAGATAGAACTGCGGGGTTTTAAGCGCCTGATCAATGTGAACGTTGTTATGCGTGATCATGCGTTTGGATGCGGCATCCGCGGTCGGCGGCGTCCAGCCAGCCGGCAGCCAGCCTTCACGTGGCACACGGTACGAGAAGGATGCAATAATCATGACGATGAAATACGCAACACCAAGGGTAAAGAAGGTCGCAGCCGCACCGGTATCACCGGTTCCGGCAACATAAACACCTTCTTCGATCGGCACGGGGGCTGCTGCCACCTGTGCGGCACCGGCAACCACGACTTCAACCATCTGGCCGCCGACTTCTGCCATGCGCTTGCCGCCTTCGGTGACAAGGTTTACAGCACTTTCCGGGCCGAGATAATCAGGCACCTTATAGAACACCGACAGCAGGCTTTCCTTGATCGGGGTTGCGATCATCGCACCACCGCCAAAGCCCATAATGGCCATGCCGGTTGCCATGCCGCGCCGATCCGGGAACCAACGGATCAGGGTTGAGACCGGTGAAACATAGCCAAGGCCAAGCCCGCAGCCACCAATCACACCATATCCAAGATAAACCAGCCAAAGTTGGTGGGCAGCAATGCCAAGCCCGCCAATGATAAAGCCCCCGCCCCAGCAGAATGCGGCGACAACGCCGACCATGCGTGGACCGACTTCTTCAAGCCATTTGCCGCCAAATGCCGCGGCAAGACCAAGAAACACAATGGCAACAGAGAAAATCCAGACAACGGACTGCAAACCCCAATCGCCCGAGCTTGCTGCAACCACGCCAAATTCCTTGATCAAAGGCGGGTTAAAGATACTCCAGGCATATACAGAACCGATGCATAGATGAATGGCGATGGATGCTGGCGGCACTTTCCAGCGGTTAAAATCATCGCCTGCGACGATGTGTTCTTTCTTGAGCCGATCAAACATAAAGTTATCCCCTCCCGGTCTTAATAACTTCCGTTGCGCCTGAACCATCATGTTTGGTGCAATGGTGCACAGCAAACAGGGGCAGACGTCCGACTATGACGGCAGCAATCGCCATGCCATTGCGCGTTTTGATTGATTTTCTGTCATTTTTACACGGGGGACCATCGTGCTGCACCGCACGCGCCGGGACAAAATGTCCAAACATTTGAATTAGAAAAAAGTGCAGTTGGACAAAATGTCCACTCGCACATGCAGCAATTTCAACGCGAAAGCCCAAACGGTGAAGCGGATCACCCTGGCGGCGATAACATTTTCATTCTGGCTTTAACGCCCTTAAGATCAGATGCGCGTATTTTGACGACAGCCCCAGAAACGAAGGATCCCATGCCCCACATCGTGACCGATCGATTGATTATCAGGCGCTTTGAAGAAGACGATGCCGCCGAGCTGTTTGAGTATATCTCGAACCCGCGGGTAAATTGCTTTATGTGCGATAAAGTCACAACATTGGCCCAGGCCAAGGAAAAAGCCAAAAAGCGCGCAGACGATGTGTCTTATCTTGCCGTATGCCTCAAAGATACAGGCGCGTTGATTGGTGAGCTGATGCTCCATCAAGATGATAAGCAGCAAGCTGATAGCTATTCCGTGGGATGGAACTTCAACGAAAAGGTGCAAGGCAAGGGATACGCCACTGAAAGTGCGCGTGCGTTGTTCAAGTATTTGTTTACCCAACGCGACGCACGGCGGCTTCATGCCTATGTCGAGGAAGACAATTTCAATTCACAAAAGCTGTGCGAAAAACTTGGGATGCGCAAAGAAGGCTGCTTTGTGGAATTTATTTCCTTTATCAACAACCCGGACGGCACGCCGAAATACGAAAACACCTATCAATATGCCATCCTGAAAAAGGAATGGTTGCGCGGCGAAAGCTAAACCCACGCCCCGCAATGAGCTTGTCGCTTATCGACACATAAAATCCGTCTGGCACCAAAGCGGGTTGTGCTTAATCTGCTTCGGGCAGCCAGATGGTAAATGTGGTGCCTTCGCCGGGCGTGCTTTCCACGCGCATCTGCCCGCCTTGTCGATCAATCAAGGTTTTGCTGATCGACAAGCCAAGGCCGGTCCCCTCCCGGCGTTTGGTGGTATAGAACGGATCGAAAATCCGATTTAGCGCGTCGGCCTCAATCCCCGTGCCGGTATCGCGCACCGTGATTTCGATGCCCGGCTTGCCGTCAAGATCAACATCGGCATCCATCAGGGTCAATTGGCCGTTTTGGGGCATGGCATGCAGGGCATTGACCATCAAATTGACCAGAACCTGTTGTAATTCAGTACGGTTCATCAACACCAAACGGGCGGCTGTGCTGTTTCGGATGACTTCAATGTCGGCCTTGCCCAACAAATGCTGAACAAGGGGCAGGCAATCATCGATCACCTGTCCGACCACATGACGTTCGACGAACCCTGCATATTCTTCGGGTTTGGCAAATTGCAAAAGCTTGGTGACGATCAGGTTGATGCGATTGACTTGCTCGTCAATCAGGCGGAACTCGGTCGCGGCGATCTTGCCATGTTCGCCCATCAAATCACGCAACAGGTCCAAATTCCCCTGAAGCACGGCAACCGGATTGTTGATTTCATGCGCCACACCGGCGGTAATTTCACCAATTGCCGCCAGCTTTTCGGACATAATCAGTTGTTTGGTGGTGGCTTCTAGTTGCTGGTTGGCTTCGCGAAGCTCGCGTGTGCGTGCATCGACCCTTGCATTCAGTTGATCATTCCATGCCCGCAGGCGTTTATCGCGTTCCTGCACCTGATCAAGCAAATCATCAAGATGCTCTGCGACCAAAGAAATTTCGTCCTGCACCTGATGTAGGTTGGTCCGTGCCGAAAAATCGCCGGCTTCCACCCGACCAATGGTGTTTGTCATGCGTTCCAGCGGTTTGAAAATCCCCCGTGCCCAGCGCAAGAAGATCGGAACGGACAACACCGCGACAAACAAAAACGCCCCAATGATAATCAGCAGCGTTTCAAATTTGGTCTGCGCAAAAGGTGCCTCAAGGAACCCGACATAAAGCATCCCGACCCGCTTGCCAAAGCTGTCCTTGATCGGTTCATAAGCCGATATGTACCAGTCATTGACCACAAACGCCCGATCCAGCCAGACCTTGCCGTCTTCTAGGACGGCTTGATGCACCACGTCAGAAACCCGCGTACCCAAGGCACGGCGTTCGGCAAACAGACGAACATTGGTGCTGATCCGCACATCATCTAGGAACAGGGTCGCCGTCCCCTGACTGCCTTCGGGCAGGCTGCTTTGGCGGTAAACAAGATCGTTGATCGTATCGATAAACGCCAAATTCTGATTAAGCAAAATACCGCCGACCAAAACCCCGTCCCCACCATCAGGCAGATCAATGTGACTGGCAGAATGGACAACCATGCCCCGCGTTTCGGCATCGCGGGTGGTGGCGGGCGCATTGGGCGTTTCGACCAAATCAATGCGCGCACGTTTTGCCAAATCGGGTGATATTTTGCCAAGATCGGCATTGCTGAAAATATCGATATTGGTCGATGACCGCCCGGCAAGCGCCGATGTAATAACCGGCCAATGCGACGTGCCATCTGCCCCGTTTTTCGTACCCTCAGACGCACCATCGATCAGATACAGGAAATCTAGCCCCATATCCTGCTGGCGGCGCGCAAGCAATTGACTGACGCCATCCGGGTCGCCTGCGGTCAAAACCGTGCGAAAGGCAACCGATTGCCCCAATGATTGGATTTGTTCGCCGGTATTTTCAAGAATATGGGTGAAGTACTGCCGCGCAATCGTCAGGTCACCACTGACCTTGGATGTCAGAAGGGCGTCAAACTTTGAATTCCACCGCACCATCATCACGCCAAGCAACAATGGCAAAATCACCAAAGTCGGCAACAACGCAATCGCCAGCAGCTTAAAGCGTACCGAGCGTGTACGTTTTGGACGCGCCGAGGCCGAGTGACCAAACGGCTTCATCAAAGATCCCAGCTTGCGCATTTGCGATCAATTGTTTTGCGCGACACGCCAAGTCGCCGGGATGCTTCATTGCGATTGCCCCCGGTTTTATGCAGCATCGCCAAAATGTGACGCCGTTCCATTTCATCAAGCGTTTCGTCGCCATCCCCTTGCGCGCCTTGTTCGGCGCGATCGTCGCGAAACTCATCGGGGAACCGGCCAAGGATCAAGGTCCGTTCGATCAAGTTGCGCAATTCACGCACATTCCCCGGCCAGCCATAGCGCGTCAGCCCGGCGCGCACCGCCCCATCCATCGGGACTTGGCGCACGGCAAGCTGTTTGGACAATTTGTCCATAAACAGATTGGCAAGTTCCAACACATCATCACCGCGTTCATGAAGCGGTGGCATTTCGATATGCATGACATTGATGCGGTAAAACAGATCCGCTCGGAACCGCCCGGCTTCGACTTCCGCCTCAAGATCGGCATTGGTGGCAAAGACAAACCGCAAATCGACCGGTGCTTCGCGCTCTGCCCCAACAGGGCGGATACGGCGGCTTTCGATCGCGCGCAAAAGCTTGCTTTGGGTGGCAAGCGACAATTCGCCGACCTCATCCAAAAACAGGGTTCCGCCCTGCGCATGCATGAAAAGACCATCTCGTGTGGATTGCGCGCCGGTAAACGCGCCTTTGACATGGCCAAACAATTCGGCTTCGATCATCTCAGACGGAATGGCGGCACAGTTGATCGGCACGAACGGCTTTTCCGCGCGATCCGATAATGCATGCAACGAACGGGCGGTAACTTCCTTGCCCGTACCGCTTTGCCCGGAAATCAGGATCGAAGTTGGCAGCGGTGCCACACGGGCAATGGTTTCGCGGATTTCCTGAATTTGCGGGGAATAGCCAATCAGCTCATCACGCAGCAACACGTGATCGGACGTTGCGCGCAATTCATGGCGCAACACATGGTTTTCACGGCGCAACCGCATCCGGTCCAAACACCGCGCAACCGCGTTCAGGATCTGGTTGGATCGAAATGGTTTTAAAACAAAATCCACCGCACCCGCGCGCAACGCCTTAATCGCGGTATCGAGATCGGCATAGGCGGTCATCAAAATCGCGTCAGAGAAAAAGCCGATTTCGCGTTGCTCGGTCAGCCATTCAACACCGCTTTTGCCCGGCATGATGTTGTCTAAGATCACGACATCAAAATGATGTTCATCAAGCTTCTTGGTCGCTTCTTCGCAATCGGCGGCTTCCTCGACGCGTTTGGCACGTGCGCCAAGGGTGCGGACCAAAAAGTTGCGCATGCCCGGTTCGTCATCGACAACCAGTATCGATGCCTTTTCCAACCACGGACCAAACTCCGGCCCCGGCCCAGCGAAACTGTCATCATTGCCCGCGGGCGGCTTTGCGCCATTGGTTTCATCCAATGCGGTCGATCTCATCGATGCTTCTCCGCTGATACATAACTTTTATTTTGTAAAAGCTTAGTTCAGCCGCGATGGAAAAGCAAAACCTGCGCGCGGGTAATCTTCGCAAACATTATCCCGGCACAAAAACAAAGCCGGGCCACAACATGCAGCCCGGCTTAGAATCAATCCAATAAACCGCCAAAGACGTAACCGCGCCGCTTAGCTTTCCTTGCGATGAATGGCAAAGGGCGACCAGCTTTGGCTGACCGGCATAACCTCAAGCGAATTAATATTCACATGCGCCGGAAGGGTCGCGACCCAGAAAATGCTTTCGGCGATGTCTTCGGGTTGCAATGGATCGGCACCGCCATAAAGCTTGTCATAGGCTTCTTTGTTGCCGCCGGTCCGCACCAGGGTAAATTCGCTTTCGGACAGCCCCGGTTCAATTGATGTAACCCGAACGCCAGTTCCCGCCAAATCACAGCGCAGCCCCAGTGAAAACTGCTGCACAAATGCCTTGGTCGCGCCATAGACATTGCCGCCCGGATAAGGCCAATTTGATGCGATGGACGCCAGATTAACAATCGCGCCTTTGCGGGCAATCAGCTTATCAAGCATGATCCGCGTCATCGCCACCAAACCCTTGGTATTGGTGTCAATCATCGTCATCCAGTCAGACAGGTCGCAATCTTGTGCCGCGCCTGTGCCCAAAGCCAGACCGGCGTTATTGACCAAAAGATCAATGTCGGCAAATTCCGCCGGAAGACCATCAATCGCCTTTTGGATCGCGTCGGTATCTTGCACATCAAAGACCAATGCGTGGGCTTTGTCGCCCGAACCAAGTTCTGCGACCAGCGCGTCAAGCCGTTCGGCCCGACGTCCGGTGACAATCACTTTCCATCCTTCCGCGACAAAGCGCCGTGCAGTGGCCGCGCCAAATCCCGATGTTGCGCCGGTGATAAGTGCTGTTTTGGTCATGGTGTTCTCCGATAGGTCAAAGCGTGAAAGACGTGTGTGAAGTTGGATGGTTAAATTCGAAAATTACGGTGGATGGCAATGATGCCCATTGGTAGTCAGAAGCTGATGAAAACGGTCTGGGCAAACCCAACGATGGCGATGAAAACAAGGCTGATCGCGCAAATCCGCCGCCATAAGATCGATGATATGCGCTGGTAAATCATTTCGCCGGGGAAATAGGCCAGAACCGCCACCGCCAACAATGGCAGGACCTGCATGATGAAATCATCGGGCAGCATCCCTGCCCCGGCCCGGGTGACAAATCCCAAAACGTCCACCACGCCGAAATAAATCGCCAGCGTATTGCGAACCCGCACATCCTGTGTGCCGCCTGCCAGCAACCATGCCGCGGCCAATGGCCCGCCAACCGCAAATCCCGACATTAAAATACCAACGCCACAGGCCAGAACCGCACCGATGATAAAATGCCCCATCCATCTTGGCGGATTGTGAAGCATCGCAACAAGGGCCGCCACCGCAATCGCCAGATTGGTGGCAATGCGTGCGTGTTGGTCACTAAGTTCGGCGGCGACGTATGGCCCAATAACAGCCCCGATCACGCCAAACACCAACAAGATCGCGCAAGCCCGCCAATCGACCTTGGTCCGATCAAAATCACGCAAAATCAAAAGCGTAATCGTAATATCAATCACCAAAATGATCGGCGTTGCCGTTTGCGGCGGCAACATCGATGACAGGCCCAATGCCGCCAACAGGGCGAACCCAAAACCGGTCACACCGCGAAACAACGCGGCAATCGCAACAACCAGTCCTGGCAAAAACAATTCCATTACGTTCCCCTTGGGAAAATTCCCGTGTCATCAGAACCCATTACGCCAAAACAGCCGATCATTGTTAGAGCCACAAAATCGCTTTCGATGGGACCACAAACAATACTGGATCCAAATATTGTCCCGTTCTGGCACTATGCTGTGTCAATTGAGCTGCGGTAGCAAGCAAGGAGAATAATTTCATCGGGTTGATACCGACAGGAGCCACCATGAACGTACTTTCCAAACCGAACATGACCAACCATTGGATGCCATTCACCAATAACCGCATGTTCCGCGAAGAACCGCAAATGTTTGCCAAGGCAGAAGGTGTCAAATACTGGACGCCCGAAGGCCGGGAAATTCTGGATGGTTCATCGGGTCTGTTTTGCTGTGCGGCGGGTCATGGTCGGCCCGAAATCGCCGATGCGGTCTATAAGCAGCTTTCGACACTCGATTATTCACCCCATTTCCAACGTGCCGCACCGGTTTCGTTTGAACTGGCCGAAAAGCTTGCTGGTATCCTGCCCGATGGGCTCGATCGGGTTTTCTTTGCCGGGTCCGGATCAGAAGCCGTCGATACCGCAATGAAGATGTGCCTTGCCTATCATCGTGCCACCGGAAATGCGCAGCGTACCCGGTTTGTGTCCCGTGCGTGGGGCTATCACGGTGTGAACCTTGGCGGCACGTCATTGGCCGGAATGGTCAATAACCGTCGCGATTTTTCCGGTGTCACCTGTGATGTCGTGCATATGCGCCACACCTGGACCGAAGAGCAGCGCTTTACCCGTGGCCAACCAGAAACCGATGCCGATCTTGCCGATGATCTGGAAGAAATCTGCAAAACCTATGGCCCGGAAACGATTGCGGCGGTGTTTGTCGAACCGATTGCCGGATCAATTGGCACCATCGTGCCGCCAATCGGTTATCTGCAAAAACTGCGTGCGATTTGCGATAAATACGGCATTCTTCTGGTGTTTGATGAAGTCATCACCGGTTTTGGCCGCACGGGATCGGCCTTTGCATCGCAGGAATTTGCCGTCAAACCGGATCTGATCACGATGGCCAAGGCCCTGACCAATGGCGCCATCCCCATGAGTGCGGTTGCCACCAGTGCCGAAATTCAAGGTGCCGTGTTCGAAGCCGCCAAGGGTGACCGCCCGGAATTCTTCCATGGCTATACCTATTCCGCCCATCCGGTGGCCTGTGCGGCGGGGATTGCCACGCTTGATATCTATACCAATGATGGTTTGTTTGACCGGGCGAAATCAATGTCCGGGCATTTTCTGGATGCCGTATTTGGCCTGCGCAACCTACCCCATGTCAGTGACCTTCGCGGCTATGGCATGATGTCGGGCATTCAACTTACACCGGGATCAATGCCCGGTGAAAAAGGCAGCTGGGCACAACGCGAACTGTTCAAAGAAGGCCTGCATATCAAGGCAACCGGCGATGCGATCATTTTCGCCCCGGCCTTGGTCAGCACCGAAGAAAACATCGATGACATGGTGGCCATCCTGCAAAAGGTTCTTGGCAGCCAGCCGTAAGACGCCAAGCCTCACCTGTCGGCGAAAATAACACCCAGCAAAGGGACCGTGCAGCGCGTTAGGGCGCGGCGGTCTCTTTGTCTTTTTGGGCCATGGCCGCCATAATTGCATCGCGCAATTGGGCGATCCCGGCTGGAATTTGGCTTTTATCAATCGCAGCAAAGCCAAGTCGCAAACGGTTACGCGGTGCATTGGCCTCGTCAAGGTAATGCACATCCCCCGGTTCGACCAAAACACCCCGCCTTGCGGCTTCGCGGTGCACCGACCATGCATCCACCCCATCGGGCAGCACGATCCAGACCGCCGATCCACCGGTGGTGGCCGTCACATGAATTTCGGGTAATTGGCGTGATAATTCGGTTTGCATGATCTGCCATTTTTCCGACAGGCGATCCCGGGTCCGGCGCAGGTGGGAATCAAGATGCCCCTCGCCGATGAACAAGGCCATGGCGCGTTGATCCTGACTGGATGGATGGCGGTAATTTAACCGGCGCAGCGCACGCAGTTCTTTGATCAGTTCACTATCGGCCAGGATGTAACCAATGCGAAGACCGGGAAACATCAGTTTGGTCAGGCTGCCGATATAGATGATATGGCCAGAGTTATCATAGCTTTTCAGCGCCGCACGATGATGGCCAAGATAGTTCAGTTCATGTTCGTAATCGTCTTCGACCAGAATAAAATCATCTGCACGCGCGCGTTCAACAATCTGCAACCGCCGATCCAGCGACATGGTGACACTGGTCGGGCATTGGTGCGACGGCGTGGTATAGACCATGTCGCAATCCGCCAGTTGTTTGGAATTTGCTAAACCTTCGCTGTCAATCGGAAGCGGCATGATATCGGCACCGGTCGCGCCGAAAATATTGCGCGCATCGACATATCCCGGATTTTCCACCCCAACCGTGCGCCCCGGCCCGGCCAGCAATTGGCCCACCAAAAACAGGGCATTTTGCGCCCCGATGGTGATCAACAATTGTTCGGGATGGGCGCGCAATCCGCGATGGGGCAAAATGCGGGTGATGATTTGTTCCAGCAGTTGCGGATCATCGGCATCGACCTGATCACCGACCCAGCTTTGCGAATGGGCCAAACTGCCCGCAAGGCGCATGGAATCCCGCCACCGCGATATGGTCGCCTTATCGGCCGTCACCTGCCCATAAATGAACGGATAGGGAAAATCACGCCAATTGGCGGGTTTGACGATATTGCGCGCCACAGACGGGCGAAACCGCAAATGGCGGTTCCATAATTCCGGATCACGTTGGGGCGAAAATAACGATGCTGTTCGGGTATCAACACTAAGGCGTAGTTGCTGGCGAATATACTGCTCGTTGACGAAATGCCCACGCCGCCAGACCGCAGTTAAATATCCATCATCAAGCAACCGCTGATAGACCAGCACAACCGTATTGCGTGACACCTTAAGGGCGGCGGCTAAATCACGGGTTGATGGCAACGGTTCGTGGGATGGCAAACGACCTTCAAGAATCGCATCAACCAGCCCCTGATGAAGCTGCTGTTGCAGGGTCTGACCGCTGATTGCCGGGTCTTCCAGTCTGATATCAAGCATACACCGTCACCGGTTTAATTTGGCACTGCAACAATTTAGCAGCGCTGGCACCATAGTTTTTGCCGCGTGGCTCTATTACTAGAGTAACCGGGAGTTATACCATTTTGTCAATGACATAACGCAGGAATAAGAACCGTCTCTAAAGCGCGGTCACTCCAGGGAGAATATGTCCACCAGGGAGGCGCATGGTGCGCCGCAAAAAAGGGAAAAAATCCCGGCTATCAGGAGACATACGGATGACCAAGTTCAATTCCGGCCCCAAAGTTACTCGGCGTACAGTTCTTAAGGGGTCACTGGCGGCTGGTTCCGCGTTGGCAATGCCCGCCATCATCAGCAAAAAAGCACTTGCCTCGTCGGGCGAGATCAACATTCTGATGTGGTCGGACTATCTGCCCGAAACATTCCTTAAATCTTTTACCGATGCCACCGGCATTAAGGTCAATTACACCGGTATCGGGTCGAACGAAGAAATCATCAACAAGCTAAAAGCATCCAAAGGTCGCGGCTTTGATATTGTTTCGCCGACCAACAACCGTGCCCTTCAGTGGAAGGCACTGGAACTGCTTCAGCCGTTCGACATGACCAAGATCAAGATTGAGGCCGTCAATCCATCCATGGGTAAAATCGGCAGCACCGATTGGGGCTTTACCGCCGGTGATACGTATTGGTTGCCGCACATCTGGGGCACCGAAGGCATGGCATGGCGGACCGACATGTTCAAACCTGATGGGACTTTCCCGTCTTATGGCGATGTCTGGGCCGAAGAAAATGCAGGTAAAACCATGGGCCGTGCGCATTCGATGATGCTCGGTGCCGGTCTTTATATGGAAACCATCGGCGAACTTGAACCGGGTTCCATGTGGGCCGCATACGGTTCCGAAGAAGCCATGCGCCCTGTCTGGGACAAGGTTTCGGCATGGTGCATTGCGCGCAAAGGCAACATCAAACTGATCTGGAACGATGCCGACACCCAGAAAAACGGCCTCTTGAACGAAGGCGTGATTGTCGGCCAAACATGGGATGGCCCGCCGCTTGCGCTTAAAACCGCTGGGGAACCTGTCATGTACCGCGCACCAAAAGAAGGTGCGATGGCGTGGGTCGATGGCATGGCAATGCCGGTTGGTGCGGCCAATACCGAACAGGTTTACGAGTTCATCAAATACGCCTTCATGCCGGAACTGGCAGGTGAGGCAATCGACCATCACGGCTATAACTCGCCCGTTCTGGGGGCCGACAAATATGCTGGCGAAGATTACGCCATGAACTTTGCCGATGCCTATCCGGGCGATGCGCTTGATAACCTCAACCCTTGGCCGTCTGAGCCGCAATGGTACGCCGATATTCGTACCGAATATGCGAACCGCTTTGAAAGTGCCAGCTCCTAAGCGGCGCTGAAGGCATCAGGGCAGCACGTCCGACTTATGTGGCGTGCTGTCCACTTCCTTACTTTTCATTGTCGGATCAATGACCTGTCGCCCGGATACCGGGTGCGCAGGGCAAAAGACATTTTCAGGGGTTGGTACGTTTATGACCAAAGAAATTTCGCTTGAGCATGTCTGGGTCGAATTTGGTGAATTCACCGCCGTCCAGAAAGCAAACCTGAACATCGCTGGTGGCGAGTTCTTTTCATTCTTAGGCCCGTCTGGCTGCGGCAAAACAACGTTGCTGCGCTGTATTTCCGGATTTCAAGACCCGACACGTGGCGTGGTCCGCATCGGTGGTAACGACATGAAGGGGGTCGGCCCCAACAAACGTCCCACCGCGCTTATTTTCCAAAACCTTGCCCTTTTCCCGCTGCGATCCATTGCCGATAACATTGCCTTCCCGCTCGAAGTGCGCGGTGTTGATAAGAAAACCCGGCGCAAACGCGCCGATGAGCTGCTTGAACTGATCGCCCTTCCGGGACAAGGCGATAAAAAAGTAAGCGAACTTTCAGGCGGGCAAAAACAACGCGTGGCGATTGCCCGTGCGCTGGCGGTGGAGCCCGATATTTTGCTGCTTGATGAACCGCTTTCGGCCCTTGATTTGAAGCTGCGCCAACATATGCGTACGGAACTGCGCGCCATTCAAAAACAAGTCGGCCTGACTTTCATTTACATCACCCACGATCAGGGCGAAGCCTTAACCATGTCCGACCGCATTGCCGTGATGAACAAGGGCAAGGTCGAACAGATCGGCAATGGCCGTACGATTTATGATCACCCCACCAGCAGCTTTGTCGCGTCCTTTGTTGGCGAAAACAACGTCATGGACGGCACGGTGTTAACCAATGACGGCAAGATGATGACAATTGACGCCGGGCTGGGGGCCGCGTTCAAGGTGGAGAACCATCCCGCCGGCGGCCCGGCCTTGGCACCGGGCGATGTGTGCCAGTTGTTTGTCCGCCCAGAGGCGCTTCACCTTGCGAAAGATGATAGCGGCATCAATCAATTTGAAAGCAAATTTGTCAGCGAAGAATTCGAAGGCAACATGCGCCACATCGTTCTGGATGCGCAGGGCAAGAAACTGAAACTGTCGTTGATCAATGACGGGACAAACGCCATCCGGGCGAATGCCCCGGTCAAACTTGATTTCGCGCCAAACCTTGGCATTGCGCTGAAACCCGGCGAATTGGCCAGCGCATAACGAGGGGGATGATCTCATGCGTGATCTATTTTACGACCTCGTGCGGCGCAATGGCATGGCGGTTGCCATCTATTTGATGCTCGCGGTCAGTGTTTGGGTATTCTTACTCATCATCCTGCCGCAGCTGACCATGTTGGATTATTCGTTCCGCTTTAACTTGCCACCGGCCAAAATTGGCGGCCCCGAAGACGTCTATACCATTGAACAATTTAAATACTTCTTCCAAGGCGGCGGATCATCGGGCGGCTTTAACGCGCTTGATATCGGTATTTTGTTCAAAACGCTGTTTTCTGCAGTTTTTGTCACCGTTTTTGATCTGATCATCTGTTATCCGGTGGCGTTTATTTTGGCCAAATCATCCAGCGGCGCCAAGGCGCGCCTTTTGGTTCTGGCGCTGATTGTCCCTTATTGGATCAATGAAATCCTGCGCGCATTTGCCTTTCGCATTTTGTTTGGCAGCACCGGTGTCATCAACGAAGTCGGCATGGGGCTTGGTCTTTTTGACAGTCCGATTGATTTCATCCGCGAAGACGTCGCGCTCTATGCTGGGTTGGCTTATGCCTACATCCTGCTGATGATCTTTCCGCTTTATAACGCGATTGAAAGTTTGGACAGCAATCAGATCGAAGCCGCCCAAGACATGGGGGCCAGCTGGTGGCAGGTTCATGCCAAGGTTGTCATTCCCTATGCCAAACCGGGCATCGCATCAGGCATGACCATGGTGTTCATGCTGACATCCGGTGCGCTTGCCGCGCCGCAAATCCTTGGCGGGCCATCGAACCTTTGGTTCACGCAGCTTGTCTATCAATGGTTCAATTCCGGAGGCAACTGGCCACGTGGATCGGCCTACGCCATGATCCTGTTGCTGGTCTGTATTACCCTTGTGCTGCTGACCATGCGGATCTTTAAGGTATCGATCGGGGAGATCAAACGATGAAGATGAAATCCCCAAAGGCAATGATACCGGGTTTGTATCTAACACTGTTCTTTGCCTATTTGTTCGGCCCGTTGATCATCATGGTGATCACGGCATTTAATTCGTCAAACTTCCCCCGTGTCAGCCCATGGGAATGCTTTACCACCGATTGGTTTGGCAAATTGGTTGCGGATGATGCCTTGATCGAAGGCATCGGGAATTCCCTGATCATCGGGATCGGTGTGGTGGTTGTTGCCATTCCCATCGGCCTTGCCGCCGCGATCATGCTATCGCAAGTCGGCCCGAAATTGCGGGCGTCACTTTACACCATCTTTATCGCACCGATCTTGGTACCCGGTGTGGTGATTGGTCTGTCGACCCTGATCTTTTGGGATCGTATCGGCACGTTTTTTAACGCGCCTTATGAAAGCTTTTTCTATGACGGCACGTTTCTGACGATCTTTGGTCAGGTGACGTTTATTGCCGCCTATTCGATGCTGGTGTTTTTATCGCGTATTCAGCGCTTTGATCACACCCTGACCGAGGCGGCCCTTGATATGGGGGCCACGCCGACACAGGCGTTCGTCAAGGTGCTGCTGCCTTTCATGGCACCTGCCATCGGATCGGCCACCGTCTTGGCGTTTCTGGCATCGCTTGAAAACTACAACACCACTGTATTCACCATCGTATCAAGCAGCACCTTTACCACAGTGTTGTCGTCAAAGGTCCGCTATGGGCTTGATCCATCGATCTCGGCGGTTGCGGTGATTATCATTTCGATCACCCTAATTGGGGCGATCATTTTTGAAGTTCGTAACCGATACAACTCAAAGGGCTGGGCTTTGGTCATTGCCGAGCGCCCTGCCCTTAAAGTTGCCACCCATCCGGGCACGGTTGCGGGTATTTTAGGGGTGCTGGCGATTGGGGCGGTTTTGTTTATTCAGAACTATGATTCCAATGCCTGCACGGCGCAAATCCTTGAAGAAAAGCGCGCCTTGCAGCAACAGCTGATGGAACAGCAATCGCTGGACACACCAACACCTACCCAAAGCGCACCATCCTCAACAGTGCCGTCCATGCCATCATTGGGGCCACTTGGCGGGGATGAAGGCGGGAATGAAGGCGGGGATGAAAATGGTGCAGGTTCAGACAGCTCCGCCCCCGCATCCAACCCGTTTGGTGGGGCAAATGGTATCTTTGCGCCACAAAACTTGCGGGGATCGGAAGGCAACTAGTCTGCCCCCGTACTGGGCCAACTGATCTGATACATCAAAGGGCAGCACGTGATGCTGCCCTTTGTCTTTTCTGCCATATCCGCAGCGCCGTTCACAAAACCGGTTTAATTCGGGATCACGGCCGTTGCTTCGATCTCGATCATGGCCTCGTCTTCGACCAATGCGCTGACCACAACCATGGTCATTGCCGGGAAATGTTTGCCAAGAACGCGGCGATAGGCCTGACCAACTTCGCGCTGTTTGGCGAGGTATTCCTGCTTATCGGTGACATACCATGTCAATCGCGTCAGGTGTTCCGGGCTGCCGCCGCCGGCCTCAAGAACATCACGGATATTGATCAGCGCCTGTTCCATCTGACCGACGAAATCCTTGGCAACAAAAACCTGATCGGCGTTCCAACCGATCTGTCCGCCGATATACAACGTTGCACCTTCTGCCAATACACCGTTTGCATATCCCTTGGGCTCTTTCCATCCGTCTGGCTGAACGATTTTATGCATTTTTTTCTACCACTTGATTGATTTCTTTTTCGATTTTGGCACGTAAATCATCTGGCCACGCCACTGACTTCCCTGCCCCTTTTTTCGTAAAGACCAATGTTACCGTCGTTTTCAGACGTTGCTCGTCGCCCGCATGTGCGGTGATGTCCAGTTCCAGACTGGATCGCCCAATCCGAATGGGGATCAGACGAAATTCCAATTGATCGCCCAGCATACTGGGCGCGGTAAACGCAACCGTCAGCCCCGCCGTGGGGACCGCGACCTGCATCGGGCCATGCATGGTTGGAAAACCACATCCAATGACCACATCGAACCATTCTTCGACCGTGGCATTCACCATCTCGAAATAGCGGGGATAAAAAACAATCCCGGCCGGATCGCAATGCTGAAACAGGACTTTTTGCCGATAGGTAAACACCGCCATGTCAGACCCCCAAATAACGATCAGCAAGGGCATCGGTCAGTTCGTTAACCGCACCACTCCAGGCGGTGACACCCTTTTCGACAATCACATAGCGATCTGCGACACCCGATAATTCCTTAAGCGATTTATCCACCACCAAAATGGTCAAACCAGATTGCTTAAGCTGATTGATCGCCGCCCAGATTTCCTGACGGACAACCGGTGCCAGACCCTCGGTGGCTTCGTCCAAAATCAACAGACGCGGATTGGTCATCAATGCACGGCCAATCGCCAGCATTTGTTGCTCCCCACCCGAAAGCGTCATGGCCTTTTGATCGCGCCGTTCGGCAAGGCGCGGAAATAGGCCCGCGACCCGGTCAAAATCCCATTCCCCCGGACGGGCTGCGGCGACCAGATTTTCCATCACGCTGAGCCGCGCAAAGCAGCGCCGACCTTCGGGCACAAGGCCAAGCCCCAAGCGTGCCGCTTTGTGTGACGGCAGCTTCGCCAAATCCTGTCCGGCAAAATGCACGGTGCCATCGCGGTGATCCATCATGCGGCAAATGGTTTTAATGGTCGTTGTTTTGCCCATGCCATTGCGCCCCATAAGGGCGACGGCTTCGCCTTCGTTCAGGGACAAATCAATGCCAAACAATGCCTGTGATGCGCCGTAAAACGCCGTCACACCAGAAAGTTCGAGAAGTGCCGTCATATTATGCTTCCTCCCCGAGATAGGCGCGTTTGACATCGTCATTTCCACGGATGTCATCGACGGTGCCCGTGGCAATCACCCGGCCATAGACCAAAACCGAAATCCGGTCGGCCAAGGCAAATACCGCGTCCATGTCATGTTCGACCAAAAGGATCGGTGCTTGTGCGCGCAATCCATCCAAAAAACCGGTCAGGCGTTTGGAACCCTCGGGCCCCATGCCGGCCATCGGCTCGTCCAATAAAAACGCCCGTGGTTCAAGGGCAAGGGCAACCGCCATTTCCAACTGGCGACGTTCGCCGTGGGAAATATCGGCCGCACGCATCTGCGCGCGGTCTGCAAGTCCAACCCGTTCAAGCTGCGCCATCGCCGGATCGACAAGCGACGCGTCGCTTAACACCGGGCGGAAGAACCGAAACACCTTGCCGCTGACCGACTGGCGCGCCAGCATCACATTTTGCAGAACCGAGAATTCCGGCATCAAGGATGACACCTGAAACGTTCTGGCAAGGCCCATGCGCGTGCGGGCAACCGCATCAAGACCATTGATGTTTTGGCCGTTGAAATGAATGTCACCGCGGTCGGATTTAAGCTCGCCCGCGATCTGTTTGATCAGGGTGGATTTCCCCGCCCCGTTTGGCCCGATCAGCGCGTGAATTTCCCCCGCGCGCAGATCAAGCGTCACATCGTCACTGGCAAGAAGCGACCCGAATTGCTTGGTGATATGTGATAGCGAAAGAATGGCTTCAGGCATGTTTGCGTTCCCCCGCCAAGACACCCACAAGACCACCGCGCGCGAACAAAACCACGATCAGCAGCAACACACCCAACGGCAATTGCCAATATTCGAACGAACTGCCCAACAGATGTTCTAAAATGATGTAAAGCCCCGCCCCGGCCAACGGCCCAAACAGGCGCCCAACACCGCCCAGAATGACAAACACCATGATTTCACCCGACATATGCCAAGACATCATTGTCGGGCTGACAAACCGGTTAAGATCGGCATAAAGCGCACCGGCCAATGCGGTGATCATCGCCGAAATCACAAACGCCACCAGACGAATGCGAAATGGCGCAATGCCAACCGCTGTCATCCGCTGACTGTTTTGCCGCGCACCTTGTAACGCAAGACCAAAGCGCGACCGGATCAGAACGGCGGAAAATGCCATCGCAAGACCCAGCATCACCGCACACAGCGCAAAGAAACTGATCGGATCAAGGGTATTAAGCCCCGGGAACCCATTCCGCACATAGATCGATAGCCCGTCTTCCCCGCCATAAGCCGGCCAGGAAATCGCGAAGTAATAAATCATCTGCGCAAAGGCCAAGGTGATCATGATGAAATAGACACCACTTGTGCGCAGTGTGATCGCCCCAATCGCCAAGGCAATCAGCGCCGATGCCACCAAGGCGACAATCCAGATAACAATCATCTGGGTGGTGCCTTCGACCTCAAACGGCCATGTCATGATCGGTTCGTAATTCAGCGCATGACTGGCAAGGATACCCGCCGCATAGCCACCTATGCCAAAAAACGCAGCATGGCCAAACGACACAAGCCCGCCATACCCCAGAACAAGGTTAAGCCCGACACCAGCCATGGCAAAGATCGCCACCTTGGTTGCCAAGGTAATGATAAACGGCTCGTCCATGCCAAGGGCGATCAATGGGACCGCCACCAAGGCCAAGCCAAGGATCGAATTGATAAGTGTTTCGCGGTTCATGGTCATATCAGGCTTCCGTCCCGAACAAACCGCTTGGCCGCAGGAACAAGACCAGCGCCATAACGATATAAATCAACATGGATGCAAGGGCCGACCCAATCGCGGTCGCACTTGCCGGATCAAGGAATGTCGCGAATGCGTGCGGCAATAAAAAACGCCCCATCGTGTCGGTAAACCCAACCAAAAGCGATCCGATCAAGGCCCCCTTGATCGACCCGATCCCCCCAATCACGATCACAACAAATGCCAGAATAAGAACCGGTTCACCCATGCCGACCTGAACCGACTGGGTGGTGCCAACAAACGCACCGGCAAGACCGGCCAAGGCCGCACCAAGGGCAAAGACAATCGTGTAAAGACGATCAATATCGACACCCAATGCCGCGATCATGCCGCGATCGGCTTCGCCCGCGCGAATACGAATGCCAAGGCGGGTTTTGCCAATCAACAAGAACAATCCAACCGCCACGACAAAACCGGCAATAATGATCGCAAGTCTGAACAGCGGGTATTGGAATTCACCGGGCATCATGACCGTGCCGGTCAGAAATTCCGGGACACTTAAAAACAATGGGAAGGATCCGAATATCCAGCGGGTCCCTTCGGAAAAAATCAAAATAAGGGCAAATGTCGCCAACACCTGATCCAAATGATCACGGTTATAAAGACGGCGAATAATCAATATTTCAACCAGCGCACCGGCAATGGCCGCCGCCATCAAGCTGGCAACAAGGCCAAGCCAAAATGACCCGGTCCATGCCGCCACCGCCGCACAGGCAAACGCACCCACCATATAGAGCGACCCATGGGCCAGATTAATCAGCCCCATCACACCAAAAACAAGCGTCAGCCCCGATGCCATTAAAAACAGCATCACCCCAGACTGAAGGCCGTTTAAGAGCTGCTCCAGAAAAAGCGTAAACATTATTAGGAAACTCCGTCACAAGGTGGTCGGGGACCGAAACCGATATGGATAACGGCCCCCGCCGTCTTGTTTGCCCGTAATTACATCGAGCAGTCCGACGCATACGCATCGGCATGATCTTTAAGGGCAACACCAACAATTTTGTTGGTCAAAACGTCGCCTTCTTTGATGACTTCACGGACATAAATGTCCTGAACCGGATGCTGGTTCGGGCCAAAGACAAACTTGCCACGGACCGAATTAAAATCGGCTGCGCGCAACGCATCGCGGAATGCTTCCTTGTCCGACACATTTGCTTTGTCCATCGCCGACAGCAAAAGGTTCGCCGTGTCAAAGCCATAAGACGCATAGATTGACGGCAAACGGCCATATTCGGCCTGGAACGTTTCAACGAACGCCTTGTTGGTGGCGTTGTCGATGTCTTTTGACCAGTTGGCGGTGTTTTTCACACCAAGTGCCGCATCACCAACCGCGCCAAGGATCCCCTGATCCATCGAGAATGCCGGACCGATCAACGGAATATCCACACCCGACTGGGCGTACTGTTTCATGAACGCGATGCCCATACCGCCCGGCAGGAAGAAGAACACACTATCCGCACCAGAAGCACGGATTTCTGCGATTTCTGCTGCATAATCGGTTTGACCAAGTTTGGTGTAAACTTCACCAGAAATCTCGCCCATAAAGAACCGCTTAAAGCCTGCCAGAGAATCTTTGCCCGCCGGATAGTTCGGCGCCAAGATAAACGCGTTTTCATATCCCGCACTTGATGCATAGCCGCCGGCTGCTTCGTGCAGGTTATCGTTCTGATAGGAAATGCTGAAATAGTTCGCGTTGCAGCCTTTGCCCGCCAATTGCGACGGGGCGGCATTAACCGACAGATAGAATTTATCTTGTGCAACCGCGGACGGCACCACCGCCATCGCAAGGTTCGACCAGATAATACCGGTCAGAACATCAACCTTTTCCTGCTGAATCATTTTATCAGCAAGCTGAACAGCAACGTCCGGTTTGCGTTGGTCATCTTCGATCACGACTTCCAGATCGGGATTGTTTGCCTGTTTGACCGCCAGCATAAAGCCGTCACGTGCATCAATCCCCAAGCTGGCACCACCGCCCGAAAGTGTGGTGATCATGCCAACCTTTACCGGATCGGCCTGCGCCGCCCCAGCAACAAACAAGGCAGCAACAGCTGCAATGGTTGTCTTAATGCCCTTCATTTAAGCCTCCGTGTTTATGTTTTTTTCGATTTAGCAACACGTTGTTTCCGCAATTATTATTCGTTTTACGTTACGGTTTTAACGCACATGATGCCTGCCCCTGATCTTGCAGTATTTGCATCATGCCCGTCCATCCTCAAAGCGCCGTGCGCACCCGCCAAAGTTCCGGGAACAGTTCAACTTCGAGCATTTTCTTTAAGTAACTGACACCCCCCGTGCCCCCTGTTCCGCGTTTAAAACCAATCACGCGTTCGACAGTGGTCACATGGTTAAAGCGCCAGCGACGGAAATAGTCTTCAAAATCCACAAGCTTTTCCGCCAGTTCATAGAGCGACCAATATTTGGACGTATCGCTGTAAACCTTGTGCCAGGCCGCAATCACCCCATCATCTGGCGTATAAGGCTGCGACACATCACGGCGGAGGATATGATCGGGCACGTCAATGCCAGCACCACCCAAAAGCCCCAACGCCGCGTCATACAAGCTGGGCGTTGCCAATTCTTGTTTGAGCATTTCCAGAATGTCTTCGCGGTGCTCATGCGGACGCAACATTGCAGGATTACGGTTGCCCAGCATGAATTCGATCTGACGATACTGATAGGATTGAAAACCCGATGACGGGCCCAACGCATCGCGAAACGTCGTATAGTCGCTTGGCGTCATGGTGCGCAGAACGTCCCATGCATTATTAAGCTGCTCGAAAATACGTGAAACGCGGGCCAACATTTTAAATGCCGGGCGCAAATCACCGGCCTGCATGGTGGTGCGGGCCGCACTGATTTCACGGATCGCAAGCTTCATCCAAAGTTCCGACGTCTGATGCTGAATGATAAACAACAACTCGTCATGGGCATCGGATTTTGGATGCTGAGCCGTCAGGATCGCATCAAGCGACAGGTAATCCCCATAGGACATCTGATCGGAAAAATCCGTGCACGCGCCCTCGGTGCTGGGATCGTATGGTTTGGTTTGGTTGTTTTTTTTGCTTTGCTCAGACATGATCAAGTCACCGCATTGCGTTTATGGAATTCTGGCTTATCCCAGGATTTGGTTTCCATGATCTCGGCCAGAATTTTAACCGCGCCATCGACATCATTGTTGTCGATATAAAGCGGGGTAAACCCAAAACGAATGATGTCAGGTGCTCGGAAATCACCAATCACACCGCGCGCGATCAGTGCCTGCATCACGGCATAGCCCTGATCAAACTTGAACGACACCTGTGACCCGCGGTGTTGCGCATCGCGCGGGCTGGCAAGTTCAAGCATCGGACAGGTTGCCTCAACCCCGGCAATAAACTGTTCGCACAGCTCAATACTACGTTTGCGGATATCGGCCATTTCAATGCCGTCCCACGCTTTCATCGCTTCTTCCAGGACCGTCATTTGAATAACCGGTGGCGTGCCCACCCGCATCCGCGAAACATCAGGTGCCGGGGTATAATCACGATCAAAGGCAAATGGCTGCGCGTGGCCCAACCAACCCGAAAGGGCCGGACGCACGGTTTTGGCATGATCGGGGCGCGCATAAATAAACGCCGGCGCACCCGGACCACCGTTGAGGTACTTATAGGTACAGCCCACCGCAAAATCGGCATTGCATCCTGCCAGATCAATCGGAACGGCCCCCGCCGAATGGGCCAAATCCCAAATCACAATCGCCCCCGCCGCATGGGCAAGATCCGTGATGCGTTTCATGTCATACATGCGCCCGGTGCGATAATCGACCTGGGTCAACATCAACACAGCAAGGTCTTCGTTAATCAGGCTTTCGACGTCTTCGGGGTTTGGCGTTTTAAGGACATGCCCCTTATCAAGGCTTTTGATCAGTCCCTCGGCGATATAAAGATCGGTCGGGAAATTGCCGTTATCTGACACAATCACCTTGCGATCAGGCCGAAGTTCCAACGCACTGGCCAGCGCCTGATACACCTTGATCGACAAGGTATCGCCCATCACCACCGTGCCCGGTGCCGCCCCAATCAAACGCGCAACAAGATTGCCAACACGTTCGGGCTGCGCCATCCATTTGGCATCGTTCCAGCCCCGGATCAGCATTTCACCCCATTCTTCTTCGATCATCGCCTTGGCGCGGTTTGCCGCCGATTTTGGCATCATACCAAGCGAGTTTCCGTCAAGGTAAATGACCCCGTCGGGAATATGAAAAAGGGATTTGGTGGCAGCGAAGTCGATCATGCAGACATTTCCTGTTTCAGTCTAAAGCGCTGGATTTTTCCAGTTGCCGTTTTTGGCAGGGCCTCGATAAACACGACAGAGCGCGGATATTTATAAGGCGCAATCGTCGCTTTTACATGATCTTGCAATAGTTTGGCCATCTCTGGTGATGGATGCACATCGGTTGTCAGAACCACATGTGCCTCGACAATTGTGCCGCGATCTTCATCGGGGGCACCAATCACTGCACATTCGGCAACATTTGGATGGGAAAGAAGGGCGGCTTCGACCTCTGGCCCGGCGATATTATACCCGGCCGAGACGATCATATCGTCATTGCGCGCGGCAAAATGGTAATAGCCGTCTTCATCCACAAAGAACGCATCCCCGGTCAGGTTCCAGCCATCGCGCACATAGGTGCATTGGCGCACATCATCAAGATACCGGCACCCCGTCGGCCCGCGCACGGCCAGTTTCCCAACCGTACCAACCGGAACTTCGTTCATGTCATGATCCACGATCTTGGCTTCATAGCCGCCCACCGGACGCCCGGTACACGCAGGGTGACTGTCGCCAAATCGGTTGGAAATAAAGATATGCAGCATTTCGGTCGCCCCGATGCCATCTAGCATCGGCTTGCCGGTTTTTTTCATCCAGGCATCATATACCGGTGCTGGCAAAGTTTCCCCGGCTGAGACCGCCGCACGCAGCGATGACAAATCCGCCCCGTCTTCCATGGCCGACAACATCACGCGATAGGCCGTCGGTGCGGTAAAGCAAACGGTCGCCTTATATTTTTCGATGATTTCAATCATGTTGGGCGGGGATGCCTTTTCAAGCAACGTCGCCGTCGCCCCAAAACGCAGCGGGAAAATCGCAAGCCCCCCCAAACCAAACGTAAAGGCAAGCGGCGGCGACCCAACAAACACATCATCCGGCGTCACATTAAGCACTTCCTTGGCATAGCCATCAGCAATGATCAAAAGATCACGATGGAAATGCATGGTCGCCTTTGGGCTTCCCGTAGTGCCGGATGTAAAGCCAAGCAACGCCACGTCATCGCGGCCGGTTTTAACCGCCTCGAACTTGACCGATTTTGTCAGGGCAATGCGATCAAGTTCGGCATCGTGATTGGCTGTGCCGTCAAATCCGATGACCTTTTTCAGAAACGCGCTGTCCTTGGCACAGGCCACCATTTCATCCATCAAGCGCGTATCACACAGGGCAAATTCGATTTCTGCCTTATCGACAATCTGCGACAGTTCCCCAGATCGCAGCATCGGCATGGTATTGACCACAACCGCCCCTGCCTTGGTCGCTGCCAACCAGCACGCCACCATGGCCGGATTATTCGCCGAACGGATCAAAACCCGGTTGCCCGGTTTCACCCCGTAATCTTCGACCAGCGCATGCGCAATCCGGTTTGTCCAGTCTGCCAGTTCCTTATAGGTGCGCTGGCGGCCATTGCCGATCAGGGCGGTGTTATCGCCAAATCCCTGTTCGACCATTTTATCGGTCAGTTCGACCCCGGCATTCAAATAGTCGGGATAGGCAAACTGGTCCAAATTGAACTCTGGCCAGTCTGCCGTTGGCGGCAGATTGTCGCGCGTGAAGTGGTCCGTATGTGCAGTCGGTCCAAGCATTGTAAAGCCCCTGATAAAGCCATTATTCCGCCAGCGTTTGCCGTGCGATGATTATTTTTTGGACGTCTGATGCGCCTTCATAAATACGAAGGGCGCGAATTTCCCGATACAGCAGTTCAATGATGTGCCCACTGCGCACACCATCGCCGCCATGAATTTGCACCGCCTTATCAATGACGGTTTGTGCATGATCGGTTGCATAAAGTTTTGCCATGGCCGCTTCACGGCTCACACGTGGGGCGCCACTGTCCTTAAGCCACGCCGCGCGATAAACCAAAAGGGCCGATGCATCGATATCAAGCGCCATATCGGCAACATGGCCCTGAACCATTTGCAGATCAAAAAGCGGCGCACCAAAAAGTTCGCGTTGCTGAACCCGTTTGATTGTTTCATCAAGCGCCCGGCGCGCAAAGCCAAGGGCCGCGGCGGCAACGGTTGACCGGAAAACATCCAAAACCGACATCGCAATTTTAAAACCATCCCCACCCGAACCGATCAGGGCATCTTTGGGGATACGGCAATCGGTGAATTTCAACCGTGCAAGCGGATGCGGCGCAATCGTGTGCAGCCGTTCAGCAATCTCCAACCCCGGTGTGTCCGCCGAAATGACAAAGGCCGATAATCCCTTGGCACCCGGGGCTTCGCCAGTACGGGCAAAGACGCAGTAAAAATCGGCAATCCCGCCATTGGAAATCCAGGTTTTTTCGCCGTTTAGAACAAAAAAATCACCATCACGCTGGGCATCAAGGGCGATATTGGCAACATCGGACCCCGATTGCGGCTCGGTCAGGGCGAAGGCGGCGATCCCCGTGCCAGAACGTACTTTCGAAAGCCAATCCCCCCGGTGGGCTTCGGTTCCAAACAAAGAGATCGCGCCGCTCCCCAAGCCTTGCATGGCAAAGGCGAAATCGGCCAATCCGTCGTACCGCGCCAAAGTTTCGCGGATCAGACACAGGGATCGGACATCCAGTTTTGATCCATCATCATTGGGATCAATCGCCGCATGCTTTAACCATCCGCCATCGGCCAACCGCCCGACCAAATCGCGGCAGGCATCATCGACATCACTGTGATCAATACCGCCAAGGTTCGATGCCGCCCATTGATCAAGCTTTACCGCCAATTCACGGTGGCGGTCTTCGAAAAACGGCCAATCAAGGAAGGATGTATCTGCCATCAATCGCCCTCAAATACCGGTTTTTCTTTGGCGACAAAGGCCTTATAGGCGCGATTGAAATCTTCGGTCTGCATACAGATCGCTTGCGCCTGTGCTTCGGCCTCGATCGCCTGTTCGATCGACATATTCCATTCTTGGGCCAGCATGGTCTTGGTTATCATGTGACCGAAATTCGGGCCTTGCGAAATCCGGGTGGCAAGGGCGATGGCCTCTGCCTCCAGCACGTCGGCATCGACCAGACGGTTATAAAATCCCCAACGTTCGCCTTCTTCGGCGGACATGGAACGCCCGGTATATAAAAGTTCTGCCGCACGGCCCTGCCCGATAATACGCGGCAGAATGGCACATGCCCCCATGTCACAGCCGGCCAACCCGACACGGGTAAACAGAAACGCTGTTTTCGATGCTTCCGTCGCCAATCGAAGGTCGGACGCCATGGCAATAATCGCCCCGGCCCCGACACACACGCCGTCGACCGCCGCAATCACCGGTTTGCCACAGCCAATGATCGATTTGACCAAATCGCCGGTCATGCGGGTGAATTCCAAAAGCCCCTTCATGTCCTTGGCAATCAGCGGACCAATAATGTCATGCACATCCCCGCCTGAACAGAAATTGCCGCCATTTGATCCAAACACCACCGCCTTAACATCATCGGCATAGACCAGATCGCGGAACGTATCGCGAAGTTCGGCATAGCTTTCAAACGTCAGCGGGTTTTTACGATCAGGACGATCCAGCGAAATAACCGCAACGTCGCCTTCCATGCGCCAGTTAAAATGGGTCGGTTTGATGTTGGCCATTTTAGTCATGGGGCGCCTCGTTATGATGGGAAATGGTACGCAGGATACGGATCAAACCATCGGCATCACGGGCCGAAAGATCGGAAAACAGCTCCGACACCCAAGCTTCATGGACAAGCGCACGTTCGGCAAAATCCTTCTCACCCGCTTCGGTCAGGCGGACAATCGATGCGCGGCGATCATTTTCGACCGGCACCCGCACCAGCAATCCTTCGCTAACAAGCCGATCCACAATCCCGGTGACATTGCCGTTCGACACCATCAATGATTTTGAAAGTTCGCTCATGCGCATGCCGTCGCGTTCCCGGTACAGGGCGGCCAAGACATCAAAACGCGGCAAGGTCGATCCGAATTCGATGCGCATTTTTTCACGCAATTCGCCTTCGATCTTGCGCGATACCTTTAAAATCTGAAGCCATGCGCGCAGACGTGCCTTGGAAAGATCAGATGTTTCATTGTCCATCTGGTCGCGCTGGTCATCGGAATGATTCATATTCATATTTCTCCTCCCGATACAGAAATCGTCTGTCCGGTCATGGATGCCGCCTGTGGGCTGCAAAGCCACATGACGGTATTGGCTACTTCTTCTGGCGCGATGAAGCGGTTTTGGGGATTAATTTTGGCAAGGCTTGCGCGGGCATCGGTCGAACTCATCCCGGTTTTGGCAACGATGTTTTCAACCGACTTTTCAAGCATCGGTGTTTCCATAAAGCCCGGACAAACCGCATTGACGGTTATCGCACTGCTGGCAAGTTCGGCCGCCATGCCTTTGACCAGCCCGACCACACCATGTTTCGCCGCGCAATACGCGCTGACATAGGCATAGCCCTTAAGCCCGGCGGTCGAGGCAATCGAGATCAAACGACCGGGCTTGTTTTTGTCCATCACGGCCAATCCTTCGCGGAAGGTCAGGAACGTACCGGTCAAATTCACATCCATGGTTTGGCGCCACAGATCGGTCGATGTTTTGCCAATTGGCGCACTTTCGGCCATTCCGGCATTGGCAATCACAAGATCCGGCGCACCGATCTGGCCAACCATCGTCGCATACATGTCGCGCACCGATGTCTCGTCGGTCACATCGGCAACGATGGCGGTGATGTTTTCATGTTGGGCGACGTCGGCCAAAACATTGCCCCGACGCCCCGATACGGCAACCTTAACCCCGGCATCGGCCAGCATGCGGGCCATCACGGCCCCAACACCTGAACCACCCCCGGTAATCAATGCGCGCCCAACAGCAAGATCGGCCATAATTGCTTATACCTTTCCCGTCATGACATCAGCACGTTCCGCCAAACGGACCATCTGATCACGCCCGGCATAATAGGGTGCCGGCCAGTTTTCGGTGTCATTGCCAAGGGCAACTGATTGATGCAGCGTCCAATACGGATTGGCCAAATGCGGGCGCGCCAAACACACAAGGTCCGCACGCCCGGCCATCAGGATCGAATTGACATGATCGGGTTCGTAAATATTGCCAACCGCCATGGTCGCGATATTGGCTTCGTTGCGAATTTGATCGGAAAACGGGGTTTGGAACATCCGCCCATAAACCGGGCGGGCATCAATGGTTGTTTGCCCCGCCGACACGTCACAGATATCAACGTCATTGGCCTTAAGCATACGGGCGATTTCAACCGCTTCTTCGGGGGTTACCCCCGCGTCCCCGACCCAATCACTGGCCGAAATACGCACCGAAAGCGGCTTGTTCGCAGGCCAAGCAGTCCGTACTGCCTTAATAACTTCAAGCGGATAACGCATGCGGTTTTCAAGCGACCCGCCATATTCATCGTCACGCACATTGCTGACCGGACTGATGAAGGATGACAAAAGATACCCGTGTGCCGCATGGACTTCGATCATGTCAAACCCGGCGCGATCGGCCATTTTGGCACTTTCGACAAACTGATCACGCACCGTGTCCATATCATCACGCGTCATGGCCTTTGGCGCTTGATTGCGGTCCGACCATTTGACTTCAGACGCTGACAAAAGCGGCCAGTTCCCATCTGCAAGCGGCGCATCCATTTCATCCCAGCCAAGCTGGGTTGATCCCTTGCGCCCGGCATGCCCGATCTGCATGCACAGCTTGGCCTCGGTTTCGGTATGGATGAAATCAACAATCCGTTTCCAGGATTGTTCATGCGCATCGTCATACATCCCCGGACATCCGGGCGTAATGCGACCATCCGCCGACACACAGGTCATTTCCGTATAAACCAGTCCGGCACCGCCCTTGGCCCGTTCACCGTAATGCACCAAATGCCAATCGGTCGGGCAGCCATCCACCGCCTTATATTGCGCCATTGGGGAAACAACGATCCGGTTTTTAAGATCCATATCGCGCAGTTTGAACGGCACAAACATCGGATGGCGCGCACCATCACGCACCGGAACCCCGGCCTGTTCCTGGAACCAGCCCTCTGCCTGGCCAAGCCATTTGGCATCGCGAAGCCGCAGGTTTTCGTGGCTGATGCGTTGGGACCGGGTCAAAAGCGAATAGGTAAACTGAACCGGATCAAAATCGAAATAGCGTTCAATTTCTTCGAACCATTCCATCGAATTGCGCGCCGCTGATTGCAGGCGCAAAACTTCAAGACGGCGTTCATCTTCGTATTTACCAAAGGCCGACTTCAAATCAGGTTCAGAATGCAGGTAATTTGCCAGCGCAATCGCACTTTCAAGCGCAAGCTTGGTACCCGACCCGATGGAAAAATGCGCTGTTGCCGCCGCATCACCCATCAAAACGATATTTTCATGCGACCAGCTTTTGCACAAAACACGCGGGAAGCTCAGCCACGCCGAACCGCGCACATGATGCGCATTGCTAATCAGGCTGTGACCATCAAGATGATCCTTAAAGATATCCTCGCAGGTGGCGATGGATTCTTCTTTGGTCATCTCGCCAAAGCCATATGCGTCCCAGGTTTCCTGCGAACATTCGACAATGAAGGTCGCCGTTTCATCATCAAACTGATAGGCATGCGCCCATACCCAACCCTTGTCGGTTTCTTCAAAGATAAAGGTAAAAGCATCATCAAATTTCTGATGGGTCCCCAGCCAGACAAATTTGCATTTGCGCGTATCGATATCAGGTTGGAAATGCTGTTCATATTCAAGGCGGGTTTTGGAATTTAGCCCATCGCAGGCAACAACAAGATCATAGTCCTTGCGATAGTCTGCCGCACTGTGGACTTCGGTTTCAAAACGCAGATCAACACCCAGTTCGCGGGCACGCTGCTGAAGCAAGATCAAAAGCTGTTTTCGGCCAATGCCGCAAAATCCATGCCCGGTCGATACCGTCTTGGCCCCGCGATAATGAACCGCGACATCATCCCAATAGGAAAAATGATCGCGAATGGCTTCCGCGCTTTTCGGATCATTCTGGGCAAGGTTTGTCAGAGTTTCATCAGACAACACAACGCCCCAACCAAACGTATCGTCGGGCTTGTTGCGTTCAAACACCACGACCTCGTGGGCCGGATTACGCAATTTCATCGATATCGCAAAATAAAGCCCCGCAGGACCGCCACCCAGACAAGCTACTTTCACCAGCTTTTCCCTTCCTGATTTATTTGGTTGTTTTGGGAAACTGTCAAAACGGTACGCCCCGTTTATATTTATTTCAAGCATAAATATTTTGAGTTTGAAATATCTCTAAAATTGCCTAGAATTTGCGTTGGCTGCCCGCGCTGCGATAACAGGATACGGTATTGATGCAAAACAGCCGTCGCGCATCACCGACCAACCGACAATAAGGAAAACACACCACATGATTACCGACTGGGACGACGCATATGCTAATGGCGACCATATTGCCGATGCAAACTCATATCCGGGCATGTGGTCCGAACAGGCAGCAGCATTTCGTGAAACGCTGATCACCGCCAAGCGTGCGGAACTTGACGTTTCCTATGGCGCAGAAGATCGCGAAAAATACGATCTGTTTCTGCCCGAAAATGCGCCCAAGGGATTGGTGGTGTTTGTCCATGGCGGGTATTGGAAGGCCTTTGATAAATCGGTTTGGTCACATCTTGCCAATGGCCCGGTCGCCAAGGGGTGGGCGGTATGCATGCCAAGCTACACCTTGGCCCCGGATGCGCGCCTGTCAAAAATCACCCAACAAATTGGCGCGGCAATTGATCACGCCGCCACCAAGATTGAAGGGCCGATCCATTTGACCGGCCATTCCGCCGGTGGCCATCTTGTCAGCCGTATGATCAGCAATACAAGTCCCCTCTCACCTGCGACCCTAGCGCGGGTAAAAAATACCGTCTCGATTTCGGGGCTGCATGACCTGCGCCCGCTTTTGAAAACGGCGATGAATGATGTTTTGGGTCTCGATGATCAAGAAGCGTTGCAGGAAAGTGCAGCCCTTTTGAACCCGGCACTTCCCTGTTCGCTGACCTGTTGGGTTGGTGCGGAGGAACGTCCGGAATTTGTTCGCCAGAACGATCTTTTGGCCAATATCTGGACCGGGCTTGGTGCATCAACCCGTGCGGTCCATGCCCCGGATAAACACCATTTCAACGTCATCGCCGATCTGGCCGAACCAGAATCCGATTTAACAGCCTGCCTGCTGAACCCGATTAATCCGGAGGATACATAACATGTCGACCGTCAGTCTAAGCACTGAAAACGACATTGCCATTATCACCATCGACAATCCGCCGATCAACGCCACCAGCCATGGTATTCGGCAAGGCATCGTCACGGCCCTTGATCAGATTGATGCTGATCCCGCGATTAAGGTCGCCATTCTGATCTGTGCCGGGAAAACATTTATCGCCGGGGCTGACGTGTCGGAATTTGGCAAACCGCCAATGGACCCGATCCTGCCCGACGTTATCAAGCGACTTGAAACCACCCTCAAACCAGTCATTGCCGCCATTCACGGCCATGCCTTGGGCGGGGGCTTGGAAGTTGCCCTTGGCTGTCATTATCGCATCGCTGACAAGGGGGCCAAACTTGGCCTGCCCGAAGTTAATCTGGGGCTTATCCCGGGTGCCGGCGGCACTGTGCGCCTTCCGCGCCTTGTCCCCGTCAAAGACGCGGTGACCATGATCACCGGCGGCAAGCCGGTTTCGGCAAACCGGGCCAATGAAATCGGTCTGTTGGATGCTGTTTGCCATGGGGATCTTCGCGATGCGGCGCTGGATTTTGCCCGCACCGTTATGGATCGCCCGCGCCCCATCGAACTGCTGCGTCAAAGTCCCGTTGATGTCCCAAATGGTGACCAGTGGGAGGAGATCGAGGCAACCGTGCGCAAAAAGGCCCGCGGCCAAATCGCGCCAATGATCGCGGTTCAGGCCATCCAATGCGGCATTGAACAAGGCGCATCCGAAGGCCTTACGCACGAGCGCGAAAAGTTCGTCGTGCTCCGCGACAGTGACCAGTCCAAGGCCCTGCGTCATATTTTCTTTGCCGAGCGATCGGTTGGCAAGCTGCCAGAACTGTCTGGGGTAGCACCACGCCCGCTTCATGAAATCGGCGTCATTGGCGGCGGCATCATGGGGGCCGGGATCGCCACCGCCGCGCTGTTGGCTGGCTATGCCGTCGTGATGATCGAACGCGACGACGATGCTTGCGAACGCGGCATTGCCAATGTGCGCCATCATCTGGGCGGATCCCTTAAACGCGGCCTTATTGATCAGACCAAGCATGATCATCTTCTGGGCGACCTGATCAGCAGCACGGATTACGCGGCCCTTGCCAATTGCGACCTCGTGATCGAAGCCGTGTTCGAAGACATGTCTGTCAAACATGATGTGTTTGGCAAATTGTCCCAACATTGCAAGTCTGATGCGGTTTTGGCATCGAACACGTCCTATCTTGATATCAATGACATTGCCGCCCAATGCGCCCATCCAGAACGGGTGATTGGGCTTCATTTCTTTTCCCCTGCCCATGTCATGAAGCTGCTTGAAGTGGTTCGTACCGATCAGGCCGATGCCACGACCCTTGCCACCGCCATGCAGTTTGCCCGCAAACTTGGCAAAATCGCCGTCCCGTGCGGTGTCTGCGATGGCTTTATTGGCAATCGCATCATGTCGGCCTATCGCAAGCAGTGTGAATACATGCTCGAAGATGGCGCGCTTCCCCATCAAATTGACAACGCCATGGTAAAATTTGGTTTCCCGATGGGGCTGTTTGCCATGCAGGACATGGCGGGGCTTGAAATTTCATGGGCAACCCGCAAACGCCTTGCGCCATTTCGCGATCCAAGCGAACGATATGTCGCGCTGGGTGATTACCTGTGTGAAATGGACCGGTTTGGTAAAAAGAACGGCCTTGGCTGGTATCGCTATGATGAAAATGGCAAAGCCCACCCGGACCCGGATGTTGATGCGCTTGTAATTGCCGAATCTGAAAAAAAGGGCATCACACGCCGCGATTTCACCGACGCGGAAATCATGGACAACATCCTTGATGCCATGCGCCGCGAAGGCGACGCCATTCTGGCCAAAGGCATCGCAATGAACGCGGATGCGATCGATGTTGTCATGGTCAACGGATATGGCTTCCCGCGCCACAAAGGTGGTCCAATGTTCTTGACCCAAAAGTCATAATCTAAAAAGAACGCCCGCATCCAATTTCATCGTTTTTTGGCGCAATGTATCCCAATCGGGACGGCTGAGATTTTTCCGCCGTCCCGATATGCGTTTTGGACGACTTCAACCGCCCCCATAAACGGTTCCCCAGCGCCCCCAAAAGCTGTCTGATCAGTGTGAAACGACGGTGTTTTGGTCATCGCAATAGTTTTGGATCACACAATACAGCGCTGCGTCGCAAACCTACTGTCTTTTTGACTTAAGCTTTCTGCCAAATTGTCATCAATCCGAAATAGATTTTCAAATCGTCAAATATCTAAAGACGACGATACAAGAGCAGGTTACCTGCCGACGACGATTAGGGAGAATTTGGGTGCAACTGACAGCCCGCGACGCTGAACCTGCTTGGCAGGTGACTGATCATATCCGTGCAAGGACATCCTTGAACACGGCGAATACCCGCATCATGTTTGGATATATGGGGCGTGGTCAGTCATTGTCATCAGAAAGGTCAGCAACCGCATTATCTGTCTGTCAATTACCTCGGCCAATTGGACTGTCATACGCGCATTCCGTCCGGATCAGATATCCGGTGGGACAGCTAAAACGACCAACGACTTGCTGCAAAAGACGCTAACTCCCTGCTGCAGATATTGCGTCCTGCACAGGCTTCCATCCAGGCACCATTTAGAAGCCGAGGTACCCGACCATGCGTTCATCATCAGACATTCAAAACCTTGTTGCCCGTCGCGAAAAAGGCAAAAGCCTCGAAGCACCCTTCTATAGCTCACCCGAAATTCTTGATCTTGATATCAAGGTGATCTTTGGCCAGCACTGGATTTTCGTCGCGGTCGAACCGGAACTTCCGGAACCGGGCGATTGCATCACGGTGGATGTGGACAAAACATCGGTGTTGTTGTTGCGCGGTGATGATATGGAAATTCGCGGCTTCCACAATGTGTGTCGCCACCGCGGTGCCAAGCTGATTGACGAACCCGCAACCACAATCGGCAACATCGTGTGTCGCTATCACGGCTGGACCTATAACGAGGATGGCGAACTCATCCTTGCCGAACATATGGGGGCGGGCTTTGACAAGGAATGCCACGGCCTTAAAACCGTGCATGTGCGCTCAATCGCGGGGCTCATCTTTATCTGCCTTGCCAAAGATGCGCCAAGCGATATCGATGAAATGGCCCGCGTGATGGAGCCCTACTTGGCCCCCCATGATATTGCCAACTGCAAAGTCGCCCATACGTCTGAGCTGATCGAAGAAGGCAACTGGAAGCTGACGATGGAGAATAACCGGGAATGCTATCACTGTGATGGCAACCACCCGCAGCTCACCGTACCATTGTCCGCATTTGGCTTTGGCTTCTCGCCCGATGAAATGGATGAGCGTCGCTCTGACGAGGTGAAAAACTATCTTTCTGCCATTGAAAAAGACCACGCCCGTTGGGAATCATGTGGCCTGCCCTCGGCAGAAGAAGATCAGCTTTCCAATGTGACCGGTTTCCGCACCATGCGCCTGCCGCTCATGCGTGATGGGGAATCGCATACGCTTGATACCAAGGTTGCCTCTAAAAAGCTGCTTGGCAACTTTACCGACGCCAAGCTGGGTGGGCTTAGTTTCTGGACCCATCCAAATTCGTGGCATCACTTCATGAGTGACCATATCGTCACCTTTAGCACCTTGCCGCTTGGCCCGGATCGGACCCTTGTCCGCACCACGTGGCTCGTGAATAAAAATGCCCGTGAAAACGAAGATTACACCGTTGATAACCTGACCCATGTCTGGAACATGACCAACGTACAGGATGCCGAACTTGTCCGTCTTGCCCAGATCGGCAGTCAGCAACCTGCTTACGAGCCAGGCCCGTATTCCACCTACACAGAACCGCATGTCGAAGCTTTCTGTGATTGGTACATCAAGCGCCTGGAAGATCACTTTGCCACCACCAAAGCCAGGATTGCCGCAGAATGACCGCGAACAACACAACTGCGAACGGACAAGGTGGCACAAAGCCCGGTGAGGAAATCCTGACCGAAGCAACCCGTGTTCCGCTTTGGGATCCCGAAAATGATGACGTACTTGTCTGTCGGCAAGTACGTCAGGAAACCCATGATGTGAAAACATTCGTGTTTTCCGGACGCGAACCGCGCGATTTTCGCTACTCGCCCGGACAGTTCATGACGTTCGAACTTCCGGTCGAAGGCATGGTCACGCGCTGCTACACCATTTCTGCATCGGCGGCACGTCCGTACCGAATTGAAATTACGGTCAAACGCGTTCCCGGTGGCCCGGCGTCCAACTGGCTTCATGATTACATGGTGCCTGGCAAAGAAGTAAATGTGTCTGGCCCGGGTGGCGAATTTACCACCGATGCCACCAGCGATGAAAAATTGCTGTTTATTTCTGCGGGCAGCGGCATCACACCGATGATGTCAATGACACGTACCGCATGTGATTTGTCCGAACCGACCGATCTGCATTTTGTCCATGCGGCCCGCACCCCGTCGGACCTAATTTTTCGCGATGAACTGTCACTTCTGGCCGCACAGAACCCGGGACTTAAAGTATCCCTGACCTGCGACAGCACATTGGCCAGCCACAGCTGGACAGGCTTTTGTGGCCGTCTCAGCCTACCGATGCTGTCGCTGATGTCGCCAGACTTCAAAGACCGCAAAGTTTTCTGCTGTGGACCGGGACGGTTCATGGAGGGGGTGCGCAACATGCTGCGCGAAGCCGGTTTCGACATGGACAAGTACTATGAGGAAAGCTTCGATTTCGGGGCAGAAACCGCAGGTACCCTTGAAGAACACAGCTCTGTCGCACCAGAAATCAGCGACCAGACCTTCCGGGTCAGTTTCAGCAAAACCGGGCATGTTGTTGAATGCAGTCCGGGGATGACGATCCTTTCGGCGGCACGCGAAGCGGGGCTTCTGCCGGTATCATCCTGTCAGCGCGGCATTTGTGGCACCTGCAAATCCAAGCTGAACTCTGGCGAGGTCGACATGCAGCATGGCGGCGGCATCCGCCAACGCGAAATCGATCAGGGCAAAATCCTGATCTGTTGCTCGACCCCGCTTTCGGATGTGGAAGTCGAACTGTAAAATCCTGACTTGGGGCGCTGCATCAAACCGGCGCCCCAATCACGATACGAATATCCCATCCGCACATAAGGCGTCACGTTACTGGGTGCGAACCGCACGCGGACGGCATCTGCATGCAACGTTCGGATTATCCGTTCAGTGTGACCTCTGGCTGTGTGTCCTCGCCCAAAAATTCCACTTCGGACGTCACCGGACGCCGCAAGGCTTGCGGTGTACAACCATAACGGCGGCGGAACATCCGACTAAGGTGCGAAGAGTCACAGAACCCGCAATCCACCGCGATCTGGGCAACGGACTTTTGGCTTTTCTCGATCAGGTGATGGGCCAAATCAAGGCGGATATTCAAAAATGCAACCTGCGGCGATGTGTCCAAGCTCATGCGAAAATGCCGCTCGATCTGTCGCTTGCTGTTGCCCATGCGTTGCGCGATCTCCTGAACGGAAATCGGCATATCAATGTTTTGCTGCATGATCAGCAAGGCCCGCTGCACAATCGGGTCTTGTGTCTTAAGGTCAAGTGGGATGCCCGGCTGTGGTTTTTCGGCCTGAAGCGCATCATCAATGATCATGATATGCAGGCTTTTGTTGGCATGTGCGCGCCCGACATGCTTATCAACAAGATAGGCCGCCAAATGCGCGGAACTCACCCCACCCGAACAGGTCAACCGATCGCGATCAACAACGAAAATTTGTTCTGTGACAGGGTCCAGTCCCTCAAATTGATCGACAACTTCGGAATGATGGAACCAGCTGATGCAACAGCGATACCCATCAAGCAATCCGGCCTCGTGCAGCAAAAACGCGCCCGTACAAACCCCGACAAGTGGCACACCCGCAGCGGCCGCTTCATGCAAAAACTTCTGATAGGCGGGGCTCAGGTTCGGGGCTTCGTCCATTAAGCCACCAACCACGACGATGTAATGAAACCGTCTGGGATCGCCAAGCCGTTCTTTGGGCTGCACGGTAATGCCACTACTGGACGTTATCGGGTCCATGCGCTCGGATAAAACCGTCCAGTTACACAGGATCGGACGACTGCGATCCCCCTCGTCTGCGGCCAGCCTTAGCACATCGACAAAGTTTGCAAATGCGCACAGCGTGAACCGGTTGGCCAGAATAAATCCGACACTCAGGCGGGGCGTGTTTTGATTACCAAATTTCGCATTCGTAAGCACCGGTCCCTCCGATACAGACAAGGTTTCTTCTTTTGTCGTAGCGGTAATCTCAGTTTGACGCAAACATTCTATTTTGTGGCGCAAAAAGTCGCCAGATTATCAACTGTGATTTCGCCAACCAAACCGGGAAACCAAGAGAAACACTTTGGACTCGACGTATTGAACTTAAGATACGTGATCTTAAAGCGCAAACTTTCAAACAGAATATTCGCGCCCCTAAGATGTGATGTTCATCATGTTGATCAGCCCCGGCTTTGGAAACGCAGCATCAAAACAGAACACATAACAAAGACCGGCGTCACCTTCGGAAGTGTCACTGCACGTAACGCTTCCCATCTTTGAAAAAGCAACACAGACCGCGTTTGATGCGCTGGTCGTCCTGGGACAAAGAATTTTGTTCGGGGCTTCGATGGAGAGGATCATCATGAAGGTACTCGTACCTGTGAAACGCGTCGTCGATTACAACGTGAAAATTCGCGTGAAGGCGGATGGCACGGGCGTTGATCTTGCCAATGTCAAAATGTCGATGAACCCGTTTGACGAGATTGCCGTCGAAGAGGCCGTGCGCCTGAAAGAAAACGGTCAGGCCGACGAAATTGTTGCGGTTTCCATTGGCCCGGCGCAAGCACAGGAAACTCTTCGCACCGCCCTTGCCATGGGGGCGGATCGCGCCATCCTGATCACGGTGGATGGTGTGACCGAACCGCTCAGCGTCGCAAAAATTCTTGCCGGTGTTGTGAAGGACGAAGAACCGGGCCTTGTGATCCTTGGCAAACAGGCCATTGATGATGACGCCAATCAGACAGGTCAAATGCTGTCGGCCCTTTTGGGGTGGTCGCAGGCAACCTTCGCCTCCAAGCTTGAACTTGGCAGCGACAGTGCAAAAGTAACCCGTGAGGTCGATGGCGGCCTTCAGGCAATCAACATCAGCCTTCCGGCCATTGTCACCGCCGACTTGCGCCTGAATGAGCCACGCTATGCGTCGCTTCCCAACATCATGAAGGCCAAGAAAAAACCGCTCGAGACGAAAACACCCGATGATTTCGGTGTGACAATTGCCTCGCGCCTTCGGGTCATTCGGGTGGAAGAGCCCCCTGTCCGTCAGGCGGGTGTCAAGGTCGCCACGGTCGCAGAGCTGGCCGACAAACTCAAAAACGAAGCTGGCGTCATCTGAACCAAGCGGAGATTGAAATTATGCCTATCCTTCTTTTTGCCGAGCATGACAATACCGCCCTTTCGGATCAGACCGCCAAGGCACTGACCGCCGCCCTTAAAATCGGTGGCGACATCGATATTCTGGTGGCCGGCAACAATGATCTTGATGGGGTTGCCCAAGCCAGTGCCAAACTTTCTGGTATCCGCACCGTCTTGGTTGCCAAAAGTGACGCACTGGAAAATCAGCTGGCGGAAAATGCCGCCGAACTGATCGTGTCGCTAAGTGGTGAATATGACACCATTCTGGCCCCGGCCACCGCAAACGGTAAAAACATCATGCCGCGCGTCGCCGCCCTGCTCGACGTCATGCAAATTTCCGAGGTGATGGATGTTGTCGATGCCGACACCTTCAAACGCCCGATCTATGCCGGGAATGCGGTTGAAGTCGTACAAACGACCGATGCGACAAAGGTCATGACCATCCGCACATCAAGCTTTGCCGCCACCGAAGACGGCACCAGCACCGCCGAGATTAAAAACGTCGATGATCATGCAAGCGATGCTGGCAAATCATCATTCGTTGAAAACATCCTGTCGCAAAATGATCGTCCGGAACTTGGATCGGCCAAAATCATTGTGTCGGGTGGTCGTGCCCTTGGATCCGAAGAAAAGTTCAAGGCCGTCATGACCCCACTTGCCGATAAGCTTGGCGCAGCCGTCGGCGCATCCCGTGCCGCCGTTGATGCCGGATATGCCCCCAACGACCTTCAGGTGGGGCAAACCGGCAAGGTGGTCGCACCTGATCTTTATATCGCCTGCGGCATTTCCGGCGCGATCCAGCATCTGGCGGGCATGAAAGATTCAAAGATCATCGTTGCGATCAACACTGACGAAGACGCCCCGATCTTTCAGGTCGCAGATTACGGCATTGTCGCTGATCTGTTTGATGTCCTGCCCGAGCTGGAAGGTCAGCTCTGATCGCACCTTAAACCCATTGAAACGGAACTGATCCAGTGAGCGAAAATTCTTATATCCTGCGCATCGCCTGTGACGACCAACCGGGAATTGTTGCGACGGTCACATCCGCTTTGGCGTCGCGCGGTGCGAATATCATCGAATCAAATCAGTTCTGGGATCGTCACACGAACCAGTTCTTTTTGCGCGTCGGGATCAGCACACCTTCAGACATCGATAAAGATTCCCTTGTGTTAACGCTCAACCCTTCGGTTGATCGCTTTAACATGAAGCTAAAAGTCGATGACGTATCGCGTCGGCCAAAGATCATCATCATGGTGTCAAAGTTCGATCACGCCATGCTGCATCTTTTGTATCAAATCAAGGTCGGCTGGCTTGACGCCGAAGTCGCCGCCATCGTGTCCAACCATGAAACTGCCCGCAAAATTGCCGAGCAAGAAGGCATTCCCTTCCACTACATGCCGGTGAACAAGGACAACAAGGTCGAACAAGAAGCCAAACTGGCCGACCTGATCAAACAGACCAATTCCGAACTGGTTATTTTGGCGCGCTATATGCAGGTGCTGACCAACGAGCTTTCAAGCCAATTTTACGGCATGATCATCAATATTCACCACTCGTTCCTGCCGTCGTTCAAGGGCGCAAAACCCTATCATCAGGCCTATGACCGCGGCGTAAAGCTGATTGGCGCGACCGCGCATTATGTCACCCCGGATCTCGACGAAGGCCCGATCATTGAACAGGAAACCGAACGGGTAAACCACGCCATGTCCGCCGAGGATTTCGTTGCCACCGGGCGCGATATCGAAGCCCGCGTTCTGGCCCGTGCGGTGAAATACCACCTTGAAGGTCGGGTGATGCTCAACAACCATCGAACCGTTGTCTTCACTCTATAAGCCACATCATCATCGGGTGACGCCAACGCACCCGAAAAACGCCCATGCCGACCAACGATAAGCGTCTCGAAAAGAAGGAATGAAACACATGGCCGCATTTCCACAAAAGGCTAACGTCGTCATCGTCGGCCTCGGCGGGATCGTGGGGGCCTCGGTCACCCATCACCTGATCGAGAACGGATGGGACGATATTGTCGGCATCGACAAATCAGGCATCCCGACCGATGTCGGGTCAACGGCGCACGCATCTGATTTCTGCTATGCGACGAGCCACGATTTGCTGACCTGCTGGACGACCATGTACTCGATGGATTTCTACGAGAAGATGGGCCATTATGCACGTATCGGCGGCATCGAAGTTGCCCGGGTTGGCGATGATGAACGCATGGCCGAACTCAAACGCCGCGTTGATTCCGGCAAGGCATTTGGCACCAATGTCAAAATCATCAGCGCCGCCGAAGCCAAGGAAAAATTCCCCCTTCTCGAAGAAGACCAAATTCAAGGCGCACTGTGGGACCCGGATGCGGGTCTTGTCACCCCGCGATCGCAAACAGTTGCGGGTAAACTGATCGATCAGGCCGCCGCATCGGGCAAACTTCAAATGTTTGCCAATACGTCCGCCCTTGATCTGATTACCGAAAATGGCCGCATCGTCGGGGTTAAAACCGAACGCGGTACAATCCATGCCAACCATGTGGTTGTCTGTGCCGGTCTTTGGGGCCGCTTGATTGCCGAAATGGCCGGTGAAGATTTGCCCGTCATGCCGGTTGATCACCCACTGACTTTCTTTGGGCCGTATAACCAGTTCGAAGGAACCGGTGTTGAAATCGGCTATCCGCTTTTGCGCGATCAGGGCAACTCGGCCTATATGCGCGATACCGGCGATCCCAAAAGTACCGAAGGTGGCCAGATCGAGTGGGGCTATTATTACGAAGAAAACCCGCGTCTTGTGCATCCGCGCGACATTCTGGAAAAGGATCAGGCACGCCTGTCCCCGTCCCAGCGCGACCTTGAACTTGAAGACGTGATGGAACCGCTTGAACGCGCGATGGAACTGACCCCGATCCTGACCGAGCTTGGCTTTAACGAAAGCCATTCTTTCAACGGGCTGCTGCAATCATCCGCCGACGGTGGCCCGTCGATGGGCGAAAGCCAGAAACTGCGCGGTCTTTGGTACGCAGTTGGCATCTGGATCAAAGACGGACCGGGCATGGGCAAACTGATTGCCGATTGGATGACTCATGGCCGCACCCATGTTGATCACCATGCGGTTGATTTCGCGCGTTTCAACGAATTCCAGCTTGATGAAAACTACATTTATGATCGTTGCTGGGAAACAGCGAAAAAGATCTATAACCCGCCGGTCCACCCGCGTGAGCCGTTCTCGAAGGCGCGCGGTATCCGCCGATCGCCATTCTATGAACGCGAAGTCGAACTTGGCGGCTATTTCATGGAATTGGGCGGCTGGGAACGTGCGCATGGCTATGCGTCCAACGAACATCTTCTTGAAAAATACGCCGACCGCGTGCCGGTGCGTGAAAATGAATGGGATACCCGCCATTTCTGGCGTGTCTCCAACGCCGAACAGCTCGCCATGAGTGACGATTGCGGCATCATCAACCTGTCGCACTTCCACATGACCGAAATCGAAGGCCCAGATCATGTCGAACTGATGGAATGGCTTTGCGCGGCAAAAATTGGCGGTGATGGAAATATCGGCAAGGGGATTTATACCCACATGCTTGATGAAGAAGGCAATGTCCGTGCCGACTTCACCGTATTTCGCATGGCCGACCGGTGCCGTTTGGTCAACGGTGCCGATGCCGGCCCGCGTGATCTGATCCATATGCGTCGCGTTGCGATGGATCGCGGCCTTGATGTCACCATCACCGATGTCACGGAAAAATTCACCACCATCGGTATCTGGGGCCCGAATGCGCGCGAAAACCTGCAAAAAGTTGTCGAAAACCCCGATGAACTCAGCACGGAAAACTTCCCGTTCGCGGCCATCCGTCAAATCCAGATTGCAGGCAAAACCGTAACCGCGTTTCGCATTTCCTATGTCGGCGAACAGGGCTGGGAACTGCACATGCGTTATGAAGATGGCCTCGCCGTCTGGGACGCCTTGCGCGATATCGGCGTGATGGCGGTTGGTGTGGAAACCTATGCCAACTCGCGGCGTTTGGAAAAATCACTGCGCCTGCAAAACGCTGATTTGCACACCCAATATAACCTGCTCGAAGCCGCCCTTGCCCGCCCAAAGGTCAAAGAAGCCGATTTCTGCGGCAAGGCAAAGCATGTTGAATACCGCGAACGCGATCATCAACCCGCCATGCTGTGCACCCTTGTCATGACCGACAATATCGATGCCCAGGGTGTGGCGCGTTACCCGGTTGGCAATCTGCCGGTGATGGATCCCGAAACCGGAAAAACCCTGGTCGATGAGCTTGGCCGCCGGTCCTATACGACCTCCATCGCGTTTGGTCCGAGTGTCGGCAAAAACATCGCACTGGCCTATCTGCCATGGGATTATTGCCAAGAAGGTCGCAAACTGACCGTATCCTATTTTGACGAGATTTATCCTGTCGAAGTCGTCGGGATTGGCTACAAACCGCTATATGATCCGGAAAACCTTAAGCCACGTAGCTAAGGCCAGTTCGGTTCAACAAACAAAACAAACACGAGCAAACACGAGCAAACAAAAAAATCGGGAGCATCTGGCTCCCGATTTTTCGTTCGTAATCAACAAGTTAACTGATCACGCCGTTTTCGCCAGCACATTGTGCGGATCAAGGACGAACTTCTTGGCCGCCCCCTGATCAAAGCTTTCATAACCCTTCGCCGCATCTTCAAGCGAAATCACCTGCGCATTGACGATATCAGCGATGTTCAGCCGGCCATGCAAAATCGCCTGCATCAGTTGGCGGTTATATTTGATCACCGGCGTCTGCCCGGTATGGAACGATTGCGCCTTTGCCCAACCCAAACCAAACCGCAAGGACAGATTACCGTGCTTCGCGGCGTCATCGACGGCACCGGGATCTTCCGTCACATAAAGCCCCGGAATGCCAATTGCCCCGGCCGGACGTGTGATTTCCATCATCTGGTTCAAAACAATGGCCGGTTGTTCGCCGCCGCTATGTCCACGGGCTTCAAAGCCGACCGCATCGATTGCACTATCGACTTCCGGGCTGCCGGTAATGTCGGCAATCATTTCCCCCAGTCGATCCCCTTTCGAAAGGTCAACCGCCTCAAACCCCATTTTCGATGCATGAGCCAACCGTTCTTTGTTGAAATCACCCACCATCACAACCGCCGCACCAAGAATGCGGGCAGATGCCGCCGCCGCCATGCCAACCGGACCAGCACCGGCAACATACACAATCGACCCAACGCCAACACCGGCCTGAACCGCACCGTGGAAGCCGGTCGGCAAGATGTCTGACAGCATGGTCAAATCGTGGATTTTATCCATTGCCTGATCCCGATCGGGGAACTTCAACAGATTGTAGTCGGCATAAGGCACCATGACATAGCGGGCCTGACCACCGATCCAGCCGCCCATATCCACATACCCATACGCCCCACCCGCACGATCCGGGTTCACCGTCAGGCAAACGCCGCTATCTTGCGATTTACAGCACCGGCACCGCCCGCACGCCACATTGAATGGGACAGACACGATATCACCTATATCAAGCAATTCGACGTCACTGCCCTTTTCGATGATTTCCCCGGTAATCTCATGGCCCAGAACCAAACCGGCTTCTGCTGTGGTACGTCCGCGCACCATATGCTGGTCGGATCCGCAAATGTTGGTGGTGATCACTTTAAGAATGACGGCATGATCAAGTTTGCGCCCATTTGGCGCTGCCATCACCGGATCGGCGATATCTTGGACCTCGACTTTACCGGGGCCGACATACACCACACCTCTGTTGCAGCTCATTCGTTTCCTCCTCCGATTATATGGTTCCGGGATTATGATCCCCGGACTTTCCAATCATGCGTCGGTCCCGAAAATGTGCCTTCCAAGCAGGTGCTTCGAAAACCAGAAACAGAAGACCACCTTATGATTGCAATAAAGGATAGTAACGAAACCATAAGACCCACGAGTGAACGAATACGACAGTTGCGCAGTACCATTGCGCATTTCCCACCGTGCCATATTTGCGCAACGATATGATTCGTATCCCTATGCCGCGCTGTTTAAAAGCTTATTGGAAAAGAAACGCCCTACGAATGTACGATTGATCAACGCCCGTCGGACGTTATTTGACGCACTGCCTGCCGATAGGCGGCCGGAGCGGTCCCTTCTTGTTTGGAAAACACGCGGCTGAAATGCGACGCGTCACAAAACCCGGTCGAGTTGGCGATATCGACAATCGTTCTGTCGGTGCGTTCAATCATCATCTTTGCCTGTGCCAAGCGAATGCGCATCGCCGCATTCGACGGTGTCAGGTTCAGCGCCTTTTGAAAATGCCGTTCAAGTTTTCGCTTACTGACACCAAGCGCCTTGGCAAGGTTTTCGGCGGGTTCTGGCGCATCAAGGCGTTGTTGAATACGCCGCAGCGCACGGCTGACCAACGGATCACGTGTCGAAAGTTCAAGCGGCAAGCCAGGCTGTGGTTTTTCCGCCACCTGAAATTCATCAATGATCATGATGTGCAGGCTTTTTTGCGCGGCTGCACGGCCCACGTGCCGTTCCACCAAAAAGGCCGCCAAATGTGCCGAACTGGTCCCCCCCGAACAGGTCAGCCGATCCCGATCGACGACAAAGATCTGATCGGAAATTGGCACCATGCCCTCAAAGGTTTCAAGAAAATCGTCGTGATGAAACCAACTGACACAGCATTTATACCCATCCAAAAGCCCCGCCTCGTGCAGCAAGAAAACAGCGGTACATAACGCAACAAGCGGCACGCCCTGATCTGCCGCCGCACGCAAAAACCGCGTATATTCCGGGCCGATTTTCACCTGTTCTTTTAAAAGCCCGCCGACAACCACGATATAATCATAGTCCTTTGGACGGGCCAAAGGGGCATCGGGGCGCACCTCAACCGCAGAACTAGATCGCACGGGTTCGCCGTTATGAGATAGAATATGCCATTCGCAATTGATTTGACGCGACTGATCACCGTCGTCCGCCGCCAAACGCAACACATCCAGAAAACTGGCAAAGGCCGAAATGGTGAAATGCGGGGCTAAAATGAACCCTACCCTAAGTTTCGGCGTGTTTGGCTGCATGCATCTGCCTCCTTTGCGAACATGGCAAATAGTTACAACGATTATGACGCAAATATCCAATCATAATTTTATGAAATAGCTTCTAATCGTTCACATTACTGACCCTTTGTGGAGCCGCCGCACATGACGCATTTTTCTGCTTTGTCGCTGTTAAAGAATGCTCTGACAGGACAAAAAAACTGGCAGGCACAATGGCCAGACAGTCAACCCAAGTCGGAATATGACGTCGTTATTGTCGGGGCGGGTGGCCATGGACTTGGTGCCGCGCACTATCTCGCCAAGGAACACGGCATCACCAATGTTGCCGTGATCGACAAAGGTTGGCTTGGTGGCGGCAATACCGGGCGTAACACCACGATCATCCGGTCAAACTATCTCTATGATGAAAGTGCCAAGCTTTATGACCACGCACTTGATCTGTGGGAAGGGCTCAGTCAGGACCTGAACTATAACGTCATGTTTTCGCGCCGCGGTGTTTTGATGCTGGCGCACAATGTTCATGATGTGCAGTCGTTCCAGCGTCACATTCATTCCAACCGCTTAAACGGTGTCGATAACCGCTGGCTGTCCCCACAAGAAGCACAAGAATTCTGTCCGCCGCTCAACATTTCGCCCAATGCCCGCTACCCTGTCATGGGCGGCGCGCTTCAAATGCGCGCCGGTACAGCACGCCACGATGCGGTTGCCTGGGGCTATGCGCGCAGTGCATCCCAACGCGGTGTCGATATCATCCAAAACTGCCCGGTCACCGCCATCCGTCGCGGTCCTGATGGCGCGGTCGAGGGGGTCGAAACCGCCAAGGGCTTTATCCGTGCGAAAAAAGTCGCGGTCTCTGCAGCCGGTCACACCAGCGTTGTGATGGACTCAGCGGGCGTGCGCATGCCTCTTGAAAGCTATCCCCTGCAAGCACTGGTATCTGAACCGGTCAAACCGATTTTCCCATGTGTGGTCATGTCCAACACCGTGCATGCCTATATCAGCCAGTCTGACAAAGGCGAGTTGGTTATTGGATCGGGCACCGATCAATATACCAGTTATTCACAGCGTGGCGGTTTGCCGCTGATTGAACATACCGTCGCTGCCATCTGCGAGATTTTCCCGATCTTTAACCGCATGCGGATGTTGCGCAAATGGGGCGGCATTGTCGATGTAACACCTGATCGCTCCCCCATCATTGGCACCACGCCGGTTCCCGGTCTTTATGTCAATTGCGGTTGGGGCACAGGCGGCTTTAAGGCCACACCGGGTGCGGCCCATACCCTTGCATGGACGGTCGCCAAAGGCACCCCGCATGACATCAATGCCCCCTTCACGCTGGACCGTTTCCGGACCGGCCGTTTGATTGACGAAGCGGCGGCTGCCGCTGTCGCACACTGAGGAGAACGAACATGCTTCTCATCCATTGCCCTTATTGCGATGAAACGCTTCCGGAACTGGAATTCACCTATGGCGGCGAGGCCCACATCGCCCGTCCGGAAAACCCGGCGGATAAAACCGATGATGAATGGCGCGATTTCCTGTTCATCCGCACCAATGTCAAAGGCCCACATTTCGAACGCTGGCGCCATTCCCATGGCTGTGGCCGGTTCTTTAATGCGGTACGCGATACGGTTTCCGACCGTTTCCTGACAACCTATAAGGCCGACGCACCGCGCCCTGACCTTGCCGTGTTGGTTAAAAATTCGGACGTGAAGGAGCCTTCCAAATGACCACTTACCGCGTTCCGGGACGTGGCCGGGTTCTTCACAATCGGCCGGTTTCCTTCACCTTTGACGGCACGACCTATCAGGGTCTTGAGGGCGACACAGTCGCCTCTGCGCTGATTGCCAATGGCGTTCAGTTGATGGGCCGTTCATTTAAATATCACCGCCCGCGTGGCCCCATTGCGGCGGGTTCCGAAGAACCCAATGCCCTGATCGGTACCCGGCGTGGCAAGGGGCGCTTTGAACCCAACACACGCGCCACCGTGCAGGAAATCTGGGACGGGCTCGAAACCAACAGCCAGAACAAATATCCCAGCCTGAAATTTGACATCGGTGCGATCAATGACCGCGCCTATATGCTGTTTTCGGCCGGTTTCTATTACAAAACCTTTATGTGGCCGCGCTCCTTCTGGGACAAATATTACGAGCCGTTCATTCGTGCAGCCGCCGGCCTTGGCGTTTCGCCAACCGAACCGGACCCGGATAATTACGCATCGCGCTATCTGCATACCGATGTCTTGATCGTCGGTGCCGGTCCGGCGGGTTTGGCATCCGCACGTGCGGCGGCAACGGCTGGTTTGCGCGTTACCCTTGTTGATGAAAATTCCGAACCGGGTGGCACGCTGCTAAGCGAACCGCAGGCCCAAATTGATGGAAAACCCGCTTGGGATTGGCTCAGTGCGGAACTTGATGCCCTGATCGACCTTGGCATTCGGATCATGACCCGCACGACCGCGATTGGCTATTACCATCAAAACATGATCGGCCTTTGTCAGAAACTGACTGACCATCTTGAAAACCCTGCCGAGGGTGCGCCGCGTGAACGCATGTGGCGTGTCCGCGCCAAGCAGGTCATTCTGGCCCAAGGTGCGCTTGAAAAACCGCTGGTCTTTGATGGCAATGACCGACCGGGCGTCATGCTGGCCGGATCGGCACAAACCTATCTGAACCGCTATGGCGTGCGCGTTGGTGATACCGCCGTCATCGTGACAAGCCACGACAGCGCCTGGTACGCCGCCTTTGATCTGGCATCGGCGGGCACAAAGATCGCAGCCATCGTCGACACTCGCCCCACCCCAAATGCGGATTTGGTCAAAGAAGCCGACGCACGCGGCATCACGGTCCTTGCGGGCTATACTGCCACCGGGACGTCTGGCCGCCTGCGAATTAAATCGGTTCGGGTCAACAAGGTCGAAAATGGCAAGGTACTTGGTGCGCAGACCATCGCGTGCGACAGCCTTCTGATCAGTGGCGGTTGGACGCCAACCCTGCATCTGTTTTCCCACACCAAGGGCTCCCTTAAATGGGATGACGAAACCCAAACCTTCCTGCCCGACCGCATCACCGAGGATTGCCAGATCGCCGGTGCGGGCCGTGGTCTTTGGGGCATTTCAGCCGCCATTAACGATGGCGCTGCCATGGGGGCGGCGGCTGCCGATGCGCTTGGAAAATCGGTTACGGCACAAACCATTTCGGTCGAAGACGATCGCCCCGGCACGGGCGAAAGCCATACCGAGCTCCCCACCGATGGCGATCCCGGCCGGGCGAAGGCCTTCGTTGATTATCAAAACGATGTCACGGCCAAGGATTTGCGTCTTGCGGTCCGCGAAGGCATGCGGTCGATTGAGCATGTCAAACGCTACACCACCAACGGCATGGCCACCGATCAGGGCAAAATGTCAAACATCAACGGCCTGAACATTGCCGCCGATGCCCTTGGCAAAAAACAGCCCGAAGTCGGCCTGACCACCTTCCGGCCCCCTTACACCCCAACCAGCTTTGGCGCCTTTGCTGGCTATCACAAGGGGGAACATTTCGAAGTTACCCGCAAAACCCCGATTGATAGCTGGGCCGAAGAAAACGGCGCAGTCTTTGAACCCGTCAGTCTGTGGCGCCGTGCGTGGTACTTCCCCAAAGACGGCGAAGACATGGACGCCGCGGTGCGTCGCGAATGCCGCGAAACCCGTAAATCGCTTGGCATGTTTGACGCGTCAACTCTTGGAAAGATCGAAGTCGTCGGTCCTGATGCGGTTGAATTCATGAACCGCATGTACACCAACCCATGGACCAAATTGGCACCGGGGCGGACCCGTTATGGTCTGTTGCTCGGCGATGATGGCTATATCCGTGATGACGGTGTGATTGGCCGCCTGACCGATGACCGTTTCCACATCACCACGACCACCGGTGGTGCGGCCCGTGTTCTCAACATGATGGAAGATTACCTTCAAACCGAATGGCCCGACCTTAAAGTCTGGCTAACATCGACCACCGAACAATGGTCGACCATTGCACTTAATGGGCCGAATGCGCGCAAACTGATCGAACCCTTTGTCGAGGGGCTTGATCTTTCCGATGCCGCCTTCCCGCACATGTCGATTGCCGAATGCACGGTTGCCGGTTTCCCGGCCCGATTGTTCCGCGTCAGCTTTACCGGCGAACTTGGCTTTGAAATCAACGTGCCTTCGCGGCATGGTCGCGAACTTTGGGAAATCCTGTTCGAAGCTGGCCAGCAATATGACATCTGCCCCTATGGCACCGAAACCATGCATGTTCTGCGTGCGGAAAAGGGCTTTATCATTGTCGGTCAGGACACGGACGGCACCGTAACCCCTTATGATGCGGGTGCGGGCTGGGCGATTGGCAAAAACAAAACCGACTTTGTCGGCATGCGCGCTCTGAAACGTCCGGACTTAACCGCCGACGGCCGCAAACAGCTGGTCGGGCTTCTGACCGAAGACGGCGTTTCCAAGCTTGAAGAAGGGGCGCAGATCGTTCTTGATCCCAACCAACCGATCCCGATGAAAATGGTCGGTCACGTCACATCGTCCTATCACAGCGATGCGGTTGGGCGCCCGATTGCCCTTGCCCTGATCGAAGGCGGCCATGGAAAAACCGGCGAAACAGTTTACATCCCCATGCCCGATAAAACGATCAAAGCAACGATCACAAGCACGACTTTCTATGACCCCGAAGGTGCGCGCCTCAAGCTGTAACCTTTACACTTTGACCACCGTCCTATGAACGGAGACACCGGCAATGACTGCACATGTCGATCTAAACGGGGCTTGCACCCTGGCGACAAGTTCCGCCGCCCACGTTACGCTTCTTGATCCCGTGGCACGTTTTTCCCTGCGTGCGGGCGACGGCGAACGGGCGGCTTTGTCAAAGGCGCTGGGGATAACGCTTCCGGGCAAAATCGGCCAGTGTGCGCGCGACGATTCTGTTGAAATCCTCTGCCTTGGTCAGGATGAATGGATGATCCTTGCGCCCAAAGATCAGTCCGTAAAAATCAAAGCCGCCTGTGAAGGCATCTACGGCGATGCCCCCCACAGCCTGACCGAGATTTCCGACCGCGAAGTCGCCATTCAGATTACCGGCGACAAGGCCACCGATCTCATCACCATCGGCTGCCCGCGCGATCCTGATATGCTCCCGGTTGGCGAGGCACGCCGCACCATTTTTGATGGCGTATCGGCCATTCTTTGGCGTGATGGCAAGGATGAATACCGCCTTGATCTTTGGCGCTCCTTTGCCCCGCATGTGATTTCGCTTCTAAAAACCGGCTGCAGCGAACTGGCCGCAGAATAACCGGCCCTTATTGGGGCTTCGTCCGTCATCGCCGCACCTTTCAAAGGGACAGAACCATGACTGCGCACAACGTCCATTCGACCATCGCCGATACCGCCATTGCAGATGCCATCAATCATGAATTGTCGCGTCAGCAAAACCAGATCGAGTTGATCGCATCGGAAAACATCGTCTCCAAAGACGTTCTTGCCGCGCAAGGATCGGTTCTGACCAACAAATATGCCGAAGGCTATCCGGGTCGGCGCTATTACGGCGGATGTGAACATGTTGACGACGTCGAACGCATCGCGATTGACCGCGTAAAGCAGCTATTTGGCGCCGAATTTGCCAATGTGCAGCCCCATTCAGGGGCGCAGGCCAACCAGGCGGTTTTCCTTGCCCTGCTGCAACCCGGTGATCGGATCATGGGCATGTCGCTTGCCCATGGTGGGCACCTCACCCATGGCTCGCACGTGACCATGTCGGGCAAATGGTTTGATGTTGTTTCCTACGAAGTCCGCGAAGACACCCATCTGATTGATATGGATGATGTCCGTCGCGTCGCACGTGAAACCAAACCAAAACTTATCATTGCCGGTGCATCCGCATACCCGCGCGAAATTGATTTCGCCGCGTTTCGCGCCATCGCCGACGAGGTTGGTGCTTATCTGATGGTCGATATGGCCCACTATGCCGGTTTGATTTGCGCCGGGCATTACCCAAACCCGGTGCCGCATGCACATGTGGTCACCTCCACCACCCATAAAACGCTACGCGGTCCGCGGGGAGGCATTATCCTGACCAATGACGAAGATCTGGCGAAAAAGTTCAACTCCGCCGTCTTCCCGGGCAACCAAGGTGGTCCCTTGATGCATGTGATTGCCGCCAAGGCCGTCGCATTTGGCGAGGCCCTGCAACCAAGCTTTACCGACTATGCCGCCCAGGTCGTCGCAAATGCGCGCGCACTATCCAGCACTTTGATCGAAGGCGGCCTTGGCATCGTTTCCGGTGGCACGGATTGCCATATGGTTCTGGTGGATCTGCGCCCCAAAGGTGTCACCGGCAAAGTGGCCGAAGCCGCCCTTGAACGTGCCGGGCTCACCTGCAACAAAAACGCGATCCCGTTTGATCCGGAAAAACCGTTTGTCACCTCGGGCATTCGTCTGGGCACATCGGCCGGAACCACACGTGGCTTTGGCGAAGCCGAATTTCGCAACGTCGGCACCTTGATCCTTAAGGTCATCGACGCGCTATCAAATAACCCCGATGGCGACGCATCGCTTGAAGCAGACGTTCTGGCCGAGGTGAAAAAGATGTGTGCCGATCATCCGATATATGATCAGTGATCGCCACGTCTCAAAGTCTTTCACCAACGGTGGGATTGTTAGCGTGTCTGGGGTGCCCTGCTCCGCAGTAACATTTAAATCCTTTCTGCTGATGCTCAAACCAACAAAAAGCGGCCCCAAAAGGGACCGCTTTTTTCACGCGTCACGGGTACCCGCAACGCCCTTGCTCTACCACGTGCCTAAGACTGAGCCGTTATCTGATCCTAGCGGCCATATTGCGCGATGATCGAATTAAGCTCTCTGGCAACCTCTTTAAGATCATTGATCGACTTATCTATTTCCTGAATAGACTCGCTGTTGTTTTGCGCAGCTTCGCTGATCTGATGGATATTGGCTGCCATTTCTTTGATCGTATCAGAGGCCTGATTAATATTCTCAGCCGCCTCATGACTTCCCTCGGTGGCTTGCGAGATATTCGCACAAACCTCGTCTGTTGCCTGCTTTTGCTGCTCAATAGAGCCATTAATCTCATTCACAGCTTGGGCAACATTTTCGATCCCCGTATTGACGTTCAGAATGGCTGCTGACGCATCTTCTGAAACATGCTGCATGCTCAAAATGCGTCCAACAATCTCATCAGCGGAACCGGCACTCTGATTTGCCAGGTTTTTCACTTCGTTCGCCACAACGGCAAAGCCCTTGCCCATCTCACCGGCACGTGCGGCTTCAATCGTCGCATTCAGCGCCAATAGATTGGTTTGTTCTGCAATATCCTTGATCAGCCCGGTAACTTCCCCGGTTTCCTCGGCAGATTTGCTCAGCGAAAGCATAATGCTGTTCGCTTTCGTGGCCGATGCCGTCGCCTCATCTGAAAGCCGTTTACCCTCGATAGAATTCTGCGTCATCACGTCAATCGACCGCGCCATTTCTTCCATCGCCGCGGCAACACTGTTCAGGTTACTTGAAACCTCAACCGACGCACTGGCAATAGAAGAAACCATCTGCGCTGTTTGCTCCATACCAGCGGCAAGACCACCAGCTTGAACAGACGTTTCTTCACTGGAGGCGGAAATACGTGTCGCATTATCAGAAAGCGATTCAGAAGACTCCAACAAAGACACCACGTAACGTTTCATCTTCTCCATCAGCGCGCTAAGCGCTTTGACCTCGGTAACGTCTTGGACCACTTCGACGTGGCCAATCTCTTTGCCCTGCAAATCTTTTAGGTAGTGGGTTTTAACGGTAAAATCGCGAGACCACTGATTAAACATCGTCTCGTCTTCCCCACGCCGAAGACACGCAACGCCGCAATTCTCTGTCTTGCAAATATTTGCGCCCCAGTTGCTGCACTGCATGCCTTCAACTTCTTTGCCTTTTTTCCCCAGCAAATCTTCCACAACCTTGTTAACGAACGTCCAGTTCATATCCAGGTCCGTAACCGAAAGCGGCAGCGGCACCGCATGAAGAATACCTTCATACCAGTGGAATTTTTCTTGGTATGCCTTGCGTAAATAGCTCAGGACAAAAACTGAAAACACCAATACGGCCGCAACGGCATACGCGGCATAGGTAACCTGCTGCGTCGCAACGCCAATCGCTAAAATAACGACGCTCACAACATTGCAAATCAAGGCTATGCGCCAAATTCTGTCAGGCGTATTCATCTCAGGCACGCTCCTCACGAAATATAAAATAATTCGATTTGCAGTCTTTTATTGGGCCAGAATCCCCTAAGCAGCCCCGAAGAAGCACGTGGCCACCTTGGCCATGCGCCACATTCTTTTCTGGGCATGTCATCTTTGGCTGCTGTAGGGGTGGCGACACCGCCGCTGGCCTCGGCGATCTCGGTTTACCCGTCCGCATTGAAGGTGCCTGTTACACCAGGATCACCCGCACACGTGGAAACTGTAAGATATTTGGTGCGCCCAAACCCGCGCTTCAAGAAGCGACAACTAGGATTGGTTAGATTTAAGTAAAGTAACTGAAAATCCGCACTTTAATCGCACAATATCAATCTCTGATTACACCCATAAACTTACAACCAAAGGAGATTTCCGTTTCTTTGTGAAGCTGGCGTGAGCGCAAGATCATCGCTACAGACATTAAAAAAGCCCGCCACAAGGGCGAGCTTATTTAATGTTGGTTGC
>NZ_JAATOV010000004.1 GCF_011806425.1 Thalassospira lucentensis | reverse complement strand
AACGATCTTTACCGTGTACATGTCGATAGTGGTGTCACCGGTGAGACAATTGCCGATGCGCAGTATCAGGATGTTGCTGCAGCGTATGCGGATGCGGTTTCGATTGTGTCGAACCGTTCGACGGTCATTCTGGCGTCAGAGCTTCTGGCCAATGACGAAGATCCGGATGGGGATGCGCTAAGCATCAAGTCTGTGCAGAACGCAGAGCATGGGACGGTTTCGCTTGATGTTGACGGCAATGTGGTGTTCACCCCGGATGCGGATTATTACGGCCCGGCAGTGTTCAGCTATACGGTAGATGACGGCACGGGAGAGACGAGTACCGCGACGGTGACGATTGATGTCAAAGCGACGCTTGATGAGAGCCATCAGATCAGTCAGTCGGGAGGACATCTTGATGATCTGGTCGGCAATTGGGATGCGGCGCAGTTGCAGGACGGCGGTCATGTTGCGGTCTGGAATGAGAGCAACGCCACCTATCTTTCTCTTACACATGCGGATGGAACGAACCAGCGGATCCGGTATCGTATGCCCTCGGTTCCAAATGAACTGAGGGGGCTGAAGGTTGAAGGTCTCGTTGGTGGCGGATTTGTCTTCTTTGCGGCTGAGCAGCTTCGTCTTGAATTTACAGTGTTCGATAGCGCTGGGAATATTGTTCAGACACGGGAGTTTGTCAGCGCCGATGCGACGAAGACCCAAGGTTCGCCGGAGATTATTGCGCTTCAGGATGGCGGCTTTGTCCTGCTGTTTAGTTACCAAGGGGAAAGCGGTAATCAGCATGACAGCCATGGACAGCGTTATGATGCCTCAGGTGATCCGGTTGGCGATCGCTTTGATATCAGCGGTGCTGTTACTGGTTCAGATGGGATGGTCAACGGTGTTGAGCTTCCCGATGGTCGTCTTGCTATCTTCTCAACCAATAAGAAGGGTTTGACGGCTACGACCCGTCTTCATGTGTTGAGTTCTCATGGAGTTGCGCTTGGCGAGAGCGTTGTTGTCGCGCAAGGGCCAGACAATCAGTCTGAGTTTTTACCCGTTTCGATGCTGTTGGCCGATGGGCGTGTAGCGGTCACGATCGGGACGACACTGCAGATTTACAGCATTGATACGGACAATAACGTAACGCTTGATACGACAGTCGATATCGATGCGGCGAATACGACAGCCGGGGATGTGACGTTCTCAGATGTTGTTGCGCTTGCAGATGGCGGTACGTTTGTTGCCTTTACCCGTCTTGTGCCGGGCGGCTTTGCGAAGATTTACGGTCAACGCTATGACGCAGCAGGCAATCCGGTGAATGGTGAGGTTGACTTTGAAGACCTTGCCAATGGTGCGGAGACCTATGTGCGTCTTGAGCCAGCGGCAGATGGGGGCGTATATCTGTATTACAGCAGTGCGAGCGCACCAGATAAGAACGATCTTTACCGTGTACATGTCGATAGTGGTGTCACCGGTGAGACAATTGCCGATGCGCAGTATCAGGATGTTGCACCTGATGTTGGTGGGACCGGTAACGATGTGATTATCGGTAGTGCACTGGATGACGTTATTGAGGGTAATGCTGGTGATGATGTGCTGAGCGGAGGAGCTGGCGATGACGTCATGACGGGCGGAAGCGGTGCGGATACATTTGTGTTCGGTCGCGGCGCTGACCACGACGTTATTTCTGACGCGGAATCCAGTGATCATGTTTCACTGCAATCAGGTGTGACGACCGAAGATGTTTGGTTGTTCCAACAAGGTGACGATCTGGTGATTCAGTTACTTGGTTCGGAAGATAGCCTGACAGTTGCAGATTGGTATGGTGCAAGTGAGAACCAAGTGGGTGAAATTGACGTTGCAGGGAGTACTCTGTCTGCTGGTAATGTTCAGTCACTTGTCGATGCAATGTCTGTGTTTGGTATTGGCGACGTTAGTGCGGATACAATTGATCACAACAGTACTGATTTCCAGAACGTTCAGACTGTAATTGCTGCAAACTGGCAAAGCAGCTAGACCGATTTCCCGAAGCAGAACGTTCTCGTGCGTTCTGCTTCGGGCGCCCTCCTGATATCGATTTCAATTCTTTTGAAAACGTTGTGTTGCAGAGATAGTGCCATGTGCTCGGTAAAATTTTTTAAATATCCAATTTAACCAATCTATAATTGCAGTTTTAAACTGGCAGATTATTAATATCCTTATGTGCGCAGATATGGGGATGCTGTGCCAATTATGAGGAAATATCTTGCAGGACGAAAACGGGGACAACCGGCCGGGTCAAGAAGAACCAAAGGACAGTGGTCTTCTGGCACTGGTCACAATTTTACGATTCTTCAATCTGCCTGCGGATGCTGAGCAGATCCGACATCAGTTCGGCAAACCCGGGGCTGCTTTTGTCTTGGATGACCTGCAACTGGCGGCAAAGCGGCTTAAACTGAAATCACGAATTGTCGAATCTGGTTGGGATCGGCTTGCCAAAACGAACCTGCCCGCCATTGCCGAGATTGAAAACGGTACTTTCGTCATTGTTGCTAAGATTGATGTCGAAAAGGATAAAGTCCTTGTCCAGGATCCGGTTGCAGGTCGTGCTGTTGCAGTGGATAAAGCATCCTTCGAAGAAAAATGGACGGGTCGTTTATTACTAGCGACCCGACGAGCTGCGATTTTGGGGCAGGGGGGGAAGTTTGACATATCTTGGTTCGTTGCAGCCCTTTCCAAGTACAGACGCATTTTCATCGAAGTCTTGATAGCATCTTTTTTCCTGCAGCTATTTGCTCTTATCTCCCCACTATTTTTCCAGGTAGTGATTGATAAGGTCCTGGTGCACCGCGGACTCACAACACTTGATGTTCTGGTTTTCGGCTTGCTAACCGTCTCGGTGTTTGAAGTCCTTTTGGGGACTCTTCGGACATACATTTTTTCGCACACGACAAACCGGGTTGACGTTGAGCTTGGAGCGCGGCTGTTCCGCCATTTGATGTCGCTGCCAATGGGGTATTTTCAAGCACGACAGGTTGGGCAGAGCGTTGCGCGGGTCCGGGAACTCGAAAGTATCCGAAATTTCATCACCGGATCAGCGCTTACGCTTGTGATTGATCTGTTCTTTACGATCGTATTCTTTGCTGTGATGTGGCACTTCAGCCCGCTGCTGACAATGATCGTTTTAGGATCTATTCCGTTCTTCGTGATCTTGGCCTTTGTCGTTACGCCGATCCTTCGCAAACGGTTGGATGAGAAATTTCAGCGTGGGGCCGAAAATCAGGCTTTTCTGGTAGAGAGTGTTACTGGGGTTGAGACGTTAAAGGCCCTAGCTGTTGAGCCACAAATGCAGCGCCGCTGGGAAGAGCAACTTGCAGGATATGTGCATTCAAGTTTTAGGACGTCTAACCTTGGTAATGTTGCAGGACAACTGACCCAGCTTATTTCGAAAGTGACGACCGTCCTGACGTTGTATTTTGGTGCGACGGCGGTTGTGAGTGGGGATATGACGGTTGGGCAACTTGTGGCATTCAATATGTTGGCGGGGCGCGTAACAGGCCCAATACTGCGCCTGGCACAACTTTGGAATGATTTTCAGCAAGCCCGCATTTCAATTGATCGTCTTGGTGATATTCTTAATTCTCCAACGGAACCCACATACAACCCAAATCGATCTACGCTTGATGACATCAAGGGTGACATCAAGTTTGACTTGGTGACATTTCGATATCGTCCCGATGGACCGGAAATTCTGCGCCGTGTGGATCTTTGCATTAAGGCAGGACAAGTCGTTGGTATCGTTGGACCTAGTGGATCGGGGAAAAGTACTTTGACCAAGCTTGTTCAGCGTATGTATGTACCTGAAAGTGGGCGAGTTTTGGTTGATGGTATTGATCTTTCCATGGTCGATACCGCGTGGTTGCGGCGTCAAGTCGGTGTGGTGCTGCAGGAGAACATTCTGTTTAACCGATCGCTTCGTGAAAACATCGCGCTCTCAGATCCCGGCATGCCGATGGAGCGTGTGATTGAAGCGGCAAAACTCGCTGGTGCCCACGAATTCATCTTATCCTTATCCGATGGATATGATACCAAAATTGGAGAGCGTGGCTCCAACCTCTCAGGCGGACAACGTCAGCGTATTGCGATTGCACGCGCCCTTGTAAATAACCCGCGTATCCTAATCTTTGACGAGGCGACCAGTGCCTTGGATTATGAATCCGAAAAGATCATTCAGGAAAATATGCGCCGGATTTGCAAGGGGCGGACTGTTCTGATCATTGCCCATCGATTGGCAGCCGTTCGCGATGCGGATCGGATTATAACTGTGGAAGAAGGTCAGGTTGTTGAAGACGGCACTCATGACGGGCTGATTAGTCTTGGTGGGCGCTATGCCAAGCTTTATCAATTGCAAGCAGGTGCGGTGAATAATGTCGCTGCGCAGTAAATTTGATTCCATTTGGTCGTTCTTGCGGGAGAGTTTTAACCGCATCACCGGGAACTCAGAACAATCCCAATCAAAACGAGGAGCACAAGAACGTGAATTCCTGCCCGCTGCGATTGAAATTATGGAAACACCGGCCAACCCGCTTGGTCGAACGGTGGCTTTGTCGCTTGCTGGCTTCTTTACCATCGCTTTTGGCTGGGCAACGATAGGACAGGTTGATGTTGTTGCCGTTGCACAAGGGCGTCTGGTTCCAAACGGGGGTGTAAAGCAAATTCAACCGCTTGAGATCGGAACGGTCCGTGCCATTCATGTGCGCGATGGGCAACATGTTGACGTGGGCGATCTGCTTATTGAACTCGATCCGACTGAAAGTGAAGTCGACAAAGGGCAGCTCTTGCATGAACGTGACGCATCTGCCCTTGATATCGCTCGTCTTCGGGCCTTTCTTGACGGTATGGATGAAAGCGAGGTGCCAGCCCTTGTTCGTCATGCTGCACTTAATGACGAGATTCTTGCGACTGCTGAGCAAAAGTTACGTAGTGATCTGGCAGCTTTCTTTGCTAAATTGGCGGCCAAGGATGCACAGTCTGCAAAACTCAGAGCAGAGCGAGCTTCAATTTCAGCTGAAATCGCTAAAAGCCGTGAACTCCTTCCGCTTTTGGTTGAGCGTGAAGGTTCTTTGTCGGGACTGGTGTCAGACGGGATAAGCACCAAACCGGTTTGGCTTGAAGTCAAACAACAGCTGATTGAAGCAACAAGTAATCTCGAAATTTACAGAAACCGGCTTGAAGAGGCAGATGCTTCTATTACCGCTGCTGAAAAAGATCGCGAGAACCTTGTCGCGCAAACCAAACAACAAACCCTCGAAGAACTGCTTGATGCGCGAAATAAGTTCGAAACGGCTGTCATAACACTTAGAAAAGCCGAAAGCCGCGAAGAGCGCCATCAACTAAGAGCCCCTGTTAGTGGCACGATCCAACAGCTTACAGTTCACACTGTGCGCGGGGTTGTTTCGCCAGCCGAGATACTAATGGTCGTTGTGCCCGATGACGTCGAGCTTGAAGTCGTTGCAAAGGTGCAAAATAAGGATGCTGGTTTTGTAAGTGTTGGCCAGGATGCCGTGATCAAGATCGACAGCTTTCCTTTCACCCGATACGGAAAGATCGACGGGAAGATAAAAAGCGTTTCGGGCGATGCTATTCAGGATGAGGACCTTGGCCTCGTTTACGAGGTGCGTGCAAAGCTGGATAAATCTGAAATCTTTGCAGATGGCCGTAACGTTAAGTTGATACCGGGGATGACTGCATCAGTAGAAGTGAAAACAGGAACAAGGCGGATTATAGAGTTTCTTTTGTCGCCTGTAATGAAATACGGCGATGAAGCGCTTCGAGAACGATAATGTGCAGCTTGTGAGTTTGCTTAAAGCCAAGAAATTCTTCAAACTCAAAAAATGTCAGCTTCTCTGTCAATCCTGCAGTTTTTTGTCAGCTTATGTGGCAATAGCTGTCAACTTATGTGGCAATCGGAAATGCGAAGCTTTTGATTTCGCTGAATTTCGAATGTCACCTTTTGTGGCACCTGACAAGTGTTTACAGAATGTAATCACTGCTCCATCGCTTTCCATATTCCCATCTAAAATCAGTCGTCAGTCCGAGCCAGCCGGAATTTTCATAATTCCCGGCTATGCGCCCATTTCACGCTTAACTGCGCTTCTTATTCACGCAGTAGCTTCATCCTTAGCCGCTGTGCGCTTCGGATGTGATGTCTTGCATCGGCATCTGCCTGATCGGCGTTGCCGGATCGGATGCTGTCGATCATTTTCTTATGTTCCTGATAAGCGGTTTCTGGCCGGTCCGTATATTGAAGCGTCGTACCGCCGAGAAGCGTCATCGAGTTCGATAAAGAATTTAAGGCATCGATCAGAAAACGGTTGTTCGCCGTGCGATAGAGCACTTGGTGAAACTGTCGGTTGGCTTCTGCAACTTTTACCGGGTCTTCACCGTTTTTCAGCATCAGGTCATTGAGGTCTTCAAGATCTGCAATTTCGAGCTCCGATGCGTGACGCGCAGCATAGCGGGCGGCTGTTCCTTCCAGAACCTCGCGGATTTCATAGAGTTCGATCACCTCGCGATGATCCAGTTCCCGGATCACGGCACCGTGTCTTGGCAAATGGATCAGTAATCCATCGCTTTCGAGCCGCCGGATGGCATCGCGCACAGGGGTGCGGCTAATTCCAAACTTTTCGGCGACCTCTACCTCGCGGATTCGGGTTCCTGGCTTGAGTTCGCCGTGCTGAATCGCGGCCAAAAGCTTCTGGTAGGCGACTTCGCTTCGTGGCTGCTGATCGGCGGAATCTGGGCTCATTGAGGGGCACCTGCTTTGTTCTGTTTGGTTTTAACTTGACACACGGCCTCGTAAACCACAAGTCTTGCAGACAATTGTATACAAGAGTATTCATAAAAATACAAAGAGAGGTGCAGGCGCTGTGAAAACCGGATTTGATCATTATGATGTTCTGGTCGCGGGCGGTGGGCAGGCCGGGCTGATTGCGGCAATTGTCGCCGCGGAAAAAGGTGCGCGCGTTTGTTTGCTTGAAGGTGCGCCAAGGACCCATCGGGGCGGGAATACCCGCCATACCCGCAATTTGCGGCCTATGCATATTGGTCCCTTGTCGGTGCTGAGCGGCACTTATGACGAGGCTGAATATTGGGATGACCTGATGCGGGTTACCAAGGGAAAAACCAACGAAGCATTGGCGCGTATGACTTTGCGGAACTCGACAGAGGCCGTGGCTTGGCTTGAAGAACGCGGTGTGCAGTTTCAGCCCCCGCTTGGTGGCACGCTGCATCTTGGAAGAACGAACGCCTTTTTCATGGGCGGGGGTAAGCAGCTTTTGAATGCGCTGTATCGTCATGCTGAAAAGCTTGGTGTTGAAGTCCACTACGACGCGATGGTTTCAAAAGTCGAGATAGACGCAGGAGAATTCAAAAGCCTGCAGGTCGGTGACCATACGATTTCGGCCAAGGCCTTCGTTGCCGCCGCAGGTGGGTTTGAGGCAAATATCGAATGGCTCAAAGAGGCATGGGGCGACATTGCCGAAAACTTCCTGATCCGTGGAACGCCCTATAATCGCGGTGATTTGTTGCGCCTGCTTTTGGATGCTGGCGCCCGACAGATCGGTGAGCCCAATCAGTGCCATGCGGTTGCCATTGACGGTCGTGCGCCAAAATTTGACGGCGGCATTTGCACACGGGTTGACTGTGTATCGCTTGGCATCGTGGTGAATAAGAATGCCGAACGGTTTTACGATGAAGGCGAAGATTTCTGGCCAAAACGCTATGCGATATGGGGGCGGCTTGTTGCCGATCAGCCCGATCAGGTCGCGCATGTGATTATTGACCAAAAGGCACGTGGTGCCTTCATGCCCCCGGTCTTTCCGCCTGTTGTTGCCGATACGATTGGCGAATTGGCGGAAAAAATCGGTCTGGATCCTGCGACGCTTGAGAAAACCGTCGCCGATTATAACGCGGCGGTGCAACCGGGCCAGTTCGATCATACCGAGCTTGATGGCGTCCATACCAATGGTCTTGCAGTGAACAAGACCAACTGGGCACGGACACTCGACCATCCCCCCTATAGCGCCTATTCGCTTAGACCTGGCATTACCTTCACCTATCTCGGGGTGGAAGTAAGCGAAAAGGCACAGATGCAAATGGCAGACGGAACCCAAAGCCCGAACATCTTTGCCGCGGGGGAAATCATGGCGGGTAACGTTTTAGGCCAAGGATATCTTGCCGGGATTGGCATGACGATTGGCAATGTATTTGGACGAATTGCAGGAAGCGAGGCTGCCGATTATGCGCTCAACCGATAAAACAACTGAAGCCGCCCGCGTGATGACGATTTGCAATGCCTGCCGATATTGCGAGGGGCATTGCGCGGTCTTTCAGGCGATGGAATTGCGTCTGGAATTCAACTCGGACACGCTCGATTATCTTGCAAACCTTTGTCACAACTGCGGGGCTTGCTACCACAATTGCCAATATGCGCCGCCGCATGAGTTTCAGCTTAATGTCCCGTCGGCGATGGCCGAATTGCGCCAGGAAAACTATGGGGTTTATGCTTGGCCGGGTTTCATGGGCAAACTGTTTGCGAATAACGGTCTTTGGGTCAGTCTTCTTTCTGTCGTGGTTATTACGCTGTTCTTTGGTGCAACAGCCATTTTAACCGGGGCCGATTTCTTTGCTGTGCATCAGAACGCATTTTACGGTGTCATTTCGCACAATGTGTTGGCATCTGTGTTTGGAGTTGTTGGTGGATTTGTCTTGGTTGCGCTTGTTGGCTCGATCGTGAAGTTCTGGCGAACGATGAATTTGCCAAGCCCGCTTCGGCTTGATTATCCCCGTGTCATGCAGGGCATAAAGGACGCGCTTTCCCTTAAATATCTGGATGGCGGTAACGGGCAGGGATGTTCATATCCCAGCGAAACCCCATCAATGGCAAGGCGTTGGTTCCATCAAATGACGTTCTGGGGCTTTATGTTGTGCTTTGCTGCGACCTCGACCGCGACAATATTGCATTATGGCTTCGATCTTCCGGCACCTTATGGCTACGTAAGCCTGCCGAAGCTTTTTGGCATCCTTGGCGGGATTGGTCTTATTGTCGGACCTGCTGGCCTGTTGGTGCTTAAGGCCAAGGCCGATGCCGCCCCAAAGGGAAAAACGAACAAAGGCATGGATATCAGTTTTCTGGTTTTGCTGTTTTTGACCAGTTTAACCGGACTTTGTCTGATGCTGGTGCGCGATACGCAATATGTCGGGATCACCTTGAGCCTTCATCTTGGTGTTGTGATGACGCTGTTTTTGTCGATGCCCTATGGCAAATTTATCCACGGATTTTATCGACTAATTGCGTTGATTGTTTTTGCCGTCGAGAAGAACGATCACAAACAATTGGTCGGTGTATGTCAGGATAAGAAAACCGCCTGAATTACAGGACACCAAAGGCCGGCATGTGATGTGCTGGCCCTTGGGGCTTCTAAGTTGGTTGGTAAACAAAGAGCCTAAAGCGGGAACGCAATGCGGACCTTAAGACCTTTGCCGTCCTTGCCATCTTCGAGTGTTAGACTTGCCCGATGTGCGTCGGCAACTTCCCGGACAATCGCAAGCCCAAGCCCGCAGCCTTGGCCATTTTGTTCGTCAAGTCGAACGAAGCGTTCCAGAACTGCTTCGCGGTCCTGCTCTGGTATTCCGGGACCATTATCTTCAATTTCCAGAACCGGCCCGACCGCCACGCCGCGGCCAATCATCCGAACTGTTACAATCGTACCGGGCGTGCCATAGACAATGGCATTGTCGATCAGGTTGCTCAGCATTTCCTGAAGCAGAACTTCATTTCCGGTGTTGATTTCACAGCTCATGCCCTCGCTTTGGTCATCAAAGCCAAGGTCAATTTCGTGACGGATTGCCTTTCGGACCATGCCCGACGTTACCGATGCAGCAAGCTCCAACAGATCAGTTTTCTTATAGCGAACAGCTTTGCGGCCTTCAGGGGATACCCGTGCAAGATTCAGAAGTTGGCTGGCCAGACGTGCTGTTTGCCGGGTTTGGTCCACGATCCGTTCAAGCGCCTGTCGGTCTTCTGGGTTGCTGGCGTTGCGCAAAGCCCATTCTGCTTCGGCCTGCACCGTCGCAAGAGGGGTGCGTAGCTGATGAGATGCGTCTGCGATAAAGCGCTGATTGGCTGTGATAGAGCTTTCCAAACGTGCGAGAAGGGCATTCAGAGATTTGACAACCTCGGTCACTTCTTTGGGCATGGCATGCCGGATCGGGCGCAAATCGTCCGTTGATCTGCGGCGGATTGCCTGTTGCAGTCGTCTGAGCGGGGCAAGACCGCGCGAAACACCGATCCATGCGAAAACGCCACCAAGAAACATCAGAACAAAAAAGTCTAAAGTTGTTCCCAGCAGTTCATCATAAATCAGATTATCGCGTTCACGCCGGGTTTGGCTAACGTCAATAGTGACCCAGCCATAGATGTTTGTGTATGGATTGGCGACCAGGTACTTCATGGTTACCGCGCGCACGTCCTCGTTGCGGTAATGCGCATTGTAGAAGTAAGGGACGCCGGGTTCGAGCGTAACGTCTTCTGGAAGGCGGGGCAGGCCGAAATCACCTGTCACAAACGCCCCGTCCGGGCCCTGAACGCGGTAATAGGTGTTTTCGCGGGTGAATTGTTCCAGCAACAATGCGATATCACGCGACAGAAGGTCGCCGCCCGAACTAATCGCGTGCTCGGAAATGGTAACCGCCAATGCGACAAGAAGTCTGTCCTGGATGCGATTGGCCATTTCGCTGACGGTCAGGTAGTTTTTTGCCAATAGTCCCACGGTCAGCACAAGGCCCGGCAGCAAAAGCCAGCGCAGTAGCCTTGCGCGTAAAGAGGTGGATATGACTGTGGCGTTTTCGTTCATTCGTCAATCATATAGCCAAGACCGCGAATGGTGCGGACTTCGACATCACTAGAGGCGATTTTTTTACGTAGGCGACTGATATAAAGCTCGATTGATTTTACGCTGGCTTCATCGTCAAAGCCGAACAGATGCAAAGCGATTTTTTCCTTGCTGGTCACCTGACTTATATTCAGCAGCAAAATCTCGAGAACACCACGTTCGCGCGGAGTTAGTGAGACAGGAGATCCTTCAATCGAGACGGACCTGTCGACGGAATTAAATGTCAATTTTCCAACCGTGATGGATGGATTTCGCTGACCAATATTCCGTCGCATGAGCGCACGCGCACGCGCTTCGAGTTCGGACAACTCGAAAGGTTTGACCATATAGTCATCCGCCCCGGCATCAAGACCAGCAACACGTTCATCCAGATTTCCGCGTGCTGTTAGGATCATGACGGGCAAATCGATCTTGCGGGCGCGGACGGTTTTAAGGATATCGATCCCGTCCATTCCCGGTAGCGACAAATCGAGAATCAACAGATCAAATCTTTCTTGTAAAACCAAGGGAAGAGCATCTTCACCATCATGAACCATATCAACAGCATGATCCGTCTGCCGCAAAGCAGCCGCGATTTTATCAGCCAGCACCAGGTTGTCTTCTACAATTAGGATACGCATATTTTCTAAATACCATTGAAAACTGCATAGAAAATCAAAAAATCAAAGATAGACAGCAAACTGACAGCTTTCTCGTCTAAATTTTGCGTCATTGGTAAACGGAAGGCCCGGCAACGTACCGGCCAAAAGAACAATAAAACCGAAAGCCAGAATGGTAGGAAACTAACAATTGATGCCAATATCACCGAGCGTCATCCGTTCCTTTCCTCCATTCAAAATAAAACAACCGTTATGAAGGGAACGTCCTATGTCTTGGAGAAAGAATCTTAATCTGTCATTCAAGTCGGCTTGTGCGGCTGCCGCAATTGCTTTTGGCTTTGTCGGTACAGCAACTGCACAGGATGCTGACTTTGAGGGTGAACGCGTCGAACTGATCATTCCGTTCGGCGAAGGTGGCGGCACCGATACTTGGGGCCGGTTCTGGGCGCCATATTTCAGCGTTTTCCTTCCGGGGAACCCGACTGTTGTCGTTAAAAATATTCCAGGTGGTGGCTCCACCTCTGGTGCCAATCAGTTTCAGGCCCGGGCCGAGGCCGATGGATTGACCGCGATTGGTACGTCTGGTTCAACTCAGTTCCCGTATCTTCTGCGTGACAAGCGCGTGCAATATGAAATGCGCGACTGGCGTGTTGTTCTGGCATCGCCGACCGGCGGTGTTGTTTACGTTAATTCCGATCTTGGGCTCAAGTCGGCCGCTGACATGAAGGCGCTTGAAGGCGTCAAGTTGCGCTATGGCAGTCAGGGCGCGACATCCCTTGATCTTGTTCCGCTGCTTGCCTTTGAATTGCTACAACTTGATGTCGATGCCGTTTTTGGCATGAAGGGCCGCGGGGCGGGTCGTCTTGCCTTTGAGCGCGGCGAAGTCAATATCGACTACCAGACGTCTTCTGCATTTATCAATAACGTTACGCCGCTTGTCGATATCGGCAACGCTGTTCCGCTGTTCTCTTGGGGGGCGCTTGATGATGATGGCAACATCGTACGCGATCCTTCCTTCCCAGACCTTCCAAGTTTCCCGGAAGCATACGAGATGATGAAGGGTGAAAAACCTTCTGGTCCTGCGTGGGAAGCTTACAAAGCATTCTTCATTGCCGGTTTCCCGGCACAGAAAATGATCTTTTTGCCAAAAGACACGCCTGAGGAAATCGTAAAGGCCTATCGTGATGCCGCGCAAAGCGCGACAGAAGACGAAAGCTTCGTTACGGATCGAAAGGCAACTCTTGGCGAATACAAACAGATCGTTGGCGAGCCGGCTGAACGCATTTTCCGCCAGGCCGTGAACGTTCCTGAAGATGCCCGCGAGTGGGTGCAAAAATGGCTGACCGATAAGTATTCGGTACAGTTCTAACTGAAAATCTGAAGTCTCCCGTTTACTGATCGGGGTGGCATAGTCCACCCCGCTTTTTTCGCCCTGCGACTGATCGGTCGTTTTAAGGGAACGGGTGAGCTTTGTCTTTTGGCGGAGTTTCCAAATGCTTGATGCAATGATGACGGCACTGTCTCATTTCGCGCAGCCAACACACCTGATCTATCTTTTGCTGGGTGTTGGAATGGGCATGGTCGTTGGCATCTTGCCCGGTTTGGGTGGGATTGTCGGGTTGTCGCTTCTGTTGCCATTCATTTATGGCATGGACCAGATTTCGGCCCTTGCCATGTTGATCGGGCTTGTTGCTGTAATCCCAACGTCGGACACCTTTACATCGGTTCTGATGGGGATACCGGGATCTAGCGCATCGCAAGCAACCGTTCTTGACGGGTTTCCGTTGGCAAAAAAAGGCCAGGGTGCCCGGGCACTTGGGGCTGCGTTTTCGGCTTCTTTGGTCGGTGGGCTGGTGGGGGCGGTTATCCTTACCGGGTTTGTTGTCATCGCCCGTCCTTTGATTTTGGCATTTGGTTCGGCCGAGCTTTTCATGCTGGCGGTTCTGGGCTTGTCGATGGTCGGGGTACTTGCTGGTAAAAGCCTGCCTAAGGGCGTGGTGGCTGCAGGTCTTGGTTTGTTGCTGGGCGGACTTGGTGCGGCACCGGCGACCGGCGAGCTTCGCATGAGCTTTGACTCTGTTTATCTGATGGATGGTTTGCCGCTTGTGATTGTTGGTCTGGGCATGTTTGCCTTTCCGGAAATCATCGATCTTTGTCGGCAAAATCGATCCATTTCAGACAACGGGACCCTTGGCCTTGGTTGGCGTGATGGTGTGCGCGATATGATCCGCCATAAATGGCTGTGCCTTCGGTGTGCGGGTCTTGGCAGCATTGTTGGCGCCTTGCCCGGTCTTGGCGGCAGTGTTGTCGACTGGATTGCCTATGGTCATGTTGTCCAAACCGCAAAAGACAAATCCCAATTCGGCAAGGGCGATATTCGCGGTGTTCTCGCACCCGAAAGTGCCAACAATGCCAAAGAGGGCGGCGGGCTTGTGCCAACCTTGCTGTTTGGTATTCCCGGTTCTGGCAGTATGGCCGTCTTCCTTGGCGGGATGGTGCTGATTGGTCTTGAGGCAGGCCCAGCAATGGTTGGGCGTGATCTTGATATCACCTACACGATTATCTGGTCGCTTGCGATTGCCAACGTGGTGGGGGCTGGTGGTGCGCTCCTGATTTCACCTTTCGTCTCGCGTCTGACAACCATCAAGTACGGCTATCTTGCGCCGTTCATGATTACGGTCATTTGCTTTGCCGCGTTTCAGGCGACGCGTTCTTTGTCAGACATGGTTGCTTTGCTTGTGCTTGGCGTTGTCGGTGTTCTGATGAAGCGGTTTGGCTGGCCACGTCCGGCGTTTCTGATTGGTTTTGTCTTGGCCGCCAATACCGAGACATATCTGTATCAGGCGCTGCAATTCTATAACTGGGAATTTTTGACCCGGCCTGGCGTTTTGATCATCGCTGCCCTGACCATCATTTCCATCCTTTTGGGGATGCGCAAACATCCGGAAAACCCGGTTGAGGAAGAAGAAAGCAGCCATTCCCATAACCCGAAGCGGTGGCCGCAAATCGTATTTGCTGGGGGGCTTTTGGCGTTCTTTGCTTTTGGCATTTGGGATGCAACCCAGCACACATTCCTTGGCAGCGTCTTTACCGGTTCTGTTTCGGTCGTGATGTTCGTCGCATCGGCGATCCTGATTTGGCAATTGGTGCGCTCGCCCGCATCGCACCCGGCCAATTTCGACCATGAATATGATCTTGATCATCAAGACGTGAAACCAACAGCAGGGCTTTGGCATTACGTGCTTTGGGTGGCCGGATTGGTCGCCGCAACTGCTTTGTTCGGGTTCCTTATTGCGATTACCGGCTTCTTCATTGCCTTCCTTCGGGTCAAGGCAAAGGCATCTTGGCTCCGCACGCTGCTTTTGACGGGGTTGGCGGTTGTTGGTCTTTGCGTTCTTGCATGGTCGCTGGTTCTCGATTTCCCGGCCGGGTTGCTTCAGGACCTGATTAAACTTCCTTGGCCGCTGGGGTGATCGACATGAAAAATACTGCGATTTTGAACGATCAACATGCTGTTCCCTGCGTGATCATGCGCGGCGGAACGTCCAAGGGGCCGATCTTTTTGGCCAGTGATTTGCCCGAAGACGTTGCTTTGCGTGATCGCCTTTTGCTTGCGGCAATGGGGTCGCCAGACAAACGTCAGATTGACGGGATCGGTGGTGCGGATACGCTCACCAGCAAATCGTGCATTGTTGCGCCATCCAAACGGCCAGATGCCGATGTCGAGTTCCTGTTTGCCCAGGTCGCCATCGACAAGCCTGAGGTTGATGTCAATCCGAACTGCGGAAACATGACTGCGGCCGTGGCGCCGTTCGCGATTGAGGCCGGTCTGGTATCCGTCACGGGCGACGAAACGTTGGTCAGGATTTACAACAAAAACGTCGGCGCATTGGTTGATGTCTTGGTCGCAACCCCAGGCGGCAAGGTGACTTATAGCGGTGATACCGCGATTGACGGTGTGCCGGGGACGGCTTCCCCCCTGATATTGCGGTTTAAGGATATCATGGGCAGTAAAACCGGTCGGCTTCTGCCGACAGGGAAGCCGATCAATTATATCGACGGGCTTGAAGTGACCTGTATTGATGTTGCCGTTCCGATGGTGATGTTTCGTGCCCGTGACCTTGGGATTACAGGCAACGAAACCAAGGCACAGCTTGATGATAATGCGGACCTGATTGCGCGGATGGAAGCGATCCGTCGTAAGGCATCGGAACTCATGGGATTGGGGGATTGCACCGGCAAGGTTGTCCCCAAAATGGCTATTTTGTCTGAGCCGACAAAAGGTGGTGATATTACATCCCGCTATTTTGTGCCGCATAATTGCCATGCAACGCATGCGGTGACTGGTGCGATCTGTGTGGCCAGTTGCGCGTCACTTTCCGGAAGTATCGTTGATGGTATGATCGGGCTTAAGGCGCAGCCGCAGCAATGGATTAAGATCGAACATCCAAGTGGCATGATCGCTGTCGAACTGACCATTGAAGGATCGGGTCCGAATCTTTCTGTGATATCGGGTGGTGTGATCCGCACGGCGCGCCGGTTATTTGAAGGTAAGGTCCTTGTTCCTGAAAATATTCTGACCGAGGTTGAAGGCTAATGGATGTTCTTTTGCTGCCGGGTGACGGGATCGGACCGGAAATTACCGCTGTTACCCGGAACGTGCTTGCAGCGTTGGATCGTTCATTTTCGCTGGGCCTAAAATTTTCCAGTGAAGACGTTGGATTCTCCTCGCTGGAAAAGCATGGTGCGACGATTACGCCTGAGCTGATCGAACGGGTGCGCAAAGCTGATTTGGCGATCCTCGGTCCGGTTGATACGGCGTATTATCCACCTGCGGATCAGGGCGGGATTAATCCTTCGGCAGCATTGCGCATTAATCTTGATCTCTATGCCAATGTAAGACCTTCAAAGGTGTTCGAAGGTCTGCCTTCGCCGGTCAAGGAGATGGATCTGGTGATCGTACGTGAAAACACCGAAGGTTTTTATGCTGATCGCACCATGTATGCCGGAACCGGCGAGGTTATGCCAACCCCTGATCTTGCGCTTGCCACGCGCAAGGTCACACGTCAGGGCAGTTATCGTGTTGCGGCCTATGCTGCAAGGCTGGCGGCAAAACGCCGCAGTCATTTAACCATTGTCCACAAGGCCAATGTTTTAAAGCTGAGCGATGGTCTGTTTTTATCAGAAGCAGAAAAAGCCGCCTCAGCACAAGGCGGACTTGATGTTCGCGAAGAACATGTTGATGCAATGGCTTCACTTTTGGTCAGAACGCCAGAAGCCTTTGATGTGATTGTGACAACCAATATGTTTGGCGACATCCTTTCAAACGAGGCGGCGGAACTTGCAGGCGGGCTTGGCCTTTCGGGATCACTTAATGTGGGTGATAAGAATGCAATTGCGCAGGCATCACACGGTTCTGCACCCGATATTGCAGGTAAGAATATCGCTAACCCTGTATCGCTTTTGCTGTCGACTGTGCTGCTTTTGGACTGGAAGGGCGGCGAAGCCGGGCGCAGCGATTTGCAGCAGGCGGCAAAAAAGCTTGATACCGCAATTGCCGAAATGCTGAAAAATCCGCACACACGAACCGCGGACCTTGGCGGAGCGCTATCTTGTAGCGATTTCGGTTCGGCGTTGATCGAGAAGCTTTAAGAAGCTTCTTTCGACAATACAGTTGCCGTTTAAATATGTGATGCTGGATGAACACTTAGAGGTGCCTTTTAGGCATTCGTGCTTACTTTCATCCGTTGGAGCAGCATTCAAGCTGATCGGAAAAATGGCAGCTTATCTGGAAAGATGGCACGTTGAGTGTTTGAGTTTAGGAAATTCCAGACGACCTCTTGTATGATACCAGACACAAATTTCAGATGTCGCAAAAGGCGTCATTTTCGCCGGAGACGGCGGAACTGATCCTCAAAGTGTTAAAGCTTGCGAAGAGGCTTTAGCGCGGATGTTGGGGGTTTGCCCAAGTTTTCCAGCTTTCATGCGATCTTGCTTCGTCCTCATTCCCAATTCTCCTGCCCCATGCGATGCGCACTGATCATCGAGCTCTGTCGCCCCTCGTTTGTTAACGCAAATCCGGGTGCTGCTGAGACGGGTGAGTAAGTGCGGGTCCACAAAACCTGCACATAACCTCCTCTCAACTTTCATTGCGACATGAAAGGGTGCCTCGAGAAAATGGTGAACTTTGTAGGACCTTTTCGAAGTTTACAAAGCACCTATTGAGAGCGGTCACGCTGACGTCGCGCAGCCTCAAGTGATGGAGCGTTTGGGCTGATGCATCTTGTACCTGATACATAAACTGCGGTTGGTAATAACAAGAATGAAACTGTCAAATAGCTTGGGCCGACTTCTGATGATCGGAGGAATAATTGTCGTCGCACTAGTCGTAATTGCTTCGGCCAGCAGCGTGCTCGAAAAGGAGCAGCAGGAAGCTGAGCTTACCGAGTTTGTCTCGTCGGGTTCAATTGAGGAAACGGTTCTTGCCCATGGTGAACTCCAACCTGCCAACATCGTGAGTGTTGGCGCGCAGGTTTCTGGTCAGTTGAAGGCGTTACATGTTGAGCTTGGTCAGAAAATCAGCGCGGGTGACCTGATCGCCGAGATTGACCCAACCGCACAGAAATATGCTCTGCGCATTGCAGAAGCAGCGCTTGCCAATATCAAGGCGCAGCGCAAGGCCCGCAGCTTTGAACTTAAACGCGCGCAGCAGGCTTATAAAAGACAGAAGAGTATGGCATTGCAGCGTGCCGCCTCCATGGCCGAGCTTGAGACGGCGGAAGCCGCTTACAAAGCACTCGCCGCTGACATAGAGGCGTTGGAAGCGCAGATCGCGCAAGCCACTGTGGAAGTTGAGAACGCGAAAGCCAACCTCGGCTACACCAATGTTGTCGCACCGATTGATGGTGTTGTGGTTGCGGTCGTAACCAAGGCAGGTCAAACACTGAACTCCAATTTGGCTGTGCCGACGATTGTCGTGCTGGCGCAGCTCGATGTTATGAAGGTAAAGGTCCGGATATCAGAGGCCGATATCACCCGTGTAAAGCCGGGGCAAACTGCGCGTTTTACGATTATGGGCGAAACCCGCGCGCCGACAGTCGGAAAACTGGAGCAGATTGCACCTGCCCCGACATCAATTGCGGCGGAATCTACAACAACGTCCAAAACCAGCGGGCAGCAAGCGCAGGCTGTTTATTTCAATGGAATATTCACAACGCCCAACCCCGATGGCCTGCTGAGGCCCATGATGACTACTCTTGTGTCCATTGTGGTGGGGCAGGCCGAGGACGTCCCGCTTGTGCCATGGTCAGCATTGACTGAGCACGATCAGGACGGTCGCTATCACCTTCGTGTGCGTTCTCCTTCCGGCGAAATAACAGAACGTCTTGTCTCAATAGGACTGACAGACCGCATCAAGGCGCAAGTGATTGATGGTCTTGCGGTTGGCGACGAAGTTGTCATTCCGGCCGATGGCCAGGCGTCAGACTCTAACGATATGGGGATAATGTGATCGCTTTATTGGAAATAGAGAACGTCACGCGGTTGTTTCGGGCCGGTGACGAGACGGTCTCAGCCCTCAAAGGGATTGATCTTCGCATTGATAGCGGTGAGTTCGTCGCAATTGTCGGGGCCAGCGGATCGGGCAAGTCGACGCTGATGAATATTTTGGGCTGCCTTGATCAACCGACGGCCGGCGATTACCGCGTTGGAGGCTATAGCGTTGCAGGTTTGAGTGCTGACGAATTGGCTGCCTTGCGAAGGGAGCATTTCGGTTTTATCTTTCAGCGCTATCATTTGCTCGGTACGCTCAATGCGGCGGATAATGTGGCGATGCCTGCAGTTTATGCGGGCGTAGATTCTGTCACACGGCGTGAAAGGGCCAAAGTGCTTCTTGAGCGCCTCGGCCTTGGTATGCGCATTGATCACCGTCCGGGGCAGCTTTCCGGCGGCCAGCAGCAACGGGTGTCGATTGCGCGTGCGCTCATGAATGGTGGGCAGATCATCCTTGCCGACGAACCGACCGGTGCGCTTGATAGTAAGAGCGGTGAAAACGTTCTTGAGATACTCAAGGAGCTTCATCGTGAGGGGCATACGATTATTATCGTTACGCACGATATGGATGTCGCCGCCCACGCAGATCGTATCATTGAAATCCGTGATGGCCTTGTTCTGTCCGACAAGCGGCGCCGCGAACCTGTCATTAATGCATCCTCGTCTTCTTTTGAGAGTTCAGAGGCGGTTGGTGCTCTGGCTGGGCTCCGTCGACGGTTTTCAGAGGCTTTTCCCATGGCGGCGCGCTCAATGGCGGCGCATCGCGTCCGCACATTCCTTACCATGCTGGGCATCATCATTGGTATTGCTGCGGTGGTCTCTGTTGTTGGCTTGGGCGAGGGAACGCGTCAAAGGGTGCTTTCCGAGATCAGCGAACTGGGGGCCAGCACCCTTTCGATTTTCCCTGGGTACGGATGGGACGACGAACGCGCTGACAGCGTCACCACTTTGGTTGTGGACGATGCCAAGGTTTTGTCTGCGCAAAACTATATCGACAGCGTAACACCACTGGTGTCGACAAGTACCCGCATCAGGCTCGGTCACACGACTATGTCTGCCAATGTGGAAGGCGTTGGTGAGGATTATTTCCGGGTGAATGGCCTCAGAATTCTGCGGGGTACCGGATTCTCTATCGACAGTATTGCGGAGCGCCGGCAGGAGGCCGTGATAGAGGAACGCGCCGTATCGACACTTTTTCCCGAAGATGAGTCTCCGCTTGGCAAGGTCGTTATGATTGATCGTATGCCGGTGGTGATCGTTGGCACAGTTGCCGACCGTTCGGGCATGTCCGGTAAAACCTTGCAAATTTATCTTCCATATACCGCGGTGGCGGGCAGGTTACTTGGGGCTGCAACAAGCCTTGCCGGGGTGACTGTTCGTATTTCGGATAATGTTGACACGATTGTTGCCGAACGTGCCATCGTCGGGCTTTTGGAACGCCGCCACGGAACAAAAGACTTCTTTGTCTTCAATAGCGATCAGTTGCGCCGGATCATGGTGAAGACATCGCATAGGATGATGTTGCTGATATCGTCTGTCGCGGTGATTTCTTTGATCGTCGGTGGCATCGGTGTCATGAATATTATGCTGGTTTCCGTCACCGAGCGTACCCGCGAAATCGGCCTTCGCATGGCGGTAGGGGCACGTCGTATCGACATCATGCTTCAGTTCCTGATTGAAGCCGTTACGATTTGCATTGCCGGCTCGTTCCTCGGCGTTGGACTGGCATTCGCGACTGCGATGATCTTTGGTGGAGAGGGCAGCCAATTCCCGATGATTATCTCGTTTAATGCCATCCTTTCAGCGAGCCTGGTTGCGCTTTTGATTGGTCTCTCTTTCGGTTTTCTGCCTGCCCGTAATGCGTCGCGCCTTGATCCGGTCGTCGCACTTTCAAGAGAGTAGCCATGCTTTTCGTCAGATTGACCATTCCCTGCCTTTTTATCGCTCTTGTCGGTTGCACGAGCCTGTCGACAGGCTATCTGCGCCCCGACTTACCAGAGGGGCCTACATGGGCTGAATCGACTTCTGAAGACATGGTTAAGGAAAGTACTGATCAGTGGTGGGCTGCGTTCGGGGATAGCGAATTGAACACCCTGATCCGCGAAGTTGTTGCCCGCAATAATGACATTTTCTCAGCATCCCTTCGTGCCCGCAGAGCACTTTTTCAAGCCGATCTTGCGGCAAATGCGCTATTTCCGAAATTGAGCGGCAGTCTTAACAGTTCGAGATCAAGGCCGCTTGATGGGAATGCGGTATCAACCTCATCTTCGTCGGCTTCAGTCGGGCTTTCCTACGAAGTTGATTTATGGGGTAAACTGGCAGCGCAGCGCGAAAATGCGAATTTTGAAGCCGAAGCAACGCTTGAGGATTACGAGGCGGCACGTCTTGCAATAATCGGAATGACGATCGAGACCTATTTCCGTATTGCGCATGCCAATCAGGCAGTTACGTCGGCTGAAAATAGTCTCGATTATTTAAGGCAAGTACAGGACCTTGTCCGAAAACAATTGGATTTTGGCGACGTTTCTGAACTTGAACTTTTTGAAGTGGAACAGACTGTCGAGACACAGGCCGGGCGTGTGTCACAATTGAAGCAGGCACGCCTTGTTTTGAGAAATGTGCTCACGGTTCTTTTGAACGGTGCGCCAAGTCCGGTCCCCGAGTTACTGTCTTTGCCAAGACAGAAGTTGCCAGCGATGATGCCAGGCTTGCCCGCAGATATTCTTGCCCGTCGTCCCGACCTTCGTGCGGCGGAAGCTCGGTTAAAGGCGGCATTAAAGAATGTGGATACGACGCGGACTAGCTTTTATCCGGGAATCTCGCTTACTGGTGGGGTTGGTACAAGCAGTGACCAACTTTTATCTTTCATTTCCAATCCCGTCGCGACACTGGGTGCCGGGACTGTTCTGTCATTTTTGAATCTTAAGGACATGGATCTGAAAATCGCGGTTTCACAAGCTCAATATGAAGAGGCCGTAGCTACATTTCGAAACACTTTGCTTAATGCGTTCGCCGATGTGGCCAATGCGCTTGGTGCACGCACCAACTATGTAGAGCAGTCACGTAGGTTGGATAATGCGTATATGGCAGCTCGCGAAGTCGAGAAGCTTTCCGAAACGCGTTATCGGGCGGGTGCAATCACTTTGCGTATCTGGCTTGATGCGCAGGAACGTCGGCGTTCTGCCGAAGAGTCATTTGCCGATGTGCAGCTGGCGCAGTTCGTCAACGAATCCCTTCTGTATCGTGCGCTCGGTGGCAGTACTACTCTTGCCAAAGACGAAGTCGCGGCAGCGCGATAATAAGGTGCGCCAGTCAGGATCGAAAAATACAGGGCGAGTAATTAAACCAGATACATTGGTGGCCCCAGTATCGAATGTCTCCATGGAACCTCCATAAACATTTAACCTGCTCTCGACATGGGGATGTTAAGCGTTGAGTGTTATCTACCAATTGCGATCTGGATGAGCATGACGCTGTGTGCTGGTGGACCGCAAAGTGGGTTATTTTTGAGAATCGTAATGCAACAGGCTAATCGTGTTCAATGAAGTGTCACGCACGACATTGCGCGTTGCTAATTGATGGATGCTTCTGCCAAATGAGTTCTTTTGGGTTGGACGTCAAAGATTGAAAGCATGGTCATGAACAACGCCTTAATTCTGATCATCGAAGACGAGCCCGAGATTGCCGAAATCATCGGGACATACCTGTCACGCGAAGGTTTTCGGGTCGTCACCGCAGGTGACGGCACGACCGGGCTTGCGCATCACCAAAGCTTGCGTCCTGATCTTGTGGTGCTTGACATCAAGCTGCCGGGACAGGACGGCTATGAGGTTTTAGCTGCGATACGTCGCAGGGGCGATACGCCAGTCATCATGGTAACAGCGCTGGCGGAGGATCTAGACAAGTTACAGGCGCTGCGTATTGGTGCAGACGACTATGTGGTTAAACCGTTTAATCCGCTTGAGATCGTAGCACGTGTGAAGGCGGTCTTGCGGCGAACCATTGCCGGCGATACTGAGAAAATGTTGCGCGTTGGACCGTTGACTATTGATCCGCAAGCCTATCGGGTCGAGGTCGAAAGCCCAGAAGGCGAGTTTACACTTGGCTTGACCAGAACTGAATTTCGCATTCTGGCATTTATGGCATTACGAATTGGCCGAGTTTTTGAACGTTCTGAACTGGTCGATGCGTGTTTGCCAGAGGGCGAGGCGCTTGATCGCACGGTAGATAGCCATGTTAGCAATCTGCGTCGGAAACTGGCAGCTGCTGGCGCGGATGGTATGCTTGTCGGTGTTCGTGGTGTTGGCTACCGACTGGACAACACACATGGTAAGTAATCTGAATTCCCGCATTGTTCGCTCAATGATTGCGCTTACACTGCTTGCTTTCGTCGTCGTTTATTTCGGTTTAACTGCTTATTTCTTTTTCATTTATGAGTGGCTCTATCCGGAATTTACTGACGATGACATTTTGCGCACCGGTGACATCGTAATGTTGGGCCTCCTCCTTGGGGTTGGTATCTTAAGCGCCTCGTTGTTGGGCTGGGTTCTTGCTCGGCGGATTGTTGATCCTTTGAAGTCGGTTGCTGCGGCTGCGCGAAAGGTTGCGAATGGAGATTTCTCGGCACGCGCCTCATTGAGCAAAGGCAACTTTGGAGAGGCGAGTGAGCTGGTAAATGACTTCAATCAGATGGCCGGCCGATTGCAGCGCGCCGAGGCCGAATTGAAATATTCGAACTCGGCCATTGCGCATGAATTACGAACACCTTTGACCATTCTGCGTGGGCGGCTCCAGGGGTTGCTCGATGGTGCTTTCTTCCCTAGTCCGGAACTATATGGCCGCTTGATTAATCATGTGGATGACCTTTCGGCGATTGTCGAGGAACTGCGAACGCTGGCGCTGAGTAACGCCGGTCAATTGGATCTGCAATATTCATCTCTCGATATTGCGGTGGAGGCCGAAGCCGCACTTGCCTCGCTTGAGGGGCATTTCAATGCCGCTGGGATTACTGTAACGCGAAATTTGTGCTGTGCTGGACTGAGAGCGGATCAATCGCGTTTGCGGCAGGCATTTGTTGCGGTTCTTGAAAACTGTTGTCGGTATGCACCGCAAAGATCAGTGCATGTTGAGACCGGTGTGGACGAACAGCATGTTTTCTTCCGCTGTACGGATACAGGACCGGGTCTTCCTGACGAGAGCCGCGCACGGGCCTTTGAACGGTTCTGGCGTGCGGATGATTCGCGGGGGCGTAAGAGTGGTGGTTCCGGCTTGGGCTTGCCGATTGTAAAGGCGATTGCACAAGCACACGGGGGCGACGCGGTTATATTGCCCATTGATGAACCGGGTCTTGCCGTCGAAATCCGATTGCCGTGCCAAGCAATCCCTATCGTCTGATTGTCCCCATGTCTGAAAAACTCGATACTTCTGGTGATTATGCTGCTCTTGCTGAGCGGCATGTATCACTTCGACGCATTTTGTCACTTTTCTCCGCTTACCGGAAACGGGTTACAGCAGTCATATTGCTTATGCTCTTGGCGTCGGCGGTCGGACTGGCTGGCCCGTTTCTATTGCGTGCGATCATTGACAAAGCTTTGCCAACGCATGATCTCAAACTGCTTCTTGAGTTGGTGGCGGGCATGGTTGTTGTCGCCGTGCTCTCTTCGGCGGTCGGTGCATATCAGGTAATCCTCATGTCGCGCATCGGGCAGGGGATTTTGCATGCCTTGCGGGTGCGGATTTACACCCATCTTCAAAGTCTTTCGCTGAGATTTTTTACACAGACGCGGGTGGGCGAGGTGCAGTCGCGCATCGCCAATGATATCGATGGCTTGCAATCTTTGGTCACTGAAACGGCGAATGACCTAGGTCGTTCACTCAGTGCCGTTATCATGACTGCTATTGCAATTGTGATCCTTGATTGGCGATTGGCACTTTTTGTGTTGTTCGCGGTGCCAGGTACCATCCTGATTAGCAATCGTGTTGCCCGGTTACGTGAAGCGCTGACTTATCAACAACAGGCCCAAGCCGCAGACATGTCGGTGGTTGTTCAAGAGACACTTTCGACATCGGGTATTATACTTGCGCGCACGATGGGAAGGGGCCCGCATCTTGTACAGCGATTTGCTAGGATATCGGGCGATCTCGCGAAGCTTGAAGTCAAGTCACATACCGCTGGTGAATGGCAATGGTCGTTGATCAGCTTTGCACTTGCCGTCCTGCCTGCGATAACATTATTGGTGGGCGGCCTTCTTATGCAGACCGACAATCCCGCCACCATAGGCACGCTGGTGGCCATGATCGCGTTGCAGGAACAGCTACTGTGGCCCTTCGAACAATTGTTGGAAATCGGACGCGATACGCGAAAGACACGTGCATTGTTTGCACGGATTTTCGAGTATCTGGACAAACCGGTTGAGATCACCGAGCAATCTGTCCCCGTTACCATTCGACGTTCAGAAATGCGCGGTCAGGTGGAGCTGAATAATGTCAGCTTTGCCTATCATGAGGCAAGTTCGAGTGCTGTAAATGACATTAGCCTGACAATTCCCGCAGGCAGCAAGGTCGCTATTGTTGGCCCAACTGGGTCGGGTAAGACCACTCTCGGTTATTTGTTGGCGCGTCTTTACGACGTTGATAGTGGTTCAATCAGGTTTGATGGCGCCGATCTGCGTGATCTCAGCTTTGAAACGCTTTCGGAAATGTTGGGGGTTGTTCCGCAAGAACCCTATTTGTTTCATGCTTCGGTGGCAGAAAACTTGCGGTTTGCAAAGCCGGATGCGACGCAGGCTGAACTGATCACCGCGGCGAAAATCGCTCAAATTCACGATTATGTGGCATCTTTACCAGATAGCTATGACACTCTGGTTGGGGACGATGGATACAGGTTCTCGGGAGGGGAGAAGCAGCGGTTGGTTCTTGCGCGAACGATTCTGCGCGACCCGCCAATACTTCTTTTGGATGAGGCAACCAGTGCGCTTGATACACGCACAGAACGGACGATGACATCGTCGCTGAAACATATGTCAGAAGGTCGAACAACGATTACCATTGCGCATCGTCTCTCAACGATCCGTCATGCCGATCTGATCGTGGTTATGAAAGAAGGCCAAATTACAGAGCAGGGTAGTCATCACGAGCTGGTTGCTCTTAACGGCGTTTATGCGGATCTGTTACGTGGTGATGACCTTGCGACAGAACGCAACTGACGTTAATCCAGATTTTAAGTCTCGGCACTCTATAAATCAGATCAAGAGTGACGCGTCCACGTTCTATTGGTAGGCGGATAGGCCACCAAGAATTAGCCTATCATGTCTTTAGTTCTCTTTATGAGCACATGGCTTCTGCAGCTTATGCGTCAACCCGTGTCAAGTTATCTGGCAGTCAAAATTACTATATGATCGACTTTGGAAGCTCAGCGATTGCGCCTTGTGTTTGAATGACGCTGGCGGCGACGTTTTGTGCGAGTGCGATGGCCTCGGCTAGGCTTTGGCCGGAATATTTGGCGTAGATGAAGCCGGCATTAAATGAATCGCCCGCGCCAGTCGTGTCGATTGGTTTGATTTTCTTGGGTTCGAAACGGGTTTCGTCGGTGTTTAAGGCACGATGGATGATTTGGGCGTCAGCGTTTTTTACGACGACTTCGTCGCAGCCGAGATCAAGGTAACGCAGCGCAGTATCGGACGGTGAAAGGTCGCCAAAGGCGTCCTGTTCATCGGAAAAGCTCGGGAGGGCAAGGTTTGATAAAGCGGCTGCTTTTTCGACAGCTTGCGTCATTTCGTCTTGTGTCTGCCAAAGCTTCGGCCGGATGTTCGGGTCAAAGATGATTTGTTTACCGCGTTCTTTGGCATTTCCAATCAATTGGAAAAACGTTTCGCGGTCTTTGGGCGGAAGGACCGCAAGGGTAATTCCCGAAAAGTAAATCACATCCGGGCTTGTCATGGCGCGGCTTAGAATATCAGGGTCGGCGGCAAGCATCCTTGCTGCCGAGTTTTCGCGCCAATACGAAAAGCTTCGTTCGCCGTCTTGTAGGTGGATCGCATACAGGCCAGGCTGACGATCAGCGACCCTTACGATGTCATTAACGCCAAGTCCTGCGCGTTGCAAGAAGGCATAAATATCATCCGAAAGCTGATCTTGGCCCAGTGCCGTAAAGTAGTCCACGTGCCACGTCTGGTTAAATAATTGCCGGAGATACCATGCTGTATTCATGGTATCCCCGGCAAAGTTCTGTCGCCAGAGTCCGGCATGGGCTGGCGACAGTTCGACCATACATTCACCAATGCACAGTACTTTTTTCTGGGTTTTCATTAACTGAAATCCAATTGTACTTTCATGGACTGACTGCGGTCTGAGGCAAGGTCAAAGGCCTTTTGTGCGTCCCGGAAAGGTAGAACCGAGCTAATGATCGGCGATACATCAATAACCTTGCGGTCAATCAGTTCTGCGGCCTGGGCAAATTCCGTATCAAAGCGGAAGCTTCCGATCATTTTGACTTCTTTGGTCACGGCAAGGCTGAGTGGTAGTTCGCCATTTCCACCAAGGCCGACAGTAACGATGGTTCCGCCCGGTTTTACTGCATCAAATGCACTGGCAAGCGCTTGCGGGCTGCCGGAGCATTCAAACACGACGTCTTGTGTGCCCTTGTTCATGCCAAGCGTTTTATAGTCATCGGCATTTTGGGCAACATCAATACAGGCGTTCGCACCGGCCTGTGCGGCAACATCCAAGGCCGCCTTTGATAAATCCGTTGCGGTAATCCAGTGCGCACCGGAATGGGCCGCGGCGAGGATCGTCAGGCAACCGATTGGGCCACATCCCGACACAAGGACTTTTTTGCCCGACAGCGCACCGGCTTGGCGAACAGCATGCAGGCAAACAGCCAAAGGTTCGCTGCAGGCGGCATGTTCCATGCTGATGTCAGCGGAGAGTTTAACCAGCTGTTCTGCCGGAAGGTTGATCTGCTGACGGAACAGGCCCTGTTGATGGGGAAAGCGCATCGCACTGCCAAAGAAACGCATGTCCGTGCATTGGTTGCGCATGTTTGCGCGGCAATACTCACATTCGTTACATGGCATGGATGGATTGACCGCGACTTTATCATTCACGGCAAGGCCATTCACATTGGCGCCAATGGCGGTGATCGTACCGGCAACTTCGTGGCCCAAGGTCATGGGTTCGCGAATTTTCACCGTGCCAAATCCGCCGTTATGGTAGTAATGCAGGTCCGAGCCGCAAATACCGCCCTTATCGATTTGAACGGTGACCGTGCCGGATGCAGGTGCATCCGGTACGTCCATCTGGTCAATGCGCAGATCGTGCGGTGAGTGTATGACAACAGAATACATGGGCGGTCACCTTAAAGAACGGAAATCATGCCGCCATCGGCATAGATGATCTGACCGTTGACGTAGTTCGACGCATCCGAGCAGAGATAGATCGCAGTACCGATCAGTTCTTCTGGCTTGCCCCAGCGACGTGCAGGTGTGCGTCCTTTGACCCAAGCATCAAATTCGGGATTGGACGTCAGCGCTTCGTTCATGTCTGTCAGCATGTAACCCGGCCCAATCGCATTGGCCTGAAGGCCCTGTTCGGCCCATTCCGCAGCCATCGCCTTTGTCAGCATTTTGATGCCGCCTTTGGCAACGGTATATGGGGCAACAGTTGCGCGTGCCAGTTCGCTTGTCAGCGATCCGATATTGACGATTTTGCCATGTCCACGGGTGACCATGCGTTTTGCAGCTTCGCGGCCAATCATGAAGGCGGATGTCAAATTGGTATCAATCACGCGCTGCCAATCAGCGGTTTCGAGTTCCAGCATGGGTTTGCGGAACTGGATGCCAGCATTATTGATCAGGATATCAATCTGAACACCATCGGCGTCAAAGCGTTCAAAGGCGGCCTTGATTGCGGCTTCGTCGGTAACGTCAAACAGGGACGTGTCAACCTTCATGCCGGCATCAGACATTTCCTTTTGGGCCTGTGACAGGCGTTCGGAATTGGTGCCATTAAGGATGACCGTCGCCCCAGCGGCAGCCAGACCCTCGGCAAAGGCGCGGCCAAGACCGCGCGAAGAGCCAGTGATAAGGGCCGTTTTTCCGGCGAGCGAGAAAAGTTCCAAAGACATGTTTCCTCCTAGAGGCTTTTATTTCAGGCTTTGCTTTCGCGAACGGACAGGTCGCTGCGATCAAAGAAGGATTTCTGCAATTCGACACCAAGGCCAGGACCTTCCATCGGATAGACATAGCCGTTCTCGATTTTCGGAACCGCAGTAACCAACTCATTGTACCAACCCTTATAGAAGGCACGGACACTTTCCTGAATGAGGGTGTTTGGCTGACTAAACGACATATGAATAGCGGCAGCAAAGCCAACCGGCCCGATGCAGTCATGCGGGGCAAACGGACGGTGCCACGTTTCTGCCAGTGCGGCGATTTTCTTGCCTTCGGTAAGGCCGCCGGTCCAGCACAGGTCAACCATGACCACATGGGTCGCATCGCGGTCGAGCATATCTTTGTATGGCCAGCGCGAGCCCAATGTTTCACTCGCACAGGTCCAGACACTGGTGGATGCGGCGAATTCCGCCAACGCTTGTGGGGAGTTCATCCGGATCGGGTCTTCGTACCAGGTCGGGCTGAACTGTTCGAGTTCGCGGGCGATCTTTTTGGCCGTCGGCAGGTTCCATTGGGAATGGAATTCCACCATGATTTCCATGTTGTCGCCAACGGCCTTACGGATTTCCTCGAACGGATGAATGGCTTTTTTCATCTGTTCAGCGGTGATGTACTGACCGCGCGTTTCCGCTGCCATCGGATCAAATGGCCAGATTTTCATGGCCGTGATGCCAGATTCCAAAAGGTTTTCCGCCAATTGTGCCGGACGGTTCATAAAGCCATCAAGATCTTCATAGGGGCCTTCTGGCTCGCCGAGGTTCCAGTTTGAAACGGGCTTGATGTTGTTGGTCCGCACATAACGATATCCAGCACAGGTATTGTAAATGCGGATTTTATCCCAGCACAAACCGCCAAGCATTTGGTGAACCGGCTGGTCGCAGACTTTGCCAAAGATGTCCCAAAGCGCGATGTCGATTGCAGATGCCGCACGATATTCAGCCCCGGTTGAGGACTGTGCCATCGGCAGATTGACCATTTCCTTATGCAGGGCTTCGATGTGAAGTGGGTTCTGCCCGATCAGGCGTCCCGCCAGCGTTTCGTGAATGTGTGCTTCGACGGCACCTGCACCATAGAAGGTTTCGCCAAGGCCGGTGATGCCTGCGTCTGTTTCAACATGGACCCAAAGAACATTGGCAAATTCGTCCACGCGGTAGGTTTTGATAGCTGTGATCTTCATTTTCTTATCCGAATTCAGATTAATTGAGTAATTCCGGGAGCCAGAGCGCGATGGACGGGAATGTCAGCATCAACGCCAGGAAGGCGATCTGAATGAGCATGAATGGCCAGAGAGATGCGAAAATCGTCTGAAGGGTGATTTCCGGCGGCGCGACGCTTTTGAGGTAGAAGGCGGCGGGGCCAAAGGGCGGCGACAGGAAGGCCACCTGCATGGTCAATGAGAAGAGAACCCCGAACCATACCGGGTCATAGCCAAGCTGTGTGACGATCGGCACAAAGATCGGAATGGTCAAAAGCAAGATCCCAATCCAGTCCATGAACAGACCAAGGACGATGAAAATCGCCATCATCAGCATGATTGTGACAACTGGTGCGATATCGAGCCCAGTGATCATGCCGGTGACAAAACGTTGGCCACCCGAAAGGTTGTAAATCGCAATCAGCGATGCTGCGCCAAACGTGACCCAAAGGATAATCCCGCACGATTGCAAGGTGCGCGTCAGGGCCTGCCAAAGCATCGTGATGTTGAGTTCAGAACGCAGGGCAATGATCAACAGGGATATGCCAACGGCAATGCCGGCTGCCTCGGTGATGGATGTAATCCCACCGTAAATGCACCCGAAAACAACACTGATCAGAACCAGCAACGGCAAGATGCCGCGGACAAAGTCCTTTCGGTTAAAGGGTTCGGTCTTTTCAGGTGCCTTTGGCGTCAGGGCCGGATTAAGCGTGCAGCGAATATAGATATAGCCAAAGTAAGCAACGGCCAGTGCAAAGCCCGGGATGAAGGATGCGAGGAAAAGCTTCTGAACCGAAACATCGGCGGTGAGGCCATAGATGATCAGAACGATCGACGGGGGCACCATCGTACCAAGCGACCCACCCGCGCAAATGATACCGATCGAGAGTTTGCGGTCATATTGCAGGCGCATCATTTGCGGCAAAGCAATCAGGCCAAGCAAAACGATTTCGCCGCCGATAATCCCACTGATCGCGGCCATAAAGACCGAAATGATCAGGGTGACGGTGGCAACGCCGCCTTTTAGGTGCCCGAAAACTTTAAAAAGGGCATCATAAAGATCCTGTGCCAGTCGGGATCGTTCCAGCAAGGTTGCCATCAGAATGAACAGGGGAACCGAAAGCAGCGAATATTCGGTCGCAAGTCCATAAACCGTTTTATGGGCAAGTGCGATGACCGCAGGGCCAAATTTCAAATAGCTGACAAGAACCGCAAGCGAACCAGCCGCGAAGGCCAAAGGAACACCAAGCGCCATCAGGGCAAAGACACCACCGACGAGGATAATTGAAATAAGTTCAATCGACACGGTTGTCCTCCGTGACTGATTCTGCTGTGTCGGCGGGGGTGCCGCGGAAACGTTTGACGCAGTTGATGATCGCGTAAAGCGCCATCAAGCCAGTTGTCAGAACAATGAGGGGCTTAACCGTTGCCGGGATCGGCGGGTTCCATGCGGTGCCATACGGCTCCCAATTCATCAGCGACTGCCACGAACTGGGCGCGCCGAACCATGCGATGCCAAGACAAAATGTCAGGCAACAAGCCAAGGTGATCAGATCAAGGATGCGCTGAAGCCATGATGGACTTGCGTCATAGAGAACCGTGATCCTGAGATGCTGGTCTCTTTGCATGGCATAAAGACCCGCCGCCAGAAACAGGATCGCCGATAGCCACAAAGCCAATTCATTGGCCCAGACTGTTGGGGTTTTGAAGATGTAACGTGCGATGACCTCGTAAAAAGTCACCCCGACAATAATCAAAAGAAGTAGGGAAAAGAGCGCGACGACAAATTGAAAGCTGCGCACGCGTTTCGGGGTTGCCTGCATCGTGGACCTCCAGAAAAGCCCTCGGGGGAATGCCCCCGAGGATCAAAATGACGGACTTGCTGGGTTAGTCGAGGATGCCGTTTTTCTTCATGTAGGCGATATGGGAGTCATAAGCTGCTTTGGCTTCGGGGCTACGCGTTGCCCAATCAGCCCATACTTCTTGGGCCGCTTTGCGGAATGCCAGACGATCTTCAGCGCTCCAATCTTCGAGCGTAACACCGGCTTCGGTGAGCTCTTTGGCGGCTTCCTGATCAAGTTTGGTCGATTCTGCAATGACTTCCGGTGTAATCGTTGCAATGGCGTCTTCCATTGCTTTTTGCTGGGACTCGTCCAGTGCGTTCCATTTTTCCAAGTTAATGGCAATATGTTCGATCGGCATGGAGTGGAAGCCAGGGTAGGTCGCGTATTTTGCGATGTCATACAGGCCGAGTTTCTTGTTCACGGCAAGTGTTGAGGCATCTGCGCCCGAAACCGTACCGGTCGACATGGCGGTAAAGACTTCACCAAACGGCATCACAACCGGGCCTGCGCCAAGTTTCTGGAAAATTTCAGATTCCATCCCCGGAGGAGAGCGGAATTTCCAACCTTTAAGGTCTTCGATCCCTGCGAGCGGCGTCGTGGAGCTCAGCGATTCCGGGGTCGCGATGAACACACCAACAAGGTGCATGTTGAATTTGTTGTAAAGTTCATTGGCAAGTTCAAGCCCACCATCATCGTACCAGCCAAGAAGCTGTTCCGGGGTGCTGTAGCCCCCCATGATGTCGCCATAGAACTGGAAGGCCGGATTTTTGCCGGTGATGTAACCAGCACCGGTCGCGTCGCCGTCAATAATGCCCATGCTTGATGCTTCAAAGGCTTCGTTGGAATTGATGACAGACGAGCTGGTGTGCATTTCGATCTGCACGGTATTGTCGGAATATTCTTTTACAAGGTCCGCAAACCGCAGTAGGGCTTTGCCCTGCAAGGAAGACGCATTGTGGTGGGTCTGGAATTGAAGTGGAACAGTTTCAGCAAAGGCCTGTGCGGTGGTGAATGTCAGAAAACCAGTCGCCGCCAATGCGGTTAATGTTTTTGTTAGTTTTTTCATGTCGTTGGTTCCTCCCTTATGTGACATGTCGTGATATTTCACGAAACATCAGTAACACGCATCCAACGGCAACTTCAATAGGTTTTACTTTTTCATATATGGTAATGTGTGTATATGGTATTGAATAAAAACAAATATATTGTGAATTTTCAAAAAAATTACTGAGAGAAATAATGGCGCCAAAACAAAAAGATAAGGCCATTTCAGGCCGTGCTTCGGGGCCGGGAAAAGCAAACTCCGGTAGTGGCAAAAACCTGAACGAGGTGGCCTATAACAAGCTCGAAGAGCTTATTGTCACGTGTGAGTTGAAGCCGGGCAGCTATCTACGCATTCAGGATTTGCAAAACGCAACCGGCATTAGCCGCACACCGGTTCATCAGGCAGTCACACGTCTGTCGGCAGATACCCTTATGATCATTCAGCCCCGTCAGGGCATCCAGATTGCACCAATTGATCTGACGCGGACACATTTGCTGCTGCGTTTGCGCCGGGATATGGAACGGTTTGTCGTTTCATTGGCGAGTACGCGCGCCAGCACGTCGCACAGAAGTCAGATGCGCCATTTGATCGGCCTTTTGTCAACGCATCGTGATGAGATGACCATTGTGGAATTTAACGAATTTGATCGCCGGATTGATCAAATGATGCTGGCCGCCTGTGGCGAGCCTTTCCTTGAATACACCCTGCGTCCTTTGCATACGATCTTCCGTCGGTTGGGGTGGATTTATCATACCCAGACGGATGCTGGTGCGTCCCTTGATGTGACGATTGAAACCCATCTTGATGTTCTGAACGCGGTGGTGGACGGCAAGAAGGATGCGGCACTGGCGGCTTCGGATAAACTGATTGAGTTTGTCGATGCCATGTTCCCGGTTCTTGAAAGAAGCATCGCGCCAAGCATTTTTGATGTGACGCAGGACTTCGATCCATTTTGAGTTAAAGCCCAAATCACACGCCAGCAATTTGAAATGCGTTCGTGAATTTCTTATTGAAATTTTGTGAAATATCAGAAAACATCAATGCAAGAATAATGATAATCAAATGTGGGAGGATTCGTGAAAATCGTATTCCATGGGGCAAATGCCTCAACTTTTCATCCTGGCTTTGCGGAATTGCTTAACGCGCGACATGAGCTTGTTCTATTGCCCGATCACCTTGATAGCGATGCGGATCGCGAAGAATACGCTAATGCGGATGTTATCATCGGGATTAAATTTGATGGTACTTTCCCTGCTCCGCAAAACCTAAAGCTCTATCAGGTGCCCGGTGCTGGTTATGACGGCATTACTGTGCCTGCGCTGCCTGCGGATGCCGATTTTTGCAATTGCTTTGGCCATGAAGTTGCGATTGCGGAATATGCAATGGCAGCCCTTTTGTCACGTCATGTGCCGCTTGCCGATGCGGACAACCGTATGCGTAAGGGCGATTGGAAATATTGGGCCGGTGGCCCGTCTGGCATGAGAACTGAGCTTGGAAATACCGTGATTGGTATTCTGGGGTATGGGCATATCGGCAAAGAAATCACCAAAAGAGCCAAGGCCTTTGGCATGAATGTTCATGTTGCCAATCGTTCCTGCCCCAAAGACCAAAGCCAAATCGATGCCTACCACGCGATTGATGATTTCAGGGACATGTTGCCCAATGTGGACGTGGTAGTGAACACTTTGCCGTTGGCAGAAAGCACAACCGGCCTGGTCGATGAGAAGGCGTTCGCCAACATGAAGCCGACAGCTGTCTTCATGAATGTTGGCCGCGGTGGTGTGGTTGATGAAGATGCGCTGTTTAAGGCGTTAAAAGACGGCGCAATCGAACACGCCTTTATTGATACCTGGTACCAGTATCCAAGTGGACAGGACGCGGTGACTTATCCTTCGCGCTTGGCGTTTCATGAACTCAGCAACATCACGATGACGCCCCATATGTCTGGCTGGACGCATGGCACGATTAACCGCCGTAAAAAGACAATGGCTGAAAACATCAATCTGATCAGTCAGGGGCAGACGCCCACCAACCGCATCGCAAGATAGTCCTCTGACTTTACCGCCCACCGACCAGATGGCTCATTTCGGGTTATCTGGTTAACCCCCGGGGCAGAGCCGCCCTTTTGCTCCGGGGCTCCTTTCTGGCGTGTTACCCGGAAAGTGACATGCCGCTTGATATGGCAAGATGATGAGAAAAGCCCGTTCAGTTTTTGCTGAACGGGCTTTTTGTGTCAGGTCGTACTGATCAAGTGGGCGAGGGAGGTTTCAGACGAACTTTGTTTTGAGTGTGCAAAACGGGGATTAGGTGGCGTCACCGATATTCCAGAACCCACCTGCCATCATTTGTAGGGCTTGTCGGCTGAGGCTTTGCAGGATGTGTTCATTGTGGGCTGCCTTTGCTATTGTTGTTATCCCACCGTCTCACCGCCCCCTGCATGCATCATGTCATATCGGCATTGGTTGTTGGTCTTTGTTACGTTTTAGATTTTACGACTAAATTGTATGACGATTTCGGAGATGAACATGCGGATAATGATATCGGTCGATATCGAGGGTGTGGCCGGCGTAAACGAGACTATTCAAGGGCGTCGTGGAAACCCGGAATATGAAGTTGCCCGTCGTTTAATGACCCAAGAAGCCAACGCGGCGATTGCAGGTGCGTTTGACGGTGGGGCGACGGAAGTGACCGTAGCCGATTCTCACGGGCCGATGCGCAACATCATTGCCGAAGACCTGGATGAACGCGCGCGCCTTGTTTCGGGCAAGCCCCGGCCTTTGTCAATGATCCAAGGTGTTGATGAAAACCATGACGGCGTGGTTCTGATTGGTTATCACGCAGCAGCATCAAATTCCGGCGTTCTTGCCCACACCGTGAGTGGCATGGCATTTCATTCCATCGACATCAATGGCGTGCGGGCAGGGGAGCCAACCCTGTTTGGCGGATATGCCGCCGAAATCGGCGTGCCGCTGTTGGCTGTGAGTGGTGATGATTGCTTGGCGCGTGAAATATCCGAACAGTTCCCGTCCGCACATAGGATCGTTGTTAAGGAAGCACTGGGTGCCCATGCCGCAAACAGCATGTCCCCGGCAAAATCGCGCGCACTAATTCGCCAGGACGTCGCCAAGACCGTCAAAGATGCCAAGTCTGCAAAGGTCGAAGCACCGTGCAAGGGGCCGCTGGATGTTTCGGTGCGGTTCCATAAATCGCTTTACGCTGATGCGGCTGTGCTGTTGCCGATGATGACCCGTTCGGACGCCCATACCGTGCAGTTCCGTGTGGATGGACATGCCGATGCCATCAGCACGATTTCGGCCTTGTCATTGATGATTGCGGGCATGCAATAACGTTTGCCGCATCTGATCGGCTGCGTTCTGTAGTAATTGTATGAGGAATAAAAAAGGGCCGCCGTTTCAAAAGAACGGCGGCCCTTTCTAAGTTTCAGTCTGGCGATTTAGGATGCTGCCGTTTGATTAAAGAACGCCGCAAATTCGGGCAGGGTTTTGCCGGTGTAGCCGATGCTGGCACGGCTAAACCACAATGCGTTGAGTACGGCTTCTTCGACGGCCTCAACCGCGGCGTGGAAGAAATCATTCATGCATATTTCGGCAAGACGGGTTGCGTCATACTGTGCGGTGCTTGATCGCGAATGACTGTTGGCTGTTGAAAACGCAACAGCGATATCGCCACTTTGGTGGCCCCAGAAACTGCCCAACCGGCCAAGGGCGGCACCGCTTCGTTTGCAGATTCGGCCCAGTTGGCGTGAATCAAGCGGCGCATCGGTCGCCAAAACAATAATAATCGATCCCTTGTCCGTGGCGTCCGGGCTTTGCGGATTAAACGCCGAAAGCTTCTTGCCCATGACCCGTAATTCGGATTTCTGCCCAAAGTTGGAAAGGACAAGCGCACCAAGATTATACTTGGTTTTATCGCGCGTTTTAACAATGCGCGATGCTGATCCGATCCCACCGGCAAAGCCAAAGGTTTTCATACCTGTGCCGGCACCGACGGTGCCCTGATCAAAGTCGGCACTGGCGCCGTCAATTGCCTGATCGACCATGTCTTCGGTGACGTGGTAGGCCTGAATATCGTTGACCACACCATCATTGCATTCAAGAACCAAAGGATTGACGGTCGGCATTTTGCGGCCAATTTCCGGGTTCATGCGGATGGCGCGTTTGGTCACGGCTTTGGAGCAGTCACTGACGCCAAATGTATTGGTCAGAATGATGGGGGTTTCGATTTCGCCCAGCTCATCAAGCTGCACAAGCCCGGCACTTTTGCCAAAGCCGTTTAGCACGGCCGATGCGGCATGTACCGGACGATCAAACAAATTGCCGTCGTGGGGCAAAATGGATGTCACCCCGGTACGTGCGGTTTCGCCAGTGTTATGGGTATAGTGGCCGACGGTTACGCCCGGAACATCGGTAATCCGGTTCTTCGGACCAGTGGGATGCACCCACCAGTCCGAAGGGGAAAATGTATCGCGAAATTGATTGGTCATTGGCATCAAGCACCCAAAGGGCGCTTATTCCCTGTCAAGTTTTGGGTCGAGCGCATCATGCAGCCCATCGCCCAAAATATTGAATGATAAGACGGTGATGAAAATCGCAATCCCCGGAAATAGGGTCAGGTGCCATTCACCCGCCATCATGTAATCGCGCCCGGTCGAGAGCATCGCACCCCATTCCGCGGTGGATGGTTCGACACCCAAGCCAAGGAAAGAAAGGCTGGTGGCGGTCAGGATGGATGTGCCAATTCGCATGGTGAAATAGACAATCACAGCGCCCAAAACACCCGGCAGAATATGGCGGAACATAATGATCATGTTCGATGCGCCTGCCGCACGGGCGGCTTCGACATAGGTGCTTTCCTTGTGCGAAAGCGTGCCGGATCGCACGATGCGGGCAAAGGCTGGTACACTGAAAATGGCAACGGCGATAATGACGTTGGTTAAGCCCGGGCCGAGGATTGCAACAATCCCGATCGCAAGCAAGATGCCCGGAAAGGCAAACAGAACGTCAGAAATGCGCATCACACAGGCATCAAGCCATCCGCCGTAATATCCGGCAAAAAGCCCGGCCAGAATGCCAATTACCGCACCGACCGAGACCGAGGTAAAGCCGATAAACATCGACAGTTTTGCCCCGTTCATCAGGCGCGCAAAAATGTCGCGTCCAAATTCGTCGGTACCGGCCCAATGCAAGGCGGTTGGTGTTTGAAGCGTGTTCATATAGTCGAAGCTATCGGCGCTAAACGGCAAAATAACCGGCGCAAGAAAGGCAACGACATACATCAAAAGAAGGAAAATGCCTGCGGCAAGCGCGAATTTCCGTTTCGAAAAGCGGCCCCAGAATTCCTTGAATGGGCTTGCTGCGGCCTCGCCTGTTGCCGGGGCAGCATCAATGACAATGTCAGTTTGTTGCGTCATGACGGTATCCTAGCTATAGCGGATTTTCGGATTGATGAGCGCATAGAGCACATCGACCAGAAGATTGATCAGCAAAAATTCAAGCGAGAAGATCAGGATTTCAGCCTGAACCACGGCGTAGTCGCGGAAGCTGATGGCATCGAGCAAAAGCGATCCCATTCCCGGCCAGCGAAACACCCGTTCAATCACGATGGAACCACCGAGCAAGAAGCCGAACTGTAGACCGGCCATGGTGACAACCGGGATCAAGGCATTGCGCAGCGCATGTTTCCAAATCACGATTTTTTCTGTAAGGCCCTTTGCGCGGGCCGTACGGATATAATCTTCGCGGATTACCTCGATAACGGCGGAACGGGTAAAGCGGGCCATGATCGCCGCAACACCAGCACCAAGGGTGATGGAGGGCAAGATAAGGTCGGTCGGGCTGTCAAAGCCACTGGTGCCAAACCATCCCAATTGAACCGAGAAAAACTGCATCAAAAGCAAGCCAAGCCAGAATGGCGGCATGGAAATACCCGACACAGCGGCAAACATCCCGACATGATCACCGACACTGCCGCGTTTAACGGCGGAAATAACCCCAGAAATAAGGCCAAACAGCACTGACCACCCGAGCGAACAGAGTGCAAGCCAGACGGTAGGCATAAAGGCCCGCCCGATCATGGTGCTAACTGGTTCCTGGGTTCGAAGGGACGTCCCCAGGTCGCCCTGAAGGATATTGCCCATAAAATCGAGATACTGTTGATGCAGCGGGGCATCGAGGTTCAGGGCCCGGCGAACGGTTTCAACCTCTTCAAGGGTCGCATTGTCACCGGCAAGCACACGCGCGGGATCACCCGGCAGAGCGTGCACGAACAGAAAAACAAATATTGAAATTAGAAAAAGAACAGGAATAAGGGCAAAAAGCCGTCGCAGAAAATATTGAACCATTTGGTGCTCTTGGTATCAGCGACCCGGTACCGCTTGGCGATACCGGGCCATTTGTTTCAGGCGGGCTTATTCTTCGTAAGCTGCGTGGGCGTATTGCATGGTGCCATCGGGCATCGGGAATGCGCCGGTGATACCTTTTTTACGACCAGCCAATGCATTGTTCACCGCAAGCCAAACAACAGGTTTGTCTTTCCAGATTTGCTTTTGGGCGACGGCATAGGCAGCAGCACGTTTTTCCGGATCAGCAGTTTCCAAGGCATCCTGGATGGCCTTATCAACATCTGGGTTGGAATAGAATGCCTCGTTATACATGTTCGGGATCCAGCCTTCGGTCGAGTAAACCGGACGCAGGTGCCAATCGGCATCCCCGGTGGACGGTGACCAACCACCGATGACCATGTCGAATTCGGCGGTTTCCGGGGTCAGGCTGGCGCCGAACAGTTTTTCTGCACGGGTTGCACCTTCAAGCGGAACGATTTTTACATCGACATTGATCTGGGAAAGCTGCTGCTTAAGGAACTGAAGCATACGGACTTCGGTTGAGTCGTTACGCGCCCAAAGATTAACTTCAAAGCCATCTTCGTAGCCGGCTTCTTTCATCAGTTCTTTTGCCTTGGCAACATCCGTCGAAAGCGCCGGAGACTGGGTTTCGTGGAACTGGGTTGCCGGTGCCAGTGGGGCATCAGGAACGATGGCGTGACCACCATAAACAACCTGGGTGAAGGCTTTTTGGTCGATGGCCAAGTTAAATGCTTCGCGGACGCGGGCATCTTTGAACTGTTCGCGCATCATGTTCATCGCCATGACCCAAACCGAAATACCCGGTTTTTCGAGCACTTCGTAGTCGTCGGAACCATCAACACGCTTCATCAGTTCGGCGGGCAAAATCGGCACGAACTGAACTTCGTCGGACATCAGCATGGAAACGCGCGTGCCGTTTTCAGCAACCGGGAAGAAGGTCACTTTGTCGAGTTTCGGCCATTCTGGATCCCAGTAGTTTTCGTTTTTCACGACAACCAGTTTTTCACCTGGAACCCATTCTTCGAACTTGAACGGACCTGTGCCGACCGGATGTTTGGCGATGTCTTTGCCGTATTTTTCAATCGCGGCCGGGCTTTCCATCACAACAGACGGATGGGCCAGCGTATTGATCATGGCACCAAACGGTTTGCTCAGTTTGATGACCACGGTGTTTTCATCCGGGGTTTCAACCGATGAAACGAGTTTGAACAGGCTGTGCTTTTTCAGGTTCAGGCTTGGATCCGCAAGACGGTCAAGGTTGAACTTAACTGCAGAAGCATTGAAGTCGGTGCCGTCCTGGAATTTTACGCCTTCGCGCAGGTGCAGGGTAAAGACCGTTGCGTCGTCATTGCCTTCCCAGCTTGTCGCAAGCTGCGGCTTAAGTTTCATGTCGGCATCAAATGCGATCAGGCGCTCATAGAAGCCGTTCGCGACAGCGTAATCGACGTTATAGTTTGAATCTTGCGGGTTCAGACCCTGAATAATCTGATTAAGTGCAATCGACATTTCTGCCGCTTGTGCCTGATACGCGCCAAAGGAGCTTGCCATAATGGTGGCGCTGAAAAGGGCGGTTTTCAATAGTTTCATATGTAATGCCTCTTTACTGACTTGGGTGGTCGTTGTTGTTTTTTGACCATCTTGGGTTAGGGAATTGGACGTTTATTCCGCGGTAATGAAATGACCCGGTGAAATTTCGCGTAAAGGAAGCCGGGTAGGGGGATTGTTGATGGCCCGAACGGGGCTTGGAACTTCGCCGGTAATCAGCGGGCGCTGTTCAATGCGCAGCGATGGATCGGGAATTGGGGCCGCATCCATCAGGCGTTGGGTATAAGCATGGCCGGGGTTTTCAAACACATTGCGACGTGTCCCGGTTTCAACGATCTGCCCCAAATACATCACCGCAATACGATGACTGACCCGTTCTACAACCGCCATATCGTGCGAGATGAACAACCAGGCCAAACCGAATTTTTCTTGCAGGTCCATCATCAGATTGATGACCTGTGCCTGGACCGATACATCAAGGGCCGAGACGGCCTCGTCCGCGATGATCAATTTCGGATCGGTGCCAAGGGCGCGTGCAATCGCAATACGCTGGCGTTGACCACCGGAAAACGCATGCGGATAGCGTTTGGCGTGTTCTGCCGACAGGCCGACCTGTTCAAGCAGCCAGACGGCCTTATCCATCGCGTTTTTCGGTGTTTCAAGACGGTGGATCAACATCGGTTCGCAGATTGAATACCCAACCGTAAGACGCGGGTTCAGCGATGCGTAGGGATCCTGGAAAACAAACTGGATTTGGCGGCGCAGCTTTTGCAGATCGGTGTTGGACATGGATGACATGTCCTGACCATCAAACAACAGGCGTGAGGATTGCGATTGGACCAATTTAAGGATGGATCGCCCGGTTGTGGATTTACCACATCCCGATTCCCCAACCAGGCCAAGTGTTTCGCCCGGCCAGATATCGATATCGATCCCTTCGACCGCATGGACACGTTTGGTGGTTTTGCTGAGCAAACCTTCCTTGATGTCGAAATGGGTCGTCAGTTCACGCACAGACAACAGTGGGGGCTTGGTGTAATCGATTTTTGCGGCCGGGGCGGCATCGATACGTGGTTCTTCGCCCGGAATGGCAAAGCGGTTGGGAAGGTCGGTTCCCTTCATCGAACCCAGTCGTGGCACCGCCTGCAAAAGGGCCTTGGTATAGGGATGCTGCGGGTTGGCAAAGATGTCCTTAACCGGACCTTCTTCGACCTTTTCACCGCGGAACATAACAATCACGCGATCGGCAATTTCCGACACAACGCCCATATCATGGGTGATGAACAGAACCGACATGCCATTTTCGACCTGAAGATCGTGAATCAGGCGCAGAATTTGGGCCTGAATGGTGACATCAAGGGCTGTGGTCGGTTCATCGGCGATCAGCAATTGCGGACGGCATGAAAGGGCCATTGCAATCATCACACGTTGGCGCATGCCACCCGAAAGGTGATGGGGATAGCGTTTCATCAGATTGCGCGCATCGGGGATGCGGACTTTTTCCAGCATCTCAATCGCGATGGCCGCGGCATCTTTGCGGCTTTTTTTCTGATGGGTTGCGACGGCTTCGATCAACTGTTCGCCGATGGTGAACACTGGATTAAGCGACGTCATCGGTTCTTGGAAGATCATCGATATTTCGTCGCCACGAAGTGTGCGCGCACTTTCATCATCAAGCTTGCAGATGTCGGACGTTTTGCCGTCGCGTCTGACAAGATTGATGGTGCCATCGATAATGTTGCCGTTGCCAAATTCGATCAGGCGCATCATCGAAAGGGCGGTGACAGATTTGCCTGAGCCGGACTCACCGACGATTGCGACGGTTTCACCCTTTTTGACATCAAGGTCGAGACCTTTGACGACGGGGGACGAGACATTGTCTTTACCAAAGGCGACAGTCAGGTTGCGTACAGAAAGAAGTGACGGGCGCGTTTGTTCTGGCATTCAAAATTCCCTGGATCGGTCGCGGACATGGTTGCCGCGGGGCTCTTTTTACTTGTTACAGGGACGTTACTGATGGGCTTTGCGTTCTGCCAAAGCTGATTTGGCAACATCTATGCTGATTTTGCATAGTTTCTGGTAAGGGGTTGATCGCACGAACGCCTTGTCGGTTTGATCGCATTCCACAAAAGCATTTGGTTCCTTGCAATAAACCCATTTGTAAAGCAATGCGGGGTTATGCCGCGCGGGTATGACACCCTTGGTTTGCCAAAATCAGCCCGTTGCCAGCCGGTGCGGCGGGGATAATATTTGGTCTACATAATCACCCAATTTTATCCGCAGTATTGCAGGAGCATTCAGATGACAAATCGGTTCTCGCTGGCCGTTCATGGAGGGGCCGGGACCATTCTGCGCAGTCAAATGACCGCAGAAAAAGAGGCGGCCTATCACGCGGGGATCGAAGCCGCACTTAAGGCCGGTTATGCCGTGCTTGAAAAGGGTGGAAATAGCATCGATGCGGTTGTTGAAGCGGTCTGTGCGTTGGAGGATAACCCGCTATTTAACGCCGGCCGTGGGGCGGTTTTCACATCTGATGGCAAGCATGAAATGGATGCTGCGGTGATGGAAGGAACCAACCGCAATGTTGGCGCGGTTGCGGGAATTCAGGGGCCGAAAAATCCAGTCAAAGTGTCGCGTCTGATAATGGATCAGTCCGAGCATGTTTTCTTTAGTGCGGATGCCGCGATGAAGATGGCCCGTGATGCCGGTTTGGCGTTTGAAGATGCCGATTATTTCCACACGGATGCCCGCTGGAACGCGTTGCAGGAAACTTTAAAACTCCGCGCCGAAGGCAAGGAAAGTGATGATCCCGCACGCCGTCACGGCACAGTTGGGGCTGTTGCCTGTGATGCACAGGGGCGCGTGGCCGCAGCGACGTCCACCGGGGGGATGACGGCAAAGGCACCAGGTCGGATTGGTGATTCGCCGGTGATTGGTGCAGGTACCTTTGCTGATAACCAGACCTGTGCGGTGTCCGCAACTGGACATGGCGAAGTTTTCATCCGCTATTGCGCAGCCCATGAAATTGCGGCCCGGATGCGTCACGCGGGCGAAAGCCTTGAAACAGCCGCCCATCATGTTGTGATGGAAGATTTGGCAAAAAATGATGGTTCTGGTGGTCTTATTGCGGTTGATGCCAAGGGTAATGTGGTGATGCCGATGAACAGCGAAGGCATGTATCGCGGTGTCGTGACGCAAGAAGGCCGGTTTGAAACCTTTATTTATAGCGACGAAGAAAGCGCATAACGCCTAAAGGGATTTGCCCCTGATCGAATGTGCGGTCAGTCGAGCGCATCGGTCAGGGCATCCCAAAGTTTGCGTGTGATCAAACGCTTTGTGTCGGCCTTGCGGTAAATCTGAATGTCGAGTTCGTGGGTCCAGCTTGGCATGTCGATTTGAACCAGTTCATTACGGGCCAATTCGGTTTTCGCGCAGCTTTCCGGAACCAATGTCAGCGCATCAAATTCAATCGCCATGCGCTTGACGAATTCCGATGTCGGGCTTTCGCTAACCCGTTTTAGGTTCTTTGCCGCAGCGGGGTTTTCGCTGAAAATCAAAGATTCGATTTCGGCAAAATACCCGTTTTTGGAATAGCCGACATATGGGATGACTTCACCGCTATCGGGATGGACAACCGGATTGCCTTTGGCGTCACAGGGGGCCACCAAAATCATTTTTTCACGCGCCAGCGTTAAAGCGCGAAATTGTGTGGTGTCAAACAGAACCGGGATATTCGGACTGCAATATTGCAAGACAAAATCAATATCCCCATCGGCCAGATGTCGAACCATATCGTGAAAGTTTTCCGTCATGATATGGCTGGTAAATGGGCCGATGGCCTGCTGTACCTTTTTAAGCCACGCCGGAATGAAGCTGATACTCAGCGTGCTTGCCGCGGCAATGCGAATATCGGGGCGGGCGGCGTGCTGTAACTGATGAAACTGGGCGCGGTCGCGATAGATATCATGCAGCACGGTTTCGGCTGTATCGCGGAAAAGCCTTCCTTCTTCGGTCAGCTTAATTGGATATGTGCGCCGATCAATCAGGTCGGTGCCAATCCAGTTTTCAAGGGCGCGGATGCGGCGGCTAAAGGCAGGCTGCGTCACATTGCGTTCTTCGGACGAACGCGAAAAATTGTGGGTTCTGGCGAGCGAAACAAAATCTTCAAGCCATTTTATTTCCATCTCGAAGCCCTCGAAAAGCGATCACAGGTGACTTTATATCATTTAAGTCTTAGCCAATGCGACCTGCTTAGAACGAGTTTAGGATAACGTCAATTGTTGAAGCCCCGTGCACGACGTACACGGGGCTTTTTGATCGTCTTCTTATCCGCAACATTCCGGGTGATGCCCAAAAATGCAAATGAATGCCGTTTCCGGATTACTGGATGGATTTGATCGCAGGATAGGCTGCGCGGAATGCGCCGTAGGCATCATCAAATGCGCCGATCAACTTCGCATCCGGATCAATCGTTTCGCGGACGTCGGGCACGGTCATGATGCTGTGCGTTGACGCACCGGTCGCCGCGATCATGCCAAGACGTGCTGCGCCAAGGGCCGCACCAAATTCACCGCTTTTGGGTAGTGAAAGCGGAACGCCAAGGGCGGTCGCGATCAGACGGATCCAATAGCGCGATGCCGACCCGCCGCCAATCGCGATCAGTTGGTCAAGTTTGGCATTGGTCGCCAATAGCGCCTCGAAACTGTCGCGTAAACCAAATGCCACACCTTCAAGCACAGCACGGGTAAGATCTTCGCGCGATGTTTCTGCCGCAAGGCCGGTAAAGCTGCCGCGAATTTCGGCATCATTGTGCGGTGTGCGTTCACCCGCAAGATAAGGCAGGTATCGCACCGGACCGGGATTTTTCAGATCGCCATCAAGTTTGGATGTTAGTTCAATGGGGTTTTGTCCGGTGATCCGTGCCAACCAGTTCAGGCTATCTGTCGCCGAAAGCATAACCCCCATTTGATACCAGCGTCCGGGAATGGCATGGCAGAACGTATGAAGGGCGGTTTCAGGTGCGGGGTGATAGCCATCACGTGCCGACAGCAAAACCCCAGACGTCCCAAGCGAAACAAACCCTTGGCCCTCGTTTTGGGCGCCAATACCGCATGCGGCTGCGGCGTTATCGCCCGCACCACCAGCCACCGATACAGGGCCGGAAAGACCCCATTTACGTAAAAGTTCGGGTCTTAATTGGCCTGCTTCTTCGGTGCCTTCGACCAGTCGGGGCATTTGATCTTGGCGCATGTGCCCCGCAGAAAGAAGGGTTTCTGACCAGCATCTTTCGCCGACATCAAGCCATGATGTCCCCGCACTATCAGACATATCGGCAACGTAATCGCCGCACAGATAGGCGTTTAAATAGGCGGTTGGCAGCAAAACCTTGGCCGTTTTGGCAAAAATTTCCGGCTCATGTTCGCGCACCCATTCAAGTTTGGGGGCCGTAAAGCCAGGAAAAACGATGTTGCCCGACAGGGTTCGAACTTGATCCGTGCCATCAAGTTTTGCCGCCTGCGCGTGGGAACGTGTGTCATTCCACAGAATGCAGGGACGCAAAACATCGCCGTTTTTGTCAAGAAGGGTCGCCCCATGCATATGACCGGCAACGCCGATACCGCGCAAATCTGCAAACTGTGGATAGGTGTCGCGCAGTTCTTCGATGGCAGCATCAAGGGCGGCGATCCAATCGGCCGGGTTTTGTTCAGACCAGCCCGGATGGGGATGTGTCGCCTGATAATGACGTTCGGTGGCACCAATTGGCCGACCGTCTTCGTCGATCAACAACACGCGCAAACCAGAGGTTCCAAGGTCAATGCCAAGAAAAGTCATTCAAAGGCCCTTTTAAAAAGAGACGGGTGGTGGTTCATCAGATCATGCACGACAAACATCATGAAAGCATCATGATTGCCCGATGATTTCATCACCAACATCTTGAAGGTCATGGAGAATTACCGATGCACCTGCGACTTGCAAAAGGTTTGTTTGATAATCGCGAATATCATCAAGATGCGTGCCGCCAACAAACCCAATCGCCTTCATACCAGCAGCAATCGCACCTTTGACCCCGTGCGGGGAATCTTCAACAACCACGCAGTCTTTGGGATCCACGCCAATTTGTTGTGCGGCCAATAAAAAAAGGTCCGGTGCCGGTTTGCCATTCTCGACCTGATCGGCACTAAACGCTGTTCCGTCAAAGCGCGGCAAAAGGTTTGATAGTTCAAGCGTTTTACGCATGCGCCGCAAAGAACTTCCGGTCGCAAGGGCGGTTTTTATGCCTTGCTCCGACAGGCGGTCGAGCAGTTCATCAACATGCGCGATCTTGGTAAGTCGGGTTTGATATTCTGAAAGAAGGTGGTTTTCGACACGATCAATAAAGTCATCCGGGCACGGACGGCCCAAACGTTCAGTTATGTTTTTACAGATATCTTGGATTGATACGCCGAGAAAACGGCTGCGAACATCATTGATATCGGCATCCTGAATGCCAAGCGACTGCATTTCGTTTGCGATGACCTCTAACGACAGTGGTTCACTGTCGACGAGGCAACCGTCCATATCAAAGATAACGGCGGCAGAAGACGTCATGAAGATTCCTTAAATTCTCTGTTCGGTTTCGCGATCGAACAAATGGACATTTGCGGGATCAATCATGTAGCACAGCTCGGAACCGGGTTTGGCAGAAATCCGATCTTTAACCAGCGCATCAATCAATTCAGGGCCCGATTTGGCAAAGACCTGCGTTTCTGAACCGGTGGGTTCGACAACGACAACTTTCATCGGCACCCCCTGATCGCCAACCTGAATATGTTCTGGGCGAATGCCATAGGTGACAGCTTGATTGGTGCGTGCATTGTTTTCAGGGACTGGAAGTTCCAAGCCATGATCGGATAGGAAAACTTTTTTGCCGTCTTTGACCGCGATTGTGCCGTGTACGAAGTTCATGGAAGGCGATCCAATAAACCCGGCAACGAACACGTTTTTCGGATGGTCGTATAGATCCAAGGGGCTGCCGATTTGCTCCACGCGCCCATCGCGCATGACAACGATCTTATCGGCCATGGTCATGGCTTCGATCTGATCGTGGGTGACATAGACAATGGTCGTGCCCAAACGTTGATGCAGTTCTTTGATTTCAACGCGCATGGTCACGCGCAGTTTTGCATCAAGGTTTGAAAGCGGTTCATCAAACAGGAATACTTGCGGATCACGAACAATCGCGCGGCCCATGGCAACGCGCTGGCGCTGCCCGCCTGAAAGCTGCTTGGGATAGCGGTCAAGCAAATGATCAAGGTCAAGAACCTCGGCTGCTTTGGTGACTTTTTCCTTGATGACACTATCGGGCTGTTTCGCCATTTTCAGGGGGAAGCCGATATTATCAAACACGGTTTTATGCGGATAAAGCGCATAGCTTTGGAAGACCATCGCAATGTCGCGATCCTTTGGGATCACGTCATTAACAACGCGGCCCCCAATCGAAATCGTGCCATCGCTGATTTCTTCAAGACCCGCAAGCATGCGTAGCAAGGTCGATTTGCCACAGCCAGACGGACCTACCAGAACGACGAATTCGCCGTCTTCGATGTCGACATCCACGCCGTGCATGACCTGAACATTGGAGTAGCGTTTGACGACGTTTTCTATTTTTACATTGGCCATTGGGCTTCTCCTTATTGCGGCAATTCGATTTGCAGTTTCACATCTGCCGGCGGGGCAGAGGCTGCTATATCGAACGCACGCACGCTGTCTTCGAATGAGAATGTTCGGGTAATAAGCGGTTTGACATCAATTACGCCGGAGCTCAGCATTGCAACGCAGCGCGGGAAAACATGCGCATAGCGGAAAATGTTTTCGACCCGTGCTTCGCGGATCATTGCCGCCCCTGCGTCATAGCTAATCGGGTCGGGTTGACCGCCGATCATGACCACACAGCCGCCCGGACAAAGTGGTTCGAAAACGGCCGCGGCCGCCTTGGGCGAACCGGTTGCTTCAAACACAACATCTGCACCCCAGCCATCTGTATCGCGCTTGACGATTTCGGCAATGTTTTGCGATTTGGCGTTAATTGGTGTGATCGCGGGGCTTAGCGATGCAGCGATTTCAAGCTTCTTTTCCGCAAGATCAGCCACGTAAACACGCGCACAACCGCCCGCCAAGGCGGACAGTGCCGTGACCAAACCAATCGGCCCCGCGCCAATCACCAGGGCAATGTCGCCCGGTTTGATACGGGCCTTGGTCGCGGCATGAACACCCACGGCAAGGGGTTCGACCATGGCGGCTTCGGCAAAGGAAACATTGTCGGGCAGTTTAAAGGTGAAGGCTTCTGGGTGAACGCACGTTGGGCGCAATATGCCATGTACTGGCGGGGTGGCCCAGAAACGCACTGCCGGATCAACATTATACATACCAAGGCGGGTTGCCTTGCTGTTGGGATCGGGGATCCCCGGTTCCATGCATACGCGATCCCCCACTTTCAGGGTACTGACTTCTGAGCCGGTTTCAATCACCGTGCCCGATGCTTCGTGGCCCAAAATCATCGGCTCGTTGACAACAAACGGACCGATCCGGCCATGGGTGTAATAATGGACGTCTGACCCACAAATGCCGACGGTATGCATTTTAATGCGGACATCGCGTGCGCCCAGAACTTCTTCTGTCCGGTCAATTGCCGGAAAATCGCGCAAGGTAATTTCGTCTTTCTTTTCCAGAACCAGGGATTTCATGGCGTTATCCTTTCCTGATAATGAAGGCGCCAAGCGCCAAAGCAATCGCATTTGAAATCCAGATGGACAATCCGATTGGTTCGATAAAGCGGAACCAGAACAGGGAAAGTGCGACCCAGATCACGACAGATATGAAAAGACGATCAAACCAGTTGGTTTCAATCGGCAAGAAGCCGTGTCTTTCCGTATCTCCAAGGGCGGCGTCATCGCCTTCTTTGGCAAGGTGGGCGGACGCCAGCGGTGTCACATGTTTATCGGTCATGTCGTTATCCTTTCACCGCGCCAAAGGTTAGACCGGCCACAATGTGTTTTTGGACCAAACCGAAAACGATTAGGGCAGGGATCAGGGTAAAGACCGAAATCGTCGCCATAATTCCCCATTCAGTCCCCGTAGTGGTGACATATTCCGACAGACCCGTGGTCAAGGTACGCGCATCGAAATTGGTCAAGGTCGCAGCCAGCAGGTATTCGTTCCAGGCAAAAACCCAGGTCAGGATCAGGGTGACGGCAAGGCCCGGACGGCACAGCGGGAAGACGATTTCGCTGATCACTTTCCATGGGCTTGCCCCATCGACATAGGCCGCTTCGTCAAGTTCTTTGGGGATCCCATCAATGGTCGGACGCAGCGTCCAGATGGCGAAGGGCAGGTTAAAGGTGCAATAGACCAAGATCATGCCGATGCGCGTATCAAGCAGCGTAAATTCCCCGATACGGTACACTTGCGTCATCAGCAAAAACAACGGCAGCAAGAACACCGCAGGCGGCGCCATTCGGTTGGTGATGGTCCAGAAGAAGATGGATTCTTTGCCCTTAAAATCAAAGCGCGACAGCGCATAGCAGGTAAAGAAGCCAAGAACCGTACACAGCAGGGCATTGCCGCTGGAAATGATCAGCGAATTGATCATGTAGCTTCGAACCAGCCGGTTACCGAGGACTTCGGTGTAGTTGCCCCAGTACGGGTTGTTCAAAATAAGGTCCGGCGTGCTGAAAAGCTGAACCGCAGGTTTGACCGAAATGACAAACAACCAGTAGATCGGGAACAAGGTCAGGAGGCTGATCAGGATCCAGAACAGTGTTGTAAGGATTGGATTGCGCTTTTTCATGATCGTTATCCCTTCCTGTTATTGCGCGGGGCCAGCATGCTGACATAAAGCAGCCAGCAGACCACGATGGTGAGGTAAAGAACGATCACGGAAATGGTTGATCCGTAGCCGTAGTTGGTTTTGGGGAAGACTTCCTTAAAGATATGAACGCCCAGAAAACGGGTTGAAGAGCCCGGTCCACCCCCGGTCAGCATCCAGACTTCGTCAACAGTACGAAGGGCATCCATCAGACGGATAAATACTGTGGCAATAAGGGCCGGGGCGATCATTGGAAGTGTGATGTGCCAAAAGATCTGGCGTTTGTTTGCACCGTCAATCTGGGCCTGTTCAAACGGATCGCGCGGCAAGGATACCAAGGCGGCAATCAGCGTTAGGGTCACAAGCGGCGTCCAGTGCCAGATGTCCATCACGACAATCGTGAAAAAGGCGGCGGGTGCGGATGTGCCGATATTCATGCTGATCCCGAACCATTTATCAAGGTAATGCGGAATGATGCCAATCGACGGCGTTGTCATCAGCTTCCAGACGGAACCAACAATGATCGGCGCCATAATAAGGGGCAGCGTATGAATGGTGCGAAAGAATGCTTTGCCGGGAAATTCGCGCATAAATGCCTGTGCCAGCATATATCCGATAATGACTTCGGATATGACGGCAAACAGAACGAACGCCACGGTCACACCAAGCGAGTTGAGGAACGCAGAGTCAAAGACGATGCGACGGAAATTGTCCGCACCGTTAAAGATCATTTCTGGCGATGCTGCGAACGGGTTCCATTGATGGAACGACACGAAGACCACGTAAACAAACGGCAAGACACCGAAGAAAAACAAGATCAGCAGCGTTGGCGCCAAAAGGATCCAACCAAGCTTGTTGGAGCGCATTATCAACTCCCTGGATGATGGATGCAGTGGTTCCGTTCATGCGCGCGGTTGTTGCGTCATGACGGGGGGATCGCCACCCGAAGGTAGCGATCCTTGATGATGGATTTTTCAGATCAGAAAGACTGACTTACTTGCGATAGCCAAGATCGGTAAGTTCGGCTTCGGCCTTGGCAGCCATCTGATCAAGACCCGTGTCTGGATCAAGATCACCGGTCAGAATTTCATAGAGGATCGGCGAGACAGCTTCGCGGACCTGCGCGTGGAACGGATATGCCGGTGCACCGGCAAACAGATATCCTTTGTCACGCAGAAGGTCATAATATCCGCCAAGTTCTTTGTTCATTTCCTGAACTTTGGGATCGTCATAGGTTGCCTTGTTGGTCACACGTGGTGCGGCAACTGCCCAATCAGGCTGAACTTCGTCCTGACCGATATATTGCAAGAACAGCATCGCGGCTTCTTTGTTCTTTGACGGCGAAGGAATGCCAAATGCACCGCCATCATAGTAACCGATGTAGCCTTTGCCGTTTTCGACTTCTTCTAGGATGCCGTCTTCAAGCGGCGGAAGGGCAACGCCAACTTTGCCAACAACCAATGATTTGGATTCATCAGCTGCGATCCAGCCAGCATTTTCACCATACACCAGACCCTGTGCGACACGGCCAGCACCAAACGTGGTGCCAACTTCGGTCCAGGTTGACGCATTGCTTTCTGGCGGGGCGATGTCGCGCATGCTCAGCCACCATTTAAGGGCCTTTTTGGCCTCTGGGCTGTTCATCTTGCCGCCATGTTCGACGGTCGCGGCGTAATTGTTGTCGGCATCAATGCCCCAATTATAAACGCCGTAGGTCGGTGCAATGGATTCAAAATATTCATAGAACGACGCCGGGTGACCGGTGTGGGCCTGTGCGGTGGTGCCCCACAGATCCATGTCGTGGTCTTTGCCCCATTTGGTGAAGAAACGGGCGATTTCGCCGTATTCTTCATGGGTTTTCGCTGGTTTAAGTTCGCGACCGGTTTCCGCCTTGAATGCTTCTTTGATTTCCGGATCGTTGAACAGATCGGTGCGATAGAGATAAATCTTGATGAAGGCTTCCATCGGCACGCCGTACAGATCACCGTTTTCACCGCGGAAGTAATCGGCAAAGGTGGTGAAGTTATCTTCGCTGTAGGTAGGTGCTTTAAGCGATGGGTTGTCGGCAAGAAGTTTGGTGGTGTCGGTCAGGAAATTGCGTGACAGATAGGAATACACGATGTCCTGTTCGATAAAGACCATGTCATAGATGCCGGTGCCGACTTCCATGTCTTTGATGGCCTTGTCATACATCTGATCCCACGAAGTGGTTTCGATATCAACGCGGATGCCGGTCAGTTCTTCGAACTGTGGGGCCAATACTTCGCGGATGTAATTTGACGGCGGGGTCGACTCGGTCACGCCATGAAGGGTGACATCCTGATACGGTTCAGCGGCTTTTTTCCAAAAAGCATCATCGGCATATGCCGCAGTGGATGCGATGGACAAAGCAAGTGCTGATACACCTACTTTAAGTGCGTAATTCATTTCGATATTCCTCCCGTTGGAATGTGCGGATATCGCCGGTCAGCATTCTTGTGTTGCTTTGGACCTGCATTTCCGTGCGGTGGAATGATGCATATGTAATGCAATCCATGCAAGTGAAAATTTTCACTTGTATATTTAATTTTACATTTGTTAATTTGACGCGGTGCCGGGGCTACTATGCCACCAAAGCTGCCGTGCGACAGGAGGACGTCATGCCAAGAGAGCCAATTGAAGAAGGCGAAGGATTTCTGACAGAAGTCTGCTGGCGGTACTATTTGAACGGCCAAACACAGGCCGAAGTCGCCCGTGAAATGGGTGTGACGCGACTGCGTGTTAATCAGGCGATCCAAAAAGCCAAGGCATTGGGATTGGTCAATATTCAGATCGAATCCCCATTCCTCATACGATTAGAATTGCAGCGTAAACTCGAACAGGAATTTGGGATCAGCAAGGCACTTGTGGTGCCCGCAGATACAAAAAATTACGACAATCACGCCCCGGTTGGCACAGCTTTGGCGCATTATTTGTCGACAACGCTTAAGACCGAGCCATGGAAAAAGATTGGCGTTTCGTGGGGCGTTACCCTGCAAAAGGCGCTGGAACGATTGCCGTATCAGGAATTGCCCGATCTTGAAATCCTTGCTCTGATGGGCGGGACGGCGGCGGGATCGTCATTTAACGCGTTCAGCATCGCATCGGGATTTGCCGATCGGTTTAACGCGCAATATTCCCATTTGGTTGCCCCGATTTACTTGCCGGAAGGTTTGGATAAGGACCTGTTTTTAAGTCAGGACATCTATGCATCGCATATTGAACGCTGTCTGGCGGCGGATGCTGTCCTGCTTGTGGTGGGTGACGTGTCGGATTTGTCCTTCATGGTGAAATACGGCCTGCCCAAAGATGTGCGGATGGAAGCACTGCGCGAAGCAGGCGCGGTGGGTGACGTGCTGGGCCGTTTTTTGGATGCGAACGGCAATGAAATTAATCATCCGATTAATGACCGCACCGTTGGTGTCGATCTTACGGCCCTTGCCGGGATTCCAAACAAGATATTGACCGCTGCTGGCGCGCATAAGGTCAACATCATGCGCGCGGCCATTACCCGTGGGCTGGTTGATACGCTGGTAACCGATGACCTGACCGCGGAGATGTTGCTGGAAACGCAATAGACGCAACACCCTTAAAGACGGTCATCAAAGGTATTGAATAAAAAAACGGCGGCAATGAATAGCCGCCGAATTCAACGCATAAATTGATCAGGGAAACGTACCAATGACGTCGAACAAATTTGCCGAAAAAACAGTCATTATCACCGGTGCGGGCAAAGGCATCGGCCGGGCCTGTGCGCACGTAATGGCACAAGGTGGCGCATCCGTTGTTGCCATTGCCCGCACCCAAAGCGATTTGGACAGTCTGGCGTCCGAAATTGGGGCGCGGGGCATTTGCGCTGATTTATCCGATCCCATGGCCGCGCGTGCGGCCATGAAGGATGCCGGGCTTTGTGATTTTCTGATTAATTGTGCTGGAACCAACGTCCTTGAAAGCGTGCTTGAGATGACGGACGCGGGGTATGAAACCGTGATGGGGATCAACCTGCGTGCGGCGCTGATTTGCGCACAGGAATTTGCCCGGGCGCGTGTCGATGCGGGCGGTGGCGGTGCGATTGTGAATGTGTCGTCCATCGCCGGGCATCGCGGTTTTGTCGAGCATATGTGTTACGCCGCGTCCAAGGCCGGTCTTGAGGGCGCAACCCGTGTCATGGCCAAGGAGCTTGGCGCGCATAACATTCGGGTCAATGCGGTTGCGCCAACAATCACAATGACGGAATTGGCGGCAACAACTTGGACCGATCCCGCCAAAAGAGATCCAATGATGGTCCGTCATCCCCATGGTCGCTTTGCCGAGGTGGAGGAAGTTGCAAGGTCGATTGCCATGCTGTTTTCCGATGATGCCTCGTTCGTGACAGGGGCGGTTTTGCCGGTCGATGGCGGATTTTTGGCGGTCTAAAAAACACATAATAAATCAACGGGAGGAAAAATAATGTCAAAACCACTTCAGGGTAAAACGGCGGCAGTTACGGGTGCGGCGTCGGGTATTGGTCTTGCGACAACGCGGTCACTGATTGATGCCGGTGCAAAGGTTGTTCTTGTCGATTATGACGAGAAATCGCTTGCGCGAATTGTCGATGAACTTGGCGACAATGCAGTCGGGCAAGTGACCAATCTGCTTGATGTCGATAGTTGTGCGGCGATGGTGCCCGGCATTTTGGATAAGGTCGGGCATCTTGATATCCTGCATTGCAATGCAGGGTCGTATATCGGGGGTGATTTGGTCGATACGGATACGGCAACAATCGACCGGATGCTAAATTTGAACGTCAATGCGGTGATGAAGAATGTCCGCGATGTGATCCCACATATGCAGGAGCGCGGCACAGGCGATATTATCGTGACCGCATCTGTTGCTGGCCATATTCCCATTCATTGGGAGCCGGTTTATTCCGGGTCCAAATGGGCAATGACATGTTTTGTTCAAACCATGCGTCGTCAGCTTAACAAGCACGGTATTCGTGTCGGACAGGTTTCACCGGGGCCAGTTGTTTCCGCCCTGTTGGCAGATTGGCCGGAAGAAAACCTTCGCAAGGCGAAGGAAAGTGGTGCGCTGATTGACCCAGAAGAAGTCGCAAGTGCCGTGATATATATGCTGTCGCGGCCGCGCACGGTGACGATCCGCGATATGGTCGTACTACCAACCAATTTCGATATCTAAGACGTTCTATGCCAAAAATGTACGCCAACAAGCCCTTCATCTACGGCCTGTTGGCGTTCTTTGTTTTGGTTCGGCAAGGCTTGCGCCGCCCTAAATCGACCAGATGCGCTTTGCGTTTTTAAAGGCAAATGACGTGCGTTCTGATTCTGATGCGCCTGCGATCAGGGCGCGTGTAGTCGCCATCCATTGATCCAGCGATGAATTTAGCGTGCAGACGGGGCTATCAGACCCCCAAACAACTCGGTTCCAACCAAACTGTTCGATGATGTGTTCGACATAAGGACGCAGTGTTTCAAGCGTCCAGTCTGGTGCGGCGTAGGCCGATATGCCTGAAATCTTGGCATTTACGTTTTGCCGTTCGGCAAGGCGGCTGATGGATTTTGCCCAGTCGGCATATCCGTCACCGGCGATGTCGGGAACGCCGCAATGATCAAGAACAAAAACCGTGTTGGGGCAGGCATCCGCCAGATCAATCGCCAGATCGAGTTGACGTTGTAAAACGCAGATATCAAACGGCAGGCCCTTGTCGCCAAGACGCTTCACGTTCGCGCGAAAGGTATCGCTTTGCGACACGTCATCGGGCACCACATGCAGGACGCGGCGAATGCCTTTAATTACCTTTGGGTCGAGTTCATCAAGAAACGCGTCAAAGCCAGCCGATTCCGGTCGGGCAGACGAAATGGCACCGCAAACAAGACTTCCGGGCCGTGCCATCAATTCCGCAACAAAGGCATTTTCGGTTTGGATGCAATTGGGGGCGCAATCGACTTCCATGTGTAAAACCCGATCAATGCCAATGCGTTTGGCCGTCTTTTCATAGGCGTCATAGGTCCAGTCTTGATCGAGTTGCGGCACGTCTTTTAGCCACGGATAGGAAATGCGGTCACGTGCAACGAGGTGAAGATGGGTATCGATGAACATGATGCTTTCTTCCTTTTTCGCCCGGTTTCCCGCGCTTTTGACAGTGGTTATCTGACACGCTTGCGTAAGGGTAACTTTTTTCGCGCAGAGGGTGAATTCTTTGGGGAGTTCAACTTGACTCTCCAATCAAGTCAAGTTTAAATATAAAAGATGATTCCGAATATGAAAGCTGCATCAAAAGACAGCAGGATCATCAGCCGGTCGAGAGGCCGATCCATTAGGGAGGATAAAATGAACAAGTATTTGAGCGGTGCATCCTGCGCCGTGCTTGCCGCCTTTGCGGCGACTGCCTTTGTTGCCCAAACCGGCAACGCACAAGCCGGCGAATTTGATGGTGTCACCATCGAAGCCAAACTTATCGGTGGTCAGCAATATGAGGCTCTTTATGCGCGCATCCCTGAATGGGAAGCGGCAACAGGTGCCAAAGTCGAGATTATTTCCAAGAAAAACCATTTCGAGCTGGATAAAGAGTTCAAATCCGATATCGCCGCAGGGACAACCGATTGGTGCGTTGGGTCGAACCATTCGTCCTTCGCGTCTCAGTATTCCAGCCTTTATACCGATCTGACTGACCTGATCAGTAAAGACGTGGTTGCCGAATTTGTCCCGGCCAATATCAAAGCCGCGACGTTTGATGGCGAACTGGTCATGTTGCCGCGCGCACAGTTTGATGTGTCGGCACTGTATTACCAAAAAGACCTTTATGACGATGCGGCGCGCGCCAAGGCGTTTGAAGAGGAATATGGCTATAAACTTGCCGTGCCCGAAACCTGGGCGCAGGTAAAAGATCAGGCTATTTTCTTTGCCGATCCGCCGAATTTCTATGGCACGCAATATGCCGGTAAAGACGAAGCCATCGTTGGGCGTTACTACGAGATGGTCGTTGCCGAAGGCGGTAAGCTGTTTAACGATGATTTTTCGCCGGCATTTGATTCCGAAGAAGGCAAACGTGCCCTGCAGTGGTTTGTTGATTTGTATAAGGCGGGAGCTGTTCCGGCGGGTACAACCAACTATCTGTGGGACGATTTGGGCAACGGATTTGCCTCGGGAACGATTGCGCTTAACCTTGATTGGCCGGGCTGGGCGGCGTTCTTTAATGATCCGTCCTCGTCCAAAGTTGCCGGGAATGTTGGCGTTGCGCCCGCACCCAAAGGATCGGCTGGTGTGCGCACCGGTTGGTCGGGTTTCCACGGATTTTCCGTCACTGACGATTGTGAAAACAAAGAAGCCGCGGCGTCATTGGTTGAGTTCCTGACCAACGAAGACAGCCAGAAACTTGAAAGTGCTGCCGGGCCGTTGCCGTCACGCACAGCTGTTTGGGATTATGTTTCCGAACAGGCCAAAGACGATCCGTATCGCAGCGAAGTTTTGGCCGCCTTTAAGGAAACTGCGGCAACCGCATTTGCCGTTCCGCCGACTGCCCTTTGGATTGAATCGACCAACTTGATTTATCCGGAACTTCAGGCGGCGATTGTTGGGGACAAGACCGTGGACGAGGCGCTGGCTGATGCGTCCGAAGCAGTTGATGAGTTGATGCAAGAAGAAGGCGTTTACTAAGCCGGATCGGTTGGGCGGCGCAGCGTTAAGTGCGCCGCCCAATTTTCCATCTGCCGTCTGCAATCTGCCATCCGTCTTTCGACCATCCTCAGACCCAAACGCACGAAGCCATCCGTGCCGACTTATGGGACATCCCGATGAAGCGCTTGAAGCTCCCTCAGTGGTTGGTTCTGCTTTTACCAGCCATCATCATTTTATCGGCCGTCGTGCTGATCCCGCTTGTTCTGTCACTTTATTCAAGTTTCACGTCCTACCGACTGACGCGGCCAGACAGTATTTTTAACTGGGTCGGGTTGTTCAATTACGAAAAAGCCATCACCGATGCCAAGTTTTGGGCGGCCTTTGGGCGCACGGTTCTTTTGCTGACGGTTGCGCTTAACCTTGAAATGTTGCTGGGGCTTGGCATTGCGATCATGGTGTCAAAGGTCACCCGTGGTCAGCGTCTTTTGCGCACGATGATGATGTTTCCCATGATGTTTTCGCCGATCCTGGTCGGTTTTCAGTTCAAGTTTATCTTTAATGATAATGTGGGACTGGTGAACAACGCACTGCAGTCACTTGGCATTACCGATACCGCCATTCCATGGTTGGTTGACGGTAACCTTGCGATGTTTTCAATCATCTTTGCAGAGGTTTGGACATCGACATCGGTGTTTGGAATTCTCATTCTAGCAGGGCTGTACGCGATCCCGCGTGATCCGCTTGAGGCAGCAAAGGTTGACGGTTGCACGGCTTTGCAGTCGTTCCGTTATGTCACCTTGCCGTTTTTGATGCCCTTTATCTATATCGCGATGGCGATCCGGTCGCTTGATGTGGCACGTGCCTATGACATCGTTCAGATCATGACCAATGGTGGGCCAGCACGCCGGACAGAGCTTCTTTGGACGCTGATTGGGCGGACGGGCTATGTGGATGCGCGCATGGGGTATGCCAATGCGATGGGCTATATCTCTATCTTCCTCGCGATTTTCTTTACCGTCTATTTCTTTAAGAAACTGACCAAATCTCGCCAAGAACTCGGGATGGGGATGTAACGCATGGCGACCAATTCAAATCATAATCTTCGCCGTCAGATGCTCAAAGTTGCCCATTCTCTTGGCTTGTTTTTTGCCATGATGGTGCTGTGTGTGCCGGGCTTATGGATCGTTTTGAACTCTTTCCGCCCGACGGTGGAAATCATGGCGAAACCACCAGTCTGGATCCCTAACGAGCTGAATTTCGATCATTACCGCGCCATGTTCGGCGGGATCGGCGAGGGCGGGGTGCCTGTCCTGACCTATTTCGCAAACTCATTGGTGATTTCGGTGACCTCAACCGTTATTGCGATTTTGATCGGGATGGCCGGTGGGTATGCCTTTGCACGTTATAAATTCAAATTTAAGGGCGGTATTTTTGTTGGCCTGATGGTGACGCGTGCTGTGCCGGGGGTGGCGTTATCCTTGCCGTTATTCATCCTGTTTGCCCGTGTCGGGATTATCGATACGCATTTTGGGATGATTATTGCCTATGTGGCCTTAAACGTGCCGTTCACGATTTGGCTGATCGACGGTTTCTTCCGTCAGGTGCCGCCTGAACTGGCCGAAGCCGCCGAAATTGATGGCTGCACACGCTGGCAGGCATTTTGGCGTGTTGAGTTTCCCGTGGCGCGGTCTGGCATCGCATCGGCGGGTATCTTTGCCTTTCTGACATCGTGGAATGAATATGCGTTGGCGTCTCAGCTCACGCGGTCCACCACGTCAAAGACCATGCCGGTCGGGCTTCTCGATTTTACGTCTGAATTTACCCTCAATTGGGGGGGGATGTGTGCGCTTGCGGTGTTGATGATTATCCCCGCGCTTATTTTGACGTTCCTCGTGCAGAAACACCTCATTGCCGGCCTTACTTTTGGCGGCGTGAAAGGATAATAAAATGGCTCAGGTCCACCTTCGCAATGTGGTCAAGAAATACGGCCCGCTTGAGGTCGTCCATGCGATCAATCTGGATATCGCCGATGGTGAGTTTGTCGTGCTGGTTGGCCCGTCAGGGTGCGGGAAATCGACAACGCTGCGTATGGTCGCAGGCCTCGAAGCAATTTCGGGCGGCGACGTGCAAATCGGCGGGCGCGTGGTCAACGATTTGCCGCCACGTGATCGCAACATCTCTATGGTGTTTCAGAACTATGCGCTTTATCCGCATATGACGGTGCGCGAAAACCTTGGGTTTTCGCTTCATATTGCCAAACATTCACAGGCTGACATCGACAAGGCCGTGAATGAAGCTGCCGATATTTTGTCGCTGACACCCCTTTTGGATCGTAAGCCCGGCGCCCTTTCGGGTGGGCAACGCCAACGCGTTGCCATGGGCCGTGCGATTGTGCGCGATCCGGAAGTATTTTTGTTCGATGAACCGCTATCGAACCTTGATGCGAAATTGCGTACCCAGATGCGGGTTGAAATCAAAAAGCTGCATCAAAAGCTTGGCTCGACCATCATTTATGTCACCCATGATCAGATCGAGGCCATGACCCTTGCTGATCGGATTGTCATCATGCGCGATGGCCATATAGAGCAAGTCGGAACGCCGCTTGAGGTGTTTGAAAATCCGATCAACACCTTTGTTGCGACCTTTATCGGGTCACCGCCGATGAACTTGCTTGATGGTGTCGTCAAAGACGGTCAGATCGAATTTGCCGATGGCACCCGTTTGCCCGTGCCGCCGGGCTATTTCACCGATGAAGGGCAGGCGATTACATTCGGGGTGCGCGCCGATAACATCATGCCGGTGGGGCATGCTTTGCCACGTGGCGAGCACATGGCCGAGGTTGAAATGACGGTGGACCTGACAGAGCCACTTGGCACGGAAACCCTGTTGTTTGCGGTTTTGGCCGGGACAGAAGTTCAGGCCAAGATGCTTAATCCCCGTCCGGTACACCGTGGCGAGCGCATGACGTTCCAGATCATGCTCGATAAATGCCATCTGTTTGATGCCGAGACTGGCGATACCCAGAAAAAGTGAGGCCGCAAATGGCACGAATTACCAGTGCAAATGCGTTTATGGTCGATCTTGCGCCCAAGGTTGTCCGTACCGACGCGATCCAGTCGTTTAAGTCGCAAGAAACAATCTTTGTTGTTTTACACGATGCGGATGGCGCGGGCGGCATGGGCTATAGCTACACCATCGGCGATGGGGGCCCGTCCATTTTGATGCTGTTGCGCGAAACGTTGCTGCCACGGTTGATGGGGCAGGACGCGGATCGGATTGAGGCAATCTGGCGCGATCTTTTGTTTTGTTCGCATGCCACGGCCGTGGGGCCGATTATGTCGCTTGCGCTTGCGGCAATCGATACCGCCCTTTGGGATATGCGCGGGCAAAAGACGGGACTTCCGCTTCATGTGTTGGCGGGTGGGGCAAAGAAAACCGTTCCCATGTACACCACCGAAGGCGGGTGGCTGCATTTACCCCCAAAAGCGTTGGTCGAGGACGCGCAAAACGCCAAGGCCAAAGGGTTTTTAGGGTCAAAAGTTAAAATCGGAACGCCGTCTGTTTCCGGGGATGTTGCACGGCTTGAGGCGGTGAGATCTGCCCTTGGCGATGACTATGAAATCATGACCGATGCCAATCAGTCCATGACCGCCGCCGAGGCACAAAGGCGCGTCCCGATGCTTGAACGCCTAAACATTGCGTGGTTCGAAGAACCGTTGCCATCGGACGATATCGCAGGCCATCGGCGGTTGCAGGCGCATTCGCGCGTTCCTGTGGCCGTGGGTGAAAGCCTGTATAGCCCGGGACAGTTTGCCGATTATATCGCAGCAGATGCGTGCACCATTGTTCAGGCAGATGTGGCGCGGGTTGGCGGGATTACGCCGTGGCTAAAAGTCGCCCATCTGGCGGAGGCGCATAACATCGCAATCTGCCCGCATTTCCTGATGGAGTTGCATGTCAGTTTGGTGTGTGCCGTGCCCAATGCACCGTGGCTTGAATATATCCCGCAACTTGAAGACATCGCAGCCCCGATGGCGTGTAAGGCGGGGACCGCAATCGCGCCGGATACCCCCGGACTTGGCATTGATTGGGATCACGAAAAACTCAAAGCGCTGACTGTTTCGGGAAGTTCGTTTGAGATAAGGGAGGACACATAATGGTCAGGCATGGACAAGTGATTGGCATCGGCGAAGATGCGATTGCACAATACAAAACCCTGCACGCAGATGCATGGCCGGGTGTTTTGGCCAAGATATCGGACTGCAACATCCGCAATTATTCGATTTTCCTCAAACAGCCGGAAAACCTGCTTTTTGCCTATTTCGAATATGTCGGCGATGATTTTGCGGCAGATATGGCGAAAATGGCTGCCGACCCCGAAACCCAACGATGGTGGTCGGTATGTGAACCGCTTCAGCGACCGCTTGAAACTCGCGGTGACGGCGAATGGTGGGCTGAGATGAACGAGGTGTTCCACCATGACTGAGTTGCGCCAAACCATTGAGATGCCAGAAACGCCAACCCCAGTTGTGATTTTCGGTGCGGGGTCCATCGTGACGGACGCGCACCTTCCGGCTTATCGTGATTTGGGGGTGCCGGTGGCGGGGATTTATGACCCCGATCTTGCCAAGGCGCAAAAGGTTGCAACCGCTTGGGGCACGCAGGCGTTTGAGACGCTTGAAGACGCAACCGGCCAAGACGGGACGATTTACGATCTTGCGGTGCCGCCAACGGCCATTGCCCAGTTGCTTGAAGCTTTGCCTGATGGTGCGATTGCGATCATTCAAAAGCCGCTTGGTTCCGACTTGGCCGAGGCAGACCGGATTATCTCGGTGATCCGGCGCAAGGGGCTTAAGGCCGCAGTGAATTTCCAGCTTCGTTTTGCGCCGATGTCGCTTGCGCTTAAAGATGCCGTTTCACAGGGGATTTTGGGTGATCTTGTTGATTTTGATGCGTGGCTTGCATTGGATACGCCGTGGCATCTTTGGGAATTTTTGTTGAAGCTGCCACGGGTCGAAATTCTTTTGCATTCGATCCACTACCTTGATTTCGTTCGCGATCTTTTTGGCAATCCCAAAGGCGTTCATGCGCGCACGGTCGGGCATCCCACGTCAACGGTGTCGAATACCCGCAGTGCCATAATGCTTGATTACGGCGACGACGTTCGGTGCAATTTATCGATCAATCATAACCACGCATTTGGCCGCAAATTCCAGGCTTGCGAGTTTCGTATTTGCGGGACCAAGGGGGCTGCTTATCTGAAACTTGGGGTGAATTTGGATTACCCCAAAGGCGAGCCGGATGAACTTTGGCTCAACACCGATGGGGAATGGCGACAGGTGCCGCTTGTCGGGAACTGGTTTATCGCCGCATTCCGCGGTCGTTTTGCCCAAGTGCAAAGATTTGCTGCCGGTCTTGATGCCGACCTTGAGGGGGCGGCTGAGGACGCGTGGCACACCATGGCGTTGGTTGAGGCCGCCTATCAAAGCTCCGCCAAGCCGATGCACCCGATCAAGGAGGCAGCGGATGTTTGAGCAAACCAAATATTACGAGGACTACGAGATCGGTGAACATCGCCAGACGGTGGGGCGTACGATTACTGAAACCGATTTTGTCGTTCACGCCGGACATTCGGGCGATTTTTTTCCGCATCATCTGGACGCGGAATTTTGCAAAACCCTGCCATTTGGGCAGCGGATTGCCCATGGCACGATGGTGTTCACCATTGGGGTTGGCTTGACCGCCACCGTCATTAATCCGGTGGCCTTTTCATACGGCTATGACCGCCTACGATTCATTAAGCCGGTTTTTATTGGCGATACGATCAAATCGGATGTCGAAATTACGGCAAAGGAAGTGATGGAAAAGCGTCCGGGCTTTGGCCGGGTGACAGAACGTTTGACCGTCACAAACCAGAAGGATGAAGTCGCTCTGGTTGCCGATCATATCTATATGGTGGAGATGAAACCATGAGTGCACCTTTTCTTCATTTGCATCCAAATGACAATGTCCTTGTCGCGCGAAGCACCGCACCCGAAGGTGCCAAGGTGGTGCTTGAAGGTGGTCCCTTTGTCCTGACGCAGCCAATCCCACTTGCCCATAAGATCGCCTATCGCGATATCGCGGCGGGGGAACGCATTTTGAAATACGGCATGCCAATCGGGATCGCGACCCAAGACATTCCAGCGGGTGCACATGTTCATATTCACAATATCCGGTCGGCCTATACGGCGACTTACGCGCTTGATGACGCAAACGGGCTTAACCAGGGGGAAACGAAATGACAGAAGAAATCACAGGTTACCTCCGTTCTGATGGGCGCAAAGGTATCCGTAACTCGGTTGTTGTGGCTTATCTTGTGGAATGTGCGCATTTCGTCGCGTCAAAAATTGTCGCCGGTTTTGATGGTGAAGACGTTCAACTGATTGGTTTTCCCGGCTGTTTTCCCAATGAATACGCCGCACGCGTGATGGAACAACTCTGCACGCACCCAAATGTCGGGGCGGTGCTTTTTGTGTCGCTTGGGTGTGAAAGTTTCGACAAGGTACGGGTATCGACCGCTGTCAAAAATTCCGGTCGTCCGGTCGAAACCTTGGTGATCCAAAAATCGGGCGGTACGGCAAGTACGGTACAATCTGGCCGGGATTGGGTTCAAAACGCGCTTGATCAAGTTGCCAAGGTTGATCGTGTCCCGATGGGTGTTCATGAGCTCGTCATTGGCACGATCTGCGGTGGGTCCGACGGCACGTCGGGCATTTCGGGAAACCCGGCCGCCGGTAGGGCCTTTGATCTTCTGATCGGCGAGGGGGCTGCCTGTATATTTGAAGAAACTGGCGAAATGATCAGTTGCGAAGACATCATGGCCGAACGTGCGGTCACCCCGGAACTGGGCGAAGAACTGCGCGCCGCGGTGCAAAAGGCGGAACGCTATTACGATACGCTTGGCTATGGATCATTTGCCGCTGGCAATGCGGCAGGCGGGCTTTCCACGATCGAGGAAAAAAGCCTGGGCGCCTATGTCAAATCAGGTGATAGCCGTATTTCCGGGCTGATCAAACCGGGTGATGTACCGCCAAAAGGGGGGCTTTATCTGATGGATGTGGTGCCCGATGGCGAAGTGCGGTTTGGCTTCCCCAACATTTCCGACAATGCTGAGATTGTCGAAATGATCGCCAGTGGCGCGCATCTGACCTTGTTTGTCACTGGGCGCGGATCTGTTGTCGGATCGGCGATATCGCCCGTCATTAAAATTTGCGCCAATCCCGATACGTACCGCGCGCTTTCGGGCGATATGGACGTTAATGCTGGCGACATCATCGAAGGCCGACGCACGATTGATGAAGTCGGACAGGAAATTCGCGATTTGGTGGTTTCTGTTGCCAAGGGGGCCGAAACCAAGTCCGAGGCGCTTGGCCATCGGGAATTCATTCTGACCTACAAAACATTTGAACCCATTGGGCCGTCGTGCCTGCCAGCTGTTTAAGGAGGAACTATGAAGCGACTTGAAGGAAAACTGTGTTTGGTCACAGCAGCAGGGCAAGGCATCGGACGTGCATCGGCCGAACGACTTGCCAAAGAAGGCGGGCGGGTCATCGCGACTGACGTTAATGAAGCCGCATTGGCTGAGCTTGATGCGATTGACGGTATTGAGGCCAAGAAGCTTGATGTTACCGACAAATCGGCAATCACGGCCTTGGTTAATGAAATCGGCACGGTTGATGTGTTGTTTAACTGTGCAGGCATCGTTCACAATGGAACGATCCTTGAAGCAACAGAAGAAGAATGGGACTTCGCATTTGAACTTAATGCAAAATCACAGTTTCGGATGATCCGCGCGGTTCTTCCGGGGATGCTAGAAAAGGGGCACGGTTCGATTATTAACATGTCATCCGTCGCAGGGCCGGTCACAGGCCCGGTAAACCGTTTGGTTTATTCCGCGTCAAAGGCGGCCGTTGCCGGTATGACGCGGGCGATTGCAAATGATCATGTCAAACAGGGCATCCGGTGCAATGCCATTGCGCCAGGCACCGTTGATAGCCCAAGCCTTCATGACCGCCTGCGTGCGACCGGGGATTATGAAGGTGCCCTTAAAGCCTTTGCCGAACGCCAGCCAATGGGCCGGATCGGCAAACCTGATGAAATTGCAGCTTTGGTTGCCTATCTCGCATCGGACGAGAGTGGCTTTACCACCGGGGTTGTTCATGTTGTTGATGGCGGTTGGACCGCTTGATCGTAATTTTAACAAAGGAATAAAAGTCACATGAAATTTGCACGTTATGGCGAACGCGGTTCAGAAAAGCCGGCCCTTGTTGATGCCAATGGTAAATTGCGCGATTTGTCAGGGCACGTTGATGATATTGCCGGGGATATCCTGACCCGCCTTGATAGCTTGAAATCCATTGATCCGGAAACCCTGCCGCTTGTGGATGGTGATCCGCGTCTTGGCGCATGCGTTGGTCAAACCGGGAAGTTCATTTGTATTGGTCTGAACTATGCCGACCACGCTGCTGAATCGGGTATGGAAGTTCCGCCAGAGCCGGTTATTTTTGCCAAATATACATCGGCGATTTGTGGTCCGAATGATCCGATCATTATTCCGCGCGGTTCGGAAAAAACCGATTGGGAAGTTGAGCTTGGTTTTGTCATTGGCAAAACGGCTAAATACGTTTCCGAAGAAAACGCCATGGATCACGTTGCCGGTTTCTGCCTGATTAATGACGTGTCCGAACGTGCGTATCAGATCGAACGTGCGGGCCAGTGGTCCAAAGGCAAATCATCAGACAATTTCGGCCCGACCGGCCCGTGGTTGGTGACACCTGATGAAGTTGGTGATTTTGACAAACTCGGCATGTGGCTTGATGTGAACGGTGAACGCGTTCAGGACGGATCGACTGCAACAATGGTTTATCGTGTGCCGCATCTGATTTCCTATCTGTCGCAGTTCTTTACCCTGCATCCGGGCGACATCATTTCGACGGGTACGCCCCCGGGTGTTGGTCTTGGTTTCAATCCGCCGCGTTATCTTAAGGAAGGCGACGTTGTTGAACTTGGCATCGACAAACTCGGTACCCAGCGTCAGGTCTGCGTGAAAGACGACTAATCCAACGCGATTGAGCATACAGAAACGAAAAAAGCGCGGCCCAATTGGTGTCGCGCTTTTTGATTTTTGGGTGGTGTCTAAATAGGTTTCACCAACCGGTATCAAGCAAACTATTGGCATCCCCCAGTTCTGGGGCCGCGCGGGTCGAAGACGGGCGGATACCATCAATGCGCATGGGTAGCTTTGTGGTTTTCATGTCCACATCGCCGCGATGGATATCTTGGATCATATCAAGGGTTTGCAAAACGCCACTTTTGACGACACCATCCCAATCCATGACCGGGGCGGCCCAGATGTCATTTTTGACAAACTGTTCCATCCAGTCATCGCTGGTGCGGATTTTTAATTTGGCGGCAAGGCCGGCTTTGATGTCGTCGCGCTTGGTAAACGCGTCCAGTTCGGAAATGTCGGCAGAAAGACCGGTAATTTCTGCCAATAGGGGCAGTTTACCCATGGCAATGGCAATATACCCATCTGATGTTTCATAAACGCCATAGGGTGCCGCAAGATATGCGTGGGCTGGATTGTTTTTTGATCTTTTCGGCGTGCGGTTGCCGTCGTTAAACCACGTGGTCAGCAATTCAAACTGCAAATCCGCCAGAACTTCGATCAGGGATGTTTCAACAAATCCGCCAATGTTTTTGGTCGCCCGGCGATACAGAAGGGCCAATACCCCATGGGCCAGCGCCGATCCGGCAAGCACATCGGCAACGGGAAGACCCATCGCCACAGGACCATGATCCTGCCCACCGGATAGCCACATCACCCCTGATCGTGCCTGTGCGAGCAAATCCTGCCCCGGCAGATCGACCCACGGCCCATCCGACCCATAGCCTGTGACTGTTCCATAAACCACGGTTGGGTTGATCTTTTTGACGGCGTCATATCCGAAACCAAGCCGTTCCATTACTCCGGGGCGAAAGTTTTGCAAAATGACGTCGGCCTCGGCGACCAGTTTGCGCAGTTTTTCTTTGTCTTCGTCAGATTTCAGATCGACAGCAACAGATCGTTTGTTGCGGTTGATCGCGTGAAAAATCGTGCTTTCGCCAGCGATTTTGGTGTCTGTCAGATACAGGTAGCGGGATAAATCCCCCAGTCCGGCGCGCTCAACCTTCACCACGTCTGCGCCAAGGTCCGCCAATTTTAAGGCGCAATACGGACCCGCCAGAAACTGCGAGAAATCGAGGACCTTAAGTCCATCAAGCGGCAATAAATCGGTCATTGGGAGAAGCTTTCGTCAAAACATTTTTGAAGGGTGGAGATGGCTGTATCCACATGTGTTTTTCGCCTAATGGTATCGAGAAGGATTTCTGACCCCTGTTCCTGAAAGCCCATGTACCCAGCGTGACGCGGACGCAGCCAAGCAGCTTCGTGGGTCATGCGGGTATTGTTGTACGCATTTCCAACCGGCTGATTTACGGATGGATCGCCCCAGGCGACGGCGTTTCCGGGTTGGCCGTTATGTTTGGCGTACAGACCACGCTGTATATCGGCCGATGCCACCCACAGGGCAAATTCCGCGCATAAGTCGGGATAGCTGGTGTGGGCTGAAACAGCCAGTCCCGTACCGCCAAGTGCCGAGCCCAATGGGCCAGAGGCACCAAATGATGGCATGTCATGAAAGGCAACACGGTGTTTGCGATATTCAGCCCGCCCATAAGGCGCGTAGAGATAGACAAATGGACATAACGAGAAACAGTTGCCTTCCGACAGCGTATCAAGGGCGGCAATCGGATCCATTTCCAGGCAAGTCGGATCAATCAGATCATACAGGGCCTTCATGGCACCAATGACCTCAAACGCGGCCTTTTGATTTATGGGTGTTTGGGCCGTGATCGGGAAGGGCGCACCACAATTGGCCATAAGGGTGAAAAACGACATCAGGATATGTGGGGCGCGTAATGGCCACACAACACGTCCATACTTTGCTTCGCCCAGAACATATTCAAATTGTGTGACCGGGGCGGGCAAAAGATCAGGGCGGATGGCTTGTACCTGACACGCCGCATCGACCGGCAATGCCCATTGATGCCCCTGATAGAAATAGCTTTGATAGCTTTTGCCAATGGTTTCGGCAGATAGTCGCGTAAGGGCATCTTGGGCCGCAAACTGATCCAGTGGAAGCAAGCAGTTCTTTTCAACTATTGCACCCACATGCGGGTGATCAATGATGATCAGGTCATAGCGGCGAGCAAGGTCTTCGACCGGGGTGCTTTCAAATTCCTGAAGCGATCGTTTATCCCACGTAATGTCGACGTCTGGATGGTCAGTACTAAACGCCACGCTTGCCGCAACCAGCGGATCATAGCCGCGTGGATCGGACCAGGTCATGCCTTTGAGGTGTTTTTGTTTGGCCACGGATAGGTTTCCTCCCAAGGCCAGTCTACCGATGAAAATTTATAAATGAAAGTCTGTTTTATATTTGATATATTGATTTTGCGGCTCGAGTTCGCGCGCGGTTGGTTGCCACAATGGTATGTGCCCGCCTATACTCGGCGACCTTAAATTGACTGGTATTTATCCCCCTGCGAGGACATATGAGCGGCAAGGCAGAAGACCAAACGGATCAGGAAAAGTACCGTGCCCCGGCATTGTCCAAGGGACTTGATATTCTTGAGCTTCTTGCCTCAGAGGCAGATGGATTGTCACAGATTGCCATCGCCAAGCAGCTTAATCGCAATACGTCAGAAATCTTCCGGATGCTGATGGTGTTGTGTCAGCGCGGTTATGTGGAACTTCGTGAAGAAGACGAACGCTATCATCTGACTACGAAGATGTTTGAAGTGGCCCATCGTCATCCACCAATTCGCCGACTGACATCAATCGCTGGCGAGGCAATGCAACGTCTTGCCGACGAGGTAAACCAGTCAATGCATCTTGCGATCATTCATTCGGGCAAGGTTCTTGTGATTGCGCAGGTCGACTGCCAGGACAACAACATCACCGCGGTGCGCCTTGGCGCGCAGATCAATATCTATGACACGGCATCTGGTCGTGTGCTTGCGGCGTGGATGGATCCCGATGCCCGTGATGCGATGCTGAAGGGGGCTGGTGATGTATCGGATGAAACCTATCAGGAATTTATCGCCGATTTGCCCGCAGTTCATGACGCGGGCTATTGCGAGGCGACGTCATTGACCATCGCCGGTGTTTGGAACCTGTCGGCCCCGATTTTTGATTTTTCCGGCAAGGTGGTCGCGGCACTGACAATCCCGTTCATTCAACGTCTTTCGGGAACGTCTATTGTGTCGGTTGAGGAGTGCCGCGAACGGTTGGTTGCGCTATGTGCGGACATATCCCGGCGTCTTGGCGCAGGCGCAGGCGCAGACTAACGATAGTCTGCGCATTCTGCTGTGGCGGACATAAGTGCTGCGGCACACTATTCGTGAAAATGTTTCACGCCGATTAAGCCGTGGGTGCGCCGTCTTTGTTCTAATCTTAATTTGCAATTGAAAATGATTATCATTGTTGCTAGCTTGCTGCGCGATACAGCCATGCAACAAGTGTCTTTGCGGTTTCGCCGCGTCGCGACAGCGCAAAGCGCCTCATAAATATCGGTTTAAATCACGTATGAAGTTCTGGCAGCAAACACTGGCCAAACTGTTCGAAGATCATCGAAGGCAACTTTTGTCGATGGTGTTCCGACGCATACGTGATCGCGAAATCGCTGCTGAGCTAGTGCAAGATGTTTACGCCCGACTGATGCAGGCGGGCGACCGCGGGCCAGATGATGCCAATACCAAGATGCTTTATGCGTCTGTCCGCAATGCGGTGGTGGATCACTATCGCAGTAATGCGGGGCGCAGCCGGGTCATGGACGGTCTTTTGCCCGAACAACTTTGGCCGTGTGAAACGATGTCGCCACAAGATCATGCGCAGGCCCGACAAACTTTATCCGCCCTTGATCGCGCCTTGCAGGAACTGACGCCAAAGGCACGGGAAATGTTTATCCTGCATCGTGTGGAGGGCATTTCGAACGCCAAGCTTGCGAAAAAGTACGGTATTTCGGTTAGTGCCGTGGAAAAACAGCTTGCACGTACAATGCGCCATTGTCAGGAACGTCTTGCCGATTATCGAGACCCAAGCTGATTAAAGTTCGTATCGCCGCTGAGGATGTTTCCCCATCATTCGTTATTGATTATAGAGAGTAACTGAGCGGTCAGAGCAAACGTTCTTCGAACGCCCTATTCAAGCGAGCCAGTCAGAAATCGATGCAAGATCATAACGGTCCAACGGAACAGCAAAAAGATCAAGCCGCGCTATGGCATGCCAAGCGCGCGGGTGGATCTATGTCGGTTGCTGACGAAATTGCATTTGATAAGTGGTTGAATTCAGATCGGGGCAATCGGTTGGCATTTGATCAGATGCGGGTGCTCTGGGCGCAGGTTGAAGCGCCGGCGCGTCGGGCATCGAAAGCGCAGGCGAAGATCGGGCTGCTAAAGTTCCTAGCAATCTTTACCCCAAAAAGAACAGTTGCGGCACTGGCTTGTGCAGCGACAATTGCCTTGGGCGTTTTTGTGATCAACCCAGATATTGTTGTTAACGCCCGTGCTGATATCGTTTCCGATAACGCCACAGTCACGGATGTAAATTTACCGGATGGTTCAGTTGTGCGTCTGGCGGCGAATAGTGCGCTGGCGACCGATTTTGCATCTGGTCATCGCGTGGTCAAACTTTTGCGCGGACAGGCATTTTTCGATGTTGCCCATCGCCATGGCGATCCATTCGATGTTCATACCAAAGATGCCAATATCCGCGTGGTTGGAACGCGGTTTAACGTTGATTACCTTTCGGGAAGTACCATCGTTGCCGTGCAAGAAGGTGCTGTTCGGGTTTCATCGCCAGCACAGATGAATGATGGTGTTCTTCTGGGGCCGGGGCAGCAGGTCGCGATTGGCAACAGCACCAGAAAGTTGGAAGCAACCGATATAGGTGATGTAACGCCTGTACTGAGCTGGATGCAGGGGCGTTTGAGTGTGCGCAATGTTCGGGTTGATGACCTGATCACCCGACTTAATAACTTTTCTGAAAGCCGGGTTGTGGTTTTGGGGGATGTTGCCAACCGAACGATATCGGGAAGTTTCCCAACAACGGATGTTTCAGGATCCGTTGAAACAGTGGCGGCGGCTGTCGACGGAACAGTTGTTCATACCTTACCGTGGCTGACTGTTATTTATTGAGACTGAGAAAAATTCGCAAAAAATGACTTTGCGATGTGAGGACTCTTATTTCCCGCACGTTTGTTCTTCTAGAAGCAGGGGAACCTGTCTGAAAAATCAGACATATACGGAGCGGGAAATTGAAACCCACAAAGATAAATCCAAAAAAGAATTCACTTATTTCGGCATTTCTGGTTTCGACCACGATGGTTCTGCCTGGGGCGCTGGGCGTGAATGCGGCTGCGGCGGCCCAAACGGAAATTACCCAATCCACATATGTATTTGATATTTCAGCGCGTTCAATTGCCGATGGGGTTTCGGAAATTGGTGGGGTGACTGGATGGCGGATTGCGTACGCAATCGAGTTGCCCGCGATTGAAGGTTCGCGGATCATTCAGGGCCGTATGACGGTTCCGGCCGCCGTTGATATGTTGCTGCGTGGGACTGGATTGACCTATCGCGTGACCGGGGAAAATTCCCTCATCCTGATTGACCCATCAGCACAAGGCAGCCAAAGCGAAAATGCGGTAACAGACCCCGTTTTAATTGAAACGTCCGTTGTGCAATCTGATCTTCCGTCAGTTTACGCAGGCGGGCAGGTCGCAACAGGTGGCCGTCTTGGCATGTTGGGCAATACCGATATCATGGATGCCCCCGTAAGCATCACGAGCTACACCAGCCAGAAAATTGCCGATCAGCAGGCCGAAACCATTGCGGATGTTTTGCAAAATGATCCGTCGGTACGTGCCCCGAATGCTGAAACGGCGAATATTGATACCTATCAGATCCGTGGGTTCGGCGTGAACCTGTTCAATACCGGTGAAGTATCGTTCAACGGCTCATACGGTGTGGCCCCGACATACCGGGTTCTGTCGGGAATGGCTGAACGTATTGAAGTAGTCAAAGGGCCAAATGCGTTGCTAAATGGGATGTCGCCAACCGGTGCCGTCGGCGGGGCGATTAATATCGTGCCCAAGCGTGCGGGCGACGAAGACCTTAATCGTGTTAGTGCAGATTACGGGCGCGGCGAACAGGTTGGCGGTAACGTTGATATCAGTCGTCGATTTGGAGACGAAGACCAATTCGGCGTCCGCTTTAATGGCGGGTACCATAATGGCGACACCTATTTGGATCGTCAGACCAAGGAGACATCGCTGGGTGCGCTTGCCCTTGATTATAAAGGGGAGCGGCTTAGAGCATCTATCGATTTGATTGATCAGCGAGAAAACCTTGATGCACCGGCGCGTGAGGTGCGAGTTGCCTCGGGCATTACGATGCCGGGCGCCCCGGATGGTTCAACGAATTTAATCCAGACATGGGAATGGTCTGATGCCGTTGATCGTTCGGGTTTGGTCCAGGCTGAATATGATGCGTTTGACACTGTAACCGTTTTTGGCAGTTTTGGCGGCGGTCGAACCGAAGTTGACCGTCTTTTCGGCACGCCGACAATTACAAACAGTGCTGGCGATTATAATGACGTAGGTCTGTCCTATCGTCGTTTCCAAACAGATCGTTGGTCGGTCAGCGGCGGTGTTCGTGGCGAATTCGAAACAGCAGAGATAAAGCATAAGGCGACTTTTGAAGCCACGCGCTACGAAGATGTTCTGCGACAGGGGATTTCCAGTGCGACTGTCATACCGTCATCCAATATCTATGCGGCGGGTGATATTGCACCCGTTTCTGTGAGTGCGCCGGCAACAAAACCCAAGACGTCCGAAACCGAACTGACCGGCTTTGCCCTGTCAGACACCATGGCATTTTGGGATGATCAGGTGTTGGTGACCCTCGGTGCACGTCATCAAAGCATCGCGGTTGATAGTTTTAGAAATGGTGCGATCAGCAGCAGTTATGACGACAGCGTTATCACACCCATGGCGGGGGTCGTTGTTAAGCCAAACGAGAACGTATCGCTTTATGCCAACTATATTGAGGGGCTGAGCCCGGGGGAAATCGCCCCAGCGTCGGCGGCAAATTCCGGCGAAGCGACCTCGCCATACGTTGCTAAACAACTTGAAACCGGTGTCAAACTGGACTTTGGGTCGATTGGGGGATCGCTTTCTGTCTTCCAGATTACCCAGCAGAGCGGCGACACTGATCCCGATACAAATGTCTTTAGTGCAGATAACGAACAACGTAACCGGGGCCTTGAGATCAATGTGTTCGGCGAAGTGACACCAAGTGTTCGACTGTTGGGCGGCGTTATGTTCCTTGATTCCGAGATCAACAAGTCCGCTGATCCCACGAAAAAGGGAAAGCGTCCGGTTGGAACCCCAGACATGCAGATCAATCTGACCGGTGAATGGGATACACCGTTTGCCAAGGGCCTAACCTTAAGCAGTACGCTGACACATACCTCGCAGCAATTTGTCGATGCTGCCAATACGCAGGATATACCCGATTGGACAACGCTTGATCTGGGGCTGCGCTACAAAACGAGTATCGATAACACCCCGATTACCCTTCGCGCGACGGTTCAGAACGTTACGGATGAAAAATACTGGTCGGGTGTGAACCAGTGGCGGTTTATATCGCTGGGGGCACCGCGGACGGCGTTTGTTTCTGTGACCGCGGATTTCTGACGTGACCAATCCACGCAGGCAGATCAACCTTCTGTTTGCCATTCAACTCATATCAATGGGTGCAATGGAAATGAGCGGGCCATTTTGGCCCGTTCATTTGCGCGTTTTAACGCCGTCTGACGACCTTTTCACATTTGCCAGCATTGCGGTCTATGTCGGGCCGATGTTGGGCATCATGCTAACCAGTACTTTCTGGGGGCGCATGGGGGATCGGTTCGGGCATAAGGCAATGATGATGCGCGCGCTATTGGGTCTTGGGATAACCCAGTTTGCGTTGGCGTTTGCGGGTGACGTTTGGCTGGTGCTGGTTTTACGATTTCTGCAAGGTGCGTGTGCCGGATATATCGCCCCGGCCCAAGCGTATGGGGTTTGCATCGAAAATCCGGCCAGACGTGCCAAGCTCTTTGCCTTTTTGCAAGTATCAACGAATTTTGGATCTTTGATCGGTGCGCTTGTTGGCGGGGTCATTCTTGATCATGCGACGTTCTTTTGGATCAATTTTTCCGCTGCCATCCTATGCAGCGGCAGTTTTGCAGCTGTTTGGATGCTTTTGCCGTCCGTCTCGCCCACGCCCCGTGGGGAAAGAGGTTCCAAGCGTGCGCGCAGCGCAAAGAAGGCGAAAGCCAAGGATATTTTCCGCTCCCCACAGGTGATTTTAATCCTTGCCGTTCTTGGTGCGTTGTTGCTGGCGCGGTTGATCACACAGGCGCCATTTTCGATGTATGTCTTAACCATCTTGGGCGCGGAAAACTGGATGGTTGGGCTTTGTTACGGGGTTCTTGCACTCGGCTTTATTTCGTCAGCGTCCCTTTGGGCACGTTATTTCGAAGGACGTGCCGCGCGCGATGTCTTGCTGGGGGTATGTGCCGTCATCGCTGGCTGCGTTGTCGTTACCCTCGTGGCTGGTGCGACCCGTTCCATCTTTGTCTTTACGGCGATGTATTTTGTTTGGGGGGCATTGCTTGGGGCGACAACACCAATCCTGACATCGTTGGTATCGCGCAGCGTCAATGATCAGAAGCAGGGGCATGTGCTTGGTCTAACGCAAAGCACTGCGCAGTTTTCATCAATTGCGGGCATTGCGCTGGGCGGCTGGTTTAGTCAGTCGGCCGGGCTTTCAAATGTCTATTTCCTTGTTGCGTCTGTCTATCTCTGCGCCTTGGTGCTGGCCGCTTTTGCGCGCTACAGGGCGGACGATGTTGCGCGACCAACTCATCAATTAGGAGAATAAAAGTGACCTTTAAAACGGCTCTAAAGGCTGTCTTTGCGATGGGTGTGTTGCTGATGTCGGGCACCATTTTGCAGGCAGAAACGATAACCGTTACGGACATCTCAGGTCGCGAGGTCGCGGTGAATGTACCTGTGCAGCGTGCCGTTCTGGGTGAAGGTCGGCAGCTTTATATCGTCGCGGCACTGGACCGCGAAAACCCGGCCAAACGCATTGTCGGTTGGCGCAAGGATTTGATCGAAGCCGATCCGGCAACCTATCAGGCATATCTTGCAAAATTTCCGGAATTTGCGGATATCCCGGTTTTTGACGGGCTTGAACAAAGCTTGATTGATATTGAAAAAACCATCGCGCAAAAACCTGACGTGGTGTTTTTGAATATCGGTATCAAAAAGGCGGTCGAAGAAGCCAATTACGTCGAAAAATTGGGGGCGCTTGATATTCCGGTGATCTATGTCGATTTCCGCAATGACCCGGAACACAATACCGAGCCATCCATTCGGTTATTTGGCAAGTTGTTTCATCAGGAAGATCGCGCCGAGGATTTTATTGCCTTTCGATCAAAGGAAATAGCCAAGGTAAGCGACAAACTTTCCCAGTTTTCAGGCGTCAGGCCAAAGGTGTTTATTGATCGTGCTGGCGGCTTTTATGAGGATTGCTGTCATTCGTTTGGCGCGGGAAACTTCGGTGCCATGGTTGAAATGGCCGGGGGCATTAACGTTGCCAAAAAACTCATTCCGGGGACCTTTGGGCAAATCAATGCGGAACAGGTCATTGTTTCAAGCCCGGACCATATCATTGTCACCAGTGCCCAGTGGGATGCCTATGTGCCCGGTGGAAAATGGGTGCCGGTTGGCCCCGGCGCAGATATGGATTTGGTGAAAGAAAAACTGCAATACTATCCAACTCGCCCGGCCTATATCGGTATTGCTGCGCAAAAGACGCAAGCGTTTCACGCGGTTTGGCACCAATTTTACAACAGCCCGTATCAGTTTGTGGCGATTCAGCAACTGGCCAAATGGTTCCATCCGGACCTGTTTGAAAATCTTGATCCTGACGCGACCTTCCGCAAGCTTCATGACGATTTCCTGCCGATTGACTATCAGCCAGGCTATTTCGGCAGTCTTTAAGATATAGATGAGTAGTACTTCGTGGAATTACGTTTAAGGCCTTGTTTTACAACATAACGTTGTCTAGCCTGACGGTCTTGCCCCAACGGAGTAACCTTTCATGTCACGATCTGTTCTGACCCTTATGGACTTTCGTCCGACCTACACCGCGATGCTGGCCGAAAAATATGATCTGCATCGGTGGGATGAGGTCGATGATAAACAGGCGTTTTTGGATCAGGTTGGGTCAAAGATTACAGCGCTTGTAACCTCGGCTGGGGTTGGGGTGCCTGACGGGTTGCTCGATAAGCTTCCGAACCTTGAAGTGATTACAAGTTTTGGGGTTGGCTATGACGTATTTGACCTCGACGCGTGTCGTACACGCGGCATCCGTTTATCCAACACCCCCGATGTATTGACCGATGATGTTGCCGATACGGCCATCATGTTGATGCATGCCACCTTGCGCCGTTTGGTGGTTGGCGATGATTGGGCCCGCAGTGGTCAGTGGGCGGCAAATGGCGCTATGCCATTGACCCGGTCCGTGCGGGGCAAAAAGCTTGGCATCCTTGGGCTGGGCCGGATTGGACAGGCAATTGCGTCAAGGGCCGAACCAAGCGGGGTTGAGGTCGGCTATTTCGGTCGCAGCAAAAAACAAGTCGATTATCACTATTTCGATGATTTGGTCGCACTTGCGCAATGGTCGGATATTTTGATTGCCGCCTGCCCGGGTGGGGAAGCGACCAAGGGCATTGTCAACGCAGACGTTTTATCCGCCTTGGGCCCGGATGGGTATGTTGTAAACATCGCCCGTGGGTCGGTGATGGATGAGCCGGCCTTGATCAACGCGCTGCGCGACAAGGTCATCGCCGGTGCTGGTTTGGACGTGTTTTACAACGAACCGAATATGGACCCTGCCTTTGCCGAATTTGAGAATGTGGTGTTGTACCCCCACGGAGCAAGCGGCACGGTTGAAACCCGTAATGCCATGGCGCAGCTGGTTGTCGATAACCTTGATGCGTGGGATCAGCGCGGTGAGTTGGTAACACCGGTGATCTAAGTCAGGCACCTGTACGGCGGCGATTTGAAGGCAGCTTAGTGATCACGCAAGTTACCATTGACCGTGACGGATTTAATCACGGCAAATACCTTTTGGTGCAGGCCCAGGTTTAAGCGGCCCGAAGACCAGCTTGTGATGCGAGCATGAAGGATCGGACGATCAGGTGCCGTGCCTGCGTGAAGGGCGTCTGTGTCATGCCCAAAGGCCAAACTGACATCAACAGTATTTTCTGTGCTTTCCGTCATTCGAATGATGGTCACGGGAATGATGTTGTTGGCACTGAGCCCTTCTGGTGGTGTGCGCGAAATTAAAACATCGCGGGCGCGGATATGGATGCGGACCTGTGTATTTACTGGCTGGCCCAGATAGGGCACGACAATGCGCTGCCCGGCAGTTTCAAGGAAACTGACCTGTGCCTTTGGATCGCGGCTGGCGATCCGGGCGGGAAGAACGGTTCCGGTATCAAATTGTCCGGCCAGTGGAGCCAAATCGGTTCGACCCAACATGTCAAACACCGATCCACTGGCCAAGGTTTGACCGTTTTCAATCACCACCATCTGATCGGCCAAGCGGGCCACTTCGTCAATCGCGTGACTGACATATAAAATGGGCAGTTTTCGTTGATCACGCAGGTTTTCAAAATACGGAAGAATTTCTTCCTTTCGCGCCTGATCAAGGGCCGAAAGCGGTTCGTCAAGCAACAATACATCCGGATTGGCCAAAAGTGCCCGGCCAAGGGCGATCCGTTGCTTTTCCCCGCCCGAAAGGTTGCTTGGCAGCCGATCAAGAAGTTCCCTGATACCGAGCATGTCGATAATTTCTTGCTGATCGGGGGCGGATAGTTTTACCGGGTTACGCTTTGCGCCGTAATAGAGGTTGTCACGCACCGACAAATGCGGAAACAAACGGGCATCCTGAAACACGTATCCCACCCGGCGTTTGCGGACCGGAACATTGATGCTGCGCGCATGATCAAACAATACATGTTCATTGAGTTGCACGTGACCGCGCTGTGGCCGCGTTAGGCCTGCAATGATGTTAATGATCGTTGTCTTGCCGCTGCCAGACGGCCCGAACAGGGCGGTAATACCCGGTCCAGCGATACTGAAATCTGCATCAAGACTGAATTTTCCGATGTTGTGTGAAACGTTGATGGTGATGCTCATGACGCGGCCCTTTTACGGATGCGGCGCATGGCAAGTTCGGACAGCATTAGACCAGCAAAGGCCAATCCGATGGAGAGGGCGGCCAATCGCGCAGCCGCCAATTCGCCGCCCGGGGTTTGAATGGCGGTATAGATCGCCAGCGGCAATGTGCGCGTTTCACCCGGGACGTTGGACACAAAGGTAATGATCGCACCAAATTCGCCCAGACTTGCGGCAAAGGCGGTAATGGCACCGGCGATAATGCCCGGCCAAGCCAACGGTAAGGTCAAAGAAAAGAAACGATCAATGGGACCCGCGCCCAAGCTTTCGGCGGCTTGATACAGGCCGTGGTTGATATTTTCCAAACTCAGTCTGATGGCGCGGACTTGAAATGGGAAGCTGACAATAGCCGATGCCAGTGCGGCACCGGTCCAGCTAAAGACAAAGCGGATATCAAAGGTTTCATAAAGCCACGCGCCAAGCGGGGCACGCGTACCAAATCCGATCAATAGCAAATAGCCCATCACAACAGGGGGCAAAATCAGGGGAAGATGCACAATGGCATCCAAAATAAACCGCCCGGGAAATCGACCAAGCGCCAAGGCGGTGGCCGTTAAAACCGCAATGGGCAGCGCACAGGCAACCGCAACGCCAGATATGCGCAGGCTAAGTAAAAGGGCGTCTATTTCGGCGGGCGTCAAACTGATCATTGTGCCGCGGTATCCGGGATGATGGTTGCCTTATTTGCGACGGCGTTAAATCCATAGTCTGCAAAAATTGCGGCCGCGTCATCCCCCAAAAGCCAAACAAGGAATTTTAGCGCCCCGTTGTCGGCCTGTGGTTTCATCATGGCAATCGGATAGGTGATGGGCGTGTAGGTGTTTTCGGGGAACGTGCCGATGATTTTAACCCCGTCAGAAATCATCGCATCGGTGCGATATACAATGCCAAGCGGTGCCTCGCCCCGTTCAACAAGGCTTAGTGCTGCGCGTACGTTATCGGCCCGCGCTAGCCTTGGGGCGAGATTTTCCCACTGGCCCAGTGTGGTCAAGGCCTGCTTGGCGTATATGCCCGCCGGGACATGGTCAGGATCGCCGAGCGCAATGCGATCATCAGCATCAATCAGGCCAAGGAGACTGGTGTCTTTGGTGATATCCGTCAGGGGCGCAACTGTGCTGTTTGTTGGCGCTATTAGAACAAGGTTGTTGGCCAGAATATCATGGCGGCTGTTGGCCATGATCAGGTCTTGATCACTGAGCCAGTCCATCCATTTTTGGTTGGCGGAAATATAGATATCGGCTGGCGCACCGGCAGCAATTTGGCGCGCAAGCGTGGAAGAACTGGCAAGCGAAAGACGAATATGCGCGCCGGTTTCTTCTTTGTATCGGTTTGCCGCGGTTTGAATGGCGTTGGTCAGACTAGCCGCGGCGAAAACAGTAATGTCTTTCGACCACGCGGAAGCCGGAAGCGTTCCCACACCGATCAGAAGAAGTATTAAAGCTGATAAGACTTTTCCAAGCAGGCGGCGCATTCCAAAGCCTTTTAAAAGTGCGATAAAACAAATAGCTGCGCGAAATCAGCGGTGTCTAGATCATAGTGCGGATGGAAGAAATGAGCATTCTTTTTGATGCTTTTTGCCAAGGACGCATTCAGGAAACAATGCGTTGACTGCTTGCTAATGGCAGAACGTAAAACGAAAGCGCACCGTTTCATAGCCCACTGCCACGAAGCGGATGATCAGTTTCGTTGGTGCGTCCCGATACCGACCTATCGAAGGACGCGGCGCAGCTCGAGCGTGCCTTTCGGATCGCGTTTCGACACCTGTGCCAGAAACAGACCGGATGCGGCAATCGCATTTGACAAGGCATTATGGGCCCGAAATGGCGGAAGGTTGTGAGACCGACGCAGGCTATCAAGTTTCAGGGCACCGGATTTAAACGGCTTTCCCTGACGATGCAGCGCCCGTAACCCCAAAACAAGCGTATCAACGGTCGGTATTTGTAACCGTGCACCAAACGCCTGTTTACAGGCTTGGCCAAGGAACCCAAGTTCGATGGGGGCATGATGGGCGACCAACACCCGCCCGGCCATTTGCGGCAAAAGGTGCTCCAAGGCGACTTTGATGTTGGGCGCATCTGCGACGTCGCTATCAAAAATCCGATGCACAATCACCGAGCTTTCCTTAAGCTGCTTGGTTGGGCGGACCAGAATATGTTCGCAACTGGAAAAATCGACGCCCAGTTGGCGAATGATTACCCAGCCCAGACTGACGATTTCATCGCGTTTTGGGTCAAGGCCGGTGGTTTCCAGATCAAGGACAATAAACTCGGTATCCATGATCGGGCGGGCAGGATCCGCCGCCGGGACGTCATAATACGATCTAAGCGCACCGGTGGCCCGGCGTTGAACAAAGTCGCGGTAAAACTGGCTGTCGGCTATTTTTTCGCGCAGGCCCATAATGATCAGGTCCCGCTTTTGCCAAAGGCGCCTTCAAGCGCACTTTGAAGGTTTTTGACCACCGAAAACGCATCTTTAAGGTGCGTACGTTCAAAAGCAGACAGGCTTTCAGGCTGCAGGAAGTTATCAGGACTATTGCCTTGGCGGATTTGGCGAACTTGATGTTTAAGCCGTGTGATGCTGATGAATTCAAATGCATCCAAAAGATCAGACGCACCTTGTTTGCTGATCGATGGGAATGCTTTGACAGCGCGCAGGCGCTCAAACGTGTTGACCTCGTTGACCCCATTGGCAAGGGCGTGAATACGCGCCAGATCGACAATGGGCAGTACGCCATTGTTTTTCAGGTCAAGTTTGCTGTCATGTTCGCCGCCGCGGATCATGACAAAGTTTTTGAAAAAGCCCAGTGGGACATGATGGCTCATGGCATTGTTGACCAGCACGGCCTGGAAAACCCGGTTATCCTTGGCCCTGGATACGATAATGCGTTGGAGGTCATCAAATAGCGGTGTGGTTCCGTGGACCGGGCGAAGATCAAACCAGACACAGCATTGCATCAATGACGTTGGGTCGGGCTGTTCGATCCATTTGTTGAAATCGTTCAACCAGTTTTCCGCTGATTGGCGCCATTGATCGTTTTTGGCCGTCATGTCGCCAGAACCAAAAACATAGCCAATTTCGTTTAAGCCATCGCAGACGAAATCTGCCAGTGCCTTAAAGTACGCGCCATGCGCATCCGGGCTATAGGCATCATCAAACATCAAACAGTTATTCTGAACGGAAATGGCTGTTTGTTCCTGACGACCCTGCGATCCGCCAGCCATCCACACATATGGTACAGGCGGTGGGCCCAATTTTGCCTCAGCCAGCTGAAGAAGGCGCGTGGTTGTCGCGTCCGCGAGGGTTGTTACGATATGACCGGCATTTTGTGACGTTGCCCCGGCTTCGATCAAGTGGCTAAGAAGCTCGGGCACCTGTGCAATGACGGTTGCGATATCGCCAGGGTCGTTCAGCTTGCTGATTTTGCCTGCCATATAAACCGCCGACAGCGATTGACGTGCCAGCAAGTTGTTGGTTGTGATCATGCCGACGGCCTTGCCGTCTTTAAGCACAGGCAGATGCCGAATGTTGTTGCGCGTCATGGTCAAAAGCGCATCGAACGCATAATCGTCTGGATGAATGGAAATCGGGTTGGCTGTCATGATTGACGTCACCGGGGCATCATAACTGCGTGCCTCTGCGATTACGCGATTGCGCAAATCACGGTCGGTGATGATGCCTGCGATTTCGTCACCATTCTGGGTCACCAACAGGCAGGAAACCTGTTCGGCGCACATCAATCTACCAGCATCAAGGATGGTGGCATTTGCATCAATGCTGACAAGATCGCGCGCGATCAGCTCTTCGACCTTAACACTCATCAGTTTGAGTTGGTCGTCATCGCGGCTTTCGATCATCTGCATGCCGCTGCGCAGGCGATCCCCACCCATCTGGGCGAAAAAGTAATTAAACTGCGGATATTTCCCAGCCAGATCGTGGAAATCTTTTTCCGGAAGCAAGTAGCACAGGCTGTCTTCAAGGGTGGTGATATTGTTCGCCGCACGTCCATTGCGAAACATTGCGCGAACCCCAAAGCATTCGCCTTCAGACAGGCGCCCCAGCAATTGGCCGTCAGGGTCACGCGTTTCGGTGCCGCCGGTACGAATAATATACAGGTTCAAGCATTGCTCTTCTGGCGACAAAACCTTGGTGCCGGCGCGGAAATAGCGGGCGGTCAGGCGTTTGGGCAGGCTTTCAATCACGTCATCCGGTAACAGATCAAACGGATGATGCTGTTTGAGGAAGTCCGCAATTTCTTCAAGTTCGATGCTCATGGTCGACTGTTTCCCCGTCGCGCAAGAAGTGCTGGGATTTATTGTTGCCTGACAAAATACTAAAAGAAAAGCCCCCGAAAGATCATATGGCGACGACGATCCGTTTTTCATGGGTAAAATCGGATGTGACCGGAAGGTTTTTGGAAGCTTTTTAATGTCTTAACCTTGTTGGTTTCGCGCTTTTGGTTCCGGTTTTCGGGCGCCATCGCGGCGCGTGAGAAGGCTTAGTATTGCCTATGCTCGTCGTGGGACATTGATTGGTTGATCGCAGTGACGGTTTGAAGTTGTTTGTAGAGTGCCGGTCGGTTACAAACGGGCAAAGTATTTCAGGTGCGCGAACGTCGCGTGCTGTAGTTTTCCGACCCCCGATGGTCGGACCCAACGACATTTGGATGGGGAATTTAATGGCATCCTACCAGTATATTTACGTCATGAAGGACCTGACCAAGATCCTTCCGGGCGGTCGCGAACTTTTCAAGGGCATTACGCTGTCCTTCTTGCCGGGCGTTAAAATCGGTGTTCTTGGTAACAACGGCGCGGGTAAATCGACGCTGCTGAAAATCATGGCCGGCATCGAAAAGGATTACGCCGGTGAAGCATGGCCTGCCGAAGGTGTGCGTGTTGGCTATCTTGAACAGGAACCGCAACTTAATCCTGAGAAAGATGTTCTTGGCAATGTGATGGAAGGCTGTGGCCAGATCGTTGATGATCTGGCGCGCTTTAACGAGATCAGCGCCAAATTTGCCGAGCCGATGACCGACGACGAGATGAATGATCTCCTTGCAGAGCAGGGCGAACTTCAAGAACGCATCGATGCGGCCAATGGTTGGGATCTTGAGCGGACGCTCGACATCGCCATGGACGCATTGCGCTGCCCGCCGAAAGACGCAGACGTGACCAAGCTTTCGGGTGGTGAACGCCGCCGCGTTGCGCTTTGCCGTCTCCTTTTGGACAAGCCTGACATTCTTCTGCTTGATGAGCCGACCAACCACCTTGATGCGGAATCGGTTGCATGGCTTGAGCGTCACTTGGAAGATTACCAAGGTACTGTCGTTCTGGTTACCCACGATCGTTACTTCCTTGATAACGTTACTGGCTGGATTCTTGAGCTCGACCGTGGTCAGGGCATCCCTTACGAAGGAAACTATTCTTCGTGGCTGGAACAGAAAGAAAAACGCCTTGCGCAGGAAGCCCGTCAGGAAGGTAGCCGTCAGAAACAGCTGGCGACCGAGCTTGACTGGATTCGTCAGAACCCGAAAGGGCGTCAGGCAAAATCCAAGGCCCGTGTCCGTGCTTATGACGATCTCGTCGCCGAAGCAGCCAAAGCTGTGCCGGATTCTACCAAGATCGTTATTCCGATTGCAGAACGTCTTGGTACCGAAGTTATCACCGCCGAAGGCCTGACCAAGGCATTTGGGGATAAGCTTCTGTTTGATGACCTGCACTTCCGTCTGCCACCAGGTGGCATCGTTGGTGTGATCGGTCCGAACGGCGCGGGTAAAACCACCCTGTTCCAGATGCTGACCGGCAATGATACCCCAGACTCCGGCACGCTGAAAATCGGCGAGACCGTTAAGATGGGTTATGTCGATCAGTCACGTGACTCGCTTGATCCGAACAAAACCGTTTGGGAAGAAGTCTCTGACGGCCTTGACGAGATCCTTTTGGCAAAACGCCCGATGAGCTCGCGTGCTTATGTGTCGCAGTTTGCGTTCAAAGGCAGCGACCAGCAGAAAAAGGTCGGTCAGCTCTCAGGTGGTGAACGTAACCGTGTTCACCTTGCCAAGATGCTGAAATCTGGCTCGAACGTGCTGCTGCTCGATGAGCCGACCAACGATCTTGACGTTGATACGCTCCGTGCGCTTGAAGAAGGTTTGCTGGAATTTGCTGGTTGTGCCGTGGTTATCTCGCACGATCGTTTCTTCCTTGACCGTATCGCGACCCACATCCTGGCCTACGAAGGCAATTCGCACGTCGAATGGTTTGAAGGTAACTATCAGGAATATGAAGCGGATTATAAGCGCCGCTATGGTGATCAGGCAGACCGCCCGCATCGCATCAAATACAAGCCGCTTACCCGCTAATTCGCGAATAATCGGTTTGAAAAGCAAAAGGCCACCTTCGGGTGGCCTTTTTGTTTGAACAAAGCCTGCGGGATCGTCTGCTATACCCAAGGTATCCAAGATGATTGGATGCGGGGTATGGGGCTGTTTGGCTAAAGAAAAAGCCACCAACCCGAAGGTGGTGGCTTTATTCTTGTTACCGGTTTGCCTTTAAAAGGATCAGAGACCGGTCTTATCTTTCAGTGCCTTGGTCAATGCGCTGACATCGCCACCGTTTTTCTGGATGACAGATGTAAATTCGTCGCGCTGGGTAATTCCCATGCTCAGACCTTCGATCGACACATCAATGATTTTGTACTGATTGTTAAATTCACGCATGCGCCAAGAAATGTTCACGGGCGGACCATCAGGGCGTACAAACTGCGAACTAACAAACGTGTCTTTGTTATTTTCTGTTTCGTTGCCGACAACAAACTCATCACCGTTGAGTTCCTTGAACTGGTTGGCATAGTTCAAGGCGAGATAGTTTTGCAGCAGCTTGGAAAATTCGCTGATCTCTTCTTTGGAGATCGACCGCCAGTAGCGGCCCAGGACAAAGCGAGAAACCACATCCATTTCGAAGTATTGGTCCATAAGAGAGGTAAACTTCTTACGGCGAACTTCGTCCGGGATGGACTTATCGGTCAACTCGGTCAGGGCCTGACCGGCAAGCGATTGGATAACTTCTTTCGCAGATTGTTCTGCGGCGACCTCAACCACCTGAGTTGCCGTTGTGTTGGCGGCAAAAGTGGTCAGAGGCCAAGCTGCCGCAACAGCAATAACTGCTGCTGCGACAGGGATGGTGATTTTTGATTTGCTCATGGCGATCACTGGTTCGCCGAACCATCAACCGCGTCGTCAAAGTCGTAAGATGCACTTTCATCTTCGACTTCGGCCACAGGCGATGGTGTGCCGTTACGAATGGCGGCGTTACGCTGCTGGCGGTACAGGCTGCGCAAAGCTGCATAGTAATCAATCGATGATTTCTGCAGTTCGTTCAGCTGATCAAGCGTGGAGTAGCGTGTGTGCAATGCGGTTGCGCCGACACCCGTCCAATAAAGCGCCTCGAGCGATTCGCTGTTACGCGCACCCCAGGTCAATGGGTTCGTCATGTAATCGACAGCAAGGCCGGTGGTGTCACGCAGGTTCGACGGGCCAAGCAGCGGCAGAACGATGTATGGGCCACCACCAATGCCATAATGGCCAAGGGTCTGACCGAAATCTTCGCGGCGGTAAGGAATGCCAAAGTCCGTCGCAACATCGTTAAAGCCAAGAAGACCGATTGTGGAGTTTACGATGAAACGCTGGAATGATGCCGCAGCCTGATCCGGATCGCCTTGCAGCAAAGCATTCAGCGAGTTCAACGGTTCATTCAGGTTGCGTACGAAGCTTCCAACAGCTGTTTTAACTGGCTGCGGTGCAATGTCGCGGTACCACATCGCTGCCGGATACAGAACCATGAAATCAACAGCACCGTTCGCGTTATGAACAAAGCGGTTTACTGGTTCAATCGGGTCAAAGACACTCGTGTCTTGTGCTGGTTGGGTGGACGCGCAAGCTGTCAAAAATGACAGTGAACCAACAGCACAGAGTGAAAGAAGAGTTCTAAGCTTCATTATTTTTAGCCAACCGATGTTCGATACGTAAACTGTCCCCAATTGGAAGACGTTTTCGAGTGTGTCACACAGAAAAACGTTGCGCGCAACCTTCCTGCTCAAGAAGGCATATCGTGCATCGTGTTCGTCTCCAATATCATGTGGTTAGCATAGGGTGAATTTAAACGCTAGCGTACAAAAAATAGAAACGTGCCTACCCCTTTTTGCTTGTGACTTTTATGCAACGCCCCTTTTGGATAGGAAAATAGGTCTTGAGTAGATATAAATATATCTTTATATCTGTCTTTCGTGAACGGGAGGCGTTGGTATGGAACAAGTTTTGGGAAGATTGCGCGCAGCGGCAGAGGCCACCAGGCTTCGTCTGTTGGCGATTTGCGCCGAATGTGAACTGACTGTAAGCGAGATTACCCAGATCATCGGTCAAAGTCAGCCGCGCGTGTCCCGGCACCTGAAATTGCTGTGCGAGGCCGGACTTCTTGTTCGATTCCGTGAAGGGACGTGGGTGTTCTATCGTACGCCGCATAATGGTGCTGGCGCCGATTTGGTCCGTCCGATCCTTGGTCTTTTGCCGGTCGATGACGAAACGCTGTCGCTGGATCGTGATCGACTTGATCAGGTGAAAGTACAGCGTGAACAAATCGCCACAGAATATTTTCGCGCCAACGCCAAAGATTGGGACCGTATTCGCTCCCTGCATGTTGACGAGACGGTTGTTGAAAAAGCCCTGCTTGAGGCAGTTGGCGATCTGTCAGGTGGGCGTATTCTTGATGTCGGTACCGGTACCGGACGCATCCTTGAGCTTTTGGGGCGGAATGCCGAGGAAGGTGTCGGTGTTGATATGTCGCGTGAAATGTTGGCGGTTGCGCGCGCACGCCTGCAGCGGGCCGATCTTTCAAACTGTCTCGTGCGTCAGGCGGATATGTATCAACTGCCTTATCCCGGTGGGATGTTTGACGTGGTGATCTTGCATCAGGTTTTGCATTTCGCGGAAAAGCCAGAGGCGGCAATTGACGAAGCGTCGCGGGTTTTGGCGCCAAACGGGCGTCTGATCGTGGTCGATTTTGCATCCCACGACCGTGAAGAGCTGCGTGAAGAACATGCACATCGCCGTTTGGGATTCGAAGATAACGCAATTAATGGCTGGTTTGGTGCGTGCGCGCTTGCCTCCGACGATGTGATTAGCCTGCCCGGAAAACCGTTGACGGTGCGGATTTGGTCCGCGCGTGCAAATGCGGCAACCGCACACCAAAAAACACACAAGGCGGCGGAATGATCCGCCCCAGATATCAGATAATAAAAGGCCCGATCCAAGGGAACGTGAAGACAGGATTGATATGATGACGGTACAAAACAAAACAGCATCCCAAACCGATCTGCGGGTTTCATTCGAATTCTTCCCGCCGAAAACGGAAAAGATGGAAGAAACGATGTGGCGTTCGATCCATCGGCTTGCGCCGCTGAACCCGTCATTTGTCTCCGTAACCTATGGGGCAGGTGGTTCAACCCGTGACCGCACCCACAGCAGTGTGACCCGCATTCAGGGCGAAACCGGTATTCCGGCCGCGGCCCATTTAACCTGTGTCGGTCACACCAAGCAGGAAATCGAACAGATCGCGCGCAAATACTGGGACGAGGGTATTCGTTCTATTGTCGCGCTGCGCGGTGATTTGCCCGATGCGGGCGAAAAATATGTACCAACACCGGGTGGCTATGATTATGCCGTCGATCTGGTCGCCGGGTTAAAGGAAATTGCGGATTTCGATATTTCGGTTTCGGCCTATCCTGAAACGCATCCCGATGCGCCAAATTCGGATTTCGAAATCGATTATCTGAAACGCAAAATTGATGCGGGTGCAGACCGCGCGATTACGCAGTTCTTTTTTGATAACGAAACATATCTTCGATTCCGCGATAAATGCGATGCCGCCGGGATTACAGCACCGATTGTGCCGGGGATCTTGCCGGTGACCAATTTCGGATCGCTTTTGAAATTTGCCAAAATGTGTGGTGCAGATGTTCCTCAACGGCTCCACTGGCGTTTTGAAAATCTTGATAACGACCCCGATACGCGGCGCATGGTTGCATTCCACGAAGCGATTTCACAGGTTGAAGGCTTGATGAAAGAAGGGGTAACCGATTTCCACTTCTATACCTTAAACCGTGCCGAACTGACTTATGCCATCTGTCATGCACTTGGTATTCGCGGTGCAGAACAGGCCGTTGCCTGAATTCTACGCGCCAATCGCATGCATGATTAAAATGACTGGATGAAAATGATGAATGATCGCAAGGAACGCATTGCCCTGTTACGCAAACGGGCAGAAAACAAGATTTTGATCCTTGATGGCGCCATGGGCACCATGATCCAGAAGCATACGCTTAGCGAAGCGGACTACCGAGGTGATCGGTTTGCGGATTGGAAGCAGGACGTCAAAGGCAATAACGATCTTTTGTCATTGACCCAGCCCGACATCATTAAAGACATCCATCTACAATATATTGCAGCCGGTGCCGACCTGAACGGGACCAACACCTTTAGTGCGACGACAATTGCGCAGGCCGATTACGGGATGGAGGAGCTGGCCTACGAGATCAATTTCGAAAGTGCCAAGATTGCCCGCGCTGCCTGTGACGAATGGGAAGCCAAACATCCTGGCGATGTTCGGTTTGTTAATGGTGCTATCGGCCCAACCAACCGCACCGCGTCCATTTCACCAGATGTGAATAATCCCGGTTTTCGCGCGGTCAGTTTTGATCAGTTACGCGAAGCCTATAAGCAGGCCGTAAATGGATTGCTCGATGGTGGGGCCGATACGCTGTTGGTCGAAACTATTTTCGATACCTTGAACGCCAAGGCCGCCTTGTTTGCAATTGACGAAGTTTTGGAAGAACGCGGCGAAGACGTTCCGGTGATGATTTCGGGAACGATTACCGATGCGTCGGGCCGAACCCTGTCGGGGCAGACGACCGAGGCATTTTATAATTCGGTGCGTCACGCCAAGCCATTCTCGATTGGTTTGAACTGCGCACTGGGCGCAGAACAGCTTCGTCCTTATGTGTTGGAGCTATCGCGCATTGCTGAATGCCGCGTTTCGGTTTATCCCAATGCAGGGCTTCCGAACGAGTTTGGTGAATATGATCAGACCGACGCGGAAATGGCCGAACTGGTCAAAGAATGGGCCGATAGTGGCATGATCAATCTGTTGGGTGGATGCTGTGGCACGACCCCGCCGCACATTAAGGCAATTGCCGACGCGGTCCATGATTCCAAGCCACGTGAATTGCCCAAGATTGAAACGAAAATGCGTTTGTCTGGCCTTGAGCCGTTTGACGCTGCCTGAAACTGATATTGTGTGCTGAAAAGAGATCGAACAGACCCATGAGTGACATTTCAAGATTCATCAATATCGGCGAGCGCACAAACGTTGCGGGCTCAATCAAGTTTAAAAAACTGATTATCGACGAAGACTATGACGCCGCCCTTGAAGTGGCGCGTCAGCAGGTCGAAAACGGTGCGCAGATCATCGACATCAACATGGATGACGCCATGCTTGATGCCGAAACGGCGATGGTCAAATTCATCAATCTGCTTGCCGCCGAGCCAGACATCGCGCGTGTGCCGATTATGGTCGACAGTTCGAAATGGAATGTCATTGAGGCCGGGCTGAAATGTCTTCAGGGCAAGGGCATTGTGAACTCTATCAGTCTGAAAGAGGGTGAAGAGCCCTTTATCAAGCAAGCCAAAATGTTGCGTCGCTATGGCGCGGCGGTGGTGGTGATGGCGTTTGACGAAAAAGGTCAGGCCGATACGGTTGATCGCAAGATCGAGATTTGCGAACGTAGTTACCGGGTTCTGGTAGATCAGGTTGGCTTCCCACCAGAAGACATCATTTTTGATCCCAATATCTTTGCAGTCGCGACCGGCATCGAAGAACATGACAACTACGCCGTCGATTTCATCGAAGCCTGCAAACTGATCAAGGAACGTTTGCCCTATGCCAAGATTTCTGGCGGGGTATCGAACGTTTCATTCTCGTTCCGGGGCAATAACCCGGTGCGTGAGGCGATGCATTCTGTGTTCCTGTATTATGCCACTCAGGCGGGCATGGATATGGGCATTGTTAATGCCGGTCAGCTTGTTGTTTATGAACAAATCCCAGAAGAGCTGCGCGAACGGGTTGAAGATGTCATTTTGAACCGTCGCTCGGACGCGACGGACCGTTTGCTTGAAGTTGCGGACAAATACAAAGGGACGGGCGGGCCAGAGAAAAAGGCCGACCTTGAATGGCGTAAAAAGCCGGTCAATGAACGTTTGGCGCATGCACTGATTAACGGGATTGCCGAATTTGTCGAAGAAGACACCGAGGAAGCCCGCCAACAGGCAGACAAACCGCTGCATGTGATTGAAGGGCCGTTGATGGACGGCATGAACATCGTCGGTGACCTGTTTGGTGCCGGTAAGATGTTCTTGCCACAGGTGGTTAAATCCGCACGCGTGATGAAAAAATCGGTGGCGTACCTGATTCCGTTTATCGAAGCGGAAAAAGACGGTGTCCGTGAAACCAACGGCAAAATCCTGTTGGCGACGGTGAAGGGTGACGTGCATGACATTGGCAAAAACATCGTTGGCGTGGTCCTGCAATGTAATAACTTTGAGGTCCTTGACCTGGGCGTGATGGTCCCGACTCAGAAAATCATCGAAACGGCGAAGGCCGAAAACGTTGATATGATCGGGCTTTCCGGTTTGATTACGCCGTCGCTGGAAGAAATGACCTATGTCGCCGCCGAGATGCAACGCGAAGGGCTTAATATCCCGCTTTTGATTGGTGGCGCGACCACGTCCAAGGTCCATACAGCCGTTAAGATCGCACCAAATTATAATAATGCAGTGGTCTATGTGATTGATGCGTCGCGTGCGGTGGGCGTTGCCAGTAACCTTGTATCTGAAACCCGTCGTGAACAGTTTACCGCCGATCTTCGTGCTGAATATGTGGCAATGGCCGATAAGCACGCAAATCAGCAGCTGCAGAAAAAGCGGTTTGCGATCGAAGATGCACGTGCAAACAAGGTTCAGCTTGATTGGGATGCTTATGACGTCCCTGTTCCGACAAAAACCGGTTTGACCGTTTTTGAAGATTTCGATCTTGAAGAATTAGTATCGCGTTTTGACTGGAAGCCGTTCTTTGAAACCTGGGAATTGCATGGTCGTTTCCCCGATATTCTCAAAGACGAAAAAGTCGGTGAAACCGCGCGGAACCTTTATGCTGATGCGCAGGAAATGCTCAAACGCATTGTTGATGAAAAATGGTTCAAGCCGCGTGCGGTTGTCGGAATTTGGCCGGCCAATTCGGTTGGTGATGATATCGAAGTGACGCCTGCGCCGGATCATAACGAGCCGGTCATGGTGCGTACTTTGCGCCAACAGATGTTCCGCGAAAACAACAAGCGCCCGAACCGGGCACTTGCCGATTACATCGCACCAAAAGAAAGCGGCAAAACCGATTATATCGGTGGTTTCGTTGTAACAGCCGGCCCGCAGGTCGAAGCCATCGCAAGCAAGCTTGAAGCCGAGCATGATGACTACAACGCGATTTTGGTGAAGGCACTCGGTGATCGTTTTGCCGAAGCCTTTGCCGAGCGTATGCATGAACATGTCCGCAAAGAGCTTTGGGGCTATGCGTCTGATGAAACGCTTGCCAACGAAGATCTGATTTCGGAAAAATATCGCGGTATCCGTCCAGCACCTGGCTATCCAGCGTGCCCAGAACACACCGAGAAAAGAACCCTTTGGCAGTTGCTTGATGCGGTGAAAAATGTCGGCGTTGAACTGACAGAAAGCTGTGCCATGACCCCGGCATCGTCGGTAAGTGGGTTCTATTTCGCCCATCCAGAAGCCAAATATTTCGGCCTTGGCAAGATCGAACGCGATCAGGTTGAAAGTTATGCTGAACGTAAAGGCATGACCTTGGCCGAGGCAGAACGGTGGCTGGCGCCGAACCTTAATTATGATCCGCGCCAAGCGTAAGATTATCGTTGGACGAACGAAAAAGCCCCACAGATTAAAGTCTGTGGGGCTTTTTTATTTGTGATGTTTGGCAATGCCCAAACTAGTGAGTGGGTTTGAACATCTTGCCGCGTTCTGTGATCGCAACGACCGTAAGTGTTAGGACCGAGAGCACCAAATAACCTGTGATGAGCGGGGTGACAGTGCCGTTAAATTGCTGGCCGATAATGCCGCCAGCCAATACGCCAATCAGGGTGCTTGAAACGCCGATCATTGATGATGCGGTGCCGGCAATCGCGCCAAGCGGTTCCATGGCCAGTGAATTGAAGTTCGGCATGGTCATCGAAAAACAAAACAGCGTGATGGTCAGTCCGACAGCAAAGACGGGCAATGGTGGGACGCCGTCATAGGCAATCGCGATGCAAAGATTGATTGCGCTGCTGATCAGCATCACGACAAGGCCGCCTTGTGACATTTTGTGCATACCGAGTTTGCGGACAAGGCGCGCATTGGTGAAGGACGATACACTCATGCAGGCCGCAATCATGCCAAAGACAAGTGGGAACCACACGCCGAGTCCATAAACCTCGCCTTCAAAGATTTGCTGAGCGGATCCGATATAAGCCATCAGAAACGCAAAGCTAAGCCCCATCGCGGTGGAATAACCAACGGTTTGGCGCGTTGTCACGGTTGTCTTGATGTCGCGGGCAATCCGTCGAAGTGAAAGCTTATGCCGGTATTCGGGTTTAAGCGTTTCGGGCATGCGCAGCGTGTACCACATGGCAATAATGATTGCCAAAACCAGCGTGCTGACAAAAATCATGTGCCAGTTGGCCAGCATCAAGATCAGGCTGCCGGATGCCGGGGCAAAGACCGGAACCACGATAAAGATCATCATGACAAAGGACATGACGCGCGCCATTTCGCGGCCTTCAAAGCAATCACGCGTGATCGCGATGGTCAAAACACGCGGTGCAGCGGCGCCAAGACCCTGAACGAACCGGGCGATCAAAAGATGTTCATAACTGTCGGCAAAGATTGCCATGATCGTGCCAACAGCATAAACCGCCAAACCGCCCATTAGAACGCTTTTGCGGCCAAAACTGTCGGCAAGCGGGCCATAGACAATCTGCATCAGCCCAAAGGCTGACATAAAAACATAAATCATCATTTGCATGCGATTGCCGTCTTCGATGCCGTAATCAGCAGCAATCGGCCCAAACGCAGGCAAAAGGTTATCAATTGAAAGTGCGACCAGCCCGATGGTGATCGCCATCAAGCACACAAATTCAGCAAACCCGGGGAGCGGACGCACCGCAGGAGCACCCGTTTGTCCAGTCTTATTCATAATTCGAAATTCCGTAAAAAAAACGGTTTAGGATCGCGGTGTTATATCCGCGTTTCAAAGTCAAAGCATGCGGTATTTCACGTATGAATGGCAATGATCGTTTTTGGGAAAAACAAAATCGCGGTCTTTATTGGGTAAGTTGAAAATACCCATGGTGTTTATGGTCTTTACCCTTTATTTGCAGCAATCACTGACCCTATGATCGATATTGTTCAAATATTTGCACGCCGGTGTTGCGGAAATGGCCGAAAATCTTATCAAGTCGAACATCCTTCTGAGCCGCATGCGCCGCATGGTCAAAGGCGAGCAATTTATATTATCGATATTGGCATTGATGGTTGGTGCCATGGCCGGTGGTGGCACCATCGTATTCCGCGACGGTATTTTGATTGTTCAATCTTTGTTTTATGGTTGGGGTGAAGAATCCCTTCATGAACATATGAGGGGATTATCGAACTGGCATCTGATCCTTGGACCGACGGTCGGGGGTCTTTTGGTTGGTGTATTTATTTACAAATTCCTTCCGGAAAAGCGCCCGCACGGTGTTGTTGATGTGATTGATGCGGTGTCTTTTAACGATGCCCGTATGTCGACACGCTGTGGGCTGAAAAGTGCAATTGCCAGTGCGGTGTCGTTGGGCAGTGGCGCGTCACTTGGCCGTGAAGGACCGGTTGTCCATATGGGGGCGTCGTTTGGCGCGTGGCTTGCGCGGATATTGCATCTACGCCGCAGTGCTGCGCGGACCCTTTTGGGATGTGGTGTGGCATCTGCGGTGGCAGCATCTTTTAATGCGCCCTTGGCCGGGATGTTTTTCGCCCACGAAGTTGTTCTTGGGCACTATGCGCGGACAGCATTTGCGCCAATCGTTATGTCATCGGTGATGGGGACGGTGATTACGCGGCTTTATTACGGGTCTGACGTGGCGTTTTTAATCCCATCCCACGAAATCCAGTCATTTTGGGAATTTCCTGCTTTTGCCTTGTTGGGGATTCTGGCCGGTGTTGCCGCGATTTTAACCGTTCGTGCCATCCCGGTTGTACAAAAGGTCGCCGATACCGGTAAAGCGCCGCTGTGGCTGCGTCCGGCAATTGCGGGATTGGTTGTTGGCGTTGTTGGGCTTGGTTTTCCGCAGGTGTTTGGCGTGGGCTACGGCGCGATGAATGATGCGCTGTACGAAGCCTATAGCTTGGCATTTCTGATCGGTCTTTTGTTTGCCAAGGCGTTTGTGGTTGCGATCTGTACCGGGCTTGGCTTTGGCGGGGGGATGTTCAGTCCGGCCTTGTTCTTGGGGGCTATGTTGGGCGGGGCGTATGGGATTATCGCGACCCATGCGTTTCCGGATCTGTCATCTGGGCATGGCGCTTATACCCTTGTGGGGATGGGGGCGGTGGCCGCCGCGGTTCTTGGTGCGCCCATTTCGACAACCTTGATCATTTTTGAACTTACCGGCGACTATGAATTGACGATTGCGGTGATGCTGGCATCGGTTTTGGCATCGGTGATTATGGATCAGCTTAATGGTGGGTCGTTCTTCCAGTGGCAGCTTAAATGTCGTGGTCTGTCGACGATGTGGGGGAAGGAGGTCAACCTTCTGCGCATGATGAAGGTGGCCGATATCATGAAGCGGGAATACGAAACGGTTCCCCTGACCGAAGGCCTGCCAGATGTGCGTGAAAAGCTGATCAATGCGCCGTATTCAGAACTGTTTGTTGTCGATGAAAACGGCAAACTGCACGGCACGATTACGCTGACCGATTTGCGTCAAGCGGCGTTCGACCCGAATCTGGGGAATGAGGTTACAGCAGGCGAGGTTGCACGGTCCAAACCACCGGTCCTGTATCGTACCGATAGTATTGAAAAGGCAGTTCGTTTGATGGAGCAAACCGGCGAAGAACACTTGCCGGTTCTTGATAATGATGAAGCTAGGTTGATGGTTGGCTTCGTCCATGAGAAGGACGCGATGATGGCCTATAACAATGCGCTTTTGGAACTGCAAAGCGAAGAACGCGGCGACGCGCCACCCAAACTGTTCTAGGTGGCACAGTCATAAAAAGATGAGCAACAGTTACACTGTTGCTCATCTTCAAGTTTAGACAGTGATATGCTCAATCACGCTGCGAGACTTCCTGTCATCGCATTTACAGACCGTGGCCGTGCAGAAGCCATAACTTGTGTTGAGAGACGGCTGTCAAGGCCAGCGACACTCGATTGCATGTCAGGATCGGCCAGACCTGCATCGAATTGATTGTCGCTATATTGACGTGCTGCTTGGGCTTGTTCGCGATCAGCTTGTTGTTCTTTTGAATCAATTTTTGATGGCTTTTTAAGCGCTTCTTCCAAAGACTTTTCAAAATCGTCTTCGGGCGAAGGTGCCCCAAGCGAGTTGCCCGAGCCATCTTTCGCGGATGCCACCTCCAAACCGCTGCCATTAGCGTTGGATTTGGCATCTTTGCCTTGCTCGACCACATTGGCCATCGCATCGGCAAATGTTGCTGATCCGCTTCCGACTGCTTGCATTTCAAGCATAACCGCCTGCATGGAATCCGAAAGATCATTGAACTTCGTTCCATAAAGTGTCGGTTGCGCGGAAGTAGTGCTTTGTGGTGTTACGCTAAATGCGCCGTAACGTCCGATACCTTCGTTTCCACCATCCTTAGATATTTCGGTATTGGCCGACTTAACCGGAAGGCCAAACCCCAATCCAAGAAGACTGTTCATGAAAATACCCTTCTTAACGGGTGTACCGAGCATCGCACCCCGAACAAAAAGCAAGCTTTTGTCGGGTGTGATGCAAACCGGGAAAACTTATGCAATATCAATACCATTGGCGGTTTTCCAAAGCCCACAAGACCGCATAAGAATTGTTTTGATCTGAATATGCGCTGTGATCGTTTTTTTAGAACGTTGGGCGGAATATTTTGCCGATTAACCAATGGGTTATGCGAAACGAGATAATTCGCACTATTGGATAGGTGTTTGGCAAAGTTCAGTGGGCCTATGATGCTTACAAGCGATCCCCAATACACGGCGCGGAGACCGTAAATGCATCTTCATTTGGTTGGGGGCGCACGTCCCAATTTCATGAAAATCGCGCCGCTGTGGCATGCGTTGTGCGGGCATCGGCGCATCCGGCCGATGTTCGTTCATACCGGGCAGCACCGTGACATCAATATGACCGACGATATCTGGCGTGACCTTGGCCTTCCGCAGCCAGCTCATGTCTTATCGACACCGGCAACCAACACATATGGTGATATTCAGGCGGCGTATCGTGATCTTTGCGAACGGGATCGACCGGATGTGACCCTTGTTGTTGGTGATGTGACGTCGTCACTTGCCGCCGCATCTGCGGCCAACGACCTCGGTATCCCCTTAATTCATTTAGAAGCCGGATTGCGCTGTTTTGATCCGGATATGGTGGAAGAAAGAAATCGCATCGCGATTGATGGGATGGCTGACTTGTTGCTCGCCCCATCCCAAGATGCTGTCGATAACTTACGGGCAGAGGGGACGTCACCCGATCGGATCAGGCTGGTTGGGAATGTCATGATCGATAGTCTGGTCATGACAAGGCCGCTGATGAATGCTGCGGCATCGGCCGAACGCTTAAAGCTTGTCGCTCAGTCCTTTTTGCTTGTGACATTGCACCGTCAGGAAAATGTCGATGATGCGCATCGCCTGAGAAAACTATGCGACGTACTGGTTGAGCTCGCCCGAGACAGGCCGGTGTGCTTTCCGGTTCATCCGCGCACCCGTAACAGATTGAATGACATGGGATTGATGGCGAAGCTTTGCGATGGGCGGGTGATGGTTCTCCCTCCGATGGCCTATGCGGATTTTATGGGGCTCATGGCTGGGGCGGCTGGGGTGATAACGGATTCGGGGGGCGTACAAGAAGAAACCACTTTTTTGAATGTGCCCTGCTTTACCCTTCGCAACAGCACGGAAAGGCCGGTGACCATCACACATGGGACCAATACGTTGGTTCAGATCGATCAATTGGTTGCGAAAGTGCAAAAGACGTTGGAAACCCCACGCAAACAGGCAAGACCAGCGGTTCCCTATTGGGATGGAAACACCGCAAACCGCGTTGTCCAAGCCATTGAAGAAATGTGTTTTGATCCAAAAACCCAAAGGCCGAAGGGTGCCAGAAAACGCACGGTTTAGTGCGTGGGCCGGTCAACGGCGATTAGGTGTTCGATCCGTTTGAGATGGTGCGTAAATCGTGAAAATTTCAGTGCGTGACCTCTATGGGGCTGGTTCTGAAATCGCAGCGTGATATATATGCAGTCATGATGGATGATCCCTTCGAAATTGATGAATTCGCCGCCAGTCCCGAAATGCGTCTGGCCGATGCACCGACCCCGGCATATCTCAATAACCTGAATGCCGAGCAACGCGACGCTGTCGACACATTGGACGGCCCCTTGCTGGTTTTGGCCGGTGCGGGAACCGGGAAAACCCGTGTTCTGACGACGCGGCTTGCGCATTTGCTTGAAACCAAATCGCAAACCGAACGCTTGCATCCTCAGCAAATTCTTGCCGTGACCTTTACCAACCGTGCGGCAAAGGAAATGCAGGAACGCGTGGCAGAGGCTCTTGGCCGTCCTGTCGAAGGATGGTGGCTTGGCACGTTCCACTCGCTGTCGGCGCGTTTGTTACGCCGTCATGCTGATTTGATCGGCCTGCAATCGAATTTCACCATTCTGGATAGTGATGATCAGGTCCGTCTGCTTAAGCAGATTATGGATGCCGAACAGATCGATCCGAAAAAATGGCCCGCCAAGCAGCTGATGGGTATTATTCAGCGCTGGAAGGATAAGGGGCTTACGCCGGATCGCGTCAATGAAAGTGTCGAGTTCGCCAATGGTGGGGCCAAGCACCTGTATCAGATTTATCAAGATCGCCTGAAGGTTCTAAATGCCTGCGATTTTGGTGACTTGCTACTGCATTGTCTCACACTGTTTCAAAAGCATCCCGAAGTTCTCAAGCAGTATCAAAATACCTTCCGCTATATTTTGGTCGATGAGTATCAAGATACCAACGTCGCGCAGTATCTTTGGCTGCGCGCAATGGCGATGGTCCACCGCAATATTTGCTGTGTCGGTGATGATGATCAGGCGATCTATAGCTGGCGCGGGGCAGAGGTTGGCAACATCCTGCGGTTTGAGTCTGATTTCCCCGGCGCCAAAGTTGTTAAGCTGGAACAGAATTATCGTTCTACGCCGCATATTTTGGCCGCTGCGTCCAAATTGATCACGTTTAACGATGGCCGTTTGGGCAAACAGCTTTGGACGGAAATCGACACCGGCGAGAAGGTCTTTGTCAAAGGTGTGTGGGATGGCGAAGCCGAGGCACGTTTGGTCGGCGAAGACATCGAGGCGCTGCAAAGAGATGGCATTGGTGCCGCCCAGATGGCGATCCTTGTTCGTGCAGGTTTTCAGACCCGCGAATTTGAAGAACGCCTGATTACACTTGGTATTCCGTACCGGGTTGTCGGCGGCCCGCGTTTTTACGAGCGTCAGGAAATCCGCGATGCGCTGGCCTATATCCGCATGGTGGCCCAGCCCAATGACAGTTTGGCATTTGAACGTATTGTAAACGTCCCGAAACGCGGCGTTGGCAAGGCTACCCTTCAAACCCTGCATCAATATTCGCGTGATAAGGAAATCCCGCTGCCCGCAGCGGCCCGCGATTTGATTGATACCGAAGAACTTAAACCCAAAATGCGTCAAAGCATTGGTGGGTTGCTTGGTGATTTTGAACGCTGGGGCAAGATGCTGGCTGAAAAGTCCCATGTTGAGGTGGTCGAAACCGTCCTTGATGAAAGCGGCTATACCGACATGTGGCGGACATCCAAGGAAATTGACGCTCCCGGCCGTCTGGAAAACCTTAAGGAACTGGTGTCCGCGATTGGCGAGTTTGAAAACCTGACCAGCTTCCTTGAGCATGTGTCACTGGTAATGGAAAACGCGCAGAATGATCATGAAGAAAAAGTCACGATCATGACCCTGCATGCGGCCAAGGGGCTCGAGTTTAATTATGTCTTCTTGCCCGGTTGGGAAGAGGGCGTATTCCCCCATCAGCGCGCCATGGATGAAAGTGGCGTTAAGGGCCTCGAGGAAGAACGCCGTCTGGCCTATGTCGGGATCACGCGCGCACGCAAACGTGCAACGGTGCTGTATGCGGCAAACCGGCGGATTTATAATCAATGGCAATCGGCATTGCCATCGCGCTTTGTCGATGAATTGCCTGACGAGCATATCGAACGGATCAGTGATACCGGCCTTGGTGGGCATGGTGGCAATCATTCGCCCGGTGCATGGGGATCGGATGATTGGATGAAAATGCCAAGCTGGGCCGACGACAGTTCAAACCGCAATAAGGTCCTTGGTGCTGGCGAACGCAAGTTTGCGTCAAGCGGCTGGCAGGATCGGGTGCGCAAGAACGTCATTGATGTAAAGCCCGATGGCGACGTTAGTTATTCGACCTCGTCGAAATTATCAAAATACAAGGTTGGCGATACCGTGCGTCACCGCAAATTCGGTTCCGGAACCGTACGCGCGGTTGAAGGCAGCAAGCTCGAGATCCATTTCGAAGGTGTCGGCACCAAGAAAGTGGTCGACAGCTTCATCCTGCCGGGGTAAGCCCCGAAGCAATATTTGGCGTTTAGATCTAACCGGGCGGCGATTGCGCGCTGCCCTGATAAGCGAGAAGCGATATGACCGAACCCGTTCTTTGCTATAACTTCCAGTTCGAAGTTGATGGCGCCTATGCTGCGGCGTTCGCCGAAGCATTGTATGAATATTGTGACGCGCTGTCTCATTTCGAACGCGATGGCGATCCGGATGGGCCATGGCGCATTGAAGGTTTTTCTGGCGAGTTGTTTGATAAGGCGGCTGTCGAGACGGCGGTGTCGATCATGGCAACAGCTGTTGGGATCGACGCCCCAAATGTGACTTTTGGCACCTATGAACCCAAAGACTGGGTCACTGAAAACCTGCGCAGCTTTAAGCCGATTTCAGTCGGACGTTTTTATGTTCATGGATCGCATTGGGGCGAAGGTGTTCCTGTGGCCAAAACCGGTTTGCAGGTGGATGCCGGGTTGGCATTTGGATCGGGTGAACACCAGACCACCAAGGGGTGCTTGGCCGCCATTGATTGGGTCGCCAAACGAGGCGCACGCCAAAACGCCCTTGATATGGGCTGTGGGTCCGGCATTTTGGGCATGGCCTGTGCCAAAACCTGGCGCAGCCCCGTCATGATGGCCGATATTGATCCGGCATCGGTGCGTGTCGCGCGCGAAAATGCCAAAATCAACAAGATCGCCGATCTGGTAACGGCCATTCATTCAAATGGTTTTCAGGATACCCGCATTCGGGATGCCGGATATTACGACATTATCTGTGCCAACATTCTTGCCCGGCCATTGCGGTCAATGGCGCGTGATCTGACCAGCACCTTGTCTGAGGACGGTGTTGTGATCCTGTCCGGGTTGTTGTCACATCAAGAACAGTTTGTCCTGTCGGCGTATCGCGAAGTTGGCTTGTCGCTGATCAAACGGTTTAAAGTCGAAAATTGGACGACGCTTTTGGTTGGCTAAGTCGCGTCACCATCAAAATTCGAAACGCCACGCAATCAAACTGCGTGGCCTTTTTCGTTTCATACCAAAGTGATGTCTTTGGTCTAGAACGCATCACGTCATTAACAGCGCGACTACCGCCCGCCAGAAACATCCAAAAGGCTTCCTGTGACATAGGATGCATCATCGGAGATCAGCCAATAGATGCTTTGGGCGACTTCGTCTGCTTGACCCGGGCGCCCCAGCGGGCAGGCGGGGCCGATTTCTGTAACCCGTTCTGGGCGGCCGACACTGCCGTGAATATCGGTGTCAATGATGCCTGGTCGGACCGCGTTAACGCGAATGCCCTTCGGGCCAAGTTCCTTTGATAAACCAATTGTCAGGCTATCAACCGCACCCTTTGATCCGGCGTAATCGACATATTCGCCGGGGGATCCTAGTTTGGCAGCTACTGACGATACATTGACAATCGTACCGCCCGGCGAAACCGTGCGTGCGGCTTCGCGTGCGACAAGATAGGCGCCAAGAACGTTGGTATCAAAGACCGCCTTCATGCGAACAACGGTCATTTCGGCCAATGTGCTTTGTGGGGCAACGATTCCGGCATTATTGACAACAGCATCAATCGCACCAAACCGTTCGCGGGTAGCGGCAAAAAACGCCACAACGCTGTCTTCGTCACGGACATCACATTTGCGCGCAAAGGCGTTGCCGGTAAAACCGACTCTTTCGCACTTGGCACAGGTTTGATCAGCACTTTCTTGATTGCCGACAAAGCTGATGGCGACGTTCCATCCCTTTTGGGCAAAAAGAACGGCTGTTGCACGGCCAATGCCGCGCGATCCACCAGTGATTAGGATTGTTTTGGTCATGGTTCCCCCACACAAAAATAGTCTTTGTTTTGAACACTATGGCGCTGATGAATGGGCTTGGTCAAAAAGAAACGGCCCCGCCGTGGAGAGGCAGGGCCGTTTCAGAGGGAAGAAACAAAAATTACCGCTAGGATCATGAACCTTGATCCTGCGTGGCGTCCTTGGGCATCCGACCAGTCCGGGCGGGAAGATCCTTTAATCCTTGTCCAAGGTGTCGTTTTTACCGATTGGCGACCGGTATCCTTCATCATCAGCCAGATGGGCAGGGCCAATATCAAGGCCAAGTGCTGCTCTTTGACCAAGGGTCAGGCGCTCAAGACCGTCATAGGCCGTCTGACGACGACGAGATTGTACGACACTTAGGGCAGTAATAGGAAAACGGATCACCGTTCGTGGTCTCCTGCAAATTGACGTCCCGACAGGGCATCTTTTTGTCACAGAGATGTAATAAGTTAATCTTTATCTAATTTGCATTGCGAAGCTTGCAGGGCATTCATACCTCTGACGCATGTGAAGTGATTACCAATACGAATAATGTAAAATATTCAAAGTTTGTTTGAAGCTTGCACCGCGTTGGCAACACCCCTTACATAGGTGTCTGCCCCATGTAGCGAAAAGAGGATATTCATGACCATTTCCGGCGACCAAAAACTTGCAGCCCTGCTCGAACAGGAAAATGTTGGCAAGGATGTTAGCGCGATCATCGACCTCGTTGATGGGGTGCTTGCGGCGGCGGATGGTGCAACGCGCACCGATTGGATTGACCTGATCGCACAATCGCCAAGTGACACGCTTAAATCTGCTTTGCTGACGCTTCGAGACGAACGCAAAGGCTTGTTTAAGGTGGCAAAGGATGGATTTGACCCGAAAGAGCGGGTTGCATCGCTGCGTGAATATCTGTCTGCCAAGGGGATTGACGGTTTTCTTGTGCCGCGTGCCGATGAGCATCAGGGCGAAAACGTCCCCGCTCGTGCCGAACGGCTGGCATGGTTGACCGGCTTTACAGGATCGGCTGGTGCGGCGGTGGTACTTGCTGATAAGGCCGCCGTCTTTGTGGATGGCCGCTACACCATTCAGGTGCGTCAGCAGGTTAATGCTGATTTGTTTGAATATCGCCATTTGGTCGAAGAACCGGTTGTTGGCTGGTTGCATGATAATCTGAGAGCCGGCCAGAAAATGGCTTATGACCCGTGGGTGCATACGGTGCAGCAGGCAAAGCATTTACGCGCCGCTTGCGAAGGTGTTGGGGCCGAGCTGGTCGCGCTTGAAACCAACCCGATTGATGCGATTTGGTATTCCCAACCGGCCATGCCCCTTGGCCCCGTCCGCCCACATCCGTTGGAATATGCCGGTAAATCAGCTGCGGATAAACGGGCACAAATTGCCGATGCCCTGTCGCGTATTTCGTGCGATAGCGCAATCTTATCGGCCCCGGACAGCATTGCGTGGCTTTTGAATATTCGCGGTGCCGACGTACCGCAAACCCCGCTTGCGCTTGGCTATGCCATCATTCACAGCGATGCCTCGGTCGAACTGTTTATGGATCAACGTAAACTGGCTGCTGAGACGATTACGTGGCTGGAAAATGAGGCAACCTTGCGTGCCCCTGGTGAATTGTCTGATGCCCTTGCCGGGATGGGGAACCAGTCTGTCCGGTTGGATGAAGCAACCGCGGCCGATTGGTTGCGCATGAAGCTAAGCGAAGCAGGGGCGACCGTGCGGGTGGGGCGTGACCCGGTTGCCATTCCCAAGGCTTGCAAAAATGATGTTGAGCTTGAAGGATCTCGTAAGGCGCATAAGCGTGACGGCGAAAAGATCATTCGTTATTTCAAGTGGCTTGATGAAACGGCATCCGATGGCAGTATTGATGAACGGGTTGCTGCGGATAAACTTTTGTCACTACGTGCTGAAGATCCGCTGTTTCGCGATTCAAGCTTTGAAACCATTCCGGGAAGTGGCCCCAATGGCGCGCTTTGCCATTATCGCAACACACCCGAAAGCAATCGGAACCTGACACCGGGTGAGATTTTCCTGATTGATTCCGGCGGTCAATATGTCGATGGCACAACCGACATTACCCGTACCACGGTGATTGGGCAGCCAAGTCAGGAACACCGTGATCGTTTCACGCGGGTTCTTAAGGGGCACATTGCCCTTGCACGTGCGATCTTCCCGGTCGGTACGACGGGTAACCAGCTTGATACGCTTGCGCGAATGCCGCTTTGGGAAGTTGGTCTTGATTTTGATCACGGGACGGGCCACGGCGTTGGCAGTTACCTTGGCGTTCACGAAGGCCCGCAACGTATTTCAAAGGCAGCCAATACAATCGCGCTTAAGCCGGGAATGGTGCTGTCGAACGAGCCGGGCTTTTACAAAGAAGGCGAATACGGTATTCGCATTGAGAATCTGATTGCCGTCATCGAGATTGATGGACCGGTTGGGGCGGATCGTAAAATGCTGGGGTTTGAAACCCTGACCTTCTCGCCGATTGAGCGTAAATTGATTGATCCGGAGTTGATGAGTGCGGATGAACTGCAGTGGCTAAATGATTACCACGCGCAGGTTTATGCCATTTATGCCGACGAGTTGGACGAAGATCATCTTGAATGGCTGCAAAAGGCAACGGCACCAATTAAGAAAAAACGTGTATGATAGCTTTGCATCTTCCCACATTGTGAAAAACAAAGGCCGCTCCGATCTGTGGGGCGGCTTTTTCATATGCGGGTGAATGACAGGGCGCGCTAAATAGCCTAAAAATAGAATATTGTATCGATTCAAATGAAGGCGGAAAACCGCTTCTGATAACAGGAGGAAGACATGGCTGAAGTCGAAAACCAGTGGATGGTAAACCCCAACCGCTACGACGCCGAGACCTATAATCGCTGCGGCAATAGCGGTTTGATGCTGCCGAAAATCACCTTGGGCCTTTGGCAAAATTTTGGCGGCGTAGATGTTTATGAAACGCAACGCGCCATGATCCGCCGTGCTTTTGATCGCGGTGTATTTCATTTTGATTTGGCCAACAACTATGGCCCGCCGCCCGGATCTGCCGAAGAAAACTTTGGCAAAGCGCTTGCCCAAGATCTTGGTAAACATCGAGATGAATTGATTATCTCGACCAAGGCGGGCTATCGCATGTGGCCGGGGCCGTTTGGCGAGTGGGGATCACGCAAATATTTGATTTCAAGCCTGGATCAAAGCCTTAAGCGGATGGGGCTTGATTATGTTGATATCTTCTATTCACATCGTGTTGATCCCAATACGCCATTAGCCGAAACCATGGGCGCACTTGATCAGATCGTGCGATCTGGCAAGGCGCTTTATGTTGGGATTTCGTCCTATTCGCCGCAGATGACCCGCGAAGCACATGCGATCCTTGCCGATCTTGGCACACCTTGCGTTATTCACCAGCCATCCTATTCGATGCTGAACCGCTGGGTCGAAAATGAAGGGTTGCTTGATACGTTATCGGACCTTGGCATGGGGTGTATTGCGTTTTCACCCTTGGCGCAGGGGCTGTTGACCAACAAGTATCTTAACGGCGTGCCCGAAGATTCCCGTGCGGCCCTTGAAGGATCATTCCAGACCAGAATGCTGACCGAAGAAAACTTAAACCGTGTACGGGCATTAAACGAGATCGCAACCCGCCGTGGCCAGTCATTGGCACAGATGGCGATTGCCTGGGTCCTGCGGCGCCCGGAAATTACCTCGGCCCTAATCGGTGCGCGCCATGTGGAGCAGCTTGATAACAGTCTTGATGCGCTTGATAACCTTGAATTTAGCGCTGAAGATCTAGCTGAGATCGATAAATACGCTGCCGAGGGTGGCTTGAACCTGTGGCAGAAGTCATCTGACTCAGAGGCCCCTGTCTAATTAGCTTTCATGCTTTGGCTATATTAAACGACAAACCCCGGCAGAATTAATCTGCCGGGGTTTTATATATATGCTTTCTGGCTTAATCCGTTGCGGCAATCGGCATGGTTCCGGCAAGTTCGCGAAGTGTATCGACAACGGCCTTGCCGCCGGTGCTAAGTGGACGGTCATGCAGCCATGAAAGCATGACTTTGCGCGACAGTTCCGGATTTATAATGCGTCGTGCGCGTAGGCGCCCGGTGGAAAGCTCCATCACAAGCGAGCTTCGCGGTAACACGGTATGGCCCAAATCACGATGCACCAGATCGACAAGAACCCGAAGTGCATCTGCCTCAACCACTGGGGATAACGGACGGCCCGCGCGAAAGGCGGTTTCTTGCATCTTTGCGCGCAAACCGTGTTTGTTGGTTGGCATGATGAGTGGCAAGGACAAGACATCCTCGAACGCGATTTCCGTTTCCTGCTCGCCGACTTTGGATGGATGGGAAATCAGATAAAGGTCTTCACGCCACAGTGGCTCCGCATGCAGGCTGCGCGATATCATCCCGTCGTGCAAAATGCCGATATCAAGACGCCCCGACAACAAACCTTCTTGCACATCGCCGGTAAGGTCTTCGGCGATTGAGATGTTTAAATCGGGGAACCTCTCGCGCAGGGCTTCGACCAGGGCGCCGGTTATCACGATCCCGGCACTTGGCGGAACACCAACATGCACATGCCCGGTAACTTGGCTGCGCTGGGCAGATAGATCTGCCTCTAATCTGGCAAGATCGCCCAGAATAACCCGTGCGCGTTCAACCAGCATCTGGCCGGCTTCGGTCAGTTTGACCCCGCGTCCCGTCCGTTCCAGCAGTTTTGTATCAAGCGCTTCTTCCAGCAAATTAAGCTGGCGGCTCAGCGCGGGTTGGGAAAGGTTCAGTCGCTCGGCCGCGCGTGAAAGGCTGCCCAGTTCGGCAATATGGACGAAACTTCGAAGTTGTTTGATATCCATGGAAATGGGTCCTTATGTGCGCGAGCTTTCCGCAAAACCGCTATGTGTTGGGTACAGGTATAGCCAAAACTGATATCTGATAGCAATTAATTCGAATTGAATAATGGGATTATGTCTTAGATAGTGGCGACCAATTCAGGATCGGAGACCACCATGACATCACCCGCCCCGTCGCAAGCTGCTGCGAAACCCGTCGGTTCCGCGCTGACACTTGTGCTGCTTTCAACAGCTGCCTTTGCCATGAAGGGACTTCTGGCAAAGTTTGTTTATGCGACCGGGATGACGGTGGATGGGCTTTTGCTGTTGCGATTTATGATCGCGATGCCCTTTTTCTGGATTGGGGTATATTTTTTCGGCAAGAACCGCCCAGGCGAACGCGCGATGAAGCCAGTTGATCTGGCGTGGGGGGGCTTATATGGCGGTTTGTTCTTTGCCGCTGCTCTGTTTGATTTTACGGCAGTATCGATCATCGAAGTGACCGTATCGCGGATTGTTCTGTTCACCTTTCCTGCCATTGTTCTGATTCTTGAATGCCTGCATAAATGGCGGTTGCCACCCTTGCGTCAGATATTTTGTTTTATCGTGACCTATCTCGGCCTGGTGCTGGTATTGGCGCCGGACGGTTTGGGGGCGGTATCTGGTACGTTGTGGTTGGGGGCGTTTTGGGCCTTTGCATCGGCGCTGACCTATGCTGCTTACCTTTATTTTGGCCAGCGCATGATCCAGGTGATCGGTTCGATGCATTTTGCCGCCTTGGTCAACACAATGGCCGGTCTATCGATGATTCTGTACGAACTGGTTGTGCAAAATCCGCTTAATTTGAATGTTGATGGTGTTTTGTGGACCGCCGCAATATCCATCTTTTGTACGGTCATTCCGTTCTTCCTGCTTTATGAAGGTATTCGTCGCATTGGCGCAACGCAGGCGGCTTTGATTTCGCTGTCTGGGCCCGCCATGACATTCTTTGCTGCGTGGCTTCTGCTCGGGGAAGTGCTGACATTGCCACAGATCGCTGGCTTTGCGGTTGTCACTATTGGGATCGCATCACTTAAAAATGGCGTGACATTGGCAGGTGTTGGCAGATTACTGGCGCGCCCCTTCTTTTCGACCCGAAAATCATAAGGTTTGACCCGCTAATTCATTCTCATCAATCGGGGTAGGTGGCCTCAAGACGCGGCGAAGGTCGCGAACAAACGACGACTAATCGTCGCGCTGCCAGCGGTAGACGTGGGTTTCATGTTCAGGAAGGCGTTCCCCGTAGCGCCATTCCCTAGGGTCGACAAATTGACCTGCCCAAGCACCGCTGCGTGATTGGCGGGTGCGGTTTTCTATTGCGCCGTATTCAGGCATTTCGTCCGTACGGGCGACTGCCATGCCACGCATGATCAAGCTTTGTCCAATATCGACACCATTAGCATTACGGCACACAGCCATATTGCGGTGATATCGGTTTTTACCCCGGACAACGCATGTGATCGGTGTCGCGACCAAAAGATTGGTTGTGATTTGCCATGCTTCGGCACCACAGGCTGTGCTTTGACCGTTTAAAAGGCATTTTTGAAACCGCTCAAATGCGTCTGCACCCCAAAGGTCAATACGACGAAACCCAAATTCCAAGGTGTCTGGGTCGATCGCACGGGCCGGTCCCGAAAGCCTTTCATAGTCAGGATCCGCATGTGCCGATGACACGGCCATTAAGCAACCCGTTATAAGCAAAGTAGCCCAAAGTTTTTGGTCGCGAGAACATCCCATCAATGCACTTTCAGTGAGTGTTTCTTAAATTTTTAATGCCCAGAGTCTCTTTGTTTATGCTCTTTAAGGTGGTGTCGGCCGACTGGGTGCAGGTTTTCTGCCGTTATTTGATGTCTATTAAGAGTAGTTTCTATCCCTAAGAGTGGGTATTTTAAGCTTAAAGAGTTGACCGGGCTCAAGATTTTTGGCGTACTTAATTGATATAAAACTAAATAACGAAAATTCAATGACGGCGTCTGCCGCTGCGCAGTGACAGTTTCTAATGAAAGCGGCGCATACATCGGTATCTTTTTTGGCTCGATGTCTTAATTGGGGTGTGTTGTGCGAAGATCAATTCCCAGGGAAGTTCTGGACGCTATCGGTCAGTCTGGCCTGCATAAGCCGGGACACTTCGCCTATGTGATTGATTTTTCCGGCATCCCTGCTGCGCGTAATTTGACGGTATTTTGCGCAATTGTTCGATATGTCGAGCAACGCTTTGTTTCGGGACTTCGGGCGAAGCTGTTATCAAGAAACGCAATATCGCTCTTGGTGCCCGGTGAACAATGCTTGGCCATGCAAGAATGCGTTGAGGATTTAAACGCGTTTCTTATGTCGCGACGTTACGGCACGATGGATGTCCGCGTTTTTGACCTTGATGAGCAAACGCCAGAATTTGCGATGCGGTGTATTGATTATTTGCGGATGTCTTCGCCCGAGCTTGTGCAAGAGTTCCTTGATTTTCAGGCTGATTGCCCATGTACGACGGCGCAACTGGGCGAGTTGATTGAGCTTGAACGCATCGTCGGACAGGCAGATATGTCGATGCATGTCCGTTTCCAGTCGATATGGAGACTGGCTTACGGGACGAAGCCAAGTCTTTACGGCGAAGAAATGTGGGTTTCCATGGCCGCGATGGAAGAAATCACAGGCAAGTCGATTATGCGCGACGCCTGGATGTTTTCGCGTTTTACCGAGTTGCTTGATAGCCGGGTTCTGTCGCATATCACAAAGGAACGCAGCAAGCCGCGTGGTCGACAGTTCTTGAACCTCAACCCCGTTGCCGCAGTGAGCGTGAATTTTGATCGGATGATTAAAACGCTCCCCATGGTTCAGATCCGCCAACTGATTGTCGAATTTGCCCTACCAGTGTGGCGGAGCAACGCGGCTGTTGCTGCGTCTATTCTTAGTCGTTTTCAGCGTTTGGGGATTGGTCTTGCCCTTGACGCGGTGCCGATAGATGGTGTCGGCAGCTTGTCAGAAAAAGAGCTGGAAGTCGCCAGTTTCATTAAGATTTATGTCGCGACTGCCGAACCCGATATGATTACGAAAAACTTGGCAAATTTATCGCCAGACGTCATTCGTCAGGTCGTGCTATGTCGGTGTGAAACGCCCGAACAGATTGAAGCGGGTGTGAAGGCCGGGGTGATGTATTTCCAAGGCTATGGCCTGGCCGAATTCATCAATAAACCGAGCCAAGTCGCACATGTGCTTGGTTCCGGTACAGGCGATGATTTGACCCGATTACAGCTTGTTGCCCGGCGTTAAGCCTTTTTTTGCAAGCAAGGCTATACGTCAATACAGATCGCTATAGCGTATTTCATCGAGCTGGGCGAAAACGATTTTCCATTTATCGTCCAGTTTAAGAAGTGCAAACGCGTAATCGCAGTCAAAAATCAGATTGTTTTCTGAATTTCCAAACCGGAAAGACACAATCGCGCGTGCCCCGCCCGGAAGGCTAGAATGCTGCTCAATCAAAATAGATTTCGCAACGGATAGATCCGCATTCTTCAGCTCATCAAAGAACGACTGATGATAGGTATGTAGTTCGTCGACCGAACCAATCGCATGTACGCCCGCAAGATCATTAATCAAGCTTGGATAATGATAAAACTCATCAAGGGCTGATTTCTCAAGCTTAAGATGGGCGTCTGCATAACGGCGAAAAAAACTTCCCAGATCTTCCATCGGTTCTCTTTCCTTCGCGCTATGACAAGGGTTTAGGTGTTGGCAATCAGATCAAGCCATGCCTGCTCATCAAGCACAGTAACACTCAACTCTTCTGCTTTCTTTAATTTGGATCCCGCACCCGGACCTGCAACCAAATAATCGGTTTTGGCTGAGATAGATCCGGCAACCTTCGCGCCAAGGCTTTCGGCTTTGACCTTGGCCTCGTTACGCGAAAACAGTTCCAGCTTTCCGGTAAAGACGACCGTCTTCCCATTGACTGGACTGTCGGTAATCTGCGGGGCTTCGACGTCTTGAATATCAAGAACGCTTTCAAGATCATCAAGAACGGTTTTGTTATGGTCTTCCGCCATGAACTCGATCAGGTCTTTGGCAACACCGGGCCCGATTTGATCAATATTGATCAGTTCGCGTAGGGCATCACTGTCGGCCTGATTGGCATCAACAATTGCCGTGCGCCATTGGCTGATTGATGTGTAATGACGCGCAAGCAGTTTTGCGGTGGCCTGACCGATCTGGCGAATGCCCAAGGCGTAAATAAACCGGTCAAGGCCGATGGAACGGCGTTCGTTAATGCCGTTGAAAAGCTTGGTTGCGGATTTCTCGCCCCAACCTTCAAGTTTGCGGATGTCGTCGCCATGAAGCGTTTCGAGGCGGAAGATATCGGCGGGTGATTGCACCCATCCCTTTTCAAAAAAGGTCTCGATATTTTTGGCGCCCATGCCGTCAATGTCGAATGCGTTGCGAGATACAAAGTGTTTAAGGCGTTCTACCGCCTGTGCCGGGCAGATCAGCCCCCCGGTACAGCGGGTGACAGCTTCGCCTTCTTCACGCATCGCGTGGCTGTGACATTTCGGGCAGTGATTGGGGAAGGCATATTTCGTTGTGTCATCGGGGCGTTCATCCAAAATGACTTCGACAACTTGCGGAATCACGTCACCTGCACGTTGGATAATCACCATGTCGCCGACACGGACACCCAGCCGTTCGATTTCATCACGGTTATGCAGTGTGGCGTTTGATACGACAACACCGCCCACCGTCACCGGTTCAAGACGCGCAACTGGGGTAAGTGCACCGGTGCGGCCCACTTGGATTTCGATGGCATTGACCCGTGTTCGGGCCTGCTCGGCCGGGAATTTGTGGGCAATTGCCCAGCGTGGCGATCGGCTGACAAAGCCAAGGCGCAGTTGGAGTTCGAAGTCATTGACCTTATAGACAATACCATCAATGTCGTAATCGAGATCCGGGCGCAGTTTGCCCAGCTCATCATAAAACGCCATGATGGCGTCGGCATCGTTCACAAGCCGGGTGAGTGGATTAATCACAAAGCCCCAGCCATCAACTTTCTGAAGGAAATCCCACTGGGTCTGGGCGAGGCTTTCGGAAAGTTCGCCAAAGCTATAAGCAAAGAACCGCAACGGGCGTTTGGCACTGATGCTTGGGTCAAGTTGGCGCAGTGAACCGGCTGCCGCATTGCGCGGATTGGCAAATGTCTTGCCGCCGGTTTCGGCCTGCGTTTCATTGAGTTTCTGAAACGCGGAACGCGCCATATAGACTTCACCACGGATTTCGACCACATCGGGGGCGTCATCGGGAAGGGTTTTGGGAATGTCCCCGATATGGGCGACATTGGCGGTGACGTCTTCGCCTTCTGATCCGTCGCCGCGGGTTGCCGCCGTGACAAGCTTTCGGTCTTCATAGCGCAAGGACAAAGAAAGCCCATCGATCTTGGGTTCACCGACAACCTCAACTGGGCTATGGGCGGTAAGGTTGAGGAACCGACGGATACGGGCCAGAAAATCGACAATGTCTTCTTTGGAAAACGCATTGCCAAGCGAGAGCATCGGGCGGGCGTGTTTGACCTTTGCAAAGCCATCGGCCGGGGCCGCGCCGACTTCTTGCGTTGGACTGTTTTTCTTGAGCGTTGGATAGCGTGATTCAAGTTCGATCAGGCGATTGAACAGCGCGTCATATTCTGCGTCGGGAACCAGCGGCTCGTCATTGATGTAATAGGCCTCGTTGAAACTGCGGATGCGGTCGGAAATTTCCGCATGCTGTTTGCGTGCCTCGCTGCTGGTTTCGGGCAGTTCAGGAAGATTTGACGTATCTGACGCGTGTTCGGCGCTCATATTCTTTTTGTTCCGTATGCGAGTTAGGCCCAACGTCCCTTTTGGGGGCGCATTCTTGAGGTCTAACGAGGTTGTTCTAACAGGCTGTCTGCGGCGGCGCGGGCTTCGGAGGTTACAGAATGTCCGGCCAACATACGCGCAATTTCTTCTCGGCGCGCTTCTTCGATAAGGGCATCAACACGGGTGACCATGGTGCCTTCGGTTTCGCGCTTGGCGATATAAAAATGTGTGCGCCCGCGGGCGGCGACTTGCGGGCTGTGGGTGATGACAAGGATCTGACGTTCTTTGGCCAATAAATGCAAACGTTCGCCAATTGCCGCGGCGGTTGCCCCGCCAACACCACTATCAACTTCGTCAAAGACAAGGCTGGGAACGGCGGATACACGTGCCAAGACAACTTTTAAAGCCAGCAAGAACCGCGAAAGTTCACCACCAGATGCGATTTTATTGAGTGCGCCCGGTGGGCTGCCCGGGTTGGTGGCAACGGTAAATTGCACGCGGTCAATCCCGTCACTGCCCCATTCTGCTTCGTCGACTTTGGCAATGTCTGTGACAAAGCTGGCCTTTTCCATGCGAAGGGGTGGCAACTCGGTATTGATTGCGGAATCAAGCTTTGCTGCGGCTTCTTTGCGGGCGGCGTGCAATTCTTCGGCAGCATCCACAAAGGCCGTGCGGTATTGGGCAACGGCAGCCGTTAAGCGGGCGAGTTCCTTTTCACCAAATTCAAGCTGATCAATTTGGGAACGGAAATCGCGCATCAGCGCGTTTAAGCCATCAACAGGGACGTTATATTTACGTGCTGCCGCACGCAGGGCAAACAGGCGTTCTTCGACATTTTCCTGATGACCGGTATCGACGTTAAGGTCGGCAAGGGTTGCAGAAATTGAACGGTTGGCTTCTTCAAGCTCAATCGCGGCGCGGTCAAGGGCTTCGATAATCGGTTCAAACCGCCCGTCTGCCTTTTCAAGTTCACGTTCCAGGCAACGTTGCGCACTGCGAAGGGCGCTTTCAGCCCCTTTGCCACGCGAAAGCTCACCGCCGGCATCATTAAGGGCGGCCACCAGCTTTTCGCCATGCATCAAGAATTGGCGTTCTTCGGCAAGGCGTTCTTCTTCGCCTTCTTCTGGGCCAAGCTTTTCAAGCTCGTCAACTGCGTGGCGCAGCCATTCTTCTTCTTCGCGCGCTTTATCGATGCGCGCACGTGCAGCGTTTAGTTCTTTTTGCGTGTCGCGCCAGGCGCGCCAATGATCGCGCACCGTAAGGGCCTTGTTGCCAAGGTTGCCATGGGCATCAAGCGTAGCCCGATGTGTCGTCGGATCCAATAAGCCATGCTGATCGAACTGCCCCTGAATTTCGACGCAGTAATCGCCAACCTCGCGCAGCAGTCCGACTGATACCGGTTGATCATTGATGTAGGCACGTGATCGACCATCGGCGGTGACGACACGGCGAACGACCAGTTCTTCGCCCTCAAGGTCGATATCTTGTTGCGATAGAAGTCCGTAAACAGGGTGACCTTGCGGCAAAACAAAGATTGCCGTCACGCTGCATTTATCAAACCCGTGACGCACAAGGCCACTATCAGCACGCGCCCCAAGGGCGAGGCCAAGCGAGTCAAGCAGGATCGATTTACCGGCACCTGTTTCCCCGGTCAGGACACTAAGCCCATCGTGAAAATCAAGATCCAGTTTGTCGATAAGAACTACGTTCCGAATGCTGAGGCGTCGAAGCATCGCTGGGTACTGATGTTGTTAACGGGGCAGCAGACAGGTATCGCCAAGCGTCTCAGGCAAACGTTGCTGCGACTTGCACAGTGCCCAATAGTGGTGCGGCTTGCAAGCGTTGCGCATGCCTGTATCCGGGCAAAAACACCCAATCCGCAGTCTTCTGCGAAAAATGTTTTAAAACAGTACGCAAGATCAATTTGTTCTTGTTGTGTTCTAGGTTGCTTTAGCTGCGGATGTCAAGCAAATGCCGCCGGAGTCTTAAACCCGGTGTTCAAGGAAACACTATCTTAGAAGATTCCCTTGATCGACTGGGTTACAGAATCCCACCAGCTTTTGTCACTTTCAGGCACCTTGATCGAATCATCATCGACCAGAAGGGCATATGATTCCGTGTAATATTCACTGCCTGGGAAGTTGTAACCAAGAACAGAAGCCGTACGTTTCGCTTCACCTTCCAAACCAAGCGCAAGGTAGCATTCGGTCAGGCGTGCCAAGGCTTCTGGAACATGCGTTGTGGTTTGATAGTTATCAATGACCGATTTGAAACGGTTGATCGCCGCAAGGAATTCGTCGCGATCCTGATAATAGCGGCCAACGCTCATTTCCTTGCCGGCAAGGTGGTCAACCGTCAGGTCTTTTTTAAGCTTGGCGTCACGGGCATATTTGCTGTCGGGGAAACGACGAATGATGTCATCAAGTGCTTGCATTGCATCTTGGGTCATCTGCTGATCGCGGCCAACGTCGGAAATCTGCTCGTAATAGGACAATGCTTTTAAATAGTAGGCATATGGCACATCCGGGTTGGCCGGATGGAGAGAGATAAACCGGTCAATCGCACTGATCGCATCGTCGTATTTATTGTCTTGGTAATAGGCATAAGCCGACATCAAGGTCGCCTTGGTCGCCCAGACAGAATAAGGGTGCTGACGTTCGACTTCATCAAAGGCCTCGGCGGCTTTTTGGTATTCTTTTTCGTCGAGCAAATCTTGCGCGCTGTTATATAGCTCGGACACAGGGCGTTCGACATATTCTGGCGCCTCGTTGCTTGAGCAGGCAGCAAGCACAATGGCCATACCACAAATTGCAATGATGTTTTTGGCGCGAACGGTACTCAGCACTGTGACCTATCCTTGAACTTCGTGAGGCACGTTTTAAAAAATCCGCCGGACTATATCATGGGCATGGCGGGATTGGGCAAGTAGTTGTGTGTCCAATCGGTACTTTTATCGGACATCCGGTTTTGTCGAGCAAGGATACATTGTAAAAATTGTCCCAAAGCATGAAAAAAGGCGACCGCGATGGTCGCCTTAATCAATTGGAATATGTCCATCTTGGTACGTGAGTTGCCGCGCATCACATGGCTTAGGCCGTTGCCAGAACCCGTTCCGCATTCATCGCACGAAGGGCCGTTTTGCGCATGGGGACAACCCGATATGCGCTTTCATCAGCAAGCAGCGCTTTGAGCAGCAGATTGTTCACATGATGACCCGATTTATACGCGGTTACCTTGCCTTGAAGCTGCAAGCCAGCGGTATAAAGATCGCCCAATGCATCAAGGATTTTGTGGCGAACAAATTCATCTTCGTAGCGCAGGCCTTCTTCATTCATCACTTCGTCGCCCGACAGGACAACGGCATTATCAAGTGAACCACCGCGAGCAAGACCGGCAGAGCGCATGGCTTCGACTTCGTGAAGGAAACCAAATGTGCGTGCGCGTGAAATGTTGGAAACGAAAATGCCGTCGTCAAATTTCACTGACATGCGTTGATTGGCGATGGCCTTGCTTTCAAAATCGATTTCGAAATCAATTTCAAATCCATGACCCGGCTCGACGCGTGCGGTGCACCCTTTAAATTCGACTTCAACCGGTTTCAAAACTTCAATGACCTGACGCGGCGCATCCTGTTCGTCGATCCCAACACAGTCGATCAGGAAGTTAAACGGTGCGGAGCTGCCATCCATGACCGGAACTTCGTCGGCATCAATATCAATCAAGACATTATCAATGCGCGCACCAGCCAAGGCCGCCATCAAATGTTCGATGGTGCCGATTTTAATGCCCTTGGATGCATCGCCAAGGCAGGTGCAAAGGCGGGTATCAATAACGCCATCGTAACGTGCAGGATAAAGTGGCTGATCTGCCAGATCTGTGCGGCGGAAGACGATGCCATGATCAATTTCAGCTGGATGAAGCGTGATACGGATTTTCTGACCGGAATGCAGCCCGACACCGGCACAGCCGATGGACGCTTTAAGCGTGCGCTGACAAACGATATCGTTATCCGATCCGCTTGACTGCGTCAGTGCGGCGCTTAGGTCAGAAATATTGTTCAAGGTAGCCCCCAAATCAGGTCCGTCAGTTTTCTATCTCAGGTCGCGTGAAGCAGTATGGCATGTCGTAAATATTGCTTCGTTAGCTTCAGACACTACCCACTGAATAACAATCTAACAAATCACTCTTTGTTACGCTTTGTAACTAAAATAAGTCACTGAAAATAAACGTATTTGTATCTATATTGGCTGATCAACGCAGTATGTCGTAACACGTGCAATGAACATATTCCGGCAATTTTTCGTCACAGGACGCGTTGCTTTGCGTCATGTTCTGAATGCGTTGCTATAAAAAAAGGGAAGGCAAAGTGCCTTCCCTTTTTCGCGCGGAGAAACGTCGTTAGTTAGCCTGACGACGTAGAAAGGCCGGGATCTCGAGCAGGTCGTCAGATGCACCAGACGTTTTGCCCCGGGAAGAGGGCTCGTTGGTGGTGATCTGTGATCCGTTTTCGTCAAGGGGCATCTCGGTCTGACGCGGTGCAGGTGCCTGCGGCTGCGCAGCCTTAGGGACTGCATTTTGTTGCGGCTGACCCTGATGATGGTCCTTGGCGCCTTTGTTCTTACCAAACAAGCTGCTGAGCACCGAACGCGGTGACGTTGCGTTCTGCGCATCGGCGGCTTCGAAGACATCCGGGCTGTGTTTACTGACCGGGGCGGCTTCGCTTGGGGAAACAGCGCGCGGCGGAATGAATGCCATATCGCCGTTGCTGTTTGCTTTTTCAGTCGCACGCAAAACAGGTTTCGGTTTCAAGACCGTCTGGCCCATTTCAATCGAACCGGTCTGCTGAGAATCAGCCTGTTGGTTCAGCTCTGGCTGATGTGCGCTGCCGGTTGCGGCAAAGCGGTCTGCCGGGATCTGATCGATCGATGCACCACCGGTGTAGTCATCCTGTGCGACATTGGCGGCCGGTGCGCTGGCAGCGGCATTGCCGGCACCATGCTGACCAAATGACGGCGCAGGGGCAGGCTGTTCTGCCGGCTCAGCTGCTTTTGGCTGTGCGACGGAAACAGTTTTCGGCTGCGGACGACGAACGTCTTCGGCATCGATGCCGGTTGCTACTACAGAAACGCGAAGCGCGCCTTCGATGGTCGGATCGAAGGTGGAACCAAAGATGATGTTGGCTTCGGATGCGACTTCTTCGCGAATACGGTTCGCGGCTTCGTCGACCTCGTACAGAGCCATATCCATGCCGCCTGTGATGTTGATGAGGACTGCACGTGCACCCTTCATCGAAGCATCTTCAAGCAGCGGATTAGCAATGGCGGCTTCGGCGGCCTCAAGGGCACGTTTCTCGCCGGATGCTTCGCCTGTGCCCATCATGGCTTTGCCCATTTCGCTCATAACAGTGCGAATATCAGCAAAGTCAAGGTTCACAAGGCCCGGAACCATCATAAGGTCAGTAATCGACCGCACACCATTGCGCAGAACATCGTCTGCCATTTGGAAGGCATCTGCAAAGGTGGTTTTTTCATTCGCGACCCGGAACAAATTCTGGTTCGGAATGATAATCAGGGTGTCAACATACTGTTGAAGCTGCTCTATTCCCTGTTCAGCAGTGCGCATACGGCGCGTGCCTTCAAAATGGAACGGCTTGGTAACAACACCAACGGTCAGAATGCCTGCTTCTTTTGCGGCACGTGCAATGACCGGGGCTGCACCGGTACCCGTACCACCGCCCATACCGGCGGTGATGAATACCATGTGGCAACCTTCAAGCTGTGCTTGAATTTCTTCGATGGATTCTTCTGCGGCGGCACCCCCGGCATCAGGACGTGCGCCTGCACCCAGGCCCTGGGTGATTTTGCGGCCAAGCTGCATTTTGCGCGTGGCTTTGCTTTGTGACAGGGCCTGAGAATCGGTATTGGCAACAACAAAATCACATCCTTCAAGTTCGGATGCGATCATATTGTTAACGGCGTTCCCGCCGGCACCGCCGACACCGATAACGGTAATCTTTGGTTTTAGGTTTTCTTCCGTTTCAGGTACGGAAAAACTAATTGTACTCATTGTTTGCTCTTCCTCTCCGCGCTTTAGAGCTTAAAGATCTGCGTGACCTTCCCTTTGCCACGTATGCCAGAACACGTCCTGACACAAAGACCTCCAAGATGGTTTTAGCTGGCAAAGGGTTATTGGCATGTTAATGCGCACAAAACTTTTCGAAAAAAATGAGCAAAAAATTCCATTTATCCCGATCAGCACAGCAAACCAGCGGGTTGTTTGGTTTTTGGTAGTGGGAAGTTAAAAGTTTTCTTTGAGCCAAGCCCCAAGACGGCCCCATCGCCCCCCTGATTGACGAATATTCGCCATGGCTTCGCTTAACGGATCATTTTGTTGTTCGATGGCACGCAGCAACAACCCGGCACAGGCCGAGAATGGCGGCCCAGCGGTTGCTTCGGCAAGACCGGTTACCCCATGGGGATGCGCAATGCTGGCCGGACGTTCAAACATCTGATTGGCAAGGTCGGCAATGGCGTTCAACTGGCTGGCACCGCCAGTTAAAACGATGCTGCGTCCGCCAATTTGCGACAGGCCATGTTCTTCAAGTTGATCACGGATCATCTCAAAGGTTTCTTCAAGACGTGGCTTGATGATGTTGATCAACATTGAACGTGGCACGTGATTGAAATTGTTCTCGTCTTCATCACCAATCACTGGAACCGCAAGGATTTCCTGGTCATCGGATGGAGATGTCAGCGCGCTGCCATGCAGGGTTTTCATTCGCTCGGCGTGGTTTAACGACGTATTGAGCCCATAGGCAATGTCGCGCGTCACATGCGCGCCACCAACGGGGATCGAAGTCGTGTAAATTACTTGCCCGCCATGGAAAACCGCGACACTGGTTGTGCCAGCACCCATGTCGATCACGGTCGCGCCAAGATCGCGTTGATCAGGTGTTAACGCAGACAACCCTGATGCAAGCGGGGTCACCACGGTTTCCTGGATCGTCAAATGGCAGCGTCTTAGTAGCGTGTCGAGATTGCGAAGCGGTGCGGTTTGGGTACGCACGAAATGCAGATCAAGACCAAGGGTCGATCCATACATGCCGCGCGGGTCATTCATGCTTTTGGTACCATCAACCCGGAAGCCAAGCGGAACTGTGTGGATCAGTTCGTCGCCGGCTTGTCGCAACAGCACATCTTTTTGATCATTAAGCTTTCTGATCTCAAGGTTACCAATCGGCCGTGATCCCAGCGGCAATTCAACTGTATGTGTTTCGGATTCCGGTTGTCCGCCCGACAGATTAACGATCACGGATTCGATGGTGTGACCGGCCATTTTCTCAGCCGCATTCACGGCCGCAAGGACTACTTCCTGTGCGGCATCAAGATTGGAAATTGCGCCGCTTTGCAGTCCCTTTGACATGTTATGGCCAATGCCGATGATTTTCGGCGGTTGGTCCTTTTCACGTCGGGCAATAAAACAGCAGACCTTGGACGTTCCAATGTCCAAAGCCGCAATCAATCCTGATCTGGTTTTGTTGCGTGCCAATTGAGTGCTCGAAATCTTTTAAGTTGTTATTGGTTCGATTTTATTGCGAACCTTAAGCCCGTTTTCCACCAAAAGCTGTTGCAAATTGGTTAAGGCTGGCCGGAGTCTTTTACATCTTCTAAATTTAAGTCATTAAAGGGGCAGTGTCGTCCTAAGCTATCGAATTGTTTGATAAGCAAAAAACGCCATTATCACACGCTTGTATCTGTCAAACAAAGACGCGCGGCTAGGGCCTTTGTTCCCAGCTTATCTTTGGGATATTGCCGATTATTTGTTTTAGCAGGATTTAAACAGCACCCTGCTTTTTGGGCGGGTTGCGCCGAAGTTCCGCCGCGCCGGGTGTAAGGCGCACAAAAGTGCGGTCTGGCAGCCTTAAATCAACAATCAGAACATCACGTTCAAGCAAGTCATGTTCCTGGTCAAGCAGCTCAAGACGTTTCCATGCTTTGTCCATATCCTTTTCAGGCAGGCGGACATACATCCCGTTTGAAAGCTGAATATTCCAGCGACGATGACCAATGCGTTGCGCGCCGGTAACCTCTTTATAAAGGTGCGGGATGGTTTTAATGATCGAAAGCATCTCGGCGGCATGTTCTGGCGCGTCATCGCCAACCAGAACTGGCAGATTAAGGTAATCGCCCAGTTCGTAGTTCTGCAGCTGCGCACCGTCACCATCAATAAGAATGTGACCGCCGTTGTGGGTCTGCCACAGGGCAAGCGGTTGACGTTCGACAATTGAAACAATCAGGGTATCTGGCAATTGGCGTTCAACCGCAGCCGACCGCACCCAAGAAAGCTCTTCGATCCGTTCGCGTGCGCTATCGACGTCAAATGTCACGATCGGGGTGCCCGGCTTTTTGCCGATTGCCGCCAGAAGGGCGTTGGGATCGGTTTTTTGGCGGCCTGATACTTCGATATTTTTTACCGTCATGCCAAAATCAGCAGACAGTCGAATGGCTTCGTTCTGTGCAATAAGCAGCCACGTGTCGGCCTTGCCGGTTCGCCAAAGCGCAATCGGACCCAGCGTAAATACGCCAACAAACCCAGCCCACCAAAGAACGCGCGCGATCTTTTTGACGTTTGATGCAACGCCATTTTGCTTATCAAGCTTTTCGCTACGTTCGCGGGCCTGTTCTTTAAGGGTTCCTATCGCTCGCATGAGGCATCCTCGACCATCCACGCGACGATGTCGGCAAAGCTAAAACCGTCATGACGTGCCGCATCCGGGACAAGGGATGTGGGGGTCATGCCCGGCTGGGTGTTGATTTCCAAAATTGCCAAACGGTCATGTTCAGGGTCATAGCGGAAATCTGCCCGCGCAATCCCGCGACAGCCGAGCGCCCGATACGCGGCTTCTGCGTTTTCACGCAGTTTTGCGCGCAAATCGTCATTGATGTTCGCTGGAACAACATGTTCCGATCCGCCTTGCACGTATTTTGATTCAAAATCGTAAAATGCGTGATTGCCGGTCAGGATTTCGATGACTTCCATGGCCTTGCCGTCTTTGACCGCAACGGTCATCTCGCGGCCCGGAACAAATTCTTCCTGCATGACGCCTGCGCCATGCACCCATTCACGGGCCAGCATGTTCTGTTCTTCTTCAGCGGTCAGAATGATTTCAACCCCAACCGATGACCCTTCGTTGTTGGGTTTAAGAACATAGGGCGGGGGCAGGGCGGTGCCGTTGGCGATTTCATCACGGGTGACCCAAACATGGCGCGCGCATGGGATGTCATATTCCGTGAACATGGCTTTGGCTGACATTTTATCCATGGCGATGGCCGATGCCCGCACACCGGAATGGGTGTAGGGAATATTCATAATTTCAAGCAAACCCTGCACCGCACCGTCTTCGCCCCAACGGCCATGAAGGGCGTTGAAAATCACATCCGGTTTGGGATCAACGGCAGTAAGCTGTGCCGCCAGATCGCGGGAAGCATCAATCTCTGTGACGCGATAGCCCTTTTCGCGCAGTGCTTTGATGCATTCACGCCCGGATGACAGGGATACTTCGCGCTCGGTCGACCAACCGCCGTAAATTACTGCGACATGTTTGCTCATGCGTCTTTTCCTATGATGGAGGTGCCAAGGCGTTCGCCGATACGCCGGATTTCCCAACGCAGCTCAACACCACTGTGGTCTTTCACCCGCTTTTTGACTTCATCACCCAACTGTTCAAGATCAAGGGCCGTGGCATTGCCCAAATTGATCATAAAGTTGCAATGCTGTTCGGACATTTGCGCGCCGCCAATTGTCAGGCCGCGACACCCGGCGGCATCAATGACTTCCCACGCGCGGTCCGGTGTCGGATTGGCAAAGGTTGATCCGCCTGTCCGCGATTTGATCGGTTGCGATCCGGCACGGGCATCCTGAATTTTGCCCATGCGTTTGGCTATTTCATCGCTGTCGCCCGGTTGCCCGCGTAAAATGGCAGATGTGAAAATCCAATCATCGGGCACGCCGCAATGACGATATGACAAATCCATCTCATCGGGCGTTACAGTGTGAATGTCGCCCGTGCCATCAACGGCAGTCGCACTGATCAGGATATCTTTGATTTCAGCCCCGTAAGCCCCGGCATTCATTCGAAGCGCACCACCAATGGTGCCTGGAATACCAGACAGGAATTCAAGCCCCGAAATGCCAGCTTGCTGGGCCGTTTGCGCAACGTTCAGATCAAGCGCACCCGCCCCGACATGAAGATCACCGTCGACAACCTTGGTATCTGTAAACGGGCGTCCCAATCGGATGACAACGCCGCGAATACCGCCATCGCGCACCAAAAGGTTTGACCCCACACCAATGACCGTAACGGGCATATCCGACGGTTTGTTTTTCAAAAACGCGGCAAGATCGTCCGTATCGGCCGGTCGGAGCATCACATCTGCTGGTCCACCCACCTGAAACCAGGTGACCTTTGACAATTGCGCACCTTCGCGAAGCTTGCCCCGAACCTTGGGCAGGCGATCAATAAGTGGCGTGTGATGTCCCGGCGTACTCATGACAATCTCAGTTTTTTAAGGCTTTAAGTTGGGCCGGAAGCGCATTGGCCCATGTGCTAATTGATCCTGCACCAAGGCAGACGACGAGATCACCCGCTTCGGCCTGTTCGGCAATCATTTCGGCGAGTTTTTCTGGGCCTTCAAGGGCGCTGACATGGCGGTGGCCACGGTTGCGCAATCCTTCGACAAGTGCGTCGCGTGATGCGCCTTCGATAGGGGTTTCACCAGCTTCGAAGACGTTGGCGACAATCACGTTGTCGGCATCGTTAAAGCAGGTGCAGAAATCTTCAAACAGATCATGCAAACGCGAATAACGGTGCGGTTGAACCACGGCAATGACATTGTTCTTGGTTGCCTGACGCGCGGCTTTAAGCACGGCTTTGATTTCGACCGGGTGGTGACCGTAATCATCGATAATGGTCACACCATCGACTTCGCCGGTTTTGCTAAAGCGGCGTTTAACGCCGGTAAAGCCGTCAAAGGCCGATACGATTTTCTCGTCAGGAATGCCAAGCTCAAGTGCGACCGTAATCGCAGCAAGCGAGTTGGAAACGTTATGATCGCCAACCATCGGCAGGCGCACATCCTTGATCACGCGTTCTTCGCTATCAACACGTTCACGGATGACCACGTCAAAAACGCTGTCACCAATGTTGGTGCGTACATTCACCGCCCGGACATCTGCCTGCGGGGAGAAACCGAATGTGAAAATACGCCGGTCTGAGACCTTGCCAATCAGGGCCTGAACTTCGGGATGATCGATACACAGCACGGCAAAGCCATAGAACGGAATGTTCTGAACGAAGTTTTTGAACGCTTCGCGTAGCTGGTCGAAATCTTTCCAGTGATCAAGATGTTCCGGGTCGATATTGGTCACAACCGAAATGGTCGACGGTACCTTAACGAATGTGCCATCTGACTCATCGGCCTCAACCACCATCCAATCGCCATCACCCAAACGGGCATTGGTGCCGTATGAATTGATGATGCCGCCATTGATCACCGTTGGGTCAAGACCCGCTGCGTCCAGCATGGTGGCGACCAGTGACGTTGTAGTGGTTTTGCCATGCGTACCACCAACAGCGATTGCCGCCTTAAGGCGCATCAGCTCGGCCAGCATTTCAGCACGGCGGACAACCGGGATCATGTCCGCACGCGCGGCGATGACTTCGGGGTTATCAGGTTTCACAGCGGTTGAAATCACAACCACCTTGGCATCAACGACGTTCTCGCCCTTATGACCAACAAAAACCTTGATGCCCAGATCGCGCAGGCGCTGCACATTGGCATTGTCAGAGATATCTGACCCTTGCACGGTGTAACCAAGGTTGTTGAGAATTTCGGCAATACCGGACATACCGATGCCACCAATACCGACAAAATGGATGGTGCCGATGTTGAGCGGCAGGGTGTTCATGAGATGTCTCCTCGGTCTTTGCTTATGTTTTCGTTTTCTGGCGTGCCGGCCGGGTTAAGCCCCAGCATATCAAGCACCATATCGGCCAGCCGTTCGGCGGCATTTGCCCGACCCGTACTGTGCGCAGCCTTTGCCGCGCGGGTTAGGGCGGCCGGGTTCCTAAGAAGTTTAGTTAGTCTGTCAGTCACGGCTTCGCTGCTGAAACGATCTTGTGGCATCAGCCACGCGCCGCCGGTTTCTTCGACTTGTTGGGCATTGTATCGTTGGTGGTCGTCAATCGCGTGGGGCAGGGGAACCAACAATCCAGGTCGCCCGGCGGCGGTCAGTTCCGCAACGGTTGATGCGCCAGAACGGGCAATGACCAAATGGCAATCGCGCAGGCGTTCGGGAATGTCATCAATAAAGGATGCCAACGTCACATCAATACCCGACCCTTTATAGGTGTTGCGCACCGACGTCAGATCTTCTTCACGCGCCTGCTGGGTTACCACAAGGCGGGTGCGAATATGTTCGGGCATATTAACCAACGCGGTTGGCAGAATTTCGGAAAGAACGCGTGCGCCCTGTGACCCACCCGTAACCAACAGGCGGATTGGGCCGTCTTCCGTCGGAACGTCATAATCACAATTGGCAAGGGCTGCGACTTCTGCGCGCACCGGGTTACCGGTCCAAATGACTTTGTTCTGATCGGCTGGGTCAATCAGCTTTACGGTAGGAAACGATGTCGCAATGCGTTTTGCTGCACTGGCGACCAATCGGTTGGCGCGACCCAAAACAGCATTCTGTTCGTGAATGGCAAACGGAATATTCAACCACTTGGCCGACATGGTTGCCGGGATGGATGCATAACCACCAAAGCCAATGACTGCTGCGGGCTTGGCTTTTTTAATGATTGACCGGGCTTTTAGCGTGCCAAGACCAAGACGGGCAGCCCCCATGATCCGGCCTTTGATGCCTTTACCCGCAATGCCGCCAGCGGGGAGGATGATGGTTTGCACACCCTCGACCCCATCGGTGTAGCGTGACGCGCGCGCATCGGTGAAAAACAGCACTTTCGCCCCACGCCGAACCAGCGCCTTTGACAGGGCAACCGCCGGAAACATGTGGCCACCTGTGCCGCCCGATGTCACGGCAATCACCTGCCCCGTAAGCGGTGCTTCGGGGGCGGCGGAAATATCAAGTTGATTGAGTTCGGTCATCTCGTCCACATGTTAAACGACGGCACGCGTCAAGGTTCCCCCATCAAAACCCGATAAAGGTTAATATCCCTTCAAACTGGGCGTAAAATAGGTTGCGAATTTGTCGTTTTAATGCAGAAAAATTTGATGGCCCAAGTTGGGCTATTCGCCCGGACGTTTCCGTGTGAGCGCTAGAACAAACCCCATGCCAATCGCAATGCCGATCGTGGCCGAACCGCCATAGGATACAAACGGCAACGTCATGCCCTTTGGCGGGACTAGTTGCAGGGTCGAGGCCATGTTGATGACCGCCTGCAATCCGAACTGAACGAGAATGCCGGTCACTGCCAGGACAACAAACAGGTTGCGTTCCCCCATCAGGCGCGAAAGACCGCGCATGATGATGAAGGCAAAGACGCCGACCACAAGCACACAGAACAACAAACCGAATTCTTCGCCAGCAACGGCAAAGATAAAGTCCGAATGGGCATCGGGAATGGAGTTTTTAACCCAGCCTTCGCCCGGACCACGGCCCATGATGCCCCCATTCATGAAGGCTTCCATGGATCGTTCGATTTGGTAGTTGTCACCTGATGCCGGATCAAGGAAGCGATCGACACGTGATTGTACGTGCGGAAGGACCAAATAGGCCGTCACCGCAAGCCCCGCCGCGCCAAGACCAAGGCAGAACACCAGAATAATCGGCAATCCGGCCAAGAAAATCTGCACAGACCAAATGGATGTGATCACCACCGTTTGCCCAAAATCAGGCTGGATCATCAAAAGGAAGATACATAGGGCAAGCATCAGGCTGCTGACGATATATCCCGGAAAGTTCGGGTTTAATCGCCCTTCGGCAAACATCCACGCAACGACAACCGCAAAGGCCGGTTTTAAAAACTCTGATGGTTGAATGTTCAGACCGGCCAGATGGATCCAGCGCACTGCGCCTTTGATCTCAGACCCAACAAACGGGGTAATCATAAGAAGGGCAATTACGCCAAGGAACATCACCGATGCAAGCCTGCGCACCCATTTCACCGGCAACAGTGAAATCGAAAACATGCAGACAACGGCAAGTCCCAAGAACAGGAACTGGCGCCCGACAAAGTGGAAGCTGTCAACATTGATGCGGTCTGCGACGGGCGGGCTTGCCGACATAACCAGCAACGCGCCAATGCCCATCAACAAAATGATGGCCGCAAGCAGCCAGCGATCAACTGTCCACCACCAGATGCCCAGAACCGACGTATCCGCACGCGAAAAGGCGATGTTGGAATTATTGCCAAACAGCGATTTCATCAATGATCCTGCGCGGTGGTTGCCAGCGTGCTGTAAATGTCGCGGAAAGCATCGCCGCGTGCTTCGAAACTTTTGAACTGATCAAAGGATGCACAGGCCGGCGTTAACATAACAACCGGACCTTCATCACCGTGTTTTCGGGCGTCTTCAAAGGCGGCCTTGGTCGCAACGTCAAGCGTTTCGCATTTTTCCCATGGCAGGTCGCTGCCAAGTGTTTCGGCGAACTCGTTGGTTGCCGCCCCAATCAAATATGCTTTTTTGATATGGGGGTAATATTCTTCAAGGCCATTAATCCCGCCTTCTTTGGGCTTGCCGCCAACGATCCAATAGATCTTCTGATAGGCGGACAATGCCTTGGCGGATGCTTCGGCATTGGTGGCTTTGCTGTCATTGACAAAGACAACGCCATCAATCGTGCCCAAGCGTTCCTGACGGTGGGCCAATCCCGGGAATGACATGATGCCGTCAATGATCCGGGTGGCATCAACACCACGTGCCCGACACAGCGCATAGGCAAAGGCAATGTTTTGCCAATTGTGTTTGCCGGGCATCTGGGCAACCGTGGTCAAATCAAGAATGCGGGTTTGCGCCCCTGATAAATCGTCAATCAACCAACCATCGGCGACGTATATGCCATGATCAACTGGGGTGTTGACCGAAACTTCGATGATATGACGGCCGCCTTCACGGGCAAGCTCGACCGACATTTTTGCGCAAAGATCATCATCAACTGAAATGATCGCCCATTTCGGGCCTTTGTTGCGGGCAAAAATCTGCCGTTTGGAGCCGATATAACCATCCATCCCGCCGTGACGGTCAAGGTGGTCTGGTGTGATGTTTAAAAGCGCGCAAGCGTCAAAGGATGCCTCAGCCAACAGATCAAGCTGATAGGATGAAAGTTCCAGTACCAGACAATCGTCGGGCCCGGATGGCTGAAGCCCAAGGGCCGCATTGCCAAAGTTCCCACCGGCTTGGGTTTTGATCCCGGCACCCGAAAGGATGTGGGTGGTAAGGGCGGTGGTGGTTGATTTGCCGTTCGTACCCGTAATCGCAAGGGTCGGAACATCCGCCTGAGCCGTGCACAGCAATTCAACATCACAAATGATCGGCTTTCCGGCGCGGCGTGCTTTTTCCGCCGCTGGGTGCGGCGTTGGGAAGGTCGACGGAATGCCAGGGCTGATCACCAGCATGTCGGGTTCCGTCCAATCGCATTCGATCAGATTGATCGGTGCCAATCCCAACGGTTCGATCTGTTCGCGGCTGGCAGCGTTATCGTCCCACGCCCAAACAATCGCACCGGCATTGATCAATGCTTTCACACTGGCAAGACCCGATTTACCGAGCCCCAGAACCGCGATGGTTTTTCCGTGCAAATGTGAAAGATCAATCACGTTTTATGTCCTTAGCGAAGTTTAAGGGTTGCCAGTCCGACAAGGGCAAGGATCACTGCGATAATCCAAAAACGGATCACGATGGTCGCTTCCTGCCAGCCTTTTTTCTCAAAATGGTGGTGCAGTGGGGCCATGCGGAAGACGCGCTTGCCGGTCAGTTTGAATGACCCGACCTGAATGATCACTGAAAGCGTTTCAAGAACAAACAATCCGCCAATAATGGCCAGCACAAGTTCATGTTTGGTTACAACGGAAACAGCACCCAGCGCGCCGCCAAGGGCAAGCGATCCGGTGTCGCCCATAAACACCATGGCAGGCGGGGCGTTGTACCAAAGGAACCCAAGTCCGGCACCAACCAGTGCACCCAAGAAGATCGTCAATTCGCCAGATCCGGCCACGTAATGCACTTGCAGGTATTCAGCAAACTGAATGTTACCGATCAAATAGGTAATCAGCGCAAAGCTGGCAGCGGCAATCATCACCGGTACGATGGCAAGGCCATCAAGCCCGTCAGTCAGGTTGACTGAGTTGGAGGCCCCGACCATGACAAACATGGCAAACGGGATAAAGAACCAGCCCAGATCAAACAGGAAATTCTTAAAGAACGGGAAGGCAAGGGCGGTCGAAAGCGGATCGGCGGTATTGTAGGAAATCCAGAACGCGGCAAGGGCGGCGATTGAAAACTGACCAAGCAGCTTTAACTTGCCGGGCAATCCTTTGCTGTTGCGTTTGGATACCTTCAGGAAATCATCAAGAAACCCAAGGAAGCCATAGCCAATGGTCACCAAAAGGACGGACCAGACATAAGCATTGGTCAAATCAGCCCACAAAAGGGTCGCGATGGTTGTTGAGATCAGCAAAAGAAGGCCGCCCATGGTCGGCGTACCTTTTTTGGTCAGAAGGTGACCTTCGGGGCCGTCTTCGCGGATCGGCTGACCTTCACTTTGTTTCGATCGCAACCATTTGATCAGCGATGGTCCAAGAACAAAAGCAAGAATAAGCGACGTTATGATCGCCCCACCTGTGCGGAACGTAATGTAGCGAAACAGGTTGAAAACCGGCATCTGATCGGCCAGCGGATAAAGCAGATTATAGAGCATCGCTCTTTTCGTTCCTTCTGCGTCTTAACGTTCAGGGTGGGTGGGTGCGTCGACCACGCCACCGGATTTTAGCGCAGATACAATTTTCGAAACGTAAATGCCAAGCGAACCTTTTACCAAAACCACATCACCAGCGTGAATGTCGGCCTTAATCGGCGCAATTGCGGCATCCGCTGTTTCGAAATGTCCGGCATTCATGGCTTCTGGCAGGGTTTTATCAAGTTCTGCCATTAACGGACCAACACAATAGACGCGGTCAATTTCCATCGCGCTCAGGGGATGGTAAAGATCAGCATGCATTTTGACCGCATCATCGCCAAGTTCACGCATATCGCCCAAAATCGCAATTTTACGGCCACCCTCGGCGGGTTTGCTTTGGGCCAAAACCTTAATCCCGGCCATCATGGATGTCGGGTTGGCGTTATAGGCATCATCAATCAGGGTAAAGGTGCCTTCACCAGATGGGACATTAACCGTTGATGTTTCACCACGGCCCGCAGGCGGGGTCACGTCGGCCAAGTCCCGGGATGCTTGTTCGGTATCTGCGCCAAGGGCATCGACACAACCAAGGACGGCCAATGAATTCAAAACCCAATGTTCGCCGGGGCACCCGATGAAATATTCCAAATCCTGCCCATTGATGCGGGATCGCACCGCACTGCCATTTGCCACGATATTGGCTTCAAATAGCCGGTAATTGGCAACCGCATCGGTACCAAAGCACTTGATGTTGCTAAGGCCGAGTTCCTTGGCCCGACGCGCCAGGGCAAAGTAATGCAGATTATCGCGGTTTAAGATAACCGAGCCGTCTGTGTCCAAGCCATCAAAAATCTCGGCCTTGGCGGTGGCGATTTCGGCTTCGTCTTTGAAAAATTCAGTGTGCGCACCAACCACGGTCGTAATCAGGGCGACAGACGGTTTAACCATTTTAACAAGCGGGCTGATTTCGCCCGGATGGTTCATGCCGATTTCAAGGACGGCATATTTCGCATCAGTCGGAAGGGTTGCCAAACTGATCGGAACACCCCAGTGATTATTGAAACTGGCCGGGCTTGCGTGGGTTTTTGCCTGTTGGGACAGCACGTATTTCAGGGCTTCTTTGGTGCCGGTTTTGCCGACGCTCCCAGTGATGGCGACGATTTTGGCTTTGCTTCGGGCACGACCCGCTTCGCCAAGGCGCACAAGGGCTGCCATCGTCTCGTCGACCACAAGAACCTTGTCGGTATCAGTAATGCCGGTCGTGTCTTCGACCATGACGGCGTTGGCGCCAGCGTCAAGGGCTGCCTGCGCGAATTTATGGCCGTCAAAATTTGGGCCTTTTAGCGCGATGAACAGGTCACCTTCGGTGACTTTTCGGCTGTCAATCGAGATGCCCGACACCGTCCATTCGCCGGTTGTCTTGCCACCGGTCGCGGTTGCGGCGTCTTTCGCCGTCCATAAAACAGCCTTGCTCATAACGTTACTTTCTTTTCGGTCAGGCCGTCACGGCCAGGATGCCGTAACGGGCAGTTTTGGTCAGTTGCCACCTGCAAGAATGCTGCGCGCAACGGATGCATCATCGAATGGAAGGACCGTATCACCGACGATTTGGCCTCTTTCATGGCCTTTTCCGGCGATGATCAAGACATCATTGCGTTGAAGGATGCCAATGCCGCGTTTGATCGCATCGGCACGGTCGCCAATTTCGATGCCCCCCTCGCACGCTTTTTTGATCGCACTACGAATGGTCGCGGGATCTTCGCTGCGGGGATTGTCATCGGTGATGATGGCGATGTCGGCATTTTCCTGCACAACCTTGCCCATCAGCGGGCGTTTGCCCGTATCACGGTCGCCACCAGCGCCAAATACACAAACAATCCGGCCTTTGCAGTGCGGACGGACGGCCTTGATTACGGTTTCAAGTGCATCTGGTGTGTGGGCGTAATCAACAAACACCGGTGCGCCAAAGCTGGTTTTACCAACCATCTCAAGACGGCCACGCACACCTTCAAGCTTTTCAAGTGCCAAGACGGCTTGGTCCAGATCGGCACCCGATGCCACCACGATGCTTAGCGCTGCAAGCGCGTTCATCACCTGGAAACTGCCCATCAGCGGCAGGTGAATGTTGTATTCACCCTTGTTCGCCAAAAGGGTCATTTTCGTGCCGGTGCTATCAGGGATCGCGGATACCAGTTTGATGTCGTCGGCATTCTCGCCGTAGGACATAACGGTCAGGCCGCGCTTTTCGCACATAGCTTTCAGGGTGGCGAACTGTTCGATATCAGCATTCAGAACGGCCGTGCCGTTGGATGCCAAAAGATCAGAAAACAGGCGTGCCTTGGCGGCAAAGTATTTTTCAAAGCTGCCGTGGTAATCAAGGTGATCGCGCGAAAGGTTGGTAAACGCAGCAACGGTGACCTTCACCCCGTCAAGGCGATGCTGATCAAGCCCGTGCGAGCTTGCTTCCATCGCGACATGGGTGACGCCGATTTCGTGCATTTCGTTTAAGCCCTGATGCAAGGCAACCGGATCAGGTGTGGTCAACGAACCGGGGATTTTTGCGCCTGCGGCCCGAATGCCAAGGGTTCCGATCGAACCTGACATATTGCCAAGGATCGTCCAAAGCTGTTCGGTAAAGATCGCAGTTGACGTTTTACCGTTTGTTCCGGTGATCGCGGCGATGTTTGCCGGTTGCTGACCATAAAAGCGTGCAGCAAGTTGTGCGTAACGCTTTCGCGGGTTTTCAACCGGGATAAGTGGCACCGTCGGTGCGGCAGGGCGGGGCGTTCCGTCCTTGGCCAAAATGGCTGCAGCGCCGAGCTTAATTGCGTCGGCGATGTATTTAGATCCATCATCCTTGGCACCAGAAAGGGCGGCAAACATATAGCCATCCTTCACGGTGCGCGAGTCTGCTGTCAGGCCCGTGATATCGGGGTCCTGGCCTTGGGCATGTTTAAGTGCCGCTTGATCACCTGCCATGAGTTCAGAAAGACGCAAGTTTGCGTTCCCCTTTGCGAAGTTCAATCTGCAACGCTTGCTCGATCTCCGGCGCCTTCGCATTCGCCGGTTCAATGCCCAAAAGGGGAGCAATACGTGTCACAACCTTGCCAACGGCAGGGGCGGACACCCAACCTGCTGTGGCAAATCCATAAGTTTCTTTGGTGCCTTTGGGCTCGTCCAACGTCACCAGAACCACGTATTTCGGATCCTGCATCGGGAAGGCGGCGACAAAGGTCGACATGCGGGCGTTCTTTACGTAGCGCCCATTCACGAGTTTTTCCGAGGTCCCGGTTTTCCCGCCAAGGAAGTAACCTGCGACTTCGGCTTTTTTGCCCGACCCATCGGTGACAACCAGGCGCATCAAACGACGCATCAGATCCGATGTTTTGCGGGAAAACACACGTTCGCCAGCCGGTGCACCATCTTGTTTGACGATGGTTGACGGGCGGCGAATGCCACCGTTGACGATGGTGGAAATGCCATTGACGACCTGAAGTGGGGTAACCGCGATCCCATGACCATATGAAATCGTCATAGTGTTAATTTCGCGCCACGGATGGGGCAAAAGCGGCCCGCCAACTTCAGGAAGCTCGATCTCTGGTTTTTCGAGCATACCAAGTTTTTTAAGGTATTTTTGCTGGGTCTCGCCGCCAAAGGCCATTGCCATGCGAGCCGATCCGATGTTCGAGCTGTGAACCAGAATTTCGGGCACAGTCAGCCAGCGGTTTTCGGCGTGATAATCGCGGATCGAGAACCGCGCGATGCGCAGCGGTTCGGTCGCATCAAACACAGAATTCAGATTTGCCGATCCGGTTTCAAGCGCGATGGCGGTGTTAAACAGTTTAAACACCGACCCCATTTCATAGACGCCCAACGTGGTACGGTTGAACCGTGCATCAGCAGGTGCTTGACCGGGACGGTGCGGATCAAAGTCCGGCAATGACGTCATTCCGATCACTTCGCCGGTATAGACATCCATCACAAGGCCAGCAGCGCCAGCAGCACTGTAGGTTTCCATCGCTTTTTGGACTTCTTCCTCAAGTGCGTATTGCACACGGGTATCAAGCGACAATTGCAAAGGGCCGTTATTGATGCGCAGTTCGTTATCGAATTCGCGTTCCACGCCAGCAATGCCGTTATTATCGATATCGGTGAAGCCAAGCGTATGGGCAAACAGCCGACCATGCGGGTAAACGCGGCGCTCTTCGCGCTGGAAATTCAAACCCGGAATACCAAGCGAGTTCACCTGATATTGCTGTTCAGGTGTCAGGTTGCGCCGCAGCCAAACAAATGCCTTACGCGAACTTAAATGCCGGATCAGCGTATCGCGATCCAGATCGGGCAGCGCCGTTAACAGCAAATCCGCCGACTCAACCGGATCCTTTACAACGCGGGCATCGGCATAAAGCGAATTGGTCGGAAGATCGGTCGCAAGTAAGATGCCGTTGCGATCAACGATGTCCGCACGTTCTGTTTTGAGTTCGCGCGTGTCTGTCCCCGATGCGACAGCCGGTTCGTTGCCCTGGCGCAAAACAGAAGCATCAAGCAGACCATAGCTGATCCAGGTGAAGCCGACGAAGAACATCGCGCCGGTGATGAAAATGCGGTTACGGGCCGTTTCAATGGCCAGACGTTCGCGCTGTTCCGGGCGAAGTTCCGGACGGTCGCCGCGCAGCCAGTATGAAAAACGCATAAAGCTCATTGGTTGCCTCCTGCATTGGCAACCGACGGGGCGTCGATGATCATGGCTTCTGCTGCTTCGTCGGGCATCAAATCACCCGGACGCGTACGCGGCACAGGCAGGAAGGCTACTGCCTCGCCGAATTTATCGAGACGATAAAGGTGCTGGTCGGCATTCTCGGGCAGGTCATCAATGCTTGCCATCTGCAGCGTATCAATCTGTGCTAGGCTCAGATATTCCTGCGAAAGTCGTTCAATCCGTTCTGGATTGTTCAGGTAGCTCCATTCTGCTTGCAGGACATGGATGCTTTCCTGTTCGGCCAAAATTTCTGACTGAATACCAGCATAACGCTTTTCAAGGCGTTCAACCTCGTGACTAACCCAATAGGTGCCCGCACCAATAATAACGGTCAAAAGCAGCCCGATAATTGTTACGGCGCGGGTCATTTCGCACCCCCTTGCGCAGCGGCAGGCTGATCATTGCGGGCGACTGCGCGCAGTTTGGCCGAACGCGCACGCGGATTGGCGCGAATTTCGTCCTTTTGGCCTGTCACTGCTTTGCGGGTGATGGTCGTAAAGGTCGGAATGGCAACTTCGGGTTCGCCCGGAAGGCGGCGCGACATTTTGTTCGGATCGCCGGAGCGTTCCTTCATAAACGTTTTGACCTGGCGGTCTTCAAGCGAATGGAACGTCACGATGACCAAACGCCCACCTGGTTTCAGCAGGGTTTCGGCCGCATCCATGGCACGTTCAAGTTCGCCAAGCTCGTCATTTACAAAAATGCGCAATGCTTGGAATGTGCGGGTGGCGGGATCAATGCCATCTTTGGATTTGCGCACGACAGAGCGCACCGCGCGCGCAAGCTGTGCGGTAGTTGTAAACGGTTCCTCGGCACGCATTTCAACGATCTTGTGCGCGACTTTGCGCGACGCACGTTCTTCGCCGTACCGGTAAATCACGTTGGCGATGTCTTCTTCTTCGGCGGTATTGATAAAATCGGCGGCCGTGGGACCCGACATCGACATGCGCATATCAAGCGGCCCGTCGGTGCGGAACGAAAATCCGCGATCCGCCTGATCGATCTGCATGGATGAAACACCGATATCAAGAACGATACCATCAACCTGTTGGGCGCCAGATGCGGGGATCAGTTTACCAATCTCGCCAAAGCATCCTTCGACCATATGGAAACGGCCGTCATAGTCGGCTTCCATCGCCTTGCCGTTGGCAACCGCGGTCGGGTCGCGGTCTATGCCGAAAAGCTCGCACTTGGCGGAGTCAAGAATGGCGCGGGAGTAACCGCCTGCGCCAAACGTACCATCAACCATGATTTCGCCATCCGCCGGGGCAAGTGCGTCAAGCACCTCGCGGAGCAAAACCGGTTTGTGCGGGCGATCTTCTGTCGCAAAGCTGATGTCTTGGTCGCTCATGATGCATCCTCCTCGGTCGGGGCACCGGGACGTGTGCCGATTGAGGTTTCAGACATTGGTTTGAGCTTGAGCGTCGCACCACGGTTCAGCGTACGGGTCCGGCTGGCATCTTGCAGGGGCTTGAAGATGTCAGGGTTCCAAAGGCGGAAGGTGCGACCACGGCCAACAAAAGCGACCTGATCTTCGATACGGGCATATTCGATCAATTCAGCGGGTAAAATGATGCGGCCTTCGCCGTCATAAGGCAGCATATGCGAGGAACCAAGAATGGTGTCAGCCAGATCGTCGGCCTCGTCAGAGAACATATCAAGTTCATCAAGTGATGCCGCGATACGCTCCATATGGCTTTCGCTGCAGCCTTCAAGCGCGCTTTCTTTGTGGGATTGATACAGGTAGATGCCAGCGAATGTTTCACGCTCAAGGGCCGCACGGAACCGCTTGGGCACGGATACCCGCCCTTTTCGGTCCAGTTTGTGAATGTGCGTCCCTGTGAACAGCACTTTGCCATTCCCCTGATCAAAAAAATCCAGTTCCCAAACAAGCGCCAAACGGCAGGTCAGATGACCGGTTGTTGTTCGAAAAAGGATATGCCCCGCATGGCACCGAAATTATGCCTGTTTATGGGGTACCATGGGAAATGATGGGGGTCAATGGGATTTGATGGGTGTATGGATCACTTTTTGCCGCTTTTCCAACGATTCCGGGGCACATGCAAAAAGCCTGATTTCTGCTAAAAACACATTGAATCACGGTCTTATCCGTAACTTGCCCATGAAATCCCAATGTTGTTCCATAAGGCCCCATGGGATGACCGAAAAATCAGTTTTATGGGTTTTGATGGATGGGCATTGTTTGGGTGGTGATGATGTGGCCCGCGATGACAGTTTGCGATTTGACGTCTGATCGGGTTTGATGCGCGCGTAAGCTCCTGCAGAATGTTTGGCGAACAAGATTGACGGGCAGCATATGTTAACGACATCCTGATAGGGGATGGGCATAAGTTGGTGCCAATCTGATGATAAAGACGATAGTTTGTCGTGACGTAAGTTTGCGGTAACTGGCGCGGGGCAGCGTCAGCAAAAACGAAGGATGGAATTGTTGCGGATAAAAGCTGCCATTGTCTTAATGGGTTGCACCTTTTTGGGATCATTGACGATCCAACGCGATCTTTATGCGCAAGGATTAACGCTTGATCGTGCGGGGGATGTATCAAATTCGCCCGAAGTTTCGTCACCGCAAATGCGCGAACTGTTGCCGCTGATTATGAAGCAACTGCAAAATAATCCCGAATTAATGTCGCAATTTGGACTGGATGGTGCTGGTGCGCTTGGCGGGATTCCGGGTCTTAACGGTTTGCCTGGTGCGGGTATGGGGACCGGCACCGGCACTGGTGGTGTGGGAACGGGCCTTCCGGGGGGAGCGCCCAATATTCCCGGCTTAAACGAAGCCATTGCAAATGCGTTGGCACAGAAAAATGGTGGCGTTGGTGTCGTGTCACAAGGCATTCCCGAACAAGTCAAACTGTACCGTGCGCAATTCCATCCGGTTGATATCAATCAGGATGGCCGCATCGATGCCGAAGAGGCCGCATCGTATGCCGCCTGGATGTTTCGGCGCCGGGATACCAACGGGGATGGCGTGCTGGTTCTGCGTGAATTTTCCGCGGTGGAACAGTTGCCCGGCTCAGCCGAGGCCAACCGACAACGCCTGCGAACCGAAAGCCGCCGGTTGGAATTGTTGTTTACCCAGTATGATGCGAACACGGACAATATGATCAGCAAGGATGAATTCCTTGCCCAAGCCAAAAGCACATTTGACGAAAAGCGCGGAACAGAACCTGATGTTGATCCGTTTACATTCCAAACCGTGTTACCATTTTAGTCGTCTGCTTCGCGGCACGTTCGCGCCGCACAAGACGACAAAGCAATTGGGTTAAACCCATAATATCCTGGTCCCCGTTCAAACGGCACGCCAGCGCCGACGGAGACAGGCCATGGATACCAACGAATTTTTCGCGCCGGCACGAAACACATCCGATGACAATCATGTCGCCGATGCCCCAGCTGTTGCGGATTCCGCTGATAGTGCGTCGGATGACGTTGATATGAGGAGTTCTGATGAAGCCAAGCGGCAGGATGTGAGTGCTCCGTCTGAGGTGTCTGATAGTGCATCGCAAGCAAAAGCAGCACGTGTTCCTGTCTGGATTGACCTATTATCGCCGACCGAGGAAGAGGTTCTGGAGGTCGAAAAGCGCTTTGGGATCGAAGTGCCAACCCGCGAAGAAATGCAGGAAATTGAGCTGTCGTCGCGGTTGTATGACGAAGATGGCGCGCTGTTTTTAACGGTTTCCGTTTTAAGTCAGGCCGCATCTGATGCGCCGCAGACAGAGGCCGTAACGTTCATTCTGGTCAAGAAAACCCTGATCACGTTGCGTTATGCCGATCCGGTGCCGTTTAAAACCTTTATCCGCCGGGTCAAGCGTACCCCGTCGCTTGCCAGCGGTTGCGAAGCAGTCCTTTTTGGTTTGCTTGAACAGATTGTCGATCGATTGGCCGATATTATGGAGCAAACCGCCCTTGATCTTGAGGGGCTATCGGAAAAGGTTTTTGCCAATGCCGAGGATCGTGGCATTGACCGTGATCACCGCGAAATTCTGCGTCAAATTGGGCGGGCCGGAAACCTGTCGGGTAAGGCGAAAGACAGTTTGTTGAACCTGCACCGTTTGGGATTGTTCCTGTCAACGCAGTCGCGGTTTAAAAAGGACGCTAAGGCACGGCTTAAAATCATTTCACGCGATATCGTGTCAATTACCGAACATGCCAACTTCATTGCAAATAAGGTCACATTCCTGTTGGACGCGACCCTTGGCATGATCAGTCTTGAACAAAACAATATCATCAAGATTTTTTCGGTCGCGGCGGCGGCATTTTTGCCACCTACCTTGATTGCCAGCATCTATGGCATGAATTTCAAACTGATGCCGGAACTTGATTGGGCATTTGGCTATCCGCTTGCGATTGGCTTGATGATCCTGTCAGCAGTTCTTCCGCTTTTGTATTTCAAGCGCAAAGGTTGGCTTTAATCAATTTGGCATAATCGGTGGGGTGATTGTCCGGTATTGCCGTCGGAACATTGTTAAAGTGGCTGATCTCTTTCTCTGAAGTGCCGGAGTTACTTTGATGTCCAAAACCGCCCTGATCTTGATCGATTGGCAAAAAGGGTTTGATGACCTTGCTTATTGGGGGAACCGCAATAACCCCGCGGCTGAGGAAAATGGCGCAGCACTATTGGCCCATTGGCGGGCGAATGGCTGGCCGGTGATCCATGTGTGCCATAACAGCACAGCGCCGCAATCGCGCCTGCATCCGGATCAGCCAGGGCATGCCTTTATGGAATTCGCCATGCCCCAAGGGGATGAGCCGGTTTGCGGAAAATCGGTGAATTCCGCCTTTATCGGAACGACACTTGAGGCCGAGCTACGTGCGCGTGGCATCAATAAGATCGTGGTGTGTGGGATTTCGACCGATCATTGCGTGAATACCACGACGCGTATGGGGGCGAACCTTGGCTTTGACGTCACCATCGCCGCCGATGCCTGTTTTACCTTTGATCGCGCTTTGCCCGATGGTCGGGCGTTTGCTGCCGATCTGGTGCATGATGTCGCGCTGGCCAGTCTGAATGACGAGTTTGCGAGCGTTAAATCGGTTGCGCAGATCGTTCATGGTTGATCCGCAATTGACATGCGTTTGCAACTGACGCAATTTCGCCACCGGATTTAATTAACGCGATTTCAGCAACAGGTGTGCCCCATGACCAAGATTGACAGCCAAGAAAAGCTCCGTGATATCTATGGCGCACCGATGGAAATTGCCGTTTCCAAGTGCTTGCCGGCCCTTGATCAACACTGCAAGCATTTCATCGAACTGGCACCTTTTGCGGTAATTTCATCGGCTGACGCAAATGGTGACGCAGATGTCAGCCCGCGGGGCGATGGACCGGGCTTTATCAAAGTTCTGGATGATAGAACCATCTTGATGCCGGATCGTCCGGGGAATAACCGCGTGGATACGCTGACCAACATTATCGACAATCCAAAGGTTGGCATGTTGTTTTTCGTGCCGGGCGTGAACGAGACTTTGCGCATTAATGGCCGGGCTGAAATTCACACCGATCCTGAATTGCTGGATTTATTCGCCGATACACCAAAGCCGCCAATCACCGTGGTCAAGGTGACGATTGATGAGGCGTTCCTGCATTGTGCAAAATCACTGATGCGGTCCAAATTATGGGACGTTAATACCCAGATTGACCGCAAGACGCTGCCGACCCTTGGTAAAATGATCAAGGATCAGGTTGCGGGCGATTTTGAGGTCGGCACACAAGAACAAACCGATCAATATTTCGCCGCCTCCATTGCCGAGCGCGGATAACCTTTTCAAGGCGATGACATCACGTCATCGCCTTTGTCATATCTTTGGGCAAAGAAATAAAACCAGATGGCCTGTAAGCCGGGTTCTGTCCATGCGGCAAGCCGCACTGTATGGCCATTCATCTGGGACGTCCGTCGCCGAACGCCTCCTGCAACCAACCCGAATGGTGGTGCGAAAACCCACCTGCCGACAATGCCGAAGCATCCGGCCGACCATTCCTATTAGGTTTTGCTCCCGGTGGGGTTTACCATGCGTCCCGCATTACTGAAGGACCGGTGCGCTCTTACCGCACCCTTTCACCCTTGCCGAATGGCTTGCGCGATTCGGTGGTTTCCTTTCTGTGGCACTTTCCCTAGGGTCGCCCCCGCCAGACGTTATCTGGCACCGTGTTTCCGTGGAGCCCGGACTTTCCTCCCCAACTGCAAGCAGTCAGGGCGACCATCCAGCCATCTGGTTGCGGTGATTTAGGTTACGTGGACGCGTTCGTCAAGGAAAAGCACTGCGGGTGCGGTGCTGTATGATGGACGCGATGCACACTGTGGACCTTGCATTATGCATGTGTTCCGAAATACGCGTTCTAGGGCTTGCTGGCATCGGCAAGGGCCTTGGCAATCAAAAGACATTCATCGTCAATAACGCCTGAAATATCGCGCGGTCGCCAATGACGCTGAAACGCGATGCACCGTTTGATCGCATCGTTTTCGCCATAGCCGATATTGTCGAGCAAATGGTCAAATTTTTCGCCTGGTCGGAGGGCTTTTGGATCAATATCGGGCCAGAGGCCGATGCCGTGCTTAGCAAGTTCTTGCCAAGGGAAAAGCTCGCCCGGGTCTTCCTTGCGATCTGGCGCCATATCAGAATGGGCAATGACGCGGCTGGCGGGAATGGTATGACGGCCAAGGATATCCTGACAGAGTTCTATGACCGATTGGATCTGAATATCTGGGAAGGGGCGGTAACCAAATTCATGACCAGGATTGACGATTTCAATCCCGATGGAATTTGAATTCACATCCACGCATTTTTGCCATGCGCCGCGTCCGGCATGCCATGCGCGCTTTTCTTCATCCACCAGCCGGAAAATCCGTCCGTCTTCTTCGATCAAATAGTGACTTGAAACCGATGATGCCGGGTCGCACAGGCGATCGATTGCTTCTTGGCCGCTTTGCATGCCAGTGTAATGCAAAACAAGAATATTGATTTGGCTATCTGTTGGGCGGTCACCAAAATTGGGCGATGGATGGTCGATGATGTTTAGGTGCGTGTTGGCTGCCATCGTCAAATCGTTCCTTGTGGATCAATCCATACCCTGCGTTTTACGCTGTACCGGTTTACGCAGCATAATGACGCCCACCCCACACAAAACAACCGCCCCACCAATGATTTTAAGCAGCGAGAACGATTCGTTAAAGACGATAAACGATCCGATAACGCTAATCACCGGGGCTAGCAACGACCATGGCACAACGGCATTCACATCCTGCGTTTTCAGCAAGTGATACCAGAAACCGTAGGCCACAATGGATGACATCACGACGGTAAAACTAAGGTTCGCCCACGCCATCCAACTGGCATTCATCACGGCCTGAAACGCATGTGGTTCGGCGATCATCGAGAAAATGAACAATTGCGGGGCTGCCATCAAGGCCATCCAACCATTGAGTTGGAAGGTGTCAATATCGCCCAGTTTCTTGATCATCACGTTGGCAACGGCCCACATAAATGCTGCCAATACCACCAACAACAGCGGCAATTGGATGTCCGTCATCGTCGGGTCCCAGAACATGATGGTGACGCCGATAAAGGCCAATGCCATGCCCGAAAGCCGCTTCCAGCCAAGCCTATCATTAAAGAAATAGGTTGCCAGCATCGATGAAAACGGCACACCCAGCAAAACGATAATCGCAACCGGGCCCGCATCAATCATCGACAGCGCAAAGAACAGCACCCCAAAATGGAACGTGCCAAACACGACCGAAATTACGGCAAGTTTGCCCATCCGCCCGCGCGGCATCCGGGCAAACGGCACCAACAGGACAGCAACCGCCGCAAAACGAATAGCGGTTAACATGAATGGCGGGATTTCCCCAACCGCCCCTTTGACGGTCAGCATGTTAATCCCCCAGATCACCGCCACGGCAAGGGCCATAAGTGTCGCTTTTAAGGGCATGATGCAGGCTTTCAGAAGCAGCTGGCACGATGCATCACAGTGCAATACGCGATTGCCAACAGATTGATCCTATCCCGCGGCCCATCTTGGTGCGGGTGTTTGTCATTTGATCCATTGTTTGGGACCAAATGACAAATGAGATGTTTTCAACATTAAGCTAAAGTGTGACTCATCGCGCAGCACGGGTAAAGCGCCGGTCTGGCCGTTAGCTAACGCGCGGGTAGGTCACGAAAGACCAAGTTCCTCGCGCATTTCTTCAAGCTCAAGCCAGCGTTCTTCGCAGGATTCAAGTTCACCACGTGCGGCGGTAAGCCGGTCTACCTTCTTCTGGAAGCTGTCTGGGTCCTTGGTAAACAAGGTGCCATCCGAAAGGGCATCCTCAAGGTCCGCTATTTCAGCTTCAAGCTTTGCCATCTTTTCCGGAAGCCCGTCATATTCGCGCTGATCCTTATAGCTAAGCTTGGCAGTGCCTTTGGTCTTTGCCGGGGCGGTGGCAGATGTGAACGCCTTTTTGCTGGTTTTGCCAGCGGGGCGGTCTTCTGTCGGGGCTTGTTCAGATTTTGAAAGTTTACGCTGGGCAATGTAATCGGAATAGCCGCCCGCATACTCAACTGCGGTGCCGTCACCTTCCATCACGATGGACGATGTCACAACCCGATCGAGGAAGTCACGATCGTGGCTGACCAGCAGCAAGGTGCCTTCGTATTCATCCAGCATTTCCTGAAGCAGGTCGAGCGTATCCATATCCAGATCGTTGGTCGGCTCATCCATGATCAGAAGGTTGGTTGGCTTTGCCAATTGTTTGGCCAAAAGCAAACGGTTGCGTTCCCCGCCTGAAAGCGCACCAACCGGGCTGCGTGCCTGTTTTTCATCAAACAGGAAGTCGCGCAGGTAGCTGACAACATGGCGCGGGTTGCCGCGCACCATTACCTGATCACCGCCAACGTCGCACAACGTATCCCAAAGGGTTTTGTTGTCATCAAGCGCGATGCGTTTCTGGTCAAAGTAGGATGCGTTTAAGTTCGTGCCGATTTTGATCGTGCCGCTATCAGGTTCAATCTGCCCGGTCAGCATTTTCAGCAAGGTGGTTTTACCCGCACCATTCGGGCCAATAATGCCAACTTTATCGCCGCGCAAAATACGGGTCGAGAAATCAGAAATGATGTCACGGTCGCCAAATGATTTGGCGATATCGGTCGCCTCGATCACGACTTTGCCCGACGTGCCGCCGGTATCAGCCGCAAGTGACACATTGCCAATACGATCAACTTGTTTGGAACGCTGTTCGCGCATGTCATACAGACGGCGTAAGCGGCCCTGATTACGTTTACGGCGGGCGGAAATACCCTGAACCGACCAAACGGTTTCCTTGGCGATCAGCTTATCAAGCTTGGCGCGTTCTTCGGATTCCTTGCGATAGATTTCCTCAGACCACTCTTCGAACTTGGAAAAGTTAATCGCGCCTTGATGCATCACACCACGGTCAAGCCACAGGACACCATTGGACACAGCATTCAGGAATGCACGGTCGTGCGAAATCACCACGACAGCGCCGCGGAAGTTTTTGATTTCCCCTTCAAGCCACTGAATGGTTGGAAGATCAAGGTGGTTGGTCGGCTCATCAAGCAGCAAAACTTGTGGGTCGGCAATCAACGCCCGGGCAATTGCCGCACGGCGGCCTTCGCCACCCGAAAGTTGCTTGGGATCGGCTTTGGGATCGATATTGACGGACGCCAGCAGCATGTCCGAGCGATAAGAATATTCTTCTTCATGCGCATCAAGGGCGGACAGGACAAAATCCTCGACCGTGTCATAGCCGTCAAATTTCGGTTCCTGATTAAGATAGGCCACCTTGCAACCAGGCTGAACAAACCGTTCGCCGCCATCGGCTTCGATTTCGCCCGCGATGATTTTAAGCAGGGTGGATTTACCACCCCCATTGCGCCCGACAAGGCAAAGACGGTCTCGTTCGCCGATGGCAAATGAGACATCAGAAAACAGATCATTCCCGCCAAAGGTCAGGTGAATGTCATTAATATTAATCAGCGGTGGCGCCATGGAAAAACCGATAAGCTTGGGGTCAAAAATAAGTTCAGCAACATTGGCCCCCTGCAAACAGCATATATCGCGCTGTTGCAAGGGAAATCATCTGTGGCCTGGGAATATGCCGGGCGGTTGTACGTCCTAACGAATGCCGCGTTCTTTGGAAATTTGGTCCCACGCGGCATTGATGCGGGCCATTTTATCGTTTGCTTGCGCGATAAATTCGGGCGGCATGCCCTTTGCCATCAACGCATCGGGATGATTTTCGCGCGACAATTTGCGATGTGCTGCTTTTAATTCTTCGTCACTTGCATCCCGGGTCAGGCCCAGTTGTTGATAGGGATCTGGCCCGTTTGATGATGTATGTGCCTGATGAACGCGATCAAAATCCATATCGGCGAAACCGAAAATATGGGCGACCTTTTTAAGGTAATCCTTTTCGGCGGGGTGGAGTTCCCCATCGGCCATGGCAATCTGATAAAGCGCTTCTAGGATGCCTTCCAGCAGGGCGCGTTCGCCCCGAAACATCATGGCGATTTGCTCCGCATAGGGTTCAAACCCGTCTGGCGATGCTTTTGCCATGTCAAAGACGCGTCCGACATTTTTAACTTCGCTTGGCGGGATGTGAAATACACGCTTAAAGGCGTCAATTTCGTCGCGGCTAACGTGTCCGTCGACTTTCGCCATTTTGGCCGCAAGGATCACAACACCGGTTGCAAACGCGATTTGTCGGGGATCTTGGGCACCAGTGAAGTTTGTCTGGTCGCTATAATACGTGCCAGATCCACCAAGGCGCGGATCGGATGCGATGACCTTAATCTTGTCGACGACATGCCCGGCAGCGGCACCAAGGATCGCGCCAAGCGGACCGCCCAAAGCGAAACCAGCCGTTCCGCCAATAATTTTACCCCAGATGCTCATGGGTGTTTTTACGTCCTGTTGTTTCTGCGGCCTGAATGAACAGGCGATTTGGAGGGTAGCTAAAAACCACCCGTTGCAATCACCACAACATAGTTTGCTACGCGCAGAAAGAAATAGCCGGCAATCGGTTTTTCGACCATTGGGTGATGGGGAATTCGATTAACATATACTTTGGTGTTGATTGATCTACCAAGGGTAGGGTGTTTCTAATGAAGGCATGATCAAGAAATTACAATGAATAATCATAAAACAGCGATCAAAGTCGGGGTGGAACATGTCTTTACTGTCACGTATGAAGCTGGTTTACCAAATATCATTGCTTAGCGTTGTGGCGCTGGTGATATTTGCCATCGTCGGAGCCACGCAATTCTTTGCCGATCAGCAACGCCAAGCCGCGCAGGAAATTGCAAAGTTTGCCTTTGCCGATCAGTTGATTGTGGGGGAAATATCCCGTGCATTCCTTAATACCCGGCGTCATGAAAAGGATTTTGTCCTGCGTCACGACTTGCAATATGTCGAAGCACATGCGCAAACAGTCGCCAATGTGCGCGCCGGCATGGATGCCTTGGCTAAGAAAGAAGAAATCGCCAACCTTTTACCCGAAATAGACACCGCCCGCGCAGCGTTTGAGCAATATGTCGACGAGTTTGCCAATGTTGTCATGCTGCAGCGACAGATTGGCTTGGATGGCACGAGCGGCTTACTGGGTGAAATGCGCAATGCCGCGTCCGAGGTTGAAGGGGCCTTAGCCGAAGTTGCAAAGTTCGAAGCAATGCTGGGGCTGAGTGACAGTAAAGACTTGGCGATCGAACTGTTGCAGATGCGCGCCAATGAAAAAGACTTTTTGGCAAATATGGACCCGGTGCATATCCAAAATGTCGAAGCCCTTGCCAAACAGTTTGAAGCGTCCCTTAAAAAAGCAGGCAGCATTCAGGACGACAAAAAAGCCCAGCTTGCAAAGCTGATGACGTCCTATGTCGCCAATTTCAAGGCGCTTGCCGCTGCGACGTTGGCCCGCGAAGAGGCCCTTGGTCGTCTTGGAAGTTACTATGCCGCGGTGGAGCCGGTTCTAGAAAACCTTCGTACTGAAATCGGTGCGGTCGCAGCGAACATGCAATTGCAGTCCGAGGAAATTGCCCAAACTGGTGTTGTCGTTACCTTGGGCATCTTCATTGCCGGAACGCTGATTTTGATTGTTATGTCAGTTATTTTGGCACGTGCAATTGTCAGTGCGATTGCCGGACTAACATCAAAAATGACCCGTCTTGCAAATGGCCAATTTGATGTGACCCTTAATGAAGCCGACCGCAAAGACGAAATCGGTGAAATGGGACGGGCGGTTGTTGTGTTTCGCGAAAACGGCCTGGAGCGGCAAAAGCTTGAGGCACGGCAACAAGAAGTCGACGAACAGCAACGCCAGCGTATGGAAACACAGGAAGAAAACATTCGCGAATTTGATCGCGATGTCGTCGCCATGATGAGCGAGGTGGGGGCGGCCGTTAAACAGCTTCATTCCGTGTCCGAAGCCCTGCGGCGCAGTGCGACAACAGCCGACGAGCAATCAACCACCGTGTCGGCCGGCACCGAAGAAGCATCTTCGAATGTCGAACTTGTTGCGACGGCGGCAACCGAACTTTCCGCGTCTATTCATGAAATTGCCGGACGGGTCAGTGACACATCCCAAATGGCCATTTCGGCCAGTGCGCGGGCACAAACAACTAACGAAGATATTCAGGGATTGAATGCGGCGGCGGTAAGGATTGGCGAAGTTATCGGCATGATCAACGACATTGCCGGGCAGACCAATCTGTTGGCGCTGAATGCCACGATCGAAGCGGCACGTGCCGGCGAGGCGGGCAAGGGATTTGCAGTTGTCGCAAGTGAGGTCAAAAATCTTGCCAATCAGACGGCAAAGGCGACCGAGGATATCACAAGCCAAATCGGCGATATCCAGCGTGCGACAGAGTCTGCCGTTGGGGCGATTGATGAAATCGTTCGAATGATTTCCGATATCAGCGAACGCACCGCCTCTGTTGCCGCCGCGGTTGAGCAGCAAACCGTCGCCACCAGCGAGATATCGCAAAATGTCGAACAAGCGGCATCTGCCACCCGCGAAATTTCCTCAGCCATGCAGGGCGTCTCATCTTCCGTTGCGGACACCAAAGGGGCGGCACAAGATGTGCGCGGCTCTGCGGATAATCTTGGTAAGCAAAGCGATGGGCTGACGACCCGTATTGATGCGTTTCTCGAACGGATGCGCGCAAGTTAAGCTCAGCTCAGACGAAACGTGTTACGGCAGATAAGTTTGAAAAAGCCCGCTTTGGTGCGGGCTTTTTCTTTGCCGATAGGTTTGCAACCACTCTGACCGCAATAACGGTATTTCAACAACCACCACATGCTAAAATGTAATTTAATAACCGCATTGGTTGATTTTAAGGCGATAAATTTCAAAAAATATAAGATTTTTCGCGTAATTTGCTGTGATCGTCCTCATATGCCCCTTTGAGCGTCTTTGTGCAGCGCAGGCGAAATGTTTGTGCGGCGCGATATGTACTCATTTAATACTCCTGGGGGCAGGCATGAAATTTCTATCTCGTATGCGATTGATCTATCAGATCTCGCTGATTGGCTTGGCGGCATTGACGATCTTCGTCGTGGTGGCTGGGGTTCTTTTTGTTGCGGATGCCCAGCGACAATCTGCGGAAGAAGCAGCTGAAAGTGCGCTTCAGGATCGACTGTTGGTCGATAGTATTGCCAAAGAATTTCTGAATGCCCGACGACGCGAGAAGGATTTCCTTCTGCGTCTTGAGGAACAATTCGCAGAAGATCACGCCGAAACGGTTGAAGATGTCCGAAGCGGCCTGCAAAAGCTTGCAGATGCGCCGACAATGGCGCAGTTCGATGCTGAAATTGACGCCATTATGAATTCGTTTGGCGCTTACGCTGACAAGTTTGTCGCGATCGCCAACCTTCAACGTGAAATCGGGCTGAGCGAAAAAGACGGTCTTCTCGGCAGCCTTCGCGCATCGGTGCACAATGTCGAAGAAGAACTTTCAAAATTCAATGCAGATAAACTGACCATCATCATGTTGATGATGCGTCGCCACGAGAAAGACTTTCTTGCGCGCATTGATCCAAAATACGTTGACCGTATCGATGCGAGGTTGGCGGAATTTGGGCCGCAATTGGCAGTAACTCCGCAAATTCCGTCCGCTGAAAAGCAAAAAATCACAGAACTCATGAACGCATATGTCCGTGATTTTAAGGCATTGGCCGAGAGAATTCTGCTTAAGCAGCAGGAGCTCGTTTTGCTGAGCGACTATTACGCTGCTGCTGAGCCGGTTCTTGATCAGTTGGGGGATGAGATCACCGCGATTGAACAGACGTCTAAGGCCCAGGCAGCAGAAATTGCCAAGCGCAGTTTGATGATTACGGTCATTATGTTTGTTGTTGGGGCCATTGCGCTTATTGCGATGTCATGGATTTTGGCACGAACCATTTCAGGGGCGATTGCGGGCCTTACCAACAAGATGGGTCGGCTTGCGGAAAACGACTTCGATGTTGATATCAACGAGGTTGAGCGATCCGACGAGATTGGTACCATGGGGCGCGCGGTTTTGATTTTCCGTGAAAACGGGATTGAACGCCAAAAACTTGAAGCCATTCAAAAGGCCGAGGACGAAAAACGTCGCGTCCGTCTTGAAACCCAAGAACGCTATATCCGCGAATTTGATACCGCTGTGGTGTCGGTTATGGCCGAGGTCGGTACCGCAGTTCAACAGCTGCATTCCGCGTCGAATGTTCTGCGTTCAAGTGCCGAAACCGCCTCAAACCAATCGATGGTCGTATCGGCTGGTACCGAAGAAGCATCGTCAAACGTACAGTTGGTCGCAACAGCGGCCACAGAACTGTCTGCGTCCATTAACGAGATTTCCAGTCAGGTGACAGAAACCTCCAGTATGGCGCAATCGGCGACTGAGCGGGCGCGGAATACAAACGAAAACATTCAGGGTCTTAACGATGCGGCGCTTAAAATCGGCGAGGTCATCGGCCTGATTAGTGACATCGCTGGCCAGACCAACCTTCTGGCCCTTAATGCCACGATTGAAGCCGCAAGGGCCGGTGACGCGGGCAAGGGCTTTGCCGTTGTGGCAAGCGAAGTTAAAAATCTTGCCAATCAAACCGGCAAGGCCACCGAAGACATCACCAATCAGATCAATGGTATTCAGCAGGCAACAGGATTGGCTGTTGAGGCAATTGATGAAATTGTCCGGATGATTTCGGATATCAGTGAACGTGCTGCGGCGGTTGCTGCGGCCGTCGAAGAGCAAACTGTTGCGACGTCCGAAATTTCGCAAAACGTTGAACAGGCTGCCGCCGGGACAGAGGAAATTTCCGCTGCGATGCAGGGGGTTTCTGGCGCCGTTGCGGATACCAATGTCGCTGCAAACGATGTGCATGGATCGGCGACCAATCTGGGCACGCAAAGCGAAAGCCTACAAGGACAGATTTCCGGTTTCCTGGAGCGCATGCGATCACTTTGACGATGAATTGTCGATAACAAATGGCGGCTGGGCTTTACCTTGCCGCCATTTTCACGATAAAATGGCGACAATCTCACGAGGTATAAGTGTCAAATCACCCGCGTATAACCGCGAGAGTGAAACAGGGAACGTCGCATGACTGATAAACCACGTATTGTTTCGTCGTCGCATCTGGTGTCAGAGCGCGCAGCAGAATTGTCCGAGCTTGAGTTCGCCTTGATATTGTCAGGCAATGCTTTTGATCGTTGGATGGTTCGCTGCATGCGCGCGGCCGGTATGCCAGATTTGTCGGTTCTGGATATTCTGGTGCTGCATAATGTCAATTCGCGCGAACGCGAAAAAAGCCTGTCGGAAGTTTGTTTCGTCTTAAATGTCGAAGACAGCCATTTGGTCAATTACGCATTAAAGAAACTGCGGAAGCTGGGCCTTGTCGACGGCAACAAACGTGGCAAGGAAGTGCATTACGGTACCACGCAGGAAGGCCGCGACATGTGCGAGAAATATCGTGAAGTGCGCGAAGCATGCTTGGTCGAAACTTTCCAGCGCCTTGGTGTGAACAGTCAGGAAGTCGGCGATGTTGCCAAAACATTGCGCGCGATTTCCGGCGTTTATGACCAAGCATCGCGCGCCGCAAGCGCAATGTAATTCGTTTGCGCCGTTGGTTTTGCAACGTGTCCATTCGCGCGTTGCGGATGCGCCAGCGTCATACGCAGATATAAAGACTAGTTTTTCAGGCGGCGGGTACATGCCCGCCGTCTTTTTTGTGGTCGCCTGTATTTGATTGGGTGCCTTGTCCTGAAGTCGGCGGATGAGAGGCTGTCGACCTCATCCCTGACTTGCGATCCCTAATTCTCTAAAGCAAACGTAATAACTGGGCAGCTTCGCGCAGAGAAAATCGTGTTGTCGTTCCCTGCTTAAAAAGGCGCAGTTCCGCCAATTTGTCGCACACCTTCCCGCTTTATGCATAGCTGTTATGAATCAACATTGACAATTTGTCAGTAAAATGTAATTAATCTGTTGGGAGGATGCTTCGGAGTCTCGGTACGCGCGACGCCGTATCGGCTCCCATCTCATACAGGGAGACTTGAATAATGCTTAAAAAGGCACTTTCGACTGTCGCAATGGCGGCAATCACCATGTCGGCTGGGGTGGCGTATGCTGCGGAAACATGGGATATGGCGACACCGTATCCGGATGCGACTTTCCATACCCAAAACATTATTGAATTTGCCAAGGACGTAAATGATGCGTCCGGTGGTGAACTGACCATCACCGTTCATTCGGGTGGTTCACTGTTTAAACATGCGGACATCAAACGCTCGGTTCAGCGCGGCTTGGTGCCGATTGGCGAAACGCTTATCTCGCTTTTGGCCAACGAAAACCCGATCTATACCGTTGATGCGATCCCGTTCTTGGCGACCTCTTATGACGATGCCAAAAAACTTTGGGAAGTTTCACGTTCGGGCATCGAAGCCGCCCTTGCCAAAGACGGCCTTAAAGTTCTGTACGCTGTACCGTGGCCAGCACAGGGTCTTTATACCGCAAATCCGGTTTCGACGGTGGAAGACCTTAAAGGTCTTAAATTCCGTGCCTATAACGCGACCACGTCCCAACTTGCCGATCTGACCGGCATGGTTGCGACACAGGTTGAAGTTCCAGAAATCCCGACCGCGTTCGCCACCGGCATTGTCGAGGCCATGATCACCTCGCCTTCGACCGGTGCGAACTCCAAGGCATGGGACTTTGTGTCGAACTTCTATGACGTTCAGGCATGGCTTCCGAAAAACATGGTGATTGTAAACGCCAAGTCGTTTGATCGCCTGCCTGAAGAAGCACAGAAAGCTGTCATGGACGCCGCCGCCAAAGCTGAGACGCGCGGTTGGGAAATGAGCATGGCAGAAGCCGAAGCCAAGAAGAAAATCCTGGCAGAAAACGGCATGAACGTTGCAGACCCCAGTGCCGAGCTGAAATCTGGTTTGTCCAAAGCTGGTGACACAATGGTTGCTGATTGGCTTGATCAAACCGGCGATGAAGGCAAAGCCATCATCGACGCCTTTAAGAACTAAGGTTCTGATCTTGATGGGGCCGGATAGAATGGATGCAGATGCGGTTTTCTGTCCGGTCCCAATACGCCCCATATCTGAAAGTTACTGTCCGTTTGGAAGTTTAAGCCACCATCGCGATAACCGCGGGCGGAAAGGGGACTGCTGTGCGTAGATTATTAGATTACCTTTTCAAGTTCAGTGGCGGCTTGGCAGCCTTTTTCTTGATTGCCATCGCACTTTTGATTTTGGCCCAGTCGTTGGGGCGCGTGGTGGGTGTCGCCGTGCATGACGCCAACGAACTGGCCGGTTTCTCGCTTGCAGCGGGAACGTTTTTGGCACTCGGCCCGGCCTTTCGCGCCGGGACCCATATTCGGGTGCAGATTGTCTTATCGCATTTCTATGGTACCGCACGGCGCATCTTGGAAACCGTGACCCTCTGTTTGGCAACATTCCTGGGTGGTTACTTTGCATGGTGGGTGGCGGTTCTGGCCGAAGAAAGCTTTTCTTACGGTGATACGTCGCCCGGAGTGTTGGCTTTCCCACTTTGGATCCCACAGGCCGCAATGGCCTTTGGTCTTGTCGTCTTCACCATCGCAATGATCGAAGCACTGGTTGATACCGTGTGTGGTCGTGAACCGGCGTTCGCTGGCGGTGAAGCCAACGAACTGAACGAGTAGGAAGCGGTCATGGATGTACTTCAAATTGGCCTGATCCTGATGGGGCTTTTGTTCCTGTTTTTGGGGGCAGGCCTATGGGTGGCGCTTTCGCTGTTTGCGATTGGTGTCTTTGCACTTGAATTCTTTACCGGCGCGCAAACTGGTCCGATCATCGCGACCACGGCGTGGTCAAGCTTGGCAACCTGGTCACTTGCACCGTTGCCGTTGTTTATCTGGATGGGTGAAATCCTATTTCGGTCGCGGCTTTCCGAGGACATGTTTACCGGACTTGCGCCGTGGCTCAATAAACTGCCGGGCCGGCTGCTGCATGTGAATGTGCTTGGCTGTGGCATCTTTGCTGCTGTTTCCGGGTCGTCTGCTGCAACGGCGGCAACCATTGGCCGGATGTCGATCCCGGAACTGCGTAAACAAGGATATGCGGACAAGCTGATCCTTGGCACCCTTGCGGGGTCTGGCACGTTGGGTCTTTTGATCCCGCCATCGATCATTTTGATTGTGTACGGGGTTTCGGCTGAGCTTTCGATTGCCCGTCTGTTCATTGCCGGTGTTTTACCCGGCGCGATGCTGATCATTTTGTTCATGAGCTTCGTTGGCATTTGGGCCACGATCAACAAGGATAAAATGCCGCCTGCCGCCCCTGATATGCCGTTTGGCGCAAAGCTTCGGGCATCGGGGCGTTTGATCCCGGTGATCGCATTGATTTCCGCTGTGATCGGTTCGATCTATGGCGGGGTTGCAACCCCGACCGAGGCGGCGGCATTTGGTGTGGTTGGCGCCCTGGTCCTTTCAGCAATCAGCGGATCCTTGACCCGCGAAAGCCTGATGGACGGGATTATGGGGGCCACGCGCACATCGTGCATGATCTGCTTTATCCTTGCCGGTGCGGCTGTTTTGACCGTGGCAATGGGCTTTACCGGTATTCCGCGTGAACTGGCAGCATGGATCGCGCAGATGGATCTGTCGCCCTATGCGCTGCTGGCGGCGCTGACCGTATTCTTCATCGTGCTTGGCTGTTTCCTTGACGGGATTTCGGTGGTGGTTTTGACCACATCGGTGATCCTGCCGATGGTGCAGGCCGCTGGGATCGACCTTTTGTGGTTTGGCATCTATGTGGTGCTGGTGGTCGAAATGTCGCAAATCACTCCGCCGGTCGGTTTCAATCTTTTCGTTTTGCAAGGGCTGACAGGCAAGAACCTGTTTGCCATTGCAGTGGCTGCTTTGCCGTTCTTTTTCCTTCTGTTGCTGGCCGTATTGCTGATTACCATTTTCCCGGAAATCGCAACTTGGCTACCGCAAAAAATGAATGGCTGACCGGTTTTGTAAATCTCTGATCTTTCGTTTCGAATTTTTTGACTACAGATGCCCAAGGAGTAAGCATCATGGCTTCTCACGCCCCAAATAGCCCCGCTTCACAAACAACAGGACAGCCAAAATGGCAGTTCTGGATTGACCGCGGCGGTACCTTTACCGATATCGTTGCGCGCAAACCCGATGGGTCGCTTGTGACGCATAAATTGCTGTCGGAAAATCCGGAACGCTACGCCGATGCCGCCATTCAAGGCATTCGTGAATTGCTTGATGTGCCCGCCGGTGAAGCCATTCCAGCCGATAAAATTGACGCGGTTAAAATGGGCACCACCGTTGCCACCAATGCGTTGCTTGAACGCAAAGGTGATCGCACCGCACTGGTCACCACCAAGGGCTTCCGCGATGCGCTGCGATTGGCCTATCAAAACCGCCCGCGTTTGTTTGATCGCAACATCAAACTGCCAGAAATGCTTTATGAAACCGTGATCGAGGCAGACGGTCGTTTTGACGCACATGGCGAAGAACTGACCCCGCTTGATCTCGAAAACCTGCGCAAAGATCTTCAGGCTGTTTTTGATGATGGTATTCGTGCCTGCGCGATCGTGTTCATGCATGGTTACCGCTATACCAAACATGAAAATGCCGCTGCCGAAGTTGCCCGTGAAATTGGCTTTACCCAGGTTTCCGTCAGTCATCAGGTCAGCCCGCTGATGAAGCTGGTGTCGCGTGGTGATACCACCGTGGTTGATGCTTATTTGTCACCGATCCTGCGTCGTTACGTCGATCAGGTTGCAGGCGAACTGGGCGGCGTGAAATTGATGTTCATGCAGTCTAATGGCGGCTTGACCGATGCCACCAAGTTCCAGGGCAAAGACGCTATTTTGTCTGGGCCGGCTGGCGGTGTTGTTGGCATGGTGCGTACGGCCGAAATGGATGGCTTTAAACAGGTCATTGGTTTTGATATGGGCGGCACATCGACCGACGTTTCGCACTATGACGGCGAATATGAGCGCGATTTCGAAACGCAGGTTGCCGGTGTGCGTATGCGCGCCCCGATGATGAAAATCCACACCGTTGCTGCCGGTGGTGGATCGATCTTGCACTTTGATGGTGCTCGTTTCCGTGTTGGTCCCGATAGTGCGGGCGCAAATCCTGGGCCAGCGGCCTATCGCCGCGGTGGTCCACTTGCGGTGACCGACATCAACGTGATGCTGGGCAAGGTCCAGCCGGACTTCTTCCCGCATGTATTTGGCCCCGAAGGCAATGAACCGCTGGACGGGGATGCTGTGCGCGCCGGGTTCGAAGCCATGGCCGCCAAGATCAAAGAAAGCACCGGTCAGGTCCGCACGCCTGAAGACGTTGCTGAGGGCTTCTTGCGGATTGCTGTGGAAAACATGGCCAACGCGATCAAGCAAATCTCGGTTCAGCGTGGCTATGACGTGTCGGATTATATCCTGCAATGCTTTGGCGGTGCTGGTGGTCAGCATGCCTGTCAGGTTGCTGACACGCTGGGCATGACCAAGGTGTTTGTCCATCCGTTCGCGGGCGTTTTGTCTGCTTATGGCATGGGGCTTGCCGATATTCGTGCCATGCGCGAACAAGCGGTCGAGGCCAAGCTTGAAACCGATGCCTTGGCTGGTCTGGACGAGCAGCTTGACGGTTTGGCGGTTGAGGCCCGTGGTGAATTGCACGAACAGGGCATTACCGATGACAAGATCAAAATGCTCAAAAAGCTGCATCTGCGCTATGATGGCACCGATACGCCGTTGATCGTTGATTTCGGCGATGTCGATGCCATCAAGGCCCAGTTCGAAGACCAGCACAAACAGCGTTATGGCTTTGTGATGGAAGAAAAACCGCTGGTGGTTGAAGCCGTCGCGGTTGAGGCGATTGGCGAAACCCAAAGCCTGCCCGATACCGAAGCTAAAACGACGACGGATGCGGTTAAGCCTGATGCCTTGGCAACCCGTGCGGTTGTTTTCGACGGTGCATCCGAAGATACCCCGTTTTACAAACGCGAAGACCTGAAACCGGGTGCAAAAGTCCGTGGTCCTGCCGTGATTATTGAGCCGGTCGGCACCACCGTGATTGATCCGGGCTGGGAGGCGATGGTCAATGAACGTGACCATTTGGTTTTGACCCGCGTTGTTGCAATGAAACGCTCAGAAGCCATCGGCACACAGGCCGATCCGGTGATGCTCGAAGTGTTCAACAATCTGTTCATGAACATTGCCGAACAGATGGGCGTGACCCTTGCCAACACCTCTTACTCGGTGAATATCAAGGAACGTTTGGACTTCTCCTGTGCACTGTTTGATCAGGAAGGTCTTTTGATTGCCAATGCACCGCACATGCCGGTCCATCTGGGATCAATGGGGGAATCAGTTCAGGCTGTCATTGAAAAGAACACCGGCAAAATGAAACCGGGCGATGTTTATATGCTCAATGATCCGTATAACGGCGGCACCCATTTGCCTGACATCACCCTGATCACACCGGTGTTTGGCGATGATGGAAAAGACATTCTGTTCTATGTCGCATCGCGTGGTCACCATGCCGATGTTGGGGGGATTACCCCGGGCTCCATGGCGCCAAACTCACGCATCCTCGAAGAAGAAGGCGTTTTGATCGACAACTTCAAACTGGTTGATCAGGGCAAGTTTGACGAAGCTGGTTTGACGGACTTGCTCGAAGGGGCGAAATACCCGGCACGTAACCCGTATCAAAACATTGCCGATCTGCGTGCACAGATCGCCGCCAATGAAAAGGGTGTGCAGGAACTGCGCAAAGTGGTCGATCACTTTGGCCTTGATGTGGTTCATGCCTATATGGGCCACGTGCAGGACAACGCCGAAGAAAGTGTTCGTCGTGTGATCGATAATCTTGAGGGTGGCGAGTTCTCCTATGAAATGGATAATGGCGCGGTCGTAAAGGCCAAGGTCACCATCCATAAGGAAACCCGTTCAGCAACGGTTGATTTCACCGGTACCTCTGATCAGCTTGATAATAACTTCAACGCACCTTCGGCGGTGACCCGTGCGGCGGTTCTTTACGTCTTCCGCACACTTGTCGACGATGACATTCCGTTGAATGCTGGCTGTCTGAAACCGGTCGATTTGATCGTGCCAGAAGGATCAATGCTTAATCCGGTTTATCCGGCGGCGGTTGTTGCCGGGAACGTTGAAACCTCCCAGCATGTTACCGATACGCTTTACGCGGCCCTTGGTGTGATGTCGGGTGCGCAAGGCACGATGAACAACTTCACGTGGGGGAATGATACGCACCAGTATTATGAAACCATCTGCGGTGGTTCGGGCGCAGGCCCCGGCTTTGACGGTACCAGTGGGGTTCACACCCATATGACCAACTCACGCCTGACCGATCCGGAAGTTCTTGAATGGCGCTTCCCGGTCATGCTCGAAAGCTTCGAAGTTCGTCAGGGTTCCGGCGGTAATGGCGAGTTCAAAGGCGGTAACGGCACAACGCGCCGTGTCCGGTTCCTTGAGGACATGACCGCATCAATCCTGTCAAACCACCGTCGCGTGCCTAATCAGGCCGTCGCAGGTGGCGAACCGGGCAAGTTGGGGCGCAACGCAATCGAACGTGTCGATGGCACGGTCGAGGAGCTTAAAGGCACCGATGGCGCGCAAATGCATCCGGGTGATGTCTTTATCATCGAAACCCCGGGTGGCGGTGGCTACGGCAAGGCATAACTTGCCGTGTCAGTGCCCTGCGCGCTGAAACCTAAATTATGATCTAAGACGTTTAAGCCGTCCCACCTCTATTTGGTGGGGCGGCTTTTTCTTGATGTTCGTCCTTTTGTTCCCAAATGGACATAAGGTGGGGAATTCTTCAAATATCAACGACATTGCCATTGAGGCGGTTGATCAAATCAAGGATGATCAAGCTTGCCGCCGACAGATGCGTTTTGCGCCATCGACCTGCCCAATTCAGGGGCTAGGTGAGATGCACGGTTTAATTGGCCTGATGAAGTAGGATGAGTTCACAGTGACGTTCTTAAGAGTAAACCAGCGATATCTTGTTTTTGTTGGCGTTTTCGTTTTGGCGCTGGCATCCGTGATCTGCGCTGTCGGCGTAAGTGGCTGGTTCTGGCTTCCTGCCGTTATCTTCGGGGCCTTGGCACTTGTGGGGCTGTATGACTTGCACCAGCACAAGCATTCCATCCTGCGCAACTATCCGATCAGTGCGCATATTCGGTTTATTCTGGAAAAATTCCGCCCGGAAATTCGCCAGTACCTGATTGAAAGTGATCAGGATCAAATTCCGTTTAGTCGCCAGTCCCGTGGCCTTGTCTATCAACGTGCTAAGGGCGCAGAAGACAAACGCCCATTTGGCACGATCGAAGACGTTTATAAGTCAGGCTATGCGTGGTTAACCCACTCCGTCGTACCGTCACAAATCACCGACAGCGATTTTCGTGTACGCATTGGTGGCCCCCATTGCAAACAGCCCTATCAGGCAAGCCTGTATAATATTTCCGCCATGAGCTTTGGCTCTTTGTCAGGCAACGCGATTTTGGCGCTAAATACCGGTGCACGCAAAGGCGGCTTTGCCCATGATACCGGCGAAGGCAGTATTTCGCGCTATCACCGCGAAGGCGGCGGGGACCTGATCTATCAGGTGGCATCTGGCTATTTCGGTTGTCGCAATGATGATGGCAGCTTTTCCGAGGAAAAATTCGCTAAAACCGCGTCCGAGCCACAGGTCAAAATGATCGAGCTCAAGCTCAGCCAAGGGGCAAAACCCGGTCACGGTGGCATGTTGCCCGCGGCCAAGATCACACAAGAAATTGCCGATGCACGTGGTATCCCCATGGGGATCGATTGCGTTTCACCCGCGGGGCATAGCACGTTTTCGACCCCGATTGGGCTGATGGAATTCATCGCTAAATTGCGCGACCTTTCAGGGGGGAAGCCGGTCGGTTTCAAACTGTGTATCGGCCACCGGCGCGAGTTTATGAGTATCCTCAAAGCGATGTTAAAAACGGGTATCACGCCTGATTTCATCGTTGTTGATGGTAAAGAAGGCGGTACAGGTGCCGCACCGGTCGAATTTACAAACCATGTTGGCATGCCAATGCATGAAGGCCTGACCTTTGTCCATAATGCGCTGCGCGGGGCCGGGCTTCGTGAACAGGTCAAAGTCGGGGCGGCGGGTAAAATTGTCTCGGCCTTTGATATTGCTCGGACTTTGGCGCTTGGTGCGGATTGGTGTAATGCCGCACGTGGCTTTATGTTTGCGCTTGGCTGCATTCAGGCTCAGTCGTGTCATACGAACTGTTGCCCGGTCGGGATCGCGACCCAGGACCCGATCCGTCAACGCGCCCTTGAACCGGGGAATAAAAGCGAACGCGTCGCACGCTTCCATCGCAATACCATGCATGCACTGGCTGAAATCACCGCGGCGGCGGGTCTGCATGATCCGCGCAACTTCATGCCTTATCACTTCATGGTCCGGCAAAAGGACAATGAATTCGTCGACGGTAACGAAGCCTATCCGTACCTGCCCGAAGGCTTCCTTGTCGCCGACACCGAGATCGAAGAACTCCATGATTGGCATTCGCGCTGGGGCCGTGCATCCCCTGAAACCTTCGCGCCAAAGGAAATCCCGTTTGGACCGTATAAGCGGGCAAAAGCAATCGCCGGCGAAAAGGCAGCGCAGTAGCAATTTTGCGCGAAGGCGTAATCTGTCTGATGGCAGGTTTGTTGACGGAAGATGAGAACCAAAGAAAAAGCCCGGCTGGAAAACCAGTCGGGCTTTATTATTGGCAGTCAAACATCAATCCAACGGTAACGCGTTCATCGCGACGCAGAAGATGTTTTCTTGTTTTGTCGCGGCGCGATTAGATCAACCAGCCAGCGGGGTCAGGATGTTCTTCGCCGGTCTTAAGATTTGACAGACCTTTGACAACGCGAACAATGAACCAGACCAATCCGGCCAACAGAACGAACCAGCCGATCAAGATCAAAGACGTGATCGTTCCCACGACGAGAAACAGCATATAGACCCAAAAGGTTCGGATCAGAAAACGATAGTGCGTCTTGGCCCAAACCGGTGCTTCACCTTGTTTGACATAGGCAAAAACCACACCGACCAGTCCGGCCAACGGCATAACAATCCCGACGAGATACAAGATATAAATCAGCCTGATATTTCCGGCGAACGTTTCATCGGAATTCGTTTCAATGCTTACTGAATTTTGGTCGCTCATTTGGTGTCCCATTAATATATTTTACTTTTCCACCAAGGAGTTATCGTCTCCTCGGTCGAATGACATTTGGATTGCAATCTGCGCGTTTTGCAAGAAAAAGATCAAGGACTAGGGGCAATTTTTAATTGCACCTTTTGCCCAGCATAAAGGTTCTTATGCCGCTGTTATTGACTGGTGGGCAGGAGCGCATCCGCAACGGATTTAAGCCGCGCGCTGCATTTCGACAGTTGGAATGTCGCGGTCCGGAACCGGGCCGGTGACCAAAAAACCGAATTTGCGGTAAAACGCCTTGGCGCGTTCGTTATGCGCGACGACGGTCAGACGCACATTGCTACGTGCACCTTTTTCCTCGAGCGCATCTAGCGCTGCGATCATGAGTGCTTTGCCTGCCCCAGTGCCATGGGCCGCCGGATCGACCATGATCCAGTCAATTTCGGGCACATCATGAATGGTGATAACATATCCCAAAAGCTGCTCGTCGATGGTGGCGACAAAGACCGAATGGTTTTCGCAGCCGAGCGCATTTTCGAAAACATCCGTCGATTTCGCGACATAGGCCGCAACCGTTTTGGCGGCGGCATCGCCCATGCCTTCGATGAAATAGGTTGAATCTGTCGCGCGTTTGGTCAGGTCGCGGATGAAAGATAGATCGTCGGCAGTGCCTTCGCGGATCTGCATTTTTTATAAAAGCTCGTGTTCGTTATTTGGACGGGATATCGCGTATCCCGATGATCATCGTGACGTGAATTTCATACCATGTGGCGAATGTCGAGAATTTGAAACATAAGTTTTCCAAATGGTTATGAAGTGCGTCACATCGTAAAGGCCGAGGCTTCGCTGCCTCAAAAGGCTATCGTCTTCGGCGTTTTTTATCGCGATACATTTCAAGATCGGCCACCGCCATCATGTCATCAAGACTTTGGCTGATCGGTTCAAAAAACACCGAAACGCCTGAACTGATTTCGGGTGTTTCGCGGATCGGTGATTTCGACTGCGGGACGGATAGTTTCACATGGGTAAGGGCGTTGCGCACGCGCGCGACAATTGTTGTCAGATCACCCCGGTTCCGCACATAGCCCAGCACCGCAAACTCATCCCCGCCAAAGCGTCCGCAAATATCGACTTCGCGGATGCTATCTTTAATCGCATTGCCAACGGCGCGAAGTGCCGCATCCCCAGCGGCATGGCCGTAATCGTCGTTCCAGTGCTTCATTTTATCAAGATCCATGAAAATGATCCCGATATTGTGCTTATAGCGTTTGGCAATCCGGATTTTCTGCTCGGCCAGCATTTCGAACCCATGCCGGTTGTTAAGCCCCGTCAACGGATCGGTCATCGAGAGGGTCCGCATGATCTGATACTGCTCGTAGAGTTTCAGATCGGCCTCGATCAAATCGCGAAAACATTCGAGTAGCTCTAGCATATCTTTGCCGTACTCGGTCGATTTCCGATCAAACGCACATAGGACACCAAAAACCACACCGTTGGGCCATAAAAGTGGCACGCCGTAATACGAAACATATCCGCGTTCAATCAGGTCCGGGTTATCGGCCCATTCTGGTTTATTGGTGGCATCTGGTTCATAAAAAGGTGCCTTGTTTTGGACAACGCGGCGGCAATAAACATTTCGATCATTCGGTTGCGTTTTGGTCGATATTTCGCGGTGTTCGTTTTCGGGATTTTGGCTGGTCAATGCCGTGCGAAAGCCGTGCTTTTCATGATATTCAAGCACATATCCTGCGGATGCCCCAAGAAGACGGGTGATCAGGTCAACAACACGCTGCCATTTCTCCAACGAGGCCTGCATTGTTTCATCCGTTGCCAGCCAGTCTTGCGTCTTTAGGGTCACCATGTGGTCTGCCTTCATTAATGTCCTCCGTCACATGCCCGCAAAGACCAGAGGTGACTTTTGTTGCCTATTTGCTGTGTATATTTGGTCGCAACCGCGTAAGAACAAGCTGTCTTTTCCATGATTTAGTGGAAGAAACATTTTCCAAACCAAGAATGCACGGATTTTTGCCGCTTTCGGTTGCGATTAAGGATGCTCCATGATGAAGTTGGTTAAACCAAACCAACGAGAACCACGCCCAGAAATGGAGAAGCCGAATGGCAGACGTGATCGATTACACCATCCACGGTGAAGAAATGCAGTTGGTCGAGATCGAACTTGATCCGGGCGAAGGGGTTCGCGCCGAAGCCGGGGCCATGATGTATATGTCTGACGGTATTTCGATGCAGACCGGCACGGGCGGCGGTCTGTTTTCCGGGTTTAAGCGCATGCTGACCGGCGAAGGGTTCTTTATCACAAGCTTTGTCCATGACGGGTCAGAAAAAGGGCATGTCGCCTTTGCCGCACCGTATCCGGGCAAGGTCGTGCCGCTTGATCTTACGACCTATGGCGGCGAAATCATCTGTCAGAAAGATGCTTTTCTGTGCGCGGCGGCGGGCATCGATATTGATGTCGCCTTTTCCAAGAAACTCGGTGCCGGGCTGTTTGGTGGCGAAGGATTTATTCTGCAACGCCTGACAGGCGATGGTTTGGCCTTTGTCCATGCCGGGGGCACGATCATTAAAAAGGAACTTCTGGCGGGCCAAACCCTGCGCGTGGATACGGGCTCCTTGGTCGCCTTAACGCCGTCGGTTGATTATTCCATCAAGTTTATCGGTGGCTTTACCAACGCGCTATTTGGCGGGGAGGGGCTTTTTGTGACCACCCTCGAAGGCCCGGGAACCGTTTGGCTGCAAAGCCTGCCATTCGCCCGTTTGGCCGATCGTATTGCTGCTGCTTTGCCACAAGACCGCAATAGTAAGTAGGTCAGGGGCGGCGCGAAATGATGAGGGCGTTGCAAAGGATCTATTGCGGCATGGGGCATAAAATAGATGCCCCAATCGCCTTTGGCGGTACGTTTGATGTGGCCGCTCACCATATGGTGGGCGGATTTTTTGCATTTTTCGGGTAAAAGGTAATACCAATTTCGTGCATCTCGGCGTAGGGTGGGGCAAATTATTTCAGGTGGTTTGGGTGCCATTTGGGCCTGCCCCAATTTAACGGTCCTGTTTCCGGCCCCTTACCGAACCGAACGCCACTAGGACCAAACGGGGAAAGAAACCGCCCCGCAAAGATGAGGAACGTTATGTCGGATCGTCAGTATGAACGCGTCGAGACCCCGGAAAGTCTGATTGCGACCCTTCGTGAAATGCTCGGAGATCGTCTTTCAACTGCCGCTGCTGTATTGGAACAGCACGGTAAGGATGAAAGCTGGCACGAAGCATCGCCCCCCGATGCGGTTGTGTTCGCAACCAGCACCGAAGAAGTGGCAGAAGTTGTCAAGCTGTGCGCAGCCAACGATGTTCCAATTGTTCCGTTTGGCACGGGTTCATCGCTTGAGGGGCATGTTGCGGCACTTCGCGGTGGGATCTGTATTGACCTTTCACGCATGGATGCGATTCTGGAAGTCAATAACGAGGACCTTGATTGCCGCGTTCAGGCGGGGGTGACCCGTGAACAGCTGAACGATCATTTGCGCGATACCGGTCTGTTCTTCCCGATTGATCCGGGTGCGAATGCGTCCATCGGTGGCATGACAGCAACCCGTGCATCGGGGACCAACGCGGTGCGTTATGGCACCATGCGTGAAAACGTCTTGAACCTGACGGTGGTAACCCCGGACGGCAAAATCATTAAAACTGCCAACCGTGCACGCAAATCATCTGCTGGCTATGATTTGACCCGCTTATTTGTTGGGTCCGAAGGCACCCTGGGTGTGATTACGGAAATCGGCTTGAAGCTTTATGGCATCCCAGAAGCCATGTCCGCTGCTGTTTGCACCTTCCCATCGGTTGAGGCGGCTGTTGATACGGTTATCCTGACCATTCAGGCGGGTATTCCGGTGGCACGTATCGAGTTTCTTGATGAAATGCAGATCCGTGCGATCAACAACTATTCGAAAACAGACCACAAAGAAGCCCCGACCTTGTTCTTTGAATTCCACGGCACTGAGGCCGGGGTGAAGGAACAGGCCGAGTTTGTTCAATCTGTTGCCGAAGAATTCGGTGCGGAGCAATTCCAATGGGCCACCCGTCAGGAAGACCGCAATAAATTGTGGGCCGCCCGTCACAAGGCCTATTACGCGTCGCTTCAGCTTGAACCGGGTAAGGCGGGCATGCCAACCGACGTTTGCGTGCCGATTTCAAAATTGGCCGAAGCCATCAGCGAAACCCGTGCCGATTGTGATGCCAGCCCGCTGACCTGCACGATTGTTGGTCACGTTGGTGATGGCAACTTCCACACTCTGATCCTGCTTGATCCGACCGATGCGGACCAGATGGCCGAAGCGAACCGTTTGCATCACCGGATGGTGGAACGTGCGCTTAAGCTTGGCGGAACCTGCACCGGCGAGCATGGCATTGGCTATGGCAAGCTCGACTTCATGGAAGCCGAGCATGGTGCGGATACTGTTGCGATCATGCGCGCGCTTAAAAACGCGATAGATCCAAAAGGTCTGATGAATCCGGGCAAGCTGATCCCCGGCCTTTAATATCATCAGACTATTTATTTCAGATACGCAAACGGGGCCGAATTTCGGCCCCGTTTTTTATGCTCAGAAGAATTTGGAGTTTATTAGAACCTGAATGACAGCGAGATCGATCCAAATTGATCGCCGCCATCTTGGGCTTTGAATTCTGCTGTGCGATACACGTGGGTATAGGTCAAACGCGCCTGACCAACGATAAAGGCCACACCGACCTGTAAATCACCGACCAGCGGTTCTTTATCGATTGAATTACTGTCGGTGAATGTATTGCCATCCAGCGTGATGTCGCGCAGAACATACCGCCCGGCAACCCCGGCAAACAAATAACCGCTGACCGGGAAGCCCTCGGTGTCAGGGACAAAGAAGTCCGATCCTGGCAGGCTGGGGCGAATGCGCGGGGGGCCGTAATCGGCCGGCAAGTCAAACCCCATACGAAACATCGTACCAACTTCCGCGTTGGTAAAGGCGTTACCCAGTGTCAGCGAGCCGTGCGGTGTTGCATCAAATTCGATGCCGCCAACATTGGCTTCAAACCAACTGCGATATTTCCGTTCATAAGTCAGGCCAATGATCGGTTCGTTCTTGATTTGGTTATCCCACCCTTTGGGCTCCGGACTGTCGATAACTTTATGGACAAATTTCTGCGTTTTGTCGGCATATGATGCCGGACCAACCACGCCCAGCGTCAGTTCAAGGGTATCGATACGCGAATAATTGCTGTCGTCTTCGTTGCGAAGCCCGGTATCAGACAAAAGCCCGGCGGTGCCATACAGCATCCCGGCCCAGGGCCGTTCATTGGGCTGATTTTCCGCAATCGTAATGTCTTCTGGCGTGTACATCGTCTGACCCAGCGAATAGCTGGTGCGAATGCGCCCCTCGGATGCGAAGAACGGTATTTTTTTCGCGACGTTCAAAAAGGCGGCTGGTGCAGAATCTTCGGGCGATACAAAAGCAAGGCGCACACCGTTGGTGTAATGCTGATCACTACTTTGCGGGGTGAAAAGATCATTTTCAACCGACAGCGACACACCCCATTTTTCATCGGGGGTGCGTGTCGACTGCGGCCCGCTTGCGGTGTCGGCCTGCGCGTATGCGTCGTTTGCCGCACCAATTGCGGTGATCAACGAAACCGATAATACCGCAGAATACCGGGCTATTTTGGACAAGGACATGATGCGCGTTACTCGCTAAATCCGATGTGGTGGTGGCCTTTACGGCAAATTCGTTTCTGATTGAGCCCAATTTATGGCGCAGTGTCGCACAGTTTGCGCGCCAGTCCAGACCAATTATAAACTCGGCGCATGCTTGAATGTTCCCGTCCTCATTCCGATTAGAGGGCGAGGGCGAAAACAGGCAATCGCTTTGGTGTTCTAAGGCGCATTTAAGAAATGTGATTGTTGAGTTCAGTTCATGCGCAGTAGCGCACCAAGTGCGCCTACGGCTTAACCTTGGTGCGCTTAATCTTTGCTAAGTAGTTTCAACGCAGTAGCGTTTGCCTTACGGGACTTGGCGGCGCAGACGGGCAGTTTCCGTCTGGCTTGTGTCAATTAACCCGCGATAGGCATGCCAGCTTGAGAAGCCCAAAAGGGGCATAATGATCGCTAAGCCCAACAAAAACACAACCATGCCACAGGCCGATAAGATGGCGATGACGGCTGCCCAGCCGGTCAACACTTTCCAGTTCTTGCGAAACGCCGTGCAACTGATGATGACGGCTGTGATGACATCGACATCCCGATCAACCAGCAACGGAATGGATACGACCGAAACGGCGAACACCATAATCGCAAGTACGCCGCCAAGGATGCTTCCGGTAATCAGGAAGATGATGGCGTCACGCGCAAAGAATGTTGTCCAGAGCAGAACGTCAAGTGATGGAACCGTGCCGTGATAAAACAACGCGAACAACAGCATTGCAATGCGCGTCCAGGCCAAAAAGAACAGCATCAACATGATGCTAATTGCACCGATTTGCCCGGGATTGCGCCGAAAGCCGTTTAAGCTGTGCCACAGGGTAACATTCTCGCCCATTTCAAGGCGGCGGCTCGTTTCATAAAGCCCAACAGCCAACACCGGCGCAAGCAGCATAAAGCCCGCCGCCAGGGGCAGGGTCAGGTGCTGTTGTCCCGTTTGAAAAATGCTTAGAACGACAAGATATCCCGCCAAGACGCAGAACGCGCCATAGGCCAGTCCGATTGCGGGGGCGCGTTTGAAATCCCGCCAACCTGCTTCCAGCCAAGCACCGGATTGGTCGGTGGTGATTTCCCGAATACCGATGCCGCTTATCTTTGGTTCGACCGTGTTGTTTTTCAGATGAATTGTTGTTTCGGTCATTGGTGTCCTCCCTGTCGCTTTTCGCAAAACGATCTTTCGATCACGCATGAAAGTCAGGATTGATATTATTGTTTTATAAAATGTATCATTTTAACCGAGGATTTCCACCATCCAGTTGATTTTAAACCGTGTGTAAAGAACACGTGATGTGCCATTTTAGGGAAATTGGGTTATCTTCTGGTGGGCTGCGGTGTTGTTTTGATCGGTTAAAAATCAAATATTTAATGGTATTCGCACCGGGTCGTAGATCGAAATCACACCAGATGACCGTGGATCTGGACAAACACGGTGATCAAACCTATTTGGCCATCGGAAAAAGAAACAGGGCACAGGTGAACAATATATCGCCATTTTCTGTTGCGAGACGTACACCAAACCCTATGCTTTAAGATTAATAAGCCAACTTTCTAAGGTCACTGCCAATTGGGTAGATGATCTTGCGAGCAAGCGGAGCCTGACTTTTGAAAAAAATCCTTGCCGTTATCGGTGCTGTGCTGGTTGTTCTGATTGCAGCATTGCTAATCATTCCATCCCTGATCGACTGGAATGGCTATAAGGCCCAAGTCAGTCAGGCCGTCCGTGATGCCACGGGACGCGAACTGGTGATCAATGGCGATCTGTCTATGTCGCTGCTCCCGTCGCCGGCTTTATCGGCAGACGAGGTCGCGCTAAGCAATGTCGCCGGTGCCCAAGATGCCAACATGGTGTCGATTTCAGAGGTGCGCGTCTCGGTTGCGATGATGCCGCTTTTGACCGGCACCGTAAAAGTTACCGAAATCAGCCTGATTGATCCGGTCATTTCCATCGAAACATTCGATGATGGCACCAACAATCTTGTGTTTGATCCATCGCAGGCGCCACGATCTGGTCCTGATGCGGGGATGATCACGACGCCAGAATCAGAACAGTCAACCGCCCCAGAAACGCAAAACGACACCGCGGCGGAACCGGCAACGGATGACATCGCCAGCAGCGATGATTTCTCAAGCTCCATCCAGGTTGACCGGCTTGAGATCGAAAACGCGACGATCATTTACCGCGCCCCGGGCAGCGAAGAACGTATCGAAGGGCTGACCGTTGGTATTTCTGCCGATAGCCTGAATGGTCCGTTAGACGGGGAAGGCTATGTCTTTTATCGTGGCATCCCGCTGACCTTTAGTTTTGATGTTGGCCAAATCAGCCAGACAAGCCCGTTCCCGGTGAGTGCCAAGATTGGCATTGATAAAGTCGATGGTGGCATTTCGGTTGGTGGCAAAGTTGATTTGTCGTCGAATAATCCTGGATTTGACGGCCAGATCGAAGGCAAATTTGACGACCTGCGTAAGGCCGCCCAGCGCGTTGCCGGTGAGGATGCCAATATCCCCGATATCGCGGCCAAGCCGTTTGATCTTGGCGGGCATGTAACGGCAAATGCCAAATCAGTGACGCTGAATGATCTTTCGATCCGGTTTGGTGAAACCCGTGGTTCTGGCGCAATTGCCATTGATCAGGAACCGCGTATGCGTGCGGATGTCGCGCTGCGCTTTAACCAGCTTGATCTCGATTCTATTCTGGTGTTGGCCAATGTTGGCGATGGCGAAAACGCATCTGCTGGCAATGGGGGATCGGATGGATCGGCGACGTCGGTTGATGCGCCAAATCCTGATGATGCCCAGTCCATTCCATCGCAAAGCTCGGGCAAATCCGGCTCGGGTAAAGGTCCGATTATTCCAGCTGACCTGACGGCTTCGATTGATTTTGAAGTCGAAACCCTGATTTACAATCAAACCCCGGTTCACAATGCGCGCATTAATGCGGCAATTGCCGACAGCAAAGTGACGCTCAACGAAGTATCAGCCGGCTTGCCCGGTGGTACTGATTTGGCCGTGTTTGGCAGCATTTCGGGCGAAAAATCGACACCGTCCGCTGCGCTTAGCTACGAGATTGCATCGGAAAACATTCGTGCTGTCTTCCGTTGGTTGGGTGTTGATGTTGACGCGGTTCGTGCTGATCGTCTGCGTCGTTTCTCCTTAACCGGTGGGATTAAGGGGACGCCAGAACAGCTGAACATTTCCAATCTGGATATGCGCATTGACGATACCGCCATTCGCGGTGCCGTGGTCGCAAATATGAGCGGTTCTGGTTTGCCGGCCCTTGGTCTTGGGCTTAAGCTCGATCGTATTAACCTTGATCAATACCTTCCAAGCAGCCCAGCTGCGACCGACGGTAAATCTTCTGATGGTTCGTCGGGAACAGCTGGTTCGGGATCCTCGTCGTCTGATGGCGGTACGGATCAAACAGCCAAGACCGATATGGTCAAGCTGATCAAAGATGCCTTGGCACCACTGAACGGGGTGGCGGCAAATTATCGTTTGTCGGCCGATGAAATTATTTCATCAGGTGTATCTGTTCGCGGCATCACCGTGAATGGCAGCATTAACGGCCCGAAAATCGAGCTTACCAATCTTGCGGTTGCGAACGCGGCGGGCCTTTCGGCCAGTGCCAAGGGTACGTTTAATGGTGCCGCTGATGTTCCGACCTTCGACGGTCTGACAATGCGGATCACCGCCAAAACACTCGAACCGTTGGTTAAGCTGACCGGTATTTCTCTTCCGGCGCCGGCAAGCAGCTATAAAAGCGTTCAGGCAAATCTGGCCTTGAACGGTCCGATGACCGGGCCGAAAATTGACCTTGATGTGTCCAATCCGTTGGCACAGGTCAGCGTTAAGGGCGTTTTGGCCAATATCTTTGGCGATAATCCCGGGCTTGATGGCACCGTCGGGGTGCAGGCATCAAGCATGAACCGTGCCCTTGATCTGGTGGCACCAGACTATAACCCATCGGGCAACCTTGGTCGTCTGGCCCTGTCGAGTAAGGTTAAGGGAACCGCACAAAACATCGATTTAAATGATCTGCGGTTGGTTATTGGCGCGTTTGAAACGGCTGGTAACGTTAAGTTCGATGCCACTCAGAGCCAGCCCAAAGTCACGGTCAGCCTTTCGGGGGGCACGTTGGCGGTTGATCCGTTCTTGCCGGGTCAAAAACGTGCTGGTTTGATGCCCGGTGCTGGCAGTGGTCCACGCAAAGCAGCGTTTAACTTGCCGCAAAATACCCACATCACCCGCGTTGATGCCCGCGACGGCACGCCGTGGGATGATACGGTGATTGATGTTTCGGCGTTGCGGTCCATTGATGCTGATATCACGGTTAAACTTGATCGCCTTGATTTCGATACCTATCACCTGATTCAGCCGGATTTGAAGGTTGATCTGGTTGGCGGGTTGATGACCATTTCCAAGCTGAATGGCGTTTTGGGCGATGGTAATCTGGCGATCAACGGCAATTTTGATGCCCGTACTGCCGATGTTCCAAAATTGGCCCTTAAGGGGACCTTGGACGGGGCACGTATTGAAAAATTGACACCGATCCAAGTCGCCAACGATATGGTGATTGGTGGTGTCAAAACCAACTTTGATGTTTCCGCACAGGGTAATACGTCGCGCCGTTTGGTGTCCGCCCTTGGTGGGACGGCCAACTTTGTTCTGAACAATGTACGGTTTAGCAATGCCGACAAACGGTCGGTTGAGCCAAAGCTTAACCTGCAGGCGCTTTTGCGTCAGGGACCGGAATCCATGGTGGTTGAGGGGATTGGCAATAATGATCTTCTTGAAACCCTTGAGGCCGACATCAAGATTACCAACGGTATTGCCAAAACCACCCGCGTTGTCGCGACGTCACGTGTGGGAACGGCGGATGCCGATGCGACCCTTGATCTGCCCAAATGGGTAATGGACACGCGTGCGGACTTTGATTTCTCGGAAAAAATCAATGAAGTGCCGCCGTTCAGCGTCTTTGCCAAAGGCAAAATCGACGATCCGGCGATTTCTGGTCGGATGGATAAGGTCGCGGTGAAGGTTTTGGATAATCTTTTGGACAAGGCCCTTGGCGGGGATGAACCAGGGGAAGATCCGAAGAAGGATGCGGCCAAAGGACTGCTAAAAGGTCTTTTGAATCAGTTCGGTCGCTAATCCGCGTCATTTGACTTTTATCTTTAAAACGGCTCCGCATTGCGGGGCCGTTTTGTTTTTCAAAATCGGCCTTATGAAATGAGCGTCATATAAACGCAAAAAAACCTTAACAAAGCGGTCCGGCTTCTACATGATCCGCCGAACGATTCCCTTTGGTGGTAACGGTTGATTATGTCGGTTAAAAAAACTGCTCTGGATAAGGACCTTAAGTGGCAGCGCCGCATGAATGCGGGGATGGGTGAAACCGCCTCGATCAGTGCGAAGCTTGGTCTGTCACTTTTGTTTCTGGTTGCCTGTAGCGCGTTTGTTGCTTTTCACATGGGTGGCTTGCCGCAAAGTGGATTCCTGATCGCGGCCGCCGTGATTGGCGGTTACATGGCGCTGAATATCGGGGCCAATGACGTGGCCAACAATGTTGGTCCGGCGGTTGGGTCCAAGGCCATTACGATGGTTGGCGCGCTTTTGATCGCGGCAATTTTCGAAGCCGGTGGTGCGATCATTGCCGGTGGGGATGTTGTTGGCACCATCAAGAACGGCATCATTGACCCGACTCAGATGCCCGATGCACAGACATTTGTCTGGGCGATGATGGCAGCCCTTTTGGCAGCGGCCTTGTGGCTTAATCTGGCGACGTGGCTTGGTGCGCCGGTTTCGACCACCCATTCGATTGTCGGCGGTGTCATGGGGGCCGGGATGGCCGCCGTTGGCATCGGGGCTGTTAATTGGCCGACCATGGGGACGATTGCCGCAAGTTGGGTGATTTCGCCTGTTCTGGGTGGTTTGATTGCCGCGGCGTTCCTGGCCTTTATCAAATTTAGAATTCTATATACCGAAGACCGCGTCGCCGCGGCGCGCAAATGGGTGCCAATCCTGGTCGGTGTGATGGTTTCGGCCTTCACCATGTACCTGATGATGAAGGGCATTAAGAAAATCTGGAAAGTCGAAATGCCGGTTGTGATTGCCATTGGCATTGCGGCATTCGTCATTACGGTCCTGCCGGTGCGCAAAGCTGTTTTCCGGGCGTCCGCCAATATGACTGGTCGCCGCAAGGAAATCGCGTCGTTGTTCCGTTTCCCGCTGGTTGTTTCAGCTGCCCTTCTGTCGTTTGCGCATGGCTCGAACGATGTTGCAAACGCAATTGGTCCGTTGGCGGCAATCGTATCAGGGGTGAGCAGCGGCGAAATCGTAACATCGGCACCAATCCCGATCTGGGTGATGGTAATCGGCGCGATTGGCATTTCTGCGGGGCTGATCCTGTTTGGTCCCAAACTGATCAAAACAGTCGGATCAAAAATCACCAAGCTTGATCCGATCCGTGCCTATACCGTGGCCTTGTCCGCGGCATTGACCGTGATTGTCGCATCGGCCCTTGGTTTGCCGGTAAGTTCGACGCACATTGCGGTCGGGGCGGTGTTCGGGGTCGGCTTCCTGCGCGAAAGCCTTAATCATCGTCGGCGCAAGGTCGTTAATCCGCCCATGCTGGTTGATGGGGGCGATAACAACAATGTCGACTTACATCTTGAAGCCTTGCGTCAGATTGATCCAAGCGAAGCCGACAAGGCGGAGAAAAAGTTGCGCAAGCGTCTTTTGGTTCGTCGCCGGTATGCAGTGACGATTGCGACTGCGTGGGTGGTAACGGTTCCTGCCGGTGCGTTCCTTGGTGCTTTGCTGTTCTTCACCATTCGCGGGATCATGCTGTAATTACAGTATAATCTGGTTTGGCGGCGTGATTAGCCGTCTTTCGAGTGGATGATATTTGACGATATGTCTCGGCGGTCAGGCTTTCCTGACCGCCGTTTTTCCTTGACCCGCTTTGGGCTTGGGCGTAAATACCCGGCCAACAACGTCGAACAGAACCCGGTCTTTATCGTCGCCCAATAATGTGGGCCGCGAGATTTGTTATGCGTGGTGTCGACCTTATTGATTGAAGGACAGATAGATGAAAGCCATCATTTTCGGCATTCTGGCCATGGCCGCGACGGTTGTCGCATCAAACATTCTGGTCGAATATCCGCTGCCCGGCGTTCTGGCCGATTGGCTGACCTATGGCGCGTTTACCTATCCGGTGGCGTTTTTGGTTACTGATTTGACCAACCGTGCACGTGGTGCGAAGGCAGCCCGTCTTGTCGTGCTGGCTGGTTTTTCGCTGGCCGTGGTTTTGTCGCTGATTTTTGCAGACACGCGGATCGCGATTGCATCGGGCTCGGCGTTTTTGATTGCTCAGATGCTTGATGTCACCATCTTTGACAAATTGCGTCAGTCCACCTGGTGGAAAGCACCGCTTGTTTCAAGCGGGATTGGGTCGGCTGTCGACACCGCGTTGTTCTTTTCAATCGCCTTTGTTGGCACCGGGCTTCCGTGGCAGACGTGGGCCATGGGTGATTTCACCGCCAAGGTGATCATGGCCGTTACCTGCCTTGCACCGTTCCGTCTTTTGATGGCTGTGATTACCCCGCGCCTGAATACGGAACCTGCACGGGGCTGATATGTCCTGCGTGCTGCTTGTGATTTCTGGCGAAGGGGCGCATATAACGCCCCTTCATTTGTTTTCGTCATAACCCTTAAAACCCGGAATAGCCCCGACCCATGAAAGTCGATCTGTTCGATTTCGAATTGCCGCGTGACTGCATTGCCGAACATCCCGCATCGCCGCGTGATTCCGCGCGTATGCTTGATCTGTCGGGTCATCAAACCCTCGACCGTATTGTGCGCGAACTGCCCGAGATTCTGCGCGATGGTGATTTGCTGATTTCAAATGATACCCGCGTTATCCCCGCGCGCCTGTTTGGCAAACGCGGGGAGGCAAAGGTTGAAGTCACCTTGCATAAGCAAGAAGGCCTTGGAACCTGGGTTGCCTTTGCCAAACCGGCCAAAAAGCTGCGCATCGGCGAAACATTCTGGGTAAATGACGAATTTGAGGCCGAAGTCCTTGATAAAAAGGATGGCGGCGAAGTAGTGCTGCGGTTCAATAAATCCGGTGCGGATTTGATTGCTGCGCTTGAAAAATATGGTGTTATGCCGTTGCCGCCCTATATCCGGCGCGAAACCGGCGGCGATGATCAGGATAAATCTGATTATCAAACCATTTTCGCCCAAAAAGACGGTGCAGTTGCAGCCCCGACCGCGGGATTGCACTTTACCCCGGAGTTGTTGGCCAATCTTGATGCGCGCGGGATTAAGCGCCGCACGATTACGCTGCATGTCGGGGCGGGGACGTTTTTACCGGTGAAGGTCGATGATACCCAAGACCATAAAATGCATGCTGAGTGGGGATCAATTTCGCCCGAAATCGCGGGCCTCATCAACGAAACCCGCGCCAATGGCGGCCGGGTGATTGCGGTTGGCACGACGTCGCTTCGGTTGCTTGAAAGTGCCGCGCGCGAAGATGGGGTGGTTGAACCGTTCGAGGCGGAAACCGACATCTTCATCACGCCGGGCTATAAATTCCGGGCCGTGGATATGTTGTTGACCAACTTCCATTTGCCGCGCTCGACGCTGTTTATGCTGGTGTCGGCCTTTGCCGGGTTTGACCGGATGAAGGCGGCCTATGCTCACGCGATCGAAAACGAATACCGTTTTTATTCTTATGGCGATTGCAGCTTGCTTGAATGCGCCAACAAAATTGATGCACGGACATAATAAGACATGACCGAATTTCGCTATGAACTGCTTGCCCAGGATGGCAAGGCCCGTTTAGGACGCATCCATACCGCGCACGGCGTGATTGATACGCCGACCTTTATGCCGGTTGGGACGGCTGCCACGGTTAAGGGCATGATGCCGGAAAGTGTCGCCGATACCGGTGCGCAGATATTGCTGGGTAATACGTATCATTTGATGTTGCGCCCGGGCGCTGAGCGCATTGCGCGCCTTGGTGGCCTGCATAAGTTCATGAACTGGGATAAGCCGATCCTGACCGACAGTGGCGGGTATCAGGTCATGTCATTGGCGAAATTGCGCAAAATCACCGAAGAAGGTGTGGCCTTCAAAAGCCATATCGACGGGCGCAAGTTTAACCTGACCCCGGAACGTTCGATGGAAATTCAGCATTTGCTGGGATCGACCATCACCATGGCATTTGACGAATGCACGCCGTTCCCGGCGACCGAAAAGCAAGCAACTGACAGCATGCGCATGTCGATGCGCTGGGCAAAACGGTCCAAGGATGCCTTTGTCGAGCGCGAAGGATATGCGCTTTATGGCATTCAACAGGGCAGCGTTTTTGAAAACCTGCGCCGTGAAAGTTCCGAAAAGCTGGCGGAACTTGACCTGCCTGGGCATTCGGTTGGTGGTCTTGCAGTTGGCGAAGGTCAGCAGGTCATGTTCGATACGCTTGATTTCTGTGTCGATATGCTGCCAGCCAATAAGCCGCGTTACCTGATGGGGGTCGGCAAGCCATCTGACCTGGTCGGGGCTGTCTTGCGCGGGATTGATCAGTTTGACTGCGTATTGCCGACCCGTTCGGGGCGTAATGCGCAGGCATTTACCCATCGTGGGACGTTGAACCTGAAAAACGGCCGTCACCGTGATGATGATCGTCCGTTGGATGATCAGTGCGGATGCCCGGCCTGCACGAAATATTCGCGCGCCTATTTGCATCACCTGATCAAATCGGGCGAGATGTTGGGGGCCATGCTGCTGACGTGGCACAACCTTGCCTATTATCAGGATCTGATGCGCGATATGCGCACCGCGATTTCCGAAGGCCGCATGGACGCGTTTGCACGTGATTTTCAGGCCGCACAGGAAGGCGGGGATATTGATCCAGTGCCGATTACCAAGGACTAAGGAAAACCGTCATGGCCGATCAAACCATCTATGACAATCTGACGATGCTGGGTAGTGACACTGCACAGCCAGCATCCCCGGACGAAGCCGTTTTGGAACGCGTTGCCAATCCGCAGGCAGGAACCGATTACTGCGTGCGCTTTGTCGCGCCGGAATTTACGTCCCTTTGCCCGATGACCGGTCAGCCGGACTTCGCCCATTTGGTGATTGATTACATCCCGGGCGACTGGCTGGTGGAAAGCAAGTCATTGAAGCTGTTTTTGACATCGTTCCGTAATCACGGATCCTTCCACGAAGATTGCACGATCAAGGTTGGCAAGCGCATTATTGAAATCCTTGATCCGAAATGGCTGCGCATTGGCGGATATTGGTATCCGCGCGGCGGCATCCCGATTGACGTGTTCTATCAAACCGGCCCAGCCCCCGAAGGTGTTTGGATCCCCGATCAGGGTGTTGCCCCGTATCGCGGTCGTGGCTGATACTGACCTTTGCCAGCACATCGTAAAATTTAAGGCCGCCTTGGAAACGAGGCGGCCTTTTCTTTTCGGCGACCCTAAGCGCGACTTTAATCAAATTAATTGAGAATTATTCGCATTGTCATTTTTTTCTGTTCCTGCTACTGCAAAGGGCAACAGCAAACATCGGCTGTTTTTTCGATAAGCATGGTTGGGAATGATGATGGCGCGTCACGGCGCATCGGTCTTGATGGCAAGTTTTCAGGAAAACTATGAACAGCTTTTGCGGTTTTTGACACGGAAGCTGAATGGTGATTCCCAGTGCGCGGCCGATGTGGTCCAGGATACCTATGTCAGGCTTGCCAAAACATCCAACACTGACGAACAGATAGATAATCCGCGTGCCTATATTTATCGTATGGCGGGAAACCTTGCGATTGATCGCATTCGCCATGATCGCCGGATGTCGGCACGGTTTGACGGCGATGCGCAAGATACCGACATCCACGACCCAAAGCCTGGACCAGAAACCATTTTTCTGTCACGTGAACAGATCATGTTGCTGGATCAGGCACTGGAAAAACTGCCTGAAAATGCACGTGCCGCACTTTTGATGTTTCGGGTCGAAGGGTTGTCGCACAATGAGATCGCTGAACGGTTGGGGGTGTCCAACAGTATGGTGGCCAAATATATTGCCCGTGCGCTCAAGCATTGTCGCGACGCTCTTGTGACCGGGGGCGAAAAATAATGTCAAAAAGTTTTATCGATCCAGGCAGGCTCGTTCGTCTTATGACTAGAGACCAAATTTCTGGGGCGGTCAGCCAACAGTTTTGGGGATACAGGTTTTGACGGCGGGTGGACTAGGGCAACAGCAGGCGATGCTAAACGCCTATGACGATGACATGATCGCGCTAAGCGATCAGGCCATTGAATGGCTTGTGCGTTTGCATTCAGGGGACGCAACACCGGCGGAGTATGCGGCTTTTGATGCATGGCGCAGTCAAAGTGATGACCATCAACGCGCCGCTGTTGATGCGGAAACCCTTCTTGGTGCTGTTGATGAAACCAATGTTGCTAAAAACTGGGCAGGGGCACGGGCTAAATTTGCGTCGCCCAATCACCTCGCAATGCCTTCTCGCGGGCGCCGGCCAGTAAATTCTCGGCCACGCGCCGCAATTGCCACACGTCGTACCGTCATCGCAATGGCATCGCTGTGCGCGGTGCTTGCTTTGATGATCGTCGGCGGTATTCAGGGAACCGGGATTTTGGATCGCTGGAATGCCGATTACAGTACCGGGATCGGACAATTTGAAACGGTAACACTGCCAGATGGCACGGTTGCACACATGAATACCGCCTCTGCATTTTCTGTTGATTATTCCGATGACGTGCGGCGCATTGATCTTACGGCGGGTGAGGTGATCTTTGAGGTTGCCAAGGATGCAGAACATCCTTTCATCGTCTCGGTCCTCGGCGGTGAAGCCATGGCGGTCGGCACGGTGTATGGGGTGCGGATTGATGGTGATCATACCAGGGTTACTGTTCAGGAAGGCATTGTCGAAGTTAGTAACGGAACGGGTAAGGCAGTGCGTCTTCTGGCAGGGGAACGGGCATCTTATCAGGTTGGAATGCCACCGGTACTTGGGAATGACATCAATCTTGCGACCTATGGCAGTTGGCAACGCGGCAAACTGATTTTCAACAGACTGTCGCTTGGTGATGTGATTGATGAAGTTCAGCGTTACCAGACGAGCAGCATCATTATTGCGCGTGATCGGCTGCGGGACTTGAAAGTCACGGGTGTTTTTGACATTGCCGAACTTGATGATCTGTTGGCGTCGCTTACGCAAACAACCGGTGCAAGCGTTTTGAATTTGCCACTCGTGACGGTGATCTATTAAGGCGCGAAGCGCCGATATTTCAAAGTATTTTCAGAAAAATTGGAAAAGCGGGTGCAAATCTCGTTACCCGGGATCGTCATAAGGTCAAAAGCGAATGATTGTGGTTATTAACATCATTCGCAAAAGGGGAAATCAACCGGAAGGCCTTATGATGAATTCAGGTAATGCGATGACGCTGACAACGGCCGATCAGGCGTCAGTTCACCCTGCAAGCGGCATGCGCAATCAGTGGATACGCCATCTTGTGGCGACCACCCTTATTTCCGGGGTTGTCGTAACCAGCCCATGGCAGGCAATGGCGACTGCACTTGACACGGATGTTCAGAGTATCGAGGTTGCGCAGTCAACGCTGGTGACGCTTGATATTCCAGCACAGGAGCTTGACCGCGCGCTCACCAGTTTTGCCGATCAGGCTGGTGTAAAACTGTTCTTTCCGTCCGAAGCTCTGAATGGGCTTGAAGCACAGGCCCTTCATGGGGAAATGTCGGTTGATGCAGCCCTTGGTGCGCTTTTAAGCGGAACCGGTTTCACGTGGCGCTATACCGACGGTGGCACGATCACAATTCGAAAGGTCGCGGCCAGCGGTGTGAATGTGCTGGATCCGGTGCGTGTCGATGCAAATGCCATCGATGAGCAACCCGATGGCCCTGTTGCAGGATATATTGCACGCCAATCACAGGCAGCGACCAAGACCGGCACGCCGATCCTTGAAACGGCTCAAAGCATATCGGTGGTGACCAAAGATCAGATGGAAGATCAAGGTTCGCAGACGGTGATGCAGGCATTGCGCTATACGCCGGGTGCCTTTACCGGGCAAGTCGGGGCATCTAACCGTTATGATTATGTGATTTTGCGTGGCCTGGTTGATCGCAGCATCGACAATATCTATCTCGATGGCTTAAAAACCATGAGCGATGATTCGACCTATAGCTCGATGCAGATTGATCCCTATTTTGTCGAACGTGCTGATGTCGTCAAAGGCCCTGCGTCCGTTCTTTATGGCCGCAGTTCCCCCGGTGGTCTGGTCGCCCTTTCAAGCAAAAAGCCTCAATTCGAGCAGCAAGGCGAGGTAGAGGTTTCCTATGGCAGCCGCAATCAGCGTGGGCTCGGCTTTGATTTAACCGGACCGTTGGATGATGCGGGGAAATTTGCTTATCGCATTGTTGGCAAGGCAGATGCATCCGATACCCAGTTCGAAGGTGCCGAAGAAGAACGCTATACTATCGCGCCATCCCTGACAGCGAATGTGAGTGACGATACACGCATTACGCTGATGGGTTATTTCCAAAAAGACCCGGAGGGAGGCACGCATAACGGTCTGCCATCCGAGGGCACGCTGTTTCCGCGCAATGGGCAATATATTTCAAACAATTTCTTTGACGGTGATCCGGCATTAGAAAGTTTCGAACGCACCCAAAATATGGTTGGCTATGAGTTCGAACATGATTTCGGTGACACTTGGACGGTGCGCCAGAATTTCCGTTTTCTTGATGCGGATGTCCATCTTGACCAAGTTTACCAGGAAGGCTGGAGCGGTGCCTCCAACGAACTGAGCCGTACCTATGGTGGTGGGGATGAGAGCCTTCGGGCCTTTACGGTGGATAACCAGGCCGAAGCCAATTTTGTTACCGGCAATGTCGATCATACTGTTCTGATGGGTTTCGACTATCAAAACCGCAAGACCGAAAACGAGTGGCAGTTCCTGGGTGCATCAAATCTTGATGCCTTCAATCCGGTTTATGGTAATCCGGGGGTAACCCTTGGGGCGCCGACCAGCAGCAATAGTCGGTCATTAGAACAGTCGGGACTTTATGTCGCAGATCAACTGGAATACGGGAACTGGCGGTTCTCGTTTGGTCTTCGTCAAGACTGGTTGGAAACCAGCAACCTCAATCGTCTGACAAATGTAGAACAGAGCGAAGATCGCAGCAAGCTGACGAAACGTGGAGGTGTGCTTTATCTGTTTGATAATGGCATCGCACCCTATTTTAACTATTCAGAATCCTTTAATCCCAGCCTGTCGAGCGACGCATCGGGCAAGCCGCTGGAGCCGACCGAAGGTACGCAGTATGAAGTCGGGGTAAAGTTTCAGCCTGAAGGTAGCAACACGATGCTGAGTGCTGCGGCTTTTCACATCGAGCAGGAAAATGCTGCAATCTATAATAATTCGACATTTGCCTATGAGCCAATCGGAACGATTGAGTCACAGGGACTTGAGCTTGAAGCACGCACTGATCTGACAGAAAGTCTCAGTATCCTTGCTGGCTATACTTTCACAGATGCGTCCTATGATGCACCCGGTTCAGTCAAAGATGGTAATCGCCCGCAGCAGGTGCCCGAGCATATGGCATCTCTTTGGGGTCATTACCGCTTTCTTGATGGGGCTTTGGACGGGCTCGGGATCGGTGCAGGTGTTCGCTATGTCGGGGAAACCGCTGCAAACGAGGCTAATACGATTACGGTACCGGATTATACTCTTGTGGATGTCGTGCTGAATTATGACCTTACTCAGCTTGGGATGAATAATGCTGATGTCCGACTGAACATCAATAACTTGATGGACGAAAAATATGTCTCGTCATGCTTGATTACCCAGTGGTCTGATAACTGTTATTATGGGGAAGAACGGACCATTTTGGCAACCTTGCGGTATAAGTTCTAGGCAGTCCGGACTGTTTTCAAAGGCCGTAGCTTTTTGCTGCGGCCTTTTGCGTTTTTGTTAGATGACGATATAAGGCAGAGAACAGAGAGAACTAAAGTGAACCCGAAATTCTGCCATGACAGTTGCAGCTGCCATCACCTTTGAAGACCTTCAGGCCAAAGCCCGTGAAATCGGCTTTGACGTCTGTGGCGTTGCGCGTCCGAACATTGATGCGCGCAATCAAAAACGGCTAGATGAGTTTGTGGCGGGTGGTGAATACGGATCGATGGACTGGATGAATGATCCGGAACGGTTGCCGCGTCGGCGCGATCCGATGATGCTGTGGCCTGATGTGAAATCCGTAATTGTTCTGGGCAGCAATTATGGTCCGGCGGAAAATCCGATGGCGCTGCTTGATCATCCCGACCGGGCAATGATTTCGGTATATGCCAAGAACAAAGATTATCACGACCTGATCAAAAAGCGTCTGAAGCAACTGGCCCGCTGGTTGATGGAAAAGGCGCAAAAATCTGGCGCAGACGGCGAACAGGTTAAGGTATTTGTTGATACGGCCCCGGTGCTTGAAAAACCGTTGGGTCAATCAGCCGGGATTGGTTGGCAGGGCAAGCACACCAATCTTGTCTCGCGCGAATTTGGTAGTTGGCTGTTCTTGGGGGAGGTGTTTACGACGCTTGAATTTGCCGATGCCACGCCGGAAATTGATCACTGCGGGTCTTGTTCAAAATGCCTGTCGGCCTGTCCGACCGATGCGTTTCCCGCCCCCTATAAGCTTGATGCACGCAAATGCATTTCATATCTGACTATCGAGCATGATGACGTGATCCCCATGCAATTTCGCCGTGCGATGGGCAATCGTATTTATGGCTGTGATGATTGTTTGGCAGCTTGTCCGTGGAACAAGTTTGCCTCACGGACCGAAGAATTGGCGTTTATCCCGCGCGCGGAACTGACAGCCCCACGATTGGCAGATTTTCTCGAACTTGATGATGGGGAATTTCGCGCCTTCTTTACCGGATCACCGATCAAACGTATTGGCCGGGCCAAGTTCCTGCGCAACGTTTTGATTGCCACGGGCAATAGCGGGACAGCCAATCTTATTCCGCGCGTTGAAAAGCTTCTGTCTGATGAAAGTCCCCTGATCCGGGCAAGTGCGGTTTGGGCATTGAGCCAACTTATGGCACCCGATGCCTTTGCCGCCCTTAAGGCCGTTCATTTTGCAGATGAACAAAATCCAACCGTGCGCGAAGAATGGGATCAGGCAACCAACACCGCCTGACCTTCCTTAGATATCAAAATCAATAAAATCAAAATGATAGCGAAGCCCGCCGTCCGGGTCGGCAAAGGCAATGCCATATCCCGGCACCAGCGGATTACGGTCTTCCAGTTCTTCTTCTTTGTCGTGACGGAAATCAAGCGGCTCACCGCGCTGGGTGCTGGCCGCCAAAAGAAACGGCACGCCTTGCCACGTTCCGGTGGCGGGACGGTGCAAATGGCCAAAGAACATGTGCTTGATCTGTGGGTTGGCCTTTACGATTTCGGCCAATTCCTGATCGGCATCAAGTCGAATGGTATCCATAAATGGCATGCCCATTTCGAACGGCGGGTGATGCATGAACAGGAATGTCGGTGTGTCCTGATGGGCGCTCAGTTCTTCGCGCAGCCAGCCAAGCCGTTTGTCACATAATGTGCCGTGATGCGCACCGGGAACGATGCTGTCCATCATGATAAACCGTATCCCGCCAAACAGTGAGGCGTGGCTAATGAACCCGTTTGGATCGACTGGTGTATCGGGGAATGCTTCGCACAATGCCAACCGTTCGTCATGATTTCCGGGGATCAAGATATACGGAATTTCAAGGGTACCGAGAATTTCAGCGGCTTGTTCATATTGGTCAGGACGACCATGATGGGTGATGTCGCCCGTGATGACGCAAATTTCCGCATCGCGGTGGTATTTGTTGATTTCACCGATCACCTTGCGCAGGGTTGCGGCCCCATCGGGCTTCCGTGAATAATCGCCGCGCGCCAGAATATGCGTGTCGGAAAGATGTATGAATTTCATGGCGATGCCCTATCATGATCGCAAAGATGATTGAAATCATGTCCGTTTTTGAACTGCGTGCAAAGTTATAAATGCCAATGGATGATACGGTTCGTAAAAGATCAGTGACAATCGCCGGGCACCGCACCAGCTTTTCACTTGAAGATGCGTTTTGGCAGGAACTTTTGGGACTTGCTGAACGCCGTAATAAGACCCTGGCGGAACTGGTGGTCGAAATCGACAGTGCACGCGATGGCAATCTTTCAAGTGCATTGCGCCTTTATGTCCTGCGCGATCTTCAAGCACGTTTGGCGGCGGCAACGCACACAAACGATGCATTCGATACCAGCGAAACCGAAGACTTTTCCGGCATTGAGTAAGCAAGCGCCATAAAGCAGGAACAGGGCGATGTGCGGTATTGCAGGTGCAACATCAAACAGCGATCAAGCATCCCTTGCCGATGCCGTAAAACGTCTTTCGCATCGCGGCCCTGATGATCAACGCCTATGGCGCGATCCCCAAAAAGCCTGCGCACTAGCTTGTGCGCGCCTTGCCACTACTGACCTGTCATTTGATGGCGCGCAGCCGATGGTTTCAGGCGATGGGCGGTTTGTTTTGGCCTTTAACGGCTATATCGCCGGTCATCGCCGGATGCTTGCGGAGCTTAAGCAACAAGGCATTTCAACACGCGGTCAAAGCGATGCGGAACTGGTTCTGCATGTCCTGACACAGGCGATCACACGCAGTGCAAGCATTACTAACGCGTTGTCATCTTTGTCGGGGCAATATGCCTTGGCGTTATGGGATTGTGATCAGGCCAGTTTGTATCTGGCCCGTGATCCGCTTGGCATTAAACCGCTTTATGTGATGGACCGCCCAGATGGTCATCTGGCATTTGCGTCGGAAATACCCGCACTTTCGGCATTCGGGCCGTTACGACCTGATGAAAATGTGCGATCCGAATATTTCGCGCACTTGTTTGTTCCCTCGCCAGCAAGCGGATCTGTCGATGTGACTTTGTTGGCACCCGGGCGTGTCCTGTGTTGGCAGGGTGGGCAGGTGACGAATAGCCAAATCCCCCATCCTGCAAAAGGTACCGTCAGGCCAACAGGTCGCCTCCAAAATCAAACCGATGAAACGCATCAAATCGAAACTTTGCGCGCTGCTGTTTGGCAATCGGTCGCCGATGCAATGCATGCGGATTGTTCGGTTGGTACCTTGGTGTCGGGTGGATTGGATAGTGCCGGTGTTGCGGCTATGGCAAGTGCCATTGCCCGTGAACGTGGCCAACCGCCGCCCGTTGGTTTTGTGATGGGGTTTTCAAACCCTTCGCTTGATGAAACCGACGCCGCCCGACACCTTACCCGACATTTGGGGCAGGAGCTTCACGTCATCCCTGCGCCCGAAAAACCGCACGAGATTTTTGACGGATTGCAAGCCGCACTGCAAAGCATCGGTGCGCCTTTCGCCAATCCATCTGTAGTGCTGATGAGTAGTCTGTCGCGCACGGTTGGGAACCACGTAAAAGTGTGTTTGTCGGGCGATGGGGGGGATGAGCTTTTTGGTGGCTATCCGCGCTATCGGGCGGCACGTCTGTTTGAACAATATTGGCGCCATCTACCAGTGCCGATCCGTCGGTGTGCTGCGCAAATATTTGGTGAAAATAGTGCCCGCAACACGGCGCGTTTTGTTGCTGGGGGGCAGGGGAGCGCCAGACAAGCCTTTGAAGCATGGAATAATAGATGCGCAATTGCCGAGTTAAATTCTGGTTTGATCGATTGGGATATTGAACGTGATACCCCGATAGCCGACGCAATGATGGCATTTGACCGTGATGTTACCCTACCGGGCAATCAGTTGATGATGTCAGATCGCATGGGTATGGCGTTTGGGCTGGAATATCGATTGCCGTTGCTTGGCCATGAAGTGGTACGGGTGGCAGCGGGGATGAGTGCCGTCCAACATGTGGGCAATGGTGGGAAAGACATTTGGCGCAAGGCGATCAGTCCTTACTTGCCCAAGGATCATATCGGTCGACCAAAAATTGGTTTTAACCCGCCCACACATGATTGGCTGGCAAAGGTTTGTACCTATGTTTGGGGCGATGCGCCGGCGATTACGCACGCCCTTTTTGAAGGCTTTGACGTGCCAGAAGACAAACAAGGTGCGTATTGGCAGCAAGCGATTTCAGGGCGCGCACCGGATATGGCACTTACGCTTTGGGCGTTGATGGTGTGGCAGATTTGGCAAGACGATGGATTGGGCAAGCCGCCGCGTGTTTAAGGCAAAGAAATAACGCATCCATTACGCATGAGCATCGCCTGCAAAGCTACGCGATCGCCGATACAGGTTCAACGCAGTGAGTGCTGTTGGGGCCAGTTGAACGACCTGACGCGACAGCGCAATAAGGTGTCCTTCGTCCATGTCATCTTCGTCGAAAATAGACTGGGTGGTCCCACATAGCTCCGACAACTGCCGCAGGCCAAAGGTCGCAGAGGTGCTTTTAAGGACATGCACTTCTTTGCGAACACTTGATAAGTCTTCTTCTGAAAGTGCGGTGTCGATTTTAACCAGCCGTGATTGCGTTTCGGTGATGAAAAGGTCAATTCCACACCGCGCCCCGTCATCCCCGGCATCCTGATAAAGCTGTTCAAGTACCCGAATATCAAGGACCGGGCTGTTTGGCGTTTCGGCCTGCAGTCGCTTGCCAAGGCGCGCACTTTTGCTGCGTTCGGATTTTGATGAAGGCGGCTGGGATGAAGTAATGGACGGTGTCGGGGGGCTTTGTTCGAAATTGACAGCGTCCTTTTTCTCACTCTTTGGGGCACGCGCGATCAGGTTTTGAATGGTGTCGAGCAACGGAACGCGCTGAATGGGTTTGTTGATGAAACCGTCCACGCCAGATTGCCGCGCAATCACATTCCAGTCGCGTGATTGATGGGCCGATAAGGCAATGATTGGGGTATGGGCAACCGGCCCCGGCATATGGCGAATGCGCCGGGTGGTATGAAGCCCATCCATGTCGGGCATTTCCACATCCATCAAGATCAAGTCGGCGGTGACACCCCGACGCAGAATGTTCAAAACGGTTTGCCCGTTGCTGGCTTCGACGATGTTGTATCCTTCTGCCTGCAAAATCCGGCGCGCAACCAGACGGTTGCTTTCGCTGTCATCGGCAATAATGACGGTGCCGATCTTGCTGTCATTGGCGGAAGTATTCAGGGGGATGGATTGCGGGGCTGACGACTGGGGTTTGACAATACAAACAGAAATCATCGCCCCATCGGGCAATTCTGTCTCGTTAAACAAAAGGTCTTCTTCAGCCACACCAGTAATCAGCTGCTCCCACGCGGGATTGGCATATACAATGCGTTCTTCGGCATCGAACAATGCGATGCCGGCTTGCGTTTTCGCAAGGGCTTCGATGATTTGATCCGTCATAGGTCACCTTATCGAGTCGGTGCCCATCCCCATACCAAGAGCTTAGTCGTCTTATTTTATGAAACACATAGGTTTCATTTTCATTCATTTCATTGTTACAGATTTTTCTAATAAGTCCATATTTTTTAACGGATGCAGCGGCGAAGCTTCCTGTCACGACGGAATAGAACTTCAAAACAATTGTTTCAAAATTTGTATTAAATGAAACAACTGTTGGGGAAGGTTTTGGCTTGTGGCGTAATTGTCTGATCGTTTGAACAAAGGTGCTTGACCGATGGGACTTCATGCGGATTTGCGCGAAAAACTGATGTCTGATTATGCGACCTTAAGCCCTTAGATGCAGAAAGCGGCGCGCTATATTCTTGATCATCCCAAAGATGTTGCCCTGCGGTCCATGCGCGCCCTTGCCCGTGAGGCCGATGTGCCACCAAGTACCATCTCACGCGCTTGTTGCTGTGCTGGTCGCGCGCGGTGGGCAAAAGGCCCTGCAGCGGATAGTCACAGCAGAAAAACAACTTGCGGCCTTTGACACATATGTCGAAGAGACCACCTCCACACGGAACCCCTGATCATGAAAACGTCGCAAACTGTTTCCGCACCAAAAGCCAAAACCCATGTCCTTCATCGCAGCAGTATCGCCACGCCGCCGCGCGCGGTCCGGGGGGAGGGGATTTATATCTTTGATGAAACGGGCAAAAGCTACCTTGATGCCTGCGGCGGGGCAGCGGTTTCGTGCCTTGGCCATTCCGATCCCGATGTGCGTGCGGCCATGCATGCCCAGATCGATCAGATTGCCTATGCCCATTCCGGGTTCTTTTCATCGGATCCGATGGAAGAACTTGCCGATGATTTGGTCGCGCATGCCCCAGCTGGAATTGATAAAGTCTATTTCGTGTCGGGCGGGTCTGAGGCGACCGAAGCCGCCCTTAAAATGGCGCGTCAGTATTTTCTGGAAATCGGGCAACCTGATCGGAAATACGTGATTGCCCGCAAGCAATCCTATCACGGCAATACGTTGGGGGCACTGTCGGTCGGGGGGAATATGTGGCGGCGCAAACAGTTCGAGCCCCTTTTGATCGCAGCCACCCATATTTCGCCTGTGTATCCATATCGCGATCAACGCGATGGTGAAAGTGATGTTGAATATGGCTTGCGGGTTGCCAACGAGCTAGAAATCGCCATCCTTGAATTGGGGCCGCAAAACGTTGCCGCGTTTATCGCAGAACCGGTTGTCGGGGCGACGGCAGGGGCGTTGGCACCTGTACCGGGATACTTCAAACGCGTGCGCGAGATTTGCGATCAATATGGTGTGCTGCTGATTTTGGATGAGGTCATGTGTGGCATGGGCCGCACCGGCACGCTGCATGCGATTGACCAAGAAGGCATCGCAGGCGATCTTCAAACCATCGCCAAGGGGCTTGGGGCTGGGTATCAGCCGATTGGCGCAGTGTTGGTGTCACAGAAAATCAATGATGCGATTGCCAATGGATCGGGATTTTTCCAGCATGGCCATACCTATCAAGGCCACGCAACCGCCTGTGCCGCGGCATTGGCAACCCAGCGTGCCATCCGTGACCGCGACCTTTTGACCAATGTGGTCACGCAGGGCGAAAACCTTGCCGATGGCTTGCGCGCGAAACTTGGCTCCCATCCGTTTGTGGGGGATATTCGCGGGCGTGGGTTGTTTCGTGCAGTCGAATTGGTGGCAGATCGCGAAACCAAGGCGCCGTTTGACCCCAGTCTAAAAATCCATGCCAAGATAAAAAAAACGGCCTTTGAACGCGGGCTTATGGCTTATCCGATGGGCGGCACGATTGATGGGGTGCGCGGGGATCACGTCTTGTTTGCACCGGCTTTTATTGTTACCGAAGATGACATCGCCCAGATCGTTGATCTGTTCGCAATCGCCCTTGATGACGTATTTGCCGCCGAAGGATTGGCATCATGACATACGGCCAAGCACCGTTTTTGATTGCCGCCGCCCCCAATGGCGCGCGCAAGACCAAGGCCGATTTGCCCAATATCCCGATCACACCGGCCGAAGTTGCCGAAACTGCGCGTAAATGCCAACAGGCCGGTGCGGCAATGATGCATCTACATGTTCGTGATGATCTGCAAAAACACAGTCTGGATGTTGGGCGCTATCGTGAAATGCTGACCGAAGTCCGCGCATCTGTTGGCGATGATATGCTGCTGCAGGTCACGACCGAGGCTGTCGGAATGTATTCGGCCGATGATCAAATGAACATGATCCGGGAACTTCAGCCTGAGGCCGTTTCGATTGCCATCCGTGAAATCGCCCCGGATGATGCAAACTTTGATCAGTTGAAATCATTTTTTGCCTTCATGCGCGAAGCCGACATTGGCCCGCAATTCATTTTCTACGCGCCAAGTGATGTTGCCCGGTTCAATCAGCTTGTCGAAACAGGTGTGCTTGCGGGGCAAAAATTCCCGGTTTTGTTCGTCTTGGGCCGATATACCGACGGCCAAGTTTCTGATCCCGCTGATCTATTGGGGTTTATGGGAACCAGTCAGTATATATCGGAATGGATGCTGTGTGCGTTTGGCGGATTTGAAAATGCCTGCATCCTGACTGGGGCTGGTTTGGGTGGTCATGCGCGCATCGGATTTGAAAATAATCATCTTTTGGTTGACGGATCGCCTGCTGCGCATAATGCTGAACTTATCGCTCAGGCGCGTGAAGGTGGTCGTCTGATGGGGCGACACGCCGCGACCGGCGCCCAAGCCAAAAAGATTATGCAGCCAGTGTGGTAGAGAATGTTTCTCCACTGGCAAAATCGGCCAAAAAAAGTTAATGCCTATCCTGAGGTTTCGGGCGTTATGGGCTTTTCAATCGGGTGACCGATACCTATAATCCCGTACGTGAAACATCTGATTTATCTGATGTTTCCATGTGATTTGGCTGTTCCACGCGGAATGGTTGAATGCGTAATAATAGGGTGTACAAGGGAGCTATTCCTAATGAAAAAACTTATTGCTGTTGCGGGCGCAATTGCTGCGATTGCAGGTGCCTCGCTCTTCGCCGGTCCGGCGTCGGCACAGGAAAACCGTTTCATCACGATCGGTACGGGTGGTGTCACGGGCGTTTATTACCCAACTGGTGGCGCGATCTGCCGTCTGGTTAACAAAGACCGCAAAGAGCACGGCATTCGTTGCTCGGTCGAGTCCACGGGTGGTTCGTCCTACAACATCAACACCATTCGCGCGGGTGAACTTGACCTTGGTGTCGCCCAGTCTGACGTGCAGTACTATGCCCTGCACGGCGAAAAAGCCTTCAAGGACGTTGGTCCGTTCCCTGAATTGCGCGCTGTTTTCTCGATCCATCCTGAGCCGTTCACGATTGTTGCCCGTGCAGATGCCGGCATCAAAACCTTTGACGACCTCAAAGGCAAACGTGTGAATATCGGTAACCCGGGTTCGGGCAGCCGTGACACCATGGAAATCGTCATGAACGCCAAAGGCTGGACCCTTGACGATTTCGCACTGGCTTCTGAACTGAAGCCTGCTGAGCAGTCACAGGCGCTTTGCGATAACAAAATTGACGCGATGCTGTATGTCGTTGGTCACCCGTCTGGGTCGATCCAGGAAGCTGTATCATCGTGTGATTCCGTTCTGGTCGAAGTTGCTGGTCCGGAAATCGACAAACTGGTTGCTGACAACCCGTATTACCGTGTTGCCACCATTCCGGGCGGCATGTATCGCGGCAATCCTGACGACGTAAAAACCTTCGGTGTTGGTGCGACCTTCGTGTCCTCGACCAAAACCGATGCTGATATCGTTTACCATGTTGTCAAAGCTGTCTTTGACAACTTCGACGATTTCAAAAAACTGCACCCGGCTTTTGGCATTCTCAAAAAAGAAGAAATGATCAAAGACGGTCTGTCAGCTCCGCTGCATGACGGCGCAGTCAAATACTACAAAGAAGCAGGCCTGATGTAATTCAGGCAGGAACGGGGGACATGATTTTGTCCCCCGTTTTTCTTTCTTTCGCCCAGCGGGTACATTTAAAAATTGAATAAAAGCGGTGCCAATATTGGGCACTGATGTACTCCGTAGGTGACCGGGTGTGTGTCGACGGAGATTTTTTGATTCTGCACACCAGAACAAAAATCTTTGCTCAGACCGGGAGTTTTCTTAATGACCGACGTTAATAACGCGAACCACCGCGCATCTGATAAGGATCTTCAGGATCTGATCGCGGAAAACGATACAGGTGCGCGCCAGCCAACCGGCTTAACAGCACATATTTTGCTGTATGTTGCCGTGGGTTGGTCGTTGTTCCAGCTGTGGCTGGCTTCGCCGCTGCCTTACATGGTGAATTTTGGTGTCTTCAACTCGACCGAAGCCCGTTCGATCCATTTGGCCTTTGCTGTATTTCTGGCCTTCATGGCCTATCCAGCGTTCAAAAATTCGCCGCGCTCCTATATCCCGATAATCGATTGGATTTTGGCAGCCGTCGCCGCATTTTGTGCGCTTTATATCTATCTGTTTTATCGCGAGTTATCATCGCGTCCGGGCCTGCCAATTACGCAGGATTTGGTCGTCTCAGGCATTGGTTTGGTGTTGCTGCTTGAAGCAACCCGCCGTGCCCTTGGCCCGCCCTTGATGTGCGTTGCTTTGCTGTTTTTGGCCTATGTCTTCTTTGGCAATGCGGCCTGGGTGCCTGATGTCTTGCAATGGGCAGGGGCAAGTTTCTCTAAGGCGATGTCGCATCAGTGGATCACCACCGAAGGCGTCTTTGGTATCGCACTCGGCGTTTCGACGAGCTTTGTCTTCCTGTTCGTTTTGTTTGGCGCGTTGCTCGATAAGGCCGGGGCTGGCAACTATTTCATCAAGGTGGCGTTCGCCGCCCTTGGTCACATGCGCGGTGGCCCGGCAAAGGCAGCCGTTTTGTCATCGGCCATGACTGGTTTGATTTCTGGCTCCTCGATTGCCAACGTGGTGACCACCGGGACCTTTACAATTCCTCTGATGAAACGTGTTGGTTTCTCGGGCGAGAAGGCCGGTGCAGTTGAAGTTGCATCCTCGGTCAATGGTCAGATCATGCCGCCGGTCATGGGGGCTGCGGCTTTCTTGATGGTCGAATATGTCGGCATTCCGTACCCCGAAGTCATCAAACACGCATTCTTGCCAGCAACGATTTCCTATATCGCGCTGATTTACATCGTCCATCTTGAGGCCCTTAAGGCCAATATGAAAGGCCTGCCAAAGCTTCATAGCTCGACGCTTGGTCAGACGTTGATGCGCTCAGTGCTTTTCGTTCTGTCACTAATTGTTCTGGCTGGGGTGATCTATTATGCGATCACGTTCCAGAAACAATTGTTCGGTGATGCGACCGGGTGGATCGTGGCTGTCGAATGTGCGGTGGTCTATTTTGCTGGTTTGTATTACGCGGCGAAGTTCCCTGATCTTGAACTTGATGATCCCAATCAGCCGGTGGTCAAGCTGCCGGAACTCGGGGAAACCGCAAAGGCCGGTTTGCATTATTTGCTGCCGGTTGTGGTTCTGGTCTGGTTCTTGATGATCGAGCTGAAATCACCCGGACTGTCGGCCTTTTGGGCCACGGTTCTGATGATTTTCATCATGCTGACCCAGCGCCCGATTAAGGCGTTCTTCCGCAAGCAACCTGACTACATTTCCGAACTGCGTGCCGGTTTCATTGATGTCGTGGACGGTTTTGCGACCGGTGCGCGCAACATGATTGGTATTGGTGTTGCAACCGCTGCGGCGGGCATCATTGTAGGCACGGTGTCATTGACCGGGATCGGTCAGGTGATGGTTGAATTCGTTGAATTGATTTCGGGCGGCAACTTGATGCTGATCCTGGTCTTTACAGCGGTGATCAGCCTGATCCTTGGCATGGGTCTGCCAACCACGGCCAACTATATCGTGGTTTCAAGCCTGATGGCGCCGGTGATTGTCGAACTTGGTGCCGAAAACGGCCTGATTGTGCCGCTGATCGCGGTTCATCTGTTCGTGTTCTATTTCGGGATCATGGCAGATGTGACCCCGCCAGTGGGCTTGGCGTCCTTTGCCGCAGCGGCAATATCGGGGGCCGATCCAATGCGGACCGGTTTTGTGGCCTTCTTCTATTCGATGCGCACAGCCGTTCTGCCGTTCCTGTTCCTGTTCAACACGCAACTTTTGATGATTGGACTGGATCATCCACTGGATGTGGTGATGGTCATTGTCATATCGACAATTGCCATGCTGATTTTTGCGGCCGCAACGCAGGGCTATTTCTTTGCTAGATCAAAACTTTGGGAAAGTGCTGCCCTTCTTCTGATCGCGTTCACCTTGTTCCGTCCGGGTTTCTGGCTTGATATGATTGAGCCGCCTTATGAAAACCTTCCTGCGACGGAAATCGTCGAAAAAGCAGCAGAAATGCCAGCCGACACCAGCATCCTTATCGATGTTGAAGGGATTAACCTTGAAGGCGAAGAAGTCACCAAATCGGTGATGCTGCCTTTGGGGCCCGAAGCATCCGGTGAAGATCGTCTGTATAACGCCGGTTTTGCTGTGCGCAATGAAGACGGAAAAGTCTTTGTTGATGATCTGGTGTTTGGTGGTCCGGCCGAGAAGGCGGGGATTGATTTCGATTTTGAAATCACCGCGATCAAGGTTGAAGCCAGCCGCATGCCCAAAGAGGTCTTCTACATCCCGGCATTCTTGTTGCTGGCCGGGATCATCATTCTGCAACGCCGTCGTCGTCGCGTCGAATTGGCGCAAGAAGCGGCTTAAGGAGGGCCAGATAAATGTACAAGGATATTCTGGTTACCGTCGATCTTGATCATGAATCGTCTTGGAAAAAGGCGGTTCCGGTTGCGATCAAGCAGGCGCAAAGCTTCGGCGCGCGTCTTCATGTCTTAACCGTGGTGCCAACGGTTGGAATGTCGATGGTCGGGCAGTTTTTCCCAAAAGGCTATGAGAGCAAGGTTCTTGATGCCTATAACGAACGACTGCATGCGTTTGTCACCGAACACATTCCATCCGATATCAAAGTCCAGCATATTATCGGCCAGGGGACGGTTTACGAAGTCATTCTGAAAATGGCGACGAAAACCAAATGCGATCTAATCGTGATTGGTGCGCACCGTCCGGAACTCAAAGATTATCTTTTGGGTCCGAACGCGGCGCGTGTTGTCCGCCATGCTGATTGTTCAGTGATGGTTGTGCGCGATTAAACGCAATCTATCCTTTCGGTAGCTATCTCGATTTACAAAGAAGGGGCGGTGCAAATGCACCGCCCCTTTGTTATTCCCAATCCTTGATTGGGGTGGGGCTATTTCGCGGCACACGGGTTGGCCGCACAAGGATTTGCAGCACATGGGTTCGATGCAGCGCAAGGATTGGCAGCACACGGGCTGCAGGGATTAACAGCCTTTTTTGCAGCACAGGGATTTGCCGCACATGGGTTGGCTGCGCACGGGTTCGCGGCACACGGATTTGCGGTGCAGCTTGCAACTTCGGTGGTCGGCGCGGGCAGCGGTGCGGCCATTGCCATCGGGCTTGCAAGCGCGATGCTCGCCCCCATCGCAAGTGCTGGGATCATTGCGTGCTGCGTAAGGCGGGTTGATTTCTTGGTCATGATAGTGGCCCCTCTGAGGATGCTGTTATTTGAATGGACGCTTACACGAAGGCGTCTTGATGTCGGCATGACTATGGATCAAATCATCTCAGAGGCGGCGTCACATGGTTTCACTGTTGTGTGAAAGATGCGTGTGAGAAAGCATTTAACATATGGCGGTTAAACGCCCTGGTTTTGGTCGGTCATAAGGCCGAACGCCGGATGACGTTTCCAAGTCGATTGAAAACAGATCAAATTTAAGCATGTTCATAATCTTCTAATGAGGTAAAAAGGCCCCCGCGCACGGTTAACTAAACCGTGAGGATACCCTTCGGCAAAACGGAAACGACTGATGAGAAACCGCGTCACATCTGCAATTTTGCAAAAGATTTTTGCTGTGGCGTGCTTTTGGACGTTGTCAGATGCGGCTTTTGCGCAATCCGGGGCGATTGCAGGACCATCAACCGTGGAAATCCCGGCGGGCTGGTTCTGGCAGGGATCTGATCATGTTGAACGCAAATATGCCTACGATATCGATGAACAGGTCTACGGCCATGACATCAGTCGGCGCAACCGCTGGTACGATATCGAGACGGATAAATGGCGCGTCCATCTGTTGTCTTACCATATCTCCAAGACACCGGTGACCAACGACGATTACGCGTTGTTTATCAAGGACACGGACTACCCCGCGCCAGATATCAGCAAGGATGAATGGGATCGCCAGGGTCTGATTTATAATTATGAAAGCATCCTGCCCTTTATTTGGAAAAATGGCATCCCACCGCGAGGACGTGGAAACCATCCGGTTGTACTCGTATCCTGGCAAGACGTGCAGGCCTATATCGGATGGCTTCGTAAAAAGACCGATAAAAATTGGGCATTGCCCAGCGAACTCTATTGGGAAAAGGCCGTGCGCGGTGAAGACGGATTATTTTATCCGTGGGGCAATATTTTTGATGCGGATCGCTTAAATAGTGGTGATCACGGGCCCTTTGATACAACGCCGGTTGGACAGTATGGGCCGGGGCCATTTGGGCTTTTGGATGGGGTCGGGCAGGTGTTTGAATGGACATCAACATCTGGTCAGGCAGGCTATCGGTTCGTAAAAGGCGGTTCGTGGGATGATCGTGGTTGCGGTGTGTGTCGTCCGGCTGCCCGCCATGCCCGGCCCGAACATTTGCGCCATATTCTGATCGGTTTTCGGGTGATGTACCGAGATTGAATTTGAATTGTTCCGCTGATGGGAATGCGCAATTATTCGTCTGATCGTCGGTGTAAAGCCGGGATATCTCGAATTGCAATTGTTGCGCAATACGCAGAACGCACTATCTGTTGAACGTGATTGATTGGCCTGTGGGGTCAGAATCGCGATATTTCCGCACCTTGCGGAGCTATCAAGCGGATCGTAACGACACTGGTGCCAAGATGAATGATATCGAAATCGACTGGACGTCCGTTCCGACAAAGCAACTTGAAAAAATGTTGGCTGCCGGACGTGATGTTATGGAATGCCACCGGGTTTTGACAGCAACCGGCGACAATATCGTTGGCGAGCTGATCAAAACAGGCGGCACGTTCTATGAATGGACGCATTACCCCGAAGGCGATGTTTATGATCGCCAATCCCATGCGCAGTTCTATTACCACGCCCACCCAAAGGAAGAACGGCGCGCCTGGGATGAGCATGGCCATTTCCATAGCTTCATGCGTCCGCGCGGTATGCCAGATGGCATTAAGCCCAAACAGATAGACGGTTTTGAATATCCCGAAGGCCCAAATGATGCGTTGTCGCATCTGGTGGCTTTTTCGATGGACGAGTTTGGATTTTGTCAGCGCCTGTTTACCACCAATCGCTGGGTCACCGGCGAGGTTTGGTATGACGGTGGAGACGTTGCAGCGATGCTTGATCATTTCATCATCGATCATGCGCAGCCATCTTGGCCCGTGAACCGCTGGATATCGGGTATGATGATCCTGTACCGCCCGCAGATCGAAGAACTCATCCGTCGGCGCGACGCAGCCGTTGCATCATGGCAGAAAGAACATCCTGATCGCGACGTTTACGAAGACCGCGATCTTGAGGTCACCTCAACCCAAGACATCTCAGTTGCCCAGCAAATGCGTGAAATCGGGACCGAGCTTGGGCGCAGGCGCGACGCAGCTTAATCTGACCGGATTGAACAATATTGCTGAAAAAACAAAAGGTCGATGCGTTTGTGCATCGGCCTTTTGCGTTCAATAAACGAACTCGTCGAATTATTTCGTTTCAAGAAACTCGATCACGTCCGCGATGTCTTCGTCTTTCTTCAGCTTGAAAGCCATTTTGGAACGCTGCTTGGAACCGGCAATCTCGCTGAGTTTAGCAGAAGGGTCTTTCAAGTAGTCTGTCAGGAATGCTTCATCGGCGACAAAGCCCTTTTCACAGGCTGCTTTGTATCCTTTGCCGTATTTGAAGCCTTCTGCAGAACCGCATTGGCGGCCAATAACGCCGGCAAGGCTTGGCCCAACTTTGTTTACGCCAGCATCAAGGCTGTGGCAGGCAGCACAGCGTTTGAAAAGTTTTTCACCTTTTGCTGCGTCGCCGGCCATTGCCGGGGCAGTAGAAAGAATGATCAGCGACGTGGCAGCGAATGCAATTTTGCGGGAAAGTGACATTATTTGGCCTCTCTTTGTTCATTCCCGTTTACCGGGATTACGTCTTCGAAGACGAGCATCCTGTTGAGGAACCGTCATGTCAACAGTGCGGAACATTGTGCTTAAAAAATACAACCGTGCTGTTGAGATTTTAAAAATCGTCACGACATTTAACACATACAGAACGCAAGCGATTTGAGTTTAGTCAATTTTCTGAAACCAATAACTGGGAATTTTGACACTAGATTCGCTGTCGTTTGCGGCGTTAAAGAACCTGATCTGTACGCATTTTAGAGGAAGCCATACCGTTTTGGGGGCTTTTCAAAAGGGCGTGAGATCAGGCTAGAGCGTTGATTATCGGGTATTTGCACAGATTTCGGGGAAATTATAGTTTGTCGAAACTCCGCCTCGCGTATAATGTTGGACGGTTGGATGAACGACATTCGGTAAGCGTGCCAGGAGATATCTATTGCCGCGTATCACCAAAGAAGATCTGAGTAAGCTGGTTCAGGATCCGTCGGGGGCTAACCGCGCGGATACGGCCGACAAGATCAGTCGTGAATTTTCAACAGACACGCTGTCTGACAGTGAACGTGTCTTGGCCGAAGATATCTTCCGCTTGATGATCCGCGATGCCGAAGTCCGCGTGCGCAAGGCGCTGGCCAAAAACCTGCAGCAAACACCGCTTGTCCCGCATGACGTTGTCGCGACTTTGGCGCGCGACGTTGATGACGTTGCCCTGCCGGTCTTGAAGTTTTCCGAAGTTCTAAACGATTCTGATCTGGTCGAGATCATTGGCGACAATGCCGACAGTGTCGAAAAGCAGCGCGCCATTGCGTCGCGCGCCCACGTATCAGAAGTCGTTTCTGCGACCCTTGTCGATATCGGCCATGAAGACGTGATGGTTGATCTGGTGTCGAATGCTGGTGCGCAAATCAGTGAAGTCTCCTTGCAAAAGGTTGTCCAAGAATTCGGCGATAACGAACGCATCCAAAAACCGATGATTGAGCGCAATCAGCTGCCGATCACGATTGCGGAACGTTTGGTGACGCTTGTGTCTGAACGGATGCGCTCAGAGCTTATTTCCCGCGGCCACATCCCAGAGGGGATTGTAAATGCGGTGATGACCCAGTCACAGGAAAGTGCCACCATCGGCCTTTTGGGCGAAGGCTCTGAAGACCGGGATGTCGAACTGTTGGTCGAACATCTTTATGCCAACAACCGTCTGACAAGTGGCCTGATCCTGCGCGCCCTTTGCATGGGCGATCTTTCATTCTTTGAGGCAGCCGTTGCCCGCCGTGCCGGTGTGTCGCTGATTAACACCCGCATCCTCATCCATGACAGCGGTGCTTTCGGGCTTGAAGCGATCTACAACAAGGCTGGCCTGCCAGAACATTTCTTCCCGGGGGTTCGTGCTGCCATGGAAGTTGCGCGCGAAACCGGCTTTGACGGTGGGGAGCAAGACAAAGAGCGTTATTCGCGTCGCATGATCGAACGTGTTCTGACCCAATATGGTGATCTGGGTGTCGAATTCGATTCCGATGATGTCGACTACCTGATGGGCCGGATGTTGCAACTGCCCAGCGAACGGGCAATGCACCAGTAATGTACTGACGCTGTCGCACGAGCAAGACACTAGGTTATTTAGTGAAAGCCGCCTTTTGGGCGGCTTTTGTGTGTTTGGGGTTTAGGGATTGAAGGTGGGATGGGCGAGATACGAACAAGGCGCTGCATCAAGCAGCGCCTTGTTTTCAAATTTTTCGGTGTAGGGTGCCTATTCCAAGAGGGTGTTGGGCATCCAGAGTGCAATTTCCGGGAAGGCCATTACCAGAATCAATCCGATGACCTGCAACAGCACAAAGGGAATGATGCCTTTGTAGATCTGTTGAATGGAAATCGATTTTGGCGCGACGCCCTTAAGGTAAAAGAGGGCAAAGCCAAAGGGCGGGGTTAAGAAGCTTGTTTGCAAGTTAACCGCCACAAGGACCGCAAACCATGTCAGAACCTGCGTTTCGGTTGCACCCAATCCGCCGACATCAAGATGATGTCCAAAATCAAGCTGGGCGATAACCGGTGCAAAGATCGGCAGAACAATCAGGGTGATTTCAACCCAGTCAAAGAAGAAGCCAAGAATAAAGACGATCAGCATCAGAAGCAGCAAAACGCCCCACGATCCAAGGCCGGCACTTTCGACAAGATCAATGACAAGGTCATCCCCGCCAAGGGATCGGAACACATAGGAAAAGACGGTTGCCCCGGCAAACAGGAAGAACAGCATCGCCCCGGTCAGCGCAGACCGTTCGCAAACATCCTTAAGAACCGGCCATTTCAGACGCCCTTTCACGAATGCAAGGAAGGTCGCACCAACGGCACCCACGCCAGCGGCCTCCGTCGGGGTGGCAAAGCCCGCAAAAATGGAACCCAGCACCAGCACAATCAAAAACACCGGCGGCAGGAAGCTTTTGAGCATCATCATCAAAAGGTCTTTGCCGTGAACAGCCTCGCCCTCTGGCAGGGGCGGTGCAAGCGACGGGTTTAGCTGACAACGTACAAAGATATAGACCGTGTAAAGACTTGCCAAAAGCAGGCCTGGCAAGATCGACGCCAAAAACAGATTGCCGACAGAAACCGACAACAAATCAGACATCAGAACCAGCATGATGGATGGTGGTATCAGGATGCCAAGGGTGCCCGATGCGGCAATCGTCCCGGTCGCAAGCGACGGGTCGTAATTACGCCGCAGCATCACCGGCAAGGCCAGAAGCGTCATCATCACAACCGACGCACCGATGATCCCTGTGGTCGCGGCCATGATGGTTCCCATCAAGGTTACCGACAGGGCCAAGCCACCTGGAACCTTGCGCAGAAGCATATTCAGGCATTCGAGAAGGTCTTCGGCGACACCGCTTTTTTCAAGCATCGTGCCCATGTAAATAAACATCGGCACAGCAACCATCACCATGTTTTCGGCGATGCCACCCCAGATGCGCGAAACGATGTTGAAGAATTCAATAAACGAGAAAACATCATAGGCAATGCCAAGAAAGCCAAAGCCAATCCCGATGCCCGCAATAACAAAGGCGACCGGAAGCCCCGTGAACACAAAGATGCCGATACAGGCAAACATGAACAGCGGAAACCAGTCTTCGATATAGAAGTTATCCATTTGGAGGTATCCCTGTTCGGCTTAGTCTTCGATCTTGGCAACTTCGCCAAGGTCTGCGTGGTGGGTGCCAACGTAATAACCTGCACGCTTATGCAGATCGGTTGGTCCAAAGACAAAGACGAAGCATTTCAAAAAGACTGAAAGCCCCGCCATGGCGAGAAGGCCAAAGCCGATAGGGATGGTCGACTTGATGATCCAACGATGGGTCAAGCCGGTGGTCGAGGCAGATACCTCGTGGGCGTCAAAAGAACGTGCGACAAAATCAAAACCGAAATACAGCACCAAGGCGCAGAACGGCAGAACACAAACAATGCCGCCAATCATTTCGACAATTGCACGTGTGCGGGGGCGAAGGTTGTCGCGGATCAGTTCGATGCGGACATGAGAATCGCGAATATAGCCAAACCCAAAGCACAGCATAAACAGGCCCGTATGCAGGTGCCATTCAAGTTCCTGCAGCTTGATCGATCCCTGACCGCCAAACTTGCGTTGGATGACGTCATAAATGATGGTCAGCATCAGCGGGATCGCAAGCAGCGACGCCCATTTGCCAATACGCGTGACGATGGCATCAATGCCGTCACTTACTTTCAGTAGCGCTTCCATAGAAAAGTCTCCCAGGTCTTTTCCTTCACTGGCAAGGCCGGGGCATGCGGACCCGGCCTTGCCGTGACTTGTTTTTATGGACTGCGAAGGCAGTCTCTCAGACCGTTGGATTAATCAAGATAGCCGATGTCTTTCCAGATTTTGTAATCTGCGCGGAACGACTGCAAACTGTCATAGGCTTCTTTGAAGTCTGCATCCTGGCTTGAAAGTTCACCTGCCACTTCTTCCCAAGCACCCCGCATTGCATCGAGCATTTCTGGCGACCACTTTTTGATATTCACGCCTTTTTCCTGAAGTTCTTTCAGGGCCGCGAACTGTATCGCTTCACCTTCTGCAAAACCGTATGCAAGGTTGTCGTTACAAACAGATTCAATCTGTGCGCGCTGGGTATCAGAAAGTGCATCCCATTTTTCTTTGTTCATCATCAGATCAAAGAAGGTCGACTGCTGATGCCAACCAGGGAAGTAATAGTATTTGGCAACCTGATAGAACCCAAGTTTCAGATCGATCGCCGGCATGGAAAATTCGGTCGCATCAATGGTGCCCAGCTCAAGCGCTGGATAGATATCGCCCGCTGACAGAAGCTGGGTGGAAACACCAAGTTTTTCCATCACTTTGGCGCCAAGACCAAAGAAGCGCATTTTTAGGCCCTTGAGGTCATCAACCGAATTGATTTCCTTGGAAAACCAACCAGAAGCCTCTGGCGCGATCAGCCCGCAGAACAGCGACTTGATTCCATGTTCCGCATAGAGCCGGTCAAAGATTTCCTGACCGCCGCCAAATTTAACCCACGCAAGGTATTCGCCTGCTTGGGGCCCAAACGGTACTGCGCCAAAAAGCTGAAGAGCCGGAACTTTACCTGCCCAGTAGCCCGGGGTGGAAAAGGCTGCATCAATGGAACCAGTGGAAACCGCATCAAATACTTCTAGGGCAGGCACAAGTGCGCCCGGCTCGTAGAATTTGATCTTAATATTGCCGCCGGAAACCTCGTCGATTTTGTCGTCAACACGTTTGCCCAGCGTCCCAAGCTGGGTCAGGCTGCCCGGATAGGTCGAACCCATTTTCCAACGCACGCGTTCTTGCGCGTTCGCATCAGACGGAGCAGCCGAAAATGCTGCCGCCGCAAGAACCGCGACACAGGTTGCCGACTTTAACAGTTTAGAAAAACTCATTCGTCTTCCTCCCTAAGAAGTCCGAAATTGGTAATACCACGTAAAGCGGGCCACCGCGTTTTGCTGTTATTATTGGTGCGGTTTTCCGCCGATTTTGATGTTGCAGGGCAAAGAATAAGCGTAATCCGCAACTATGGGCAAGTTTGTTTCGCGCGCAGCGCAATAAAATATCTCATAAGTTGGTCGAAAAATGGTTTGCACCCATTAATGAAACCAGAATTTACGCACGATAATGCGTATTTATTCAAATGCTTAGGCTGCAACTTGGTCCTATCCTTAAAAGTTCAACAATCCTCGCCGTTTACAAAATTTTTTTGCCGGAAGGTTGCCTTTTGAGTAGGGCAAACGTGCCATTTGGCACACCGATGGTGGTCGTGACGATGTTGATGAGGGATCGCTGGTCTATGAGCATGCGGTTTGCTCATGCGACGAACAGGTCAAAGCATCTGTGTTTTAAGGGGGCTTGCGTTTATGGAACGGGGAAGGCTGTTTTGCGTGGCAGTACGCCAAAATGAAAACGGGCGATCCTTTAAAAAAAGGACCGCCCGACTGATGGTCGGAGCGAGAGGATTCGAACCTCCGACCCCTGCCTCCCGAAGACAGTGCTCTACCAGGCTGAGCTACGCTCCGTCAGTGGCGGGAGGTTTAGCTCTTCTTTTGGCGCGGATCAAGTGTAATCAAGCCGTTTCGGGCGAAAAATTTTGCAAATCGCCAACATTCAGCACAGGGTTGCCCGACCGCAAATCAAGATCACCCAAAAGCTGTTGTTTTGCGATCATTCCAAACGCAAAAGGCCCTGAAACGACGGATCGTTTCAGGGCCTTTGAATGATGGTCGGAGCGAGAGGATTCGAACCTCCGACCCCTGCCTCCCGAAGACAGTGCTCTACCAGGCTGAGCTACGCTCCGTCATTCTGCGAAGCCGGGTGATAATGGTTTCTTGCGCATGACGCAAGATATTTTTGCCCCATGCACGGCGAACCCCGGCATAAATTAGGAAAATACGTGTTACTTGGTCGGGTTAGTAAGGACGCGAAATGCAGAACTCGACCGCTTCGATCATGGCGTCTTTGATCGCACCATCTTCAAAGCGGGTCAGGGTTTCAATGGCCATCTGGCCATATTCACGCGCACGGTTCATCGACGCTTCAAGCGCATCATGTTTGCGGATCAGCTGTTGTGCACGGTCAAGGTCGCCATCTTCAAAGTTCTGATCTTCCATGCAGCGACGCCAGAAGGCTTTTTCGTCGTCATCGCCCTTGGCATAGGAAATAATCACCGGAAGGGTCACTTTACCATCGCGGAAATCATCGCCAACTGTTTTGCCAAGTGTTGCCTGATGGGCCGAGTAATCCAGAATGTCATCAATCAGCTGGAAAGCCGTGCCAAGATAAATACCATAAAGACGCAGGGCTTCTTCGTCTTCGGCGGAACGATTGGCAATTACCGCACCAATTTGCGACGCGGCCCCAAACAGGGCGGCGGTTTTGGCTGTGATGACTTCAAGATAGGCTTCTTCGCTGGTTGCCATGTCATTGGCCGTCGACAGCTGAAGAACTTCACCCTCGGCAATCACAGCGGATGCTTGGGCCAGAATATCAAGAACGCGAAGCGAACCGGTTTTGACCATGACAACAAAGGCACGGGCAAACAGGAAGTCGCCGACCAGAACGCTGGCTTCGTTGCCAAACAGCGCATTGGCAGATGCCTGCCCACGGCGCAGCTGGCTTTCATCAACCACATCATCATGTAACAGTGTTGCGGTGTGAATGAACTCAACGCAGGCTGCGAGATTAACTGAATCTGAGCCATCGCCATAACCGCAAAGCTGGGCGGATGCCAGTGTCAGCATCGGGCGCATACGCTTGCCACCCGCGGCAACAAGATGAGACGCCAATTGGGGGATCAGCGCAACTTCGCTGTGCATATTATCAATGATGACCTGATTGACGCGTTTCATATCGGCGTCAACAAGGTGAACCAGTGAATCAAGGCTCGGCTGAGGCTTTGTCTGCGGTGCGGTATTGGTCACGCTGTATTCCGACTTTTTCTATGGCATCTTCGCGGCCTGTATATAGCGAAGATTGCAAATAACTTCAGGCGGCCTCAACATAGATAGCCAAGGGCATACCGGTCAAGTGAACAAATGCTGTGATGCAAAAGGTGCAATCCCAGATAAATGGCGGTCTTTGGGGTGAAATTGTTAAATCACCCGCAATTGGTCACCACATTAATATACGTATGATATGGATACTAGATCGCAAACCGTCCTGGTAACCCACCGCGCAACCTGCCAATTGACCAAAATATTTCAGAACATTAAGGGGAAACGCTAAATGATCGAACTGTTTCGCAGCAACGACCCGATTGAATTAAGCTGGGCACAATCGGTGCTGGAGGACGAAGGCATTTCAAGCCACATCTTTGATTATCACGCCAGCATCCTTGATGGATCAATCGGTGCGCTGCCAAGGCGCTTGATGGTCGACAGCGCAGAGGAAAGTCGTGCGAAATACATTCTTGATATTGCCAGACGCGAACTTGATGCCCATAACGCAGCCCAAGACGCAAAAGATGAAAAGGACGAGCTGACGTCCGAGTAATATTTGTGGCCCGAGGTGTTTAAGGAACTGAACAAGGCTTCCTTAAAGTCCCAGACAAAAGAAAATCTAACGCACATAGAGACGCCTGATGACACGCGCGCTTACATCATTTGAGGTTCCTGACTTTCCCGAAGACCGGATCAGTCACGATTTCTTGCTGGGTGGGGCGGTGACCTTAAAGCAGCCGGTTGATGGATACCGGGCGGCGGTGGATGCGGTGCTGCTTGCGGCATCGGTTTCGATCAATTCCAGGCGCGATCAAAAGATCTTGGATGTCGGTGCGGCTGTTGGGTCGGCCGGTCTCTGCGTTGCGCGGCGTCTTGAAAATGCCGACGTGACGGGGATTGAGCTTCAAGACGATTTGTTTGCACTCTATTGCCGCAATGTCGTGGAAAACGATTTGGTTGGTCGTGTTACACCTATTCACGGCGATATCAATGATCGCAATATTGGGCTTCAGGCCGAAAGCTTTGATCAGGTGATTTCAAACCCGCCTTACTATGCCGGGGGTACGCCGCCCGCAAATGAAAGCCGGGCAAAAGCCCATCAGGAAGGCAGTGCCGATCTGAAAGACTGGATTGGCTTTTGTTTGAAAATGGTCCGGCCAAAGGGGCGTATCACACTCATTCATCGCGCCGATCATCTTGATCGCATTATTGGGATGTTGCATGGGCGGGCGGGCGACATGACTGTTTTCCCGATTTGGAGCAAAGAAAGCGCATCTACGCCACTGCGTGTAATTGTTTCTGCCCGCAAAGGGGTGGCTTCGCCGTTATCAATGCGCCGTGGGATCGTTTTGCATGATGAAGCCGGGGCTTTCTTACCTGATATCGAAGACATGTTACGTAAGCCGACCTACCTTCCGCTTTAGATTTTAGGCCCCTTCGCAAATTATTTTGTCCGGTTTTCTAAAATGCTTGCCAAGCGAGGGTGATTTGCGATCCCAGGTCGCGTGCGGCTTGGCGTTTCCCAAAGTATTCCAACGAAAATTCCCGATTTAATACAGCCATATAATTATGGCTGTGTCGGTGCATTTAATGCACGCGATTGGCTTCCGCTTTAATCGGGGATTGATTATATAATGTCACTCTTAACTTAAAGTATTATTTTTGTATTTATTTCAAATATCTCAGGTAAAAATCATTTTTTGTTTTGATTATCTTAGTTGCATAGAACGCATACCTATAAGTGTTGAATAAAAATCATCCACTTGATACGGAAGTTCTCGTTTCTGATGGTGCAGGGACTTCTTTTGGCAGAATAGATTTTGGGCGAGTTTTTGTAATCGTAAAGTCCAAGAATCTTTGACTGCTAAAATAGCAAATGAATTTTGCTTTATTTTGGGGTGAATAATGGGCGCTTTGTCTAATTTAAAAATATCTAATAAGCTTATATTCGCATTCGGTGCAATGCTGATTGTGAACGTTATCGCAAGTACATTTTCCATTGTGAAAATGAATACGATTAACGAAACGTCTTCTGAAATCAACGAAGTCTGGATGCCCAGCATCCGTGCGCTAAATGAAATCAGCACGTCTTCGAATATTATCCGGCTCTTGGGGTTGGGCCACATCCTCTCAAGCGAAAAGTCTGAGATGGATCGCCGTGAGCAGCTTATTGACGAACGTATGATGCAGCAGTCTGCTGAAGTGCAGCGTTATGAAATGCTGATCTCGACCGATGAAGAACGCAGCAAATGGTCACGCGTAAAAAAGCTGATCGGGCAGAATAAGGCTCTTTGGGAACGTGCTTTGGCGTTCTCTGAGAAGAACGACACTGAACAAGCCCGTGCCATCATGCTGGGCGAGGCATCATCCGTTAATACCGAAATGCGCCAGTTGCTTGGTGACTTGATCACCATCAACGAGGCTGGCGGACAAGCGGCATCGTTCCGCGGTGACCAAGAGTTTGCGTTGGCGACCAAAATGGTGATTGCGGTTGGTGTGCTTGTGGCTGTGCTGACGATTGTATTTTCGTGGGGACTGTCACGTCTGATTGCGCGTCCTATTCGCGATATGACCGATACGATGGAAAGCCTTGCAGGTGGTAACAAAACGGTTGAAATCCCCGGTGTCGGTCGCGGTGATGAAATCGGCAACATGGCCGAAGCTGTTCAGGTCTTCCGCGATAACATGATCGAAGCAGATCGTTTGGCCGCCGTCGAAGCCAAAAACACTGCCGAGCGTAACGAGCGTACTGAGCGTATTGAAAATCTGACGCGCGAGTTTGACATCAACGCAGGTGCGACAATTTCGGCCGTGGCATCTGCCGCGACGGAACTTCAGGCAAATGCCTCGACACTTTCGGCATCTGCTGAGCAAGCAACCTCGCAGTCATCGGCTGTGGCATCGGCCGCAACCCAGGCTGCTGGTAATGTTCAGACTGTCGCATCGTCGGCGGAGGAGCTTTCCGCCTCGATCCGTCAGATTGCACAGGATGTGTCGCAAGCAGCTGCTGTATCTAAAGAAGCGGTCGAACGTGCAGGTCATACCGGCCAAGTTGTTGGTAATTTGCAGGAAGCATCGGCCAAGATCGGCGAAGTTGTCAATTTGATCGAAGATATTGCTGGTCAAACCAACCTTCTGGCGCTGAATGCCACCATCGAGGCCGCACGTGCGGGCGAAGCCGGCAAAGGCTTTGCTGTTGTCGCCAGCGAAGTTAAAAACCTCGCCAGCCAGACTTCGCGTGCGACGGCTGACATTGGCGAACAGATCGCAGCAACACGTGCTGCAACAGACGAAGCTGTTAGCGCCATTGCCTCAATTGCTGAGATCATTGAAAAAATCAACGAGATCTCAAGCAGTATCGCAGCAGCCGTTGAAGAACAGCAGGTTGCCACGGGCGAGATCGCGCGCAACGTGGACGAAGCAGCCAAAGGCACCGAAGATGTGAATGAAAACATCCATCAGGTGACCGGTGCGGTTCAAAGTGCCGGCGGTGTTGCACGTGACGTGCTGCAGGCATCGTCTGAGCTGTCGCATGAAGCTGAGAAAATGCGCGATATTGTAAGTGCGTTTCTTCAAGGCGTTAAAAGCGCATAATCAAAGCGCCTTTTGCAAATATCTAAAGCCGTCCGGGAAACTGGGCGGCTTTTTTGCTTTAAAGCCGATAAACCTTGATGCGTGCCTTTTTGCCATTGCCCGGTTTCTAAATCGGAAAGAGTTTAATATAAGGGCCTTCTGGTTGCGCGATGCCGCCAGATTCTTTGCGCTTTGGGAACGGACATGCTCAGCTTTTCGAAAATTCTCTTTACCGCTTTGGTCATTGTCGTTGTCTGGCAAGGTTTCAAGCTATTTAACCGCTTCAAACAGATGTCTGAAAATCAGCAGCCAAAGCAAACCCGACATACCAAACAAAGCCAGCCAAAGACCGTGGCCCAGGAAATGGAAAAGTGCCCCAAATGCGGCGTTTACCATGCCGAGGGCGATGCGCATCGCTGCGACGTTTAATCCCGATCAATTTGCCCTGAAAGCTGAGACGCTTGTTTTGCCTCAGAATCTCTGAGCTCAACCATCCCTATGTCTTGGCCTTTGCAGTAAATGCGTCTGTTCGACTTTGTGTCAAAGCACGTCGATTTCGTTTGAAAATCTGCACCAGATGGCGGAACTATGATGTTGCGATGCGGCATTCTGTCATGGGCCGTGATGCAAGGGTTGCAAATTACGGGCATCTCAGGGCTTTTGCGTCCTTGACCGCGACGGGGCAGGGCGGTAGCTTGCCGCTCTAATTTACAGACAACAGTAAGAGTGAGTTTGCGCAATGGCGCTCGACGGGTTGCAACGTCCCCCTTCATTCCAGGAAATTATTCTACGACTGCAAAGCTATTGGGCTGATCAAGGATGTGTCATCCTTCAGCCTTATGACTTGGAAGTCGGTGCCGGTACCTTCCACACCGCGACAACTTTGCGCGCGCTCGGCCCGGAAAGCTGGAATGCCGCCTATGTGCAGCCATCACGTCGTCCGACTGACGGTCGGTACGGTGAAAACCCCAACCGTCTGCAGCACTATTACCAGTTCCAGGTGATCATGAAGCCATCGCCAAGCAATTCACAGGAATTGTATCTTGGCTCGCTTAAGCATCTGGGTATTGATCCAATGGCCCACGACATCCGCTTTGTCGAGGATGACTGGGAAAGTCCGACCCTTGGCGCATGGGGACTTGGCTGGGAAGTTTGGCTTGATGGGATGGAAGTCACCCAGTTCACGTATTTCCAGCAAGTTGGCGGGTTTGAATGCAACCCGGTCCCGGTCGAGCTGACCTACGGGATCGAACGTCTTGCGATGTATATTCAGGGTGTCGAAAACGTCTATGACCTTGATTATAACGGCAAGGGCGTGACCTATGGCGATGTGTTCCTTCAAAACGAAATCGAACAATCGACCTATAACTTTGAAGTTGCCAACACCGATATGCTGTTCCAGCACTTCAAGGACGCCCAAGCAGAATGCAGCGTAAACATCGAACGTGGTTTGGCGCTGCCAGCTTACGAGCAGGCAATGAAAGCCAGCCATATCTTTAACCTTCTTGATGCGCGCGGTGTGATTTCCGTGACCGAACGTGCGGCCTATATCGGTCGTGTTCGTGACATGTCGAAGTCCTGCTGCGAGGCGTGGTTGCGATCACGCGGCCATCTGAAAGAGGAGGCATAAGTTATGGCCGAATTGCTGCTTGAACTGTTTTCCGAAGAAATTCCGGCCCGTATGCAGGCCCGTGCGTCCGAAGACCTTGCCAAACTGATCACTGACGGCCTCAAGGCTGCTGATCTTGCGTTTGACACGGTCGAAACATTGGTCACGCCGCGCCGTTTGACCCTGATTATTAACGGCCTGCCCGAAAAGCAGCCCGACCTTCGCGAAGAACGCCGTGGTCCGCGCGCCGATGCGCCTGAAAAGGCGATCAATGGCTTTCTTGCCGGGAACGGTGTGACCCTTGATCAGTGCGAAAAACGCGAAATGCCAAAGGGCACCTTCCTGTTTGCGATTGTCGAACAAAAAGGCCGTCCAAGTGCCGATGTGATCAAAGATATCGTCGAAGACGCCATGGTCAAACTGCCTTGGCCAAAATCGATGCGCTGGGCCGATCAGAAAGTCCGCTGGGTGCGTCAGCTCGACAGCATCCTGTGCCTGTTCGATGGTAAGGTCATCCCGGCAAGCTTTGGCCCGGTAACCGCCAGCAACACCACACGTGGCCATCGTTTTTTGGCCCCGGAAGATTTCGCTGTCGCCAATGCTGCTGAGTACAAAGATAAACTGCGCGCCGCCAACGTCATGCTCGACCGAGAAGAGCGCAAGCAGGTCATTCTTGATGGTGCGAAAAAACTGGCGGCGAACGAAGGTTTCGAACTTCTTGAAGACAATGGTCTTCTCGAAGAAGTTTGTGGTCTGGTGGAATGGCCAGTACCAGTCATGGGCAAAGTCGATGACCAGTTCATGGATATCCCGCGCGAAGTTCTTGAAACCTCGATGCGTGAACATCAGAAATACTTTGTCGTCGAAGACAAGGACGGCAAGCTTGCCGCGCGCTTTATTACCATTTCAAACATGGTAACAGCCGACAACAACGCCAAAATCATCGCTGGCAACGAACGCGTTTTGCGTGCGCGCCTGCATGATGCAAAATTCTTCTGGGATCAGGATCGGAAAGTGACGCTGGAATCGCGTCTGCCGAAACTCGATAATATCGTCTTCCACGCCAAACTGGGGTCGCTGTCTGAACGCGTCTTGCGTTTGCGTGGTTTGGCGCGTGAATTGTCGACGGATATTCCCGGATGTGACGTCAAACTGGCCGACCGCGCAGCTGAAATCGGCAAGGCTGATCTGGTGTCGCAGATGGTGTTTGAATTCACCGAACTTCAGGGACTGATGGGTAAGTATTACGCCGAAAATGACGGCGAAGCCCCAGAAGTCGCCAACGCCATTGCCGAGCATTACGCGCCGGCAGGTCCGTCGGACACGTGCCCGACAGCGCCTGTTTCGGTTGCTTTTGCCTTGGCTGAAAAGCTTGATACCCTTGCCGGGTTCTTTACTGTCGATGAAAAGCCGACCGGGTCCAAAGATCCGTTCGCACTGCGTCGTGCTGCATTGGGTGTCATTCGATTGGTTCTGGAAAACGGTTTGCGTTTGCCGCTTCGGCGTGTGTTTGCATTTGCTGTTTCTCAGTACCCGTCGGCCATTCGTCGCGATGCGGCGGTGGATGAACTTTTGGCATTCTTTGCCGACCGTTTGAAAGTCCATCTGCGTGAACAGGGGGTACGCCACGATTTGGTGTCTGCCGTGTTTGCCCTTGATGGCGAGGACGATCTTGTCCGCCTGCTGGCGCGGGTTGAGGCGCTTTCCGATTTTGTCTCCGGTGAAAGCGGCGTCAACCTTATGGCTGGCTATAAGCGTGCGTCTAATATCCTGCGCATCGAAGAGAAAAAGGACGACACGTCCTATGACGCGGATGTTTCCGCGGATCTTCTGAGTGTGGATGAAGAACGCAAGCTGTATCAGGCGCTCATCGATGTCCGGCATAACGCCTTGCCGCTGTTGCGCGACGAGGATTATGCCGCGGCAATGACCGAATTTGCGCGGTTGCGTGAACCTGTCGATGCATTCTTTGAAAAGGTCACGGTAAATAGTGACAAGGCTGATGAACGTGCCAACCGGCTTAAGTTGCTGGCGCAAATTCGTACGGCCTTGCATGACATTGCCGACTTCTCAAAGATCGAAACATAAAACAGGCTGAGGTTCCGGGGCTTTCCCCATCCTGGGGCGGCCCATCAAAGGGCCTTAACCAGATGAGGAAAAGGCAAGATGACCAAATGGGTCTACGGTTTTGGCGGTGGTAACGCCGAAGGCCGATCGGATATGCGTGAACTTTTGGGGGGCAAGGGTGCAAACCTTGCCGAGATGAGCAATCTTGGGCTTCCGGTCCCGCCAGGCTTTACGATTACAACCGAAGTCTGCACGGCATTTTATGATAATGACCGTGCTTATCCCGATGGTCTGAATGCCGAAGTCGAAACGGCGCTGGCGGCTGTTGAAAAGCTGGTCGGTCGCAAGTTCGGCGACGCGCGTGATCCGCTTTTGGTATCGGTGCGTTCTGGTGCGCGTGCCTCAATGCCAGGCATGATGGATACGGTTTTAAACCTTGGCCTGAACGATCAAACGGTCGAAGCGTTGGCAACGGTTTCCGGTGATCGTCGTTTTGCCTATGACAGCTACCGCCGCTTCATTCAGATGTATGGTGATGTGGTACTCGGTGTTGAGCATTACCACTTCGAAGAAATCCTCGAGGTTCAAAAAGAAGACAAGGGCTATTCCCTTGATACCGAATTAAGTGCTGATGATTGGGCCGAAGTCGTGACGGCCTTTAAGAAAAAAGTCGAAAGCGAACTCGGGCAGCCGTTCCCGCAAGACCCGCGTCAGCAACTTTGGGGTGCGATCGGTGCCGTGTTTGGCAGTTGGATGAACGCGCGCGCCAATACCTATCGCCGTCTGCACAACATCCCGGCAAGCTGGGGAACTGCGGTTAACGTTCAGGCCATGGTCTTTGGCAATATGGGCGATGATTGCGCGACAGGTGTTTGTTTCTCACGCAATCCATCGACCGGCGAAGATCGTTTTTACGGTGAATATCTGATCAACGCGCAAGGCGAAGATGTGGTGGCGGGCATTCGAACCCCTGCACCTTTGACCAAGATTGAACGTGAAGAATCCGGTTCGGATTTGACCTCGATGGAAGAAGCGCTTCCAACGGTCTTTGCGGAACTGTGCGATATTCGCGACAAGCTTGAAAAGCACTACCGCGATATGCAGGACATGGAGTTTACCGTTGAATCGGGCAAGCTTTACATGCTCCAGACCCGTGCCGGCAAAAGAACGGCCAAGGCCGCCCTTCGCATTGCCGTTGAAATGTGTCAGGACGGCGTGATCAGCAAAGAAGACGCGCTGCGTCGCGTTGACCCGGCACAGCTTGACCAATTGCTGCACCCGACCCTTGATCCAGAAGCCGCCCGTAAAGTTATCGGCATGGGGCTTCCTGCATCGCCAGGGGCCGGGTCCGGGCAAATTGTCTTTTCCGCCGAAGTTGCCGAAGATTGGGCGCATAACAAGGGCCAGAAAGTTATTCTGGTCCGGATCGAAACCAGCCCGGAAGATATTGCAGGCATGCATGCCGCCGAAGGTATCCTGACGTCCCGCGGGGGAATGACCAGTCACGCCGCCGTTGTGGCGCGCGGCATGGGCAAACCGTGCGTATGTGGTGCTGGCGCGATCAAGATTGATTATGCCAACAAAACCATGATGTCGGGCGGTGTCACCCTTAAGGAAGGCGACGTTATCACCCTTGATGGGGCCACGGGCGAAGTCATGCTGGGCGAAGTGGCGACACTTAAACCCGATCTGTCAGGTGATTTTTCCCAGTTGATGGCATGGGCCGATGGTGTGCGCCGGCTTAAAATCCGCACCAATGCTGAAACCCCGGATGATGCACAAACCGCGCGTGGTTTCGGGGCAGAGGGGATTGGCCTTTGCCGGACCGAACATATGTTCTTTGATCCGGCACGCATCATTTCCATGCGTGAAATGATCTTGGCTGAAACCGAAAAGGGGCGTCGCACAGCCCTTGAAAAACTTTTGCCTTATCAGCGCCAAGACTTTATCGACCTGTTCCGGATCATGAAGGGACTGCCGGTTACGATCCGATTGCTTGATCCGCCGCTGCATGAATTCCTGCCGCATGGTGATGCCGAGATTGCCGAGGTCGCCAATGCCGCTGGCGTGTCAGAGGCGATTGTCCGCCGCCGACTGCTTGATCTGGCCGAAGCCAATCCGATGCTTGGCCATCGTGGATGTCGCCTTGGGATTAGCTATCCGGAAATCTATGAAATGCAGGCCCGTGCGATTTTTGAGGCCGCAATTGCAGTTTCAGAAGATGGCGGTGACCCCGTCATTCCGGAAATCATGATCCCGCTGATCGTTGGCAAAAAGGAACTCGAAATCCTCAAAGCTGCGATTATTAAGGTCGCGGCCGAAGTCGAAGCCGAAAAATCGGCCAAGTTGACCTTCCTTGTCGGCACCATGATCGAGCTACCCCGTGCCGCCTTGCGGGCCGGTGAAATCGCCGAAGAAGCAGAATTCTTCAGCTTCGGCACCAACGATTTGACCCAGACGACCTTTGGTCTGTCACGTGATGACGCGTCGCGTTTCTTGGATACCTATATTGCCAAGGAAATCTTTGCAGGTGATCCGTTTGTATCGCTTGACCAGGAAGGTGTTGGCGAGCTTGTCGCATTGGCTGCGGAACGTGGTCGCAAAACGCGTCCTGACATCAAGCTTGGGATTTGCGGTGAACATGGCGGCGATCCATCCTCCATCGCATTTTGCGAGGCGCAAGGATTGGATTATGTGTCCTGTTCACCATATCGCGTTCCAATTGCCCGCTTGGCTGCCGCACAGGCCGCCCTCGATCGCAAGTAGTCTATAAACTTGATCGCAGCAACCTAGCGAATAAGATCTAAAGAAACGGCGGCAAGTTAACTTGCCGCCGTTCGCGTATCTTTGGTGTTTATCGCACGCTTAAGGCCGCAACTGCGCAATCGTTACGCCGACTTCTCGGGCAATGACACCCAATCGGGCACTGTCACCGCGATTTTCGCGCCATCAGCCAGAAGCTCTGCATCGTCGCTAATGCGTTCTAAGCGGATCAGCGCAAGGCCACCATCGCCATGAACCGAACGGATAATCCCAGCTTCTTTGTCGCCATTCATAATCGTAGTGCCCGGCTTTGGTGCAGAACCTTCAATCTTGATTGGCAATAAGCGTTTGCGCACAAGGCCACGGTATTTGGTGCGGGCGGTCAGTTCCTGCCCCATAAAGCAGCCTTTTTTGAAATCAACGCCATTGAGTTCTTCAAAACCGTTTTCGAGCAAAATCGCCCGATCAATTTCAAGTTCCTCACTGCCATTCGCCACACCAAGTGCTACGCGCATCTCGTGATACGCTTCAACTGTGCCTTCCTGCGCGCCGATGGCTGCCATTTCGGCGAGGGAGTTTTTCGGCAGTAATACGCGTGCGCCCATTGCAGCCAACCGCGGGTCAACGGACTTGATGCCAGTGGCAAATGCAGATGTGCTGCCCGGGTTGTCGGTAAGGGAAAGAGCCGAAAGGGCGTCTTTCCCATAGACGGCAATTACATCATAGCTGTCGGTGACATCGGAAAGTTCGACCTTGGCGCGCAGTTTATACATGCGCAGCTTTTTGAAAAGCTCGGCCGCGCGCGCACCATCTTGCCCGTACTCGCACTCGATCAACAGGCTATCTTCGTCTTGTTGATAGACAAAGAAATCAAACAGGAACTTCCCCTGCGGCGACAGCAGCGCGCCGTAGCTTGATTGTTCGGCTGTGACGGTTTCAATATTGTTTGATACTAGCCCTTGCAGAAAACTGACGCGGTCCGGGCCGCTTACCCGGATTACGGCCCGATCGGGCAGAAGGGCATAAAATGTTTCGGTCATATTTTGTGGGCTCCGGTTTGTCGGAATGAGTTGATCGGAATGTGGGGCAATTGCGTCAAATTCGCAAGTGCTCTCTCAGTGCCTTACGCGCGGCCGGGTGCAAGAAAACCCTTCATAAACGGGCGCCAAACGGATAGAACCAAAGACATGAAAATCTTGATGCTTGATCAGTCTATTGGCTTCGATCCCAAAGATCGTGAAGCCCGCCCGCTTGGGACCGCACAGCGCGCCTTTATCGCACTGGCCGAGGCCCTTGTTGCCCGTGGTCACCAAGTCGAAGCCCGCCGAAATGGGGGAATTGACCGGGACATGCACGGGGTCGCATGGCGACAGCTTGATGCCGAATTGCCGCCCTTTGGTGGCGATGCGGTCGATACGGTTATTGTCTGGCGCGATCCGGCATTGCTAAGCCATGCTTCGGTGCCTGCTGGTGCGCAGGCGATCCTTTGGTTTGATGGTGATCCTGCCAAGCTCAATGCGGATGACGTGCGTTTGGTCCTGCATGACAAGGAAGTGCAGATCGTCTTTACAGACGATGCCCAAAAAAAGGGCTTCGACGCTGATTTGGTGAAAAAACCGATCGTGATCAAACCCGGTGCTGTCACCGCCTTTGTCATGGCGGCAAATATGCATTGGGCATTTGAATCGCGCGAAGAAGTTGCAGTTACGGTTGCAAACACGACAAGCGGCATCGCCCAGATCGTCCGCATTTGGGAAGCCTATGTCGCGCCAAAAGCCCCCAACGCGATTTTGGAAATCTATGCCTATGATCTGTTTACCGCCATGGCGGGCGAAAACGTTCAGGTATCTGACGATATTGTTGATTTGGTGCGGTCGGCAATCGACAAAGGTGTTCGGGTTTTACATCCCAAATCCGAAGGTGATATGGCCCAAGCCGTTGCCAATGCGCGGGCATTCCTGCATCACGGTAAATACGGCACCGATCATGCGGGGCAATGGCTTGTCGATGCGCTCGGCGCTGCCACCCCGGTTGTTTCCTATGGTGGAATTGCCAAAAGCCGGATTGAAGATGGCAAAACGGGCTATATCGTGCCTGACGAAGCAGCCTATGGCAACATCACCTATCAGCTTCTGACCGACCGGTCCTTCTTTGCCAGTCAGTCCGAAGCCGCACGCAATGATCGCCGCGAATGGATCCATGTCGCTGGCGAGCTGGAGAAGATTTAAGCTGTGCGTCTGCTGTTTATTACGTCCAACCGCTTGGGTGACGCTGTCCTGTCGACATCGGTCCTGCGCCATTATGTCGAGACCTATCCGGGCATAAAAGTGACGGTCGCCTGTGGTCCGGTGGCCGCCCCTATTTTCGAAGCCGTGCCCAATCTTGAACGCATAATCGAGATGCCAAAACAAAAACGCGGCGGTCACTGGTGGAAACTCTGGAAATCGGTGGTCCTGAACTGGTGGGACATTATCGTCGACCTGCGCGGCAGTGCGACAGCTTATGTTCTCCCCGGCGCAAAACGCGTTGTTTTGTCTGGTAATGATGATCGCATTCACCGTGTTGAACAAATGGCGCAAATGATAGGCTTGGATAAGGGGCTTTATCCCAAAGTCTGGTTAGATCAGAAGCATCTCAGCCTTGCCAAAGAATTGCTTCCCCAAGACCATCGTAAGGTTCTTGCGATCGGGCCATCAGCAAATTGGGGCGGTAAAACTTGGCCGACAGAACGTTTTGTCGACTTGATCGACCGCCTGCGCGCTGAAGATGGGCTATTGCCCGGTGCACATATTTTATTGTTGGGCGCTCCTAATGAGCGTCAGTCCGCAACGCCGGTGATTGATGCAGTTCCAGAAAACGAGCGCACGGTGATTTTCGGCAATGAAGATTTGCTAACGGTTCAGGCATGTTTGGAATGCAGTGATCTTTATATCGGTAATGATAGTGGATTGATGCATATGGCCGCTGCTGCTGGAATCCCGACACTTGGTCTGTTTGGCCCATCGCGTGAAGAAAATTATGGACCGTGCGGCCCGATTGCGGCCCATGTTCGAACCGATATGTCCTATGACGAAATCTGGGCATCCGGCGCGACATGGCGATCCCATGACAGTTTGATGGGCGGCCTTTCTGTGGACAAGGTTATTGACGCGGTTGACGCACTTTTAAGCGCAAAAGAGCGGGGCGGAGCATGACAAATAAGGCACCTAAACTGACCGTGGTCATCACAGCACATAACGAGGAAGACCGTCTTCCTTCGTGTTTGGCGCATGTGGCATTTGCTGATGAAATCATTGTTCTATGTGACAAATGCACCGATAGGACTGAAGAAATCGCGAAGGCCGCCGGGGCGAAAACATTGGTCGGAAGCTGGGCCATGGAGGGAGAGCGGCGAAACTACGCATTGGCGCAAGTTTCCGGTGATTGGGTGCTGGAAGTCGATGCAGATGAACATGTTTCCGAAGAACTCTGCCGCGAAATTCGTACAGTGATCGCAAGCAGCGTATATGCTTATCATAATCTTCCGGTCGATAACTATGTCGGTGAACGTCTGGTAAGGTATGGTTGGGGCTCTTCGTTTGGAAAGTCGTCCTACGGCGGGCTGTTTCGCACGGGTGCTAAATGCTGGGGCCCTCAGCGTGTCCATCCAGCGGTAACATTTTCCGGGGATAGTGGGCCGCGCCTAACCCATCCGGTACGCCACTATGTTGATCGGAACATTTCCGACATGATCAAGCGGCTTGATAGCTATTCAACTGCGCGCGCTGCTGATTTACGTGACAGCGGTAAAATTGGCACATTTGCCAATAACATTAGACGACTTTTTTCGCGTTTTATCCGATGCTATATCGGCCGGAAGGGATACAAAGAAGGCGGGATTGGGTTCCTGATCGCGTTATTTGCTGGGTTGTTCCCGGTCATTTCGTACATTAAGGCCAAATACGAGGACAAATAACCCGATGGCAACAATCGTACTGGCCGATGATGGTATCAAGTTTGACAGCTTTATGCTTGCACAACGTCCTCTTGGTGGGGCGGAGACAGCCGTTATTTCGTTGGCCGAAGGGTTGGCTGCACGTGGGCATGAAGTCACAGTCCTTAATCATTGCGACAACCCCCATGAAAATAACGGTGTGAGATGGCGTCCATTAACGGATGGATTTCCAAAAATGGCAGATCTCTATATTGCCAATCGCGGGCATAGGTTATTGGATAAAATGCCCGACGCCAAACGCACTGTTTTCTGGATCCACAATCCGGCGGGATATCTTTTGAAATGGCGTTATCTTTCGCGTCTTTGGAGAATCAAACCTGCTATTGTTTTTTCCGGGCAGCATCATTTGGCGACCTACCCTAAATGGGCGCCTTCTGGAGAACGGGTTGTCATTCCGCTCGGCATAGAAAAAATGTTTAGGACATCTGAAGTCGGAAGCGAGGTGCGTAAGAAGCGCGCGATTTTTACATCCAACCCATTGCGCTCGCTAGATTGGCTCGTTGAACTTTGGGTGGAAAAAATTCATCCGCTATCTCCCGATGCTGAATTGCATGTTTTTGCCGGTTCGCAAACTTATGGGGCGGTTGGCGATGAAAAAGCCCAGCTGATGAAGTCGATCCTTGATCACGCAGCAACCCTTCGTGATAAGGGCATTGTTTTTCGTGGACCTGTTCCCAAGAAAAAGCTTCTTGACGAAATGCGTCAAGCGCGTGTTATGGCCTATCGTGGCGATGTTGGGGAAACCTTCTGCCTTGCGCTTGCAGAAGCACAAGCAATGGGCGTTCCATGTGTGGTGCAGGAAATTGGCTGTGTTGCGGAACGCGTTATCGATATGCAAACTGGCTTTGTTGCCAATGACGATGATGTGTTTGCCAAGCGAACAGCCGAAATTTTGAACGACGATGACCTGTGGGCTAAACAACACAAAGCAGCGCTTGAAAAACAGCGAGGTTGGGGATGGGAACAGGCGGCTGAAGCATTCGAAAGGTTGGTCCCGTGACGATGCTACTTCAAACCATGGCCGGTGGCGAATTTGGCGGCGCAGAGGAGTTCTTTGTAAGGCTTGCCTGTGGGTTTCAGCGTGCCGGAATAGATCAACATTGTATCGTGCGCCGGAACGAAGCTCGAAATTCCGTGCTTGCTGTCAACGGCGTTTCATTTGACGAGTTACCTTTTGGCGGGCGTTTGGATATCAAAACGCCTTTGTGCTTGCGCAAACAGCTCAAACGCCACAAACCGCGTGTTGTAATGAGCTGGATGAATCGGGCCAGCCGTCTTACGCCATCTGGTGATTTTGTAAAAGTTGCTCGGCTTGGTGGCTATTACAAGCTTAAGAATTTCCGCGATTGTGATCACTTGATCGGGAATACACGCGATATATGCGATTACCTTATCGCCGAAGGTTGGCCATCGGAACGCACGCATTATTTGCCGAATTTTGTTGATGCCAACCCCGGCTGGGCACTCGATCGATCAGAGTTTAATACACCTGATGATGCGCCGCTCATTCTTGGACTTGGGCGCCTACATGCGAACAAGGGGTTTGATACCCTAATCCGCGCTCTGGCGGAAGTTCCCGAGGCGTATCTTTGGATTGCGGGGGCCGGCGACTTAAAGAATGATCTTCTTAAGCTTGCTGGCGAATGTGGTGTTGCTGATCGCGTTCGGTTGCTCGGTTGGCGACGCGATGTTGCCAATCTGTTTGCGACTTGCGACGTGTTTTGTGCATCTTCACGGCATGAACCGTTGGGGAATATGGTAATTGAAGCTTGGGCGCATGGAAAGCCGGTTGTCGCACAGGCAAGCCAAGGTCCCGTTCAGTTGATTAAGCCTGGCGAAACTGGGTTGTTGTCCAATCTTGAGGATGCCGGCGCCTTGGCATCTGATTTACGGACAGTTCTTGATGATCGACTTCTTTCAGACACATTGTCGCGTGAAGGCCATGCTGCGTTTGAAGCAGATTTCACCGAAGACGTGGTCGTAAAAAAATACATGGCTTTTTTTGACAAGGTTGCACGTTAATGTGCGGAATTGCAGGTTTTATCGCCAAGGATAAGCAAACATTTGATCCTGAAGTCCTGGATCGCTTGCGTGATGCTCTGGGGCATCGCGGTCCCGATGGTGACGGGCGCTATATCAAGGGACCGGTGGGCTTTGTGCAAACGCGTCTTGCGATCATTGATCTTAATACCGGTGATCAACCACTTTATCATGAAAATGGCAGTGCGCTCGTCGCCAATGGCGAAATATATAACTATGTCGAGCTCCGCCAACGTTTGTGCGAAGCCAGCTTTAAAACCCGATCAGACAGTGAAACCGCCCTTCGTCTTTATGCAAAAGAAGGCGTCGGCGGATTTGATCAGTTGCGCGGCATGTATGCCTTTGCAATTCATGACGTGGTCGAAAACCAGGTCGTGCTATGTCGCGATCCGTTTGGCATTAAACAACTTTACTATATCGAAACGCCAGAATTCTTTGCATTCGCGTCCGAAGCACAAGCACTTGTTGCAGCCGGGTTGGTAGGACGAACGGTACGCGAAGATGCACGTTCTGAGCTGCTTCAGGTTCAGTTTACCACCGGCGGTGATATGATCCTTGATGGCATCAAACGTTTGTTACCCGGCGAAACCATCGTTCTGAAAGATGGGCGGGTGGTTGAACGCTGTCGACGAAAGGTTCTGAATGATACGGGCGTGGTCGGGGTCAATTTCGAAGATGCGTTAACTCAATGGGATCAGGTGTTTGAAGATTCCGTGCGTGTTCATCAACGCTCTGACGTTGATTACGCCATGTTCCTGTCGGGTGGGGTCGACAGTGCTTCGCTTCTTGGGATGATGCATCGTCTTAATGAGCGGCCGGTGACCGCCTATACCGCAGCCTTCGAATCATCAAGTGTACATGATGAACGCGAACTGGCCCGTGCGGTGGCCAAAGCATGTAATGCCAAACATGTTGAAGTAATGTTCTCAGAGCGCGACTTCTGGAATTTGTTGCCCCAAGTGGCCGCCAAAATGGATGATCCGGTTGCCGACTATGCCATCCTGCCGACCTATAAGCTTGCTGCCGAGGCCGCACGTGATTTCAAGGTTGTGCTCTCTGGCGAAGGTGGCGACGAATTGTTTGGCGGCTATGGCCGTTATCGGTCAGTCATGCGGCCTCTATTGTTGGGCGGCCGTGTAATGCGATCGAAGGGAACGTTTGATAAGAGTGACGTTCTGCAGTCTGAAATTCTTGACGGTTGGCGTGATGGTATTGCTGCGTCCGAAAGCCGGGAAAGCCATGGTAAACGCTCCCGCCTTGCCGTCGCTCAGGCGGTCGATTGCGCAGACTGGCTGCCAAACGATTTGCTGATCAAACTGGATCGGATGCTTATGGCCCATGGTCTTGAAGGGCGCACACCATTTCTTGATCCCTTTGTCGCCGAGTTTGCCTATCACCTGCCAGACCGCCTTAAGGTGCGTAAAGGTGTTGGGAAGTTCCTGTTGCGTAGCTGGTTGGAACGGTGTCTGCCCATGGCACAGCCCTTTGCCAAAAAGCGTGGGTTTACTGTGCCCGTCGGCGAGTGGATTGCCGGGCAGGGTAAGCGTCTTGGCCCATTGGTCGCCCATCAGGAAGGCATTCTTGAAATTGCCGATCCGACGCGCGTGGAAAAGCTGTTTGACGTAACCGGTAAAAAGGAAGGGGCGGCATGCTGGCATCTTCTTTTCTACGCGTTATGGCATCAGGCCAATATTCTGGGTCATGCGCCAGAAGGTGATGTTTTTGAAGCTCTGGCACCTTGATTTCCCACGAATTTAGTTATTATTATTCAACCTTCGTGTTGGTTCGGGAACAAACTTCGTCCAAATGCATTTCTGTTTACATAAGTAAAAAACAGAAACTCTGTAGGACGATGGGCTATGCTGTATTTCGATAAACTGACGATGGCGATTGTGCTCGGCTTTGCCATCGCCCTTGCGTGGATCAGCGTTCCACCAGCTGATATTGAGCCGCCCTTGCTTGAAGTAAAGCCGATTGCAGATACTGGTGCGCAATCAGCTACATACGAAATTACCCGACGGTCTGAGCGATTGGTTTCCGCGAGCACTGACAGCCACCTGAACGGCCCATTTTCAAACTGGTAAGTCCGGCAGGCTATCCTTTGGCGCCAAGAATATATTTTTAGATTTGGAAATTGGGGACTCTCATGGCTAGACCATCGGCATGGATGATTGTTCCCAATTTGTTGCGCACGTTAATGCGCGGCGATGTACCAGTGAAATCCAAGTTTATTCTATTGGCCGGTATTTTGTATCTGATCAGCCCGGTTGACCTTCTCCCCGACGTTATCGTTGGTGTTGGCTGGGTCGATGATCTTGTGATCGTGCCGTTTTTGGGGTGGTTATCCTATCGTAGTCTACCTGCTACGGTCCGTCATGATGTCGTCGCTGATGATGTGGTAGAACAAAAGGGCACTGGGCGCGCTGTTCTTTATATCATCATCCTGATCATCGCTGTTTTGCTGATTGTTATCCTGGCAAGTCCTGATATCGCCGACGCGCCGGAGCGTCTAACGATATCGCAATGATGGACTTTTGACCGCTGTATTCAATGGTTTGTTTGACAGCGGGCTTTACGCAAGAATACTCTTGATCCAAACAATTTTAGATCGGGAGGATTCCTATGGCCGAAGCATTCCGCGCACTTGTCTTGGACCAGCACGACAAGAAAGTAACATCCGAGTTTCGCAATCTGACAACCGATGATCTTCCCGCAGGCGATGTTCTTGTCCGGGTCAAATGGTCCACCTTGAACTATAAGGACGGTATGATCCTTAATGGTCTGGGGCGGTTGGTTCGAACCTATCCCCACGTTCCGGGTATCGATTTTTCTGGTGAAGTCGTTACGTCCGGCGACGACCGGTACAAACCAGGTGACGAAGTGGTTTTGACCGGTTGGCGTGTGGGCGAAGTGCATTGGGGCGGATATGGGCAAATGGCCCGGGTGAAAGCCGATTGGCTTGTCCCCTTGCCGGACGGCCTTTCTGGTCGGCAGGCCATGTCGATTGGAACCGCTGGCTTTACCGCGATGCTTGCGGTCATGGCGCTTGAGGAACAAGGTGTTTCACCTGATGAGGATGGCGAAGTTCTTGTGACAGGCGCTGCGGGAGGCGTTGGTTCCGTCGCTGTATCCATTTTGTCTGCTCTGGGCTACAAAGTGGCGGCGTCAACTGGGCGGGCAGAAACGCATGATTACCTGCGCGGTTTGGGCGCTACAACACTCGTCGACCGCAATGAACTGACCGATACCAGTAAGCCACTTTTGGCAGAGCGTTGGATTGGGGCGATTGACAGTGTCGGGAGCACAACGCTTGCACATGTTCTTTCCGAAATGAAGTATCATGGTGCGGTTTCAGCCTGCGGGCTTGCCGGCGGACCAGATTTGCCCGCGACTGTTCTGCCGTTCCTTTTGCGTGGCGTGCGTCTCATTGGGATTGACTCTGTCATGTGCCCCTATGCAACCCGTACGAAGGCTTGGGAAAGGCTTGCCAAAGAACTCCCAACCGATCATTTGGCTGCTGCGACAACGAAAATCGCGCTGGGCGATGTCGTTGAGTGGGGCGAGAAAATCTTAAAAGGTCAGGTCAAAGGTCGCGTGCTGATTGACGTCCAGGATTGCTAAGGTCGGCAAGGCCTCAGCCCTAAGGGCTTTTTCCGGTATAGGGCTGGGGCGTCTGAGAAACGGGTTGTTGCCGGATGGGAGTAGTTTAAAAGTAATGGAAAGAACGGTCTCACCCCTACTTGACGGGAAGAAATGAATTTAAAAGTGGAAATTGCCGTAATGGCTGATCAGCGGTTTCGCCTTCTTCTGATTGAAGATAATCCTGGAGATGCGTTCCTTGTCCGAACGCTTCTTGAGGAAACCGGCGAGCCCTTTGATATTGAACATTGCAGTGATCTTGCCTCGGCAATGACCCTTTTGAATGGGGATGGTCCAGGGGCGCGTTTCGACGTCGTGTTGCTAGACCTGACCTTGCCTGATTCATCGGGGGTTGAGACCATCAGCCGGGTGCGCAGCTGTAAGAATGTCGCCCCGGTTGTCGTTCTAACCGGCCATAAAGACGAAGAGCTGGCCTTTGATGCCCTCCAGCATGGAGCAGAGGACTATCTGACAAAAGAGTTCCCAGACGGGCGGACAATTCGCCGTTCCATCCGTTATGCGATTGAACGGTCGCGGGCCGAACGGGCGCTTAAGGAAAGTGAAGAACGATATCGTAAGCTGGTTGAGCTTGCCCCAGAGCTGATCTCTATCCTAAGCGGCGAAGAAATTACCTATATCAATCAGCAGGGCCTTACGATCCTTGGCGCGGAAGATACCACTGAGTTGGTTGGTCGCAGCTTCATGGAAATGGTTCATCCATCTAGCCGCGATACGCTTTTGGAGTATATCGAGCGTTATAAAAACGGCTATAGTGGTCGTGCAGACTTCGTCATTATGTGTACCCGGCCAGATGGTGAAATCGTCGAACTCGAAGTTTCGGCAATTGCGTTTACCCACGAAGACGCGCCAGCAATGCTGATGCTGGCCGAAGACGTCACTGAAAAGCACAAAGTCGAACGCCAGTTGGTTCAGACATCCAAGCTGGCCACTTTGGGTGAAATGGCGGCATCTGTCGCCCATGAAATGAACCAGCCACTGAATGTCATTCGGATGGCGGCCGACACATGCGCACTTCAATATGATCTGGAAGCCGTAAAACCGGCCTTTCAGCGCGAACGTCTGTCATTAATCAGCGGTCAGACCGAGCGGATGTCTGAAATCATCAAGCACCTTCAGATATATAGCCGCCCTGACGATGATGACTTTGCCCCGTTTGATCCGATGAAAGCTGTTGAGCGTGCGGTGGACATGATCGAGCATGACTGCCGATTATCGGGTATTGGGATTGATGTCGTGGCTCCCTCGCAAAAGTGTTTGGTTAATGGTCGCCAAGTTCAACTTGAACAGGTGCTGGTCAATATCTTGACCAATGCGCGCGACGCCATCAATGAGAACGGCGATGATGCCGACGGTATTGGCGGATTAATCCGCGTCAGCGCCATGATCGATGAAGACCAAAAATTCTTGAAATTGGCGGTCAATGACAATGGTGGTGGCGTTCCCGAGCCTGCGATTGATCTTTTGTTCCATCCGTTTTTCACCACGAAAGACGTAGGCAAGGGCACAGGTCTCGGGCTTTCGGTCAGTTACGGCATTGTCGAAGCCATGGGCGGTAAGATTGATGTGCGCAATGAGGGGGATGGTGCCTGTTTTGAGGTAACTCTTCCGGTGGCGCGTATCGGCGAAGATGTCGATGATCATACCGATCTTGCGGTAGAAGAGGGCGGGCACGTGCAACATGACAGCATTAGTCGCGCTGTCCGTGAAACGATTCGCGTCCTTGTGGTCGATGACGAAATTGATGCGATGGAAATCATCGCTGCCTACCTCGAGGCACAAGGATATTCAGTTTCTGCCGCTAGCAACGGTGAAGACGCCTTGGCCAGCGCAGGCGTAATGGCACCCAATATCCTGATTACCGATATTCGGATGCCTTATATGGATGGCAATACGCTTGTGAAGGCGTTGCGGGATCGAAACCCTGCTATGCCAGTGATCGTGATGACAGGGCATCCAGGGGATGCAGAGCGCCCTGTGGAAGATGATGACGGGGCAGATGCACCGGTGATGGTGATGCCAAAACCGCTTGATCTAAAAGAGCTCTTGGCCGTCCTTGACGAACTTGCTGACGTATACAGCCAGTAGGGTAATGAAACGTGCCACATAAGCGTCATTGATAAAAATAGAGCCCGGCAAAATTGCCGGGCTCTATTTTTTTATGCGTTGATCTTTAGCGCCTACTTAGGTCAGGCTTCCCAACCGAGCTGCATGGCGATTTTAACCGCCTGAGTACGATTGGCTGCGCCAAGCTTTTTGAAGATGCCGGTCAGGTGAACTTTGACCGTAATTTCGCGCACGGTAAGTTGTTTGGCGATTTCCTTGTTCGACAGGCCCTTGGTAAGAAGGGCAAGAACTTCGCGCTCACGATTGGTCAATTGGCGCAAAGGATTGTCAGGTGATAGGCCTTCAAGGTCAATTTCTCCGGGGCGAATTTTCGTGCCGTCATCTTCCAACAAGGCAGATGGAATGTATTTCTCGCCTGAAAGAATCAAACGCAGGGCATTGATCAGGGATTTGCCTGACAGGGTTTTTGGCAGATAGCCAGAAGCCCCGTGCTCAAGTGCATTTAAAACGTCGCTGCGTTTTACCGAACCCGACAAGATGACAACCGGGATGTCCGGATGTTTCTGACGCATTACGGTCAGACCTGAAAGGCCGTTCATACCCGGCATGTTTAGATCAAGTATGGTAAGTTCGACTTTTGTGTCGCCGTCAACGACTGAAAGCGCTTCGGCAAAGTCTTTTGCCTGTGAGACTTCTACTTCCGGTGCTGCTGTTTTCAGGAAGGAAGTGATCCCGTCTCTGACGAGGTCATGGTCGTCTGCTAGCAGGATGTTCATTTTTATGCCGTACCCGTTTTTGTCCGCGCTTGGGACATCCGTCCGTCTGCGTCAGAAACGCGACCGCACCCGAGATACGGAATCGCGAAGTTCTATATGTTCAGTTCATGCGTCCCCCCGAACGCGCGCGCAGCATTCAACAAAACGAGGGGTCTGTCAAACGGCTGGATAGTTTATCGTTTTTTAAATTATCCCAACGGATAGTTAATTGTGTTTTGGTGTCGATTCAGTGTCGCTATTTGGATAGTATGTGCAAGCTGAGAATGACTTTTCGGGGTTTAGAATCACACGGAAATCGAGATACCCGGCTTTCTATCGTTCCCGGTATTGTTGTCTGGAAGAATGGATTCTTTCGGTATAGATGCATCGCTATCAGGTTTTGCGGTTGCACGTTGCAAACTTGCCTGTCTAAACGCTGCCATATCTGCCCCTGAGGGGGCATTGGGCGCCATGGCCGCATTTTGCAGCGTTGCCAAAGCACGATCGCGGTCCGCGGCCGAGCCCGTCATTGAAATGCCGACATCGACATGTCCGCCGATTGCATAAGCTTTCCCATCGGGGCCGATCTGATATTCATATTGCGGCGCTGATCCATAAGGGCCAGCAGCTGCTGCGTGTGCGCGTTCTTCTTGGCGCACGGCGGAATCACGTGCTTGCAATTGTGCGACGGTGGCTTTTTCTGCTGGCTCAAGATCGGCATTACTTGACGCGGATCCGACGCCTGTGGCCCCATCTTGTTTTTCATTGGTTTCACGCGCTTGACGATATTCTGCCCGGCTGACACCGGCGGCAACAGCCTGCGCCTCTGTCAGGGTGCGTGGATCAACAAGCCGCGTCCTGGCAGCGTCACTGTCTTTGCCTGAAATAGCGTAAGGAGATGAAGTGTTTGGGCCCGAAAAAGCAACCTCGACAGCCTCATACTCAGCCAAAACGCGGCCATCAGCGGTTTGTGCGATCTCCCGTACATTCAGGATAACGCCCATTCCGCCGCCATTCGGGTTGGCAATGGTTTGGCCAGTTGCAATCATATGGCTTCGTAAACCTCAGGTTTAACTGTGTGTCGTGACGTTCATGATAATAACAGATAATCATCTTTCTGTCTTGTGCTGGATGCGCGGGCGGCCTGACTGCTTCTCGTATCTTGCGAAATCAAGGCCGTGCTGTTATCAGAATGGCCGAAATTCGAAGCGCGATATCACCCATCTTGCAAACCATACCAAACAGGAATCCCGAGGAACATGCTCGACTTTGCCATTCCCGCCCATGAGAAGGTACTGGTCACCGGTGCTGCCGGTTTCATTGGATCACACCTTTGCCAAAAGTTGTTGGCGCAAGGGACGACCGTTGTTGGTTTGGATAACGTCAATGATTACTATGACGTCATCCTCAAAGAAGCCCGTTTGGCGCGGCTTGAGGGCAAGCCTGGATTCAAATTTGTCCGCATGGATTTGGAGAACCGCGAAGGCATTGCAGATCTTTTTGCAACCGAGAAGCCAACTTATGTGGTGAACCTCGCGGCACAGGCGGGCGTGCGCTATTCGATTGAAAATCCCCATGCTTATATCGATGCAAACCTTGTCGGTTTCACAAATATCCTTGAAGGATGCCGTCATAACGGCGTGAAGCACCTTGTTTATGCGTCCAGTAGCTCGGTCTATGGCATGAATACCGAGATGCCATTTTCGGTTCATCATAACGTTGATCACCCGATTAGCCTGTACGCAGCATCGAAAAAAGCCAACGAATTGATGGCCCACACCTACAGCCATCTCTATCGTCTGCCGACAACGGGGCTTCGGTTCTTTACTGTGTATGGTCCATGGGGGCGCCCGGATATGGCATTGTTCATGTTCACCAAGGCCATTCTCGAAGGCAAGCCGATCAACGTCTTTAACCAAGGCAAAATGCGCCGCGATTTCACGTATATTGATGATATTGTCGAAGGTGTTTATCGTTGTATCTCGACCGTGGCAGCGCCAAACGAAAATTGGAATCCGGCTAAACCTGATCCTGCCACCAGCTCGGCGCCGTACCGTGTGTTCAACATCGGCAACAACAGCCCGGTTGAGTTGATGTATATGATCGAAACGCTTGAAAAAGCGCTGGGTAAAACGGCAGAAAAGAACATGATGCCGATGCAAGATGGCGATGTACCTGCGACCTATGCCGATGTTGTCGCTCTGACCGATGCGGTCGGCTTCAAACCGGAAACCTCAATCGAAACCGGGATTGGCAATTTTGTCGAATGGTATCGTTCCTTTTACGGATAAACTAAGTTGAAATTTGCCGCTATTTTTGTGCTGTTCGCCAACGCGTTTTCGGCGGGCATGATGTTTTTGGCCAGCGTGTTTATCTCACGCTATGGCGGCAAAGATCTTTTTGGTTTCTTTAGTGTTGTACTCGGGTTGATTATCTCAGCGGCACCTATCGCCACGTTTGGTATGGATACTGCGATTGTGCGGTTTCTGCCCAAATACCGTGCGGATGGCCAACCTCAGTTAGTCAGCGGAATGCAGCGATTTGTCTTGCTGTTTTCAAGCGTTCTGTCAACGCTCGGCGGGATTGTTTTGGCTATCGTGCTCTTAAAATTCCGCCACTATGATTTGCCCATCGGGATTGCCGCCGGCGCTTGTTTGCCGCTCTCTGTGATTATGGCCGTGCTACAAGGCACAATTCGTGCGGACGCCAATGTTTCGCGTGCGGTGGTCGGCGAAGCGGTTATTCGGCCATTGGTTTTCGGTCTCTGTTTGCTGCTCATGCATTTCTGGATTTTGCATGAGCTTTCACTTTTGACGATTGTCATGTCCTATGCCCTTGCACTCGGTGCGGGCGTGACAGTGTCGTTATGTCTGGTGGTCAAAGGTCGGCACATAAACTGGAAAGATCGCTTTGATCCAGAAATGGCCGATATTCGCCGCTGGTTGCAGCTTGGCTTGAACGCGCTGTTCTCAAAGCTTGGGGTTGCTCTGCTTAATCAGTCGCCGGTGATTATTGCTGGTGTCACGCTAACGGCATTTGATGCCGGTGAAATCGGTGCAGTCATTCGTCTTTCGATGTTGGTGGCTTTCGCGCTGACGGCCGTGAACTCTGTCGTTTCGCCTTTTTTGTCGCGTGCAATGGCAAAAGACGACAAATGGGAATTGCAATCGCTTATCGCGCGTGCGACCGCGTTTTCGATGCTTGTAGCTGTGCCAGTTTGCATTGTGTTCTTTGTCTTCTCCCCGTTGCTCTTGTCGCTCTTTGGCGATGACTACAGCCGGGCAGTGCCCTATTTGCGTATGATGCTGATTGCATATGGCATACAGGCGGCTTGCGGACCCAGTGTGGCTTTGTTGAATATGACCGGCATTCACCGGGCGATGACCAAAATTATTACTGTTTGGTCGGCAATAACGGTCGCAGGGTTGTTTGTTGCGATGAATCAGGCCGGTCTTGCCGGTGGTGTGGTTGTTGGGGCCGTTTCAGTGGCAGGCTACCCCGTTTTGTTGGCGATCTTGTGTCGCAAGACGCTAGGGGTTGATCCGACTGTTCTGTCGCTTCGCTTCCTGCTTAAGCGCTAATTCAGCGCTGTTCGAAACAGATTAACCACGCAAAAGCAAACATTTACAGCATAGCTGTTTGCGCTATTTATTCTGTGTAATTTTCGTCTTGGGAAAATGGTGCTGCCGGAGAGATTTGAACTCTCGACCTCTCCCTTACCAAGGGAGTGCTCTACCCCTGAGCTACGGCAGCCTATGCAGGCCGCGAAATGGGCAAATGGTGCTGCTGGGGAGATTTGAACTCCCGGCCTCTCCCTTACCAAGGGAGTGCTCTACCCCTGAGCTACAGCAGCATAAAGCCCTTTGCGGTGCGGGCGGGTTATAGGCCACGGATCCGTATTTGGTCAAGCCCGAAATAGACGAAGTTTTTCGATTGTTGGTCGATATCTGCTTTTCGCCCTGTTTTCGTCAAGATCGGCTGTAATTTTTCGCCTGCTGTTTTATAACATCGCGCTATATGCCTGATCATACCAACCGCAACCCGGATCAAATCATGACCGCAAAGAAATCCGATATCCGCCCGGCGGTAAACGAAGAACGGTTAAAACGCGAAGCCGAAGCTTTGCGCGCCAATTTGGCAAAGCGCAAACAGCAAAAGAGATCCCGCAAGGATCAATCCGATAATAGCACCAAAGACAGCACAAACGCGGCGGACGACAATCATTAGGCATCGTTAACCGTCATCGTTTATTGATCTTGATGCAATACGGCGGGTACAACCAATAGGGCCGGTCGGCACAAGGGCGTTTATGAAAGTTCGTTTCAGCAAGCAGGGGTGACAAAATGTCGGTAAGACCCGATCACTGGATACGCCAGATGGCGCAGGAAAAAGGCATGATCGAACCGTTTGTTGACGGTTTTAAGCGCGATGACGTGATTTCCTATGGTGTCAGCTCGTATGGCTATGACGCGCGTGTCGCCGACGAGTTTAAGATTTTCACCAATGTCGACTCGGCAATTGTTGATCCCAAGGATTTTTCCGATGACGGTTTCGTAAACCGCAAAACCGATTGCTGTGTGATCCCACCCAACAGTTTTGCGCTGGCCCGTACCGTGGAATATTTTCGCATTCCGCGCGATACGCTGGTGATCTGCCTTGGTAAGTCGACCTATGCCCGTTGTGGCATCATCGTCAATGTCACCCCGCTTGAACCCGAGTGGGAAGGGCACGTGACGCTGGAATTTTCAAACACAACGCCGCTCCCAGCGCGGATTTACGCCAACGAAGGCGCCTGTCAGTTCATTTTCCTGAAAGCCGAAAGTGAATGTGATACCTCCTATGCGGATCGCGCAGGGAAATATATGGGCCAAAAAGGTGTCACGCTGCCGCGCCTGTGATAAAGGCATGGCAGCAAATAAGGCTGTAACAGGCCAATACATGGTTTTGCTGTGCGCATAAGACACAGCACAATGAGGATTGAATGGACAAGATTAAGATTTCCGGTGGCCGCCGGTTGCAGGGTAAAATCGCAATTGGCGGTGCCAAAAATGCGGCCCTTCCACTTATGGCAGCTTCCCTTCTGACCGATGAAACGCTGACCCTGTCAAACTTGCCGCATTTGGCTGACATCACGTCGATGGCCAATTTGCTGGCCCAGCATGGTGTCGCGTTGCATCTGAACGGTCATGCGCCAAATGGTGGCCATACCGGCCATGTTTTGGAAATGACGGCCAAGGAAATCGTATCGACAACCGCGCCTTATGATCTTGTCCGCAAAATGCGGGCGTCTGTTTTGGTTCTGGGGCCGATTGTCGCACGCTGCGGTATCGCACGTGTGTCTTTGCCCGGTGGCTGCGCCATTGGCAACCGTCCCGTTGACCTACACCTAAAGGCGCTTGAAGCCATGGGCGCCGAGATCCACCTAACAGAGGGCTATATCGAAGCCCGCGCACCCGAAGGCCTTAAGGGCGGGCATGTCCTGTTCCCGCAGGTTTCTGTTGGGGCAACGGAAAATGCCCTGATGGCAGCCTCCCTTGCCGATGGTGTGGTCACGATTGCCAATGCCGCCCGCGAACCCGAAGTTTCCGATCTGGCTCATTGCCTTGTGGCGATGGGGGCTGAGATCGAAGGTATCGGCACTGATACCCTGAAAGTTACCGGCAAACCGCGCCTGCATGGCGCAGAATATTCTGTGGTTCCTGATCGGATCGAAACCGGCACCTATGCGATTGCAGCGGCCATTACAGGTGGCGAGATTGAGCTGACCGGAACACGGCTTGAACTGATTGATAGCTTGGTCGAAGCCATGCGCAAGGCAGGTGTCGAAGTCGAAGAAACCGACAACGGCATGAAAGTTCGCGGTAACCGGGCAACTCTGCGCGGTGTTGACGTGATGACCGAACCCTATCCTGGCTTCCCAACCGATATGCAGGCGCAGTTTATGGCGCTGATGTCGGTCGCCAACGGCGCGTCGATGATTACCGAAACGATTTTTGAAAACCGGTTTATGCACGTGCCTGAACTCAGCCGTATGGGGGCTGATGTCAATGTGCATGGCCGTTCGGCGATTGTTCGTGGCAGTGCGAAACTTTCCGGTGCTGAAGTGATGGCAACCGACCTGCGCGCGTCGGTTTCGATGGTGCTTGCGGGCTTGGCAGCCGAGGGCGAGACGGTTATTAACCGTGTCTACCATCTGGATCGCGGCTATGAGCGACTGGAAGAAAAGCTTGGCGCCTGTGGGGCGCAAATTGAACGTGTTCGGGTGCCGGCGTAACGCCGGTTCGGGATCGCGATGCGATTCGGACATTAAATAACGCGTAAGGCGACTGATTGATGAGTGACGAAAAGCTGGTGCTGGCCCTGCCAAAGGGGCGCATTCTTGACGAGGTAATGCCGCTGGTGCGATCTGCTGGGATCGAACCGGAAGCCGCATTTGATGATCCCAAATCCCGTGCGCTTCGGTTTGCTACAAATCATCCGCATATCGATATCATCCGCGTGCGCAGCTTCGACGTCGCAACTTTCGTTGCCTTTGGTGCGGCCCATATTGGGGTGTGCGGCAATGACGTTCTGATGGAATTTGATTATCCCGATATTTATGCGCCGCTTGATTTGAATATCGGGCATTGCCGTTTGGCCGTGGCCGAACCCGAAGACATGGTTGATGGTGACGATCCGTCGCGCTGGTCACATGTACGCGTTGCCACCAAATATCCAAACGTTACGCGCAATCATTTTTCCAAACGGGGTGTTCAGGCTGAGTGCATTAAGCTGAATGGCGCCATGGAGCTGGCACCGACCCTTGGTCTGTGTCGTCGTATTGTCGATTTGGTCTCGACCGGTAACACGCTCAAAGCCAATGGCCTGCGTGAGATCGAACATATTGCTGACGTCACATCGCGTCTGATCGTCAACCGCGCGGCTTTGAAAACCCGCCCAACTGATGTTCAGCCATGGATCGACCGTTTCTCCGAGGTGCTCAATGCCGCTTAAACTTTCCACGACCGATGCCGGGTTTGAGGACGATTTTGTCAAGCTTCTGGGCATGAAGCGCGAATCAGATGCCGATGTCGATGTCGCCGTTGCCAACATTATTGCCGATGTGCGTTCGCGTGGTGACGAAGCGGTTTGTGAATACACCAACCGTTTTGATCGTCTGAACATCGATGCCAGTGGCATGGCAGTAACCGCCGCCGAAGTCGACGCGGCGGTCGCCGAAGTTGATGCCGATCTTTTGAGCTCGCTAGAGCTGGCGGCGAAGCGTGTTCGCTCCTATCACGAAAAACAGATGCCAAGCGACGAACGCTACACCGATGAAACCGGTGTTGAGTTAGGCTGGCGTTGGCGGGCAGTATCGGCTGCGGGCCTTTATGTCCCCGGTGGTTTGGCGTCCTATCCGTCATCGGTTTTGATGAACGCGATCCCGGCCAAGGTTGCTGGTGTCGAACGTTTGGTCATGGTTGTGCCGACCCCGGATAACAAAATGAACCCGCTGGTGCTGGCAGCCGCCCGCATTGCCGGTGTTGATGAAATTTACCGGATTGGCGGGGCACAGGCCGTTGCTGCCTTGGCCTATGGCACCCAAACCATCAAACCGGTCGATAAGATTGTCGGGCCTGGCAATGCCTTTGTCGCTGCGGCCAAGCGCCGGGTGTTCGGGCAGGTCGGTATTGATATGATTGCCGGTCCATCGGAAATTCTGGTGGTTGCCGATGGCAGCAACGACCCAAGCTGGGTGGCAGCCGATCTTTTGTCGCAGGCCGAACATGATCCGGTCGCGCAATCAATCCTGATTACGGATGATGCCGATTTTGCCGATCGCGTACAGGTCGCCATTGATGCCCATCTGGAAAAACTGCCGCGTGCGGAAATTGCTGGTGCAAGCTGGCGCGACTTTGGTGCAATTGTCTTGGTGGAAAATCTGTCGCAGGCTCCGGCCCTTGTGGATCGGATCGCGCCAGAACATTTGGAATTGGCGGTGGATGACCCCGACGCATTGGCAGAAGATATTCATCATGCCGGTGCTATTTTCTTAGGGCGTTACACACCAGAAGCCATTGGTGACTATGTTGCTGGCCCAAACCACGTCTTGCCAACGGCCCGTTCGGCACGGTTTTCTTCCGGTCTTGGTGTGCTTGATTTCGTCAAGCGGTCATCACTGATCAAATGCACCCCGGAAAGCCTGGCCAAGATCGGACCGGCTGCAATTGCACTTGCCGAAAGTGAAGGTTTGCAGGCACATGGACTTTCTGTAGCGATTCGGTCAAACCAGATGTAAGCTATAGAGCGTTGCAGTGCAGCGTGTAAGCCGACCGCAGGGAGAGAGCCATGGCCAAAAGCCAGTGTATCGCCGGTATCTATCTTGACGAAAAGTACAAGGTGCGTCGCCGCCCTGAGGTCGAACACGAACAAGCTGTCGCGATTTATGATCTGTTGGAAGACAACCATTTCGAACCGGCTGGCGGCTTCGAAGGGCCGTATTCGGTGCATATGCGCATCGAAGAAAACCGCATCTATATGGATGTGCGCGGCGACGATGATACCGAAAACCTGACGACCATTCCTGTCCCATTGTCGCCGTTTCGCCGGATCGTCAAAGATTACTTCATGATCTGCGAAAGCTATTATGATGCGATCAAAAAGGCCAGTGCAGCCCAGATCGAAACCATTGATATGGCCAGACGGGGCCTTCACAACGAAGGCTCCGAACAGTTGCGTGAATTGCTGGCCGAGAAGGTGACCGTGGATGAAAATACCGCCCGGCGCCTATTTACGCTGATCTGCGTCCTTCATATCCGGGGTTAAGGGGCCGTGGCAGACGAGCTTCCCGGTTCTGTCCTTTTTGCCTGCAGCTACAATGCCGTGCGGTCCATCATGGCCGCCACCCTGATGCGTCATTTTTATGGAACGCGGATTTATGTCGAATGCTGTGGGGTGCGGGCAGGGGACGTTGATGGTTTCGCCGTCGAAGTCATGAATGAAATCGGTCTGGATATATCCTCATACCATTCAAAAACGTTTGATCAGCTTGAAGACGGGTTCTTTGATCTGATCATCACCATGTCACCAGAAGCCCAGCACCGGGCGGTCGAAATGACCCGCACCATGGCCTGTGATGTTGAATTCTGGAATACCTTCGATGCCACCATTGTCGAAGGATCGCGCGAAACACGCCTGGAAGCCTATCGTCAGGTGCGCTATCAGATCAAAAAACGCATCCTTGATCGTTTTCCCATTGGGCCCGCACCAACCGTTTGACGTAACCGTTTAATCCCGGCGGTTAGATACCAATAGTCTGATGATAAAACGCGGGCATCAATACTTGGTCGCAAAAGTCTGATTATGCGCTGTTTGCCAACGCGCTAAAGGCATCCCCATCAAGCACAAAGATCTTTTCATCATCAGCATGGCGCATGCCGATTTTCTGATAAAATCGTTGGCCAACGACATTTTTGGCATCGACGGAAAGACGGATATAGCTTTTGCCCTGCGATGCTGCGCGTTGCGCGACGGCCTGCACCATCTTTTGCGCAAATCCGCCGCCGCGATGGGATGGCGCAACATACAGGTCCTGCATGTAAACGCCCGCTTGTCCGCGGAACGTCGAATAGCTTGGGAAATAAAGACACAAGGCGACCGGATCCAAATCGTCCGTTGCGATCAGCGCTTCAAACGCAGGCGACGGCCCAAACCCATCGCGGGCAATGTCGTCGGGGCTGCTGACGAACTTTTCCGCGCTGCCGGTTGCCGCGGCAATTTCATACAGCATGGCATGAATGGCCGGGGCATCGGACTCTTCCGCAAGGCGGATTTCAGGCAGTTGCTGTGGTGACATGGTATCAATCTCCTATGTGCGAAGATTATCAGTTCTGTCAAACAATAGAGGCGATTAAGTATCATCGCAAAGAACCAACACTGCAAGCAACCTTGATAACCCTTGGGGTTTTGTGGGCTTTGATGCGTTTTAAGCGGTGTTTCGCCGCTGACATGTCAAACCTGCAGTGCAGGGCCGCTGATGCGTTGATGTGAAAGGACTTGACCTTTTGCCCGGTTCAGAGCAGTTTGCGCCCCACCGGTATTTTGATATTGCAATACGAAAGCTAGGAGTCACATGGCTAAAGAAGACGTTATCGAGTTTCAGGGCACTGTCGTTGAACTTCTGCCCAACGCGATGTTTCGTGTGAAGCTGGACAATGACCACGAAATCCTTGCTCACACTTCGGGCAAAATGCGTAAGAACCGTATTCGCGTTCTCGCAGGGGACCGTGTCAGCGTCGAAATGACCCCTTATGACCTGACCAAGGGTCGTATCACCTTCCGTTTCAAGTAATCTGAAACCTGCTACAGCGTAAATTGACCTTGTCTGGCGTGCGGTTTACCTTTGCGCCCAAGGGCAATTTTTCTGTGTATGGATTGCGGGTGAGATGATCATATCGCAAACCACGGTCAAAGATCCGACATCCGGGAGCCGCGTCTTGTCGAAACTGATATTGGCCTCTGCATCGCCGCGCCGTCTTGAGCTGCTTGCGCAGATCGGAATTGTGCCAGATCAGGTTGCCCCGGCAGATATCGACGAAACGCCCAAGGCCGACGAAAGTCCGCGCCGTCTTGCGCTGCGCCTTGCCGAAGAAAAAGCCCGTGCCGTTGCCAAAAGCAATGGCGGGGCTTTTATTCTTGCAGCTGACACTGTGGTTGCCTGCGGCACACGTGCGCTGGGTAAGGCATCTGATGAACGCGAAGCCCGTAAATTCCTGACCCTGCTTTCGGGGCGTCGTCATCGCGTCTATGGCGGTGTGTGCCTGATTGCGCCGGATGGGACGGAACGATCGCGTGTGATTGAAACGCAGGTTAAATTCCGCACCCTCGGTCACGAGGACCTTGATCGTTACCTGTCGCATGACGAATGGCAGGGCAAAGCGGGCGCATACGCCATTCAGGGCCATGCCGCGACCTTTGTTAAGGCGATTTCGGGGTCGTATTCCAATGTCGTCGGACTATCCCTATGTGAGGTGGATGGTCTTCTGCGCGGCCTTGGCTATCAATTCAACGAGGTCTGATCATGACAGCTGGCGTACCTGCAAACGGCCGCCTGCTGATTGACGCTGTTGCGCTTGAACGGCGGATCGCCCTTATCGAAAAGGGACGTCTTTCGCGTCTTTGGATTGATCGCGGTGGGCCAGCACGCTTTGATCTTCATCTTGGCCGTGTGACCAAAGTTCTGCCTGAAATGGCTGCGGCCATGGTTGCCCTTGATGGGCTTTCTGATGGTCTGTTGCCCCTTGATCGCTATGCGACCCCGCTTCATGAAGGCCAATGGGTGCTGGTGCAAATCGCCCGTCTTGGTTTTGAGGACAAGGGTGTAAAGCTTACCGGGCGGATTGCCATCGAAGGCCTTGGCATGATCTTGCGCCCCAACGGCAAGCTGATCGAAATTCCCCGCAAACTCAAAGACGAAGACCGCCGCACTGATTTGGCGCGCCAGCTTAAAGCGCTTCAGGTCGATGATGATGGCATCATGCTGCGCAGTCAGGCTCTTGATTGGTCCGAGGCGGCCCTTGCCGGGGAATATAACCTGTTGCGCCGACATTGGGTGGCCGCACAGGCAGCCCTTGCCGATCCCAAGAAACCAAAACTTATTTCCGCGGCGCAATCGGACGTCGATCAAATGATTGAACGTCATCTTATGGCCGGTGGCGCATGTATGGTTGATGGCACCAGCGAATTTGTACGCCTGCGCGGCCTTTTAAAGGCCCGTGGGGCCCCGGATGGTAATCTTACCCGCTACGCTGGCTCACAGCTTTTGTTTGGTGCCAGCGACCCGGATATCGATCTTGATATCGACCTGGAAGATGAAATCAATAACGCCGTCGCGTCCAAGGTTGACCTGCCCGGTGGGGGCTGGATCGCGATTGATCCGACGACCGCCCTGTGTGCGATTGATGTCAACGCAGCGGGCGCGGATGCGGGGCGCGATGCCGAAACCCGCGCGATCGAGGTGAATAACCGCGCGGCCAAGGAAATCGTCCATCAAATCCGCCTGCGTAATATCGGTGGTTTGATTGTGATTGACCCACTGCGCGTGAAATCGCGCACGGGCCGGGACATGTTTGACAGTACCCTGCGCAAATCCTTTGGCGCGGAGCTTGATGGCGCGGTTCAAATCGGCGGATTTACCCGGCTTGGCTTGTACGAATTTAGCCGCCAGCGGTCGGGCGAATCGCTTTATGAACGGATGCAGGCAAAATCAGATGTCCGCCGGCTTTCGGCCCAAACCGCACTGAATGGCGTGATACGGGGGGTGATTGCCCAATGCCGAAGTGGTGTCGTTGGGGCCATGTCGCTTTATGTGTCGCCCATGATGGCCCAGCTGCTTGCATCGGATGTCAACGGCACACAAATTTTACAAAATGAATTGGGCGTTGCCCCCGAAATCATTGCCGACCCAACGCTAAGTGAAGATGCCTACCGCTTGGAGAAAAAGATATGACCGAAAAAAATACAGCAAAAACAGCAGGCTCGCCGTGCCCTGTTTGTGACAAGCCGGTGGATGAAAAGTACAAGCCCTTCTGCTCAAAACGCTGTGCGGATCTGGATCTTGGAAAGTGGTTGAATGAAAGCTACGCAATTCCCGCAACCGAGCCGCCAGAGTATCTCGAAGACCTTGAAGATGAAGAAGAATTTTAAGTACAAAAAAAATGCGATTTGAGTCTGGACAAGCCCCGAAGGAGTTTGTATAACCCCGCTCGTTCCGCAGGGAACGCTCTGGAAACAGAGACGAAAGATAAAGTGCCCAGATAGCTCAGTTGGTAGAGCAGTGGACTGAAAATCCGCGTGTCGGTGGTTCGAACCCGCCTCTGGGCACCATCTTTCAAAAGCAAAAATAACCCGGCCGTTTGGCCGGGTTTTTTGTTTTTGCGGTGAATGTTGGCAAAGCTCGGTCCCGGAGCCGCCTTCGCCAAAAGAAACTTCTTTCCGATACCATCTGCGCCTTGGCCATCGCGATAATGCGGTGTGGCTGTGCACTCCAATTTTCCGCGCTACGCATGCGTCATACACCCTAACCAGCGCGACTGTTTTTGGGTGATGCCTGGGAGCGGAATCGCTGTGGCGCTGAGCCGGTGCTATTGGCCGAAACGCCAAATTAGGCGGGTAGGGGCGTAAAATCCGATTAAATGAACTTCAAAACGCCAAAGCATTTTCAAATGAAAATGGATCGCTGAGCAAAGCGATAGCCAGATGTTTAAAGCTTGATTTCAAGACGCTTTTTGCGCTTTGTTACCGAAATTTTACAATTCTTGGTGCCTTGGCGCGTGACATTGAAAAGCCATTTTCCAAGAATGTCTTAGGGTAAATTATGGTATACGCGCCATAACGCACCGGATTGCCTGAGGGAATAAAAATGGCTGAAAAGCAGATCGAGATCGAACTGAAACTTCGCATCGATCCAAAACATGTTGCGCGTCTTAAAAACGCGTCGGTTCTGCGAGAGGTCAAAGAAGGCCGCCGTCTGACAACAACCCATCTTGTTTCGGCCTATCATGACACGCCAAAGCTTTCCTTGGCCCGCAAAGGGCTTGCCGTGCGCCTGCGCAAAAAAGGCAGCATGGGGTGGGAGCAAACAGTCAAAACATCCAATGGCCTGCGCGAAGCCTTGCCCGCGCGCAACGAATGGACGGTTGATCTGGAAAATGGTGATCTCGATCTTGATCTTTTCACAGATAAGGACGTCAAAAAGCTCCTTAAGAAGTTTGTGAAAAAGAAAAAGCTCGACCGTATTTTTGAAAGTGACCTGAAACGCAGTGCTGTTGATCTGACCTATCGTGATGCCACGATGGAAATGGCAATTGATCAGGGTGTGGTGCGTTCGGGTGAAAAAGAAGTCCCGATTTCTGAGGTTGAGTTTGAACTTAAAGAAGGCCACCCCGCCGCCTTGTTTGACCTTGCCCTTGAACTGCAACGCAGCGTGCCGCTGTTGCTGAGCATGCGATCTAAGGCGTCACGCGGGCGCGATTTGTATCTGGGCAATGGCATCAGTTTCTTTAAGCCCGATCCGGTCGCGCTGAGTTCCGATATGTCCGCGGAAATGGCCTTTCGTGCTGTTTTGGCGCAAGGGTTGCGCATGATCCTCGGTAATGAGGTCTGCGTGCGTGAAGACGTGCATGTCGAAGGCTGCCATCAGATGCGGGTGGGCATGCGCCGCCTGCGCGTGGCGTTTAACCTGTTTAAAAAGAACCTGCCAAATGGCGAGGCGGTGTTGCTGCGCCGGTTGCTGAAATCATGCAGCAAGGCACTTGATGCGCTGCGTGACTGGGATGTTTTCCTTGGCGAAACCATGCCCCAGATCGAAGAACGTTTCCCACAGCACGCCGGAATTTCTGAGTTGCGCACCGCCGCCGAGGCGGAGCGGAAAAAGGCGTTGGCCACGGCCCGTGATATGCTTGATAGCCCCGAATATGGGCAGCTTATCTTGATCCTTGGCGCGTGGGCGACCTATTCACGTTGGGCATCGGGCGCCAGCGCGGCGCAGATGAAGGCGATGGCTGCCCCGGTCGGTGAAATGGCCGAGCCGTTGCTTGATAAAGCCTATAAACGGGGCATTCGGCGCGGCGATAACATCATGGTTCTCACCACCCCACAGCTTCATGCCCTGCGTCTGGATGTCAAACAGATGCGCTATGGCACCGATTTCTTTGGCGGTGTTTATGGCGGCAAGAAAGTCAAAAAATTCCGAAGCGGCCTTGTCGCCCTGCAAGATATTTTGGGTCACCTGCATGACGCATCCGTGGCGGAAAAGCGCCTGATGTCATTGGCCCCTAACCTGTCAAAAGACGGACTGGTTGCCATTGGGCTGGTGTCGGGCTGGTTTGCCGGGCGGGTTGATCACGAGCTTGATGGGCTTGGCATGGCGTGGAAAGAATTTGCCGAACGCAAACTGTTCTGGCTGTGATCGGCATTTAAGGTCACAGCATCGCAAACACAGAAAAAGGCTAAGGCAAGTTTGCCTTAGTCTTTTTTGACCGCCTTATAGGCTTCTAATGCCCGTTCACGCCCTTCTTTAAGGCCGATCAGGGGTGTTGGGTACGTATCATCCAACGTCACGCCAGCATCCTTCAGAACGCTTTCGGGCGCTTCCCACGGTTTATGAAGGAACTTGTCGGGCATATCGGAAAGTTCGGGCACCCATTGGCGAACATATTCGCCCTCGGGATCAAACTTTTCGCCCTGAAGCACCGGGTTGAAAATACGGAAATACGGTGCTGCATCCGCACCACATCCGCCAATCCATTGCCATGAAAACGGATCATTGGCCGGGCAGGCATCAACAAGCGTGTCATCAAACCATGCCAATCCGTCGCGCCAATGGATCAACAGGTGCTTGACCAAGATCGATCCGACAATCATTCGAACCCGGTTATGCATATATCCCGTATGCCAAAGTTCGCGCATTCCGGCATCGACAATCGGGAATCCGGTCTGGCCGCGTTGCCAAGCGCGCAAATCATCTGGCGCATCGGCCCAGGGAAAATCGTTGAACTTTTCCTGAAGCGGTTCGGTGCGAAGGTCTTTTGCGTGGAACAGCACATGGTGGGAAAATTCCCGCCAGCCCAGTTCCGACAGGAACTTGGACGCGGTTTTACCCTTGCCGGGGTTGGCATCGGCAAAATGTTTGGCGGTGTGATAAACCTGAAACGGACTGATTTCGCCAAACCGCAAATGTGGTGAAAGTTCTGATGTCACCCGGTGGCCCGGGCGATCGCGCAGATCGGCGTAATCTTGCAATCGGTCATCGATGAAATCAAACAACTGATCCATCGCGCCTTTTTCACCGGGGGTAAAACGTTCATCCAGTCCCGCTGCCCAGTCAAATGGCTTGGGCGACAGATCAAGCGCATCAAGCCCAACCGCACCTTTGATCTTTTCATCGCATAGGGCGATTTTGTCGGGCGCCTCATTGGGGGAGCGCGGCGGCTCACTTTTTTGGCAGGCGCGCCAGAACGGGCTAAACACCTTAAAATCGGTACCCGCAACGGTTTTTACTTCCCATGGCTCAAACAGAAGCTGCCCCTTAAAGCTTTCGCACTCAAGTCCCCGATCCATCATGTCCGCCTTGATGTCGGTATCGCGCTTGATCGATGGCTTGTCATAAAGCCGGTTCCAGAACATCGCACCGACCGACTGGTTTTCGATGATTTTATCAAACACCGCGGATGCTTTGCCGGTAAACAGGCGCAACGCCGAAAATGCATCAATATCGTCAATGTCATCACCACCAGCGGCAAGATCGGCTATAGACCGGTCAAGGACGCGCAGGCTTTTTTCCAGCCACCATCGCGTCGCCCCGCCGAGTTGATCGGAAATAACAGGATCAAGAACAAAGACCGGCAAAACACATCCGTCATTGTCGCGCGCCCATTTGGCCGCCGCGCGCAAGGCCGGATTGTCGGCCAAACGTAAATCGTTTCGAAACCACATGATGGCGATGGAACGTTTGGTCATTTCTATCCTTGAGGATGGTGTCGGCAGGATATCCAAAGAAGGAGAGAGCAACTCAACTTCGACAGCTGTAGGGAAGTGTAGCTAAGCCGCTCTCTCTGGCTTGGGGTACATCATGAGTTACGGTCTAAAATCGTGACCAGTTCACCAAAACTTTCGGTGAGGCTCTTTTTATGCCATCCGGCAAATCCAAGAACCAATCCTTGCGGCAGCTTGGGTCGGTTTTCTGGCGATTTATCATGGAAATAGGATGACAGTGCCCGGCAATCGAGGCCGGCTTTTACCATCTGTTCTTGCATCATGATGTCATCATGCCCCGCGATCAGGCGGGCACAAAAATGCAATCCGCCATCCGATGGCATGATCGAAAGTTGCGATGAAGCATGCTGGGCAATCAGGTTTTGCAAATGATGCCGCCGGTCCGCATAAAGCAGTCGCATCTTGCGCACGTGGCTGCCAAAATGCCCCTCGGCAAAAAATGCGGCCAAGGCGGCCTGTGCGGTTGGGGCGGGCACACCATCGGCAAATCCCCGCATGCCCCGAAACGCCGGGATTAAAACCTTTGGCAGTACCAGATATCCAAGCCGAATACCGGGAAACATCACCCGCGAAAACGTGCCGACATAAATCACGCGGTTTTGCCGGTCTAATCCCTGCAGGGATGACAGCGGCGGTCCGTCATAACGGTAATCGCTGTCGTAATCATCTTCGACAATCCACGCATCATTGGCATCCGCCCAATGCAGCATCGCCAACCGCCGCGCAAGCGACAGTGTCGTCCCCAGTGGGTAATTCCGTGATGGCGTGGTGACGACAATGCGCGCTGGTGTTGATGTGTCCGCAAGTCGATCCACGCAAAGCCCATCGCCATCCACCGGTACGGCCTGAACTTTTGCCCCACTTGCCGCCAGCACGCCACGAATGCCCTCGTAACCCGGGTCTTCGGTGGCGATGATGTCGCCCGGATCAACAAGCGCACGGGCAATCAGGTCAAGCGCCTGTTGCGCGCCCGATACAATCATTACCTGATCGCCATCACAATTCACCCCGCGCGATTGGCGTAACCATTGTGCAATTTCATGGCGCAACGGCGCAAAGCCAAGCGGATCATCGGGTATCGTTAAATCAAGATCAGGTGCGCGCCACCCGCGCCGCAGCAACCGCGCCCAAAGGTCAAACGGAAAAGCGTTCAAATCCGGTGTCGCCGGGTTAAAGGGCCGGGCGATGCGAAACCGCGGAAAGCGCCGCTGATATTCCAGCATCCGCTTTACACTCTGGCTGAGGCGAAGCGGGCGTTCGCTGCCCTTGGTATGGCTGTCTTTTTCGTTGGCTTTTTGGATGGCGGCCATATCCCGGTCGGGGAGGGTGCTGGCGACAAAGCTTCCGGCACCAACCCGGGTTTCCAAATATCCCTCGGATGTCAAAAGATCAAAACTGTTCACCACCGTATTGCGCGAAATGCCAAGCGATTTGGCCAAATCCCGACTGGCCGGAAGCCGTTCGCCCGGATGAAGCCGCCCGTCCAAGATCGCCGCGCGGATGCCATGATACAGCCGCCGATAGGCAACCGGCGCGGTGCGGTTATCTGCCGGATCGGTTTGGCTTGGATAAATCCAGCTATAGTCACTGCGCATGGTGGTCGGCCTGTCGGGTTAAATTGGTTCTATCTATTTTACTATAATGGACCTTTTGAAAAGTCCAATAGTCGCGATGATCGGGATGAATTATTCGCGATAACAACACGACGAAACAAAGAGAACACGCCATGTCTGACGCCACCAACCTTTCGCCGCAATATGACGTTCATCCCGCCACCAAAATCGTGCGCGGCACCAAACGCGCGACCTATGACCGCGCCACCGTGCACGGCATTATTGATGATGCATTGATTTGCCACGTTGGCACGGTGGTCAATGGACGCCCAACCATGATCCCAACGGCCCATTGGCGGGTGGGTGAACGGATCTATATCCATGGGGCGACCAAGAACCGGATTTTGGCAGCAATTGCCGACGGGGCAGATGCCTGCCTGTGTATTACCCATCTTGATGGGCTGGTGATGGCGCGCTCTGCCTTTCACCATTCGGCCAATTATCGATCAGTGGTGATTTACGGCAAGGGAACGGTTGTCACCGATGACGCGGACAAGATGGAACATTCGCGCCTGTTTCTTGAAAAGCTTCAACCCGGTCGTTGGGACACCATTCGCCAACCCAATACGCAGGAACTTAAAGCAACCATGTTCATGGGCTTTGACCTGCGCGAAGTTTCCGCCAAGGTCAGAACTGGCGATCCGGTTGATGATGACGAAGATTACCAACTGCCCGTCTGGGCCGGGGTGCTGCCGTGCCAGAATGTCTGGGGCACGCCCATTGACGACACCAAGATCAATCCCGCTTTTGCCGGGCAGGGGCAAAAACCGGCCTAACGCCGACAGGCCCAGCGATGTAAAACGAAAACAGGCTGGCAGAGGATCCTCTGTCAGCCTGTTTTTGGGTCCTAAACGACGATGTATTAGTCGGCCATCGCAACTGCGATTTTGGCACCAAGACGCGCATTGTTGCGCACCAGCGCAATATTGGCTTCAAGGCTTTTGCCATCGGTCAACTCGGTCACGCGTTTAAGCAAGAACGGCGTCACATCACGTCCCTGAATGCCTTTTTGGCTGGCTTCCACAAGGGCATCTTCAATCGCACCTTCAATCGCTTCGCGGGCCAATGCTTTGTCGGCTTCTGGCGGGTTGCCAATGACGGCACCGCCTTCAAGGCCAAAGTCCCATTTGGCCGTCAGGAACGCGGCCAATTCTTCGGGCGTATCAAGGCGAAGGGTCGCTTTCTGACCACTTTCAACCGAATAGAATGCCGGGAATTCATCGGTGCCATAGGCAATGACAGGCACGCCAAGCGTTTCAAGATGCTCAAGCGTTTTGGGAATATCCAAGATCGCCTTTGCCCCGGCACAGACAACCGCAACACTGGTTTTGCCAAGTTCGGTCAGATCGGCCGATACATCGTAATTGCCGGCAAGATCACGGTGAACACCGCCAATACCGCCAGTGGCAAACACGCGGATACCGGCTTTTTCGGCCAGGATCATGGTTGCCGATACGGTGGTGGCACCGTCGCGTTTTTTCGCCAGGCAATAAGGAATGTCACGGCGCGACAGTTTCAGGATGTCTTTGCCCTTGGCAAAATATTCCAACTCATCGGCCGTAAGGCCGATTTTGCAAACGCCGCCAATAACGGCGATGGTTGCGGGAATGGCGCCATTATCACGCACATCCTGCTCAACAGCGCGCGCTGTTTCAAGGTTCTGCGGATAGGGCATGCCATGGGAAATGATCGTGGATTCAAGGGCGACAACCGGCTTGCCAGCGGCAAAGGCTTCGGCGACTTCGGGGGCGATATCGATATAGTCCGACATGTAATATGCTCATGCTTGAGTTAAAGTTTTAAAGGTCAGGATTACGCGGATTGGCCTACGAAATCCAGTCCTAAGCACGGCATAACAGCATTGTTTTGCGCCCATGCGGGCGCTGCTCCTGTGCTTTGGCGGATGTGTGCTGGGACAAGCCAAAGCCCGTTTGGACATATCCATGCCAAATGTGAAAGGCACCTGTGCCAGCGCATGCGTTGTAACCCGGCCACCTCCTGCGTATCATGCGGCAAATACTTACCTTTTTGGGGTTTCTTTTATGCATTCCAAACCAGTTCTGACCCGCGGGCTTCTGGCCTTTATGGCGGTCGGAAGCGGCATTTCCGTTGCCAGCCTTTATTATGTTCAGCCGCTGCTGGAACTGCTTGCACGTGAATATGGCCTAAGCGATACCAAGGCGGGCCTGTTGGTTACGGTCGCGCAATTGGGCTATCTCGCCGGATTGATTGTGGTCGTGCCCTTGGGCGATCATCATGAACGGCGCAAATTACTGACCGTGACGTCGACCTTAACCGCCGTGGGCCTTTTGGCGATGGGGTTATCGCATTCGTTTTTGATGCTGGTGATCTTTAGCATCATGGTCGGCATCAGCTGTGTGACCGCGCAAATTCTTGTACCCTTGGCCGCCCATCTTGCCACCGATGACAAACGCGGATCGGCTGTAGGAACGGTCATGAGTGGCCTGTTGCTGGGCATTTTGTTGGCGCGCACCTTTTCCGGTGTCGTGGCCGAACTTGCCGGGTGGCGGGCGGTGTTTATCGTCGCGGCCGTATTGATGGCGGGCTATTCGGTGGCCTGCTTTAAAATCTTGCCCCATCTGGCCCCGACATCCAACACCAGTTACCGCACACTTTATGTCTCGATCCTGCATCTGTTTCGGGATGAAGCCGTCTTGCGCCGCCGCAGCTTGATCGGGGGACTGCAATATGGCGTGTTTGGCATCTTCTGGACGGCAATGGCCTTTATGCTCTCACGCCAATATGACATGTCCGAAGCCATGATCGGCATGTTTGGCCTGATCGGCGCGATTGGCATTTTGGCCGCGCGCATCGCCGGACGCTTGGCAGATCGCGGTTGGGCAAGGCTCAGTACCGGCGGCTTTTTGATGGTGACGGTATCAAGCTGGGCGTTGCTGTATTGGGGGCAATGGTCGCTTGTGGCGTTTGGTCTTGGTGTGGTGTTGCTCGACCTTGGCATCCAAGGTGCGCATATTTCCAACCAAAGCGAGATTTACCGCCTCAACCCCGAGGCCCGCAGCCGCCTGACCACCGGCTACATGGCCAGTTACTTCCTTGGTGGGGCATGTGGCTCTGCCAGTGCGGCGGTATCATATGGTATGGGCGGCTGGCCTGCGATTGTCGCCCTTGGATCGGGGGTGTCGATCCTGTGTGTGGTGATTTGGGCTGCAACGGAATTCAGGCTTCCGATCAAACGGATGCATCAATAGTCGGGACAACACGTCAGCAAGTCTCAGGCTTTGGATTTTGCACCAAGCCCAAAGCAAAACGGCCGCCCCAAAAGGGCGGCCGTTTGCATTAGAAAGGCTAAGCGATTGCTTAGTTCTTTTCTTTGTCGACGAGCTGGTTCGCAGCAATCCACGGCATCATCGCGCGCAGTTTGGTGCCAACTTCTTCGATCGGGTGTTCTGCGTTCAAGCGACGGGTTGCTTTGAACATCGGCTCACCGCAATGCATTTCCTGAACGAAGTCACGTACGAATTTGCCTTCCTGAATGTCAGCAAGAACTTCTTTCATGCGGTCTTTGACCGATGCATCGATGACGCGCGGGCCGGTGACATAGTCGCCGTATTCTGCGGTGTTCGAGATCGAGTAACGCATGTTGGCCATACCGCCTTCATACATCAGGTCAACGATCAGTTTCACTTCGTGCAGGCACTCGAAATATGCCATTTCCGGTGCATAACCAGCTTCGGTCAGGGTCTCAAACCCGTATTTGATCAGCTGGGTCAGACCGCCACACAGAACAGCCTGTTCGCCAAACAGATCGGTTTCGCACTCTTCACGGAAGGTGGTTTCGATCACGCCCGAACGGCCGCCACCGATTGCCGATGCATAAGACAGAGCCAGGTCAAGCGCATTGCCCGACGCATTCTGTTCAACAGCAACAAGGCAAGGAACCCCGCCGCCACGTGCATATTCAGAACGAACCGTGTGGCCCGGGCCTTTTGGTGCAACCATCATTACGTCAAGATCGGCGCGCGGCTCGATCAGGCCGAAGTGAACGTTCAGACCGTGTGCGAACAGAAGAGCAGCGCCTTCTTTAAGGTTGTCGCGCAGTTCGTTGGCATAGATCGCAGCCTGATGTTCATCAGGGGTCAGGATCATGACAACATCTGCCCAAGCAGCAGCTTCGGCCGGGGTCATGGTTTTCAGACCAGCATTTTCCGCTTTCTTACGCGAAGAAGAACCTTCACGCAGGCCAACAGCGACTTCGGCAACGCCGGAATCATGAAGGTTCAGCGCATGGGCGTGGCCCTGCGAACCGTAACCAATGATGGCAACTTTTTTGGTTTTGATCAGATTAACATCTGCATCGCGGTCGTAATAAACACGCATCTTTCGATACCTCTGGACGTTGGACCACGCTTATTTAGCTGCGTGGCGGGATGGATCAAATAGGTTTAGGGGCAAAATCCCCTAATACCAAGCCCGATGCGGATCAACGGGCTTGGCAAACTCACATCGTCAATGTGCCGCGCGAAATGGCCGCGACACCGGTACGCGAAATTTCCGAAAGCCCCAGCGGCTCCATCAATTTGATGAAAGCGTCAATCTTTTCGGGGCTGCCGATGATTTCATAAACGAAGGAATTATTTGTCGCGTCGACCGCGCGTGCCTTAAAGATATCGGCAATACGCAGGGATTCGACACGTTTCTCGCCGGATGCAATCACCTTGATCAGGGCCAGTTCACGCTCAACACACGGTCCTGACAGGGTCAAATCATTGACCTTATGAACCGGGACAAGCCGCGCAAGCTGTGCCTTGATTTGTTCGATGACCATCGGGGTGCCCGATGTGACAACGGTAATGCGCGACTCATGGGTATGCGCATCGACCTCTGCCACGGTCAGGCTTTCAATGTTATAGCCACGGCCAGAAAACAGCCCAATAACACGGGCCAGAACGCCAGCTTCGTTATCCACCAGAACAGAAATGGTGTGCTTCGAAATTTCGGTTTCTTTCACGGTTTCGCTCCGCTAGGGCGCGGTTGGGGGCATTTTCATGCCGCCCAGACCGGCTTTTTCAATTTGGTTTGATGATATCGTCTCGCACTTTTGTCGGGTGCGGATCAGACCAGAACCATTCCTTCGTCGGAATCGATCGCTTCATCGCCGTTGCTATCTTGTGCAAGCAGCATTTCATTGTGCGGCTTGCCCGATGGGATCATCGGATAGCAGTTTTCCTTGTCATCGACTGCGACGTCCAAAATCACCGGACCATCGATTTCAAGCATCTTGGCAATGGCGTCATCCAAATCAGCCGGGTTATCGCATTTCAGGCCGGTAAACCCGAATGCCTCGGACAATTTGACGAAGTCGGGCAGGGTTTCGCTATAACTTTCGGAATAACGCGACCCGTGCAGAAGCTGCTGCCACTGGCGGACCATGCCCATATAGCGGTTATTCAGGATCACGGTTTTGATCGGCAGACGATACTGCGTCATCGTCGCGCATTCCTGAATGTTCATCATGATTGACGCATCACCGGTAAAGCAAACAACCGTCGCTTCGGGATGGGCGACCTGAACGCCAAGGGCGGCTGGCATGCCATAGCCCATGGTGCCAAGACCACCAGACGTCATCCATTCATGCGGATGTTCAAACCCGAAATGCTGGGCCGCCCACATCTGGTGCTGGCCAACATCGGTGGTGATATAGGTTTTGCGATCACGGGTCAGTGCATGCACACGGCGAATAACGTGCTGTGGCTTAATGATGTCTTTTGGCTGTTTGTAGGACAGGCAGTGTTTTTCACGCCATCCTTCAATCTCTTTCCACCAGCCATCAAGCGCTTCGGCGTTGATTTTATACTGCTTGGCTTTCCAGATTTTGATCATGTCCTCAAGAACATGGGCAATATCGCCAACAATACCGATATCAACAGCGACGTTTTTATTGATCGAGCTCGGATCAATATCGATCTGAACTTTTTTCGAACCCGGCGCAAAGAAATCAAGGTTGCCGGTTACACGGTCATCAAATCGCGCGCCAACGGCAAACATGACATCGCAATCATGCATCGCCATGTTGGCTTCGTACGTTCCGTGCATGCCCAGCATTCCAAGATGCTGTTTATCCGACGACGGATAAGCCCCAAGACCCATCAAGGTCAGTGTGATCGGAATGCCCGTGGTACGGGTGAATTCATTCAGAAGCTTACAAGCCTGCTCGCCGGAATTGATCACGCCACCGCCGCAATACAGGATCGGCTTTTTCGCCGATGCCAGCATTTCAAGCGCTTCTTCGATCTGACCACGGTCGCCTTTGACCACCGGGTTATAGGTCCGGTGCTGAACCTGTGACGGTTCAAGATAGGGCGCCTTGCCAACCAGAATATCCTTGGGAAGGTCAATCACGACCGGCCCCGGACGCCCAGAAGACGCAACGTGGAAAGCTTCGTGCATGGTGCGTGCAAGCTTGCCTGGATCTTTCACCAGATAGTTATGCTTGGTGCACGGGCGGGTAATGCCGGTGGTGTCGGCTTCCTGAAACGCATCATTGCCGATCAAATGGGTCGGCACCTGACCGGTCAGGCAGATAACGGGAATCGAGTCCATCAACGCGTCAGTAAGGCCCGTAACGGCATTGGTTGCCCCCGGTCCGCTGGTCACAAGCACAACGCCGACCTTACCGGTCGAACGGGCGTAACCCTCAGCAGCGTGGACAGCAGCCTGTTCATGGCGCACGAGAACGTGACGAATACGGTTCTGTTTAAAAATCTCGTCATATAGCGGTAGGACAGCGCCGCCGGGATAGCCAAACACGACTTCCACACCCTGATCTGCCAGGGCTTGCAACACTACTTCCGAACCGTTCAAAATACGTTCTGCCATGATTTTCGAGCCTCTTTACTTAGCGACAACAACGTGTCGCGTGATAACCGCGTGGTTGAAACATGTTCCAATTATCCTTGAATTGGAGTTGAAAAATCCGCCGAAACGGCGGTTTTCCGCCATTCCGGCGGTGCAAGCGCCAACCTATCGCCTCACTTTGGCGTGGTCAACAGAAATTGGTTAATATCATGACGCAATTTGTCGGCCAAACTTTCCGAATATTGCGCGTCGATGATTTCCTTGTCGGTCATTTGATGGCGAAACCACGTTAATTGTCGCTTGGCATAGCGCCGTGTTTCACGCTGTGACAGTTCGCGTGCGGTCTCAAGATCGGTGGTGCCCAAAAGATATGCAGACAGCTCTCTGACGCCGACAGCCTTCATTACAGGTGCGGTTTGCGGCAGGTTCATGGCGATCAGATCACGCACCTCATCAATTGCCCCTTTTTCAATCATCAGATCAAAACGCCGGTTGCAGCGGTCATACAGAATGTCGCGCGGCGGCATGTAACAAAGTTTCTTAAACACCATGTTTTCTGGCGGCGTGATCACCGGTTCCGTGTGCCAACTGGCCAATCCGCGTCCGGTATGGGCCAAAACTTCGGCGGCGCGAATCATTCTTTGGGTGTTATTGCCATCAAGTTTGGCGGCGGTTTCCGGGTCATCGCGTTTGAATTTTTCAAAAAATGCCGCGTGGCCGATCTCGGCAAGCTCGGCCATCACACTTTCACGAATCCGGGCCGGTACGTCGGGGATCGGCGCAATCCCGGCGGTCAGGGCATTTAAATACATGCCCGTGCCCCCGGTAATGATCGGAAGTTTGCCCTTGACATGGCAATCGGCAATCTCGGCCATGGCCATTTCCCGCCATTTCCCGGCCGAACAGGCTTCTGCCCCCGACAAAACCCCGTACAACCGATGGGGCGCGCGGGCAATTTCATCGTCATCGGGACGCGCGCTTAGTACGCGCAGTTCTTTATAAACCTGCATGCTATCGGCATTAATCACTACCCCGTCAAAGGCATCGGCCATATCAAGTGCAAGGGCTGATTTACCGCTGGCCGTTGGTCCGGCAACGATCAGGACAATTTGGGCGATTGGGGTGGTTTCTGCAGACATGGTACGAAGTTGTCTCTGATCAATTAACGGTGCCAAGCTTCAAGCAAACGTGCGCTTGTTTGATTAAAATCTTTGACGTTGTGTGTAACGACCGTCATGCGGGTGTTGCAATAAGGGCATCACGTTCTGACTTCGGATCGGGCACATCCAGGGTGGCTGACTTGTGCACAACGATGAGATCAATCGTCAAGATACATTGGTTAAACGCTGTCATTCGCTAATCGTCAAACCATTTGCGCAGTAATTTGCCCAGTTATGCGTCTCTGCGCGCGATCTTAAGACGTCCGTGACGTTTTAATAGTCTTCAGGCGATAACAAGACATGTGACGGTTTACCACGGTCCGAGATCACGACCGGTCCACTTTTCTGGCGGTTGCTTTGAAACGTCAGCCAACTGTGATCTTATGATGATGTCGCGCTGCTTTGGGAGGGGAAGGCACATGTCCGTCATTTTATACGGTTACCGCTATAGCGTTTACACCCGCATTGTTCGGATGGCTCTGTCCTACAAGGAGATAGCGTATCGCTATGTCGAAATGGATCCGTTTTCTGACGAAATCGCCCCAGACCATAGCAATCTGCACCCGTTTGGGCGCGTGCCGGTGATCCGCAATAACGATTTTGTCTTGTACGAAACCACGGCAATCACCCGGTATCTCGACGATATTTCTGCACCCCAAATGCTATCGCCTGATTCTGTCGAAGCAAAAGCACGAATGGTTCAGATCATCAGCATCACAGACAGTTATGGTTATGTGCCAATGGTGCGACAGGTTTTTGCCCATCGTGTCTTCCGCCCAATCGAAGGCGATCAACCAGATGAAAGCGTCATCGCCGCTGGAAAGAACACGTCGCGGAACGTGTGCGATGCTCTTGAAAAACTCGTGGGCGACGACGCGTTTTTGGTTGGCGCAAACATTAGTCATGCTGATCTTCATCTTGGGGCGATGATGGCTTATTTCTGCGCAACACCCGAAGGACGTGACGTCCTAGAACATTGTCCGCGATTGAAGCGTTGGTGGCAAAGGATGGCGGACCACGCCGTTCTGCGTGATAGTGATCCGGGCTTGCCCAACGCCTGACGAAAACTGCTTGTCTTTGCCCGGTTCAATTCGGATAAAGGCGGCATATCGGTTTTATCTCTTTCCCGCCAAGGAGCCCGCACACCATGAATTTGGTTCTGACCCTGATCGCTGCCCCGAATTCGAACGCCCTGACAGATGCCATCATTGATCGTGCGGCGATTGCGCTGACTGGGGCGGGCGCGCTTGTCGGCGGTGTCAGCTGGCTGGCAAATGGCGAGGCCTGCGACCTTGAGTTTGAGGGCATCACCCTTGATGTAGCCGATACCACGCTTGAGGAGGCGGAGCTTGAGGTCGATGCGGTCACCCAAAAAATCGCCACCCGTCGCAAAAAGCTTTTGATCGCAGACATGGACAGCACCATGGTCACTGGCGAAACCCTTGACGAGTTGGCTGAGTTTGCCGGGGTTAAGGACCGTGTCGCGGCCATCACCGCCCGTGCGATGAATGGCGAACTTGATTTCGAAGCTGCCCTTGATGAGCGCGTTGGGCTGCTTGATGGCATGTCGACCGATATGTTGGCCGAAGCATGGAAAACCGTGGAATATACCGGCGGGGCCAAAACGCTGGTTGCGACCATGAAGGCCAATGGCGCGTTTGCGGCCCTTGTATCTGGCGGGTTTGATTTCTTTACCGGTGCAGTTCGCAATGAGCTTGGCTTTGATTATGATCAGGCCAATGTCTTGATCACATCAGACGGCAAACTGACCGGCAAGGTGCAAAAACCGGTTCTGGATCGGCAGGCCAAAGTTGATGCGCTTGAAAACCTGACGGCAGAGCAGGGGATCACGGTCGACGATGCGATTGCGGTTGGCGATGGCGCCAATGACCTGCAGATGATTTCACTGGCCGGCACAGGCGTTGCGTTTCATGCCAAACCATCCGTTCAGGAACAGGCGCGCATTTGCATTAATCACGGTGATCTAACCGCCCTTTTGTATCTGCAAGGCTATGCCAAGTCCGATTTTGTCGACTGATTTGTTTTTACATATCCAAACAAAAAGGGCGACCTGACTAAACAGGCCGCCCTTTTTTATATGGTTTTTAGAACGACGATCAGTCGTCGGAATTTAGTGTAAGGCCGAAGTAACGTGCACCGGCAGATGTTTCGATCAACATCAGGATGGTACGTTTGTCATCATCAACGGCTGAGTTCACGGCATCCATCACGTCTTCGACGTTTGAAACGGAACTATGCGATGCTTCGATGATGATGTCGCCCGGACGGACACCTTTTTCCGCCGCAAAGCTGTCGCCATCAACCTCGGTCACGATGACACCTTCGGTGCCTTCGGCAAGGTTAAAGCGTTTGCGTAGCTCGTCATTGACGTTGGCGATTTTCAGGCCAAGCGCATCGACCGATGCTTCGTCAATTGCCGCTGGGGATTTGCTGTCATCAGAATTGTTTGCATTGGCTGCAACGACATCTTCTTCAAGCTCGCCCAGTTCGACCTGAACGGTTTTCTTTTCGCCGTCACGCCAGATCACAACATCGACGTCCTTGCCGATTTTGGTTTCTGCAACGATCCGCGGCAGGTTGCGCATGCTGTCAACATCTTTGCCATCAAATTTCAGGATAACGTCACCCTGTTTGATGCCGGCTTCTTTTGCCGGGCTGTCGTCAGATACACCGGCAACCATGGCACCTTTGGCGTCATCAAGGCCGACCGAGTCTGCGATATCGTCGGTAACGGTCTGAATGTGAACACCAAGCCAACCACGACGGGTACGACCGTATTCTTTCAACTGCTCGACAACGCCCTGGGCGATGGCAGACGGAATGGCAAAGCCAATACCGACCGAACCACCAGACGGGGAATAAATCGCGCTGTTAATGCCGATCACGTCGCCATCAAGGTTAAACAGCGGACCGCCAGAGTTACCACGGTTGATCGCCGCATCGGTCTGGATGAAGTCATCATACGGACCCTGGTTGATGTTACGGTTACGTGCCGAAACGATACCAGCGGTGACCGTGCCACCAAGGCCGAACGGGTTACCAATCGCCATGGCCCAATCGCCAATACGCGCATCGTCCGAGCTGCCCCATTTTACAAATGGCAGGTCTTCTTTGGGATCGACTTTAAGCAACGCGACGTCGGTTTTCGGGTCGCGACCGATTAATTCAGCGTCAAGCGTATCACCATCATGCAGGCGAACGGTGATTTCATCAGCACCATCGATGACGTGATTGTTGGTCACGATGTAACCATCGGCCGAGATGATGAAACCCGAACCCAATGCGGTCGCACGACGTTTATGTGGGGCCTGATCGCCCTGACCGTTGCGGTCCATAAAGTCACGGAAAAGGTCTTCAAACGGAGAACCAGGAGGGAATTGGAAATCGGGGCCCTGACGGTCTGCGACCATCTGGCTTGTCGAAATATTCACAACACTGGGAAGAAGGCGTTCCGCCAGATCAGCGAAGCTGTCAGGAGCGGGGCGGGCATTCGCGATGTGCGAAACACTGGTCACGCCAAGAAGAACAAGCACCAGTGCCGCGCCGACTTTGCTCCGCACTGGGTTGTATAACGCTTTTAGCATGTGTTTGATCCTGTTGGTTGCCGCGTTCACGGTAAATTCAAAAAGCAGCGCGCAATAGACACGGGGTAATTCATCCATTGCTTAATTAATCAAATTAACCCCGAGTTTGGCAGAAATTGGGCAGGCCTGAGGAAAAAACAGGAAATATGATCCTGACATTGTGGCGAACGCTGTGTGGATTTCCCCATTTTTTGGCAAAAATCCGCGCCTTACAGCCAGATGCGCACCGCCCAAATTGCCCCAATTGCGACAATGGCCGCAATCAGTCCACCGGCGCGAAGTTGTGATTCCGGGATTTCCTGAACCATTTCCATCACCCGTTTCATGCCGCCGGGAAACAGCGAATAAAACATGCCTTCAAGTGCAATGGCCAAAAGTATGGCTGTGGCAAGTTCCTTCATGGGTTCGGACGTTCCGGCGTTTTTTTAAGTCTGCCAGCGCTTTTGAAGGCAGATCATAATTATGAAAACAAAAAGGGCGACCTGACTAATATGCCGGTCGCCCTTATGTTTTGTCTAGCGGCTTGTTTGAGGCGCCGACTTATTAAAGTATTGGAAAAACTCGCTATCTGGTGAAAGCACCATGGTCGAGCCATTCGAAAGCGCGGTTTTGTAGGATTCTAGCGAACGATAAAATTCGAAGAATTCCGCATCTTTGCCATAGGCTTTACCAAGAACGACGTTTCGTTCTGCATCACCTTCACCGCTGAGAACCTCAGCCTGACGGCTTGCTTCGGCCAAGATACCAACGCGTTCGCGGTCTGCTTCGGCCTGAATTTTGGCTTTCAGCTCTTCACCCTCTGCGCGAAGCTGGGCAGCCTCGGCAATACGCGAAGACCGCATACGGTTATACACCGCCTGCGACGTTTCCTGTGGCAGATCGGTACGACCAATACGCACATCGATCAGCTGAACACCAAACTCCTTGGCCGGCTCGACCAAGCTTGCCTGGATCTTTTCCATGATCTGCGCACGGTTGTCCGACAGAAGTGTCACAAGCGGTGCCTGTGCCAATTCACCCCGGATGACCGAGTTCAGACGCTGACCAAACAACTGAACAAAGTTCGTTGTGTTGGTCGCACGTTGACGGAAGGTCAGCGGATCAACGATTTTCCAACGGGCAAAGCTGTCAACATTGACACGCTTTTGGTCCGATAGAAGAACCTGCTGTACCGGCGGATCAAGTTCAAGAATGCGGCGCTCGTAATATTCCACATTCTGGATCGGCAGTTTGAAATGCAGACCCGGTTCGGAAACCGCATGAACAGGATTACCAAACTGAAGAACAAGTGCCTGCTGATCCTGACGTACGGTAAAGACGCACATCGAACCAACCACAGCGGCGATAACAACCACGACGCCTGCGGCAATAAGTTTAGGACTTGCCATTAGTTCTTGCCTCCTGCATTCGCACGTTTCTGAACTTCTGGCAGCGGCAGATACGGCACAACGCCACCACCCTGACCATTTTGATCAATAATGACCTTGTCAGATTTGCTCAGGATTTCTTGCATGGTTTCAAGATACAGACGACGTGTCGTGACATCCTGCGCGGTCAGATAGGAATTATAGATAGAGGTAAAGCGTTCTGCTTCACCCTGTGCTTCCTTCGTCACACGGTCCTTATATGCACGGGCCTGCAGAATGGTACGTTCTGCTTCACCTTTTGCACGCGGGATGATGTCGTTGCGATACGCCAGTGCTTCGTTCTGGGAACGATCACGGTCCTGACGAGCACGCTGCACATCGTTGAACGCGTCAATAACGTCACGCGGCGGATCAACTTTCTGCATTTTAACTTCTGCAATGAACACGCCCGACTCATAGCCGTCCATGATCGACTGCAACAACGTACGCGTTTGTTCCTCAACCCGGACACGGCCCACAGTCAGAGCTTCTTCCAGATTGGTTTTACCGATGACTTCGCGGATCGCACTTTCAGCAGCAAGCTTAATGGTGTTTTCCGGATCACGGACATTAAACAGGTACGAACCCGCATCGCTGATACGCCACTGAACAACGTAATCAATATCGATGATGTTCTGATCACCCGTCAGCATCAGGCTTTCTTCCGGAACGTCCCGGGTGCCGCCATTGCCAACAGAACCATTGCCGCGATAACCAATTTCGATCTGGTTGGTCCGCTCGACGTTCGGTTTGATTACCTCGCCAATCGGAGCCGGAAGGAAATAGTTAAGACCCGGACCCGTGGTGCCAACCCATTTGCCAAACAAAAGCGTGACGCCCTGTTCGCCAGGCTGAACACGGTAAAAACCGGTCAAAAGCCACAACCCGATGATCGCGATACCAATCAGCACGAAGCCCTTGTATCCGCCGCCACCGGGGAACAGCCGTTTCAGGCGTTCCTGGCCCTTGCGAATCATTTCGTCAAAATCGGGGGGCGTATTTCCGCCGTTGCCGCCACCCTGAGGACGCTGTCCCCATGGGTTTTGACCGCCGCCTTTATTTCCGCCGCTGCCCCAGGGGCCACCGCCCCCTTGTGAATTCCATGGCATCGAGTGTTTTCCTCTTCTTGCCGTTCGGTGTTTATTTTTCGTCTACCGAGCGCACGCTCCGTCCAACAAAGTCCATTGTGCCCAGTTGCGCTTTTGCGGTGCAAGGATAAACCTGCAGTTTGACCCCAGATGACGCTTAAAGGGTCCCCCTGAAAACGATCTGCCCCGCGCATCTGATTTTTACGATGTTTGACTTCACCGCATCTGGTCGGCGATGGTGCCCACCGATTTGCCAGCTATGGTGCGTCAAACACCGCGCCAAAACCAAACACACTGAAACTTGTTGGACGGCGCATGCTCTTTCGCCTTATATGACAGCTTGCCCTGCAAAACAACGATACGCGCCTGCAAGTTCTATAAGATCACGGACTTAAGGTAAAAATTGGAGACTGCAATATGACCTCGCCCAACCGTGAACAGATTATCGCCGCCCTAAACAGCGTGATCGACCCGGTAGACGGCCAATCAATCACAGCCAAGGATATGGTGCAAGGTATTGATATAAAAGACGAAACCGTCAATGTCATGATTGCAGTCGATCCCAAGCGCGGACCGTCCCTCGAAGACCTGCGTCAACAGGCGGAAAAGGCGGTGGCTGCTGTGAACGGGGTCACAACCGCACGTGTTGCCCTGACGGCGGAACGCTCTGGCGCTGCTTCTGGCGATAATGGTGGTGGTTCACCTGCGTCTTCTGCATCTGGTGCGCCGTCACGTCCCGCTGGCGCACAGGCAGGTTCTGGTGGCCCGCAAGGCGGCCAACCCGGTCAGCGGCCCCAAGGCGGCGGGCAAAAGCCGATTGACCTGCCCGATGTGCGCAGCATCATCACCGTTGCATCCGGCAAGGGTGGGGTGGGGAAATCAACCACGTCGGTCAATCTGGCGCTGTCGCTTGCGGCCAAGGGGCTTAAGGTTGGTTTGCTTGACGCTGATATTTATGGGCCGAGTCTGCCGCGCATGTTGGGTCTGCGCGATGCCAAACCGTCCAAGTCTGACATCGATGGCAAAATGACCCCGCCATCGGCCTTTGGCATTCGTATCATGTCGATTGGCTTTATGGTCGACGAAGAACAACCGGTGATCTGGCGTGGCCCCATGGCCATGGGCGCACTTGAGCAGCTGTTGCGTGATACTGATTGGGGCGCACTTGATGTTCTGGTCGTCGATATGCCCCCGGGAACCGGCGATATTCAGCTTTCCATGGCGCAGCGCGTGCCCGTCACCGGGGCTGTGATTGTTTCCACCCCACAGGACATCGCGCTTTTGGATGCCCGCAAAGGCCTGAACATGTTCCGCAAGGTCAATGTGCCGGTATTCGGTCTGATCGAAAACATGTCCTATTACAAATGCCCGGAATGCGGCCACGTGGATCACGTATTCGATCATGGCGGCGCGCATAAGGCAGCCGACGAACTCAGCGTGCCGTTCCTGGGCGAAATCCCGCTTGATCTTAAAATCCGTCTGGGCGCGGACGAAGGCAAACCGATTGTTCATACCGAACCCGATGGCGAATATGCCAAGGCGTATGGGGCGATTGCCGATAAAATCGCGGCGGCAATTGACGATCAGGTCGGCCCGGTTGCCGCCCCGAAAAAGAAAAGCCTGTTCCCAAAAATCAGCTTTAAGTGATTTTGGCGCTGGCGCCAGCGCTGATACCGTCGATTGGCCTAAACAAACAAAACCCCGCCAGAGTGTTCTGGCGGGGTTTTGTGTTTGCAGGATTATCTGCGGATTAGGTGGCGTCTGCCATAAAGGATGGCATCCAACCTTCGTTCAGATCACGCAGTTCCGAAACGCTGACTTTGGCCTCGCCTTCGATGCTGATGGCGTCGCCACCGATCTGACCGACGATCACCGCGGCCATATTGGCACTGGCTGCTGCATTCAGAACCTTGTCCGGATCGCTGGTTGCGATCACGTAGCGGCCCTGATCTTCGCCAAACAGCCATGCGGCTTCGCTGCCCTGTTCTGGCAGGCTGACATCCGCGCCGACATTGCCAGCCATGCACATTTCAGCAATGGTAACCAACAGGCCGCCATCTGCGATATCGTGACAGGTTTTGACAACACCAAGCTCAATCAGCTCACGCACCAGCGAACCAGCACGTTTTTCCGCATTCAGATCAACCGGCGGCGGTGCACCTTCTTCGCGACCTTCGATGGTTTTCAGATACAGCGACTGACCCAATTCACCGGTCGCCGCACCGATCATGATCAGCGTGCCTTCACCGGCTTTGATGCCGATGGTTGCATGATGGTCCAGATCGGAAATCACACCAACGCCACCGATGGCCGGGGTCGGCATGATGCCTTCGCCGTTGGTTTCGTTATAAAGCGACACGTTACCCGACACGACCGGGAATTCCAGCGTGATGCAGGCATCTGCAATGCCCTTACAGGCACCGACAAACTGGCCCATGATGCGCGGGCGTTCCGGGTTGCCAAAGTTCATATTGTCGGTGATCGCCAACGGCTTGGCACCGGTTGCGATCAGGTTACGATATGCTTCGGCAACGGCCTGTTTGCCGCCTTCGATTGGATCGGCCATGACATAACGCGGGGTACAGTCAGTGGTCGCGGCGATGCCTTTGTTCGTGCCAGAAACACGTACAACACCGGCATCCCCACCCGGACGGACAATCGTGTTGCCCATGACCAGATGGTCATACTGTTCCCAGATCCAGCGACGCGATGCCAAATCAGATGACGCAATCAGGGTTTTCAACGCATCGATATGATCGACCTTGCCCGAAAGGCTGGCCGGATCAATGCGATCCTGTTTTGGGGTCTCTTCCCACGGGCGGTCGTATTCCGGCGATGCTTCGGCCAGCGGATCAATCGGAAGATCGCCTGCCAGTTCACCATGCCATTTCAGAACCATGCGTTTGGTATCGGTCAGGGTGCCGATCACCGCAAAGTCGAGTTCCCATTTGTCAAAGATCGCCTTGGCGGCATCTTCGCAACCGGGTTTAAGCACCATCAACATGCGTTCCTGCGACTCTGAAAGCATCAGCTCATAGGGCGTCATGCCTTCTTCGCGCATCGGAACTTTATCAAGCCACAGCTCAACACCAACGCCGCCTTTTGAGGCCATCTCGAACGAGGATGACGTCAAACCGGCCGCACCCATGTCCTGAATTGCAACGATCATGTCGGTCGCCATCAGTTCAAGGCAGGCTTCAAGCAACAGTTTCTCGGTGAACGGATCGCCAACCTGAACAGTTGGGCGCTTTTCATCGCTGTCATCATCAAACTCGGCGGACGCCATGGTCGCGCCATGGATGCCGTCACGGCCGGTTTTCGAACCGACATAGACAACCGGGTTGCCGATGCCAGCCGCTGCGGAATAGAAAATGTTATCCGTATCGGCCAGACCCACGGTCATCGCATTGACCAAGATATTGCCGTTATAGGACGCATGGAAATTGGTTTCGCCGCCAATGGTCGGAACGCCCATGCAGTTGCCATAACCGCCGATCCCTTCGACAACACCGCTCAGCAAGTGGCGGGTTTTCGGATGTTCCGGCGCGCCAAAGCGCAGCGCATTCAGGTTGGCAACCGGACGTGCCCCCATGGTGAAGACATCACGCATGATGCCGCCAACACCGGTGGCCGCCCCTTGGTATGGTTCGATAAAGGACGGGTGGTTGTGGCTTTCCATTTTGAATATGGCGGCCTGACCGTCGCCGATATCAATGACACCGGCGTTTTCACCCGGTCCCTGAATAACCCAATCGGCCTTGGTCGGCAGGGTTTTAAGCCATTTTTTCGATGATTTGTAGGAGCAATGCTCAGACCACATAACCGAAAAAATACCAAGTTCATTGATGTTGGGTTCACGGCCCATGATTTCGAGGACGAGTTTATACTCTTCCTCGTTCAGTCCGTGTTCTTTGACCAGCTCAGGCGTGATCGGTGTGCTGTTAAATTGGTTCGTGCTCACGATACGGCCTCCACCATGCTTTTGAACAGACCGCGTCCATCAATCCCGCCATGCAGCGGATCAATGGCATTTTCCGGATGCGGCATCATGCCAAGAACATTGCCCGCTTCGTTGATGATGCCTGCAATATTGCGCTGTGACCCATTCAGGTTGGTCGCCGGATCAACCGTGCCATTGGCATCGCAGTAACGCAGAACAACACGGCCTTCGCCTTCAAGACGGTTCAGCGTGTCTTCATCGGCAAAATAGTTGCCGTCATGATGGGCCACCGGATAATCGACCACATCGCCCATGCCATACTGGTTGGTAAAGCGGCTGCTGGTGTTCTCGATTTTCAGATGCGTGTTTTTGCAAATGAATTTCAGGCTGGCATTGCGCATCAGCGCACCGGGCAGAAGACCGGCTTCGGTCAAAATCTGGAAACCGTTGCACACACCCAAAATGGTCACACCCTGACCGGCACGGTCAGCAACGGCGCGCATGATCGGCGATTTTGCCGCCATCGCCCCGCAGCGCAGATAGTCACCATAAGAAAAACCGCCGGGAACCATGATGATGTCGACGTTGGGAAGCTCGGTTTCGCCATGCCAAACCAGGGTCGGCTTGGTGCCGGTCGCCTGTTCTAGGGCTGCGATGGCGTCATTTTCCCGGTTGATGCCGGGAAACAGGATGACAGCGGATTTCATGAAATACCGTCTCTCGATTAGGGTCCGTTACGTAATCTTGATACGCAAAGGCTTGCCGCAGCAAAACCTTGGCGGGGCGGTTAGGCCAGCTCGATGGTGTAGTCTTCGATCACGGTATTGGCGAGAAGCTTCTCGCACATTTCGGTGACCTCGGCTTTGGCCTTGGCTTCGTCCGTACCGTCGATTTCCAGTTCAATGAACTTGCCCTGACGGACGTCATTAACGCCATCAAAACCAAGACCCTGAAGGGCGTGGTGAACGGCTTTGCCTTGCGGATCAAGAACACCGTTCTTCAGGGTGACATGAACACGTGCTTTCACGAGAAGCTCCTTTAAGTTCGCATGCGCGGGTTTCGCGCGGCATTGCTTGCAAACAAAACGCTGTCCGATGATTTTCACACCGGCCAGCCATAAGAAAAAGGCCGCGCGAACGCGGCCTTGGGGATTATTTGTCTTTATTGAGCATTTCTATTTCGGCGGATTCCGGCAGGACACCAAGGCGGCGTGCCACTTCCTGATAGGCCTCTTCAACGCCACCAAGATCGCGGCGGAAGCGGTCCTTATCCATCTTTTCGTTGGTTTCCGCATCCCAAAGACGGCAGTTATCCGGGCTGAACTCATCGGCCAGAACAAGCTGTGCAAAATCGCCTTCCCAAACACGGCCAAACTCAAGTTTGAAATCAACCAGTTTGATGCCAATGCCACGCATCAGACCACACAAGTAGTCATTCACACGCAGCGTCATGCCAACAATTTCCTCAAGCTCTTCGGCACTTGCCCAACCCAGAGCGAGGATATGTTCATCCGATACCAGCGGATCGCCCAGATCGTCGTCTTTGTAATAAAACTCGACAATCGGACGCGGCAGACGTTCGCCTTCTTCAAGGCCAAGACGCTTTGCCATCGAACCGGCGACGATGTTGCGCACAACAACTTCGATCGGAACGATTTCACATTTGCGGCATAGCTGTTCGCGCATGTTCAAACGGCGAATGAAGTGTGTCGGGATGCCGATTTCCGCCAGGCGGCTCATGACGAATTCGGTAATCATGTTGTTGAGCACACCCTTGCCTGCAATCGTGCCGCGCTTCTGCGCGTTAAAGGCGGTGGCATCATCTTTGAAATACTGAATGATCGTGCCTGGTTCGGTACCGTCGTAAAGAACCTTGGCTTTGCCCTCATAGATGGGCGTCTTTCTGGACATTGGCGGGATCTTTCACATCTTTGTGTGCTGGGAGTGTCCCCAAGCACCCTGAAAATCGCGCCCCCCATATAGCAGTGCTGGGACAGAAACTCAATTGTCGCGTAAGGTCTATTTATGCAGATTTGATAATCAGAATTTGCAACAGTCCGACCAAACGCTATTGCGACGCAATATTTCGCCGATATTTCGACCGTATTGCGCCGTTTTACACGCTTTTTCCAAGTGTGGGGGCGCCCCGGCATCTCCCCGGTGCCTATAAGGCAACCGGGTGAAATGGGGTGGTGTCGGGCTGCCCATTGGCAAATAACCAGACCGGACGACGCGGAAGTTCGTTTTTATCGGTGGGAATCGCCGGAAGCCCGATCACCGATGAGCAAACCGTTTCAAATCCCATATTGCTGCGAACCAAAAGTGCGTCGCTGCGAATATCATAATGATCGGGGTCTGGTGGCATAACACCGGTATCGGCAAGCAATGCCTGCCATGCAAACCAATCGTCGGCTTCGGGATTGGGGGCGGGCGCACTGATAAAGCGCGGCAGATTGCGCTTTGTCCGTGGGCTGTTTTCGGTGTCGTTCAAATCATAGGCCGTCACAATCGACAGGCCTTCGGGGATTTCGGCGATTTCAATTTTACCATCGCCCCGATTGGCCAGCCAATATGCATCGCGGTTATCGGCAATCACCATATTAAACGGGCGATAGGCCGTGCCATCAAGTTCGGCCAGGGCCTGTGCGGCGACAATGGCATCGGCATGATCAAGTGCTTCAAGTGGCAATTCACCGCGTGATCGTTTGTCATCGGCCGGGCCAAGGGTGCCAAACCGATTAAGGACGGCGGCCACCACACCCTCTTCGTTAACGCCAAGCCACGTGCCACCGGCCGTTTCATCGAGTCCTGCGACAACATCGGGGCGGTCTTCCCAATGGCGCGCGGGTGGCTGCCAGGGGCGGTTGTTCATTTCGTCGCGATTGGCCCCAATAAGAACGGGCCAATCATGGTCGGGTCGGCGTAATATAATGACTGTACACATGAGCCAGATCAAAGCGGCATGAGGACGAGTTTGTCAAATTCAAAAGTGACCTATAAGGGGATGAAATTACCCCTGCGCGGTCATACGTAGTACAGTGCATGTAATCGATCCGAATTAAAGACGAACATCAGGGAAAAGGGGACGACATGAACACGATGAATGATCGCGAACGCGGCTTCGAAGCGAAATACAGTTTCGACTTGGAACAAGATTTCCGGATTGAAGCCCACCTTTATAAGATGCTTGCCATGTGGGCCGGCGAGCAAATGGGCCTGTCGCCAGCCGCCTGTCAGGACTACGCCAAGAAGGTCATTGGCGAAGTAATTACAAATCCCAAAGAAAACAGTATCATCAATTTCTTGATGATCGACCTTGAACGCGAAAACACAGGCGTGACGTTAAGCACAGTACAGGCCAAACTCGAAGAACTTCGTCCGGTTGCGCGGGCCGAACTCCTCGGCGGGTAACTACAACCAGCGATGTGTGAAAAATCTTCGGGTTTGCAAACACCTAAGCTGTCCCGTATTCTTTATGTGAACAAAAAATAATAAAGGGTACAACTTTTTGGTGTGGTGCTCGTGGTGTCTGGGTAGGGACGCCTGTGTGGTAAAGAGGGGCAGGGGATTTGCGTATCCTATTGGTGGACGATCACGATTTGGTTCGTGAAGCACTATCGTTGCTGTTTCAGCAATATTTTGATGGGTGTGAAGTCGTTGAAGCCGGTTCTTTGGAACCGGCACTCGAATGTATTGATGCGACAAATAATTTCGACCTGATCTTGCTGGATCTTCGAATGCCCGGCATGAACGGGCTCGAGGGCCTAAAACGGACATTGGATAAGGCTGTCAAAACCACGGCAGTTGTTTTGCTTTCCGGTGCCTATCGCAGCGAAGATGTCCGCCACGCAATTGAAGCTGGCGCACAAGGGTTCATTCCCAAAACGCTGCGCGGCCAGGCATTGGCAAATGCCATTCAGCTGGTCCTTGCAGGTGAAAAATATCTTCCGTCTTCGATCCTCAACGATATGAGCGACGGCATCGTTGGTGGGCCGGACGCGGACAAACGCATGGCGGGTGGCTTTGGCAATGAAGGTGATTTTGCACGTCTGACACCGCGCGAACGCGAAGTGTTGGCCTTGCTTGCCGAAGGACGCCCGAACAAGGATATCGCGCGGCATCTTGATTTGCGCGAAATCACGGTAAAATACCACCTGAAAAACATCTATCGCAAACTCAACGTTTCGAATCGCGCCCAAGCGGTAAAAATCGCACTCGAAGATATGGCGCGTACCGGAACTTTGTAATATGCTCGTCAAAGGCAGCTCTGTCTGAGCGTTAATTCGGCCCGTGTTTTCACGGGCCGTTTTTTATGATCAACACGGCTGTTTTCCTCGCTATGTCACCTGAAACGAGGATTTTCTTTTTATGACCATCCGCCTTGCACTTGTTGGCGACTTCAACCCAAATGTCGTCGCCCACCAAGCCATCCCCAAAGCCCTTCAAATTGCTGCTGATCATATCGGAACCGATGTCGCGTTTGACTGGATCGCAACGCCGACCCTTGCCCCGGATGCGGATCATGTTCTGGCGCAATATGATGGTGTTTGGTGTGTCCCGGCCAGCCCGTATGCCAGTTTGGACGGGGCGTTAAATGCCATTCGCTATGCCCGTGAACATAACCTCGCATTTCTCGGAACCTGTGGTGGGTATCAACATGCGGTTCTGGAATATGCCCGCAATGTTTTGGGGCTTGCCGATGCTGCCAATGCCGAAACCGACCCGGATGCGGCATTGCCGCTGATCGCACCGCTTGTCTGTGCCCTGATTGATCAGGATGGCGGCATCAAATTGGCCGCAAACAGTTTGATCCAAAGCCATTATGGTGTCCCGACCATCAGCGAAACATATCGCTGCAGTTATGGGCTGAACCCGGAATATGCCGGGCTGCTTGATGGGCAGGATCTTGTGATCAGTGCCTGGGACAATAATGATGATCCGCGTGCGGTTGAGTTGCGCGGCCATCGCTTTTTCATCGGCACCGCTTTCCAGCCCGAACGATCCGCCTTGCGCGGCGAAACCCATCCGCTGATCACCGCCTTTGTCCGCGCGGCATCTGTGACGCGCGCATAACTGCGTAAATGCACACGCCCCCGCGCCATTTCGCGGGGGTGTGTCAGACACGGTTTAGGTTTGCTTGCAGGGATGCTGTGCTGTTGTGCTGCCATCTGATGGCGTTCGGGTAGGTGGGCTTTGGGTGTTGGCTGTCGCATTTCGCGAGGATTGCATCAGCAAGGTGCCCGATAAAATTGCGGCGGTGGCGATGATGTCGCTAATCGAAATCGTCTCGCCCAGGATCAGTCCACCGGTCAAAAGCCCGATGACGGGTGGGATATAGGTGACGCTGGCTGTTTTGATCGCCCCCAATATCCCGACCAGATGGTAATAGCACATAAACGCGACACCTGTTCCCATCAGGCCCAGCCCGATAAACAGTGATCCGGCGGCTTTCCAGTCGGTGAAAATCATCGAAATCCCGTCATAATCCCCCATGATCAGCAAGGTGATGGACGCAAGTCCCAGCTGATAGGTGCACAGCGCAATCGGCGATATGCCAAGCGGGCTTATGAATTTGCGCGTGTAAACAAATGACAATCCAACGCAGCATGATCCAAAGGTTATGCACAGTACCCCGTTTAAATCACTGCTGGTAATCGCGCTGTCCCACGGTCGGGCAATCAGGATGACACCGCTAAACCCGATCAAAAGCCCGCTGATGGATCGGATATTGATTGGCTCTGAACGCAGAAATATCGCGGCTGCGACGAATGAAAATAGTGGGATGGCCCCGCTTAACATCCCTGCCGTACTTGATGGTAAAAGCGAAATGCCCGTGGCAAAGGCATAATAATATACCGTCGCCGCCAACAGCGACATCACCACGAAATGGTGCAAATGACGGATATGTTCCCAGCGCAAAACCTTGCGCGACAGGGCAAAGGCAAGGACCGGTAAAAATCCCATCACCACCCGCACCATGACGATTTGAATGGGCGACACCACGACGCCAGCGATTTTGTTAAACAGAAACGTCAGACCCCATAACAGGGCCAGAAGACCAAAGATAAAATAAGGGTTCGATATGCTGCGTTTCATCGGGTCGCTTTCGCTTGTGGGGATTGCCCGATTGTAGGAACTGCGCGCATCGGCTACAAATCATGTTATCTGTGCAATGGAATAGAAAAACTGCATCATGGTTTCATATCCTCCGCTAAACTCGTTGCGTGCGTTTGAGGCTGCTATTCGACTAAATAGTTTTTCTCTTGCCGCCGAAGAATTAAACGTCACCCCAGGCGCGATTGGTCAGCAGATCAAAAAGCTCGAAGAGTGGCTGGGGCAGGAGCTGTTTACACGCTCTGTCCGGCAAATCCGTCCGACGGCCGATGGTCTGGAATATGCCGCGCGTATTCAGCCCGCCTTGCGCCAAATTGTTGATGCCAGCCAACAGGTGCGCGATCGGTCTGATCGGTCGGTTCGGGTTGTGATGCCGCCAAGCTTTGCGGCGAAATGGTTTTCACGCCGCATGGCGCGCTTTCTGATTGATCACCCGACAACATCGCTGCATGTCGGATCGCAAAGCCAGATGATCGATTTCAATCTTGATCCGGTTGATATCGCCGTTCGCTATTTCGATGACCAAGATGACAGTCTTGAAACCGTGCTGCTTTATCAGGGGCAGGCTGCAACCTTTTGCGCGCCGTCCTACCGGGATCAACTGAACTTGCAAACACCCGACGATCTGGCCCGCGCCACCTTGTTGAACGATATCTTGCATGCGTGGTGGGATGATTGGCTGGGTGCGTATTCCGGCCTTGCTGCACAGGAAGTTGGCAAAATCACCCGAATTGAAATTGATCAAACCTCCATGGCGATCGAGGCCGCCATTCACGGGCAGGGTGTTGTTCTTGCCAATCCGCTCCTAACCGAAGAAGACGTTGCCGAGGGCAAACTTGTTCACCTGTTTCCCCAAAATGTCCTGCGCGTACCGTTTGGCTATTATCTGGTCCACCCCAAAAGCCGCGCCCTTCGCGGGCAGGCAAAGCTGTTTCGTGATTGGCTCTTGGCAGAGGCGCAAGAACTTGCTGTCGGCTGACGTATTTTCGTCATGCAACGTTGCGTGCTTTGACAAAGACTCGGCTTTGTTGGTCAAACCGGACTGAAATGGTTTGCTTAAGTTTGAGCAGAGCTTGCCGTGATGTGCGCTCAATGGCGCTCAGTTGGACGCGACGTGAGCGGTACTGAGCAACACTGAGCACAAATGGTGCAATTTCCCTGTTACTCACAGATTTGGACGCCCCAATCGCTCTTTGGCGACTCTACGGGGCGCTGTAATCGCAACTTTTAAAAGATTTACCTCTAAATCATTCTTCTTTAACGGTAAAATAGCCGCCGTGCGTTGCCATTTTCGCTCATGCGCGCTGCAGAAATGATCATTTTATTTCATTATGTGACTAAAATGTTGCAAAAAAGATCGAACTGGTTCATCGTCACTGGCAATGATCGGTAAACATAAAACCGGCAGGCTAGGGATGGACGTCGAATGAGCGATCTACCAAGACACCAAGCAATTGTCGAATTGCTGGAAGAAAAAACCTTTGTCTCGGTCAATGAGCTTGCATCTGTCATGGGTGTCTCGTCTGCGACGGCGCGACGTGACATTGAAAAGCTTTCCGATGCGGGATTGGGCCAAAAAGTCCACGGTGGCATTGCCGCAAACGCGGTGCCCGTGCAACGCCGTGCTGTCAATCTTCCCTTTATCGAAAACCGTGACATTGCCGTTGATAGTAAACGTGCAATTGCCGTGGCTGCCGCAAGTCTGGTGCGCGATGGATCATCGATCATCGTTCATGCAGGGTCGACCTGTTTTCACTTTGGCACCCAGATCGCATCACGCAATATTCGCGTCTTCACCAACTCAACGCCGCTTGCGGGGTATCTCTCGGAAAATGGCACCTGCCAACTGACTGTCGGCGGTGGTGACGTGCACCGGGAACCGGGGATTTTGTATGACCCGGCGGGCAAGGGTTATGACTTTTTCGCCGATCAATTCTTTGTCGGCGCCCTTGGCATCAGCTCGCATGGGCTGCTTGAAAGCCATCCGTTGCTGGTGCGGTTGTGTGATGACATGTCCCGCCAAGCAAATGAAACCATCGTCCTTGTTGATAGCCGCAAATTTGCCGAGCGCCCGCCAACGGTTGCACTGCCGCTAACGCGCGTTCACCGGCTGATCACCGATGATGGTCTATCCGATGCCGATGCCAAGATCTTAGAAGATCACGGTGTTGATTACATGGTTGTGGAAGCAAGGGAGAGCAAAGGCATATGACCCCACAAGAACACCCTTTGCTTGAGATGCGCGACATTTCCAAGACCTTCGGGTCGGTTGTCGCGCTGTCAGGCGTATCGCTCACGGCCTATGGCGGCGAAGTCCACGCCCTGATGGGAGAAAACGGTGCTGGCAAATCAACACTGATGAAAATCCTGTCGGGTGCTTATACGCCCGATGCTGGCGGTGATATCCGCATCAATGGCACCCCCATTCAGACCGGGAACCCCAAAATTTCCCAGGCCAATGGCATTGCCGTGATTTATCAGGAATTGACGCTCGCACCCAATCTGACGGTAGCTGAGAACGTCTTTTTGGGCAATGAACGCACACGCCGTGGCATTGTTGACCGTGCTGCGATGCGCGATGAAACAACCCCGATCCTCGAACGTCTGGGCGTAAAGTTCAGTGCATCGACACAGGTGGCATCCCTGTCACTTGGCGAACGTCAGTTGGTCGAAATTGCGCGCGGCATGTCGCGCGGGGCGCGGATCATCGTCATGGATGAACCGACCACGTCTTTATCAAGCAGCGAAACCGAAAAGCTGTTTGACGTGATCGCGGGTTTAAAGGCCGAAGGCATCGCAATCATTTATATTTCCCACCGGATGGAAGAAATCTATCGCCTGTCTGATCGGTGCTCGGTTCTGCGCGACGGAAACTATGTCGGTACGCTTGAACATGACGAGCTTAATGCCGAACGCCTTGTGTCGATGATGGTTGGGCGCGATATGTCGACCTTCTATACCAAGGAACACAAACCCCACACCGGGGAACGTGACATCGTGCTGTCGGTCAAAGGCATGACTGATGCGGCTTTGGTCAAGGATTGCTCGTTTGATGTTCATCACGGCGAAGTTCTGGGCATTGCCGGGCTTGTCGGTTCTGGTCGAACCGAACTTGCGCGTCTGATTTATGGTGCGGACCCGGCTGTATCGGGCAAGGTGTTTTTGAACGGCAAGGACGTCACGCCAAAATCCCCACGCGACGCGCTGGCCGAAGGCATTGCGTATTTGACCGAGGACCGTAAGGAACTTGGTCTGTTTCTGGATATGACGATTTCCGACAACATCAACATTTCCGTGATGGAAAGCGATTCTGGTCCGGGTGGTATTCGCCGTTTTGGCAAGGAAGAAACCCGCGCACGCCAGTCGTTTGAAAATCTCGGAATCAAATCACCATCCGCAAAAATTACGGTTGGCGCGCTTTCTGGGGGCAATCAGCAAAAAGTCCTGCTTGCCCGCCTGCTGGAAGCCAAGCCCAAGGTGATCATTCTTGATGAGCCAACGCGTGGTGTTGATGTCGGGGCGAAATCGGAAATCTATCGTTTGATTGATGGCTTGGCACAGCAGGGTATTGCGATTGTGATGATTTCAAGCGAACTGCCCGAAATCATTGGTGTGTCTGATCGCGTGCTGGTCATGCGTGAAGGTGTCATCGCTGGCGAGATATCCCCAAAAGACGGCAAGGCGATTGAACAAGAAGACATCATGCGTCTTTCGACCGGCCCGTCGTCCGGCCCGGCTGGCAATCACCCCCGTCAAACCGCACCCGCGCAAGCAGCCTTATCCTGACTCCCTAAAAGATGGAGACCAAGTCGTGACCAACATCACTGATGCCCAAAACAAGAACAACAGCATGAACATACAAAGCGTGATCAGGGCGCTGGGCATGCTGCCGGTTCTGATCCTGCTGGCCGTTGGGTTCCAGCTTCTGACGGGTAAGTTTCTTTCAGTGAACAACCTGTCCATCGTGATGCAGCAGGCTTCGATTAATATCGTGCTGGCTGCGGGGATGACCTTTGTGATCCTGACCGGCGGGATTGACCTGTCTGTTGGTTCTGTTCTTGCCGCTTCTGCCATGGGCGCTTTGATTGTCTCGCTCGTGCCTGGTATCGGCTGGATGGCCATTCCTGCTGGAATGGCGTTGGGGTTGATGTTTGGCCTCGTGAATGGTGCTTTGATTGCGTTATTGGCACTGCCGCCGTTTATTATCACCTTGGGATCCTTAACGGCCGTGCGCGGTATTGCCCGACTGATGGGCGAAGATACCACCGTCTTTAACGGGCAGCTTCCGTTCGCGGTTATCGGCAATGGTTCCATTTTGGGGATTCCCATACTCGCACTGATCGCCTTGACCGTCATCGTGTTGAGCTGGTTCATCCTGCGCCGCACGGTTCTGGGCACGTGGATTTACGCCATCGGCGGTAACCACGAAGCCGCCCGTTTGACCGGGATTAAAGTTTCCGTCGTGCTGCTGTTTGTGTATGGCGCGTCCGGTTTCCTGGCCGGGGTTGGCGGCATCATGTCGGCCGCGCGGCTTTATGCGGCCAACGGCCTGCAACTTGGTCAGGCGTATGAACTTGATGCGATTGCGGCCGTGATCCTTGGCGGCACCAGCTTTGTTGGCGGTGTCGGTTCTATCTGGGGCACCTTGGTTGGCGCGCTGATCATTGCGGTTCTGACCAATGGCCTGATCCTGACCGGTGTTTCCGACATTTGGCAATTCATCATTAAGGGGCTCGTCATTATCGCAGCCGTTTCCCTTGATCGGTACCGCCTCAAAAGCGGTAGCCGCACCTAACTCTCTCAATGACAAGAATGCATATCAATCTAGGAGGAAAAAATGCAAATCACCAAGAATCTGATGCCGGTACTCAAAAAAATGATGATGGGTACGGCACTTGCGGCCACCTTGGCGGGCGGCTTGATGCCGTCTGCGGCACAGGCCGACGATAAAAAACTCGAAAGCATCGGCATCTCTGTTGGTCTTTTGGGCAACCCGTTCTTTGTTGCCACCATCAAAGGCATCGAAGACCACGCACGCGCCATCAATCCTGATGTCGACATCACCTCGGTATCTGCTGACTATGATCTGAATAAACAGGTCAGCCAGATCGACAGCTTCATCGCCAAAGGCGTTGATATCATCATGCTCAATGCCGTTGACGAAGAGGCAATTGCCCCGGCTGTCATGCGTGCAAAAAATGCTGGTATCGTCATTTCCGCTTTTGACGTTTCTGCACCGGGTGCCGACGTTACGGTCATGACCGACAATATCGCCGCAGGCCGCAAGGCATGTGAATATATCGTCGATCAGCTTGACGGTAAGGGCAATGTTGCCATCATCAAAGGCCCGTCTTCGTCTTCGCTGAACGATCGCTTCAAAGGGTGCTCAGAAGTCTTTAAATCGGCAGACGGCATCACCGTTCTTTCTGATGATCAGAACGGCCAAGGTTCGCGTGATGGCGGCCTGCAGGCAATGCAGGGCCTTTTGACCCGCTTTGACAATATTGACGCTGTCTTTGCAGCCAATGATCCGATGGGTCTTGGTGCGCAACTTGCTGCCAAGCAGTTGGGCCGGACCAATCTGATCATTACCGGCGTTGACGGTGCACCAGACACCGAAGCCAGCCTGGCACAGGCGGATTCTTTGTTTAAGGCATCTGCTTCACAGGACCCGTACACCATGGCAGGCCGTGCGCTTGATATGGGTTACGCATTCTACCAGGGCGAACGCCCAGAAGAACCGACCGTCCTGATCGAACCGATGCTGATCACCGCTGACAACCTTGACGAATACAAAGGTTGGACAGCTAAGCGTTAAGCTTCGTTGACATGGTGCGCCGCGCGTCGGCGCACCATTAATTTGACTTTCTCTGATACCGGATGATGACCACCATGAACCTTGATACGCTGAAAGCGAATGTGCTTAACGCGAACCTTGCAACCGTTCGACACGGACTGGTCAAGGCAACCTTTGGCAACGCCAGCGGCATTGATCGCGAAAGTGGTCTTCTTGCTATTAAGCCAAGCGGTGTGCCCTATGACGATATGACAGCCGATCATATGGTGGTGTGTGACCTTGATGGTCGCAGCCAAACCAACCTGTATCGTCCATCATCTGATCTTGAAACGCATCTGGCACTTTACCGTGCGTTTGATGGCGTTGGCGCCATTATCCACACCCATTCGACCTATGCCACCATCATGGCACAGGCCTGCCAGCCGATCATTCCGCTCGGCACGACGCATGCCGATTATTTCCATGGCACGATCCCTGTCACCCGCCATTTGACCCCCGAAGAAATCAAAACGCGCTACGTCGCGGCAACCGGGGATGTGATTGTTGAATCGGTTGCGGGGCGTGACCCGCTTGAAATTCCTGCTGCCTTGGTTGCCGGGCATGGTCCCTTTGTTTGGGGCGATACGCTTGAAAGTGCCGTTTTAAACGCGATGATCCTTGAAGAAGTCGCAAAAATGGCCTGGCATACCTTGACCATTTCACCGTCCGCATCGCCCATTTCACAGGAACTTCTGGATCGCCATTACCTGCGCAAGCATGGTGAAAACGCGACCTATGGACAGAACTGAGAGATAACCCCATGACCTATGTTGCCGGTGCCGATTTTGGCACACTGAGCGTCCGCGTCACCCTGATGGACTGCGAAAGCGGTGCGACCGTTGCATCTGTCTCAGAAGGCTATCCGCTGCATCGAAACCCGGCCGATCCGTTGATGGCGCGCCAAGCCCATGCCGATCATATGGCATCCCTTGTCCGCGCGACCCGTGGTGCGATCAAGGCGGCGGGCATTAATGGCCATGACATCGCGGCCTTTGCGGCGGATACCACCGGATCAAGCGTTGTGGTGGTCGATAAAAACTTACAGCCACTGGCTGATTATTATCTTTGGGCCGATCATTCTGCCCATGCCGAGGCCGAAGAAATCACCGCATTGGCGCGCCGCGAAGGCCTCGAAGCGCTGGACTGGTGCGGCGGCACATATTCCCATGAATGGGGCTATGCCAAGCTGTTGCATTTCCTGCGCCACAATCCGGACAAACGTGATCAAGTCGCGACCGCTCTTGAACATTGCGACATGGTGGCTGCGACCCTGTCGGGGGTTAAGGCCATTGCGGATATTCCCCGCTCGATTTGTGCGATGGGGCATAAATGGATGTGGAACCCCAAATGGGGCGGCTACCCATCACAGGACTTCTTGTCGCGCGTTGATCCGTTGTTGGATGGCATCAATCAAAAGCTTGAAGGCCGCTTTGGCATGGCACCGGAAGTCGCCGGGTATCTGTCTGAAGAATGGGCAGAAAAACTGGGCCTGAAACCCGGCATCCCGATCCCGTTTGGCGCGTTTGATGCCCATTGGGATGCGCTGGGCAGTGGCGGCACGCAGGGCGATGTGGTCAATGTGGTTGGCACCTCGACCTGCTTTATTGCCATCGCACCTGATGATGTGGTTCCGGTACCGGGCATTTGCGGCGTTGTACCGGGCAGTGTCACGCCCGAAACAACCGGCATCGAAGCCGGCCAGTCGGCAACCGGCGACGTGTTCGAAGCCATCGCCAGACGGTCGGGCCGCGATTTGCCAACCTTGATGCAAGGATTGGATGCCTATCGCCCCGGTCAAACCGGTCTTTTGCGCCTGCCTTGGGATAATGGCGACCGCACCGTTCTGGTCCGTCCTGATTTGGGCGGCATAACGCTGGGGTGGGATTTGGGCCACGAGGCCGAAGACGAACTTCACGCCGCCATCGAAGGCATGGCAATGCACACCCGCATCATCCATGACCGGATGGAACAATGCGGCATGAAAATTCGCCATGTTGTGAATGGCGGTGGCATTCCGCAAAAGAACGACGTTCTAAATCAGGTTTATGCCGATGTGTTAAACCGTCCGGTACATGTGCCTGAAAGCTCCCCAACCGGGGTGGGGTCATGCATTATGGCATCCGTCGCATGTGGTGCCATCGCTGACATCGCAACCGCACAGCAACGCCTGGCACCCAAGCCGCGCATCATCAATCCGCGGCCTGAGGCGGTTGAAACCTATAACGAGTTGTTTGACATCTTCCGCGCGATCTATATGGGCTTTGGCCAAGGTGATCCGCTTGATCTTGGAAGCATCTTGCCGCGTCTTCGCGCCTTTCGTATTGGCGGTTAACCGCCCCAAAGACTGTCGCGACAACGTCGTTTGATCATTCAAAAACACAACAAAAAGCCCCGGTCGTTTAAAACGAACCGGGGCTTTGTTTTAATGTCCGTGGCTTGCCTTAGTCGGCAAAGACGCGGGCAAAGATCGTGTCCACATGCTTGGTGTGGTAACCAAGGTCAAACAGCGCTTCAAGCTTATCCATCGGGATTTTGCCGGTCACGTCTTCGTCGGTTTTCAAAAGCGACAAAAGATCGCCTTCACGGTTCCAGACCTTCATCGCGTTGCGCTGAACGATACGATAAGAATCTTCGCGCGATACGCCATATTGGGTCAGGGTCAGCAGCACACGCTGCGAGAAGACCAAACCACCCATCTGATTAAGGATCTCGTCCATTCGTTCCGGATAGATGACAAGGTTCTCAACCACATTGGCCAAACGCATCAAAGCAAAATCAAGCGTCACGGTCGCATCTGGACCGATGTTACGCTCGACCGAGCTGTGCGAAATGTCGCGTTCATGCCAAAGCGCAACGTTTTCCATCGCCGGCAGGGCCATTGAACGAACCAGACGGGCAAGACCGGTCAGGTTTTCGGTCAGAACCGGGTTACGTTTGTGCGGCATCGCCGAGGAGCCCTTTTGCCCCTTAGAGAAGAACTCTTCAACTTCACGTACTTCGGTGCGCTGCAGGTGGCGAATTTCGGTTGCCAGATGCTCGATCGAGGACGCAATCACGCCAAGGGTCGCGAAATAGGCCGCATGACGGTCACGCGGGATAACCTGGGTTGAAACCGGCTCTGGTTTCAGGCCGAGTTTCTCGCTGACATGTTCTTCAACGCTCGGATCGATGTTGGCAAAGGTGCCAACCGCACCGGAAATCGCGCAGGTGGCGATTTCTTCGCGCGCAGCAACCAAACGATCGCGGTTACGTTTGAATTCGGCATAGAACGTTGCAAGCTTAAGCCCAAAGGTGACCGGCTCTGCGTGGATGCCGTGCGAACGGCCCATGCAAGGCACGTCTTTGGTTTCATAGGCGCGCTTTTTAAGCGCTGCCAACAGCTTGTCCATGTCTTCAAGCAGGATATCGGTTGCTTGGGTCAACTGAACGTTAAAGCAGGTATCAAGCACGTCCGAGCTGGTCATGCCCTGATGGACAAAGCGGGCTTCTTCGCCGACCTGTTCAGACAGTTCGGTCAAAAACGCGATCACGTCATGTTTGACTTCTGCTTCGATACCGTCGATGCGATCAATACGGTCCTGGGTATAAGGTTTGTCACCTTTTTCCCAAACCAGCTTGGCGGACTCTTTTGGAATAACACCAAGCTCGGCCAGCTTGTCAGCAGCGTGGGCTTCGATTTCAAACCAGATACGGAATTTGTTCGCCGGTTCCCAGATAGCAGTCATCTGTGGACGGGAATAACGCGGGATCATGCGGTCGCCTCCGGGCAATTTGGTTGGGTGCCAGAAAATGATCTGAATGATCATCATGATCGGGGCGCGTGATGAAGAACGCGATGATCAGCCCGGCACGCTTTCACCGGGTCGGATAGTCCATTCCGGCCCAATTGGCAAGTCTGCAGACGGTTATAGCCGGGATATGATCCCTTTTTTACCGCTTCAAAGATTGTCTTCTGTTCGAATTAGGGCAACTTATATAGAATACTGAATGCTAATAGATTGCGCCGGTATAAGGCGTTCTGATCATCCGTGAGTATGAGTGGGCAGAAAATAAATGACGCGCCAAGGCGATGGGGCAAAAGGTCACCGGCCTAACGGGGCCAAAAACCGCGATGCAGACGCCAATCACCTCGCACAGCTTGTTGATTTGGGGATCTCGCTTTCTGCCCCGCAAGGCCGCGCCGAGCTGAACCAAAAAATCCTCATGGCCGCACGCGAATTTACCAATGCGGATGGTGGGTCGCTCTATCTCGTCAACAAAGAAGAAACCGAACTTCAGTTTCGTATCCTTATGAACGATACGCTCAATACCTTCTTTGTTTCCGGGCGCGAACAGCACAAACCGTTTCCACCCCTTCCGCTTTATGATGCTGATGGGCATCCCAATCATCGCAATATCGCCACCTATGTCGCGCTGAGTGGCAAGGCGATTAACATCGAAGATGCGTATTCCGCCGACGGATTTGATTTTACCGGCACACGCGCCTTTGATGCGGAAACCGGCTATCGATCAAAATCGTTTCTAACCGTCCCGCTTAAAAGCAGTGCCGGACGTGTGATTGGTGTGCTGCAACTGATCAATGCCCGGGATGACGCGGGCCATGTCATCACCTTTGATCCGGCGATTGAACCGATCATAAATGCCCTGGCCAGTCAGGCGGCAGTGGCGATTGAAAACCGGCGCCTTTTGCTGTCTCAGCGCGATCTGATGGAAAGTTTCGTGCGGGTGTTGGGCAACGCGATTGATGCCAAATCCCCCCATACAGCGGGGCATTGCGCGCGGGTGCCGGTTATTGCCCGCATGCTGGCGCAGGCGGCGGTGGATGACAAAATCGGGCCGTTTTCCAATTTCTATCTGACCGATATGGAATGGTATGAACTGGATCTGGCCGCTTGGCTTCATGATTGCGGCAAGATCATCACCCCTGATCATGTCATCGAAAAATCGACCAAGCTTGAAACCATCCATAACCGTATTCACGAAATCCGCACCCGGTTCGAAGTCCTGCGCCGTGATGCTGAAATCGACATGCTTAAACGCAAACTCGCGGGCGAAGATGCCGATACCTGCGATGCTGATTTCAACAAAAGGGTGACGGAACTTGAAACCCAATTTGCCATGGTGGCGGACGCCAATATTGGCGATGCCGAACTGGGCGGCGAAACCATCGATGCCTTGCATGATATTGCCGGGCAAACATGGGTGCGCCATTTTGATCGCACGGTCGGGCTATCATGGGCGGAAAACCAGCGGTTAAGTGATGCTGATTTGGCGTCCTTGCGCGAAGCGGGGGCTGAAAACCTTTTGATGGATCGCGAAGATCAGGTCTATCAGGGCTTTAACCGCGGCGAACTTTATAACCTGTCGATCGCGCGCGGCACCCTGACGGCCGAAGAACGCCAAGTGATCAATGACCACGTTGTCGTCACACAGGATATGCTGGCGCAATTGCCTTATCCCAATGAACTGCAACGTATTCCGGCGATTGCGGGCAACCATCATGAAAAAATGAACGGGTCTGGCTATCCGCATGGCATGACCGGCGATGAAATGGGTATTCTCGAAAAGGTGATGGTGATTGCCGACATTTTCGAAGCCCTAACCGCTGTTGACCGCCCCTATAAACGCCCCAAGCGTATGTCTGAATGCATCGCGATCTTGGGCGATATGCGTGATAAGGGCGAGATTGATAATGACCTGTTCGAACTGTTCCTGATCAGCGGCACGTACCTTGAATATGGAAAAAAGTTCCTTCAGCCCGAACAGTGCGACGATGTCGATATCGAAGCCTTCCTGATTTCACGCTAAGCACAAATTTTCACCACGTTTCTCGTCCATAGATTGTTGCATCCTCATAATAGGGCACGTGAAAATGTGCACTCAGACGGGTGTTTTTTGTGTCATCCGTCCGAAGTTATAGAACCGGACGCCATTACATTGTGTCTCGGCGTACTGTCTGGCCGACATAACGTAATGGTTCTCAAAAGGTGTGCAGATAAATGGTTTTGAAAAAAGTACGACGTCGGTTGGGCGATGTCATGATTGCTGTCGGGCTGGCGTTATGTGCGCTTGCCATAACGATTACGCTCAGTGCCCCGGCAAACGCACAGAATGCGAACACTGACACCCAGCGCGGGCAGGGGACTGGTGAAAAAGATCCGTGGTTGGGCGGAAATTGGCAATTGGGCGCGATCGGCAAAGTCGAAAGCAATCCTTACCGCGGTGCAGACAGTACCGATTTGAACGGTCTTCCGCTGATTGCCTATGATGCGGAACGCATGCATATCGGGACCGATGAGGTCGATATCAAAGTTTGGAAAAACGATTTCGCCAGTGTGTCCTTTATCGGTGGCCTGCGTGGCGCACCTTTTGACCCGGATGACAGTGCGTACCTAAACGGGATGGAAGATCCCGATATGGGGTATGATATCGGGATGGGCTTTGCCACACGCCTATGGCGCGGTGAATTGGTTGGGAAATATCTGACCGATGTAACCGATACCCATGACGGTCACGAAGTCGATTTGTCCTATTCCGTTCCGGTACAATGGGGACACGCACGCTTTAAATGGGGTGCGGGTGTCACATGGCAAAGCGAAAATCTGGTGGATTATGGTGCGGGTGTTGCCCGAAACGAAGTCCGCGCGGACCGGGCTTATTACGCCCCCGATGCGACCTTCTTGCCCCACCTTGATCTCAGCGTCGCCTATCCGCTGACCGAAAACCTCAACATCATCGGTACCGGCGGTGTCGTCTATCTATCAGACGAATATACCGACAGCCCGATCATTGATGATGACTATGTGCTCAGTGCTGGCCTCGGCCTCGTTTACACGTTTTGATCCGTTGATACGGATTTTCTAAAAACGGCGAATTGATCACTTGGTTTTACACAAGAAAACGGACCGTCTAAGGACGGTCCGTAAGTTTTCGGGTGCAATTGTGACAGGCTTCTTATTTAGATGCTGTTGTGAAAATGACAGGCGACTTCCTGAGTTTCCGAAACACGGTCAATTGTCGGAACGTCCGTTGCACATTTTTCCTGTGCGAACGGGCACCGGGTTCGAAACACACATCCTGACGGCGGCGACAGCGGACTTGGCAAATCGCCGGTCAGAACAATGCGTTCCTTATTGCGTTCAATTTCCGGGTCGGGAATTGGCACGGCTGAAATCAGCGCCTTGGTATAGGGGTGTTTGGGGTTGGCATAGATGCTGTCACGGTCCGCAAGCTCCATCACATTGCCAAGATACAGCACCATAATGCGGTGACAGATATGGCGCACAATCGACAAATCATGGCTGATGAAAATCAGCGACAGGTCAAATTCACGCTGTAATTCCTGTAACAGATTGACGATCTGCGCTTGTATCGACACATCAAGGGCGGAAACCGGTTCGTCACACACAATCAATTTCGGTTCCAGAATCATCGCGCGTGCAATGCCGATACGCTGGCATTGTCCCCCGGAAAATTCATGCGGATAGCGGTTTATCATTTGCGGCAAAAGTCCCACCCGCGCCATCATGCGTTTTACGCGCGTCTTGATTTCGTCCTTGCCCAGTTCAGGTTTGTGGGTGACCAGCGGTTCCGCAATGATTTCGCCGATCGTCATGCGCGGATTAAGACTGGCGAGCGGGTCCTGAAAAATGATCTGCAAATCCCGGCGCAGGGGCTGCATATCGCGGTGTGGGATGCCGACAATATTTTTGCCAAGCCATGCGACCTGTCCGCCCGATGGGGCAATCAATTGCAAAATCGCCCGACCCAATGTGGATTTCCCGCAACCAGATTCCCCAACCACGCCAAGTGTCTCGCCGGGATAAAGGTCAAAATCTACCCCGTCGACGGCCTTAAGCGGTCGGTCCTTGGCGAACAGGCCTTTGCCCGGTATCGGAAAATGAACCTTAAGATCACGGACGGACAGGATCGGGGCGTTGTCGCGTTTGTCTGGTGCTGTCGTCATGACCGTCATTGCCCGTCCTCCCGGAAACATGCGCTGGCCCGGCCATCCCCAAAATCTTTGAGCAACGGGCGCTCCTGACAGCATCGATCCATGACATAGCCGCAGCGTTCCTGATAGGCACAGCCCGTCGGCAGGTTTTGAAGATTGGGTGGTTGGCCGGGAATGGCGAACATGTTGTCTTCGTTGGCGCGATCAATGCGCGGCATCGATTTCAACAGGCCCTCGGTATAGGGATGATGACTGTCATAAAAAATGTCGCGCACGGTGCCGGTTTCAACAACCCGCCCGCCATACATCACCATCACCCGATCACACAGGCCCGCCACCACACCCAGATCGTGGGTGATCATCACCGTTGCGGTGTTGAAGTCTGTTTGCAGATCGCGCAACAGATCAAGGATCTGTGCCTGCACCGTAACATCAAGGGCTGTGGTCGGCTCATCGGCAATCAGAACTTCCGGATCGCACAAAAGCGCCATGGCAATCATCACGCGTTGTCGCATGCCGCCGGAAAATTCATGGGGATACATGTGAACGCGTTGCGCCGCACCGGGGATACCGACACGGTCAAGCATCGCAATGGCACGTTTTAAGGCTTCTGCCTCGGACATCCCGCGATGTTCGACGAGTACCTCTGTCATTTGTCGGGAGATTTTCAAATACGGGTTCAGCGATGTCATCGGATCCTGAAAGATCATCGACATCGAGACACCGCGAATTTTGTTCAATTCGCGGGGCCGCAGATTGAGGATTTCCTTATCCTTATAGCGAACGGACCCGGTCGATGTGCCGTTCTTGGCCAAAAGCCCCATCAGGGACAGGAAAATCTGGGTTTTGCCCGATCCAGATTCCCCGACAACGCCAAGCGTTTCGCCCGGATCAATGTGGAAATTGACGTTATTGACCGCCTCGACTTCGCCATCCGGGGTTTGAAACCGCGTAGAAAGGTTTTCGACAGTCAGAATATGGTTGGTTGTCATGATGTGTTTCCTTCCTGTCCTATCTGTCTTTCGGGTCCAGCGCATCGCGCAGGCCATCGCCGATGAAGTTGAAACAGAACAGTGTCAGTGCAAGGAACACCGCCGGATAAATCAGCATCCAGGTCGATGCTTCGATCACTTTTGCGCCTTCGGAAATCAGAACCCCCCAACTGGTCAGCGGCTCTTGCACGCCAAGCCCAAGGAAAGACAGGAAACTTTCTGTCAGGATCACTTGGGGAATGGTCAGTGTCATATAGACAATCACCGGCCCCAGAACATTGGGGATGACATGGCGGAAAATGATCTTGAAGTTCGAAACCCCCGTGGCATGGGCGGCCTCGATAAATTCACGCCGCCGCAGCGAAAGTGTCTGACCCCGGACAATGCGGGCCATGGTCAACCATTCAACCGCACCAAGGGCGACAAAAATCAAAAAGATGTTTCGACCAAACACCACCATCAACATGATGACAAAGAACATGAAGGGCAGGGAATAAAGCACATCGACAAACCGCATCATGATGCTGTCGATCTTGCCGCCGAAATATCCGGCGATGGCCCCATATGTCACGCCAATGATCAGCGAGACGGCCGTTGCCAAAAGCCCGACGGCCAATGACACGCGCGCTCCATACAGCACGCGGATAAACAGGTCGCGTCCATTGCCATCGGTGCCAAAAATGTGGCCGTTTTCCCAGTTCGGGCCTTCCTGAATGTATCCCCAGTCGATCTGGTCATAGGCATATGGGCTCAAAAGCGGGGCGATGATCGCAAGCAGGGTGATAATCCCCAGAATAATCATGGATCCCACGGCGGCCTTGTTACGAAACAGGCGGATACGGGCATCACGCCACAGGCTGCGCCCTTCGATTTCCTTGGCCGCACTTGCAGATTGCAGCAGGGCTGTCTTTTCGGATTTATTCATCATCAGGGTGACTTCAGTTTGGGATCAAGAAGGCCGTAAACCATGTCGACCAGGAAATTCAGCAAGATGATCATCACCGCATAGACAATCACCACCCCCATCACCAGCGGGTAGTCGCGGTTCAATGCGGCCTTGATGAAATAGGTGCCAATACCGGGCACGCCAAAGATGCTTTCAATCACAACCGATCCGGTCATGACGGCGGCCGTTGCCGGGCCGAGATAGGAAATCACCGGCAAAAGTGCGCCCTTGATCGCATGACGGTTCACTACCAACTTTTCGCGCAGTCCCTTGGCACGTGCCGTGCGGATATAATTGGAATGCAACACTTCGACCATCGATCCGCGCGTCAGGCGCGCGATATAGGCAATCTGGGGCAGGGCAAGGGCAATGATCGGCAAAATCTTGTACTGGATTTCGCCGTCTCCCCATCCTGCGGTCGGCAGGATCGCAAGATACAGTCCAAAAACAAGCGACAGTAACGGCGCCATGACAAAGTTCGGGATGGCAATGCCGATCATGGCAATCCCCATCACGGCAAAATCAACCGCACTGTTTTGTCGAAGGGCGGCATAGGTGCCAAACCCGATGCCAAACACAAGGGCCAGGGCAATTGCACTTAAACCAAGCTGCATGGATGCTGGTGCGCCCGCCATGATCAGTTCAGCAACGGAAAAGTCACGGATCTTGATTGATGGGCCAAAGTCACCCTGCAAAAGCTTGCCGATATAAATGCCGTATTGCGCGATCAGCGGTTTATCAAGGTCATAGGCGGCCTTGATATTCTTTTCGATTTCGGGTGGCAGTGCACGTTCCTGATCGAATGGACCGCCCGGTGCAATACGCATCATGAAAAAGGCCACCGTGATCACGATGAACAGCGTCGGGATCGCGATCAGCAGGCGCCGAATGGCGTATGATAACATGTTTTTTTCTCATCCCCGTCGGGGTGATCGCAGGCCTTGGGCGGGATGACGCCTTCAAAGCCTGCGATACCAAGGCGAAATTTACTCGGCGATGTCGAGCCAGCGGGTCAGGTGACGATCCGGGGCATTATCGATCCAGCCTTTGACCTTTGGCGATACAAGCTGTTTCGAGACATAGTAGTAAATCGGGATGTAGGGCTGCGCTTCCATCATGATGGCTTCGGCCTGATGCATCAGTTCCGCGCGCTTTTTCAGGTCGCCTTCGTTTTCGGCCTCCATCATAAGTTCGTTATAACGCGGGTTGCCGAACGCGGCATAGTTCAGCGGACCTGTGCGTTCTTCACCAAGGAACAGGAAGTTCTGCGCATCGTTGTAATCGGCGATCCATCCTGCGCGGGCGACTTCGAAATCACCAACTTTCAGGTCGGCATAGTGGATTTTGCCTTCGGTGTTAAACAGGTCGGCTTCGACACCGATCTGTTTCCACATATTTTGTGCGGCAATCGCGATGCGTTTGTGGTTCTCCGACGTGTTGTAACGCAGGGTGAATTTCAACGGGTTGTCCGGCCCATAGCCCGCTTCTGCCATCAGTTTCTTGGCTTCTGCGACCTTCTCGCCATAGGGCAGGTCCTTCCATGAAACATAGGCCGGTTCGGTATAGTTGCCTGTTCCCGGCGGCACGAAGGAATATGCCGGAAGTTCACCGGTTTTCAGAACCGCATCGGTGATGGCTTCGCGGTTGATGGCAAGCGAAAGCGCCTTGCGCACGCGCGGATCAGCGAATTTTTCTTTGTCGGTTCGGATCGCGTAATAATAAATGCCCGCATAGGGGGCGATGCGCAGGCTGTCGCTTAGATTGTCACGCAACCAGGAAATTTGTTCGGATGCAATGTCACGCGCGACGTCAAGTTCGTCGGCGCGGAAACGGTTCTGCATCGCGGTGCGATCTTCGTAGGTGTAGTAAATCACTTCGTCGATCGGAACGTTCTTGGCGTCGTAGAATTCTTCGTTTTTGACCAGTTTGGTATGAACGTTCGGAATCCACTCAACCAGTTTGTAAGGACCGTTTACGACGATGTTTTCCGGCTTTACCCAGTCCTTGCCATATTTTTCAACCACGTGACGCGGGATTGCAAAGGCCGTCTGGTGGGTAAGCTGAGCGAGGAAATAGGGGGCCGGTGCGGTCAGCTTGACCTTAAGGGTATGGTCGTCAATGGCCGTCGCTGCGAGTTTCGCGCCGTCTTTGCCGGTATTGACGTCCTCGGCACCTTCAATGATGTACAAAAGCGACGCATATTCCGCGCCCAGTGCCGGATCAAGAAGGCGTTGCCAGCCTGCGATGAAGTCCTGTGCGGTGACCGGGGTTCCGTCTGACCAGTTATGATCCCGGATTTTAAAGGTATATGTCATCCCGTCGTCTGAAACGGTCCAGCTTTCTGCCGCACCGGGAACCGGCTGCCCATCGGGGCCATAGGTCAAAAGACCCAACGACATATCATCGGAAAGACGGCTGGTCTGAACGGTCGAGATGAAATGTGGGTCCATGGATTGTGGTTCACCATCATTCCCAACCCGCAGAATCTTTTCAGCTTGCGCGTGGGTGGAGGACAGCATGGTCATCGACCCGGCAATCAAGGCGGTCCCCAGCACAAAGGCCCGTGACGACTTTATCAGTCCGCTCACGAGACCCTTTGCGGTCATCGCGTTTTGTGACATGTGAAATGTCTCCCTCAGCAATTTTGATTTGTTGTGACGCACTCCCTGAAAGTACGTACGCAAAAATACTGAGGCTGCTATGCGTCAACTGCAAGTCTTGATTTCATCGTAGTGAAATAATCGGTGGAGTTGTGCGCGATATTTGGGTCGCAATAGTGGAATCATGCGTAAAAACAATAATTCGCCGATGAATATACGCTTGTAAGTTGGGATGGAAAATTGGCGGGCTGTTCGCGAATTTAATTGCTAATATATGCTCTGTGACGCGGAAAAGTTGTGTTTTTGGCTGCGAAGCAGTTCACATTTAAGCAGCACGGTTCATTTGGATATGCGAATCGATCCTGCTCCACGAGGTGCCCCCGCAATCGCATTCATCGACTTTTATGATCAACGATCTACGTGGCTGGCGTCAGGTGCTCTGATCAGGATTTAAGCTCAATCAAATCCCATTTGTTGCCATACAGGTCCTCAAATACCGCCACCGTGCCATAGGGCTCATTTCGGGGGGCTTCAAGAAAATGAACACCGGCTTTTGTCATGCGCTCATGATCGCGGGCAAAATCATCGGAATTAAGGAAAAAGCCCACCCGTCCACCGGTTTGATCGCCAATGACGCATGTTTGGCGTTCGCCGCGTGCCTGTGCTAACAGAATGCGGGTTTCAGTTGCGCCTTTTGGCCCCACAATCACCCAGCGTTTGCCATCACCAAGATCGGTATCTTCAATCAGGTCAAACCCGACTTTGTCGGTATAAAACGCAATGGCGTCGTCGTAATTGCGCACGACAACCGTGATCAAACCAATATGGGCCATGGTGTTCTTTCTGGTTGGTAGCGGTTTTGGCGGCGGTTAGGGCTGGGCGCTATATCAAGCCAAGGGTTTTGAACGAATTATATCCCGCCTGGCTGATGATGATGTGATCATGTACGGCAATTTCCATCGCCTTGGCGGCCTCAACGATTTTGCGTGTCATGTCGATGTCTCCGCGCGATGGGGTGGCGTCCCCACTTGGATGGTTATGGACCAATATGATGGCCGACGCATGCAGCTCAAGCGCGCGTTTGATGACTTCGCGTGGATAAACCGGCGTGTGATCGACGGTGCCGCGTTGATGGCATTCATCGGCTATCAGGCGGTTTTTGCGGTCCAAAAACAGCAAATGCAGTTCTTCGTTTTTCAGATGCCCGATCCGCACCCGGCAATAATCAATCAGCTGTTCCCAACTGGCAATGACCGGCAATTCCATCGCCCGTTCGCGCGATAAATGTTGCGCACTTGCCTCTGCGATTTTGATCGCGGCAATCCCGGCTTCGCCAAGTCCCTTGGCCTTGTGCAAATCTTCGGGGCGGGCGGCCAGAACATTGGCAAAACTGCCAAATTGGGTAACCAACGATTTCGCCAGTGGTTTGACATCGCCGCGCGGCATCGCCATGCACAACATCAGTTCCAGCAATTCATAATCGGCCAAGGCCGTTGCGCCGCCTTTGATAAAGCGCTCGCGCAGCCGTTGGCGGTGGCCGTGATAATGCGGTTTGGGGGATTTGCCTGCACCGGCTGACTTTTGGGGGGCTTCGGCGTCTTTGGGGGGCGTGCCTGACGCATCTGGCGTCGCCCCATCGTCGATGTGCGCACTTTGCGCTGTTGACGTCGGTGACACAGATGCGGGGCTTTGCGGTGATGGGGCGATGTCGCGGGCCGGATCGAAAAAGACCCGCGTGCCATCATCAATTTCTAAGCTCGGCGTGGTCGGGGCCGATGATCCGGGGGAAGATGCAGGTTTGCGATTTTGTGTGTCGCTCAAATCTGCTTCCCCCGGTTTGCCCGTTACTCGGCAGCCTTGCCAACGTTATAGGGCGGTTTATCAAGGCCCGCTGGCGACTGGGTAAAGATTTCAAACCCGTCTTCGGTCACGCCAAGCGAATGCTCAAACTGTGCCGACAGTTTGCGGTCTCGCGTCACCGCTGTCCAGCCATCTGGCAAAATTTTACACGCATAAGTGCCCTGATTGATCATCGGTTCAATCGTAAAGATCATGCCCGGTTCCAAAACAAGGCCTTCGCCCGGCTTGCCGTAATGCAAGACATTCGGCGCATCATGGAACACCTGACCAAGCCCGTGACCACAGAAATCACGCACGACCGAGAACCGCTCACCCTCGGCATAGGATTGGATCGCATGGCCAATATCGCCAAGGGTCGCACCCGGTTTGACCACATTGATCCCACGCCAAAGCGCTTCATAGGTCACATCAACAAGGCGCTGTGCCATGACTTTGGGTGTACCGGCGATATACATGCGCGACGTATCGCCATACCAACCATCCAAAATGACCGTGACATCAATATTCATGATGTCGCCATTCTGAAGTTTTTTGTCGCCGGGAATACCGTGGCAAACAACATGGTTGATCGATGTGCAAATCGATTTCGGGAAGCCACGATAATTCAGGCAAGCCGAAATGGAATTGTGATCGCGGATATATTCATCACACAGGCGATCAAGTTCACCCGTGGTCACCCCCGGCACAACATGCGGGGTAATCATATCAAGCACTTCTGCTGCCAGCCGACCGGCGGCGCGCATGCCTTCAAATGCTTCGGGGCCGTGAAGTTTAACTTTTCCGTTCGCCACCCGAAATCTCCTTAAGCTCGGCTATGTATCTATCAATGTATTTAACGAATTTGGTGCACAATGACATAAAGCCAGATGTCCTGATTGGCAAGGTTTGGCTGATATGCGCGCCGCTTTGTGCTTTAAAAAACAACAATCACAGGATGCCCGCAGCACCATGCTTTCGGGCACGAAAAAGCCCGCCACAAGGGCGGGCTTAGTCATCTGGATTAAGTCATCTTGATCTTGTGTCGATATTACACAGGATCACGCAACGTGGTGTGTGTCACAAACAATCAGTTTGCCAAAACGCTGCTGTTGGCCTCTGCCTTGTCCATCACATAGCCGATGTCACCCGACAGCATATAGCCGTCTTTAACCAGGTTTTCTGACGCCGCACGCACCGCATCCAGATAATCGGCCTGGCTTTGATAATGCTGGCTAAGGCTTTTGCGGCCATCGCCCGATGCATTGTTTTCAAACGGTACGAAAAGGCCGTTCAGGCTGCACAATTCACCCGGTGCATAACCTTCGCTGCGCAGGTTCCATCCCGCATAGGTGCCCAACGGCGCCGCGACGTAAGGCAACGCAACGCCGCCGGTTGGATTGCCATTGGCATCAACTGTCGGAACATATGCCGGATACATCGCACCGCGTTTGGGCGGATTGGTGGCATAATCCATCACTTGCAACTGATTATAAGACGGCACAGGGGCCATATCGCCAAATTTCGGCATCTTGAAATCGGCCAGTGGCGTCAATGTCCCATTGCTAACACTCGGATAGCGACTTTCTGGCGGTATTTCACCCGTGCTGATCCAGTCGGCCATATCCGAATACAAAGACCGCATGATCGGCGCAGAACTCAGCGGGTTTGTTGGATACTGGCACATCGGGTTCATTTTCGATTCCGCCGTCCAGCCATTGAAATGCGGCGCACCTTCAATGAAATACAGCCGGACACTTTCCGGCATCTTCAACGGCTCCCCGGCCGGGGAGGTCGCAACCAATGCCGCACGTGCCTGCCAGAATTCAGTCGACGTATCGGTATGCATGATTTTCGGGCACGTATCTGTTTCTTCACACGCCGAAAGGATCGATCCGCTCTGTCCGGTCAGTGGGTCCGTGGTGTCGGCATAACTGAACGGAAACTGATCGCCCGGATAGTCATGATCTTCGTGCTGGCGTGAATACCGGCCCGCCTTGGCAAATCGATAATTGCTAAAGGTTTTGCGCGACCCGGCAATATGCGCCATCGCCCCGTCAAAAACCTGCGCGCCGGTGTCATCCGCATTAAATCCCTGATAAATCAAATCGCGCAGGAAACGGCCCGATTGCGAAATGCCAAGACCCAATGTGTGGTCAATGCCAGAAAGCGGGCTTTGAACATCATGGCCCGGATTACCGCGCAGGAACGAAACCGTATCGCTGGTCGCAACAAAGCCAAGGCCCTGCGGAACTGGGTTTTTCGCCGGGTAAACAAAGTCATAGATCGCACCGGCATCCATGCCGTCTGGGCGGGTAATTTCAATTTCAGTTGGACTGATATATTTAAACGAAAGTCCCGCCGGGGTCTGGCGTGGGGCGCCTTCATTTTGGCGGACGGTCAATGTTGCCTGTGTGACGTCAAGGGTCGCCGCCGGATAGCTCAGCTTGCCTTTGCCGGTCGTGCCGTCTTTGTCAAAAATGAACTGTTCGCGTGATGGACCGGTAATGTCTGACAAAACAGGAAGCTCGATGTTAATGGCATCGTCCGGAAGGCCCGCTTGCCAGCCGGACCACACAACCGTGTCGCCGCGCAGCATCAGGAAACCATCGCCAGCATCCCCGGCTTGTTCGGGGATATCTGCCGAATTCGACCGGTTCAAAAGCGTTAAGCTCAGATTGCGCCCGCGGTTCAGAACTTCATAGAACAGCAACCCGGATTTAGTGTTGGGATCTGTTGGCTGAAGGATCGACACTTCGCTTGAAAAAACAACCTCGCCGTTTTCGTTGACCGGGATTTTGTCGATATCGACAATGTCGGCCACACGCGGTGAATTCGGGTCAACGGCAAAGGTCGCGATGGCATCAATGCGATCATAGGTACCGACTTTGGGGAATGGCATTCCTTCAAACGCAGTGGTCTTTGACGTCACTTCGAAATTGGTGACGCGGGCCTGCGCGTTGGTTGCCGCACCTGTTGCGATGGTGCCCATCGCAAGCAGTGCCGGTATTGCTATTTTTTTCTTCATCATTTCCTCCCGATTAAATCAACTATAGGATGATGGTCGCAAGGTTTGCCGCTGCTGTGTGCAGAGTCAAACATGTTGTATACAATAATTTATAATTCGTATGCGAAAGAGTGGGGGAATGGGAAGCACTTTTCACAAGCTTCGGGACGATATTGAAAACGGGATTCTGACCGGCGATTTCGCCCCTGGTGCGCGACTAGATGAAACGCAGTTGGCGGAACGGTTTGGTGTCTCGCGCACCCCCATCCGAGAAGCTCTGATGCAACTAAGCGCCATCGGCTTGATCGAATTTCGGCCCCGCCGGGGGGCGCTTGTCGCTGATCATGGCCCCAAATATGTCTTTGAAATGTTTGAAGTCATGGCCGAGCTTGAAGGCATGGCTGGTGCATCCGCCGCCCGACGTCACACGCCAGAGGATAAAACCCAGCTGCTAAACGCCCATCTTCGCTGCCAAGAAGCCGCGGCGAACGAGGATACCGACGCCTATTATTATGAAAACGAGGCCTTCCACCACGTCATCTATGCCGCCAGCCAAAACAGCTTTCTCAGCGAGCAATGCGCGTTCCTTCACCGGCGCCTTCGCCCTTATCGTCGGCTTCAGTTGCGGGTCCATAACCGCATGAAGGCATCCTTTGACGAGCATAAGCAGATCATTGAAAAAATCCTTGCCGGCGACGCGCCCGCTGCGCGCGAATCGTTGCTCGCCCATGTCAAAATACAAGGCGACCGGTTTAGCGATCTGATCGCCTCTTTGGAAAAAATAAAGGCCAAGGCGACGCAGGGCCCGTAACCTGCGCCGTCATGAGGCTTGCAAATTTACAGCCTTACAATCCCACAATCGGCAAGGGATTGCGGACGGTGACCGCGTTGGTATCAATCGAACAATCATAGGCAATGGCCTCAACCCCGTTTGACCGCGCGGCTTTAAACCGTTCGCCGTAATGTGGGTCAATGTCGGTCGAAAGGGTGAATTGGCCGCAATCGGTGCGCTGGATCAGATAAAACATCACCGCCCGGTGCCCGTCGGCGACCATATCGGCCATTTCATCTAAATGCTTTGCTCCGCGTGCGGTGACTGCATCGGGGAATTCGGCCAGTCCCGGCACATCTTCATCGCGCTTTAAGTGGACGTTTTTAACTTCCACATAGCAAAGACCCTTTTTCGGATCGGACAGCAAAATATCAATACGGGAATTTTTGCCGTATTTCACTTCGCGTTTTAAGTCCTGATAGCCGGTAAGTTCCGTAATCTTGCCAGCCAAAATGGCTTCTTCGACAATCGCATTGGGATGTGCGGTATTGATCCCGATCCACGCATCGCCGATCTGGCAAATTTCCCAGCTATATTTCAATTTGCGTTTCGGGTTGTCTGACGTTGACAGCCAAACATCAATACCCGGTTCCTTAAGTCCGATCATCCCGCCGGGATTGGCACAGTGGGCGGTCACAACTTCCCCGTCATCAAGCTCGATATCGGCCAAAAATCGTTTGTATCGCTTAATCAATTTGCCGTGGATCAGCGGTGTGGGCAGGTGCATGGGAAGCCTTTCGGGAATCTGTCCTGACAGAAACTGTCATCTGTGTTGGGTCACGATACTGCCAATGTCACGGCAATCACGTCATACATCAAGCCTTGATACACCAGACACCGACAAGATACGCCAATGACACACAAAGGACCCATCATGCGCGACAGCCTCCGCCAAAAAATCATCGATACCTGTGATGCGAAAATCGCGCAAAAAGGCGACGGTGTCGGCCTGTCATTTTATGCGTTTTTTGCCAACCGCAACGATGATCCAGATCTGTTGATGGAGGCCGCCACATGGTGGATCAAAAACCATAAGCTCGATCATTTCGAAAAGGCCACCAAAATCCGCGCCATAGTGTCAGAACGCAGCGATCAATACGGCGAAAAAAACAGCGAGGCTGTGCTCGGACGCGAACGCACCAGATAAAAAAGAACGTATTTAGGGTTGAAATATTATTTGAAATTATAACCTAAAAGAAGCGTGGTTCAGGCGATTCACGTATTTTGAATATGGCGGAAAAACGAGGGTATCGGCGTAAATATAAGAAAACAAACGTCATGTGAAGGTGGGCGGCAGGTTTGTTCATTTCCTAGACCCAATGCCTTCTGCATCTCAAAGCTGCATTGTCATTGGAGAGTTTTATGAATCTCGGTCAAATTAGCATCTCGGCAAAAGTCTTGATTGTCATCGCACTTTCGTCGCTGTTTCTGTGTGTGAATACAGGTGTCGGGATATGGGGGCTTGATCGATTATATTCATCATCCGAAAATACCCGCATCGCAGGCGAAGAAGCCGCAGATGGCAGTCGACTGCTCCGTGTCGTTACGTCGTTGAACCGCGCAGAATTCCGAATTGCGGCCGATCCCGAGCCCGATACAATCGCGCAAATGCGGGAATCAATTCAAAGAGAACAGACCGTCTTTCTCGAAACCATCGAAAACCTCAATAAAACAGCCGGGCCCAAACGCAAAGAAGAGCTCGAACAAGTTTTGGTAAACTACGAAATTTACCGTGATGAGGTTTCCCAAACGCTTGAACTTGCCGCCCAAAGCACGGGCGAAAATGTTGCCCAACTGCGCGAACAACTTGTCGCAGCGGCGCGTTCTAATCGCGAAAACGCCCGAAAACTCAATGATACGATCCGCGATTATCTGTTGCTTGCCGAAAACCGAATGAAGTCCTTGGGGGCGGCGTCTTCGGATCTGTTTGAAACCACCCGCACCGGTATGTTTGTGTTCTCTGGTGTGGCGATTTTGCTTGGCTTTGCTCTTGGTTTTTATATCTCGCGCGCGGGCATTATCACGCCAATTAGCCGTATCGTCGACGTTTTGCAAAAGCTTGCAGCCGGAAATATCGATACTAAGCTCTACGGTGTTGGTCGACGCGACGAGATTGGTGACATCGCGACAACCATCGAAGTCTTCCAGAAAAATATGCAGCGTACCCGCCAGCTTGAAGAAGAAGCCGAGGAAAAAGAACGTCTTGCCGAAGAACGCCGTATTAAGCAGCTCAATAAATTGGCCGACGATTTTGAAGTTACGGTTGGCGGCGTCGTCTCGGTCGTTGCATCCGCTGCGGTTGAGCTTGAAACAGCCGCTGAAACATTGACTTCTATCCTCGAAGAAGCAAATTCACAGGCCGCAGCAGTGGCATCGGCCTCCCATCAGGCGTCAACGAATGTCGAAACCGTTGCTGCCGCCTGTGAAGAATTGGCGTCTTCGATCGGTGAAATTGGCAGCCAGATGCAGAATGCCGCAAATATTACCGGGGCAGCGAATGAAAATGCGGGCAAAACCCGCCTGACAGCCGAACAGATGGTGGCGTCCGTTCAGAAAATTGGCGAAGTCGTGACCCTTATTCAGGACATCGCATCGCAAACCAATCTGTTGGCGTTGAACGCCACAATCGAAGCGGCCCGTGCGGGTGACGCAGGCAAGGGCTTTGCGGTGGTCGCGAGCGAGGTGAAAAACCTTGCCACCCAAACCGCCAAGGCAACCGAAGACATCACCACTCACATCGTCGAAGTACAAACCGTGACCCAGTCAACCGCGGATGCCATTGATGGCATTTCGGCGGTGATTACCGAAGTACGTGATACCTCAACCAGCATTTCTGCCGCGGTAGAGCAACAAAATGCCGCGACGAGTGAAATTGCGCGCAATGTCAGCCAAGCCTCCGAAGGTACCGGCGAGGTGAATTCGGCGATCACCCAAGTCAGCGAGGCCGCCCGCGAAGGCGGCGAGGCGGCTGGTGACGTTTTAACCAGTGCCCGCGAACTGTCTCGTTCCGCAGATACATTGCGCACTGAGGTCAGTAAATTTGTCGACGCCGTGCGTGCGGCATAAGTTTAAAGTGGCTTTAGTTGTTTTCTTCCGGCGTTGGCTTGTCTGGCACATCACCGAGGAAATCAACCAAACTGACTTGCCCACTGCCACGACGCAGCGGCTTGGGCTGGCTTTCATCAGGCGCCCAGCCAGTCAGATAGATCACCTGAAACTTGGCATGCACACGCCCATCTTCCCGGCCGTGGCGCTCATGATAAAGCGCTGCGGCACGGGCCAGGGTGCTGCGTTTGGTGAATTTCTTGGAACGTTTGGCAATCAGGTTGCTTTCGCCCATCCCCGACAGATCGCGCATCAGTTTTAATGCATCGGGATAATCAATCGTGATGTCATCGGCATCCACCACCGGCAGGGCAAATCCGCTGCGTTGTAAAAGTGCCCCGGCATCCTTGATATCGACAAAGGGCGAAACACGCGGGGACACACCGCCTTCTTCTTCGGCCTCGGCCGTCATCAGTGCTTCGCGCAGGTTCTTTAAGGTTTCCCCGCCCAACATACAGGCCAAAAATAGCCCGTCTGGTTTCAAAGCGCGCCGCGCCTGAAGCAACATACCCGGCAGGTCATTCACCCAATGCAGGCTTAAGTTCGATAAGATCAGATCAAGCGATCCTTCGGCAAAGGGCAGGAATTCTTCATCCGCCACAAGGCTGGATCGGCCATTTTGGGCGCGCGCCGCATGGGCATAGCGCTGCGATATATCGGCCTGATGCAGGGTCTCGATCCGCTTGCTGGTCGCAAGGATCTCACCCAATTCGCCACTATGACAGCCAAGATCAACCGCATGCGGGAAGTTTCGCGTGGTATCTTCCAGCCTGTCTGCCAGCCGATCTGCGGTTTCCGCAAACAGGAAATTGAACTCTTGCGCACGGGTGGCAGCACGGTCGCGACGCAGTTTTAAAATATGTCGATCAAAGACAGTGATCGGATCGGCCATGGGGCGGGAAGCTCCGGCATTTATCGGGTTACAAGAATTTGTACTTAGATAGAACCTCAGGGCCAATTGCGCAATCAACCTTCATCGCATTCAAGCTTGCCCCGAAATTTCCGCTGTCCTTATGCGTGTATATGATAGGCTGTTTGTCGTGTTTTGGGTGTGGCGTCACGTGGGGGAAATCCATATTGGCAATGGCATTTTTGCGGTCCGCATTGCGGGTCGGGATTGATGCGATTTTACCGCCGCGTTGCGGGGGCTGTGGGGATGTGACCGACACCACCCACGCGGTCTGTGCGACCTGCTGGGCGGGTTTGCGGTTTATCACTGCCCCCCATTGTGCTTGTTGTGGATATCCGTTTGAACTTGATGCCGCTGACACGCGGTGGGATGGCAACGATGAAACCCTGTGCGGGCCGTGCCATCAAAAGCCGCCTGCCTTTGACCGTGCGCGCGCTGCCCTTGTCTATGATGATCACAGTCGCGATTATCTTTTGCGCTTCAAACATGCGGATCGCACGGACTTAACCCCGCTTTTGGCTCGTTGGATGTTTCAGGCCGGGCATGACATTTGGGATGGGGCCGATTTGATTTTGCCCGTGCCATTGCATCGTCGTCGATTATGGACGCGCCGCTATAACCAGTCGGGACTGTTGGCGCAAAAGCTGTCGCGCCACACCGGCATTGCCTGGGACGGGGTGGTGCTGCGCCGTGCGCGCTATACTCGAAGCCTAGGCGGGTTGGGGCCATCGTCGCGCAAACGCGAAGTGGGTGGGGCGTTTAACGTCGATGAAGCCCGTGCGCAGCGTCTTGGTTTGGCCGGGGCGCATATCGTGCTGATTGATGATGTGCTGACCACCGGGGCGACGGCCAATGCCTGTGCCCGAATTTTAAAGCGGGCCGGGGCTGCGCACATATCTGTGATCACGGTTGCGCGTGTGGTGCGATGACGCGGCACAAATTTTCTGTTACAAGGCGGCCATTCACAACGGATTTTACGCCATCCCAGATGTTGCATTCTCTGATTTAACGTATATCTCAGGGTCATGAAAACCGGGACCGGTGAAAATATAAGGAGAATGCCATATGGCAAAAGTTGAAGTTTACGCCACCGAATGGTGCCCCTATTGCAAGCGTGCGCGCAAGCTGCTCGAAGAAAAAGGTGCGAAGTACCAGTTGATCGACGTGATGATGGAGCCAAAGCGCAAAAAGGAAATGATGGACCGTGCCAACGGAAAACATACCGTGCCGCAAATCTTCATCAATGACGAACATATCGGCGGCTGCGACGAACTGATGGCGCTTGAAGCTGCCAACAGTCTGGACGCCAAACTTTCGGCCTAATCCAATCGCTTAGGCAATTGTATGATGATAAAAACCCCGGCTTTTGGCCGGGGTTTTTGCGTTTTGGGGGCGAGTTGTCCGTGACCATCATCAACAGGCCTCTGCGTCGCGTCAAAATTGGTCCGGTAAAACAACAGTGCTGATTTCAAAACGAGCTGCCAACGCCCCCTGATTTGTTCAGGTACGTGCTATTTGGCCGGCGTTTGCTAAGGACGGCTAAGGTGGCGAAGAGGTGCTGCCTATTGGTCCCACCACGCATTTTGTTTTTATGGCGCGGTGGATTGGGGCGCGAGGGGATGGTTAGTTTGGGGTGTTGTCGCTATCGCGCATGTTGGAAATCAGGCGTTTTTTGGCATTTTGGGTATGCTCAATCGCCAGTTTTTGCGCAAGATGACCATCGCCGGCACAGATTGCGTCGGCGATGGTTTCATGTTCAATCCAGATGGGATCTCGGGACGATCCGTTCTGGAGTTCGGCATGCATCACGCGCCGGATTTGCAGCCACACAGCGGCCGATGCTTCGGGCAACAGGGGATTGCCCGACAGGCGATAGATCGTTTGATGGAATGCGACGTCGGCTGCAACAAGTTCTGCGGTGTCGCCGCTGCCCAGAGCGTGGTGTCCCTGTTCGATGGCAGCCCGCAGACCCGACTTCCGGTCCGATGCCAAGGAATGTGCGGCTAAACGGGCCGCAAGCCCGTCAAACGCTTCTCGCAGGTCATATACGTGTCGGACCAAATCGGCATCCACCGGGGCAACACGATATCCGCGCCGTCCCATCGGTTCGACCAGTCCATCACGCCGCAGCAACCCTAGAGCTTGCAACACCGGTTGCCGCGAGACATTGAGTTCCTCAGCCAAGGCTTCCTGACGCAAGGGTGTTCCGGGAGGGAGTGCACCGGAACAAAGTGCGTCGACCAAACGGTCATGCACTTCGTCAGTCAGACTTTTACGGCCGGAAAGAGGTTCCATCTTCGATCCTTCTTGGGTATGTGGAATACTGTATACACTAATTTGATATCGCGAAAGTCGAAATTTGCCCCAGCCCTGATTGATCATAAATTGTGAATAATGATCGAGATTATTTGTTTTTGGTGAAAAGTCGTTGCAGCGGTTCAGAACGTGGTCATCCGCACGCGGGACCGTTGATTTGTATTTGTATGAGTTTTGGCAAATGACTGTTGCCGCATCGCGCTGACATCTTCATCATCATCATCGGGAAATGATAAAAAGGAGACTGCGTGATGACCCGTTTCATGGCGGCCTGTGTTCAGGTGAATTCCTGTGATGATATGTCCGACAATCTTGCGCGCGCAGCGGCCTATGCCCGTGATGCGCATGCGGCAGGGGCGCGGTTGATCGCATTTCCCGAAAACGTGTCGATGATGTCATTTGGCGGGGAAAAGGTGCGTGCCGCCGCCTTTGCCGAAAATGACCATCCGGCATTGAGCTTTTTCCGCGATTTGGCCGCCGAGCTGCAATCGACCCTGATTGTGGGGTCGTTGCATGTGAAGGTCAGCGGCGAGGAACGGGATGAAGACCGGGTGGCCAATCGGTGTTTTGTGATTGGGCCTGAGGGGCAGGTGATCACGTCATATGATAAAATCCATATGTTTGATGTCGATCTGGCCAATGGGGAAAGCTACCGCGAAAGCAAAACATTCCGGCCCGGAAATGCCGCCAAGATCGCCGAGACCGAGTTTGGCAAGATCGGGGTGTCGATTTGCTATGACGTGCGGTTTGGGCATCTGTTTCGCGATTATGCCAAGGCTGGTGCGACGATGCTCAGCATCCCGGCGGCCTTTACCCGGACAACCGGGCAGGCGCACTGGCATACCTTGTTAAAGGCGCGCTCGATTGAAAATGGCTGTTTTGTCATTGCCGCCGCGCAGTGCGGTGACCATCCGGGTAATCGGCAAACCTTTGGTCATTCGCTGATCATTGATCCGTGGGGCACTGTTTTGGCCGATGGCGGGACCGAACCCGGCTTTGTCACCGCCGAGATCGATCTGGATCGGGTCGAGGAAGTGCGACGGATGGTGCCGTCGCTGCAAAACGATCAGAGCTATCAACCGTGCTAGCGCCGCAGAAAACCAAGTAAGCCCGGCAAACCCGAAAATCTCGTGCCCCGTAAGCGCCCATATGGTTAGGCGTAGCTGACCACTTCAAATTCGATGTCGTCGCCGTCGCGGAAATAGAAGCGGTGGCCGGGATCGTCGTTGGCGTGGTCGAAGGTTTCGATCCCGGCGGCCTTGATGCGTTGTTTGGTGGCATCGAGATCATCGACCACAATGGCGACAGGGTTAGGCGTCGCTGACGACTTCAAATTCGATGTCATCGCCGTCGCAGAAATAAAAGCGGCGGCCGGGATCGTCGTTGGCGTGGTCGAAGGTTTCAATCCTGGCGGCCTTGATGCGGTGTTCGGTGGCCTCGAGACCATCGACCACAATGGCGACATGGTTAGGTGTCGCTGACGACTTCGAACTCGATGCCGTCGCCGTCGCGGAAATGGAAGCGGCGGCCGGGATCGTCGTTGGCGTGGTTAAAGGTTTCGACCCCGGCGGCCTTGATGCCTTGTTTGGCGGCATCGAGATCATCGACCACAATGGCGACATGGTTAGGCGTAGCTGACCACTTCAAATTCGATGTCGTCGGCGTCGCGGAAATAGAAGCGGCGGCCGGGATCGTAGTTGGCGTGGTTAAAGGTTTCGATCCCCGAGGCCTTGATGCGGTGTTCGGTGGCATCGAGATCATCGACCACAATGGCAACATGGTTCATCCCGCCGCGCGTGGTGTAAGACGTTTCGTGCCCTTCGTTTGGATCGCCTTGCGAATAGAGCGCGACATAGCTGGTGTCGCTGCCGACGTGATAGGTGGTGCCATTATAGATCGAATCGCCATGCCAGCGGACATGCCAGCCAAACCAGTCACACAAATTCTGCGCGGTCTTGGCGGGATCGGAAACGGTGAAATTCACATGTTCGAGAAATGCAGCAGTCATGGCGGTTTCCTTTTTCTTAAATGGAACTGATGCTTCCTTGGTAATTCCTTAACTTAAGTTTAGGTCAAGGGCTTTTTGTGTCGAAAATCACTGATTTTTTCGTAACAGGGTTTTGCCCTCACACACATTCACGAAACAGTGTCGCGACGTCATTTCGATTTTGCGGTCGCCTGCGCCATTCTGGGCGCATGGCTTTAACTGAGTGCGTTAATTGGACCGGAGAAACGAGATATGTTCAAGCGATTGATGATGAGTGCTGCTGTGTTGGTGGGGATGACGGGTGCAGCCGTTGCCGGGGCGCAATATGTAGATGAAACCGGCTTTGCGGTAAGTGGCTATGACGCGGTGGCCTATTTTAATTTGGCGCAAAAAGAACCGGGCATGATGCCGCCGCGAGCGGTGCCGGGCAGGGCCGATATTACCGCCGATTATAATGGGGCGACATGGGCGTTTTCGTCCGCCGAAAACCGCGACATGTTTTTAGCCAATCCGGCGAAATATGCCCCGAAATATGATGGTCATTGCGCGTTTGGCGTTGCCAAGGATGCGAAAGTGCCCGCCAACCCGAACCTGTGGCGGATTGTCGATGGGCAGCTTTATCTAAACATCACGCCCGAGGTCGCGGAAACATGGAGTGCGGATGCCAACGATTATATCAGCACCGCGAATGAAAATTGGACCGATCTTGAGCCCGATGACGCGTCAGATGATAACTGGACCGATATCAGTGACAATGATGGTACCTATGGCGGGCCAGCGCCGATTAAGTGATCACGCATCGGCAGTGAACAACCAAACAAACAACCAAACAAACAACCAAACAAACAAAAACGCACCGGCAAAGGGACCGGTGCGTTTTGCGTTGAAAGACGGGAAGCGACGGCAGGGATTAGCCTGCGATTTCGCCGCCGTCATTTTTGGTGACAGCCACGACCGACGGACGGGGTGGCAGTTTCGCCTGGAAGTCCGGCCAGCGGGTGCTTGGCGTGTCAAAAGTTGACCCGTCAGCGGGATGCTGAACAGCAAGGAACAGCGTCTTTCCATCCGGGGTGAATTCCGGGCCGCACATTTCTGCGCCAACCGGGCAGGCAAAGAAGAACTTGGTCAGCGCACGGCCCGGACCATCGACATCGGTGGCGTGCATGCCATCAGGAATGTCGGATTTCGGTGCGCCATCGGTGGAGATCCAAAGACGCCCACGATGGTCGATTGCCATGTTGTCCGGGCAGGAAACCCAGCTTTCGGCGGCGGGATGGTAGACCGCCTTGTGATCGGCAACCGCCGGGTTGCCCCCGGCAATCATGATGTCCCAATTAAAGCGACTTGCGGTGTGATCGGCATCCTTGCCGCGCCCACCCGGAGGGGTGAGTTCAAGCACGTGACCATGCGGGTTGGCTGCACGCGGGTTCGGTGCGTTGCCTTCCTTGCGTTTGGAGTTGTTGGTCAGCATGACATAGACCTTGCCATTGACCGGGTTCGGTTCGACGTCTTCGGGACGGTCCATCTGGGTGGCCCCCAAAAGGTCGGCGGCACGTCGGGTTTCGATCAGAACATCGGCCTGACTGTGGAAGTCATTTTCCGCTGTGAGCGGGCCTTCGCCAAAGTTCAGCGGCATCCAGTCGAGGCTGCCATCATCATGGAATTTGGCGACATACAGTGTGCCGTTTTCCAAAAGGTCCATGTTCGCCGCACGGTCATTCGGATTGTATTTGTTCGTGGCAATGAATTTATAGAGATAGTCAAAGCGCTGATCGTCACCGGAATAGGCAACAACCGAGTTGTCCTTATTCAGGATCACGGTCGCGCCTTCGTGCTTGAAGCGGCCAAGGGCGGTGCGCTTTTTGGGCATCGAGGTTGGATCATAGGGATCGATTTCGACCATCCAGCCAAATTTGTTTGGCTCGTTCGGGTCCTTTTCAACGTTGAAACGGTCGAAATATTTGACCCATGAATACCAGCTGTCCTTGCTGATGCCCAAACGCTTGTAGTTGCGTTCTTCGCTGGTTTTGGCAATGTCGCCGCCAAAGTAACCGTTGAAGTTTTCCTCGGCGATCAGGACCGTACCCCATGGGGTTTTGCCACCCGCACAGTTGTTGAGCGTGCCGATCACGCGTGTGCCGGTCGGATCGGTCTTGGTTTTAAGGCGGTCATGACCGGCCACAGGGCCGGTAATCTGCATTTCGGTATCAAGCGGGGAAATGCGACGGGCATAGTCGGATCCGTCAGCAACCTGCCACGTATTGCCAGATTTTTTGATTTCAATGACCGAATGACCATGGGCGGCAATTTCGTGAAGGGCCTGTTCCTTGCTGGCCCCCATGCCGTCTTCGAGGCCCGGCCACATCAGTTCGGCATTGGTGTATTCGTGGCTGACGCACAGCAGGCCGTGATCGGAATTGTTCGACCCGACCGGCAGCGGCATAAAGGCGACAAAGTCATTATTGTAGCCAAACTGTTTGTTCTGCGCAGCGGCGTCAACCTGACCGGGCACGAATGCCGGTGCGTCGGCGACAACCTTGTCACCCCAGCGGATCAGCACGTTGGCGTCATAGCCATCGGCAACCGCGTGGGTTTCGGTAATTTTCTGCGGGATCGACTTAAAGGTCAGGGTTGAGGCAGGGGCCGCCTTGGCGGCACCACGGGTCGCGATGCCGGCACCCACAACAGCCGATGTTGCCATCAGGCCCTTGAAAAAGCCACGCCGGGAAAGGCGGGCACTGATCAGATCGTCGATGCGCGGATTGTTGGTCGGGTTGGACGGGATATCGTCGCTATCTTCGATGATTTCGTATTTATCGCTCATGGCTTTTCTCTCTCAACGGGCCTTATGCGGGAAATGGCTGGGAAGAAAATGCCAGAAACGAAAAGTTTTGATTGTGAAAGTTATGTTTCTTTTTGCAAAAACAGGACGTTACGGATTTATTGCAGTCGATTTTCAAAGCACCTTTTGATCAGGTTTTTGACGGCTTTTGCGCGACAATCGATTGTTTTATCGCGCGAATTTCATCACCGTTATGCGCGTAAATCGGGCCTTGCTGGTGGGCAAGGAGGGTCCAGTCGGAAAATGTATCTTTGAGTTCGTCGGGGCGGAGCAGGAAATCCGGTGATCGCGGGCGACCAAATGCCGCGTTCCCGATCATAAAGGTCTCGTAGATCAGGAAGCCGCCCTGCCGCACTGCATCGCGCAGATGTTCAAACAGGGGCCGGTGCAGGTAATTGACGACGACAATCAGATCAAATTGCTGGTCACCAAGGGGCCACGTGCCGGTTTCAAGGTCGGCCTGTTGCCAATTGATCGTAGGATTGGCAGCACAGTCGGTTTTTGACAGATCGCGATCAAGGGCGGTGACCTGCCATCCGTGATCGGCCAGCCAAAAGCTGTGTCGGCCGGTGCCACATGCAAGGTCGAGGGCATGATTTTGCGCTGGCTTGGGGGCCGGGGCGTGCTGCGTGATCCAAGGCGATGGGGAAGGGGATGGCAATTGGGATGACATTTTTATAAATCTTGTTTATTGAAGGTTTCTCACCTGACTGGCGATCATCGCCCAGACAGTCCATATTACAGTTATCTTATCGTCATACGAACAATACGGTTTCTGCAAACACCATCATGATTCTATTTCAGCTTAAATGCGAACATGATCACGAATTTGAAGGCTGGTTCAAGGACGGCGCGACTTATGACGCGCAGGCCGCCGGTGGGGATTTGTCCTGTCCGGTGTGCGGGACGTCCAATGTCGGCAAGGCGTTGATGGCCCCACGGTTGCGCACATCGCGCCAAAAAGAAGAGGCGCAGGAAAAGCAGCGCCAAGTCGCCGTCACCCAAGCCACACAAGCCGCCATTGCCGAAATCCGCAAACAGGTTGAAACCAACTGCGAAAATGTCGGGACCAAATTCGCCGAAGAAGCGCGCAAAATCCATTACGGCGAGACCGAAAAGCGCGGCATTTACGGCGAAGCATCGATCAAGGAAGCGGTTGAGCTGGTCGATGAAGGCATTGATGTGCATGCCTTGCCTTGGGACGACAAAACCAAAAAGAACTAGGGTTCGGACCCTGGCAGCGCAAGAAGTGATCGATAACGCCCCCAAAGGTGGTTTTGGGGGCACATGTTTTCTTGTGCGGATTTCTTCTGCGGACGTGCTTACCTTGTTTTGTGCTTTGGGTTTGAAGCTTTGGGTTTGAGGCCGATTTCGGTTTTGCTGCCAAAGATTTAACGAAAACGCTTATATTCTAATATAAATTGTGGAGCCGCGGGAACAAGGTGGTTCCTGCGGCGTAATTGTGTGCGATAGCGTTCCTATACAGGATTGCAGTTGTTAAATGGGGGCGTTGTTGCAGGCGGCTTATTTCAGGTTCACGCCATATGTTTTGGGGGCGTTTGGCGTTGGCATCCTTATTTTTGTATCGGCCTTGGCGGGAATTTCTACCCGGCCTGAAGGCATGTTGGCGGTGTTGTGGCCGGCAAATGCGCTTTTGCTGGTGGCATTTATTCGCGTTAAAGAAGCCCACACGCCGCTTGGCTGGTTGGCGGCATTTGCCGGGTATTTGGCAGCGGACCTAATCACCGGGGCCAGCCCTGTGAAGGCGGTTTTGTATAGCTTGCCCAATCTTGCCAGTGTTGCGGTTGGTGTATACCTGTTTGCGCTTTTAAGTGCCGAGGACCAGTTTTTAAAACGCGCTGTTTCGATCCTGTATCTGTTTTTGATTAGTTCGGCCGCATCGGTGGCAGCGGGGCTTGTTGCCAGTGTCGCCGAAGGTGTCGCGATGCAGGGCGATCCGTTGGTGTCGTTCATGTTTTGGGCGTCGTCGAACTTTGTCGCGTTTATGGTGATTTTGCCGTTTGCATTGATGGTGCCGTTAACCCGGGCGGCGTGGCGATCTGGTCTGTATGCGGACCTGCGCGAAGAGTTTGCCGTCAAATCGTTCTATATTTTCGTCCCGGCAGTTTTGCTGTTTATCAGTGTGGCCATGGTGACGGTGGTGCGCGGGCCAGGTGCTGTGGTCTTTCCGCTGCCGGCGTTGTTGTGGTGTACGCTGACCTATCGGCTGCCGGTGGTGGCGTTTTTGATTACACTGATCGCGCCGTGGCTGATGGCGGGATTGGAATTTGACATGATTGCCACGGTGCCGGACCCGGAAAATCCGTATTTGGGGACATTGTCGCTGCGTTTGGGGATTGCGATGCTGGCCTTTGGTCCGTTGACGGTTGCCGCGATTGACCGTGAACGATCTGAGTTGGTGGACCGGCTGGCCCATGCCGCCAAGCATGATTTTTTGACCGGCACACTCACACGTGGGGCGTTTATGGCGATGGGCCAAGCCATGGTCGAAGCGGTTGCCGCGCAAAAGGGGCGGCTGAGCGTGATGGTGCTTGATCTTGATCACTTTAAATCGATCAATGATACCTATGGGCATCGGGCCGGGGATCAGGCGTTGATCGCGATTTCCAAAATCATTTCCGCCAATCTGCGCGACCAAGACCTGTTTGCCCGACTGGGCGGCGAGGAGTTTAGCCTGCTGTTGCCCGATATGGCGCCAATTGATGCGCAAGCGCTTGCACATCGGTTGCGAAAGGCGGTGGAAGAAACACATGTGCCGACCGCCGATGGCACCCCGATCACGATCACGGCCAGCATTGGTGTCGTGAGCCGGGAACTCGACAAGGTCGAGATGTTGGAAAACCTGATCGGGCAGGCAGATAACGGGATGTATAGTGCGAAGGCCGAAGGCCGCAACAGGGTGGTCGCGCTTTAGGCGGCGATCAACCCGTTTTGCGGCACTTTAGCGTCTGTGTCGGCGTTGGTGTTGGCTGGGCGTTATGCGTTATGGCGCAAGCTTATTCAGGCTTTTGCGCGATGACCATGTAATTGATGTCAAGATCACGCGGGGCAGGTGCCCATGTGTCATTCATCGGGTTATAGGCAACACCGGTGATATCGACCATGTTCAGCCCCGCACCGCGCAAGTAACCCGACATTTCTGACGGTTTGACGAATTTGCGCCAGTCATGGGTGCCTGCGGGAACCCAGCGCAGAACGTATTCCGCGCCAATCTTGGCCAAGGCAAGGGATTTCAAGGTCCGGTTCAGGGTGGCGATAAACATCAAGCCGCCCGGTTTGAGAACCGATGCACAGGCCTGCATGAAGAATTGCGGATCATCGACATGTTCGATGACTTCCATATTCAGCACGATGTCAAACTGCTTGCCCTCGTCGGCCAGCATTTCCGGCGTGCCACAGCGATAATCAATTTCCAGACCCGACTGCATGGCGTGGACCTTGGCAACGTCGATATTGTTTTGCGCGGCATCAAGCGAGGTCATTTTGGCCCCCATGCGCGCAAGCGGTTCAGACAGAAGCCCGGCACCACAGCCGATATCGATGATTTCGATGTCTTTGAGCGGTTCAATGGTGTTTGGATCGCGGCCCAGATGGGCGCAAATGTTATCGCGCAGCAGTTCCAAACGCACCGGATTGAATTTATGCAGCGGCTTCATCACGCCATTGGGATCCCACCATTTTTCGGCCATTGCGGAAAAACGTGCGATTTCCTCGCTATTGGCGGTACGGCTGGTTTTGGCGGATGCATCCGACATGGCGTGGCTCCGAAGGCGTGAATTCAAATGTGGAATGCCCTGTTTACGCGTGCCAGACGGGCAAGGCAAGACTGTGCTGCATGTGGGGTCGGGGAAATGTCAGATGACTGTCAGATGATTGTGTGTTTGCCGAGCTGCATCACGCGGGGCATTCCGATCTGTTCGCCTGTGGGGCGAGAGCCGTGCTTGGATGCGTGGTGTTATATGCTGTGCGGTGTGCGCGCAAGGCCGGTTGGGATAGTCAGCGATCAGTTGTTTTCCTGTTGGCTTTTGGAAAGGGAGCGTTGCGTAAAGGGTATGGTTCCTCAGGGTTATTGGGTAAAATTGGTGGAAAATTTCACAAAATCACCCTGTTCGAAACAGATCGGTTCGTTTTTCGCACGGAAAAAATGCAAAAGCGGCGTTTCTCGGTTTGGTTGATGCTTGTTTCATACGGCGGATGGCAGTATTGATAACGCCGCCCGGATCAGGAGACTTGTGGCTGTAATTGGTGGCTGTAATTGGCGGCTTTAATTCACAAGCGCACCTGTTCGGGACCGGATCACATACCGTCATTTTCGGATAGCCGATCGACGGCGAGCATAGCGGGGATACTTCATGGCCCGTATTGTCATGAAATTTGGCGGCACTTCGGTCGCTGATGTCGAAAAAATCAAGAATGTCGCGCGTCGGGTCAAATCCGAGGTGGATGCCGGCAATCAGGTTGCTGTTGTTGTTTCCGCGATGTCGGGCAAGACCAACGAACTGGTTGGCTGGGCACAGGAAGTGTCGCCGATGTATGATGCGCGTGAATATGACGTCATCGTATCATCGGGCGAGCAGGTGACTGTCGGTCTTTTGGCCATGGCATTGCAAAGCATGGATGTGCCTGCGCGGTCATGGTTGGGATGGCAAATTCCGCTTCGGACCGATGGCGCCCATGCCAAGGCCCGGATCAAGGATATCGATACCACCGAACTTGATAAGCGCATGAATGGCGGCGAAGTCGTTTGTGTTGCCGGGTTCCAGGGGATCGCGCCGGACAACCGGATCACGACACTTGGGCGTGGTGGGTCTGATACATCGGCGGTGGCCTTGGCCGCGGCGTTGAAAGCAGATCGTTGCGATATCTACACCGATGTTGAAGGTGTTTATACCACCGACCCGCGCATTGTGCCCAAGGCACGCAAGATCGAAAAGATTACCTACGAAGAAATGCTGGAACTGGCTTCGCTGGGTGCGAAGGTCCTTCAGACCCGTTCCGTCGAGATGGCCATGAACCATCGCGTTCGGGTGCAGGTCCGGTCGACCTTTAGCGAAGCAGAAGGAACACTTGTTGTAGACGAGGACGAAATCGTGGAACAGGAAGTCGTGAGCGGGATTGCCTATAGCCGTGACGAAGCCAAGATTACCTTGGTTAAAGTTGCGGACAAGCCGGGCATCGCTGCTTCTATCTTCAGCCCGTTGGCTGAGGCGAATATCAATGTCGATATGATCGTGCAGAACGTCTCTGAAGACGGCAAAAGCACGGACATGACCTTTACCGTTCCGCGCGGAGAATTCCAGCGTGCGCTTCAGGTGATTGAAAAAAACAAACCTGAAATCGCGTATCAGGAATTGCTGAGCACGTCTGATGTGACCAAAGTGTCGATCATTGGTGTTGGCATGCGATCCCACGTTGGGGTGGCCCGCAAAATGTTTGAAACCCTTGCGGAAAAGGGCATCAACATTCAGGTCATTTCCACCTCGGAAATTAAGGTCAGTGTTCTGATCGCCGAGGAATATACCGAGCTTGCGGTCCGTGCCTTGCACACCGCATACGGTCTGGACGCGGATTAATTTTCAGGGTGCTATCGCTTTTTAGGCGATTAAGGCACTGTTAAATTACGTGTAATATTACATAGTAGAGCATGTTGCCTTAGATGTGCTCTGGCTGGGACGATCTGTCTTGGCCGTTATGATGAAATGGCAGGGAAACACGCGTTCCCTGCATTTCTGCTTTGGGGAACATAGAATATGAGCGATCCGAAATTTGACGCAGCACGCGCGCGCCTTGAAGAATTGTGGGCAGCGGGCAAGGACTTTCTGGGCACCGACTACGCCATTATGGCGGGCGCAATGTCGTGGGTGTCAGAACGTCACCTTGTATCGGCTGTGTCGAATGCGGGCGGTTTTGGGGTGATTGCGTGTGGCTCGATGACGCCTGACTTGCTGTCAGCTGAAATCGCCGCAACCAAGGAAATGACATCCAAGCCATTTGGCGTCAATCTGATCACCATGCACCCGATGCTTGATGATTTGATTGAGGTTTGCCGCGAACATAATGTCGGGCATGTGGTTCTGGCCGGTGGGTTGCCATCGTCAGCATCAATCAAAAAGGCCAAAGAATTTGCCAAGGTGATTTGTTTCGCCCCGGCGCTTGTTTTGACCAAAAAGCTGATCCGATCCGGTGCCGATGCGCTGGTGATTGAAGGCAGCGAAGCCGGTGGCCATGTTGGCCCGGTATCGTTGACGGTTCTGGCACAAGAAATTTTGCCTCATGTTGCCGATATTCCGGTGTTCTGTGCCGGGGGGATTGGCCGCGGTGAAGCAATTACCGGTTTGCTTGAGCAGGGGGCATCGGGTGTTCAGATTGGCACGCGTTTGGTGTGTGCCGAAGAATGCATTGCCCATCCTGATTTCAAAAAAGCATTTATCCGGGCCAGTGCGCGCGATGCGATCACCACGGTTCAGCTTGATGAACGGTTCCCGGTTATTCCGGTGCGTGCCCTTGCCAATAAGGGGACGGATGAATTCCGTGAAAAACAGCGTTCGGTGATCGAAAAGTTCCGCGCGGGTGAGCTAGATCAAGGCGCGGCACAGCTTGAAATTGAACATTTCTGGGCGGGTGCATTGCGCCGGGCCGTGATTGATGGTGATGTGGAAAGCGGATCGGTTATGGCAGGACAGTCGGTTGGTATGGTAAAGAAAGAACAACCGGTTTCCGAAATTCTTGATGAGCTGGTCGAACAGGCCGTTCAATCTTTGGTTAAGAGAGACAGCTAAGACACATGAGCATTCCCTCCGCCGCAGTTTCTGGCCCGCGACGCCTTTTAAAGCGCGTCCGCGATGTTATGGCCGGACCGGGGACGGCGGAGGAACGCCTTGGACAGATCGTGACCATCATTGCGGCCGATATGGTCGCAGAGGTGTGTTCGGTCTATGTCATGCGCGCGGGCGAAGTGCTTGAGCTGTTTGCGACATGTGGTCTGTCCAAAGAAGCCATCCACATGACCCGCCTTCGGGTCGGGGAAGGCATTGTCGGGTTTGTTGCCGCCCATGCGCGGCCCTTGAACCTTAAAGATGCGCAAAGCCATCCGAACTTTGCCTATCGCCCGGAAACGGGTGAGGAAATTTATCATTCCATGATCGGTGTGCCGGTCCTGCGCGGGGGCCGGATCATCGGCGTGTTGGCCGTGCAGAACCGCACCGAACGGCAATATTCCGAAGACGAGCAAGAAGCGCTTGAAAACGTTGCCATGGTGCTGGCCGAAATGGTGGCGGGTGGCGAGCTTGTCAGCCGCGATGAATTGATGCCAACCGATGGGATCGCGCTGTTGCCGCTGCGCCTTGGCGGGGCGCGACTTGCACCGGGGATCGGCAAGGGGATTGCGGTTTTGCATGAACCGCGCATCGTCATTGACCGCATGGTTTCTGATGACCCGGAAGAAGAATTAACACGGCTGCGCGAAGCGATGCGCGGCCTGCAAAACCATCTTGATAAGATGCTTGAGGCGGTGTCCGATATTGACGGCCTTGATGAGGCCGATGATCCCGGTGACATCCTTGAAGCCTATCGGATGATTGCGCAAGATACCGGGTGGCTGAACCGGATTACCGAGGCGGTTCATACCGGCCTTACCGCCGAGGCTGCCGTGCAAAAGGTGCATGACGACACGCGTGCACGCATGGCGCAAGTCACCGATCCGTATTTGCGCGAACGGTTGCAGGACCTTGAAGATCTTGCCAATCGGTTGTTGCAGCATTTGTCCGGGCAGTATCAATCCCCGGCCTTTGGCGACCTGCCCGAAGAAATCATTCTGGTGGCACGCAACATCGGCCCGGCGGAGCTTTTGGACTACGATCACAAGCTTTTACGCGGGCTTGCCCTTGAAGAAGGGTCGCACACCTCCCATGTTGCGATTGTTGCACGTGCACTTGATATTCCGGTGCTTGGCGGGGTTAAGGGGGTTCTTAACAAGGTCGAGGCCGGTGATCCGCTGATTGTGGATGCGGATAATGCGCAGCTCTTTGTGCGGCCAAGTGAAGATGTGCGCGCGGTTATTGACGGGGCACTGACAGCGCGCGCAGAACGCAAGGCCCTTTATGCCCAGATGCGCGACATGCCGTCTTGCACGACGGACGGGGTGGATGTTTCGCTGAATGTGAATGCCGGGCTTTTGATTGATGTGCCCCATGTGATTGAAAGCGGGGCAGACGGGATTGGCCTGTATCGGACGGAAATCCCGTTCATGGTGCGGTCGGCCATGCCCGACATCACCGATCAGACGAAACTGTATAACCGTATCTTTGAGCAGGCCGAAGGCCGCCCGATTGTGTTCCGGACGCTGGATGTCGGCGGTGACAAATTGTTGCCCTATTGGGAAGATATGACAGAAGAGAACCCCGCGATGGGGTGGCGTTCGATCCGCATTACGCTGGATCGGCCGGCTGTGTTGGTTCATCAGCTGCGCGCATTGATCCGGGCCGGACATGACCGCGATCTTTATATCATGTTCCCGATGATTGCCGAGGTTGCGGAATTTGATCAGGCCAAAGCCGTCCTTGATGAGCAGTTAAAACGCGAAGCCGCACGCGGATTTATTCCGCGCAAAGTTGAAGTCGGTGCGATGCTTGAAGTGCCCGCCTTGATCTGGCAGGCACCCGCATTGCTTAAACGGGTCGACTTTTTATCCGTGGGGACCAATGACTTGCTGCAATTTATGTTTGCAGCTGACCGTGGTAATCCGCGGATAGAAGGACGATATGATACATTGTCACCAAGTGTTTTTGCATTTATGCGCCAGTTGGTGACGCTGTGTGACGCCCAAGGTGTACGCTTAACCATTTGTGGCGAGATGGCCGGTCGGCCGTTGGAAGCCATGGCCCTTATCGGTTTGGGAATAAAGCGTTTATCTATGGCGCCTGCTTCGATCGGTCCTGTAAAGGAAATGGTTAGAAGTATGTGTAAATCTGAAGTTGAGCGTTATGTTCTGACGATTATGGATAATTCCACCAGATCTCTGCGATCTCGTCTTAAGGCTTTTGCAATAGATCACGGTGTAAAACTTTAAAAACAATCGCTTTTGGTGGGGATATCTGTTAGTTTGTTGCTAGATCGTAACGTGGGGGTGCGTGAATTGGCGGTCAAAAAGCGAAAGGATGATCATTTGAATGAGGATGCCCGCGGGCGCCTGCGTTTCAGGCCTTTGTCCGGGGATAATCCCTCGAATGATATTAATATGGAAGCAGAGAACAACCAGTTCGGAAAAGATGCCGAAGTCGGCCATCTGTTAAAAACGACCCGGTTGGGTTTAGGGCAATCCGTTGATGACGTTTGCCAACTGCTTCGTATTCGCAAAATTTACATCGAAGCCATCGAAAATAGTGACTTTGCGCTGTTGCCCAAAGGACCCTATGGCCTTGGCTTTGTGAAAGCATATGCCGAGCATCTTGGTCTTGATGGGGCAGAGATTACGCGTCGCTTCCGCGAGGAAAGCCACGCGCCGGCAGTGCGGTCGGAATTGTCATTCCCCAAACCGGTTCAAGAAAGCCGGGTTCCGGGCGGGGCGGTTCTTTTGATCGCGGCCCTGTTTGGGCTTGGTGCGTATGGCGGGTGGTACTACTTGTCGAGCCAGGGCAAAACCATTGCCGATCTGGTCGATCCGCTGCCGCAGCAATTGGCGAGCTATACCACGCCAACATCAGACACCAGAGAACCACGCACACTTGAAAACGCCGCCGATGCGCAAGCAGCCGAAGCGTCGTCCGAAGGCAGTGGTTCTGACGCCCTTCGTGTTCCGCAGACCGATCAAGCATCGGCAACCGGTTCTGATGAAGGTGCGGATACAGCAAATACAGCGGCAACCACCGAAACCGCGGATGCATCTGGCGATCAAGTCGCATCAGAAGCAGTAGATGCCCCAACTGAGCAGGCAGAAGCCGCCGCACCGGCAGAGCAAGCCGAAGCACCAGCGGCAGAAGTCGCACAGGCACCGGCAACACAAGGTGCGTCACCTGCTGCGGCGTTGGAAACGCCAGAAGTTGCGCAGGCACCAGCTGAGCCAGCACCAGAGGCGACAGCCGAAGCGACGACTGAGAACGCAGCCGAAAACACAGCCCAGAACACGCCAGCAGCCCCGGCTGCGGAAGTGGCATCTGTGCCCGATGCACCAGAAGTTGGTGATGCGGGCGGGGCGCGTGTGTTTGGCGCGGTCAATGTTGACAGCCGTGTGACCATTTCAGCGGTTGAAACCAGCTGGGTTCGTATTCGCGAAGCCGATGGCACTGTGTTGCTGACCCGGATGTTGACCGCGGGTGATACTTACCGCGTGCCAAACCGTGACGGGCTTAAGCTTGAAGTTGGGAATGCAGGCGCATTGACCTATAGCATCGACGGAAGCCAAGCTCTTCCGGTTGGTGAGTATGGTGCGGTGATGTCGGACTTCTCGTTGAATGTGGATGACTTGGAAAATTCACAAGCCCAAGCTTCTCAGTAAACACGACGCCGATAAACGGTAGATGTGACAGATTAAATGCCAAAGGCGACCCGGTTGGGTCGCCTTTTTCGCACCTGCCATGCAAGATCGCAGAGAAAATCCGCAAGCCAACGGTTTCTAATCGGCGTTTGATAAGCTATATACACCACAAGATACCTTGAACATTTTGGAACCGGAAATGAGCGTCCGCCCATATCGTGATATTGAACGCCGCCAAAGCCGCAAAATCCGTGTTGGAAATGTGGAAGTTGGCGGAGACGCACCGATCTCGGTGCAGTCGATGACAAACACCCTGACCACCGATGTGAACGCGACTGTCGCGCAGATCCATCGGTTGGAAGAGGCCGGTGCAGATATCGTGCGCGTGTCCTGCCCGGATCAGGAATCATCCTTTGCGCTGAAAGACATTGTCAAACAGGTCAATGTCCCAATCGTTGCCGACATCCATTTCCATTATAAGCGCGCGATTGAAGCCGCCGAAGCCGGTGCTGCGTGCTTGCGGATTAACCCCGGCAATATCGGATCGACCGAGCGTGTGCGCGAAGTTGTCAAAGCCGCCCAAGATCATGGCTGTTCGATGCGGATCGGTGTGAATGCCGGGTCGTTGGAAAAAGAGCTGCTTGAGCGTTACGGCGAACCGTGCCCAGAGGCGATGGTCGAAAGTGCGTTAAACCACGCCAAAATCCTTGAAGACCTTGATTTCCGTGAATTCAAGATTTCGGTCAAGGCGTCGGATGTGTTCCTGGCAGTTGCGGCCTATTATGGGCTGGCAGAAGCCTGTGATTATCCGCTGCATCTTGGCATTACCGAGGCCGGTGGCCTGCGCGGTGGGACGGTGAAATCATCCATCGGGATGGGCAACCTTTTGTGGGCCGGTATTGGGGACACGTTGCGCGTGTCGCTGTCAGCCGATCCGGTTGAGGAAATCCATGTCGGGTTTGATATCCTAAAATCGCTTGGTCTTCGGACCCGTGGTGTGCAGATCATTTCGTGCCCGTCTTGTGCGCGTCAGGGCTTTAACGTGGTGGAAACCGTCGCGGCCCTTGAAGAACGTTTGGCACATATTTCGACCCCGATTTCGCTGTCGATCATTGGCTGTATCGTCAATGGTCCGGGCGAAGCGCGTGAAACCGATATCGGTTTGACGGGTGGCGGTGGCGGCAACCACAAAATGTATATTTCCGGACGCCCGGATCATAATGTCAGCACGGAAAAGATGGTCGACCATATCGTTGAGTTGGTCGAAGAACGTGCGGCAAAGATCGAGGCCGAAGAAGCCGCCAAACTGGCAGCGGCGGAATAGCAAAGTTGTCTTAATCAGTTTTAGCTTTCCGCCACACTGGCGGGAAGCTATTTTCATGTTTGCAAGAATTTGCGCCAAATGCATTGGGCGTAAAGTGCTGGAATTAAACTTAGATCGGAGACCCCAAAGTGGCATCGCTTCAACCCGTCCGTGGTACGCATGACCTTCTGCCTGAACAGAACCGATTGCAGGATCATATCGCGAATACTGCACGCGACATTGGCGAGTTGTATGGTTATCACCGCATGACCACGCCGATCTTTGAATTTACCGATGTCTTTGCCCGCACCCTTGGCGATACGTCCGATGTCGTGACCAAGGAAATGTACACGTTTGAAGATCGCGGCGGTGAGCAGATCACGCTGCGTCCCGAAGGAACGGCGGGGATTGCGCGTGCGTATATGTCAAACGGCATGCAGCAAATGTCGCCGGTAAAGGTCAGCTATTACGGCCCGATGTTCCGTTATGAGCGTCCGCAAAAAGGCCGCCAGCGTCAGTTCCACCAGATCGGTGCGGAACTTCTGGGTGTGGAACAGGTTGCCGGTGATATCGAGATGATCGGCTATGGTGCGCATATCCTTAAGGCGCTTGGTCTTTGGGACAGCATCACGCTTGAGCTTAATACCCTTGGTGATCCGGAAAGCCGTGCGGCATATCGCGATGTTCTGGTCGATTACTTTAAGGGGCATTTCGATAAACTGTCAGAAGACAGCCGTAATCGTCTTGAAAAGAACCCGCTGCGTATTCTTGATTCCAAGGATGAAGGCGACCGCGAATTGGTGGCCAATGCGCCGCTGTTTGCCGAGTACCTGAATGCGCACAGTCAGGAATTCTTTAAGGGCCTGACCGAAGGGCTTGGCGATATCGGGATCAATTACGAATTGAACCCGCGTTTGGTGCGTGGCCTTGATTATTATTGCCACACCTGTTTCGAATTCACCACCAACACCCTTGGTGCGCAGGGCACGGTGATGGCCGGTGGCCGTTATGATGGCCTGATTTCAACCATGGGCGGCCCGCAGACCGCCGGTGTTGGCTGGGCCGCGGGTGTTGAGCGTTTGGCCCTGATGGTGGGTGAAGCCCCGGCGGGTCCGCGCCCGGTTGCGTTGATCCCGATGGGAGACGCGGCCGAAGCAAAATGCCGGACCCTTGCGCAGAGCCTGCGCGAAGCTGGGATTGCGGTTGAGCTGGGTTATTCGGGCAATATGAAAAAACGCATGAAGCGTGCCGATAAAGCCAACGCACGCATGGCCGTGATCCTTGGCGATGATGAATTGGCAAACGGTGTGGCGCAGTTGCGTGACCTTGATAAAGGTGAGCAGCGTGAAGTTGCCCTTGATCAACTGGCTGACGTGATCAGCAAAGGATGAGTTAAGGCGTGGCAGACGGGGCAGACGGGATTTCGCAGGACGATGCCGGAGATTGGCCGCTAGATCGCCTTTTGGTGATCGGCACCAATCATCGGCGGTCGAGCGAAGATACCCGCGACCGTCTGTTCATTGACGAAGCCCGCCTGCCACAGTTTTTATCGGCAATTGCCCAAGCCCGTTTGGGGCAGGCGGTTGTGTTATCGACGTGCAACCGCACGGAAATTCATCTTTTGGCGTCCGAGGCCGAGCGCGGCCGGGAACGGTTGATCGATCTGATGTCGCTTTGGGCGGATGTGGATCGTGATCAATTGGCCGCCGAGCTTTATATCCGGTCCGGGCGCGATGCATTGCGCCACATGTTTGCGGTTGCCGCATCGCTTGACAGTTTGGTGATTGGCGAACCGGAAGTTTTTGGTCAGGTCAAGGACGCCCATCGGATTGCACGCGCGCATGACCTTGTTGGGCGTGAGCTTGAACTGGTTTACCAGACGGCATATGCGATTGCCAAAAAGGTCCGCAATCAAACCGGCATTGGGCAAGGGGCGGTTTCCATTGCCGCAGCGGCCCAATCGGTTGCGCGTGATTTACATGGCGATTTAAAAGATTGCACCCTGTTGCTGGCCGGGGCCGGTGATATGGGCGAATTGATCGCCGCATCGTTGGCCGAACGCGGCATTGGCCGCATTTTGGTGACGGATCGTTTGGCCGCACGCGCACGCCTTGTCGCCCGGCGTCTTGATTGCCATTGGTCGGAAATGGATGACCTTGATCGGTTGATGGCTGAGGCGGACCTTATCCTGACGGCGGGTGGTTCACGGCGGTATATGATTGATCGCGACCGTGCGCTGGCCGCGGTAAAGCGCCGCCGGTATCGCCCGGTTTTGATGATTGATACCGCCGTTCCCGGCGACATTGATCCGCAGGTTGACGAGATTGACGAGGTTTTCCTGTATCGTCTGGAGGACCTTGAAAATATTGCCGCCGAAGGGCGCGGCGGACGTGAAGAAAAGGCCGATGAGGCCTGGGCACTGATTGAGGCGGAGCTGGATGGTTTTGTACGCGGGCGTGCCCAGCGTGCCGCCGTCCCCGCAATTGCCGATTTGCGCCGACGTTTTGAAATGGTGCGCGCAGATGCGTTAAACGAAAGTCACGGCGATGCGGAAAAGGCAACGCGGCTTTTGATTAATCGATTGTTGCATACGCCGACCAAGGCCCTAAAAGACTTGGCGACGACGACAGAAGGTGCTGGCACGGTTGAGTGGGTGAAGGCCCAGAAACTGTTGGCGCGTTTATTTGATCTTGATGACAAACGGGTTGGGGATGAAGACACCCCGACCGACCCCGAACAGGAGAAGAAAGAGTGAGTCTGGACCTTGGGAAACTCGATGGTGTTGTACGCCGGTTCGACGAGCTTAATTCACTTCTGTCGAGTGGCGAGCTTGATGGGGATGATTTTGTCAAACTGTCGCGCGAACATGCTGATTTGTCGCCGGTGGTTGAGGCGATTGAAGTTTATCGCAAGCTGTTAAACGATCTGGATGAAGCCAAGGAAATTTTGGCCGATCCAGAAGGCGACCGCGATATGCGCGAAATGGCCGAGGCGGAAAAGTACGAAATTCAGGAAAAGCTGCCTGAGGCCGAACACGCCGTTAAGCTGATGCTGATCCCCAAAGACAGTGCGGACAGCAAGAACGCCATCCTTGAAATCCGCGCCGGGACGGGGGGCGAAGAAGCCGCCCTGTTTGCGGCCGATCTGTATCGGATGTATCAGCGGTATGCCGAAGGGCGCGGCTGGAAGTTTGAGCAGATGGATGCCAGCGAAAACGACCTTGGCGGGTTTAAGGAAGTCATCGTCAACGTGTCGGGGACCGATGTGTTTGCCCGGTTGAAATTTGAAAGTGGCGTGCACCGCGTTCAGCGTGTGCCGGTGACCGAGGGTGGCGGGCGTATTCACACGTCTGCGGCAACGGTTGCGGTTTTGCCCGAAGCGGAAGAAGTTGATATTCGTGTTGATCCCAAGGATTTGCGCATTGATACATACCGGTCGCAAGGGGCCGGTGGCCAGCACGTCAACACGACCGATAGTGCGGTGCGGATTACCCATATTCCGACCGGCGTGGTTGCGGCCAGCCAAGAAGCAAAATCCCAGCATAAGAACAAAGAAAAAGCGATGAAGATGTTGCTGTCGCGCCTGTATGATCAGGAACGCGAAAGCAAGGACACCGCCCGTGCCGCCGACCGTAAATCACAGGTCGGTTCGGGGGATCGTTCCGAACGTATTCGGACCTATAACTTCCCGCAGGGACGTGTGTCTGATCACCGTATTAACCTGACGCTGTATCGGTTGGATGATTTCATTGCCGGTGGCCCATCGGTCGATGAAATGGTTGATGCCCTGATTTCCGAAGAACAGGCACAGAAACTGGCCGAGATCGAAAGTTAAGATCATGGCAGGTGACCATCCGACCCCGCATGATGGTGCGATCCGTGGCGCGACACTTGGTACGTTGATGGCCGAGGCTGTTGCGGCGCTGAATGCGGCCGGGATCGAAAATGCACGCATGGATGCGCGTATTTTGCTGGCCCGTGCGGCGGGTGTGGATGGTGGCCGGATTACGGCATGGCCCGAAGACGCGGTTGCGCCCGACAAGGTTGCGGTCTTTCGCGATATGATTACACGGCGCACCCAGAATGAGCCGGTTGGCCGCATTTTGGGGGAGCGTGATTTTTGGCGTCATACCTTTAAGCTGGCCCCCGATACGTTGGAACCGCGCCCCGATAGTGAAACACTGGTCGAGTGGGCGATTGATTTCCTTGAAGACGCGGATGCGCCGCGCATCGTTGATTTCGGGACGGGAACCGGGTGTTTGTTGTTGTCGACCCTTGGCGATTTGCCGGGATCAACGGGTATCGGGCTTGATATCAGTGACGGGGCGGTTGCCTGCGCACAGCAAAATGCAGCCGCGCTTGAGATGGAAGATCAGGCGGAATTTCGGGTGTCTGATTGGGATAGTGCGCTAAGCCCCGCCGAGCGCGAAGCGGGGTTTGACCTTGTGATGTCCAACCCGCCCTATATCACCCGCGACGAGATGGACAGCTTAAGCCCGGAGGTCCAAAAGTTTGACCCACGGCGTGCCTTGACCGACGAGGGTGATGGACTGGCAGCCTATCGGATTTTATCAAAGACCGCGTTTGAATTGACCAAGCCGGGCGGGTTTGTGATTTTTGAGATTGGCCGTGGGCAGGAAGCCGATGTGGGGCATTTGCTGGTGGAGGCCGGGTTTGTCGGCGTTGAACACCGCGAAGATCTTGGCGGCATTGTCCGGTGTGTTGCCGCGAAGAAAACCCGCTGTTCCGTGGGGCGCTGCGTGATTTAGAGCGTGGCGCATTTAACCTGCAGCATTTTGTCGCGACGGCCTTTTACCGCGCTTCGTCAAGGCCCTTGATCGTTGTGCTGCTGCGCTGTGTAGGGCTTTCTTTGCCTGGCAAAAGGCGGGCTTCGGCAAAACGACACAGCTTAAAAGTGAAACGCTTTTGCTTCTGCATATGACCTATGTGAAAAAAAGCGTTTGGCAATGAAAAAAACAGTTGGAATAACTGAATAAGCCATATAGGTTGGTTTGAACGGGCCGGGTGCCCGACGCGCTTATGAAAGCGCCGTGTTCCCCAGTAAACAGTTAATAATCTCCGTTCCTGATAAGGTTCTTGGTTGATTTATCTTGATGCCGTTTGATCGGGTCTGTTTAGCGGGAAATATGTTTTTCAGACGGAGTGGTTCCGGGACCGATGATGTCACCGGATTGTCCTTCAACACCAAAGTCATGTTGATATGAGAAATAACAATAAACGTCCGCGCGGACGGCAACAGCCTAATAAACGTCCAGTAAATCCAAAATTTCAGAATTTTGATAGTAATGGTCCAGATGGACGTGTTCGCGGTAACGCGCAACAGGTTCACGAGAAATATGTTTCGCTGGCCAAGGATTGTACTGACGATCCGGTTCTGGCTGAAAACTATTATCAGCATGCTGAACATTACTACCGTATCTTGCAAGCTGCGCAGGAATGGGAAAATCAACGTCGCGAAGAACGCGGCGGCGATAACAGCAATAACAACAACAACCGTCAACGTAATCAGCGTAACAATCGCGACGATCGCGGTGATAACCAGCCCAATCAACGCGATGGGCAGGGCGCAAACACCGAAACGGTTGCGGCATCTGACGATGCAGCCAACGGCGCACCAAACAGCGACAACACCAACCGGGACAATAATGGCGGCGACAATGCCAGCCAGGAAAATACCGTTGCGGCGTCTGCTGATGGTGGTGAAGAAAAGCCGAAACGCGCACCGCGTGCCCGTCGTACCGATGCACGCCGTCCCCGCAAACCGGCAAATGCCGATGCGGCCCCGGCATCTGATGACGTGATTGCAGTGGCGGGTGCCAATGCGGATGCGCCAGCAGAAATCGCAACGCCCGCGGCAGCAGCATCTGATGCAGATAATGCAGCGCCAGACGCCAGCACCGATGCAGGTCAGGACGGCGAAGAAAAGAAAAAGCCGCGCCGTGCCGCAGCAGGTACCGCGCGCACACGTGGCCGTCATCCGACAGCGCGTCGTGGACGCAGCCGGGCAGCCGGCCGTGAAGACGGCGAAGGTGGCGATGCGTCATCTGATGAAGGGACCGAACCCGTTTCGGCCTGATCACGACATTTACTAATTGCCTGTTACGTAAAACACCCCAGCGGAAATCATTCTGCGGGGTGTTTTGCTATGTGCGGTTTACGAGGTGCGGTTTACTGGGGGCGGTTTGCTGTTTGTCGCTGATCGCGGGTGGATGCTGTCATTTGGGGGCAGTCATTTGGGGCGGGGATTGCGATTATCTCTTATGCCTTTGGGTTAATTAGAAGAATAAGACGTGCAACCCTTACGTATAGTTGGTATTTGTTTATATAAGATCACGGTAAAGAAGTGATCATTGCGTCGCCGTATCGCAGCGCGACGGGACCAACGGGGCCAAGCAAACGGCAACATTGAGGGAGTGTTTAATGGGGACAGGCTTGTTTCGGGTTGTCATGGTGTTGCTGTGGGCGCTTGGTGCGATGGTGGTAGCACTTGGTCTGTTTAGCGGCGATTATGAAATGGCGCTTTTGGGGGCTGTTTGCTTTATCATCCCGATGTTCTTGCCACTGATTGTGATTGCGCTGAACCGGACAAAATCATCCGCGTCCGGTGGCAAAAACAGCCGTCCGACAAAATCGATGTCCCCGGCACAGGCGGCAAAAATCAAGGCCGAAGGCCAATGGGCCAAGCGCGAAGATTTGGACGGTCGCAAGATGCTTGAAAGCAATCCGACCTTGGTGTTGGGGCGTTGGGGCGATGATAAAAGTTTGATCGGGGCGTCGGGCCTTAAACGTGTTTTGACCTTTTCGACCACGCCCGAAGAATATTACCGCGCCAGTGCCGAACCCAACGCGTTGCTCCATACTGGCAATCTGTTTGTTTATGAACGCTATGGCAGTATTTTTCGCGCCATTCATGAACGGCGTCGGCGGCTTGGCCAAAATTTGATTGTGATTGATCCGCATGGCCAGAGCGGATTTGAAACCGATCAGTTCAACCCGTTTGATTTTATCCGCCAGCAGGGCGAGGGCATGATCACCGATACCGGTTTGATCGCTGATACCTTGTTGGCGCCGGTCTTTGTCAATGAACTGGACGAGAAGGAAGCGCGGCTTGCGCGGTCTTTGTTGCAGGGCTTTATTGTTCATACCCTTTTGACCAGTGCCAAGGAAAACCGAACATTGGGCGAAGTGCGGCGTAACTTGATTATGCCATCGCACCGGTTTTATAAAATCCTTGAAGAGCTGATGAACATTGATTCCGCCGATGGCCGGATTTCAGATGTGGCGCTGAATATCCTTGATATGAGCGAAGATCAGCGCATGAAGATCATCGAGGCCTGTCGCGGGGCCACGGCGGAGTTTGATAATCCGCAGATCGCGCGTGTTGTCAGCAAAAGCAGCTTTGAATTGGACGACATTGCCAAAGGGGCGGTTTCCATTTTCGTCATTGGGCAACTGGGCGGGGATGCGCCGGAAGTCCACATATCGTTTAGCCGGGTGATGCTGGTGGCGATGATGAACTTGCTTAGTCAGCGCAATTGGAAAAGCGGCGATCCGGAATTCCTTGTCCTGATGGACGGGATTGAACATGTCGGGCGGATGCCGTTGTTTGAGCGTTTGCTGGGCGGGGGATACGGCGAAGGCATGGTTGTTTGGCCCGGCTTTAGCGGGGTGAGCGGATTGATGGATGTGTGCCTGAATTGGGAAAATGTTGTTGGGCGGGTGGATGCGATTTCGGTGCTGAGCCAGGACGGGGCGTTTAACCTTGATTGGGTGTCGGGCCTGACCGCGATGTCAAAATTTGACGATACCGGAAGTGGGGAGGCAACCGACCGCCCGGTTCATTTGCGCGGGCGCGACATGCAGCCGATTTTAAAATCGCCCGACGTTGCGCGTTTTCCCAAGGAAGAACAAATCCTGTTTCGCAAGGGCGTGCCGCCAATCAAGGCGCACCGGATCGATTGGTATCATGATCCGCTATTTGACGGGATCGCCGTGCACGCGCCGACCTATAACCCCGCTTAGGGCAGCGGATCACCCCAACGGCGGCGGGGTGTTTAAGCGTGCGGATTGGCGGGCGTTGGCGGCGGTGCATGCGTTGCCCGGCCGGATCGGGTGAGGATGACGAGCGGATCCGGTGAGGGGCGTGAGATACTCAGGTGAGGTTACGAGAGGATCAGGTGAGATCAGGAGATGGTCAGTTCGTCGCCCGGTTTGATGACTGCGTCGTTGGTGGCCTCAACATACATGCCCATGTAAAGGTGATTGACCCCTTTGCGCAGCATCAGCGGGACGTTGATATCCGAAACGGCCGTTTCCGGATCGATGCTGGTGGCTTTGCAGCGCGTGATGGGGTGAACAACACGGAACGTGGCGTCATTGATCGTGACGGTCTGGCCTTCTTGCCACTCAAGCTCTTTCCATGGGGCGAGGCCATCAATCAGAAGATTGCCGCGAAAGCGCATCGGATCGATTTCAGATTGTACAATCCGCTCGCCAAAATCGCGGATCGAGGCCAGGTTCAGAACCGAGATATAGGGTTCTTCCATGTCGCCAAACTGAACGTCGGGCACGGAATAGATTTTGGGGCTGCCTGCGATATCGTTTTTGAGAAACGCGGTCAGGAAATCTTCGATCACGGTGCGGCCCATCGCCTGATCAAGATTGCCTTTGCAGATCGCGCGGCCATTGCGCAAGATCGTTAAGGTCGAGGTGGCTTCGTCATATTCGGTGCCAATCTCGGTCAGTTTGGGGGTGTTGACCAATTGCAGGAAGTTGCGTTTGCGTGCCCATGCGTTAACACCGTCCTGCCCGGTCGAAGATTGGGTGGCAATGACAAAGCGCCGGTCATCGGTGATCATTTTGTGGGCTTTGATCTGGGCCTCGGACATATCAATGCCGCGCATCCCTTTGACCGGGTACCGTTTGATGGCTTTGAGCTGGACAGTCATGGTCGTTCTTCCTGTTTGGCGCTTTATCATGCCATTTTCGGCGGGCGCAGTGGCATGGTTTTGCCGTGACGTTAATGCGTTGTTTTGCGCGTGGCAACCCTTGCTTTGCGTGCAAATTCAGCGCCCTTGGCAGTAGGTTTTAACAATGACAGAAAATATGCTGCGGCGCACAAATAATTCTTGCAACTTTTGTAGGGGTATCGGCTTGCGAAGCGGGTAAAGTGATACATATCAAGGTAGTCGACGGTGAAAAAATCTATAATTTATTCATCGTTTAGGCCGTGGATGCTTCCAAGAAGGTCCACATCTTATGAACACTGTTGACTCGAGGAGTAACAGGAATGGAATTTGAGAACTTTACGGACCGGTCAAAAGGTTTCCTGCAGTCGGCGCAGTCGCTGGCGTTGCGGGAAAACCATCAGCAATTTGTGCCGATCCATCTTTTGAAAGTGTTGCTGGACGACGAAGAAGGTCTGGCAGCCAATCTGATCACGGCAGCAGGCGGCAAGCCAAAGCTGGCGCAGCAGCGCTGTGCGGCGGAACTTGCCAAATTGCCAAAGGTATCTGGCGGAAACGGCCAGATTTATCTGTCATCTGAATTTGCCCGACTGATCGAACAGGCACAGGACGTGGCCAAGAAAGCCGGTGATAGCTTTGTCACCGCTGAACGGTTGCTTCTGACCATTGCGCTTGATCCGAAATCCGTCGCCGGTAAAGTGTTGGCCGATGCAGGTGTGACCGCACAGGCGTTGAACGGTGCGATCAATGACATCCGCAAAGGCCGGACTGCCGATAGTGCCGGTGCGGAAAACCAGTATGACGCGTTGAAAAAATACGCCCGCGACCTGACGGAAGCGGCGCGTGAGGGCAAACTTGACCCGGTGATTGGCCGGGACGAGGAAATCCGTCGTGCCATACAGGTTCTGTCGCGCAGGACCAAAAACAACCCGGTTTTGATCGGTGAGCCCGGCGTGGGTAAAACCGCCATTGCCGAGGGACTTGCCCTTCGGATTGTGAAGGGTGATGTGCCTGAAACGCTTAAGGACAAGAAACTTCTGTCTCTTGATCTTGGGGCGTTGATTGCCGGTGCGAAATTCCGCGGCGAGTTTGAAGAACGCCTTAAAGCGGTTTTGAGCGAAATTGAATCTGAGGCCGGTAAGGTCGTGCTGTTCATTGATGAAATGCACACCCTGGTCGGGGCTGGTAAGGCAGAGGGATCGATGGATGCCTCCAACCTTTTGAAACCGGCTTTGGCCCGTGGGGAACTGCATTGCATCGGTGCGACGACGCTTGATGAATATCGCACGAACATTGAAAAGGACGCAGCCCTTGCGCGGCGGTTCCAGCCGGTGTTCGTGTCCGAGCCAACGGTTGCCGATACGGTATCGATCCTGCGTGGGATTAAGGATAAATACGAACTTCATCACGGGGTTCGGATTGCGGATGCCGCACTTGTGGCGGCGGCAACCTTGTCCAACCGGTACATCACCGATCGGTTCTTGCCCGATAAGGCGATTGACCTGATGGATGAAGCATCATCGCGGATGCGTATGGAGCTTGATTCCAAACCGGAAGAAATCGATGAACTGGATCGTCGGATCATCCAGCTTAAGATCGAACGAGAAGCTTTGAAGAAGGAAGACGATAGCGCATCGAAAGATCGCCTTGGTCGACTGGAAAAAGAGCTTGTCGGGCTTGAAAGCAGTTCGGCGTCGCTGACCGCCAAGTGGGAAGCGCAGAAAACCGAAATGGCCGCATCGACGCATATCAAGGAACAGCTTGATATTGCACGCGGTGAACTTGAACGTGCGATGCGCGATGGCAAGCTTGATCGTGCCGGGCAGCTTCAATACGAAGAAATCCCCGCACTTGAGCGGTTGCTGGAAAAAGCAGAGGACGATCAGGCCGACGGCATCAAGGAAGAAGCGGTGACTGAAAAGCACATCGCATCGATCGTGTCACGCTGGACCGGTATTCCCGTGGACAAGATGCTGGAAGGCGAACGCGAAAAGCTTCTTGAAATGGAAGATACCCTGCGCAAAAGGGTCGTCGGCCAGGATGAAGCGGTGCGGTCGATTTCCAATGCGGTACGCCGGGCACGTGCGGGCCTTCAAGACCCGAACCGTCCAATGGGGTCGTTCTTGTTCCTTGGCCCAACCGGGGTTGGTAAAACCGAGTTGACCAAAGCACTGGCGCAGTTCCTGTTTGATGATGAACAGGCCATGCAGCGGATTGATATGTCCGAATTCATGGAAAAACATGCCGTTGCGCGGTTGATCGGCGCCCCTCCGGGGTATGTCGGCTATGAAGAAGGCGGTTCCTTGACCGAGGCGGTCCGTCGCCGTCCGTATCAGGTGATCCTGTTTGATGAGGTCGAAAAAGCACATCCAGATGTGTTTAACGTGCTTCTGCAGGTCCTGGACGAAGGGCGTTTGACCGACGGGCAGGGACGTGTTGTCGATTTCCGCAATACGCTGATTATCCTGACCTCTAACTTGGGGGGCGAAATTCTTGCCAATCAGGAAGCGGGTCATGACAGTGGCGAAGTGCGCAGTCAGGTGATGGAAATTGTTCGGGCATCGTTCCGTCCGGAATTCCTGAACCGTCTGGATGAAGTGATCCTGTTCCATCGTTTGCAGCGCGAACAGATGGGCACGATTGTCGATATCCAGCTGGGCCGTTTGGAAAAGCTTCTGTTTGATCGCAAGATTGAACTGAAACTTGATGACGGGGCCAAGGATTGGCTGGCGGAAAAAGGCTATGACCCGGTCTATGGCGCGCGTCCGCTTAAACGCGTCATCCAGCGGTATCTGCAAAACCCGCTGGCGATGCAGATCCTTGAAGGCGGGATTAAGGATGGCGATGCTGTCCCGGTTTCCGTCGAGGGCGCGGACCTTTTGCTGAACGGTAAAAAGGTCGAGGTCATTGAATAAGACCCGATAACCCACACATGCAAAACCCCGGTCAATTGGCCGGGGTTTTGTCTTTTTCGGGCCATGATTATTGGGCACGATAGAAACCATATTCAAAAGCAGCATTCGCCATCATTGTTTACCATCAAAAAACGGACCGGGATTTACCATGCAGGCAGTCAAAAATCGTTCGTCGGTGCGCATGCGCACCATGGCCCTTGCCATCGGGATCATCGGTGCGGGTATTGCGCAGCCCGTGATGGCGCAGTCCTTTTTTGATAAGGCCAAAGACGCGCTTGGCGATGTGATGAAGCAATCTGAGGGCGGCGATAGTGGTGCTGCGTCTTCATCTTCATCATCAACTTCATCATCGTCGGTTGGCAGTGCCGCGGTTTCCGCATTGTCATCCGATACGGTCGAGCAGGGATTGAAACAGGCGCTGGATGCCGGGGTGGATGCGGTAACCGCCCAGCTTGGCGCAAAGGATGGGTTTAACGCCGATCCGGCGGCGCATATTCCATTGCCGGCAAGTGTTCAAACCGCGCAACAGTTGATGAACAAGGCCGGGCTTGGAAGCTATGCCGATGAAATCGAATTGCGCATGAACCGGGCAGCCGAAAGCACCATGAGTGAAGCGGGCGATATTTTGGTCAATGCGGTTCGCCAGATGACCCTGACCGATGCCAAGGGCATTTTGCAGGGGCCTGATGATGCGGCGACGCGTTATTTACGTCGGGTATCGGGGGGCGATATTGAATCCCGTCTGCGCCCGGTGATTAGCGAAGCGCTGGCCGATACCGGGGCATTGTCGATGTATGATCAGATGGTCGGGCAATATGAAACATTGCCGTTTGTGCCGGATTTAAAAAGCTCTTTGACCGATCACGCCACGGACAAGGCGATGGAAGGGCTGTTTCATTATATCGCCGTTCAGGAAGCCGACATTCGAAGTGACCCGGCGCGGTGGACGACGGATGTGCTGAAAAAGGTGTTTTCGGCGGCGAAGTAAGCGTTGTCAGGAAGGTCGGCTGTTAAGGGCATAGCGGCGCAGGTCGGTGCTTAGCGGTACTTTTCCGGCAGGGTTTCCCAGCGGTCGCGCATGATTTTGATCTTGTCGTTTGGAACGCCGTGGGTGTTGTCAAACGGGGCGTGACATTCAATGATTTGAAGCGTCACGCCAAAGCGTTCTGCCATGTCGAGATAGGCCTGCATTTCCCAGATTTCGGTAAAGGTGTTGGCGACAATGACACTGTTGCCAGCCCCCAAAGCGTCATTACAGGCGTTTTCGCAGGTTTGGTGAACATCGCGCAGGCGTCGTGGATCAAAGCGATAGGCACCTGAGCGGTCGACCATGAACTGGTCGGCCTCAAGATGTGTGGCGCCGGTTTGGGCCGCCAAGGCGGTGGCCAAGGTGGATTTCCCTGATCCGGGGAGGCCCCGGATCAGGGTTAAGCTTTGCGATGATTTTGGGCGATTTGCCATTTACCGGGCAGCCTTTGCGGTGGGTGGGGCGATGTTACTGCCCCTTGCGTTTACGCTGATAGAGCGCATCAAGCTGCGTGCCATAGGCATCACGGATTTTATGACGACGGATTTTCATCGACGGGGTTAGCATCGCATTGTCGATGCCAAAGGCCTCGTTTGCGAACATGAAGCTGCGGACTTTTTCGATGGTCGACAGGCGGGTATTCACCCGATCAATCGCCGCACGGATCATTTTGCGGAATGCATCATTTTGCGCGAGGTCATCGATATTGTTTGCGATCGAATGTTCGCGGGCAAATTCACGCATTACCTCGTCATCGGGCCAAATCACTGCCACCAGATAGGGCTTGTCATCGCCGTAAACCATGGCTTGGGAAATCTCGGTTTCCAAGGTCATCAGACCTTCGATCCGCTGGGGCGAGATATTATCGCCGCCGGAATTCACGATGATATCCTTTTTGCGGTCGGTGATCATCAGGCTGCCTTCTTCGTCGAACATGCCGATGTCGCCGGTATGCAACCAGCCATCAATGATGGTGGCCGCCGTGACGTCGGGCAGGTTCCAGTAGCCTTTCATCATGCTTTCGCCGCGCAGCAGGATTTCACCGTCATCTGCGATTTTGACTTCGGCGCCGACCATCGGTGGGCCGACAGTGCGCAGTTTGTTGTTTTCGGCACGGTTACACGACACAACCGGGGCAAATTCCGTCTGACCGTATCCTTGGAGGATGCGAATGCCACACGACACAAACAAGACGCCGAGTTCATAGTTCAGCGGCCCGCCGCCCGACACCATCGCCTTGATCCGGCCACCAAAACGCTGGCGCAATTTGCGGCGGAGCAGGATTTCGCAGATAAAGTTCTGGAATTTTTCAATCAGGCCAAGGCGTTCGCCTTCGTAGGTTTTGCGCCCCAGACGCAGGGTCAGGTTAAACAGTTTCTGTTTGAAGCCGCCTTCTTTTTCGACCATGCGGCTCATGCGTTGATAGAGCATTTCATAAAGGCGCGGCACGGCGGTCATGATGGTCGGGCGAACTTCGGCCAGGTTGGCGGCAAGTTTGTCGATGCTCTCGGCATAGTAGATCTGTGCGCCGATACTGATCGGGAAATAAAGCCCGGCGGTGTGTTCATAGGAATGCGACAGCGGCAAGAAGGACAAAAAGACTTCGTCGCCAATGCCCAGCGTATCAATGATGTCAAACGCACCCATGCAGTTTGAAATGACCGCCCCGTGCGACAGCATGACGCCCTTGGGCGCGCCGCCCGTGCCCGATGTGTAAATCAGGCAGGCAATGTCATCGCGCTTAATCCCAGATACCCACGCATCGACATCGTGGTTGAGGCACTGACCATTGGCGATGACCTCGGTCCAGGGGGTGATGGTGATGTCCCCGACAAAGCTTTGGCCCCATTCTTCCATCATGATGGCATGACGGCAGCGCCCGCTATCAAGGGCGGCATGCAAAAAGGGCTGGGCCAGTTTTTTGGTCGAGATGATGGCGACCGCCGCACCGCTGTCTTCGATGGCGTGCAAGTGATCGCGTTCGGTATTGGTGGTATAGGCCGGAACGGTCATCGCCCCGACACACATGATGGCAAGGTCGGCAATACCCCATTCAGTGCGGTTTTCCGACACCAGCAAAACCCGATCACCGGGCCGCACGCCAATATCATACAGTGATTTGGCGATTGCGCGCACCTGATCGGCGGCCTCGTTCCATGTCGTCGCGACAAATTCCCCGGTTTCGCGGCTTTTTGTCCAAACAAACGGTGCGTCGCCGTATGCCTTGGCCTTTTCAAAAAACATCGCGGGCAAGTTCTGCCAGTTGGCATAATCCTGCAAATTCGTCATGACGGTTCCTTGCCTTTATTTTCGTTTCTGTTTGTCGCAATAGGCACGCAACATGTTACGCGAGATGCCGAACAGTTCAACCACAGTTAGAATGTGCTGGTCTGCATGCTGTGACGTCTACACAACTGCCTTATAAAGTCGACACCTACGTACATTTACGTAAAAAAACGTGTGGTATCAGGGATGATCGTGCTTTGCAGCCAAAAAATGACAGTGATTGCCCTTCACTCGCAATATTGTGATCAGATAAACGCAAAAACCACCGGATTTGATCCCTTGGGGTGTGAACAAGGTTGCAGCATGTGGTGGGGCTTATATGATCGGCGGCACGCACGCGGTATGGTGGCAGGGTGTGTTGGGCCAAGCGCAATGGGGGCCAAGTGCAACGCCAATGCCATTGGGGGGTGGCGCGGCCCCATGTCGCGTCATATATGATCGGTGCGCAGTATCTTATGGGCTGAATGTGAGCTGGATGCTTAGCCTTTGCCCGCAGCCCATAAGATACTGTGACGCATATAAATAAAGTCGACTGTCTGGAGGACAAATGAACGCGATCAACAAGAATTTGCCGACGTGGGATCTGACTGATCTCTATAACGATCCGAAAGACCCGGCCATTCGGCGCGATCTTGATGATGCCAAGTCCCGCTCGCAAGCATTTCAGAGCACGTATCAGGGCAAGCTTGATGGCCTGACCGGGGACGAGCTGATGGCGGCGATTGCCGAATTTGAAGCGGTCAGCGAAATCTGCGGTAAAATTGGGTCTTATGCGCAGTTGCTTTATGCGGGGGATAGTTCCGACCCGGCGATTGGGCAGTTCTATCAGTCGGTTCAAGAAGAAATGACCGGCATTTCCAGCCTGACCTTGTTCTTTGGCTTGGAGATTAACCGCATTGATGACGCATCGCTTGATGCGAAATATGCCCAAAGCGAAGAGCTGCGCCGCTATCGTCCGTTTTTGGATGAAAACCGCGCGTTCCGTCCGCATCAGCTTTCTGATGAGGTCGAGCAGGTTTTGCATGAACGCCGTGTGGCCGGATCGGCCGCGTGGGTGCGTTTGTTTGATCAGACCATGGCCGAGCTTCGTTTCCCGATTAATGGCGAAGAACTGACCATGTCGGACGTGTCGAACATGTTGTCATCGACCAAGGTTGAAGAACGCAAAGCGGCCGCCAAATCGATTGGCGAGGTTTTGGGCAAAAACATCAAACTTTTGGCGCATGTCACCAATACCCTTGCCAAAGACAAGGAAATTGATGATCGCCTGCGTAAGTTTGACACCCCGGTTTCCTCGCGCAACCTGACCAATCAGGTTGAAGACGAAGTTGTTGATGCGCTTAATACCGCGGTGAAAGACAGCCATGCGGACCTGTCGCATCGTTATTACCGTTTGAAAGCCAAATGGTTTGGTGTTGATCAGCTTGATTATTGGGATCGCAATGCGCCGCTTCCTGATGATGACGATCGTCAGATCGATTGGGATACGGCACGTTCGACCGTGCTTAAGGCCTATGGTGAATTTTCGCCGGAACTGGCCGAAGTGGGTCAGAAATTCTTTGATAATCCGTGGATTGATGTGCCGCCGCGTGCGGGCAAATCATCGGGCGCGTTTGCCCATCCAACGGTGCCGTCTGCCCATCCTTATTTGTTGCTGAACTATCACGGGAAAACCCGCGATGTGATGACGCTTGCCCATGAGCTGGGCCATGGCGTGCATCAGGTTTTGGCCGGTGAGCAGGGTTATTTCCTGTCTGACACCCCGCTGACACTGGCGGAAACCGCGTCGGTCTTTGGTGAAATGTTGACGTTCCAGTCGATGTTGCGCGCGGAAACCGATCCGAAAATGAAACGCATCATGCTGGCGGGTAAGGTTGAGGATATGCTCAACACCGTTGTCCGTCAGATTGCGTTCTTTGAGTTTGAAAAACGCGTCCATGAGAAACGCCGTGAAGGTGAATTGACGGTCGATGAGATCTGCGACATCTGGATGACCGTACAGCATGAAAGTCTGGGTGATGCGATCCGCTATGAGGACGAGTACAAATATTACTGGTCCTACATTCCGCACTTCATCCATTCACCGTTTTATGTTTACGCCTATGCGTTTGGCGATTGCTTGGTCAATTCGCTTTATGACGTTTATGAAAATGCCGAGGACGGCTTCCAGCAGAAATATCTTGAGATGCTGAAAGCTGGCGGCACGAAACGCCATAAAGAGCTTCTGGCACCGTTTGGTCTGGATGCATCGGACCCGGCGTTTTGGCAGCGTGGGCTTAACATGATCAAACGCATGATCGACGAGCTGGAGGAGCTTTCCTGATATGAGTAACGACGACGATTATACCGCGCCAAACGAAGAAAACCGATTTGGCGGACGGGTTCGTCGTTACGCACGGGTGGGGGCGTCGGCCAGCAAGCTGGCTGCGCGCCTTGCCACCGGGAAAGTGTTCGGCGGCGAAATCGATCATGCGAAATACGCCGCCGAGCTGACCTCAGCCCTTGGCGGGCTTAAGGGCCCGTTGATGAAGGTTGCGCAAATCTTATCGAGCATCCCCGATGCCCTGCCCAAGGAATATACCGAGGCCTTGGCATCGCTTCAGGCCGATGCGCCGAGCATGGGGTGGCTGTTTGTCAAGCGCCGCATGCGCAGCGAATTGGGGGCGGGATGGCAATCAAGCTTTACCGATTTTAGCCGCGAAGCCGTTGCGGCCGCATCCCTTGGCCAGGTGCATAAGGCGACCTTGCCCGATGGGCGCGATGTTGCGTGCAAACTGCAATATCCCGATATGTCGGCAACGGTTGAGGCCGACCTAAAACAGCTTCGCGCGGCCTTTGCGATTTATAAGCGCTATGACAGTGCGATTGACGCGCAAAATATCCAAGATGAATTGTCCGAACGCCTGCGCGAAGAACTTGATTACACACGCGAAGCCAAAAACATGCGGCTGTATCGCCATATGCTGGCGACCGAAAACACCGTGCATGTGCCCGAACCGGTGGAGGATTTAACCACCAGCCGTTTGCTGACCATGACGTGGCAAAGCGGGCAGAAATTCCAAAGCTTTTTGGACAGTGATGCCGATCAGGATGCGCGCAATCAAGTGGCGCTGAACATGTTCCGCGCATGGTATGTGCCGTTTTATCGCTATGGCGTTATTCATGGCGATCCGCATTTGGGCAACTATACGCTGCGCGATGATCTGTCGGTGAACCTGCTTGATTTTGGCTGTATCCGTATTTTCAAACCCGAATTCGTCAATGCGGTGCTGACCCTTTATGAAGCACTTCGCGATGGGGACGAGGAAAAGGCTGTTTCGGCGTATGAAAGCTGGGGCTTTGAAAATCCGTCACGCGAACTGATTGATGTGCTGAACATCTGGGCCAGCTTTGTCTATGGCCCGATTTTGGATGATCGCAAACGCAAGATGGGCGAAACCAATTCTGTTGCCTATGGCGCGGAAGTGGCGGCCAAAGTGCACAAGGAACTGAAATCCGTGGGCGGGGTAAAGCCGCCGCGTGAGTTTGTTCTGGTGGATCGGGCGGCAGTTGGACTTGGTGCGGTGTTCCTGCGCCTTGATGCGCATGTGAACTGGTATCAGATTTTCAATGATCTGGTTGGGGACTTTGATCCCGCCAAACTTGCCGCTGATCAGGACGCGGCGTTGAAGTTGGTTGGGTTGGAAAGGCCATAACTTTAAAAAGCGCGGTTGCGATTTTGGGGATTAGATTCGCAGTTTATGTGTTTTCTGTGTCCGGAATCGGCATGCTTTTGGTGTGCTAGTGTCCGTGAAATGATCCCTTATCATGACAAAATGCCGCAGGTGTTCGTGCCCGCGGCATTTTTTTTCGTCGTCTTTTTGTTCGAAAACCTATCGCGTTCTGGGTGGTGTTGGCATGATAAATGAAGACTTATGCGTTTATTTGTAAGATAATGTTCACTTCTTGCGTGGGGGTAAAATGGGGGAAACTGACCAATATCAAAGATCTATTGTGCGGGCCGGGGTTTAAAGACCTGTTCCGTAGGGGATATAAAATGTGTGGAAAATCGCACATATTTATTTTCGAGAATTATAAACCGTTATTTGGTTAAAGTGATTTTTCGATGTTTTTTGATATTGAGGTTATCAAGCGGAAAACGCATCTTGCTTTCAACGCAGACACAGAAGGGCGCCATTGAATGTTTGTCCTGAGCACCGATGGCGGGTGGGACCTGATGTGTCGCTAAGACTTAACTGTCTTGGAATGCGTGGTGGGAAAGTGGGCGGTTTCTTCTGCGTAAGCTGGAAGAACCGCCTTTTTCTTTATCTGGCAAGGGAAGCTTGTAATCGGAAGCAAACAGGGCGCACTGTGATGCCCTGATACCGATCACACGGTAAATAATAAAAAACACCATGCGTAACATAGGATTTAAGGGAAGGAGGTCGAACGCGATGAAACTGGCCGTTCCAAAGGAAATATGGCCCGGTGAGAAGCGCGTTGCCGTCACACCAGAGACAGTCAAAAAGCTGAAATCACTGGGGTTTGACGTTGCAATTGAAGCTGGCGCCGGAATAGATGCCGCCATACCCGACGATCGTTTTGTCGATGCCGGGGCAACCATTGCCAAGACAATGAAAACCACCGTTAAGGATGCCGATGTCATCTTTAAGGTGCGCCCACCTGTCATTGACGGTAAAACCAATGAGCTTAGTGCTTATAAAAAGGGGGCCGCGGTTGTGGCCCTGCTTGAACCATTTGACCGCAAAGAGCTTCTTGATGCCATGGCCAAGGCCGGTGTCGATGGCTATTCCATGGAATTGATGCCGCGTATTTCACGCGCACAGTCGATGGATGTTTTGTCGTCGCAGTCCAACCTTGCGGGCTATCGCGCGGTGCTTGACGCCGCCCATGAATTTGGCCGCATTTACCCGATGATGATGACCGCAGCGGGCACACTTGCCCCGGCGCGCGTTGTTGTGGTTGGGGCCGGTGTTGCCGGTTTGCAGGCGATTGCAACTGCCAAGCGCCTTGGTGCTGTGGTGTCCGCATTTGATGTGCGCCCGGCGGTTAAGGAACAGGTTCAGTCGCTTGGCGGGACGTTTATTGAAGTCGACGACGACAGTGCAAAAGATGCCGAGACATCCGGTGGCTATGCCAAGGAAATGTCGGACGACTACAAGAAAAAGCAGGCCGATAAGCTTAAGGAAGTTCTGGCGAAAACCGATGTTGTGATCACAACAGCGCTTATCCCCGGCCGTCCGGCCCCGGAAATTGTCACCGCCGATATGGTGGCAGGCATGAAACCGGGTTCGGTGATCATTGATTTGGCAGCCGAACGCGGTGGCAATGTGGCGGGTGTGAAACTTGGCCAGACCTTCACGACGGATAACGGCGTGAAATTGATTGGCCCGGAAAACATCACAAGTGCGGTCGCAACCGATGCAACCGCGATGTATGCCAAGAATCTTTTGAACTTCATCACGCTTTCTGTCGATACGGAAAAGGGCGCATTGGTCTTTGATGGCGAAGATCAGATCATCAAAGAAACCCGCCTGACCCACGATGGAAAGATCGTTCACCCGAAATTCGGTGGCGAGGAGGTCGCAAATGGCTGATCAGTCGGTAACCCAAAATGCCAATGAGCTGCGCGATGCAGCCCTTGGAATGGCCGAAAAGGCTGCACAGTTGGCCGATAAGCTGGCCAATGGTGCGGGGGACGCGGCCAACACCGTAACAACCACCGTTCACAGTACGGGTGTCAGCCCGACGGTGATGGGGCTTACGGTTTTCGTTCTGGCCTGCTTTGTTGGCTATTACGTTGTGTGGAAAGTAACCCCGGCACTTCATTCGCCCTTGATGGCGGTGACCAATGCCATTTCGTCGGTGATCATTGTTGGTGCGCTTCTGGCGTCCGGCCCGGTTGACATGAACCTGTCCAAGGTCATGGGCTTCCTTGCTGTTGTGCTGGCGTCGGTCAATATCTTTGGCGGCTTCATTGTTGCCCAGCGCATGCTGCAAATGTTCAAGAAGAAGAAGTAGGGGGAACACACAATGTCGGAAAACCTATCGGCTTTCCTTTATCTGGTGGCCTCGGTCTGCTTCATCCTGTCATTGCGCGGGCTGTCGTCACCTGACTCTGCACGTACGGGCAATATCCTTGGCATGGTGGGGATGGCAATCGCCATTGCGACCACGCTGGCATCGCCCGAGGTGCTGTCTTATACCACCATTATCGTCGGCATTCTGATTGGCGGTTCGATCGGTACGGTGATCGCGCTTAAGATCAAAATGACTGCGCTGCCGCAATTGGTGGCGGCCTTTCACTCGCTTGTCGGTTTGGCGGCTGTGTTTGTCGCCGGTGCTGCCCTTTATTCGCCGGGTGCCTATGGCATCGGAACGGCGGGTAATATCGGTGCAGCCAGCCTGATTGAAATGGGGCTGGGTGTTGCGATTGGTGCCATCACCTTTACCGGGTCGTTGGTAGCGTTTGGCAAGTTGCAGGGCATTGTCTCGGGCACGCCTGTGCGCTTTACCGGGCAGCATATGCTGAACCTTGCGATCGCGATTGCGATTGTTGTCTTTGGCGTCATTTTGGTGGTGACCGAAAGCCACATGGCGTTTTGGATTTTGGTAATCCTGGCCCTTGTTCTGGGCATCACGTTGATCATTCCGATTGGCGGGGCGGACATGCCGGTTGTTGTGTCCATGCTGAACTCGTATTCGGGTTGGGCGGCATGTGGCATCGGCTTTACGCTGCAAAATAATGCCTTGATCATCACCGGTGCGCTGGTGGGGGCATCGGGTGCGATCCTGTCTTACATCATGTGTAAAGGCATGAACCGGTCGATCTTTAACGTCATCTTTGGCGGCTTTGGCGCCGAAGGCGAAAGTGCCGCTGTTGCCGGTGGCGATGCGGATCGTCCTGTGAAGTCGGGGTCTGCTGATGATGCGTCATTCATCATGAAAAACGCATCTAGCGTGATCATCGTGCCGGGCTATGGCATGGCGGTCGCGCAGGCACAGCATGCGCTGCGTGAAATGGCCGATATCCTTAAGGCCGAGGGCGTTAAGGTGCGTTATGCCATTCACCCGGTTGCGGGGCGTATGCCCGGTCACATGAATGTGCTGCTGGCGGAAGCCAATGTGCCCTATGAAGACGTGTTGGAAATGGACGAAATCAACCGTGATTTCGGGTCGGCGGATGTGGCCTTTGTGATTGGGGCCAACGACATCACCAACCCGGCGGCCAAAACCGATCCATCCAGCCCGATCTTTGGCATGCCGATCCTTGAGGTCGAAAAAGCCAAAACCGTGCTGTTCATCAAACGTGGCATGTCGGCTGGTTATGCCGGCATTCAGAACGAGTTGTTCTTTAAGGACAATACGATGATGCTGTTTGGTGACGCCAAAAAGATGTGTGAGGAAATCGTCGGTCATCTGGATGATTAGCCGAATATCAGAGCTAAGATTTGTAGAAAGAAAGGCGGCCCATTTGGGCCGCCTTTCTTTATTTCTTGGCTTTGCACAAGAGGTTGAAAAATCTAGTAACAGATTATCTGCATTTTTGAGGTTTACAGTTCTTTCTCATGCACCGTTTTGGAGGACTCATAGCTGATACAACAATAGATTTTGATAGGTCGGTCGCCCATTTTTTGTCTAACTGATAAGCATCTTCGTTCGTATGCTCTTCGTATAGAGGGTCACCAAATGCCTCTTCCCAAAGGGCGTTTGCGTTGCTTGAGCAGTTTTGCCAGTTTTGTGTATCTGCGCTGTCTTGCATTCCAAAATATGGGAAGTGATGTAAGTAATGGCCAAAGACGGCGTCACAATCATTGTGATATTTCTCGGTATCCATGATGTGCGCATGCCAAAATAGGTCGATTGTCCTATTTGGGACAACTACGGTCTCGTCTTGGGTCACTTCAAGTGCGGCCGATAATGCTAAGAACTTTCGGTACTCATTCTCCATTATATCGACAGCTTCCTGTGTCCATCCTTGAACCTCGACCATTTTTCGTTTTTGTAGATTGAAATCTAGGCCCGCGACGATTTGAGTGCATTTAGTAAGAGCTTCAGCTAAGGCTGCGTTCATGACGTCCTCCGTTTTATTGGGGAATATAAATCTATCATGGGTTGAATTTTATTTCACTTAAGTAAGTTATTCTTTGGGGTGGTTAGGCTTCAAAAACGCAGGAAAAAACTAAAGTTCTTCTCTATAGGTGAAGTTTGAGCGCGAAATTTTTTTTTGTTCATCTGGATGACTAGCGGTTAAGCATGATCCATCGATCTTAGCGAAAGGGCAGTCCATCGGGCTGCCCTTTTTGTTTGGTCGCGGTGGCTGGGGTGGGATCAAAGAAGGTTTCGGTGCCGGGACTGTAGACGTCAGTTTCAGCCAAACCCTTTGCGGTTAAAGCCATAAACGAAAACACCCGCCTGATCTGTGTCAGGCGGGTGTTTTTTGTGGTGCTGTGGTCGCAAGATGGGGTTAGAGAACCATTGCGGCGACCCAGGCAAACAGGACCATACCGAAGTTGGCGTGGATGAAGGTTGGGATGACGGAGTCTTTGACGTGGTCATGCTGGCCGTCGGCATTAAGGCCCGAAGTGGCGCCGAGCGTAATGGTCGATGCCGGGGAGCCTGCATCCCCCAATGCCGCCGAGGCACCCAGCAGGGCAATGGTTGCCATGGGTGAAAAGCCAAGGGCCAAGGCCAGCGGGATATAGATCGGGGCCAAGATCGGCACGCTGGCAAAGGAATCGCCAAAGCCAATGGTGATGAACAGGCCGACCAGCAGCATGATCAAAGCACCAAGTGCCTTGTTGTCGCCGATCAGTTCGGCACTGGCTTGCACCAGTGGGGCAATTTCGCCGGTGGCATCCAAAACCCCGGCAAAGCCCGACGCAATGGTAATGATCACGGCAATCTGCGCCATCATGCGCATGCCTTCGGTAAAGACGTCATCCTGTTCGCGCCAGCGAAACACACCCGATGCCGCCAAAATGACAAAGCCGATCATCGCACCGATCAAAAGGCTGTCAAATTTCAACTGACAAATCAGGGCGGCGGCCAAGGCCGCAAGGGTTGCGATCAGTTGCAGCGGGTTAATCTTAACCGGCTCGGCAGTTTTAAGGGCAAGGGCGGATGTTTCGTCCGTCACGTAGTCGCGCGGTTTGCGGTATGTGATGAACACCGCCACCAGCATGCCAGCAATAATCCCCATCACCGGCAGAAACATTGCGCGCGGGGCCATATCGGCTGTCATGGACAGGTTATACGCCGCCCCGACGTCGTTGACATTGGCCATCAGGATTTCGTTGAGGTAAATCGCGCCAAAACCGGTGGGCAGCAGCAGGTAAGACGTGCTCATGGAGCAGGCGAGAATGCAGGCAACCGCACGGCGATCCATGCGCAGCTTGTTAAATACGCCCAAAAGGGGCGGGATCATCACCGGGATAAAGGCAATATGCACCGGCACAAGGTTCTGTGAAATCAGCGAGCAGAAGATAAAGATCGCAAACAGGAACCATTTCAGGCCCTTGGATGTGGATTGTGCATCCGTGCCAACCTGGGCGGCGATTTTTTGCGCGAACAAATCCAACAGGCCAGAGCGGGCAATCGCAACCGCAAAGGCCCCGATCATCACATAGGTCATGCCGACCTGCGCACCAACCAACAGATTGTCATTCAGTGCGCCAATGGCAGTCGCGGTATCCATGCCCGCATGTAACCCGCCAAGCAAGGCGGCCGAAATCAGCGCAATGGGAACCGGTACCCGCAACAAACACAGCGCGATCATGACCGCAATGGTCAGAAGCACGGCATTGATATGATAGTCGGCGATCATCGCGATGCCGTAAATGGCGGCAAAGGCAACGATAACCGGCAGAACGCGGGTCAGGCGATATCGGCCAGTATAATCCGCTGCGGCGGGGACCGCATCGGCAGTGGGGCGATAGGACACAGTCAGGTCTCCCTGTTGGACAAGCGAGCGTCACACATGCCGCGTCCCGGTCGGGCCAAAACAGATCGGTCTGATGGGGGATTTCATAAAAAGAAGGGCAGCACGCATGACGATTGATCTTAAGCGGCGTGTTTAGCCCAATTCTACGTGACGTCAAACTTATATTGCTTGGGATTTGGCCGATTAAACGCCGGGCACGCAGACGGCGGAACTTTATTAAGCGCTAAGCCGTTAAGATTAAATGCGCCGTTTTTGCTGGTCTGCTTATGGGGCGGGCGGTTGCCTTTTTTAGGTCCGATGTGCTGCGTATAAGTTTAAAACAGCGTGTGTTAAGTGGGTTCTGGTTGGGGAACATCCCATGTTTCGGTTGGTGAAAATTTCGTTGGTGTTGGTGGTTGTTCTGTCGGTCGCATTGGTGGCGTCGATGGGATTGACCGTGCTGACCTATGTGCGCCTGACCGCCGAAACCCCGATTGCGTCGCTTTATTTTGTGCCGGTGTCGGAAGATGTTTTTACCGCCCATCTGGTGTCCGATGATGATGGCGTTGGTGGAACTTATGAGATTTATGGCGATCAGTGGCGCATTGATGCCGAGTTTTTAAAGCTTAAGCCATGGGCCAATATTCTGGGCATGGATGCGCGTTATAAGCTTGTGCGGTTTGAAGGACGGTATGGCGATATTGAGAAAGAAAACACCCGACCGCATCTGGCCTATGAACTTGGTCAGGGCGATGTGCGCGACATTGCCAATTACCTTTCGGACTGGAACTTTTTTGTCGATGCCGAATATGGCAGTTCGACCTTTACCGATATTGCGCCAGATGTGATTTACACGGTGTATCGCGGGCAGGCGGGGATTTTGGTGCGATCAGAGCCGATGCCAAAGCCGATTGGCTATGAGCCGTCTGTGCTTGATGACATCCGGGCATGGGTTTCTGGCAATTGACCCTTTGCCCCTTGTCCCTGGTGTCTGATCCGTCAAGCTTTGTTACTGGCACGCCGATGCTGGCAGATGGCGGGAATTCGATCTGCAAGTCAGCTTAGAAAACAAATCCCCCGCCAAAGGGTTTGGCGGGGGATGGGTTAGCCAAAGGCACGTTGTAGGGCAGGCACCCTTGATAAGATAAGCACATCAAGTGCCAGCACTGTCACAAGGGTTATTCCGGTAAGAGGGAAGGCCAAGGACAGAACCAGCATCAGGAACACAGCGCCCTTCCACAGTGGCAAATTGTTGGGAAGCGGCGGCGGGGTTAAACGCAGACTTTGCGCATTTGCCGGACGGCGCATCCACCACATCACAATCCCACTGATACACAGGAAGATGACGGTCAGGCAGAAAAGCGTATTGGCGATGACATTCCACCATCCTAGATCGCCCTGATGAAGGGCAATCCCAACGGCCATGCTTTTGGCGCCAAGCGAATAGTCATCATATGTGACTTGGGCCAGAACCTTGCCGCTATATTGGTCGATATGAATGGTGCGGTCCCCGGTGGGAGGGACGCTATCGCCACTCATGGTGTCGGCGGAAAGGGTGTAAACGCCGTCTTCGCCATGCGGCAGGTTGATGCGGTACTGGCCGCTAAACCCGATGGAGCGCGCGAAGGTGTTCATGCTGTCAAGGTTGATAGCCGTACCTTTTGGAAGGCCGGTTGTGCCGATGTCTGATCCGGATGCGGGCATCGGGGTCTGTTCGAGGCCCCATGGTGCATCATGCAGTACGCCATGGTTCATATCGGCATGGATATCGTCAGAAAGTGGAACATTATCCCATTTTTCGGCGGGAAAGGTGCTCCAGGCTTGAACGAACTGTCCACCCCATATTCCAGCCCAAGACAGGCCGGAAATCAGGAAAAAGAACAAAACAACAGATATGTAAAAACCTGATGTGACATGGAGTTCTTTCCAGAATGTCCGACGCGTTGCTGAAAAATCGGGCCAAAGTACCCTGCGAAGGCCTTTGCCGTTGCGGGGCCACCACATATAGAGGCCTGTGATTATTAGAACGATGCCAAGACCTGCGGCAATTTCGATCAGGCGGTCACCAAGATCGCCAATCAGAAGTTCGCCGTGGATATCACTTGCCCAATAAAACCAACTGTCATCTTTGACAATGGTTTCACGGATTTCGGTGGTGACCGGGTCAACGGTGACAACATGCTGCTTTCCGCCGCTATCGACCAGAAACATGGTGGCAAGGTTATCGTCAATCGGCGCGATATATTGGCTGACTGATCCGTCCGGAAGGCTGTTGGCGGCGGCCTTGGCCTGTGCGGTCAGGGATTGATGTTGGCCAGCGGACGCAAGGATGCGGTCACCAAAGCGTGTTTCGATGACGTTGAAATACATCATCATCAGGCCGGTCACAGCCAGCATCAAAAGGAACGGGACGACATAGAGGCCAGCATAAAAATGCCAGCGCCATGCGGCCATATAGAATTTGCGTGAAACTGTGCGTTGTTCGCGATCACGCACAGGCGCATCCGCCAAAGCGGTTTGCTTTGTCATGGAGATGTACCTTTTTCATCAGAAATGCACAAAAAACCGCAGAAAGCTGCGATGAGGAAGTGCAATCACTGCGGTCAATGATGGGCAGATCAGACGAAGAAGGGTGGGGCGCGCGGGATCGCGGGTGTGTCATGGATTGCCACACGCAGTTCAACCCGTCTGGGCAGTTGGGGGAACACACGTGTTACGAATTCGATCGGTGTCGGAACGGATGGATTATCGGGCAGGATAACCGCCGCAGCGATACGACAGAATTCGCACGACTCAAGCAATCCCTTGTCGTTGTCCGGATCGCTTGCCTGGCCACTCAGGCACAGAACGGGAAGCGTGCCGTCAGGCAAGGCATAATTTGCAAGATCCGCGTCGGGAACGGGTCCAAATGACGCCAGCTTGTGCGACACACCCGCAAGCATCAAGGCTGTCACGCATAAAATGCGGACCATCAACCGAGCTTTTGATCGCAAACCTGACATGGATCGTTCCCCAAGTGATGTCATTGAGGGGAGCTCAATGACAACGACCTGTATTCTTTTTAGCCGATTTCAAAGGACTAGACCACGAGAATTATTCGGTTTTGAAATCTGGGGAATCAGCAGGGGCCATAAAAAACCAAACCCGCCCGGATTGCTCCGAGGCGGGTTTGGCGCACGGGTCCGAATTTAGCGCGCTAAATTCGACCATGCAGTATCACGTTCGAGATACCCCGAAAGTGAAAAAGAAGACTAGAAGCCTTCACGCTCGATGCGCTTACGCTCCAGCTTGCGGGAACGACGGACTGCTTCCGCCCCTTCGCGAGCTTTCTTCTCCGACGGCTTTTCAAAGTGACGACGGAGTTTCATCTCACGGAAAATGCCCTCACGCTGCATCTTTTTCTTAAGGGCTTTCAGAGCCTGATCGACATTGTTGTCGCGAACGATTACCTGCACGGAAACCACGCTCCTTTCAAAAAAACAAAAACACCCGGACAGGCGGAATGCCTACCGGTTGGATTTACGGTCAACATGACCGTGGGCTGTATATAGTGCAAACCGGCGAAAAAGAAAAGAGGGAAGAGGATATTCGCCTTTGGCGTTTATTCGTGGGGCTGGCTTAAAACGCCAAGGCATGATGGGGGATGCATAGGGGCTTTACACAGGGGGCATTTTGGTTGGATATAGGGCTATGTCGATCCTTAGAATTGCCCGGATGGGCCACCCGGTTTTACGTGCTGTCGCAGACCGGGTCGAAGACCCGCTTGATCCTGAGATCCAGCAACTGATTGCGGATATGATGGACACCATGAAGGATGCCGGGGGCGTTGGCCTTGCGGCGCCACAGGTGTTTCAATCCAAAGCGATCATGGTCTATTTTGTGCCGTCTCTTCGCAAAAGCGATGATCCCGACGATGGTGAAGTTCCGCTGAGCGTTCTGATCAACCCGGAAATAGAGGCGATTGGCGATGAAATCGTTGATGGCTGGGAAGGCTGTTTGTCGATTCCCGGATTGCAGGGCGTGGTGCCGCGTTGGAACAAAATCCGTTACCGCGGGTTAAATGAAAAGGGCGAAGAAGTTGAAGGCATCGCGGGTGGTTTCCATGCGCGTGTGCTGCAACACGAATATGATCATTTGATCGGCGTGATGTATCCGGAACGTATAGAAGATATGACGTTGCTTGGTTTCAACGAAGAATTACGCGAATACCCGCCTGAAACGACATTCAGGCAAGCCGCGGCATCGGGTGATGCGGTGGTCGAGTCTGATGAACCTTAAGGAGGCATAAATGACCGTTTCCGAAAGCATATCCCGACTGCGCGCCCAGCGCGAAGCCTTGGTCGAAGCCGCATTGGAACATGTGCCTTTTGATGGTTGGACCAAGCAGGCCTTGTTGGCCGGGGCCGAGGACCTTGATCTGGCACCGGGCGAGGTTGATCGCCTTTTGCCACAGGGCACCGGACAGGCGATCATCACCTTTGTCGAGCTGACCGACCGCAAGATGGTCGAGGCACTCGATGAACTGTCACTTGATCAGATGAAAATCCGTGAACGGATCGCGGTTGCGGTGAAAACCCGTCTTGATCTTGTGGAAAAGCATAAAGATGCCGTGCGGGCCGCCCTTGCATGGACCGCGTTGCCGCAAAATGTCGCCAAGGGGCTTAAACTGACCCATGGGACGGTTGATAAAATGTGGATTGCCGCGGGCGACACATCGACCGATCACAATTGGTACACCAAGCGCATGTTGCTGGCGGGTGTCTATGCATCGACATTGGCCTATTGGCTTGATGACACATCCGAGGGCCATGGCGATACATGGGCGTTTTTGGATCGCCGGATTGGCAATGTGATGCAAATCCCGAAAATCACCGGCAAGATCAGCAAAGCTGGCGCAATTGCCAAAGCACCGTTTAAGATCGGTGCCAAGGTTGCCCGCTGTATGCCGACACCGGGGCGTATCCGCCGCCAGTTTAGCAGTTAAGTTCAAGCCAACTTCTGCCGACAGATAAAACAAAACGCCACCGGCATAATGCGCGGTGGCGTTTTTTTGTGGCGGTGCCAAAGGAAACTCAGCACGGTGTGTTTGTTTTAGGCTTAAGACCCAAGACCTAAGATGTCGGGTCGAGGAAGCTTAGCAACGTGCGATCCGGCTCGTTGGCTTTTTCCATTTCCGCGGCAAGGTTGATCGCGATTGGCCCGGTGACGTAATTTTCGTCGTCGGAATTATTGTCATCGCTGGCGACATTGGTGTCGCGTGATTTTGGTTTGGCGGCGAGGGCGACCAATTCATGGGGCGGGGTGCCCATCCACATGCCTTTGCGGTTTTCCTTGGCAAAGGCCTGATCGCGCAAATATGTCGCACAGGTCGGGTTGCTGTCGCAGCTGGCCATATCGACCAAGGCCCAGCCGGCACGCAGCAAAAGACGGTTCAGGTCACTGCGCCCCATGGTGCATTCGGTCAGCATCGGAAACAGTTGGGTTTCTGAGACTTGCTGGCATTTAACCGCATAGTTTTCGATGATGCGGCGCAGGGCCTGTGTGGCGGCGTCACCGCATTGAAATTCAATGCTGCCCGCCCGGCAGATCATGCCGGTACGCGGGGCGCGAATGCCAAACAGTTCGACAATCATATTCCCAAAACGCAGCTTGTCGCCTTCGATGACTTGCGGGAAGCCCGCAGCACCGGGGGCCGCAACAGCGCGGTTTTGGGGACCCTGAATAAACAGGACGCCAAACAGTACCGAAACAATGAAGAGCAGTTTTTTCATCGCGTTTCATCCGAAAAGAGTTTCCTGCCTTCCTATCAGCAAGTCTGATGCCAGTTCGCCCGGCACAAAATGCTTGGCCGGGTGTTTTGGCGGTAACGGATTGATGCGCAAAGAAAAGCCCCGGATACAGTGTGGTATCCGGGGCGTAAATGCGGGGTTCTGGGACCGGGGTATCAGCCTTATTTTGGCAGGACCCAGGTGACGTGGCCCATTTTGCGGCCCGGTTTTGCTTCGGCCTTGCCATACAGGTGCAGTTTTGCCGTCGGGTCGGCCAAAATTGCCTGCCAGTCGTTAATGTCGTCACCCAAAAGGTTTTTCATCCGGGCTTTGGAATGATGGGTCGGATCGCCAAGCGGCAGGCCACAGACAGCCCGGATAAATTGTTCGAACTGGCTGGTGACACAGGCATCAATCGTCCAATGCCCGGAATTGTGTGGGCGCGGAGCGACCTCATTGACCAGAATGCTGCCATCGGTGGTGACAAACATTTCAACCGCCAGCAGACCCACAAATTCCATCGCATGGGCGAGTTTGATCGCCATGGCTTCGGCCTTTTTCGACAGGTCATCGGCGATTTCTGCCGGGGCGACGGTGACATCGAGAATATGGTTGGTATGCACGTTTTCGACCGGGCAGAAGCAGGCGGTATCGCCGGTGACACCGCGCGCGACAATGACCGAGATTTCGCGTTCAAACGAAATGAAACCTTCAAGGATGGCTTCGGCATTGTTCATTTCGGCCCAAGCATCGGCAAGATCGATCTCGTCGGTGATCTTGACCTGACCTTTGCCGTCATAGCCCATTTCGGTGGTTTTCAGAACCGATGGGCGGCCAAGTTTGGCAACGGCGGATTCGAGATCGGCAAGGGAACGGACGGCCTCAAACGGGGCGGTGCCGATGCCATGATCATTGCAGAAGGATTTTTCGCGCAGACGGTTTTGCGAAAGATGCAGACATTTCCAACCCGGACGCACCGGGACCAGTTCGGACAGCAATTTCACACTATCATGGGGGACATTTTCAAATTCAAATGTCACCACATCGACATCTTCGGCAAAGGCGCGCAGGGCATCAAGATCATCGTAATTGGCAACGGTTGCCTTGGCACAGACCTGTTCGGTCGGGCTGTCAGAACCCGGACCAAACACATGGACCTTGTAACCAAGTTCGGCGGCACAGAAGGCGGCCATTCGGCCCAACTGGCCATTGCCCATGATGCCGATGGTGCTGCCCGGTGCGATAACGCGCGTGTCGAAGTCCTGCGACATGTGTTCCTCGAATGATCATTGGATGCCGGTATGCGGCCGTTGGGTATTTTGTGTTTCGGTGTTTTCGTGCTTTGGCGGTATGTGACCAAAACAAAAACGCGCCCCACCGGGCGCGCATCGTGTGTTGCGTGTTACGGGGCCGGATCAACCGGCGCGTCTGCCACGGCATCGGTTTGGGCCGCGCGCCAGTCATCAAGGCGGCTGGCGAGATTATCATCCATCAGCGCCATGATTTCAGCAGCCATCAGCCCGGCATTCTTTGCCCCGGCCGATCCAATGGCAAGGGTCCCGACCGGAACGCCGCCCGGCATCTGGACAATCGACAGCAAGCTATCCAGCCCTTTAAGGGTTTTGCTTTGTACCGGAACGCCAAGGACGGGAAGCGGGGTCATGGCAGCGGCCATACCCGGAAGGTGGGCGGCACCACCCGCGCCAGCAATGATGACCTTCAGGCCGCGCGATTTTGCCGATTTGGCATAATCATACAGGCGATCAGGGGTGCGATGGGCTGAAACGATTTTCGTTTCATAAGGAACGTTCAGCACATCAAGGACATCTGCAGCGTTTTTCATGGTTTCCCAGTCTGACTGGCTTCCCATAATAATGCCGATGACCGGGGTTTGATCGCTCATGTTGGCGGCTCCGTTTGCGGGCGGTTTCGTGAAGGGCCGCATTATATGCAGCAACCGGTATCATGCAAGCTTACTGACGCGCCAAGACAAGACAGAGTTTTAAACACACGACTGATCGCCGCAAGCGTACGCAAACCTGATCATATGTATAGATCAAGCCTATCCTTATTTATGGTTGAATAGCAGGTGACTTGGCGGCAGTTTTAATTTATTATTTAAGTAATTCTTATATAACTGCGCACGTAGCGCGGAAAGGTCAGACATGAAGGTCACAAGACCGCCATCGTCGATACCCTCTATGGGTGGAGGAGATGGAAGGTATTCATCAAATCCATATACGGCGTTTGCCTATGGCAAGGACGCGACGGGCCGTCGTTCGCGCGATGACCAACGTCATGCCGTGGATATTGATACCGCTGACCTGCCAGATCCCATTGAAAAACCCCCAGTACAAAGTGCCGATATCGCCAATGTTTTGGGCATTCCCGATGAACAGGTAACGCCCGCGGTCGAGCAGGCGATTGGCCGGCTGATGGTGCGGATTAACGGGTTAAGCGATAAGCTGACCAACCTTAAAAAGCATCACAGCCTTTTGGCCCGGACCGAAGGGCGCGATCCGTTTACCGGTGCGCTGAGCCGTCCGGCCTTTATGCAAATCCTTGAAAATGAAATGACCATTCAGGGCACGGATCGAACGACCCGGATGCTGGTTGTGTGTGAATTGGCCAATATTGAAGAGATTTTGCAGCTTCATGGGCAGGACTGCAAAGACGGTGTGTTTCGCCATGTGCATCAAACAATGGCGCAATTTATCATGCCACCCCATCAGTTGGGGTATCTGGGCTGCAATGACTTTGTCGCGTTGCTGTATAATGTCGATAAGGACGATACGCGCCAACGGGCCGATGCCATTATCCGTCAGATTTCCCGCCAACCGTATTCCCATAATGGGCAGGCGGTCGCCGTGCATCCGGTGTTTGGCATTTATGAAATACGCAATGGGGATGATGCGCATTCGGCCTTAAATGCCGCGGATTCTTCGCTGCGTGCGGAAAAACAAACCTGTCTTGCCCAACTTGCCCGCATTCCGTTCGGGGTGTGATTTAAGGCAGCTTGCCTTTGCGGGCATCCATCACCCCGGCGATAAACCTTCCCGCTGACGAAATTGACCGAGAGATCGCTATCGCCACGGCTTTTTAAGGCCGCTGCGTTGTTTTCACGCTGTCACGTGGTGCGGTGAAGGGGCGTGGATTGGTTCAGTTCTATGACGTTGCGTTTTGTGGAACGTCACGGTCGCGCGTTTGCATCTGATATGGGATGCGAGGATGCCAAGATGCAGGGAGGCCGACGGCGTTTAATACGCCGGGCAGGGCACCCCAATATCATGAAGTAAATGGGCGTCCATCAGGCAATGATGTCTGGAACCAGCTGCGACTCGACATAACGAATTTCGTCTTTAAGGCCGAGTTTGCGCTTTTTCATGCGCCCAAGACGCAGTTGGTCGTGATGCGGGGAGCTTGCCATTTGTTCAATGGCAACATCGAGATCCCGGTGTTCCTCGCGCAACGACATCAATTTCTTTTCAATCTCGATCTGATTGATTTCGTCCATTTTTGATCCAGCTTCTTAATCAACGCGAAGTGAGAATGATATTAACAGATATCACATGGGCAACCCATATGATTTGTTACAAAAGCGCCAATAGGACGGAGAAGGCAGATGCGGATCGGTATTTTGACCAGCGGTGGGGATTGCGCGGGATTGAACGCGGTTATTCTGGCGGTGGTGCGGCGCGCTGTCCTTGGCTATGGCTGGGACGTGGTCGGCATTCGCCAAGGCACCCATGGTTTGATGCAAGACCCGCCACAGGCGATTGACCTGAATGATCAGGTTAATAACGACGCGATGTTGCGCATGGGCGGCACAATCCTTGGCACGATCAACAAGGGTGATCCGTTTAACTATCCCATGCCCGATGGCAGCTTTGCCGACCGGTCCGATGATGTCATTCGCGGGTATCACACGCTGGGTCTTGATGCGCTGATCGGGGTTGGCGGGGATGGCAGCATGTCCATCTTGCACCGCCTTGCCAAAAAGGGCGGCATCAATCTGGTGGGGATTCCCAAAACGATTGATAACGACTTGGCCCTGACGGAATATTCGGTCGGCTTTACCACGGCGGTTAATGTTGCGGTGGAAGCACTTGATCGGTTGCAGCCAACGGCCGCATCCCATGATCGGATCATGATCCTTGAGGTGATGGGCCGTGATGCCGGGCATATTGCCCTGTTTGCCGGGGTGGCCGGTGGGGCGGATGCGATTTTGATCCCGGAAATGGATTATGATCTTGAGGCCCTGACCGAGCATTGCCTGAATATCCGCAAGCGCGGGCGCAATCATGCGCTGGTGATTGTTGCCGAGGCGGTTAAACGCGATGACGGCGCGGCAGTGACACAGGGTAATGACGGCCAAAAGGCCCGATATGGCGGCATTGGTCATTGGTTGGCCGATGAATTGGGGGCGCGCACCGGCTGGGAAACCCGGGTGACGGTTTTGGGCCATGTTCAACGCGGTGGTATTCCATCACCACGCGACCGGGTGATTGCATCGGCCTTTGGCGTGCATGCGGTCGATTTGATTGCCGATCAGAAATTTGACCGGGTTGTTGCATGGTCACGCCGCAAAGTCGTCGATGTTGCCATGCAAGATGTTATTGTCGGCCCGCGTTTGGTCGAGACCGCCGGAACGATGGTTTCGACCGCCAAGGGGCTTGGCGCGTATCTTGGTGAACCGCCAAAGATCGCGCGCACGGCAAAGACGGTTTAAGATAAAGACGGTTTAAGATCTGGCGCGCAATAAGCCCGTCAGAGAACAAAAAACACATAGGTTGGGTTGGCGATGGACCACGAAGATGTTTGGCAGTTCACGGTCAAGATGTATGGCCGTGACGGCGTTGCGCCGTTATTTCTAACGCTTCAGGAGCGCTGCGGGCTGGATGTGAACATGATGTTGTTCATGTTCTATCTGGGCACGCAGGGCAAAGCCCCCAGCAGTATTTCGGCGCTTGAAACCGCGGTGAAAGACTGGCGGGATAATGTGATTATTCCGTTGCGCCAAACCCGACGGTATTTGAAAAATGCCCAAGGCGATGCGGCGCAAGCATTGCGCCAGAAAGTCAAATCAGACGAGCTTCAGGCCGAACGGATCGAGCAACATATTCTGTGTGACACCGTTCAAACCGTTGCCGCCAGCGATGGTTTGGCGGCAGCACGGGCGTATTTATCGCCGACACGGTTTGATTTAAGCCAGGCGGAATGTGACGCGGCGTTTGCATCGCTTTGTGGCTTGATGGGGTTGAGCGAGACGGCATAAAGCCAAGTGATCCGAAACCGCAAAGCCGAGAGGTTTTCGGCCAAGCGCACGTGCGATGACGGGCGCTTGGCGGATCAGTCTTATGAGCCCTATCAGCCTTTTTAGCCTATTAAGCTATCACCCTAGTCTGGTTGCCGATTGCGCGGCTTGCCGGTTACCGGGATGTGGTTTAGGGCATCTTCGTCGCCCCAGCGGGCGGTTTCGGGCAGATCAATGTCAAAGAGATCCAAAATCCGACCGCAGCTTTGCGTGACCATTTCATCAAGCGATGTCGGACGGGCATAGAAGGCCGGGACCGGCGGGGCAATGATTGCGCCGTTTTCCGTGGCTTGCGCCATGTTGCGAATATGCCCGGCATGCAGCGGGGTTTCACGCGCCATCAGGACCAGACGACGGCGTTCTTTGAGCATCACATCGGCGGCGCGTGCGATCAAATTATCGGCGACTCCGCTGGCAACCTCGGCCAGGGACTTCATCGAGCAGGGGGCAATCACCATGCCGCGTGCCCGGAAGGAACCAGACGCAATCGGTGCACCGATGTCGGCGATGTCGTGCAGGACGTCGGCCATCTCTTTGATTTCGCGAATTTTAAAATCGGTCTCATAGGCGATGGTACGCTCTGCCGCCTTAGAGAGGACCAAATGAGTCTCGATCGGCGTGTTTTTGAGCAATTGTAAAAAACGTATGCCGTAAATCACCCCGGATGCGCCGGTTATGCCAATGATAAGTCGATCTTTTTGGGTCATGCCGATCCTTGTTGGCCTGTGTTCTAGTTCACGATGGTGATCGAAAGACTGGAAATCATGTTACAAAATTACTACCATCTTCTTGTGGGCAATGTCAGATATAAGGAGTAGGCGATGAGCGTTCAAAGCCATATCGAAGCTCTAACTGCCAAACATGCTGCACTTGAGCAGGACCTCCATCACGAGCAGCGCCGACCGGCGCCCGATGATTCGATTGTCGCAGACATTAAACGTCGCAAGCTTGAAATCAAGGACGAGATAAACCGAATAACCCATTAGCCGTCGATGCAAGGTCATCGTCACGTGATGATCAGCGTGATTGACCTGTGCTGACGGTTTCGAGACGTCGTAAACTCTGATCCTTTATCTTTTGCCGCCTCCGACAGTCGCCCACGACGTGAGGCGGCATTCTTGTGGGCACCCTTCAAGCCACGTGCTTTGATCCTTTCACGATATACGTCAAGACCGCCTTGCATGGATCATCCCCTGTAAGGGTATGAATTTGGAGTGATTACAGTCCGCAGGTTTCTGCGGGTTTTGGGGTCTCGACCAATGTCTAAGGGGCAAGTGGAAAATAAATCGGTATTATAATGCCGATTTATTGGTTTAGGCCAATCCGCATTGTCGCTGACCCGGCTGATTTTGCTGGCGCGCGATTGACCCGATCGGTCAGCAGACAATACACGGCGCCACACGACGCAGACCATTTGGGCGTAAGACCCAACTTTGCGGGAGGATGTTTTGTCTATGACCGGTCGCTATCAGGAAATCTATGATCGTTCGATTGCCAACCCAGAAGAATTCTGGGGGGAGGCTGCGCAGAAGCTGTCTTGGGACAAGAAGTGGGACCGCGTTCTTGATGACAGTAATCCGCCGTTTTACCGCTGGTTTGCCGGTGGCATGGTCAATACATGCTTTAACGCGCTGGATCGTCATATCGACGATGGTCGGGGCGACCAAGCGGCCCTGATCTATGACAGCCCGGTCACATCCACCGTTGAGACATTCACCTATCGCCAGTTGCGCGACGAAGTTGCCCGCCTTGCCGGGGCGATTAAGGCGCGCGGCGTGACCAAAGGTGATCGGGTGATCATTTATATGCCGATGATCCCGCAGGCCGCGATGGCGATGTTGGCCTGTGCGCGGATCGGGGCGATCCATTCGGTGGTGTTTGGTGGCTTTGCCGCCAATGAATTGGCAACGCGGTTTAATGATTCGAAACCAAAACTGGTCTTGGCGGCGAGTTGCGGGATCGAAGGCAGTCGGGTGATTGAATATAAACCGCTTTTGGATCGTGCGATTGAAATGGCCGATCACAAACCCGAAAGCGTTTTGATGTTCCAGCGTGCGCAATGCACAGCCGAACTTGTTGACGGGCGTGATTATGATTGGGCCGGGGAATGCGCCAAGGCAACACCGGCTGATTGCGTTTCGGTGGCGGCGACCGATCCGCTTTATATTCTGTATACGTCGGGCACCACGGGCCAGCCAAAGGGCGTTGTCCGTGACAATGGCGGGCATATGGTCGCGTTGCATTGGTCGATGAAGAATATTTACGGCGTGGATGCGGGCGATGTGTATTGGGCGGCGTCCGACGTCGGGTGGGTTGTTGGCCATTCCTATATCGTTTATGGGCCGCTTTTGGCGGGCTGCACCACCGTGATGTATGAAGGAAAACCGGTCGGAACGCCCGATGCGGGCGCGTTTTGGCGGGTGATTTCACAACATCGGGTCAAGGTCCTGTTTACCGCCCCGACGGCATTTCGCGCGATTAAGCGGGATGATCCCAATGCATCCTTGATGGCCGATTATGATCTGAGCTGTTTTGAGGCGCTTTACCTTGCGGGGGAACGGTCCGATCCCGATACCCTGCAATGGGCGGAGAAAAGCCTTGGCGTGCCGGTGATTGATCACTGGTGGCAAACCGAAACCGGTTGGTCGATTTGCGCCAATCCGCGCGGGATCGAAATGATGCCGATTAAATATGGTTCCCCAACTGTCGCGGTCTGTGGCTGGGACGTGCAGGTGGTGGACGAAGGTGGCAAGCCGCTTGAACGCGGCAAGATTGGCGCATTGGTGACCAAGCTGCCCCTGCCACCGGGAACCTTGCCGACCCTTTGGCAGAATGACGACCGGTTTAAGTCGGCCTATTTGGAAGAATTCCCAGGATACTATGCCACGGGGGATGCGGGCTTTATTGATGATGATGGCTATATCTATGTGATGTCGCGGACCGATGACATCATCAATGTCGCCGGGCATCGTTTGTCGACTGGTGCGATGGAAGAAGCCCTATCGGGGCATCAAGACGTTGCCGAATGTGCGGTGATTGGGGTGCATGATGACCTTAAGGGGCAATTGCCGCTTGGCTTTGTCGTGTTGAAATCCGGGGTCACACGGCCCAATGAAACCATCATTGCCGAACTTGTTGCCATGGTCCGCGATAAAATCGGCCCGGTGGCAGCGTTTAAGCAGGCAACGATTGTTGATCGTTTGCCCAAAACCCGGTCGGGCAAAATCCTGCGCAAAACCATGCGATCGATTGCCGATGGCGAAAGCTATAACACGCCCGCAACCATCGATGATCCAGCGATTTTGCCGGAAATTTCCGAGGCCCTTAAGGAAATTGGCTACGCGAAATAGCCGTACCCTTCATATTTTGGCGGCCCGATTTTAAAGGTCGCCGAATTGACACCCGTCATTTCCCCCGATGACGGGTGTTTTTTTATGGCCAGGGCATCGGCCGGGATTTTTGGGCTTTGCGTTATTGATGAAACTCTGCCTAATCCGCGTCGCTTGGCAGGATAAAGGTTGGGTAATCTGCATTTGCGTCAGGGGTGTAAAGATCAACACCGGCCTTATTGATCATTTGCGTAATATGAGCAGGCGGTGGGCAATCGGTGAAGAATGCTGTGACCTGTGTGATTGAGCCGCCGCGGACCACGGCGTTGCGGCCAAACTTGGTATGATCAGCAACCAGATAGTTTTGCCGTGCATTGTTGAGAATGGCGGAGCGCGCGCGGACTTCTTGTTCGTCGAAATCAAGCAGGCTGCCGTCACTTTCAATGCCGCCAACGCCAAAGATGCCGTAATCGACCTTGTAGCTGTTAAAGAATGCCTCGACGTCGGGGCCCAGTACATCGCGGTCGCGATTGCGCAAGCGCCCGCCGATCAAGGTGACATCAAAGCTGTCATTGGTGGCGGCAACATAGGCGACGTTTAGATTGTTGGTGAATACCCGCAAATTGCGATGCTGCAAAAGTGCGCTGGCCACCAGTTCGGGCGTGGTTCCGATGGAAAAGAACAGCGATGCATCATCAGGGATTTGGCGCGCGACCAAGGCGGCAATTTTACGTTTCTCATTCACATTGAGAACCTTGCGCGCGCGATAAGCGATGTTTTCATGTTCAAGGGCAGGTTCGACACCACCATGACGGCGGCGCAACAACCCTTCGTCACATAATGCGTTTACGTCGCGTCGGATGGTTTGGGGGGTGACGTCAAAGCGTTCTGCAAGTTGTTCGATGGTGCGAAAACCATCGGCGCGCACAAGTTCAACGATGCCAGCTTGGCGTTCGGTTGGGCGTTTTTGCATGGAAATGTATCTTTGGCGCTGTTCATCCGAAAATCTTTCGCATGGTAAGCCGCGCATATGTCCGTTTCATTACGGTTTAACGGCGTTCATATGAAAGATTGTGCGTCGGATTTCGAAGACATCGAAGACTTCGCCGAGCGTGAACAGGGCCCAAAGAAAAAAGGCTGCCGGGTGAAGGCAGCCTTTTAAAGATATTAAGAGCGGAAGAGGTTTTCTGCGGCTTCCATGTAATCGGAAGTTTTCGGCTCTTCTTTTTTGTCGCTTTTTTTGCTGCCCGGATATTCTGGTTCCGGATTGATCTGCAATTCTTCTGGCAGCGGATCCGGCTCGACATTCGTGACGATTTTTTCCGGGTTTTTAGAGCGCGCGATCACGACCTGTTTTTCAAGGTCAAGTTCGGTGCACAGGCCCATGGTCACTGGGTTGCGCGGCGCAAGGTTGGCCGAGTTCCAGTGGCTTTTGTCACGGATTTTGCCGATGGTGTCCTTGGTGGTGCCGATCAGTTTGCAAACCTGGGCATCGGACAGTTCCGGGTGATGTTTGAGCAGCCAAGCAATCGCGTTCGGGCGATCCTGGCGCTTGGAAACCGGGGTATAGCGCGCGCCCTTTGACTGGGTACGCGGGCGCGGCAGATCGCTTTTGGCCATTTTCAAAAGAGCCCGCGGGTCTGCTTCGCAGCGCGCGATTTCTTCTTGGGTCAACTGGCTGTTGGCGATCGGGTCACGGCCAACAATGCCCTGACTTACATCACCGTCGGCAATTGCCTGAATTTCAAGCTCATGCAGTTCGGTAAAGGCTGCAATCTGCCGGAATGACAAACCAGTGTTGTCGATAAGCCATACAGCGGTTGCTTTGGGCATGAGGGGCTGTGCCATGATTCCTCCTATTTCCTTCTATCTCTCTGGAGACCGGCGATGGGGATGATCCCAAATACGCAGGAATGTCTGCCCCAGAATATAATCTCTTTTGGTGGTCCGGCAATGCTGCGAAGGCAACCACGAGTGTTGCCGCGCATCACCAGATCCGCCACAGCGTTCTTTTCGATCAATGTGCGGTTAAATGCAACAATCTGTTGCGGGTTTGCCAAAAGAATATTTCTTTGGCGCGCCGCAATCAATCAATTGCCGCCCAAGATCGGTTAGCCGTCACCTGCCAACTTGATCCGTAATCGGTTGAAAGTGCCTCAACCTATACCTCAAGTATCACTTTTCCGACATGCGCGCCACCCTTCAAAATCGCATGGCCGTCTTCGGCGTCGGAAAGCGGAAGTGTTTTATAAATCACCGGCGCGATTTTACCTGCTTCGATCAAAGGCCAGACCGTTTTACGCAGGTTTTGGGCAATTGCGCCTTTGCTTGCGACGGGCTGGGCGCGCAATGTTGACCCCATCAGGGTCAGTCGCTTCATCAAAAGCGGGGTGAAATTGGTTTCTGCTTTGGGGCCGTTTAGGAACGCGATGACCAAGATGCGCGCTTCGAAGGCGGCGGCCTTGAAATTGCGGCTGACGTAATCGCCGCCAACCATATCCAAAATTACATTGGCGCCATTGCCGTCGGTTGCGGCTTTGACTTCTTCGACGAAGTCCTGGGTTTTATAATTGATTGCGATATCCGCACCCAGATCGCGGCAGGCCTGGCATTTTTCATCCGAGCCCGCGGTTGTCATGACCGTAACGCCCATGGCCTTGGCCATTTGAATGGCGGTGGTGCCAATACCCGATGTGCCGCCATGCACCAGCAGGGTTTCGCCCGCTTTTAAACCGGCCTTATCAAACAGGTTATGCCAAACGGTGAAAAAGGTTTCGGGAAGGGCGGCGGCCTGAACCATATTAAGCCCTTTGGGGATTGGCAGGCATTGCGCGGCGGGAACGGTGGCGTATTGCGCGTACGCCCCACCGGTTACCAGGCCACATACTTCGTCGCCCACACGCCATTCGGTGACATCTGCACCAACAGCGACAATCTCCCCAGCCAGTTCAAGCCCGACAATCGGCGAGGCACCCGGGGGCGGGGGATACATGCCAGCAACCTGCATCAAGTCGGGGCGGTTGACCCCGCATGCGCGCACACGGACCAAAACATCTTCGGCGCCAAAGGCGGGCACGTCTTCCTCGGTCATTGCCAGATAGGGATCTTTGCGGTCGTTTTTGATTTCGATGGCCTGCATGCGCTTTGGTATTTCAGCGTGGGACCCATCAGTTTGGGAAAAATTGGACCGGGACATATCGACCTCCGTGGCGAATGGAAACATCTGTAACTATGTAATACCGAGAAACGGTAATTGTTCAAACCAACAAACCTTTACGCCCTCAAAGAGGCAAAGGTGTGGTGTTGGCCAAAATGCACTGGAGGTTCATTGTGAACGAGGATGATCTGCTTGCCGCGAAAGCACAGGAATTTGGGTTGCCACGCAGCCTGGAAGGCATGTCCGTTGACAGTTTGAAGGCATATCGCACGGCGTTGGAACAAGAAATTGCCAGTGTCGAGCATGCGCTGTCGCATCGCGAAGGGGCCTTGGCCGGGGCACAGGCGTTATTTAAATCGTAACCGCGATCAGTGGAACACGGTTTAGGTGTGCCAAGAGTGCAACTGATGCGTGGCGGTTTTCTGCGGATTTGACGCTGCAACCGTTGGAAGGGTATACGCAGGGTATAATTTATTATTCATATGTATAGTTTTTTATACCCTGAGTTAATTGAAATTTAAATCTAACGTCTTATATATGGGTTAAGGGTCATCTGTTGACCCCCGTCGAACGTGATGTTTCGATGCCTCCCTGTTAAACTAGACCGCCCTTTTTAGGGCGGTTTTTTTTGTTTCAGCTTATTCTTGAAGGACTTAGCGGTTTGCTGGGTTTGGCTGCCATAAAAGGGGCAAAATGGGGTACGGGTTACTACGTATTGTCACAATTGTGCCATTAATAGCCTTGACCACTAATGAACCGCTGGCTACAGTTCGTCCCACAAACAAGAACAATACTAAAAAAGTCCGGCAAGTTTAGCAGGTTGAGGTGAGGCCGCCCTAAAAAGGGCGGTCTTTCTATTTGGGGTGACATTTCATCCTTGAAGCCTGCGGATGCATTTCCAATATGCTTAATATGGACAATGAGCATCCAGCGGCGTCCAATTCGGCGTCCTACAAAAGCAATTTCGCAGTCGTTCATTTTTCGCGGACCTATGACGAAGCTTTTACCCTGCTTGTAGAGGCGAGAAATTATCTCTCGCATCATCGAAGCAAGCGCGAAAAACCCGGACGAGACATGGAAGCGATGACCAAATGCGTCGAAGAAATGCGTATGACAACGCGTTTAATCCACGCAATGGGTTGGCTTATGACAGTGCGCGCGGTTGAGGCCGGGGAAATTGATTGGGAAGACGCCGTGGATACGGACAATCTCATGACGGATCTTCGGGTCTGTATTGATGATCAGCGCGCCGATTGTACCCTTCTGTCACCAGAACTGCTTGATTTGATGGAGCGTGCCCACGGGCTTTATATGCGTGCCGCACGCATGGAGCTTCAGGTGGCGGCGCGCTGTAACGCTTAACGCTTCTCCTTCGGACATTCACCAGTCTATCACCCACTATCCCGTGAGCCGCACGCGATACGTTTTATCGTGGGTGGCGGGCACAATGATCCATGCCAAAGCACGGCTAAGCGGCCGCGTCTTGCGTGTGTTCTGCGATGTTATAGGCGGAGTGGGGTGGGCGGGGGTTAAGCGCGCGCGGTCACGGCAAAAACTTCGACCGGCTCGGCAAAGCCCTTCATGGTCCGGGGCCCGCGGGAGGTGAAGCTGGCCCGGCTGCCGGCATAGGTGTTCTTGGTGTTCTCAGACACAAGAATTTCATCGCCGCCCGCCTGAGAGCAAACGCGCGCTGCCAACTGCACCACCGTGCCAAACAGATCGTTTTCTTCGGCAATTGCTTCGCCGCTATTGATGCCGATCCGGATTTGGAACTTCAGATCATTATTGGCGTTGTGGCCTGCCATGTTTTTCTGAATCTCGATGCTGGCTTCAACCGCACTGGCTGAGGATGGGAAAACAGCCATGATGCCGTCCCCCATATGTTTGACTTCCTTGCCATAGTTATTGATCAGCGCGGTGCGCACGATCTGATTGTGAACGTGCAGCATTTGTTGTGCGCCGTGATCGCCCAGTTCCTGCGTTCTTTGGGTGGAATTCACAATATCGGTGAACATCAGGGCATGGAGTTTGGGGCCGTTCGGCGTTTGCGGTTTGGAGCTGGTTTTATCGCCCCATGATTTCAACGCGTTTGAAACGGATTCTGTGATGCTGTTTTCATCTTCAAAATATGAATCCATCGATTGGCGCCCGGCACCATACATATCCTTGTATTTCGGCTCGAGGATGTAGCTATCGACATTCTTACAAAACGTATCGGCCATGCTTTTGTCCGCGCCAAGGGCGGTGATGCAATCGCGCAGCACCGTGCGGCCGTCTTTTTGCTCCAGCTCGTTTTTCTCGCTACAGGCATCGCAGGCGCCTGCGACATAAAGATTGAGCCCGAACTTGTTATAGGCATCCAGATTTTGGACATTGCGTTTGATCGCATTGACCGAGCCGGTGATAAAATCCTTCATCTTCGCACGTGTGGTGCGCATGCGCGGCGTATCAATAGGCTGCGTATCGGGAATGTCGGCAGTTATTGCGGAGGCTTCGTCGTCGCTATCGGTTTGCTCAGAAAGCACGTTATCAGGCTCAACGTCATTCGCACCCATGTTCCCGACGTCAAACGCCGCAGGGGGCGTGGTATCCGTGCTGCTTTCAGCAGTAACCTCGGCGGCCGGTGTTGTTGAATGAGAAGCCGGTGCCGCGTTAGCACTGTTCGCACTTTCAAACGTTTCGGAGTCTTTGGGCCCCGCAGCGATTTGGGCGGAGGTCCGTGAAACGGGTTCTGGCTTGGCCGATGGATTGCGCGGGGCGGCTTTGTATTTCTTGGTCACCACCATCAGCATGGGCACGGCACTTGCCAAGAAACCGATGATAAAGAACATAAAGTTGGCTTTATCGACAATGTCCCGGCTGATGTGGACACCTGACTTGCCCAGATATTCAAGTCCCTTGGCGCCAAGAAGCATGGCCGCTAGGCCAAGGGCAACCGCAGCACAGAACGTGATCGCAATTTTCAGGGACAGACCGATGATGCCAAACTCGTCCGGTTCCGAACGTGCGTTCTTGACCGTGGTGGTGCGGAAATGAGCCGGGGCTTGGGGCTTTGGCGCGCAATTGGCCGCAGGTTTAACAAACGGTGCGGGTTTTGCTGGCGCTTTGCCACGCGGTGCCTGGGCTTGTGCGCCCGGTGCGGTTTTACCGCCCTTGTCGCGGGTTTCGTAGATAACGTATTCGTCGGAACTGTTGGTCGCGTGACTGTAAATTTCACGAATGACTTTGACGGCGCTGACATGGGCCGAACGCTCAATCTGCTTTGCTTCTTCTTCAGCCTGCGATTTTTGTGCACCAGTAAAGTGAGCGTGAATCTCCCAACGCCCCGAACGGTCTTTGACATAGACCTCATAACTTACCTGGTTACGCGCAACCGTTTGGTTCATCTAATAGTCCGGTAACTCTTGCAAAGCGACAGAGACAGCGAAACGCCCGCGATCTAAGCCCGTGAACTGCCGATTATGGCAAACAACATCCCAATTCACCATTACATATGATGTCGAGCTCGACGAATAGAAGAGGGTACTTGCGTCTGTTCGTTACAATTGAACAGATTTTGCAATATGACAAAGAAAAACGCCCGCGGCATCAAGAAGATGCGGCGGGCGCTGATCCGTCAGAACGCAAAGAAACGTTCTTTTCTTAATTACCGATATTGAAACCAGCGAAGCGCTTTTTGAATTTCGCAAGCTGCCCGCCGCTGTCCAGCAGACGGTGAACACCAGTCCAAGCCGGATGGCTTTTTGGATCGATGTCGAGCTTCAACACATCGCCCGGATTGCCCCAGGTCGATTGCGTGGTGAAGGTGCTGCCGTCAGTCATCTGAACGGTGATCTCATGGTAATCGGGATGGATATCTTTTTTCATCGCCTAATCACTCCGGAATTTGAAGCGCGGTGTATAGTGTAAAAAATCGGCTCGCGCAACCCCTGTAAACGGTAATTAGCCGAATAACGTAAATAGAAGGGAGTGCAGTAGCGATCTCGCGGTCGTTTAGCAGTACGCAGCCCGCGTTTCAAGCTTTTCTCGCATGGGGTCTTATGCATACTTGCACAGCACTCTTTATATAGTATGGTGCGCCAACGAATGATTATCGCCGAAACGGGGGCGTGTTCCCCCCGATGACAGACGGAGAACAGCACTGTGGCCCTTGAGGAAACCCGATTTCATCAGATTGCAGATGACACGATAGAAAATCTCTCCGACGTCATTGATGACGCGATCGGAGATAGCCTTGATGTCGATTTGCAAGCTGGCATCTTGACCATCGAACTCGATTCGGGTGAACAATTCATCATCAATAAGCACGGTCCGAACCGTCAGCTTTGGCTGTCATCCCCGGTAAGCGGGGCCAGCCATTATGATTTCGACGATGATAACGAGACCTGGACCTCGACCCGTGGGTCCACGACATTGCATGATCAATTGTCCGCCGATCTGGCCGTAAAGACCGGAAACAAGCTGGACCTGGGCTGATCTGTTGATTGGCTTTCATGTTTTATTTGACGACGGGATAGAGTGCCGTGGCGCGTAGACCATCTGCTTCTGCAAAATTAACCGACCGCGAAAAAAGCCGGGATATGTCCTCGTTAAAGGCCATCATCCCCTTTGTCACACCTTACCGATTGCAGCTTTTTGGCGCGTTGATTGCGCTGATTACCGCATCGGGGACGGTGTTGGCACTTGGTAATGGCCTGCGCATGCTTGTCGACCAAGGCTTTGCTGAAGGCGACTCGACCCTGCTTGATCGTGCATTGTTCGTTTTGTTTGGCGTCACACTTTTGATGGCCGGGGCAAGCTATGCACGGTTTTATCTGGTGTCGTGGATTGGCGAACGCGTTGTTGCCGATATCCGTGCGGCGGTCTATCGCCATGTCATCCGGCTTGATACCAGCTTCTTTGAAGTCACCCGAACGGGCGAAGTTCTTTCGCGTCTGACCACCGACACCACATTGTTGCAGTCGGTGATTGGCTCGAGCGTGTCGATTGCGCTTCGCAATATGCTGATGTTTGTTGGCGGGCTGACCATGCTTGCCATCACCAGTCCCAAGCTTACCGCCCTTGTTCTTCTTGTCGTGCCGTTGGTGGTAGTGCCGATTATCGGGTATGGCCGACGGGTTCGGCGTTTATCGCGCGAGTCCCAAGACCGCGTTGCCGATGTCAGCGCCTTTTCCGAAGAAACGCTCAATGCGCTGCGCACCGTGCAGGCCTATACTCACGAAGAAATCGAAAGTGCCCGTTTTGGCGGTTACGTCGAAGGGGCGTTTAAAACCGCTGTCGCGCGGATTTCAGCCCGTGCCCTTTTGACTGCGATTGTGATCGTGATGGTCTTTGGTGCGGTGGGGACCATCCTTTGGATTGGTGGGCATGACGTTCTTGATGGCGCGATTTCCGCCGGGGAGCTTTCGGCCTTTGTGTTTTATGCCGTCGTGGTTGCCGGATCGGTTGGCGCGATCAGCGAAGTGATCGGTGATTTGCAGCGCGCTGCGGGGGCGGCCGAACGCCTTGTCGCCCTGCTGGCGACGAAGCCCGCCATTGCCGCCCCGGAAAATCCGGTGGCCTTGCCGGTCCCGCATCAGGGATCTGTCAGCTTTGACAATGTGACCTTCCACTATCCGGCCCGCCCAGACCAATCCGCGCTTGAAGGATTCACGCTTAAGGTCAAACGCGGCGAGACCGTCGCGCTTGTTGGGCCGTCAGGTGCGGGTAAAACCACCGTGTTTCAGCTTTTGCTGCGGTTCTATGATCCCGACAGCGGAAACATCTGCGTTGATGGTGTGAATATCCGCGATGCCGATCCGATTGATGTGCGTGAACGGCTTGGCCTTGTCGCACAGGATCCGGTGATCTTTGCGGCAAATGCCTGGGATAACATTCGGTATGGTCGCCCGGATGCGTCGGATGCGGATGTGCGTGCGGCGGCGGATGCGGCCTATGCCAGTGAATTCCTGGATCGCTTGCCCGATGGCTTTGACAGCTTCCTGGGTGAAAAGGGCGTGCGCCTTTCAGGGGGACAACGTCAGCGCATTGCCATTGCGCGTGCGATCTTGCGCAATCCGGCTGTGTTGTTGCTTGATGAAGCGACCAGTGCGCTCGATGCCGAAAGCGAACAGGTGGTTCAAAAGGCGCTTGAAACCATCATGAAAGAACGCACCACACTTGTTATTGCACACCGTTTGGCGACTGTGCTGCATGCGGATCGGATTGCTGTGGTCGATGATGGTAAATTGGTTGCGATCGGCACCCATCAGGAATTGCTCGAAAGCTCCCCGTTATATGGGCGTTTGGCCAAGTTGCAATTTGAACGTGACGCCGCCTGATCCGTCTTTATCGACCGAGCCGTTAAGGCGCTCTAAAGCGAAAGCCCCTGCCATCTGGTCAGGGGCTTTGTTTTTGCGTGGCGCTCTGACAGGACGGTAATGGCGCAACAGCTAGCGGGGAATGGGTACTGCCTCCGTGCGTCCGGCATGTGTCGTTCGTCCCGCAGGGCGGCAAGCGTTGCCTTTGTCGATAAGTAGGGCGGACATAGCGCAAGCACTAAAAAAGCCCGCCAAACTGGCGGGCTTTTTGATCATCGTGTTTCGGATGCTTATGCAGCTTAATCCGCGCTGGCGATCTTGCGGTTTTTAAGCGACAGCTCAGCATATTGTTTGCGGCGCATGTTCGCGCTGGCAATGAAACGTTCAAGTTCTTTGTCTTTGAGCTTCTTGCCGCTGGGCATTCTGACTTTGATCGGATTGACCTGAACATTATCTTTGAGGATTTCGTAATGCAGGTGCGGTCCTGTCACACGGCCGGTCGCCCCGACATAGCCAATCACGTCGCCCTGTTTAACGCGCGATCCCTGGTGCAGGCCCTTGGCAAAACCACGCATGTGAGCATAAGCGGTCGAGTAGGAATCATTGTGGCGAATACGGATATAGTTACCATAACTGCTGAACGGACCGATGCGTGCGATGGTGCCGTTACCCGCAGCAAAGATCGGCGTGCCCGGCGGTGCGGCAAAATCCACACCTTTGTGCATTTTGGTATAGCCAAGAACCGGATGCCGGCGTGCGCCATAGCCCGAGGACAGGCGTGCACCATTGATCGGGGTCCGCATCAGCGCACGACGATAAGACTCACCCTTCTGATTATAGAAGTCAGTGTCGCCATTGCTGTCGGTATAGGAATAAAGCCGGACTTCATTGCCGCTCAGCGTCATGCTGGCATAAAGGATATCGCCGTAGCGCACCCGTTCGCCAGCATCATTGTTGAGCTGCTCATACATGACTTCAAAGCTGTCGCCGGGCTGAATGTCACGCTGGAAGTCGACTTCGTAAGAATAAAGCTCGATCATTTCCATCAGAACCGGAACCGGAACACCATTATTTTCCGCCGCAAGGAAAAGGCTCTGCTGAATGGTGCCAGATGCCGCATTCTCAGCAGGGGTCAATTCGACTTTGTCGGTGGCGGCGTCAAAACCGTCATCGGTCCGTGAAACCGAAACGATTGTCTCGGGATCCGGCTGGAAGCTTAACACGTCAAGAAGGTCATCGCTGTCTTGCGCGTCAGCGGAATAAACCAGTTCAAATTTCTGACCCGCGCGAAGTTTGCGCGGATTGTAAACATCGCGCAGTGCTTCAATCGCACTATAGGCTGTGTTGCGTTCAACCCCGGTGGAGGTGAGTGCTGCCATCAAGTTTGAGCCCTGCTCAAGCACAACCGTTTCACGGCGTGCAGGTTGAACAGGAATGCTTGCTGTCTCGGTGACGTTCTCTGGCAAGCTTTCGGCAGCGCTCGCCGATAAGGCTGTATCGTCAGCGGTGGAATAATGATCGGACAGCAGATAACCCGCTGTTCCCCCCAGAATTGCCAACACAGTGACAATAGATACCAAGTCTCTTCCGGCCATGGCCGTAGAACTCCCCTCGAACCAAAAATGCAGTATGCTCAACCCGTTGCTCTTTTTGGCAACACCGGCGCACCCCTTATACAAAAAAGTGATGCGGTTGTGAAATGCCAATTAACATGGGGCTGACATCGCCCGATCACATATCATGGCGCTATTTCCTTTACGAACCGTTGAGGAACACCGACGCCATTTCGATCTTGGGCGGCGCTGAGGTGCCACCCGACAATGGCAAGATAAAGGCGGGTGAACACCAAAAGCACGGTTCATAAAGCCTGTATCTGGCGCAATCTGCACGCCTGTCTTTTACGGGCCGCTGCGCGCTGTCGGCGGGGTGCGAAAACTTCACCTGTTAAAACAAATATTTGCGCAGCCGCCTTCCGGTCATAATGGGCATATTCCCCCACGGCGTTTTCTTGCCACATTGGGTAAAAAAAATCGCAATGCGATGCAAGATCAGTCGCTACATCGTCACGAAGGATGTGAATTACAACACTTTGCCGTGGATTTTTATGAAAAACACATCCCAAAAGATTCGCCAAAGCTTTCACCTTTTATAGGGTGCGTTATAGGGACCTTCGAAATGTTCCCTGATCTGACACATATATATGTATGTGTTTAAAGGCTGGCTCGACAGGGGGCATTCGGAGGCGGCGAAACCGCAAAATCCGCAGTTTTCCATGCATGGTGATTTCGTTTGGTTTTGACGTCTATGGGGCATGCTCAATCATAGGGTGAGGGCGTAAAACACGTCTCTTTATATGAGATCTGCGCGAATGAAAGTTTTTGCGTTTTTAATGCATTTTCTTTCCAAAAAGGGTTTGACAGTTCTGTGACAGCGCCCTATAACCCGCCTCCACCGACGCAGTGCGGCGCCAACGAGAATGGCGACGCGGGGCGGACGGGATGGGCTTCGGTCCTTAGAGTTCTTTGACATTGTTGATCAGTAGGAAGGGATGCGCGGGCAGCGTTATGGCGCAAAGTCTGTGCATCCTGGA
>NZ_JAATOV010000003.1 GCF_011806425.1 Thalassospira lucentensis | reverse complement strand
CCTCCGGCGTGACAGGCCGGCGCTCTAACCAACTGAGCTACACCCGCATGGTGTGTGGCGCGGTTTATATAAGCGGTCGGGCACTCTGGCAAGGGCTTTTTGTTGCGAAAAAGCATTTTTCTTTACGCTATCGCGCAGAAGTTTAGGCCTTGTTGGTGAAATGCGCCTTGGCCGTTTTAATGTTGTGTTTTGCCAGGGGGTTTTAGGAGTTTTCCGTGCAAAAACAGATCATTGATTTGATCAATGACGTTTTAAATCGGGCGGGAGGATCGGGTGGGGAAGGTCTGGCGTGTAGGATTTGGGGGTTAGCCGCGCGTTGGCTTATTCGCGCGGGAGCTCGTAGCGTTCGGCAAGTTTGGTCAGGGCGGCAACGGTGGCCTGTTCAACGGTGGAGCCGAACCCGGTGACGCGGCTTGCGAGGATTACATAGAGTGAATCGATATGCAGCTGAGCCACAAGAAGCTGTTTTTCGGTCGCCGTAGTACGGTCTGCGATAAAGCTTTCCATGGATTTGGCGATCTGGGTCATCAGCGGGTATTGGAACGTCCCGCCAAGCGCCTTTACGGAATAGGCAAGGTCGCTGCTTGCGGCGACGGCCTGTGGGCGTTTGGATTTGTCGGCAAGGGCACCAACAATCAGCTTACGGCACGTCATCAGTTCATTGCCGATATCAACGACAAAGGTTTCCGTGCTGCGTTGAACAACATGTTCGAGTTCTTCGAGCTGTTCGGGGGACAGGTTGATGTCAAAACCCGTGGCGAAGTTCACGGCACGGCGTGTCAGATCCGTATTTGGCGGAATGATCTGGACGTTTTTCTTTTTGATTGGCTTTTCTGGTGTCACGATTGCCCGACTTCCCCAGTCATAATGTGTCATTCATCCGGGTCCCGCCGATTGGGACCATCGAATTGTACCTGTCTGCGGCGACGGTCAGGGCCAAAATACGTTCCTGTATTAATGAAACGTCGTGGGCGCGCAATCACCGAAACCAACCGACTATAGAGTGCCTTGGCATTGAAGGGTTTTGCAAGGAATTCCGTGATTCCCAGATCACGCGCGGTTGTCACATATTTCATTTCAGAATGGGCTGTCAGCATGATCACCGGAATGAAGCGGTTCGGTGAACTGGTCGAATTGCGCATGACATCCAGGAATTCGAGACCATCCATGCCGCGCAGGCGCCATTCGCAAATTACGATGTCGATTTTTTCGCGACGCAGCACGTCGAACGCATCATTGGGTGCCTTCACCCGCTGAATGTGGTTTGCGCCCAAATATGCGAGGGTATCATACACAACTTGTGCTGAAATTTTGTCCCCATCGACAATCAGAAAACTGATTTTACTAAAGTCTATTTTTGCGTTCATTCAGCCTTGCTTCCTGAGCATATCCCGAAAAGCGCCCGAATTGCGTTCGAAACGCGTCGGTGTTCAGGTGGACAGCAGCATTCCCCATAATGTGCTGTTATCCTAATTCACTATACCTTTGTCAGAGTCGCGGCAAGCGCAAACAGGGCTTAAAATAGCCCGGAAATCTGACAAATTCTGACAAATACTGTCATCGAACTGTTCGTCAGGTATTTGAAGGCGTTGTAGAATTAACGCCAAGTATTTTGGCCGTGTTAAGTGTCGTAATGATACGTCTATTGGTCATCTATCGGTCATATAGGGTGCGTTGACCGATCAAAAAAGGATGGCTGTACTATTTTAACGGTTCGGTTGTGCCTTCGTCGTCGATGACTTTGACGGCAACGCCGGATTCCTCGAACATTTCGGTCGAAATTTTCATATCCTGTTCCCAGCGTTCAAGAAAATCGCTGGTCAGTTTGCTTTTATCGACGAAAACTTCGGCGATGCCGGCCTGAATAATCGCACGTGCACAATCGCAGCATGGGAAATGCGTGACATAAAGCGCGCAACCATCAAGGGACGTACCGGTGTAGCTGGCGTTGTAAATGGCGTTGCGTTCGGCATGTTCGGTATAGGCGTATTTTTCCGGGCGTTGATGGCGGCGTTCAACCGAATCATCGACACCACGCGGAAAACCGTTATAGCCAACAGCACGAATTTCTTTTTTAGGGCCGATGACAACCGCACCTACCTGCGTGCTACGGTCCTTTGACCATTCGGCGATATGTGATGCGAGACCAAGAAAGCGATGGTGCCATTTGCTCATGGGTAGGGGCCCTGTTACGATGGTGAGACGAAATTAATCCGCGTGTCACATTTATGATGCTGCGCGTGTGTTATTGGTCTTTTAAGAAGGTGCTCCTTGCAATTGTCCAGCGAAAAATCACAATTTTGTAAAGGCGGTTAGCGAAAAGTTCCTGTTCAAAGCAGGGCTTATTAGCTATTAAGGGGATACCCCCAGAAAAAGATCAGGACGCCTTGACGCCTCGCCGCAGATGCAGGCCGAAGTGGGAAGGGCTGATGTGTAAACCAAATAACAAGAGGTATTAGCCGATGCGCCGTCAACGTAAGGCGAAAATCATCGCAACCCTGGGGCCAGCGAGCTCTCATCCAGATATGCTGGAGAAGATCGTAAAGTCAGGTGTAGATGTTTTCCGGCTGAATTTTTCGCATGGTGAACATGCAGAACATCAGGAACGTTTCGAAGCAATCCGTGCTGTCGAAGAAAAGCTTGGTCGTCCCATCGGTGCTTTGATGGATTTGCAGGGTCCCAAAATTCGTGTTGGGACTTTTGCGGATGAAAAGATCGAGCTTACGGCTGGTGACACGTTCAAATTCGACATGGATAAAGATAAGCCGGGGGACAAAAACCGCGTTTCCCTGCCGCATCCAGAGGTATTTGCTGCCTTAAAACCGGGCGCGAACCTGTTGCTTGATGATGGCAAGCTGCGTATGCGTGTTGAAAAATGCGACGATAAATCCGCAGAATGCACCGTTATTACCGGTGGGCCGCTGTCGAACCGTAAGGGCGTTAACCTGCCCGACGTGATGTTGCCGATGTCACCGCTGACCGAGAAGGACCGTATCGATCTTGATTACGGTCTGGAAATGGGCGTTGATTTTGTCGCGCTTTCATTTGTTCAGCGTCCAGAAGACGTGGCCGAAGCCCGTAAAATCATTCAGGGCCGTGCGGCCATCGTTTCCAAATTGGAAAAGCCGCAGGCGATCGAGCATCTTGATGAGATCGTCGAGCTGTCGGACATTATCATGGTGGCCCGTGGCGACCTTGGTGTTGAATGCCCGCCAGAAGATGTGCCGATTTTGCAGAAACGCATCATCAAGGCATGTCGCGAAGCTGGTAAGCCGGTGATCGTTGCGACCCAGATGCTTGATTCGATGGTGTCGAACCCAACCCCGACACGTGCAGAAGCATCCGACGTCGCGACCGCCATCTATGATGGTGCCGATGCGGTGATGCTGTCGGCGGAAAGTGCGGTGGGTAAATACCCGCTTGAGACGGTTTCGATCATGGACCGTATTATGGTTCGCGTCGAAGAAGACGATCTGTATTACCGGTTGCGCGATGCCAATCGTCCGGATCCAGAGCACAATTCGCCCGATGCGATCAGTGCGGCCGCCCGTCAGGTGGCCGGGACCATTGGTGCCAAGGCGGTTGTGACCTATACCACGTCGGGATCGACGTCGCTTCGTGCGGCGCGTGAACGTCCGGAAGTGCCGATTTTGGGCCTGACGCCGAAAATTCAGACTGCACGTCGGATGACGTTGTGCTGGGGCGTGCACGCGGTGTTTACCCGCGATGCGACCAACTTCGCCGAAATGGTTGGCATTGCCTGTGAAGTTGCCCAGCGTGAAGAATTTGCCAAGGTCGGTGATTCCCTTGTGATTACCGCGGGTGTTCCGTTTGGTACACCGGGTGCGACCAATATTCTGCGCATTGCGTGGGTTGGCTAACGTCTTTTTGGGCGTTGACTGCATTAATATAAAGACGGGTGGCTTTCGTGGCCGCCCGTTTTTTTGTGCCGAAATGCCATGGCGATGGTTGGCGGAGTGGCGGATATAAGGTCGCTTTGCGAGCGGCTGGAGCATGCGGTTTATAGTGGTCTGTATTGTTAATGTTTTTTTGAGTCTTTCCGTCGATAGTTAGCGGGTAATCGGGCGTCTGTCTTTTGAAGGTCGGCTGATTGCAAGTGGGGAGCCGAAATAGACATTCGGTTAGGTTGTGGATCGTGCGCAGTTCGGTATAAAGTGCGCGAACACAATAATAAAATCAGGGTGTTAACCTTTTTAACGCCAGACGCCGCAAGGCACGGGACCAGGGGATTTGCTGCGATAATGCTGAGTTGGATGTTCAATCGGCAGAAAAACACGAGCGATGCGGGGCTTGATGATAAAGCCACGGCGAAGCTTCGTGACCTTGCTGAAACGGTCCGTGATATTGCGCCTGATTCCTTTGGGACGATCCAAGGCAATGGAACTGCGCAGGCACGCCGGATTCCCCGTAAGCATGCCAGCGAAGATGCCCCTAATCTGTCGGCCCTTGAACATGCTGCGCGCCTTTCATCGGAAATGGCCGTCGCAGATGAAGACGAAAATAATACCCCCCATTTCGATAGCGATGTTCGCATGGATGTGGCCCGGCGCCTGCGCCGCCATCTAAGCGATGTCAGCCCGTCCGACCGATTGGCGATGGTCGATGAATTTGTCGCGGCGATTACCAATATGGGCGATTGTTACCGCCCGCAGGTGATTGCCCTGATTGATCAGGAACTCGGTCACACACCTTATATGACGCGTCAGGCTGCCATGCGCCTGCGTCAGGATATTCAGGCCATTGGCCGGGTATCGATTGCCGATTATATCGAACTTCTAAGCGATTCGGATTTCCTTGATATCGTGCGCGGTCGTGGTGAATTCGTTCAAACCGCATCCGAACGCGCACGCGCCGATCAGGAAGCCGCCGCACAGGCGCGCCTGGTTGGACAAAAAGCCGAAAAAGAGAAGGGCGGTCTTTTGAACCGTCTGCTGTCATCGGATGATGCGCCGCGCAATGTTGTGCCGTTGGCACCGCGTTTTGCCGAGCATCAGGAAAAGAAACCCGCCCCGGATAATGACCTGTTGGGGGGCGGCAATCATATTTCGCGTCAGGCCCAGCGCCGGATCGCGCATTTCATCATGGCATCGTTGTTTGACACCTTGGTCGAGCAGGGCCGGATGCGCACCGAAGTTGCGCGTGCCATGCGCCAATCTGTGCGGCAGCGGATCGAAAAGGCCCGGTTTGAAAATCGTATGCCTGCTTATGATCCGGCAGAGGACATGATGGCCCATATCGAAGATGGCCAGATGGAAGATATCGGTCAGGAAGTGGCATCCAAGGCGCAGATGACGGTCGACCAGTATGTTCTTGATGCGCTGTCGCGCAACGAAGATGGCTTGGTCGTTCAGGCGCTTGGTCATTATGCCCAACTGCCAGAATCGGTAGTGTCGAAAATCCTTGATTCCGGAAGTGCACGCGCAATTACAGCATTGGCATGGCGTTCGGGCATGACCGCCCCCTCGGCGGTCGTTTTGCAGCTGAGCAATGGGATCCCGGACGGCAATATTGAAAACCCGGCCGCGGGTGGGCGCTTTGCCTTGGCGACGACGGATATGGATTGGTATATCGATTTCTTTAACGATATGAAGCCGACCGTATCGCATCCGCGCGCAGAAAAAGAAGCCGAAGCACCTGCTGCGCGTGAAGCAAAGCCGCGTGAAAATGCAGCGGAAAATCGCCGCACGCGTAAATCCGCTGGTATTGACGGATTGGTCTCAGAAACCCGACCCAAGGGCCGGAAGGGAGACTGAGTGCCATGAGCAGAAATCACGGCATTTCATATGAAGGGTTGAAATACGCCCTGAACATCAAAGAAAGCTATCAAAGCAAAGAACCGCTGACCGTTATGGGGGCGGCCAAGCAACAACGTTTGTTGATGCCTGAGCATTTGCTGAGCAATGATCTTGCGCTGATGCAATATGACGATCCGATTGCCTTGGCGGTCATCGCGACCCGTGATCCGGAAAGCCCGATGGCATTGGCAGCGGCGATCCGTATGGGGCCGCACGCAAAGTGCAAAGAACTGATTACCGGTGTGTTTGAGGTGGTGTCAGAAGCAACCAAGCATGAATTGGTTGCCGATTGCGCCAAGCTTCTGACCAAAAATGCCTTTAGCCCCGAAGCGTTTCATTTGGTGCGTACGCGGGCATCCAACCATGTTGTTGAAATCCGCGAATCTTATCGCCGGGCGATGGGCGACAACCTTCGGGCGTTGCTTGATGGTAAGATGGAAGCCCGCGAATTTGTCGAAGAATTCATCGAGCTGGCATCAAATGGTAACCTTCGCATCGATATTTATCGCCGCTTGGTGATGAAGCTGATGCGGTCTGATGCGGTGCGCCCGAGTGTGAAGTTCATGTTGCTGGAACGCCTTGATCAATTCCCGCAGATGGTGAAGCTTCAGATTGTGAATGAAGTGAACTCAGCGCCCGATACCCCGGAATATCAGACCTTAAAACAGGAACTGCGTTGGATTTACGAAGCCAAACAAAAGCAGCCGACACCGCAATCCTTGCAGGCCGCGATGAATGCATCGTCACGCCCGATCAAGGATATGGCCGCGGGGACGCAAATTGATTTTGGCGCAGCGGCTGGTTTGCATCGGCGCAATAGTATTATCAAGCCGGCAGAGCCAACCATTAAACGCACCGCCAATCCGCCAATCATGAGCAGCGGCGGGTTTAGTTCACGCGAGCTGTCTTCCTGGCTCAACTAAATCCCACAAGCACAAGATCGCTTAGCGCCTGCTTACGCGTGCAGACATATGCTCAAACGCATAAGCTGGCGCACTATTTATTGTGTGCCGCTAAGCATCCTTAGCTTACCAAGCGTGACTGAGGGGCGGTGTCTTTTGGCGTGGCAAGCAGCCCGGCCTGTTTTTCCAGATATACGGTACAGATTACCCGCATCAGGGAAGCGAAATTTGGAATGTCGCCGCGTTCGGCAACGGCTTCGTCGTGAATTTTGCCCAAAAACTGTGGGGTGGTAAATCCTTCGCCGCTGGCGATTTCATCGAGAATTTGCCAAAACCGCAGTTCAAGACGCAGGCTGGTGACAACGCCATTGATGCGTACAGAACGGCTGACGCATTGATACAGTTCGGGCTCGGTCCCGGAATATATCTGACACATATATATGGCCTTTCCTGATTGCTTTCGGTTGTATTGATCCGAAGCTTTTCTTTTTTAACCAGGCCATCGTCCGATAAATGTCGCCCAAGCGCAATCAGCGATTGGGCGACAGATCATCACAATTTAATTTCGGTGCCCAGAACACGCAGGAAGGCTGCCATCCATTTCGGATGGGCTGGCCATGCCGGGGCCGTCACGAGGTTTCCGTCAACACAGGCATCATCAATGTCGATTTCGGCATAGGTGCCGCCCGCCATTTTGACTTCTGGCGCGCAGGCCGGGTAGGCCGACACGCGACGATCTTTTAAGATGTCGGCTGCTGCAAGAAGTTGTGCACCATGGCAAACAGCGGCAATCGGTTTGTCCGCATCGTTAAAATCGCGAACAAGTCGAATAACATCCTCGTTTAGGCGCAGATATTCTGGGGCACGGCCACCAGGAATAACCAGCGCGTCATAGTTATCCGCACGCGCAGAAGAAAAATCGGCATTAAGTGCAAATTTGTGACCTGGCTTTTCGGTATAGGTCTGATCGCCTTCGAAATCATGAATGGCAGTCGATACGGTTTCGCCCGCCTTCTTGTCGGGGCAGACAGTATCGACGTTATGGCCAACCGCCAATAAGGTTTGGAACGGCACCATGGTTTCGTAATCCTCGGCAAAGTCGCCAACGATCATCAAAATTTTCTTCGCAGACATTTGTTATCCTCCCGTCGGTTTTTGATCACCTTTGATTATAAGCCTGTTTTGGGGCGGACGGGTAACAGCGGGATACTACGTGTCGCGTGTCGTGTGGTTGCGGTTGGTATTTGGTGGCAGTTTGGCAAGGTCGCTGACGACTGCGCATAAAAAAAGAGACCCGATTGGGTCTCTTTTTATCGAAAGTCGTTTTATTGCAGGCTTAGCTTTTTGACGTGTCTGGTTCAGACGACGGAGCCTTGCTTTCAGATTTGGTCGACGATTTCGCGGCGGTTTTGCTTGTGGATTTCGCCGTGCTGGCGCGCGACCGGGTGGCGGGCTTTTTCGCCGTTGTTTTGGATGCTGTTTTGGTCGCGGTTTTTGCAGCTGTTTTTGTAGCCGGTTTTGCCGATAGTTTGCTGGTACCAGCAGTTTCAGCGGTTTCTCTGATCAGCAAATCACGCTGCGGGAAGGGAATAGAGAACCCGGCATCTTCGAGTTCGGTTTTTGATTTGCGCGTCAGGTCAAAGAGGGTCGGCCAGAATTCTGAGGTCGCGACCCAACCACGTGCGGTGAGATCGACCGAGCTTTCGCCCAAGTTGGCAACGAAGCTCATGGGTTCGGGATCTTTGAGAACGCGCGGATCGGATTCGACAAGTTTTTTAAGGAATTCAAGTGCCGCGTCGACGTCATCGTTATACGCAATGCCAACTTTGATATCGAGACGACGGGTTGGGTTGCGCGAGTAGTTCTTGATGGCGCTGTTCCAGATTTGCGAATTCGGGACCGAGATAAAGATACCGTCGGCCGTTTTCAGCAATGTGGTGAACAGGGTAATTTCAACAACCGTCCCTGAAACAGATCCTGCTTCGACAAATTCATCAAGTTTGAGCGGACGCAGGATCAAAATCATGACACCGGCGGCAATATTCGAAAGCGTCCCCTGAAGGGCGAGGCCAATGGCCAAGCCAGCAGCACCGAGAACGGCAATGATGCTTGCGGTTTGTACGCCAAAGTTTGATAGAACGGCGATCAACACAAAAATCAGAATTGTGTAGCGCACCAAGCTTGCGGCCAGTGGTTTTAAGGTCGAGTCGACAAAATTTGCGTTTCTAAGTGCGTGTCGAACCAGTGCAGCGGCACGTCCGGCCACCCACCAACCGACAATTAAAAGAATAATTGCGCCCAATATGTCCAAGCCGAAGCCCAAAGCGAAGGCTTTTAGCGCTTCTGTGATTGAATCGACATCTGTATCAAGCATTGTGACCTCATCCGCTCCGTGTCATGGTTGTATAGTTTGCTACTCATACCGCTGTATGAGATACTAAGCATTGCAGGTTTAGGAGCCATTGAAAAGCAGGCACAAAGTCCCAAATAATTTCAGGAAATCGGGAACATTCTTTTTTCCTGATCGTTTACAGTCACAATATAACCATTTTTGGTGATATATTAACTCGCTAATAACAACCTAAGACAGGGGATACGACATGCAGTTTCGTTCTTCAGTAATGTTTGCTCTCGGTGGTGTTGCACTTCTGAGCGCGTGTAGCAGCGTTGACAATTCAGGCACCGCTGTACCTTACGGCGGTAACCCGCTGACCTACGGCAATTCCGTTTCTACGGCGATTGCTGGTGAAGAGCCGACCACCAATTTCGGTAAAGCGCTTAAAGCTGAGTACATTGCTTATGCACAGCGTGAAGCCGACGAATGGTATGACTTCTTTGATGCTGACTTCTTCGCACGTAAAGCAGGCAAAGTTGCAGACAACGAAACGATCCTTCCGGAAGATCCGGCAAACTGGCGTTTTGACGAAGAAGAAATCGCACAGAAACGTGCGGTTCGCGACGATCTGATCGCGCTTCTTGATAACGGCGGCCGTGAAGCAATGCCTGCAACCGCAGCAATTGCACAGGCTCGCTTCGATTGCTGGATCGAAGAAAGTGAAGAAGGTTGGCAGACCGACCTGATCAGCCAGTGCTGGAAAGATTTCGAAGCAGCAATGTCTGAACTCGAAGGCGACAAAGTTGTTGCAGTTGTTCCGGTCGAGCCGACCGAGAGCCGTCTGTTCACCATCTTCTTTGATTTTGACAGCGTAGCAATCACCCCGGTTTCTGAGCGCGTTCTTGACGCCGCTGCTGAACAGTGGGCCCAGAGCATGGGTGAAATCAATGTTGTTGGTCACACCGATTCATCGGGTTCGGCTAGCTACAACCTGAAACTCTCTGAGCGTCGTGCTAATGCTGCTCTGAGCGAGTTGACCGGTCGTGGTATCAAAGCTAGCTCGGTTGACACCGATGCCGTTGGTGAAGGCGATCTGTTGATCCCGACTCCGGATGGTGTTCGTGAGCCGCGTAACCGTCGCGTAACGATTTCTGTCGATTAATCGACGTCGTTTACGAAATGTTTGGCAACGAGGTGGCATAGTGCCACCTCGTTGTTTTTGTATGAGCTTTTAGCTGACTGATTTTTTTTGACGTAATTTCAGTTGAAATTGGCGCCGACCTGCATCAAGTCTGCTATGACATACATTCCGAAGCGTTGAATACGGGGACATATGATGGGGACCTTGAAGTCGGTCTTTTTAAGACGTGCCTGCTGTGCGGTGTTGGGTATTGCCATGATGGCGGCAGTCGTGCCGTCGCCAGCAAAATCGGCGGATGTTACGCCGGTCATGCCTTTTGAAAAGTACTATGCCGACCTGCGTGGTGATGGAAAGTTTTTGCGCTTTAACGCGTTTTCCGGCGACATTCCGGGAAAACGTATCAAGGCGCTGCTGCGGTCTGGCCAAGTTGTTGGTGACCGTGTTCTTCTTGCCGAAGACGTCGCAGTTTATTTCCCGGATGGCTATATCGTTCAATCGCAAGCACGGTTTGGTAAATATATCCCGAAACGGGGTATTCCTGCCGGTTCTGTGGTGAAAGCCGATCACCTGATGGAAAATCCGCGTTACGCGCTTGTGAAGAATTTCGATAAGATTTTGGGCAAAGAATGCGCGCGTAGCGAATACGCCAATGGCTTTGCTGCTCTTCGCATTAAGCGCGATGGTGTGATGTCGCTGGTTCTTGAGACCTCTGGGCTTTATGACCCTCTGGTCGATGAACAGACAACCACCTATACCGTCACCAGTGCTGTTCAGCCGGTCTTTATCGGCAATCAGGGCTTGATGCCGGAATTGCTGGCGCAATGCGGTCGCGGTTAATCCAGCGACGCATTCAAAAGTAAGATCGCGTAAGATTTAAGGCACCGGATATTTCCGGTGCCTTTTTTGTTTGGGGCGTTTGGATTGTTTTGGTCGTTTGTGCCGATGGGGGCCTTTAATCGGATCATCGATGCCGATGCATCACACGATCAGTCGATATGCCAGTCGGCAGGGAAAAGGCGGGGGATTTCAATCGCCGGGCAGCGGTCCATCACAACTGTCAGGCCCGCTTTGTCGGCCTTTTGGGCGGCGGGGACATTGATCACGCCAAGCTGCATCCAAACCGATTTGGCCCCGATATCGATTGCGTCATCGACAACACCAGCCGCATCGTCACTGTTACGGAAAATATCGACCATATCGACGGGCTTTCCAATGTCGGCAAGCGTTGCCACAACGGTTTGACCGTGAATTTTGTTGCCAGCCTGACCGGGATTGACCGGGATAACGTCATAACCATGGTCAACAAGGTACTTTAAAACGCCGTTGGATGGGCGTTCAGGCTTTGGGCTTGCGCCGACAAGGGCGATGGTTTTGGTCGCACCAAGCAGGGCTTTGATCGCATTATCGTCCGGATTAGAAAAATCAGTCATCTGTCACATCCGTCATTTGCAAAACCTATTCGTGCCTTGAAGGTATATGATATTTAACGCTTCGCAACTCGACCATAGGTGCGTGCGTGTGTCATCGGACGAAGGATCGCGGTATCCTCGCGGAAAGTTGAATGCGAGTTTAGGTGACGTATGGTGTGAAACGCGGTTGTTTGACGGATAACTTCATTTTGACGGACATGATTGACGGAACCGATTGAATGTATCCTTGGATTGATCCTTCTGGTCGCTTTTCCTTTTTTAAGCTTACGGTCTTTGTGGCGCTGATTGTGCCGGGGATTGTTTTGCTGTGGCCGGTTGTACTTCAGGGTGGGGCGACAATCCCGGTGAAGGAAGCGATCCTGCAAAGCGGGGATTGGACGATCAGGATGCTTTTGATTTCGCTTCTGGTGACCCCGCTTCGCCGGATTACGCGGTTTTCAAAATTGGTACAGGTGCGCCGCCAAATCGGGCTTGCGGCTTTTGCCTATGCCATCGTGCATTTGTCCCTGTATGCGATCAGTCAAAACTTGGATGTTATCAAAATCGTCAGCGAGATTTTCTTGCGGATTTATCTGACCATCGGCTTTGTCGCGGTTGTCGGATTGGCGATCCTCGCGGCAACATCGACCAAGGCCGCGATGCGTAAACTCGGCGCAAAATGGACCCGGCTGCATAAGGCAAGTTACGCGATCGCCATTTTGGGAACGGTGCATTTCTTTATGCAGTCGAAAATCGATGTCAGCGAAGCCACCCTAATGGCTGGCTTCTTTGTGGCGTTGATGCTGTATCGCTTTGTTCACTGGCGCGGATGGTCTTTGCGCAATGTTATGCCGCTTTTGGCGGTATCCGTGCTGGCGGGCCTTGCAACGGCGGGGATTGAATATGCCTGGTACGCGCTGGCGACCGGCGTCCCGGCGGACCGTGTGTTTGCCGCCAATCTTGAATTTATGTGGCCGCCGCGTCCGGCCTGGACTGTTTTCCTGACCGGGCTTTTCATGATTGTCGTGTGTCAGTTTGGCCGCGACGGCGCCGCGCGGGTTTTGATCGGCAATGTGATCGCGCGGTTGCGCGGTGAGCGGTTTAAACCGCAGCACTCGCGCGGCGGGTAAGGGCGGTTAAAAGCCCGGCACCGATCATAACTGCACCACCGGTTCGGGTAAGGCGGCGCATGGCCGTGGCATTGCGGAACCGTTCACGCAAGGCTGATGCCATCACAGCCCAAATCGCAACATTGATTGCCGCAAGGGTGACAAAGGTCGTTGTCATGATGATGAACTGCGGCAAAACCGGGCTGCTGGCGGTTACAAACTGCGGCACAAAGGCGATGAAAAAGACAATGCCCTTGGGGTTAAGTGCGGTGACGATGTAGGCCTGCAAGAACATCCGCGTTGGACGGTTGCGTTTGGCATCGGGATTGTCTTCAAGTGCCGCGGGTTTTTCCCGCCACATCTTAATGCCCAGATAAATCAGATATCCCGCACCACAAAGTTTTAGCACGGTAAACGCTGTCGCCGAGGTCGCCAGCAATGCGCCAGCCCCGGCAAGCGAGATCGTCATGGCGGTCAAATCGCCCAGCGCAACGCCGGGCACGGTGGCCCATGCGGTTTGGCGTCCCTTGCCCAAGGCATAGCTTACGACAAGCATGATGGTCGGGCCGGGAATGGCCAGAACAATCGCGCAGGCGACAACATAGGCAAGCCAGATTTCAATCGGCATATCGGAACTCCGGTGCTTGGGTTGGGATTTGGCGCGGGGCAGCGGCGATATATCAGGACGTCTTAATTTAACTATTCATCTGGCGCGAGAATTGGTCAAGCGTTTGGGATGTAAAAGTCAGCGACACCAGATTGCAAAGAGCGGTGATGCATCAGGGTGATTGGCGACAAAGAGTGAAGTCTCTACCGCCAGTCACAGGTCTTTCTTTGGGATGTCACCGTAAGCCGGAGCACACGTTTATTCGTGACGCCAAGTGGGATGACGTTTTTCGACAAACGCGCCGATGCCTTCGCGGGCGTCATGTTTTTGCATATTGTCGGTCATGACCTTGGACGCATAGGAATAGGCATCTGATAGCGGCATTTCGAGTTGCTTGTAAAAGGCCTGCTTGCCTGTTTGCACCGTCATGCCAGAGCGTTCGGCGATGCCGTGTGCCAACGACTTAGTTACGTCATTTAGATCCGCATCATCGGCAACATCCGATACCAGCCCCATTGAAAACGCGGTTTGCGCCGTAATCGGATCGCCAGTGAGCAACATGCGCATGGCGTGCTTGCGCGCGATATTGCGGCTTAATGCAACCATCGGGGTGGAGCAAAATAGACCGATATTGACCCCCGGCGTGGCAAATTTGGCCGATGTGCTGGCGACAGCAAGATCGCAACTTGCGACAAGTTGGCAGCCGGCCGCGGTCGCCATGCCATGGACTTTGGCAATGACAGGCTGGGGCAGGGTGACGATGCGCAACATCAAATCACTGCATTGGGAAAACAGTTCGGCATGTTTGTCACAATCTGAAATGCCGTTCATTTCCTTAAGGTCGTGGCCGGCGCAAAAGACAGGACCCTCGGCGGCCAAAATCACGCAACGCACGGTGCGATCATTGGCGATATCGTCAAAAATAGCGTGAAGGGCGGTCATCATGGCCCGTGAAAGCGCGTTGCGACGCGCCGGATTTGTCAGCGTTACCGTGGCGACCCCATCTTGATCATTTCTGGTCGCAAGGGGCGCTTGGTTGCGGTCTTCAGACATTATAATCCTCCCATTAAATCGCGCATAAGTAGTTATTGTTATTTCCTTATACATATCGACGTAGTAGAATTGCACGTAACAGATAAAAAATAAAACATTTCAGGACGCTATCTAGGGTGGCTTGCTGCCGTATCAGGTGGGTGGTGGAAATGGACAATGATAAAACGCGTAAACCGGGCCGGGCGCCAGGTCGTTTTGTGGCAAGCAAGGTAATTGCCGAGACGCCGCGTGCCGTTAAGCCGGTGGCGAATACACCGATTAAGCGGTTTGACCGAACCGATACAATCGAGCGCGATCTTGAACGGTATCGCGCGGACGCCCGCGCACGCTTGTTGCGCAATGGATTTGATATTCCACCTTATCTGATGCCCAAACCAAAACCTGCTGAGGATGAAGACGGCAACCCTGTTGAGTTTGAGCCTGAGGACGTGCGCGATATCAGAAGCGGTGTCATGGCAGGCCCCAAACCAGCCCCATTGGCCAATGAAAAAAATGCATCGATTGGCAGCGTGCGGGCTGCCCCACATCCAGGTGCTGCCAAACCATCACGCCATGTGCATGTGAAGGGTGGGCAGGCGCAAATGCTTCATCACGCAGCGCAGCAGCCCCACAGTGCGCATGCCGGATCGGAGTTACGCGATGATGTTGTCGGGCAAAGTGCCTATCAGGATTACCTTGATAGTTTGCACGGTGGTCCAACCCTTCTTGAACATATGCGAAGCGACGAGGCCCCGGTTCGAGGGCGCGTTGATGATTTAAAAACGGCAGCAACCGCAACGTCACGCATTGATCTGCCAGATAATTCCGCGAACTGGGTATCGCGCGATGGGCATAGCCCGCATCCCCTTAATCGTCCGCGTCCCCCGAAACGCCAGCCGCGCTCAAAACGCAAAAGCCGTAAGGGCAGTGCGATCAATTGGAACAAGGTTTTGCCGAAGTTCGCGGCTTATATGATTGCGGCGGTCTGCGTGGGTTATGTTCTGGTGCTGACGCTTAATCAGTTTAACGCGATTTTGCATAAATAATTTTGCCTGTGCCGCTTTGCGGGGCTTTTGCAAACCGATCCTCATCCCCATTTAAATGACGACGATGCCAAACGTTCGCATGTTCGGCACCAAAACATTTGCGCGTTGCGAATGGGGTGGTGCGTGTGTGCGGTACAGACGTGTTGGCATTGCGGATTTAAACGGGGCACTAAATCTCGTCTTGATCCGGCGATATAAAACAAACACCGTCACAGCGTGGCGGATAAAAAAGATTAACTCTTGGTTGGGGGCGGCATTCGGTGCTGCTTGGTCGTTTGGTATGACAGGTGACGCAAATGGTCCACATGCCACAGATGTGCCAGACGCCAAAGGTGCGTCAAATGTTCGGCGTGCGGTTTATCTTCCAGAGAACCGCCATCATTGGGTGACCAATGACGAAGTCAAAAAGCCAATGATCGATATCCTGCGCGGGCCGGTTCGGCCCAAAATTCCGGCGCCCAAAAACGATGAGACAGGCATCACGTCTGCGGAATGGATGCGGACATATCTTCCGCGGATCGGCGCAACCGCAATTGTGGTGATCGTGATTTTGGGGCTGGTTGCCATAATATATACCGATCTGGCGGCTCTCTTCTGAATGTAAAATACTCGGCGCTGTTCGGTCTTTTGGTTCGTTGTGCTTTGGTCGAAGGCCTGGTCGGCTAAGGCCTGTAAATATTGACGTTAACGTAAACGTTATGTCAGTCTTGTGGCCGATGATCAAAGATGTTGCAGCAAACAAGGCAGCACAGCAGGGAGACACCCCAATGAGCCCGTCCCAGACAGATATAAAAAGCGCCGATTGCGCCCCAAAGGGGCAGGGGATTACCCCCGCCGACTTTGACGCGATTATGCGCGAAAAGGTGCCATTTGTTGGCGATATGGGGGTTGTCACCGAACGATTGACCGATGACAGCGCGTTTTTGCGGCTTCCGTTTAAGGAGCGTTACCTGCGGCCGGGGAATGTGATCACGGGGCCTGCGATTTTTGCGTTGGCTGATATTGCGCTTTATGCCGTGGCGTGGTTGGTGGTGCCCAAGGCCGATTTGGCGGTAACGACTGAGGCCACGGTTCACTTTCTGTCTGGTGCAAAACCGGGTGATTTGATTGCCGAGGCCAAGATTCTAAAAGCGGGCAGGCGGCTTTTGATTGCGGAATGTCACATCCGGTCGGCGGTTGACGACAGTCTGTGCGCGCATGTGATTGGCACGTATGCGATGCCACCTTCTGTGTGATCGACGTGAAAAATGCATAAATTCGTGTGGTAAAATAATACCGCGACTATTAAGTCTTTGATTTAAAATGAAATATTCCTGTTGTTTTCCTGTTGAATGCTGGCATAATGCGCCGACTTTCAACGAGGGACGTTTCCCTCCGTGGAACCCAGTTTTCGAGTATTGAAATAATGAAAACCTTCACTGCGACACCGAGCGACATCGAGCGCAAATGGTTCGTGGTCGACGCTGAAGACGTCGTCCTTGGCCGCCTTGCTGCCGTTGTTGCCAATCGTCTTCGTGGTAAACACAAAGCGATGTTTACCCCGCACATGGACTGTGGCGATCATATCGTCATCGTCAATGCTGAAAAAGTTAAACTTACCGGCCGTAAACTTCAGAACAAGAAGTTCTATTGGCACACCGGTTACCCGGGCGGTATCAAAGAACGTACCATGGACAAGCTCCTGAACGGTGAGCATCCGGAACGCGTGATCATCAAAGCTGTTGAGCGTATGATGTCCCGTGGCCCGCTGCGCAGCCAGGTTCTTTCCAAGTTGCACGTCTATGCAGGCACCGAGCATCCGCATGACGCTCAGAAGCCGGAAGTCCTCGACGTTGCGGCTATGAACGAAAAGAATAAGCGGAGTGCTAAGTAATGGCCGAAACTAAAACTCTTGAAGATCTCAAGGATCTGGCACAGGGCGGCGAAACCGCTGCTGCTGCAGAAGGCACCCTGCCGGAGCCGAAGATCGACGCACAGGGTCGTTCCTATGCAACTGGCCGTCGTAAGAACGCAATTGCACGTGTCTGGATCAAACCGGGCTCAGGCAAAGTCACCGTCAATGGCCGCGAATTCGAAGATTACTTCGGTCGTCCGGTTCTGCGCATGGTGATCAACCAGCCGTTCACCGTCACCGATCGTAAAGATCAGTTCGACGTTGTTTGCACCGTTAACGGTGGTGGCCTTTCTGGTCAGGCCGGTGCCGTTCGTCACGGTATCTCACGTGCTCTGACCGCCTTTGAGCCGGCACTGCGTCCGTCGCTTAAAGCTGGTGGGTTCCTGACCCGTGACTCACGTGCAGTTGAACGTAAAAAATACGGTCGTGCTAAAGCACGTCGTAGCTTCCAGTTCTCGAAACGTTAATTCGTTTCCGGGCAGCACGCCCAAAATTGTATTGGAAAAGCGCCACCATCGAGTGGCGCTTTTTCTGTTTGTGGAGTGATGTTCGGTGGGCATGCCGTCAGGATGTCGTCTCGTCGCAAACCTCATAAAAAAGCGGAGTCTTCATCAAGGAAGACACCGCTTTTTTATTTCATGTTGAGAGACGTAATATTGACTGTCGCGTTACTGCCAGCGGTCTGAGAAGTCGCGCGGGATCATCAGAATGTCGCGATCTACCTTGGTCACGTCAGTATGTCCGCAAAGCGCCATGGAAACTTCAAGTTCCTTCTGAATAAGCTCAAGCGATTTGGTGACGCCTTCTTCGCCCATGGCCCCAAGGCCATAGATATATGCGCGGCCGATATAGGTGCCCTTTGCACCAAGGGCGAGGGCCTTAAGGACATCTTGGCCAGAGCGAATGCCACTGTCGAGATGGACCTCAATCTTATCGCCAACCGCGTCCATGATGGCGGGCAATGCCCGAATTGAGGACAGGGCGCCATCAAGCTGGCGTCCGCCATGATTGGATACGATGATCGCATCTGCGCCAACATTGAGCGCCTCACGCGCGTCGCGTGGATCAATGATCCCCTTGATGATCAAGGGGCCATCCCACATTTTCCGGAACTCGCGGATACGGTCCCAATCAAGCGATTGATCAAAAGAGTTTGCTGTCCAGGTGCTCAGCGATGAAGGGTCTTCAACACCCTTGGCATGTCCGACAATGTTGCCAAAGAAACGGCGCTTGGTGCCGAGCATGCCCAGCCCCCACTGCACCTTCGTCATCATGTTGGCGACGGATTTCGCGGTCAGTTTGGGTGGGGCTGAGAGGCCGTTTTTCAAATCCTTGTGGCGTTGTCCCAGCATTTGAAGGTCCACCGTGATGACAGCTGCCGAGCATTTGGCCGCTTTCGCCCGATCAAACAGGCGCTTCATGAAGTCGTCATCTTTGAGTGTGTAAACCTGCAGCCAAAATGGCTTGGATGTATGTTCGGCGACATCTTCGATCGAGCAGATCGACATGGTCGACAAGGTATATGGTACGCCGAACTTTTCAGCCGCACGGGCGGCCTTTATCTCGCCGTCCGCGCATTGCATTCCCGTCAGTCCGACCGGTGCAAGGGCGACAGGCATAGAGACATCCTGACCGATCATCTGGCTTTTGGTTGAGCGTCCTTCCATATCGATTGCCACGCGCTGACGCAGGTGAATATCCTGAAAATCAGTGGTGTTTTCACGGAATGTCTGCTCAGTCCAGCTCCCCGATTCTGCGTAATCGTAGAACATGCGCGGCGTGCGTCGTTTGTAGATACGTTTGAGGTCATCGACACAGGTGATCACTGGCATGAGTTCAACTCCGAATAAAATGCACTTAGCATACGAATACCAGTTGCAGAAGTTATCGCAAACTGAATTTAAAATCAGCTTCTTAGTAACTTTTTCCATATGCCGGAAGGCGGGATGGCGTTATTGTTATTGCGGAATTTCAAAAAAGAAATATGGGAAATTCCGTACCGTGTGGTAACAACAAATATCCCAAGGGATATTTTTAAAATTTAAGGTGTCATCCAATGGTTCGAAATATGCGACGAATTTTCAAAACATAGCTATTTGAACCTCTGTTGGATTTCCCCGTTATTTGTGAAGGGCCGCTAATGGAGCGGTCTTTTTTTTGTGCCAAATTCAAAGTTTGGCAATGACCAGAACCCGAATGAAAGGGACCCCCGATATGCAGTACAGAAAGCTGCACGACGCCGATCTTGATGCCGCAAACGCATTCCTTGCCAACCATGCTGCCACCAGCATGATTTTGCGCGGAAATTTGCGAACTGCCGGTATCGAGCGACGCCGTCATCCGCTTTCTGGAACTTATTTCGGGGAAGTTGCCAAGGATGGCAGCATTTCAGCGATCGTTGCGATCTTTGGCAATGGCAACGTATTTGTTCAGTCGGGCGATCACGCGACCATTCCGCGTAATCTGACCGCCGCATTTTTGGCCGATACGGTTCAACCCATTGCCGGTGTCTTGGGCGATGCTGATCAGGCGTTAGATATGATCGATCAGCTCGGCCTCAAGGATGCGAAATTCTCGCTTAATGCGTCGGATGTGCTTTATCGGCTTGATCTGTCCGATCTCATTGTGCCGGTGAATGTCCGGTCCGACAGTTTTCAGATGGTTGATGCCGAACGCCTTGACCGCCGTACGCTGCTTGGGTGGCTTCGTGATTACGAGATCGAGGCCCTTGGCGCACAAGATACACCAGCACTTGATAGCAAAATCGCTTCGCGCGTGGTGAATGCGCTTGATGCGCGCTGCATGTGGGGCCTGATTGTGGACGGAAAACCGGTCAGTCTTTCTGGCTTTAATGCCCAATTGCCCGATGTCGTGCAAGTTGGTCCGGTTTGGACGCCACCGGCGGAGCGATCAAACGGGTACGCCCGGATTTTGGTGGCGAAAACTCTGTTGGCAGCACGATCTAACGGCGTTCAACGCGCCATCTTGTCCACCGACAGCGAAGCGGCGGCAAAGGCGTATGAGGCCCTCGGTTTTACGAAAATCGGGCGTTATCGCCTCGCATTTCTGGAAAGCCCGGTGAAGCTTCAAGGTCACCTGATCCAGGAATGTGCCGTTTAAACGTCTGTGCCTGAAGGGCCGGGTTGAAACTGTGCATCGGCTTATCTCATCCCGTCAGCAAGAGAGCCTCTGCTGGCGGGATGGGGTTTCACCATACTGAAATAAGATCACAAGGTTGTTTGCGCTGGGCGGAAATCAGATGCGCTTGGCAGCACGAGGAAGCCCGGTTAGGCTTGCTGGTGATGAGAAATCACACCGTATGAATTGAGCGAGGTCGTCCTGAAACGTCATCTATTGCATTTGTCGCGTTTGCTTTCGGTTCTGCCGGTATGCGTCTTGCTGCTGGCAGGGGGCAAAGTGGCGCGCGCGGCAAGTGATGATCAGGTGCTGTATCGGTTTGAAGACCGGGCCTTAACGCTTGGTCGGTATGGCGCGGTATCGGTGTTTCAGCGCAATCTGTTTGTTGCGGCGGCAAAGTGCCAAGGTGGCCCGGTTGCGGTGTATGGCAAGCCCGACGGGATCGTTGGGGCGAAAACCCGCCAAGCGATTATTGATCTTCAGCCGTGTTTGAATTCTGCGGTGCGGGCCGCGGTTGGCGCGCCAAGTTTTGGGGCGATTACAGGTGGGCTTTGGCGGTTATTGATGCCGGCGAACATGGCGCCACCAGATGCGATTGAACGGGCCAATCAACTGACTTTTGCGCTGGAAGGGACCGACTATGACGTCATCCAGTTCAACTTTTGTCAGTCCAAAAATCCGCGCAGTGGCAAACGATTCCTTGAAGGCGATCCTTATTGTCATACCAATGATCCGCGTGCCTATCTGACGTGGGGGCCACGCGGGGCGACGGCCGGGGCAGGGGCGGAAATACAGCAGATTATCTTTGCCGCGGAGCGTGCCAATCCGGGCTTGTTGAAATCGGTATTTGGCCCCTTGACCGAAGACATGCATCGTTTGGCCTTGGGCAATAATGATGCGGCGTTTGATATCCTGTGTTCGATCTGGGTCGATGATGCGCAACGTAATGATTTCAAGGCCCGGTTTGCGGCCTATGGCGCGCGTGACGAAGTGCAGCGCGCCTATCGCCAGGTGTATGACGCGGCGAATGCTGATGGCGGAAAAATTGCGCGGTTTTTCAAATTGTATGCGGAAATTCGCCCGATCATTGGACGCGATCCGACTGAAATCGATCTGGCGTTTTTTATTGATCGCGCCACCCATGGATCCGTGCCGCCGGGCGATATCAGCCAGCTGGTAAAACAAATGACAAGCTTTGCGACCCGCACCCGCAAATTGCCAAGCCCAGGAGAGTTGCGTAAGCAATTGGCCGCGTGGTTGCCGAGCCATCATAAATATAATGACCGACTGGCACGCGATGCGATTTTCCTGATCGATGATCCAAACATCACATTGTCAGACGCCCATCGCCGCATGTGGCAACAACGATCCGGCCTTAAAGCCAGTGACTTTGGCCTGTCTGATCAGCGGTTTGTTGCAAGCTATCCAGTCGCGGCGCCAACCGGGTACGAGAAAATCGAAAAATTCTATACCGTGCTGCCCGAAGATAAGCGCGCCTGCCCAGCGACGGTGCGACGCGCGAGACGTAAATAAGTCGGCTGTTGCGTTGAATTTCAGAAGGTATTTAGACGGTGTTGATCGCCCTTCTGAATAGCCATTAGATGATCAACGCGTGATCCATGTCATTTCGGCATGGGGGAATCTGCGAATGTGGGATGGATTTGTCGCCTAAATGCTTGCATCTAGGGGGCTTGTTTGCCAACATCCGCTCGTTATCAAGGCCCTGATGTTGTTTGGGGCACGCCTTTAGGAGCAAGATTTAAAATGAGTGACGTTAAGGTCAAAGTCGGAATTCTCGGTGCCAGCGGATATACCGGGGCGGAATTGGTTCGTATTCTTGCGCACCATGAAGCTTCTAAAATCACATTGCTGACCGCAGACCGACGCGCCGGACGTCAGTTTGGGGAAGTTTTCCCGCATCTTGCCCATATCAATCTGCCGACCATGATCAAGATCGAAGATGCGGACTGGTCGACTGTTGATGTTATTTTCTGTGCGCTGCCGCATGGCACGACGCAAGAAGTGATTGCCGGTCTGCCCGACCATGTCAAAGTTGTCGATCTGTCGGCTGATTTCCGGTTGTTTGATCCGGAAACCTATCAGGAATGGTATGGCGCGGAACATGCCGCACAGGATTTGCAAAAAGAGGTCGTTTATGGCCTGACCGAGCTGCATCGTGAAAAGATCAAAAAAGCCCGTGTCGTGGCCAATCCGGGCTGTTATCCAACCCCGGTACAGTTGGCGTTGACCCCGCTTTTGGAAAGCAAAATGGTGCATGCAGATGACATCATCATTGATGCGAAATCCGGTGTGACCGGTGCAGGACGTGCGCCCAAGGAAATGACGTTGTTTGCCGAAGTGACCGAAGGCATTCATGCCTATGGCACGGGTGGGCACCGCCATGCACCAGAGATCGAGCAGGGCCTTGCATGGGCATCGGGCAATGATGTTGTGGTCAACTTTTCGCCGCATCTGATGCCGATGAGCCGCGGTATTTTGGAATCCATCTATGTCAAAATGACCGATGGCACGACTGCCGAAGACATTCAGGCAGCCCTTGCCAAACGCTATGCCGATGAGCCGTTTGTTCGCGTTCTGCCGTTTGGTGCCACGCCGCAAACCCGCCACGTGCGCGGGTCGAACTTTGTTCTGATGGGCGTTGTTAAGGACCGTGTACCGGGCCGTGTGATCATCGTCGCGGTTGAGGACAATCTGGTGAAAGGCGCATCTGGCCAGGCCGTTCAGAACATGAACGTCATGATGGATCTGCCTGAAACCATGGGCCTTGAGATCGAGCCGCTGTTCCCATAAGGGGCGGATAAGGTTTCAAAAGACACTTAGAAGGGCGCATTCAAATTGGATGCGCCCTTTAAGTTTGGGCTGTCGTGTGCTTGAACGTGCACCGGTTTGATGTCGTCCGTAAAATGCGTCGGTTGGATTTTTCAACGGAAAGCTTTCGCATTTCCCACGTTAGAATTTAAACTGATGCCCCATTGAGAACCGTCAGTATTTAAGGAAGGTCAAGTGACCATGCGTTTATCTTATCGCGGGGTTTTGCCCACCATCGACGACACCGCATTTGTTGCCCCGAATGCGACGATCATAGGCGATGTGGAAATCGGGGCCGAGACCGGTATTTGGTTTGGCTGTGTCATTCGCGGGGATGTGCATGAAATTCGTATTGGGTCGCGGACCAATATTCAGGACCTGACCATGGTGCATGTCGCCAAGGGCAAGTTTGGCACATATATCGGGGATGATGTTACGATTGGTCATTCGGCAATCATTCATGCCTGCACACTGGAAGATAGAAGCTTTGTTGGCATGGGGGCCACTGTGATGGATGGCTGCGTGATTGAACAGGGCGGCATGCTTGGTGCGAATGGATTATTGTCACCGGGAAAACGCATTCCGGCCGGGGAGCTTTGGGCGGGTGTCCCTGCGCGCAAGGTGCGTGATTTAACCCAGGAAGAGATCGAATTTTTCAAAGTGTCGGCAGATCGTTATGCCGATCTGGGGCAAGAATATAAAACGTCGATCCCCAAAGATCTGGCTTAACCGTCTTTGGAATGTATCTAAAAACACGTTTGAACTTGTGGTATTTCTGATTAGTACCGGTAAACGGGAACGTCATCTTTACATGACGATGCGTAAAATGAAGGAGCCTATGGCTCCTAAATATGAAATCCGGCATGCCTGCGAAATGCGCAGATACGACCAGCATGACACGGATCGTAAGGAGTGGTTGGATAATGGGCGTCAGGCTTTTAATGCTTGGCCTTTTGGCGTTGGTGATTGCGTTTGGCGCCAAGGTGCCAAGTGTATCGGCCAAACCAATGGTGGCGTGCGATCGTCTGCTAAGTGTGCGGGCGTCCGAAGCGTATGCGCCTTTTAGCATGAAAAGCGTTGGCGGGAGTGCTGTTGGCTTGGACAATACGTTCATCGCCCGTGTGCTTGACTCTATTGGGTGTAAATATCGCTTTGTGTTTTTGCCCTGGAAGCGGTCGCTCTATGCGATCAAAACGGGCGATCTTGATATTTTGCCATCTGCGTCCTTCACCAAGGAACGAACCGCCTATGGTTGGTTTTCCAGACCTTATCGTAATGATGTCAGCGGGTTTTTGGTGCGTCGCGGCGAAGCGCGTAAATTCAATATCCACGATCTTGATGACGTCGTGAAATATGATCTTCGTATTGGTCACGTTCGCAGTGCCTATCGCGGTGAAGAGTTTAAAAAATTCGTGTCCAACCCTGAAAATCAACAACATGTGATTGACCTTCCGCGTGCCGAGATGGGCATCAGTTTATTGATTAACGGTCGCATCGACATGCTGATCGGGATCCCCGAAGCATCTTATATGCAGGCGAAAATACGCAGTCTGGACGATAAGGTGGAAATCCATCCGTTTGTTTTGGGCAAAGAGCCGGTGCGTTTGATGTATTCACGTCAAACGATGAGTCCGGAACTTGTGCGTCGTATAGATGACGCCATTGAGCGTGAAACCAAGTTCGCCTGGTACCGCGACCTTTACGGCGAAAAGGCCGTCACCGCCAATTAACCAAGCTAACTTTTAAGCTGACTGTAACCGCTATCCTGACCGCGCTTGTCACTGTGCGGGTTCTGTATTTTAGACGGCGAAGTATCGTTCTTGCGGATCAGTGGTTCATGCGCTAGCAAGGGGACCAATTGATCCTTGAAACTTGCCGCGCGCCACCACGCCCGGTCACAATAAGCGGAACCGGGAATATGATGCGTTGGCAGGCAAACGTCCTGATTGTCTTTGTCGCCCTGATTTGGGGGACGACCTTTATTGTTCAGCAAACCGGCATGGAAAATATCGGTCCGCAGTATTTTACGGGCGTGCGTTTCCTGCTTGGTGCGTTGGTGGTGTTGCCATTTGCGTTGCGCGAGTTTCGCAAGATCAAACGCGAAGGGCGTTCGCTTTCGCGCGGTGATATGTTTGGACTGCTGGCGACCGGCATTGCCATGTATTTGGCCAGTATCCTGCAGCAAATCGGCCTGATGATGACGACGGTAACCAATGCCGCGTTTCTGACCGCATTTTACGTGCCGACAGTCCCGGTTTTGGCATTTCTTGTATTTCGTGCCCGCCCGCATTGGTCGGTTTGGCCCGGCGGGGCGATGTGTATCTTGGGCACTTATATGCTAAGTGGTGGGAACCTTTCCGCCCTTGATGCCGGTGATTTTTGGGTCATGAGCAGCGCGCTGTTCTGGGCAACACAAGTCGTTTTGATCGGGGTGATGGTCAGCCGAACCAACGCGCCAGCATTGGTTTCGACAACCCAGTTTGTGATCGCTGGTATCTTGGCGATGGTGATGGGCGCCATGACCGAGACGTTTAGTTTTGCCGATATTTACAATGCCGGGTTTGAAATCCTGTATGCCGGTATCATGTCGGTTGGGCTTGCATTTACTCTTCAGGCGGTTGCGCAAAATTACACCGAAGCCGCCGACGCAGCCATTATCATGAGTGCCGAGGCGGTCTTTGCCGCCATCGCCGCTGCTTGGTTCCTGGGGGAGCGTCTAGCACCGGCGGAATATGCCGGATGCGGGGTTATTTTGGCCGCAATTGTCGGTGTGCAGCTTTTGCCAGTGATGGGGCGCCGCCGCCGTGTGGTTGTGTGAAAACCTATGCCGTTTGCGGCTGGGTTCTTGGGATTAAAACATCAGAACTATCTGGGGTAGACGGGGAAACCGCGCCAAATTGCGAATAAATGTTAGTGGTCACCATTGACTTTTATCAAAGCAAAAGGCAATCCTGCCGGGTAAATGATAATCATTACCGATTTCATTTGCGTAACAACCCGTCTTTTCCCGATGGTTTTATCAGAAGTAGCTGACATGCGTGTTTCCCGTCTTTGCCGATCTAAGTTCGTAAAATCAGGCCCCGCTGCCATGGCAGTTGCTGTGTTAACGGTGGCGGGGACGGGCGGTGCTGCCCTTGCCGCGGGATCAAATTCCCAGCAGGAATTTTTGCATCACTTGGTAGATGGCCATTCGGTCCGCGAAGTGGCGTCGGCATCCGATAACACCGGTGATAGCCCGTTTGCCGATAAGGCCGAATTGGGCGAGGCGCTGTTTTTCGATACCAGTCTTTCGGCAAATCGCACGGAATCGTGCGCGTCTTGTCATGATCCGTCGACCGCGTTTCGCGATCCGCGGTTTGATGTAGCCAGAGGGGCCTTTTCGCAAGGTGATGATGGCAAAAGCCTTGGCGATCGTAATGCGCCAATGGCGGCCTATGCGATGTATTCACCAGCCTTTCATGTGCGCCCCGACGGTGTTGCCGTCGGTGGACAATTCTGGGACGGACGTGCTGCCGATTTGGCCGAACAGGCCGGTGGCCCGCCGCTAAACCCGATTGAAATGGGGATGGCGGACAAACCAACCCTGATCGCGCGTCTGAAAAGTGATGCGGATTACGAAGCCGGGTTTAAGGCGCTGTTTGGGGATGATGTCTGGTCCGATAATGACGCAGCCTATCTTGCGATGACCCAGGCGATTGCCGCGTTTGAACAAACCAAAGAATTCGCACCGTTTGATAGCAAATATGACCGGTACCTGCGCGGGGAATACAAAATGACCCCGACAGAGGAACTGGGTCGGGTTTTGTTCTTTTCGCAGCAATTTACCAACTGCAATACCTGTCACATGCTTAAAGAAAGCCCAACCGCCGAGGGCGAGACATTCACCAATTACGAGTTCCACAATATCGGTGTACCGCGCAACGTCGCGACCCGCAAGGAACTTGGCAAGGATGTTAGTTTTACCGATAACGGATTGCTTGATAACCCGGCGATTGATGACGAAAGTTACAAGGGCAAATATAAAACCCCGTCACTGCGTAATGTCGCGGTGACAGGGCCCTATATGCATAACGGTGTGTTTTCCGATCTGGAAACCGTCATTCGATTTTACAACAAGTACAACAGCAAGGCGAAAGCCAACCAGATCAACCCGGAAACCGGCAATCCGTGGGGCGATCCGGAAGTGGCAGATACCTTGTCGCTTGATAAGCTAGAGCAGGGCGATGCGCTTGATGAAAAACGCATCAAGGCGCTTGTCGCGTTCCTGAAAACACTGACCGACAAACGTTATGAGCCGCTTTTATCCGAGCAAAAATAGAGCGGTAAGCCCCGGGACGTTCAGTCCCGGAGCGTGAGATGCTACTTTGTGCTGTTTTTGATCGTGTCTTGAAGAAAACCGATGTCTGCTGTGCTGGCCTCCTTGAATAGGAAGCTGAAATCCGATGCCAATTCCGTGTGACCGGCGATGTTGCCGTATTTGTGGCACGAATCGCAAGATTGGTCCTGTACATAGGTTTCCATGGTCGTATTGGCGACGTCGAGATTACCCTCAGAAGTGAAGCTTCCGAAGTACAGCGGCGTTGGTGCGTTTGGTCCGGGCGCATATTGGGGGGGATTAGGTGACTGATCCCACAAAACATTGACCAACTGATAGTACTGAAAGACCGATTTTCCATTGGTTGCCTGAGATATTTGATCCTGAACATCTTGGTTCAATGTGGCAATCGGGCTGGCAATTGGTTGTTCGCGAACAACCTGCACTGGGACGTCCATATCAAATTTATGTTCGCAGACTTCATTGCCCGATTGCGTGCTACACACAATCCGCGGGGCATTTGGTTTGCAGGTATCCCCCGGGCCTTTGCAGTCCTTATTGTAAAAGGAATAGCCATAAGGGTGGTGCGGATTTCCATTTGATGTGGGCACGTTGTCGATTTGCTCAAACGTGGTCCAAATAAAATCGGGGAAGGTCAGGGTTTTGTGAATGATATGAAGACCAACCAACCCGATTACTTCCGAGGCACAATCACCTGTTTCCGGATCTTTAACCCATGCCGTCGATGTGAGATAGCGGCTGAATTGTTCTGGATGATCGGTCAAAATACGCCAAGCGGCCTTTAGCTCGAATGATCCCAGTTCTTCCTGGGCTTGGGGGGCTGCCGGCGGTGTGATCAATTGTTTTCCGCTTGGTAAGTTCAGGCCGAATGGATAGCTTTTGCCGGGCACTTCGTTCTTGGCAACCATGAGCTGGGTCTTGGCATCAAAAAGGCCATTCTCGACGATATAGTCGAATTCGGCTTTCCCAACTTTTTGCTCAAAGAAAATCAGGTTTTTATTCTGATCCGTAAGCCAACCCCCGGTGGCCTCCATGATCGATAGTGAAGGGGTATCATCAGAAGTAGCAACCGATGTTCCCTTCATATGTCCATCGTGATCATTATCCTTTGATGTGCTTTGAAGAACGTGCAACGGGGTTGAAGCCAACAGCATGCCAGTGTCGGAACTTGCCTTGCATCCAGTAGGCTTGGGCATTGGAACACCCCAGTCGTCCGGCTTTGCGGCATAGGGCTTGAAAATATTCGATGGGCTCATAAAGCTGGCCCACACGGTTGACATGTCGAGTGGCTTTTGGGGGGCGGATGGTACGCCCCAGTCGGAAAACTTCGCCGTGCGGTCTGGTTCGCCAGCCTTCGAGGGGGTTTGTGGCCATCCGCTGTCGACCGGCCAATTGAGTGCTATAAACATCTGCCACGCATAGCAATTTACTGTGGCCTGGGTCGGCAACAGTGCATACATATCACTGGTAAGGAAAAGGGAGTTCGTCGGGTCAACGATCAGCTCGCAAGACGAAGCTGCCTTTGCGCTATGGTTCTGCGCGGGAAACCCTGCAAAAAATACGCCTATCGCAAGCAGTATTAATCCGCGTATTGCGGGCGGCCTCCAATGAGTGTTCAATAATTTACACATGTTTTGTCCCCTGATTACGGTCTTTGGGCGCGGCATCGACAAATGCGCGGCCGCGCCCGGATATAGATTTTCTGCTGTTTTTTCAGCTTGCGTCTATTGCCCCCAAACCAGCAGCCCACGGATGGTCGTCGGCGGATGGATTTTTCGGTTCTGATGGGTTTAGGACCCGTAATTTAACAAGGCCGCTTTCGGCGTTATCGGCGACGGTAACGTCGATGATAAAGGCTTGGGTATCGCCTGCGTCGGTTTTGCCCGGTGTCGGGGTGCCGTTTTTCAGATATTCGACAACGTTTACGGTAATGCTGTCGCTTTCGAATTGGATGCGTGCATTGTCAACAGAGGTGTCATTGCTCGCACCGTGTACAACAAGGGCGAATTTATGCGTTGTTCCGGGGACAAGACAGCCGGGTAGATCGCTTGGCGACTGGCCATAAAACAGATCAATTGGCAACATCTGCACAGGGGCAGGTTGCACATGGTTCGCGCGGGTTTTAACGCACCCTTTTTCGCCTTCGGTGGGGGCAATACCATTCCCGGTGGCGGAAAGCGCGATCTTGAAGTTTTCGGCAATTACCCCGGCATGGGTCAGTGGTTTGCCATTGATCGTACAGTCGTTCAATGCGAAGCCAGCATCCTCGGGAATGGCGAAAACGACCTGAAGAATTTGATCTGTTACCTCGTCACCCTGCTTGGTATGGCCGCGCGTGATATTCCAGTATTTACCGATGTCTTCGTTGTTCGGACCTTTCCAGTTTGTAAAGTCGACCGGGTTTTGGATATACAGCCCGATCGGGTCGGTAAGGGATATCTGAGTCCTCAACGCGACATTATTTGCAAGTTTACCAATGTGCGGGTCCGAGTTGCGGTATGGCTGGCCATATTGTGCGCAGCAAATCAGTTCCTGTTGATTTTTCTGCGCACCGCGATTGATGGTGGCCGCCGCAGCAAGATAAATCTCGGCGCTAAGGGTATTGGGACCGGATGTAAGATGCATGGCGCCGCCACTCTTGCCGGGTACGCGTTTGGTGCCGTAGTTCCACTTGTTCAAGGTGTCATAAGCGGGGCGTCCTGTTGTCGCATCTACGACCGGGTCGCCTTTCTTTGCGCCGTTGGGCTGATCATCGGTATAGCGTAGATACAGGTCTTCAAGTTTGACAGCCGGATCAATGTAAAGCTGATAAAGTGAGAGAACAGCTTCTGGATTGATCTGCCACATTGTGAGGAAATACGCCGGATTTTCACAGGTGAACATAACGCTGCGCATCTTTCCGTCCGCGTCATATTCAATCGACCATTCGCAGTATTCGTCCAACCACCCGCGCGGGCCTGAAGGCGCGAAGGGCGCGAATTTACCCTGCCAGTCAATTTCAGGGCATAGGGTTGCCGGGATGTTCAAGATATCTGACGTGCCGCTTGGGTCATAGAGCTTGTAAGTGGTGCCTTTAATCTCAATCTCGCCGGTATCTGCAAGATCGAGAATCTGTTCGGTACTTAAAGGTGATCCACCAAGTTGCGGATTGGCAACGGCTTGTGGTGTCGTGAAGAACTGTATTAGGCGGTTGGGAAATGGCGTCCAGTCAATCGGCACATCGACACCTGCCCCATACCCAGTAAGCAACGGATTGAAATAATCACTGCGCGGGGCGTCATTCACAGACGTCCAAGGGTTGCCGATAATTGCCATTTCAGTCCAGCCGGTGACATTTGTATTCCACGCTGAGCAGAATGGTGCGAGGTCATCCTCCATTCCGATTTTTTTGAAGTCTTTTGCTGCTTGCTGTGCGGGGGGGGTAAATTCTTTGAAGCTGTTCGACATGATTACCATTCCTGTAGTAGTTGTGTTGTTGATAAAGTTGCTCCGAAGTCATGGTGTTCTTGTGCTGCGTTTTCATTCGTACCGTAATTTCGGTTTGTTCGAAATTTGGCATCCGGTAGCGACAGTCTGCACAAGAGCAGCCGCCATCGGATTAGTTTGTGCAAGTGGCGCTACGTCGTAAAAGCCGGATCGCAAAACGCAGCAAGTTCGAGGAAAACCGCGATATTCGACGTTAAGCCGGGCGGGCAAATTGATGGAAATACCAATGCCGACACGTTGGGTAAGGCAGCTGGTATTTGCTTAATTTACCGGATGTTGCGGTAACCCATTCAGCACGCGTGGGACGGTGGATGACGGCGACGGTGAATTTTCCAGAATAAGGTGGCTGTCGATCTTAAGCGGTGAATTTTTCAAAGAGGGCCGATAAGGTCGCGCTTCTGGCAGTCCATATTGATAATCCAGTGCCCGGCTTGCTTGGGCCATCTGTGCAACCGAAGTATATCGCCAGCTTGCGCGGCAGGTTTCGCTCATCTGAGATGCTGTCGGTCCGATGAAAGGGTGCAAGGGGGCGCATGACTGAATTTTAAGGTTGGGCATTGAGTTCAGCCATGTCTCAAGCAATCTGTCTGAGTTGGCGCACAGCGATAAAAACAGCGGGTCAAGTGCGCTGAGCGAAGTTGGGCGCATCTGAAATCCCGCCCATTCTCCAGCTTGGGCAATCAGGTGTCCGAATAGTGCCAGGCCGTCCGTTCGCTGGCCTGAGGGGGAATTCAGGCACGAACCTTCGATCAATTCAGAGAGCGGTCCTTGTAATGCGGCAAGTTTCCGACTTCGGTTTTCAACTGTTTTGGGCGAAAGCTTGAAGGGGGCGAACAGCATAGTGCTGCGAGATGCGTTTTTGTCTTGCCGCTCGGTTCCAAACACATTTTGCAATGCGTAACGGAGAGGGTTTCGGAGCTCTTTCCCGGTTTCGGGATGGACGTAATATTCATCAAGAAATGCTTGGGGCGCACGAGGGCACAGATTGTTGCCATCCGACATCCAAGCTGCCGTCCAGTCCCAGTAGGGGATGGAAATGCCTGTTTCCGTTTCGAAATGCAGCATAAAGGCCCGGTACCACATCGGGATTTGCCGGATGTCCATCGGATACCATTTATGGTGTTGGGAAGCGAACCGTTGCCATATTGATTGGATATCTGGCAATGGCGCTGTCATCGCGGCGTCAATTTCGGCCCTATACTGATCGAGCTCAATCTGATCCATTGATGCGATATCAAGACGGGTTTTGGAGATTTGTATCGGTAGTTCGGGAGGTTGGATGTTTTGGGTGCGGATAAACTCACAATCCGACGTTTTTCTGCATCCCTGGTTAATCCACAGTCGAAAGGTCTCCTGTACTTCGAATGGCCAGAAGTCTTTCGGGGTTGCAGGGTTCAGCAGATGTTGGGACACCATAAAATGATAAATCTTTTCCGCGCCGTTACGCACGGAAATGTAGCTTGCCATATCAATGCAATGGGTCTGAAACGCGCTTGCCAAATGACGACTAAATTCAGCGCGGCGGCCCTCGGCTACCCACGGTGGAGTATTGATCAGATCACGTATATTATCGTCCCAGGTCGGCTTTGCGACAATCATGGTGTTATCCATCTATCCAAGTAATTGAGTTATTTGCATTAAATTTACCTTTTTTTCCTGCTGGGATATTGCAAAGTTAAGCGATAAGTGATGTAGATTTTTCAAATTCAAGTTGTGGGTGAAAAATTGAAAGCAGATAAGATTGATCTCAAGATTCTGGATAAACTCCAGGAGGACTGCACAGCCAATCTGGATGTGATCAGTGAGCACGCTGGTTTGTCATCGGCCAGTTGCCATCGCCGGATCAAGAAGCTGGAAAGTGAAGGGTTCATCAGAGCAAAGAAGGCACAGCTTGATGAAAAAAAGCTCGGCTTTCAGGTCACTGCCGTCTTTCTGGTCGCGCTAGATAAGGACACAAGTGACGTTGACCACAAGATGCAGCGGATTCTGGCGACACGTCCGGAAGTCATGCAGTGCTATTTGATTACGGGCGCGTATGATTTTGCAATGGTCGCAAAATTTCGCGATGCATCAGATTACACCGACTATATCTATCATTTCCTAGAGACCTACGACGATCTTGCAATCAAGAATTATTCATCGCATCTGGTCGTGCGTACCTTGCGCGAAAAAAACGCCTTGCCGTTGCTTTGATGCTGCAACAGCCCGGTGCGCGTGAAACCTTTGAGCTAGGTACGCGCAAAAAGGCGAAGTTCGTGTTTCTTCAAAATCGAAATTTAACGTTCTTATTTATTATTTTTAACGGTCTCGATTACCGCACTTTGTGCCAAGTCACCGAGCCCGTCTGCGGTGGCCTTTTTAAAGGCATCTGACGCAGCCTGACCAACGGGTAGGGACATGTTCATATCGGTGGCCAGTTGCATGGCATAGGCCGCGTCCTTGGCGCGCAAGCCGGTGGTAAAGTGGATGCCTTCGTGGTGGTTGCCGCTGATCATGCCGGGCAAGGTCATTTTTCCAGACATGCTGGCATTCGCACCAGTGGCAAATGTTTCGGCGACCACATCGCCATCAAGCCCGGCTTTTTGAGCAACGGCGACCAGTTCGGCGGCGGCGGCAATATGAACGGCCCCCAGAAGGTTGTGCATCAGTTTGTAAACCGTGCCCGAACCAATCGGGCCAAAATGCACAATGCGTTTGCCAACGGCGTTCATAAACGGCCAGGCGCGATCAAGAACCGTTTCATCCGCCCCAATCAAAAAGACGGTGTTTCCGGCCTGAATATCGGCGGGAACGCCCGTGACCGGTGCGTCGATATAATCATACCCAGCGGCGGTGATTTTGGCCGCAAGGTCCAAAACAAACCCATGCGATAGGGTTGAACATTCCACCGCAAGTGTCCCTGGTTTCATCGCCGCCAGCGCGCCGTTATCACCCAGCCATACCGCTTCGGAGCCGGTGTCATCGGCCATAAAGGATATGACGATATCAACATTGGACACGGCATCGGCCGGCGTTGAGCAGGCCGTGGCGCCCAAGGCAACAAGCGGTTCGGTTTTGCCCGGGCTTCTGTTCCAGACCTGAACGCGGTAACCCTGTTCAAGGGACCGGGCGATCATTGCGGACGCCATGCGGCCCGCACCGAGAAAACCGATTGTCTGCGACATAGTGTGTCCTTTGTCCTAGGTGGTATTTCATAAGAAACGGCCTGCAAATATCGCAGGCCGTTAAAGTGGTCTATAGCGACATTAGGCTATGTTGCGTTCAAGATAACCTGACTTTGACGTAATCCCCAGGTGCCGGGCCAAGCACCTTAAGCTTGCTGTCGCCGGGTTTGCGGGCGTCAACCTTGCCCCCCGAACGGCGGCTGATCCAGTTTTGCCAGTCGGTCCACCATGATCCATCATGCTGAGTGGCCTTTGAAATCCAATCGTCTGGGTCCTTTGGATTGCGGTTATAGGTCCAGTAGCAATATTTCTTGGCCGCGGGTGGATTGACCACACCGGCGATATGACCCGATGCCGACAGCACGAATTTCACCTGACCAGACAGAAGCTGCGTTCCGGCATAGGTTGCCTGCCACGGGGCAATGTGGTCTTCGCGGGTGGACAGGAAATAGGCGGGGATTTTGATGTCGCGCAGGTCAATTTTTTCGCCAAGGATGGAAATCCCGCCCGGTTCACGCAGCAGGTTCTTGTTGTACATGTTGCGCAGATAATAGCTGTGCATGGCTTTGGGCATGCGGGTGGAATCGGAGTTCCAATACAGCAGATCGAACGGGAAGGGGTCTTTACCCAACATGTAATTATTGACGACAAACGACCAGATCAGGTCGTTGGCACGCAGCATGTTGAACGAGGTCGACATATCGCGCCCATCAAGATAGCCCTCTTTGGCCATCTTATGTTCAAGGCTTTTGATCTGTTCATCATCAACAAAGACCGACAGTTCACCGGATTTTTCAAAATCCATCAGGGTTGTGAAAAACGTCGCGGATTTAATGCGTTCATCGCCGGTTTTGGCCATATAGGCCAAGGTGGAGCTGAGCAATGTTCCGCCAAGGCAATAGCCAATCGCGTTGACATCGGTTTCGCCAGTGGCCTTTTCGATCATATCAAGGGCGGCCAAAATGCCGTCCTTGGCGTAATCTTCGAAGCTTTTTTCCGCCAGTTCGCTGTCGGGGTTCACCCATGACAGAACAAAAACAGTGTGACCCTGCTCAACAGCCCATTTGATAAAAGAATTTTCCGGGCGCAGATCAAGAATGTAATATTTATTGATCCATGGCGGGACGATCATCAATGGACGTTTCGCGACCTTATCGGTGCTGGGTGCGTATTGTTGCAGTTCCATAAGTGGGGTTTTGCCGACGACCGATCCCTTGGTGGTGGCGACATTTTCGCCAATCTTAAAGGCATCAAGGTCCGTCATGCGGATTTGCAGTTTGCCCTTGCCGCGTTCGAGATCATCAAGAAGGTTCTGCAATCCCTTAAGAAGGTTCTCGCCGCCACTTTCGATGGTGGCACGCAGAACTTCGGGGTTGGTCATCAGAAAGTTTGTTGGCGAAATCGCATCGGCAAACTGCCGGGTATAAAATTCGACCTTTTGGGCTGTTTTTTCATCAAGCCCATCGACATCATGGACAAGGTTCTGCATCCATTGCGACGATAGAAGATAGGACTGCTTGATGAAATCAAACAGTTCATTGTTTTCCCATGCTTCGTCACGGAATCGACGATCCCCACGCTTTGGTTCGGCCACGGCTTCCGAATCCTCGCCCATCATGCGCAGCGTGGTGTTGTGCCAAAGCATATAATATTGCTGCCACAAATCCATTTGTGCTTCGACCAATTTGGTCGGATTTTGCATGATCTGGCTGGTTAATTCGACAAAGGCCGAGCCAATATTGAGCGGATCAGGATCAGAAATTTCAGGGTCTTCGGCCTGTTTCGTCAGGAAATCTGCGACAAGTCGTTGACTTCTTTCGGCAATTTCTGCCATTGCTTCTGAAAGTTTTTCGGGGTCCGGGTGATTGATTTCAGTTTCTTTGGCCTGTTGATCGCTCATGGGGCATTCCCTTATGATATCTCGACGGATAGGTCGTGATAAAAAAACGTGGTATGCATCTTTGCAAAATCGCAAGACTTTGTACGTTTTATGTTTCGTCTATCCAAATGGCGCGCTGGGTTGAAACTTTGCTTGATCCTAAGTTAATCATAGCCTTAGCCTAGCTTGTCGCGACGGGGTAGTACAAGAATTATAAGGTGACGTTTTGCAGACTTTTTCAACGCAAGCGTCATTAAACCAAGTTTGGAGCAGCGAAAACAAATGGGCGTTCTGAAATCGACGACAGGGCAGTGGTCGTGGCAGGAGACTGCAAAGGGGAAGCTGCGCATATTGCTGCAGACCGGTTCTGCACTGGCGGTGGTCATGACACTGGGCGCTTGTTCTTCGGTTCCTGATGCAATCAATCCGGTTGAATGGGGCAAGTCCGTCGGCGATATGTTTGACGGCGAAGGTGACGATACCGCCAAGTCCGAGGAAGCCATTCCGGGTGAGGACGGCGAATATCCGAGTCTTTCCAATACACCCTCTAAGCCGATTGTAACCGGTGACAAAGAACGCGATGCGCTGATCGCGGGATTGGCAGCCGATCGCAGCAATGCACAATATAGCGAAGGCACTGGCCGTCGCAGCACGCCGCCGGTCAACGCGCTTGAGCCTGAGCCGAGAGTTTCGAATGACGATCCGGTCATTCAGCCAGCACCGACCACACCGGTGAGCAGCAGCGAAATGGCCGCACCGAGCCAAACACAAACCACCACGACCAGCAGCAACCGTGTGACGTCGGCAAAGTCCGGCTCGAAAATTGCGGATGAATGGTCAGCAAAATCTTCTGCGTCGGGCCCAGTTCCGACTCCTGAAGCAGCGCCAGAGCGCCCGGCAGTTGACGATGCAAAATCGCGCGAAGCACAGCAGTTGGCGGCATATGAAGCCGCGCAGTCTGGCAATGTACGCCCTGAGTTGCGGTCGACCGGTGATCCTTTGATGGATCAATATCAGCGTCGTCTGGCTGAAGGGCAGGGCGCGTTTGCAAACGATCCGTCTGCATCGCTTGCCCCGACATCACGTGGTGAAGATTTCGATTATTCGATGTATTCAGACAACGGGTCGGTCGTTGTTGACGAAAGTCAGTTGGGCGGTTCTTCGTCGTCTTATCGGAACGATCCGATGACCATGGATATGACCGAAACCAACGACATTCTGGCATCACGCCTTGGTGTCCGTTCGATCAATCAAAGCGGCCCTGCGGTAAGCGATATGCAGATCGCGCAAATCCAGTTCGGCTATGGTTCATCGAACCTTGGCAGCACGGATGACCGCGTCCTGCAGCAAGTTGCCCGCACGTGGCAGCAAACCGGTGGTGCGCTTCGCATTATTGGTCATGCATCAATGCGCACCGCGAATATGAGCCTTGAACAGCATATGGAAGCCAACCGCCGCGTTTCTGAAAAACGTGCCGCCGCGGTTGTGTCACGTCTGTTGTCGCTGGGTGTTAATCCGGGGGCGATCTTTGTCGGGGCCGACGGATCAGCCGATCCGCGCTACTACGAAGGTGTTCCAGCCGGCGAGGCGGGTAACCGCCGTGTCGAGATCTTTTTGGATTACTAATCGGGACTTTTAAGTTCAACTTGGTGCGAACACGGGGGCGCACGTTGGACTGACAAGGTTTACTGAATCGAACGAAGATTAACAGCGCGAAGGGGCATGCCCCTTCGCGCTGTTGTCGTTTCAGGACCGATCAGGACGGAAAATGGAACACCTTACGCCCAGCTTAAGGCTTGGTTCGTTGGGGCATTTTGAATAAAGCACGGTGCCAAATGCATTAATTCGTTGAGTCATTATCCCAGAAAAGGTAAATCCTTCGAATTGTACGTCGTAAAGCACTGCTTTTTCGGTGCTAAATGCAATATTCGTAAATTCGAGGCTGTGCTTTTCGCATAAAATTCGAAAATCGCCAATTTCATGAGGATGTAGGATAATGTCCCAAGACTTCCACCGCATAAAACGTCTCCCGCCCTATGTATTTGCAGAAGTAAATGCGATGAAGGCGGCGGCACGGCGCGCGGGAGAGGACATTATCGATTTTGGCATGGGCAATCCGGACCCGGCCACGCCGCAGCATATTGTCGATAAACTGGTCGAAACGGTTCAGAACCCGCGCACCCATGGGTATTCCATGTCACGCGGTATTCCGGGCCTGCGCAAAGCATTGTCGGCCTATTACGGTCGTCGGTTCGGGGTCGATATCGATCCGGAAACCGAAACGGTTGTTACATTGGGCTCCAAGGAAGGTTTGGCGAACCTGGCGGCTGCGATTACCAGCCCGGGGGATATTTTCCTTGTGCCCAACCCGTCCTATCCGATCCATGCGTTTGGTTTCATCATTGCCGGTGCGGCCTTGCGCCATATCCCGATTGGGCATGATGAACAGGGCACGTTCAATGCAGAAAGCTTTATGGAGCAGCTGCACCGGGCGGTGAAGCATTCCGTGCCAAAACCAAGTGCGGTGGTGTTGAATTTCCCGGCCAACCCGACATCGCTTGTGGTGGATCTGGCGTTTTATCAGGAAGTCGTCGATTTCTGCCGAAAGCATGAAATCTATGTGCTGTCTGATATTGCCTATTCCGAGATTTATTTTGATGGCAATCCGCCGCCGTCTATCTTGCAGTGCAAGGGGGCCAAGGACATTGCCGTTGAATTTTATTCCCTGTCGAAAACCTATTCGATGGCGGGCTGGCGCATTGGCTTTGCCACCGGCAATAAAAAGCTGATCAATGCACTGACGCGGATTAAATCATATCTTGATTACGGTGCCTTTACCCCGGTTCAGGTTGCAGCGACCGCCGCGTTGAACGGCCCGCAAGATTGCGTTGAAGAATTCCGCAACTTGTACCGTGAACGGCGCGATATCTTTATCGAAGGCGCGCAAAGTGCTGGTTGGGAAATTCCAAGCCCGGCGGCCACCATGTTTGCCTGGGCCCCAATCCCCGAAGCATTTGCCGAGTTGGGATCGCTTGATTTTTCCAAGCTTCTTTTGCAGGAAGCGGGCGTTGCGGTCGCGCCGGGGCTTGGCTTTGGCGAGTATGGCGATGGGCATGTGCGCATTGCCTTGGTGGAAAATAAACACCGCATTCGACAGGCCAATCGGAACATCAAACAGTTCTTTGCCAAATGCCCGGATGCAAATTCTGCACGTGAACTGTTGAAGAAATCCGTCTGATAACCGATAAAGCATTCTGTGTTTCGCCCGGGACATGTTCCGGGCGTTACTTTGTCAGGATGGGATGCGCATAAAACCGTGCGTTTCGCGCCTGCGGATGAACCCACGTGCTAAGGAGTTATCGTGAAAGACGTCGTAAAAATCGGTGTGGCTGGCCTCGGTACGGTCGGTGCAGGAACCGTTAAACTGCTGAGTGAACATCGCGACATTCTGACCGACCGTTCGGGCAGCCAGATTGTTGTAACAGCGGTATCGGCGCGTGATCGAACTCGTGATCGTGGTTTTTCGACCGAAGGTCTGACTTGGTACGATGATGCGCGTGATTTGGCAGCGGACAAAGAAATCGACATTCTGGTCGAGCTGATCGGCGGATCAGACGGCATTGCCTATGATGTCTGCAAAACCGCGCTTGAAAATGGCAAGCATGTTGTCACCGCCAATAAGGCGCTGATTGCCCTTAAGGGGGCTGAATTGGCGCAGATTGCCGATAACAACAATGTCACCATCGCCTACGAAGCCGCGGTTGCCGGTGGTATCCCGGTGGTTAAGGCCCTGCGCGAAGGTTTGGCGGGCAATGCCATTTCGCGCGTGACCGGTATTTTGAATGGCACCTGTAACTTCATCCTGACCACCATGCGGGAGCAGGGTCGTGATTTTGCCGATGTCTTGGCCGAAGCCCAGCAGTTGGGATATGCCGAGTCTGATCCGACATTTGATGTTGATGGCATTGATGCGGCGCACAAGCTTGCCATTCTGGCCAGCCTTGCCTTTGGCGTTGAGGTTGACTTTGATGCCGTGGCCGTGGATGGCATTCGCAGCGTATCGGCGCTTGATATTCAGCTTGCAGAAGAACTTGGCTATCGCATTAAGCTTTTGGGGATTGCCAAGCAAACCGCCGAAGGCATTGAACAGCGTGTGTCCCCGGTAATGGTGGATCGTGCGACCCAGATTTCAAAGGTTGAGGGCGTGTTTAACGCCGTTGCCCTTGAAGGCGATTATGTCGGTCCTGTTGTTTTGCAAGGACGCGGTGCTGGTGAACGACCAACCGCATCGGCGGTGGTTGCCGATATTGTTGATATCGCCGCAGGACGCACCGCACCGGTATTTGGTGTCCCAGCCGAGCGTCTGCGCAAGAACGTGCGTGCGTCGCTTGAGAAGCATGTCGGCGCCTATTACTTGCGCCTGATGGTTTGGGATCGTCCGGGCGTGATGGCAAAAGTCACCGCGACCCTTGCCCAACACGGCGTTTCCATGGCGTCGATGATCCAGCATGGCCGGGCCGAGACCGAAGGCGGTGTTGTGCCGGTGGTGATTGTCGCCCATGAAACGACCGAAGCGGCCATGGCCGGTGCGGTCGAAGATATCGCTGCGTTCGAAAGCAATTCGCAGCCGCCAGTGTTGATGCGGATCGAAAGTTTCGCGTCGTAACAAACAAAAAAAAGACACAAGCGCCTCGCAACACTTATCGTAGCGAGGCGCAAATGCGTCGGGCACTACTTACAGCTTTTTGCCGATAAAAGAATAGGGCCCCCAGACCCTGCATCACGAAACGAGGAAGACAAAATGGATCGAAATCTTGCGCTTGAAACCGTTCGCGTGACCGAGGCCGCAGCGCTTGCGTGCTCTGGCTTGATGGGACGTGGCGACGAAAAGGCTGCTGATCAGGCGGCAGTCGATGCGATGCGCAATGCACTTAACAGCATGGATATCAAAGGCACGGTCGTCATCGGCGAAGGCGAACGTGACGAAGCCCCGATGCTTTTCATTGGCGAAGAAGTCGGTTCTGGCCAAGGCCCGGAAATCGATATCGCGCTTGATCCGCTTGAAGGTACGACGATTTGTGCGACCGGTGGGCCGAACTCGCTTGCGGTTGTGGCCATGGCGGAAAAAGGCGGCTTTTTGAACGCGCCTGATACCTATATGGAAAAAATCGCTGTTGGCGGTGGTCTGCCCGAAGATGTGGTTGATCTTGATGCCACCCCGCATGAAAACCTTAAAAACCTTGCGGCGGCCAAGGGCTGTGCGGTTGCTGATCTTGTTGTTTGTATCCTTGATCGTCCGCGCCACCATGAAATCATTGCCAAAACCCGCGAAGCTGGTGCACGCATCATGCTAATCGGTGATGGTGATGTGGCTGGTGTTATTGCGACGTCGCAAAAAACATCGGGTATTGATCTTTACATGGGCACTGGCGGCGCACCAGAAGGTGTTCTTGCGGCTGCTGCCCTTCGTTGCATCGGTGGTCAGTTCCAGGGCCGTCTTGTTTTCCGCAATGATGATGAAATTGCGCGCGCGAAAAAATGGGGTATCGAAGACCTTAATCGCAAATACAAACTGGGCGAGCTGGCCAAAGGCAACGTGATGTTTGCGGCCACCGGCGTTACCGATGGTGCGATGTTGCGCGGTGTGCGCCGTTTTGCCAATGGTGCTGAAACCGAAAGCATCGTGATGCGCAGCCAGTCGGGTACTGTGCGCTATGTTCGCGCGGTCCACGATTTTAGCCGGAAAATCTGGTACAAGTAAGTTCTGCTGATAGCAGCATTAAGGAAAGGGAGTGCGACGCACTCCCTTTTTTCGTGACACGGTTACGCTAATCGCTTGCAGGGCAGGGCGGTCTGGGTTACATCCTCCGCCCCCTATCAAACACATAACCGCCGGAGCCCGCCAAATGTCTGAAATTATCGCGCTTGATTTTGGGACGACCAATTCAGTTCTTGCCGTGGCAGACAGTGCGGGAAACGTGCAATCGGCAAAGTTTGAAGTGGGTGCCAACAGCTTTGATACCTATCGGACCATTCTGTATTTCTGGGAAGAACAGGAACTGACCGCGCCGGGCGCGCCGACCCATGTTCGAAGCTGCTCTGGCCCGTATGCGATTGATGAGTATCTCAAAGAAAGCCATGATTGCCGCCTGATCCAGTCGATGAAATCCTACCTTGCGTCCAAGGATTTTGAAGGCACAGACATTTTCGGCACGACCTATTCGATCGAAGATCTGATCGGCACGTTCCTTACCCAAATTCATCATTTCGCGCAGGACAGCCTTGGATGGCTGGGGCAGCGGGTGATTTCTGGGCGTCCCGTGGCGTTTGCGGGCAATAATCCCGATAACGATTTTGCCGAAATGCGCCTGCGCAGTGCCTATGACCAAGCGGGCTTTGACGTCGAAGCCATGGTATTTGAACCCTTGGCGGCATCTTATTATTACGGGCGTGAACTTGAAAAAGCCGAAACTGTTCTGGTGGCTGACTTTGGTGGCGGGACAAGTGACTTTTCGTTGATCCGCTTTACGCCAGGTCTTGGCATGCGCGGCGTGCAGCCATTGGCCCATACCGGCCTTGGCGTTGCAGGCGACCGATTTGATTACCGCATCATCCAAAAAGCAGTTTGGCCGCGCCTCGGCTTTGGCTCGGATTATAAATCGATGGGGGCGACCCTTCCGGTGCCGCGGCAATACTATACGGCGTTTTCACGCTGGCACGAACTTGCCATGATGAATCAGCCCAAAACCATCAATGAAATCAAAAGCCTGGTTCGCTCAGCGACCAAACCAGATGATATCGAAGATCTGGTGGCGATCATTGAAGAAGAAATGGGCTTCCACCTGTATCAAACCGTGTCGAAAGCCAAGGCGGAACTGTCATCCAATGATAGCGCGCTTTTGCAATTCTCGCACGGTGGTGTCGAAATTGAAGAACGCCTGACTCGTGCCGATTTTGAAGCCTCTATCGCGCCAGACATGGCCGAAATCGAAGCAGCGGCCAAACATTGCCTTGATCAGGCCGGCTTAAAGGCCGGTGATGTGTCCAAGGTCTTTATGACGGGCGGCACATCCTATGTCCCGGCGGTGCGCAAAATATTCGAAGACGGATTTGGCAAAGACCGCATCGAAATCGGCCAGCCGTTCCTGTCCGTGGCCCATGGCTTGGCCTTGATTGCGGCGGACGAGGGGATCGTCTGATTTTTAAAGCCTGCCATCGCGGCAGGCTTTTTTTTATGAGCACGAAAAATCGCCGCCGCACTGGATTTGCAACAGAACCACGCTTGCGAAAAACAGGCCGATGGCCAAGCCGCTAAGTGCGTAAAGCCAGATCGATATTTCATGGCGTTTGAAAATCCATGGCAGGATGCCGCCCATGAGGCACAATGCGGGGAAGGCCAGAAGGCTATAGAACATCAACTGGGTGATGGGATTGTTTTCTGATCCCGGGGCATCGAACATCATTGGTGCCATCATCACCATTGGCAGCGATAAAAATGCGCCAAGGATGGAAACGATCGTCAGGGTGATCCGCAGGCCTTTTTTGTTCGTCATTGCACGTATCCCATTGTTGTTATGCGATCAGTTTGCATAGTCTTTGGCGCGGTACAATCTTTGGCGGCAAAAGTGTGTTTTTGAAGGTTCAATCAGCCTTTGTTTCCATAAGCCGACACCGCCGTAATGGCAGCTAAGAATAAAGTGCGCGATTGAAATCGGCCAGCCGTGCCTGTGCGTTATGCATGGCTTGGGACTGGCTGCAGTTTACCTTCTCGTAGGCAAATTCGCAGTTCCCCAATTTCATGGTGTCTCAAGCAACATTATTGAAACCAAAAACTGGACGATGGCCAAACCAGTCAGGGAATAAAGCCAGATTGATTTTGGGTGACTTTTGAACATCCACGGCAGGATGGCGCCAAGCATGCTCAGCACCGGAAAAGAGAGCAGAGTGTAAAACAGAAACTGTGCGAGTGGACTTTCCGAAGATCCCGGTGAGTCAAAAATCATGGGCGCAACCATGATCAGCGGGGAAGACATCAGGGCGACCAGTACCGACAATATAGACAGCACGATCCGCGTTTTCTTTCGATGAACCATTGCTCGTATCCTGTTGTGATTAATATGATTTTGTTCGTAAAATCACATAACAATGGATCGTCGGCAAGAGCTTATGGTTTCGCGCAAAACAGTATCAGACCACCCAATGTTGAACTGGTCGCTGGGCAGCAGGTGCGGCAAACACCCTTAAACAATGCCAAAAGAATCGAGCTGTCTAATCGTATGAGCGTGTGTCGCAGCACCAATGAACAAACGGATTTTAGGGGCAATTTGGCCAAGTAGGACCTTCTGATAAATAATCCAGTTTAAGCCGACCCAAGATTGCGCTATTTCATGGGGCATGAATGATCATGCACATGAAAAGACTTTTATGGGGGTCGAACGATCCGCGACCGGTAAATGGTGGCGTGAGCGCGACCTGGATGAGCGACTAGGCATTACCATTGCCCAACGGTTCGGGGTGCCCGAAATTGTTGGCCGCGTCATGGCGGCACGCGGCATCGGTTTGGATGATGCCGAAAGTTACCTGTCGCCGACATTGCGTGATTTGATGCCCGATCCGTCGACTTTAAAGGACATGGATAAGGCCGCATCACGCATTGCCGATGCGATTGAGGCAGGCGAAAAGCTTGCCGTTTTTGGTGATTATGACGTTGATGGTGCGACCAGCACGGCAGTTTTAAAGCGATTTTTCCGCGCCCTTGGCCCAGATGTGCCGGTTCATATTCCTGATCGCATGAAAGAGGGGTATGGCCCCAACGCCCCGGCGTTGCTGGAGCTTCAGCGTAATGGTGCGAACCTGATCCTGACGGTCGATTGCGGGGTCACGGCCTATGCGCCGCTGCAAGAAGCCAAGGATGCCGGGATTGAGGTCATTGTGGTGGATCACCACGCGGCCGAGCCGGAATTGCCGCCCGCCGTTGCGGTGGTGAACCCCAATCGTCTTGACGATGAAAGCGGCCTTGGCAATTTATGCGCGGCTGGTGTCGCATTTTTGCTGTGCGTTGCGGTGTTGCGAGAAGTGCGCAGCCGCGGCTGGCTGGAAAAGGCCGGACTGCGGGCACCAGATTTGCGCAACTTTCTGGATTTGGTGGCATTGGGAACCGTGTGTGACGTGGTGCCGTTGCGTGGCCTTAACCGGGCGTTCGTGACTCAGGGCATTAAGGTCATGCGTCATCGTTCTAATGTTGGCATGACGGCGTTGGCCGATGTTGCCGGGGTCAATGAAACACCAAGTGCCTATCACCTTGGCTTTGTGCTGGGGCCGCGTGTGAACGCCGGTGGGCGCGTTGGCGAAAGTTTCCTTGGTACGACCCTGCTTTCGGGGGACAACCCCGCTGAGGCGCAGGATATCGCGCGCAAGCTTGATGAATATAACCGTGAACGTAAGGCGATTGAGGATATTGTCCTTGATCAGGCGATTAATGCCGTCGAAGGCAAATCAAAAGTCGGGTCGATGGTGCTGGTTGGCGGCGAAGATTGGCATCCCGGTGTGATCGGCATTGTCGCAAGCCGCCTGAAAGATCGTTATCACGTGCCATCCTTGGTAATGGGCATGGTTGATGGGGTTTATAAAGGATCGGCGCGATCCGTACGGGGCATTGATTTGGGGGCTGCGATTATTGCGGCACGCCAGTCCGGGCTTTTGGTCAATGGCGGTGGGCACGGCATGGCGGCTGGCTTTACGCTGGAGCCGGAAAAGCGCGATGAATTTGAAGCATTCCTTGAAGAACGCTTTGCTAAGATCATTGCTGAAAACGATATTCGTCCGACCATCACAGTTGATGGGGCACTTCACGCCGCCGGGGCGACGCTTGAACTGATTGATGCGTTGGAAAAGATGGGGCCATTTGGGGCGGGCAATGCCGAACCCCGATTTGTCTTTGTCGATTGCCGGGTGGTAAAGGCCGATGTGGTCGGGGCCGATCACGTGCGCTGCATCCTGACCGGGGCCAACGGCAAGGGACGGCTTAAGGCCATCGCGTTCCGGTGTCTTGATAATGATATGGGCCAAACCCTGATTAAGCATGGTGGGCGTCCGTTGCATATTTTGGGGCATTTGCGCCGCGATACGTGGCAGGGCCGCGAAGGCGTTCAGCTGATGATTGATGATGTGTCACTGCCAATGTAAATCCGTGATGGACGCCATGGTTTGGTGATTCGCATCATCAGGTAAATGGACCAACGGGTTGTTTTGACAGTTAAAACGGGGCGCAATTTGCTTGCCGTTGGCATGATATCGCATTAAGCCAGATGATATCATGACAGAACAAACACGCCCCACAACGACTTCGCATGGTATCGGCACCTTTTTGATGGTGCTGTTTCCCATCATGCTTGCATTCTCGCTCAGCCAGTTTTTCCGCTCCGCCCAGGCGCTATTGGCCGAGCCGCTTCGGACCGAACTTGCCGTTAGCCCCGAACAGCTTGGCCTGATTGCAGGCAGTTTCCATTTTGGTTTTGCCCTGATGCAGATCCCCGTTGGGGTGATGCTTGATCGCTATGGCCCGCGCAAGACAAATGGCGTGATGATGGCCTTTGCGTTGCTTGGCGTGATCATTTTCGCCAATGCGCAAAGTGTCTATGGCTTGATGGCCGGGCAGGCGGTGATTGGGCTTGGGTGTTCGGCGGCGTTTATGTCGGCACTGATGCTGGCTGCACGGTGGACCGCGCCTGAAAAGTTTGCGGCCGCTTCTGGCTTAATCGTTGCGTTTAGTTTGCTTGGTGTTTTGGCATCGGCCACCCCGCTTGCCGCCTTGGTCGAGGCGTATGGTTGGCGCGCGGTGTATTACGGCTTGGCCGGACTTACGGTGTTGGCCGTGATCCTTGATTTCACCTTGGTTCGCGATACGCCCCCCGGGGCAAAAGATACCGAACGCAAAGGCGAAACCGTTGCCGAAGCCCTTAGGGGCATGGTGTCGGTTTGGAAGAATCGGCAGGTTTGGCTGTTATGCACCGTGGCGGCATTTAGTTATCCGGCGATTCTGACCGTGCGCGGATTGTGGGGCGGGCCGTATTTGCACGACGTTTTCGCCCTCGGGCCGGTCGAAGTTGGCAATATTTTGCTGATTATGACCGTTGGCATGATCTTTGGCCCGCCAACCTATGGCCAGCTTTCGCGTAAGCTGCATGGCAAAACCCGTGGGCTGATTGTGTTTGCGGTGATGGTTGGCAGCCTGATGTGCATCCTGCAGGCGTTTATCGGGCCAACAGGCGTTGGTGTGGCCGCGGTGCTTCTGCTGCTGCATGGATTCCTTGGCAGCAGTGCGACGCTTAATTATGCGGGCTCGCGTGCGGCGGTTCCCGAACATCAGGTCGGGCGTGCCTTAACCACCATCAATCTTGCCACCTTTGCCGGGCTGTTCTTGCTCCAGGGTGGGGCAGGGCTGATTATTGGCCAGTTCCCCGAAGGATCGCCAGATGGCTATCGTTGGGTTTTCGCGTTTTTGGGGTTTGGTCTTGGCACGGCTGCGATGGTTTTCTGGTTCGGAACACGGGCAAAGAAAGAATAATTTCGACGATCAGGCCAATCGAATGGGGATTGAATATCAAGATTGTTGTGATGCCGGGTTGTCGTGAAAGATGAAATAAACCATCTGGTTAAACAGGGTGGCTTGGTTTTTGCGGGTTTTGGCCGGTTCTGGCCTTATTTTAGGGGGAAGATTAAAAAAAACGTCACAGGGGCAAAAAAGCCGCTTGACCTTACCCGACCCAATCGCTAAAAACCGGCCTCGTTAACGCGCTGCGTCCCCTTCGTCTAGAGGCCTAGGACACTGCCCTTTCACGGCGGCAACAGGGGTTCGAATCCCCTAGGGGACGCCACCAAAGCAGACCATACATAAGATCGCACTGCGATTTGCGTCCCCTTCGTCTAGAGGCCTAGGACACTGCCCTTTCACGGCGGCAACAGGGGTTCGAATCCCCTAGGGGACGCCATCTTTCTTCTGAAAGATGAACATATTACCAGCAAATGCTCGCAACGATTTATCGGCGGGCATTTTTTGTGTTTGGTCTTTGGCGTCCTCGCTAAAACCTGAACCTTTGCTGGCGGATGATTTTCTTTTTATGCAGGCGATAACGCCGGGTCAGGCTTTCGCGTAATTCTTCGGTCGTTGGGCGGGGGAGTTCGATGACGGGGCGCTGCTTGACGGTGGCTTTAACGCTGTCGGTGGTGGTTTCATCGTCATTGATCGCGGTATCAAGTGCCGCGTCGTTACCGTTTTCTGCAAACAAATCGACCGGGTCGGCCTGATCTGCTGCGAATAAATCGGCCACACCGATGCCCAGCAGGCGGTATTTGGTGCCGTCGACTTCTTTTTTCAGCAAAGTCAGCGCGGTATCGAGGATGACGTCTTCGCGTAATGTCGGATAGGTCAGGCGCATATTGCGCGTGCGGATTTTGAAATCCGATGATTTTAGTTTCAGCACCACGGTATGCCCGGCGATTTCCTTGCGCGCCAGATCGCTGGCAACACGGGCCGTCAGGCGGGTGGCAATTTCAGTCAGTTCCGAAAGGCTTGCGATATCTTCGTTAAAGGTGGTTTCCGACGATAGGCTTTTGCGTTCCGTGCTTTGTTCAACCCGGCGATTGTCTTGGCCACGTGAAAAGTAGTACAGGCGCTTGCCTATGCTGCCATAGCGACCCTGTAGGGCATGGATGTCGCGTTCCTGAAGCTGTCCGATGGTGGTGATGCCATCGTCATTAAGCTTGCGCTCCATCGCCGGTCCTACGCCCCACATCATGCGCACGGGCTTATCGGCCAGAAAATCAATCGCCTCAGCTTCGCCAATCATCGAAAAGCCAAACGGCTTGTTCAGGTCCGATGCGGTTTTGGCGAGGAATTTGTTATAGGAAAGCCCGATTGATACCGTGATGCCGACTTCTTGGCGGATGGTCGCCTGTAAGCCCATCAGGCATTCGGCCGCCGTTTTGCCATGGGTTTCGCGCGCGTTCGACAGGTCCATAAAGGCTTCGTCAATCGAAAGCGGTTCGATATCGGGTGTTAGGGCACGCATCATGTCGCGCACCCGGTATCCTTCGCGTTGATATTTCTTCATGTCGGATTTCAGAAATACCGCATCCGGACACAGTTCACGGGCCTTAAATGCCGGCATGGCGGAACGCACACCGTATTTACGCGCGATATAGCAGCAGGTCGCAACAACGCCGCGATGCCCGCCACCAATGATAACCGGTTGGTCAATCAGTTCGGGGTTATCACGCTTTTCGATGGAGGCATAAAACGCGTCGCAATCAAGATGGCCGATGGAAAGGTCAAGAAGTTCGGAATGGGCAATTGCGCGTTTTCTGCCACATGATGGGCACGCAACGTATGATCCCGGGCCGCTTTTGGGCAGCGGTCGATCAAGGTGCAGGCGCCATTTATGATGGCAATCGGTGCAAAGCGCGTAGAGCATGTTTGTTTGTACTTCTTTTGTTCCTTTGTTGCCAAGCCCAGAAATTGCATCGTTGTTCTGGTATGCATGACTGCTGACAGGTGATGGCAGGATGCAGACAAAAAAGCCGGCGCAATGCACCGGCTTTGATGGGGTTTGTGTCATCTGGCAGGATTGATCAGCCTGCCGGTTTGCCGACTTTTGGCTTTTGCGCGGCCTTGGCAGCGCGTTTTGCACGTCGTTGGCGGGCGATCATTTGATCGATATAGCGTCCCTGGAAAAGGGTGATGCCAAGGGATTGGCCAAATTTGATCGCCGTCGGGCTGTCGCATCGACACAGAATAACGCGTTCACGGCCGGAATTTTTGACCAGATTGTCCATTTCGCCGTATTTTTTGCGAATGACATTGTCGGTCATTTCTTCGCGCCAGGCGACCTTGATGAAATCGGCCTTTAGGCGTTTGCGATCAACAAAGGAAAGCGATTCGACCGTCAGGTTATCAATCAAGATCCGGTAGCCGCGTTTATGGAAATCATCACGCAGCTTCAGATAGGTTTCCAGATTGGAAAACAAATCGACCTGATTAAGTTCGATAATCACATTGCCCGGCCATTTGCGCCGCACGGTTTCATCGAACTTTTCAAAGTCCTTAGATGTTAGGGTGCCAAGGTTCAGGTTGAGCGAGAACGAACTGGCGTGGGTTTTAAAGGTCCGCTTGCACAGATAGTTGAGCATGCGTTTATCAAGCACTTCGGTCATGTGCTGAAATAGCCAGCGGTTTGACGCCAGATCGATTTTGGGCATCAAGGCCGTGCGCAAATCCGCGATGGACACGAAAAACTCGTCAAACACCGGATGGAGTTCCTTGGAGCTGCCATTGGCAAAAACGCATACCGGTTGTTGGCGGATATGTTCAGACAGATCAGCCGAATGAATGGTTTCTTCAAGCTGAGCGAGATTTTCTGCGTTGATCGGCTGCAGGCTATCATTTTTGTCGCGCTGCTGAGCAGGGCGCATATTGATGTTTTGCTGCAGCTTTTTGGCGCGCTCGTCCAGATGCTGACAAAGCAGCAGGAATTCTTGATACTCGGTATTAAGGTTATACCAGGTGCAAAAACCGGTTTCCTCGCTGTCATCTTGTGACAAGGGATCATCGCGGAACAGATAGCGCAATGTGTCGACAGCGGGTTCAACATCGGCAATCGATTTGTCTTTCCAGACAAAAATCAGGTCGTTATTGGTTAGGACGAAAATACGCCCAACATACAGTTTCACATAGCTTTCAAAGGTATTGGTCGCAACGCGGATGTGGTAATCGCGGCGATGGAACGGTTTCATCCGCGACATATGGATATGAACCGCACGATGCCCGTATTTGCGGGTTTCGAGCCGTTGCACATAATCAAGCAACAGGTATTCCTGAAGAGCTTGCTGACCATATTGCTGCGGTTCAATCACGAGCATCCCCTGAGAGATTAAACTATTCATTTTATATCTTTATAGGCTCATTCCATACAATCGTACTCAATGAATGAGCAAATCATATTCTTCTGAAGTTCAGGTTAATGCGTTGTGCGTTCTTCTTTATATGAAGCGTTGCGCGCGAAGAGCAAGATATAGCTGAATGGACGTGTTGGTTTTTTCTTTAACGAATTCTTGGCAAGCAGAGTGCAAAATCAATGTGATATGGGGATAGTCGATACTGTTTTGTCGCCGACTTTTGGCCGAACATGCAGTATGGTCTTACGAATAGTTGTTATATAATAGGGGATTGGCGCCATGCAGGTATCCGCAAAGCGGACCGCAAACTGGCTGAAAATCAGCAAAGGACTTGCTGTGATCGGTATGGTTTCATGGGTGTCGGCCTGCGCGCCGTTGCTAGATCAGGACTTTTGGGATGAAGCAACATCGTTTGCCGATTCCAATTATACCGCACTTGGCCTTCAACAACTTGCCAGTGGCGATTATGCCTCGGCTGAGAAGTTTTTTGACGAGGCCCTTCGTAAAGACCCGCAAGACGGGCATGCGATGCTGTGGCGTTCGGTTCTTTATCAAAACACCAATCGCCCAGACCGTGCGAAGGATGGCTATGATACGCTGATTGCGATGAACCCGCCCGGTACTGTGTTAATGAGTACCGCAAACGGTACCCAGCCGCGCCCTTTAAGCGATGCTGCGGAATTTAACCTGATGCGTCTGCAGCGCGGCTTGCCCGGATCGCTTAGCATTAATGATCAGATTGTCACCGGTCCTGCCGGGCTTGGTGAAAACGGTCGTGTGGTCGAAGTGCCAACAGCCATGGGCAAACCGATGCCACAGGCAAGACCCGCCATGACCGGCACACGCACGGCAAATATCCCTGAGGGCGATGTTTTAACCGCCAGTGATGAAGCGGTGGCAAAGCGGTTTGGTATTTTGCGTGATTTGCAATCGGCTGGCCTGATCACGCCAGAAGAATATTCTGCACGGCGTTCGGCCAACCTTGGTGCGTTATTGCCCATGAGCCAGCAGGCGCCGTCAGCCTTCCTAGATAGCCCGCCGCCAGATGGGGCGCAGATCGAACAGCGCCTTAATCAGTTGAACCGCGCTCTTCAGATCGGCGCGATCACGGTGCAGGAACATGTTTCGGAACGCACCGCGATTTTGGATGCGTTGTTGCCCGCCCAACCGCGTCAGCGCGCAACACCGCCACCTGCACCGCAAGGGTTGATGGATGCCGCCCGGCAAATTGCCCGGATTGAAGATCTGGCTCAGATGAAGCTTGTGACCGCGGATGAATTTAAACGCGAACGCGATGCGATCGAGGCCGCGATCATTGAACCGGCCAAGGCAAATGTGATGACAATTAACCCCGGCGAACCTGTGCGCCGGGTTGCCACGGGCAACAGCCGCCCGGTTCAAGGCGGCGAAGCACCGGCTGGTGATGCCGCCGTGGTGGCAAGTGGCAACCGATCTGCCCATCTTGCATCCTATCGCAGTCAGTCGCAGGCTGAACGGGGCTGGAAAGTTCTGACGGGGCGGTATGGTCAATTGGCATCCATGCAACATGACATCATGCGCGCCAACATCCCGGGCAAAGGAACCTATTACCGTCTGATGGCGACGGGGCTTAGTGACAGTGTTGCAAAATCGTTGTGTGCGGACCTTAAGCGCCGTGGGCAATTCTGCGACGTGAAATAACGCATCACCGCCAGAACGATTTGGCGGCGAAGCCAAATGAATTGGTTTTCAATAACGCCGACGGTTTGATCCTTCGTGATCTTAGATGCCGTCGGCGTTATTGTTTGGGGTGTGTTTACGCGATCTTGTTTAACGACGGTGCAGCGGCATGATTTTCATCTTTAGCGATTTTGGTATCAACGGCCCCTATAGCGGCACCATGCGATCTGTGGTGATGCGCGGTGCGCCGACTGTTCCTGTGTGTGATTTGATGGTCGATGCCCCTGATCGAAATCCCAAGGCTGCCAGTTATCTTTTGGCGGCGCTTATGCGTGAATTCAAACCCGGCGACGTTGTGTTGGCGGTGGTCGATCCCGGTGTTGGCAGTGCGCGCAAAGGTGTGGTGGTCAACTGCGATGGTGTGTCATTTGTCGGGCCGGATAATGGGCTTTTTGAAATGATCATTCGCCGCGGAACAGATGTTTCAATGAACACGATTGATTGGCAGCCCGATGATCCATCGGCAAGCTTCCACGGGCGCGATATTTTTGCCCCCGTTGCGGCAATGATCGCCACCGATACATCGTTTGCGGCCAGACCGCTTGCAATTGATGACCGGCATGCCGCCGCGAAAGACTGGCCAGATCAGCTTGAAGAAGTGATCTATATCGATACCTACGGCAATCTCATGACCGGCATGATGCCGCCAAAGGAAGTTGGGCATGTGAAGGTGAAGGGTGAGGTTGTGGGACCTGCGCGTACATTTTCCGATGTGAAAGTCGGGCAGGGGTTCCATTACCGCAATTCAATTGGGCTTTGTGAGATCGCGGTCAATTGCGGGCGTGCGGATCAGAAATATGATGCACAAATTGGGACTGCGGTTTCAATTGTTTAGGTAAAACTTAGGCCGCCCCATCGTGCGGGCTAGGAGCCGGTCTGCATTCCCTAAGTCACGGCTTAGAAGACGCGGGAATATTTCGGGAAAATGCGAATTTCGATGCGGCGGTTTGCATCCCGGTTTGCTTCAATCGGATGGCCGAAATCATCGCGGTTGGGCAGTTTGGGCTTTGTGTCGCCATAAGAAATCGCGCGCATGCGTTTCTGATTGGGATCGACGCCAAGGGCGTGCAAAAAACGCACAACAGCAATGGCACGCCCCGATGCCAATTCCCAGTTTGACGGAAAGCGGGGCGTGCTTATTGGGGTGTCGTCCGTATGACCGGCGACTTCAACCTGAAAACCAAGATAGCGGGGCTCTTTTAGCAGGTCGCCGACGTCCTTTAGGAAGATGACCGCATCGCGCGTCAGGTTGGCGGAGCCCGGTTGGAAAAATGCGCCGCCGCCCAATTCCATCAGGATGCCTTCATCGTCGGTCGATACATTGACCGAACTGTCCATCGCCATATTGAACACGACGTCTTTGAGGTCGGTTTCAAGGATTTCGGTCGGACGGATGACTTCGCGTTTGCCGATTTGTTCGGCAATACCGGCTTGGACCTTCTCAAAGATCGGGATTTCAACTTTGGAAAAGCTGACCAGCATAACAAAGAACGCCATCAAAAGCGTGATGGCATCGGCGTAGGTCGCAAGCCAGTCTTCGCTGACTTCTTCTTCCTTAATCGGTTGCATGGCTTTTCTACGGCGCGCCATATGATGTTCCCTTTGTCATATGTTTGTATCGCGTGTTTCTGCGTGGTGGCCCGATGCGGTGATCGACGGTTATTTTGCCGACTTGTCGATATTGAAATGGATCGCCGGATCCAAAAATGAATTCATTTTGTCCTGAATGGCGCGCGGACCTTTTCGGTCGGCAAGCATGATCAGGCCCTCGGCAATCAGGTAGTTGCGAAACCGCATGATTTCTTCGCGCTGCTGAATTTTACTGGCGGCGGGCATAAAGAAAAATCGCGCGGCAACAATGCCATAAAGGGTGGTGATCAAGGCAATCGCCAACCCGGCACCAAGCGAGGTTGGATCATCGGCCATTTTATCAAGCATGATGACAAGCCCAACCAACGTCCCGATCATGCCAAAGGCAGGGGCGGCGGCAGCCATGCTTTTTAGGATCGAAACGGGCACGATGCTGCGGTTAAACGAATTTTCTATCGCGTTATGGAGCATGTCGGCGGTGTCATCCCCGTCATAACCGGTAATGACGATTTCCATTGCCCACCCCAGAAATGGTTCTTCCTTGGCTACGCGCTCTGATTCCTGTTCAAGCGCGTTGATGCCCTTTTTCTGAAGAAGATAGGCCCATTTCACAACCCGGCCGACTTCGCCGGTCAGCTGTCCGCGGCCCATTTGCGGGGCCCGAAAGATTTTGAAAATCAGTTTAAGGGCAAGAAGAACATAGCGTGCTTCGTAAGCAATGAATGTTGCCGCAAGCGTGCCGCCAATGACCATTAGCGCACTCGAGATGCTTACAAAGACAAGATAGTTATCGGTCGAGATAAAAATTGAACCAACAAATAGCCCAAGACCGATCACTATGCCCAAAATTGTCGTAAACGACATCGCTACTTCCATTCCCCCAAGAAAGCACGTCCCGAACGTATCAGCCGATAACTTCGTGTTCGCAAAGGTTCATACTTGCGTGCTGACATCGTCGCGCGATGTAAGGCGATAAGGTAAATTCGGCGCGATATATCAACAGATTGAAACGGCCAGACAGGTGATTTTGTCTGACCGTTTGGTTCTGTTACATTTTTGGGGCGGGATCGACAAATACAAGCTTTTGCAGGCAAAAAAGACGCTGTTGCCAAGCCGGTAGGATGTCTTAGAGCTTATGACGCACGAATGTCGGCAAGGAATTTGTCGACTTCGGTGCGTAGATCAACAGACAAGCCACCAAGTTCATCGGCTACAGCCAGGACAAGATGGGCTGCCTGATCGGTTTCCGATACCGTGCCGCTCACGCGTTCAATGTTGGAACTGACTTCCTGTGTGCCGATGGCGGCCTGTTCAACATTTTGGGCAATTTCGCTGGTGGCTTCTGATTGCTGCTGAACCGCGTCGGAAATGGTGTTGGTCATGTCGGTGATCCGCGTGATCACATCAGCAATATCGCCAATCGAGGTCACGGTTTTACCGGTTTCTTCCTGAATGGCGGCAATCTGGGCGGAAATGTCGCCGGTTGCACGTGCCGTCTGATTGGCAAGGTTTTTAACTTCGGATGCGACAACAGCAAATCCTTTGCCGGCTTCACCCGCACGGGCGGCCTCAATCGTCGCATTCAGGGCCAGAAGGTTTGTCTGACCGGCGATGTCGCTAATCAGCTCGACAATCTCGCCAATACGGTCGGCGGCATCCGACAGGTTGGCAACAGTGGTTGATGATTGCGCGGCTTCGCGTGATGCTTCTTGGGCAACCAGGCTTGATTGTTGGGCCTGTTCACCGATGGCCGAAATCGATTCAGACAAGTGATCGGCGGCCTCGGACACGGTGCGAACATTGACCGTGGCTTGCTCGGACGCGGCGGCAACGGTGGTTGCGCTTTTGCTGGCAAGGTCGGCGGCCTGCACCAAGCCACGGGCGGTGGTTTGCATTTCACCGGCTGAATGCGATACCGCATCAATAATTTTGGCAATCAGGCCGTCAAAGTTTTCAATGTGGCCTTCAAGTTGGCGCATGCGTTCTTCGCGGCGCTCAAACGCTGCCTGCTGTTCAGCCTCCATCTTTTTCTTGGCGATGGCATTGGTGCGGAACACATCAACTGATTTCGCCATATCGCCGATTTCATCACGGCGCGACAGGGCGCTTATTTCAAATTCTGTATTGCCATCGGCAAGGGCGGTCATGTCGTTGCCAAGGTTTGATAGCGGGCCGGTCACAATCCGCGACAGCAATGCGCGCATCCCAATGATGGTCGCGATGGCGATCACAATGCCGCCAATGACAATGCCAATCAGGATGCGGTTGGTTTTGGCCTGTTCCGGGCCGACTGACAAGCTGGACGACAGAACGGCAATCACGTCGCCTGTTTCGGCTTCCATCGCGCCGTGGCAACTAAAACAAACTTCGCGGTCCGCCCCCTTGGTGACACCCAAGACAATCGGCATTGATTTGCGATAGGTACCATCATCGGTATAGCGGCCGATGGTTTTGCCGGTTTCGATGGCCTCGATATCAATGGCATCCCGCGGAGTTTTGATGGGCTTTTCGCCATATTCCTTCATATAGGCAAGGGTGGTCGGGCCCCATGCGGACCACAGTTCACCAGGGTAATCTGCGTTGCGGCTGTCAAACCAGTTGTTGAACACGTTAATGCCGATGTCATCAACGTCATCTGGGCGCGCGGCCATCACATTCACAATCAGTGCATGAAGCGATGTCAGTTCATTTTGGCTGAGTTGATCAAGCTTGGCATCCATGGCGCGTTCTTCGACATAGGCCATGATTAAAAGGGAAATGATCACGGTTGACGTCACGCCAAACGCGGACGCCCACATAAAGCGTTTACGGATGCCCATAGCATTAAACGCAGACAAAATTCGCATTTTTTATTATTCCCTGAGTGGCGGTCGTTGATGAAACCATACGGATAATAGGTGTGCGCCGCCAGTCGCGTATGGATTGTCCCAACATCGCCACAACACGCTTCGCGTGCTTTGATGTAAGTCAAGGACGGGCAAAGATTGGGCTGGGGCTTGTCAGTTTTGCGATGAACAGGCATAACCACGCCAACTCATGCATTCGAACGACAGGACGGTTTTATGACGCTTTCATATAGCGACACCCGCAAAAAGCTTGATCAAATCACCGCCGAAATGGTGGGCTTGATCCGTAAATACGATCTTGATGCGGCCAGCCCGTTTGACGTGATTTCCGTCGCGCGCGCCAAGATTTCAAATCAGGACGATTACATCCGGTTTTTGGAACTGTCGCTAGAAGGGCGGATTTACGGTGAGTATGGCGAAGCGCTGCAAAAGCAGATCGACCAAGAAGCCAAACAGGCCGAGGCAGCAAAAAAGCTGAACTGATCAGCACGTCCGGTCCCCGTAGAAAGTATTTTCGTTTAAGCGACCAAGCGCCTGTTGTCTGAAATAGAAGACAGGCGCTTTTCGTTTTGGGACGTTAAGGTCTGTCATCCTTGGCGCAAATGTTCTATGGCGTTTTAACGCCTTTTGCGCGTGGCAAACCTGATTAAGGCGGTTTGTCACAAAATATTCCCGATCTTGTCACCGTCCTGACGTTGAGAGACCGCGTAACAGCGATTATATCGCAGCGGTAACAACGGGCAGCATCGCCCCAACATTGTTTCACCAACGACTCGGTGAAACACAACGAGCAACAGGATGGCTGACATGAAAAAGAGTTATGTCCAAACTCTGATGGAAGTCGAAAAAGTATTCGGTCAGATCAATGACCACGACTATCGCCTTTACCGTGCGGTATGGGGCAATCGGCAGGCTGCTGAAACCGGCCTTTCGCGCGGTACGCGTGCGGAAATCAGCAAGAAACTCGCCAATGATTTCGTCACAGGCCCCAAGGATATCGCATCACGCGGCACGTCTGCACACGCTGCGTGATTGATGAGTACATTCTCCCTCGCATCCGGGTTTTAAAGCCGCCATGCGCTAAGCTGTTGGCATGACTTAGGGATCTGTCATGAAGGGCCGCGGTCCAGGGTAACGACGGGCGTGTATCGACTTATTTCGCGTGATGTCGATGGTCTGATTTTACCGTTCATTGGGCGATGCACCTTGCCAATCCCGCCGGTTTCAGGCATCAAGTGACCCGAATTTAAGGTAAGGCCGGTTGAAACGGCGGTTCTGCCTTTCGTGTTTTTCATGCCCGCTTGCAGACCGGAGAGCTTTATGTCGATTAAGTCGTTGATCCGCACCATTCCCGATTATCCCAAAACGGGAATTATGTTCCGCGACATTACGACGCTGTTTTCCGATGCCGACGGATTGCGCGAAGTGATTGACGGTTTTGCCGCCGAATATCAGGACAAAAAGATCGATGTGATTGCCGGGATCGAAGCGCGCGGCTTTGTGATTGGCCCTGCGGTCGCACTTGCACTTGGCATCGGATTTGTCACCGTGCGTAAAAAGGGCAAACTGCCCGCAGAAACCATCAGCGTTGAATACGATCTTGAATATGGCTCAGATGTTATTGAAATCCATAAGGATTCCATCAAGCCCGGTCAGCGCGTTTTGATCATGGATGACTTGATTGCAACGGGCGGCACGGCCCTTGGCGCTATCGATTTGGTCGAAAAGGCGGGCGGCGAAGTTGCCGGTTGTGCCTTTATCATTGATCTGCCTGATCTGGGTGGGGCACAGAAAATTCGTGATCGCGGTGTTGACGAATTCCATCTGGTTGAGTTCGAAGGCGAATAAGATTTGCCTGAAAACCGCGGTTCAGTTGATTTTTCTGACCTGAATCCCCATTTTTCGAGTATAATGTTTAGGTTGGATATCAACTAATGCGTTGCCGGTTGTCGGCAGGGGATTGAAAATGGTTGCTACCGTAAACCCACCACAAGTCGTTTCACAGGTTAGCCAGTATGGCCGACCTGCGGCTGCTGGTGCGCGCGGTGTGGCAACTGTTGACCGTAATGCGCAGGTCGAACAATCCTCTCAGCATTTTGGCTATAACCCTGATGATGATGGCATTTTGTTTAATGCCTATATCGACGGGCAAAGCAAACGCCAATCCGGGCAGGGCAATTCCGGCGAGCAAAAAGACCAACGCACCGAACAACGTACGGTGTCTGCTGCACGGCGTGCCAGTGACAAAGAAGGTGCGATTGAACCGACCACGGATATCGCGTTTTCCAGCCTGCTTGATCCCAGCATTCCATTCGATTTGTCATCAAACAGCGGTCCGTCATTCTATGCCGTGGTGAATGCGGTGGTGCATGGGGCGGGCCATCGTGGAACGCATCTCGATACCGTGATTTGATCACGCGTGGGTTTCACCCAACCATCATCATTCCTTTTTAAATTCGATCAAATCTGGATGCGGGTGCTTGTTGGTGGCGCGCATAGATCGTATGATTGCGGTTCTTTCCATCCCAGTAGACCAGTAGACCATCGGGCCAATCATGAAGAATAAGCCGGTTCTTAATACCGTATTCGAAGCAGCCTTCAGACTGATTGATCATGCGCTAAATGATAACGAATACCTGCAGCCACAAAAGCTGCATCGGCTTTTATATCTTGCCCAAGCCTATTACGGGGCGAACTATCACGGGCGTATGTTGATGCCAGCCCTGTTTGTCGCCGAGGAATTTGGCCCGGTTGAACCGAACCTTTACGCGGTGATGGAAGAATGTCGGCCAGATGTGCGGCTTAAGCCTGTTGATCCGAAAACCGCGCACTTTATCGAAAGCATCTGGGCGCAGTTTGGGCACCACACAGTCGAGCACCTAAGCATGACAGTGCGCAATCACCCGCCCTACACCAATGCCTATAAACAGGGTATTGGCACAATCATTCCCTATCAGGATTTGGTGGATTTTTACACGTCGGTGCGCAAAACAGCCACCACGCCAGAGGCCAAAGACGTCGTCCGCCCGCGCGTAATGCAGTCGCATAAGGGCAAACCCGTTGCGACCACTGACTGGATGCCACGCCGTATCAAATAGACGGGGGTTTTCTAAGCTTAAGAAGGACCGGGCTGGGCTCGTGTGCTCGCCATGTCATTGGGTGTAAGGCGGCGTTGGGCTATTGCCCCATATTGATGTTGTCACACGGATTGCTGCGCATGATGTCATTGGTAAACCACATATAATCAATCGCGTCTGATGCGCCAAACCGCATGGCATAATCGTCTATTGTTGCGGGGGTGTCGCTGGGCGCATCGGCCTCGACCAGGCTGACAACAGCAATGTCCTTATCCGTCAGGCCATCATCAAACCGTGCCAGATGCCAAGGGGCGGCAATGCCGCGTCGCACATGCATTGCACCGGCAATCAAAAATGCACCGTCCGTATCATCGTTATTTGCTGCGTCATACATGGCACGTGCAAGGGATGCATCACGGGCAAATTGCACCGTTGAAAATGCCGGTAACATTGATTTTGGCAATGTGTTGCAATGGCCTTCGGCCATTTCCTGATCCAGCAAAACTTGAATGTTATCTGGGATTGGCGGCAGGGAAAGGTCCTTTGCCAATTTATCGGGCAGGGCCGACCGACCGTCGGCAATCATTGGGCGCAAAATGTCGTCGGGCAGGTTGCCCGCAACCATCGCCAGATCATTGCTGCGCGCGGCCTCGGCAATCGGGGCGTAATCGTGCCAAGATGGCCAACCGCGGTCTTCCCATGTCATGGCAGCACCCAAATCCTCAACCGACAGTTTTTGCCAATTCTGACTAAGCGAGCTTTGCTGATCGCGGGTGAACATTTCCCAGACAACCGCGCGGTGGCGGTCATCAGATTTGCTGAGCGCGTCGACCAGTTCCGCCTGGTGGTGGTGATGGATCGGATTGTCGTGCTTTTCACCGATCAGGATATATTTGGCATCGCCAATACGGCGCACCAGTTCGCCCAGCATGATGTACTCCCCGGCGCGCACATCAAAAATAAGGCCCGGCGCCGGGGGCAGGCTGCTGACATCCGGGATCCTGATCGGGGCGCCAACGCTTTGTGATCGGGCCGGGATACGCTGAAGTTCTTCATCTTCATCGCCATTTGCGGCGTTTGCCACGTCGGCGGCCATCGCAATCATCAACGTTGCCGTCAAAATGCCAACAGCGCCGTATCCCGGGCGGGTTGGTGCGCAAAAGGTCGTGCGTTCAGACAGCTTTATTTTTGATCGTATTGCGTTCACAGGTGTAATCCCAGATGACGGATGGACATGTCTTATTTGGATGATTTCAAAGCATTTTCAATATCATCAATCAGATCTTTGCCGTTTTCGATGCCAACGGAAAGTCGCAACAGGTCGCTCGGCACGGGACTGGTTGGGCCTTCGACGGATGCGCGGTGCTCGATCAGGCTTTCGACTCCGCCAAGGGACGTTGCCCGTTTAAACAGTTTGCAGTGGTTATGGAGCGCAACGGCACGTTTTTCGCCGCCCTTCACCCGGATCGATAGCATGCCGCCAAATCCGCCGGTCATTTGCTTTTTGGCGATGTCGTGACCGACATGGCTTTGAAGGCCCGGATACTGGATTTGTTCGATGTCGGGGTGGTTTTCAAAATGTTGCGCGATGGCCATCGCATTGGCCGATGCGCGTTCGACCCGGATGGATAAGGTGCGCATGCCGCGCAGCAAAAGCCAGGTTTCAAAGACGCCTAAAACAGCACCGCCGGATGCGTGTTGTTTACAAACCCACTGCCAAAATTCGCTGTCTTTGGCGGTGGTCAGGCTGCCAGCCAAAACGTCACTGTGACCATTCAGATATTTGGTGGCCGAATGCATGACGATATCGGCGCCAAAATCAATCGGGCGGGTCAAAAGTGGGGTGGCAACCGTGTTATCGACGACAACCACGGCCCCGGCGGCATGGGCAATATCGGCCACGGCTGAAATATCGCTGATCTGCCAATCGGGATTGGCCGGGGTTTCCAGCCAGACCATCTTGGTTTTGCCCGCAACGATATGTTGGGCCCAGTCATCGGTGTCGCCATTATCGACAAAATCAAACGTCAGTCCGGCGCGAACACCGCTATCGAGCATAAAGCTGCGCAGCGCCCAATACATGACTTTGGGGGCGACAACATGATCGCCGGGATTAAGCGCATGCAAAACCGCAACCGCGGCGGCCATACCCGATGAAAACAGGCGGGTTTCAGTACCACCTTCAAGCGCGCTCAAAACCGCGCTCGCCTGATCATATGTCGGGTTATCAGCCCGGGTGTAACAGCGCCCGTCATGGTAACTCAGGTCCGGGTTACGTTCGAACGTGGTCGACGGATAAAGCGGCGGTGTAACCGAACGCGTCGCGTCATCGACCCATCCCAAAGCCTGTGCGGTGATGGTTGCAGGAGATTGTTTTTTGGCCTGATCCGCCATGGTGCCACCTGATTTTGTTGAGATTTGTTGGCGCGCAACATAACGTGGTTCGCGCCACACACCAAATCGAAAACAAAATACGATCAGATTAAGAGGCCCCACATGACGCAGTACCCAAAAATCGACCTTCCCAACGCATGCGACGTCGTTGTTATCGGCGGCGGTATTCATGGCGCATCAAGCGCCTATTACCTGACCAAGGCCGGGATGAAGGTTGTTCTTTTGGAAAAGGACACGGTTGCATCGCATCAGTCCGGGCGCGCATGGGGGTTCGTTCGCCAACAGGGACGCGATCCGGCGGAATTACCCCTGATGATTGAATGCAACCGCATTTGGCAGGGGCTGGAAAAGGAACTCGACGCCGATCTGGAATGGCGGCAAGGCGGGGTTCTTTTTGTTGCGCGTGACGGTTCGGAAATGGCCGAATATGAACAATGGATTGAAGAAACAAAGGGCTTTGGCATTGAAACCCAAGTTCTTGATACCAAAGGTGTCGAAAAGCTGACCCCGGGGATCACAACACCGGGTGTTGGCGGTATCTACACACCGTCCGATGGGCAGGCCGAACCGAAAAAGGCCGCACCTGCGATTGCCAAGCGTGCATCGGAAATGGGGGCCGTCATCGCCGAAGGATGCGGCGCGCTTTCGATTGAGACCGAGGGCGGTGCCGTAAGCTCCGTCGTGTCAGAACGCGGCGAGATTAAATGCAAATACGTTATTTGTGCTGCCGGGGCGGCGTCGCATAAATTTGTTGCCAAACTGGGCCGTCGCTTGCCGCAGCAAACCACGCGCGGCACGGTTATTCGGACCACACCAGTCCCCCATATTTCCGCCGCCGGAACATTGGCGGCAGGCCTTGCCTTTCGTCAGCGTACAGACGGGTCGATGAATATCGCTGACGAGTTTATGACCGATATTGATCTGACCTTGGGCCGGTTTAAATTTGCCCGGGATTTCGCGCCGGGGCTGTTTGATAACTGGGCAACGTTCAAGTTCCACTTTAACAAGCGGTTCTTTGATGATCTGGTCGATCGCATGCCCGGATCAGAAGCCGCAAAACAGCCAACCATTGGCCGACGCACCAACCAGGCAGAACCTTATAAAGTGCGGGTGAACAACGCGATGGCAAACCTGCAAAAGGTGTTCCCACAGATCAAGCAGGTCGGCATTGTCGATCAATGGGCCGGCGATATTGATGTGACCCCGGATGCCGTGCCCGTGATTGATCAGCTTGATCGGCCAAAGCACTTCTTTATCGCCACCGGATTTTCCGGCCATGGATTTGCCATGGGCCCGGTTGTGGGCAAGGTGCTGGCTGACTGGATCACCACCGGCCAACCTTCCATCACCCTTGCCGGGATGGAACTGGCACGCTTTGAAGACGGCACCCGCCGCCGCCCACGCTCGCGGGTCTGATATTCCCAACAAAGGTTGTTCGCTCTTAAAATCTTTACGTGTTTTCTTGACGTTAACTCGAAAAGCTCCGCCGAAACCAATCCGCGATCTATATAAAATCAGCTGTTGCTATGTTTTGAGAAAGACCGGCGTCGCTTGTTTGCGGGGCCGGTCTTTTCACATGCGGATGCTATGTGCGTCGTTCTGGTGCAGGCGTGATTCGTTGTCCTGCACCACGGTCTATGAATGAGGCAGGCAATGGCACTTGATCCCGAACTTCAACAAAGTATCCAGACCGCAATAAATAATCTGGAGCAAGTCAGTAAGACGATTTTGGCGCGTCAGGATTTAAGCGACGTAGAGCCCGGTAAGGCTGCGGTGCCGCTTGCCATGGTCTTGGAAAAGGAATTGAATGCTGTCCTCGTGGCAGCGCAAATGACGCCATCGATGGCGACCAGTATTGAAAATTCCATCGCTGCTATTTCGCCCGGATTGGCAGAGCTTCATATCAGTGAGGCGAAAATGAGCGCCAAGACTGGGCAGCTCAATAGGTCCAAAAAAGTCTCAACATCAGTAAGTACTGCATTCTCTGCGCTTTTGAAGGAAACGCTGACGAGCCTGAATGTGGTCGACACACTCATCAAAGTGCAGCCCTCTATACCTTCCAAGCCAGTGCAGCCCCAAAGTGGTGCAGGAGACTATCGCAAAGCAATCCGTGCAGAGTTTGAAAAGCTAAATACTGGCGTTACAAAGATTACGATCAAAAATGTTGTGAGGGCAGGCTAATGGCAAAGATATTGATCATTGGTGCAGGTGTCGCAGGGCTGAGTGCTGCCATTAAATTACGCACAGCCCATCATGATGTCGAAATCGCCGAGGCATTGGACCTGATTGGCGGACGTGCTTTTTCCGAGCAGATCGAAGGTGTTTATTTCGATTGGGGGGCTGAAGCAATTGAAGCAAAAACCGATGCGGAGGCATGGCTTTTGAGGGACGATCAATATGCGGTGGAGAACCCGCCTGATGGGTACCACCCGGTGCAAGAGCCACCTCTCGGCGTCGACGGTGCGGATTGGAAACTGTTTCGATTGCCTTTTGCCGGTTCCGGGCAGCGTGAGGCCTTGGTTACAGGAGGGGCTGAGGTGCCGCAAGGCAGTAAGACCGTCGATGAAAACAGGCAAGCTGTTGTGGGGAATTTCCAAACAGTTAATGACGATTTTTTTAACGAGGTGAATATCCTGCTTGGCCACGAGGATCTGAACAGTATTCGTTTCCGTCAGGGGCAATTCGGGTCATGGCCAATTATTTCCGATGCTGTCGAAGTTAATCCTCCTTGGGGTTCCATCCACAATTTTGCGCGCGCCGCTGCTGCCAATAACGGGGGGGAAGTTCGTGAAGATGAAACCAATCAGACCCTCGGTGCGTCGGTGCTGCGCTGGGCAAGCGCCAATAGTCTTGATGGCATTATTCGTCGATCAACAGTGGTGACGCAGGTTACCAATATCGCCGATGACAAGGTTGAAGTCAGATTTCGCGGTGCAGCAAATGCCACATATGATGCGGTGTTGGTGACCGTGCCTACCGATCGGGTAAAGGGACCACATGAAGCGCGGCAAGCCAATGATTTGTTCCTGCCTGATTTGACAGCCCCCCAGATTGCGGCATTCAGGGGTAACCCTCTAGGTTGCTATTTCAAACTTGTAATGACGGGTATCAATGGTGTGCGCGTGCCTAGCCCGGGCAACGGCGTTTATGTCACGCTTGAAACCGGCTATAGCCATTTTCTTATCGGGCAGAATGCAGCTGCATCACAGATTTATCTTCATGCTGCGGGCGATACCGGACGGGTTATGTCCGATGATCATGAACTGGCAGCCCAGGTCTTGGTGCAATCGATCAAACGTTTGAATAATACTGCGGATGCGTTATTCCCGCTGCCTCCTGCTGTTACAGCATATGTTTACGACTGGTGCAGAGAACCATATTATGGCGGGGCTTACTCGTTGACGCGTCCTAATGCGTGGGAGACAAGGCAGCAACTGAGGGATTTTCGGGCGGCGCGGATCTTTTATGCTGGCGAGGCGTGCTCATTGCGTTGGTATGGCCAGATTGCCGGTGCGATGGAAAGTGGAAATGCAACCGCTGACAGAATGATTACTATTCTCTGAGTTTATATTGTGCGCGTCTTTACAGAGTGCTGATTTATTCCGGTTTCTGCCGCGCAATCCTTTAGGCGGATTCAGGACTTTTGCCTGTTGTTCTGCCCGAAAAATGCCGCGTCGCGCCAATCGGCGGGGCAATGAAATCAGCCTCGGCAACTCCGGCCTCTTTCCGCGCCGATGCCAGTCGTTGCGGCGGTTCATCAACCGGTTCGGCGGTTAGGACGAACGTGCCCCAATGAATGGCAAGGGCTTGTTTGACGTCCATTGCTTGCATGATTTTCACCGCTTCGTCGGGATTGGTGTGGGCGTTGCGCATGAAATCGCGTGGGGCATAAGCCCCGATGGGGATCAGGCCAAAATCAATCCCGCCATATTGTGCACCCAGTTCGGCAAACAGCTTTTCGTTCCAGCCGGTGTCACCCACAAAATAGAACCGATAGCCGTCTGAAAATTCAAGGATATAGCCGCCCCACAGCATTTCCTTACGGTCGCTGGTCGTGCGGCTGGACCAATGGTTGGACGGTACATGGGTGATGGTGACCCCCGGATGGGAAAGTTGATCATCCCAATCAAGTTCGTCATACCGATCCGGCGTAATACCCGCCTTTTCAAGCAAGGATCCATTTTTAAGCGGCAAAACATAGCGCGGCGCATTGCCAAGCTTAGACAAGCTTGCCAGATCGAAATGGTCATAGTGATTATGTGAAAGCAACACCAGATCAAGCTTGGGCAACTCATCTATCGACAAGCCCGGTGGGCTATAGCGTTTGGGGCCGAGCCGCTTAAACGGAGAAGCGCGTTTGGAAAAGACCGGATCGGTCAGGATGTTAAGTCCGCCATATTGCACCAGAACCGTGGCATGGCCGACCCACGTCACCTGTAATCGCGTGGGATCGGGGTTTTGGATGGCATTATGGTCTGGGGTTTCAACCGGAATTTTACCATGTTGATGTTTGGCCTTTGGCCAGTCGTCATTGCCGAAATACCGACGTTTTAAAAAACGCCAGAAAGACCGTTTGACCGGATCGGGCAGGGGGTGGCGGTTTTCAAATCCGGTTTCGGTATGATGTGCTGGCTTGTTTTTGGTCTGCACGCGTGTTGCCCCTGCGAATGATGTTTTTCAATCTTTACAATGTGTCGCATCCAACAGATTGCGCAAGGCTTCAAACCAAAGCACACGCCCGCTTGGACCGAAGCCCGAAAAATATAAAGGCCGGAACGGGGCGTGCGTTCCGGCCTTTGGTCTGTTTGTCATTGCCCCAATAGGGTGGGTGATAACTTGGTAATTGCGTTACTCGATGACGGTGACGTAGCTTTCAAGTTCCGGCGCCGCATCAATCAGGCCCTGCGACACCATGTAGTCGGCAAACCGGCTGTAGCGTTTTTTATCAAGGGCGGCAGGACGCAAAGCAAAGCGCGGCAGGGTATCGGCCCATGCGCGTTTGTTAAGCTCATCATCTAGGTTCGGATAGGCGGCAACAAAGGCCTTCCAGCTCTCATCGGGGTGATTAACCAGATACTGAACGCCTTCTTCAAGGGCGGCCAGCATGCGGGCATAGCGCGGGTCGTCGGTTTTGTCGTTACGCACGGTCAGGACCAGCTCGTCATAAGGCGGCACACCTTCTTCTTCGACAAAGAATGCCTTGCCTGGTTTGCCTTCGATATCCATTTGGTTGAGTTCAAAATTGCGATAGCCGCCAATGATCGCATCAACCTGCCCGGAATAAAGCGATGGCGAGAGCGAGAAATTGACATTCACCAACTCAACATCGTCAATCGATATCCCATGATTGCCGAGCATGGTCGCCAAAAGCGCGTCTTCAAATCCGGCCAATGAATAGCCGATTTTCTTTCCCTTAAGGTCGGCGATATCTTTGACCGGGCCGTCTTTTAGGACGATCAAGGTATTGAGCGGGGTCGCCACCAATGTCCCGATGCGGGTTAGTGGTAATCCTTGCGCGGCTTGCACATGAAGCTGGGGCTGATAATTCACCGCCACATCCCCCTGACCAGCGGCAACAAGACGCGGCGGGGCGGATGGATCGGATGGTTCAATCAATTCGACATCCAAATCATGCTTGGCAAAGAAACCCTTTTCCTTGGCGACGATCAACGGCGCGTGATCTGGATTTACAAACCAATCAAGCAAGATGGTCAGCTTATCGGCGGCGCATGCCGGGCTGGCGGTGCCAAGCAGTGCGGCACTCATGGTTGCGCCAATCGTCGCGGCTTTGATCATGGATTTTAGGCGTGACATGGATGAACCTCCGTTAGGATGTCGTCAATTAAATTGTATGAGGATTGTATTTTTGTTGGATCGCGGCCCGTTTGGCCGGCGATCAATTTGATTTAGGAAACAGGTTTCAGGCTGTCTGGCTGCCAGGGCAGGGCGGCACGCAAGATGCGATCAACAATGAAATATTGCGTGATCGAAAAGACGCACAGGATCAAAAGACAGGCAAAAACCATATCAATCTGAACCCGCGCATTGGCGTGCAGCATCAAATATCCAAGCCCGTGACTTGATCCGACCCATTCGCCAATCACCGCCCCAATCGGGGCAACGGCCGTGGCAACGCGAAAGCCCGATGCAAATGCCGGTAAGGCCGCCGGCAGGCGAATATGGGTTAAAAGCCGCCAACGGCTGGCCCCCATGGTGCGCGCCAGATCAAGCCATCCCGGTTCAGTGCGGGCCAGCCCATCAAAGAAGGCGACAGTCACCGGGAAAAAGATAATAAGCGCAGCCATGGCGATTTTGGATGCCAAGCCAAAGCCCAGCCAAAGCACCAAAAGAGGGGCAAGCGCAAAGAACGGAATGGCTTGCGAGACCAGCAAGATCGGCATCAACCAGAACCGTACGGGCGTAAACAGTGCCATCGGAATGGCCGCCAATGCGCCAAGGGTTGCACCGGCAAATAGCCCAATCACGGTTTCGGCAATGGTATATTGTGCGTGATCCAACAGAACCGCGTAACGGGTGATCAGAGTGACCCAAACATCCGCCGGGGTTGGCAGCATGTATTTTGGCGCACCGGTCAATGTCACGGTCAATTGCCATGTGGCAATCAGCGCGACGACAATAATGATCGGCCGGGCAATTTTCAAAAGGCGCCGTTCGAAAAGCGGGGTGTGTTTGGCATGCTGGCGCATTACGCATCCTCCAACAATGTGGCGGATGTTTCATTGGCACCAAGTTGTCGCAGCAATTCGGCCTGCTGGCGCAAAATATCAGGATCGGTAATGTCGCGCGGGCTGGTGCCGCTTGGCGTGATCGGATGTTGTAACCGGGCCGGACTGCCGCGCAAAACGTGAACCACGTCGCCAAGACGCAATGCTTCGAGCGGATCATGGGTGACCAGCAGCACGGTCTTCCCGCGCAGCACCTGTGCGGCGAGTTCTTGCAGGCGCAACCGATTGACGGGATCAAGGGCCGAGAACGGTTCGTCCATCAGGACAACCGGGCGATCTTCCATCAGGGTGCGGGCAAGGGCGACCCGTTGTTTCATGCCGCCTGAAAGGGCGGCTGGCCGCAGATGGGCGGCATCGGTCAGGCCGACTTGCGCAATCAGGCGATCGGCCTTGGCGTGATCGGGTCGGTCGCCGCGCAATGCGGCACCCAGTTCGACATTTTCACGCACAGTGCGCCATGGCAGCAACAAGTCCTGCTGAGCCATATAGGCGATGCGCCCTTTAAGAGGGATGCCATCCGAACAGGTGATGTTACCGCTAACATCACCTTCGACAAGATCGGCGAGGTAGCGCAAAAGTGTGCTTTTGCCCACACCACTTGGCCCCAGCAAACAGGTAAAGCTGCCCGCCGGAAGGCTAAGATCAAGGTCATGGAAAATATCAACACCGCCAAAGGCCACGCGCGCTGCACGCAGATCAATATCAAATCTGGTGGCATTGGGCGCCAAATTAGGGGCGACGGTGGAGGGGTGGTTTTTGGATGTTCGGTCTGTGTTGGTCATGCGATCCTTCCTACGCCGGTCTTAACCGGTTCAGGTTCAAAGGGTCGTTTGGCAACACCAAACCTCTCAGCCGATTTACGATCGGCCCCCCCGGAGATGACGGGACTATGCGCAGTTAAATCCCGCACGTCAAGGATTGTGACAGTTCGCAAAAATTGTGCACTGCATGCATGACAATGGCGTTCGGGGGTACGCATTGCGTGAAACAGTTCTTGCAGCCAGATGGCTCTGCGCGCAATGCTGTGACCTTAATTGCCCAACAGACTAAAGGCCGCCGTAACCTTGCCCCATACACTTCCTGATCATCGCATCCCAACAATCCCAACCCGCATGATCGCTGCCGAGATTTATCGTGGCTCAAGCTACGGTCCCAAACATCCGCTGGCGATCCCGCGTGTGTCGTTGGTGGTGGATATGGTGCATGCCATGGGGTGGGTGGATGCCGATCGTTATGTCACCGGGCCGGTGGCAACGCCCGAACAACTCACCCGGTTTCATGATCCTGATTATGTCCGGGCCGTCATGCAGGCCGAACGCGATCAGGCCTTGCCCGAAGACATGATGGTGAAATTCGGCTTGGGCAAAAACGGCAATCCGATTTACCCCGAAATATTCCGACGCCCGGCAACGGCGGCTGGGTCATCCATCATGGCCGCCGACATGATTGCCAAGGGCGGGATTGTGCATCATCCCGCGGGTGGAACGCATCATGGATTGCGCGACCGGGCATCGGGATTTTGTTATTTCAACGATCCGGTTTTGGGCATTTACCGGCTATTGGATTCGGGCCTCGATCGGGTGCTTTATCTGGATATTGATGCACATCATGGCGACGGGGTGCAGATCGCGTTTAAGGATGATGAACGGGTTTTAACGGTTTCCATGCATCAGGAGGATTTATGGCCGAAAACCGGAAGCATTGATGACATTGCTGGGGGCATGGCGCGCAATTTGCCAATGCCCGCTGGGATGAATGATGATGAAATGCGGTATGTTCTTCATGAATATTTCATTCCACTTGCATTAAGTTTTGCGCCACAAGCTATTGTTTTACAATGTGGTTGCGATACACTTTCGGAAGATCCACTGTCAAAACAGCTTTTGGGGAACCAATCAATTTGGGAAGTCGTGGGGGCGATGACCCGATTGGCACCAAGAAGCCTGGTCCTTGGCGGTGGGGGATATAGCCCGTATGGGGTTGCGCGCTGTTGGTCTGGGATTTGGGCAACCATTAACCAGATAGAAATACCAACCGTGTTACCGAAAAATGCGGAAAATATCCTGCGTGTCATTAAATGGTCGCATAGTCGCGGCAGACAGCCCGACAGTGATTTGTTTACGACACTCGGCGATCCATGGCGGGGTGGCACTATCCGGGAAGAAACCCGTGAACGTGTGCGAAGACTAAAGGGGTATGGGGTATGAAGTCGCTTTTTCAGATGGTTCTTGTGGTTTGCTTTGTGTGTGCCGCCGTTGTTGCGGGGCTGAATGCAAAGGCAAACGGGTTTGAGCGCTCCCGCATTATGGTTGATGGCGAAGTCTTTAATGTTGAACTTGCCATCACGCCTGAGGAACGCTCCCGCGGATTGATGTTCCGAACTGAAATGGCCAAGGATGCAGGCATGCTGTTTGACTTTGGCCGGGCAGCAGATGTTTCCATGTGGATGAAAAACACCTTCATCTCGCTTGATATGCTGTTTATCGATGCTAACGGCACGATTGTCGGGATCGAACAACGCACCGTCCCGCAATCACAAACCATCATCCCAGCACCAAAGCCTGTGCGCTTTGTTCTTGAGTTAAATGGTGGCGCTGCAGAGCGAATGGGCTTCGAAGTTGGTGAAAAGGTTGAAGGCCTTCCGCGTTAATCACTGCACTTTCAGGCATTTATCACAATCAGCAATAGCAAGCCCGCAGAGGATATCTGCGGGCTTTGGTTTTTTATGCATTTTTATGATAAAAAGTGCAAAACGGGCTTGCCCACGCCAGAGTGTGGTGCTAAACCCTCCCTCGTTCGGGGAGTAGCGCAGCCTGGTAGCGTACCTGCTTTGGGAGCAGGGGGTCGCGAGTTCGAATCTCGCCTTCCCGACCACTTTTCCCCTTTTGTTGTTTCATGAAGTTCCAATGGGATTTCCAATTGGCAGCAAAAGGTGTAAAAGATGTGATGATGGTAACGGGTTCTTAAGCCCACTTAATGGCCATCGCCATCTTAATCCTGACGGTCAAGACGAGGGTCCCGATGAAGGTCCGTGTTTACAAACCTGCCAAGAACGCCATGCAGTCCGGTCAAGCTGCGACCAAGCACTGGGTTATGGAATTTGAACCGGGTGCCAAAAAAGTCGCGGATCAGCTGATGGGGTGGATCGGTTCCACCGATACCCGCGGTCAGGTCAAAATGTATTTCGATACGCTTGCAGAAGCCCAGGCCTTTGCCGCGAAACACAAATTGATCGCCGACGTCGAACAGCCAAAACCTCGTAAGCTTCAGCTCAAGGCATATGCCGATAACTTCGCGTTCAAACGCGTCGTTTAAGTGACGGAGCTTCGTTCTGGCAACCAGAACGGCAAGACCCATTTACCGGGGCGGATTTCCGCCCCGTTTGTCTGACAGGGGACATTAAATCCTGTGACCAGCCGGGCAGGCGCCCAATGCCAAGCCCGCATATACCATCCGGGGAAACAACCACCCCACACCGCGGTCCCTTAGCTCAACTGGATAGAGCAACAGACTTCTAATCTGTAGGTTGCAGGTTCAAGTCCTGCAGGGATCGCCATTTTTTTCATATTTTTTCGTGCCTTACCGGTGTCGTTCATGTGTGCTGATTTGCTTGGTGAAGGCGATCAAGGCCAATGCTCTGCCAATCAAACCAAGCAATCCAGCAAGGATGGGATTCCCATTGGAAACTTTGGATTTCGTTGCATGTGGTGCCAGCGCATCCTGCAACGAGGTCATGTCGGTAAAGGCTGAATACGACGAAACCGAAGACGATTGCGCTAATGGCGGTAAAAGACAAAAACGTCCACATGACTTTCATTGCGTAGTATCCGGACTGTGCTTGCAGAGTGGGCATGCACATCGGGTGGCAGGTAAATCAATATTAGCTGTCGTCAACTCCGCAGCGGTCATAGATCAAGCCTATCTGTGCGAGGATGCATTCGCTCGAAAGGTTTGCGCTTTCTCTAGCCTCATTGAGTTTGTGCTTCAATTTGACCATATCATCGGTAATTGGATTGTTCGCTGGCGTAGGAGTGGCAGGTTTGCAGACAAATCCCTTGCTGTCCGCAAGCTGCGTAAGTGCTTTGCTTACTTCAAAATTGAAACTGGTCATAGCGTGCGCGTTAACGATTTTCGTAACGTGATCGCATCGCTGAACGAGCATCTGGTGGGTTTCGCCGTACAAGTTATCCCCTAAGGACAATCTCATAGGGGTGCTCATGTGGTTTTGTTCAAGTTCGTCAATACACGAGAGTTTATATTCCGCCCATGCTTGGAAGTTAACGGCCACTTCGCGTGCAAGTTCAAGTGGGGTACTTGCTTCGTCAGCCCTGTGCAGCTTGGCTTGCCGGAGCGATCGGTCTGCCGTTTCCTGCATGGCCGCAATTTGTGCACGGCTTGATGTGATGACAAATATACCACCCATCAAACCAAGGGCCCCGGCAAGGATGCTTTCCCATTCAAAGCCGCGCCAAACGACGCAGTGAAAGTTGGGGCTATTAGTGCATGCTGCATTAACGCCCAGAAAAAGCACAATGAAGGCAAACGCCGCGATGACGACGGTTATGGCGATATAGGTGAGCTTGGTCATGGCGGTGCTGCTTTGACTGAGAAGTTGAAACGGTGCGATGATCATGCGCCTCTGTTTGTGGGTGGGTCAATGTTGACTGCCCGCGTGGGTGGCGCTCCCGTCAAAAGAAAACGCCCAATGTGCTAACAAGCGCGAAACTTTAGCGCCAACTTGCACAAAGACCATCTCGTTCCGTGCAAGCCTTATTCCATCACGACAACGATGGAAGGGCATGGAAATGCGGAAACGGAAATCAGCTTCACTACGACCGAGGGCGGGATGTTGGTTCCAGAGGGGATTGATCAATCAGTCGCAGTATCTCTGCTCGCAGAAATTTGGTCTGCATTCTGAATTCTCTAATCTCTGCCGGGATGATCGAAACCGCTGCATAATACGTGGTGTTGAAAAATCTATGGTGGTTTTCCTCTTTGACGAGCGTGAGCGGTTTAAGGCTTTCCCAGTCTTCAATGATCAAGCGAACCGGCCTGAGACTGTCTTTGAAGATGCGGCGAATAGTTATTGGAATGCTATCTGGCAACTTGAGTTCTGCGAGCTCCCCCAGAACGCTGTTCAGATCTCTGGCCAGGTATCGGATTTGGCGTTTGCATTTGCTCGCGTGGCCAAGCAGTTCTTTGCTGCCATCTCTCATAAATCCTTCTGTTTGAGAAAGAGCCTGCCAGTAATCAGTGGAATGAACCTCTTCGTAATCGGTGAAGGTGTCTTCAAGCCATTGGATAGCGTCAATAATGTTGTGGAACTGTTCTTCGCGCTTGGCTTTACGACTAAGTTTGTCTTGCCTGTGAACAACATAAAGCGCCGCAGCGGATGTCATGGCCGCGCCAAGAAGTGCACCGATAATGGTTGCCCATCCATCACCGACGGCCATTGGCAATACATATGTTGCGGCGATGAGCCCAATTGGAAAACCGACTGCACTACCAGCCCCCATTGCGGCGATGATGTATACAGGTTTATCGCTCAAGGTGATCTCTTTCCCACAATGCCCTAGCCGCAGTTGAGGTTAGCATAATGCAACCTGCAATCGTAAAGCAATGTGATCGCCAGGGCTGCAAGCGTTCTGGAATGCACATCATGGTCAATCACGGGCGTTGGTGCCGAGAGCATATCTCTTTGGAATTCTTCTGATACAAGCGCATCTCCGCATCTGAAGAGCGTGAAACAGACCCAATTGGTATTGCCGAGTGGTCAAATAAAACCCAAACAAGAAAGGTTATTCTAAGATGCCAGATGACCAGACGAACCGATCTCTAGAGCTGAGCGCTGGATAAAACAGCATATAGGGCAGGCGCGAAAATCGCGTGTTTTTCAGGATTAACGCGCAGCCAAATACCGCCCCGGACGGTGGTTGATGGCGATGATCAGGTTCAGCACGACCGCCCCCAAGATCGATAGCAGGACTTTGTCAAAGGGCAGGGTCAGGAAAGCGATGACGAGGATCACCATGTCGATGGCAAGCTGCACGTAACCAGCCCGGATGCCAAAATGTTCTTGCAGGTAAAGGGCGAGGATATTGATCCCGCCAAGGCCGGCGCGGTGACGAAACAGCATTAACAGGCCAATCCCCATCAGCGCACCACCCGCAACGGCGGCATAGATCGGGTTGAGCATGGTGAAATCGACCATCATTGGGGTCAGTTTGGAAAAGACCGACACCAGACCCACCGCGATAAAGGTTTTTACCGTAAATGCGGTTCCCATGCGTTTATAGGCCAGCCAGTAAAAGGGCAGGTTGATGAGAAAGAAGATCATCCCAAAGCCAAGCCCGGTCGCATGCTCGATCAAAAGGGCTGCACCGGCCGTGCTGCCGGTGACCAGAACGCTTTCGCTATAAAGTGTCACACCAAGCGAAACCACCATCGTCCCCAGCAAAAGAGCCAAAACATCCTCATACAGGCGATGGGAAATGTCGCCTTTTTTCGCAGCGTCTTGCGATTTGACGTCAGGCGTGTTTTCCGGTGCGCCGTTTTTGGCGTCGCTGGTCTGCGTGGCGGATGTGGTCATGAATGGGGTCCGTCTTTTGTCTGATGAATAGATATCAGGTTACGCTTTTCGCAACTGCGAAACAAGCGGGCGCGTTGAAGGCGGCGTTATATGCGCGTTTTTGATAGAAGTGTGCTCGCAAACGCAAAAGACCGGCCATCAGGTGGCCGGTCTTGGTAATTTTATGCGTCGGTTTGACGTTTGGCGGCTTGCCTGATCGTGTTGGGGATCAGGCCGCGTCATCCCATTTCGGCGCAAAGTCAGGATCAATCAGGCGGCCATCGGGCTTGGCCAGATTGCTGATGTCGGTCATTTCGCCTTCTGACAATTCAAAATCAAAGATATCGAAATTCGCCGCCGCATTTTTGGGCGAGCCAGATTTTGGAATGGCCATCACGTCATCTTGTTGCAGCAGCCAGCGCAAGGTCACCTGAACGGCTGATTTTCCGTGCTTCTTGCCGATCTCGGTCAGGGTTTTATCCTTAAGCACCGAGCCACGTGCAATCGGGCAATAAGCCGTCAGCAACATGTCGTGCCCACGCAGGTTTTCAAGCACCTTGGTCTGATCCAGATAAGGGTGATATTCGACCTGATTAACTGTCAGCGGAATATCGGTGAGGTCATTTGCCTTGTCGATCAGCGCAGTTGGGAAGTTTGAAATCCCGATCAGGCGCGTCATGCCAAGGTTTTTAACCTCGTTCAAAGCCGCCAAGGTTTCGTCGAGTGAGACGTCTTCGTTGGGCCAGTGCAGCAGCAGCAGGTCAACATGTTCCTGATCAAGCTTGCGCAGGGACTCAACGACCGAGGTTTGCAAATCGCCGCTTTGGAATTTGTCGTACCAGACTTTGGTCGTCAGGAAATACTCATCGCGCTTGAGGCCCGACTCTTTCAGGCCCTGACCAACGCCTTCTTCGTTGTGATACATCTGTGCGGTATCAAAGTGGCGATAGCCAATCTTGGCGGCCTCGGCGACCATTTTGGCCGCTTGGGCGTTATCAAGCTCGTATGTCCCAAAGCCCAGTGCGGGGATCTTGTTGTCTTGCCATTTCCGGTAAATCATGTGTGTACCCCCTTGGTTTATTTGTTGTGTTTGTAGATTTCGGTCCCCGACGTTGCAGGGGACAAATGGGCGGATATGCACCAGATTTAATCCATAAGCGCTTTCTCGCAACCTGTACGAACAGATGAGTACGGATCAGCTTGGATTACGTGCGCTGTTTTCCTGCGCAAAAGTGCATTCTTGACGGGGGATGTATTGGGCTTTGAACTGCGCAAGAAAAAAGGCGACCTCTGAAATAAGGTCGCCGGAGTTCTGGACTTAGAGTGAGGCTGTATCAAGCCAAGGACGACATTGCCCCATATCCACATCATGTTCCTTGATGTGGCTCAATCGTGTTCGTTTAATTCACCTGACGCGCCATTTTGCGCATTTTTTGCGTCTTCCGCCGTTTCCGCGACGGCCGCATTTAAGTGATAAAGCGATTCCCGGATGACCTGCGGTCCAAGATCCTTGGTGATAAAGACGATTTTGGATCGATGGTCATCACTGGGCCAAGCGGGCAGGGATGCCGGCGGGTGGAAAATATGCTGAACCGCGTGAATGGCCACCGGCGTGTCTTCACCGACCAGATTTAAAATCCCCTTCACCCGCAACAGGCTTTCGCCGCGCATCTGGGTAAAGATTTCTGCCCAGGTAACAAACGCATCCCAATGGATCGGCTCATCAAACGTGATGCAGAATGATTGGATATGATCGTCGTGGCGGTTTACGTCGTTGCCGTGGTCGTGACCGTCAGCATGATCGTGGTCATGGCCGTGATGCGCGTGGTCGTGGCTGTGGTTATGCTTATGCGCTTCGTCGCCGTGATGGTCATAGGCTTCATCACGCAGCCATTTTTGCACATCCATGCTTTTGGTCGCAGGGTCATACAGCCCGGCATTAAACAATTTGTCGGCAGAAATATCGCCATTGATCACCGGGTAAATCGGTGCCGCCGGATTAAGGGCGCGAAGGCGCGCTTGCAGTGCGTTACGTTGTTCATCGCTGGCGAGATCGGCCTTGGTCATGAGGATGCGGTCGGCAACGGCGGCCTGTTTGACACTTTCGGGATGTTGATCAAGCTGGCCCGATCCATGAACGGCATCGACGGTGGTCACCACGCTATCAAGACGGAACTTGGTCGTCAGCAACGGATCGGTCATCAGCGTATGCAGGATCGGTGCGGGGTCGGCAAGGCCGGTGGTTTCAATGATCACGCGATCAAAAAGCGGGATTTCACCGCGCGTGCGTTTGACAAACAAATCGCGCAGACCCGAAATCAAATCACCACGCACCGAACAGCAAATGCAGCCGGAATTTAACAGCACCACGTCTTCGGAAACTTCGCGCACCAGCAAATGATCAAGGCCAATATCGCCAAACTCGTTGATCAGAACGGCGGTTTTATCCATGCCGTCCTGTGTTAGCAGGGCGTTTAAAAGGGTGGTCTTGCCGCTGCCCAGAAAGCCGGTAATGACCGTGGTGGCGACGCGTTCAGATTGTTCGTTGGAAATGGCCATGGGATACCGTTTTGATCACTTCTTGCCGTAGAGTTCATCAACAGAGACTTCCGGCTGGGAAATCACGACTTCTGCGCCATCGCGTGCGGCGAAATAGAAACAGTTGCGCCGCCCGGTGTGGCAGGCAACGCCAAGCTGATCGACCTGTGCCAAAATGGTGTCCTGATCGCAGTCATAGCGAAAATCGACAAGTGTCTGCACTTGGCCGGAGCTTTCGCCCTTACGCCATAATTTCCCGCGCGAGCGTGAGAAATAGCACACCCGACCGGTGTCGAGTGTTTCAATCACCGCATCACGGTTCATCCACGCCATCATCAGGATTTCGCCAGTGTCATGTTGCTGGGCGATCGCCGGGATCAGGCCGTTTTCATTGTATTTCAGCTTGTCGGCAATCTGTGCATTGGCGGTGGTCATGGTGGGCTCCGGTGGATGATGGTTGACTTTTTATGCTGTAACAGTCAGAAAATGATATATTATAACATTTCAACAAATGCCATGGCTTTTTGGTTGTCGCCAATATGCCCGCAATCGGTGCGATGTGGCAATGCTGCGAGATAATCGACAATGAGCGATCTTTTCCCGAAAAAGGGCCATAATCACGACAGATGTGTGAATACCGCACTTGCCCAGGCTGAGAAAGTCTGTGCGGATGCAAATGCGCGCTTTACCGACATGCGCCGCAAGGTTTTTACACTGATCTGGCAATCGCACAAGGCCGTGACGGCCTATGAGCTGCTTGATGCCCTAACCGCGGAAGGCATGCGTGTTCAGCCACCCACGGTGTATCGAGCATTGGAATTTTTGTCCGACCTTGGATTGGTGCACCGGATTGAATCGCTGAATGCCTATTTCGGCTGTGATCAGCCAGATTGCGATCATTTGGGGCAGTATTTCATTTGCACCCAGTGCGGCCGCGTGGCCGAAGCGGTAAACGAAGATATGAGCAAAGCCGTCCATAAGGCGGCGGGCAAAGTCGGTTTTACCATTCAAGCGACCAGTGTTGAAATCAAGGGGCAATGCCATGACTGCGCCACTCATTGAAGGCCGGGGATTAACCCTGTCCTTTGGCAGTGAGCGTGTTCTTGATCAAGTGTCGCTTGCCATTCAACCCGGTGAGATCATTACCCTGATCGGGCCCAATGGGGCTGGGAAATCCACCCTGGTTAAAACGTTGCTGGGCCTGCAAAAGCCAGACGAAGGCAAGGTGATCCGCAAGGCTGGACTTAAAATCGGCTATGTGCCGCAAAAGCTTGCGATTGATCAGGTCCTGCCAATGACGGTAAGGCGGTTCTTGACCTTAACCCGTTCTGCGACGCGCGCGGAATGCGAAAAGGTGTTGGGCGAAGTTGGCGCAACGCATGTGATCGACGCCCAAATGAGCAGCCTTTCAGGTGGTGAGTCGCAGCGTGTGATGTTGGCGCGTGCGCTGTTGCTGCGTCCGCAATTGCTTGTGCTCGATGAACCGACCCAAGGGGTCGATGTCAGCGGGCAGGCGGAGCTTTATCGTCTGATCGATACCATTCGCCACGAACTTGATTGCGCGGTGCTGATGATTTCCCATGATTTGCATCTGGTGATGGCCAAAACCGATCAGGTGGTGTGTTTTAACCGCCATGTTTGTTGTTCGGGCATGCCTGAAACCGTGCGTCAGCATCCTGAATACAGATCGCTTTTTGGCGTCCGCGAAGCCGACGCCATTGGCATCTATACCCACGAACATGATCATGAACATGATTTGTCGGGCCATGTAGTTGGCGGGTGCGGCCATGATCATGGGCACGGACATGACCATAATCATGGACATCATCACGATCATTCGCATGACACCGTAAAACACGCCGCAGGAGGCGCAAAATGATGGATGACTTCCTGTTTCGCGCGGTGCTGGGCGGTGTGTTGCTGGCGGCCGTTTGCGGGCCGTTTGGCGCCTTTATCGTTTGGCGGCGCATGGCGTTTTTCGGCGACATGCTGGCGCATTCGGCGTTGTTGGGCGTGGCCCTTGGTCTTTTGATCGGGGTAGATGTGCGCCTTGGCATGATTGCGACCTGCCTTGCCAGTGCGCTTATTCTGGCCATTGGTCAACGGCAATCACGCATTGGCAGTGATACGGTTCTGGGCATGTTGGCCCATTCGACATTGGCCCTTGGCATGGTTGCACTTGCCTTCGTGCATGGGGTGGCTGTCGATATTATGGCCTATTTGTTTGGCGATATCCTGGCGGTCAATATGACCGACATCTGGCTTTTGGCGGGTGGCGGTGCCTTTGCGATTGCGGTTTTGATTTGGATGTGGCGGCCATTATTGGCGGTTACGGTCAGCCCGGAAATTGCCGCCGCTGAAAGCATTCCTGTCGAACGGCTTCGCCTTGTTTTCATGTTGTTGATGGCGCTTGTGATTGGCATGGCGATCAAGATTGTCGGCGTATTGTTGATCACGGCCCTTTTGATTGTGCCCGCTGCCAGTGCGCGGTTCTTTTCCAGAACGCCTGAGCAAATGGCGATTGGCGCGGCGTTGTTTGGTATGGCATCAGTTTTGGCCGGTATTGCCATGTCATGGCATTTCGATACGCCAGCGGGGCCAAGCATCGTGATTTCGGCGGCGGGGCTATTTCTGGCCTGCATCTTTGTTGCACCGGTCTGGAAACGGATGGCGGCCTAGTCACAGCGATATTCATCAAGTGATCAGTCTTTCCAAATGTGTCGTATCATCCTCATAACCTTATTTAGCGGATGGGGATGTTATGGCACTGGAAAACTTGGATACTTCTGAAAACAGCGACGCGTCGCAACAGGGCGCACAATCCACCGACAAAATTCCCGCTGCTGCCTTATGGCTGGGCGGGACGGGGGCGATTCCGTTTGTTGCGCTGGCCTTGGTTGGCTATGTATTTGGGCCGATTTATCTGGCGGCGTCTGGCTTTGCACTGTTGGCATATGGCGCGGTGATTTTGTCGTTTTTGGGCGGTATCCATTGGGGCCGCGCCATTGGTACGACAAGCGCCGCAGGCTTGACGCAAAAGTATGATGATAAAACCAGCGTCAAACTTTGGGCCGGTCTGGGGCTTTCGGTGGTGCCGTCGTTAATTGCATGGGGTGCTTTGATCTTGCCGGTTACGACGGGTTTGATCGTGCTTGCGATCAGTTTTGGCGGGATGCTGCTGGTTGATTTGCGCGCCTGTGCCATGGGCATCTGGCCGCGCTGGTATGGGCGGTTGCGCATCCCGTTAAGTTTGACGGTGATTGCGTCGCTGTTGCTGGGCTGGGGCAGCTTACAGTAATGGTATGAGGATTGATAAAACCAAAAACGGCGCGGAAATTTCCGCGCCGTTTGTTTTTTGAAAACCCGTTTTCCTTAGGCGGTTTTGAGCCGTTCAAACCCGGCTTCAAGATCAGCTATCAGATCATCGGCATCTTCAAGGCCGACATGAAGGCGGATCAATTGGCCGTCTTCGTCCCAATTGGTGGCGGTACGAATTTTGGTCGGATCGGATGGCAAGATCAGGCTTTCAAACCCGCCCCAGCTAAAGCCCATGCCAAACAGATCCATGTGGTTGACCATGTTGGCAAGTTGCTTTTTCTCAACCGGTTTCATCACGAACGAAAACAGACCACAGGCACCGCTGAAATCACGTTTCCAGATTTCATGTCCCGGATCATCGGGCAGGCCGGGGTGAAGCACGCGTTTGACTTCGTCGCGGGTTTGCAGCCAGCTTGCGACCTTAAGGCCGTTTTTGTGATGCTGTTTCATCCTTACGGAAAGGGTACGCAGGCCGCGTTGTGCCAAATAGCAATCATCTGGCCCAATCGCATCGCCGGAAATCAGGATCTGCTTTTTGACGGTCAAAAGGTCCTGTTCGGTGGCGGTGGTGATGGTGCCCATCATTACATCGGAATGGCCGACGATGTATTTTGTGCCGGCCTGAACCGATACATCCACGCCCAATTCAAACGGACGGCACAAAATCGGCGATGCCCATGTGTTATCAAGCATGACCTTAACACCGCGATCATGCGCAGCCGCTGCAATCGCCGGGATGTCTTGCATTTCAAAGGTCAGGGAGCCGGGGCTTTCGCACCAGACAAGAACCGTGTTGTCGCGGATCAAACCGGCAATGTCACCACCAATGGTAGGATCGTAATATTCGGTTTCAACGCCAAACTTTTTCAAGAAGGTGTTGCACAGATTGCGCGTCGGGAAATAGGCGCTGTCGGTGATCAGGATGTGATCGCCCGGTTTGACAAAGGCCAAGATCGCGTTGGTGATCGCAGATGCCCCGGATGAAACACACAGCGTGCCAAAGCCGCCTTCAAGTTCCGCAACGGCTTCTTCGAGCAAGAAGCGTGTTGGTGTGCCGTGCCGACCATAGGTGGTCTTACCCGGTCCGCCGCCGGTTGCGGCCTTTTCAAGTTCGTCGAGGCTATCAAACAGGATCGTGGATGCATGAAGAACCGGCGGGTTGACCACGCCGTGATATTGGCTTGACCGGCGACCGGCATGGACAAGTTTGGTTTCTGGCTTTTGGGGGCGATGACCTGACATGGGTGGTGCTTCTCCTTGAGGTGGGCTTTGTTGTTTATCTATAAGACAAACCATCTCGACGCCCCACGTTCAAGGCTTTTTCAATGCGTTGGTGCATGGCACCATTGTCAAATACGCCAACTGGGTTATTTCTTATGGGCGCGCCTGTCCTTTGGCCGCGACCTTATCGCTCCAAAATAAAACGTTATCGCCTTCAGGAGGCCCCGTGATCGAACTTCAGGATTTCCGCACTGCGCGGCGTGCTATTTCAAGCCATATGCGCCTGACCCCAGTTTTTAAGGCCGAAAATTTCGCCACCACGTCGATCTTTGATGCGCCCGATCGTGTGCCGGAAATGTTTCTAAAACTTGAAAACATGCAGGTGTCTGGTTCGTTTAAGGCGCGCGGGGCGATGAATGCAGCCCTTGCGCTGGATGCGGACAAACGCGCCAATGGGCTGTGTACGGCATCGGGCGGTAATCACGGCATGGGCGTGATCCATGCGGCAAAAACACTGGCGGTTCCGGTGAAAATCTTTTTGCCGACCAACACGCCCAAGCCAAAGGTCGAAAAGCTGCGTGCGCAGGGTGTTGACGTCACGCTGGTCGGGGCGGTTTGGGATGATGCCAACCGTGCGGCCATGGCGCATGCACGTGAATATCACATGGCCTATATTCATCCCTTTGCCGATCCCAAGGTGATTGCCGGGCAGGGTACCATCGCGCTTGAGATGCTTGAACAGCAACCGGATCTTGATACCCTTGTTGTTGCGGTTGGCGGCGGCGGGTTGATTTCTGGTGTGGCGACGGCTGCGCGTTTGTTGCGCCCGTCTATTCGGGTGATTGGGGTTGAGCCGGTCGGCGCGGCAACCCTTTTTGAAAGTTTAAAGGCGGGTGAGGTTGTGACCCTGCCGACGGTCAATACCGCAGCCACCAGTTTGGCCCCACGTCAATCATCGGCGTTAAATGTCGATTTGATTGGCAAGAATGTCGACCGTATCGCGTTGGTATCGGATGAAGAAATGCAACAAGCCGCCGGTTGGCTATGGCGGGAGCTTGGTATTTCGGTTGAGCTTTCAGCGGCGGCGGGAATGGCCGCGATTATGAAAGACAGGCTGGGCGTTGATGATCCGGGGCGGGTGGGTGTGATTATCTGTGGTACGGGCACCGATGGCCTGAAATAGGTCAGGAAGGCCGCAATGGAAGTCGGCTGCCTGTTTTAATGGGGTTAAAGCGGGCGGCTTCCAATCGGCACTTTTAAATCATCAGACAAATAAAAAGGGATGGAACCAGAAGGCTCCATCCCTTTTTAAACCAGACGCCAGCCGAAGAACGGATAGCGCGGAATTTTGTAGCGTCGCAAACCGCCAAAGAGCAAAAGCTCCCCGGAACGGAATTACATCTTAGGCTCGACCACCTGACGACCACGGTACATACCGGTGTTCGGATCAATGTGGTGCGGGCGATGCAATTCGCCGGTTTCTTTGTCTTCGCGGTACGAGCCCTTGGCGAGCTTGTCATGCGAGCGACGCATGCCCTGACGGGACTTGGTCACTTTTTTCTTTGGCACTGCCATGGGTCATCATCCTCTGGCTTGGGTAAACTCAGGCGCGCTTGTTACCGTGCGCGCTCGGGAAAGTCAACGACCAAAGTGTCAGAATCTGCATTATCTGCATTTTCTGGGTCACTTTCGCTGGAAGGCGCGTCGCCATCCAAATGGCCACCATGATCAATAGGGTGGTCAATTGGCGGGATCAGCCCGACATCGCGAGGATCGTCAACAATATCTGTTCGCTGGTCGTATACAACAAAGCCAGCCTTTTGGTAAGCCCCCAATGCACTTGGGTGATCTAAAGTGCACGTATTTACGGTAAGGCGGCTTGGCTTAAGGCTCCAGGCGGTGTCTACGGCCCAGTTTAAAAGGTATTTTCCGTATCCTTTGCCGATGAAATCGGGGATCAGGCCCATATAGTGAAGATCGATTTCACCGCTTTGGGCATGCTTGCTAAGATCAAGCTCGGCAAAGCCCGCGGGCACACCTGCGACGTAAAGCACGTACACATGGGTTTCTGGTGCTTCCAGGATCGGCGCAAGATCCTCGTCCGTCATCATGCGGCGTTCCCACCACATCCATGGTTCGCCGACTGTATTATATAAGTAGCGATAAAATGACAGTGTCGGAGTCTCTGCCCGGACGATGGCAACTTTGCCCGGCGGGATGATTGCAGCCGGGCGATCCGGCGGTGTCTGCATTTCAAGGAAGCTTACGACAACGTCAAGCTTGCGCGGGTTTGATTTGCTCATGGGTTTAACCTCTTGCGCATGATCGAATGTGTGGTGCTGTCATGCGCCTTTGTGTGTGCGGTGCCTGAAAGGGGCTGATAGCCCAATTTGGCATAAAATTCTGCGACCTCGTCATTTTCAATCGTAACACGGCTTTCGTCAATTTTTGCCGCGCGCAGGATATCTTCGGCAAGGTCGATCAGTTGTCGGCCAAGGCCAAGGTTTTGAACATCTTTGGCGATTGCCAGATAATGTATCCAGCCAAAGATGCCGTCATGGCCGGTCATCATGGTGGCGATGATGCGTTGGTTGGATGGAAGTCGGGCGACAATCAGGCTGCCGTTATCGGCATTGATGCAGCTTTCGATGTCTTTGCTGGCATCGCGGATGACCGGGATCAGGCCGGTATCGATCCATAGGTGTGTGATTGCCGCAATATCATCATGTGTTGGTGATTTAAGCTGCGAAAGTAAAATGCCCGACACGTCATCCTCGCGCGCCGAAACCGCCGCATTTGCAGCGGTGTTTTGTTTCCGGCGATGGGATGTCGTGTCGGGCATTGTTGTTTCAGGCTTTTTCGGCTTATTTCAGTGCGTCTTGTCACCGTGATTTTCGGTGGGGGCTTTATGCCGGGCCGGTTGCGACTGGGCTGTCTTCGGTCGAAGCCCACTGCGCCCATGAGCCATCAAAGACGGCGACTTGTTTATGCCCGGTGATATAAGCACCCATTGCCAAAACGCAGGCCGTAACCCCCGATCCGCAAGTGGCGACCACAGGGCGATCAAGGTCAACGCCGGCTTCTTTGAAGGCAGCGCTGATTTCATCGGCATCCTTGAAGGTGCCGTCGGCATTCAGCAGTTGGTCAAATGGCACGTTAAACGCACCTGGCATATGGCCGGTTTTGCCCCATGGATCATCGACTTCGCCACGGAAACGTTCAGCCGCGCGGGCATCGACAATCTGTTCACGCTTGCGCGTGACATTTGACAGCATCTGATCATATTCGCGCAGTAAGAAACTGTTGGCGCGCGCGGTGAAATGACGTTCGCGCGGCGGGGTGGGGGCATCGGTCACAGGATGTCCCTCAGAAAGCCATTTGGGCAAACCGCCATCAAGAACGACCACGTCCTGATGGCCGAAATGACGAAGCATCCACCACGCACGGCATGCGGCCATGGCTGATCCTGTTTGGGAATAGACAACAATGCGAACCCCGTCGCCCAGACCAAGTTTACGGACCTTGGCGGAAAATTTGATGGCGTCTGGCATCATGTGTGGCAGCGGCGCGCTGTCGTCAGCGGCGATGTCATCAATATCAAAGAAGACCGCGCCGGGAATATGCTGCGCTTCATAAATCTCGCGCGCGTCTTTGTTCTGGGCAGGCATATAATAGCTGGCGTCAACGACGCGGACATCCGGTGCGTCGAGGTGATCCGCAAGCCACTGGGTGGAAACCAGGGCGTCGGAAAGTGGGTTACTCATGGACAAGCTCCGATTGGCAATGGTGGGTATTGCATGATCCCGGTTGGGCCCGAGGATCTTTGTTTCTATGCGTCCTGACTAAATTTGTAGCGGGCTTAAGCCCGGCATGCAATATCGCGCCCCAAAGCAATTACAACTTTTGGTGCGCCTGTGCGGTGGCGTTATGGTGGGGCTTATTCGTCAAAAACGATATTGATGCGTCGATTTTGACGGCCTTTCTTTTCGATTTTCGACACCGTGACGCGGCCGATTTCAGACGTGTTTTTAACGTGCGTTCCGCCGCAGGGTTGGAAATCGATGCCCTCGATCGTGACGGTACGAATGGAATGGCCATCCATTGGCGGCTGTACGGACATGGTGCGCACCAGTTCGGGATTGGCTTTAAGCTCTGCGATGCTGATTTCGCCATCATAAACATCGGCGTTGCGTGCAATCAGTTCATTAAGTTTCGCGGTGATGTCATCTTTGTCGAGTACAGCATCAGGCAAATTGAAATCAAGCCGGGCCTTGTGCGCGGCAATGTTGCCGCCCGTGACATCGCCGTCAATAGTTGCGCATAGCAAATGCATGCAGGTGTGATAGCGCATCAAGCGATGTCGGTTATCCCAATCAATAATGGCCTCAACCTCATCCCCAATGCCGGGCAGGTCATGCCCATCGGCGATAATGTGCAGATGTGTGCCGGTTTCTTTGTCCTTAACCGTGGTGGCAACGGGAATGCTTGACCCTGACGCGGTTTTAAGGATGCCGATGTCGCCCGCTTGCCCGCCGGATGTGGCGTAGAAAACGGTTTGATCCAGTGCGACCCCGCGATCGGAAATCGCTGTTACTTTGGCGGTGCAGCTTTTGGTGTAGGCATCTTCACGAAACAAAAGGCGTGTCATTTTGGTGTTTCTCCGGTGGGGCTTGGACGCAACGACCGTCATGTTTGTTTGTATTTTGCCGCCGCGATGCTTTCGGTGGTGTCATGGTGCGGTCGGGTGGGGTGGATTGTCGAGGATAAATATGCAGCCGGCACGTGCATTAGGGGTGTATAATAATTTACGAAAAATGAATAATGATGTTTGTATACGTACATAATGTATGATATGTCAGGGTCGTAAATCAGGAGTATGACCCAAGGTGTCGGCACTTATTCACGTAAAACTGACGGGCGAAGGTGACTTCGGGCCGGTGGATCTAGAATGTGCGATCCCGCCTGCGCGCCTGCCTGTTGTGATGGCCGCCTTGTTTGGGCAGCCGTTGCCGGTTGGCGGTGACCGAATTTCCCATAATGCCACGGCGTCATCGCCATCGCCCAGCAATGCCCACGATATGCGATCAAAAACGGATGCCCGTTTGACTGGCACGTCTGTTGATGGGGCGGATGACAGGGCGGTTGGTGGTGCAAGTGTTGGACGCGCAGGGGCCGCTTCACCGATCAACGAGGATGTTGTTGCGGATCGTCTGGGCGGATCGGCGGCGCCTGGCGTTTCCCATGAGAATGCGCGGTCTCAGGGCGGTTTACTTGCTTTTGCGCCAGAATCTTATGGGGCCGGGGGCGAGGTGATGGACCCGGGGACGTTCCTGACGCGGTTTGTTGGGACACTTGGCGATTTGGTGGCACGGTTACAGCCGCGCGGTTTTGCTGAAACCATTTTGATTGCAGCGATTTGGCTGCATTACCGCGATGCACGCAACATGGTGACGCGCGATGATATACGACGGGCTTTACGCCGTCAGGATCACCTTCGCATGCCGCGCAATTTTAGTCGTGATTTCCATACTGCACTGTCACGTGGCTATCTTGAGATGGTCGAAAACGAAGACGGCTATGTGGTTTCGTCGGCGGGATATCAGTGGTTTCGTTCTGAATGTCGAAAATGATACAAAAAGTCGAAAAGTAACTTGACTATATGTATGGATAATGTATCGTTTTTGACAGGGACAATAAAGTGGGCGGGACCTAAAAATGCGAGAGTGGGAAGTCAGAACCAGCTGCCGTGTCTGGCGCGGGCGGTATGTCATCCGGGGGGATGTTGATCGTATCGCCAATGACATTGTTGAATTGAAACAAAATCGTTTTCCGGGTTTGGACAATGGCAAGGTATCGCTTCGTGTTGTGACGATGGCGGTCATGTCGGTTCTGGCCGAGGAATGCTGCGAAGACGGGGTGACCGCAGCCGAGCTTTCATTTCTTTTGACGACCTGCCTTGGTATGCCGATTTCACCGACCCGGATCGAACAGGAAATGAAGGACCTTACTGGTCTTGTCTGGACCGGGACATGGGGTGGTGAAACCTTGTATGTCATGGAAAAGCGCGGCTTACGGTTCTTTGACGGCGCGCGTGCGATGGCACTGCCAAAATGCAGCAACGATATGGCGGCCGAGCCGAAAACCGCGCAGGACAATGATAGCGATGTGGTTGATCTTGCGGTTTTGGCCAATCGCGCACCCCATGCGCGGTACCGTGTTGTCAGTTGATCCATTTGATTGATTTTAGATATTTTGACCCGTCGGTTACGTCCGGCGGGTTTTTTATGTTTGCGGTCACAATCTAGCGATTGCGCAAAAGACGCTTGACCGTTTCGTTTTTCAGCCTTAAAAATTTGCCATGGAAAACACAAAGATTCATATTAATGCCTATTTTACGTCGTCCAAATAAGGGCGGCGCGTGTTGATTTGTATCTGATCAAATGAAAACAGGCTGCCACAGGGCGGCCTTTTGTTTTTCATCCCCGGTTGCCCTTGGTGGTCTTATCACGAAGGAAAACCGAAATGACCCATATCTCTGTTTCTGATCGTACCCCGGCCCTTGAACTCGCCCCGGATGACCTGGAAGGCGGGATCGAGGTGGCATCGCTTATTGTTATGGCGGGATTTGCCAAAACACGCACAGAGGCCCGCGATCTTGTTGGGCATGGCGCGGTCTGGATCGAAGAAAAACAAATCCGTGATCCGGAACATCATGTGCTGAGTTATGCGTTCGACGACGGTGAAATCCTGCGGCTTTCGGCGGGGGCAGGTCGTAGCGCAACGATCCAGCGTGTGGGCTGAACGGTTTTTATATGTGCCGGGCAGATGTTGCCAGATACGTTTAAAATAGTGACATCTGCCCATCGGCACTGGGCCGTTTAAAGCCGGTACAATCAAGATTAAGCGACCGTCCGTCGAGGCCATGTTTTCTGCGTGCGGCCTTAAATCGGGTGGCGATTAAATCGGCAATCGGGCCGGTACCGCGCATGCGGGTGCCAAATTCTGATTGGTAGATATCACCGCCACGCATTTGCTTAATCAGCGAAATGACTTTGGCCTTGCGGTCTGGGTAGTGGGCTTCAAGCCATTCTTCAAACAAATTGGCAATTTCAAGCGGCAGCCGCAGGACGATATGGCCGACTGACCGTGCCCCGGCATCCGCACAGGCGGCCACAATGTTTTCGATTTCCGTGTCATTAAGGCCGGGAATGATTGGCGCGCACAATACGGTTACGGGAATGCCCGCATCAGATAGCTTGCGAATGGCATCAAGACGCCGGTGTGGGGCCGATGCACGCGGTTCCAGCAGGTTCGATAATCGGTGATCCAGGCTGGTGACAGACACGGCGACCGATGCGCGGTTATTCGCCGCCATGGGTGCAATCAGATCAATGTCGCGCGCGACAAGCCCATTTTTCGTAATCAGCGAAAAGGGGTGCTGGCAGTCTGACAGAACCTTGATGATGGATCGGGTCAGCTGTTTATCGCGGTCAACCGGCTGATAAGGATCGGTGTTGGTACCAATGACAATCGGGGCCGGGGAATAGGACCGCGCGGAAAGCTGTTTGCGCAAAAGGGTCGGCGCATCGGGTTTCCAGAAAAGCTTGGTTTCAAAATCAAGCCCCGGCGAGAGGCCGAGATAGGCGTGGCTTGGCCGGGCAAAGCAATAAACGCAACCATGTTCACACCCGCGATAGGGGTTGATTGATCGATCAAATGGCACATCAGGGCTTTGATTGCGGGTAATCACACTGCGCGCGCCATCAATACCAAGGGTGGTTTTCGTGCGCGGTGGGGCATCTTCCATCAATTGCCCCAGCCAACCATCATCGACTTCTTGATGAATGTGACGTTCAAAACGACCGTCAATATTCGATACGGCACCGCGCCCCTTTTGGCTGCGGGCGGGCAGGATGCTTTGGTCGTGTGGCGTGGTTGACCATCCATCATCAAATCCCGCCCTTTGCGGGCAGGCAACAGTGTGCGAGATGTTGTTCTTCATACGTGTACATTAAAGAACAAAATAGGAACATTCAAGCGAAAGCTGATGTCATCAAGGTATGCGATACGATGCGAGGTTAGGGGCAGGTTGTGCCGCTTGTCGTGACCGTTCCGGTAATGGTGTAACCACTCATACCCGTCGAACATGTTGTGATGTTCGATGTATTGCCGCCACCCGACAGATTGGTGATCACGACGCTGCCGGCAAGTACGATATATTTTTTGGTGCCAGCTTTACCGGTTATGGAAACCGTGTTGTCATTGATGCGGATGTTTGAATTGTTGCTGCCCCTAATAGATAAGAGCTGAGCAGTGCTGCCGTTGGCCACAACGGAAATATCGTTGTTTTCAATTGTGACATTGTGCTTTCCATCGATTTTGGCGATGGCTGTGCTTTCTCCCTTTGTGAGGTTTGCGGTGATGCCAATCAGGCTGCTGTTATCAGCCATATCAAAGAAACGACTGGCACCACCCCCAGCGACTTGTCCTTCACCAGAGATGGGTGCATCTGGAATGGCGACCGTAACCGACCGTCCGGTTGGGGTTTTGATGTTAAGTGCGCCACCCCCGACAATTGTTTGCCCATCCTGAACGGTTGTGACGGACGCAACATTTGTGTAGTTGCCGTTTAGGATCACGGTGGAATTGGTACCTGCATTGGCAATGGCGGTGGAAAAATCGGCTGCCGATATTGCGTTGCTGTTCAAAAGCGTGATCGTTTTTCCGTCCGCTGTCTGGGTAATTTCAGTTGGGGCCGAAAACTGTCCTGCCTGACTGACGACATCGATGTCGCGGATGATGGGGGCGGTCATTCGCCGTTCCATCGCGGTTAAACGTGGTTTTGGGGCATCGCCAAAATTTTGTAGTGGGATACGAAGCCGGAAGCTGGCAAAACCCTTTGTGCCGCGCGGATTGTCATGCTGAATTTCAGCCCCCAATGAAAAGCGCGATCCTTCCCATAAGAACGGAACTTTATCAAAGGTCAGGTCCAGTCGTCCGCGTGGTCCTTGAATGGTATCAACCTTTTTCTCGGTAAAGCGATACCCACCGGCATAAGCGCGAAGCTGCTGCCCGGCATCCGGCTCAAATAATGGAATGCGCCAGCCAATTTCCGCATCAAAACCCCGCAAAGCGCGTTCTTCACCCTGGCTATACATCAATGTGGCGCCACTAACATCGACAGTGCTTAGACTGTCTTCCATATATTGCGTGGTGCCAATTGGCACATAGGCATTGGCGCGGAAATCCCAATCAACAGAAAGTGCTTCGGCGCCAAAGGTGAGTTGATTGAATTTGTTGCCATATGGGCTGTGGCGGCGGTCAAAATAACCGTAACCACCGATATTCCATCCCGTATCAAGCATCTGACGGATGCCAAGGCCAAAATTGCCTTCGTGGCTGTTATTGTCATCCATGCGTGCGCGGATACTGCCAAAGCTCAGCGTGTTGTCGTCTTGCCAAAGCGGGATAAACAAGTCCGCCTCGCCAAGGTTTCGGTCTGTTCCTGCCTTGCCTTCCAGATCAATATGCGGGCCCCATTTGTCGAGGGTTCGCACGGTGTCGGCATTGGCGCCAGACGCCGCCAAAACCGTTGAAGCAAACAGCAATCCAATCAGGGTGTTCTTTTTCACTCGCATCACAAAATCTGGTCATCAGGCATCATTATGCCGCGGCAATAAGCCACAGCATCGCGGTGCATCAAAGGTGCAAATATGTGGGAATGACAGTGTCCCGCTTAGGCATGACTGTTTGTCATGTCTTTGTTTTGTTGTGAAAAAGTTACCGACAAAGACGCGTGCTAACAAAAGGTATTCTTTATCATTTTCCCAAAAGTTATCATTATCCAAAGGCGGGAAAGGTGAATGCCATATCAATGTATGGTGACAATTCTTGCCTTGCCGGTTTTCCGATCCGTTCTATAATTTTTTATGCGCCGTCATCATCAGGGGATCATTTAATGGATTGGACACAGGTTTTAAGTTTCGCACTTGTCGCGTCGCTATTGGTGATGTCGCCCGGTCCGAATGGTGTCTTGATTGCCAAAACCGTGCCGACATCGGGGCGCGCGGCCGGGGTTGCCAATGTTGCGGGATTTGTGACGGCGTTTTACCTGCATGGGACGCTGTCGATTTTGGGCATCTCGGTCATTTTGGTGCAATCAGCACAGGCGTTTTTGGTGGTTAAGCTGTTGGGGGCGGCCTATTTATGCTGGGTCGGGTTTAAGGCGCTGCGCGATGCGTGGCGCGGTGTTGCCAAGGTCGCCGATGTTAGCCCGGCCAAACAACGCCGGACCTTAATGGCGGCTTACGGCGAAGGTTTCCTGACCAATGCGCTGAACCCAAAGGTTTCGATTTTTTATCTGGCGGCGTTCCCGCAATTTATTCCGGCGGGCGAGGGGGCTGTTGGTGCTGCGTTCATGCTGGTTTGTCTGCATGCGTTGATCAATGCGGTATGGTTTGCGGCGATGGTCATGTTGCTCGCACGCTTAACCCGCTATGCCACGAGTGGCCGGTTCCAGCGCAGTTTAAAGGCCGTAACCGGGGCGGTGTTTATTGGCTTTGGCGTCAAACTGGCGACGTTTAGGCCCTAGTTTGACTGTCGTGCCAATTAGCCCGCTTTTGGGCTTGTCGCTATACTGATGCCCGTCCGGATGCATATCCCGGCGGGCTTTTTATTTGCGCAGAATAATCAGCACCAAGATACAGGCAAACGCGCCAAGCAGGATGTCTGCAACCATGGTGCTGTTGACCATCATGGCCTCGAAGGCGGCGATTGGCAGGATCAGGGATGCCAGAAACAAAAAGACCGGATTAAACAGTTTGTTTTTCATCTTAGGCCCCTATCGAATTCATAGAAATCAACAACATACCAAGGGCAATGAAACCGCAAAGTAAGGTCAGGATCACACCCGTTTTAAGGACAACCGATAATACCGGGCCTTCCTTGCCTGACAGCCCAACCGTGGAACAACCGACAAGGATTTTCGAAGGGGCCAGCATGCTGCCAAGGGACGCACCCGCGGCCTGTGCGCCCAAAACCAGCGAGGTTGAAATTCCCGCAAGTTCGGCGGTGTGGCGTTGGAACATGCCAAAGACAACGTTGGAGTTGTTCGTGCTACCGGTCATGAAGGCGCCCAATGCACCAACGACCGGGGCAATGATCGGATAGGCAATGGCAAAGGCGCCAGAAAACAGCGCCGCACCGCCTTCGGCCAGGGCATAGGTCATGCCCGCGTGGTCCATAATGATCGCAAGACCAATTACCGGAACCATGCCAATGCTGGTTGGAAGCCCGCTTTTAAGCGTGCGTTGCCAGATGCGTTTGCCAATCCCGTCGGCGTAATGCCCACGGAGCTTAAAGAAGGTAAAGCTGATTGCCGAGGTATATAAAAGCAGGGCGCCCGGATGGCCGAAAATGGCAATCGCCTTGGCACTTTCGGCGTCAACCTGCCAGCCAAGCGATGTGCTGGTGGCCGGGAAATCAAGTGTAAAGCGGATGCTGCCCAAAAAGGTTTCGACGGCTGGAATAAAGGTCGCGCAGCCGACCAAAACGATAAACACCAGATAAGGCGTAAGCGCCTCGATCAGGGGCATCGGTTGATCATCTTCCTCGACCTGTTCGGCAACGTCATCAGGATGGGGTTTCCAGAACCGGGTGACAAGGATCGACATCGCAAGCCCGGCAATCCCGGCGGTCAGCCCGCCCAATGTCCAAACGCCGTAATTGGCCATGACATATTGCGTGATTCCCATGGTGCCAGAAATCAGCAGCAGGGGAATGATCCGGCGGCGAATGGTGCGAAAACCGCCATCCAGCCACAGAACCGCCGCGCCACATAGCATCCCCGACAGCCCCAAAAGAATGGCGGCATCATGGGTAAGATCAGCACCAGGAATGCCGGTGACACCAATAAGCGCCTCAAACGAGGTGGCCATATTCCCAAACAGGACCGACCAACTATGCCCGATCATCGGGGCGGCAACCGCCAACACCGGCGAGAACCCCATTCCCAGCAAAAGCGGGGCGACCACGGCAATCGGCACGCCAAAGCCAGCCACACCTTGCAAAAAGGTGGCAAAGACATAGCCCAAGATCAGCAATTGCATCGGGCGATCATCGGTTAAGGACCGAATGGCGCGGCCGATGGTTTTAATCGCACCGGCTTCGTCTGCCGCAAAATACAGGATCAGGGCGGCCCAAACGATATAAAGAATATAAAGGGCCAGCATCACGCCCTTGGCCTGGGCGATGATCAGCATTTGCGTCGGAGCGCCGAAATAGAAAACAGCAATTAGGGCGGTGACGAACCATGCGGCAGCACCGGCACGTGCGGCCCCCCAATTGGCTTTGATCATAAGGAATAGGATGGTCGCAATCGGCGCTGCCGCCAACAAAAACTCAGTCATGTGGGGCGCACCATAACCGTTTGAAACATGGTTGTTTATCGTCGGACAGTCGACGGGATAAGCATACTGTCCGAGCCGGCAATTAAGTGCAAGTCGCGTGCTGTTGGTATTTCGTATGATGAAATACAAATGCCGGACTCAAACTGAGCCCGGCATGATGTTTTGACAGCTAAGAACAGGATTGCGCGTTGGGTTACGCGCAGTTTTGTTTGGTTTCTTCGCCGTTAAGTTCTTTGATCAGTTCGGCTGCGATGCCAAACGATTTAAGCCGTGCGGTTTGATCAAAAATGTTGGCCGTGACCATGACTTCATCAACATTTGTCATGTACAGGAATTCACGCAGTTTTTTGCGTACCGTGTCGCGCCCGCCAATCGCGGCATAGCGCATGGCATGATCAACACCGGCCTTTTCGACCCGGTTCCAGATGGTGTCCATATCCTTGACCGGTTCGGGCAACTGTCCCGGCGTACCACGGCGCAGGTTTAAGAACTGCTGCTGCATCGAGGTTGCCAGATATTCGCCTTCCTCGTCGGTATCAGCACCAAAGAACCCCATCGCAGCGATCGCATAGGGTTTATCAAGCTGGTCACTCGGTTCAAAGCGATGACGATACAGCGACAGTGCATCCATCAGCATGTCTGGTGCAAAGTGCGATGCAAAGGCAAAGGGCAGGCCAAGGCGCGCGGCAAGATCCGCCGAAAACAGGCTGCTGCCCAAAAGCCACATCGGTACTTGGGACCCATATCCCGGGACCGCACGGATCGGCGGATTGCCTTCGAGCGGGGCCAAGAAGGCCTGTACTTGAAGGACGTCCTGAATAAAGCGGTCTTCTGAGCCATGCATGTCGCGGCGAAGGGCGGCGGCGGTGCGTTGGTCTGTGCCCGGTGCGCGGCCAATGCCAAGGTCAATGCGACCGGGGTGTAGGGCATCAAGGGTTCCAAATTGCTCGGCAATCACCAGCGGCGCATGGTTTGGCAGCATTACGCCACCCGAACCAACGCGGATGGTTTTCGTGCCCGCTGCCACATGCGCAATCACGACCGAGGTGGCCGCACTGGCAATGCCGGGCATATTGTGATGTTCGGCCAGCCAGTAGCGATGATAGCCGAGTTTTTCGGCATGCTGGGCAAGTGTCAGCGTATTACGCAATGCATCACTGGGATGCTCACCGGTATTGACGGGGCATAGATCAAGAAGGGAATATCTTACCATTCGACAGACTTTCGGTTTGGCGCGCAATCAAGTCCGATGAACCGGCGCGCCCAATTTCGACAATTGCACCTAATTTAGCGTGAAATCGTCTTGCCGCCAGTCCCGGTTCCGATGATTGCGCAGCAAGCCATTGATTTTCTGATTTATTCCTACGCGATGGGGGCCATATCGCGATGTGCAGCCAATGTGCGGCTGACAAAATTGCGAAGTGCGATTGAGATATCATTACTGCGATAGGCCAAGGATAATTGGGCAATTGGCACCGCACCATCAATTTCGCGGTAGGCGACCCCGTTGGCCTGAAGCTGTGTCATGGGTTTGGGGACCAATGAAAAGCCAAGTTCGGCCGCAACGAAATTAATCACCGAGCCAAGCTGGGGGGCTGATTGGCCGAGGTTGGGTTCAAATCCGGCGGTGCGACAGGCAGTCACGACCTTGTCAAAATGGGTCGGGCCCACGGCCCGTGGGGTCAGGATGAGGGATTCTTCTGCCAGTTCCGAAAGGGCAACCTTTTGCTTTTGCGCGGCGGGATGCCCCGCGGGCAGAACCAAGACCATCGGTTCTGCTGAAATGACATGAAGCCGAATACCATCGCCTGCAATCGCGTCTTGACGCAGAAATACCGCATCAAGGCGTTCGTCTTTTAAGCCGGTAACAAGCTGTGCTGAGTTGGCTTCTTCCAGGGTCATTTCCACGCCGGGAAAGGCACGGCGAAAATCACGGAAAATGCGCGGGACAGACGGGCTAAATGCGGCGGATGCGGTAAAACCAACCCGCAGCGATCCAACTTCGCCACGTCCGGCACGTTGGGCGGCCCTGATGGCGCGTTCGGCAAGGTCGGGGAACTGTGCGACGATGTCGTAAAAGGCTGACCCGGCCTCAGTCAGTTCTGCCCCGTGTGGAACGCGGTGAAAAACGGCGGTACCGATTTCGGCTTCAAGGTCGCGGATTTGTTGACTAAGCGGGGGTTGCCCAATGCCGATTTTTGCCGCCGCACGGGTAAAGTTTCCTTCGCGGGCGACCGCCAAGAAATAACGGATATGGCGCAGTTCCATGGTGGTTATATCCAAAACATATCAAGATTGATTGTATCATATATTGGACGGATGGGGCGTGAACTGCAACCATAAGCGCCATTCTACGCATCATTCTAAATGAGATGATAAATGCCTGCATTTCCGGGGAACTCCCAAGATCGCGATAAGCTGCAAGCTGGCGGCGGTGCCGATACCCATAATGACGCGGTCGGGCCAAGTGCAATATCCTCGCAAACAGGTGAGGGTGAGGCAGGTGGTGACACCAGTGCGCGTGCGTCTGCGGACCCGGTTTGGATACAGCCCGGTTCGGCGGCGTTTCGCCGGATCAGTGTGGCGCTTTTCTTGGCCGGGTATGCGACCTTTTCGCTGATTTACTGTGTGCAACCCTTGTTGCCGGAATTGGCCCGTCACTTTGCGGTGGGGCCGGCGGAAAGCTCGCTCGCGCTTTCGCTGACGACCGGGTTTTTGGCCTTTGCGATCTTGCTGGCCGGTGCCGTGTCCGAGGCGACCGGGCGTAAGAAGCTGATGCTGATTTCAATGTGTGTGGCGTCGGTTTTAAATCTGATCGCGCCCTTATTATCAGACTGGCATGCGTTTTTGGTTGTGCGCGCACTGGAAGGATTAATGCTGGGCGGTGTGCCCGCGGTTGCGATGGCGTATCTGGCCGAAGAAATTGATCCCAAGGGGCTTGGCATGGCCATGGGGATTTACATCAGCGGCACGGCGATTGGCGGATTAAGCGGGCGCGTGGTGATTGGGTTCCTAACCGATCTTTTGGGCTGGCATATGGCGTTGGGGGCGATGGGCGCGCTTGGCCTTTTGGCGGCGCTTGGTTTTGCGATTTTGCTTCCTGCTTCGCGCAATTTCGTCCGGCGTCCCGGTTTTCAGGTGGGTTACCATATGCGGGCGTGGGCCGGGCATTTAACCCATGCGGGTTTGCCGTTTGTGTTTTTGATCGGCGCGTTTGCCATGGGCTGCTTTGTGACGATCTTTAACTATGTCGGTTTTCGATTATCCGATGCACCCTATGAGCTTAGTCAAAGTCAAATCGGTTTGATTTTTGTCGTCTATTTATGTGGATCGGTCACGTCATCCATTGCAGGCGCCTTATCAGACAAGCTGGGACGTGGACCGGTCTTGGTGTTTGGGGTGCTGTTGGCCGGTGCTGGTGTCGGTATGACATTGCTGGAAAGCCTGCCGGGGATCATTGGCGGGATTGTCGTTTTGACCAGCGGTTTTTTTGTCGCGCACTCTATCGCCAGTGGCTGGGTGGGGCGCCTTGCCGAAACGTCCAAGGGCCATGCGTCGTCATTGTATCTTCTGGCGTATTATTTGGGATCAAGCATCATGGGATCAGTCGGTGGTTGGTTCTGGGCGCACGGTGGATGGAACGCAGTTGCGGCATTTGCGGGTGCGATGTTGGTTGGGGCGCTGTTGTGCGGTTTGTATTTGTGGCGGATGGCAACCCAGGCGCGACACAAAGCACAGGATAGCTTGGCCAAGGCATCCTAGACCCAGATGTGACGAATTGCCCAACCGGGCAGGGCTATAAACGTGTTTCGTGCGATAAAACAAAACCCCCGGCCTTTTGCAGGTCGGGGGTTTTCAATTTTGATCGCTGGGGCGTGCGTTTAAAGCCAGCTTGGGGTCGGAAGACCTTTTTCTTTGAGGAATTCCGGGTTCCAAAGCTTGCTCTGGTAGCGCGAACCAAGGTCACAGAGAATGGTGACGATGGTTTTACCTGGCCCAAGTTCGCGGGCAAGACGCACAGCACCGGCAATGTTGATCCCGGTGGAGCCGCCCATGCACAGGCCTTCTTCCTTTAACAGGTCAAAGACGATGGGCAGCATTTCGTCATCGCTGATCTGGAACGGGTGATCAATTTCGACCCCTTCAAGATTGGCAGTGATGCGCCCTTGACCGATGCCTTCGGAGATTGAGCTTCCTTCGGATTTCAGTTCGCCAAATTTATAGTGGCTATAAAGGGCGGCCCCCATCGGATCAGCAAGGCCGATCTGGATGTCTTTGTTTCGGTCTTTCAGGCCAAGCGACACACCGGCAAGTGTACCCCCTGTGCCAACAGCACAGATAAATCCATCAACCTTGCCATCGGTCTGTTCCCAGATTTCAGGCGCGGTGGTGTCGATATGGCCCTGACGGTTGGCAATGTTGTCAAACTGGTTCGCCCAGATTGCGCCATTGGGTTCGGTTTTTGCCAATTCCTCGGCCAGTCGGCGCGATACGTGAACGTAGTTGTTTTCATCGCGGTAGGGGACAGCAGGCACTTCGCGAAGGTCCGCACCCAAAAGACGCAGAAGGTCTTTCTTTTCCTGGCTTTGGGTTTCCGGGATCACGATAACGGTGCGATAGCCAAGCGCATTGCCAACAACGGCCAAGCCGATGCCGGTGTTGCCAGCCGTACCTTCGACGATGACGCCGCCTGGTTTCAAAAGTCCGCGTGCCTCGGCGTCGCGGATGATGGCAAGCGCAGCACGGTCTTTAACCGATCCGCCCGGATTGGCGTATTCCGCTTTGCCCAGAATGGTGCAGCCCGTCAACTCGGAGACCTTTTTCAGTTTCACAAGTGGGGTGCGGCCAATGGCTTCGATGGTGCCATTGCGAATGTCCATGACAGACTCCAAACATAGTTGGGGTGAAAACTTGATGACCTGTTGATTGGGTGGTTTATACACAAAAGTCAAGATGGATTGCGTCATACAACACGAATTAAGTGTTGATTAATCGGCGAAGGCAGTTTTGCATTAGTCGCCGGAAACGCCGGTTTCCGTGCGCAGGCGGTCGCGATTAAGCATCAGCCACTGAACCGCAATTGTCGCCGTTGCATTACAGAGTTGTCCATTTTGCAACATGGCAAAGCATTCTTTGGCCGAAACTTTGTAAACACGGATATCTTCGCCTTCATCCTTTACACCGTGGATGCCACCAATATTGGTGGTGTCGACACGCCCGTAATAAAGGGTCACGGTCTCGCTTGAGCAGCCCGGCGTGACATAATATCGCGATATGTATTCTAGTGGCCCGATGATCTTACAGCCGGATTCTTCCATGGTTTCGCGATGGGCGACGTCGGTTGCATTTTCGCCAACTTCAATGATCCCGGCGACGATTTCATTTAACCATAATGGCATGTCGTCATCTTGCTGGTTTACCGATATTGCGCCGGGGCGAAATTGCTCAATCAGGACAACCTCATCACGCACCGGGTCATAGGGAAGGACCGCAACCGCATGCCCGCGTTCAAGAACTTCGCGCTGAAGAACCGCACTTTCGCCGCCATCAAACGTTTCGTGACGCAGGCGATAAACATCCATTTTGAAATAGCCATCCCAACCGCGGTTTTTTTTCAAGAATTTCGTATTTTTTAGGGCTCATTTTATCTGTATCCATTGTCGTGTTTGCGCAAAATTTTAATTGGGATGGTTAGGGCTTGGGGCGGAAAACTCGCTGGAATATTCGACTTAAAGCATTTATTATCCATTTGTATGGTAAGCTCGATATGTTGCAGGTGATTTGGCGTTAGATGCGGTAACATTTGAACCAATTATATCGCAATGCAATGTGTAGATTGATTTAACCACATAGAACGTCTTTGGTTTTGGTCTATGGTCCCGCGTCTTTGCCCGGACTAATAGTGACAATTCTGTACGAAGTACCGGGAAACGCATGGGGGATTTTGGGCGTTGATGCGATTTGAGCCAACTGAGATCGCACGTCTTTATGGGCGTTCACGGGTAGGGGTTGTTGTACATAAGGACCTTAAGGCCGTGTATGTGAACGATGCCTATGCCAAGATGGTTGGCCGTCGGGATGTCAAAGATTTCATGGCATCACCGGATATGCGCCAATATATCCCGCCCAGCTTTCATTACGAAGCCGTAAAGCTTGTAGATACCTATCAGCATAGCAGCGGCTTTCACGGTTGGAAAAAGGTTTACAACCTTCGGGTGGATGGATCACCCGTCTGGATGGAAATCAGCGATGAAACCGTTGAATGGCAAGACAGCAGTGCCGTCCTGACCACAGCACAGATGATTGATAACGGCACGACCGCGATGCAGGTCGACCATATGTTGGGCCGGTCTTTCATCGGGGTGATGGTTCACCGCAACATGACAGCCCTTTATGTAAACGAAGCATTCGCCCGCCTTATGGGGGCCGAAAATGCCAGTGAATTCATGGCAAATCCCAACGTGCTTCGGTTTGTGCCAAAGCGGTATCAAGAACGCGCAACCAAACACGTTGCAGCGATTTTAAGCGGTGAAATACACGGTGAACGGCATCGCGTCGAAGATATTCTTGATGATGGAACTTCGGTTTGGCGCGATCTGACCGATGAACGTATTTTATGGCATGATGGCAAGCCTGCCATTTTAACCACGGCACATGATGTTCGTGAAGAAGTCGAAATGCATGACGCCTTGGTGCGCGCCAAGGCCGGGCTCGAAGAAGCCGTAACCGAAGTCATTCGGATGGTGCCGTCGGCGGTGGCGATGCTTGATAACAAGCTCGACGTTATTCACTATAATCATGAATTTTCCCGCCTGTTTGGTACGAATGGCAATCCCGAAGATGCCTCGCCATCCTTTGAAATCGCGGCGTTGCGTGATTGTTATGCGCATTTGAAGGAAAATGGGCATGGGCACGCGACAATTGATGAAATGGATACGCCATCGGGGCGTCTGGCCGACGTTCGCATGAACATGATGGAAGGCGGCGGTGTGATGATTTCCGCCACCGATATTACCGATCACAAGCGCAAGGAAGAATTCCTTGATACCCTGGCGTCAACAGATCCACTGACCCGGACGCTAAATCGGCGCGGGTTTGAAAGTGCGGTCAGCCGCCTGCGCGAAATTCGACATCTGAAAGATAAAAGCTGGGTCTTTGGCCTGATTGTTCTGGATCTGGATTTCTTTAAGCAGACCAATGACACCTATGGTCACGCGATCGGTGACCGTGTCCTTGAAAAGGTGGCAGAAGTGTTGCGCCAAGCGCTGCGTGATGATGACCTTGTTGTGCGGTTAGGCGGTGAAGAGTTTGCCGTTTTGTTGCCATCGGCCACAGTCGCGGTAACCAAACGCATTGCAGAAAGACTGGCCAGCCTGATCCGCGATGTTGAAGTGCCCGTCGATAAGGATGGCAGCACCGTTGCAAAAGTCACCGCCAGTTTCGGTGTGACTGTTGGCGGGGAAGGGCGGAAGAAATCCATTGAACTTGCCGAAGCGATGCGTGTTGCGGACCGAGCCATGTATGCGGCCAAACAAGCCGGTCGTAATCAAATCAAATTCAAAATGATGGACTCGGAAGGCGCGAAACCTTTGAGTAGTCGGTCCTCCTGATCTTTAATCTCTCCATGGCGTTGAATTTTCTGTAATCTGTTGCAAGCCGTGTGCATGCAAAGCAGGAGCTTTTCCTATGGATATTCGGGCGATGACATCTTCTGATGGCAATGGCGTTGTCGATATTTATCGGCGTGGATTGCAATCGGGGCACGCATCCTTTCAGGAAAACGCAGGTCATTGGTCCGATTGGGATCAGGGCCATCTGGATATTTGTCGTTTGGTCGCCAGTGAACCCGATGGGCAGATATGTGGTTGGGCTGGTCTTTCGGGTGTTTCCGGGCGCTGTGTTTATCAAGGGGTTGCCGAGATATCGGTTTATGTCGACCCCGATTGTCACGGGCAGGGTGTGGGCAGCATGTTGCTTCGCCGTTTAATCGCCGAAAGTGAAAAACATGGCTTTTGGTCGTTAGAGGCCGGGATTTTCCCCGAGAATCAAGCAAGTATTGCGCTTCATGAAAAACACGGTTTTGAGCTTGTCGGGCGCAAGCGCCGATTGGGGCACATGGGGTATGGGCCGATGGCAGGGCAATGGCGCGACGTGATGTTGTTTCAGCGGCGCAGTGAAATTGTCGGGATTGATTAGTTTGGCGGCTGGTGCGACGGCAGTGTTTGGGGTGAAATTGCGCAGAAACCCTTGCGCGCACTTTAAATTATTGCCTCGATAGGGTAATTAACGGGACGAACCCGCGAAACCCATAGGGCAATAAACATACAGGAGAGCGCCACCGTGAACGAGATCAGCAAAATTGCGCCGGTCGCGATTTGGGAGAATTTCCAAAAGCTTTGCGATACCCCACGTCCATCGAACAAAGAAGAAGCCGTTTTACAGCTTCTTGAAAAAATGGCAGATGCCAAAGGGTTTGCGCATTTCCGCGATAGCGGCAGCAACCTTGTCATTACGGTTCCGGCGACCCCGGGCTATGAAGACCGCAAAATGGTTATCCTGCAGGCCCATGTTGATATGGTGACCCAGGCCAATTCCGGTTCGACCCATAATTTTGATACCGATCCAATCCGCATGGTAATGGACGGGGAATGGATCACCGCAGACAACACCACCCTTGGCGCGGATAACGGCATTGGTGCCGCGGCCATGATGGGCTTTATGACCGAAGACGGTCTTGAGCACGGCCCGCTGGAACTTCTGTTCACCGTGGATGAGGAACGCGGCCTTACCGGGGCGATGAACCTTGAACCGGGCCGTCTTCAGGGTGAAATCCTTTTGAACCTTGATACTGAAGACGAGTATGAACTTTGCGTTGGCTGTGCCGGCGGTGGTGACCTTGTTGCCCATTTTGAGTATCAACCAGAAGCCGTTGATGGTGACTTTGTTGCCCGTGACATCGCGTTGACCGGCCTTAAAGGCGGGCATTCGGGGATTGATATCATTCTTGGTCTGGGCAATGCCAACAAGCTGATGTCGCGTTTCCTGCGCCGCGCGATCCGCGATTTTGGTGCACGCATTGTATCGATCAATGCCGGCACGGCGCGCAATGCCATCCCGCGTGAATCGTTTGCATCTGTTGTTTTGCCAGCCGATCAGGCGTCTGCATTTAATACCGCACTGGCGGAATTTGGCGAAGAGGTCAAAGACGAAATTGGCGCGATTGAGCCGAAATTTGCCATCGCCGCCAAAGACGGTGATCTTCCTAAAAAGGCGATGAGTACTGCTGACTCGCAAAAATTCAACAATGCCTGTGTTGGCGTGCCCAATGGCGTTCAGGCCATGAGCACAAGTGTTGAAGGGGTTGTTGAAACCTCGATCAATTTGGCGATCATTAAACTTTCTGATGGCAAAGCAGAAGTGACCCTGTCGGCACGCAGTTCGATCAATTCGGCACGTGATTCAATCCGCGAAGCCGCGACCGCTGTTTTTGAAAATATCGGTGCGACGGTCAAATGGGGCGATGCCTATCCGGGGTGGAAACCAAACGCAGATAGCGAAGCGGTTAAACTGATGATGGCCGTGCATCGCGACATGTTTGGCAAGGATCCTGAAATTCGTGTGATCCATGCTGGTTTGGAATGCGGCGTTCTGGGATCGAAATATCCACATTGGGATATGGTTTCGTTTGGTCCGACCATTAAACGTGCGCACAGCCCGGATGAATGTGTCCATGTGCCAAGTGTTAGCCGTTTCTGGGATTACCTGTTGGCGGCATTGAAAGCGATCCCGACCAAGGCGTAATCGCCTTTCGGGAGCAAACGCACACTACAGAGATGGCTTTTATCAATGCGACTGACTGCCTTTGGTGGTCAGTCGCAATTGTTTTGGCTGCACCATGTATCCCGTGCATCGGCACCATTGCCGGGCACAAGGGCATCAAGGTTTACAAAGCCGGTTTCACCAATCGATGTATTGATCTCAACCCAGATGCCTTCGCTGTCGCCAGAAACATAAACCGTTTCGAACCGGGCAAGACGGCGAATGACCTTGGTGTTTACGCCAGCCCCTTCGCGCATGTTTAGCAAATCACGGTCGACATAATATGGATCGCGGTCTTCGCCGATCATTTGGGCGACTTGGCGGGTGATCGCGGTGCTTTTTTCCGCGACCATTGTCGGCAGGTCGTGGGTCAGGAAACCTTGCCCGGGGCCAAAGGCGATCAATAGCGCGAATATCAGTACAAAAAGCGGACTTAGATGGAGGAGGGCGACCAATGTGCCAACCTGTTTCCATTCATCGCGCACGCGCCGGGCTGGTTGTCCGTCTTCTAGGCGGCGAATGCTGGTGCGGATTTGTTCGGCCAAGGCGGATCTGTTTGTGCCGATAAAATCACGCGCCTGAAGCAACACCGCACGCGCAAGCGGCCGGTTGCCCGACCGTTCAAATGCGGTGGCTTGGGCAAAAAGAAGCTTGGCATTGCCTTCGGCCGGGAAGGTGCCGCCGCGCATGTTGCCAAGGATGGCGCGCCATGCTGGCACAAAACTGCGCCAGCCCCAAAAACCGCGCAGCCATGTTTTAAAACTGGCCTTAAGCGCCATGCGTCTTGCACCCTTTGGGGCAAGATAGGCGGAAACGGTTTCTGTGCGCATGCTATTGAAAAAACCACGCACGATCTTGAATTCAACCAAGCGCGGCTGCGCAGATACGACTCCTGTTACCGCGCATTGGATTAAACCCGCTGTGTTGCTGGTCGGTTTTTTGTTTTTGTGGCGCCGCGCACCGGGGTGAATGTTGCTTTTGCGGGCGCTGGCTTTTGCCTGCTGTTCACGGTACGCCTGATTGGCGCGGGCATATTTATCATTCTTACCGGGCGGCGGTTGCTGTTCCTTGCGGCCCGAGCCGGCAAATCCTTGTCGCGTCTTATGCGCGTTGCCCGGCCCGGCGGCGTTGGGGCCATAGGCGGATGTGCCTGATGGTTTGCCGTTGGTGTTGCGCCCTTGGCCGTTGGCGCCGTTGCTGGCCTGTGGTGGGGCTTTGCGTTCGCCGATCAGGATTTCGTATGCTTCGGTGATGTCTTTGAATTTTTCTTCCGAATCCGCGTCTGTGTTGCGGTCAGGATGGTATTCGAACGCCAGTTTGCGATAGGCAAGCTTGATTTCCTTTGCACTCGCACCGGGCGCAATGTTTAGCATGCGATAATAAATGCCCAGGCGATCCTGATTCATGGCGAAAGAAAGTTCCTGTCTGGCGTGGCTTCCCTGCGCGGGAGCATTCGTTGCAATCGGTTTTTAAAAGTCGCTTTGTCAGCGCAATCATATGATTGAAATCTTAACACGTTGTCACTTTTGCCGAATTGCCATATTTTGCAAGAATCAAAGTTAAACATCTTCGGAACAAACAGGTAGCCACATTGAAGCTGAAGTTTTGGCAACGCAATGTCGATCAAGACGATGATGTGTCGCAAGAAGACAATGCGTCCGAGTTCCAGATGCCGCCGGGGCATTACCTTAGCCTTGGCACCCGTTTGCGTGCCAAATGGGAAGGCTATGACGATCCGATTGAATATTATCTGCTTCAGCTTGAAATAGATGCCTATGCCGATTGGCTGCGCAAGATGCGTATTTTTCTTGCCCGCCCGGTCGAGCCTGAGCTTTCTGAGCTTGATCTTGATGAAGAAATCGGCCGCTGGCCGCCCGAACGCATTCGGCTTTATGACAAGCTGTTTGATCACGGCATCATGATCCCTGGGGGTCATGAATACGCCCTTGAGCTGGCAAAGCCACTAGCACTTGATGAAACACTAAGCTGTTTGGAGATTGGTGCGAAGCTTGGTGGGGTGGCGCGTATCTTGGCGGATCGGCTTGGCGTTTGGGTGACGGCCTATGAACGCGACGGTGAATTGGCGCTGCTGGGCATGGAGCGTTCAGTTCAAGCCGGGGTCCAGAAAAAAGTCCCGGTCCAAGTTTTTGATCCGAGTGCGCCGGATCTTCGCAAAGCCTATTTCAACGTGGTTTATTCCTTTGGCGAGATGTTTAAAGTCCCGGGAAAGGATGCGTTTCTTGCGGCCCTTGCCGATACATTGCGTGACCACGGACAGATATTGCTGACCGACTATGTCCTGACCCGTGATCTTGATGAGGCCGAGCTTGGTCGATGGGCGAAGTTGGAAGAAGAAGAGCTGTTTCCGTGGACGGCCCAAGAATACAAAAAGAAATTGGGCGCGCTTAAATTCGATATCCGCATTGCCAAAGATGAGTCGGAAACGCATCTGTCGCACATCAAAATGGCGTGGATGACCATCTTATCAGATATGCAAAGGGGTGGTTTAGACCCCGATTTGATGGATTATATGGTTTCTGAGATGGAAATGTGGATGAATCGCGTAAAAATGCTTGAAAATGGGTCGCTGGCCTTTTATCGCTTCTACGCAACAATCCGGTGACCGGTAAGTTTTTGACTGCCGCAGGCGACTTTATTGGGTTTTATGCCAAATTGTGTCGCCGCAACCTGTTTTATGTGTTGACAGGGGCTGGTCCTACTTCTATTTTCCGGCTTCCTCAAAGGGGCCAAGTTTCTAAGGTTTAAGATTATGAAGATCCGGAACTCATTGAAATCCGCGAAACTGCGGGAAAAAGGCTGCCGTATCGTGCGCCGCCGTGGCCGCGTATACGTCATCAATAAGAAGAACCCGCGCTTCAAGGCGCGTCAGGGTTAATTCCCGGCATCTTGAATGCAATGGTTTTACAAAACGCCGCATTGGTTTTCCAATGCGGCGTTTTGTTTTGTGCGCTGTTTAAGGCTTTTGATTGCGTCTAAGTGGGCAGGGTTTGTTGTGGCAGCTATAGAGAGGCCTTTGCCGGCAGGCTGCTTTGTTGCCGTTGGCGAGCCGCATAGCACGTTATAAACGGACTAAGTGGGGCGTTAAAGAAGCCGTTAGCGGTGCCCGGGAGCATCCATAGCATTTGGATGGAAACCTCTTGGCCTCCATCCAAAGGAAGTGTTTTTAGCTGTTCGAGTGATTAATGGGTGGTTGGACCTGATTTCGGTGACGACGGTGCGACCGTATAAAGTTCGGTCTTGCTATGGCGGCCGCGCAGAAGAACGTCGCCGGCCTTGATCACCCGGCTTGGATCCGAAAGTAACGCACGCGTGCTTTCGGAGATCAGAACATTGGTATCAAGGGCCTTATTTTCCTGTTCCAGTCGCGACGCGGTGTTGACCGCATCACCGTGAACCGTAAAGGACAGGCGTTCCTTCGCCCCAACATTCCCGGCAACCATTTTGCCTGTATTCACCCCGCAGCGGCAGCGGATTGATAGTCCTTCGAATGTGCGGCTGTTGACTTCTTGTTCTAGTGCAATCGCACTATTAAGTGCTGCATCGGCATGGTTTTCTATGTCATTGAAAACATTATAAACCGCAAGGATCGCATCGCCCTGGAATTGGGTGATGATACCGCCATGGGCTTCGATAATGCGGGTTGCACAATCGAAGTAATCATTAAGTGTCGAAATAATTTGCTGCGGTTCGAGGCTTTCGCACATGGCGGTGAAATCCACGATATCGACAAACAGCACCGTTGCTTCGGTCAGCTGTGGGGGGAGAACCCCGGAATCCGTTCCCGATGCCAGCAGTTTTTTGGCAATTGATGGCGGGACAAATTTACCAAACAGGCTGGTGATGCGTTCGCGGTCACGCACCGCAATCATCATGTGATTGAATGACCGCGCGGCGTCGTCATATTCACGAATGCGGCTGCCCATCAGGTGCGGCATGTCGGTCATGGCGATGTCTTCGTCTTCAAAGTCCCGTGCCGCTGCGGCAAACCGTCTGATGGGTTTGGTGAATTGGCGTGAAACAATCACCGCAACGATGATGGCGACCAAAAGCACGACGCCGCCCAGAACCGATGCCAGGACAAGTCGTTGCCATTCATCATTAAATAGCCTTTCGTCGAAATGGATTCCAATGATGATCGGCGAAATTGCTGCGTCATCGATTTGGCGCGTCACAATCAGGTTATATTTACCATCAAGGTCTAGTCCAGAAAGCTGGATGCCTTTGGTTTCCGGGTGATCGTCATCATCAATTTCAAGGCGTTCGGATTTTCCAAGGTTGGCCAAAACCGGATCGTTGATGTCATTGATGGTTGGAAGCGGGATGGGGCTGCGCGCGATATTTGCGTCATTAATCAGTTTTGACGCCGTATTCGTTCCCCAGTCGCGCAATCCCGGATGCGCCATAACTCGGTTGCCGCCAATCAGGATAAACGGTGTCCCGGGCAAATCTTCGCGCCCACGAATAAGGCTGTCTGACAGGTTTGAAAGCGACAGATACTGAATAAAGGTTCCAAGATATTTGCCGTCACTAAAAAGCGGCACCCAGCTTGTGACGACTGTTTTTTTGAAATAGGGGTCCCAGCTTGGATAGCCGGTTCTGGCGGGGACGGGGCCGCGCAGTTGGGCCAACTCAGAAAACAGCATGTCATCAATCGGCAGGGTCCGGCGGATGATGCTCATATCTTTGGGGTTATAGCCGATAAACTGTCGTTCATCGGTGATCAGGCCATAGGCCATGACGTCAATGTCCGCCGCGGCAAGCGCACGCATGGCGTTGCCCCATCCGTACTGAAAACTCGGATCAAGCGCGCCCGTTTCGACCTGTCGGGCCACCCAGGTGGAGCGTTGATTAACCTCGTGCATGCGTTCACGCATGGTGCGTTGTACCGATGTCAGATCGACATCGGCAAGCATGACCCAAAGATTGCGCGTGTTTTCATAGGCGGTGCCAAGGCCGACATAAAGTGCAAGCCCAACGCCCAGAATGCTTGTCGCGGAAAAAGCAGCAATAAGGACAGAAAGGACAGAATATCTGCGTTTTGACGTCACTCGGTGTTTCTTCCTCAATAGGAGGTTCCCCAACCTCAGTTCGCAGTTTAGCGGCGATCGAATTTGGTTGAAAGGATGATTGAGCTTGATGTGCGTTTTATTCCCAAAAGTCCGCCGATCTGATCAAGCACGGCATCCAGTTCTTCGGGGGTGTCGGCAGCAATTTCCGCAATCAGATCAAACTCGCCAGAAATCGCAAGGCAGCGCACGCAATTGGGCACTTTTTGTAAGGCGCTAACAACACCAGCGGATTGCTTTTGTTCAAGCTGAATCATGACTTCTGCCAATAAAACGGGTCGGGCCTCGTCGCCCAACTGAACGGTATAGCCCGTGATTGTTTGGGACTTTTCAAGCCGTTCGAGCCGTTCTTGAACTGCACTGCGTGATAGGCCGACATCGCGTGCTAGTGCTGCAATCGGGGTGCGCGCGTTTTCCTGCAATCTTGCGATCAGGCGACGGTCTGTTTCATCAGGTCGGCGTTTCATCGGGTTTACCCATAAAAGTGACGGCTTATTTACGTGTTTTGACAGTATCGCCGGGTTGTAAGCATTCGTCCAGCGGCGGACGATAAAAGGGCTATAAACAAAACGTTATCAGGGCTGGCTGGGCATCAACAATGACATGGTCTGTTGGTCGTCGAGTGGTTTGGGAGTGATAGAGAATGAAAAAGATTTTGATCCTTGGTGCCGGGAAGATTGGGCGTATTGCGTCTGTGATGCTTAATGTTACGGGTGATTATGCGGTGACGTTGGCCGATGCCAATTGTGACATGTTGGAATTGTTTGCCGATGAGACGGCCGCGACCTTGGTGAAGGTGGATGTCACAGATGAAGTCGCCCTGACCGAGGTTGCGCGCGGCCACGACGCCATTTTGTCCACGTGCCCATTTTATTTGAACGTAGCAATCGCCCGTGTGGCCCGTTCGGTGGGGGCTGCCTATTTCGATGTGACCGAGGATGTTGAAACAACGCGCGCCATTCGGGGCATCGCCAATGGGGCAAGCAGCGCGTTTGTGCCGCAATGTGGCCTTGCGCCGGGCTTTATATCCATTGCCGCCCATGACCTGTTTAAGCGATTTGACCGCGTCGATAAATTGCGTCTGCGGGTCGGCGCGTTGCCACAAAATCCGACCAACCGTTTGAAATATAACCTGACCTGGTCGACCGATGGTTTGATCAACGAATATCTTAATCCGTGCGAGGCCATCGTAAATAGCAAACGGGTCGAGGTGCTGCCGCTTGAAGGATATGAACGCTTTTCGATTGATGGCACGGAGTACGAGGCTTTCAATACCTCGGGCGGGGTTGGGGCGCTTTGTGATATGCTTGAGGGCAAGGTCGCAAATCTTGACTACAAAACCGTGCGATATCCGGGGCATCAGGAAATCCTGAAAATCCTGATCGAAGATTTACGCCTCGGTGAACGCCCCGATATGATGAAGGACATCTTTGAAAATGCGCTGCCCGTCACGCAGCAGGATGTGATTGTCATTTTTGCTGATGCGGTAGGCACACGAAACGGTGTTCTGTGTGAAGAAAACTTTGTTCGTAAAGTCCATGGTACCGAAATCGGGGGACAGAAATGGTCGGCAATTCAGATCACGACATCTGCCGGGGTATGTACCTTGATGGATATGGTTTTGACCGGCGAGCTTCCCGGTGTCGGCTATGTTCGACAGGAGCAAGTCAGTCTTGATGATTTTCTTGCCAATCGATTTGGTCGGTATTTCAGTCCTACCCATTAAGTTGTAGCCCAAAAGGGCCTTGCTTTATCTTATGGGTTATCTAAATCCCCCGAATGAGAATTTGGGGGATTTTTGTATGTTTCTTCGGGTGTTATGCGCCGGTCTTGTCGGGGCAAAAGATGAAATTCACCGCAGGGCAGGATCGAAATTCATCAATGCAACCGTTGGGCATGGTCAAGCATAAGAATTTATGGCAAAGACGTTGTTTGTTAACGCTTGGCCCGTATGGTGGCGGGATAAATTAGATACTCTAACAGCGAAGGCATCTTTTGGCTGATTTCGGCAACATGTTCCAGTCTGCGATGGATTTGTATGAAGCAGGGCAACTTGCGGAGGCGGAAGAAGCCTGTCGCAAGATGACGCGCGCCTATCCGCAGGCCGCAGAGGCCATGCACCTGGCAGGGCTTGTCGCCATGCGTCAGGGAAATCTATCTGTTGCCGCCGAACGCATGGGCCGGGCTGCGATTGCAGACGCCAATAGTGCGGAAATTCAACATGATCACGCGCAGGCCTTAAAGGCGGTTGGTAAATTACGCGAAGCAATTGGCGCGTTTAAACGGGCCATTCGGTTATGCCCGGATGCACCGGCGCTTTATTGCAACATCGCCAATACATATCGCCAGCTTGATGATCTTGCTGATGCGCGTGAAAATTACGAACACGCATTGGAATTGGCGCCAGATGTTGCTGAAATTCATGCAAATTACGCCACTTGTCTTTATGCCTTGGGCGATGTTGCCGGGGCAGAAAAATCGTGCCTGACCGCGCTTAAAATGCGCGACGATATTGTTAATGCGCTGGTGCTGATTGGGCAAATTCGCCTTGATCAGGGACGGACGGTATCCGCCAGTGAACCATTGCGCCGCGCACTTGAACTTGAACCGGGTCATCAACGCGCCTTAAGCGCCTATGGCGATGCGCTTTTCCGGCTGGGGCAATTTGCCGGGGCGCAGCATTGTCTGCGACGGGTTCTTGCCCTTGATCCTACCGATGCGAAAGCACGCCACACCTTGGCGTTGCTTAATCTGCGCGTCGGGCAGGGCACAGAAGCCATCGGGGCGCTTGAACCGCTTTTGGCCGAAAACCCAAGCGATCCAGCACTTTTGTTGATGATGGGCGAAGCACTTAGCATCGTTGGGCGTCACAGCGAAGCGGTTGAACAATTTGGTGCAGCCATCGGTGCGGGTGGCGGTGATGACGCGGTATTTCGTCTTGCTGTCGAGTTGGCCGAAGAGGGCGACACGCAGTCGGCGCAATCGGTTTTGCAAAACGGCATTGATCGCAAAATTGCGGCCGGTGAAAACGCGGCACTGTTTCGTACTGCACGCCGGTTACTGTTTGCACCGGTCCCAACCAACATTGCCGCGCAAAATGACGAAGTCGTGCGTGATTTGCTCGACGATGCCATGGATGAAGACGCGCTTGAGCCCGGGTTGGAATATGCCGGAACGGACCGGATTGATCCGACCATCTTGACGCGTTTCCCACCTGTCTGGCGTGCGGCCCTTCGTCCTGAAGGCGATAAGCAGTTGCGCGCGGTTGGGCATTATTGGGAACAGTTGGTGTCGGGCTATGATGTGCCCGAAGTCAGCAAGGACAAACCCCATAATGGCGGCAAAATCCGTCTTGGGATTGTGTCGGCCAATATGCGCGAAAACGGGATCGGACGCTGGATTGTCGGGCTTGTTGATGCCATTGATCGTGATCGATTTGATATCACGGTCATCCGTCCGCCGATCGGCGAAGACGATATTACTGCGCGCATTGATGAATATGCCGATCTTGTCGTGCCATTGCCGCTGGATCCATTGCATTCGGCACGCGTGATTGCCGGTCTTGATCTTGACGTGTTGCATTATGTCGACCCGCAAGCAGATGCCTATACCATGTTGCTGGCAAGCTGGCGTCTTGCGCCAATGCAGATTTCCGGCGGCGGCATTGCTGCGACCAGCGGGCTTTCAAACATCGATTACCATTTGATTGCCGAAGATTGGGAAACCGCCGGCGGTGAAAAGCGATTTAGCGAAAAGCTGATCCGTTTGCCAGGACTATTTGTGAATGCGACGCGGCCAGATGATCTTGGGTTAACGTCGACCGATTTGCAGCGTCATTGGCGCTTGGCGCAGGATAGAAACACCTATCTATGTCCGCAGCCCTTGGACGTATTGACCGCCGAGTTTGATCCGCTGATTGCGGAAATTCTGCGATTGGATGAAACGGCCGAACTGATATTGATTGCGCCAGAGCGCGATAGTTGGGATGCGGCGTGGGGCCGTCGGTTTGCGATCAATTACGCTGATGTCGCCGGACGCATGCGGTTTGTCACGGTACGCAATCGATCCGATATGCTGTCATTGTTGTGTGCGGTGGATGTGGTTCTTGAAAGCCCGGCATGGAACGATGCCATGTTGGCGTTTGATTGCCTTGGCCTTGGCGTGCCGTTGGTGACCTTGCCCGGAAGTGCCGCACGGTCCCGGCGCAGCCACACCTGCTATCGTCAGATTTCGGTCTTTGACTGCGTAGCGTATCATTCAGCCGATTATGTTGATACCGCCCTGACATTGGCGACGGATAAGCGTCGCCGGTCTGTGGTGTCGCAGGCGATCCGCAGCCGATCCCACATCCTGTTTGGGCAAAAATCGTCCTTTGATGCCTATATGCAGTTTTTGGAAAACAGCATCCAGCCCGCATACGCCTGATCGCACGCATTGAGCGGCGGGCCGGGCGTTTGTTGGTTTGGTGTGCTTGGATGGTTGCGGTTTTTTATATGCGCTGGGTTAGCTAAGCGCGTCGAGGTCGGCTTCTGATAGGGCGGCGGGGACGATGGTCAGGGGCAGGCGCAATTGACCCACCGTGTCGCTTTTGGTCAATGCGGTGATAAGCGGACCGGGGCCTTCCGAAGTTGTGCCAGCAGCCAGCACCAGAATAGAAATCTGTTCTTCTTCTTCAAGCAGGGTCAGCAATTCGTCCTTCAGGCGGCCTTCACGGATAAAGAGAAGCGGCATGGCACCCGTTTGTTCGTGGACATAGGCGGCCAATTCGTTGACGCGGGCTTCGGCTTCTTCGCGGGCTTCTTCCTTCATCAGGTCCCCAACGGCGACCCAGTGCTGAAACTCGGCAGGTTCAATCACACTTAGCAAGGCAACACGACCGCCGGTATGTTGTGCGCGACGGCAAGCATAGCGAAGGGCTTTGGTCATTTCGTCACTGTCGTCGACCACAACAAGAAACGTGCGGTTCGACGATATGCGGAGTTCGGCATCGGCATCGTATGAAGTCATATAGAAAGCCCTGAAGAGTTTAGAGGATTGCTTATTATTCCGCCGATTGTGGGGCGGCGGCATTTGCCAGTTTCCCAAAGTGTGCCGTAATTTGCAGTGCGTTTCCAAGTGGTTTTTTTGCCGAACGGCCAAAGAAATATGTATTACGCAGGTGCGAAGGTCTCGCTGCGGTTGCACAGAAACATGTTTTCACAGCGCGTATAATCGTCAGGACAGGCGAACTTGGACCGCGCGGCGGGAATTATCCCTTGCGGAAGACGACGCTTGCGATCCAGCCCGAAATCACCGCGATAATCACGGCAATGATGCCGTAAAGTGCCGAGTAACGGTGCGCGAAATCATAGACTTCTGCGCTCACCCCGGTTTTTGAAACAACAAGCGGTGTTGTTTTCACGCTGGCAATGCGACCATCACGGATCAAATAAACATTGATCATATAGGTGCCGGTCGGGGTGTTGGCTGGGAAATGGATGTCGGTTCTAAAAAGCTGGTTGGACAAAAAGCTGATTTTTGCCGGACGCTGATTGAACAAGCCGACATTTTGCATATTACGAACCAGCGCATCGCGATAGGTTTTTTGCTCCGCCTGCGGGATGTCGTTTGTTGCGATAAAGCGCTGGTGCTTTAAGCCAATGCGATAATCTTGCAGGACGTTGTCGTTGGCGATGATATCCATCGGCCGGTTTGATGCGCTGGCATAATAGGTTGGCACGTTTTTGAATGTGGCACTTTCGCGGTTAACCCAAATGCCCAGTGTGCGTTCCTTGCGGCGCACGACCATGTCCTGATCTGGACCACGTACAGTAACGATCACATCGCCTTCGTTCTGGACCGCCCCAAACAGCAAAACATCAGTACCGGTAAAGCCGGTGGTGATCGCCACAAGGTGGTTTGACAAATCCACCACCAATGCATCAGCCTTGCCGGATTTCAGGGGCAGGGCGACGGACATCAGGGTGATGGCCGTGACGATGGCGGTACGGAGTGTGTGCTGTGAAAACGTCATCACAGGTTCCCCGGCATGATCGAATAAAGCTCGCTCGGTTCGATTACCAGATCAAACAACAGCTTGAGACAGACCGACAGCACAAGCAAACCAAGCAGGGCACGAAGATGCTCTGCCTTTAGGTTGGATCCGAAACGTGCGCCAAACTGTGCACCGATCACGCCACCAATCAAAAGCAGCGTCGCAAGGGCAACATCCACGGTTTGTGTCTGGATCGATTGCAAGAACGTCACGTTGGCCGTGACAAAGATGATCTGAAACAGCGATGTTCCGATGACAACACCAGTTGGCATACCCAACAGGTAAATCATCGCGGGAACCATCACAAAGCCACCACCAACGCCCATCAGGGCGGTCAACATGCCAACACAGAAGCCAATCAAAAGCGGCATAAGGGCGCTTATATAAAGCCCCGACCGGTAAAACCGCATTTTAAACGGCAGGCCGTGGATAAAGCTGTGCTGGTGCTTTTTGCTGCGCCGGATGCCGCCACCTTTGCGCCGGGTGCGGAAAATGGCGCGCGATGCTTCAAACAGCATCATGCCGCCAATAATGCCAAGGAAAATGACGTAGCACAGCGAAATGACAAGGTCGATCTGCCCAAGGGATCGCAACCAGGCAAACACCCAAACCCCGACGGTGGAGCCAAAGATACCGCCAAATAGCAGGACCAGCCCCATTTTCAGATCAACATTGCCGCGCCGCCAATGCGCAAAAACGCCCGATACCGATGATGCGACGATCTGGTTTGCGGCCGTTGCAACGGATACTGCCGGGGGTATGCCATAAAAAATCAAAAGCGGGGTAATCAGGAACCCACCACCCACGCCAAACAGGCCAGACAAAAAGCCGACCCCGCCGCCTAGACCCAGAATAAGAAATATGTTTACCGATATTTCGGCAATCGGGAGATAGATTTGCATCTTGGGGAGGCTAACAGCGTTTGATTGATTGTTATTATCTAGTCTAACATATTGTGCAAATGCAACAATCGCCAAATGGCGCTTTATCAGACAGAAACCGATTTTTTTATAAGGTTCTTCATGCCGACATCTTCAAGTGATGAGTTTGATGTAATTTTGGATGCAAGGGGCTTGATGTGCCCCATGCCGGTGCTTAAGACCAAGAAGGCATTGCGCGACGTCGCAACTGGCGGAATCCTTAAGGTTCTGGCGACGGATCCGGGGTCGGTTGCCGATATGAAATCATTCTGTGAGATGACAGGAAACCATCTGCGTTCGTCCGAACAGGAAGATGACGTTTTCATTTATTATGTCGAAAAAAGCCCTGCGTGATCTGATAGTGCTCGTTATAGTCGCGTCTATGACGCCATTTCCTACCTTTATGCGGTGCAACGCCGTTACGAAAGATGCCCCACATGCCAAATAATCAAAAAAATCTGACATGGATTTCTTGTCAGTTTGACGAAATGACCCCGCTGCAAATTTACAGCCTGCTGAAATTGCGCCAGCAAATTTTTATCATCGAACAGGAATGTATTTTCCCGGAAATTGATGGCCTTGATCCGCAATGCGATCACATCATCGCATGTGATGACAATGACGTGCTTGGGGCTGTGCGGATTGTTGGGCCGGGTATCGATCCTGATCACGTGGAACAAGGTGACCGACCGGCTATTGGCCGTGTGGTTGCCGATGAAAAACTACGCGGGCAGGGGATTGGGCGGCAATTGATGACGCGCTCAATTGATCATTGCAATCAACGATATCCGGGCAAGGCGATTTATCTAAATGCGCAACTTTACCTAAAGAACTTCTATGAAGGGCTTGGTTTCGTGCAGTTTGGCGATGCCTATGAAGAAGATGGCATTCCACATATTTGCATGGAACGCCCGGCTGCCGAGTAGGGATGCCACGTTACCCTTATCGTTGATAAAAGTAAGCGCAGCGTCGGGATGAAGCTGAATTACCGCTGCGCGGTGATGGTCATGCCGGTAAAGAATTCCAGCTGCCAATTCATGTCATCTTCACTCAGCGGATATTGATCGCCATTGCGGGGATTGAGCGTCTGGCTGGGCGGAACGTGGCCCAGCTTGACCTGAATCTTTACCGCAAGATCGGCGGGCAATCCGGCTTTCCATGTTAGGGCAACAACCCCCTTGGCAGAATGCGTGTTAAGCACTTTTGACACGGCCTCTGGCGGGATGCCGGCTAGTACAGAAAGGGCTGCGCGCGCAAATTTCACATCATTGGCGGCAAGTGCCTTGGCAACTTCCTTGTCCGTTAGCTTCTTTTTGGCATGCATGGCAATTGCCTTGTCATAGGCTGGCTCTTCTTCTTCCTCTTCGTCGGCATTGCCTGCTTTGGTCTCGGCACCTTTCGCCTCTTCAGCAGGGGCGTCTTTGGGGGCTTTCTTTTTCGGAGCCGGTTCTGTGATTTCGCGTTTTTCGAACTCACCCGATGCAATGCGGCGTTGAACCACATCACGCACGGCTTCAAGTTGCTCTTTCTTAAGGTCTTTGCGCCGTTCCAGCACGCTAATCAGGTTGTCTGCAACAAACCGGGCCAGTTTGCCCGCCGCACTTGGCGGCAATTTCGGGCGTTCGACCAATGGCTGATGCCATTCTGGATAATCGGGTGCACGATCAATCAGTTGATCAAGGGTTTCTTCGCGTATTTGCGCCGATTTATTGCCCAGAAGATGCGAAATCGCATCTTTGTCGCTGCTGGCGGCAATGGCATCGGCCAGCTTTTCGCCGACATTGCGCCGGCGCGACACAAAGCTAAGCGCGCTGCGTCCAGAACTGCCTTCGATGATTTCAAGAAGATCGTCTTCGCTCAGCACCGGCGAATATTGCAACACCGGGCCGCAGACAACACTTTCGGTGTCGCGCGCAAGCTGCTGAATAATCGGCTGCGGCGCGTCGGCGATGTCTTTGAGTGTTTGAGAGATAACTTGGCGGACGTGAACGGCCTGATCGCGTGCCAGCTTATCAAGCGCTTCGTATGTCATACGACGCAGCTTGTCGCTTTCATTCGGGCTAAGGCCTGCTGACAGATGGGCGATTTTCTCGGCAAGGCTGCCACGCACGCTGTCATCGGTATCATCGGTCAGAAGGACGTCGGCCTGCACCGGTGTTGCTTCGTTCGCGGCGATATGCCGGCGCACAGATGAATCCGTATCATTGGCAAGGAAATACAGGATTTCAGGGCGCGTATCATGACGTTGGGCAAGCGTTCCGCGCACGTCGGCATCGGGACTTGCCGCCATTTGTTTGGCTTCGTCATAGGTGATGGGGGTTTCGCGTCGCTTGGTGAATACCCGCTGCAAAAATCCCTTCATCGGGCATTCCTCCTATTCTTCGATCTGAGCCGAATTGGTTGTCCCGGGGGCCGACGCAATGCCAAAGCGACCTTTACCAAGTTTCTTCACTTGATACATCGTCTGGTCAGCGCGCTGCACGAGTTGTTCTAAATCTTCCTTCGATCCTGCCTCATGAACCGCAATCCCCACTGATATGCCTAGCGGATGGTCCTTGTCACCGGAATATTTGGCAAGGATGGCGCTTTCTTTCATCAGTGTCTTTGCGCGGCGTGACGCGGCATCAACATCAGCACCTTCCAGCCAAAGCACAAATTCATCCCCGCCCAATCGTGCAACCAAGTCCGAGGGACGTACATTTTCCTCGAGCACCTTGGTTAGGGCAAGAATGGCTTCATCGCCAGCTTGGTGGCCATGGATGTCATTGACCAATTTGAAGTTGTCCATATCGACATACATCAGCGATGCTGGTTCATGTTCACGTTGCAGGCGGCTGTGACGGCGTTTGAGTTCATCAAAGAATGCGCGACGGTTCAGAAGCCCGGTCATCCCATCTGTACGGGATAGGGTCAGGATCCGTTCATGTTGAATTGCCTGTTCGATCGCAATGCCAATCTGATCGGCGACTTCGGTCATGATCGCGCGTTCACCGTCATTTGGATCCGGATGGTGTGAATCAAACAAGAAAATTACAGCACCATTATTGCGTTGATGATAATGGCAGGGCAGGGCAAAGACATGCCACGTATCAATCTGGGCATCAAAAATACCACCAGATTTCTGAAGCTTTGCCAGTGCCTGTTTGGAAATATCGTTGGCATCTTTGTTTTCGTCGCCCGCTGCGATTTCCAATTCATGTGTTTCATCATTGCGTTTGAAAATAACGCAATTGGCGCAGGCAAGTGCACGGGTGCTGGCCTCGGACGCGCCTTTTAGGACCAGCAGCGGATCAATTTCATCGCGCATGGTCCGCACGATATAGGTCATCAGGCGGTCACGATTTCGCGCGGTCGATACTTCGCTTTCGCGGCGTCGTTGTTCTGTGATGTCATGTGCAAGTCCACGGGTTCCAATCCATTGGCCTTCGCGGGAATAAACCGGGGTCGAAGACACCGCAAGGCAGGCATCGCTGCCATTTGACCGGCGAAGCCACACGGGCACGTCGCGCACGGCCTTTTGGGTGCGGAAAACGTGTTCGGCTTCGGTATCGGCGTCACCCATGATGAACTGGCGGGGATAACGGCCTACGATTTCTTCGGCGCGATAGCCAAGGGCACCGCGCGGTGACACAAAGACAAACTTGCCAGTGTCGTCAGTTTCCCATGCAAATGCCGATGAAACTTCGACAATGTCCCGGTAACGCTGGCGCGAATCAATTAGCGCCTCGCGCAGGTTGCGGTCCATGCTGACATCGCGCGGCAACAACATCACGTTATTGTTCGTGGTCGGAAGCGCGATTAATTCCAGTGTCGCAGTGCCACGCTGGACCTCAAAGGTCATCATTTCCACCACCCCGCCTGGGGTCGTTAACGTGCGGCGGATCAGTTGGTAAATTTCCGGAAACAAGCCGTCGCGAATGCCGTTGGCAAAGCCGACAGCATTTTTATTGGCAAATAACGGAACGCCCTGTGCGTTCATAACAATAACCGGTGCCTCCGCATCGGCCATGACTTTTGGATCAAGCGCAAAGACATCACCATCATAAGCCGTCAGGTCGTCTGAATGGTCAATTGCGGCAGGATGACGTGGTTTCATGGGCGTCCTCCTGAAACGGTTTGGCTGGAATTGGCGATGGATGATGCCATTTCGGTGGGGCTGTTGGTCGATTTGGCGCCGATCGTAACCGGTGGGCCAAGGTGATATCCTTGACCGTAATCAATACCAAGCTCACAAACCATGTCATAGCTGGCCTGATCATGGATCATTTCTGCAATGGTATGGATCTCCAGATCCCGGCACAAAAGGGCAGTTGCCTTAAGGAATGCACGACCTTTTGGGTTGGCAAGGGCGGTACGCATGGCGCCACCATCAAACTTGATAATGTCCACATCAAGGGCGCTTAGATATTCAAAGTTCGCGGCCCCAGCACCAAAATCATCAAGACAAATTTTGTGTCCGCGGGCGCGCAAAGTTTGCAGACCATCATTCACGTCCTTAAGGGCGCGAATACGCGATGTTTCCGTGACTTCGAATAAGACGCGGTCAGGTTCGATATCATACTCATCCAAGATGGCCATCAGGTCGGCCAGAAAGTCACTCTGTTCAAGCGAGTGACCCGAAAGATTAACGGCCACTGGATATGGAATATCACTTGGCGTATCGCGTAAATGATCAAGCACCTTGCGGCTCATTGCCAGATCAAATTCGGTAATAAGGCCGGTGCCCTCGGCAAAGTGAATGATTTGATCGACGGCAAGCGGGTTGCTGCCATTGGTAAAGCGCGCCAATGCTTCAAAATGGTGCATTTCGCGATCGCCCAGACGCACAATCGGTTGAAGCGCAACCGCAAAGGAACCGTTCTCGACAATTTCGCGGAAGGCCCGAACCGATTTCAGCGTTTCCTGAATAAGGTGGGGCAGGCTGGCCGACAGACGTTCTGCTGATACGTCATTTTGGCTTCTGTGCTGCATACGGTTAAGCGCATAGGCAACCGCACGCGTCAGATTGGTTTCCCGATCATTTTCCCCATCCGAAAAGGGGGCCGCCGCGTCAAGCTGATGGATATTGCGCGCACTGTCATAGTCGTTGCCAAACATATCCGTGGTCGGTTCGGCGGCGGATTTTTTGGTGGTGATACCCGATGAGACATCGTTGGTCAGCGATAGAAGCGCCTCAGTCGTCTCAGCTGTGGAAGTATCATCAAGGTCAACCCGCAATGCACTGGCATAGGCCACGATCCTGCGTTCTAGTTCGATCATCGGTTCATCAACCGGATGGATCGGGTTTTTAAGGGCGCTTAGGGTCGATGCAAAGAAATTCGATGTTTTTGGCGTGCGAATACCGATTAGGTGGGCCAATTCATTGGTCGCGGCGGTTTCCGCCTCTGACCGCGATGCTGCGAGATTTTCAAGAACCACCAATGCTTCGCTTTGATGTTTTGCTGATATCTGGTCGGTGTTTTTGTCGGATGATTGGCTTTCAGGCGCACGTTTGTTCTTTTGAACCGCACTTTGCAAGATCAGGCGATCAATACCCGATCGTGCACGTGGGCGCATGGCGCGATGGCGCGCGGCCAGAAAGTATCGGCTGGTGGGATTGGCGACCATGTAGCCGCTCAGCGACAGGGGAACTGCATCCTGAACCTGTGTGCCATCCGGATTAAATAACTGAAAATCCAGATCCAACTCTTCCAGGCGCTTAAGGCCCGATCCTGCATGCAAATAGGCCCGAAGTAAGGGGCGTTCTGACTTTAAAACCAGCTTTTCCAGTGCTTCACCGATTAGGCGATCCGGACCACATCCAAGAAGGCTTTCCGTCGCACCGGCAACAAACAGCACATATCCGTTTTCATCGACTTCCAACAGCATGTCTGCCCAGCAAAATGCCATCGCCGCCAAAAGGTCTTGGTCATTCGTTTCTGCTGAATAGCCAGAGCTATGCGTCATTGGGGAACCATCATCAAAAGCCGCCTGATCGAAGTAAGTGCAGTGTTAGCTGTCTATATTAAATAGCAATCCTATAGGGGATATGAAGGATTTGCACTTCATTAGCGAAAAAATTAAGGGCGATCTTTGAAATTTGGGCGTGGGCTAAACTGAAGATGGTATGAAGCGCAAGCGGAACAGTTTTAAAACGTCACGCCGCGTTATGGTCATTACGTTTGGTTGCGGGGGCATTTTGATCGTCGCGCGCGGCATGTTTGTTTTTGTACATGTCTTTGTCAGCCGCGCTGATGAGATCGGAAATATCTTGTTTTGCGCCATAAACGGCAAAGCCGAAGCTTGCCTGAATGCGCAACGGATTTCCTTGCCAAATCAGCGGAAAACGTTCCGTTGCTTTTTTGAGCTGTTGAATACGTTTTTCTGCCGCATCTGGATCGCTTGCGCTGAGCAGGACGGCAAATTCATCACCGCCGAACCGGGCGACAAAGTCGTCGGCCCGCGTATGAGTGCGTAGGTTTTGACCAAAATGGCGTAAAACGGCGTCGCCAGCGGCGTGGCCGTGTTCGTCATTTATTTCTTTAAAACCGTCAAGATCGGCGATCAGAATAACACCGTTTTCACCGCTTCGGGCCGCACGCGCAAGGGCCTCGCGCAGGCGCCGCATAAAACCGCGACGGTTATATAAGTTGGTAAGTTCGTCGGTTTCGACCATCAGTTCAAGCTGACGGATGCGGTTTTGCTGCTGGTCCAGTCGTGCTTGCATGTCGCGGGCAAGATCAACAAGCGTTGACAGTGCCTCGTTTTGTTCGGCTTCCTCGGACGCGCGAGTGTTAATCGCCGTCTGTTGCTGAAATTCTTCAGCAAGCTGTGAGAGGAATTCGATTTGCGACTTTGCCATGACCGGTCAGGTAACCCATGTTTTGAAATCGGGTACGAAATTGCGAAATCCGCAAAAGGATGAATACCTTTTTACATCCTGCTGCGTTACAAGAACATTAACGTAAAACTACAGAGTTTGTGACGACGCGACATCGTTCACACAGGAGGTTGAAGAATGAAGACCGGTTTGATGGCAGGATTTTCAAAGAAAATTGCAATTGTTGCAGTGGTGGCAGCGGTGTCTGCATGCTCCGTCATTCAAAAGAATAATTTCACCGTTGCCGGTGAGATTACCGATCAAGGGCAGGAGTGCGTAACGTTCCGTGCAGAGGATGGGACATTGTATGCGCTTGCCAACAAGGCAACCCGCTTCCGCCCGGGCGACAAAGTACGCGTCACCGGCCACGCCGCTTTGATGACGACCTGCACCGAAGCATCAACCTTGATCGTTGACAAGATTGTTATGCTGGCACCTGCGGATTAAATTCCGGTCGTTTGGCGCGCCGTTCTATGGGCGAATGGCAAAACATTCTGTGCCGTCAGCAATCAGCTGGCGGCATTTTTCGTTTGCGGATGACTGGTTGGGAAAACCCGCTAGACGCAGGCGATGAAACACCCCCTTGCTGCCGAGGTCCGCTGTGGCGATTTCGCGCTGGTGTGCTTTGACCAGATCGGGATAGCGAATGCTAAAACTCGCCCAATATGTTTGCGCACTGATCGTGTCATGAAATGCGCCAAGCTGGATGACATAAGGGCCGGTTGTGTCATCAGCCACCCCGTTGGCAAGGGCTTGCGTGTTTGCGTTTGGCCGCGATGCTTGCACGGACGGTGACGTCGTTGCCGCCACTTGCTTGGTCAATGTTTGACCTGCCAAGGAACGTGTTGATTTGGTGCTTTGGGCGGCGTTGGACGTTTCTGGCGTTGAAGGGACGTCTGGTTGTGTTGGGGCGGACTGTTGTCTTGTTGTTCTCGGCGCACCACCGTTGATGGTTTGATGATATATTTCGGCCAAAGACGGAATGTCTTCTTCGAAGGTTGGTGTGGTGGCGGCCGGGATTGTGCCGGGCAGCAAGCTTACCGGAAGGTTGGGATCACGCCCGGTCGATGCATGAACCGGAATGTCCGTTGGGATGGCGTCAACGCCCGTGATTGGGGCATTGGCATGGGCGTGCTGGGATTTGGCCGTCGACGGTAATATTGCCAACGTCGAAGAAGTCATCAAAGCCACGGCAATTATACTGGTTCGCAGCCTTGCCGTTATCGTGTCCGTATTCATAAAATCCCGCCATAAAGCCACGCATTTTGTACGCGAAAAAGGGATCGCATAGCGTGGTTTATGGCGGGTGTCTATGAGCATTTTTTACTGTTCACTGCGATGAGGGTAGGCGTGTCTGTCACGCAATATATTGTCATTGTGGCGCAGCCTTTCCATGGCTTTGCCATACATACTATCGGCGGGATATTGCCCGTCTGATCGATCGCCAGATTGCAGGCCGCTTAAAATCTCAATCGCGTCGTTAACGTGTTCGATGGTCCATATATTGAACTTGCCCTGGCGAATGGCCTGCACGACTTCTTCGCGGAGGACAACATTTTCGGCATTGGCTTGTGGGATGATAACGCCTTGATCACCGGTAAAGCCCTGATCGGCGCAAATTCGATAGAACCCTTCGATTTTGTGCGATATGCCGCCAACCGGCTGTGCTTCACCAAACTGGTTCATAGAGCCGGTCACGCCAATGTTTTGACGCATTGGAACGTTGGCGATGGCTGAGACAATTGCGCAAAGCTCGGCCATGGACGCAGAATCGCCTTCGATGCCGCCATAGTTTTGTTCAAACGTGACGTTGCAGGCGAACGATATCGGGAATTCCTGCGCAAAGCGCGATTTCAGGAACCCTTCGATGGTCATGACCGACTTTTGTTGCAGCGGGCCAGACATGTCGACCATGCGTTCAATGTTTAAAACGCCAAGGCTGCCGACATAGGATCGTGCCGACACGCGCGCCGGCAAGCCAAAGGCATGGTCGCCGTAATCAAGCACGGTCAATGCGTTGACCTGACCCGCGACCGAGCCGTAGCTATCAATCAGGATTTCCCGCCGCTGCACGCGTTCGTGCGACTTGTCTTCAAGGCGGCTGTTACGGTGGCGTCGTTCTTCAATTGCCCGCCTTACATCGGCGGCGCGGATGTTGTCGCGGCGTTCAGATTTGGCCAGTGCACCGGCCTCAATGGCAACGTCTTCGACCCGTTCGATTTGTGCGGTCAACTTATCGCGTTCACCCGCCCAACGGGCCGCTTGCCCAAGAAGTTGGCGAATGGCGCCGTTATCGACCGGAATGCCCGTACGTGATAGCGCTGACTCCCGCAATAATCCGGTATAGATCGAAATATTACGCCCGGCTGCGGGCATGTCCGCGTCAATGTCCGCCTTTACCCGGAAATGATTTCGGAAATCCACATCGAGCGAGAAGAAGGTGTAATAGAATTTCGGCGCGCCAACGATCACGACCTTAAGATCAAGCGGGATCGGACGCGGTTCCGGTGCCCCCGCGGTCGGTGGGCCGCCCTTGTGGGTTTCTTCGATGCGGATTTCGCGGTCCCGAAGGGCCGCCTTAAGGTAGCCCCAGCAATCTTCATGCTCCAGCAGTGATTCTGCACGCAGAACCAAAACGCCGCCATTGGCGCGATGTAGCGCGCCGGGCTTAATCAGGCTGAAATGCGGGTGCATGCCGCCCCCCATCGGGCGGTACTGAATTTGGCCAAAAAGATTGTCATAGCTTGGGCTTGGTTCAAGCACGACATCAGGGTGGCTGTCGCGTGAATGGTCAATCAACAGATTAACCGCATAGCGATCATCAACGGTTTCGGGAATTTTGCCATCGCCGCTTTCGATGGCGGGCTGATCGCTTTCTTCTTCAAAAGCATCGATATTATCAAGGATGTCTTTTTCAAGCGCTTCGAACCACGCTTTCAGGCCCGGACTTGTGAACTTGTCGCGCAGTTTTTTGATGCGCGGTTTAAGGACAACCTTGGCCGCATCACGGCGTAGGCTGTTGAGCGTATCTGAGATCTGTTCTTCAAGATCACGGGTCGACAGTAATGTCTTGCGGGCTTCCTCTGCGACATCTTCGAATGATTTTTCGGCTTCGCGACGCCGTTCCTTGGGAATTTCGTCAAGTGAAACAGGATCGCCATCCTCGTTCAGGGCGACGATCATGACACCTTTTTCGTTTTCCTGAACATCAAGGTCACGTTCGCGGGCGTAATCGCGCAGGGCATCAAACCGTTCGCGCACTTGGGCACGGGCTTCTTCGGTTTGGGCCTGGGTTTCTGTCAGGTGTGCCGGGGCGTTAAAGGCCGACGAAAACGCTTCGCGCAGGTGCGAAATCAACGTTTCCATCGCGGTCATTAATTTGACGCCTTGACCCGCGGGCATGGCATACGGGCGGGGGCGGTTGGCCCGCGAAAAATTGTTCAAATACACCCAATCATCGGGTGTTTCGCGTTCTTCCATCGCCTTGTTAAGATAATCAAGCGTTGCGGTCATGCGACCGGCCCTATCAAGGCCCAGAACAAAGATGTTAAAGCCCGGCTCATGCATGGAAAGCCCGAATTTCAGGGCTTCTGCCGCGCGGTAATGCGATGAGAAATCGAAAATTTTTGGCTGTTGGTCTTTGTGTGGGCTGCGAATCCTAAAGTGCGGAAAACCGCAATCTTCTGCGTCAAGGCGGGAAACTGACATCTGCTGACTTTCTACTGCCCAAGATCATAAACGGCGACGGGTTTTTATGCCGTGCAGCATATCTTGAAAGCAACGCAATAGAGTGGTCAAGCACTGCGTGGAGAAATTGTTGTTATCGCATCAAAAATCGTCCTCCCAAAGAGAGAGGGCGACGAAATCATCAGCCAAAATTGAGTGCATGTTTCGGTGTGTTTGCGCGGGTTTTTTTCTTGGTTTTGGTGCGGTCCGTTACATCACGACGCTATTGCCAAAATCGCTGCTTTTAAGCAACCGGTCCAGGGTTTGAGCACCAGTGCGCAGACGCTCCACCGATTTCTCGCCGCCAAAGCACAGGCGCAAACCGCGTGGTACTGGGCCAACGGCAAATTGCTGGGCGGCAGTTAAAAGAACCCCGCTGTTGGCGGCGTTCATGATCAGTTCACCCGGGTCAATATGATCGGGCAGGGACAGCCAGATATGATAATTGGTCGGGTGGGACCGCACGTCATATCCCTTAAGCGTGCCAAGGATAATGGCAAGACGTTTGCTGGCCTCTTCGCGGTGCCATGCTTCAAATTGCTGCAGACTGCCATCCATAATCATCCGCGAGACCAATTCCAGATTAATGGTCGAAACCATCCAGCAGGTTGCACGGATCGCACTTGCAAGTTTGCCAATCAGTTCACCCGGCGCGTGGATATAGCCAACGCGCAATCCGCCGCCAATGCTTTTGGAAGCACCATCAAGATAAATGCTGCGTTCTGGCGCAAAGCACGAAAGCGGGGGCGGCGCATCGGGATCAAGGAAGTGGTAAATGCCATCTTCAATCAAGGTCAGGTCGTATTTGCGCAGAATTTCGGCGATGTCGATGCGTCGCTGTCGGCTCATTGTGCTGCATAGTGGGTTGTGCAGGGTCGGCATCAGGTAAATCGCGCGTGGGCTGTGTGTGCGGCAGAGATTTTCCAAAACATCTGGAATAATGCCGTCATCATCCATTGCAACACCGCGCAACCGAAACTGCAGCAAATTGGCAAGGCTGCGCAGGTTGGGGTAGGTGAGTTCTTCACACAGCACCAAATCACCCGGACGCACGGTTGCCAGCAAGGACACTGTCATGCCGTGCTGGACGCCTGCGGTTGGGATGACGCGCTCAGGATTGTCATCTAGCCCAAGGCGCCCGGCAGCCGTGGCAATTGCCTTGCGTTGATGGGCCATGCCGTATTCGGACTTGTAGGTGACCATATCGTCAAGCGGCATGGTGCTTGCGATATCAAGCAGCGTATTGCGCAAGTGATCATTTGGCGGTGGCAGGGGGCAGTTCATCCGAAAATTGATCGGGCCGGTATTTTCGGTTTGTACTTCACTATCTGCATGGCGCATCGGACCAAGGTTGTTGGTAAAGGACGCTGGCAATAGCGACCTTGTCGCCATGTCGAGTTCCGACTGCTCATTATCCAGAACATAAGTGCCCCGGCCGACTTCCCCGGCGACAAGCCCGATCCGTTCAGCTTCGCGGTAGGATCGCGTGATGGTCCCGACCGTAACACCCAGATGATAGGCAAGGTCACGGTGGGTCGGCAGGCGGTCGCCCGGCTTTAACGTGCCGTCTTCGACCGCACTACGGATAGCCTGGGCGATCTGTCGATAAACAGGTCCGCCGGCATCTTTCAGGTTTGGAAGCCATATTGTCATGGTGACAATGTTTAAATTGACACAATTACAATGTCAATGACAAAACAATATCGAGACAATTCATCGACAGGAGATGGAAATGGTAAATTGTAACGATACAATCCGGCTTTCCAATGTCGGGATAGAAGATCACGAAGTCGCAAATAGCTCGGCATCAGAAAAGTCAGTCCCATTGCGCTCTGCTATGGTTGGGGCTGTTATCTTTTGTTTGGAAACACTGCGTCAATTTCAGGCAAATGCGCGCGATCGTAAGGTTCTGCAACACCTTGATGATAATGCCTTAAAGGATGTCGGCATGACACGTGCCGACCGTGATCAGGAATTGTCACGCACCCTTTGGTCTGGATTTCCGCCGCGCCGTTAATCCGGGCCACATAATGGGGTTTCTCGATTATGGCATGCCCACTGAGGGGCTGACGAAATCCGTTTTTGCTTACGTAAATGTCGATGTGTTTGATCGATGGATTGAAGGGGTACAATGTCTTTATTCGATATAGCAGAACTTCGCGATGCAGCGTCATTTGTGCGTCAATATGTCGCGCCAACCCCGACAATCCGTTGGCCCCTTTTGGATCGTGCGACCGGCTTGTCATTGTATGTGAAGCACGAAAACCACACCAAGCTTGGCGCCTTTAAGGTGCGTGGTGGTTTAACATTTTGCCAGCATTTGATGGGATCAAGTGACACTCGCCGTGGTGTGATCAGTGCGACGCGGGGCAATCACGGGCAAAGCATTGCCCATGCCGCACGCCAGTTTGGCCTGACCGCGACGATTGTGGTTCCGCACGGAAATGCGGTCGAGAAAAATGCCGCCATGCGGGCATGGGGTGCAGAGGTCATCGAACATGGTGATGATTTTCAAGAAGCATCCGAATTTGCCGTCGATTGCGCTGCGCGCGAAGACCTGATTATGATCCCACCATTTCACAGGGAACTGATCCGCGGTGTCGCGACCTATGGCCTTGAATTATTTGAACAGGTTGCGAAGCTTGACCGCGTTTATGTGCCGGTTGGCATGGGATCGGGCATTTGTTCGTTAATTACTGTGCGCGATGTACTGGGACTAGATACGGAAATCATCGGTGTTGTCGCAAGTGGTGCCGACGCGGTCGCACAGTCTTTTCGGGCTGGAGAAATTGTTGAAACGTCTGCGGCACATACGTTTGCCGACGGTGTCGCATGCCGAAGCCCCAATCAGGATGCGCTTGATATCATCCTCCGCGGTGCGCGCGATATTGTCACCGTTGGCGATGATCAGATCCGTCGTGATGCAATCCGCCTTTATTTCAGTTCGTGCCACACCCTTGCCGAGGGGGCCGGGGCCGTGCCATTGGCCGCGGCCATGGCCGCAAAGCACGAGAATATCAACAAGAAAGTTGCCGTCATTTTGACCGGTGCGAACATCGATCGGACTGAGTTCGCCCGCATTTTGGCAGGAGACACCTGATGAACCATGTCGAAAACAGTTTTCAAAACCGCGCTAAAAGCAGCCCCACTGCAGATACAGCGCGTCATCTGATGTTTGATGACCTTGAAAAGCTTGGTCGTATCCTCGTGCATACGGGGGATATCGCGCACAGCTTTGTACACGGTGCTGATGACATGGATGTAATATGCCGCGACTTTTCTGCATTTGACCCTTCGCGCCCACTCCCGCAGAAAGGTCGCGGCACCCTTGATAGTTTGCGCGCAGTGCAGGATGAAATTCTGCCGCTTTTGGCCGCATCGATTGGTCCGCGATATCTTGGCTTTGTCACCGGTGGCACAACGCCTGCCGCGCTTGTGGGCGATTGGTTGGCGAGTGCAATTGATCAAAATGCCACCGGACCCGAAGGATCGGTTAATGCCGCAGTTGAAGAACAGGTAATCAACTGGTTGTGCGAAATTGCCAATCTGCCGGTGCGGCAATTTGATGGTGTTTTGACAACCGGCGCGACGGTTTCGAACCTTTTGGGGTTGGTTGCCGGTCGCCAATGGTGTGGTGAAAAAGTTGGTGTCGATATTGATGCCGATGGCGCGGGCGCATTACCCGATTTAGAGCTATTCGCCGCCAGTCCCCATGCCAGCATGATCAAGGACCTGTCGATCACCGGGATCGGTCGCAACAATTTCACCAAGGTTGCGACCCATCCGGGGAGCGAGCAAACAGATACCGCCGACCTCCAGGCAAAGCTGGCGGCCAGTGACGAAAGGGGCAAAATTGTCATTGCGTCGGCCGGGACGGTGAATGCGACGGACTTTGATGATTTAAATGCAATTGCCGATCTCTGCGCCACGTATGGGGCGTGGTTACATGTTGATGCGGCATTTGGCATGTTTGCCGCCCTTGATGAACGCCGTGCCCATCTTTTGGCCGGGCTTGAACGGGCTGATTCGGTTACCTCAGATGCGCATAAGTGGCTGAATGTCCCATACGACTGCGGCATTTTCCTGACCCGCCATATTGATGTTTTGGAAAAATCCTGCCGGGCGTTTGCCCCGTATCTCGACACCAAGGCCGAAGGAAACATGTATATCAATCGCGGGGTGGAAAATTCCCGTCGGTTTCGGGCCTTGCCCCTGTGGGTGTCGATGCAGGCATATGGGCGTGATGGATTTGCCGGGATCGTGCGGTCAAATTGTGATCAGGCAGCTGACCTTGCCGCGTGGGTGAAGTCGCATGATAAACTTGATCTTCTGCGCGATCCCATTCTGAACGTGACGATGTTTACCGGCATTGGGTCGGATGATGACAATCGCGCACTGCTGGATCGGATTAATGCCACGGGCGAGGTTTTCCTGACGCCAACAATTTACGGTGGCCGGTTTGGTTTTCGCGCCGCGTTTAGCAATTGGCGCACCCAGAACCATGACCTAGTCATCATTAAGCAGGCCATCGAAACCGTATTGTAACGGGTCAAGCCAACCCGTAATGTTTTTGCCGATAAGAACGGCGGGTATTTTATCAGAAGACAGAGCTATTTTAGGAAAAGACCATGACGACCAAAAATTTACCGATTTATCAAATAGATGCCTTTAGCGACATGTTGTTTGCCGGTAATCCGGCGGCTGTTGTGCCGCTGTCGGCGTGGTTGTCTGATGATGTCATGCAGAAAATTGCGATGGAAAACAATCTGTCAGAAACTGCGTTTTTTGTGCCAATTGACGGCGACGGGGATGACGAAGCCGATTTTCATATTCGCTGGTTTACGCCAACGGTTGAAGTACCGCTTTGCGGGCATGCGACCCTTGCCAGTTCATTTGTAATTTTCAATCAGCTTGGGTTTTCCGGTGATCTTGTCCGTTTTCAAAGCAAAAGCGGCATTCTGACCGCACGCCGTGAAGGCGATGCAATTGTTTTGGACTTCCCGAAGCAGCAGATTGTCGCCCAACCAGTTCCCGACACCGTGATTGCAGCACTTGGCGGTGCGACGCCCGTGGAAACATTTGGGGTGAAAAGCCGCGATACCGACATGGTTGTTGTTTATGACAATGCCACGATTGTGCGGGAAATGAACCCGGATATGTCGATATTAGCCAAGCTTGCCGACCGTGGCGTGATTGTGACCGCGCCGGGTGATAAGACTGGGCTTGATATGGTGTCGCGCTATTTCTTGCCAGCCCTTGGCATCGATGAGGACCCGGTAACGGGCTATATGCATTGTGTGGTTGCGCCGTATTGGGCCGACAAGCTGGGTCGGGATGAGGTCGTCGGCCACCAGGCATCTGCACGCGGAGGTGTGGTGACCTGTAAGGTTTCGGGCGACCGCGTCCATCTAAAGGGCGAGGCGGTCTTGTACCTGAAAGGTGAAATTACCGTTCCGGCATAGAGCTCGGGCCGTGACAAAGATAAAATTTAAAAGACGGGCATCGCAACGGGTGCCCGTTTTTTGCTGGATTAAGGCCCGTTTTATCGCCTGTTTTACGGAAATTGCGCCTACCAAATAATCCGCATTGCGCTGGTTTCTGTCGGTTTTTTATTGACCACGGTATAGGGCTTTCGTCTAAGTAATGGGAAAATACAATGACTGTGGCAGGATCGCGTGGGTAAACGCGCCGGTCTGAAACCGCATATGGAACCGCAATGGTTTGCAATTACAGGGGAAGATAGATCGTGATCGAAAGTGTTGTCGCCAGTTCTGCAACACCGTTACAGATGTGGGTGGTTCTGGCCCTTGTTGCTGGATCGCTTATCTTATACGGGCTGGAGCGCATTTCGCTCGAACTGACCAGTATGGCGCTGATCGCGACCCTGTTGCTGTTTTTCAACTTCTTCCCGCTTCTTGATGCCGACGGCAACAATATGATGGGGCCAACAACCGTCATGTCCGGGTTTGCCAACCCGGCACTTCTGACGGTTCTGTCCTTGTTGGTGATCGGGCAGGGGATGGTTCTGACCGGCGGGGTAAGCTATATCGCTGGTCTGATTACCGAACATGGCGGCAAGCAGCCTGCGATTGCGATTTTTATTGGCCTGTTTGTTGTGATGTTGATGTCGGCATTCCTGAACAACACGCCGGTTGTGGTTATCTTCATCCCAATCATTCAGGCCCTTTCCGAACGTATTCAGCGATCGCCAAGTGCATTGATGATCCCGCTATCCTATGCGGCGATCCTTGGCGGGATGACGACGTTGATCGGGTCATCGACCAACCTTTTGGTATCGAGTTCCCTGATTGAGCTGGGCATGCCGCCACTTGAATTCTTTGAATTTACCGTGATCGGTAGTGTTCTTGCCTTGGTCGGATTTGGCTATGTTCTGTTTATTGCGCCCCGGCTTTTACCCGCCTTGGCCTCAATGAGCAGCAAGCTTGCAAACCCCGATAGCAGCGGCAAACAGTTTATTGCCCAGATAACGGTTGGCCCAGCCTCGCAAATGATCGGCACGCGCCCGATTGCCGGTTTTTTCAAAAACCTGCCCAACATTACCATTCAAATGATCGTGCGCCGCGAACATGCGGATTTGCCACCCTTCGAAGACGACATGGAAATTCAGGCGGGCGATGTTTTGGTGGTGGCCGCAACACGCAAAGCCCTGACCGAAGCGCTGCAAAAAGATCCAGGCTTGCTTCATGCCGATGCCGCGGCCCTTCATGACAGCGGGGGCGAAGCGCCGCAAAAAACAACCGAGCTTCTGGCCGAGGTCATGTTGCCACCCGGCTCGCGCCTTATTGGCTTTAATCTTGAGCAGATCGGCTTCCGTTATCAGTATAAATGCCTTGTCTTAGGTGTTCAGCGTCGATCCCGCATGATCCGCACCCAGATGACGGAAATCCGCCTCGAAGCCGGTGACGTCTTGCTGGTTCAGGGCAAGTCCGAAGATGTCGAAGCACTGCGCACCATTCGCGATGTTGTTTTGTTGGAATGGTCTACCCGTGCCTTGCCGCGTCCATTCCATGCGCGTCGCGCAGCCACGATTTTCCTTGGCGTGATCGCGCTGGCGGCAACGGGTGTCGTGCCGATCATGATTTCAAGCTTTATCGGGGCGGGGCTTATGATTGCGTCTGGGGCGCTTAACCTGCGTCAGGCGTCGCGCGCAATTGATCGCAAGATTGTTTTGATGGTTGCGGCAGCGTTGGCATTGGGCAATGCGTTGCAGATGACTGGTGGTGCTGAATTTGTTGCCGATCAGTTGCTTGCTGTGACCCGTGGGGCACCGGCACCTTTGATCTTGTCGCTGTTTTTCATCATTGTTGCGGTCTTTACCAACGTTTTGTCGAACAACGCGTGTGCGGTTCTGTTTACCCCGATTGGTATTGGTATGGCCCAGCAATTGGGCGTCCCGCCGCACGTGTTTGCGATTGCGGTGGTCATGGCGGCAAACTGTTCGTTTGCATCCCCTGTTGGCTACCAAACCAACTTGCTTGTCATGGGGCCGGGGCATTATCGCTTTATCGACTTCCTTAAGGCGGGAACGCCGCTGATTGTTGTGCTTTGGTTGACGTTCAGTCTTTTTGCTCCTTGGTACTATGATATCCCATTTTAAGTGACGCAGGCCTGTAATTGCAGGCGCAGCATACCGGCCGGATCAGCCATGCAAATTTGGCTGGTTCGATTGTGGTTATGACGTTTGACTTTTGCCCGTACCGCAATAGGATCGGGCGCCTAATTTGATCTGACATGATCTACGCAGATCGTTCTTTTTGCTCAGGAATGTTTTAGATGGCCCAAAATACTGAGAACGCCGCGAACGCCAAACCCGACCTTCGTCCAGCCAGCCCGAATTTTTCATCCGGTCCGTGCAAAAAGCGCCCCGGTTGGTCGGCTGACGCGCTTCAGACAGAGGTCCTTGGCCGTTCACATCGTTCCAAGTTGGGCAAGCAACGCATGGAAGAGGTCATTGACCGTTCCCGTGCGATTTTAAACCTGCCAGACGATTATTTGCTGGGCGTTGTGCCCGCATCTGATACCGGTGCAGTGGAAATGGCCTTGTGGTCAATGCTGGGCGCGCGTGGTGTTGATATGTTGGCATGGGAAAGCTTCGGCGCGACCTGGGTGACCGACGTTGTTAAGCAGCTTAAACTTGATGATGTGCGCACCCTTGATGCGGATTACGGCAAGTTGCCTGATTTGGGCGCCGTTAATTTTGACCGCGATGTTGTTTTCACCTGGAACGGCACGACCGCGGGTGTGCGCGTTCCCAATGGTGACTGGATTGCTGATGACCGCAAAGGTTTGACCATTTGCGATGCAACGTCGGCCATCTTCGCCATGGAACTGCCATGGGATAAGCTCGACGTTATCACCTATAGCTGGCAAAAAGTTCTGGGCGGCGAGGGCGGCCATGGCATCATCATCCTAAGCCCGCGTGCGGTTGAACGCCTTGAAAGCTACGTTCCGGCTTGGCCGATGCCGAAAGTTTTCCGCATGACCAAGGGCGGCAAGCTGATTGACGGTATTTTCCGTGGCGAAACCATCAACACCCCATCGATGCTGGTGGTCGAAGATGCGATTGACGCGCTGAAATGGGCCGAAGACATCGGTGGCCTTGATGGGCTGTTGAAACGGACTCGGGCAAACCGCGCGCATCTTGATGCGTGGTTGGCGACAAGTGATTGGGCTGCCGACCTGGCCGAACTGCCCGAAACGGCATCAAACACATCGATGTGCATTAAAATCGTCGATCCGTGGGCCTTGTCATTGTCCGACGATCAACAGGCTGCTTTGCCAAAACGTATTTCGCAGATGTTGGAAGCCGAAGAAATCGCGATGGATATCAATGGCTACCGCGATGCGCCAGCCGGTTTGCGCATCTGGGGTGGGGCAACCGTTGAGCCCGATGATGTTAAGGCGTTGCTGCCGTGGCTTGATTGGGCATATGCGACTGTCAAAGCCGAAATTCAGGCTGGCTAAGACGTCTTTCATACGTATTATTTGCGTTTTGGGACTTTTCCCCGTTGCCCTGTCCGGCACAAAGCGGTAGTAACCGCTACCGGATAGTGAGCCCTGACCGAAATCGAGATCAGGCTGCCATCAATTTGAATTTGCGCGCCCAGTCCGGAAAGCACACACAATGACCGAACTCGCCAGGAAAGCTCTTTTGCCCGCCGGCCTGCAGGATGTCCTGCCAGGAACCGCCGCCCGGGAAGCCGAAATCCGCGAAAAGCTGATGGCCAGTCTGGCACATGCGGGCTACGAGCGGGTCAAAACCCCGTTGGTCGAGTTCGAGGAAAGCCTTCTTGAAGGTGCTGCACCGGAACTTTCCACGCAGACATTCCGCCTTATGGATCCAGAATCGCGCCGCATGATGGGCGTGCGATCGGATATGACCCCGCAGGTCGGCCGAATTGCCGCAACCCGTTTGGTCGATGCACCGCGTCCATTACGTTTGTCGTATTCCGGCGATGTCTTGCGGATTAAGGGATCGCATCTGCGTCCGGAACGCCAATTCGCCCAAGTGGGTGCCGAATTGATTGGTGTTTCCAGTGCCGCGGCCGATACTGAAATTGTTCTTTTGGCCCTCGAAGCACTCGATAGCATCAATGTGCCGTTTGTTTCCGTCGATTTGAATTTGCCGACCTTGCCGGTGCGTCTGTTTGACGCCTTTGGCGTTAAGGGAGATGACCGCGAAGAACTGATCGAGGCGCTTGAACGTCGTGACGTTGCTGCCCTAAAGTCGATCAAAGGTCGGGTCACGGATGTTTTGGTCGCCTTGCTTGAGGCGGCTGGTCCGGCGCAAACCGCATTGCCGAAACTTAAAAAGCTTGAACTGCCACTAGGTGCATCCGACGAGCTTTATCGTCTGATTGACGTTGCGGAACGCATTCTGGCATCCGGACTTGATGCCGCCTTGACGATTGATCCGGTTGAAATGGCTGGTTTCCGTTATCAGACCGGCGTTAGCTTTACCTTGTTTGCCAAAAACGTTCGCGGTGAGATCGGCCGAGGTGGTCGTTATCGCGCCGGTGGGACGGCGGGCGAGGCGGCTACAGGTATGTCGCTTTATATGGATAGCATCCTGCGTGGTTTGCCCGATCGTGAAGCCACGCCGCGTGTTTATGTGCCGCTTGGCATTCCCCAGCGCGAAGCACGTCAGCTGCGTTTGGATGGTCACTATACGGTTGCGGCCCTTGAAGGGGCGGCAGAAGCAAAAACAGAAGATGGCGCACGCGATGAAGCGCGGCGCATGGGCTGTGATTATATTTATCTTGGTGGCAAAGTCGTGCCACTAAGCGCGTAATTTAACGAAATCTCTATCGCACAAGGAGTTTTGCGATGACCAATGTTGCCGTGATCGGATCCCAGTGGGGGGACGAAGGAAAAGGCAAGATCGTCGATTGGCTGTCAGAACGCGCCGACGTCGTTGTTCGTTTCCAGGGTGGTCACAACGCCGGTCATACTCTGGTGATTGACGGCACGACCTACAAACTCAGCCTTCTGCCGTCAGGCATCGTGCGTGAGAAAAAGCTGTCTGTGATCGGTAACGGTGTTGTTGTTGATCCGTGGGCGTTGCTTACGGAAATCAACCGCCTGAAAGAGCAGGGCGTTGATATTTCGCCTGAAAACCTGCGCGTGGCTGAAAATGCCTGCCTGATCTTGCCGTTGCATGGCAATCTTGATCGCGCACGCGAAGCTGCTGCATCTGGCGACAACAAGATCGGTACCACCGGTCGTGGCATCGGCCCGGCATACGAAGACCGCGTTGGTCGTCGTGCTATCCGGGTTGGTGATTTGGCAGATGTTGACCTGCTCGAAGCCAAGGTCGAAAACCTTCTGACCCACCATAATGCGCTTCTGCGCGGTTTGGGCCAGCCGGAAGTCGATGGTGCCGAGCTTCTTGACCAGCTCAAAGAAATCGCACCGAAAATCCTGCCGTTCTCTGACACGGTTTGGAAGTCGCTCAACCAGTTCAAAGAAGCTGGCAAACGTATCCTGTTTGAAGGTGCGCAAGGGACGATGCTTGACATCGACCACGGTACTTATCCGTTTGTGACCTCCTCAAACACGGTTTCGGGGCAGGCAGCAGCCGGTTCTGGCATGGGTCCATCGGGTGTTGGTTACGTTCTTGGTATCACCAAGGCATACACCACCCGCGTTGGCGAAGGTCCGTTCCCGTCCGAACTGTTTGACGAAGACGGTGTGCGTCTTGGTGAACGTGGGCATGAGTTTGGTGTTGTTACCGGGCGTAAACGCCGTTGTGGCTGGTTTGATGCGGCACTTGTCCGTCAGTCGGTCAAGGTTAACGGGATTACCGGCATTGCATTGACCAAGCTTGACGTTCTTGATGGGTTTGACGAAATCAAGATCTGCACGGGCTATGACATTGACGGCAAAATCTATGACCACTTGCCGGCAAACCAGCGTCTGCAGGCCAAAGCCAAGCCGGTTTACGAAACCATCGAAGGCTGGTCCGATACCACCATGGGTGCACGCAGCTGGGCCGATCTTCCGGCCGCTGCGATCAAATATGTTCGCCGTATCGAAGAACTGATCGAAGCGCCAGTGGCACTTCTGTCGACCAGCCCGGAACGTGATGACACCATTTTGGTGCATGATCCGTTCAGCGCCTAAATAACAATTTGTGCTCTGTACCGTAAAAGCCACCAGTGTTCTGGTGGCTTTTTGCGTTCTAAATGAATAGCTTGCCGGAAAATGTTGCCAAATGCGTGCGGTGTAACCGCTTGCGACGGTATGATATCATAAGTATCGTTTTATCAATCTTTTGAGGGTAAAGTAGACTGCGTCCTGTATGACAGGCGCAGGTGGTTGCGATCACCCCACTTAAGCAATGATAAAATTCGGTAATGAAATATCGGGATTATGGCAGAGCAAGCGGAAGATCAGGTGCAGGACGCTTCAAGTGATGCCGGGCAAGAACCAGAAATGGACAGGCCCGGTGGCGGTGCGCCTGCGCAAGAACCTGCAGCTGCATTCACAGAGCCTGCGGAGGATATCGGAACCGGTGGAAAAAGCCTTGAAATCGGTAATTTTCGGGTCTTCACCGATTTGCGTTTGCCAGAATTCGATATGGGGCACTGCAAGGCCTATGCCGCCGATAGCTTAAGCCGAAGCGACGGGCGTGTCTTTGCGCTTGTGACCGATCCTGTCTTGCCGACCCGATATGATTTGCTGCGGTTTCTCGCGGGCGTTCATATCGGTGGTCAGATTGACCTTCTGGATCACGACGTTGCTTACTGGCCGCCCTTTGGCCGTAAAACCATGGTGCTTTTCTATGAAAAGCCCAAAGGCGGACGCGTCATCATTGCGTCGGGCAAAAACCGCTCCATCGATGAACAAGACATCGCGTCGGTTGTTGTTGAACCCCTGATGAATGTATTGCAGGCGCTTTCGGAAAAGGGCCTGACGCATCGTTCCATCCGTGCGACCAACCTGTTCTTCGCCGATGCTGAAGGGGGTGCGGTTATCTTGGGCGATTGCGCATCTGGTCCCCCCGGTTTTGATCAGCCATTGGTATATGAAACGGCCGCGCGCATGGCGTCCGAGCCAGCAGGGCGCGGTGTTGGCACTTTGGCTGATGATCTTTATGCGCTTGGCATGACCCTTGCCGAACTGGGCATTGGGCGCCGACCATTGGCGAAAATGTCTGATCAGGAAATTATGGACATCAAGCTGTCCAAAGGATCATTTCAGGCCGTCGCATCGCAGGAAAAGCTGCCGCTTGTTTTGATTGAGCCGGTTCGTGGCTTGCTGAGTGACAATGCCGACGAGCGTTGGGGATTTAGCGAACTTCACGCTTGGCTTGATGGGCGCCGAACCAAGCCCCAGCAAGGCAATACCGAAAAGCGTGCGGCACGTTCGCAAAACATTTCCGGCAAGGATTATTATACCGTGCGCTCCTTGGCACAGGGGGTTTCAAAAAACTGGGTCAATGCGCTGGCACCGTTGCGCGATGGTTCGGTGGAAATTTGGTTGCGCCGAGGCCTTGGCGACAATGATCGGGCAAAAGCATTGTCGGATGCCATGCGGCAATTGCAATGGGGCGGATCGGATAAGCGTGCCGCCGAGGATGTCTTGATTGCCCGCTCGATTATTATTCTCGATCCCAAAGGGCCCATCCGATTTAAGGGCTTTTCCGCAATGATCGATGGGCTGGGTAATATGCTGTCTTATGATGTGCAGCATGGTCGCGGTCCGCAGCGTTTTTCCGATGTTGTTGCGCGCGAAATTCCGTCCTTCTGGTTTGGTCGCCAAGAAGGCTTTAATCCCGACATTCACAAGCTTCAGCAGGTTTATAAGAACCTGCGCTACTACGTTCAGCAAAAAAGTGCCGGGTACGGGTATGAGCGGTGCCTGTATTCGATGGTGCGCAATCAGCACTGTCTCAGTCCGATGATCGAAAAAGAATATGTTGTCGATATCGGGCAGCTGCTGCCAGCGCTTGAAAAATTTGCCGAAAACGCCGCCGATGAAAGTTGGCCCGTTGACCGTCACATCGCGGCCTTTATCGCTTCACGTCTTGAAGATGATGTTGAAGGCCAGCTGATGGCGATGCAAAACCCATCTGATGAAGTGGAATACAGTCGTGCCATCATCAGTATGCTGGCGATTGTGCAATGGCGCCACGGTCCGGATAATTTGCAAAATCTGTCGCACTGGGTTGCACGTTTGATGGAGCCGGCCGTAAAGGTCTTCCACAGCAAGGCGCGCCGTGAACGGATTGAAACCGAAATTCCCAAGCTGGCAAAGCGTGGCAATTTGGTTGAGCTTTACAACCTGATCAATGACGAGCAAGAACGCCGCAAGGACCAGTCGGAATTTGTCGAAGCGGTCGCGGAATATTCCGAGGCGGAAAGCGAAGTCTTTGATCTTGAATCTTCCGGCTCCGCCCGTCTTGAAATGGCTGAAACAGTCGGCCAGCAAGCCGCGGCATTTGCGTCAACAATGATCGCGCTTCTGACAGTCTCCGCACTGTTTTTGATGCATATGTTTTAAGGGATCGACATGGCACCACGGGGAAAAGGGAAAAAAACAAAAGGGCGGGGCGCATTTTCCGGTTTATCGATAATTGCGTCGGCGGTTTTGTTGTTTGTCGTGGCATTGCCAACGTTCGTGACGCTGGCGGTTGGCCTTTTGCCGTCTATGGCAGCGTTCATTTTTGATCGCAGTCCGGGGCGCATGATGGCGCGCTGTGTGTTCGGTCTGAATTTTTCGGGTGTCGCACCTTATCTTCTTGAGCTTTGGCAGCATGGCGCCCAATCGGTTGGTGGTGCAACCCAGCATGTTTTTCAGCCGCTTGCACTTTCCATTATGTATGGGGCGGCGGGCTTGGGATGGTTGATGTATCTTGCGATGCCGCCGATTATCGCAAATATCTTAAACCTGTCTGCGCAGCGCAGGATTTCCGAATTGCGCAAAAACCAGCGCAATCTGATTAAGACCTGGGGCGATAGCCTGATTAAGGAAGTCGACCGTTAAGGCAGCTCAGCCGTTTGCGATCGGTGCCTGCCTTGCCGCGATGTTATTTACCCACCATACGTGCAAAAAAAATGGCGGACACAGTGTCCGCCATAGTTTTGTTCTTGATGGGGAGTTATCATGAACAGGAAATACAGACCGCTTAGTGCGGCATATCCGTGTGGATCGACTTTCTGACTTTCTCAAACGCGCGCACTTCGATCTGACGAATACGTTCGCGCGAGATGCCATAGGCAACACTAAGATTCTCAAGCGTTACCGGGCTTTCAAGCAGACGGCGCTGGGTCAGGATATCACGTTCGCGTTCATTAAGGTTGGACATGGCACTTTTAAGCATATCCATGCGCTGAAGGAACTCTTCGCGCTTGCCATACGTGGTTTCCTGATCGTCCTCGTTGCTTTCGATCCAATCAAGCCATTCGCCTTCGCCTTCAACACGGACCGGCGCGTTAAGCGAGTGATCCGGCCCCGAAAGGCGGCGGTTCATCATGATGACTTCGTCTTCGGAAACGCTCAGCTTGGTGGCAATGAATTCGACCTGTTCAGGTTGCAGATCGCCTTCATCAATTGCCTGCATCTGGCTTTTGAGTTTACGAAGATTGAAGAATAATTTTTTCTGAGCTGCCGTGGTGCCCATTTTCACCAGCGACCAGGAATGCAGGATATATTCCTGAATTGCCGCGCGGATCCACCACATTGCATAGGTCGCAAGTCGGAAGCCCTTGTCAGGGTCAAAACGTTTGACCGATTGCAAAAGACCGACATTCCCCTCGGAGATTAGCTCATTGATCGGCAGGCCATATCCGCGGTAGCTCATCGCGATTTTGGCAACCAGCCGCAAATGGCTTGTAATCATCTTACCGGCAGCGATTTCATCATCGTTGTCACGGTAATCGCACGCGTATTGCGTTTCCTCTTCCGGTGTCAGCATTGGATACTGACGAATACGTTGCAGATATACAGTCAAACCATCTTGTGAAACCGTTGGAATTGCATTTCCCTGTTTCATTGAAGCCTCCCGTTACGCCCCGAAATGGTGTGGGGTATTCCTTACCACCACCAACAGGGTATACAGAGGTATTAGATCGCGTCAACAAAATTTAGACCATAAAGTCTAGTGTGATCTATCTATAGGTATAGTTCTAGGCTTCGAATCAGGTCTGCAAGGTCATCTGGGATGGGTGCTTGGGTGGAGATATATTGACCAGTGGTAGGGTGCAAAAACCCCAGAGTTCTGGCGTGTAGCGCCTGTTTGTTGAAGGTGTTCAGAAGCTGTTGCGTTTCAAAGTTGAACTTCTGTGAAACTTTATTCCTGCCGTAAACTGGATCACACACAAGGGAGTGGCCGATATGGCTCATATGCACGCGAATTTGATGTGTTCTTCCGGTTGCAAGGCGGCATTCGACAAGAGAAGCTAACGAGTCGTCGCGTTTTGCCAGCACCTTATACCGGGTAAGGGCATATTTCCCGCCAGATTTAAGGACCGTCATCTTCTTTCGGTTGCGCGGACTACGTCCGATATTGCCTTCGATCTCGCCTTCGCTTTGGCGCGGAACGCCCCAAACAAGCGCGATATAGGCACGGTCAATATTCTCTTTATCTTCGGAAAATAGGGTCGACAGGCCGCGATGCGCCACATCGTTCTTGGCGACAACCATCGCACCGCTGGTGTCTTTATCAAGGCGATGGACAATGCCGGGTCGTTTAACCCCGCCAATACCCGATAGGCTGTCTCCGCAATGGCCCAGAAGCGCATTGACCAAGGTTCCGCTTTCATTGCCCGCTGCCGGATGAACCACCATGCCAGCAGGCTTGTTGATCACCAGAAGGTCATCATCCTCATACAGGACATCAAGTTTGATATCTTCGGCTTCCGGGGTGGCGGGTTCCGCTGGCGGGATGGTCAGCACGAAACGATCGCCTTGTTTGACCTTGGCCGACATTTTCAGAACCGTTTGATCGTTCTGGACAAGGTGCCCATCTTCGATCAGGGATTTGATCCGGGATCGTGATTGATCCGGCCATGCGCCTGCAAGAACCTTATCAAGGCGCGCACCTTCGTCCGCAGCAGTTGCGGTATGGCTAAGGATCTCGGTCTGGTTGTCGGTTTCTTCGGTCATTTAACAATATATGTTGCTGTGCCATGCAAGGCGACATCGCAATGATGTCAGGGCAGGCGGGATACCTTTGGTTTCCCGGTTTTAGCGCGTCTGACCCGTAATGCAATCAAATGAAATGTGGATCATGGCTTTTAATCGCGCTTAATCGTCATCACAATCACCGATCAAGATCATCTTGTGAACTTGCAATTGCGCGGTCTTGGGGCTATGGCGTTGACATAATGTTTTGCATGATTGGCACCATCGGGCCGAAAATGTAGCAATCCCACAGTTTTATCGGTTGGAAATACGATGCGTGCAGTAAAGATTCTTGTCGCTTTTATGGGGCTTCTGATTGTTATCGGCATTGGTCTGGTGGCCTATGGCTTGTCGCTCGATAAAAATAAAACCGCCCCGCAAGAAACAGTTTCTGAACCTGCTGTGCCGTTGGCCGGTGGGGATGTGTCGCCGCAAACTGCGCCTGTTACCGTTTCTGAGCCACTTTCGGACTTTGGCGATATTTCGGTTGATATGGCCGCGGATGAACGCCTTGTTGGCTATTCCCGCCAGGGTAATCAAATCACGTTGCAGATCAATGCGGCAGACGACAGTACATCACGGCTTGTCATCGTCTCGATGGATCAGAAAAAAGTGCTGGGACGCGTCATCTTGGGGGCGCCTGCGCAGTAAGCTGGCACACGCGGCGGCTTAACGGGGAAATCACGCATGAAAGATCGGGGCAGCGAAAACAATGGTCAAAACCAAAACCAGATCGTTTTCTCTGCACGTCTGCATCAAGAAGTGCGTGACCTTGCCGCACTGCATTGGCCAGAAGAAGTTTGTGGCCTTCTGATCGCGTCCAAAGACAGCCCCAACCGCATTGGCCGGGTCGTTGTGGCACGCAATGTTGCCGATGATCCGCAAAAGACCTTTGAAATCGATCCACAAACCTTGTTCGATACGCACCGCGCAGTTCGAACCAGCAATGAGACGATTGTTGGCTGCTTCCACTCCCACCCGAATGGCAATGTTTTGCCGTCAAACACGGATCGCGAACGCGCCGACGAAGACGGGTTTTTATGGCTGATTATCGCCACAACGCATACCGGGGCCGGGGCGAGTGGCATGTATCGCATCGTGCATCAAACGTCGGACGTGCCAGATGACGGCGCAACCATCCGCTATTTTCAGCGCTGCAAACTGACCGAATAGGCGAAAGACGTCTTTGCAAACGTGCTGCGGGGCTTAGCGCGGTCCGCTATCCAGCAAATCATTTTCCGGAAGACGGAGTGACGTAACCGCGCAATCAAACACCTTCGCCATCGCAACGACGAGGGCTCTTTCAACCTTGCCCTGATCAGCCATTTTGAAAAGCACGGCGATTGCTTCGCGCACGGTAAACGGCTTTTTATAGGCACGGCGTTCAAGAAGCGCACCCATAATGTCGCAAATCGTCAAAATACGCGTGATGTCGGTGATTTCGTGTGCCGCAAGGGCGTCGGGATAGCCGCTGCCGTCGAGATACTCGTGATGATGCAACACGGCATCAAGGATATCGGGGTGCACGTTGCCTTGCCGGACAAGCTGCAAATAGCCGTCTTTGGGGTGGCGTTTGACGATGTCAAACTCTTCGCGGGTCAGTTTGCCGGTCTTGTCCAGAATGCTTGCGGGCGTCCAGACCTTGCCAATATCGTGCAACAGCCCAGCTTGGGTTAGCTTGGCAACATCTTCGATGTTCATACCGACCCCTTGGGCAAAGGCGCACGCAATCCCGGTTACCAGCAAGACGTGCTGGAACGTGGAATGATGGTACACGCGTACCGTATCAAGCCATTCCAGAACACCAAGATCGGCCACGGATTCCGCGATCTGTCGGCCGGTTTCACCAATCAGGTCAATATCAATCGGTTCTTGCTGGGCGGCTTGCTCAAAAATCTCGCGCATCGCCCGGGCAGCTGTTTCGATGATCGTCGTCGTCGATGGGGTGACAAAGCGGTGCGGGGTGCGCAATTCCTCAATCACGATGGCAAGGCCAATTTCGCTAAGCGGTTTGAGGATGGTTTTCTTCGCGCCAAGCGCACTTGCTTGTCGTTGGTTCTGGCGGTCGTTTTTGTTGACCGCAATGAAAATTTGGGTGTGTTGCTGGGCGACGTTACGAAACGCCCGAATTTTATCAACCGAGTGCGGGTTTTTAAGATCAATATCGGCCAACAGCAGGTCAATATCCGCCGGCACCGGCTTTCCTGGATCAAGAAAACAAACGTCAACGCCCATAACAGACGTTGGTAAATACCCGATTTGACTGCTCTCGCTGAGAACATGCAACGTCGTGCGTAACTTTGGTTCCATTTCGCACCCTGATTTCCCGTACCCCACAGCACCGTTTGCTATACGCGTAAAGGTGGAAAGGCAAGTGATTATGGGGCTCTTACGGGCTTGTGGGTGTTATTATTTCTACAATTCTATGCCTTTCGATAAGGCCGACTATACCGTTGGTAGTATCTTTGACGCCAATTGGACTCTCGGTTGAAAGTGATTTAGCGATAATATCCTCAAGGCGTTCGTTCTCATCGACGATATAATTCGGATCATGGGCCGGTAGGCCGTCCTCAATCGGGCGCATAATACTGCGCGCACGGATGACCCGCCCGCGGTTCACATCGCGCGTAAATGCCTCGACATAGGCGTCCGCTGGATGAAGGATGATTTCTTCGGGGCGACCAACCTGAACCAGTTTACCATCTTTCAGGATCGCGATCCGGTCACCAATTTTAAGTGCCTCATCTAGATCGTGGGTAATAAACACAATGGTTTTGTGAAGCTCCTCCTGAAGCTTCATCAACTCGTCCTGCATGTCACTACGAATAAGCGGATCAAGTGCTGAAAAAGCTTCATCCATCAACAAAACTTCTGGGTCGGTGGCAAGGGCGCGGGCCAGACCAACGCGCTGCTGCATGCCGCCCGACAGCTGGTCGGGGAATTTGCTTTCATACCCGGCCAAACCAACCCGCGAAATCCACTTGGCCGCAGCTTCTTGCCGTGTTGATCGGTCTACACCTTGAATTTCAAGGCCATAGGCAACGTTATCGATCACATTGCGATGGGGTAGCAGTCCGAAACGCTGAAACACCATGCCAAGACGTTTGCGTCGAAACGCATTTAAGGTTGGAATATCCATCGCCAGGATATCTTCGCCACCAAACGTCACTTGGCCCGCTGTCGGATCAATCAAACGATTAAGGTGGCGGATCAAGGTTGATTTACCCGATCCAGATAACCCCATCACGACAAAGGTTTCACCCTGTTCAATCGACAGCGAAACATCATGAAGCCCAACGGTATTTCCCGTTCGGGCAAGGATTTCGTCCTTGTTCACACCGCCCCTTGCCAACGAAAGGCCGGTGTCGGGGGTGGGGCCAAAGATTTTGAAAATATTGCGGATTTCGATATAGCTCATGACTTATCCTCCGCATGGCTGCGTTGGGATCGTTTGCCATATGCCTGTCCGATCCGGTCAAACACCACGGCCAGCAACACAATGGCAATCCCGGCTTCCATACCAGCCCCCACATCCAAGCGCTGAATACCCATCAAGACCTGCTCGCCAAGGCCACGCGCACCAATCATGGATGCGATCACCACCATTGAAATGGACATCATCGTCGTTTGATTAATGCCCGCCATAATATTCGGAAGGGCCAGGGGCAGTTGTACGCCAAACAGGATTTGTTTGCGGCTTGCGCCAAAGGACCGCGATGCTTCAAGGACTTCTTGATCAACAAGACGAATGCCCAAATCCGTCAAACGGATAAGAGGTGGTGCAGCATAAATTACCGTTGCCAAAATGGCGGGAACCTTACCCAACCCAAACAGCATCAGGGCAGGGATTAAGTAAACAAAGCTCGGCATGGTTTGCATGGTATCAAGGATCGGGAGCATCACGGCGCGAAGTCGGTTGGATATGGCCATGGCAATGCCGACCGGAACGCCAATAATGACCGCAAGTGATGTTGCAACAATCATCAGGGCCAAGGTCTGCATTGCCTTGTCCCAAAGACCAAGAACGCCAATGGCAAACATCGCAATCACAAGCCCCGTGGCCAGTTTCCAGTTTTTTGATGCGTGCCACGTAATCGCGGCAATCACGATCAAAACCACCCACCAAGGTGCGCCGCGCAATACTTGCTCCAGGGCGACCAAAACGGTCAGCAGACTGTCGGCAAAGGCCTCAAATCCAGCCCCATAATTGATCACCAGCCAATCAACAAACTGATTGACCCACTTGCCCAATGGCACATTCAATTGTTCTGGAAACATAATGGCGCTTTGCCCGATCTGCTCATTAAACCAACGAGCGTATAAGCCTACCAAGATCATGCCGCCCGCGCGACCGTAAATCGACCCGCCTCAAAGATGTCCTGCCAAAGTTGGTGACATCGCTGCGGTGCTGGTCAAAGGGCAGGGGTGTTTTAGGTGGCAGATAATCCACACAACCGCAAACAACGTATAATGATCTGATGTGGCGCGCCAAAGCGCTTCAAAGGCAAACGTCGTTGCCAAAAACGCTGCCACCAAATTGGGGCTATAGATGATTACGGTATTTTACGACGGCAAATGTGGCTTATGTGCCCGCGAAATTGATCACTATCGGACCATCGCACCAAGCGGTGTTTTCGATTGGCAGGATGTTACCGAAAGCGACGAAGCCCTTAAACAACAAGGCATTTCTGTTTCCCAGGCCTTGAAACTGCTTCATGCCAAAGACCAACAGGGGCAGATGCATATTGGTGTTGATGCCTTCATCCTGATCTGGTCGCAGTTAAAACGCTGGCGCATTTTGGCGGTATTCGTCCGTCTGCCGATCATTCGCCAGATCGCCAATTTCGCCTATCGAAAATTTGCCAATTGGCGTTTTAAACGCCTGACTCACTGTCAAATCGCCGCCCATCATCACACACCGTGAACATATTATGATGCGGCGCGTTACCCAAATACGGACATTAAAACGGAAAAGACGATTGAGAAAAAAATGGATTTTGACGATTGCGGGTATTTTGGTTGTTGTCGGTGTCAGTGCTGTTGCCGTGGGGCCGGTCATGAGTGATGTGGAAACGCCCGACTACGATGTGGTGTCGTCCGACGGCGCGTTTGAGGTGCGGCAATACCCGCCAATCATCATCGCAGAAGTCACCCTTGATGGATCGCGCAAAGACGCCATTGGCGATGGGTTCCGTTTGCTTGCCGATTACATTTTCGGCAATAACAAAGTCAAACAAGACATCGCGATGACCGCACCGGTGCAACAGCAAAAAAGCACCGAAATCGCCATGACCGCACCCGTGCAGCAACAATCTTCTGGCGATGAATGGACGGTCAGCTTTGTCATGCCATCAAAATACAGCATGGAAACGCTGCCAGACCCGGTCAATCAACGCGTCAGCCTAAAACAGGTGCCCGCCAAGAAGTATGTGGTCATCACCTTTGCTGGCACGACGTCTGATGAAAACGTTCAAGAACACGAAGAAAAGCTAAAAACCTATATCACCGACAACAGTTTGTCGGTATTCGGCCCACCCAAATATGCCTTCTATAACCCACCATGGACACTGCCGTCGATGCGCCGCAACGAGGTCATGATGGAGATACAGGACTAACCAAGCCGAAAGCCGTTGAAAATCATAGTTCTGCTGTGTCTACTTCAGCTTGAAACGGTTGCGGATGCCAAGCAGGATTAAAAAGAGCAGGGCAGAGGACAGCAGCGTCTGAAGGCCGAGTGCTGCTGACGTCAATGTCGGGATTGTGTCGCCATACAGGCAATCATATGCCTGCATAATAAGCGTGCGATCCGCTATCCCCGGAAACAAAAGTCCCTTGCCAATGGCCAACTGAATGGCAGAAACCCATTGCCAGCCTTCACCTTTGACGCATTGCAACGCAACCTTGTCCATCGACTGCTTGGCCGTAAGAAGGTATGATGTCGCGCTTAGGCCCACGATAAGAAGCCAGAACAGGAGCGGGCGCAGGATGGAGCGTCCATAATCCGAGGTGATCTGGAAAATCCCGCTCAGAATCCAATCCCAATGCCATCTTTTATCGACCAGCAGTCGTTTTGATCGCAGTTCCTCCGCAAAGAACTCAACCTCGTGCTTGTGGTCATGCCCCTGAATGGCAAGGCGTTTGAGCGCGCGATAATTTGCGATGACTGTGAAATCCGGATAATGCGAAGATTTCCGTTGCTTGATGACGGTGCTGTCAATGTGGACATCATCAAGCAACGGCGCTTCTTCGCAATGAGTTTGCCGGAAGTCGGGCACTTCTTTGAACCGTGCTCCACTCAGGTCAAAGGCTTGTTTGATTTGGGCCGAGTTAAAGGAGGCGTTCGTGTTAAACCGTGCATCTGAAAAACGGGTTGGCTTTTCAAAGCAGACGCTATTGAACTCCGCGTCGCGCTCAAAGGTCGCGCCATTGAACCACGCGACGTCCTTAAAGGTCGCGCTAACGAACCACGCGTGGCCGTTAAAGGTCGTGCTATCGAAATCCGCGTCGTGCTCAAAGGTCGCGCTGTTGAACCAAGCGACGTCTTTAAAGGTCGCGCTAATGAACCACGCGTGGCCGTTAAAGGTCGCGCTATCGAAATCCGCGTCGTGCTCAAAGGTCGCACTATCGAACTTCGCGACGCCCTCAAAGGTCGCGCTATTGAATCCCGCGACGCCTTTAAATTCCGCGCTATTGAAGTCCGCGTTGCCCTCAAAGGTCGCGCTATCGAAACGCCCCTCACCCTTAAAGGTCGCGCTATCGAAGTCCGCGTTGCCCTCAAAGGTCGCGCTATCGAAACGCGCCTTACCCATAAAGGTCGCAGCGTTCCATTCAGAGACGGATGGAAATAGCCAGCCTTGAAAAGAGGTCGCATCCGGAAAAAGGTGTGGCGTTTCTTTTGAGGAAAAGACGGCGCGGGCGTCTTCGAACCATTTCTGAGTTATCTCGTTTTGGGGGTGTTCGCCCCAAGGCGCAACATTGACATCCCACTCGCCTTTGTCCTCCAATGCCTTGCGTTCCGCCAGCATCTTTTGGGCCCAATCATTCCAGACCTCTTTGCCCTGTTTCCAAAGTGCGAGTGTTTCGTCCTGATTCATGTGGCTCCCCAATGCCATCGGCGGTCTATGCTATTTGTCTGACTAAACATGCCTTGGTTCTACTTTGCAATCGGCAATTGTGGCGGGCGTGTCCCCAAACGAAAACACCCCACAAGATTTCTCCTGCGGGGTGTTTGATTTTGTCTGATCAAGTTGAAACCTGATCGCGGTAACCGTGTGGATTACTCAGCCGCAGCGCGGGCTTCGTCGAGCCATTTGTCGAACGTTGCGCGATGACCTTTGATCCAGGCATCAGCGTGACGTGCGATGTCTTCGGCGGATTTTTCGCCGTTACGCATTGCAAGGTTTTCAGCCGAAATGTCGTTTGCCGACAGTTCCATAACTTCAAACAGTTTCGCAGCTGCCGGGTTTTCATCCGTCCATGCCTTGTTGGCAATGATGCGCTGGTTATTCACCTGGAAGCCATAGTTGCTGCCGTCCGGAAGGGCGGTGTCAGCGTCTTTGTTTTCACCCGGAAGCGATGAGAACGGAACCTGCAGCCAGGTTACGTCTTTACCCGGGACCAAAACGCCCGAAACCCAATACGGGGTCCAAGTGTAATACAGGATCGGTTCACCGGCTTTGTAACGGGTGATGGTGTCGGCGATGATTGCCGAGTACGTACCCTGATTGTGGGTTACGGTATCACGCAGACCATAGGCATCAAGGTGGTTTTCAATCACACCTTCACAACCCCAACCCGGGTTACAACCGGCCATATCGGCGGTGCCATCATCATTGGTATCAAACAGGGCTGCGATCTTTGGATCTTTAAGCTGTTCGATGTTGGTGATGTTGTATTTATCGGCGGTTTTTTTGTCGATCAGGTAACCCTGAAGCGCGCCCGGTGAATAAACACCTTTGCGATAGATTTTTTCATCGCCGCCAGCGGCTTTGTAGAAATCAGCGTGCAGCGGATCCCAGTGATCGGCCATAAAGGTCGCATCGCCGTTGCCAATGGCAACGTGGCCAGCAGCGTATTCGATTTCCTGGATGTCTTTAACGTCGTATCCCAGCTCTTCAAGAGCCTTCATGACCACGACGGTCTGGAAGGTTTCTTCGGCGATCGAGCTTTTCAGCGGCTGAACTTCAACGCCTTCACCCGGCATTTCGTTCGCATAAGCCGCACCGGTCAACAGCATTGAGCCGGTAACGGCAATCGCTGCACCAGTCGAAAGTTTTTTCAGGATCGTCATGAGCTTCTCCTCGTTGATTAGACATGGGGCACCAAGTGCACCCGTTCTTAGAACCGGTGGAACGATGAAATGTTCCACCGGCTATCTTATTGATTGTAATTATTTTTTCTTGAGTACGGACCGGATGACGCCAACAGGGCCAGCGTCATACCAATGGCGCGTACCTTTGGAACGTTGATCCTTGCCCAAAGCCTGGGTCATGCGATCAAGCACGATGGCCAGAAGGACAATGCCAACGCCACCAATGGTCGCAAGGCCCATATCAAGACGGCCGATACCACGCAGAACCATCTGACCAAGGCCACCAACCGCAATCATCGATGCGATCACAACCATGGAAAGGGCCAGCATCAGCGTCTGGTTCACACCGGCCATAATGGTCGGCATGGCAAGCGGCAGCTGTACACGGAACAGAAGCTGGTGCGGACTTGCACCAAATGATCGTGCAGCTTCGACCAAGTCACCCGGCACCTGGCGGATGCCCAGGATCGTCAAGCGGATCAGCGGCGGCAAGGCAAAGATGATGGTCACAACCACACCCGGCACGTTCCCGATACCAAACAGCATCACGATGGGGACAAGGTAAACGAAGGCAGGGGTCGTCTGCATGGCATCAAGGATCGGACGCACCGCGTTGGATGTGCGTTCGTTCCGCGCAAGCCAAATACCGGTCGGAAGACCAATGACAACGCAGAAGAATACCGATGTCAGAACCAGCGACAGGGTCACCATCGCCTCGGACCATGCGCCGATCAGGCCGACAACCGTCATGGAAATCAACGTACCAATTGCCAAGCGACGCCCGGCAAGCTGCCACGCAACAAGCGCCATGATAACGATGATCAGGATGGCTGGTGTGGCCTGCAAACCGGATTCAACCCCGGACAGAACCGCATCAATCGGCCAACGGATGGCCTGAAACACGCTACGGAAATTAGAAACAACCCAATCAAGGCCGTTATTGACCCAGATATCAAGCGGGATCAGGGCGTCGTGAAACGGATGAAGGATATCAAAATGGTGTTCCGGGGCAGGGGCCGTGTTCGAAAGCCAATCTGGCGTCGCCGCGGCATCGCCACCACCTGCGCCACCGGGGCCCGCTGCCGGTGCCGGTGCTGGGGCACTGGTTGCGGCATCGGGACTTGGTGTGGCGGAACCGCCGCCCCACGGATTGCTGGCAGCCGCGTCTGATCCGCTGCTTGCTGCGTCTTCGGCACCGGCCTGGCTGGCCTGGCCCCAAGGGTTACTGTTATCAGCCATTGGTGCCATCTCCTTCACGGTCGAGTGTTGCCAACAGGTTGGCTTTCTTGATCACGCCCATATATTTGCCGTTTTCACCAATCACCGGCACGCCGCACGGCGCATGCGCCACAGTTCCGATCAAATCGGAAAGCTGCGTGTCATGGGAAACAGGTTCAATATCAGGGATAAAGGCGGCAGAAAGTTTTTCCGCCCCGGCTTTGATCGCCGCGTCAACGGTTTCAACCGAAATCACGCCGTGGAAGTCAAGCTTGTCACCAACGATATAGGCAAAGTCGCGGTCTTCCTTGTTCAAACGGTTCAGCGCGGTTTTAAGGCCAACACCTTCGCGTTCGATCACGGTGACTTCGCGTTTGGACGCAATGTCTTTCGCACTCAGGATGGTGGAAACATCCACCCCGCGGAAGAACGATTTGACATAATCATTGGCCGGGTTGTTCAGAATTTCTTCTGGGGTGCCGACCTGCACGACAATGCCGCCTTCCATGATCGCGATGCGATCGCCGATCCGCATGGCTTCATCCAAATCGTGCGAGATAAAGATGATCGTGCGTTTATGTTCGCGCTGAAGTGTCAGGAGTTCATCCTGCATTTCGGTGCGGATCAATGGATCAAGTGCAGAAAACGCTTCATCCATCAGCATCACGGCCGGGTCGTTGGCCAATGCACGGGCAAGACCAACACGCTGCTGCATGCCGCCCGACAATTCGTCGGGGTAGGAATGTGCGTGCGCAGGCAGTCCGACCTGTTCGAGGGCGACCAAGGCACGCTTGTGGCGTTCTTCTTCGTCCATGCCGGCCAATTCAAGGCCAAAGGATGCGTTATCAATCACAGAAAGATGGGGCATCAGTGCAAAGGACTGGAAGACCATCGCCATATCGCGGCGGCGCAGATCGCGCAGTTCTTCGTCTGACATGGCGGCGATATCAACGCCGTCATACAAAACCTGACCAGATGTCGGTTCGATAAGGCGGTTCAACAGTCGCACCAAGGTCGATTTGCCAGAACCCGAAAGCCCCATAACGACAAATATTTCGCCCTCTTTAACGGTAAAGTTTGCACCGCAGACGCCAACGGTTTGTCCCGTTTTGTCAAAGATTTCGTCTTTGTCGACGCCATTGTTGATCATTTGCATTGCTTGATCAGGTCGGTCGCCAAAGACTTTGTATAGGTCTTTTACAACGATTTTTTCGGTCATGAGCCCTTGTCGATTCTTAGCGATAAACGATTCACTTCGCGCAAGCAAAGCTGCCTTCGCGCGGCAAAAAACGTTCATCTATTTTAATGTCAATACCGGTGAGATGGGGCGGAATGCCCCGAAGGTTTCCCTGAGTACTTTTTAATTTGCGGAGCGAATGATTACAGGTCAAAACATTTGATGTCAAATGATGATTGCGCTAAGGTCCGGCCAACTCTGAAAAAAGGTGGGTGGTTACATGGGCGAGCAAAAACAAAAAAAGCGCGAGTTTCTGGACATTTTAGTGGCTTTGCGGCAAATCATTCGCGCAACCGATCTTCATTCAAAACATGTTATGAAGGTTTGTGGTCTTACGGTTCCCCAGCTTGTTGTTCTGCTGGCGATTGAGGAACTTGGTGCCGTAACAGTACGTCAGATTTCAAAGCATGTTTCGCTAAGTCAGGCGACGGTCACCACGATCCTGAACCGCCTAGAAGACCGCAATTTTGTTAAACGCACCCGCAACACCACCGACAAGCGCGTGGTAAACAGTTGCCTGACCGATAAGGGGCGCGCTGTTCTTGTTGATACGCCGCCTTTGATGGATGGGCATTTTATGTTGCGCTATGAAAAACTTGATTCTGCAAAGCGCGCCGAAATCCTTGAAGCCCTTCAAGAGGTCGCCAATCTGATGGCCCCCGAAGAAGGTACCCCAATCCCACCGACAGATGACGGTGAATTGACGCCGCTGCTTTAGGTTCGTTTCAATGGTTGTGCGGGCCGAAGTTTAAGCAGGTGTCGTCATAAAAAAGGCGCAGGTATTTCACTGCGCCTTTGGTCTTAAAGTTGTTTTTTATCAATGCGTTTAAAGCGCGCTTTCAACGTTTTTCGCAACGTTTTCTGGCACCCATGATTTCCAGACTTCTGGTTTCTGCTTCAGGAAATAGCGCGCCGCATCTTCCGGCTTTTCTTCATTTTCCTGCATATAGGCCAGCATTTCCGAAACAAGCGCATTGCTGGTTTCGTACTTGGTCAGAAACTTGATCAGGTTTGGTGCAGCTTTTTTGAAGTCGTTATTCACCCCGATCGTCACCGTGCTTTGCGGCGAAGCCGTTGCCTTGGTTGGGTTGTCTTCGGCTTTCAGCGCGTCAAAGATTTCCTTGTCATAGGCCGGTTCTTCAAGGCGCGTGCTGTCATACAGACCCATCACCCATGTCGGCCCCCAATAGTAATAAAGGATCGGTTTGCCGCGTTTATGCGCCGATGCGATGGCGGCCGAAAGTGCGGCCCCGGTTCCGGGGCGGAAATTGGTGTAACTGTCATTTAGGCCATAGGCCGCCAATTTACCCGAATTGACCTTTTCACAGACCCAGCCTGATGGGCAGTTGTAAAAACGACCTTTGCCAGGTTCTTCGGCGTCTTCGAATAGCTCGACATATTTGGGCAGATCATCGACAGATTTAAGGTCAGGTGCCATCGGCTCAATGCCGCGTTCTGCATCGCCTTTAATGACATAGCTTGGCACGTACCAGCCTTCAACAGCATCGTCAAAGTTGACGCCGATCTGACTGACATTCCCCGATTCTTCGGCCTTTGTCCACGCTTCGGCGATATTGTCGCGCCACAGTTCCATGACGACGTCAATGTCGCCTTTGCCGGTCCCGGTCAAAAGCGGAACAACCTCGCCAGGCAGGGCGTCGGTTTTACAGCCATAGCCGTTTTCGATGATAAAGCGTGCGACAGCGTTATGGAACAGCGCACTGTCATAGTTCAGCCCGGCGAACATCACCGGACGGTCGATTTCACAAGATGCGTCTTGGGCCTGTGCTGTTGATGTGAATGTCGTAAATGCGAGGCCAGCGGCCATCAGCATTGCGGCTCCGGTAGGCAGGGTGGTCATGTTTCTTGTCCCTTCGTGTTTGCGGTCCGGAATCGCATCAAATGCAATGTCTTGCGGCGATGTGCCGCGCGGCTTGGTGTTTTAAAATGTAAATTTAAGCCAGACCTTACCCCTGATACAGGTGTGCTAAGTTTAACCGCGGGTATAAAAGTGATGCAACCCTGAGTCATAAAATCCATCAAGGTGAAGATTTTTTGGTGTGTTTAGGCTGCTTGGTTGGTTATCGCAGAATGCTCCTGACAGGTACGGCAGGAGGTGTCAGTTGGATGTTATTTTTTGCGCCGATAATTCCGTGAAATTATCGGGCGTTGTCGTTATGTTGGGCAAAACACACCGATGGGGCCAGCCATGATGCATAACAGTCTGTTCGTTTTTGATATCGAAACCGTGCCCGATATTGACGTCTTGCCACAATTAACCGGGGAAACCGCACCGGACCCGGAAACCGGGCGCAAGATGCTCGAAGACTATCATCTTGAGGTCACCAACGGCCGCAATGGCTTTGCCCGGCAGCCCTTTCACAAAATTGTTGCCATCAGTTTCCTGCGCGCGACCATTCAGCGCGATGACAATTGTGAAATGTACGAAATCGAAGAACTGCGATCGGGTGGGGACCTCACGACCGAGGAAAAAGATCTGGTCAACGGGTTCTTTTCGTATTGCGGCAAGCTGTTCCCGCGTTTGGTCAGTTTCAATGGCCGAGGGTTTGATATTCCGGTGTTGAAATACCGGGCCATGAAACACGGTGTCAGCGCACGCTGGCTGCATCAATCGGCCAATAAGTGGGAAAATTACACGTCGCGCTATGCGCCGAACTGGCATTGTGATTTGGCCGAAGTCCTTTCTGATTACGGGGCGTCGGCGCGCACCAAAATGAACGAAGTTTGTGCGGCCCTTGATTTGCCTGGAAAAACCGGGGTCGATGGCAGCAAGGTCTCGGACATGTTCGATAATGGCGAGATTGATGGCATTCGCCGGTATTGCGAAACCGACGTGCTTAATACCTATCTTTTGTATTTGCGCCACGCCCTGCATACCGGGCTCACCGATCATGATGGTTATAATCATGCGATCAATCTGACCGTTGCATGGCTTGAAGAACGCGCGGGCGAAATTCCCGCCTATCAGGAATTCCTTGATGCGTGGCGCACGTCAAGCGGTGGCTCTTTTAACGTCCTTTAGGCGATCAGGTCACAGCAGGTTGGCGCGTTCTTAAAAGTGAACTGCGTCACACCTGCGGTTTAATTTGAACAAAACAATGTTGAACAAAGCGGCGAGGTCGGTTTACCTGCTTGTTGCGGGTGCAAATGATTTGCATCTTCAAAAATTAACGCACACAAGCTTACGGGAACTGTTCAAATGGATTTCAGAAAAGTCATCTGGAGTGCCGTCTTTGGCACGACAGCACTTGCCGCATCCGCCGCATCTGCGCAGGAAGTCAACGTATATTCCTTGCGTCAGGCATTTCTGGTCGAACCGCTATTTGAAAAGTTCACCGAACAGACCGGTGTTAAGGTCAATGTGATCTTCGCCAAAGAAGGACTGGTTGAGCGCATCAAACAAGAAGGCATCAACAGCCCGGCAGACGTTTTGATGACCGTTGATATCAGCCGCATTCAGCAAGCAGTGGATGCCGGTGTGACCGAAGCAGTCGACAATGATGTCTTGTCGAACAATATCCCGGCCCATCTGCGCGACCCCGAGGGTCACTGGTTCGCCCTGACCCAGCGTGGACGCGCGATTTACGCATCCAAAGAACGCGTGAATGAGGGTGAAATCACATCCTACGAAGATTTGGCTGATCCGAAATGGGAAGGGCGCATTTGCACCCGTTCAGGCACGCACGTTTATAACGTTGCATTGTTTGCATCGATGATTGCCGTGCATGGCGAAGAAAAAGCCAAGGAATGGCTTGAAGGTTTGAAATCAAACCTTGCACGCAAACCGCAAGGCAATGACCGCGCACAGGTCAAGGCGATCAAGGAAGGCGAATGCGATCTCGCCCTTGGTAATACCTATTACTATGGCAAGATGCTTGATAATGAAGAGCAGCGCCCATGGGCAGAAGCCGTCAATATCGTCTTCCCCAATCAGGATGATCGCGGCATGTCGATGAATATTTCGGGCATGAGCCTGATCGAAGGTGCGCCGAACCACGACAATGCGATCAAGCTGATGGAATTCCTAAGCGGCGACGCTGCACAGGAAATCTATGCCGACGTGAACTACGAATACCCGGTCAAGTCCGGGGTTGAATGGTCCGACAACGTCAAGTCATGGGGCACATTTAAGGCTGATACTGTATCGCTGGCCGAAATTGCCCGCCTAACACCTGAAGCGATCAAGATGGTCGATGAAGTCGGCTATAACGAATAACGACAAAGCTTAAACACGCCTATCACAGTGCTGTTTGACAAAGGGGATGGTAACGGACCATCCCCTTTGTGCGTTTCGGGTTACGCGTTTTTGTCATCATTTTTATATCTCGGCATTGCTCATATGTGGTTTTGGGACTTGCAAACGACGGGGCAGGGCCTTTAGTTTCTGGAAAAGCAAATACAACTCATTCCTAATTGCTGCTAATTCATCAGGCATACCCAAGAGAGGCATTCATGATTTCCCTGCGCAAAACGGTCTTTGGTCTTGTTGCAGTTGCGATGGGCATATCGTTGCACCAACCCGCACATGCCGCAGAAGAAGTGAATGTTTACTCTTTGCGTCAGCCGTTCCTGATCGAGCCAATGTTTAAGCGCTTTACCGAGGAAACCGGCATTCGCGTCAATACGCTGTTTTCGCAAAGCGGTCTGGTCGAGCGGATCAAGCATGAAGGCCGCAATAGCCCGGCAGACTTGCTTTTGACAGTTGATATCGGCCGTATTCAGGATGCGGTCGATGCCGATATTGCCCAGCCGCTTAAAAGCGACGTGATCAGTGCAAATATCCCAGAGCAGTTCCGCGATGAAAATGGCCTTTGGGTTGGGATGACAACCCGTGCGCGCGTGATCTACACGTCGCTTGACCGTGTCGGTCCTGATGAAATTACGTCTTACGAAGATTTGGCCGACCCGAAATGGAAAGGTCGCATTTGTATCCGTTCGGGCATGCATGTTTATAACATTGCGCTGATCGCATCGATGCTGGCCCATCATGACGAGGCCTATACCAAAAAATGGCTGACCGGGTTGAAGGACAATCTGGCACGCAAACCCCAAGGGGCGGATATCGATCAGATCGAAGCGGTGTCACAGGGCGTATGCGATGTCGCCATCGGCAATTCTTATTACTATGGGAAGATGCTTGATGATCCGAACAAGGCCCCGGCGGCCAAAGACGTCCGGATTGTCTTCCCCAATCAGGCAGACCGCGGCACGCATGTGAATATTTCCGGTGTGGCCCTGATGAAGCATGCTCCGAACAAGGAAAATGCGATCAAACTGGTTGAATTCCTGTCGGGGGAAGAAGCCCAGCACATGTATGCCGAAGTAAACTTTGAATACCCGGTCAAGCCGGGCGTTGCGTGGTCTGACATGGTTCAGTCATGGGGCACGTTCAAGCATGACGATCTGTCGCTTAATGTCGTTGCGGCAAAGCGCGGTGAAGCAATCCGTCTGATCGATGAAGTCGGGTTTAACGAATAGGGCTGTGTCGCTGTGATTGCATATCTGATGGTTTGCCTTTAATCGTCTTGCAGGCCATCGGATATCGCCCGACGTCTTTGCGATGATGTTGCATTTCGACGCATAACACGAGAACCATAGTGAACACCGTCCGCCCATCGACACCAAATACCAAACGCGGCGAAGACATTCGCCCAACCGTTGCCACGGAAACCTTTGATCCGATGCGGATGCCAAGGGGAAAAGCTGCCATGCGGTGGTTGCCGCGGCGCCAATCGGCGATTTGGTTGTTTGGGGCGTTTGTGATTGCGCTTTTGGTTGCGGCCCCGATTGTGGCCGTCGTTTACATTGCACTGTTCCCAACCGAAAACATTTGGCCGCATCTGGCATCAACCATGCTGCCCCGGTATCTTAAAAACACCGGTATTTTGATGCTTGGCGTTGGGATTGGCGTGACGCTGATCGGCGTGTCATCGGCATGGGTTGTCACCATGTGCAAACTGCCCGGTAAGCGGTTCTTTGAATGGGCGATGCTGCTGCCGATGGCAGTTCCGGCCTATATCGTCGCCTATGTTTATACCGACCTTTTGGAATATGCCGGGCCGTTTCAACGGTTGTTGCGCGATATGTTTGGCTGGCAATCAGCACGTGATTACTGGTTCCCCGACATTCGCACCAAGGGCGGGGCGATTTTGGTGCTCAGCCTAACACTGTATCCTTATGTGTATATGCTTGCCCGTGCGGCCTTTTTGGCGCAGTCGATCTGCGTGATCGAAGCCGCCCGTGTGTTGGGGCGCAGTGCCTGGAATTCCTTTATCACCGTGGCATTGCCGCTTGCGCGTCCGGCCATTGTTGTTGGCGTTGTCATTGCCTTGATGGAAACGCTGAATGATTTTGGCACGATTGATTTCTTTGCCGTCCATACCCTAACTGCGGGCATCTTTAATGTCTGGCTCGGCATGGGCAATGCCGGTGGGGCGGCTCAGATCGCCTTGACGATGTTGGCCGTGGTCATCGCACTTTTGGTGATAGAACGTTATTCACGCCGTCGGCAGCGGTTCCACGATACCACCAACCGGTTTCAGGAACTGCCGGGATATGATCTTAGCCTGATGGGCAAGATCGGCGCGTTGGCGGTTTGCATCTTGCCAATCGTGCTTGGCTTCGTCGTGCCGTCGCTTGTTTTGATTTACTATTCCATTGGCTATTTCGATCAAAGCTGGACCGCAAATTTCTTTGAATTTGCCGGTAACAGTTTGCTGGTATCGGGCCTTGCGACCTTGGTCGCGGTCGGATGTGCGGTCTTTATGGGCTATGCCTTGCGCCTGTTCCCACAACCATTGTTGAAGTTCTGTGTGCGGCTTTCATCTGTTGGCTATGCGGTGCCGGGCGCAGTTTTGGCAATCGGGGTTTTGATCCCGTTTGCGCGGCTTGATAATGCGGTTGATGCGGTCATGCGCGATACTTTCGGTATCTCGACCGGCTTGTTGCTGAGCGGCACGGTGTTTGCGCTGGTGTTTGCCTATGCTGTTCGGTTTATGGCGGTGTCTTATGGCTCGATCGAGGCCGCCTTGGGCAAAGTCCGCCCCAGTATGGATGATGCGGCCCGAACATTGGGCGAAAGCCCGTGGGGTACGCTCAAACGTATTCATTTTCCAATGGTGCGCGGTGGCATTTTGGCCGCATCGGTTCTTGTCTTTGTCGATGGGATGAAAGAACTGCCCGCGACGTTGATCTTGCGGCCGTTTAATTTTGATACGCTGGCAACCCATGTGTATCAATACGCCAAGGATGAAATGATCGAACAGGCCGCCTTGGGCGCGCTGACCATTGTTGTGGTCGGGGTCATTCCGGTTATCATGCTGAGCCGTGCGATTTCACGCTCACGTCCCGGACACGGGAAATGATCCGCGCAATTTGCTAACCGCACGCAACGCCAAATACGCCACACAGCAAGACGGGCATTCAATCACATGCAAAACATTAAACCCGGATTGACCACACTTTCCGACGCGCTTGAGATCGCCTTTAAAGAGGTTGGCCAGCGTACCGACGTCGAAGAACGTCCATTATCTGAGTGTTTTGGCGCTGTTCTGCGCGCCGATGTGATCGCAAAAGTAAATGTGCCTTCGGTCGATAATTCGGCCATGGACGGTTACGCATTGCGTTTTGTTGATCTTGCTGATGTCGATGGGCCTCTGGATGTGGTCGGTAGTTCCATGGCAGGGCATCCGTTTGACGGTGAAATTCCCACTGGCAAGGCCGTGCGCATTGCCACGGGTGCCGCCATCCCCAAGGGTGCCGATTGCGTAATCATTCAGGAAAACGTCACCGCCAATGATGATGAAACGATTATTGAAATCAACCCGGATGTGATTGCGCGGACGAAACGCGATCAGAATATCCGCCGTGCCGGTGAAGACATCAAAAAAGGCGCTGTTGTTTTGGCAGCCGGTTCTGTGCTGCGGCCCCAGGATGTGGCGATTGCCGCCGGGCAGGGGTGTCAGACCCTAACGGTTTCAAAACCCATCTCTGTCGCGGTGTTTTCCACCGGGGATGAGCTGGCAAAACCGGGCGATCCTTTGCCGCCGGGGGGGATTTATGATTCCAACCGGTTTGCCATGATCGGCATGTTGAAAAATATTGGCTGTACGGTCACCGATCTTGGGCTTTTGGCCGATGATTTCGACGTTCTAAAGGATGCCTTGGGCAAGGCAGCCAAATCCCATGATGTGATTATGACGTCGGGTGGGGTGTCGGTCGGCCGTGCAGATTTGCTGAAACCGGTTGTCGATCAATTGGGCGAAATCCACGCATGGAAATTGGCGATAAAACCTGGAAAACCATTGATGCGTGGTAAAATCGGCGATTGCCTTGTTCTTGGTCTTCCGGGTAATCCGGTTGCGGTTTTGGTGGCGGGGCTTTTGTTCGCTGTGCCGCTTTTGCGTCATATGATGGGGGCGGACCGTGCACAGTCCAAGCCCGCACGCATGCCGGTCCGTGCTGGGTTTGATTTTAAACGCGGCACGGGGCGGCGTGAATGGTTGCGTGCCCAACTGGTTCAAAATGATGATGGTGAACATGTCGCCATGGCGTTCAATTCAACCAGTTCGGGCATGCTGTCATCAATGGTCTGGGCCGACGGTTTGATCGAAGTTCCAGAAGATTGCGGGCAGATTTCTGTGGGGGATGACGTCCTTTATCTGCCACTGCGCGGGCTTCAGTAATCCGACAATTGTGGTGATCCATGTCATTGTAATGTCGTCCTGTTTGCGCGAAGGTGGGATATCGGCACAAACAGCACGAGGACGTCATGACAATAGCGGTTACTTTTTGCGGTGCGGCTGGCGGCGTGACCGGATCGTGCTATTTCCTGCAAACAGATCAGGGCAATATCCTTGTCGATTGCGGGATGTTTCAGGGTAGTAAAACAGTCCGAGAACTTAATTACGGGCCGTTTGCGTTTGATGTCGGTTCGATCAAGGCTGTCCTTTTAACCCATGCCCATATTGATCATTCTGGTTTACTGCCCAAACTGGTCAAGGCGGGGTTCAAGGGGCCGATCATTGCAACTGAGCCTACCTGCGACCTTCTGACATATATGTTGCCTGATTCCGGATATATTCAGGAATCAGAAGTCGAACGCCTTAATCGTCGCAATGCCCGGCGCGGTCGCCCGCAGGTAACACCGATCTATACCCGCCATGACGCGGAAAGAACCCTCGATCAGTTTAAGGTTGTCGATTACCACGCCTGGAAAGAAATCATTCCCGGCGTCAAAGCCCGGTTTTGGGATGCGGGGCATTTGCTTGGGTCGGCATCGATTGAAATTGAAATCGCGCAAAATGATGATGACACCCCAACGCGAATGCTATTTTCTGGTGATATCGGAACCGGCGAGGCGGTGTTTAACAATGCCCCAGAAGCCCCGGCAGACCTTGATTATCTGTTCGTCGAAACAACCTATGGCGACCGAAATCGCACCGATTTAAGCGACGATGAACGCAGGGCATTGTTGCGCGCCGAAGTATGTGACGCATTGAAGGCAGGTGGAAACCTGATTATCCCAAGTTTCGCCGTTGCTCGAACGCAGGAATTGATGGTCGATCTTGCGTATTTGTTTAATCACGGCGACCTGCCAGAGGCGACTGTGTTTATTGATAGTCCGTTGGCAAAGCGCGCGACCGAGGTTTTTGCAAAGCATTTAACAGGTGCCGACGCACGGGCCCTTGATCATCCGAAGTTTCACATGGTCCCGGATGTCGAAGCCAGCAAGCAACTTGCCTTGGTCAAAAGCGGGGCCATTATTCTGTCGGCAAGTGGGATGTGTGATGCAGGACGCATTCGGTATCATTTGAAAAACAACCTTTGGCGTGACGAATGCACCGTGTTGCTGGTCGGGTTTCAGGCCGCAGGGTCATTTGGCCGTGTTTTGCAACGGGGTGCGAAGCGTGTGCGTATTCACGGCGAGGAAATAGAAGTCCGTGCGCGCATCCGGACGCTCGATGTGTATTCCGGTCATGCCGATCAGGAAATGTTGCTGCGCTGGGCCCGTGATCGCCAGCCCGTCGCAAAGCGCATCTTTTTAACCCATGGAGAAGAAGGGGCGCGAACTGCCTTTAAACAAGCGCTGTTGGACGAGGGGCTTGATCAAAACAAGATCGCCTTGCCCATGCTTGATGAAACGGTAAAGCTTCGTGCCGGGGCCTTGCGAACGGCGAAAATTCAGCCCAGATTGTCAGGCGAAGACTTGTCGCGTGATGATTGGCACAATTTGTACGCTGGCACGATTACCGAACTTTCGGAAAAGCTGCGCTCTCTTGAAAGTGATGCCAAACGGCGCACGTTGCTTGAAAAAGTCTTGCGCGATATCGGGTCTGTATGAGAGCAATAAGCCAATTATAAGTTTACGGGTTTTAAAGTACGTCCAAATTGGATGTACTGGTTAAATATACTTGAATTCAGAGATACCCTGTCACCATGCGTTTATGGTTGAATAGGTGTAGTGGGCCACTGCGTTAGCGGACGAATATATGTCAGTAGTAGGGAACTCCGGCTATCGGGTTCTAATTTATAGCCATGATACCTTTGGGCTCGGTCACTTGCGCCGTTGCCGAACCATTGCGCATGCGCTTGTGTCTCGTCGTGATGATGTTTCAGTTCTGATCCTGTCGGGGTCACCGATCATTGGCAGTTTTGAATTTCGATCACGAGTCGACTTTGTCCGCATTCCTGGCGTGATTAAGCTGTCAAACGGCGAATATACGTCACTTAACCTCAATATCGATGTTGATCAGATTCTTGAAATGCGGGAATCGATCATTAAGCACACCGCAGATGTGTTTAATCCCGACATTTTCATTGTTGATAAAGAACCACTTGGTCTTCGGGGTGAAGTTGAATCCACTCTTCGCATGCTCAGCGAACGCCGCACCCGTCTTGTGATGGGCTTGCGCGATGTGATGGATGATCCGGCTCATCTTCGCGAAGAATGGGACCGCAAACAATGCGTGCCAGCCTTGGCGGACCTGTATGACGAAATATGGGTCTATGGCTTGCAGGAAATCTGTAATCCGCTTGCTGGCATTGATTTGCCGCCCGGTGTCGAAGAAAAAATGGCCTATACCGGCTATTTGCCACGGACCGCGACCCGGCGCCCGTCACCAGAACACGGTGCGCTTGGCCTTGAAGAACCGTATTACCTTGTCACCACCGGTGGCGGCGGGGACGGGGTCAATATGGTTGATTGGGTGATCAGCGCCTATGAAACGGACCCGACCATTGCGGTGCCGTCGCTTGTCGTGCTGGGGCCGTTTATGCCGCCTGCGGATCAGAAATCCTTTATGGATCGCGCTGAAAAGATCGACAAGCTGTCGGTGATTACGTTTGACGCCAATGTCGAAATGCTGATGGATAAATCCGCCGGCGTGATTGCAATGGGCGGCTACAATACGTTCTGTGAAATTCTGTCATTTGATAAACCGGCCGTTATCATACCGCGTACGGTACCACGCCTTGAACAATATGTTCGTGCGTCGGCGGCTGAAAAGCTCGGCCTTGTCAAAATGCTGACCGAAGAGAACGGACGTGATCCGCGTCAGATGGCCGATGCGCTGCATGGGTTAATTTCGCAAGCCAAGCCGTCGCATGTGACCGTTCCAAACCTGATGGGCGGGCTTGATCGGATTGGCGATCTTGTTGATCGCTGGCTTCCGCCACAAATGGCCGCCGAATAAGAAAACGCCGGGACATAAAGTTATGACACGCGACAATCTTGCAATCGTGGTTAAGGGATATCCGCGATTGTCGGAAACCTTTATTGCGCAGGAAATTCTTGGCATTCAGCAAGCGAACATTCCCTATCGGATTGTGTCGCTGCGCCATCCGACGGATAAAAAACGCCATCCGATCCACAAACGGATCACGGGCGATGTCGATTATCTTCCAGAATATGTCTATCAGGAACCGATGCGTGTCTTGCGCAGTTGGTGGAAAGTCCGCAAATTGCGCGGCTATCGTCGGGCGGTAAATATCTGGTGGCAGGATTACCGGCGTGATCGCACACCAAACCGTGCCCGACGGTTTGTTCAGGCCATTGTTATGGCCGCCGAGCTGACCGACGATGTCACCCGCATTTACGCCCATTTCCTCCATACTCCGGCCTCTGTGGCACGGTATTGCGCGATCATACGTGGGTTGCCATGGTCCTGTTCTGCACATGCCAAGGACATCTATACCAGTGCGGATTGGGATATGCGCGAAAAGCTGCGTGATATGGACTGGCTGGTCACCTGTACGCAGGCCAATGTCAGCTATTTGCGCGATTTGGCCGAGGACCCGTCAAAGGTTCATCTGCTTTATCACGGGCTTGATTTTTCACGCTTCCCCGAACAATTGCCCGAACGCGAAATGCGCGATGGCAGCAACTCGGACCAGCCTGTCACGATTCTTTCGGTCGGCCGTTTGGTCGGCAAAAAGGGCTATGACGATTTGCTGCGTGCCTTGGCAAAACTGCCAAACGATCTTGCGTGGCGATTTGTTCATATTGGTGGGGGAAGCGCGGATAAATACCGCAAGCTCGCAGTTGATTTGGGCGTATCGGACCGGTGTGAATGGCAAGGTGCCCGCGACCAACAAGAAGTCATCGCCGCCTGTCAAACCGCCGATTTGTTTGTCTTGGCCAGCCGAATTCAAAAAGACGGTGACCGTGACGGGTTGCCCAACGTTCTGATGGAAGCACAGCTTTGCGGTTTGGCTGCGGTTTCAACCGCCATTTCAGCCATCCCGGAGCTTATCGATGACGGCGTGAATGGCCTTCTGGTTGAACAACGTGATCCGGATGCACTGGCGACAGCATTACAAAGCCTGATCACCGATCCAAAACGTCGCGCCGAGATGGGCCGTCAGGGCAATGTAATTGTGCGTCGGGATTTCTCATTCTATCGCGGGATGAAGGACTTGGCACATCGCTTTGGCGTTTCGGACAAAGAATACGAAAACGCGATTGCCGACAAACCTTCGCGCTTAACACCCTCAGAAACCTCAGCAGCAGAGTAGGGGGCAACTGCCGTGAAGGTTGCCTTCTATGCCCCGTTAAAGCCCGCTGATCATCCGGTGCCATCCGGCGATCGGTTGATGGCGCGGATGCTGATTAAGGCGCTTGCGGCATCTGATATGGATGTCGAGATTGCCGCACGCCTGCGCAGTCGGGTTGCAGACGGCAATATCCTGCAACAGGCCCGCCTTGCTGAGTTGGGGTCAAAACTGGCCGCGCGCTTGCTGCGTTTTTATCAATCCGGTGTGCGCCCCCGGCCAGATGTCTGGTTTACCTATCATCTGTACTATAAGGCGCCCGATTGGATCGGGCCGATTGTCGCCAAGACACTGGATATTCCTTACGTCGTTGCCGAAGCATCCTTCGCGCCAAAGCGGGCAAACGGTCCGTGGCAACAAAGCCATCAGGCAGTTGAAATTGCGCTGCGTCACGCGGATGCGGTCTTTTCGCTTAATCGCGCCGATATGGAATGCCTAAGGCCGATCTGCGATGCCAAGGCGCTGCATTACCTTGCCCCCTTTACCGAGGTTGAAAATTGGCAGGTAACGTCGCGCGCGGACATCGGTCCTGCGTGTATTAGGCTCGTTACCACCGCCATGATGCGCGGTGGGGATAAGCTAAAATCCTTTGAAATTCTTGCACTTGCCTTGGGCCAGTTAACGCAACGCAACATCGATAACTGGCACCTGACCATTATTGGCGATGGCCCCGCAAGGGCCGAGGTGGAGAAATTGTTTGCAAAACAAGGCATCACCGACCGCAATCTCCGCTTTGCCGGTCTGTGTCGGCCCGAACAAACCCGCGATCATCTTGCCGTGTCCGACCTGTTTGTTTGGCCGGCGGTGAATGAAGCCTATGGTATGGCATTGCTCGAAGCACAGGCGGCAGGGTTGCCGGTGCTGGCCGGAAATACTGGCGGCGTGCCCGGCGTGGTTGCCGATCAGAAAACGGGCTGGCTTGTCCCGGTCGGCGATGCAGACGCGTTTGGCGCACAGTTGGCAAAATGTCTGACCGATCAAGTGCAGATGCTCCGTCCCTTTGGTCTGGCCGCTGCAACCAAGGCCGCGCACGACCACACCATTGCATCTGCATCCGAACTGCTGGGGGCAGAGCTTCGCCAGATTGTTGCAAAGTCAAAGGCAGGGCGAGCATGAGCATGAGCACCATACGCTTTGCCTTATTGCGCCATGGGGTAACGGACTGGAACGCGGAAAAGCGTATTCAGGGGCGATCTGATATTTCCCTTCGCACCGATACCATCGCGCATTATCGCACCTTACGGCTGCCCGACGATTGGCAAGACGTGCCGTGGTATTGCACGCCGCTGACCCGGACCCGTGAAACCGCCGATGCGCTGTCTATTTCACCCGTCACCGCCCAACCTGATTTGATCGAAATGGATTGGGGCACGTGGGAAGGCGAAAGACTGCCCGATCTTCGCGCAAAGCTTGGGGCAGAAATGGCGCGAAACGAAGACCGGGGTTGGGCGTTTCGCCCGGATGGTGGTGAAAGCCCACAAGATGTTCTTGTCCGCGTGCAAGATTTCCTGACCCGCCACACGGCCAATCAGGCCCCCGGCACGAATGATACATTCGGTGCGATCACGCATAAGGGCGTTATTCGTGCCGTGTATGCGGCGGCGCGCGGCTGGGACATGATGGGCAAAATCCCCGATAAACTCGATTGGGAATGTCTGCATGTTTTTGACTGGTCGGAAACAGATGGTTTTTCGGTGGTCGCGTTGAATGTGCCATTGATTGTTATTGATGATGAGGACCGGCTATGAGCGACGTTATGGTCTATGTTCAGCACTTGCTTGGCATTGGGCATGTGCGGCGCATGGCCCTGATTAATCAGGCAATGCGCGATCAGGGGCTGACCGTAACCGTTGCCAGTGGCGGCATTCCTGATCCATCCCTTGATTTCGCCGCTGACCGTGTCGTGCAATTACCTGCCTGCCGCAGCGCCGATAGCAATTTTTCCGGCCTTGTGGATGTCAATGACACGCCGGTTGATGACGATTGGAAAGAACGTCGCAAAGATGATCTTTTGGCCGCGTTCAAGGAAACAGCGCCAAAGGTGCTGCTGATTGAAATGTTTCCGTTTGGTCGGCGTGCCTTTCGGTTTGAACTGATCCCGTTAATGACAGCGGCCAAACAGGCAAGTGTGCCAATTGTTTGTTCCGTACGCGATCTTTTGGTGCGCAAAACCGATCCGGCAAAAACAAAATGGATGCGCGATATTGCCCGCGAATATTTTGATCGGGTTCTGGTTCACGGGGATCAAAACCTGTTCGGCTTTGATCACAGTTTCCCATATGCCGATGATATCAAGGACCTGATCGTCTATACCGGTTATGTCGCACCATCGCATCCTAAGGTCGCATCAAACACAGATCATGGTGCGACCCGAAACGGCGTTTTGGTTTCGGCCGGTGGCGGTGCCGTTGGGGCAGGGCTGATTGATCTTGCGATTGCTGCGCATGGACATTCCGAAAAATACCAAGATGTACCGTGGGACATCGTCACCGGCCCGCATTTCCCCCAAGACCGGTTTGACGCGTTGGTCAACACAATGCCGCCCGGCATTACGCTGCATCGCTTCTTGCCCGATTTTCGCGCCCGCATGGCCAAGGCGGCTGTTTCTGTATCCCAGGCGGGGTACAATACATTGATGGATGTGCTTTCGACCCAAACACCCGCTGTCATGGTCCCATTCGCCGAGGGCGGCGAAAGCGAGCAAAAAGAACGTGGTGAGATATTGGCAAATGCCGGTGTTATTTCCTTGCTTGATCTTGATGGGCTGACTGCGCAATCATTGGCAAAACAAATAGATCGCGCCAAACCGCCGCAACAGTTAAATGTTGCCCTTAACGGCGCGCAGAAAACAGCGTCATTAATCGCAGCATTGGCAAAGGGAACGGCATGAGCAGTTGGGACCAATTGCGCACGGAACTTGATCTGTGGCAGTCCGAGGGACGGGTTGCGACGGCGTGGTGGCGCGATGATGATGCTGTTACGGTAACACCCGAACTTGAAACCCTTTTGGGGTTTGAACAGGATTATAACGTCCCGTTGGCCTTGGCGGTTATTCCGGCCTCATTGCAAGATGATCTTGTCGAACGCTTGGTGGAAACCATTGATACCCGTGTCTTGCAACATGGCTGGGCCCATCAAAACAACATGCCCGAAGGCCGTAAAAAGCAGGAACTTGATGATATCCGCGATGTTGACGCGGTCATTGCCGATTTAAAGCAGGGCTTTGCGGTTTTGTCATCGCGGTTTGGTAATCGTTTCTTGCCCGTCATTGTCCCGCCGTGGAACCGAATTTCCGATGACGTCGCGGCGGCCCTTCACAATATCGGTATTTGCGGCTTAAGCACCTTTAACGCCCGCAAGAAGCCAGAGCCTTATAAAGGCGTGCTTCAAGTCAACACCCATGTCGATGTAATTGATTGGCGCGGAACACGTGGCTTTGTTGGCGAAGACGCCGCCCTTGGCGCCATGATCGCCCATCTTTCGGCACGTCGCCAAGGTGACGTGGACCCGCAAGAACCAACCGGCATCCTGACCCATCATTTGGTGCATGACGCACCGACGACGCAATTTCTTGATAATCTTTTTTCAATGGAACATTCAGCACTGAGCTGGTTAAGAATTCCCGGAGTATTTCCATGGCAATAAGTCCGAATAAACATCCGGATATGAATGATACGCACGAGATCGATGGCACAGACGGTGCCGCCGATGGCGCGACTGATCCGGTCAAACCGGCAGGGGTGTCTGAGGGCGATGTGCAAATGCTGGCCTATCCGACAAAGGCAATGGCACCCGATCTTGCAAAGTCGATTGTTGGCTTGCTGATTTGCATTGTGATGGCTGTGATCCCTGACATGCTTTCGATCATTCAGTGGACGGCGGCTGGTTTGGCGTTGCTGTTTATTTTCTACTTTGCGCGCACCATGCTGCGCTTTCAGCAAAAGATCTATATTTCCGAATATGGCATTCGGCTTTCAAGCATTTATGGCGGGACAGCATTTGCATGGCCGGAACTTTCTAAGTTCCGCTTGCGTTACTTTAGTACCAAGCGCGATGGCAACAAAGGTTGGTTCGAGCTGACAATACAGGCGCACGGCGCCAAAATTGTTGCAGAATCTTCATTGGTTGGTTTTGACGAACTTCTTGATATTTCTCGTGATTGGGCCAAAGATAACCAAATTCTTGTAGACGACGTGACCCGTACAAATCTGATGCGCATCGATGAGGCCGAAACCCTTGTCAAAGCGGCAGCATCAGAAAGAAAACATGGTGGTGCCGAACAAATATGACTGACATTTTGCGCATTAAGGATCTGAAGGTCGAATTTGTTTTGCCCCATATGCGGGTTAAGGCAGTCGAAAATGTGACTTTTCGGATCGGTGCGCAAGAAACAGTCGCGCTTGTTGGGGAATCTGGATCGGGCAAAAGTACGATCTCGCAGGCGATTATGGGCCTTTTGCCCAAAGTCGCGCAGATCACCAACGGATCCATCATCTTTGCCGACCCGGACAAGCCCGGAACGCGTGTTGATCTCGCGATGCTTGACCGGGCAGGGGCGCAGATGCGCGCCATCCGCGGTGGCCGTATCTCCATGATCTTTCAGGAGCCGATGAGCTCCCTCTCACCGCTACATACCATTGGCGATCAGATATGCGAGGCCGTCCGACTTCACCGCAATGTCGACCATCGTGAAGCCCGCGAACTTGCCAAGGAAATGCTGACCCTTGTTGGCTTTGGCGACCCAAAGCACGCGCTTAAAACATATCCCTTCGAACTGTCTGGCGGCTTGCGCCAACGTGCCATGATTGCCATGGCCATGGTGTGCCGTCCGGCATTGCTGGTGGCCGATGAACCAACAACTGCCCTTGATGTCACCATCCAGGCGCAAATACTGCGTCTGATCAAGGAAGTGCAAAGCGAACTTGAAATGTCGGTACTGCTCATCACCCATGATTTGGGGGTGGTGGCAAATATGGCCGACCGGATGGTGGTGATTTACGATGGCCGTGTTGTTGAAAGTGGCAAGACCGAAGACGTCTTTATTAATCCCGGACATGGCTACACTCGGTCTTTGTTGGCCGCTGTGCCGCATTTTGATATGGGGCCGGATGAACGGTTAAAGCCGCTTCGTGAAATCAAACCAAAGACCGGAAGTCTTCTTGCGCTTGATGGAGATGGCGAAGATACCCGCGAACAAAATGACGTTCCGCCGTCTTTGGCCTTGCATCCAACCATGGCAAGCGAACCAGTCCTTTCTGTTCGGCATCTCAGCAAAAGTTTCACCACCCGCAAAGGCCACTGGTTAAAAGCCAAAAAGCAATTGATCCCGGCGGTGGCGGACGTGTCGCTAACGGTGAACCGCGGTGAATGCGTGGGGCTGGTGGGCGAAAGTGGTTGTGGCAAGACAACGCTGTCAAAGCTGATCATGCGCGCTATGGCGCCTGATGACGGATCAATTCTGTTTCGCGGTGAAAGCGGTCAAATGACCGAACTTGTCGGGCTTGATGAAGATAAGCTCAACCCTTATCGCAAACGCATCCAGTTTGTATTTCAGGACCCGTTCGGCTCGCTTAACCCGCGCATGACGGTTCAGGACATCGTTGCCGAACCCATGATTATTCACGGGGTGGGTGACAGTGCCTATCGCAAAAAAATGGTGCTGGAACTCATGGAAGTTGTCGGGCTTGATCCGCGCTACCTAAGCCGTTATCCGCACAGTTTTTCCGGTGGCCAACGCCAACGTATCGGCATTGCCCGCGCGCTCAGTCTTAAGCCCGATCTTCTGATCTTTGATGAACCAACATCGGCACTTGATGTATCGGTTCAGGCGCAAATTCTTAATCTTTTAAAGGATTTACAGCGTGATCTTAATTTGACTTATCTGTTTATCTCGCACAACCTTGCGGTGGTTGATTACATCGCGGATCGGATTGCGGTGATGTGTGCGGGGCGCATTGTTGAAACCGCACCGCGCGAAAAGCTGTTTCGTAATCCGATGCATCCATACACGCAGGCGTTACTGAATGCAGTGCCGTTTGCCGATCTGGACCATCCGCTTGATTTCAACAAGATTGTCGATGGCAAGGCTTCTGATCCGGCGCGATGGCCGGCGCCCTTTACCATCAACCGCGACAGCGACCCCAAAATGATGCAATTGGCCGACGATCATTTCGTCCGGGCCGAGCGTGCCGATTTTACGGAGATAGCAATATGACCCGCTGGTCACATGACAAAGGTTCTGTTTTACGTCACGCGATCGCAGGGGGTGTTTTTGCTGGCGGTTTACTCGGCGTGGCAATGCTACCAAGCTTTGCACAGGCCGAAGTACCATATTTTGAAAATGCGATTGCCAATGGCACTTTGCCTCCGATGCTTGAACGGTTGCCCGAACACCCCAAGGTGATCGATTTTGCGGGCGAAAACAAAACCATCGGCAAATATGGCGGTCAGTTTGTTACGATCATGGGCCGGTCCAAAGACATCCGTATGGCGGTTGTCTATGGCTATGCGCGTTTGATTGGCTATGACGAAAATCTCGATCTAAAGCCCGATATTCTCGAAAGCCTTGATGCCAATGACGCGGGGAACGAGTTTACCCTTCATATCCGCAAAGGCCACAAATGGTCCGACGGAACGCCATTTACTGCCGAGGATTTCCGGTATTATTGGGAAGACATCGTCAATAATGATGAACTGTTTCCTGTTGGTCCGCCGCGTTTTCTGTTTGTTGGCGATGAACCGGCGACTTTTGAAATTATCGACGAATATACCGTTCGCTATAGCTGGTCTAAGCCCAATCCATTCTTCCTGACCGAGCTTGCCGCAACCCGGCCACCGTTTATTTATCGCCCGGCGCATTATCTGAAACAATTCCACGCCAAATACCGCGATCCGGCTGAGCTTGATGCGATGGTTAAGGAACGCGGTTTGCGCAGCTGGGCGGTTTTACATACCGATTTGGATCGCCCTTATAAGCTGTCAAACATCGAACGCCCGTCATTGGAACCGTGGCTGATTACGACCGAAGAACCATCTGATCGGTTCGTGTTTGTGCGCAATCCCTATTATCATCGCGTCGACCCGGAAGGAAACCAGCTTCCGTATATGGACAAGATGATCTTTAACATTGCCAATTCCAAATTGGTGCCGGCAAAAGTCGGGGCAGGCGAAGTCGACCTGCAAAGTCGCATTCTGTCGTTAAAGGATTACACCTTCCTCAAACAGTCAGAACCACAACAGAACTATAACGTCCGTCTTTGGGATGTTGGGGCAGGGGCCTATGCCGCCCTTTATCCCAATCTGACATGTTCTGATCCGGTATGGCGCGATGTCTTGCGCGATGTGCGTTTCCGCCGGGCTTTGTCGTTGGCGATTAATCGCACGGAAATTAACCGCGTAATGTTCTTTGGTTTGGCGCAGCCGACCAACAATACCGTTTTGCCCAAAAGCCCTTTGTTTAAGCCGGAATACCGCGAAAACTATATCCAGTTCGATCTTGAACGTGCCAATGCCCTTTTGGACGAAATGGGGCTAAACGAACGCAACAGTGATGGCATCCGACTTTTGCCAGACGGTCGCCCAATGGAAATCATTGTCGAAACCACCGGCGAAAATCCCGAACATGACGACATGCTTGAACTGGTTCGCGACAGCTGGCGCAAGGTCGGGATAAAGATGTTTGTCAAAGGCTTGCAGCGCGAAGTTCTGCGCAATCGTGCCTATACCGGCGAAACCATCATGTCGATTTTCAATGGCGTGGATAACGGTTTGGCAACGCCAAATTCGGTGCCGTCCGAATTTGTCCCGGTTCAGCAAGATACGCTTCAATGGCCCAAATGGGGCCAATACTATCAGACCGACGGCGAAGCAGGCGAAGCACCCGATATGCCCGCCGCCAAGGAACTGATGGATTTGTATCAGAAATGGCAAACCGGTAACGATGCCGCACGTGTTGAGGCGTGGCAGAAAATTCTGGATATCAATTCGGAAAACATGTTTTCGATTGGGTTGATTGGCAATGTGCCGCAACCCGTTGTCGTCGATAAAGACATGCGTAACGTGCCTGAAAAGGGGATCCATAGTTGGGAACCGGGCGCATTCTTTGGCATTTATCGCCCGGATACATTCTGGTGGGATCGATAAGCAGACCAATTTGATTATTCTGCGTTTAAGCCTAATGTGGGATTGGGACGAAAACGTTTGGGGGGAGCGTAAGCGCCGATGCTGACCTATTTGGCTAGACGGCTTTTTGTAATGATACCAACACTGTTTATGATCAGTGTGCTGGTATTCGTGATTATTCAGCTTCCCCCTGGGGATTTTCTGAGCACCTATTTGAACGAACTTCAAGCTCAGGGCGAGGCGGTTGATCCGGCAAAAATCGAATTTTTAAAGCATCAATACGGCCTTGATCAGCCGTTATATGTGCAATATTTCGAATGGGCTTGGGGCCTCTTGCACGGCGATCTTGGCTTCTCGTTTGAATATAACCTGCCGGTGTCAGAAGTTGTCGGCGACCGGTTATGGCTGTCGCTGGTTCTGAATTTCAGCACCATTTTGTTCATCTATATCGTCAGTTTCCCCATCGGGATTTATTCCGCCACACGGCAATATAGCTGGGGCGATTACGGCTTTACACTGCTTGGCTTCCTGGGCCTTGCGATGCCGAACTTCCTGTTCGCCCTGATTTTGCTCTATTACGCCAATGTTGTGTTTGGCACCTCGATCGGCGGTCTGATGGACCCGGAATTCATCAATCAGGGTTGGTCGTTCGACAAAATCACCTCCATCATCGAACATCTCTGGGCACCGGTTTTGGTCATTGGCACATCTGGAACCGCGGCAATGATCCGGCGTTTGCGCGCCAACCTTCTCGATGAACTTGGCAAGCAATATGTCGTGACCGCCCACGCCAAGGGACTAGCCCCGCTTAAGGTGTTGTTTAAATATCCGCTGCGTATGGCGCTGAACCCGTTTATTTCCGATATCGGCAATATCCTGCCGCAAGTGGTGTCCGGGTCTGTTTTGGTATCCGTTGTGATGTCTTTGCCAACAACCGGGCCGATGCTGCTAAGCGCGCTGCAAAGTCAGGACATGTACCTTGCGGGGTCGTTCCTGATGTTCTTGGCACTTTTGACAGTTGTCGGCATGTTTGTGTCTGATGTGTTGCTGGCTTGGCTTGATCCGCGCATTCGATTGCAAGGGGGGATCAGCCAATGAGCCGCGAAGAAGAAAAGCGCAACGCGCATTTTGTCGATCAAGCTCCCTTTGATCCCTATGACCGCGAAGCCCTAACGCCAGAGCAGGAAAAATACTATCTGGCATCGCAATGGCGTTTGACGTGGTGGCGTTTGAAACGCCATCGCTTGGCCTATGTGTCGCTGATCATTTTGGCAGTGATGTATGCCTCGGTCTTTATTGTTGAATTCATCGCGCCCTATGCGCAGGAAACGCGTAATTCGAACTTTATCCATCATCCGCCGCAATCCATTCATTTGTTTGATGATGGTGAATTTGTCGGGCCGTTTACCTATGGCACCGATTTTTCGGTCGATATGGAAACGCTTAAACCGGTTTACGTGCCAAATCCGGACCGGGTTAATCCGTTGCGGTTCTTTTGCTCGGGCGATGAATATGAATTCTGGGGCCTGATTGAAGCTGATTTTCATTTTGTCTGCCCGGCCAAAGACGGAACCCTGTTTCTGTTGGGGACGGATCGCCTTGGCCGCGACATGTTTTCGCGGATCGTTTATGGCGCTCGCGTCTCGCTGACCATTGGCCTTGTCGGCATTACGGTCAGTTTCTTCCTTGGCATCGTCATTGGCGGGGCAGCGGGCTATTATGGTGGCTGGGTCGATGCTACCGTCCAGCGCGTGATCGAGGTAATCCGCTCCTTGCCTGAAATCCCGCTATGGATGGCGCTTTCGGCCGCCTTGCCTGTAACCTGGAGCCCCATCCTGATTTATTTCGGGATTACGATCATTCTTGGTCTGATCGACTGGACCGGTCTTGCGCGTGCAGTGCGTTCCAAACTGTTGGCGTTGCGTGAAGAAGACTATGCGCTTGCAGCACGCTTGATGGGGGCGTCGCCCAAACGGATTGTTGCCCGTCATTTGCTGCCAAACTTTGCCAGCCACTTGATCGCGTCGGTCACGCTTTCGATCCCCAATATGATCTTGGGCGAAACCGCGCTCAGTTTCCTCGGGCTTGGTCTGCGTGCGCCGGTGACAAGCTGGGGTGTGTTGCTTAATGATGCGCAAAACATCAACGCTGTCGCAGTCTATCCGTGGCTAATGTTGCCGGTGGTGCCGGTGGTGATTGTTGTGCTGGCGTTTAACTTCTTGGGGGATGGTCTGCGCGATGCTGCCGACCCATACAAAAACTAAATGCGGCGATGACGAACGATATTCCACATCTTGAAACGGACCGCCTTGTTTTGCGGGCCATGACGATGGGCGATTGGCCCGCATATCAGGAACTGATGCTGTCAGAACGTTCGGTGCACATGGGCGGTCCCTATGATCTTGCGGGCGCATGGGGGATGTTTTGCAGTGACGTGGCCCAGTGGGGCATGTTGGGCAACGGTGCCCTGATGATTGATGAAAAACTGACCGGCACATGCGTCGGTCAGGTCGGTATCAATCGCGGACCTCTATTTCCCGAGCATGAACTTGGATGGTTGCTGTTCCCAGAGGCCGAAGGACGCGGGATTGCCTATGAAGCTGCTGTTGCGATGCGCAGATGGGCATTTGAGGTTCGCGGGCTAAAAACACTGGTAAGCTACATCGCGAATGGCAATACACGGTCAATCAAACTTGCGAACAGACTTGGGGCGACATTGGATGTTAATGCCGCCCGTCCTGATCCATCAGACTTGGTTTATCGCCACAGCGCTGGTTTTCATGAAAATTGAATAATGCGTGTCATTATTCGTTTTCAGTGACTTATTTCTTATGCAGCCACAAACTGGTTTCAATCGCGCCGTCCGGCAAGTGAATGCTGTTGGCAGGCGACGCGGCAACCAAGTCGTTTAGGCGGGTGGTGGCGTATGCACTCGACCACAGGATTTCAAAACCATTCCCGGCCAAAAGTGATGCCACACCTTGTTGCTCATTATATCCGCGCCAATGCCATTCCGCCGGATAATCGTCGGGCAGGGTGATGTCGTGGATGTGAATGATGATCCCACTTGGCAGGGTCGGAATGATCGATGAAAACAGCAGGTCAACATCGGTGCCGGGCATCAGGATGTGGCTGGAATCAATCGACAGGATATCCGCACCGCCAAGGGTGTCGAAAATGGTCGGGTCGGCTTTTTGAACGATGGTGCGATCAACCGTAATCGGCAGTTTGGCAATATCGGCACGCGGGGCCGGATCAATCGCGTGAAATGCGGTTTCAAGTTCCCCATCGCGAATGGCGCGGTGATAAAACCGGGTGGAATGACCTGACCCGATTTCAACAATCCGTTTGGGGCGAAATTCGCGGGTCATGACATAGGCCATCATGCCGTCAAGACGCGGAAACCATGCTTGTTGCCAGCGCGGTTCGGGCGGCTCGGCATCGTTTAAGGTTTCAAAGACATCCTGATATTTTTCCGCCTTGGTCAGCCACGCCTTCATGGTTGGGGCTGCCTGTTCCATCATGCGTTCAATCGCAGGATAGGTTGGCTTCCCGACGGCCTTGGCGGTTTCATCGGCATAACGATACGGGATGAAATAGCCCGCAGGTGATCGACCAAACAGGGTTTTCAGACCGAATTTCCAGCGACGCATTCGGCGTGATAACGGCATTAACGTCATGAAGGCTCCCGTTTGGCGGATAAATTTACGTGTGATTGATGTGTCATTCTGTCAGTCGCAGAACGTCTTGTCTTCGCCCCGCCAGCTTCGCATAAGCCAGAGGGAGAATACCAGTGCAATTGCCGAAGAACCGGCCATCGCATAATAGGCATGTGATCCAAAATGCTGATAAAGCGGCCCGGATGCCCAGATGCTGCTGCCCAAAAAGACCCCCATCGATAAGGTCGCCATCAAGCTTTGGGCTGAGGTCGCCAATTGTTGCGGGATGGCGCGCGCGATGAAACTGACCGCAGCTAAGTGGGTGATCCCAAATGTCAGGGCATGTAACGGTTGGACCAGCATGATCAGCCAGACATCATCGCTACTGCCAAGCACGATCCAGCGTACGATGCCCGCAATCGCCCCGATGGCAAACAAAATGCCGGGATGACGGCCACGGACAAATTTACCGGCAAAGGCAAATAGGGCGACTTCGGCCATGACTCCGGTCGACCAGAATGCACCGATCATTTCATGCGAATAACCAACCGATTCCCAGTGGACAGAGGCAAAGCTGTAATAGGTGCCGTGCGCGCCCTGGGCAAAGCCGATGCATCCAAGGTAAATCAGAAATACCGGCTTGCGCAGCAGGTAAATCAGCGATGATCCCGACCGCAAGGATCGTTCCGTCTGGGGATCGGGCATGCCGGTGACAATCGCAAAATTGATCACACCAGCCGCAAACAGCATCCAGACAATCCAGGTGGTCGACGTGCCATCAAGGATCCAGCCAACGCCGTAAGATGCGACAATAAACGCAAGCGATCCCCAAAGCCTTACCCGCCCATAATCAAGGTCGCGGGTTTTGCATTCATGCACCGTAATGGTGGTACCCAGGGGCAAAAGCGGGGCATAGGTAAACCCAATCACCATGGATAGGGCCGCCAACCACCAGAAGTTACTCGAAACCGGAAAGGCCAGCACGGTGACGACATAAATACCCGCAAGCCATAACATTGGCGTTTTGCGGTTGCCGGTATGATCGGCCCGCTGTGCGATCAATGGATCAGCAAATACCCGCACCCAGTTTGGCAGCGACAGCAATATGCCAATTTCACCGGCCGATAATCCTTGCGCCTTTAACCATACCGGCCAATAGGGCATGAAAACGCCCTGGATCGCAAATAACCCAACAAAAAACAGCGCCAGAATGGTGGCTGTTTTCATCCGGTCATCAAGGGTTGGCAACGGCATTTTGGGCATGTTCATACCGCGATCTGGCGCCGTTTAAGCCCGCGGATAATGAACCGTGCGGGATGAACAGCATGCATAAGCGGTTTTTCCAAGGGCAGGGGCATGGCGCAAATCTCGCTGGCAAGAATTTCGGCGGCAAGCGGGGCCGCAATCAACCCGCGTGCCCCAAATCCTGTACAGATATACACGTCCTTGTGGTAGGGCGCATTTAAATATCGCGCGTAATTCTTGCCTTTATCCAAGTCCGGATAGGCCGCCAGAAACGCATCATAATCCGGTGCCGGTCCAATCATCGGCAAATGATCAATTGTGATGGGCCGAATGGCCGCACGCCCATCCAGATCACCGGGCGAAAGCCGGCTGGCAAGGTCGGGCAACACAGTGGCCAGTTGGGCGATGTTAAAGGCGTGATCTTCGTCGCGCAGATCGGTTTTCGTGTCATCGCGCGAAAATGTCGCCCCCAAAACATGAATGCCGTTACGCGCCGGTGTCAGATACCCCTTGTGACTGAGCACGCAACGAATTTGATCCGTATCGTTGCTTTGGTTCACAATACTTTCGGGGAATGTGCTGATTTGGCCGCGCACAGGTTGCAGGTAATCGCGCAGCCATGCCGTCTGCGAAAGGTTTGTTGAGTCTGTCGCGCTGGCAATAATCACCGCATCAAACGGACCATGTGCCACACCGTTATGATCGGTCAGCACCTTGCCCGATGCATCGTCGGAAATATCTGTGATTTCAGTCAATAGATGAAGGTTAATCCCATCTGACAGGGCTTTAACAAAGGACGGCGGATTAACCCATCCGGCATTTGGGTAAAACAATCCACCGGCGGGCAAGGGCATGCCGAATGCCGTGCTGGCGTCGTCCTGGTCAAGGGGCTTCACCAAATCGGGTTTACCCGGCAGGCGTTCCAAAAGGCCAGCGTGGCGTTCCTGTTCGCGTTTTGTCGTAGCCATATCAAGAACGCCACAAAATGCGGCCTCGACCAGACCTGCCGTGTGCAGGCGTTTGATCATACGATGGCTGTATCGGAACCCGGCCTCGTAGAAACGGCCCATAATGGCGTTATCGGCCGTTAGATACGGTTCCAACATGCCAATCGCGTTGCCGGATGCGGCCCCAGCTATTTGAGGGGCCTTTTCAAACAAATGAACGTCACAGCCGCGCTGTTTTAACGCTTGCGCGCAGGCCGCCCCGGCCATGCCCCCGCCAATAACCGCAATGGTTCGCCGGGTGGTTTTCGCGTTCGGTCGCGCGTTGGCCGATTGGGGCAGAACAAACCACGGCGTATCAATCGGTTTAAGCCCGGCGTCATTTGGCGGTGTGGCGGGCAGGGTGGCGGTGATCATGTCGCGCTTATGACCAAAACCCTTGCGCTTTGTGACGGCAAAGCCAGCACCTTGAAGGCCATCCCGCGCAATACGCGCCGATGTAAATGTCGCCAATGTCGCGCCGGAAGTGTTGGATGCCGATGCCAAGGCGGAAAACAGGTCGGCGTGCCACATGTCGGCATTGCGCGATGGCGCAAAGCCATCCAGAAACCAGCAATCAATGTTGCCGTCATAATCGCCAAAACATGTGATCGCATCGCCGATTAAAACCGTCAGGCTGATCGCACCATCGCCCAGAACAAAGCGATGAATGCCGGGCAGCATGGTTTCGGTGGGCCAGATATCGGTAAGCTGTTTTGAAAAAGTGCTAAGTTCCGGCCAGCTTTGATGTGCGCGGATCATATCATGGCGCGACAGCGGGTATTTTTCGACCGATACAAAATGAAGGCGCGTTGATCTGTTCGGATCTTGCGCCCAACATTGCCAAGCGGCCAGAAAGTTCAACCCGGTGCCAAAGCCGGTTTCACCGATGGTGAAATTTTCAAGCCCGTCCCATGCCGCGGGCAGGTTATTCCCCTCAAGAAACACATATCGCGTTTCGGCCAGTCCATCCTTGGGATTGTAATACACGTCGTCAAAATGCGGTGAAAACGGCACGTCGCCATCGCGCCAGGTGATGTCACCAGCAACGGGCTGATCGTTGATTGTGCTGTTCACTTTTTTCCCATCATCAATCGTGTCATCGATCTGGGCGTTATCAACTGATGGGGACGACGTGTCGCCAGTCATGCTGACAGCGCCGCGTCTTGCTGTTCGGGAACAAGGGCCAATGCTTCGCGCACCACATCGGTTCCAGCCCCTTTGCGGTGGGCATTTTCACTTAAATACCGACGCCATTGTTTCGCACCGCGCATTTGTTGGAAAATACCCAGCATATGGCGGGTGACATGGCCGATGGTTGCGTTTTCTTCGTTAAGGTGCTGCTCGATATAGGGGAGCATCGCCTCAACCACCTGATGGCGGGTCAGGGCGGGGGCATCATCCCCGTAAAACCGGCGATCGACATCCGACAGGACATAAGGGTTCTGATAGGCTTCGCGCCCGATCATCACCCCATCAACATGTTCAAGATGCTCTTCCGTTTCATCAAGGGTTTTGATGCCGCCATTGATCAGGATTTCAAGTTCCGGGAATTCTTGCTTAAGCTGATAGACCAGCTCATAGCGAAGCGGCGGTACTTCGCGGTTTTCCTTGGGCGATAGGCCTTTAAGCCACGCCTTACGGGCATGGACAATGAATGTCTTGCACCCGGCATTGGCAACCGTTTCGGTAAAACGTTTCAGAGACGGGTAGTCTTCTTGATCGTCGATGCCAATGCGGTTTTTTACCGTGATTGGCGCATCACTGGCGGCAATCATCGATTTCACGCAATTGGCAACCACGTCCGGTGTTGCCATCAAGCAGGCGCCAAACGCCCCATTTTGCACACGATCAGACGGACAGCCGCAATTAAGGTTAATCTCGTCATAGGCATATTCATTGGCGATGTCACATGCACGCGCCAGATCATCCGGATCACTGCCGCCAAGCTGAAGCGCAATCGGATGTTCCGCATCGTGATAACGCAAATGCCGATCCACCCCGCCATGAATGATCGCCCCCGTTGTGACCATTTCGGTATAAAGCAACGTATGCCGACTGATCTGCCGCAAAAAATAGCGATCATGCCGGTCCGTCCAATCCATCATCGGGGCGACGGAAATACGTCGATTAACACTCATATGCTTGCTGCTCGTTATCAAATCGGGGTCAATGGGGTTGCCGTCGTCAAAGTCTGGTCTTTATATAGGTTCAATGATTTAGGGTCAAAAGCGTTTGCATTACGCATAGCTGGATCGCAAAACACAAATTACGGATATGAATATGGTTACGATTTACGGCATCAAAAACTGCGATACAGTTCGCAAGTCCCTGAAATGGTTCGACGCCAAAGGTGTTGAAAACAAACTTCATGATTTTCGTGCCGATGGTATTGATGCCAAAACCATCCAGGACTGGCTTGATGAAGTGGGTGGCAAAACCCTGATCAATAAACGCGGACCAAGCTATCGCAACCTGTCTGACGACGATAAGGCGACGCTTGAACAGGGTGGGGCCGACGCCGCCAGTATTCTTGCCGCCAATCCGACTGTGATCAAACGTCCGGTTGTTGATTTTGGCAATGTCCGGACGGTTGCCTATGACGAAGCGCGCTGGACCGAATTGGCCGGGTTGTAAGGATACAAAAAAATGACGAAACCCATCGTGCGTGGCGTGATCTTTGATTGCGATGGCGTGCTTGTTGATACCGAAACCTTGGCCAATCGTGTGTTGACCGATCAGCTATGTGAGTATGGCTGTGACATGACGGTCGAAAAGACCCACGATCTGTTTATCGGCGGTACGCTTGCCATGGTGCCGCCCAGAATGAAGGAATTGTTTGGCATTACATTGCCAGACGATTGGCTTTCAAGCTGCTATTCACGCACGTTTGATGCCTTTAAACGTGATCTGGAACCCTATCCCGATTTAATGCCGATCCTTGATTTTTTGGATGCCAAGGGCATTCCGATGGCGATTGGCAGCAACGGCCCGCATGACAAAATGGATGTGTCATTGGGCAAGGTCGGCCTGAAAGAACGCTTTAACGGCAATATCTGTTCGGCGCATGACGTCGCCAATGCCAAACCACACCCGGATGTTTATTTACTGGCGGCGGAAAAAATCGGCGTGCCGATTTCTGAATGTGTTGTGGTCGATGACAGCCAAAATGGCGTACGTGCCGGAGCGGCATCTGGGGCGACGACGGTTGGTCTGGTTGATATCACGCCAGCCAATTTGTTGCGCGACGCCGGGGCGGACTATATCGCAACGGATCATCGCGCATTGCGAGACATGCTTTCAGATTGGCTGTCTTAACGGCATCTAAGCACGCGCTATAACGTCGTGGAATTTAAAAACTGGGCGATGATGATCATCGTCCAGTTTTTTTGTGTTTTCCGATCCATTAAGCATATCTGGAAACGCAGTCGCATGCGTTTCTACCGTGTGTATCCAACATAACCTCGCGTAATAGGTTTCATCGTCCTGAAAATTAACAGCTTATTTTGCGCAGTTTTCCGCCAAATATGAAACGTTTCAAAAATATGAAACGTTTCATATTGACAGGTTTTCGCCAATAGGTTTTGAATATGTAACCGAATGTAACGCAATGAGAACAAAACAAATGCGTCGTTCGGTTTCATAACATCGGGAGGAAACGATGAAATTTCTAAAGATGGCTGCCATCGCAGCCACAAGTCTTACCTTGCTTGGCAGTGCGGCGCACGCGGCCGATGACAAACCGGTTGTCGGTTTGGTTATGAAGTCACTGGCAAACGAATTTTTCCAAAACATGCTGGAAGGGGCGAAGGCCCACGAAGCCAAACGCGGCGATTATGAATTGCGTGCTGTTGGCATGCAAAACGAGACCGACATTGAAACGCAGATCAACGCGGTCGAAAACTTCATTACCCAGGGCGTGGACGCGATTGTCGTTGCCCCGGCGGATTCACGTGCAATGGTTCCGCCGCTTAAACGTGCCAAAGAAGCCGGCATTGTTGTGGTGAACTTCGACGTGGCCCTTGATACCAAGGCCAAAGAAGAAAACGATGTCGAACTGGCCTTTGTCGGTCCTGATAACCGGGAAGGCGCAAAGATGGCTGGTGACGCATTGGCCAAAAAAATCGGCAAGGGCGGCAAAGTCGTTATTGTTGAAGGTAACCCGGGCGCAGATAACGCGCAGCAACGCAAACTTGGCTTTGACGACGCGGTTGAGGCCGGTGAGCTTGAACTTCTTGATAGCCGCACCGCCCATTGGGAAACCGAAGAAGCCAACACGGTCTTTAGCAACATGTTGACCGCCCATCCCGACATTGAAGGGGTTATGGCCGCAAATGATTCAATGGCAATTGGCGTTGTGAAGGCGCTTGAATCCGCGGGTCGTACCGACATCCAGGTTGTTGGTTTTGACAACGTTCCTGCCGTTGGTCCGATGATCAAGGATGGTCGTTTGTTGGCAACCGTCGATCAGTTCGGTCAGGAAATGGCGGCAAACGCAATTGATATGGCGCTTGAAGTTGTTCGCGGTGGACCGGAACTTGAAGGTTGGGTCAAAACGCCGATCAAACTCGTGACGGCTGAGTAAACCTCGCAGCATATGGTGCATGGGGCTCGTTCCGGGCGACATGCACCATTTCGCGTGCACCTGAATTGCCAACAAACTGGATAAATCAATGGCCGCCACGCAGTCATTTGAGCAAGCGGCAAATTCGAATTTGGCCGCTGACGAAATTCTACATGTCGATAATCTTCGTAAGCATTTCGGTGGTGTTAAGGCGCTTGACGGCGTCAGCTTTTCACTGCGCCGGGGTGAAGTCCATGCGCTTGTCGGTGAAAATGGCGCTGGCAAGTCGACCTTGATCAAAATCCTGTCGGGCGTTTTCCCCTATGACAGTGGTACGGTCACCCTGGATGGGGCTCCGTATCGACCGGCCAGTCCCCGCGATGCCAAGGCACATGGGGTGCAGGTCGTTCATCAAGAATTCAATCTGTTAAATCATCTTAGCGTTGCTGAAAATATCAGCATCGAAGCAATGCCCAAAACTCGTTTTGGGTTGCTTGACAGTGCGGAAATGAACCGCCGTGCGCGTGCCGCACTTGATGCGATTGGCTTGCGCGATGTTGATGTCCGCAGCAGCGTTCAAAAACTGGGCATTGCGTATCGTCAGTTGGTGGAAATTGCCCGCGCCCTGCAATCAGAAAGCCGTATTCTGATTTTGGACGAACCAACCGCAACCCTGACAGAACGTGAAACAGAACGCCTGTTTGATATTGTTGGTAAAATCAAATCAAAGGGCGTCACAGTTGTTTTCGTTTCCCATCACCTTGAAGAAGTGTTTGGCATTTGTGACCGGGTGACGGTGTTTCGAAGCGGTGAAACAATTGCCACTGAAAACATTGCCGACACCAAACCACAAGACGTGGTGCGCCATATGGTGGGGCGCGAATTGGCCGCTGAAATGGAACAGGCGGAAAATCACAAGGTCGGGGATGTTGCCTTGTCCTTACGTAATTTCCGCGTTGCGCAATCCCCCCATGCCGAGGGGGTGTCGCTTGATATCCGGTATGGCGAAATCGTCGGGATCGCGGGGCTTGTCGGGGCGGGGCGCACGGAATTGCTGCGCGGGATTTTCGGCGCAGAACCGATTGTTTCAGGAACGATCGAACGTGACGGTGTCGCCGTCCAATTTAGCGGACCACGCGACGCCATTGCATCGGGCATCAGTTTCGTCACCGAGGACCGTAAGGATGAAGGCCTGATTTTGGATATGCCAATCGCGGCAAACGTATCATTGGCCAGCATGAAGCGCGTATCGACGAACGGCTTTTTGCGACCGGCCAATGAACGCAAATTGGCCGAGGAAGCGGGTGCAAATCTTCGGCTGAAATACGGCAAGATCACAGACCCGGTTGCGAGCTTATCAGGCGGTAATCAGCAAAAGGTGGTTCTTGCCAAATGGCTTATCCGCAATCCCAAGGTTCTTATTTTGGACGAACCGACACGCGGTGTTGACGTTGGGGCCAAGGCCGAAATTTACGCCATACTAAAACGTCTGGCACAGGATGGTGTTGCCTTGCTTGTGGTGTCGTCGGAAATGCCTGAATTGATGACGCTGGCGGATCGGGTCGTGGTCCTTGCCAATCATCAAATTCGCGGCGAATTGCCGCGCGCTGAATTCTCACAGGAAAAAATCCTGAAACTGGCGTATGGCCAGGAAAATCAAGGTGGGAAACGTTAAAATGACCACGAATGTAACCAAACAGGACGTGGGGCCTGAAAGCGGCCTTTCAATGCGCAATGTGATCCACAAAGCCGGTATCAGCGTTGCCTTGCTTGGCTTGATCATCTTCTTTTCGGTGTTCACAGAACATTTTCTGACACCAAATAACATCACCAATATCCTGACCCAGATTACGATCAATCTGGTGTTGGCGGTTGGTGTTACCTTTGTCATCCTGATTGGCGGAATTGATCTTTCGGTTGGGTCTGTTATGGCCTTTGCCGCCGTTGTCGCAGGCAAGGCAATGACGTTGCCCGATATCGGCACGTTCGAGGCCATCGCCATTGCGGCCTTTGCCGCCGTGATTGCCGGAACGATTTGCGGTTTCATGAATGGCGTTGTCAGTGCTTATTGGGGATTGCCGTCCTTTATTATCACGCTGGGCATGCTCAATATCGCGCGTGGGGCGGCTTTGCATGTCTCAAATGCTCAGACAATCTATTCCTTCCCTGCGGCGTTTAATGCCTTTGGCTCGGCCATGGTGTTCGGTGTGCCGTTGGTGTTTGTTGTCGCCCTGTGTTTGGTGTTTCTGGCGTGGTTTGTCTTGACCAAGACGGTGTTTGGCCGACTGTTATACGGCATTGGCAATAACGAAGAGGCCGTGCGCCTCGCCGGGCATCCAGTGTTTTGGTACAAGGTTGCGGCCTTTACCATTTGTGGCCTGACGGCCGGGGTTGCGGCCATCGTCTATATGGCGCGTCTTAATATCGCCAGTCCGATTGCCGGCATTGGGTTTGAGCTTAATGCGATTGCGGCCGTGATCATTGGCGGCACCAGCCTAAGTGGTGGGCGTGGGTCGGTGATCGGCACATTGCTTGGTGCCTTTATCATCGGGGTTCTTGCCAATGGTTTGATCCTGCTTGGCCTGAATGATTTTATGCGCCAGATGATTACCGGGGTGGTTATCATTATCGCCGTTATTCTTGATTATTATCGTGCAAAGTACGCTGCAAAATGAAACGAACACAGCTTCTAAATCGTCATATCAGCCGCCTTGTCGCGGAACTGGGCCATATGGATGAAATCATCGTCGCCGATGCCGGTTTGCCGGTGCCCAGCGGTGTTGAGGTTATCGATCTTGCCGTTTGTCCCGGTCTGCCATCGTTTTTTGATGTGCTAAGCGCGCTTAAAAGCGAACTTGCCATCGAGGCCGCCATTTTCGCCAAAGAGGCGTCCCAAGAACTGGCGGGAACCTTGACCGCGACGTTAACCGCATGGGGTGACGAGATTGGGAAAAATGTCGATATCACGCGCATATCCCACGACGACTTTAAAAAACGTAGTGCCACGGCAAAGGCCGTCATCCGAACCGGGGAAACAACGCCTTATGCCAATGTCATCCTGATCAGTGGGGTGGTGTTTTGACGCGGATCACGGTTGTCGGCAGCATCAATATTGATTTGACCAATTACTTTGATGACTGGCCCTCGGTGGGTCAGACCGTCACCGCCCTTGAAACCCGCATTTCATTGGGGGGCAAGGGGGCCAATCAATGTGTGGCCGCTGCGCGACTGGGCGGTGATGCCGTGATGGTCGGTGCGGTTGGTCAAGATGGGTTTGGCGATGACGTTCTAAGCCGCCTTGAAATGCCGGGCTTACAGTGCAAGGTCGACCGGGTTGCCAATACCGCCACAGGCATGGCCTTTATCGATGTTGTGCGTACTGGTGAAAACATTATTCGGTTGTCAGCGGGGGCCAATGGTGTGCTTGACATCGATATGGTCAATGCGCACCGCGATGAGATTGTCGGTTCAAAGGTAGTGTTGCTTCAAAACGAAGTCCCGGTTGCCGCATCACTTGCCGCGGCGCGTTTGGCGCGTGATGCGGGGGCGATTGTGATTATGGATCCGGCCCCGGCACCCGTTCCGATGTGGGGCCGCGATATTTTATCGGCGTTTGATATCATTACCCCCAATGCGCACGAGGCCAAACTGATCCTGGGATCAGAGCCAACCACACTGGCCGAGGCACGCGATGCCGCCAAGGCCATCTGTGAAACGGGCGTTGGTACGGCCATTGTTACAATGGGCGGCGATGGTGTGGCGTGGTCATCGAACGGTGTTACGGGCGATATGGCAGCACCAAAAGTCGATACAATTGATACGGTTGCCGCGGGTGATTGTTTTAACGGTGCCCTTGGTGTCGTGCTGTCTGAAGGGCGGCCAATTGACGACGCCATTCAGTTTGCCGTTTGCGCCGCAGCCCTTGCGACAACGCGAAAAGGTGCGTCGGTATCTGTTCCCGAACGGGGCGAGGTCGACGCGTTTTTGGCGGGTTTTGGTTGATTTTATCGGCGCTGAAACCATCGTCTAATTCTTGGATAACGGGGCCTTTTGTTATAGGAATAAGCAACAGCAATCAGGAGCGCGGTAAACACGATGGCAACAATAAAAGACGTCGCTGCGCGGGCAGGGGTGTCTGTTGGAACAGTGTCCCGCGTGTTGGCAAACAACCAAACCGTTAAGCAACCGCTTCGCGAAAAGGTATCAGATGCGGTTGCTGAGCTGGGTTATAAGCCCAATTTGGCCGCGCGGGCGTTGCGCACCAACCGCATTGACGTGATCGGGGTGATTGTCCCGGATATTACCAACCCGTTCTTTGCCCAGATTGCCAAGGAAATTGAAATTCAGGCCGCCGATATGGGCCATTCGGTCATGTTGGCCAATACCCATGATGATCAGCAGCACGAAGCCAAGCAAATCTCGGCACTTCTCGATCGTGCGCCGCGTGGGATCATTGTGATTGCGGCCACTGATAACGGGAACTTTGCGCCCGAAACGGATATTCCCATTGTCGCACTGGATCGGCCCTTTGGCGATTTCGCGTTTGTTTCCACCGATCACGAGGCTGCCGCCGCCTTGATTGCCGATCATATCTGTGATCTTGGTGTTGAACGGGTGGCCTATATTGCCGGGCCACAAAGCACTCAGGTTGCGCGGGTGCGCAAGGCCGGCTTTGTGAACCGGATTTCGGAACGTAATAACGCAGGCAGTCGGGTTGAATTACAGATCGAAGAAGCCCTGTTTGATTACGCATCTGGCGAAAATATTGCGCGGCGATTGCTTAGTCTGCCGATGGATCAACGGCCCCATGCCATCGTCGCGGCCAGCGATCAGCAGGCGATTGGTGCTTTGCGGGCGGCCCTTGATCTTAAGCTGCGTGTGCCGGACGATGTCCTCATCACGGGATTTGACGACATTGCGTTGGCATCCCTTGTTGTACCGCGTTTAACGACCATCCGCCAACCGTCATCGGAATTGGCCCGACGTGCGTTGGAACTCGTTCTTGATCCAACAGAGCTTCGCAATACATCGTCACTGCTTTTGCCGGGTGAGCTGATTGTCCGTGGATCGTCTGGTGGTCCGCGAAAATCGGTGTGACCTTTTAAAATGCAAAAAGTCCGGTAAATGCACCGGACTTTTTGTTTAACGGTCTTGTTCTGGGATAACGGTCACTCGCCAATCACGATGCCCTCGCGACGCGGATCGGCGCCGCCAATTAGGCCATTTTCCGTGATCATGATGGCGTGAATGCCGGAATTAAGATCGCGGATATTGGTCTTGAAACCCATTTTCTGAAGGTCCGGTTCAAGGTTTTCGGCCCATGTTCCTTCTTCCAGATCAAAGGTGCCAAACCGATTGACCAAATGGGGCATGCTGACTGCGTCCTGTGGCGGCAGTTGCCAGTCAATCATCGCAATAATCGATTGCGCGACATAGCCAATAATCCGTGATCCGCCCGGTGACCCGGTTGCGATGAAAGGTTTATTGTCCTTCATTACAATGGTTGGTGCCATCGAGGATCGTGGACGTTTGCCCGGTTCAAGCCGGTTGGCGATTGGAAGGCCATCTTTGTGCGTGCGAAATGAAAAGTCGGTCAATTCGTTATTAAGCATAAAGCCCCGCACCATAAGCCGTGACCCAAAGCCATTTTCAATGGTGGTTGTCATTGAGGCGACATTGCCATAGGCATCGACAATCGAAAAATGACTGGTGCTGGGCAATTCAATTGCTTCATCGTCGGCAAGGTTCATTGCGTGGCTAAAGGCAGGCGATCCTGGTTCGACGGATTCAAGGGCGCTGTCACGACGCAGCAGTTCTGACCGGCCTTTCAGGTACGACGGGTCAAGCAATCCACGAACGGGCATGGGAACGAAATCAACATCGGCCATGTATCGGCCGCGGTCGGCAAAGGCCAAGCGCGAAGCATCGCCAATCAGCCGCCAGCTTTCCGGGGCATTCGGGCCAAGGGATGCCATGTCATAAGGTTCCACAAGACCAAGAATTTGACCAACTGTCAGCGCCCCGGACGACGGCGGGCCCATGCCACAAACATCATAGGTGCGATAGGTCGCGCATACCGGCGCGCGTTCCTTAACGTGATAACGGGCAAGGTCGCGAAGCGATAAAACGCCGGGGTTCCAGTTGGCACCTTTGACCTTATCGACGATGTCTTGGGCAATTTGACCGTTGTAGAAATTTTGGATGCCGTTTTGAGCCAAATCCTGCAACGTTGCGGCATAGTCTGGATTTTTAAGCGTTGTGCCCGCGGTTAAAGGCGCTCCGTCTTTGTCAAAGAAGTGGCTTTTTGCCACCGGATCGCGCGACAGTTTTTCCTGGTCGCTGGCAATCAGTTCGGCCAACCTTGGCGACACGGCAAAGCCATTGGTGGCCGTGCGGATTGCAGGGCGAAGCAAGCTTGGCCATTCAAGTTGACCCCATTTTTCATGGGCGGATTTGATCAATGCCGGTGTGCCGGGCGTTCCGACTGAGCGTCCGCCAACAACCGCGTCATAGAATTTAAGCGGTTCGCCATTTTCATCCTGAAAAAGCGTTGGTGTGGCATTTTCGGGTGCGGTCTCACGGCCATCAAGCGTGGTTAGCTTGCCATTTTGGGCGTCATAGTAAATCAGAAATGCACCGCCGCCGATGCCCGACGATTGCGGTTCCACAAGGCCCAGCATTGTCTGAACCGTGACCATGGCATCAATCGCGTTGCCACCACGGCGCAACACATCGGCACCGGCCTTAACGGCCAACGGATTGGCCGCCGTAATCATCCAGTGATCAGATTTGACCGATGTTCTTGGCGCTGTTTCGGACGCGGTGCGCTGTATGTTGCCCTTTTCTGGTACAACAGCATCGGTGGCCTGCTGGGCATTTGCGCGTGCGATCTGCAGCGTCGCCAATCCAACAAGACCCAAGCTAAGCGCCACGTACAAAGACATTTTCTTTTGGGGCATATCCACAACCTTTTTCTGGTGACGGGTAAATCCAGAGGTTGTTTATGCTTCCAGACTTTCTATGAAATAGAAAGCTCTTGTTTTGTATATTTGTCAGGCGGCGCTTTTGTTGCCTTTGCGACGTTCTTGGGTAACCAGCGTAATCTCAAGCCATTGCAGGATGGTGTCCGCGACCTTTTCCCAGTTTTGGTCCAGCATCATGGCGTGCGCGATATTATCAATCAGCGCGTAGTCGGCGTTATAGCGCCGCGCGGTTCGATGGATCAGTTCGCTTTGGATAATTTCATCGTTCCGTGCGCCAAGCACAAGCATCGCCGGCGCATCCGTCGGGGACAAGAAAATGGGATTGGCGCCCATCATATCCATCAACGCGCGGTGGCTTTCGGTTTCAAGCCGACCAAAATAAATCATGCCTTCGTCTTCGGCGATATCAGGCGATAGCATCGCGCGACCCAGGCGATTGCGCAGTAATGTGTGCGGGCCGATGGCCTGTAACCAGAACATCTGCAAATACAAATCAGGCTGCGCCATTGCCATCATAGCGTTACTTGCCAAAAGTCCCTCAGGCGGGACGGAGGCCAAAAGAACAGCGGCCTCAACCTTATGGTTTTCGAGATATTTTTGAATGATATAGCCGCCCATCGAATGACCGATCAGGACCGGCTTTTGGCCCAGCGTGTCGACGACTTCTTCAAGGTCTTCGACATAATCATCAATGGATGCAAGGTTGCGTAATTCTCGGCCGCCACTGCCACCATGTCCGCGCAAAGAGAACGAGATTGTTTCAAACCCCTGATCGGCAAACCATGTCAGGAAATGCTCGTTCCAGCACCACGCACCGGTAAAGGCACCATGTACGAATACGATGGGGGTTTTACTTTTGGCTTTGCCGGTTGGGCTGCGGCGAAAAATTTCCAACTCGGGACTCATGGCCGGTCTCCTTGGTAGTGGGACGGACGAAAGATGAAGCCTTGTGTGAAAACATTATCTGTATGTTCGCACATGCAGCATAGATGAGTCTATCTTCATGTGGTTTTGAACAATCGTAAGTGCAATGATTGTCAGTACGGTTTTGATTTAATATGATTGAACCAAGAGTGGAACTAAACCGGATCGACCTGTCTACAATGTGGGGCGGTCCAATGAAAATAATACAAAAGTGAAAAGCGCGGGTACATGGTTGACTTATCTGTCGTGGGGATCCTCGCGGGGTTGGACGAGGATGCTCTTGCCGATGTTGAACGGCACATCAATCGCAGAAGTTTTTGTGCGGGCGCACAAATCATCGAGCCAGAATCAGACAGCTCAGACGTTTATCTGATCCTGTCTGGCCGGGTGCGTATTGTGAATTATTCCCTGTCCGGGCGTGAAATTACGCTCGAAGAAATTGGCGCTGGGGGCTGTGTCGGGCAATTATCCGCCATCGATGGGCAGCCAAGGTCGGCTTGCGTGTTTGCTGTGACGGATACTGTGGTTGGGACGTTAAGCCCGGCTAATTTCGAAACCGTTGTTAAAAGCCACCCATCGGTCGGATGGAACGTCATTCGGGAACTTGCCCGTATTGTCCGGACTTCGACCCGGCGGATTGTTGATGTCAGCACGCTGGGTGCCAATGAACGCGTGATTGCTGAAATCATGCGTCGTGCGCAACAGGTTGCTGATGCCAACGGCTTTGCGAAACTGTCGCCGGTGCCGGTGCATTCCGAAATTGCCGGACGTGTGAGCACGTCACGGGAAACTGTCGCGCGCGTGATGGGCAACCTTGCGCGTCGCGGACTGGTGACCAAGGATGACGACGGATTGATTGTTCAAGATGTCCGCCGCCTTGAAGAATTTTTAAGTCAGGCCATCGGTTAGTCAGGCAGAGCGTCAATTACCGAGTGACCATGGGCGCGAGAGACGTTTGTTCTTGGCGCGCTTGCCAAAGCTTAAAATAATTCACCAATTGTGACGGTTGTCACATGCAGATGTTGTCTGTTGCAGTAGTGATCGTGGTGTGACGGGCATTTTAAATGTTCGGCACATCTCCCCCAAGAGAGTTTACTGGCCGTGCATTTTTATGTACGGCCATTTTTTTTGCGTTATCGCATGGTTGTTTCCCCAACACAGATGTAATGTTGCCTCCTGTTTTTACGTTTCCCCAAGCAGGAGAATATCCGTCATGCGAATGTCAGTTGCGATGGCCGGGATTAATGGTGCGATGGCTGTGGCGCTTGGCGCATTTGCCGCACATGGCATGGCCGGTGCTGATATGGACTATGCGCGCAGTCTGGTAGAGAAGGGCGCGCATTACCAATTGATCCACGCCGTCGCACTTGTCGCCATTGCTGCCCTTGTACGTCAGGTGCCCAATGGCAAGATTTTGCGCATTGCTGGATATGCCATGCTGGTTGGAATTTTGTTCTTCTGCGGTGCGCTTTACGTGATTGCCTTTACCGGACTATCGGTATTTGGTGCCGTGGCGCCCATTGGTGGCCTGTCGTTTATTGCAGGTTGGCTGTTGCTTGCTGTGGCGGGATACAAGCACTGTTCTGCCTAAGCGGTAAAATGCTGGCCTTCTATTTCGCGTGTGTCTGTCCGAGTGCCAAGGGCAGGGCGATAAGGCAGTGCTTGGCCAGCGAAGCCCTCATGCCATTCCCAAATTTCAGACCAAACAAAAAAAGACGCGCCCAAAGGGCACGTCTTTTTAAAGTCTTGGTGTAACCAAGTTCCGAAGAACCAGATTACTTCATTTTCGCTTCTTTGAACACGACGTGCTTACGCACGACGGGGTCGTACTTGCGAAACTGGAATTTCTCGGTGGTATTCCGCGGGTTCTTCTTAACAACATAGAAGTAACCGGTATCTGCGGTGCTTACCAACTTTACGAGGATCGAAGCGGGCTTCGCCATGTCTCTGCATCCTGTCTTCAGGTGTATCTCAGGCGCCGGAACATAAAGGTTATCGTCAGACTGTCAAGCGATTTTGGCAAAAAAGAATGCAAAATCACTCAGCATTAAAAATGTCTGCGATTTCCTGCTGTCCAGCAAAGGCAAGTGTTCTGTAATCAGGATGGTTTTTAATCAATTCCAGCGCCACGTCAACGTCAAATGCAGTCCCGTGTGTTTCCGCCGGGCAAACACTGCGAAGCTCTTGGCGTGTTGCTTCATCCTGATAATCAATATGACGCCATTTCGTCATGACTTTTGTAATCTGATCACGATGGGCAATCGCGTTTGTCACCGGCTCATATGCGTGGGTCGTCTTCGCGGTTGGACTGCCGGTACAGATCGCAGGGAAAAGCCCAATGCGATCGAATGTATAGCCCGATGGGGCCGTCATCCGCGACCAGGTAAAGGTCAGCGTGCCTTTGTTGGGCAGATCGTTGATCGCCTGCACCGATCCCTTGCCAAAGCTGGTTGAGCCGATCAAGACCGCCCGATTGCGGTCCTGAAGGGCAGCAGCAACCAATTCCGCCGAGGAGGCCGTACGCCCGTCAATCAGGACGACAAGCGGTGCACCCGCACTTAGGTCACCTGTTTCGGCCTTAAACGTATGGCGGGCGGCTGTGACGCGTGAAAACGTATTACCAATCGGCCCGTTTTCCAAAAACAGATCGGCAACAGCCACACCTTGCTGCAACAACCCGCCGCGATTGCCCCGAAGGTCCAGAACAACGCCCTTTAGGCCGCCGGGATGAAGCTGCGCTGTCAGGATGCTGTCGTTTAACGACCGTGCAGTTGCGCTGTTAAAGCTGCTGATGCGGGCAATCAGGATATTATCGCGGAACTCGGTAAAGACCGTCGGATCAATTACCCGTTGGCGAACAATTTCCATCGGAATGATTTGTGCGGAATTAACGGTATTGACCTCAATCCGGACACCACTTCCTTCTTCACCATGCAGAAGGTCGGCGGTGTACTGGCTGGTCCGGCCATACATGTCATCGCCATTGACCGAAACAATTTCATCACCCGGAAGCAAGCCGGCCAAATCCGCCGGGCTATCAGGATGAACAAGCTTGACCACCGGATATCCTGGCCCACCAATCAAACGCACCCCAATGCCAACGTATCCGTCGCGGCGATAGCGTGCCTTTTCGGACTTTTGCGGGCCTTCATACCGGCTGTAACGATCCAGATTGCGGATCGCACCACTGATCAATGCCGATTGAATGTCACGTGTTGTGCTGGCCCGAAGCGGGGCCGAATACGCCCGATAGGTGCTTAACCCCTTTAGGGTGATTTCCGACAGCAAAAGCGGGCTATCAACGCTATCAAGTGTTTTGGGAAGCTTGATGGTTTGAACCGTTTGTGCGCCGTAATTCAGCACAAGATCGTCTGGCGTGATGTTGACCCGGATTTCATCATCGAGTTCAGACAGGCCATCAAGCGCGCTGACCAATATCTGTTCGCGGCTGATCGGATCGATATAGCGTGTTGCGACCAACTCAATCGTTTGGTTAAGCAGCTCCCGCGTTTGCGGATCGTCGACCGATGTGATGGCGGGCTGGTTCGAGGACGCACAGGCCACCTGCCAAAGACAGGCACCAACAATAGCAGCCATGCGCAAATGCGTTCGCAAACGATTTGGCGACGTGCAGACGTCTTTGATTGGCAGGGCAGCTGTAACCAATTAGATGTTCCGGTTCAAATAATGCGGCAATGCGTCTAATTCTAAATAAAAAAAGCCGTTACGCCAACGGTTATCCTTTGATCTTCATCGCCCATTGCGTTCCAAGAATCGCGCCTTTGATAAAAGGCAGGATCGCAAGGCACAGAATAACCGTGGTCGGCAGCCAGACCGACAATTGAAGCGCCAGTGACGGACTCATGGATTGCTCCATCGTCAGTGCACCGCCCACCACAATGTGCCCAACCAGAAAAATGGTGAAATAGGGTGGGGCATCGTCGCAGCGATATTCACCAATCGGGTGTTCGCAGACTTCGCATTGGGAACGCAGGGCCAGATAACCGTTAAAGGCGAAGCCATGCCCGCAATTGGGGCATTTGCGGCGTAAGCCACGCCGTAAACCGGTCCATAAACGATTGGCACTTGTTTCGGGGGCTGGGGCGTCATGCATGGGGCGATCACTCCTAATTCTTTTTCGTGGCTCTTGATCCGCGCACGAAAAAGGGGCATTCAGACAAGTGGTCATCATCATGATGTTCCATCGCCAAAGCAAGAGAATTCATTGAATGTAATTCACCTGCCGCGCGTGATCGGGATTGTTGAGCCTTATCAAATACCTGCCAAAGGAGTACCCCATGGGAACCGCTGACGATGTCGTCGCCAGTCTGAAACAGGACTTCATTGAGGACACCATGGACCGTATCGATCGGATCGAAACCACAATCGATCGGGTTGCTGGCGGCATGGATGAGGCCGGGCCAGGCATCGCAGAGCTGCGCCGCGAGGCACACACGGTCAAAGGGTTGGCTGGATCGTTTGGCTTTCCGCTGGTTGGGGCGATTGCACACCGCCTAGAAGATTATATCGCCGATCTGAGCGAAATTAACGATCTTGAGGCCGCATCGCTGGTGGATTTCACCAGCTGGATCCGCGAAATCATCGAAAGTGGGGCAAATCCGGCTGCTGATGAAGAAACGCGTATTTTGCGTTCCTTGCCGACCCGAAGCGTTAAAGCAGACGACGAAGGCACCAAAGATAACGATGCGGCCGCAACCGCCAATGACAAGGAAATCTTGCTGGTTACGGCGACGGCGGTACAGGCGCATTTCCTGCAACGTGAATTGCGCGAAAAAGGGTTCCGCACCATCACCGCACGCAACGCGGTCGAGGCGTTTGAAACCGTGGTTCAATCCCATCCAGATGCCATCATCACCGCCGCCGTTCTTGACGGGTTAAGCGGGATCGAACTGATCCGCGCCCTTGCTGCGATGAAAACGTTGGCTGATAAAAAATTGGGCCTGTTGACCAGCTTTGATGCCAACCATCCCGATATGGAAGGCTTGCCAAGCAATGTTGCGATCATCAACAATCGCGGCAAGCAAACCTCTGAACATCTGGCGAAATTTATCGAAACCATGATGTAAGATACGATTTCGAAAATTGGAATTCCCACGCAAAAGGGCGGCCATTTGGCCGCCCTTTATCGTTTGATCTGATCTGAGCAGTAACGCGTTATTGCGGTTTATCGCCGCGTTTGGCCGAACTTCTTGCAACCCGGTTCGATGCAACCATTTTACGCTGCTTTTTCGGGGTTGTTTTCTTTTTGCCGCCGGCTTTTGCCGCGCCAGTACCCTTGGATTTGGTGGCGGATTTTCCGCCGGGTCCATTGGCATCACGTGGCCCGGACCGGAAACCCGGTTTGCTGCCATGACGATGGCTGCGATCACCCGGGCTGCCACGACGCTTTTGCTGACCGCGACGACCGCGTGGGCGTTCTTCCAAATCGCGTGGGGTGATGTCCGCATGTTCAGCCAAACGCAGCGCCAGCGACCCTGTGGCCGCGTCCGCATCGGCAATGCGCACCACAACCTGATCGCCCAGACGGAACGTCTTGCCACGATTTTGGCCAACCAACATATGATTGGCGGCATCATGCACGTAATAATCGTCGGGCAGGGTGGAAATTGGCACCAAACCATCCGCGCCGGTTTCCTGCAACGCGATGAACAGGCCAAAATGCGTAACGCTTGAAATCTTGCCAGGGAATTCCGCGCCAACCTTATCGGCCATATAGGCGGCGACATAGCGATCAACGGCGTCTCGTTCTGCCATGGCCGCGCGGCGCTCGGTCCCGGAAATATCGGCACCGATTTGCTCAAACCGTTCGCCTTCTTCGGGCGGCAGGCCACCTTCGCCCAGTTTCAATCCAGCAATCAGCGCGCGATGCACCAACAGATCGGCATAACGCCGGATCGGGGATGTGAAGTGCCCATATTTGTTCAGCGCCAAGCCAAAGTGCCCGATATTATCGGGGCTATACATCGCCTGTGACTGGCTGCGCAATACCACGGTATTGATCAGTTCGGCTTCTGGCGTGTCTTTGGCTTTTTCAAGGATCTGGTTAAAATCACGGGGCCGCAAAACCGCGGCTTTGTTTAAGGTATAACCAGCGCCTTCTAGGAATTCACGAAGGGCTTCAAGCTTTTCCTCGCTTGGGGCATCGTGGATACGATACATGCAAGGTTGCTTGATCCGTTCAAGTTCCTCAGCCGCACAAACGTTGGCCGCGATCATGAATTCTTCGATCAGTTTATGACTGTCAAACCGTGCGCGCGGCGCGATGGCGACAATCTGTCCCTGATCATTGAGTTCGATCTTGCGCTCAGGAACATCAAGTTCCAAAACGCCACGGCGCTTACGGGCCTGTAAGAACGCGTCAAACGCGCCATAAAGCGGTTTGATGACCGTATCAAGCAATGGCGCGGTTGTGTCGTCTGGCTGGCCATCCATGGCGCGCTGAACCTGATCATAGGTCAAACGCGCCGCAGAGCGCATCATCCCACGACAGAACTTATGCCGAAGCTTGTGACCGTTTTTATCAAGCCACATTTCAACGGCCATACAGCCGCGATCTTCATGCGGGACAAGCGAACACCACCCGTTTGACAGCTCAAACGGCAACATCGGCACCACACGGTCCGGGAAATAGCAACTGTTACCGCGTTTTACCGCTTCACGGTCCAGCGCATCACCCGGGCGCACATACCAAGACACGTCGGCAATCGCCACCATAAGGTGCCAACCGCCTTCGTTTTCGGGATCGGTGTCAGCTTCGGCCCAAACCGCATCATCAAAGTCGCGCGCATCGGCACCATCAATGGTGACCAGCGGAATATCGCGAAGATCGGTGCGGTTGCCCATCGGCGTTGCCTTGGACTCACGGGCCTGCAATTCGACTTCGGGCGGGAATTCAAACGGAATGCCGCGCGCATGGATCGATACAAGGCTGATCGATTTGGGTTCATTGATATTGCCAAGAACCTCGGTGATCCGGCCTTTGCGCAATCCAAAATGTTTGCCCGGCAGAATTTCGGTCAACACCAGCGCACCACTTTCCAGATCAGGATGATCATCAAGTGGCACGGCGATCTCGCCGCTGTCTTTGCGGTCGGTCGGGACAACACGGCCTTCGCGCTCGTTCGGGCGATAAAGGCCCAAAACGCGCTGTGGTCCGCTGCCCAGAACCTTCATGATGCTGGCTTCGTAGGTTTGCTTGCCGGTATAGCGCAGCTTGGCCAAGATTTTGTCGCCAATGCCCGGTGCACTTGGTCCGCCACGGCGGATCGACTTTACCGTGATCTGCGGCGGTTCATAGTCGTGCTTCCACACATTTGGTTTGGCAAGAACTTCGCCGTCATCATCAATGCCGGTGATTTCAAGAACATCAACCGGGGGCAGGCGGTCTGGTTTGTCAAACCGTCTGCGTCCTTTGACGACATCGCCGCCAATATTCAGGTCTTTCAGGACTTTTTTAAGTTCAATCTTGGCAGCACCTTTGATGTTAAAGGCACGCGCGATTTCGCGCTTGCCAACGGGTGTCGGGCTCATGCCGATGAACTCAATGATTTCTTCCCGGGTCGGGAAGTACTTCTTATCGTTTTTATCGTTCGCCAACTTTGCGGCGTCCTTTCAATCGTGTGCCCCGAAAAGGAAGGCGGCGATTAAGTCGCCGCCGCCTTTTTCGTGGTTGTCTTTTTCGCTGCAGGTTTCTTTGCAGTTTTCTTTTTAGCCGGCGCTTTCTTGGCCGCTTTTTTCGGGGCGGCCTTCTTTGCGTCTGCGGTCTTTTTCGCCGCTGGTTTCTTGGCAGCGGCTTTTGTGGTTTTGCCAGACTTGGCTTCTTTTTCCTTGATCGCCTTGATCGCCATTTCCAACGTGATGTCGTCACGTTCGACATCGCGAATATTGGCCATGGTTTTCTTATGCTTTACAAAGGGTCCCCAGCGCCCAACAGCAACAAAAATCGGTTCCCCGTCATCGGGATGTTTGCCGATTTCCTTGCCTGCCTTTTCGCGCTTATCGGCGATCAGGGTAATGGCGCGGTTTTCACCAATGGTCAGAACATCATCATCGGCCTTAAGCGATGCAAAGATGCTTCCGGCCTGCACATACGGACCAAAACGACCAACATTGGCCTTCATTTCTTCGCCGGTTTCCGGATAAATCCCGACCAAACGCGGCAACGTCAAAAGTTCTTCGGCCTTTGACAGGTCAACAACCGATGGCTCCAGCCCCTTTGGAAGGGATGTGCGTTTCGGTTTAACCTTTTTGGGTTTGCCGTTTTTGCCTTCGACTTCTTCTTCTTCACCGAGCTGCACATAAACCCCGTATGGGCCTTTGCGCAGGGTGATTTCCTTGCCGGTTTCCTTGTCAACGCCGAGAACCTTTGGTCCGGCATCAAGTTCGGAATCCCCCCCATTCTCGTTGGCAACCAACGGACGGGTGAAACTACAATCGGGATAGTTCGAACAGCCAAGGAACGCACCAAATTTGCCAAGTTTCAGGCTCAGCTGGCCATCTTCGCATTTGGGGCATTTATGCGGATCTGTACCGTCCTCGCGGGCCGGGAACAGGTAATTTTCAAGCATCACCTGAAGCGCATCAAGCACTTCGGTAATTTTAAGTTCTTTGGCTTCGTCAACATTGCCTTTGAACGATGTCCAGAAATCTTTCAGAACATCTTTCCAGGCAAGGTTGCCCATCGACACTTCATCAAGCTGGTTTTCAAGGTCCGCTGTGAAGTTGTACTGAACATAGCGTTCAAAGAATTTCGACAAGAAGGCCGTAACAAGACGCCCACGGTCCTGGGCGACAAAGCGACGACGCTCCAGCAGGACATAGTTACGATCCTGCAAAACCGAAATGATCGACGCATAGGTCGACGGACGGCCAATGCCAAGTTCTTCCATCTTCTTAACCAGGCTCGCCTCGGTGTAGCGGGGCGGGGGCTGGGTGAAGTGCTGATCAATCGTGACATTACCAAGATCAGGTTTCTGACCTTCTTTTAACGGCGGCAGACGGCGATCATTTTCATCGTCTTTTTCGTCGTCCTTGCCTTCCTGATACAGTTTCAAGAAGCCATCAAACTTAACGACAGAGCCGTTTGCACGTAAAACAACGTGATTGTCATTCGATGACAAATCAACCGCAACCTGATCAAACCGCGCATCTTCCATCTGACAGGCAACGGTACGTTTCCAAATCAGGGTATACAGGTTCAACTGATCTTTATCGAGATGCCTTGCCACCTGATCGGGGCGACGGAACAGGTCGGTTGGACGGATGGCTTCGTGGGCTTCTTGCGCGTTCTTTGATTTGTTGGCAAAGTTACGTGCATTGGCCGGAAGGTACGCATCCCCGTAATCCTTGCCAATCAGGCGCCGTGCGGCGGCCAGCGCTTCGCCCGACAAGATCACGGCATCGGTACGCATATAGGTGATCAAACCAACCGTCTCGCCGCCGATATCCACCCCTTCATACAGGCGCTGTGCCAGCTGCATGGTGCGTTTTGCGCCAAAGCCAAGCTTACGCGATGCTTCCTGCTGCAAGGTCGATGTGGTGAACGGGGGCTGCGGACGGCGTTTAACGTCTTTGCGATCAACCTTTGAAACCGTGTAGCTGCGCGCTTCCACCTTTTCTTTGGCAATCTTGGCGGCGTCCTCGTTGCCAAGGGCCAGTTTATCAAGTTTCTCGCCATTCAAATGGGTCAGGCGGGCCGAAAACTTGCCTTCCGGAACGCCAAAGCCAGCTTCCAGTGACCAATATTCATCGGGCTTAAAGGCTTCGATTTCGATTTCGCGTTCACAAATCAGGCGCAGCGCCACCGATTGCACACGACCAGCAGACCGCGAACCGGGCAGTTTTCGCCACAGGACCGGCGACAGGTTAAACCCAACCAGATAATCCAATGCGCGGCGCGCCAAATAGGCGTCGACCAGCTCCTGATTAAGTTCACGCGGGTTGGCAATCGCCTCGGTCACCGCTTTTTTGGTGATTTCGTGAAATACGACACGATGGACATCACGACCGCGCAGCAGTTTTTTCTGCTCAAGCACTTCAAGAATGTGCCACGAAATAGCTTCCCCTTCGCGATCCGGGTCAGTCGCGAGGTAGATGGTGTCGGAGTCACGTGCAGCCGATGCGATCTCGCGGATCTGCTTTTCAGACCGGCTGTCTGTTTCCCAAATCATCGAAAATTCGTTGTCGGTATCAACCGAACCGTCTTTGGACGGAAGGTCGCGGATATGGCCGAAAGAGGCCAATACCTTATAATCATCACCGAGATATTTGTTGATCGTCTTGGCTTTGGCCGGGGATTCGACGATGACAAGATTCATTACGTTTTTCGTGTCCGGTTCTTGCGCCCGAAGGCGATTATTATGCTGTGTTTCGAATAATCCGTATAGGTGACACATATATATAGTGTGTCAGATGTCCAGATCAGATTGCGCAAAATGCAGCAAATCACAACAATATTTGTCACGCCTGCTTTCGACGCGACTCTCATTTCGCGATACGCGATACCCTATTTCCGGGGTGACGTTCAACCCTTCCTGCAAGTTCAAGTTCCGTCAAAACACTCGAAATGCTGTTTGCCGGAAGCTTGGACGCCCGAATAAGATCATCAATCAGAAGCGGTGTGGTCGACAAAAGGTCGAGAATTTTATCGCTTGGATCAGCAGGGGTATCTACAGGCGGCAATTCGGTGGAAACCATATCAATTTCAATGGGTTCAGCCGGTTCTTTTGATCCCGTATCTTGGGCGTCACGCGCCATTGATTGCATGATATCGTCATAGTGCGAAGGATCGGCATTTGTGGTCGCGTTGCGGGCCTCTGTGTTGAATTGGTGAAATTCTTCAAAAAGATGTGTGTTTTGCATCACATCACGCAAACTATCCAAAATCACATCCGCAGAGTCGCATAATATTGCGCCATCCCGGATCAGGCTGTTGGGGCCTGCTGCACGTGGATCGGTTGGTGATCCCGGAACAGCAAACACATCGCGCCCTTGTTCGGCGGCAAACCGTGCTGTGATCAGCGACCCGGAATTGCGTCCGGCCTCAATCACAACCGTGCCGTATGAAAGGCCCGAAATAATACGATTGCGGCGCGGGAAATGGCGCGCTTGCGGGGTTAGACCGGGGGGCATTTCTGAAATGACGCAGCCTTGTTCGCACAGCTTTTCATAAAGTTCGCGGTGCTCGCGCGGGTAAATCACGTCCACACCGCCGCCAAGAACCGCAATGGTGCCACCGACGGCCGCATCGTCATTTTGGTTGCCGATTTGCGGCGCTTGAAGGGCGGCTTCATGGGCAGCACCATCAATGCCGCGTGCCATGCCCGAAACAACAACATATCCAGCCCCACACAGGGTGTGGCTGATTTTTCGCGCAAACCCGCATCCATTGGCCGATGCATTGCGCGCGCCCACCATTCCGATTGATGGTCGGGTTAAAAGCTCAAGCCGACCAATGGCGTAAAAATAAGGCGGGGCATCTTCAATCCGTGCGAGTAGGGCGGGATATTCCGGATCGCCCCAAATGATCGGCTTGGCATTGCATTTCTGCGCCTGCTCAATCTCGGCAACCGTATCGTCCCGGCTGGCCAGAACGATTTTGCGCACGCCTTTGGTGTTCGCAATGATATCAGGCAGTTGCTCTATCGCGGCGCGGGCTGTGCCAAAACGTTCCAAAAGCTTGCGAAACGTAATCGGGCCGACATTGGTACTGCGCGCCAGTCGCATCCGCGAAAGACGTTCCGATTGCGATAATCGCGAAGGTTGCTGGTTGCTTAAAATCATAACGCCCGGATTGTGCTCATCCGGGCGTTAATTCGTCAAGTACTTCAAAAGTGCGGCGCGGGCTTAGGTCGCAGGAATATCTGCATCCTTGTCATCGTCAGATGCTGCATCTTTTTTCTTTTGTCCGATTTTCGGTTCTTCGCCGCGCAAAAGGCGTCGAATGTTGGCGTGATGGGCCAACCAGACGATTACGGCCAAAAATACACCAAGCCAGCCAGCACCCGGATCATGGGCGATAAAGAATGCCGCAAGCGGGGCAGCAATCATCGCAACCAATGCCGACAGCGATGAAATGCGGAAAATCAGCGCCATGACAAGCCATGTCAGCGCCGCACAAAGCCCCATGATCCAGTTTACCGCTGTAAGGGTACCAAGTGTGGTGGCGACACCCTTGCCGCCCTTAAACCGCAGCCAAATCGGGAACATGTGGCCAAACACAGCCGCACCACCGGCAAAGATGCCCTGTTCTACGCCCATGAAGTGGGTGATGATCAAAACCGCAAACGCGCCTTTGCCCGCATCCCCAACCAGGGTAAGGAACGCCAAACCCTTGCGTCCGGTGCGCAATACGTTGGTCGCGCCAATATTGCCCGAACCGATTTTGCGAATATCACCAAGGCCGGCCATCCGCGTCAGGACAAGACCAAACGGAATGGACCCCAGCAGATAACCGCAAACTGTTGCGACCTGAAGCGACATCAACATTGCTTTGTAGGTAGCATCAAGTTCCATTTCAGGCACCTTCTGTAAACACTTCGCGGCCATCAATCAGGGTGCGCAAAACGCGGCCCTGTGTCAGACGTCCGTCAAAGGGCGAGTTTTTTGATTTCGATTGGAACTGGTAGGGATCGATTTTCCACGGACGGTCCGGATCGAAAATCACCAGATCGGCGGCGGTACCATCTTCAAGCGTACCTGCACCCTTAACCCGAACAAGACCCGCCGGAACATGGGTCAGTTTCGTAATGACCTCAAGCAACGACATGTGCCCGTTGTGGTAAAGTTCCAACGCGATGGGCAGAAGTGTTTCAAATCCAACGCCACCGGCGGCGGCCTGCGCAAAGGGCAGGCGTTTTGAATCGACATCTTGCGGATTATGGTCCGATGCAATCGCATCAATCGTCCCATCAGCAAGGCCCGCAACAATCGCCTGACGGTCATCTTCGGATCGAAGGGGCGGGGAAAGTTTGGCAAATGTACGGTAATCGGACACCGCATTTTCATTCAGTGCAAAGTAAAACGGTGCCGTGTCACAGGTGACTTTAAGGCCGCGTTTTTTTGCCTTGCGGATGACTTCAACCGATTCACCCGTCGAAATATGGGCAAAGTGCAAACGCCCGCCCGTCATTTCAACAAGACGCAAATCGCGCTCGATCTGAATAACCTCGGCCAGGGGTGAAACACCCGAAAGGCCAAGACGGGTGGCAAGTTCGCCACTGTTCATCGCCGCACCCTTGGAAAGTTCAGGTTCCTCGGGATGCTGGACGATCATGCCGTCAAAGAAGGTTGAATATGCCAATGCCTGACGCAAAAGGCGCGCGCTGGAAATGGTTTGGATGCCATCGCAAAATGCAACTGCACCGGCCTGGTGCAAAAGGCCAAGCTCGGTAATTTCCTTGCCTTCGATGCCTTTTGATACCGCGCCATAGACAAATACTTTTGCCAGACCAACCTTACGTGCGCGCCGGGCGATGAATTCAACACCGGCCACATCGTCAATCACCGGGTCGGTGTTGGGAAGGGCGATGATGGTTGTAATGCCACCGGTGGCCGCCGATTTTCCAGCGGTTTCGATGGTTTCTTGGTGCTCAAATCCCGGCTCACGCAATTGCGCGCGCATGTCGACCAGACCCGGTGCCAAGCATGCGCCGTTAAGGTCGGTTACCAAATATCCATCGGGCACGGTATCGGCGGTAACATCCGCACCGCTTTTTAGGATTTTGTCATCCTGGATCAGAATACCGCCGACGGTATCGGTTTGGTTGGCCGGGTCAATCAGGCGGGCATTCACAAATGCCTTGTTGCCAGCCCCTTTGGCGCGAATGGCGGGGTTCATGCCTGACCTCCCATCTTTCTGTGGTTCTGGACAAGCATCTCAAGCGTTGCCATCCGAACAGCAACCCCCATTTCGACCTGTTCGCGAATAACCGATCGTTCGACGTCATCGGCCACTTCACTGTCGATTTCAACGCCGCGGTTCATCGGGCCGGGATGCATGATCAGTGCGTCGGGTTTGGCATTTGCCAATTTGGCGCGATCCAGACCGTGGAAATGGAAATATTCGCGCACGGATGGGATAAAGCTGCCTTCCATACGTTCGAGCTGCAGGCGCAGCATCATGACGATGTCGCAGTCTTTCAGGCCTTCTTCCATATTGTGGAAGATTTCAACACCCATCCGGTCGATTTTCGACGGAATAAGGGTTGGCGGCGCGACAAGGCGCACTCGCGATCCCATGGTGTTAAGCAACAAGATGTTTGATCGTGCGACCCGTGAATGGGCAATGTCGCCGCAAATCGCAACATTCAGGCGATGCAGGCGTCCCTTGTGGCGGCGAATGGTCAACGCATCAAGCAATGCCTGTGTCGGGTGCTCGTGGCGTCCATCACCGGCATTTAGAACCGCGCAATTTACCTTTTCGCTGAGCAGTTTGACCGCGCCACTGTCACCATGGCGGACCACAAGCGCGTCCGGGTTCATTGCATTCAATGTCATTGCCGTATCAATCAGGGTTTCCCCCTTTTTGACCGAACTTGTTCCGACCGTCATGTTAATGACGTCCGCCCCCAGACGTTTGGCTGCAAGCTCAAACGAGGTCAGGGTACGGGTGGAATTTTCGTAAAACAGGTTAACAACCGTCGCACCGGCCAGAATATTGCTGGTCTTGTCCGCAGAGCGGTTCTTTTCCGCGTAATGCTGTGCCCGATCAAGAATAAGGGTGATTTCCCCGGGGGTAAGACCCTCGATGCCGAGGAGGTGTGGGTGCGGATAATGATCCGCCGCTGGTCCCATGACGCTCATGGCGTTGCACATTTTCCTTGGGTGATCCTAGAAGAATTTCGCGCGGAGCATACCCAATTGGTCCGGTCACGAAAAGGTAAATATTGCCCCGTGACAGTGCCTTTTTCTTGACCCGATGGTCAAGTTTTCTAATCCGTTGGACGATGAGGATGATGCGAAAGGTCAGCCCTTAAACCGCATGCACCAAAATGGCGATGATCGGCATGCTGCCAATTGCCACCAGTGTATGAACGGTAATGATGCTGGCCATCATCTGTGCATCGCCCCCCATCAGGCGGGCAAGAACATAGGCACTGGCCGAGCACGGTAATGCTGCATAAAGCACAACTGCCGCCATATCTGCGCTGGGCACACCAAATACCATACAAAGCCCTGCTGCGATGGCGGGGCTGATCGCAAGCTTGCCAAGGGTCGAAAGCCCCACCGGAATGCCTGCGCGTCGTGCCGCCGTCAAATCAAGCCCGGCACCAACCGCAAGCAACCCAATCGGTAGGGCCGCACGCCCAAGAACTTCTAAAAACGGCCCAATCACCGGCGGCAGGCCAAACCCCATAACATTCACAAGACTGCCAAGCACGCAGGCCATTAAAAGCGGATTTTTAATCACATCGCGCAACAGCGATACGACGCCGGTTTTGCGATCATTATCGCCCCAATGTGCACAGGCCAGAACTGACAACACATTCACACTTGGCACTACCAGTGCAACGCAAAGTGCCGTTACTGTCAGGCCATTATCCCCCAAAAGCGCGGCTGCTACCGCAAGCCCGATATAGGTATTTGGGCGAATTGCCCCTTGAAACAGCGATGAAAATGCCGCTGGACGGACCTTTAAAACCGGCTTGATCGCAACGATCAGGATCGCACAAATCGCAACCGTGCCCAGAATCGCCGCGGCAATCCCAAAAAGCGGCAAGCTGCCAAGATCGGCCTTGGCGGTATTGGAAAACAAAAGGGCCGGGAAGGTCACGAAATAGGTCAGCTTTTCAGCACCCGGCCAAAACGCATCAGGCAGAAATTGGCGTTGCCGCAACCCAAATCCCAAAATGATCAGGGCAAATGTCGGAAGAAGGGCCGAAAGGATGGCAATCATCAAATGTCCTTGCGCAAACCGCGGTGAAAAGGATGTTGGTCGGGTGACCTTAAACGGATGGTTTGTAATTAGAAAACAATAGCTTGTTTTCGGCTTTGAATTTAAAAAATTGGGTGTGGTGGGGCGTTGTTGTTCTTTGCCGATGCTATAAGACTGTGATAACCAACACAGGAATTATATTGCTTAAAATGTTATGTAATTTCAATTGAAAGCACGGTATACGCTGCCAATACCGCCATTAAGGGGACGCCAATGTCGCGTGCAATTGATCATCTTGTCTTATGTGTAAATGATCTTGATGCGGCGATTGCTGCCTATGGCAAGCTTGGCTTTACGGTAACTCCGCGGGCGACACATCCCTTTGGCACGGGCAATGCGCTGATCCAGCTTGATGGCATGTATATTGAATTGCTGTCCGTGGTTGAACCGGCCAAAATTAACGAAACCGACATATCCGCACCGTTTTCCTTTGCGGTCTATAACCGCGATTACCTGCGTCACCGCGAAGGCATGTCGATGCTGGCTTTGCAATCACGGGATGCGCAAAAGGATCGCGACGATTTCATTGCGGCGGGGGCTGCTGTGCCGCGTGTGTTTGACTTCGAACGCGATGGCAAAACCCCGCAGGGCGATGATGTCAGCCTGGCGTTTTCGTTGGCATTTGCCATTCATCCGCTGCTGCGCAATGCGGTCAGCTTTGTCTGTCAGCACCGGCACCCATCTCAGAATTTCTATTTTCCAGAATATCAGACGCATGAAAACACCGCGCGAAAGATCGGCAAGGTTCTTTTGTCGCACTGGGCGGCGGATGCGGTACGCGAATTTTACGAGGCGATTGAGGTCGATACCGTGATCGAATCGCTGCATGCCGATGAATTAATTGATAAATACGGCATTGATGATCCGGATTTTTCGACCGATGGCTTTGCCGGGTTTGAATTGATTGTCGACGACATGGCAAAAATCGCCGATGCCGCCAAATCGTTTGGCGCGATTGCCAAAAAAGACAAACTGATCCTGCCACCATCGAAATTCTTTGGCGTGATGGTTGTGATTTCCGGCAAATAAAAAAGCTGCCTGAAGAAATCTCAGGCAGCTTTGATTATTCTGTGCAGTGGTGCGGGCCTTGATGCAAGGTGCTGTCACCAAAGGGCAGGGCGGAAGACTTATTCTTCTTCGTCGCCCGCATCAAAATCGTCTTCTTCTTCGTCCGGGACGGCATTTTCGCCCGGATCGGTATGACGATTAAGGTTATCAAGTGCGCCTTGCAGGATATACGCGGCAGCGGTTTTATCGACAACTTCCGCACGGCGTTTACGCGTCATATCGACTTCGCCGATCAATACGCGTTCAACAGCTGTGGTTGAAAGACGTTCGTCCCACATCAGAACCGGCAGATCGATGTATTTTTCCATCTCATCGATAAAGGCATAAACCCGGTGGCATGCCTTGCCGATGGAGCCATCAAGTTCGCGCGGGAAGCCAATCACAATCCCCCCAACATTCTGTTTGGTGACGATCGACGACAGCTGCGCGATATCGCGGGTGAATTTCTTCCGCGAGATCAGCTCATAAGGTGATGCGATCTGAAGCCCAACATCTGAAAGGGCCACGCCAATGGTTTTGGTGCCAAGGTCTAGCCCCAAAACGCGCGCTGCTGGTGTCAGGCACCGCAGCAATTCCTGTGTGTCATTGCAAATCATGGCGACCTTATAGGGGCGTTAACGCCAAAATGCCAGCGCAAAGCAATCATGTTGCCCATCTTTCGATGCATAGCTGCGCGCACCGGCAAAGTGCCGTTTAATCCTGTTTGGTGTGCGATTGTTATTGGCAATTGTCGCAATGGTTCTGTGTTGAAACATTTCTTTGGGTTGAACTGTATGGGCATGTTTGTTCTAATACATTCATTCAAAATTTGAGCAACAAACAAAAAAGCACAAAAATTGTGCGAAAAAGGACCTCAAAATGAATAAAGGTAAAACAGGGGGTATTTGGGCTTGACCGACGGTGCAACCAACGACGCGTTTGTTGAATTCGAACGTGTACAAAAAAGCTACGATGGCGAAACGCTCGTCGTGAAAGATCTCAATTTATCAATGCCAAAGGGTGAATTCCTGACGATGCTTGGCCCGTCAGGGTCGGGTAAGACAACCTGTCTTATGATGCTTGCCGGGTTTGAAACTGCAACACATGGCGATATTCGCCTGGGTGGCGTTTCGATCAACAACATTCCGCCGCACAAGCGTGGCATTGGCATGGTGTTTCAGAACTATGCGTTGTTCCCGCATATGACCATTGCCGAAAACCTTTCCTTCCCGCTCGAAGTTCGCAAACTTGGCAAGGCGGAGCGCGAAGAAAAAGTCAAAAGAGCCCTCGATATGGTCGAAATGGGTGATTTTGGCGGTCGTCGTCCGGCCCAGTTGTCAGGTGGTCAGCAGCAACGTGTGGCTTTGGCCCGCGCACTTGTGTTTGAGCCGGAATTGGTTCTGATGGATGAACCGCTTGGCGCACTTGATAAGCAACTGCGTGAAAAGATGCAGTTCGAAATTACCTATCTGGCGCACCAACTGGGCATCACCACCGTTTACGTCACCCACGACCAGACCGAGGCCCTGACGATGTCAGACCGGGTTGCCGTGTTTGACGATGGCCGTATTCAGCAGCTTGCACCGCCAGATCAGCTTTACGAAACCCCGGAAAACAGCTTTGTTGCGCAGTTCATCGGCGAGAACAACACACTTGAAGGTGTCATCAAGGAAATCCGTGGCAACACATGCGTGGTCACCCTTGATGGCGGCGAGGTCATTGACGCGGTACCGGTCAATGTCAGCGAAGTGGGCGAACGTACCCGCGTGTCGATCCGTCCTGAACGCGTTGAATATAATCGTGATCGTCTGCACGAAGATGCCCACACCCTTAAGGCAGAGGTGCTGGAGTTCATCTATATGGGCGACATTTTCCGCACACGTTTGCGTGTCGCGGGCAATGACGACTTTATTATCAAAACAAGAAACGCACCCGATCAAGTGCGCTTAAATCGCGGCCAACAAATCGAAATTGGCTGGCTTGCAGAGGATTGCCGCGCGCTTGACGCGTGACGACCCATCGCAGGCAAACAGGATCGGTACGCCCGGGTGCCTTCCTTAATCAATAGTCCGGGCAACAATCAGGGAGCATTTACATGCGACTTCTTACTTCCATTTCCGTGACCGCACTGCTCGTCGCGTCCAGTGGTACTTCGTTTGCTGCTGACGACATGGCATCGAACATGACGCTGGTAAGCTGGGGTGGTGCCTATCAAGCCAGTCAGACTGCGGCTTATGCCGAGCCTTACAAAAAAATGCATCCCGATGTGACCATCACTTGGGATGAAAGCTCGAACGAGGCCGTTGCAAAACTGCGCGCCATGAACGAAGCAAACAACGTCACCTGGGATCTGGTTGACGTCGTTGCTGCCGATGCCCTGCGTCTGTGTGACGAAGGTTTGGCGATGGAAATCGATCCAGACGAGATGCTTGAAGCCGCCCCGGACGGCACCTCGGCTGAGGATGACTTTGGTGACCTTCTGGTCAGCGATTGCTTCATCCCGCAGATCGTTTATTCGACGACCTTTGGTTACCGCACCGATATGGTCCCAGAAGGGGTCAGCGCACCAGACGACATCTGTGATGTGTTTGATGTCGAGACCTATCCTGGCAAACGTTCGCTGGAAAAACGTCCAATCAACAATATGGAATGGGCGCTTCTTTGTGACGGCGTTGCCAAAGACGACGTTTATGATGTTCTTGCCACCCCGGAAGGGCAGCAGCAGGCGCTTGATAAGCTGGCAACCATCAAAGACGACGTGATTTGGTGGAGTGCCGGCGCAGATACCCCGCAGCTTCTGGCTGATGGCGAGGTCTTCATGGGGTCGACCTATAACGGTCGTCTGTTCTCGGCAATTGTCGAGCAGGATCAGCCAATCGCAATGCTTTGGGATGCGCAGGTGTTCGATCTTGATGGCTGGATCATCCCGGCCGGTCTGCCAGAAGACCGTCTTGCCCGTGTCAAAGACTTCTTGCGCTTTGCCACCGACACCCAGCGTTTGGCCGATCAGGCGAAATACATCTCCTATGGTCCGGCCCGTGCGTCTTCTGCACCGCTTGTTGGTAAGCACGCCGAACTTGGTATTGATATGGCACCGCATATGCCAACCGATCCGAAAAACAGCAAGAACACGTTCCTTTATAACTACGAGTTCTGGGCTGATTATCGCGACGATATCGATGCCAAATTCCAGGCATGGCTCGCTCAATAACACCGAAACAAAAGGGGGCCGCCCGCGGCCCCCTTTTTCCATTGAGTAAAAACAAGCTGAATTATCAGTGTGAATTAGCAGTCCGATGCGCGATGGCGGACTGACGGGGGCGCAATGAGTGATACGACACAAGAATTAGTACTGGCCGCGGATGGCCGGCCACTGAAACAAAGTTTGCGGCGGGCTTTGCTACGGCAAAAGCTACGCGCACTGATGCTAATTGCGCCACTTCTGATTTTCGTGGTTGTGACATTTATCGTTCCGATTTTTTCCATGCTGTTTCGCTCGGTCGAGAACGAAATTGTCCCTGATACCCTTCCTGGTGTGACCCAAGCCCTTGCAGATTGGGATAGCTCCACCGGGGAGCTGCCAAATGACGATGTTTTTCGGCACCTTTATATCGATATGTTCAAGGCCTCAGAGGCCAAGACACATACCCGCCTTGGGTCGCGTCTGAACTATGAAATGACCGGTCTTTCATCCTTGTTCCGCACCACCGGGCGCGGGCTTGATGACATCGGCGAAGAATGGCAAGACCCGCTCGAAGATATCGATCCGAACTTTAAGGACGGTGCCTTTTGGTACGAAATGATGTCGGGCACGGACGGCGAAGATCTGCTGGAAGAACGCCGTGATCTGTTCGCGACCATGGTTGGCGAAAGCATGGATGGCGACGTTGGTTTCATCCCATCGATGCAGATCGCCGAAATGCTGCCCTGGACCACGCGTGCCTATACCGATTTTGCGATCTGGACTGCGATTGATGACGAGGATGTCGTCGCCGAAGAAGACCCATGGGAATCTGTTTATGGCGCGTTGGGAATGGATTTAACTAACCCCGATAGTGTTGCTGCCATTCAAAGCTATTCCGGGTTTGGCGCAGATGCGCTTAAGGCCGCGGTGGCCAATGTCGATCAACTCCCCCAAACCACGTTCCGGGCCGAATTTGGCAAAGAAAACGAAGATTGGTTGTCGCCGGAAGTCTGGTCAACGATCCAGCTTTACTCGTCACGCATGACGCCGGGTTACTTCTTAAATGCTGTTGATATGCAATTGACCCCGGATGGCATCGCCGAAAAACCTGAAAACCAACAAATCTACAAGCAACTCTTTATGCGCACGCTGGTGATGGCGTTGATCATTACGGCGAGTTGTGTTGTCTTGGGCTATCCGGTGGCGTGGTTGTTGGCAAACCTTCCCATGCGTACTGCAAGCCTTCTGATGATCCTTGTTTTGTTGCCGTTCTGGACATCGCTTTTGGTGCGAACATCCGCCTGGAAGGTGTTGCTGCAACAACAAGGTGTGATCAACGAAATCTTGGTTTGGCTTGGCTTCGTCAATGATGCGGACCGACTGATTTTGATGAACAACGCCACGGGCACGATTATCGCGATGACGCATATTTTGCTGCCCTTCATGATCTTGCCGCTTTATTCGGTGATGAAAACCATTCAGCCCAGCTACCTTCGTGCGGCCAAATCGCTTGGTGCGACCAACTGGACGGCCTTCTGGCGGGTGTATTTCCCGCAATCGGTGCCGGGCATTGGGGCGGGGTCGATCTTGGTGTTTATCCTGGCCATTGGCTATTACATCACGCCGGAAATCGTCGGTGGGACAAGTGGTGTCTTTATCTCAAACCGAATTGCCTATCACATTTCAAGTTCCCTCAACTGGGGCCTGGCGGCCGCATTGGGCTCGATCCTTCTGGTGGTCGTGCTTGGGCTGTACTGGTGCTACGACAGGATTGTCGGGATTGATAACGTGAAGTTGGGGGGCTAAGGACATGAATGAGTTAATTGTTAACATCAAACGCCCAAACCTCTTGACCTTCACGATGCCGATCGTGGCCGTGCTTGGTGCGATGTTTGGCTTTGTGACCGGTAATATCTTTGGCGATCCGTTTATCGGCGCTGTTGGCGGAGCTGTCGTGGGTGCCGTGCTGGCCTTGGCCCTTGCAAAGATCGTTTCGATCAAACGCTGGAAAAAAATCTGGGGCGTTGCTGTGGTGTTTGCCGTTGTGGCGGCACTGTTTGGCGGCGTTGGTGGTTTTTTGGGTGGGTTTGTTGTCGGGCTGTCGATGGGGTGGTTTGCGACCTGGGTTGGCACCGGTAAATACCGCGCCGGGGTTCCGATCTATTACACACCGGGGCAGGTGCTGTGGCACTGCACTTTCCTGTTTATCTGTGCTTTCGTCTTCTTCTTCCTGATTGCACCTTTGATCCCGGTTGTGTGGCTTTCCTTTAATGCCGAGAACTTCTTTACCTTCACGCCCGAAATGCTCAGCTTCAAGTCCGCGGGCTACAGCTTAAAGCACTATCGTGATTTCCTCGGTACCGATGAATGGATGGTGCCGCTGAAAAACTCGTTGATCATTGCGCCGATTGCGACATTGATTTCGGTGTCATTGGGGACCTTGGCGGCCATTGGTCTTAGCCAATCGCACGTGCCGGGGCGTCAGGTGATGATGGCGATCCTCATTTCGCCGATGATTGTGCCGCTAATCATTTCCGCGACGGGCATGTTCTTCTTTTATGCCCCGCTGGGTAATTGGCTTCAGCTTAATCTGGGGCTTAATCAGGCCTTTGTCGGGTATGTGAAGGTGATTTTGGCCCACGCAGTGCTGGGTATTCCGTTTGTCATCATTACAGTGACCGCGACGTTGGTCGGCTTTGATAGCTCCCTGACGCGGGCTGCTGCCAATATGGGTGCTGATCCGGTAACCACCTTCTTCCGTGTGCAGATGCCCCTTATTCTGCCCGGAGTGATTTCTGGCGGCTTGTTTGCCTTTATCACATCGTTTGACGAAGTTGTGGTGGTTCTGTTTGTCGGTTCTGCACGCCAGCAAACCTTGCCATGGCAAATGTACACCGGTCTTCGCGAGCAGATTTCACCAACCATTCTGGCCGCCGCGACCATTCTTGTCTCGGTCTCGATCTTGCTGTTGGCCACGGTTGAATTGCTCCGCCGCCGTTCCGAACGTCTGCGCGGCATGAGCCCGGGTTAAGCGAGAAACCAAAACGGGGTAGGGTGGAACGCCCATTGCGCTCCAAAGTCAAAGCAATAAAGGGCCGGCGGCATTTGGTGTCGTCGGCCCTTTTGTATGAAAATCGATGGAAATTGCGCGGTGTCGTGATCAAACACCGGATCGGGAAATTAAAATGACCGCAAAATCGCGTGTTTATCCCCACGACCGGCCCTTGCGGCGGGGGCTTCGGGGTGCTAGTTTCCGCGCTGTAATTCAAGTTCTGGCAGATGGACCATCTGCCGGGTTTTTTGTCATTCCTTAAGAGAGACTTTCATCCATGTCGTCTTTGGATAAGGAAACAGTTCGCCGTATTGCCTATCTTTCACGTATCAACGTGTCCGAAGAAGGCCTGACCGAACTGGCGGGTGATTTGACCCGTATCCTCGATTTTGTCGAGGAACTGCAAGAAGTTGATGTCGAAGGTTGTGAACCCCTGACGTCGGTTGCCGATCTGACCTTGCCGCTGCGCAAGGATGAAGTCACCGATGGCAACATCCAGCAAAAAGTGCTGTCAAACGCACCGATGACCGATGCTGGCTGTTTTGTTGTGCCTAAGGTGGTTGAATAATGACTGATTTGACAAAGCTGACACTTGCCGAGGCCCGCGACGGTCTGGCAAAGGGTGATTATACCTCGGTCGAACTGACCGAAGCACACCTGAAATCGATGGAAGCGCATCGCAATCTGAACGCTTACATCACCGAAACCCCGGACAAAGCCATCGAGATGGCCAAGGCTTCCGATGCCAAGCGCGCCAAAGGTGACGCTGGCAACATGGAAGGTCTGCCGATCGCGGTCAAAGACCTGTTCTGCACCGAAGGTGTTCAAACCACAGCCGCATCGCACATCCTCGAAGGGTTTAAACCCGAATATGAATCCACCGTCACCAGCAAGCTGTTTGATAATGGCGCTGTGATGCTTGGTAAGGCGAACCTTGATGAGTTCGCCATGGGGTCTGCCAATACGTCTTCTTACTACGGCAATGTGATTAACCCGTGGAAAGGCAAAGACGGCAAGGATCTTGTGCCGGGTGGTTCATCTGGTGGTTCTGCTGCTGCCGTTGCTGGTGGTATGGCGCTTGCCGCAACCGGGACCGATACCGGTGGTTCAATCCGCCAACCGGCGTCTTATTGCGGTATTGTCGGTCTGAAACCGACCTATGGTCGTTGCTCGCGCTGGGGTGTTGTTGCCTTTGCAAGCTCGCTTGATCAGGCTGGTCCGATGACCAAAACCGTGCGTGATGCTGCCATCATGCTTGGGTCAATGGCCGGTCACGATGCCAAAGACAGCACGTCTGCCCCGATGGCAGTGCCTGATTTCGAAGCCGCCCTTACGGGTGACATTCGCGGCATGAAAATCGGTATTCCAAAAGAATACCGTGTTGAAGGCATGCCCGAAGAAATCACCAAGCTTTGGGATAACGGCGTTGCCATGCTGCGCGATGCGGGTGCAGAAGTGGTCGATGTGACCCTGCCGCACACCAAATACGCGCTGGGTACCTATTATATCGTTGCCCCAGCAGAAGCATCTTCGAACCTGGCACGTTATGATGGCCTGCGTTATGGACAGCGTGTCATGGACGAAGGCGACAGCCTTGATGACATGTATTCCAAATCGCGTGCTGCTGGCTTTGGTAAAGAAGTCCAGCGCCGCATCATGATCGGCACCTATGTGCTGTCGGCTGGCTATTACGATGCCTATTACAATAAGGCGCTTAAAGTCCGTCGCCGCATCTACGAAGATTTCGCAAATGCGTTTGGCACCGTTGATACCATTTTGGCACCAACCGCACCGTCGGCGGCGTTCGCAATTGGCGAAAACGAAGACGATCCGGTCAAAATGTATCTCAATGACGTGTTTACCGTTCCGGCAAGCCTTGCTGGTCTTCCGGGCCTGTCATTGCCGGCTGGTCTGTCGTCCGAAGGTCTTCCGCTTGGTCTGCAGCTGATTGGCAAACCGTTTGACGAAGAAACCGTTCTGCGTGTTGGGGGCGTACTTGAAAGTGCAGCCAACTTCACCGCGAAACCTTTCGGGCAGGAGGGCTGATCCATGAGCTATATCATCGAAGGTTCAACCGGCCCGTGGGAAATCGTTGTCGGTTTGGAAGTCCACTGTCAGGTGGTTTCCAATTCCAAGCTGTTTTCAGGTGCCTCGACCAAATTTGGTAACGAAGCCAACAGCAACGTTAGCCTTGTTGATGCCGCCATGCCGGGCATGTTGCCGGTCATCAACGAAGAATGCGTGCGTCAGGCTGTGAAAACCGGTTTGGGCCTCAAAGCCCAGATCAACAAAGAAAGCGTCTTTTCGCGCAAGAACTACTTCTATGCCGATCTGCCGCAGGGGTATCAGATTTCGCAGTTTGATAAACCGATTGTTGGCAAGGGCACCATCATTCTTGATATGCCCGATGGCACGACCAAGTCGGTGGGTATTGAACGTCTGCATCTTGAACAGGATGCGGGTAAATCAATGCACGATCAGGACCCGAAATATTCCCATATCGATTTGAACCGTTCGGGCGTTGCCCTGATGGAAATCGTATCGGACCCTGATATTCGCACCCCCGAAGAAGCCGGTGCTTACCTTACCAAGTTGCGCGCAATCGTGCGTTACCTTGGCACCTGTGATGGCAACATGAACGAAGGCTCCATGCGTTGCGATGCCAACGTATCGGTCCGTCGTCCGGGCGAGCCGTTTGGTACGCGTTGCGAAATCAAGAACGTCAACTCCATCCGTTTCGTGATGCAGGCGATTGAGATCGAAGCAAAACGTCAGGTCGAAGTTTTGGAATCTGGCGGGGAAATCATTCAGCAGACCCGTCTGTTTGATCAGCGTCTTGGCGAAACCCGCGCGATGCGTTCCAAAGAAATGGCACATGATTACCGCTATTTCCCGGATCCGGATTTGCTGCCGCTGGTGTTCGATGATGCGTTTGTTGCTGAAATCGAAAAAACCTTGCCGGAACTCCCGGACGAGAAAAAAGCCCGCTTCATCAATGAAAACGGCCTGTCGGCATATGATGCCGGCGTTCTTGTCGCGGAAAAGGAAAAGGCTGATTACTACGAAATCGTTGCAAAGGGCCGTGATGGCAAACTGGCAGCGAACTGGGTAATCACCAACCTGTTTGGCGCGCTGAACAAGGCCGAAGTCGGCATTGCTGACAGCCCGGTTACAGCCGAAAATCTTGGCAAGCTGATCGATCTTATTTCCAATGACACCATCTCTGGCCGTATCGCCAAGGACGTCTTTGAAATCATGATCGAAACTGGCGAAGATCCTGAAAAGATCGTCGAAGAAAAAGGTCTCAAACAGATCACCGATACCGGTGCAATTGAGGCTGCCATCGACGAAGTTATTGCGGCCAACCCGGACAAGGTCCAGGAAATCCGTGATGGCAAGGATCGTATGCTCGGCTGGTTTGTTGGTCAGGTCATGAAATCCACGGGTGGTAAAGCCAACCCGGGCATGGTCAACAAAATGCTCCGCGACAAAATCCTCGGCTGATTTTAATCATCAGACTAATAAAAAAGCCGCCCGTTTCAGATTGAGACGGGCGGCTTTTTAAATGCGTGGTCGCAAAGGTGATTAAGCTTTCAGAAGCTTCATCACTTCATCGGCGGTCGCTTCACTTGATCCCGGGTTCTGGCCGGTGACCAATTTGCCATCGACAACCGCGTAAGATGCCCACATGTCTTTCTTGGTGTAGTGACCACCAAGTTTTTTGAACTCGTCTTCAATCGACAGCGGCACGACCTCTTCAAGGCCAACAGCCTTTTCTTCGTCGTTGGTAAAGCCGGTCACGTTTTTACCCGAAACCAACGGTTTTCCATCCGTTCCTTTGGCGCCGACGAGGGCAGCCGGGCCGTGACAAACAGCGGCAACCGGTTTGCCTTGGGCGACAAAGGCCTCAATCAGGGCGATGGATTTGGTGTCGTTGGCCAAATCCCAAAGCGGGCCGTGACCACCAGGATAAAACAGCGCGTCATAGTCATCGGCCTTTAAGCCATCAAGCGTGACGGTATTGGCAAATGCTTTTTGCGCTTCCGCATCCTGATCGAAACGTTCCGTGGCATCGGTCAGGGCGTCTTGTGCCTGGCTGTTCGGATCAAGCGGCGGCTGACCACCTTTGGGGGATGCCAAGGTGATTTCAACACCTTCGTCCTTAAAGCGGTAATAAGGCGCCGCAAATTCTTCAAGCCAGATACCGGTTTTGTGGCCGGTGTCGCCCATTTTGTCGTGCGACGTCATAATCATCAAAATACGCATAAGATCCTCCATTCGGGGAAGTGAATTGCGTTGAATATAGGTAGCTGACAAAAGTTGCGAAAGGCCGTAAAAGCGACAGGATTGTCAAATTATTTGAGCATATAAAATGTCGGCACTTGATGAAGTTCGCGCCATGATGATTTTTGCCCGTGTGGTCGAAGAAGGCGGGTTTTCCGCCGCAGCGCGCAAAATGGGGCTGAGCCGTGCCGCCATTTCCCACCAAATCAGGCAGCTCGAAGCAAAACTTGGCGTGCCGTTGCTTCGGCGCAGTACCCGAACATTCAGTCTGACCGATGCCGGAACCCGGTATTATGATAGCTGCCGCACGATCACGCTTGAGGCCGAGGCCGCGCGCAAACGTGTCGAAGAATTGCGTGATGACCCGGTGGGGAAAATATCGCTGAGCTGTTCAGTTCATATCGGCAATTTGCGCATTGTCCCGATTCTAAGCCGGTTTCGGCAAACCTATCCCGGTGTCGCTCTTGATGTGCGCTTGACTGACGATGTTGTCGATCTGATCGGGCAGGGGATTGATATCGCCATTCGGTCCGGTCCCTTGCGCAGTTCGGAATTAAAATCCATCCGCCTGTACGAGACCCGGCGTGTCATTGTCGCCAGTCAGGACTATATCGCGAAATTCGGCACGCCAAAAAATCCCGAAGACCTGACCGACCATAACTGGGTAATGTACAGCCGCGTTCCAGAAACGCTGCGTTTAACCAACGGTGATCATGAACGTAAAATTACGGTATCGGGCAGTGTGCAGGTCGATAGTGCGACCGCGCGTTTGCAGTTCCTGCGCGATGGTCATGGGATGGCTGTCGTGCCGTTTTCTGACGTCGCCACCGATATCGCAAACGGGGGGATGCACCCTGTTTTGCCAGACTGGAACTTGCCGGTTTTAAGCATATATGCGGTTTATTCCGGCGATGTCATCCGCAGCAACAAGGTCAAAACCCTGCTTGATTATCTGCGCCAGCAACTGGCCGATATCGATGAAAGAAGGCAATAAACGCCCCCGAGCATGCCCCAGCGTACTATGCCATATTGAATAATGCCCCTTGATCGGCTATTCCCCCTGTCACGATTATTCGGGGGACCCATGGCCAATCTGTTCTTTTACTATTCGTCGATGAATGCGGGCAAATCGACGACATTGCTTCAGGCGAGTTTCAATTACCACGAACGCGGCATGAACACGATGCTGCTGACCGTGGCGTTTGATAACCGCTTTGGCGTTGGCAAAATCGCATCGCGCATCGGCCTTGAGGCCCCAGCCCATCTGTTTGACGCCGATACGGATATGTGCGCGCTCATTCTTGGGCAGATGAAAGAAGGCAAAGTCGATTGCGTGCTGATCGACGAAGCCCAGTTTCTGACCAAACAACAAGTCTGGCAGATGTCGGACATCGCCGATAAGCATCGTATTCCGGTTCTGTGTTACGGCATTCGTACCGATTTTCAAGGCGAGTTGTTTGAAGGCTCCAAATGGTTGCTGGCCTGGGCCGATAAAATTAACGAGCTTAAGACCATCTGCCATTGCGGACGCAAAGCCGGCATGGTTCTGCGCGTCGATGAAAATGGCGATCCGGTGCGCGAGGGGGCTCAGGTCGAAATTGGGGGGAACGACCGTTATGTCCCGGTTTGTCGCCGTCATTTCAAGGATGCAATGGGGTAGTAGCCCTAAGGGGGAGTATGTTCTTTACGTCCTCCGTCCGTTATTTCGTCTCAGGCCAGCAATGGGTGTAATTCTAATTGTATGAGGATTTAATCGGGCCGTTTATGCCCCGATCAATCCGGCAATTTCGGGTGCCAGCAGGTGATAAGCCACCAGCCACATGACGATACATGTCAGCGCATCAACGATTTTCCACGTGATCGGACGCGCGACATATGGCGCCAGCCAAGACGCGCCTAGTGCGATGGCAAAGAACCACACAAAACTGGCACTCATGGCACCCAGCGCAAAGCCAAGCCGTTCATCAGCCGGATACTGCCCGCCAATCCCGCCCAGCATCACCACCGTATCCAAATAGACATGCGGGTTCAGCAACGTTACGGCCAAGGTGGTCGATAACACGGCCTTCCATCCGGTTTTGGCAATGTGTTCTTCGGACAATGTTTCGGTTTCAAACAGCCGTCTGAACGCCCCCAACCCATACCAGATCAGAAACGCACCACCGCCCCATGCGGCGATTGTCGTCAAGATCGGGTAGGCGGCAATCAGGGTGCCCAATCCGGCAACGCCCGCAGCAATCAGAACGCCGTCGCACAACGCGCAGACAAACGCGACCAGCATCGGATGATTGCGCCGCAATCCTTGCCCAAGGACGAAGGCATTTTGCGCGCCAATGGCGATGATCAATCCGCCGCCAAGGCCAAATCCTGTCGCGTAGCTGAGGAACATATACGGGGATCCGTCTGTTTGTTGGTTGGTTCATGACTGTTTGTGACTGCCCCGTCATAGCAATTTGATAAAATAAGGAAATCGAATTATAATGATAGGGCATTAGGATTTTTAATATCGCTGTGGCGCTTTGTCGCAATAGTGTGGGGTATATTAGAAGCACAAGGGGGCGACCATTTTAGATTACAAATTGCTGCAAGCCTGTGCGGAAGTGATCCGCCATGCCAGCTTTGAAAAGGCCGCACGTGAACTTGGTCTGACGCAATCGGCGATCTCGCAACGGGTGAAACTGTTAGAAGATCGTTTGGGCCAACCGTTGATCATTCGGGCCAAACCGATTGTCGCGACCGCCGCAGGGCAACGCCTGTTGCAGCACTATCAAAGTGTCCGTTTGCTTGAGCAGGACTTGCAGGACGAACTGCCCGATATCCCATCAGATGGTCGGTTCGGGCAGGTCGCGCTTGCGGTCAATGCTGATAGCTTGGCGACGTGGTTTGCCAATGTTCCCAAGCGCTTATTTCATGACCTTGAACTTCTTGTTCATCTGACTGTCGATGATGAATCGCTTAATCATCAGGCGCTTTTGGATGGCACGGTTCTTGGTGCAATCAGTTTGCAATCCACGCCGATCCAAGGATGCCGGGCCCGGCCGCTTGGTAAAATGCGCTATGTGATGGTGGTGTCGCCGGAATTTGAAGACCGCTATTTTAAGGACGGTGTTACCGCCGATGCCTTGCGCAGTTGTCCGGCGGTGAATTTTTCACGCTATGATGAGCTGCAAAACCAGTATTTGAAAACCTATTTCGGTTTAAACCCCGGTGATTTCCCCGCCCATACCGTGCCCAGTTCACAAGGTTTCGTCACCGTGGCCGAGCAGGGCATTGCCTATGCCGTTGTGGAAATTCATCAGGCAGAGGAGGGCTTGCGCACCGGAAAGCTGGTTCAGCCTTGTCCGCATGTGATCGACCGACCGCTTTATTGGCATCACCGCACCATGAAAAGCAAACTGCTTGATCGGGTGAACGAAGCCGTTCTATCCGAAGCGCGCCGTTTTTTGCCCGCAATTGAAAGCTAACAGGCTAAATTCACAGCTTATTTTGCATCAGCGCGGAACAATTCCGTTCTGATCTGGTTTGACTTAGATGCGAAACTGGCGCTTACTTTGGCGGTTAACGCCGTTTGATAACAGTCTGTTTAAACAGGGAAACAATGGCGCATCGCCTGATTGCTTGTGAACATTGCGACTATGTCCATGTGGAAGAAGACCTTCCGCCGGGCAGTGTTGCGTGCTGCGTACGCTGTGGCTCAACGCTTTATGAGGCGGAAAAACCACGCTTTGACAAGCCACTTGCCCTGGCCATTACCGCCCTTGTTTTGTTCCTGATTGCCAATACCTATCCGCTTCTAACCTTTTCGATGGAAGGCCGGACCGAGACCAATACCCTTGGCAGTGGCGTTCTGACCTTCTGGCAAGAAGGTTTTCCGTTCTTGGCCTTTATGGTCGCCGTGACGTCGATTATTGCCCCGCTGGTTTTGATTTGTGCGCATATCTATGTCTTGCTGCCGATCTCACTCGGGCGGACTGTGCCGGGCATCAAAACTGTGTGGCGGATACTCGCGATTATTCGTCCGTGGTCGATGCTTGATGTGTTTTTGATTGGATTGTTGGTCGCGCTGACCAAACTGACCGATTTCGCCCAAGTCATCGCCGGATCGGCTTTCTTTGCTGTCTGCTGTTTGATCCCGACCGTCCTTTTAATGACCGTGACCCTTGATCCACGCGCCGTCTGGCGCTGCATCGCTCCCAAGGGGCTTCGATACCTTACCGAAGATGACCTAAGCGTTGATGGTTCGAATTCCCCACAAACCGCCAACACCAAAGGGGCAGAGGAAGGGCTTATGACCTGCCATACCTGTGCGATGGTGGTTGCCAAGGGCAATCTTGATCATGGTCATTGCCCGCGCTGTGGTGCGGTTGTTCATATGCGTAAACCGCGCAGTCTTTCACGCGCCTTTGCCCTGCTGCTGGCGGCGGGTATTTTATATATTCCTGCCAATGTTTTTCCCATCATGACTGTGACCTATCTTGGAAAGGCCGAGGCCGATACAATTCTGTCGGGGGTAGGTTCCCTTGTTCAGGCAGGGGAATGGCCAATTGCGATTGTGGTCTTTACTGCAAGCATCATGGTGCCGATTGTTAAGATCGTTTTGCTGGGATGGATTTATTTTGCAACATGGCTGGGTCTTTCCGGCCCGCTTCGGCAACGCACGCGCGTTTATCGGATTACCGAACTGATTGGCCGTTGGTCGATGATTGATGTTTTTATGGTGTCCATCCTCGCGGCTTTGGTAAAATTGGGCAATATAGCATCCATTCAGCCGGGCTTTGGCGCGGTCGCCTTTTGTGGGGTGGTTATCTTAACCATGTTGTCGGCGATGGCGTTTGATCCCAGACTGATTTGGGACCGGGCCGGACGGCGCAAAAACATCATCGGCACGCACGACAAACATACCAATACCGTCAATAATACCCGTCAGACAGAAACACAGGGGAGCCCGTCTTGAGTGACGAGAACACGACGCCACAAGGATCAAAAGAACGCAATGTTGATCAGCCCGATGTCAAAAAGGGATGGCGCAGCTTTTCGATTATCTGGCTGGTTCCACTGGTTGCCCTGTTGGTTGGCGGATGGCTGTTGTGGCGTGACGTTGTGTCAAAGGGCCCTGAAATCACCCTGACATTCCAAACCGCCGACGGATTGGAAGCGGGTAAAACGTCTGTCCGATACCGCGATGTCGATGTCGGAAAGGTCACCGAAATCAAACTGTCCGACGGGTTTGATCATGTGCGCCTGACCGTGCGCATGAATGACGATTTTAGTGACTATTTGACCGACAAAACGGAATTTTGGGTGGTGCGGCCACGTGTGTCTGGGCGGGGCATTACCGGTTTGGATACCATCGTTTCGGGGGCCTATATCGAAGTGGCCCCGGATGATACCGGCGCGCCGGAAGATGAGTTTGTCGGTTCTGAGGAACCCAAACTGATCACCAGCGAAGACCAAGGTACGCGCTTTATCCTAAAGGCGGAAAAACTGGGGTCGCTGTCGATCGGCGCACCGGTTTTGGTGCGTGGGGTTGAAGTCGGCGAAGTCCTTGATACCGAACTTGATGATGACGCAAAGGGCGTCTCGATCCCGATCTTTATCAAAAAACCGTTCGATCAGTTGGTTAAGCGCAATACCCGTTTTTGGGATTCAAGCGGCATCGCGGTTGATCTGAATGCAGATGGCCTGTCGCTGCGCGCCCAATCGGTGCGATCGGTTTTGGCGGGCGGTATTAATTTCTATACCCCCGATGACAAACCGCAAGGCGACGTCGCCGAGCCTGAAACGGTCTTTAATCTGTTTAAAACGCTTGAGCAGGCGGAACTTCAGAACACCGGCTATAGCCAGAAATTCATCCTGTATTTTGATTCCTCCGTTCGGGGCCTTTCGCGGGGCGCACCAGTGGAATTTAACGGCATTCGGGTGGGGACGGTCGATAGCGTCGAACTGGAATATGTTGTTGACGAACATTCATTCCGTGTCCCGGTCCTTGTCACCCTTGAACCGGAACGCGTCAGTGTGGTGGGCGGCCAAATGGGGCTGCTGCAACATACAGAAACGATCAAAACACTGGTCGATAATGGCCTTCGTGCACGCCTGAAAACTGCAAGCTTCATCACCGGGCAGCTGTTTGTCGATCTGTCGATGAACCCGGTTGCGCCGGCACGGTATCTTGGGGATCAAAAGGGCGATATTCCTGAATTGCCAACCTTGCCGCAAAAGATTGATGAAATAGCCAATTCGCTGACCAGCCTGCTTGAAAAGGTTGAAACATTCCCGCTGGAAGAAATCGGCTATCGCGTGCTTGGCACGGTCGAAGGAATGGAAAACATCGTAACGTCACCGGCCTTGACCGAGGGGATTGCAAACCTGCAGCAGGCCTCGGCAGGTGTAAATAAACTGATCGAAAACCTTGATAGCAGCGTGCTGCCGGCAACGCAGAAGGCACTTGATAGTGCCCGCGAAGCCCTAAGCGGGGTGCGCGATGTCACCGGGCCAACATCGCCGGTGCGTTATAATCTTGAAGAGGCACTCAAAGAATTGACCGCAACGGCGCGTTCCTTGCGTGATCTTGCCGAGTTTTTGGAACAAAACCCAAGCGCGCTGTTACTTGGTAAAAAACGGTCTGAGGGAGAATAACCAATGCGCCAGTCACTTCGAAAGCATATCCGGGCAGGGGTGCTCCTGTGTGTGATAGCACCCCTAATGGCAGCGTGCACTGCGGCGCCACAGGATCAGTATTACTTGCTATCCTCAACACAGGCCCCGGCATCATCTGCAACCGGGCAGGGCATGGTTGTCGGCATCGGGCCGGTCAGCATTCCAAGTCACCTTGACCGTTCGATGATTGTGACACGCAGCAGTTCAAACCGCTTAAATGTTCTTTCTGGTCATCGTTGGGCCGAACCGCTTGATGAAAACATCAACCGCATCTTGGTCGAGAATTTTGACCACACCGGCAAGGCATCGCGATTGGAAACCTATCCGTGGACGTCGCGTGCGGGGGTTGATGTGCAAGTGATCGTCGATATCGACCGGTTTGAACGCCAGCCGGACGGAAACGTTCTTTTGTCGGCCCGTTGGAAGCTGGTTGCGTTTGAAAGCGGCGTAGTCAAAGCATCCAACAGCTATGAAAAGACGGGCGCGCCAAATGGATCGGATGTCGAAAGCACCGTTTCCGCCATGAGCGATCTTTTGGCTGACCTGTCTGGTGAGATCGCAAATTACGTTCCGTAACCCCAGATAAACATACCGGCGCATAAAATAATTACAAATGGTTGTGCGGGGTGTCGTCCTGTTAAGCTACTGGTTTCATTTCAAGAAGCATTATTTCGCCATTTCCGCACAATCAAAATTTTAAAAATTCCAACAGCAGCCTATTGTTTTCGTTACCTGCTTCGTCTAATAAAGGGCTTATAAATATAAAAGCCTTGGGACACGCGCCTGACTGTTTAACTGGCATGTAAATGCCACCCAAACAGGATGTTAGGGAGCCAGAGCGCGTTATGTCGGATACGACATTTGAAGTACGGGTTCAGCGAGGGGATCGCTGGATCATTCATTCGACATTCGATGTCGAAAAAGAAGCGGTAACAGAAGCCGAAAAGCTTTTGAAAACCAAGGTTTCTGGCGTCCGCGTTGTCCGTGATTGGGAACGCGACGATGGTCGTCATATCGAAAAAGTCCTTCTGGATAAAGAAGGGGTTGCCGATGATCAGGAAACAGATGTGCGTGTTTCGTCGATTGACGAAGCCCCCCTTTGTGATACCGACAATGACCTTCTGCAGAAAGAAAGCCGCGCGACCATCAACCGGTTGCTGCGCAAATATTTCGAACAGGAAATTCTGACACCTTGCGAGGTAATGTATAATTACCAAAACCTGCGCAAGTTGATGTTCCATGACAGCTTGATGCCGACTGCGGTCGATAAGGTTGCCGGCCTGCATGCCAAGGCGACCGACGGCGATCACATCGAAGCCATGAATAACCTTCATGGCGCGATTGAACAGCTTGCCGCACGTGCGCGCGAAGTTGAAAAGGTCGATCTTCCTGCCTTCGAAGATGCAACAATTTCAGAAGTCCGCGATGAAATTCGTAGCCTGAATTTGGCCGAAGACACCGATTTTCTGACGATGGTCGCGCTGACACGCGTGATGTCATCGACCCGAAATTGGGTGGGTAAGCTTGATCTGGCGCTTAAGGTCAAAGGCGACGAAAAAGACGAAGCCGCCAGAAAGCTGCTTGATGACGTCATCGCCGATATTCTGGGTTCTCCGGTGGCGTTAAAGGATCTGCTTGGCAGTTCGCGCAGCTTTGGCGACGCGGTAACCCGTCATATCGATGTTGCATTGGGCCGGGCCAAGGGTAATCGCGGTGCGGCCGATGATATCCTTGATCTGTTGAACCCGCTTTTTGGTTCTGGTCTTTTGGCGACCAGTCAGGACGCGCTTTTTGACTATATCGTGCGGGAGCTTAAAAGCCCCAACGCATTGCGACGTCATGAAAGCGAACCAGATCCGCTGAGCGATATTCTTGATCGGCTTGTCAGCGAAAAAGGCGTTATCTACGGAACCGCGATGGTCGAAGCCCTGGCCGAACGCGGTGCGCGCCTTCGCAATGTCGGTGGCCCACGCGCACTGATCGAAGGGGTTACAGAAATCTGTGATCGCCTGGTGCCCAATTGGCGGAAACTGACGTGGCTTTTGGCCGTATCGAACAGCGGCATTGTCGATGATTTCGCCGATGAGCTGCATGTGATGATGTTTGATGCCGTCAAGGATATGCGGGCCCTGCGCGCGTTCTGCGATCCAGAAGCAAAACCACGCGACAAGATGGCAACGGTCACGCAGATGAATGATGCGGTCGAAGCATCCAACCTTCCCGATGTGCAGAAAAAGCGGATTGGCGCACGGCTTGATGATGGGTTGGCGGAATATCTTGTCCGCGAAAAGGTCATTGAACGGATCGACAATCCGTCGCTTCATTTGCGTAAACGCGCCTATATGTTGGTGCAATTCTGTTCCAGCGGTGTCCTGATCGAAGGTAAATCCGCCTCGATGGCACGTAAAAGGGTGGTCGGATACCTAAAACAGCCGAACTTCACCGATAAGTTGGTTGATGACATCAAGGACATGCCCACCAAGGAAGGCACCATTCGCGACTTTTATGCACTTTTGCAGCGAAGTGGTTTCTAGCGGTCCTTGTTTCCTCGCGGCCGATTAGAACAATCAGATAACTGAACATGACAAACACCCCACCATGCCAAACTGGCAAGATTGGTGGGGTGTTTGTCATTGTTGCCAGTTTTGATTTGCGGCATTCTGATCAGGCTTTAGGGAGATCATGCAATGTCCAAACCCGCATCCGACACCAGATTGATGGTCTGCTACGCCTATGACAATGTCATGAGCCTCGATATTGTCGGGCCGCTTCAGGTATTTGCGACCGCCAATGACGAACTTGCGTTGCTGGGGCGTGTGGAATCCTATGAGTGCATGGTTGTCGCCGACCAAGCCGGACCGATCAAAACATCATCCTGTATCCGTCTGCATGCGGATGTTGCCCGCTCTGATGTGTCGCTTAAAGACATCGATACCCTGTTTGTTCCGGGTGGTGATGGCATGCCGACACTGCGCAAGGACGTTGGTCTGCGCCAATGGTTGCAAGACGCCGAAAAGAAGGTCACGCGCTTGGGATCAATCTGTTCGGGCGCGCTCATCTTGGCCGAGGCGGGGCTATTGGATGGACGGATGGCGACAACTCATTGGTCGCGGTGCGATGAAATGGCCCGTGATTTCCCGGCTGTTCACTTAATGGGGGATCGCCTGCACAGCTATGATCCGACCGGGCTTGATGGCGATCCGCATGTTTTCACATCCGCTGGCGTGACCGCCGGAATTGATTTGGCTTTGGCGATTGTCGAAGCCGACTTTGGCCGTACCCTTGCGCTTTCGGTGGCGCGGCGCTTGGTGATGTTTTTAAAGCGCCCCGGTGGGCAGGCACAATTTAGTTCCTATCTGATCCCCGATAAGGGGGTAACGTCGCGGCTTGCCAGTTTGCTTGATTGGGTGCCCGGGAACCTTGATCAGAACCTGTCGCTAGACGTTCTGGCAGATCGGGCAGGGATGACACCCCGCACATTTTCGCGCGTCTTTACCCGTGACATGGGCATGAGCCCGGCGCGCTATATCGAACGGGTTCGCGTCGAAGCCGCGCGCGCCCTGTTACAGGATGACACGATGGCGATTTCGACCGTCGCAACATTGTGCGGCTTTCGTCATCCTGAAACGCTTCGCCGCGCGTTTCAGCGGCATTTATCGGTCAGTCCACAAGAATACGCCGAACGGTTTGCCCGAAAGTCGCTGACACCGGTTTAGAGAAGCCGATTTAGAGAACCGGTTCAAACACTTGAATACCCACAAATTATTCCCTTTTCGGAGTTGGAAACATGTTGTTGCTGACCAATGGATCAGTGCGTCTGCTGTTTGCCGCCCAGGCGCTATATTGGTCCTGTTCGCTGATCGGGATCACCTTGACCTCAATCGTTGGTGTGTCGCTTGCACCCAATCCGGCATTGGCGACTTTGCCGCTGGGCATTTTGATGTTTGGCAATCTGGCATCGGTTCATCCGCTGTCGATGGTCATGCAACGTTATGGCCGACGCACCGGGTTGTTTTTGGGGGCGATTTTCGGTGTTGCGGGCGGGTTGTTGGTCGCGCTTGGCATCTATAACGCGCAATTCTGGCTGGTGGCGGTCGCACCGTTCCTGATTGGCATTTATCAGGCATCCGCGGCTTATTATCGTTATGCCGCACTTGAGGCAGTCGATACCGTGCATAAAGGCCGTGCTGCCGCATTGGTGGTCGGCGGCGGCGTGTTGGCGGCGTTGATTGCACCGGAAATTGCGACCTCAAGCCGCGATATGCTGCCGGTGCCCTTTGCGGGTGCCTATATCGCCCTTGCCGGTTTGGCGGGGCTTGGGGCGTTTTTGATGGTGATGCTGCCTGATGGGGCGGTTCCGGTTAAACCACACACCAATGGTGGCATCATGCGCGATCTTTTGCGTCGTCCGGCCGTTCGTGGGGCGATTGCAATCAGTGCCAGCGGGCAGGGCATCATGGTGTTGGTGATGACGGCAACACCGCTTGCGATGAAATATTGCGGATATGATGTCGATGTCTCGGCCAATGTGATCCGCTGGCATCTGGTGGGCATGTTTCTGCCCGCATTTGTTGCCGGACCGATGATTGATCGCTTTGGCGCGCGTCAGGTCGCTGTTCTGGGCAGCCTTACGCTTGGCGCCAGTGTTGCCGTTGCGGTATCGGGGATTTCGGTGCCAGCCTTTTTGATCAGCTCATTCTTGCTCGGCATTGGGTGGAATATGTTGCTTCTGGCGGGCACGGCTCTTTTGGTGGCGGGGCATAATGATGCCGAACGCGGCCATGCGCAAAGCTTGATGGAATTGGGCAATGGCCTGACCGGAACATTGGGATCATTGGCATCTGGCGTTCTGATTGCCGGGGCAGGGTGGGATTTGATCAATTATGGCGCAGTACCGGTTTTGTGTATCGCACTTTTCATGATGTGGCGTGCGCGTCAGGGCCGTGCGGCGGCGAATGCCTAAGCATAGCCAAAAGAAACCGCCGGTCACGCCGACCGGCGGTTGGAGTTCGAGACGAGCGGGGCTTGCCCGCCTCGGCGCGATAAGTGGCACGAAGCATCAGGTTGTGCGATGTTCGGGCACTAAAAAACCGGCCTTCAGGCCGGTTGAGCATTGATCGACGGGATATTGCCCGCGACAAATTCTTTGATCTTCTGCAATACCAGTTCCCGCGAGCTAATTTCACGGGTACGGAAAAGAACTTCGCGGTCTTGAATGACCAAACCCAAATAGACCGGATCTTTATAACCTTCCGGGGTTATTTTCAGGGCGCGAAGCGTATGACCGAAATCATCGGTGCTCTGATAGATGGTACGCATGTTACTCCAACCAGCTTGTAGCGTCTTCAGACGGTGAAAAACCAATCGACACCCGCTTTATGACAGGTGTTTTTTGCTGATCGATGACAGCTATATGATGGTTTGAAGACTCTTTTGGATTTCAACCAAAAAAGCCCATGAGGGCGGGTGGCAAAAAGCCGCTGGTTTTATTTGATGGTCCTGTTAAAAATAAAACCTTCAAAAGCCTGTTTTCGGGCATTGACACATGCGGTGCCGATGTTTAAGAAAGGCGTCGTTCCGCAGGGAACACCAAAGAGATACGGGCAAGTGGCCGAGTGGCTGAAGGCGCTCCCCTGCTAAGGGAGTATAGGGTCAAAAGCCCTATCGAGGGTTCGAATCCCTCCTTGCCCGCCATTGATTAAAGCACCCTTACAGGGTGCTTTTTTCGTTTCTGCGGTACCTTAAATCTCCTCAAAAACCTCTGTCTTGATGGCGCTTATGTGCGTCGGGCCTCGTATTTTCCGTTCATAGACCATATGTGTTGGGAACGAGCAAATGACGAGGATTAACAATAAATGCCCCAAAACGTGATGTTTCCCGGCCTGTTACGCGCCAGTACCCTTGCGATTGTTGGCAGCATGTTCGCGATTGCGCCCGCATCGGCGCTTGTTACCAAAAGCGACCATGATCACACTGTTGTCGAAGTCGCACAGGATGGCCGTATCTTTTCAGAAGAAGAACGCCGCATCATTGCCGATGTGTTCGATTTGGCGACCGGTAAAGCCCAAACCGAGAATGATGACGTTGGCAACGGCAAAGATAAAAACGGCAAATCGGGCAAGGGCGCAAAAGGCAAAGGTAACAATGGTGTCGGCAATAATGGCCTTCCGCCGGGGATCGCCATGAAGCTTGAACGCGGCGGACAGTTGCCCCCAGGCATTGCCAAGCGTGATCTTCCGGCTGATGTGCAGGCACGCCTGCCAAAGCGCAATGATGGCACGATCCGTCAAGTTGTTGGCGATGATGTCGTGCTGATCGAAAAGGGCACAGAGATCATTCTTGATGTTATTCGCAACGTGGTTCGGAATTAATCTTCTTTGATTTTAAACGTAAAAAAACGCGGCGTATTTTCTACGCCGCGTTTTTCATGTTCGGAACGAGTTTTCGCCATTAGGTAAAGGCGTTAAACGTGATGATGGTCTGGGTGTCTTTGATATTAGGCAGCTTGTGAATGTTTTCGTTCACATAGCGCCCGATATCCTGCTGTTCCTCAACATAGACCTTAACCAGAAGTTCGAACGGGCCGGAAATGGAATAGACTTCCGACACACCTTCGACTTCCTCGACAAGATCGGCGGCAACGTCATAGGCTTTACCCAATTCGCATTTCACGAAGATGAAAAAGGGATGCATCGGCAGTGCTCCAGTACGGTTTGAATTTTGTCACAAGCTATCGCGCCACAGCAACGCTTGCAATGTTCGTGCTTACGTATCGCATTATAGTCCGGTGACCCAACGCGATTAAATACGTTCAAAGCGGTTTTTTATAGGCATGCTGGGCACGCAGGTTCACCGCTTCCTGCGTTACGTCCCAGACAGTCGTTCCTTGGGTTTCCGCCGTCAGGCTGGCCATGGCCAATCCTTGGCACATCGCATCGTCCATGGTGGCACCGGGCTTGGCAAAGCATGACAGGAAACCAGAATAAAACGCATCCCCAGCACCATTGACGTCGCGCACCATGGTCGGCAATGGCTGCCAGAATGCGCAGTCGTCTTGATGGGATGACACAACACCTTGCGCGCCCAGTGTAATCACCGCGTCGGTGACACCTTTATCACGGAGCTGCGCAATGGCGGTTTTCGCCTGATCAATCTCTTTGATGTCAATACCGGTTAAGACCTTTGCCTCTGCCCGGTTGGTGATCAGAAGGTCGATTTTATCCAACACCGGGGCAAAACGTGCGGCCTTGCTTGGTGATACGGTCGCAGCACAGAACTTCGACGGGCCTTTGTTTTCCGCCAACCACGCAATCGTTTCGACCGGAAGGTTGGCATCAATCAACCACCAAGGCCACGCCTGTAAATTGGCAAGCTGATCGGCCAGCAAATCAACGCTGAGGAAATCATAAACCTCGGCATCCATCATCCCCAATGCCAGTTCGCCAGTTTCATCAAGCACGGCGGTATAGCCCGCTGTGTGCTTGTCTTTGAACTTTGTAATTCGGCGGGTATCAATGCCAATTTGCGACAGGGCGGCGATCACGTGTTCGCCGTCACCATCATCACCAACCGCGCCAAGCATCGCGACGTTATTACCAAGCAACCGCAGATGAACCGCAATATTGCGTCCGACACCACCGGGTTTACGATGCAACGTTCGGACTGGGTTGGACGCAGCGGGAACATATTGTTCTGTGCATTGCACAGTGCGGTCAAAATGGGCGGCACCAAAACAAAGGATATTGGCCAACGGCGTGATCACGGTGTGTTGCTCTTTATGGTGGGGTAAACAGGCATGGGCATTCGTTCTAATCTAAGGACTGTCATAGTCCGCCCCAACGATCAAAGGCAAGAAAAACAACCAGAAAAACAAAAAGGGCGACCCGCACTATCAGGCCGCCCTTTATGGATTGTATATCGATCAAAAGATCGCGTGACCTTTGCCGTCACTTATTTCAGATTGATGCGGTCCCCAGTGGTCGGGCGCATCGGTGAATTCATGCTGATATAATCGGCAACCGCCTGTTCAAGGTTCGGACCAAAATCATAAACATCCGTGGCATTGTCGCGGAACAGCACATAGCCATCACCGCCATTGCGCATGAAATCGTTGGAAACAACGCCATAAAGCTTGTTGGGCTCAATCGGGTCGTACCCATCGCTATCGCCATCGGCGACCATAACGTTGGAAACACGCGATCCAACCGGTTTGGAAGTATCCAGGTCGAATTTAAGGCCCGCGACCTGCGGGAACTGGCCTTTATCCTCGTCGAGCTTTGAAACACCATGTTCAAGCGACGCAACAATGTCCTTGCCCGAAAGCTTGAATGTCGCCAGTGCATTTTGGAACGGCAGCACCGTCATAACGTCGCCCATGTTGACCGTGCCTTCATCGATGCTTGCGCGCACACCGCCACCGTTTTGAATGGCAACCTGATAACCGTTGCCAGCCTTCCACAGCATTGCATCGGCAATCAATGATCCCATCGAACATTCCATATGACGGCATGTCTCGCGCGATCCGTCGGCGGGCGCGGTAAAGGTACCGACCTTAATGTTGCGCACGGCATCAACCTTGCCACTGGCAAGCGCAATAACGTCTAAAACGTCTTGGGCGGGTTTGATGCTGGCATCAAGGGGGATCGGTTCGCCCGACCACGCGGTGGCAACGCCGTCATCGTCAAAGGTGACATCAAGTTCGCCAAGATAGCGGCTATAGGCATAGGCCTGCACGATAAGGACAGGTTTGCCATCAGGTGCCGTTTCAACAACCGGGTAGGGGTAGGCGGCCTTTTCATTGTTATTGGAAAACAGCTGGTGGTCGTGACCACCAACAATAACATCAATACCGCTTACAGTTTTGGCCAGTTCGAAATCTTTGTAAGACCCCGAATGGCTGAGCACGATGATTTTATTGACCCCGGCAAGGCGCAGGCGCGCAACCGAATAACGCAGCGCCATTTCAGAATTGGTAATCTCGACCTGATCGCCCGGGCTTGAAATGTCGGGGGTTTCTTCGGTTGTGATCCCGATCAGACCGATTTTCTCGCCGCCAAGCTCGATAGTGGTTTCCGGGATGATTTCCCCATCAAGGCTGGACGAGGCGGTTGGATGCACATTGGCCGACAGGACCGGCATTTTGCTGGCCTTGATAAAGGCTTCAAGCACGTCCGGGCCGTCATCAAATTCATGGTTGCCGATGGTCATCGCGTCGTAGCCGGCCATCTGCATCAATTTTGCGGTCAGTTCGCCCTTATAGGTCGAATAATAAAGAGACCCCTGAAACTGATCGCCGCCATCAACGGCCAACACATTGCCGCCTTGCGCCTTGGCATCGCGAATAGCGGTCGCAAGACGGGCATAGCCGCCAAAACATTTGCCCGCCGCGTCATCCTCGGCCGCACAGCTATTGTTGTATTTTGTCACCGATTCAACGCGGTCATGGACATCATTGGTATGAAGGATGCGCAGATTATAATCGGCCCATGCGGTTCCGGCGCCAAAGGTCATCATGGTGCATGCCGATAGCACCCCTGCAATTTTATATTTCATTATGGATCTCCAGCAAAAGCCAGGTTCGCCGATCCCGCGCGGCTGTCTGGCATAATATGTCAACGGCTTAAACGCACGGAATGCTAACACCAATTGGCTGCCTGCGGTATTCCAGGTTGATGACAGACCGGTGAAAATTGCAAATGTCGATGTGCGTTATTGCGCCCGTGTTAAAGAATCGGCAGCACGCATGGGGCCCATTACCATGGCAAAGGACACAAAACGACTTTGATCAATTACAAACGGGGCGAAGAAAATATTTTGCCACGAATAACACACAACCAGACGGCTAAAAGTCCCCCAACCTAAGGGAAACCACGCAGAAGCGCGATTGCATCCAACAATTTGCCGTAAACCTTTTGCCGCGCGTTCGGCAGGTTATCGGCCTAGTTGCGCGGTCTTCTATTTACAGGGTACTACATTTTGTAGTTACCATAAGTTTCGCGCAGCACAGACACACCGGTTCAATCGCAACGAAGGACCAAATTTGGTCGTGCTGCGGATCAGGTTTTCGATGAGGGAGTTCCGCCGGTAAAAGGGCACCGACGGAAGAATAAACAGAATCAAGCAATGAAGGGCATCGGAATGAAAAAGCTTCTGACCTCCGTGGTCGCGGCTGTCGCCTGCTATGCAGGTGTTGCTTCGGCTGCAGACATCAAACCGGCAGTGGTCTATGACCTTGGTGGCCGTTTTGACCGTTCGTTTAACCAGGGCGCTTACAACGGCGCAGAAAAATACAAAGAAGATACCGGTACCGAATATCGCGACTTCGAAATTCAGAACGATTCCCAGCGTGAACAGGCCATGCGGAACTTCGCGCGTCGCGGCATGAGCCCGATTGTCGCGATTGGCTTCTCGCAGGCAACCGCTTTGGAAACTGTGGCCAAAGAATTCCCTGAAACCAAGTTTACGATCATTGATATGGTTGTGGATCTGCCAAACGTTCAGTCTGTTGTGTTCAAAGAACACGAAGGATCGTTCCTGGTGGGTGTTCTGGCCGCAATGGCATCAAAAACCGGCAAGGTCGGTTTTATTGGTGGCATGGACATTCCGTTGATCCGTAAATTTGCTTGTGGTTACAAACAGGGCGTTAAATACGCCGACAGCGACGCCGAAGTGTTCGAAAACATGACCGGTTCAACCGGTGCGGCGTGGAATGACCCGGTTAAGGGTGGTGAACTTGCAAAATCGCAGTTCGACCGTGGTGCAGACGTGATCTATCATGCAGCCGGTGGTACGGGCGTTGGTGTCCTGCAAGCAGCCGCAGATGCGGGCAAGCTCGGCATTGGTGTTGACTCAAACCAGAATGCCCTGCATCCGGGCTCGGTCCTGACCTCGATGGTTAAGGGGGTTGACGTTGCTGTTTATGATTCGTTCAAAGCCGCCGCAGACGGCAGCTGGAAACCAGGCGTCACCGTTCTTGGTCTGGCCGAAGGTGGTGTTGACTGGGCGCTTGATGAAAACAACGAAAAGCTCATCACCGATGAAATGAAAGCAGCCGTTGCGAAGGCCAAAGAAGAAATCGCTTCGGGTTCGCTTAAAGTACACGATTACATGAGCGACAGTTCCTGCCCGATGTAAGGCAGCAACGACTAAAACCGGGGATTTGTAGTGTCGGATACGATGCATCAAATGCACGGCGCCGGGGAAACCGGTGCCGTGCAGCCCGCAATTGAACTGCGCGGTATAGACAAGCGGTTCGGTGCGGTACATGCCAATAAGGAAATCGACCTTAAGGTCGAAAAGGGAACAATCCACGGTATCGTGGGGGAGAATGGCGCAGGCAAGTCAACACTGATGAGTATCCTGTACGGCTTTTATCAAGCCGATGCAGGCACCATTCATGTGGATGGCAAGCTGTGCGATATCAAAGGGTCCGAAGATGCCATTGCCGTTGGGATTGGCATGGTTCATCAGCACTTCATGCTGGTCGAGACCTTTTCTGTTCTGGAAAACGTCATTCTGGGTGTCGAAGGCGGCGCTGTGCTGCGCGATGGCGTGGATAAGGCGCGCGTCGAACTCAAACGGCTTGAACGTGAATACGCGCTCGACATTGATCCCGATGCGATTGTCGGTGATCTGTCTGTTGGGCTGCAACAACGTGTTGAAATTTTAAAGGCACTGTATCGTGGTGCTGAAATTCTGATCTTGGATGAACCAACCGGGGTTTTAACGCCCCAAGAAGCGGACCATTTGTTCCGCATTCTAAATACCCTAAAAGAACAGGGCAAAACGGTTGTTTTGATCACCCATAAATTGCGCGAAATCATGGCTGCAACGGACAATGTGTCTGTCATGCGCCAGGGCGCAATGGTCGCTGATCGCAAAACGGCTCAGACCAGCCCCGAAGAATTATCCGAACTGATGGTGGGCCGCAAAGTATTGCTGCGCCTTGAAAAGGGCGCGGCCAATCCGGGGGCGACTGTGCTTGCGGTCAACAACCTGTGTGTTGATAACGCCCAAGGCATCCATAAGGTTAAAAACGCGACCTTTACCGTGCGTGCCGGTGAAATCGTCGGTGTCGCGGGTGTTTCGGGCAATGGTCAAAGCGAACTTCTTGAGGCACTGGGCGGTATCCGCGCCGTCTGCGAAGGAAGTGTGACCCTTAACGATCAGGATGTCACACCGGGTAAGGGCGTCGATGCCGCCGAATTGCGTCGCCGCGGTGTCGCCCACGTCCCCGAAGATCGCCATCGCATGGCAATGGTCACGGGGTTCTCCGCCAAGGAAGCCGCCATCTTGGGTTATGAAAATGATCCGGCCTATCAAAAGGGACCACTGTTGGATTGGCACGCCATTTCCGATGCGACCGCGCATATGATGTCCGAATTTGATGTGCGCCCGGATAATCCCGATCTTAAGGCCGCGAATTTTTCCGGCGGTAATCAGCAAAAGCTGGTTCTCGCACGTGAAATCATGCGTGATCCGGAACTTCTTTTGGTGGGGCAACCCACCCGCGGTGTCGATATCGGTGCCATTGAATTTATTCACAAACGCATTGTCGCCATGCGGGACGCTGGCAAGGCTGTCCTTTTGGTGTCTGTGGAGCTTGACGAAATCATGTCGCTTGCCGACCGAATTTTGGTGATGTGCGATGGTGCCATCATCGGCGAAGTTTCTGCTGCTGAGGCAAATGAACGTGTTCTTGGTCTTATGATGGCCGGGGTTGATCCCAACGAAGCCAAAGCAAAAGCAGCGGAGGGGCAGGCATGAGCAATACCGTCGAACTTCCCCGCTGGATCGATGTTGGTGCTTTGCCGCTTTTGAACCTGTTGCTTGCGCTTTTGGTTTCGGCCCTTGTGGTGCTGGCGATTGGGGAAAACCCGATCAAGGTCGTCGAAATTTTGCTTTATGGCGCGTTTGGCTATGACGAGGCATGGGGCTATACCCTTTATTACACCACCAACTTCATCTTTACCGGGCTGTCCTTTGCCGTCGCATTCCATTGCGGTCTGTTTAACATTGGCGCAGAGGGACAAGCATACATTGGTGGCCTTGGCGTGACGCTGGCCGCACTTTATCTCGATTTCTTGCCGTTTCCGCTGATGCTGGTGGTTGGCATAATGGCGGCGGCGATCTTTGGCGCGGCATGGGCCTATATCCCGGCCTATTTGCAGGCGCGCCGTGGATCACACATCGTGATCACGACCATCATGTTCAATTTCATTGCGTCGTCTTTGATGGTCTATTTGCTGGTAAACGTCCTGCGCCCACAGGGTTCCATGACGCCGGAAAGCGAACGCATTTCCGAAAATCTGACCTTGCCGTTTATCCATGATATGGCTGCGTCCTTTGGCATTGATATGGCGTCAAGCCCGCTGAACCTGTCATTTGTATATGCCATCGCCGCCAGTGTGCTTGTCTGGCTGTTTATCTGGCATACGCGCTGGGGCTATGCGATCCGAACGGTTGGGGCCAATGCGGTGGCGGCAACCTATGCCGGGATTGATCCGGGCCGGTACATCATCATTGCGATGATGATTTCCGGGGCCTTGGCATCGTTTATGGCACTTAATGAGGTCATGGGTGTTCAGCACCGTTTGCTGATCGATTTTACCGCCGGATATGGCTTTGTCGGGATTGCGGTGGCGCTGATGGGGCGCAACCATCCGTTTGGCATTTTCTTGGCGGCTCTTTTGTTTGGCATGCTCTATCAGGGCGGGGCAGAGCTTTCATTTGAAATTCCGACGATTTCCAATGACATGGTCGTGGTTATTCAGGGTCTTGTGATCCTGTTTACCGGGGCGATGGAACACATGTTCCGTCCGCGCGTGACCAAAATGTACACCGCCTGGCGCCTGCGCCGTGACCGGATGGAGGCCGCGTGATGGAAACCTTTGAACTGATTATTCTGCTTCTGGATGCGACCCTTCGGACATCGACCCCGCTTATTTTGGCGGCCCTTGCGGGCATGTTTTCCGAACGATCAGGCACCATCAACCTTGCCCTTGAAGGTATGATGTTGGGTGGCGCCTTTGCCGCGGCGACGGTGGCATTTTATGCCGGTAATCCGTGGGTCGGACTTTTGGCGGCCATTGCGGCGACCATCGCGCTTTCTTTGCTGCATGGCTTTGCCTGCATCACGCATAAAGGCAACCAGGTCGTATCAGGCATGGCGATCAACATTCTGATGTCGGGTTTCACCGCCCTTGTCGGGATTGCGCTGTTTGCTCAGGGTGGCAAAACACCGGCCCTTGATAAAGCATCGCGCTTTCAGCCGATTACCCTTCCGGGGGCTGAGGCCGTTAAAGACGTTCCGATCTTAGGTCCGCTTTATTTCGAATTGATCAGCGGCCATAACATCCTTGTCTATATCGCCTTTCTGGCCGTACCCGCCGCATGGTGGGTGATGTACCGGACGCGGTTTGGTCTGCGTCTGCGCGCGGTGGGGGAAAACCCCGGTGCGGTTGATACGGCGGGTATTAGCGTTGTCTTGATGCGCTATCGTGCGGTGGTGTGCTCTGGCGTGCTGGTTGGCATGTCTGGTGCGTACCTTTCAACCGCCCAAGGCGCATCGTTCTTGCATGATATGACCGCCGGTAAGGGGTATATCGCCCTTGCTGCCATGGTGTTTGGCAAATGGCGCCCATTCCCGGCCTTGTTTGCATGTTTGCTGTTTGGGTTCTTGGATGCGGCGGCGACCCGTTTGCAGGGCGTTGTTTTGCCCGGCATTGGCGAAGTCCCCGTTCAGTTGGTCCAAGCATTGCCCTATGTGCTGACGGTGATTTTGTTGGCCGGCTTTATTGGCCGCGCAACACCGCCCAAGGCCCTTGGCCGTGCCTATGTAAAGGAACGTTAAACCCGGTTTAGCGTTCCAAATACATTGCCAATGATCACTAAGATGATCACATGCATCGGGAAACTTTTTCGCGGTTAGGCGGCCTGCCGTCATCGGCAGGCCATTTTCCGCACCGATAGATAAAGATAACGCGCCCCAATTGGGCTTGCGCGGATTTCAAAAACAGGACGAAATTGATGGAAGCGACGAAACAGGCACCGCGCGATTTGACTGAGGCGGCCATATCCGCCCGCGATAAGGCCTATGCGCCATATTCAAAGTTCCATGTCGGCGCAGCGTTACGCACCGAAAACGGGCAGATTATCGCCGGGTGCAACGTCGAAAACGCCGCATATCCCGAAGGTGTTTGTGCCGAAGCCGGCGCAATTTCCGCCATGGTCTTGTCGGGCGAAACCAAGTTTGACGAAATTGTCGTGGTGGGTCTTGGCGATGTTGCCTGCACACCATGTGGCGGGTGCCGTCAGAAAATCCGTGAATTTACCGGATCGGACGCCACCATCTTTATCATCAATGATCAGGGCGAAACGCTTTTGACCCTGACCCGCGAAGAATTAATTCCGCATTCCTTTGGTCCGGAGAACCTTAAATGAGCAACGTCACCACGGCACTTGATGTCATTGCCTCAAAGGCACCCGGTTTTAAGGCCGACGTCGCGATTGTCCTTGGCAGTGGCTTGGGCGGCGTTGTCGATGCCATCCGGGATGCGATCAAGATTGACTACAAAGATTTGCCGGGCTTCCCGGTGCCGACAGTTCATGGACATGGCGGGCAATTGGTTCTGGGCCAAATCGGCAGCGTATCCGTTGCCGTGCTGCAGGGACGGGCGCATTATTATGAACATGCCCGTTCGGATCTGATGGCGGAACCGCTTGAAACCCTGCGTGGCCTCGGCGCGGATCAATTGATCCTGACCAATGCGGCCGGGTCACTGCTTCCCGATGCAACGCCAGGCAACCTGATGCTGATTACCGATCACATCAGCATGTTTGGCCCCAATCCGTTGATCGGGTATCGCGGTGATGATCGCTTTGTCGGGATGGATGTGCCTTATGATCCGCAAATCGGTTCGGGCTTGCATGCGGCGGCGTCTGAACTTGGCATTAAGCTGTTTGAAGGCACCTATTGCTGGTGCACAGGGCCAAGCTTTGAAACTCCGGCTGAAATCAAAATGCTTAAGGTTTTGGGGGCGGATGCGGTTGGCATGTCAACTGTGCCTGAATGCATCTTGGCGCGTCGCCTTGGCTTCAAAGTTGCAGGCGTTTCCAACATCACAAATATGGCCGCCGGCATGAGCGCGACACCCCTTAGTCACGAACAAACGCTTGAAATGTCCAAAGACGGTTCTGCCAACCTTATCCGTATCTTAGTGCATTACTTTTCACGTTCTGCATAAACAAAAATTCGCTTTTGGGTCTTGGTAAATTAAAGTCACAAAAAGCGCGCAGGAGACAGCAAATGCTGCCGCAAGAAATCATTCGCCGCAAACGCGAAGGCGACGTTCTGACCGAAGCCGAAATTGCCTTTTTCGTCAAAGGCATTGCCGACGAAACCATCAGCGAAGGGCAGGTTGCTGCCTTGGCAATGGCGGTATTTTTTAACGGCATGACCATGGATGAACGGGTCGCCTTGACGCGCAATATGCGCGACAGCGGCACGGTCCTTGATTGGAAGTCATTTGGTCTTGATGGGCCGGTTGTCGATAAACATTCGACTGGCGGTGTCGGTGACAAAGTCAGCCTGATGTTGGGGCCAATTGTTGGCGCATGCGGTGCATTTGTGCCGATGATTTCCGGGCGTGGTCTGGGCCATACCGGTGGGACGCTTGATAAATTTGATTCCATTCCCGGCTATCGCACCGCGCCGACATTGGACGAATTCGCCAAAGTCACCCGCGAAGTTGGCTGCGCCATCATTGGCCAGACGGCCGATTTGGCCCCGGCGGATAAGCGTTTCTATGGCATTCGTGATGTTACCGCGACGGTCGAAAGCATCCCACTGATTACCGCATCCATTTTGTCGAAAAAACTGGCAGCGGGCTTGGATGCCTTGGTCATGGATGTCAAATTCGGTTCGGGCGCGTTCATGAATGAATATGAACGGGCACGCGAACTGGCACAAAGCATTACCGAGGTTGCCACCCGCAACGGCGTTCCAACCGTCGCACTTTTGACCGATATGGAACAGGTGCTGGGCGATACGGTCGGCAACTCGCTTGAAATGCGCGAAGCAATTGATTTTCTGACCGGCAAACATCAAGAACAGCGTGTGTATGATGTCACGATGGCGCTTGCGGCGGAAATGCTGGCGGTCAGTGGTGTTGCCACCGATGTCGCCGATGGCCTGCAAATGGCGGGCGAGGCGCTTGAAAGCGGCAAGGCTGCCGAAGTGTTCGGTAAAATGGTCTCAAGCCTTGGCGGGCCTGCTGACTTCGTTGAAAAGCACGATACCTACCTTGAAGCAGCCCCGATGGTACAGGCCGTGACGGCTTCAAAAACCGGTCGGGTTCTATCGATGGATGCGCGTAAGGTCGGCTTGGCACTGGTCGCCCTTAAAGGTGGCCGCACCCGTGCGGATCAAAAGATCGATTTTGCCGTTGGCTTTAGTGACTTTATCAAGGTCGGACAGCCAGTTTCGGCGGAATCCCCGCTATGTATTGCCCATACCCGCGATCAGAACCAGTTTGACGACGCAACAGCACTTCTACGTGAAGCCATTGAAATTGGCGAAGGTGACGTTGACGAAACCGGCGATGCGCCGGCTGTTCGCGAACGGATCGTGGCCCGCAAAAAGGGCTAAGCGGTTCAAACACGCCAACCAAGTCAAAAGCCGGGGAATGTCCCCGGCTTTTTGCGTTTCACTGTTAGATACTCAATTGTCTTGCTGATCAGGCGTTGATACTGGCCTTGATCATGGCGGCGGCTTTTTCCGCGATCATGATGGTCGGCGAATTGGTGTTGCCCGATGTGATGGTCGGCATCACGGATGCATCGGCAATCCGTAATCCAGCAAGTCCGCGCAAACGAAGTTCGGGGTCAACCACAGATGCCGGGTCCGATCCCATGCGGCAGGTACCAACAGGATGGAAAATCGTCGTGCCGATATTGCCTGCGGCCCGGACAAGGTCTTCTTCGGTGTCATACGACGGACCGGGTTTGAATTCCTCTGGTCGATAGGGGGCCAATGCTGGTTGGCTGGCGATTTTCCGCGTCAGGCGAATGGACTCTGCCGCCACGGTTTTATCTGCATCCGCCGAAAGGTAATTGGGCGCAATGGCGGGTTGTTCGCGGTAATCGGGGCTTGTGATGTGAATGGTGCCTCGGCTTTGCGGACGCAGGTTGCACACACTGGCCGTAAAGGCCGGGAATGGATGCACCGGATCGCCGAACTTTTCCAACGACAAGGGTTGGACATGGTATTGCAAGTTTGGCGTCTCAAACGAGCTATCAGACCGCGTAAACACGCCAAGCTGGCTGGGTGCCATCGACATGGGGCCAGATTGCTTAAACAGGTATTCAAGCGCGATGCTGGCCTTACCAATCAGGCTACTGGCTTTTTCATTTAAGGTTCGGATACCGCTGACCTTATAGGCACAGCGCAGTTGTAGGTGGTCTTGCAGGTTTTCGCCGACTTGTGGCCGGTCCAGGGTTTGCTCGATCCCGTATTGCTGCAAAATATCGCCGCGTCCAATGCCCGACAGTTCCAAGATTTGGGGCGATCCAACCGACCCTGCGCTCAGGACCGTTTCACGTATGGCCGTCACGGTTTCAATCTGACCGTCGCGTTCATATTCAACACCCGTGATCCGACCCTCAGAAATGGTCAGACGGCGCACATGGGCGTTGGTGCGGACTTCAAGATTTTTACGATTAAGGGCAGGGCGCAAAAACGCCTTTGAAGTGTTCCAGCGAATGCCGCGTTTTTGGTTCACGTCGAAATAACCCGACCCTTCGTTGGTGCCACGGTTAAAGTCATTTGTTTTGGGAATACCGGCCTCAGCCGCGGCATTTTGAAACGCTTCAAGGATGTCCCATCGTACGCGCGCACGCTCGACCCGCCATTCCCCGCCTGAACCATGCAGATCGTCTGATCCCCGGTAATGGTCCTCGGACTTTTTGAAAAACGGCAAAACATCGTCCCAGCCCCAACCAGAACAACCCGATTGTTGCCATTGCTCGTAATCATTGGCCTGACCCCGCATATAGATCATGCCATTGATCGATGAACAGCCGCCCAGAACTTTCCCACGCGGATAGCCCAATGAACGGCCATTTAGGCCAGGTTCGCGTACGGTGTTAAAGCACCAGTCAACATTGGGATTGCCAATGCAATAAAGATACCCCACCGGGATATGGATCCATGGGTTGGTGTCTTTGCCACCGGCCTCGAGAAGGAGGACGGTGGCATTTTCGATTTCTGACAACCGATTAGCAAGCGTGCATCCGGCCGAACCGGCACCAACGATGACATAGTCAAATTGTTGCTTGGCCATTTTGTTCTTCTACCTTTCGCCGAACTGTCGCGATCATGTGTGGCCTAGCTTCTGGAACGAAGGCCCAGTTTTTTCGCAAGGCGTGACGCATTGAATTCCCCAACAACGCCGCGGCGGAACAACAATACGCAAACAATGAAAATCAGCCCGGTCAGGACCGTCACGGGGAAGCCCGTCGTCGACAGATAGTTCTGCACCGTGACGATAAAGGCGCCGCCGAAAATCGGTCCAAAAATGGTGCCAATCCCACCAAGCAACGTCATCAGAATGACCTCGCCCGACATTTGCCACGCCACGTCGGTCAGTGTTGCAAACTGGAACACCAGCGCCTTAAGCCCACCGGCAAGTCCGGCAAGACCCGCCGACATCACAAACGCCGCCAGCTTATAAAGATTGACCGAATAGCCCAGCGAAATGGCCCGGTCTTCGTTCTCACGAATTGATCGCAGGATCATGCCAAACGGCGAATTTACAATCCGCCACACGGCAAAGACCCCGGCGATAAACACCACCAAAACAAAGAAATACATGTTCAACGGATCGCTCAGGTCAATGAAGCCCAAAAGGTGACCGCGCGGCACACCTTGCAATCCATCTTCACCCCGGGTGAATTCCGCCTGCAGGCAGAAGAAAAAGAACATCTGCGAAAGCGCAAGCGTGATCATGGCAAAATAGATGCCCTGACGGCGGATCGCAAAGAACCCGATCACAAGCCCCATCAAGGACGCGCCGACAACGCCAAGCAATATTCCCGCCTCGGGTGGGAAGTTCCATTCCTTAACGGCATAGGCCGTGAAATAGGCCGCCCCGCCGAAAAAGGCCGCATGGCCGAATGATAAAAGCCCTGTGAACCCCAAAAGAAGGTTAAACGCACTGGCAAACAGCGCAAAGCACAGCACCTTCATCAAAAAGACGGGATAAAGGGTAAAGGGTGCGATCACCAAGCCAATCAGCAAGATGCCAACAAGGGCAAGCTGAACGCGGTTGGACGTACGATGCTGAGTTTCGGGTGTTGTTGCTATTTCAGTCATTTTACACATCCCGACCAAACAGACCCGCAGGTCGGACCAAAAGAACGATCGCCATGATCACGAAAATCACGATGTTGGATGCCTCGGGGTAAAACACCTTGGTCAATCCTTCTAGAATGCCAAGCATATATCCCGTCACAATCGCCCCCATGATAGAGCCCATGCCCCCAACAACGACGATGGCAAACACCACAATAATAAGGTTCGATCCCATAAGAGGGCTGACCTGATAAATCGGCGCTGCCATGATCCCGGCAAAGGCCGCCAAACCGGCACCAAGCCCGTATGTCAGGGTCAAAAGGAACGGCACGTTAATGCCAAATGATTGCACCAGTTTGGGATTTTCGGTTGCCGCACGCAAATACGCGCCAAGCTTGGTTTTTTCGATCAAAAGCCACGTGCCGATACAGACAATCAGTGACGCGACAACGACCCAGCCACGGTAAATCGGCAGATACATAAAGCCTAAATTCACCCCGCCCGAAAGCAGCTTTGGCGTCTCATAAGGCTGGCCCGATGTGCCATAGAAATAGCGAAACCCGCCTTCAATCACCAAGGCCAGACCGAATGTGAACAACAGCCCATAAAGATGGTCCAGATTGTAAAGGCGGCGCAGGGCAAACCGTTCAATCGCGATGCCGGTAATGCCAACAACCACCGGGGCCAGCAAAAGTGCCAACCAGTAATTCACGCCAAACCACGACAGCAGCAAAAAGCCGACAAACGCCCCCATCATATATTGCGCGCCATGCGCAAAATTGATCACGCGCAGCAGGCCAAAAATAATCGCCAGGCCAAGGCTGAGCACGGCATAGAACGACCCATTGATCAAACCGATCAGAAGCTGGCCGAGAAATGCCTGGATTGGAATTCCAAATATCATAATCACGGCGTCATACCCCCAAAGAGTCTTGCAGCGTGCCCATCTTCTCGGGCAGGTCCGAAACATCGAAACCTTCGGTCACCATGCCGTGATCCATGATGTAGAATCGGTCGGCAATTTTGCTGGCAAATCGGAAGTTCTGCTCGACCAGCAAAATGGTCATGCCGCGTTCCTTTAAGGTCTGTAAAACCTCGCCAATCCGCTGAACAATCACCGGTGCCAGTCCCTCTGTCGGCTCATCAAGCAGCAGCATTTTCACCCCGGTGCGCAACATGCGCGCCATGGCAAGCATCTGCTGTTCGCCGCCCGAAAGCTTGGTGCCTTGGCTATCGCGACGTTCTTTCAGGTTTGGGAAAAGCGTATAGATTTCCTCAACCGACATGCCGCTTTTGGAAACCACAGGCGGCAACATCAGGTTTTCTTCAACGCTTAGGGTCGCGAAAATGCCCCGTTCCTCGGGGACAAAGCCAATGCCTGCACGTGCGGTGTGATGGAGCGGCCGGTTCATTAAATCCTGACCGTCAAAATTGATCTCTCCGGTACGTTTGCGCAAAATGCCCATGATCGCGCGAAGCGTGGTGGTTTTTCCCATGCCATTGCGCCCCAAAAGGGTCACGGTTTCGCCTTTGCGCACATCAAGATCAACGCCGTGCAAAATATGGCTTTCATCGTACCAGGCATTCAGCCCGCGCACGGAAAGAAGCAATTGTTTATCCGTCATGATCCGTCCCCAGATAGGCGACCTTGACCCGTTCGTCATTGCTGACCGTGGCGTAGTCGCCCTGGGCCAGAATTTCGCCGCGTTGTAGAACGGTAATGTGATCACACAGGTCAGACACGACCTTAAGGTTATGCTCAACCATCAGAACCGCACGGGTTTTGGCAACCTTGCGAATAAGTTCGGCCACCATGCCAACATCTTCGCCGCCCATACCGGCCATCGGTTCATCCAAAAGCAAAACTTTCGGATCAAGGGCGAGGGTGGTCGCGATTTCGAGGACCCGCTTACGACCATATGAAAGGTCGGCTGCTTGGCTGTCATATTCGTTCTGAAGACCGACAGATTCCAAAAGCGCCATCGCCTTGTCATTCAGCACATTAAGCTTGCTTAACGGTTGCCAGAATTGAACCGCAAGGTGTTCCGGGCGTTGCAATGCAACCCGCACATTTTCGAGCAAGGTCAAATGCGGGAAAATTGCTGAAATCTGGAATGACCGCACCAAGCCCATCCGTGCCACGCGGGCAGGGGCCGTTTTGGTAATGTCATGCCCCAGCAGGGTGATTTTCCCGCTGGTTGGTTGCAGAAATTTGGTCAGAAGATTGAAAACTGTTGTTTTGCCTGCGCCATTCGGACCGATCAGCGCATGCACCTGGGCGTGATGAACATCAAGATTGACGTTCTTAACCGCAGTAAACCCACCAAAATCGCGTCGGAGGTCACGGGCAGAAAGAACCACCCGTGACTCCGTGTCGTTTTGAGGGTTACCGGGGAGCTTGTGGGCGTCGGTAACCGTCATGATCTTATTTCGACGCCAAAGAGCAGCCGCTTTCGGCCGGATCGATGAAGGCCTTGTCGCCCGGAACCGTATCAAGAACGTTGTAATAGTCCCAGTCACCCTGCATTTCGTCGGGTGTTTTGACTTCCATCAGGAACATGTCGTAAATCATGCGGCCATTCGCGCCGACCTTGCCATTCGGGGCAAAGACGTCATTGACCGGCATTTCATGCAATGCCTTGGCAACGGCTTCGGTTTCGTCGGTGCCGGTTTCTTTAATTGCTTTAAGATACTGCAACACAGCCGAATAGGTGCCTGCCTGAATGGTGTTTGGCATGCGACCGGTACGATCAAAGAAACGCTTGCCGAATGCACGGGTGTCGTCGTTACGATCCCAATAGAACCCCTCGGTCAGCGAAAGTCCCTGTGCTGCTTCGGCACCCAGGCCATGGACTTCGGCAATCGTAAACAGCAACGCCGCAAGACGCTGGCCGCTTTGAACAATGCCAAATTCCGATGCCTGTTTGATGGCATTGGCGGTATCAAGTCCGGCATTCGCCAAGCCAATAACCTTTGCGCCCGATGCCTGGGCTTGCAGCAAGAACGAAGAATAATCGTTGGTGCCCAGCGGATGGCGCACAGAACCAACAACTTTGCCGCCATTTTCCTTAACGAAGTTACCGGTCTGTTCTTCAAGCGAATAGCCAAAGGCATAATCGGCTGTCAGGAAAAACCAGCTATCACCACCGTTATTCACCAACGCACCGCCGGTGCCAACGGCAAGGGCATGGGTGTCATATGCCCAGTGGAAGCCATACGGTGAACATTGGTCACCGGTCAGGTCCGTGGTGGCGGCCCCTGTAACGATATCGATCTTTTTCTTTTCTTTGGAAATCCCCTGAACCGCGAGGGCTACGGAGGAGGTCGTCAATTCCATAATGGAATCAACCTGTTCTTCATCGTACCACTGACGCGCAATATTGGCGGCAACGTCGGGCTTGTTTTGGTGGTCGGCGGTAATCACTTCAATCGGTTTACCAAGAACCGTTCCACCAAAATCCTCAACCGCCATTTTCGCGGCTTCAAACGACCATTTGCCGCCAAAGTCGGCGTAAACGCCCGATTGGTCATTCAGGATACCGATTTTAACGATGTCGTCGGAAAGTTCGGCCTGTGCCGGCAACGCAGCCACAGCACTTGCCATAATCGCAACGGATGCGATTGCAAATTTCTTCATCTAAGTTCCTCCCTGATGGAACGATATGTTCCAGCATGCCGGATGGCACACCGGATGTTTTCCGCACCAAGCCCGGTTTTCTGCCGATTTTTCGGCCCGGATCGGTGATGCGTGCTTGATCTGCACATTTTTGTTGTTTTTGCCCGGATAGGATGTTTTTCCGGTAGTCCATTGAAAAGTAACGTTAAATTATTATTGTGTCGCTCCTTTTGGGACGTGCAAATACGTTATCATTGACCAAAATGCGGTAAAATATATATTTTTGGACAATACTTGTACAAAAATGAACAGGGTGACCTATGCGTCAGTTTCCGTGGGATGATTTACAGTACTTCCTGGCCGTCGCGCAGGAAGGTCGGCTTTCATCCGCGGCACGGCGCTTGCGCACCAGCCACGTGACGGTCGCGCGCCGCATTGAGCGGCTTGAACAGGGGATTGGTGCCAAGCTGTTTGAACGCAGCCCAAAGGGTTATACCCTGACCCAAATGGGCGAAAGGCTGATGGAGCCAGCCAAGGCCATGGCAGTCGAAGCCGACAAAATGCTTGGCGTGGTTGGGGAAGGGGCCGCCCCCCTAAGTGGTGTCATCCGGCTGAGCGTCCCTGAAGGATACGGCAATTCGTTTATGGCCGAAAAACTGCCGCTGTTTGCCCGCCAGCACCCCAACCTGACAATTGAAATGGTCAATATCCAACAGATCGTTTCATTGTCACGCCGCGAAGCCGATATTTCGGTTTCGCTCAGCACGCCCAAGGCCGGTTCGTACCATTATGAAAATATGTCGCGTTACAATCTGTACGTCTATGGATCGCGCGATTATCTGGCGCGAAACCCTGCCATCAAACAACGCGCTGATTTATCCAGCCACCCGTTTATTGGCTATATCGAAGATATGATTTTCACCCCTGAACTTAACTATCTGGGTGAAGTTGTTCCGGGATTGCGCGCATCCTATCAAACATCAAGCATCATGGCCCAGCTTCAAGCCTGCCGGGCGGGTTATGGGCTGTGTGTATTGCCCTTTTATATGGGGGATGCGTGTGATGATCTGATCGCGGTTTTACCCGAAGTCGTTCCAATTCATCGTAATTATTGGCTGGTCTGCCATAATGATTTGATCGATGCCGCGCGCATTCGACCCCTTGTCGAATTTATCCGGCGCGAAACCACAGCCGCCCAGCAATGGTTTAACGGCTTTCCCGAACGATATATCTGATCGGCTTATGGATGGCTTGTGACAGTGCTTGCATCTTGTTGTCTTTGCCGTCATTTTGATCGATAACGAAAATTCACCGCACAAGGTGAAAATCCGAAAACAGGAGAACGTCATGGGTAAATTGGATCGTCGCCGCCGTGAAATCCTCGAATTGGTGGCTTCCAATAGCTTCATGACCATCGACACACTTGCCGATCATTTCTCTGTCACCCCTCAAACCATCCGCCGCGATATAAATGAAATGGCCGAAGAAGGCCTGATCGCGCGCTATCACGGCGGGGCAGCCAGTGTTTCGACAACCGAAAACACCGCCTATACTGACCGCCAAGTCCTTAATCTGGGCAGCAAGCGTGAAATCGCCAAATTGGTGGCCGAACACATCCCCGAAGGTGCGTCGTTATTTATCAATATCGGCACCACCAACGAAGAAGTCGCACACGCCTTATCCAACCACACCAGCCTTAAAATCATCACCAATAACCTTCATGTCGCCGAGATTTGTGCTGCAAATCCGGGGTTCGAAGTGATCATTGCCGGGGGTGTTGTGCGTCAACGTGACTTTGGCGTGATTGGCGAAGCCACCATCGATTTTATCAACCAGTTCAAGGTCGATTTTGCCATTGTTGGCATTTCCGGTGTTGATGAAGATGGCAGCCTGATGGATTTCGATTACCGCGAAGTCCGTGTTGCGCGCGCTATTATTTCCAATGCGCGCCAGACCTTCCTATGCACCGACGCATCCAAATTTGGCCGTCGTGCCATGGTCCGTCTGGGGCATCTGTCGGAAATTGATGCGCTGTTCACCGATCGGCACCCGGGGCCAATTTGGTCGGATGTCATTCGCGATGCGGACGTATCTGTCTACACGGCGAACTAGGGTTCAAACCCACGGTTTAAGCGATGTTTGGAAATCAGGCGTAAACGCCATCGTTGCGTTTGCCCGCCCGCATGCTGATCGGTCCCTGGGCGGAACCATTTAGCATCTGTGTCAGATGTTCGTTATGCGCATCATCAATCGCACTGGTCGGGCCAGACCAATAGACTTTGCCGTCATGCATCATCATCAGGTTCTGATACCGGTGCCGGGCAATCTGCATGTCATTGGTGATTGAAATGACCGTGGTGCCGCGTTGCTTGGCAATTTTGGCAATCATCAATTCGATATGGTTCGACAAAACCGGGTCAAGACCAGCAGTCGGGTTATCAAGCAGCAACAGCGCAGGATCCGATGAAATGGCGCGTGCGATGCCAACGCGCTTTTGCATGCCGCCCGAAAGGTCATTGGGCTTAAGAACCGCACTTTCTTCGGCCAGGCCCACATGCCCCAAAAGGTCAATGGCATGCGCCTTGGCGTCGTCACGGCTCATGGTGCCGGCTTCGATTTGACGAAAACAGATATTTTCCCAAACTGTCAGGCTGTCAAAAAGCGCGTTTTGTTGAAACAGCATGCCTATTTGTGATGCCCATTCCGGCCGCGCTTCTGCGTTGGGTTTGGAAACGTCATCACCGTTAAGGATAATACTGCCGCTATCGGCACCATAAATGCCGACAATGCATTTCATCAAAACGCTTTTGCCCGCCGCCGATGGCCCAATAATCGCCAGCGTTTCACCCTTATCCAGCCGCAGATCGACGTCGTTTAATGCAACCGTGTCGCCAAACCGTTTGGTCAGGCCATCGACCGTAATAAAAGAAGCAGGCGCTTGCGTATCAGATTGGGCGTTTGTCATGAGACTTCCGGTTTTGGGCCAAAGATCGGCACAGTTCAAATGGCGTCAAAGTTCAAATTTCGTGGTCGGAGTTTCGGCAATTGTCGGGCAGGGGGCAAGCGTGAAATTCACAAAAAACAAAGCGGCCCCGATTGGAGCCGCTTTGCACTGGTGTTTTGAGGTGTGATAACCCGCTTAATGCGACAGAATTTGGCTAAGGAATAGCTTGGTTCGTTCGTTTTGGGGGTTATCAAAGAATGCTTGTGGCTCGGCCATTTCAATGATCTGGCCAGCATCCATAAAGATCACACGGTCGGCGACCTCTTTGGCAAAGCCCATTTCGTGGGTCACGCACAACATGGTCATGCCTTCTTTGGCAAGTTCGACCATCACATCAAGAACCTCTTTGACCATTTCCGGATCAAGTGCTGATGTCGGTTCATCAAACAGCATGATTTTCGGCTGCATGCACAGCGAACGGGCAATTGCCACACGCTGCTGCTGACCACCTGAAAGTTGGCCGGGGAATTTATGGGCCTGTTCGGCAATGCGAACACGTTCCAAATAATGCATGGCCAAATCATTGGCTTCTTTCTTGGGCATCTTGCGAACCCAGATCGGTGCCAATGTCAGGTTTTCCAACACAGTCATATGCGGGAAAAGGTTAAAGTGCTGGAACACCATGCAGACATCGCGGCGGACAGCTTCGATGTTTTTCACATCATCGCCCAGATGGATGCCATTCACGGTGATTTCGCCTTGTTGATAAACTTCAAGACGGTTCAGTGTGCGGATCAGCGTTGATTTACCTGAACCCGACGGGCCACAGATAACAATACGCTCCCCTTTACGAACGGTCAGGTCAATATCCTTAAGAACGTGGAAATTGCCGTACCATTTGTTCATCTTGGATACTGTGATGACATCCTCAGAAGACGGAGGACGCAAAGCATCGTTTTTGGTTTCGGTTGCAATAGTCATTGTTTTTTCCTCACGCCTTACCTGCGTTCGCCTTTGCGAAGTTCTTTTTCAAGATAGGCAGAATATTTCGCCATCGAGAAACAGATCAGGAAGAATATTGCCGCGGCGAAGGCATAGCCTTCGACGTAATACTTGGTCCATGCCGGGTCACTGCGAAGGGCCAGCTTCACCGTGCCAAGGAAATCAAACAGGCCGATAATCACGACCAGTGTGGTGTCCTTGAACATGGAAATAAAGCTGTTCACCGTTGGCGGAATCACCAACCGCAACGCTTGCGGCAAGATGATCAAACGCATGGATTTCCAGTATGGCAGCGCAAGACTTTCGCCTGCTTCAAACTGACCACGCGGTACAGCCTGCAACCCGCCACGAAACACCTCGGCAAGGTAGGCCGCCGTAAACATGATGATACCGATCTGCGCACGCAGCAACTTGTCGATGGTGACCCCATCAGGCAAGAACAGCGGGAACATCACGGACGCCATGAACAAAACCGTAATCAGCGGCACGCCACGAATGACTTCGATATAGACCACGGACAAGGTTTTCAGCGCAGGCATGTTTGATTGCCGCCCAAGGGCCAGCAAAAGTCCAAACGGAAAGGCAAACACAATCCCGATTGATGACAGGATCAGCGTCAGCGGAAGACCGCCCCAATAGCTGTTCTGAACATAGGTAAGGCCAAGGAAGCCGCCCCACATCAAAAAGGCAATGACCGGAACACCAATCACCCACATCGGGATGATCCATTTGCGAACGCTTGGATATTTAACCCCGCCCAGGCTGGCACAAATGATCCCGATCAGGATAATCATCGCCAACAATGGACGCCATTGTTCATCATACGGGTAGGTGCCAAACAGGATCAGCCGCAAGTTTGCATTCACAAACCCCCAGCACGCTCCTGTAACCTCGGAACAGGCTTCAATCGATGGCTCAAGTGTTGCGTTGATAATCGCCCACTCAATGATCGGCGGAATAAGCCATGCCAGAAAGGCAATCGAACCAATGGTCAAAAGGGTGTTGAACCACCCGTCAAACAGGTTCTTTTTGGCCCACGTCACCGCACGTCCGGTAACGGTTCCGGTCGGCAAAGGAGGTAATTTTGCATTTTCTGACATGTTACCTCTCCACCAGCGCCATCTTCTTGTTGAACCAGTTCATAAAGAGCGAGGTCAACAAGGACAAACCAAGATAGACCGACATAAAGATCGAAATGGCTTCGATCGCCTGGCCTGTTTGGTTCATGGTTGTGTTGGAAACCGACACCAGATCAGGATACCCAACAGCAACAGCCAAAGAACTGTTTTTGGTCAGGTTCAGATACTGGTTGGTCAGTGGCGGGATCGCGACACGCATCGATTGCGGCAAGATCACCTTGCGAAGCGCAACAGAGCGTTTGATGCCAAGGCTATCAGCAGCTTCCCACTGGCCGGACGAAACGGCCTGAATGCCTGAACGCACGACTTCTGCGACATAGGTTGACGTATAAACCGTCAAGCCAATCAGAACGGCCATAAATTCCGGCGAGATGTTATATCCCCCCTGAATGTTAAAGCCTTTCAGGGCAGGGATGCTCATTTCCGTCGGCGCACCGCCGATCAAATAAGCCAGCAAAACCAGACCAACGAAAATACCAATGCTTGTGATCAGTATCGGAAACGGTTGGCCCGTCGCATCTTGGCGTTTGGTTGCCCATTTCTTGATGAAATAAATCGCAACCAACGCAATGATCGCGGCAATCCCCATCAAGGTATAGGCATTGTCGGCCACCGGAACGGGTAAATACGTCCCGCGTGATGTCAGCAAAACACCGGGCAGGGGCTCAAAGGCGTTCCGCGGATGGGGAAACGCCGCTGGAATAAGGGCATACCAGAAGAAAAGTTGAAGCAATACCGGGATGTTACGGAATGTCTCGACATAAACCGTGGCCAGTTTGCGAACAAGCCAGTTCGACGACAGGCGTGCCACGCCAAAGATGGTTCCGATGATCGTGCAAAGGATGATGCCAAGTACGGCGACCTTCACGGTATTGAGAAGACCAACCAACAATGCCGTCGCATAATCGCTTTGGGCACTGTAGTCGATCATGGTCTCGCTGATTTCGAAGGATGCTTCGAGATCGAGGAACCCGTAACCGGTAGAGATGTTCTGTTTTTCAAGATTGTACAGGGTGTTGGATACCAGATACCAACCAGCCAGAATAACCAGGCCGATGGCGATGATCTGATACAGAACCGCCCGCACATTCTCGTCATTTAGATAATCGACGAGACTCTTGGAACGAACATCCCCCGGGACATTTTGAGGCTTACTCATATGACCCTCAGGTGTAGATTGTATCCAATGAATGGGCACCTAACGAAAAGCTCCGCCCATGCGTTAAGGCAGTGGGGCGGAGCTTTGTCTGTTAGTTAGCCAATGCTAAGCGATTAGCGGATCGGCCAAGCATACTGCAGGCCACCATCGGTCCACAGAGCGTTCAAACCACGCTCAAGGCCCAATTTCGCGGTAACGTTTTTCTCATAGCTTTCGCCATAGTTACCGACCTGTTTGATGATGTTGTATGCCCATGCTTCATCAAGACCAAGAGCTTCACCCATGCCCGGCGATGTGCCCAGCAGACGCTGGATACCCGGGTTTTTGCTTTCGGCTTTCATCTTGTCGACATTTTCGCTGGTGACGCCAAATTCTTCGGCTTCAACCATCGCAAGGAAGGACCAACGTGCAACGTCTGACCACTGTTCGTCACCCTGGGCGACAACCGGACCAAGCGGCTCTTTGGAAATGATTTCCGGAAGGATCGCATAGTCGTCTGGGTTTTCGGCCATGGTGGTACGGATCGAAGCAAGACCCGATGCATCCGTGGTGTAAACATCGCAACGGCCAGAGAAGAAAGCAGCAGTTGCTTCGTTGATGTTTTCGATCACGACCGGCTCAAAGCTCATGCCTTTTGCGCGGAAGTAATCAGCAAGGTTCAACTCGGTGGTCGTGCCCGGCTCAACACAGACAGTTGCGCCGTCAAGCTCGGTCGCGCTCGAAACGCCAAGTTTTTTCGGGACCAAGAAGCCCTGACCGTCATAGTAGTTGATACCAGCAAAGGTCAGACCAAGTTTCGCATCACGGGTCGTGGTTGCCGTGGTGTTACGCGACAGGATGTCGATCTCACCAGACTGAAGCGCCGTGAAACGCTGTGCTGCGGTCAGCGGGGTATACTGTACGCTGTTGGCGTCGCCAAGAACCGCTGCTGCGATTGCACGGCAGACATCAACGTCAATACCTTCCCACTTGCCTTCAGCGTTCGCAGCCGAGAAACCCGGAAGACCGGTGTTCACGCCGCACTGAACGAAACCTTTGGCCTTGATGCCGTCCAAAACTGCACCCGCATGGGCGTTCTGTGCGGCGACGGCTGCAACGGTCATTGCGCCAGCGGCCAGGATCGTTTGAATTTTCATTAGAAAAAGCTCCCTTATTAGCAAAGCATTGTTTTTTAGCTTTTGTGCCACCCTGGATACGTTATTTCACACATATCCATGTGTCTGAATGTCATCAGACCCCTCAAATTAAGAAATTTAGGCTGCCTTGTGTCAAGTGCGAAAAATTTCCGGTGGGCGCGCATACGGCGAAATGGGCTTTAAAATCAGTTCTTTTTAATTGATGCGCATCGGGAATGCGCTCAGGGATTTTAGGTAAAATTGATGGAAAGTTGTGTTTTTTCAATCGTTTGCCACGCCTCTTGGTTGAATGTGCGATAAAATACGGAAATGCACGAAGTTTTTTTCGTAACAATACGTACGTTGATCAAAAAAAGAACACATGACGGCAATGGTTAAAAACCATGCACTGTTGCAGTGCAGAATCGGCACGGCGGGTGCGGGCCTTGTCATGGATAGGGGGCCAAAACGACACGGCGCAGGTAAAACCAGACTTGGCCAAAAATAAACCCCCGCCGGTTAAGGCGGGGGTGCAGGGCTTAGCTTTTCAGGTCATCAAGGTTGGAAAACAGTTCCAGCGCCGTTGGGTTTGCAAGGGCCTCTTGGTTTTTAACCGGTCGACCATGGACCACATCGCGCACCGCCAATTCGGTGATCTTACCTGATTTGGTGCGGGGGATATCGGCAACCGCAATCACCTTCGCCGGAACGTGGCGTGGGGTGCAGTTGCTGCGGATTTGCTTTTTGATTTTATCGATCAGATCTGTATCCAACGTGTAATTATCGCGCAGCACAACAAACAGGATCACCCGAACGTCGTTATCCCATTCTTGGCCAATGACAATCGATTCCTGAATTTCAGGTAGCAATTCCACCTGACGATAAATCTCGGCCGTGCCGATACGCACACCACCGGGGTTCAAAGTGGCATCGGATCGGCCGTAAATCACCATGCCGCCTTCATCATCCAGCTCGACATAATCGCCGTGGCACCAGATGTTATCGAACTTATCGAAATAGGCACTGTGATAGCGCGCCCCATCCGGGTCATTCCAAAAGCCAATCGGCATGGACGGGAAGGGCTTGGTACAGACAAGTTCGCCCTTTTCATTACGCACCGGCTTACCGTCATCATCAAATACGTCAACCGCCACGCCAAGGGCACGGGTTTGAATAACCCCGCGTTTGACCGGCAAAACCGGGCAGGCCAGAACAAAACAGCCCAAGATATCGGTGCCGCCCGAAATCGATGCCAGATGAATGTCTTCTTTAATGTCGCGATAAACGTAATCAAAGCTTTCCGGCGCCAAGGGCGATCCGGTTGATGTCATTGCGCGCACACTCGACAGGTCATGTGTCTGGCGGGGTTTAAGATCCGCCTTGGCCAGTGCATCGATATATTTGGCAGACGTACCAAACAGGGTCATGCGCTCCGCATCGGCATAATCAAACAGGATATTGCCACTCGGATAGAACGGCGATCCGTCATATAGCAACAGGGTCGCACCTGCTGCCAAACCGGCCATCAGCCAGTTCCACATCATCCAACCGCATGTGGTGAAGTAAAACACCCGATCCCCTGGCGCGACGTCGCAATGCAATACATGCTCAGACACCTGTTTTAAAAGTGTCCCGCCCGTGCCGTGGATGATGCATTTTGGTTTGCCGGTCGTGCCCGACGAAAACATCACATAAAGCGGATGATTAAATTCGACCTGTTCGAACTGGATCTTTGTTCCGTGATACCCGGCGATAAAATCGTCATAGGTCACGCCGCCACGGATGTTGGTGGTGTTTTCCCCGTCAAACGCATAGGGCACGATCACGACCTTTTTCAGGCTGTCGATGCGATCGACAACATCGCGGACCTTTTCGCGAATGTCATGTTGCTTACCATTATAATGGTATCCATCAACCGTGATCATAATGGTCGGTTCGATCTGGCCAAACCGATCCACCACGCCTTGAACCCCAAAGTCGGGGGAGGCCGATGACCATGTCGCGCCAATTGTCGCGGATGCCAGCATCGCAACAACGGTTTCCATCATGTTGGGCATATAGCCACACACACGGTCACCTTTGACAACGCCTTCGGCCCGCAACGCTTGCGAGAATTTCGACACCGCAATATTCAGCTCCGCCCATGACATGCGGCTTTTAACTTTGTCTTCGCCCCAGAACACCAGCGCGTCACTGTTATCATCGCGCACCAAAAGGTTTTCGGCAAAGTTCAGGCGGGCATCGGGAAAGAACTGCGCGCCGGGCATTTTGTCGCCGTCAATCAGCACACGCTCGCCCCAGCTTTCTGCTTTCAGCTCGGCAAAATCAATAATCGCTGGCCAAAACGCATCAAGGTGATCGACCGACCAATCATACAGTGCGGTAAAACTCGCAAGGTCCAGGTCATGCTTGTCATTCACCCAACGGCGAAAACGGGTGACGTTCGCATTTTCGATACGGTCTTTCGCGGGCTGCCAAAGCAAGTCGCTCATGATGTGTCCTTTGTTTCCTGCCGGTGACGAATATGGATGCTGTGTCGGTGGTGTTTTTTTATCGTTGAATATGTCGTTCTGCGGGGGCGCGGCGCGGCGCGGCACCTTGGGGTGGTGCAGGGCATTCGTGCCATATGCGCGACCGAGCGGACGCTAAATAGGTATCTTCTTACCACTTTTTTAAGCCGAAAAATAACCCGCTGCAACCATAGTGACGCCAAAGTCGTAAATTGGTAATACCAATTCGATCAAATTTCCTAAAGTGAGGTGTCATAGGTATCAGTTCAATATATTGTTATTAATAGATTATTGTTTGTTTTAGGGATGGGAAAAATAGTTTGTGTGGTTCCGCGTTGTTATCTGTATCAGAATAATAATATAACCGAAAACGGCGGTATTTTGTTTCTTCCTGATTCGCGCTGCATTCGGTATCTGTTTGTAATCACGAAATCTCTTGCGCTTGCAGGCCGCCGTATTACGGTGGCTTTGTAGTTTGCGAAATAGGAGATAACGTCTTGGCTGGTATTGATGAAAGCCGCACTTTTGTGTCGATTAACATTGCCGTTCTGACGGTCAGTGACACCCGCACCGCGGCAAATGACACATCTGGTGATGTTCTGGCCAAGCGCATTACCGACAAAGGCCATTGCGTGATTGACCGGAAAATCCTGCCCGATGATCAGGACGTTCTGGTTAAGCAGATGTCCGCGTGGTGTGATGTGCCTGATGTCGATGTGATCATCACAACCGGCGGCACCGGCGTTACCGGCCGCGATGTCACGGTCGAAGCGCACCGGAAGCTCTATGAAAAAGAAATCCCCGGTTTTGGCGAGCTGTTCCGTTGGCTGTCTTATCAAACGATTGGCACCTCAACCGTTCAATCGCGCGCCACTGCAGGGGTTTGTCGTGGGACATATATGTTTGCGCTGCCCGGATCGACCGGGGCATGTAAGGATGCCTGGGATGGAATTTTGCATCACCAACTCGATATCCGTCATCGCCCGTGCAACTTCGTCGAACTGATGCCGCGCCTGACCGAAGTCTAAGCTCTGCGACAGGCGCGTCCTCGCAGCGCGCCGTCATTTTCGTCCTGCTGGCTTATCCAAGCCGCCTTTATCACACTGGAAGCCCCATGGAATTCATCACCGATCCGTTCTTTTATGCTGTTGGCATTCCGGCCGTTCTGATTGCCGGCGTGTCAAAAAGCGGCTTTGGTGGTGGATTGGGGGTGATGGCGGTGCCATTGATGGCGCTTGCGGTGTCGCCGCAGGCCGCCGCGGCCATTATGCTGCCGATCCTGTGTTTGATGGATCTGGCCAATGTCTGGGCCTATCGCAAACGCTGGGATCGGCGCAACATGATGATCTTGGTACCCGCCGCATTGCTGGGCATTTTGGTCGGGACGCTGACTTTTAGCTATCTTAGCGTCGCGGCGGTAAAGCTTATTATCGCGGCGATCGCGATCATCTTTACCCTCGATCACTGGCTGCGCGGTAAAAACGCAGGCGACACACCCAAATCTGCAACGTGGGGCAAGGGTAGTGTTCTGGGCGGTTTGGCTGGCTTCACAAGCTTTGTCGCCCATGCCGGTGGGCCGCCGGTTTCGATGTTCCTGCTGCCCCAGCGATTGGACAAATCTGTCTTTGTCGGCACAACGGTGATGTTCTTTATTGTCGTCAATTACGTCAAACTGATCCCGTACTGGTTCCTTGGGCAATTTGATGCGTCAAACCTGGGCACGGCGGTTGTGTTAATTCCCGTCGCGCTGTTTGGCACATGGCTTGGTCTTTGGGCGCATGACAAGGTCAATGTCGTGTGGTTTTACCGCGTATGTTACGGCCTGCTGTTTATCACCGGCTTAAAATTGCTGGCAGACGGCATTATCCATTTCGCCGCATAAGCGCCATTTGCCGCGGGCAGGGCGCATTGGTCATCCCACAGGTTCTGCAATTTTCATTCACGAAGCGCAGCAAGAAGCAGTCTGTTTTGCTGTTTCATCGCGAAATTGAACCTGCGAGTCGCATTTTATGCGAAATTTTAAAGATTGAACCTCTTCTAATGTAATACGCGTTTTGCTTGTAATAGCGCTCCGTATAGGTGAAAGCATAGGTTGATTTTTGCAAAATCGACTCTTGTATTAAGGGTTCGTGGTACGTTGATTTGTGACGCTTAGGAAAAGGTTATTTAACGAAATCGAATGTAAGCGCAACTGACTGATAAATATAAGTAATTTATGTACATAAGCAGCGTGTGGATTAAAAAATAGAGATGTCAGGCTGGCGGTTTGCACCCACGATTGTGGTGGGGAGAGCACAAGAACAAGGAATAACGCCATGCCAGAACGCATTCTCAACGCTGCTACCAAAATGTCTGACCTGACGACGGCCAAAGTCGGTGAAATTCAAAATGTCACCAAATTGGCCAAGATGCTGGCCATGAACGCCCTGATCGAAGCCGCCCGTGCCGGGGACGCGGGCCGCGGGTTTGCCGTGGTGGCCAACGAGGTCACCAATATTTCTCAGCAAATCACATCCATCGCGACCGAACTACAGGGGCTGTTTGCCGACGAAGCACATGATCTGCGCGCCACGGCCCAAACCGTGCGCGGATCGCGCTTGTCTGATCTTGCCTTGTATGTGATCGAATTGATCGACCGAAATCTTTATGAACGCAGCTGTGACGTGCGTTGGTGGGCCACCGACAGTGCCGTTGTCGATGGCTGCGTTAAGGTTGACGATCCCAAAGCCGTCACGTGGGCCTCAAAACGCCTTGGGGTCATTCTGGATTCCTACACCGTCTATCTGGATCTTTGGATTGCGGATCGTCACGGGCGGGTGATTGCCAATGGCCGACCGGATCGTTACGCCGTCGCAGGTCTAGATGTCAGCTCGGCTGGTTGGTTCCGACAGGCCATGGGCACCCATGACGGCGGCGAATATGCCGTTGCCGACATTGAAACCAATGAACAGCTTGGCGGTAAACAAGTCGCCACCTACGCAACCGCCGTTCGCGCAGGCGGTGAAGTTGACGGCGAAATCATCGGTGCAATGGGCATCTTCTTTGATTGGGAAGCTCAGGCAGATTCCGTCGTCCATTCGATTAATCTGCCGCCCGAAGAACTTGAACGCACAACCATCTTGATTGTGGATCGCGATAACAAAGTGATCGCGTCCTCGGATAAGAAAATCAAAAACGGCGAAGCCCTTTCGCTGCGTCTAAATGGGGCGGAGAAGGGATCCTACCTGCTTGATGATGACAGCATCGTTGCTTATGCGTTAACGCCCGGTTTTGAAACCTATAAGGGCCTTGGCTGGCGCGGTGTGATCATTCAGAAACCATCACAAAAAGACGCCGTGCAGGCCAATCGGCCGGGCGTCAATAAGGTCAATAAGAATGCCGGATTTGTAAAACGCCCACAGATGGCGCTTTAGGGCCGCTTGACATTCACAAAATGGGGGCGGGAAGCAATTCCCGCCCTTTTTTGCGTTTGGGCCACGCATATTGAGACCGACGGTTAAAGCCACCCCCCAGCACAGTCCCGCTCTCCAAAAACAGTGTGCGTCGCCGCTGCATTCGCGGTCGCACAACCGATCATTGTATCTATCGCGATTGGTTCGTGCTTGTCTAATCACCGCAAAGGAGATAGCGATATAGACAGATTATCGATAAATTGTTTTTGACAGCCCGGACACAGGGCGACGGAGGCTTGCGTGACGCTGATTTTGGCCAAGCTGGCAGTTTCGATTGGCGTGGTCCTTGGCCTGTCGGTTCTGGCCGAACGTGCCGGCCCACGCGTTGCCGGTGTTTTGGCCGGCTATCCTTTGGGAACGGCAATCTTGCTGTATTTCATAGGCATTGAGCAGGGCATCGAATTCGCCAGCAAAAGTGCGGTATATGCGCTGCCCGGGTTGATCGCGACCTTGTCGTTTCTTTATGCCTATTTTCTGGCATCACGGGTTTTGGGGACGCTTCCGGTCTTGCCGCAAATTCTGCTGTGCTCGCTGTCGGGCTTTGCTGCGTTTCTGGGCGTTTCTTGGCTGTTTCAGCTTGCCCAGATGTCGCTAACACAGGCGGCCTTGATCTTGCTGGTTGGCATTTTTGTCGCACTGGTGCTGTTTCGGAAAATCGAAAATCAAGTCATCTTAAACCGCGTTCGCCTGACCAAATCGGTTGTGCTGCTGCGTGCGGCGTTGGCTGCGGTCATCCTCCTTGTCATCAGTGGCCTTGCCGCCTGGATCGGGCCGCGCTGGGCGGGGCTGTTATCGGGCTTCCCGGTGACCTTGTATCCGATCATGCTGATCTTGCATTTTACCTATGGCACCGCACCCGTTCATACCTTGATCCGTAACTTCCCGCGCGGGATGGGCGCACTTTGGGTCTATGTCGTGACCGTGTCGCTGGCGTACCCGGTGATCGGGCTTACGCTTGGTACATTGGCGGCATTTGGCATCGCGACGGTGTATCTGATTGCTTATTCCACTTTCGTCTGGCTGCGGCGAAAGTCCGTGCAAGCACCGGGCTGATTTCATATGATCAGGGGATAAAACGATAATAATGGCCCAAAACGCGGCCATCTCAGGGGAGTTCAATCTGCATGCAGCAGGTACAGTCACTGGTCAGGGCGTTAAGCATCCTAAATGCGCTTGCCGAAAGCGACGATGGCATGACGCTGACCGAAATTGCGGGTCAGGTTAAATTACCTCCCTCAACCGTGCATCGCCTGCTGACCACCATGCAACATGAACGTTACGTCGCGTTTGATAGCGAACGCACCTTGTGGTTCGTCGGTGTTCAGGCCTTTAGTGTTGGAAACGCCTTCACCAAAAACCGCAATCTAAGCCAAATCGCCCGGCCTTATATGCGCGCCTTGATGGAAGACAGCGGCGAAACCGTCAATCTTGCGGTCGCCGACGGGGGGGAGGTCATTTTCCTGTCGCAAGTCGAATGCCGCAAAATGATGCGCGCCCTTGTTACGCCGGGGCGGCGTGCCTTGATGCATTGTTCCGGCGTGGGCAAGGCGTTACTTGCGTTTCTGCCCGACGAGGAACTTCTCGCCGTCATAGAAGCCCACGGCCTGCCAAAGGTCACAGAGCGTACCCTGACCACCAAAACAGCCCTTAAAAAGGATTTGGAACGTTCGCGTCAGCTTGGCTATGCCCTTGATGACGAAGAACACGCCGTTGGTCTGCGCTGTGTGGCGGGGGTGGTGCGTGATGAAACCGGAACGCCAATTGCCGCCTTGTCACTATCGGGGCCAGCAGCGCGCATTCCAAATGACCGGATTGAACAGTTTGGCCTGAAAATCAGGCGGGTCTGTGCCGATCTAAGCCGCGAATATGGCGGCATGCCAGTCTAGATGGTCAAAAACGTCCTTTTACCACGCGCGTGGCGGTGAAAGGACATGACTTTAAGGGCAGCATTACATGCCGGGGCACGAAACGCCGGTGCCACCAATTCCGCAATATCCATCCGGATTTTTATGCAGATATTGCTGATGGAAATCTTCGGCATAATAGAAGGTCGGGGCTGCGGTGATTTCAGTTGTGATATCTGAAAGCCCGGCTTTGCCAAGCGCGTCAAGATACTGTGCGCGCGACGTTTCGGCGGCTTCGGCCTGCGCATCATTCATCGTATAGATGGTTGAACGATACTGGGTGCCGATGTCATTGCCTTGGCGCATGCCCTGGGTCGGATCGTGGCTTTCCCAAAACACTTTCAACAGTGACGTATAGGAAACCACACTTGGATCAAACACCACCAAAACGACTTCGGCGTGGCCGGTCATACCGCCACATACCTCGCGATAGGTCGGGTTCTTGGTAAAACCACCGGCATAGCCAACAGCCGTGCTGTAAACGCCCGGAATTTTCCAGAACAACCGTTCAGCACCCCAGAAACATCCCATGCCAAATACCGCGGTCTCAAGACCATCGGGAAATGGGCCCTTGATCGGGTTTCCGGTCACAACATGACGGTCCGAAACCGGAATTTCTTCATCGCGGCCGGGCAGGGCCGTTTCGGCGGTCGGCATTTTCGATTTATCAGACATAAGCGCGGAAAGCATTTTCATCACCTGATCAAATTTTGTTTTCTGTTCTGCAATGTAGCTCACAGCGCGGCAATAGCAATTCCCCTGATGGTAAAATGTCTTTGAACGTTCTTTTGGAAACGGGACGTCCGCCAACCATAATTTGCCATGTTCCGCATCGCCCAACCGCGATACGATCTTTAAGGAAATCGATGGCCGAATGGATGGCGAAGCGGCTTAAACAGTTAAAATCGACGATTTTAATGATCGGCGGCATTCTGTGTCTTGTCATCGGGCTGGTGTTTTTGCCCTTGCCGCCGCCGTTTTTTGGCATGGTTTTTCTGGCTGCGGGAATTCCGATGTTGGCTGCTGGGTCAAAACGTACCCGACGCTTTATCCAATTCATGCGATGGCGCCATTATCGCCACAACGCCAAAGTCGAATACCTGATGGCCCGATTGCCGAAATTCCTTCGAAAACACGGACATCGCACCCGCCCGGACGTGTTGCTGCGTCTGCGCCGGAAAAATACATCCACACTGACAGTCCACACCGACGCAAAGTCCGCGATTGATCGTTAAGGGCCGTGGATTAAGGCGTTACCCGTCGGATCAGGCAATCAACACCTTGCGCTTTAAGTGTGCTGCATGCCTGACTGGCGTCGCTTTTGCCCGCATATTGTCCGGTCATCAAACGGAAAAACAGGCCCTTGCCATCAATCACAATGGTTGTGACCTCATGCGCGGCAGAACTCAGAACGCCGTTTGATCGTGACTGAAACTTGGGCCATGCGGCCTCCGCACGTTCCCGCGACCGATAGGCTGCAAGCTGCACGGTGTAGTAGGGCGCATTTGGCGCGACTGCTGCTGCTGCTTGGGGTGCGGGCTGCTGCGCGGGTGCGGCTGTTGCCACTGGCTCCGCTGTCGCTGCTTCTGGCGCGGCCTTCGATGCCATCGGCACTTCGATCATGGTCGTTGCTGGTGCGTCCTCATCAATTTCCAGCGTGCCTTGCTCGATGGGGCGGGAATTGGTTTGAACAACCACTCCGCTATGGTTCGTGCCTTCCTGCGATCCGGCAATGCTCGGTGCCGTCATCTCGTCGGCGGGTCCAGAATATCCTGACGGTGATGCGGGCTCAGGCTCGGCTGCCTTTGTTGCTTCTGGCGCGGCCTCAGTCGGGGTGGGGGCAGCGACAACCGCCTCGCTTGGCTTTGGCTCTGGAATGACCGGCTCTGCGACATTGGCGGCTTCTGATGGCGATGTTCCGCGCTTATCAACCGATGTCAGACGGGCTGTGTTTTCGCTAACCGGCATATCCATGCGTGGGCTGAACGACGTGCGGTCTTCTGGCTCCGCATCCACCACGCCACCTTGCTTGTAAAAATCAAGATTGCGTTTGACCTGCGGCGGGTTCGGAAGGTCGGGACCAGGGGCAACGGTCGCGGTCGCCACTGCGGTTTCGATTTCCTCAGAACGGGCAAATTGTGGTTTGCTGGTATCAAGGGCTGCCAGACGGCGCTGCGCCAAGCTGGTGATGCTGCCCGAAAGGTGAATGCCATGGCCGCAATCCAGATCAATTTTCACATCCGGCGATGACGCAGTCAGCCAGACATAAAGTCGGCGGGCATCTTCATAATCGCCGTCCAGATCATATGAAATCGCCTTAAGCAGATTATCTTGCGGCGTGGCATCAAGGGATATGGGCCGTGCATCGGGCGCGGCGGCTGCATTGTTTACTGCGGCGGGGACTGGGTCCTGATTGAAAAACAATCCGCAGGCCGCGCGATCAAGGGCGACGCGTTCGCCATCGGTCGTATCAGCTGGCATTTCCGAGGACGATGACCGTGTTTGATCGTCGCTGCCAAACCAGAAACCAGACATGTCAGATGAACTGCACCCCGCCAAAAGCGGGATAAGCGCTGCGATCGTCAACCAACCCTTTGTTCGCGATGATTTACCGACGGTTTCCGCAGACCTGATTTTCACACTTCACCTGATGATCACTGTAATTGCATATACGATTGTTTATTGCCCTTTGCGGGGAAAGGCAACTGTCGCAATCACTCGGTATACTGTCAAGCACCGCGCACGCAGTGTCGCGGATCGGTGAAAGGTGATGATACGGCAATAGTTGGGGGCAAAAGATCTAAGCAAAGCCAGGCTTACGGCGCGGGGGCGATTGGTTGCTTAGGTCCTGATGCTAATCAACAAGTGTGACGATAATGGCAATCAGAACGACCATCACAGTGGCCGCCATGACAAGGTAAGCAATGCTTTTGCTGGCTTTGTTTGCGACTTCGCGGCTCATCGGGCGGGGGGTGTTTGAATGGTCGGGTTTCCGGCGTGCGCCAGAACCGTGCGAACCACCTGATCGCGAAGTTTCCGCGACAAAGATTTTAACGACCTGCTTTTTATCTTTGCGAGTGGCGGAATCGTAATTGTTTTCAACAACGCGGACTTCGCTGTTTTTCTTATTGGTCAGCGCTTCTTTGGCGGTGTTAACCGCCGCATTGAAGTCTGGAACGGTTTCCAGCTCCCGCTCTTCTCCGGTCGTGCGGACACACACCACCGTAAAGCTTTTGCGCATGATTGCATCCGACATCGCTTAACCGTACTCCCTTTCCCGTAAGTCACCCATAAATGGCACTTATGGAAGAAGATGATAAGCTATCCTAACGAATAAATCTCATTACCGTTACGGTCCTAAGATGCTTGCAGCGGCTTGGATGTCGGATGCCTCATCGCGGCTTACTTGTCGATTTTCGACGCAAGCTCGGTATATTCTTCGCAAGACGTGCCGCAGACTTCCTTAAGCCGCGCCAGATTTTCACGCGCCATATCGGGCTTGCCGGTCTGAAGGAACAATTCCCCCTGATATTCAAGCGCGCCGACATGCTCCGGATCAATCATCAGGGCACGTTCGTAATTCTGTGCTGCACTGTCAAAATCACCGGTTTTACGCTGGCTATAGGCAAGATAGTTGAAAAGGTCGGCATTCTCGGGATTGTCTTTCAACATGCCCTTAATTTTGGTGATTGCTTCGTCGTATTTGCCACCATCGACCAGTTCGGAAACTTCTGAAAGGTCGGTATCATCCGAACTCCACGAGCTGCTATTGCCCATGGCCATTGCGCTTGTCGCCGTCATCGGCGCAGCAAACATCATAACCATCGCCGCCGTCATCATAATCTTCGGGGTTTTACCGCTAAAGGGCATCTTCGTACCTTTCCAGTTCGTCGTCATTTTTTAATGTCGTCGGTGGGACGCGACGTATTTCTGATGTATCATAGCTGTAGGTTTTACGAGATCACATGTTGGTGAAAATTGTGACATTTAAAGGGCGTGTGCGTTGGGTTTGATCGAAACACTTGCACTGGCAATCGGCGGTGCGTGGGCCAGCGGTATCAATCTTTATGGTACGGTTGTCGTGCTGGGGGTGATGGATAATTTCGGCCTGATCACGCTACCACCTGATTTGCAAATCCTGACATCGTGGTGGGTTTTGACCTTTGCGGTTCTGTTCTATCTGATCGAATTTATCGCCGATAAAATCCCGCTGGTCGACAGCGTGTGGGACGCCATCCATACCTTTATCCGCATTCCGGCCGGTGCGCTGTTGGCCGCTGGTGCCATAAGCGGCCTTGATACCGGCATGGGGGATGAATTCCAAACCATCCTCGCCCTTTTGGTCGGTGGCACGATCGCCGCCAGCAGCCATTTCGCCAAGGCCGGAAGCCGGGCCGCGATTAACACTTCTCCTGAACCGGTATCAAACAGTGCTGCCTCCGTGACCGAGGATGTCGCTGTCTTTGGCGCGCTTTATACGGTCGTGTTTCACCCGGTGGTGTTTTTCGTGCTGTTTGCGGTGTTTGTGTTGCTGTTGATTTGGTTGGTGCCGAAAATCTGGCGCTTTATCCGCGACGTGTTCGGCAATGCCCGCCATCCGGCTACGGCCTATCATCAGGCGCGTGCAGGCCAAAATGCAGCAACGCCAGATGGTTCGCGCCAAATTGATCTTTCCGGGGCAGGGGAACCCCAAAATCTGCCGCCCAGTGATCCGAAATAACAGTCTGTAAAGCGGCTGATAGATTCATAAATAACATAAAGAAAAAGCCCGCAAGAAATTGTTCCTGCGGGCTTTTTGTGATTGGTATCTTGGGGCAGATCAGAATTCTGCTTCGATCACGCGATCCCGAATTTCAGCAGCCATTTTTTCGGCAATTTCATCAATGCCAAACGTTTTCTGATGCTTGAACCCGATGCGGCGAACCGATGCGGTCTTTTCCTCGGCTTCGCGTTTGCCAAGGGCCAGGATCATCGGGATCTTTGCGTGGCTATGCTCACGGACCTTGTAGTTGATCTTTTCATTGCGGGTGTCGACTTCGACATTCAGCCCCTTGGCCGCAAGGGCGGCTTTGACTTCCTGTGCGTAGTCATCTGCTTCATTGGTAATGGTGCAGATCACCGCATGAACCGGCGACAGCCACAGCGGCAGACGACCGGCATAGTTTTCGATCAAGATACCGATGAAACGCTCAAGCGATCCCAAAATCGCGCGGTGCAACATGACCGGGCGATGTTTCTCGCCGTCTTCACCCATATAGGATGCGTCAAGACGTTCGGGCAGAACAAAGTCGGTCTGAAGCGTGCCACACTGCCAGTCACGGCCAATCGCATCGCGGAGAACAAATTCAAGTTTCGGCCCGTAAAACGCGCCTTCACCCGGATTAACTTCAAGCGCAAGACCCGCTTCTTCTGCCGCTTCACGAAGCGAAGATTCCGCCTTGTCCCAGATTTCGTCTGAACCCGCGCGGACTTCAGGACGGTCCGAGAATTTCACAAGAATGTCGGTAAAGCCGAAATCCTTATAAACCGATTTCAAAAGGTCACAGAAAATCTTGGTTTCTGAAACGATCTGGTCTTCGGTGCAGAAGATATGGGCGTCATCCTGAATGAACTGGCGCACGCGCATGATGCCATGCAGGCCGCCAGATGGTTCATTCCGGTGGCAGCAGCCAAATTCTGCCATACGCAGCGGCAAATCACGGTATGATTTGCTGCCCAGACGGAAAATCTGAACGTGGCATGGGCAGTTCATCGGCTTAAGCGCCAGAACCTTTTCGGGATCATCTTCATCCGGGGTGGTGGTGAACATGTTCTCGCGGAACTTTTCCCAGTGACCGGATTTTTCCCAAAGCACACGGTCCACAAGCTGTGGTGTGCGGACTTCCTGATACCCGCCCGCATCAAGGCGTTCACGGATATAGGTTTCGACCTTACGATACAGTTTCAGGCCTTTGTCATGCCAGAAAACAGACCCTTGGGCTTCTTCTTGCATATGGAACAGGTCCATCTCGCGGCCAAGGCGACGGTGATCGCGTTTCTCGGCTTCTTCGAGCATATGCAGATATGCATCAAGGTCTTCTTTGCTTTCCCACGCCGTGCCGTAAATACGCTGCAGCATTTCATTATCGGAATTGCCACGCCAATAGGCACCGGCAACCTTCATCAGTTTGAAGGCCTTTCCGATTTTACCCGTCGACGGCGCATGCGGGCCACGGCAAAGGTCAATGAAATCGCCTTGGCGATAACAGGTAATGGTTTCCGTTTCCGGCAGATCGCGGATGATCTCGGCTTTATATTTCTCGCCTTTTTCAAGGAAGAATTTGATCGCTTCATCGCGGTCCCAGACTTCGCGCACAATCGGTTCATTGCGCTCGATAATCTTGTGCATCTGCTTTTCGATCTTCACCAGATCGTCGGGCGTGAACGGGGTTTCGCGGGCGAAATCGTAATAAAAGCCGTTTTCGATGGACGGGCCAATCGTGACCTGCGTATCGGGATAAAGTTCCTGAACGGCTTCGGCCATCACATGCGCGCAATCGTGACGGATCAGGGGCAGAACCTCTTGATGCCCCTTGGTCACGATTTCGATAGTCGCATCGGTGTCGATCTCACGCGCAAGGTCGCGCACTTCGCCGTTGACGATGATGGCGAATGATTTTTTCGCCAGTGAAGAACTGATGCTTTTTGCGACATCGAAACCCGATACGGGACCGTCGAATTCGCGTACGGCGCCATCGGGAAGGGTCAGGGCAATCATGGTTGGCTCAACTCTGTTTTAACTGCGGGCACATAAGTGAATTGCACATTCTCGAACCCGCATGTTTATGCGGGCACAATGCACAAGAAAAGGAATTTCAGGATGAGGTCAAGTTCGCTCTTTGAAAAAAGCGATATTCGGGGCAGCAAAAAGCGCTGTAACACCATCATGGCGCACAGGGGTTGCTTTAAAGATCAACTTTTTGTCGGCTTGGCCGTGCATTGATGCTTTCCCGTTTCGTGATCCGCCAATATAACAGGTGAAACGCACATCGCAATATCCAAGACAAGATTTAATGCAACTTGCGATCCATGCGCTAACCCGTTGCGGGCGATGTCCTTATTGGCAAAGCAGATGCGGGGTTTAAACCGATAAAATAACGGCGCGTCACCACCGCCAAAAGGGAGCCCCACATGTCCAGCCCGGAAGTTCGCCGGAACATCATTGTCCTAAGCTTATGCGTGGCCCTGTCGGCCAGCGCCATGTCGCTGATTTTCACCGTCGCTGCCGTCATTGGCTTTTCACTTGCCAGCGACAAGTCGCTTTCGACCTTGCCTGTGGCCTGCATGATGATTGCCATGATGGCAATGACCGCCCCCTCGGCGGTTGTGATGGCCAAGTTTGGCCGTCGGTTCGGGTTCTGGATGGGATCGGCCATTGCGATGATGGGCGCTGTTTCGGGCATGGGGTCGGTCTATTACGGTAATTTTTGGCTTCTCTGTGCCGCCTGTGCCTGCATCGGGGCGGGTAACGCCATTGCCATGCAGTACCGCTTTGCCGCGGCCGAGGCAGCCCCGCCTGAATTTCGCGCCCGTGCGATTTCTTACACCATGCTGGGCGGCTTGTTATCGGCCTTTATCGGGCCGAATTTGGCAAGCTTTGCGCGCAACTGGTTTGAAACCGTGCCGTTCTTGGGCACCTTTGTTGCCTTGATCGGGCTTCAGGTTTTGTTGGTGATCGCCATTGGTCAGCTGCGTCTGCCTGATGCGCGCGGGGTCGAGCATGTCGAACCGGCGCGTGCCCTTAAAACAGTGTTGGGGCAGCCGGCCATCATCATTGCCATCTTTGCCGGCGCCCTTGGCTATGCGGTGATGAGTTTTGTTATGACTGCAACCCCGCTTGCGATCCTTGATTGTAATTACGCCTTTGGCGATGCCGCCTTTATCATTCAGTGGCATGTGGTCGGCATGTATGCGCCGGGCTTCTTTACCGGCAATCTGATCAAACGGTTTGGCGCGCTTAGGATTATCCAAGTCGGTGCGGTCCTGAATTTCATCTGCTTGGCGGTTGGCTTGGCCGGGCAGGATCTGTTGGGCAATTTCTGGGTGGCGTTGATGATCCTCGGTGTGGCGTGGAACTTCATGTTTGTCGGCGCGACCACCTTCCTGACCGAAAATTACCGCCCGTCGGAACAGGCGCGCGTGCAGGCCGTCAATGAGTTCGTGGTCTTTGGCACCGTTGCGGTCGGGTCGCTTAGTGCCGGCAGCATCTATGCCGCGTCCGGCTGGATCACGCTGCTCTATAGTGCGGCGGTGCCGGTTGGTTTGGTCTTGCTGGTGGTATCCGTCTATTCCCTGCGCCGCCGACGTCAGGTCGCCTAAGATCATCCCAAAACAACCCAAAACAACAAAGGGCCGCATGTGCGGCCCTTTTTTCGTTGTGGTCTGAATGCTGCCCTCAGTGATGCCCGGTCAGGATATCTAGCGCATGGGATCGAAATTCGCGATTATACAGCACCAGCGTCACCCAAGTCGCACAGACGATAAAGGCCACCGGATGGTAAAACCATGCCAAGGCCGACAGCGCAAAGAAATAGGCGCGAATACCGCGGTTAAAGTGATGGGCCGACATCATGCTCATGCGCGATGCCCGGGCTGCCGCACGCGCCGCATCCGGGTCACTTTCATCCGGGGCGGCACCAATCAGGATCGACAAATAGTTCGACAGGCGAAACGCCCAGGTGAACTTAAAGAACGCATAGATGAAAATCACAATCAGCAACACGACCTTGCATTCCCACACCGCCGGGCTTGTAACCTCGGCATAGGGCAGGGCGGACATGGTTTCGATGGCCTTGTCGGTATAGCCCAGCAACGCCATCAAACCGATCAACACCAGAATGGTCGTCGACGAGAAAAAGCTGATACCGTTAATCAGGTTGCCCGCAATCGATGTATCGACCATGCGCATATTGCGTTTAAGCATCTGCTCCATCCAGCGATGGCGATTGCGCGCCATATGGGCCGAAATCGAATTGCGCTTGCGCGGGCCTGCATCAGCAAAAAGCGTATATCCAATCCACCAGGCAAACGCCCAACAAAGTGCAACAACATCAAGAATGATAAATTCGGGCATAGTTTGGTCCGTCTGTGGTCCGTGCAATGATGTATCGTGACGTTACGTTACGTGTCTTTAAGGGGCGCGTTGGGCTGCATCCTACTGACTTCTTATTGATCTTAGCAATCTTCTTTGCCGCGCATTGTGTGGCATCTTAATGTGGGCATTGTAATCGGCACAGCCAAACAAACCGCCCCAAACAGAACCAAACAGAACCAAACAGAACCAAACCGACCCAAATCGGGGCCAACGGAATGTGCAATCTGCATAGCTGATGGCTATATCGCCAGTTCGGGTTGAGTTTTCCCGCAATCCAGAGTATCAGCAGCGCAAATTTTCATTGGAGAGTGACATGAGCGAACTCGAGAACGATCTTGGCGAAGACATTGATTTCGATGATTTCGAATCTCATACCGAAAAACTGCTGACAGAGGGCCGCACCAAGGACGATCTGTTCGAGTTTGTCGGCTTTATGAACATCAACGAAGTCGGCACCCACATGATCGCTGCTGAGATGGTGCTGGACGAAGACGCCATCGACCAAATGAGCCGCGATCTGCGCAAGCTTGAGCTTGACCTGTCGCCGCTTGGCGAGCTTACCGGCGGCCTTAAGGGCGGCGAAGATGTCAAACGCGCACTGGGTGCCCTGTTCCTGGAGCTGGTTGAGCTGTGCGAACTTGATGCCGATGACGAAGACGCCGGCGAGCTTTCCGAAGAAGCTCTGTTGTTGCTGAACTTCATCAAACGCTTCAATCCGCAGATGCGCCGTCTGACGGTCGCCCTGACCGACACCGACGATGATGACGTGTCGTGCGAATACGAAGTCACCAACTGGTAACAGCGCCAAGCCAACGCTTGCCGTTTGGCCGAAATATATGTACGCAAAAAGGCAGGGGATCAAACCTCTGCCTTTTTCTGTTTCGGAGCCAAGATTTTGCCCGCGCAAATGACACCAAACCACATGCCATCTGACCAAAACCTTCTTGATGCGACCAACCGCTTTCAATCCTATCTGGATCGTCACGCACGCGGCCAAGAACCGATGGCAGACGCTGTGAACTTGCGGAAATGGTTGGTCGATCATGCCGATGATTTTGGCGCGGTGATGGAATGTGATTTGAAAACCTGCGCAAAAATCGTCTATGATTTTTCAAAGGATGGCGATGTCGTCATCGGCGATAAAAGCGACCCAGCCCACCAAACCGACATCATGTGGCAGCAGCTTGCAAACGCCAACGCGCCGGTCGGCATCGGGCGCTACCGCGAAGATCGGGTCTGCTATCAATCCGAACAGTTTAAAAATGACGGCGAAGCCCGCAGCCAGCATCTGGGCATTGATCTGTTTGCGCCGGCGGGCACCCCGGTTTTTGCCCCACTTGATGGCATCGTGCACAGCTTTGCGGACAACAACCTGCATCTGGATTACGGCCCGACCATCATATTGCAACATTCGCCCGAACCGGGCATCACGTTCTTCACGCTATATGGCCACCTTAGCAAAGAATCGCTTGATGGCCTGCATCCGGGCAAGGCCTTTAACAAAGGCGATCTTGTCTGCCGGTTTGGCGATTTTCCGATCAATGGCGACTGGATCCCGCATCTGCATTTTCAGATCATTTTTGACATGCTGGGCCGCGAAGGCGATTTCTTTGGCGCGGCCAAACCATCCCAGTGGGACATCTGGAGCAGCATTTGCCCCAACCCCAACCTGATCTTGCAGATGCCCGAAAATGTCGAAGCCAGCCGGGAAGGGGCCTAAGCCATGCAACCGCGTTTAAAGGCCGGGCTTTGGGTGCGCGGGCAAATTGCGATTTGCCAGTCGGCCTCGATCATCGCCATGATCGCCCATATGGGCAACGAAGACGCAGGCGCGGTGCTGGTTAAGCTCAACCGTTTTGCCGATGGGTGTTTTGTCTATTCGAGGGTCACGACCCTTGATGGCGATACCGGCTGGATGCAGGTCGCTGGCGGCCCGGATGGTGGCCGCGAAACCGAATTTAACTGCGATGAATATTGGCGAAAACAGGTCGCCTTTGACCGCGATATCTGGGTGCTCGAAATCGAAGATCACAAAAGCCAATATGAACTCGATGCGCCAATCGTCGATTTCTAAAACCGGTTTTTAAAGCCGCTGAGATGCATTGCGACCCAATAAAAAAAGGCTGGCACCATTGCGCCAGCCTTTTATCGTCTTTTGCGTCTGAACGCGTCGCCTTAGGCGGTGCGCTGCAGAATGTGATAACCGAAATCGGTTTCCACAACGTCAGACGTCTCGCCAACTTCCATGCTGAAAGCAGCGGCATCAAATTCCGGAACCATCATACCACGGCCAAAGAAGCCAAGATCGCCACCCTGTTGACCAGACGGGCAATCGGAATTGGCTTTGGCCAGCTCAGCGAAATCAGCACCTTTGGCAACCTGGTCTTTAAGGCTGTTGATTTCGGTCTGTGCTTCTTCTTTGGTACGGGTGGCGGTCGACCGTGCCGAACCGGCATACATCAGAAGAATATGCGACGCGCGAACTTGTTCACTCATAATGGGTCCTTTCTCCGCCAATGGCTTGCTTTTGGCGGTTTTTCTGCAAGATTAGAAACTATGGATAAAGCCAAGGGTCCAAAACCATGTACATGTGTATAGGCCTGTACATGGGCTTGAACCCTAGACATTGCCCATGCCTTGTGGCTTGTTACGACAAATTGAACCGAGATGAAAGAGAAGAGGCAGATATATGCTTGCTGTTGTGTCCCCGGCAAAGAAACTGGATTTCGAAACAGACGCACCAGAAATGGCGGTTTCCCAACCTGTGTTTCTTGATGACACGCAGGAGCTGATTGAAGTTGCGCGCAAAAAAAGCCGCAGCGACCTCATGAAGCTGATGGGAATCAGTGAAAATCTGGCAGATCTGAATTATCAGCGTTTCCAGCATTTTTCTGTGCCGTTCGATCGCACAAACGCCAAACCGGCAATGTTTGCGTTTCGCGGTGATACCTATGTTGGGCTTGATGCCGACACCATGAAACCCAAAGACATCGAATGGGCCGAAGATCATTTTCGCATGCTGTCGGGCCTGTATGGCCTGCTGGGCCCGCGCGATTTGATGCAGCCGTATCGTCTTGAAATGGGCACGCGCCTGTCAAATGATCGCGGCAAGGATCTGTATGCGTTCTGGGGCGATAAAATCGCCCAACAGATCAATACCCTGACCAAGGGCCACAAAGACCGCAGCCTGATCAATCTGGCGTCGAACGAATATTTCAAATCGGTCAAAAAAGACGTCCTTGATGGTCCGATCATCACCCCGGTCTTTAAAGAAGTCAAAGCAGGGGTGGCCAAGGTGATTGGTTTCTCGGCCAAGCGTGCGCGCGGCATGATGGCGCGCTACATGATTGATAACCGTCTTGAAAACCCACAAGACCTTAAAAAGTTCGATACCGATGGCTATCGCTATCAGGATGATCTTTCCACCGATACCGAGTGGGTCTTTACCCGCGTTCATGATTGATAAAAATCTGATCGCGCTTTAACAGACACATTATCTAAAACGACTGGCAACAAATTCGGTGACAGACATGACCGACGAGCATCTTGAACAGCTCGAGGAAGAAAACGATTTACCCGAAGCCCATCCTTTTTCGGGGTATCTGCGGACTTTCTTTCGGGGGCCGGGCCGTTCACGCAGCCTGACCCGCGATGAGGCCTTTGACGCCTTTTCAATGATCCTGCGCGATGAGGTTGAACCCATCCAGCTTGGCGCGTTCTTGCTGATGCTGCGCTATCGTGCCGAAACGCCCGAAGAACTGGCAGGCATGATTGATGCGGTACGCAAAGCCGCCCGCCTCGATGGCGAGGAAGAAACCGACACCGAAGGCCAGCCAATGCTTGATTGGCCGTCTTATGCGGCGGGCCGATCGCGTGGTTTGCCGTGGTTTGTGCTCTCGGCCCATCTTTTGTCGCAAAATGGCGTGCCGGTTTTGATGCACGGCTATAATTCGCATCTGGCAAATGGTGTCGGCACCGAGGCCGCGGTCAAGGCCATGAAACTGCCCGTGGCCATGTCCGCCGAAGAAGCCCGTTCTGACATCGCGTCAAACGGCTTTGCCTATCTTCCGCTGCGTCATATGCATCCCAAATTGCGCGAACTGATCGGGTTGCGCTCACTTTTGGGCTTGCGCAGTCCGGTAAATACCTTGCTGCGACTTCTTAACCCGCTTCAGGCCCGCTCGGCCTTTTTGGGGGTGTTTCATCCGGCCTTTTTGGACGTGCATCGCGAAACCGGCAAATTGCTTGATCTGCCGCGCATTGGCGTGATCAAGGGCGGCGGCGGCGAAGCCGAACGCACCCCGTTCAAACATGTCGATCTGCGCATGCTGGTCGATGGCGAATTGTCAGACGTGCGCTGGCCGGCACTGTTGCCCCGCACCGAAAAAGAACAAGAAGAACAAAGCCCCGTTACCTTGGCGCATTTTCTTGCTGTTTGGCGCGGCGAGGTCGAAGACGCCGCTGCCATCGCCCGGATCAAGGGCAGTGCGGCCATGGGCGCGTTTCTGGCGGGCAAAGCCGACTATATGGACGAGGCGGAAACACTCATCGAAGGCTGGTGGGACAACCGCAACAAGGAAGTCGGCTAAGCCGATCCAAGCGTAACCAGCCATCACCATCCTATGGCCTTGCCAAATCAAAGAAAAAGGGACGCTTTGCGTCCCTTTTTGCATGCCTAAAATGACGAATTCGGTTCTTTTAAAAACGCAATTTCTTCGGGCGTTGATGTTCGGCCCAGTATGTCATTTCGGTGTGGGTAGCGGCCAAATCGGTCGATGATCCGCTTATGCTTGATTTCAAATTCAAGGTTATTTTCAAGTCCGGGCTGATCAAAAAGCTCCATCGCGATCTCGTGGATCAGCTCTGATTCCGAATGCATATAGGGCATATATAAAAACGCCCGTTCTTCACTTTTCAAAAGCTTTTTATCCGCTCCGGCCGCCACGGCTTCTTGCGCAAGGGCAAGCGACATCGGATCGTTTTCAAATGCCGCGGGGCTGTCGCGGAACATGTTTCGCGAAAACTGATCAAGCACAATGATCTCGGCTAGGCGTCCCTTGGCGGTCGTGCGCCAGCCATAAAATTCCCCGGCACGGGCGGCGGTATGGAAATCTGAAAACCGTTCTGTGATGTGCCGATCAAGCGACTCATCTTTTTCAAACCATTGCTTTTGACCGAGTTCCTTAAACCAGAACTTTAAAACGTCTTCCGGGTTCATATCCCACGCATTCCTTGTTTTGCACCCGTGTGAACGGGGGGTGTTCTCCGACCGTGTCGGCGTCAATGGTGGCAATCTTAATCTTGGCATCCCCGAACGTCGAGGGGGCTGTCACTGTTCCCATGCTGGTATGACGAAATATCGAAACGTATGAATGGTAATGGTTGACACCCCAACACCGCCGATGGATTATGGCGCTGTCTTTGGTGTCGGTCCTTATCAGATCGACTTAAAAGGGAACGTGGTGCGTTTCGGGTCAAACCCCTGACAATGCCACGGCTGCCCCCGCAACTGTAAGCGGTCTTGAATATTACACATGCCACTGGTTTTGGCCGGGAAGGCGTAATGTTCTTAAAACCGTAAGCCAGGAGACCTGCCTTAGACCGCCAGCCGCATATCGGCCGGTGCCAAACTGTTGGACGCCGGGGTGAGCGTCAGGTTGCAGGGGAATGCGGTTTCTTGATCGATCCCGGTATCTGCTTCCAGCCATCCTATCGTTCTCTGACCCTGTGTGTTTGGGCAATGCCCGCGCACGTCGTTTAAGGAAGAGACGATACCATGTTTAAAATACCAAAAAGGCTTGCTGTTGCAGCCGTCTGTAGTTTGTTGGCTTCTGGATCTGCGCAGGCGCATTTTCAGTTGGCCTATACGCCCGATGTCAATGTCAGCAAGGCGGGCGATCAGACGGTTAAACTGATCTTTTGGCATCCGTTTGAAAACGGACATGTCATGGATATGGCTCCGCCACGTGAATTTTATGCCATTCATCGCGGCGAAAAAATGGATTTGAAATCAACGCTTTCGCCGATTGTGTTCAACGGCGCTGAGAATAGTGGTAAGGCCTTTGAAGGCACCCTGACGCTTAAACGCAGTGGCGATTACGTCATGGTGGTCGTGCCTGAACCTTACTATGAACAAAGCGAAGATATCTATATCCAGCAGATCACCAAATCGTACGTTAACCGCAATGAAATCCCGACCGATTGGATGGAACCGCAGGGGCTGAAAACTGAAATTCTGCCGCTCAACCGTCCGACCAATATTGTAACTGGTTCGACCTTTACCGGTCGGGTTTTGACCGATGGCAAACCGGCCGCCGGGATTGAAATTGAAATCGAATATATGGCCGCCGAACCGGATATGGCCAAAAACGCACCGCAACAGCCGACCGCATCGCCGATGCCCGGTGGCGCGCTTGTCGCGGTGTCTGATGACAACGGCTACTTTACGTTTGGCATTCCTAAGGCCGGTTTTTGGGGCTTTGCTGCGCTTGGCAGCGGTCCTGATACTGAATATGAAGGCAAAGAACTGTCACAGGACGCCGTCCTTTGGGTGCGCGCCTATGATCTGGGTGTAGGAACAGAATAATGCATATCGTCGACGGGGCACTGGCCCCAGAAGTTTTGATTGGTGGTGGGGTTATTGCGGTCGCGGGGCTTGGCCTTGGTCTGCGCAAACTGCCAATCGATAAAATTCCGGCAACCGGTGTCCTGTCGGCAACATTCTTTGTTGCATCCCTTATCCATGTGCCCGTCGGGCCGACAAGTGTGCATCTGATCATGAGTGGCCTTGCCGGTCTTGTGCTGGGCTGGGCGGCGTTTCCGGCCTTGTTTGTCGGCCTGCTGCTTCAGGCGGTCTTCTTTGGCTTTGGCGGCTTGACGGTGTTGGGGGTCAACACCGTCAATATCGCCATGCCGGCGGTGCTGATTGGTTTGACCTTCCGCGGTTTGGTCGCGCGAAGCACGCCCAAAGTCGCCGCCATCTGGGGCGGCATTGCCGGGGCGGCATCAATTGCGGTCACAACCATTTTTGTCGCGATTTCATTGGGCCTCAGCGGCGAGGGGTTCATACCCGCCGCCAAGCTGGTATTCTTTGCCCATATCCCGATCATGATCATCGAAGGCCTGATTTCAGCCGCTGCCGTTTTCCTGATTTGCAAAGCCAAACCAGAATTGCTGCGCACGGATACGGCCGATATTGCCCATGAACCGGCATTTGACGCGCCTGCTTCCCCTCAAACCGCAACAACCGCGCACGAGGCCAGCAATGGCTAAGCTTGGGGCCTTCTTTGCACTGGCAGTTCTTTTGCTCGGTGCGGTGTGCGGACCGGCCCAGGCGCACAAGGTCATCGCATCGGTGTTCGCCAGCGGCACAAATATCGAAGGCGAAATTGGCTTTTCGAACGGCGATATGGCCGCCAACACCCTTGTCCAAGTCTTTGACGAGGACGGCACCAAACTTGGCGAGGCAAAAACAGACGAAGATGGTTTCTTCGTCTATCCCCCAACCAAGATGGTCAATCATGTGTTTCGCGCCGATCTTGGGGCGGGCCATATTGCCAAGGTCGTTTTCGACATTTCCGAAATGTCCTCAGTCTTGACCAATCCTCAAACCACACAGCCAGCCACACCGAAAACTGACAACGGTGCTGTTGCAGGCGATGTAAATGCAACCCCCTCGATGACTGAGACTGAGCAGGGGGCAGAAACAAGCTCAGCACCAAGCACAGGACACGTGGCCCTGACCGCGCAAGAAGAAGCCACGATTGCCGCCATCGTGCGCGACGAAGTGCGCCCGCTGCGTCGCGAAATTGCCGCCTATAAGGAAAAGAACGATCTTCAATCGATTCTTGGGGCGATTGGCTATATATTTGGCTTCTTCGGGATTGCGTTTTACATCGCAGCACGTCGTCTAAGAGCCAAAGATAAACACGCATGAGCCACCTTTTCGGGCATGACCAACCACTGGGCGCACAGGCAAGCAGCGGCACCGCGCCGTCTTTTGTCGGATCATTTGATCCGCGTGTGCGCGTGGTTGCGGCAGGCCTGTTTGCCATCATGGTGGTGGCTTTGCATCAGGTGGAATTTGCTTTTGGCGCGTTTCTTGTCGCCTTTGGCACTGTCTTTCTGACCGACCTCCCGCTGCGTTTGACCTTAAAACGCATGGCGGCGATGGATGGGTTTATCATCGTGATGCTGGTGATGTTGCCCTTTACAACACCCGGCACCCCGATGTTTTCCCTGTTTGGTGCCGATGCCAGCAAAGAAGGCCTGATGCATGCGGTTTTGATCGGGGTGCGGGCCAATGCGGTCGTCTTGATGATGCTGTGTTTGCTCTCTGGCCTGTCGCCGGTGGCCTTGGGCCATACGCTATATCGTTTAAAATGCCCGGCGGCGTTGGTGCATTTGATGATGTTTACCGTGCGCTATATTTCGGTGCTGCATGATGAATATCACCGTCTGCGCATGGCGATGAAGCTGCGCGGGTTTCGCGCCCGCAATACGTTTCATACCTATCGCTCGTTTGGCTATCTTTTCGGGATGCTGCTTGTACGCTCGCTTGAACGGGCCGAACGCGTGCTTGATGCGATGAAATGCCGTGGTTTTAGTGGCCATTTCCCGATGATTGATCATTTGGAATTTAAATCGCGCGACGTCCTGTTTGGCGTCGGCTTTGTTGCACTTATTTTCGCCTTTGTCCTTTTGGATCGCATGTATGTCTTCGCTTATTGACCTCAACGACATTTCGTATGGCTACCGATCCGGGCAAAAGGTCCTTGATCGCGTGAACCTGTCCCTAAATGCCGACGAACGCCTGTTTATCACCGGGCCAAACGGGGCCGGGAAAAGTACGCTTTTGCGCATTTTGGTTGGCCTGATCAAACCGCATTCCGGACGTGTATCTGCTTTTGGCAAGGTCTGCGTCTCCGAGGCGGATTTTCACGAATTGCGCTGCCGGGTCGGCTTCATTGTTCAGGACCCTGATGATCAGCTATTTTGTCCAACCGTGGTCGAAGACATCGCCTTTGGCCCGCTTAATCTTGGTGCCAGCCGGGACGAAGCCTTGGCCATCGTGGACGAGGTGCTTGATCAACTCCATCTGCGCCATTTGCGTGATCGCATCACCCATGAACTCTCGGGCGGTGAAAAACGCTTGGTCTCGGTCGCTGCTGTTTTGGCAATGCGCCCGGATGTTTTGCTGCTCGATGAACCAACCAACGCGCTTGACGAAGAAAACCTCGAACGCCTCGAAGACATCTTGCTCGGCCTGCCACAGGCCATGATCCTGATTTCCCACGATCCGCATTTCCGGCGCAAACTCGCCACCCGCACACTTGAATTGCGCGGCGGCATCTTATCGACGCGCCCGGCCAAAAAATGCAGTGCCGCGGAACGCGCCAAGGCCGAGGTGATGGAAGCCAACCCTGATGCAAACGCTCCGGACAACGCCGATGCCAGCGCCAGCGCCAGCGTAAAGTCCTCTGCCAATCCGGGGGCGGTTCCAAAACCCAATACCAGACCCGACATCAGCCCGGTCGCCGGACAAGCATGACCAGCATCCTCATTTAACGGTTTAAGCCATGTCACCGTTTTCCGTTTCAGCCTTTCGCCATCTCTTCGGCGCACAGATCACATCCTTGGTCGGGACGGGGCTGACAACGGTTGCGCTGTCGCTTTTGGCTTATGATCTGGCCGGGCAGAATGCCGGTCTGGTGCTGGGTTCTGTGCTGACCTTTAAAATGGTCGCTTATCTTCTGATCGCCCCCGTTGCCGGTGGTCTGGCCCATCGCGTACCACGCCGGATTTATCTGGTGGCATTGGATGTTGTGCGCGCGGCGATCGTCTTGTGTTTGCCATTTGTTGACCAAATCTGGCAGATTTTCGTGTTGGTGTTTGTCATCAATGCTGCGTCGGCGGCTTTTACCCCGGTGTTTCAGGCGATCATTCCCGAACTGCTCGACGATGAAGAAACTTACACCAAGGGCCTTTCATATGCCCGGTTTGCCTATGATCTTGAAAACCTTGCCAGCCCGGCCTTGGCCGCGGTTTTGCTGTTTGTCTGGCAATTTGACAGCTTGTTCTTGGTTAACGGCGTAACGTTTCTGCTCTCAGCCATCCTGATCGTGACCGCCACCATTCCAAAACCTGCCCAAACTGATCGGGTGGGCGGGATTTATGAAAACACGCTGTTTGGGGTCGTGGCCTATCTTAAAACGCCGCGCCTGCGTGGGCTGTTGGCGGTTTATTTCGCGGTGTCATGTGTTGGCGCCATGATCATCGTCAACACGGTTGTCCTCACCCAGTCGGTCTTGGGCGGCAGTGACATGATGACAACCGCCTTTCTGGCCTGTGCCGGGGCAGGGTCCATGATCGCCGCCTTCCTAATCCCCCGGATCATTGACCGCCTCGGCGAACGCCGCTTGATGCTCTCAGGTGTCTTCCTCGCCGCTTTGGCGATGCTGATCGGCGGCACGGCATCCATGACCGAGCTTGGCCCACATGTGGACTTAAACGGCGTCACCAGCCAAAACCAAAGTTTCGACCTAAAACACGCTTCTAATCGCAATGTACGTTCCGACCACAATCTCGTTTCTGACCTCAACGAACACCCAAACACCAACCAAGACCACGCTGCCACCTTGGGATCAGCACGGGAGATTGCCCAAGGTCAGCCCGCCGCCTCGCACCTACAACTGGCATTAGATCACGCGGCCGAAGCATATCTAAAACCCTCATCCGATCACCCCGAAACCGCATCCCAAAACGCAGAATCGGTTTCCCCCACTGCCGCATCCCAAAAATCGCCATCTGATCATCCAGCGCCCGCATACCTAAAACCGGTATCGGATCGCACTGCATTCACGGACGCAAAATCCGCGCTCTATCGGCCCGCTGCCGCATCGCAAAACGCCGCACCGGACCACACCGCTGCGCCATTCCTAAAACCCGGACCGGATCGCACTGGGACCGAGGACCAAACATCCACATTGGATCAAACCGACGCTGCACACCAAAACGCCGCATCGGATTATCACGCTGCCACATACCTAACGCCCGGATCGGACCGCGCTGAGGCCGCAGACCAAACATCCACATTGGACCAAGCCAAAGCTGCCTCCAGCAACGCCGCATCGGATTATCCCGCTACCACATACCCAACACCCGGGTCGGATCGCGCTGAGGAAGCAGACCAAACATCTGCATTGGATCAACTCAAAGAAGCACGCCCAAAAACCGCATCGGGTCGCAGCCAGAACGTCTTAAGCGTGCTGTTTTATGCTGCCCTTTGGGCCATTGCCGGCGCGGGGACGACATTTGCCCAAACCCCGGGCGGTCGGCTCGTGCAACGCTCTGCTGCCCCGGGCGACAGATCGGCGTTCTTTGCCGCCAATTTCGCGCTATCGCACGGCGGCTGGCTTGTAGCCTATGCTGTGGTGGGTTGGGTCGGTGGCTTGCTTGATCTATCCGTGGCCTTTTGGGTATCGGGCGGCTTGGCCCTGTTCGGCGGTGCTTTGGCCCTGCGCGCGTGGCCTGCGAACGATCCAACGGTCATTCATCACAGCCACCCGGGATTTTGGCACGACCACCCGCACGATCACACCGACCCGCACCACAGCCACGGTCATGTCGATCCTGATGCTGATGCTGATGCTGATGCTGATGGCCGTGCCCCCGACAGCACACATGCGACCGCACATACTCTTAATGCCCCGCATCAAGAATCATCGGCAATATCCACCGCCAAAGCCGCAGATCACGCCCACGACCATGCAACCGACGATCCACGCCATCGCCACAAGCATTTCCATCCCCCCGTGACCCATCAGCACCGTTTCGTTATCGACAGCCACCACAGCCGATGGCCCGTCGAAAGCGGCGATCAGGTCTAGCTCTAACAAGCCCGCAATCGGTAAAAACGATAGCGGATCAGCTCCCAAACACAGGCAGCTCGCAAAAGTCTGCGTCAGACCCAAAAGATGCTCCCACCACCAAAGCTGTGCCGCACCCAAATTCATCTGACAGATTCCTCTGAACCACCCCATCTGAAAACCGATGATCACAACTACGATGCCTGCTGCGTCGATCACGGTTCACAATCGGATTTTAACCGACGATTTCATCGGCACATTTTGCATTTTTCGGTTTTGCGCTATCGTGCGAGCAAAATCAGAGGCTTTTGCGCGGAAAAGGATATTGTATGAGGATTGTATATGTGTCGCCAAACGCGCAGGAATGCTGGATTGATGCAGCCCTGCGTCCGACAAAAAGCCTTCAGCAGGCCGTCTGCGAAAGCATGCCCGGTGACCTGATCCGTCTTATTGCCGGTGATTACACCCTTTGCGCGCCATTGGTATTCCCGCGCATTGGCTGCGAAGACGCGCCGATCATTCTGCGGGGTGAAACCGGGGTGCGGGTCACATCGAATAATAACCCCGATTATTCAGTTTCAGCGAATAATCCCGGCCGCGATCGTTTCGCATCTTTTCAGTTGATCAATGTCGCTCATATCCGGATTGAAAACCTGTCGATCAGCCGGTCGTGGCCAAGTGCGATTTATATCGAAAACAGCCATGCTCTTTCCTTTGCCGGGCTAGATATCACCGACGGCACCTATGCATTCTATGCAACAGGTATGGCGACCCAAGCCATTGAAATCACGCAATGTCGTTGGGTGCAGGATGAAACCATGTGGCGGGGCATTCGGTGGGATGACATCCATGACGGCGACCGTCACCCGGATGGAAAGGCACCGTTTCGATATCTGAATGGCGCGTTTTTCGGCGCCGATGACATCAGCGGAAATGTCCTGATTGCGCGCAATGATATTCGCGATTGCTATAACGGTATTCGCATGGATGTCTCATCGGAGAATCTAAGCGCCCCCATCGGCACATTTAACCGAGACGTCCGAATTTTTGATAATAGTTTCAGCTATATACGCGATAATCCGGTCGAGCCAGAAGCAACCGCTGTTGGCTGGTGGATCGGGCGAAACCGGTTTTATAACTGCCACAAGCTGTTCTCGCAGGATGGGGTGCGTGGCGGTTTTTGGTACTATTTTGGTAATATCTGCTGGTTCGATAGCCGCCCAGGACCAGAAGGCGATGAGTATAATGGTGGGGCTGTGTTTAAGCTGGGCAAGGGCGGCTCAGTGCCGCAGCCAGACTTTGTTTCCGCCTGTTTTCACAACAGCTTTTTCCTGCGTCAGAAATACATCAAAAAGGGTACCACACGCGGCCTGATCAATGCGCGTAACGCAATCGAACACGCCGATCCATCGACATTGCCAACTGACTTTATGCCAGCAGATCAGCCGTTTTTCGGGGATGCAGATGGCTTGCGCCTGTCGGCAGTACCGCCTTTACCCGTTACATTTTCCGGCGATCTGGCAAATCATCCGACCTATCCCGCCGTTTTTGATCGCTATCCAGACGTGCTTCACGATCCACGGCCGGCGCAAACACCGTTGTTCGAGAGCGGCTTAGCCGGGCGGTTTAACCTGCGCAGCGCCTATCAGGTGCCTTATGAGGCGGATTTTGCGATCCCGATGCCAGATGGGACGGTTTGGACAAGCCCGGCAGACCGTTGGCCCGGTGCAATCACCAGCGGACGGCAATTTATGGGGCCAGATTTTGTGCCGACGGATTTGGACTACATTCGAAGTCTGATTTAAAAACACCAATGTTTTGATGCGGGTAGGGCATGGGTAGGTGGTTTTACGACGTTGTCGTCAGCTTGCGATAGGGATGGTTTATGGTGACGTTAGCGTAAATATATTGACTGACCTGTCTGAATGTTGCGATGGTGCGATATCGCATTTAACAAACAAGAAAAATCATGAACGATAAACTTTACAGTATTACCGAGCTGGCCGAAGAGTTCGACATCACCCCGCGCGCAATCCGTTTTTACGAAACCAAGGGTCTTTTGGCACCCCAGCGTGCCGGTGCGACGCGTGTGTATAATTACCGTGATCGTGCGCGCTTGATGCTTGTGTTGCGCGGAAAACGCCTTGGGTTTTCACTAGAAGACATCAAGGAATATATCGACCTTTATGACGCGGATCGTACCCGAACCGAACAGCTTGCGCACTTAATGCTGGTTGGTCGCCGTCGCATTTCCGAGTTGGAACAACAGCTTGAAGACGTGCAAACGACCCTTGGTGAATTGCGCCAGATCGAAAGCGAAGCAGTTCAGACGCTGAACGAAAAGGGCATCGATCCGGAAAAGGCACTGGCCGATATCCGCAGCAAGTTGGTGTCTTAGAAAGCCAAGCCTGCAAAACGGCATCCTCGCGCCCGTGATAAAACATAATACGCAAAAAGCCCGGCAGGATTGCCGGGCTTTTGTGTTTGGTCGAGGTTCATTTAGTCCGGGTCGCGCTGCAAGGGCAGGGTGACTTCGAAGACTTCTTCGTCGGCGAGGTATTTGCGGCTAAAGCCGAGTTTTTCGCACAAGGTCAGCATGCGCCGATTATTGGGCAGGACCTGACCGATGAAGGTTTCTGTGCCTTTGCGGCGGCAGAATTCGATCATTTGTTCCATCAGAACCCGGCCAAGGCCGCGTCCCTTAATGTCGGACCGAACCATGACAGCGTATTCGGCATGTTCATTGTTCGGGTCAATCACCACCTGCACCATGCCGTGGATTTGGCCTTGTTCAGGACCGCTTGGTACGATGGCAAGAAAGGCCATGTCACGGTCATAATCAAGCTGGGTCTGTCGGGCCATTTCCGAATGCGGCAATTCGCGCACAGATCCGAAGAACCTGAAATGAATGTCTTCAGGGGTCAGTTTGGACATGAACTGGTAGTGGGCCGGTTCATCTTCGGGTTTGATCGGGCGCAGCAAATAGGTGGTGCCATCATCCAGCACCAGTTCCTTTTTCAGGTGGCGCGGATAAGGATGAATGGCCAGGCGTTTATCGTCGCTGATGACTTTTGGGGTGACCTTGATGCGGGCATCAAGGGCGATCACGCCATCCTTGTCAGCAAGAAGCGGGTTCATATCAAGTTCAAGCACTTCGCCAAGATGCACCACAAGCTGTGAAAGCTTGACCAGCGTCATATAGAGGTCTTCAAGATTGACCGGCGGCACATCACGGTAGCCTTTGAGAAGGTTGTAAATCCGTGTGCTTTCAACAAGTTCGCGGGCGAGCTTCATGTTTAAGGGTGGCAAGGCCATCGCACGGTCACGCACGACTTCGACCTCAACCCCGCCATGGCCGAACAAGATCACCGGACCGAAAATCGGGTCCGTGGTCATGCCGACAATCAGTTCGCGTGCGCCGGACCGTTTGACCATTTCCTGAACGGTAAAGCCGCGCACCCGGGCATCGGGATAGACCTTTTCGACATTGCGCAGCATCTTGGTGGCGGCATTTTTGACTTCATCGGCGCTATCAAGGTTAAGGGCAACGCCACCGATATCTGACTTATGGCTGATGTCATCAGACAGGATTTTAAGCGCCACCGGATAGCCAATCTCATCGGCAATGCGCACCGCTTCGTCGACAGAGCTTGCGGCCAATGTTTTCACCGTTGGGATGCCATAGCATTCCAGAACCGCCTTGGCTTCGGGTTCGGTGAGCATGTCACGGCCAGCATGAATGGCGGTGTGAATGATTTCGCGCGCTTTGTCGATCTGCGGGGTGAAATCGCGTGGCATCGATGGCGGCGTTTCCATCAGCAGGTCTTGTAATTTGCGGTAATTGACCATGTGCTGGAACGCAGCCACGGCGTTTTCCGGCGTGCGATAGGTCGGAATACCTGCGGCATAGAACATGTTGCGTGCTTCGGCCACCGTGGCTTCACCGACCCAGTTGGTCAGGATGTTTTTCTTGCTGGTTTTAATGACGTCAATCACGCCCTGGGCAACTTCGACCGGATCGGTGATCGCGGTTGGGGCGTGCATGACCAGCAGGCTGTCGATATTGTTGTCTTTTAAAACGCAATCAATCGTCTTGGCGTAGCGGTCACCGGGTGCATCCCCGATAATATCGACCGGGTTGGAATGCGACCATGTGGTTGGCAGGACCTTGTTCAGGGCGCCAATGGTATCGTCGCTTAATTCTGCCAGATGGCCGTTACGTTCGATCAGGGCATCAACCGCCAAAACCCCGATACCGCCACCATTGGTCACAATACCAAGCTTGTCACCACGGAACGGACGCATACGCGACAGTGTTTCGGCAGCAGAGAACATTTCGCTGACAGTGTAAACGCGCAGCACGCCGGCACGTTTGATAGCAGCATCAAATACATCATCGGCCCCGGCCAGCGCGCCGGTATGGGACGCGGCGGCGGCGGCACCCTCGGCAAAGCGACCGGATTTAATGCAGAGGATTGGTTTGTTGCGCGATGCGGCGCGCGCAGCAGAGATAAAGCTGCGGCGTTCGTGAATGGATTCGATATAGAGCATGATCGCGCGGGTCTGCGGATCAGAACCAAGATAGTCAATCACATCGCCAAAATCGACGTCGTCACATTCGCCCAGGGAGATGAAGTGCGAGAAGCCGATCCCGCGGGCCGCTGCCCAGTCAAGTACAGCCGTGCAGAGCGCACCCGATTGCGAGACAAAGGCGATTTTACCGTTTTCGATGCTTTGGTGGCTAAAGCTGGCGTTGAGGCCGATGCCCGGCACCATAAGGCCAAGACAGTTTGGTCCCAATAAGCGCATTTTATGAGCTGCTGCGATGTCGAGCATTGCTTGCTTGACCGAGCGCGTGTCGTCATAGGCTTCTGCGCCAAGGCCTGCTGTTAAAACGATGGCGGCAAGGCATCCTTTTTCCGCAAGGCATTCCATGGTCGGTACAACCGCCTTTGGCGGCACGCAAATGACCGCAAGCTCTGGCGTGACCGGCAGGCTGTCAACGGTGGGGTAGGCCAATACGCCGCCAATTGACTCGCTGTGCGGATTGACGGGCATGATCGGCCCTTTGAAGCCGCCCGCCAGAAGGTTGCGCATCATCACCTGTCCGACGGATTGTGGACGGTTCGAAGCACCAATGACGGCGACGGATTTTGGTTTGAAAAGATGGTCGAGGTTGATCGTGCTCATGGCCGTGTTCCCGCGTTATGTCTGGGCCGGTTCGATGCGTCAGTAGATATCACGTGCAAGGTTGACGTGATAGCGTCCAACACCATTCTTACAGCTGCGGGATGGTATGTCAGGCCAAATTATATTGATTTGCTTTGCATCAATAAAGCACTGAGGCGGCGAAGTTTTTATGCAAGTGTCACATAACTTATGTGCAAAGCACCGCTTCGCCGCGTCTCAAAAGCATAGACGTGGTCGTGCAGGTTAGTGCAGGTGGCCCTGATGGCTGTCATCGTCATAGCGTTCGGATTGTTCGAGCCATTCTTCGACTTCGGCCGCACTTTTCATCGCCAGGGCGATTTCAAGATCGTTCTGAATGTGGGCGAGGCTGTCAAACATCGGGCACCAGCCAAATGCCTGAATGCGCGGATCGGTCGTCGATGAAATGGTAAACAGGTCGCCATCAATCGGGTGGGCCATTCCGTGAATGACGTCATCTTCACCGATAATCAACCAGCCCTGACTGGCACCAGACAACGTGCCGAGTTTGACTTCACGCAATTCGATTTTCGCTGTTTTCATGATGGTGGGCCTTCAACAGTCAGGAGGGCTAAAAGCAAAAGGGACCGAACAAAATGTTCGGCCCCTTTTAAATTGGCTCCGGCAGCAGGACTCGAACCTGCGACCCAATGATTAACAGTCATTTGCTCTACCAACTGAGCTATGCCGGATCAGGTAGTGCGCCCCGTTCGAAGCGCGTGGCAGGTGTATAATCAAACCACTGAAACCCCGCAAGACCTTTTTTGCGAAAAAATGACCAATTTTTTGAGTTTTCGAGAATTTTCAAGTGTCTGGCGCGTTGGGGTTAATCCGTTGACGTTTATATGTGGAAGTGTGGTTGAGGGGGATTACGCTTTACTAGGTTTGGGCTTTAAATGCGGTCGGTCGAAAATGGGGTTGGGTTGCGAAACGATTGTGATGCGATCGTTGGCAAAATCAGGCGGTGAGGGGCATCGCCAACGTCATGACGAATGCAAAGCCCACTTTAAAGGTATGTGCGTGCCGAACTATTCCTGCAAACCGATATTATGGTGGCGGATAAAGTCGAGGCGACCGGATTTGGTCCTGTGGGATTTGATTTTGTCGGCTGTTGTTTGTTTGGGCCAAAAAGCAAAAAACCCCGGAACAAAGTTCCAGGGTTTTTTGGCTCCGGCAGCAGGACTCGAACCTGCGACCCAATGATTAACAGTCATTTGCTCTACCAACTGAGCTATGCCGGATCAGTGGAGGCGCGAGCCGGAATCGAACCGGCGTGCAAGGATTTGCAGTCCTCTGCGTAACCACTCCGCCATCGCGCCTTCGCGTTGGCTGGCGGGTGTATAGCCCTATAGAACCTGACCCGTCAAGCACCCAATTCGACATTTTTTGACCAGCGTGTTGATTTTATACCCAAAACACGAAAAACCGCCCGGAAAGCAATCCCGGACGGTTTGAAAGGCTGCGTCATATTGCGTGACGGTTGTGGTTTACGCCGTGGCTTTGTCGCCAAAACGCTGTTTTAGCCAAGGTCCAAGTTTTTCTTCGCGTTCGGTGTTCGGACCAAAATCAAGATTGGCGATGGTGCTCAGCACGTTTTCGGCTTCGAACGGAAGGGTAACGTTCGGGCCTTCGATTTTAATTTGGCCTTTCGCGCCTTTCGGGATTTCGTCGGTAAGGTTTACTTTCGTGCCACCTTTTGAAAGGTCAATCGTCTCGCCTTTAATCGACGTGCTGCCAATGGTCAGCGTCACAGGAAGCTGAACGTCAAAGCGTGGGTCGCCGCGGCGGTTGACTTCCGGTGTTGCCGTGCGGACGATTCGAACAAGCGTTTCACGAAGTTCTGCAATGCTGACATCAACTTCTTCTGCGATTTTGTTCATTTCTGCCGAACGTGCCAGATTGTCCTCGGCTTCGCTGGCCACATTGCCGATTTTTTCGGTTACTTCGTTGGATGCTTCGGCTGTTTGGACGACGTTGCGGGCAATTTCCTGCGTTGCGTCATCTTGTTGACGGACATTAACCGCGACGTTGGATGCGACTTCGTCAACGCGGCGAATGCTTTCGGTCATCTGCTGTACCGTAGAAACCACAGAGCCGGTGACATTTTGAATTTCACCGAGTTGACGGGTGATTTCATCGGTTGATTTGGCCGTTTGGTTGGCCAGGTTTTTGACCTCTTGTGCGACGACAGCAAAACCCTTGCCCGCGTCACCGGCGCGTGCAGCTTCGATTGTGGCGTTTAACGCAAGAAGGTTGGTTTGGGCGGCAATGTCGCCAATCAGCTCGGCAACCTCGCCGATGCGGTCAACACTGTCTTTAAGCGAGCTTACGGTTGTTTCGGCGGTTTCACCTGCCTGATTTGCCTCAGCGGTAAGAGTGGTGGCTTCTTCAATTTGGCGGGTGATCTCGCGGATGGAGGCAGCGAGTTCTTCGGACGCGCCAGAAACGGTTTCAGCATTTGCCAAAGCTTCGTGGGCGGCGGCGGCCACACTTTCGGAGTTGTGCGAGACACGTTCAGACGATCCCGCCATGTCGCTGGCTGAATCATTTAGGCGGCGTGTCTGATCAATAATGGATTGCACCACGCGTTGCAGTTCTTTTTCGACGGTTTCGGCAAGACCGCGCAGCGCACCCACACGTTGAGAGTTCGCTCTTAGCTCGTTCTCTTCGCGCTCAAGCTTGGCGTAACAAATTTTTGCATGCAAAGCACGGAGCTGCTGGGTCGCGGGTTTAAAGTCCGGGATTTTCGGAAGGTCAATGACGTGGGTGGTGTCTGAGCGGGCAATGGCATCAAAGTGCACTTCCATCGCCGCAAGAGGACGACGGAGCTTTCGGACCATCAAGGCGGTAAATAATATGCCAAAGGCGATTGCGAGCGTGATGAGGACGGCTTGAAAAATAGCGGTGAAGACAAAGCTTGCTTTTGCTACCTCAATATTTTTTTCGGCCAATTCGTTCTGAAGAACCGACAGGTTGCCAATAAGTCCCGTCATGGGATCAATTGTTTGATAAAGCTCGTCGCGAATCACAGCTTCTAGGGCAGCGGTGTCTTCGTTTTCAAAGATTGTTTTAAGGCGGGCAACCAGCGCATCTGCAGCAGGTAGAATCTGCTGGATTTCCGCAACGATTGGTTTTTCTTTTGGGCCCATGTCATGGGAAAGGTACTTGGTCAGGTTTTCGGCAATGCGGTTTTGGGCGGTGCCAAGGTTTTCAATGCCTTGCTGCCACGTGAAGTTGCCGTTTCGGACTTTGTGGGTCGCGTCGACGATCGTGATCGCATAATCGTCCGAAATTTGTTTCAGCATATTAAGCGGGCGAACACGCTGTTCATACAGGTTAATCAGTGACTTTTCGGTTTTGTATTCCCCCCAAAGACCGTAAAGGCCGATGATCAGGATGAGCAGAACCAAAGCGCCGAATGCAAGGGCGAGGCTGCCTTTAATACTAGAAAAGAAATTAGAGAACTTTGCGGCGGGGCCGGTTGCGATAATCTCGCCTTGTTCGAGGCCGATATTTTGTGCCTTGCCGTTGCGAAGGTCCGCATAGACGTGTTCTGCACGTTGTTTTTCCGCCTCAGACGGTTTTGTGCGAATGGAAACATATCCTTCAACGGTGCCGTCATTGATAACGGGGGTGACGTTGGCCCGCACCCAATAATGATCGCCATTTTTGGCGCGGTTTTTGACAAAACCTTGCCATGGAAGGCCAGCCTTGATGGTTTCCCAAAGGTTGGCGAATGCTTCCTTTGGCATATCGGGGTGACGCACAAGGTTATGCGGAGAGTCGATTAATTCATCTTCGGTGAAGCCACTGATATCGACGAAGGATTTATTCGTAAATCTGATGCGACCCCCGGTATCTGTCCCGGAAACAAGGATATCCTTGTCCTTCATTACGACTTCGCGGTTTGTCACCGGACCATTGTCACGCATGGTTTGGATGCCCCTTACTAATCATCTTCCGTCTAGGCGGTTCAATAGATCAACTGAACGGTTTTCTAAGCTTATGCTCTCTATTGGCTGAAAATCCCGAGTTCCCTTTGGTTAATAGGGTCGGCGCAATAAACCCCAAGGTTGCGCTCAGTTGGTCATGTTGTTGCCTTCCAAACGCTTTACAAGACTGACAATGCTATATTTTGCATCACACTTTATGGATGCAGCAGGGGAGATGTGCTGATTTTTGCGCCACGCGTTACAAGCCGGTTTTTTGAAATTGAGGTCCTCGAATGAACGTCAGGCGCGTTGGGGTGGGGGTATATTGTCGTTTTTATTGCGCATTTAACGCTTTGCCATTGATCGGATGTTGTCAGGTGCTTATGTGCTGACTATAAACAGGGCAATGATCGCAGGCGCCTTTGGGGACAATGAAGATGGCTGCGGTGTTTTTCTCGCGAGAACTTTCAGGTCAGATAAACATGGATTACCAAATCGCGCGCCATAACATGGTGGAAAATCAGGTTCGGACCAACAAGGTTACCGACCCCTTGGTCATCGCTGCGATGGAGGAAGTTCCACGCGAACTGTTCCTGCCCGAAGCAAAACGCGGCGTTGCCTATGTAGACGAAGATATTCCTGTTGGCGGCGGCCGATATGCAATGGAGCCGATGGTTATCGCGCGCCTGATGCAGAGCGCCGAAATTGCCGAAACGGATGTCGCCCTTATTATTGGTGCCGGTTACGGTTATGGCGCGGCACTTTTGTCGCGCGTTGCTGAGACGGTTGTTGCTGTTGAAAGCGACAAGGACATGACGGCTGCGGCCGAAGCCACCTTCCAGAGTGTCAATTACGATAACGTGATTGTCGTCGAAGGTGATTTGGCCCAGGGCTATGCCAAGCAAGCCCCATATAATGTGATTGTGTTTGATGGCGCAGTGACGGAAGTACCGGCGGCTGTGCTTGAGCAGGTTTCAGAAGGTGGTCGTCTTTTGGCGGTTATCCGTGAGGAAGGAAAAGTCGGGATCGCACGTTTGTACGAACGTGAGAACGGCGTTATTGGTCATCGCGATTTGTTCGATGCCAACATTCCGTATCTTCCGGGATTTGAACCAAGCGAAAGCTTTGTGTTCTGATTTTCGGTTCGAAATGCCCGGCTTTTGGTCGGGCATCTTCTTCTTTGCGTATGGTGTAACAGGTTTAAAGAATGGTCCGAGACATCAGTTGTCGAGAACTTGCTGCCAGTCTTTCGGGAACGCAGCCTTTGGCCTTGTTGGACGTACGTGAAGATTGGGAAGTCGAAATCTGCATGATTGATCGTGCCCGGCATATTCCATTATCGGAATTGCATGGCAGGGTCGGGGAGTTAAGCCCAGAATTGCCGCTTGCGGTGATTTGTCATCATGGCGTTCGCAGTCGCCATGCGGGGATGCTTCTTGAACAATGCGGATTTAAAGATGTTTTTAATGTTACGGGCGGTATAGATATCTGGGCGCTTGAAGTGGAACCAGATATGACGCGCTATGATTGATGGTCGCGACGATGGTGAAAATAGGCTGATGACTTTTTTTTAAGTGCAAATGCCTCTTTTGTTGGAAAATTTTCGTTCCGTCGTTACCATACGTGAAACTGCGCCGGGGTCGGGACTTGGTGTAGGATTTTACAAGGGTAGATAAATGATAAAACGGTTCTTGCTGACCTGCAGTATACTGGCAACCGGCGGATTGGTTGCCCAAGGTGCTTCTGCAGAAAGCCTTGAGGACGCTCTTATTAAGGCATACCAGAGCAACCCGACACTTGAAGCCGGTCGTGCCGCATTGCGTTCGACCGATGAAGAAATTTCGCAGGCTCTGTCAAACTGGCGTCCGAGTGTTACCTTGAATGGTGACGCGGGATTCCGTGAAAACAGCACCGAGGTAAATGGTGTTGATACCGATAACAGCCTTACACCTTATACCGTTGGTCTTAATGTGACGCAGCCGATCTATCGCGGTGGCAGAACTGTTGCCCAGACAGATCGTGCAGAAGCGCGGGTTTTGGCGCAACGTGCGGCCCTTCGCGAGACCGAGCAGGATGTATTGTTGAACGTCGCAACGGCGTATTTCAATGTGCTGCGCGATATGGCTGTTGTTGAGCTTAATCAGAACAACACGCGTGTTCTTGACCGTCAGCTTCAGGCGACCAGTGATCGTTTCGAAGTGGGTGAAGTCACCCGTACGGACGTTTCGCAGGCCGAAGCACGCCTTGCCGGGTCGAAAGCCGACCTGATTTCAGCACAGGGTGCGTTGGCCAATACGCGGGCGCAATACGAACGACTGGTGGGTAATCCGCCCGCCAATCTTGAAATTCCGAACCCGCTTATCGGTTTGCCGACCAGCATTGCCGACGTTTTGGCAATTGCCCAGGATCAACATCCGGAAGTTTTGCAGGCGATGTATACCGAACAAGCCGCAAGATCCGATATTCGTGTGAACGAAGGATCCTTGTATCCGGAAGTTAAGCTTTCGGCCGGTGTTGACCGTACGCATGAAGCATCGAACGAAGATATGACCACCGACAGTGCGGATATCATCGCATCGGTTTCGGTCCCGCTTTATCAGCAGGGTGCGGTGTATTCTTCGGTTCGGGCGGCAAAGGAAACGGCAGGACAGGCGCGCATTCAGGTTGATGAAGCACGCCGTGCCGTGATCGAAAATGCCACCAGCGCTTGGGAAACCCTTGTAACGGCACGTGCAAGTATCGAATCACAACAGGCACAGGTTTCGTCCGCGGAAGTCGCACTTGACGGTGTGCAGCGTGAAGCTTCTGTTGGGTCGCGTACCGTTCTTGATGTTCTTGATCAGGAACAGGAACTGTTGCAGGCACGTGTGAACCTTGTCGGATCGCGTCGTGATGCGGCGGTGGCAGAGTTTCAGGTAAAGGCCGCGATGGGCGCATTGAATGCGCAGGTTCTTGGCCTTCCAGTGGAAGTATACGACACTGAGTCCAACTATAATAAAGTCAAGGACCAGTGGTGGGGAACCGACTGACCTGTTAGACATTGGGATGGAATATGAACCGTATTCCATCCCAAAACAGGGGACGGGTTGGTCTGGGTAATGACACTAGTGCGGAAGTTTAATTATGAGTGACGGGCAACAAGAACCTTCAATGGAGGATATCCTCCAGTCCATCCGCAAAATTCTTGCTGATGAAGGCGATGAAGAGAAAAAGCAGGAACCCGCGCCTGAACCAGCGCCAGAGCCGGAACCAGAACCCGAGCCCGAACCGGCCCCCGCGCCGGAGCCGGAACCTGAGGAAGAAATCGACGAACTCGTTCTTGATGAAGAGCCAGAAGAGCTTGAGTTCGACGAAGAACCCGAAGAGCTGGAACTTGACGAGCCTGAAGAAGAGCTTGAGCTCGACGATATGCTCGATTTCGATGAGACTCCGCTTGAGGAAGAACCGGCACCAGAGCCGATTGAAGACGAATTTGAAGAGCCAGCACCAGAGCCAGAACCGGCTATCCCGGCTGTCTATGACGACGAAGAAGATGAAGAGCCGCTTATTTCCAATATGACGGAATCATCTGCGACCGGGACGATTTCGGAACTGGCGCAAGCTGTTGCAAAGAAACGCGCAGTTGCCCTTGGCCTGAATGCTGGCCACATTACCCTTGAAGATTTGGTGCGCGATATGTTGCGCCCGCTTCTTAAGGAATGGCTTGACGAAAACCTGCCCTATATGATCGAACGCCTTGTGAAAAAGGAAATCGAGCGGATTGTGAGCCGCGCCGAAGACCTGTAGGCGAGCCGACATTCGAATTTAAGCGGCGCGCCCCACGGTGCGCCGCTTTTTTCTTTTAAGATTGATGAAAACCCGCAGCGGACAAAAGACCATGTTGGAGAAGACCTACAGCCCGGCCGAAGTTGAAGACAGGCTTTATAAAAAATGGGAACAGTCAGGGGCATTTGCCTGTGACACGCCGTCAAAGGCCGATCCCTATGTCATCATGATGCCGCCGCCCAACGTGACCGGCAGCCTCCATATGGGGCATGCGCTGACCTTTACGCTTCAGGACATTCTTGTGCGGTATAACCGTATGAACGGCAAGGATACCCTGTGGCAGCCCGGTACCGACCACGCCGGCATCGCAACCCAGATGGTTGTCGAACGCCAGCTTGGCGAACAGAACGTTACGCGCCATGATTTGGGCCGCGAAAAGTTTGTCGAAAAAGTCTGGGAATGGAAAGAGCAGTCGGGCGGTACGATCACCAACCAACTGCGGCGCCTTGGCGCATCCCCGGATTGGGACCGCGAACGGTTCACCATGGACGAGGGGCTTTCAGCCGCTGTTCGCAAAGTTTTCGTGACGTTGCACAAACAGGACCTGATTTACCGCGATAAGCGCTTGGTCAACTGGGATCCGAAACTTTTGACCGCGATTTCCGATCTTGAAGTCGTTCAGAAAGAAGTTAAAGGTCATTACTGGCACTTTAAGTATCCGATCGAAGGCCGTGAGGGTGAGTTCATCACCGTTGCGACGACGCGCCCGGAAACCATGCTGGGTGATACCGGTGTTGCTGTTCATCCCGAAGATGAGCGGTACAAAGACCTTGTTGGAAAATATTGCATCCTGCCGATTGTTGGCCGTCGGATTAAAATCGTTGCCGATGAATATGCCGATCCGGAAAAAGGATCGGGTGCGGTTAAAATTACCCCGGCCCATGATTTCAATGACTTTGAAGTCGGCAAACGTGCAGGTCTGGAAAAGATCAACATTCTTGATGACCATGCGCGCATCAACGACGAAGCACCCGAAGAATATCGCGGCCTTGACCGGTTTGAGGCACGTAAGCTTCTTGTTGCCAAGATGGACGAGCTTGGCCTGCTTGAGAAAATCGAAGACACCGTTCATATGGTGCCGTATGGCGACCGTTCGAACGTCGTCATCGAGCCGTATCTGACCGACCAGTGGTTTGTGAACGCCGAAGTTCTGGCAAAACCAGCCACCGAAGCCGTTGAAGATGGTCGTATTCGCTTTGTGCCCAAAAACTGGGAAAACACCTATTTCGAGTGGATGCGCAACATTCAGCCGTGGTGTATTTCACGCCAGCTGTGGTGGGGACATCGCATCCCGGCATGGTTCGGCCCGGATGGTGAGTTCTTTGTTGAAGAAACCGAAGAAGAAGCCATTGCAGCCGCCAAAGCCCATTACGGCAAAGACGTTGAACTGACCCAGGAAACCGACGTTCTTGATACGTGGTTCTCGTCGGCATTGTGGCCGTATTCAACACTTGGCTGGCCTGAACAGACCCCGGAACTGGATAAATATTATCCGGGTGACGTGTTGGTGACCGGTTTTGACATCATCTTCTTCTGGGTTGCCCGGATGATCATGATGGGTATGCACTTCATGGACGGTAAAATCCCGTTCAAGGATATCTATATCCATGCGCTGGTGCGCGATGAACACGGCCAGAAAATGTCCAAATCCAAGGGCAACGTCATCGATCCATTGGAGATCATCGACGAATATGGCTGTGATGCATTGCGCTTTACCCTGACGGCACTTGCCGCACAGGGTCGTGACATCAAACTTGCCGCATCCCGTGTCGAAGGCTATCGCAACTTCGCGACCAAGCTTTGGAATGCAGCCCGCTTTGCCGAGATGAATGAATGCAAACCGGTTGATGGTTTTGATCCGGCCAATGTGAAATCGACCTTGGGTCGTTGGATTGTTGGGAAAACGGTTGAAGCGTCCAAATCGGTTGCGACGGGCATTGAAACCTATCGCTTTAACGATGCTGCAAGCAGCGCCTATCAGTTTGTTTGGGGCGCGTTCTGTGACTGGTATCTGGAACTGGCCAAGCCGGTTCTGATGGGTGAGGACGAAGAAGCCAAGGCGGAAATTCGCGCTGTAACGGCGTGGGTTTTGGACCAGATTTTGTTGATCCTGCATCCGATCATGCCGTTCATCACTGAAGAACTTTGGGAAAAGATTTCCGACAATCGCGCCAACATGCTGATGTCAGAAAGCTATCCGAAATTTGCCGACGCGTTGATTGATCGCGCTGCCGAGGCAGAAGTTGATCTGTCGATCCGTCTGATTGGGGATATCCGTGGTGTGCGTTCAGAAATGAATGTGCCGCCGTCGGCAGAAGTTCCGATCTATCTGGTGGATGCGACCGATGCGATGAAGGCGGCCGTTACCGCCCAAGAAGCACAAGTTAAGCGTCTGGCACGTGTGGCTGATATCGCGTTCAAAGGGCAGGGCGACGTCGAAGCCATTGCCAAGGGTGCTATTCAGACCGTCGTTGACGGTGTGACGGTGTTTGTCTCGGTTGCTGATTTCATTGATGTGGCGGCGGAAAAGTCCCGTCTGGAAAAAGAAATCCAGGGCAAAGCCAAATACATCAAGGGTCAGGAAGGCAAGCTGTCGAATGAAAACTTCGTCAGCCGCGCCCCGGATCACATTGTCGCAACGGAAAAAGCCAAACTTGAGGAAGCAAAAGATACGCTTGCCAAACTCAATGAAGCTTATGAACGTATTGCCGCAATGTAACCCGTTGCCGAAAATGCACTAAAATTAAGGGTCAATCCAAGTGGTTGGCCCTTTTTTATTGGGCGAAATTAATGCCATGTCGGGGCAGATAAAAATCTTCCCCGTGATGATCCCGAATCGCTTAGATTGTCGCCAACCTTATGCAAATGGTTGACGCTGTTCGCCCGAAAGCGGGCGCTGCGTCGATCTTTGGCCCATCACCGCGCAAGACGGCTTTGCCCATGTTGATTGAAGAATGCCCCTTTATTGAACCGGTCGATGCTTACAGTGCGTTTGCGCCGTATGCCGACAGCCAGTTCCTCGATTCCGGGGACAGGGATCGGTATTCCTATATCGCGGTATCACCGTTCCATAAGCTGACGGCAAAGAACGGGCAGGTGAAGCTGGATGGTTTCCCCGTACCCGGCAATCCGTTTGACGTTTTAGCCGACCTTATGGCGCGCTATCAGCAAGAACCCCGTGATGACCTGCCACCGTTTCAGGGCGGCGCTGTTGGCTATTTCGGATATGAATTAGCCCGCCAGACCGAAAAACTGCCCGTTGCCAGCCAAGATTGGCTGGACATGCCCGATATGGCGGTTGGCATTTACGATCTGGTGATTGCATTTGATTTAAAGCAGCGCCGGATGTGGCTGGTGTCCACCGGCATGCCTGAACAGACCCCGGAAGAAAGAGATCACAGGGCGGCAGTCCGGTTGGCCATGATGCGCAAATATCTTCGATTGGCGCGGCCGCTTTCTGATATTCCCGATGTTCCGCATCAGCCCGATGTGATGGGGTGGGCATCCAACTTTGATCGGGATGCTTATCAGCAGTCTGTTCAGACGGTGATTGATTACATTTATGCGGGCGATATTTTTCAGGCGAACTTGTCGCAAAGTTTCCGGGCGGAATACGCGGCCGATAATATCCCGCAACGTTTTGCGATGTATCGGCGTCTATCGTCGGTAAGTTCGGCACCGTTCGGGGCGTTTTTGAATTTCGGAGATGTTGCGGTTCTGTCGAATTCACCAGAACGATTTTTAAAGGTCACAGACGGGCATGTTGAAACCCGACCGATCAAGGGAACCCGTCCGCGCGGCGAGATGCCGGTTCAAGATGCGGAACTTGCACAAGAATTAATGTGGTCTGCAAAAGATCGTGCAGAAAACGTTATGATTGTTGATCTTTTGCGGAATGATCTTTCCAAAGTGTGTCAGCCGCATTCGGTGAAGACGCCTGCAATTTGTGCGCTGGAAAGCTATGCCAATGTGCATCATTTGGTGTCGACAGTGACTGGTGAACTTGCCGATGGCGCAAATGCGATTGATCTTTTGGCGGCGTGTTTTCCGGGCGGGTCAATCACCGGGGCACCGAAAATACGTGCCATGGAAATCATCACTGAACTTGAGCAAACCACCCGCGGTGCGTATTGCGGCGCCATTGGTTATATCGGGTTTGATGGTGCTATGGACACCAACATCGCCATTCGAACCATTTGCATGAATAAGGGCAAACTGGCCTTTAACGTGGGCGGCGGTATCGTTGCCAATAGCGAGCCGGGGCATGAATACGACGAAACCATGGTCAAGGCGGCCAAAGTGTTTGAAGCACTGGGGATTGCGCCATGATCCTGCTGATCGATAATTATGATTCGTTCGTGTTCAATCTTGCGCGCTACCTGCGTGAGCTTGATCAAGATGTTCAGGTCGTTCGAAATGACGAGATTACCGCCGACATGGTGCGGGCGTTAGGCCCGGATGCCCTGGTGTTTTCCCCCGGACCGTGCGGACCGGATGAGGCAGGTAATAGTCTTGCGCTGATCCGTGATCTGGCGGGGGATTTTCCGATGCTGGGTGTCTGTTTGGGGCACCAATCGATTGCGCAGGCTTTTGGGGGCAAAGTGCGCCGGGCATCACGTCCGGTGCATGGTATGACATCTGATATTAAGCATGATGGTGATGGCTTGTTTGCCGGGTTAAAGCAGCCATTGTCGGTGACGCGGTATCATTCGTTAATCGTCGATCTTCCTGGTGACGGAACCCTGGAACAGACCGCCACCGGGCCAGAGGGGGAAGTGATGGCATTTGCCCATGCATCACTGCCAATTTATGGCGTGCAATTTCATCCAGAAGCCGTTTTGACAGAGCAGGGGCATGACTTGTTGGCCAATTTCCTTAAACTGGCAGCAGCGTTTAAGGAAGCAAAGGGTGAGCAGTCATGCACGTCTGGCTAAACGGTGAATACCAAAATGCTGATGATGCGGTTGTTGCGGTAACCGATCGCGGTTTTTTGCTGGGCGATGGCTTTTTTGAAACCATGCGTGCCCATCGCGGTGTGGTCGCGTGGCTGCCAGCGCACATGGAACGGTTGGCCAAACATGCCGATATGGTTGGCCTGCCTGCAAACCTGTTGCCAGCCCAAGCAGATGTTACGGCGATTGTCGCAAAGCTTTGTACGCAGGCAGATTTAAGCAGTGCGGTTGTTCGAATATCGGTGTCACGGGGCAGTGGCCCACGCGGTTTGTTACCGCCAGAAACACCGACACCAACGGTATTGATTACGGTTGCGCCCTTTGCCCCGGCTGCAACGTCGGACGGATTGCGGCTGATTACAGCGCAAAAAATTCGCCGCAATCCCTGGTCTGTGGCAGGGACAATCAAAAGTCTGAACTATCTTGATAATATCGTCGCCAAACAGGAAGCCGATCAGGCGGGTGGTGATGATGCCTTGATCCTGTCGGTGGATGGATCCGTGGCCGAAACCACAATTGCCAACCTGTTTGGTATTAAGGACGGCGTTCTTTGGACGCCGGATGCCGCAACCGGAATTTTGTGCGGCTTGGCGCGTACATTTGTGATTAATTTGGCGCGCGCCAACAGAGTTGATGTTGGTTTTGAAGCGAAGTCACCCGATGAACTTGGCGACATGGATTTTCTGTTTACGGTCAACGCGTTGCAGGGATTAAGGCGGGTGGCTACGCTGGACGGTAAGCCAATCGGCGCCCCATCGGAAATACATACCTTATTCGCAAGAATATCCCAAATGGTAGATGCAAAACTATGCGATGGTATGTGGCTTTAGATTTAGTTAATAAATGACTGTCAGGATCGCGATCTTGCCTTAAGATCAGGATCGCCGAATGACTATTCCTGCCGCCAAACCAGCCGTCCCGCTTAGCCGTTTTATAGATCGTCTTCACAAGCATTCCGCCAATGGTAAAAAGCCACACCTTGGCATTCTGGATATCCCGATGGATTTGCGTCTGACGAGCGAAGATTATCAGGCCATCAGCCGGGATGCATTTCACCATCTGCCCGAATACACGCAGCTGTACCGTCTTGAAAATGGGATGGTGGCGTTTGTTCGAGGTGCCAAATGGGCCGAAAATGACGATAGCTTTGTCGCGCATGTACGTGAAACGCTAGACGAGGTTATTGAACGTCAGGGCCTTGGGCATATTCCGGTAAATCTTTGGCAGCGGTTCGAATGGCCAAAAGACGAACAACAGGTTTTAGAAACCCTTGGGCTGCCGCATGTCGGGCAATCATCGAACCAGCCGTCTGAGCGGTTTGATCTGGCCGAAATGTTGCGAAATGCCATTTCGTTGGATGCGGTTTTTGATTCGTGTCGCCGTCAGGCCATCGTCAGTATGCAAAACAGCCGCCGCGAAGTGCTTGGTCATGAGCTTTATTGCTCGCTCGATTATCTGCGGCAGTACCATCTGGCGAGTTTTCTGCTTGAAGGGCCGGGCGAGATTGAAATCCTGTCGCGGGTTCTTGATGAAAAAGTGATGGATGTCACGCGCAGCAAAGCGTCATCCATTTTACCCGACCGGTTACATTTGAACATGCAGGTGCAAACCGTTCTGAGTGAGGCCTTTTCCGATTTTATCGGATCGGATGATGGTGCGCTGATTGAGAATATGGCGATTGAATTTTCGATGGAGAACGCGATTGCCAATTGGTGGGAATTTGAAGATGCCTGTGAATTCCTGCAATCGGTTGGCATCCGTGCAGGGTTGGATCGCATCACGCTGCCAGCGTTGGAGTTTTTGTCGGCAAACAAAATGAATGTCGATTTTATCAAGGTCATCTGGGACCAAAATATTATCGGATCGCGGCGCAGCGAAGTCACCGAACGGTTGCGCGAGTTTGCCAACCTGTTTTCGGATCAAAACTTGATCCTGACACGGTGTGACAGCCGCACGGCGCTTCGTATGGGGCGTAGTCTTGGTGTGGATGCCTTTCAGGGCACCTATATCGACGCGCTGCTTGGCCCATATTTAAACCGCGAATGCCAAGCGCAAAAGCGTTCGTCTGATAAACGGTGTGCCGTATGCCAATGGGCACCACGTGAAGCGCGCAAAAACGGATGCGATTTTCATTTCCGGGCCGGAAAAGTGCTATCAGAGGTGTAAACCGTTGGTTTCGCAGGCGGCTGTCATGGTTTTATCTGGTTTGACAAGCGGTCTATGCTTTTCTAAAGTGCCTTTGCTTGATCGATTTTGATCAAGCTTGTCGTTTAAACACGGCGCTTATTCTCAGGGCAGGGTGCAAATCCCTACCGGCGGTAAATCCAGTTATCTGGAAAGCCCGCGAGCGCCTGTTGATCCGTTTGGGTCGGCAGGGTCAGCAGATCCGGTGTAACTCCGGAGCCGACGGTAATAGTCCGGATGGGAGAGGATAACGCGTGACAGGTAACGTTGCCCCGATGGGGTGCGATGCTTTTTGTCTACGACCGGTGATTGGCGCGGTGCGCCATGACGTCGGGCCTTTCTTTTGTGCCCTGATTCGTAAGCCGCCATCCGAGGAGGACGGTTATGAATCAGAGTGTTCATCAGGAATCAGATCTTTCGATCTTTGGCGATGCGACTGCACGTATGGAACGTGCACTTGCTGATATCCGCCAAGGTAAAGGTGTACTGGTTGTCGATGACGAAGATCGCGAAAACGAAGGCGATCTTATTTTTTCCGCAGAAAATCTGACAAATGAACAGATGGCGATGATGATCCGCGATTGCAGCGGCATTGTTTGTCTGTGTCTGACAGATGAAGCCGCAACATCGCTCGATTTGCCGCCGATGGTTGCGGACAACACATCAAGCATGGGCACGGGCTTTACTGTCACCATCGAAGCCAAGGTGGGTGTTACCACGGGTGTATCGGCAGCCGATCGTGTGACCACGGTGAAAACAGCGATTGCTGATGGTGCCAAGGCGTCTGATTTGGCGCGTCCGGGGCATGTGTTTCCGCTGCGTGCGCGGGCCGGCGGTGTTTTGGAGCGCCGCGGCCATACCGAAGGGACGGTTGATTTGATGCGTTTGGCGGGCCTGAAACCGTCAGGTGTGTTGTGCGAAATCACAAACCCGGACGGCACCATGGCGCGTTTGCCAGAGTTGATCGCCTATGCCAAGCAACATGACATGGTCGTTATCAGCATCGAAGACATCGTTGCCTATCGCATGGCGATGCAGCAGGCCGCAGAATAAAGTGCGTTAAATTGCGGCGTGACTAAAAACCGAGATCAAACACAAAGGGCAGCCCGAAATGGTGCTGCCCTTTGGCGTATTCGATAAATCTGTAATCCGCCGCTTAGAGCGCTTAGTCGTCGATCATGCACCAGACTGGTGTGTGATCCGATGCCTTTTCCTTGCCGCGTGGATCACGGTCAATGTCAGAGGCGCTCAGACGATCGGCGGCGGCCGGGGTCAAAAGAAGATGGTCGATGCGCAGACCATTATCCTTGTTCCATGCACCAGCACGGTAGTCCCACCAGCTATATTGATGGCCTTTGGGAAAGAAGGTAGGGAACGCGTCGGTGTAGAAAAGAGGAATGAGGGAGAGAAGAAGTTTGCGTTCGGTGGTCGAGCACAAAACCATTTCACGGAGTTTGGCCGGGTCATAGACATCCGAATCGTCTGGCGCGATATTGTAATCGCCGCCCATGACGGCTGCTTCGCCGCTTTGATGGATTTTTTCAAACCGGGTGATCAAGCGATCAAGGAAATTTAGTTTGTAATGGAATTTTTCATCACCAACAGCGGTTCCCATTGGCACATAGATTGACGCGACGCGCACTGGGTTCGGCGAACTGATGGTTGCTTCGATGTAGCGCGCCTGGGCGTCATCATCATTGCCTGGAAGGCCGCGTTCAACATCCTCGATCGGGTATTTCGAGAGAATGGCAACGCCGTTATAGGTTTTTTGGCCGTGGATCGCGATGTTATAGCCGAGATCCTCGATTTCCATCGCCGGGAAGGCGTCATCAACCGTTTTGGTTTCCTGTAACAGGACAACATCGGGTTTGGCTTCTTGCAGCCACTCAATGATATTGGGCAGGCGCGCCTTGATCGAGTTGACGTTCCAGGTGGCGATTTTCATTCAGGCCTCGATTCTAGGGTGTGTCAGATAAGTCGGGTCAAACAAAACGGGGTCCGCAGTAAACGGACCCCGCTTTATAAATCGTTTTTTCGCGATGGATCAAATTGAGAAACTTGATCCACAGCCGCAAGACGATGTCGCATTGGGATTGTTGACGCGAAAGGCAGCCCCCACCAATTCGCGCACGAAATCAATCTCTGCACCGCCCAAAAGATCGAGCGATACTTCGTCGATCACCATTTTCGCACCGTGGTTTTCGAAAATGCAGTCTTCTTCGCCGGTTTTGTCATCCAGCGAGAATTCATACTGAAAACCACTGCAACCGCCACCAGAAACCTGCAAGCGCAGCATTGTGTTCGAAGCACCTTCGCTTGCGATCAGTTCCTGAACACGTTTTGCAGCACTTTCGGTCATTTGGACTTGCCGTGAAGCTTCAGTCATTCAACACTCCTTGGTCTTCAATCCGCCAGAGAACCAGCGGGGACAGTCACGATCCATGGCGCACATCATAGCACGTTCGGATCGTAGTCTTTAAGCCACTATTTAGCGTGCATGGCTGAAATGTCAAAACCTGTAAGCATTCAAAATACCCGTTGCTTGCCTTTTGATGCGAAATGTCTCAAAACAGCCGCAGTCACATGGTCCGATTGACCACAAACAAAAATATGCAAAGACCAAAGTTATGAATGTTTTCAGCCTGTTGAAAAGCGACATCGAGAAACAGCTTGTTGCCCTTGAGAATGAAGGGGTTCTTCCGCAGGGAAGTGATACCTCACGCGTGACGGTGGAGCCGCCGCGCGATGCGTCTCATGGGGATGCCGCAACCAATGCCGCAATGCTTCTGTCAAAGGCCGCCGGGATGAAGCCGCGCGACCTTGCCGAGAAACTGGCTGAGAAACTTCGATTGCTTGACCATATCGACAATGTCGAAATTGCTGGCCCCGGATTTATCAATCTGCGGATGGCCGATCAGTTTTGGCTGTCGCAGGTGACCAAGGTACTTGAAGTTGGTACCGCATACGGCAACAGCGACATGGGCAAGGACGCCAAAATCAACATCGAATATGTGTCGGCAAACCCGACCGGCCCGATGCATGTTGGCCATTGCCGTGGGGCAGTTGTCGGTGACGTTCTTGCCAACTTGCTAAGCAAGGCTGGATACGACGTTACCAAGGAATATTACATCAATGATGCCGGTGCGCAGGTTGATGTTCTGGCCCGTTCGCTTCATATCCGTTACCGCGAAGCGCTTGGCGAAGAGGTTGGTGAAATTCCACAAGGGCTTTATCCGGGCGATTATTTGGTCGCACCGGGCAAAAAACTTGCCGATCGCGATGGTGATAAATGGGTTGGCGCGCCAGAAGAAGAATGGCTTGAAGAGTTTCGCACCTTTGCCATCGTCGAGATGATGTTGCTGATCAAAGAAGACCTGCGCATACTTGGTGTTGCGCATGATATCTTTACGTCAGAAGACGGGTTGGTGAAGGCAGGTAAGGTGCAGTCCGCCTTTGAGCATCTTGAGAAAAAAGGCGATATTTACGTCGGCGTGCTTGAGCCGCCAAAAGGCAAAACTCCCGATGATTGGGAGCCACGCCCACAGACCTTGTTCCGCGCGACCGACTTTGGTGACGATGTTGACCGTGCGCTTAAGAAATCCGATGGTAGCTGGACCTATTTTGCGACGGATATTGCCTATCACTTTGATAAGTACGAGCGCGGCTTTAACCTGATGATCGACGTCTTGGGTGCCGATCACGGTGGTTACGTCAAACGCATGAAGGCTGCCACCAAGGCGATTACCGCCGGAGAAGGCGATCTGGACGTTAAACTTTGTCAGTTGGTCAGTCTGTTCGATAATGGCGAACCGGTTAAAATGTCTAAGCGTGCCGGTACCTTTGTGACGTTGCGCGACGTTGTCGAGCGTGTTGGCAAGGACGTTGTGCGTTTCATCATGCTGACCCGCAAAAATGACGCTGCACTTGAGTTTGATTTCGCCAAGGTGACCGAACAGTCGCGCGACAACCCGGTATTTTATGTTCAGTACGCGCATGCGCGGATCAATTCGGTGTTCCGTCAGGCGGCGGAAGCATTCCCAGAGCAGGATTTGTCCGTCGCAGCCCTTAAAGATGCCGATTTGTCCTTGTTGACGTCAGAAGATGAAAAGCTTCTGGTGCGCCGTATGGCGGAATGGCCGCGTATTATCGAACAGGCGGCAACTGCGCATGAACCCCATCGTATCGCCTTTTTCCTGACAGAAATTGCGGCTGAATTCCATGGATTGTGGAACAAAGGACGCGATAACACCGAGCTTCGCTTTATCATTGCTGATGATCTGCCTGCGACCTTGGCGCGTCTTGCAATGATCCGTTCCGTTGCGACGGTAATTGCATCGGGGCTTGAGGTGCTTGGTGTGACGCCTGTCGAGGAGATGTAAGATATGAATGAAGAACACGGTAATGACCTTCATGCAGAGCGTTCCGGCCATTATGGTGGCGAGCCAGACGCCGGAAAAAGCAAAACGAAGGGCGTTCTGACTGTGTTCTTGGGGGCGGCTGTCGTGATTGGCGGCCTTGGTGCGGCTGGTTACTGGTTTTATAATCAGGGCCAGCCTATTCAGGACGATGGGAAATTACCGATCCTTCTGCCTGATCCATCCCCGATCAAACTTCGACCCGAAGATCCGGGTGGGATGGAAGTCCCGCATCGCAACACCACAGTTTACGATCAGCTAAGCGATGTTGATCCGGATGCGGATGTCGTGTTGCAGGAATTGCCCGACATGCCGCGCGCACCCGATGTTGTGCCAACTTCACCAAAAGAATCTGATGCTGCAACGGCGGATAAGGATGCAGGTGGTGCAGCGGATGATGTTGATGCGGGCGAGGCGGCAACTGCTGCCGACGTGCCCGCCGGGTCATCGGAAATAAAAGCACCCGAAATTTCGGAACCAGAAACCTTAAGCGATGCGCAGAAGGCAATTGCTGCTGCGAACGCACGGGCCAACCAAACACCCGAAGCAACTGCACCGTCAAAGCCCGCACAAAACACGACCGCAAGTGCGACGGAAAGCGCCGCCACTGGGGATTTCCGTATTCAGATGGCGTCCTTGCGTGAAAAAGACCGTGCCGCGGCCGAGTGGAAAAGATTGTCATCGAAAAACAAAGACTTGCTTGGTAATCTTAAGATGTTCGTGCAGCGCACGGAAATTGAAGGCAAGGGCGTTTATTACCGCCTTCAGGCAGGTCCGCTTGCCGATGCGGCGAGTGCTGAAAAGCTGTGTGCTGATTTGAAACAACGCAATGTGGGGTGCCTCATTGTCCGGCCTTGAAGTTAGAAAATCGCGCGCCTGTATTCTGGGCGTTGATGGAACGGAACTGAGCAATTGGGAAAAGGGCTTCTTTCGCGAAGCGGATCCTTATGGCTTTATCCTGTTTGCCCGCAATGTTGAAAATCCTGATCAGGTTCGCGCCCTTACCGATCAGTTGCGCGACATTGTTGGCAAAACCAATGTTCCGATCCTTGTCGACCAAGAAGGCGGGCGCGTCATGCGCCTTAAACCGCCGCATTGGCGAAAAATCCCAGCTGCCGGTGTGTTTGGTGAGCTTTTTGATAGCGCGCCGGAAGATGCCCGCGAAGCGGCCTATATCAATGCCCGTCTCATGGCAGCCGATTTGCGGGATGCCGGGTTTAACACTACGTGCGCGCCGGTTCTTGACCTTCGTTTTCCGGGCATGAGCGACGTTGTCGGTGATCGGTCCTACGGTGCGGATGTATCGCGTGTGGTCATTCTGGCCAGTGCGGTTGCCGCCGGTTTGCTTGATGGCGGGATTGCACCGATTATCAAACATATTCCCGGTCACGGACGTGCGTCGGTTGATAGTCACAAAGACCTTCCGATTGTCAGCGCGTCACGGGCGGAGCTTTCCGAGCTTGATTTTGTGCCATTTCGTCAAATGAAAGACGTTCTGGCCGCCATGTCTGCGCATTTGCTGTTTACCGATATCGATGATCAGCGGCCCGGTACGGTTTCAAAGACGGTTATCGATGACGTCATTCGCGATGACATTGGGTTTAACAACCTGTTGATCAGCGATGACTTGTCGATGGAGGCCCTTGGCGGTTCTATCGCAAGCCGCACGCATGCCTGCCTGACGGCAGGGTGTGACGTTGCCCTTCATTGCAATGGCAAGCGGACCGAGATGGAAGAAGTGGTGTCAATGACGCCGCTGCTGTCTGGGCCCGCCCTTGAACGGGCGCAGACCTTTACCAATCAGATTTCCGGTTTCAAAACCGATAAACCATCACCAACCCAGTTGACCGATTGGCAGATGCGTCTGGCCGACCTTTTGGCACCGGTTTGGCGGGCAGAGGAAACCGGCGCGTGAACCATATGATCGACGTGATTATTTCGGCCACCACATGGGTGGTGCCGGTCTTGCTTGCCGTGACCCTGCATGAAGCAGCGCACGGGTTTGCCGCCAAAATGTTTGGCGATGATACCGCGCAGCGCCTTGGTCGGTTAAGCTTAAACCCCATTCGTCACATCGACCCGATCGGCACGATTTTGATCCCGGCCTTGCTGCTGATTACCGGCGCACCGTTTTTGTTTGGCTATGCCAAGCCGGTGCCAGTGGCCTTTCAGCGCCTTAATCCGCAACGTCTTGGCGTTGTGTGCGTTGCCGTGGCGGGGCCGCTTACCAATGTTGGGTTGGCGATCTTATCGATTTTGTTGATGGTCTGGTTGCCGAGCTTCTCACCAGCCGTCAATGACTGGCTTGCCACCATGCTTAACCAGTCGATTTGGCTGAACTGTATTTTGGCGGTGTTTAACATGCTGCCGATCCCGCCGCTGGATGGGGGCAGGGTCTTAACAGCGATTTCGCCGCTTCCGATTGCGCGGGTCTTGGCGCGTATGGAAAAAACCGGCATGATCATTTTGATCGGTGTGGTGTTTTTGCTGCCCTATGTGACCGAAAAGCTTGGCATCTACCTTCCGATCTTTCAGTGGTTGGTGATTACACCGGCCAGAGAACTGGTTCATTTTTTGACGGCAATCATTATCTGATAGCCAGATTGATGTGCGGGTGGCCGGCAAGGGGATTTGATGGCAGACCAGTTTGAGTTGGAAATTCCAGATGAGGTGTTCGACAAAAAGCCGGTCGATGATGACGCGCCGAGCCTTGCCGAACGTTTGATCCTGGATTTGGACGGGTTTGAAGGCCCGCTTGATGTTCTGCTTGAACTGGCACGCGACCAAAAGGTCGATATCATCAAGATTTCGATCCTTGATCTTGCCGAACAATATCTGGAATTCATCAATACCGCGCAGGGGCTTCGGCTTGAACTGGCGGCGGATTATTTGGTGATGGCTGCATGGTTGGCCTACCTGAAATCTCGGCTTTTGCTGCCCAAACAAGATAGCGAAGAGGATGAGCTGAGTGCCGAAGAACTGGCCGAGCTTCTTGCCTTCCAGCTAAAACGGCTTGAGGCGATGAAGGCGGCGGGTGAAAAGCTTCTGGCACAGCCAAATCTTGGGCGTGATTTCTTTGCACGCGGCGCACCTGAAGAAGTTCGGGTCACAACTGCGTCGGTCTATGATGCATCCCTGTATGATTTGTTGAAATCCTATGCGCAGATCATGTTGACGTCAGAAGCCAAGACGCTGGAAATCGAAGCATTCGATTTATACGCCATGGATGACGCGATCCGGCGACTGCGCGATCTGTTTGGTCGTCGGGTTGTCCCGACATGGACCAAGTTACTTGAATTTATGCCCCACGGGCTCGGTTCGCCCCTTAAGGCGCGTTCGGCCTTGGCGGCCCATTTCGTCGCCAGCCTTGAAATGTGCCGCGATGGGGAATTGGAAATTTCGCAGGAAGAAACATTTGGTCCGATCATGTTGCGGTCACCGCAAAAACCGCGCGAAGGCGATTTGCCACGCAATGATCGACCTTATGATGATTTGACCGGTTGATAACGGGCAGGGATACGTGAATGGCAAATGATAAAGACACTGACGCGCAGCTTGAAATCGAAGGCGTGCAAGCCGGCCCGCAGGTTGATTTTCAGCATGTGCGAATTGTTGAGGCCGTTTTGTTTGCCTCGGCCGAGCCGGTTAGCGAACGCGTCATTGCCGCCCGTTTGCCCGAAAATACTGATATCGCGGCAGTTTTAAATGCATTGCAGGAAACCTATGCATCGCGCGGGGTGAATTTGAACCGGGTTGGCGATAAATGGGCGTTTCGTACGGCATTTGATCTTGCCGGTGATCTGCATATCGAGGTTGAAAAAGCCAAGAAAATGACGCGGGCGACGTTGGAAACCCTTGCGATTATTGCTTATCACGAGCCAGTTACACGTTCCGAAGTCGAAGAAATCCGCGGTGTGGCGCTGTCAAAAGGCACACTTGATATTCTGCTAGAAGCCAAGTGGATCCGTCCGCGTGGGCGTAAACGCGTTCCGGGGCGTCCGGTTCTTTGGGCGACGACGGATGAATTCCTGGATCACTTTGGCCTTGAACATCGTGATGATTTGCCCGGTCTTGCCGACCTTAAGGCCGCTGGGTTGCTTGATAGTCGCCCGGGAATGGGCCGATATGGTGCCAATTCCGATGACGAAGCGCTGCCTGACCTTGTTGATGACGGGGACGTCACCGATAATGTCGTCGAAGAAGCATTAACGTCGCGCAATCTAGAAGAGCTTGACGAGACGATTTATTCCGACAATCCTAATCTTTTGGATGATAGCGAAAACGCGCAGTCCTGAGCGCGCACGCGGCCGTTCACGTTGATCTGTGTGCAAAGTCAATCTGCGCCTTGCAAGAATGGGCGCGGGGACTTAAGTTCTGTGAAAGATTTCGCTAATCATTTGCACCTGTGTCTTGGTCAGGTCGCGTTCACATAAAGAGTTTGTTGATGCCCGACGGTTTGAGGATGTCGAATGTCAGTCACGAATTCGGTTCCAACCGGGTTCTGCACGACGTTAGTTTCGATGTCGCCCCAGGAGAAATTGTTTGTTTGCTGGGGCCATCTGGCTGCGGCAAAACGACGGCTCTTCGTTTGGCGGCCGGCTTGGAAAAGCTGCAATCCGGGCATATTTCGATTAACGGTCAGGTGGTTGCCCACGCAGGTGATTATGTGGAGCCGGAAAAACGTGGCGTTGGCATGGTCTTTCAGGATTATGCCCTGTTCCCGCACCTAACCGTTGCGAAAAATATCGGCTTTGGCCTTAAGCATTTTAGCGAGGCGGAACGCCAAGAGGCGGTTACAAATGCGTTGGCACAGGTCGGGATGTCTGGCTATTCGGATGCCTATCCGCATGAACTTTCAGGTGGGCAGCAACAGCGCATTGCCTTGGCGCGTGCTCTGGCTCCGCGTCCGCAGATCATGTTGCTTGATGAGCCATTTTCTGGGTTGGATGTCGCACGGCGGGCGGATTTGCGTGATACCACGCTTCATGTTCTTAAAAATGCTGGCATTGCCACGATCATGGTGACCCACGATCCGCAAGAAGCCATGTATATGGGCGACCGGATCATTGTGATGAATGCCGGCGAGGTGATGCAGGACGGCACACCGGAATCACTTTATTTCCGTCCGGAAAATCGTTTCGTGGCGTCCTTCTTTGGCGAGGTGAACCAGTTTTCGTCAACCGTGCATAACGGCGTAATTGATACCCCGGTTGGCCAGATCAAAGCCGAAGATTACAGCGATGGCACCGAGGTGGATGTTTTGGTGCGTCCTGAAGGCCTTCACATCGCCGATGCGGTTAATGGCCACGACATTATGGCCAATGTGGATGCCGTTCGGGCACTGGGGGAAGTCAACCTGATGCATTTGACATTGCAGAAGGGCGGGCACATTCATGCGCGTGTGCCGCGGCGGTTTTCGACATTAAATCAGAATTCCGTTGCTATTACGCTTGATCCTGAGATGACCTTCGTGTTTCCTATGTCTTGATATGGCCAACTGTTCCTTCACATCCAACCGGAACAGACCGCCTAATCACTGTTATATTAAAGTTGGATTGTGATGCCGGGTTTTAACGTATCCGTCGCATTGCACAGTGGGGGGCTTTCTGCCATTATCCGTGCATAACGCCGGAAGGCAGATTGGATCTTTGGAGAAAGAAGTTATGGGTATTGGCGTTTGGCAAATTGTTCTTATTCTTGCGATCGTTCTGATCATCTTTGGCGCAGGTAAACTGCCAAAAGTGATGGGCGACATGGGTAAGGGCATCAAGAGCTTTAAAGCGGGCATTAACGAAAAAGACGAAGAAAACGATGCTGGCGCTTCGGCCAAAACCATCGAAAATACGACCTCTGCATCGGTTTCATCCGAAAGCAAAGACAAGGATTCTGTGAAATCCTGATCGTCTGTCGGGTTTCCTTCAGATAGGCGTGTCATATGTTTGATATCGGCTGGACCGAAATGGCTCTTGTGGCCTTGGTGGCATTATTTGTCGTCGGCCCCAAGGAGCTTCCGCATCTTCTTTACAAGTTAGCGGGTTACTGGAAAAAAGTGCGCGGAATGGCGCGCGAATTCCAAAGTGGTATTGATGACATCATCCGCGAAGCGGAATTGGATGATCTGCGTAAGCAAGTCAGCAGCGCCCATACCAACCCAACCGACTTTATGGAAAAAACCATCGGCAGTCCTAAGACCGATGAAAAGGCAAAAGACGCAAAAGCGTCTTCTGGTAACGCGGCCAAGACCGATGGTCAGGCCGAAAAACCGGCTGCCTCCGAAAGTAAGTCGTCAGAAAGCAAAGCGACCGCTGCTGATGACAGTAAAAAGAAAGACCAGCCGGAGAGCCAGGCGTGAACATGCAATCGCATGACCAACAGATGCCGATCATGGAGCATCTGATAGAGCTAAGAAATCGCCTTACATGGGCTGTCTTGGCGCTCTTTTTGACCTTTGGTCTCTGCTATTACTTCGTCGAGGATATCTATGGGTTCCTCGTCAAGCCGTTGGCAGACATCATGGGGCCGGATCGCCGCATGATTTATACCGCTTTGACCGAGGTGTTCTTCACCTATGTCAAAGTGTCGTTCTTTGCTGCCTGTTTCATTTCCGCCCCGGTGTTTTTGTCGCAGTTCTGGGCATTCGTCGCGCCGGGATTGTACAAAAATGAACGGTCGGCATTCATGCCGTTTCTGTTTGCAACACCCATCTTGTTTTTGGCGGGTGGGGCGCTGGTGTACTACTTCATCATGCCGCTGGCATGGAAGTTCTTCCTGAGTTTCGAACAAGCGGGTGGGGCGTCTAGCCTTGCAATTCAGCTTGAAGCCAAGGTGGATGAATATCTGTCCTTGGTGATGAAGCTGATTTTTGCATTCGGCTTGTGTTTCCAGTTGCCGGTGTTGCTGACACTGATGGCACGTGCTGGGATTGTGACCGCAGATGGCTTGGCAAAGAAACGCCGCTATGCGGTTGTGATTGCATTCGTTTTTGCCGCAGTTTTGACGCCACCTGATCTGATTTCACAGGTTGGGTTGGGTATTCCGATCATTATTCTGTATGAAATTTCCATCTTTATGGCCCGTATTTCGGAACGCAAACGCGCAAAACGCGAAGCAGCCGAAGAAGCGGAAGCCGAGGCGGAAAATGATGATGATCCGGAAGATGATCCTTCTGGTGGCAGTTCCGTTGCCAAGTCCGATGATAGCGTTGACGAACAAGGTGCCGCGGCAGCAAGTGCATCCTATGATGATGGGCAGACGTCACTGACGCGTTCATCATCGGATGATGATGCACCGCGCTTGTCCGGACCGTCACGCGCCGATGACGGAGAAGACGATTTCAATGACGCACGTTAATTGAAATTATCACCTCCAACCGTCTGATTTGATGGGGTGGACCTTGTGTGCACCCCATCGTATAAAGCCACACATATTTGACTGACAGGGTGCTGTTCGATGCACGACATAAAATGGATTCGGGACAACCCCGAGGCTTTTGACGCGGCGATGACCGCACGAAAGCAGGAAATTACGGCACAACGTCTGATCGACATTGACGTTGAACGTCGCAAACTGATGACCGAACATCAGGAAATGCTGGCACGCCGCAAAACGATTTCCGGTGAAATTGGCAAGCTTCGCAAAAATGGCGAGAATGCTGATGAACTGATGGCCGAAATGGGCGCGCTCAAGGACAAGATCAAGTCCGCCGAAGATGGTCAGGCTGACCTGAACGAACATCTTGATCTGCTTTTGTCGTCGTTCCCCAATATTCTTGATCCGCAAGTGCCGGTTGGTGAAGACGAAGACGACAATGTCGAGGTCAATCGTTGGGGCGAACCCACCACCTTTGATTTCCAACCGATCGAACATTTCGAGATCGGAGAAAAACTGGGTATGATGGACTTTGAAACCGCAGCCAAACTTTCAGGTGCGCGGTTTGTTGTATTGCGAGCTGGTTTGGCCAAGCTTGAACGTGCTTTGGCGCAGTTCATGATTGATCTGCACACCACCGAGCATGGCTACGAAGAAACCATTACTCCGATGCTGGTGCGTGATAGCGCCATGTTCGGAACCGGCCAGTTGCCGAAATTTGCCGAAGATTCGTTTAAAACCACGAATGATTACTGGTTGATCCCGACATCTGAGGTCACGCTGACCAATCAGGTGGCTGGCGATATTATCGATCAGGCAAAACTTCCGCTGCGCTACACCGCATTGACGCAGTGTTTCCGCTCAGAAGCCGGTTCGGCAGGGCGTGACACGCGCGGCATGATCCGTCAGCACCAGTTTTCGAAAGTCGAAATGGTGTCGGTTGTCGAGGCGGAAAAGTCCGACGAAGAACTTACGCGTAAAACCCGCTGTGCTGAGACGGTCCTTGAACGTCTTGGATTGCCATATCGCACGGTTATTTTGTGCACTGGTGATATCGGATTCTCGGCCTGCAAGACATATGACATTGAAGTATGGCTTCCGGGGCAGGGCAAATACCGCGAGATTTCATCGTGCTCGAACACGCGTGACTTCCAAGCACGTCGCATGAATGCACGGTATCGTGCAGCTGGCGACAAAAAGACCCAGTTTGTGCATACCCTGAATGGGTCTGGTCTTGCGGTTGGACGTTGCCTTATTGCGGTGATGGAAAACTATCAGCAGGCAGATGGCTCTATCCGGGTTCCGGATGCGCTTAAACCGTATATGGGCGGGGTCGAGGTTATCTCACCGCGCGACTAAGGCATCTTGGCATGATTGATCTATCCAACGCACGCATCCTGATTAGTAATGATGACGGCATCGATGCGCCGGGGATCAAGCTGCTTGAGCAGTTGGCACGGCAATTTTCCGACGATGTTTGGGTGATTGCACCGTCCATGGAACAAAGCGGCGCAGGGCATTCTTTAACCCTGCGTCGTCCGCTTCGCATTCATAAACGCGATGACCGCCATTATGCGGTTGATGGGACGCCAACGGACTGCATTCTTTTGGGCTTGCAGCAGATCATGCGTGATACGCCACCTGATATTGTTTTGTCGGGGATTAACCGGGGTGGAAACCTTGGTGAAGACGTGACCTATTCCGGAACGATCGCCGCGGCGATGGAAGCCACACTTCTAAACGTGCCTGCGATTGCATTTTCGCAGTATTTTTCCGGTGAAATGATCAATTGGACCACGGCGGAAAAACATCTTAATGACGTGACCAAGTCCTTGGTTGAGGCAACTTGGCCAAAGGGTGTTTTGATCAATGTGAACTTTCCGGAACAAGAAGCACAGGGTGGGGCGCGTGTCCGCGTCTCAACGCAAGGTCAGCGTCAAATTGGCGATCACATCGCCGAACGCCATGATCCGCGCGGTGAGCCGTATTATTGGATTGGAGCAATTCTGTCTGATTTGCCCGAAGACCCAAATGCAGACTTGCGGGTAATCGAACAAGGCGATATTTCGGTAACGCCGATCAGTCTTGATTTTACCCATTACGAAACGCACGAAAAACTGACGAAAGCATTTACGTGAACGAGCCGGTCATTACGCGTGAAACAAAAATAGCCAACCTGCTTGACGTTCTTCGTGATGATGGCATTCATGACGAGACCGTGTTGCGCGCGCTGGCCGATATTCCCCGCGAAATATTCGTCGCTGAACCGTTTATGTCCCGTGCGTGGGAAAACGTCGCCTTGCCGATCAGCAAGGGACAAACAATTTCACAGCCCTATATCGTTGCGTTAATGACGCAGGCGCTTGAGCTGAATGACCGCATGAAGGTCTTAGAGGTCGGTACTGGGTCTGGCTATCAGGCGGCCATTTTGGCAAAGCTTGCCCGCCGTGTTTATACGCTAGAACGGCATAAACCGCTGCTGCGTGAGGCCGAAGATAAATTCCGTCAGCTTGGCCTGCATACCATTTCAACCCTGCACGGGGATGGTGGGCTTGGCTGGAAAGCACAGGCACCGTTTGATCGGATCATTGTGACCGCCGCCGCCCAAGACGTTCCGCCGGTTCTTGTCGATCAGCTTGCCGTTGGGGGGATTATGGTCGTGCCAGTGGGCGAGGTGTCGCATACGCAGCTGTTGTTGCGCGTGCTGAGAACGCCAAGTGGCGTCGAAGTCACCGAATTGATGCCGGTGCGGTTTGTGCCAATGCTGCCGGGCACCGAAGAATTCTAGGCCAGGCATTCTTCGCGTTGTGCCAGGTCTGATCAGAAATCATCGAAAATTCGACTTAAAAGCAGCGGTCCTTACGGATTGTTAACCGCTAATCATGGACACTGATTTCCATGATGGAAAATTGTGTCACACAGGCTTTTCAACGTGGAAGAAACCTGCTGCTTGTCTGCATGACAACGGCGGCGCTAAGCGGCTGTTTGCTAAATTCTACCCCGGTACCGGTGGTGTATGGCGATGGCGCAAGTTATAGCCCGTACAGCATGCCGAAACTCAAGAATGGCGAACGCGTTATCACGGTTGAACCTGGCGACACTGTTTCGCAGTTGACCGCACGCTATAGTGCCGATTTTCAGCGGTTCACAAGCCGAAACGACCTGCGCGCGCCTTATATCATTTATCCTGGTCAACGGTTGGTCTTGCCGCCTTGGCAGGCCGATTATGACAGTGCACCACCATCCACTGCGGTGGCATCGTCTAAACCTACGTCCAAATCAACGACCCGTACTGCATCAAGCACCAGAACCAAAAGTGTGACGATTGGTGGCAAACGCCAGACGGTCAGTGTGCCGACCAAGCAACGTTCCGCGCCGAGCACGCCAGCGCGTCCAACGACGGTCGCAACCCGCGTTGAACCAACCGATGGCGGCAACATTCCAACACCCGGGATCAAGCCACAAGAATACGCAGCGGCGGCTGAAAAACAGATTGCCAGCACGCAAAGCTGGAAGACCGATCGCAAACATACACCCGCCGCCGGGCAGGGCAGCCACGTTCGTAAAGAAGTCGTTCTGGCCGAACCGACCGGACGCAAGGGCTTTGTTTGGCCCGTTCAGGGCAAAGTTGTCCTGAAATATGGTGCGGGTGCTGGTGGATTGTTTAATGACGGGATCAACATTCAGGCTGACCGCGGCACGCCGATCACGGCGGCGGAAAATGGTGTTGTAACCTATGTCGGCAATGAATTGCGCGGCTTTGGCAACCTTATCCTGATCAAGCATGCCGATAATTATGTGACGGCATACGCCCATACCGAAAACCCACTGGTTGCACGCGGTGATGTGGTCAAGCGCGGCCAGCGTATTTCAAGTGTCGGATCAACCGGGGCGGTGACGTTCCCGCAATTGCATTTCGAAATTCGGCGCGGACGTAAATCTTCGGACCCGATGAAGCTTTTGCCACGTGTGATGGTATCGCGATAAAAAAACACCCGGGGCTAAGCCGGGTGTTTTTTACGTGGTTTAACAATTACATCAAACAAGTCATTGAAATCAGTCGATTGATTTCCCGCGTTCACCCGCAATTTCCTGAATAAACTGCCATGCGACACGGCCAGAACGGCTGCCGCGTGTGACCGTCCATTCTTTGGCGCGGGCATGAAGTTCTTCGGTCGGGATATCAAGATCAAATTCCTTGGCATATCCTTCGATGATTTCGAAATAGATATCCTGCGAAATATTGTGGAAGCCAAGCCACAGGCCAAAACGGTCCGATAGTGATACTTTTTCTTCGACTGCCTCGGATGGGTTGATCGCGGTCGAGCGTTCATTTTCGATCATGTCGCGTGCCATCAAATGGCGACGGTTTGATGTCGCATAGAAAATGACGTTCTTTGGACGTCCTTCGACACCGCCTTCAAGCACGGCCTTTAGCGACTTATAGCTTTCATCATGCATATCAAAGGACAGGTCGTCACAGAACAGGACGGTTTTGCGACCGCTTTCTTGCAGGATATGCAAAAGATCGGGCAGGCTCGGGATGTCTTCGCGATGAATTTCCACTAAGGCCAGCGCACCAGGGCTTTCGGCATTTATCTTGGCGTGCATTGCTTTGACGATGGAGCTTTTACCCGTGCCGCGTGCGCCCCACAAAAGGGCATTATTCGCAGGCAAACCATCGGTGAACCTCTTGGTGTTATTATATAGAATCTCTTTTTGTTGGCCGATGCCCTGCAGCAAATCGATATCAATGCGGTTCACATTGCGAACCGGCTGCAGATAGCTATTTTCGGCCTGCCACACGAAGGCATCCGCCGCGCTTAGATCGTTTGGGGTGCGCGCAGGTGGGGCCATGCGTTCAAGTGCGGACGCGATACGTTCTAAGGTTGGTAATAATTTATCTAAATCTGTGGTCATGGATGCCTCTTGGATGTTTCTTATTGTTGGTGACGTTGGTTTATAGGGCGAACGCTAGCATATCGGGAATGGAAAATAACAGGATGTTCGGGGCAATAACGTCAGAAATCTGGTGAACAAGACCACATAAATGGCAATTTCAGTCGGAAAAAACCGGTTCTTCCTTGCTTTGGCGTTCGACACCGTTATATTCCGGCAGTTGATATATTTTGTCCTGAGGGATTAGGAGTTACTAATGTTCATTTCGACGGCTTACGCACAGGCCGCTGGCGGTTCCGACGGTGCAGGCGCACTGATGCAGTTTGCCCCGCTGATCCTGATTTTTGTTGTTTTCTATTTCCTGCTTATTCGTCCGCAGCAGAAAAAGCAGAAAGAACATAAAGCAATGCTCGGCGCGATCCGCCGTGGCGACAAAATCGTAACGGCCGGTGGTTTGATCGGCTCCGTTGCAAAAGTTATTGGTGATGACGAGCTGTCGGTTGAGATTGCCGACGGCGTTAAAGTCAAAGTCGCGCGCGGCATGGTTTCGACAGTTCTGTCGAAAACCGAACCGGCGAAAAGCGACGCCAAAGAAGATAAAGACGAAAAAGACGCTGAAGAGACCAAAAAAGACTAATCTCTTCGAGCAACACAAGGCGGAGCATTTAGCTCCGCCTTCTTGCATTTTACCGGTGGCCTGAGCGGTACAAAATACCCGTTGTTCCAAGGACCTTGGAACCAGACCAAGGTTGATCCAGACAAATCCGGTCAAAGAACACATGCTTTATTTTACAAAATGGAAAGCAGCACTGGTTCTTATCGTGTGTGCTTTGGGTGTGGTTTACGCCGCACCAAACTTCTTGCCTAAGGACGTTCTTCCGACAGAATCGAGCTTCCTCCCAAGCAAACAGATCAATCTTGGTCTGGATTTGCGGGGCGGCTCGCACATGTTGTTGGAAGTTGATACCGATAGCGTGGTTCGCGAACGTTACGAAGCGTTGGCGGATTCTATTCGCACCGAACTGCGCAAAGAAAAGATCCGTAACCGCCCGCGCGAAGCAACGATGAAGGGTGCAGAAGTTACAGTTCTTAATCCTGAAGATGCGGAAAAAGCGCGTGAGTTGGTTCGCAACATCGAGCCCAACACCGTCATGAGCGGCGAGGGGAACAATATCATTGTTTCCTATAACGAAACCGCCATGAAGGAATTGGTCGATCGCGCCCTTAGCCAGTCGGTTGAGGTTGTCCGTCGCCGTGTTGATGAACTTGGCACGACGGAGCCATCAATCCAGCGTCAGGGCACAAACCGTATCGTGGTTCAGGTTCCTGGCCTTGACGATCCGTCGCGCTTGCGTGCGATTCTTGGACGTACCGCCAAGATGAACTTCCATTTGGTCAATGCCCAGAAAACTGTTTCAGATGCCCGTGCAACCGGTTTGCCGCCAGGAACCATGATCCTGCCTGCAGCCGACCAAGGTGATCGGGCCGCCGGTATTCATGAATATCTGGTGGACCGTCGTATTGTGGTTTCGGGTGACAACCTTGTTGATTCCCAGCCAACCTTTAGCGACGGCCGCCCGGTTGTTTCCTTCCGCTTTGATGCGGCGGGTGGTGCACGTTTTGGTGACGTGACAAGCAAAAGTGCAGGTCGCAGTCTTGCGATCGTTCTTGATGGCGAAGTTATTTCAGCCCCGCGGATCAACGAACCGATCCTGGGCGGCAGTGGCATCATCACCGGACAGTTCAGCGTACAGGAAGCAAATGACCTGTCGCTTCTGTTGCGTGCCGGTGCGCTTCCAGCCCCGATGCAAATCCTTGAAGAACGTTCGGTTGGTCCGGGCCTTGGTCAGGATTCTGTTGAGGCCGGCGAAATTGCCGCTGTTCTTGGTCTTGTCTTCGTTATCGCCTTTATGGTGATCAGCTATGGCCGGTTTGGCATTTATGCCGATATCGCGCTGATGCTAAACCTGATCCTTGTTTTGGCGGTGATGTCTGTTTTGCAGGCGACACTGACCTTGCCGGGGATCGCAGGTATCGTTCTTACGGTTGGTATGGCGGTTGACGCCAACGTGCTGATCTTTGAACGTATTCGCGAAGAACGGCGCAACGGGCGTACGGTGATCAACGCGATTGATGCGGGTTATCGTAGTGCGATGTCGACCATTTTGGATGCCAATATCACCACGCTGATCGCGGCATTGGTGCTGTTTAGCTTCGGCTCTGGCCCGATCAAGGGTTTTGCCGTTACGCTGGCAATTGGTATCGTCACATCCATGTTCTCGGCGATTTGGCTGACCCGTCTGCTGATTGCAGGCTGGATTAAACGCCGTCGTCCGACCGAGCTGGTACTTTGAGGAAGGGAACAGGGAAGATATGAAACCTTTGCATCTTATCCCGGATGACGTGAACGTCCCGTTCCTCAAATTCCGGAAGATCTTTTATATTGTGTCTTTGGTGATGGTGCTGGCATCTGTTGGCATGTTCTTCACCAAGGGCCTTAACTTCGGCATTGATTTCCGCGGCGGTATTCTTGTGGAAATCAAAACGGATGGTCCGGCTGATGTTGGCGCATTGCGCGACAACCTTGGCAGTCTTGGTCTTGGCGATGTTTCTATTCAGGAATTCGGTGAACCCGATGACGTCCTGATCCAGTTGCAGCGTCAGGATGGTGACGAAAAAGCCCAGATGGCTGCTTTGGCCGCGGTGACCAAGGCGCTTGGCGACGATGTCACCATTCGTCGAAGCGAACTTGTTGGGCCGAAAGTCGGTGATGAGCTTAAGGAAGCAGGGATTTATTCCGTTGCGATCTCGCTTTTGCTGATCATGGTCTATATCTGGTTCCGGTTCGAATGGCAGTTTGCCGTGGCATCCGTCGTTGCACTTTTGCATGACGTTTTGATCACGATTGGCTTCTTTGTCATTACCGGTGTTCAGTTCGATCTGGCGACTTTGGCGGCTATTTTGACGGTTGCGGGTTATTCTATCAACGATACGGTCGTTGTCTTTGACCGCATTCGCGAATATCTGCGTAAGTTCCGCAAGATGGAAATCACCGATCTGTTGGATCTTTCGATCAATTCGACCCTGTCACGTACGACAATGACATCATTTACCACGCTGTTGGCTTTGATTGCGTTGTTCGCGTTTGGCGGGGAAGCGATCCGTGGCTTCACCATGGCGCTGATCTTTGGCATCGTGGTCGGGACGTATTCATCGATTTGCGTTGCCTCGCCGTTGCTGGTTGTTTTGCGCCTTAAGCGTAAAATTCCAGAGGGCGAAGAAGAAACCCAGGAAGCTGGCGCCTGATCCATTAGGCCCAATTGATAGACATTTACAGGAAGGCCGGGTTTGTGCGAAAACAAATCCGGCCTTTTCTTTTGGGTTCGTTGATCGTTTGCGGCCCCTTGGACGCCGGTTAAAAGTCCTTTTTAAACTGGCGACAGCTCATGACAGTTCCTATTGCTTCCGCACCAAACCATCGCGCAAATCTGATCGGCAGTCTTTGGATGATGGCCGCAATGGTGGCGTTTTCATTTGAAGATGCCTTTGTTAAGGCCGTTTCTGAAACCCATGCCGTGGGGCAGGTGCTTCTTGTATTTGGGATTGGCGGTGCCCTGTTATTTGCGGTGATTGCGCGTTTTCAAAAACAACGTCTGCTTAATCCCGATGTCCTGTCACGTGCCATGGGCATCCGGGTTGTTTTTGAAGTGATTGGGCGGCTGTTTTACGTTCTTGCACTGGCTTTAACCCCGCTATCATCGACCACAGCGATCCTGCAGGCGACACCGATTATCGTCGTTCTTGGGGCGGCCGTTATTTTTGGTGAAAAGGTGGGATGGCGCCGGTGGGCTGCGATCATTGTTGGTTTGATCGGGGTTCTGATCATTTTGCGTCCGACCACTGATAGCTTTTCCGCCTTATCCTTGCTGGCCGTCATAGGAACGATTGGTTTTGCAGGCCGGGATCTTGCCAGCCGGGCAGCACCGCTGTCGCTGAGTACAGCCATTTTGGGATTTTACGGCTTTATCGCGATTATTGTGGCTGGCATTCTGTTTTCGATTTGGGACGGCAAAGCATTCATCTGGCCAGATGGGCACAGCATATTATATTACCTTGGCGCGATCCTGATGGGGGCGTTTGCCTATGCATCCCTGATGAAGGCAATGCGCAGCGGTGACGTATCGGCCGTGACACCATTTCGCTATACGCGCCTGTTGTTTGGGATTGCGTTGGGCATGATCCTGTTTGGCGAACGTCCTGATCTTCCGATGATGATTGGCTGTGGGATCGTTGTTTTGTCCGGGTTGTTCATTCTGTGGCGCGGAAAAATGAACACAGAACACCTCGACACTTGATCAAAAGCGGACTAAGTCCAAGGGACATTATTCGAACGACGGCAAAATGGGGCCAACATGTCTATTGAAGTAAGTACGATGGTTGCCGAAGGCAGTAAAATGGTGACCAGCTATGGCGACGGCTTGTTCCGGCTGGGCGAGGAAACCATCACCGGATCAATCTTGATGTTTCCCGAAGCCGTTTATTCGTGGAATGTGTCATCAGCCGATGACATCCTGGTTGAGTCATTCGCACCGATTATAGAAGCCGCAGAAACGGTTGAAATCCTGTTGCTTGGTATGGGTAACCGATTGACCCGTGTACCGATGGAATGGCGTCAGGCGTTAAAAGAACATGGCATCGTGATTGAGCCGATGGATACCGGTGCTGCGTGCCGAACTTATAATGTTCTTCTGTCAGAAGGGCGTCGGGTCGCCGCGGCGATTATCGCCGTTTAAGTATCGCGGCTTTATGCAGGCGGCCTCAGTAGTTTTAAGCTGGCTTTGCGAAAAATGTATGAAGCTCATCATGGAGCTGATTAACGCTTTCAAACAGGGCGGCTGGGCCCGGTGCGTAATCGGCTGGGAAAGAATCACCGCATAAGAACAGGTTCTTCCAAGGTGGCTTGAAACGGTGGCGTAAGGCCGCCACGCCTGGGGTGAGTTCGGGAAATGGTGCTTCGGCGTCCACGAAGCTGAAGTTTGGGCATCCAATCCCATCGGCATTTTCCGCCCGCGCGGTTAAATCAATGTTCAGATACTGATCACACAGCCAAACGCACCGTTGCCAAATTCGCTGCGCGCGCTGTTCTGGCGTGGCATCGGGCGATAAATGCGCGTTGCTGTTTAAGTTCACCTGGATGTGGCGTCGGTTGCAATAAATCGCCCGCACAAGATCATCGGATGTGAACAGACCGCGCGGTTCTGCAAATTGGCGACGTACTTCAAAGACCATTGTTTGGCGCCGGGCAGGGGCCGGCGCAAACCCGATATCAGGCACTGCATCACACAACTGTTTTGGATGAAGGGCCAACACGACCGCGTCCTGTGGATTTACGACAATTTGGGTGTCTTCGCCAAAGAGCAAATCGGTCGCATATTCCGATGTGCTGTCGATATCGCCCAGCGGCGCATGGGCCATTACGCGTCCACCAGATGCCAGAAAGCGTTCGCGCAACGCCGGAAGCGCGATGTCATTTAGGATGATCGGATCAATCGCCGAAAAGACAGGTGCGGGGTTTCGTGAAAACAACGCCTTTATGGACGGTGCCAAAATCCGACCAAACAGCGCGTTCGAACATTTCTGAGCGGGCATTGAAAATAGGATTTCGGCCAAAACGGCCAAACCATCACGATGGTATGTGCCTTTTTTCCAATTTTCGTCATCATTGTCGGCTTCGTTTGCGCGTCCCATTCCTTTTGGAATGTCAACGCGACTGTCTTCACCCGCAAAGCGTTTCTGCCAAAGGCCAAAGGCCGTAACGGCCTGCAGTACGAGGCCGGGGCGTCTTTTGATCAATGCATGGGCCAGACCGCTATTCAGCTCGACAATTGCCGGTTTGCGCCGCCCGCGTTTGAGTGCAAGAACACCATGCGCAGGGCGAACAAGCTTGTCTGGGATTTCCGGGAATTGTGAAAAGAAGTCCGAGACCAGTTCTTCGGGATCGTAAAATATTTCAGGCTCGGCAACCTTGTGGCTATTCGGGGCGGTTTGCATGCCCCGTGTCCAGCGGCTTTCAAAGGGTTCACCAGCATCATAAAGGGTGACGTCAATGCCGTCTTCGGCCATCAGTGTCGCAAGAGAGGACCCAGCCAAGCCGCCTCCAATCACATGTAGTCGTCCCGATGTTAATGATGCCATATGCCTATGCCATTTTAATTGTTATACAAGGGTCATATTGGGTCTTACGGCTGGATTTGCGAACAAGGTCCGAAAGTCATTAAACACTAACAGCAGAACGCTTTATAAGTCATGGATGAAATTTCGACAGAAATCGATAGCCTAAATACCGAGGTTATCTCCCACATGAACGGTTGGCTCGATATGATTGGCGGCGGTAGTGCCAGTCGTTGGATCGGTGCACTTGTTGTTCTGGTGGTGTTTTTTATTCTTAAACGGGTATTGGCCGCGGGTGTTCTTGTCGGTTTGCGTCGCCTGGCACATCAGAATAAGCAAAGCATGGTGGCAAACGTTTTGGATGCGTTTGCCTTGCCGTTGCAAGTGCTTGTGATGCTTGTTGGTGTTTATTTCGCGATTGAGCTTTTGAAGCTGCCAGAGGCTATCACATCAACCTTGTTTGAGGTTCTCAGCATTCTTGCCGGGTTTAGCGTCTTTTGGGCGATGTTTCGGGCGGTCGAGCCGATTGGCGTGTCGTTTAACCGCCTGATTGGCCGGTTTGGTGCCGGATTGGGTGATGACCTGCGGCAGTTCTTTATCCGTGGTGTTAAAACGCTGATTGTTGTGATCGGCATCGTCATTCTGCTTGAAGGATGGGGCATTGATGTTTCGGCCTTTCTTGGTGGTCTTGGTCTTGCCGGTATGGCTGTTGCGCTGGCAGCAAAGGATTCTGTCGCCAACATTTTCGGTGGCCTGACGATTTTTGCGGATAACCTGTATAAACGCGGTGACTGGGTCGAAACCCCGCATTTTGAGGGAACCGTCGAGGTTGTTGGATTGCGCGCAACCAAGGTACGCACCTTTTCCAAGGCGCTGGTGACCATGCCCAATGCCCAGATTGTTGATTCACCTGTGATCAACTGGTCGCGTATGACCCATCGCCGTATCAAGATGGTGCTGGGGCTGGAATATCGAACCACAGCAAAACAGATGGAAGCCATTGTCGATCAACTGCGTGATTTCCTGAAAAATGACGAGGACGTTGCGCAGACCGATGTTGCGCAGATGGTGCATCTGTCTGATTTTGGGGCCAGTTCGATCAATATCGATCTGTACTATTTCACGACCACGACCGACTGGGTTAAATGGCGCGACATTCGTAACCGCCATATCATCGCATTCAAGCGCATTGTCGAAGAAGAAGAAGCCGGTTTTGCCTTCCCGTCGCAGTCGCTTTATGTCGAATCCATGCCGGAAAACTTTGCCAAAGAGCAGCCGTCACAAGAAAAATCTTCGAAAGACAATGACGATCAGCGCGAACAGCGTAAGATCGGATGAGTAAAATGACTGATACCCCCAAACTGCCATATTGCGCAGACTATGTGCGTCGTCATGACCGTGATCGTTTCTTGTGTGCGCTTTTTGCCCGTCCAGAGCGGCGCGATGACCTTTTCACGCTTTATGCGTTTAATCAGGAAGTGTCGAAAACCCGCGAAATGGTCAGCGAAGTGATGCTGGGCCATATTCGCGTGCAGTGGTGGCATGATGCCTTGACCGATCTGGGTGAGGGGACAGTACGCAAACACGAAGTGATCGAACCATTGGCTGAACTGGTGAAGTCCGGTGACTTGATGGTTGAAGAGTTGGATAAACTGGTGTCTGCACGCGAGTTCGACCTTGAAGATCGCCAGCCGGATAATCAGGCCGAACTGGATACCTATATCGATCAAACGTCTGGACATCTGGCAGTTCTTGCTGCCCGCTTGCTCGGTGCAGAGGGCGAAGACGCAGAACATGCTGCGCGGCTTGCTGGTAATGCCTATGGGCTTGTCGGGATTTTGCGCGCGATTGTGTTTCATGGACGTGCAAAGCGTCTGTATCTGCCCAAGGATCAGATGGAACACTGCAATGTTAGCCAAAGCGACATTTTTGAATTTCGTAAAAAGGATGAGGTCAAAACCCTTATCCATGGTTTGGCCGATTTGGCGCGCCAACGGATCAAGGATGCGCGGTCAGTTCGCAAAGCATTGCCCCAAAAGGCGCATGCTGTCGGATTGCAGGTCGTTTTGGCTGATGGTTATCTTCGAAAGCTTAAAAAAGCAGGATATGATCCATTTTCGGCGGAGTTTGGTTTGGCGCGCCCGGCTAGTTTACGTCTGACTTTGAATGGAATGTTAAAGCGTTATTGAATTAATTTTCCGGCGTTAGTGGATATTATGAAAATGACGTCTAAATTAAGCAAAAGTACACGACAGTCTTGATCTGTGCGTGCTGGTGGTACAGCGTTTTGATATAAAAGGCGTCGCAGCAGCTTGATCCCATTAGGCGAGGAACCGAATGGCACATACGAATATCGTCAAAAGATATCAGTGGTTTGTTGGCTTGTTTATGATGAGCTGGCTTATCTTGCCGGTTGCGGGACATGCAGCAAGCATTGATCCATTTTTGGGCGACTATCATGGTGCTTCGATTGAGCACGCCGAAGGTGAGTTAGGCGCACGTGATCTGGATGTCCAAATCAAAAAGTCCGAACGTGGATTTGTTGTCGATTGGGCGACCGTCATTCACAAATCTGATGGTCGGGACAAGACTGTTTCACTGAGCATCGAGTTTTACGGCACGGATCGCCCAGACATTTATGGCAGTGCTATGCAGACCGGTTTGTTCGGTAAACGTGTCCCAAATGATCCGTTAAAGGGTGAGCCGTTCTTTTGGGCCCGTATTGTCGGTAAGACACTGACAATCCATGCGCTTTATATCACCGATGACGGTGGCTATGAGATGCAGGTTTATGAACGCACCCTTGATGATGATGGCAATATGGAGCTGGTCTTTAAGCGCTTCCGCAATGGGAAACCGGTACGTGATGTGACCGGAAAGCTGCTGCGTCAGAAGAAAAAAGGTTACTGATTTTAAACGTCGTAACCAGCAAAAAAGCCGCTTCGGATGAAGCGGCTTTTGTTGTTTTATCAGGCAGCGGAAAGGCTTGATAGCCATTCATCAAATAGTGGGATCGCCCGATCTGTATAGAGTTTCTTGCGATCGCGTCCCTTGACTCGTTTGGTCAGTTCAAGATCCGGGAACAGGCCGAAGTTAACGTTCATTGGCTGGAACGTGCTTTCATCGGCACCACCCGTGATGTGATTGAGCAACGCCCCCATAGCAGTTGCGAGCGGCGGGGTCGGGACCGTTTTCCCGTTCTTTTCAGCAGCGGTAAAGCGCCCGACCATCAGGCCGACAGCCGCACTTTCCACATACCCTTCGCAGCCGGTAATTTGGCCCGCAAACCGCAAATCCGGGCGGGACTTCAGACGCAACGTGCCATCAAGAAGGCGCGGCGAATTTAAGAACGTATTGCGGTGAATGCCGCCAAGGCGGGCAAACTCGGCGTTTTCAAGGCCCGGAATGGTGCGGAAAACCTCTGCTTGATTGCCGTATTTCAATTTGGTCTGGAAGCCAACCATGTTGTAAAGCGTACCAAGGGCGTTGTCCTGGCGCAGCTGAACAATGGCGCGGGGCTTATTGGTGGGATCATGCGGGTTGGTCAGGCCAACTGGTTTCATCGGCCCATGACGAAGGGTTTCACGGCCACGCTCGGCCATGACTTCAATCGGAAGGCATCCATCAAAGTAGGGGGTGTCTTTTTCCCATTCTTTGAATTCGGTTTTTTCGCCTTCAATCAGGGCGTCGATGAAAGTGTTGTACTGCGCCTCGTTCATCGGGCAGTTGATGTAATCCTTACCGTCACCCTTGTCATAGCGCGATTGGAACCATGCCTTGTCGAAATCAATGCTTTCTTTGTAGACAATCGGTGCAATCGCATCAAAGAAGGCAAGGCTTTCTTCGCCAGTTGCTGATCGGATGGCCTCGGCCAGCGGGCCAGAGGTCAGCGGTCCGGTTGCAATGATGGTCTGTTCCCATTCCTGGGGCGGTAGGCCATCGATTTCACCGCGTTCCAGGCTGATCAATGGGTGGTTTTCAAGGGCTTCGGTGACGGCGGCAGAAAAGCCTTCGCGGTCAACCGCAAGCGCGCCACCGGCTGGAACCTTATGCGCATCCGCACAGCGCATGATGATCGATCCAGCGCGGCGCATTTCATCATGAATCAGGCCAACCGCGTTGTATTCCTTGTCATCGGAACGGAACGAGTTCGAGCAGACCAGCTCTGCGCATTTATCCGTATGGTGGGCGTCGGTTGGGCGGACCGGGCGCATTTCATGCATGACCACCGGAACGCCTGCCTCGGCCAGTTGCCAGGCGGCTTCACTGCCGGCCAGACCGGCACCAATAATATGAACGGGCTTGACCGTACTCACGTGTGCGAACTCCTCGCCAAGAATGTATGTTTAATCTGGCACAGACATAGCGGTGCAAGGGGGCAGATTTCAAGTCAATTGCGTAGATCTGATGACGGTTTCATCGCTGCCATATGAATTTTGTCACAATTGCACAGCGCAGACGTCTTAAGGGGCAGAGTAGGTCTATCCCTTAACATGCGAGAATGGCACAGATATGAGCTACCCGCATCATCCCTATGGATATGAACCAACGCATTGTCCGGTAATCGGTCTGGTGCCGCGTCGTCGTTTGCGCTGTGAGCCGGAATATTCCGACGACTGCGATGTGTCTAACGAAGATACCAAGCCCGACAAAAGACCTGCGCCGTTGGTCACCACGCGCCATATTGGCTTTCCATTTGCCAACTCCGATGATGGTACCTTTAGCGCGGCAGATGTTGAGGCGATGATTGAGTATGTCATCACAACCCGTCAGGGATGGCGGGCATCGCTTGTCATGCGCGCATTTTTACGGTGGTGGCGGGCAGCCGAACCTTACCCGGATATCCCCGAAGAACGCAAACTGTCAGACGCGATGATCATGCTGCTTGCCCTTAATCAGGGGCGAGAAGGGTTCGTCCAAGGGTATTTGCATGATTTGTACGATGAGACCCAACGTGCTGCGCCAAAGCCGCAATCCAATAGGACGGAAGCATCTTTTAACAGGAGCCTTCGGATTGCAGCACTTGCACTGGCTTTGTCGCCGATTTTTTTGGTTTTTGCGGTGCTGATTTTTGTTCAGATTGACACCCTGATCAGTGGCCATTCAGGCAAGATATTTGGCTTTAGTTATGACCTTTTATTCTTTGTCGGTGCCTTTGGGGCTATTGGTGCATTGACCAGCATGATGATGCGGCTTGGCAAGGACGTTAAATGGGATGAAATGGACCCAACATCAGTCTTCTTTAATTTCCTGTTTCGGCCGTGCATGGGGTTCTGTTTTGCCCTGTTGGTTTTGCTGGCGTTGCGGGCTGGGATGTTGCCGATCCCGCTTGAACAATTGCAAAACATTGATGACCTTGACGAAATCGGTAAATCAGCAGCCGCCAGTCAACAAATATCGATTGTTCTCGTCTTGGCATTCTTGTCCGGCTTTAGCGAGCGACTTAGCAGTGCGATGGTCAAGCGGGTCGAAGACCGGGTCGCCCGGACAGACTGATCGAACCAAAACGGGGCAGCGATTTGCTGCCCCGAAGGATTGGTCTTATTTCACGCCAAGATGGCGTTTAAGGTAATGCCCGGTATAGCTGTCTTTGTTCGCCATGATGTCTTCTGGTGTACCACATCCGACAAGCTTGCCGCCGCCATCGCCACCTTCTGGGCCGATATCAATGATCCAGTCCGCTGTCTTGATCACATCAAGGTTATGCTCAATCACCACAACCGTATTTCCCTGATCGACAATGGTATGCAGCACTTCAAGCAGCTTGCGAATATCATGAAAATGAAGCCCGGTTGTCGGTTCATCAAGAATGTAAATCGTCCGCCCTGTGGCGCGTTTTGAAAGCTCCTTGGCCAGCTTCACGCGCTGGGCTTCACCGCCCGATAGGGTGGTGGCCTGCTGCCCCAGATGGACATAGGAAAGGCCAACCTGTTTTAAGGTTTCCATCTTGTCGCGGATCGATGGAACCGCCTTAAAGAAGTCAGCGCCTTCTTCAACAGTCATATCAAGAACGTCAGATATCGACTTGCCTTTAAACGATATATCAAGCGTTTCGCGGTTGTATCGTTTGCCTTTGCACTGATCACATTCGACATAAACGTCGGGCAGGAAGTGCATTTCAATCTTGATAACGCCGTCACCTTGGCAAGCTTCACAGCGACCGCCTTTGACGTTGAATGAAAAACGTCCGGGCTTATAGCCGCGTGCTTTGGCTTCGGGCAGTTGGGCGAACCATTCACGGATCGGCGTGAAGGCACCGGTATAAGTGACTGGGTTTGAACGCGGTGTGCGGCCAATCGGGCTTTGGTCGATATCAATGATTTTATCGATATGTTCAATGCCGGTGATGCTGTCATGCGCGCCGGGATGGTTGCGTGCGTTATGCATGCGTTTCGCCAGCGCCTTATAAAGCGTCTCGATGACAAGGCTTGATTTACCGCCACCAGATACGCCGGTCACACAGATAAATTTGCCCAGCGGAAACTCCGCATCGATACCTTGCAGATTGTTGGCCGTCGCACCCTTGATCTTGATCGACTTGCCATTGCCTTTGCGGCGTTCCTTTGGCACGGCAATCTGTTCGGTTCCGACCAAGTATTTTCCGGTCAGGCTATCGGGGTTTTGTTGAATTTGGGCTGGGGTACCCTCGGCCACGATACGGCCGCCATGGATCCCTGCACCAGGGCCCATATCCACAACATAGTCCGCGGCAAGGATCGCGTCCTCATCATGCTCGACAACAAGAACGGTGTTGCCAAGGTCACGCAGACGTTTAAGGGTTTCAAGCAAGCGGTCGTTATCGCGCTGATGCAAGCCGATGGACGGTTCATCAAGAACGTAAAGAACACCTGTCAAGCCTGATCCAATTTGCGAAGCAAGACGAATACGCTGGCTTTCACCGCCCGAAAGGGTGCCAGATGTACGCGACATTGACAGATAATCCAACCCGACATCGCGCAGGAAGCGCAGGCGATCGTTGATTTCACGCAAAATACGCCGGGCAATCTCGGTTTCCTTGGCGTTTAGCTTGCCTTCAAGTTCGATGAACCAATCGGCCGCCTTGGCAATGGACAGGTCGGTAATGCGCGAAATTTCGGCGCCATCGACTTTAACTGCCAATGCTTCTGGTTTTAGGCGCTGCCCATTACAGGTCGGGCAATTTGAGATCATCTGGTATTTGGCAAGCTCATCACGGGCCCACTGGCTGTCGGTTTCGCGCCAGCGGCGTGACATATTGGGAATGACGCCTTCGAACGGGCGGGAAACCTTATAGCTGCGTGACCCATCATCATATGAAACGGTTACTTCTTCTTCGCCAGATCCAAACAGAATGATGTCCTTGGCCGATTTGGGAAGTTTTTCCCAGGCAACGTTGGTTTTAAACCCAAAATGCTTGGCGACGGATTTCAGCGTTTGCAGATAATATTTTGATGTCGAGCTCGCCCACGGGGCAACCGCACCGTCATCAAGCGTTTTGCTTTCATCAGGCACCACAAGCATCGGATCAAATTCCATCTGGGTGCCAAGGCCATCACAGGCCGGGCAGGCGCCAAACGGATTGTTGAACGAAAACAGGCGGGGTTCGATTTCTTCGATCGTAAAGCCAGAAACCGGGCAGGCGAACTTGGCAGAAAACACCGTATTTTCGCCGGTTTTGGCATCCTCGGCAAGTACGATGCCGTCGGTCAATTCAAGCGCAGTTTCAAAACTGTCTGCAAGACGGGTTTCGATACCTTCTTTGACGATCAGGCGATCCACAACGACGGAAATATCGTGTTTGAGCTTTTTGTTGAGTTCCGGCGCTTCGTCGATGTCATACATTTCGCCATCGATTTTAACGCGCTGAAAACCGCGTGAACGCAAATCACGCAGTTCCTTTTTGTATTCGCCTTTGCGGCCACGCACGATGGGGGCCAGCAGATAAAGACGCGTACCTTCCGCCATCTCCATCACCCGATCAACCATTTGTGACACGGTCTGACTGACAATGGGAAGGCCGGTCGCAGGCGAATAGGGGATGCCAACACGCGCCCAAAGAAGGCGCATATAGTCATAAATCTCGGTCACGGTGCCGACGGTTGACCGCGGATTGCGTGACGTTGTTTTTTGCTCAATCGAAATTGCTGGCGACAGGCCATCGATATATTCGACGTCCGGCTTTTGCATCAATTCAAGGAACTGCCGCGCGTATGCTGACAGGCTTTCGACATAGCGCCGCTGACCTTCGGCATAGATCGTATCGAAAGCGAGCGAACTTTTGCCCGATCCGGAAAGGCCGGTAATCACCACCAATGCGTCGCGGGGCAATTCAACGTCAATGTTCTGCAGATTGTGTTCTTTCGCACCGCGAACCGAAATTTTCGTCAGCATATCGGGCCTTTTGTTCCTGAATTGTTCGGGCAATGTATAGAGGAGCCAACATGTATACGCAAGCGCACCCCTGACAGTTCCTGTCAGTATTTGTCAGGAGATAACTATTTCGCAATCTCTGCCGCCACGAGTGCACGAAAAAGCCCGCCGAAAAGACCGGCGGGCTTAGGAAATCTTTTGACCGTTTTAGGACGCTTAGCCTTTGGTGACAGAGCGACCGGTCGCACCAAGATCCTTGAATGCTTCTTCGAGGCGGGCGGCCATCGAAAGTTCAGCTTCGCGGACCCAAACGCGCGGATCATATTGTTTTTTATATGGTTTGTCGGTTTCGGGATCGACCTGGAACTTAAAGGCGCGATCGTTGGCTTCGACATATTCGCCAACCGGACGGGCATAGGCGAATTGGGTATCGGTATCGATATTCATCTTGAAAACGCCATAACTGACGGCTTCTTCGATTTTTTCTTTTTCCGAACCCGAACCACCGTGGAACACGAAGTCCAGCGGATGGTCGCCAAGGCCATGCTTCTCAGAAACGAATTTCTGGCTTTCGAGAAGGATTTCCGGCCGTAATTTAACGTTGCCCGGCTTATAGACGCCGTGCACGTTGCCAAATGCAGCCGCGACCGAGAAATGACCCAGCGGGGCAAGGCGGCGATAGGCTTCTTCGACTTCTTCTGGGCGGGTATAAAGGCGCGGATCAATTTCATCGCTTGAGGTATCAAGCTCTGTGCCGATCCCGTCTTCTTCGCCACCGGTGACACCCAGTTCGATTTCCAGGCTCATTTCGATGGCGGACATACGCTTGAGGAAGGTCTCACAGGTCGACAGGTTGTCTTCGAGTGGCTCTTCGGAAAGATCAAGCATGTGGGAGCTGTAAAGCGCTTTGCCTTCTTCGGCATAGGCTTTTTCGCTCCATTTGAGCATCTCATCGACCCATGGCACGAACTTGCGGTTCGCGTGGTCGGTATGCATCACAACGGCAACACCATAATACTCAGCCAAAAGCTGGGCATGGCGGGCCGCGGAAACGGCGCCCACAACACGGGCAGCCGCGGCGTCCTTGATGCCCTTGCCGGCGAAGAACTGCGCACCACCATTCGATAGCTGAATGATAATGTCAGAACCGGCATTTGCAGCGGCTTCAAGGGCGGCGTTCATCGTACTGGAAGATGTAATATTAACAGCCGGTAGGGCGTAACCGTCCTGCTTACAAGCAGCAACAAGGTCACGGTAGGCAGCGCCGGTAACAACACCGGGTTTAACGGAAGGCATGTGGGTACTCCTCCTGGGGGTCAGAGTAAAACAGGTGCCTTTGTGCGAACCGACTGATCCGCGGCAAGGGCAATCCGCAAAGAGCCCAATGCATCTTCCATATGCTGCGTAAGGTCAAGATTTTCCGTTATAGACTTTAGGAAAAATTGCTGTTCACGCAGACACAGGCCGTCATGATCGGGCTCATCATCAGTTTTGATGATTTCATCCAATTGTGCAAATTCTCCGGCACTATTTGTGGCAGCATGGTGAAGTTTTAGGGCATTTGTTTTGGTGTGGGTGTCAATATCAGCTGATCCTGCACCTTTTTCTTCGACATCGGTAATCGACACACTTCCTTTGGGGCCAATCACGTCTTTAACAAAAAAGGCAGTTTCACTGATCATTGGGCCCCAACCAGCCTCGTACCAGCCAATGGACCCGTCTTCAAAGCGCACTTGTAACTGGCCGTAATTATACATGTCCGGCGCAACGTCTTCGGATAGGCGAACGCCAATGGCGTTGACCGAAACCGGTTTGGCACCTGTCATCAGGCACATAATATCAAGATAATGCACCCCGCAATCCACAATGGGGGAGACGCTGTTGAGCAGCCGTTTGTGGGTTTCCCAAAACGCACCGCTGCTTTGCTGGTTTAAGTTCATGCGCATGACCAGGGGCTTACCCAGCGTCTTGGCAATTTCAACAAACTTTGCCCAAGACGGATGGTGTCGCAGAATATAGCCAACCACTAACTTGCGATCATGTTTCTTGGCGGCTTCGACAACCCGTTCGGCATCTTTGACCGTCGCGGCAAGGGGCTTTTCGATAAAGACGTGCGCACCGGCTTCAAGGGCGGCAATGGCAAAATCCGCATGGGTTTCGGTATAGGTATTGATCGATACCGCATCGGGCTTGGTTGCCGCGAGCGCCGCGTAAAAATCAGTAAATTGCGGGTAGGCGGCAAAACCATCTGGCAGCTTTTCCGCCGGAATGCTGGATCGGGCACAAATACCGACTATTTCGTATCCATCAAGCGCGTGATAGGCCTTTGCGTGGGACATTCCCATATTGCCAAGACCAATAACAAGAATACGAATCGGCTTCATTTTGTGCCTCCTGAAAACCTTTTAACGGTTTGATTTATAACTTTATTCTGCGCCGTTTATCCAGCTTCGGGTAACGTTGAATGCATCGTCAAACAGGATCATGTCGGCCTGATATCCCGGTGCAATCCGCCCCATTTTGTCGTCAAGCTTAAGAAACTCGGCTGGATACAGGGACGCCATGCGCAAAGCATCGCCTAGATCAAGCCCAACCATTTCAACGCAGTTTTTCACAGCACTGATCATATCCAAGTCTGATCCGGCCAACGTTCCATCAGCCAACGCACAGCGACCATTGGTGGCAGTAATTTCTTCGCCGCCCAACGTGAAGCGTTTGTCATCCGCACCAACCGTTGGCATCGCATCGGTCACAAGCATGATCTTGCCGGTCGCCTTGGCGTGAATGGCGATTTTAAGAACGGCGGGGTGAACGTGATATCCATCGGCAATCAAGCCGCACCACGTTGCATCATCGGCCATCGCAGCGCCGGCGACACCTGGTTCACGGTGGGACAAGGGGCTCATGGCGTTAAACAGGTGGGTGAACCCGCGCAGACCTTCGTCAATTGCGTTTTCAATATCGCCGTAGGTTCCAGCGGTATGACCGGCACACACCAAAACACCCTTATCGGCCAGTTTTTTAATGGTGCCCTTGGTTGCTTTTTCCGGGGCCATGGTCACTAGAATACGGCCGTTTGGCAGGCTGGTTAAAAGCTCAATCGCGTCACTTTCCATCGGGCGGATGATATCAGCACTGTGCACGCCTTTACGCTGAGGGTTCAGATACGGTCCTTCCAAATGGATTCCGACAATGCCCGGAACACCCACATCAATCGCGTCCGATACCGCAGAAATGGCCGCTTCCATCTTGTCGCGATAATCCGTAATCAAGGTCGGCAGCATGGCGGTTGTACCGTATTTACGATGGGCTTGCATGATGGCGCGCACACCGTCGACCGTGGGCTGATCATTTAGTAAAACACCGCCACCGCCATTGACCTGAACGTCAATCAGGCCAGGCGCAAGTGTTTGATCCTGACCATTGATCACATCCAAGCCTTTGGGCAGGGCTGCATCCTCAACGATCGCATCAACAGCACCGTTGCGCACAATGACCGATTTGCTGTCGTGAAAGGTTGTTCCGTCGAAAATACGGGCATTGGTAATGGCAAATGCAGACATTAGTGAGTCTCCGTTACTTTCGAAAGATGCGGCGGCGCATCCGGATTGCAGCCACGTGCAAGGGCGACGCTTTCAGCCAGCGTATAGAAGGTCTGGATCATAGCAATCGGTGCCAGCAGCGGATGGATATCCTCAACCACGGGAAGATGCCCTTTGACATCGGCATAGCCCGTTTCAGCCGCAAACAGGTTATCGGTTTTTGCCCGCATCTCGCTTAGGAAGTCTTCGACACTGTCGCGTGATGCATCCTGTTGCGAAAACACCAGCATAGGGAATTTCTGGGTCACCAAGGCCATGGGCCCGTGCTTAACTTCTGCCGCGCTGAAAGCTTCGGCATGTAAGCTGCTGGTTTCTTTGAATTTAAGGGCGGCTTCCTGAGCAATCGCAAATGCCGGGCCGCGGCCAATAACATATAGGCCATCAGATTTCGCGATGGTGTCACACGCCCCCAGCCAATCCTGCTCAAGGGCGGATGTCAGCGATTGGGGCAATTTGGCAAGACCGTCGTTAAAACGGGTATCTTCGGTCCAGGCGCCAACAATCTGGGCAATGGCCGAAAGGGTGGCGATATAGGATTTGGTCGCGGCAACGCTGGTTTCTGGCCCGGCAAGCAATGGAATAACGTGGTCAACTGTCTCAGCCAGCGGTGAGTCAGCGACATTCACCAGCGCCACCGTGCGCGCACCAGCGTCACGCGCGGCTTGTGCATTTTTTACAAGGTCCGGGCTTTTGCCAGATTGCGATACCGCGATGAAAAGCGCGTCTTTGCTGGCGATGGTGCGATTGTAAATTGAGACGATCGAAGGCGCTGCCGAAACAACTGGAATGCCAAGCTGGCTTTCGATCAGGTATTTTGCATAGAGCGTCGCATGGTCCGAACTGCCGCGACCACACGTGACGACAATTTTGGGTGGATTGGCGCGAAGTTCAGCCGCAAGGGTATCAATCGCAGCCTTGTTATGCGCCAGCTGTTCGCGCACGACGTCGGGTGATTGTGCTAATTCGCGGCCCATCTGCGTTTTCGGCTGCCAAGTTGTCGTCATGTCGCGTATTCCCTTCTTTCTGCAAGGTGCCTGATCGTGTGATCAGCGTGCATCTACCTGCATTTCAGCGATAAAGTCGTAACTGTCACCACGGTAATATGACCGCGTAAATTCGACCGGTGTTCCATTGGCCAGAAATGATCGGCGCTCGATATACAGTGCGGCGCTGCCATCCGGTACACCTAGGATTTTGGCGGTTTCACCGTCAAAGAGTTCTGCACGAAGGCGCTGCAGGGCGCGTTCGGGTTTTTTGTTGTATTTCGCCAGCGCATCATAAAGCGACGTGTCGACTTCGTCGGGACTTGGCAAAAAGGTACGTGGGATAACCGCGTATTCCAGCGCCATCGGCTTGTCGTTGGCTGTGCGAAGACGGCGCAAACGCGTTACTTCGGTGCCGGGCGACAGGTTAAGTGCCATGGCTTCTTCGGGCGATGCGTGGCCAACTGTTTTTTCAAGCCATATCGCGCCCGGATCCATGCCGCGCGTGATCATATCCTCGGTAAAGGATGTAAGGCGCGATAAGGCTTGTTCTACACGTGGCGCAACAAATGTACCCGCACCATGGCGTTGAACCAGAACGCCTTCCTCGACGAGTGCGCGCATGGCATTACGCACAGTAACGCGCGAAATCCCCAGTTCATTGGCAAGATCGCGTTCACTTGGCAAGGCATCTTCGACTTGTAAAACGCCGTCATCAATAACCGCCTTAAGGGCCGATTGAAGGCGGCGATAAAGCGGGCCGTTCCCGGTGTTTTCGATGTTGCGCGCGCGCAGGTTTTCAATAATGTCCGAAGTCGTCATGCTGGCGTTCTTTCGCGCTGTTTCGCCAATAGAATGGCCCCGTGCATCGCATCGTATTTGGCCGGAACCAACTGATCGACAATATCACGTGGCATGCGTTTACCCATGTGTTCGGCAAGACCGCCCATAAGCGTAATACGCTTGGCACCAAAGCCACTTAGTTTGCGCAAGATCCTTAAATTTGCCTGAACTGCCCGATCAATGATTTGGCGGGCAGTTGCGTCGCCATTCGCATCCGCATCAAATACCAATGGGCAGAACGTCCCGTAATGGGCGGGCTTTGCCGTTTCGGCAAAGGCAACGATTTCTTCAGGGTTATAATTGAACTTTCCCATTATCTGGTGGGTGAGGTCGGTTTGATCGGCAAGACCTTCATGGGCGAGGAGGGCGGTTTCAAGCGCAGCGCGACCAATGCGCGCACCGCTTCCAACATCGGAAATTTCAAAACCCCAACCGGCCACCGAAAGTTCATTATCGCCGACAATCGCCTGACCACATGTTCCCGTGCCGACAATCAAAATGCCGCCATTGGCACCGTCATGGGCGCCAAGGCAGGCCGTATAAGCGTCGGTAGCAAAGCATATGCTGGCAAATGGGTGCGGGTAGGCGCTGACAAGGTTGCGTTCACGTTCAAGCGAAAGGCCGGCCAAACCCAGCCCCGCATGTAGATCGCCCAATTTGGAATCATCCATGCCAGCGTTTTTCAATGCCAAGGACGCGGCAGCGACAATTTCCCCAAAAATATGATCCATGCCAAGACGGGTGTTTGCGCCGCCCGCGACAGCTTCGCCCAATATGTCATTGGATTCATTTGAAATGCGCGCGCGGCAGCGGGTTCCGCCGCCATCGATACCAAGATAAAGCCGTTCGTTGCGCATTGTCGGTTAACCGTCCGCTTGTTGATTGCGTAACCCTAGCAGAGTGGTATCTTAAAAATCAATACCAATATAGAGCCACCTTTAAGCATGTCGCGTTGATTGTCCGATTTAAGGGTATAAGGCGATGCCTTACCGTAAAGCTCAGAAATTCGCGCAATTGACTGAATAATATGAGTTATAAACCTTCTCGACATACATCCATTTAAAATGTTTACGAAGTGACTTGCGTCGCTGGTATCACAATGGTATTTAATTTGATCAGGGAGAAGGGAAAATGGCATCACGCACCGAAGAATTTGATTTGCGATTTGCCGGGTTGGATCAATGGTCCGACGCCGACTTCCTTATGGCCTTGTGGGAAGGTCAGATGCGTGCTGTGGCTTCTGTTGGTCCGATCCTGCAAGATTTGGCCGCAGCCGCAAATGGGATAGCGCGCCGCCTGGGGGGCGGCGGGCGTCTCGTGTATGTCGGGGCGGGCACATCCGGTACTGTTGCATGGCAAGACGCCAAGGAACTTGGCGGCACCTTTGGCTGGCCCGAACAGCATACCATTGTGATGCTTGCGGGCGGCTTACAAAGCGCGCCAAATGAATTTAACGGCGCAGAAGACGACACAGATCTTGCCGCGCGCGATATCCAACAAAATGATATTGGCGAACATGACGCGGTAATTGCCATCGCCGCCAGTGGATCGACGCCATATACCGTCCGTGCAGTCGAATTGGCACGCGAACGCGGTGCGCTTACGGTGGGGATTTGTAATAATCCGGATGGAAGCTTGATCAAAATCGCCGATCACGGAATTTTTCTTGATAGTGCGCCAGAAGTCGTTGCTGGTTCGACCCGTATGGGCGCAGGAACGGCACAAAAAGCCGCGCTTAATATCTTATCGACACTGGTCATGAACAAACTTGGTCGTTTGTTCGATAACCTGATGGTCGGGATGCGCGCTGAAAACATAAAGCTGCGTGATCGCGCCCTTCGGATCGTGTGTCACATTGCATCATGTGACGAAGGGCGCGCCAAAGACGCCTTGTCACAATCAGATTTTGATATTCGCATCGCGGTGCTGGTGGCCAATGGCCATCAGGTGTCGCGGGCAAAAGAAGTTCTTGGGCTGTCTAATGGAAATCTCCGGGCGGCCCTTGAATATCGGGACTGACATCTTCGGGTGCCGGTCCGCCGACATTGATCAGAGGAGGCATAAATGTCGAATAAAGTCTTAGCAAAAAGCCTGGCCGGGGCCTTGGCGGCAAGTGTCGCCCTGGTTCCGATGATGGCATCTGCTGGCGAGCTTGTTATCGAAAGCTGGCGGAACGATGATATTGATATTTGGAATGAAACCATCATTCCGGCATTCAACGAAGCGCACCCGGACATCAAGGTATCTTTCACACCAACCCCGCCGACCGAATATAACGCATCAATCAATGCGAAGTTGGCGGGCGGAACGGCCGGTGACTTGATTACCTGCCGTCCGTTTGATGCATCACTTGAACTTTACAAGCAGGGAAACCTTGCTGCCCTTGATGATCTTAAGGGCATGGACAACTTTTCTGACGTTGCCAAATCTGCGTGGCAGACCGATGATGGCTCGGCTACGTTCTGCTTGCCAATGGCATCGGTTATTCATGGCTTTATCTATAATAAAGAAGCCTTTGAAGAAGTTGGCATTGAGGTTCCGAAAACACGCGAAGAATTCTATGCCGCCCTTGATAAGATCAAGGAGGATGGCAGCTATATCCCAATGGCAATGGGAACAGCCGATCAGTGGGAAGCAGCCACGATGGGCTTCCAGAACGTTGGTCCAAACCATTGGAAAGGTGAGGCCGGCCGTAAAGCTTTGATTGATGGCAGTGCCAAATTCACCGACAAGCCGTATGTCGATACCTTTGCTGAAATCGCAAGCTGGAAGAACTATCTGCCTGATGGCTACGAGGCGATTTCTTATCCGGATGCACAGAACCTGTTTACGCTGGGTCGGGCGGCGGTTTATCCGGCCGGTTCTTGGGACATTTCACTGTTTAACAGTCAGGCTGATTTCGCATTTGGCGCATTTCCGCCACCACCGGCTGCAGATGCCGATACCTGCTACATCAGCGATCACACCGATATTGCGCTTGGTCTAAATGCCAATTCGGACAACGCAGAAGAAGCAAAAATCTTCCTTGAGTGGATGACCGGTTCTGAGTTTGCCGAAATGTATTCAAATGCATTGCCCGGGTTCTTCTCGTTGTCGAACCACAAGGTCGACATCGAAGATCCGGTTGCGAACGAGTTCGTAAGCTGGCGTCAGAAATGCGAGTCAACCATTCGTAACTCGTATCAAATCCTGTCGCGTGGTGCGCCAAACCTTGAGAACGAGCTGTGGAATCTGTCTGCGCAGGTAATCAACGGCACGATCACACCAGACGAAGCCGGTGCCGCTGCTGAATCTGGCTTGGCGAAGTGGTACGCGCCGCATCAATAAGCTGCTGTGGGATGGTGGAAACACTTGGTTTCTGCCATCCCTCATTCATTTTCGGCTCAAACGCACAGATTATGTGACCTGACGCGTCTTGAACAATGAGCAGCAATAAGCGGTCCTCCAAATTCTGAAGGCACATTATCGCCTTCAACCTTTTACTCTTGGAAATACAGGACAGGGTATGGCGCATTCCGGCCCCATGACCGATTGGCGCAAGGCGAGACTGCCTGTGATCGCCTTTCTGGCTCCGGCGACGATCATCTACACCGTGTTTATGATCTATCCGCTGATTGATTCGATCCGTCTAAGCTTTTACGCCACACCAAGCGGGGGCGAGGCGGCTTTTGTCGGCATGGACAACTATCGCACCATTCTGGCTGACCCGGATTGGGCGGCGACGTTTTGGAACAGCTTTTGGAACAACATGAAGTTCTTTGCTGTTCACATGCTGATCCAAAATCCGATCGGGATTGCCTTGGCTGGCGTTTTAAGTTTGCCACGCCTGCGTTTTCGCAACAGCTATCGCACTCTGATGATCATGCCGACCATGCTCTCAGTGGTGATTGTTGGCTTTATCTGGCAGTTGATCCTAAGCCCTGTCTGGGGTGTTGGTGCTGACCTTCTTGATATCATCGGGTTGAAATCGTTGTTTGGGCCCTGGCTTGGCAAAGAAGGAAGTGCGTTGATCACCTTGTCATTCATTTCTGTTTGGCAGTGGGTCGGCATTCCCTTGATGCTGATTTATGCGGCCTTACTTGCCATTCCCGATGATTTGGTTGATGCGGCGATTGTCGATGGTGCGACCCATTTTGAAGTATTCTGGTACATCAAATTGCCGCTGGTCTTGCCGACAGTTGCCATGGTGTCAATTCTGACATTTGTTGGTAATTTCAATGCGTTCGATCTGATTTATGCTGTAAAGGGTGCGCTGGCGGGGCCGAATTTCTCAACCGATATCATGGGAACTTTGTTCTATCGCACGTTCTTTGGCTATCAGTTGCAATTAGGTAATCCGCATCTTGGTGCGACGGTCGCATCCCTGATGTTCCTGATCATTCTGGCGGGCGTTCTGTTTTACCTGTTCGCCGTGCAGCGCCGCCTTGCGCGCTATCAGTTGTAAGCGGGGGCGATCATGAGTTTCAAAAACATCCGCAGAGAAGACGCAAGTCGCGCTGTTATCGTCCATGGGATTCTTCTGACCTATACCTTGGTGGCGCTGTATCCGATTTTTCTGGTGGTGATTAACGCCTTTAAAACCCGCAAGGGCATTTTCCGTGATCCGATGGGATTGCCCAATGCGGAAACCTTCAGCCTTGATGGCTTTACCAAGGTTTTGGCGAAATCGAACTTTGAAGTGTTCTTCTATAACAGCTTTATGGTCACCATCATTACCATCGCAATTGTCTTGCTGTTGGCTGCCATGGCGGCGTGGGCGTTGTCAGAATATAAATTCCCTGGCAATACCGTTCTTGCGCTGTATCTGGCGATTGGGATCATGGTGCCGATCCGTCTCGGGTCTGTGTCGATCTTAAATCTGATTGTTGATTTGGGATTGGTCAATACGCTTACTGCACTTGTGTTGGTGTATGTGGCGCAAGGATTGCCCTTGGCGATCTTTATCCTGACCGAGTTTATGCATCAAATTCCCAAGGACCTGAAAGAAGCCGCGCGCTGCGATGGGGTCGGGGAGTTTAAGATCTTCTTTGCGGTGATTTTGCCGTTGATCCGCCCGGCTGTGGCGACGGTGGCCGTATTTACGATGATCCCGATCTGGAATGATCTTTGGTTCCCGCTGATCCTAGCGCCTGGCGATGGCAAGCAGACCATTACCTTGGGCGTGCAGCAATTCATTGGGCAGTATGTGACGGACTGGAACGCAGTTCTGGCATCTCTAAGCCTTGCGATTATTCCGATCCTGATCCTTTACCTGATTTTCTCCCGACAACTCATTCGCGGCCTGACGTCTGGCGCGGTGAAGTAAATGTTGGCTGATAGGAGCTTTGAATAAATGGCTGACTTGAAACTTGACCAGATCCACAAAAGCTACGGCGCTGTTGACGTGCTGCACGGTATTGATCTGGATGTGAAGGATGGCGAGTTCGTTGTGTTTGTCGGGCCGTCTGGCTGCGGGAAATCGACGCTTCTTCGTATTATTGCCGGGCTAGAAGACATCACCAGTGGTGACCTTTTGATTGATGGTGATCTGGTAAATTCCAAAAGTCCAAAAGACCGTGGGATCGCCATGGTGTTTCAGTCATATGCGCTGTATCCGCATATGACCGTTTATAAAAACATGGCGTTTGGCTTAAAGCTTGATAAGCAAGACAAAGCCGCCATTGATGCCCGTGTGCGCGAAGCGGCCCGCATTCTGCAACTTGATCAATTGCTTGATCGCCGCCCATCGGAACTTTCGGGTGGTCAACGTCAACGCGTTGCCATTGGCCGCGCCATTGTCCGTCAGCCCAAAGTGTTCTTGTTTGACGAACCGCTTTCGAACCTTGATGCCGCGCTGCGTGTCCAGACGCGCCTTGAAATCGCGAAACTGCATCAGGAACTGAAATCGACCATCGTTTATGTCACCCACGATCAGGTCGAAGCGATGACCTTGGCCGATAAGATCGTCGTGATGAATGGCGGTAATGTCGAGCAAGTCGGATCACCGATGCAGCTATACCACCATCCGCAAACCCGCTTTGTTGCGGGCTTTATCGGATCACCTGCAATGAACTTCACCAAGGTTACAATTGATCAGGTCGAACAAGATAAAGTTACCGTTTCCGTGCCGGGTGGCATCCAATCGGTTCTGCCGTTTGATGTTGGTACTGCCGATGTCGGCACGCAGGTCGAGCTTGGTATCCGGCCAGAGCATCTTTCGCTGGGCGAGGGTGGGGAGCTGATCGTTACGGGTGAGGTGGATGTTGTCGAAAAGCTTGGTGATTCGACATACCTTTATCTGAAACTTGCCAATGGTGATCGGGTTACGGTGCGCGCGCCGGGCCATAGCCGGGTTAAAATCGGCGAAACAGTCACCGCATCTGCACCAGCGGGGGCCGCACATCTGTTTAATGCCGACGGCAAGGCCTACACCAAGATCGATTGCCCAGCGGATTTTAGTGCTGAGGAATAAGCGTAAAGCCGCGATTTAAAGCACAAAGATAGTAAGGGGCGCCAAATGGGCGCCCCTTTTTCTTTAACGGCCCGAAGACGTTATCTGGCCCGTGATCAAATCCGAATCTGAGCCAGTAAATGCCCCCTCAATCAACGCATCATTCGCCAGAGTTTTTCATGCGAACGCACCTATTACATCGTTTATTTCAGAACAACGACATAGTCATAAATCAATCATAAAAATGCAAAAATCACGGAAAACAGTAAATATGCAGTGGATGTGATTAATTGCACCTTTCTCTGAGAATAAAGGAAAACGAACGGTTTTAATTATGTTCGTTTGAACATTTTTTGATGTGACTTTCGTGACAAATACTACGTCAAAAACGTCATTATTGCGCATTCCCGATCCTCAAAAGTAAATGTCCGAAAACTGTCACTTGAGGAAACACCCCACCCGAATGAAAACAAACGCGTTGTGTCGAGCCCGATATCTGGCGGCTTGAAACAGACTTTTTTTATTTGGGAGCTAACTCATCATGTTTCGTAAAACTCTAATGGCAGCCGCAGCCGTGTTTGCCCTTGGCAGCACCGCACAGGCCGCAACCGAGATCACCTGGTGGCACGCAATGGACGGCGCACTTGGCGATGTGGTCGATCAGATCACCGCTGATTTCAATGCCAGCCAGGACGAATACCACTTGGTCGCAGTCAACAAGGGTGGTTACGAAGACACCATGACGGCCGGTATCGCTGCGTTCCGCGCGAAAAACCAGCCAAACATCATTCAGATTTTTGATGCGGGTGCCGCAACCATCATCAACGCAAAGGGTGCTGTTAAGCCGGTTCAGGATCTGCTTGAAGCCAATGACGTCCAATTTGACATCAATGATTACATCCCGGGCGTTCGCTACTTCTATGCGGATTCCGATGGCAAGATGATCGGCATGCCGTTCAACAGCTCGACCCCGCTTCTGTATTACAACAAAGAAGCCTTGGAAAAAGCCGGCGTTGATGTTCCGAAAACCTGGCAGGAATTCGAAGCAGCTGCACCGAAACTGAAAGAAGCTGGTTACACGGCCTTGTCACAGTCGCACAGCCCATGGATTTTCTTTGAAAACTTCATGTCGCGCCATAACCTGCAGATGGCGACCGCGAATAACGGTTACGACAGCACCGATGCCAAAATCCTTTACAACAATGATGCGCTTAAAGACCACTGGCAGCACGTTAAAGATTGGAAGGATGCTGGTTACTACGGTTATTACGGCCGTGCATGGGGTGCCAATCAGGATGCCTTCGTCCAGCAGAAAGTGGCCATGTGGATTGGTTCTTCCGGCTCGTTCGGTGGTTTGCGTAAATCAGCCCAGTTTGACTTTGGTGCTTCGACCCTTCCGTATTGGAAAGGTGTCGGCGAAGCCCCGAAATCAACCTTCATCGGTGGTGCCGCTTTGTTCGCCTTTGCCGGTCATAGCGCAGAACAAGATGCCGGCGTTGCTGAATTCTTCAAGTTCCTGACCAAACCGGAAACCCAGTATTACTGGCACAAAGAAACCGGTTACGTTCCGATCACCAACGCTGCTTATGAACTGGCAAAAGAAGACGGCTACTACAAAGAAAGCCCGGACGCAGAAGTCGGCATTCAGCAGTTGTCTGAAGAGGGTGGCGAGTGGACCAAAGGCTATCGCCTTGGCTTCTACGTTCAGATCCGCGAAGTCATTTATCGTGAAGTCGACAAAATGATGAATGGTGAAGAAACCATCGATGCAGCCTTTGCAACGATCGAAGAAGAAGCAAACGGATTGCTGAAACGCTTCCACGACACCTATTCGAACTAATTTGCTTTTCGCGAATGCGGGGCGGCCCTTGTTGGTCGCCCTGTTTCGCATTTTCTGGACTTCCTTGAAGGTGACGTAGGCGATGAAGCGCGTACAATTTGAACATAGCGCGGTGCCCTATCTTTTTGTTGCACCCCAAATTCTGATTATTTCCATATTCTTCCTGTGGCCCGCTGCCCAGGCTGTTTATCAGTCATTTTTGCTTGAAGATGCGTTTGGCATGTCGTCGCAATTTGTCTGGTTTAGAAATTTTGAAGACGTCTTATCGAGCAGTTCCTGGATGCGATCGGCAATTTTCACGGTCGTGTTTTCCGTTTCGGTTTCGGTTTTGTCGATCGCAATTTCCCTGTTCCTGGCCGTTCGCGCAGACGAAGTCGTACGCGGTGCCAAGACCTATAAAACGCTGTTGATGTGGGGATATGCGATTGCACCGCCCGTCGCAGGCCTGCTTGGCAATATGCTGTTTAACCCCCTGATGGGGGATCTTTATATGGCGCTTAACAGCTTTGGATTTGAATTCAACCATATTGAAAATCCAAATGACGCTGCGTTTATCGTCATTCTGATCGCGGTTTGGAAACAGGTCAGCGTGAACTTCATCTTCTTCCTGTCCGGGCTTCAAGGCATTCCAAAATCTATCCAAGAAGCCGCCACACTTGATTGCAAAAGCGCCGAACGCCGGTTTTGGACAATTACCTTCCCGTTGCTGGCGCCAACGACTTTCTTCTTGCTCGTGATCAACCTGACTTATGCGTTCTTTGAAACGTTTGGCATCATCGATGTTTCGACCAAGGGGGCACCGGGCGGTTCAACCGCAACCCTGGTTTATAAAGTTTATGTCGATGGTTTCCTTGGTGCGGATTTGGGCGGCAGTTCAGCGCAGTCGGTCTTACTGATGATCATGGTCAGCGTTTTGACCGTGTTCCAGTTCCGTTTCATCGAACGCAAAGTTCATTACTAGGGGGCCGTCATGTATCAGTCGAAATGGCGTATTTTGACCAACCACGCAATCCTGATCCTCGGTGCTCTGTTTATGATCATGCCCGTTTGGATCGCGTTTGCATCTTCTACCCATACCCGTGAATTTCTGTTTCAAAATGGCTTGCAGCTTTGGCCGGGCGGGCACTTCTTTGAAAATTATGGTGCCATCTTATTCGACGCATCGGCGACCAAGGGGCGGGTGACGGCCCTTGAAATGCTATTTAATAGCATGGTGCTGGGCCTTGGCTTTGCCATTGGCAAGGTCATTATTTCGATGATGGCGGCATATGCGATTGTCTATTTCCGCTTCAAGCTTGCCGTGCCGTTGTTCTGGGTGGTTTTTTCAACACTTCTTTTGCCACTCGAAGTACGCATCGTACCGTCATACGAAGTGGTGGCAGGCCTTGGCTTGCTGAACAGCTATACCGGTTTGATTTTGCCATTGATCGCATCTGCGACTGGCACCTTCTTCTTCCGACAGTTTTACCGATCTGTACCCGATGAACTTTTAGAAGCTGCACGCTTGGACGGGGCAGGGCCGCTTCGGTTCTTTATCGATATTTTGGTGCCACTGTCAGTCACCATGATTTCGGCGATCTTTATCATCATGTTTGTCGTTGGTTGGAACCAGTACCTTTGGCCGCTTTTGATGACGACGGATGATCAGCTTTACACCATCGTGATCGGCATCAAGCAGGTCTACAACTCGCTTTATGAAGGCGGCCAGATCCCGCAATTCCCCAAAGCATTCGCCCTGACAATTATGGCAACCATTCCGCCGGTTTTGGTGGTGGTCGTCTTCCAGCGCATGTTCGTCAAAGGCCTGGTCGAGACGGAAAAATAACCCCCGTTTCCTTTGGCTGATTTCAAATTAAGCGCTGAATTAAAACAACTGATCCGTATACAGGATACTAAGATGGCAACTGTTACCCTTAATCAGGTCGAAAAGACCTACCTCAACGGCTACAAGGCGATCCATGGCATCGACCTTAAAATCCAGGACGGCGAATTCACGGTTCTGGTCGGTCCGTCGGGATGTGGCAAATCCACATTGCTGCGCATGATTGCGGGCCTTGAAAGCATATCAGACGGCGAAATCGCAATTGATGACAGGGTCGTCAATAAAGTGGCCCCAGCCGATCGTGATATCGCGATGGTTTTCCAGAACTATGCGCTTTATCCGCATATGAGTAACTACAACAACATGGCCTATGGCCTGCGAAATCGTGGGCATAGCAAGGCGGAAATTGACGCCAAGGTACGTGAAGCCGCACGTATTTTGCAGCTTGATGATCATCTTGAGCGAAAGCCACGTCAGCTTTCGGGGGGGCAACGCCAACGTGTTGCCATGGGCCGTGCAATTGTTCGCCAACCAAAGGTCTTTTTGTTCGACGAACCGCTGTCCAACCTTGATGCCAAGCTGCGTGTTGATATGCGGCTTGAGATTAAAAACCTTCAGCAACGCCTTGGTATTTCATCAGTTTATGTTACACATGATCAGGTCGAAGCAATGACCCTTGCTGACCGGTTGATCGTCATGAACGGTGGGGTGGCCGAGCAGATCGGAACCCCGATTGATATTTACGAGAAGCCTGAAACCCTGTTTGTTGCAGGCTTTATCGGATCACCTGCGATGAATTTCCTGCCGGGGAAAGTATCAGATGATCGCACCCATGTTGTTGTCGGCGATAAGGTCAAGCTTGATCTTGACCATGTGGTTGAGGCCGGGCGATCAGTCACGGTTGGCATCCGTCCAGAGCATTTCCGACTGTGTGAGGACGGACATGGGCCGGTTAGCGCATCTGTCCGCATGGTGGAATCGCTTGGCGCAGAAACGCTTGTTTATCTTGATTTTGGCATCGGAAATGAAAACGTGACCTTGCGTATTCAAGGAACCCATCAATTCGCTAAGGGAACCGTTCTGACCCTGTCGATCACGCCAGATAAAATTCATCTGTTTGATGATGAAACCGGCAAACGTATCTAGCGATCAAAAATAGCGTATGAACCACCCTCGGCGAGGATCCTTCGTCAGGGGTGGTTTTGTTTTGGCCGATTGGTGAATTTAACCTTGTCTCAAACCCGGCGAACAGGTAGTTCGTATGCGCTTAGAACGAGGAGAACATCATGCAGGCAGATCAAAAAAAGGCGCTTTATGACGAAGCGACAAAAGAACTGGTTAGCATCACCGAAGGTGAAACCAACATCACCGCGTTGATGGCAACGGTGTCTTGCATTCTGTCCGAAAAGTTTGATTATTACTTTTGGACAGGATTTTATGTTGTTGATCCTAAAAAAGAAAACGAACTTGTCGTTGGGCCGTATCAAGGCACACTTGGGTGTTTGCGCATCCCGATTGGGCGCGGCGTCTGTGGCACGGCCGCAGCAACGCGCGAAACCCAATTGGTTGAAGATGTACATGCATTTCCCGGCCATATCGCCTGCGACAGTCGGTCAAATTCGGAAATTGTCGTGCCTGTCACTGATGCGGATGACCAGTTGATTGCAGTGCTGGACGTCGATAGTGTCGCGCACGGATCGTTCGATGAAATAGACCGCGTTGAACTTGAAACTTTAATGCAGCGCATTTTTGCGCAATGATAACTCACAAGTCCTGTTCATACAGGGCCACGGACAAACACAAACTTTGGAAGATAACCCATGGCTGGCAGTGTCAATAAAGTCATTCTCGTCGGAAACCTCGGCCGCGATCCTGAAATCCGGTTCACCCAGGCTGGCAAGAAAATCGCCAATTTCAGCATTGCGACCTCCGAACAGTGGCGGGACCGTCAGTCGGGTGAGCGCCGCGAGCGCACTGAATGGCACCGTATCGTTGTTTTCAACGAAGGTCTTGCTGACGTCGTAGAGCGCTTTGTCAAAAAAGGCAGCAAGCTTTACATCGAAGGCGTGCTTCGTACCCGCAAATGGCAGGGCCAGGACGGCAAAGACAACTACACCACAGAGATCGTCCTTGAAGGCTTTAACTCTAACCTGACCATGCTTGATAACCGCGGCGGTGACGGCGGCGGCATGGGCGGCGGCGGTTCATCGTCTGGTGGTGGCTATGGCGGCGGCCAAGACAGTGGCGGCGGATTTGGCGGCGGTTCTGATGCCGGATGGGGCAATGGTGGCTCATCATCTGGTGGCGGATCTGCACCGGCTGGCGCACCGGACCTTGATGACGAAATTCCGTTCTAAGCTTTGCGCGAACGTTAATCTCAAGACGCCTCAAAACGCAAAACGTGTTTTGGGGCGTTTTCTTTATGCATAATGCATAACTGATGTCTTTTGGCGTTATGCGGCGCGATGACAGGCTCTGCTGAATCGGCCTATCACAACATAAACAAGTTATAAATCCTTGCCCGCTAGGATTGCGGTTACAGATTGTAGACAAGGTAGCCTATTTTGGTCGCACCGATATTTGGAACCCCACGGATGGGGCAAAGCTATAGTGTTCAAGATTGTGCATATGCGGTCATCAAAGGAGATGACGGCAGGTTTGCCGTGGCCAGAACCCCCAAGGGCGTTGTCCTGATCGGCGGCGGGGTTGAGCCGGGCGAAAGCGAACAAGATGCCCTGTATCGTGAAGCTTATGAAGAATCCGGCTATCGCGTTGCCATCGTTTCGCGGCTTGGCTTTGCGTCGCAATACATCAACAACCCGGGCAAGGGCCGCTATCGCCTGAAACGCGCGACGTTCTTTGAATGCAAGATGGTTGAGCGTCTTGGACCGCCACTTGAAGATGATCACGAACTGATTTGGCTGCCCTATGAAGATGCGCACGGTCAGCTTATCCGCCTATTTCATCAATGGGCGTTAGAGCAGGTTGGAAAAGCCTGATTTCGTTCGACTTGTCAGTTCATCGCATTAGCCGCAGCATTTTTTGAACTTCTTACCCGATCCGCACGGGCAGGGGTCGTTACGCCCAACCCGACTGGTGGGCGTTGGTGATGTAATGCTGTCAGCCTCGGGAAAGACGCCATCAACATACACCCATTTCCCAGCACGGCGTTCAAAGTTTGATCGCTCATGTAATTGGTGTTCATGCCCGTTTTCAGAAAAGCGCGCGATGAATTCTACCTGTCCCGTTTGATCCAAAATACCGCCCGCTTTGCGATCGATGATTTCAAGCCCGATCCAGTTGGTCTTGTCGTCTGCGATGGTGTCGACATCGAACCCTGCCTGCTTTTCTGCAGCCAAGGTATCTTTCAGATATGCACCGTTGCGCGTGACGAACGCACAATAACGTGATCGCATCAGTTGCTCGGCTGTTTTGGGATGATCCGCACCCGATAAAAACCGGCCACAACACGCATCAAAGTTGCTGGTACTCCCGCATGGGCAAAGCTTGTGTTCTGAATTGTCAGGCATCGGGTAGCGTCCGGTTTTTAAGCGTTTGATCGGTGTGGATATGGGCGAGGGCGCAAACGTAGCGCACGGAATGAACGATTGCCAGTTTGTAAGGAACATTTCGCGGGGCTGGATCGTTTAAACCTCAACACGTAATCGACGATCAACTCTGTTTCGCCAATCAGGTTAATTTGCCTTTGTTTCGCCTTATATCGTTTATACCGTGATTTATCGGCGCTTTTAATTTCCGACGGTTTCAGTCGGGTATAGGGCTCTAAGCGTTGATATGGAGTGATTAATATAACTGAACTGCCGGTCAGAAGTTCTTGACGAATTTAGTCAGGTTTAGATATATTAATTATGCGGGTGGGGGCCCAAAGGCACCGCCGGATAAAAGTCCGGCCAATTGGCGGACAATGTAATTGTCGATTTGCTTCAAGTAAGGATGAGACACCATGAAGACACACACCTCTTACCTCAGCTGTCCTCTCCCATAGGGATTTCCGTGGGATCAAGATGCGACCGGATGTTGAAGCTTGTTTTGCTCCTAACCGGTCGTCGAAGTGAATAAATTCACAAACGACAGTGTTCGCGCGTCATCTAAAGTCTGACTTTGTCCGTATGTAGTATCATACATTGACGCGTAAACCTCTCAGGAGGACAGAAAATGAGCGCCATTAAATTACCTGCTGTTTCCAGCGAAGACGGTTTCTCGGGCTATCTCCGTGAAGTCTGGAAATTCCCGATGCTGACAGCAGACGAAGAATACATGCTCGCGCACCGTTATCAGGATCATGATGATACTGCAGCTGCGCACAAATTGGTGACCAGTCACTTGCGCCTTGTGGCCAAAATTGCATTCGGTTATCGCGGTTATGGCCTTCCGATGGCCGATCTTGTTGCCGAAGGTAACACTGGCCTGATGCGTGCGGTGCAGAAGTTTGATCCGGAACGTGGTTTCCGCCTGTCGACTTACGCGATGTGGTGGATCCGTGCCGCCGTGACTGAATATGTCCTGCAAAGCTGGTCGATGGTTAAGCTTGGTACGATGGCAGCACAGAAGAAGCTGTTCTTTAGCCTGCGCAAAGCAAAGCGTCAGCTTAACATCTATGACAATGGTGAATTGTCGCCAGAACAGGCATCGCAGGTTGCGGAACGCCTTGGCGTAACGGATCGTGAAGCACTTGATATGAACCGCCGTCTTGCGGCGCGTGATTTCTCGCTGAACACACCGATGCCAAAAGACGAGGGCATGGAGTATCTTGATACCCTGTCTTCGGATGCTCCAAGCCCGGAAGCATTGGTTGGGAACGAAGAAGAACGTGTGCTGAACAATGGTATGCTGAAGAACGCGATGGGGGAACTCCCGGAACGTGAACAGGAAATCATCAAGGCCCGTTTCCTCAGCGATGATCCAATCACGCTTGAAAAGCTGGGTGAACGCTTTGGCGTCAGCCGTGAACGTGTCCGCCAGCTTGAGGCGCGCGCATTCAAGAAAATTCAGGAAAGTGTTCTGACACAGCACGCTTCGGCGTAATCAGATCATTGATCCTAAAACTAGGGCGGCATCCATCGTGGTGCCGCCTTTTTGTATGAGGACTGCATAAGCCCTTGGCTTAACTGGATTTTTTCCTGCGGGACGGCTGAGCTACCGTCAGTACTTTAATCGGCAGACTGATTGTCGCGGACACGCCGCGCCTTATCGATCATTTCAATCGTTTTGTGCCAAAGCTTATAGGGGGCAAACTGATTGGTATCGACCCATTTGACATCTGCGGCGTCATCGCCGGCCCGCATATCACCGCCAACGGCATCGGCGGTAAAGTCGACTAAGGTGTAGTGGTATTCGATGGCACCGTCTTTGGTTGGCGAAATAAGATCGACTGTATCGACCAGCACTGGTTGGGAAATCTCTATACCGGTTTCTTCGAGTACTTCACGGCGGACAGCTTGCTCCAGCGTTTCACCAAGTTCTTGCGCACCACCCGGAAGGCTCCATGTGCCGATATCGGGTTCTTTACCGCGCTGGACCAGCAAAACCTGGTCGCCGTACCATATCACTGCGCCAACCCCAATGATCGGGCGCGGTAAGAACGTGCGAATGTCTGTGTCGATATCTGCGTCAGGCATCGTTTTAGTCGTCTTCATCTTCAAGGTCATCATCGGGGTCGGGGACCTCGTTAACGACTTTACCGGTCATTTCACGGGCGCGAATGCCTGGCGTTCCCAAAAACTGGTCTTCGGATTCAGGATGCAATGACATGACAAAGTCGACAGCCGGGGCATCGCCAACGGCGAATTGACGTGCTGTTTCATAATCAGGTGCGCGGACTTTCGATGTTTTAATCCCGACCGAGCCACCATCGTCATATATGTATTCGACAATCCAGACCTTCAAAACAACTCCATTCGGCTGCTATTTGATGATTTGCAGTTTGTTTGGTTGCACCGCAATCTTGAATACTGGTATCACTTGAAAATAGGGAATTTCCCCAATCAAGTATCGCAGCATATCCCCATATTCTTAACGATAAATGGCGAATGCCAAAAGCGATTCTTATCGTTTAGCTTCCTAAAGCGGCTTTCAGCAAAGGTGACCAATGAACGCCAAGCGCGACAATCAAGATGATGCGGACAAGCATAGCTCCGGCGCGACATTACCAAGCCCCGGCTTTTTTGCACGCGTACGCGCCTATTTTCTAACCGGTGTTCTGGTCAGTACACCGCTTGCGATCACCTTTGGGCTGGCTTGGTGGTTTATCGAGTTTGTCGACAGCAAGGTGATGCCGCTGATACCGGAATATTATAACCCCGAGGCATATCTGCCAGATGGTTATCAGGATTACGGTATTCCAGGGTTTGGTGTTTTGGTGATGCTGGTCTTCATCACCATTGTGGGCTGGTTCACAACCAACGTTGCTGGCCGGGCGCTGATTAAGCTTTATGAACGTATTTTGGGACGTATTCCGGCCGTTCGAAGTGTTTATGGCGCGATTAAACAGATTCTTGAAACGGTTCTGGCAAATCAGTCCAACGCGTTTCGTCAGGCGGTCCTGATCGAATATCCGCGTCGCGGCATGTGGGCGATTGGGTTTATTACCGGCGAAACCAAGGGGGAAGTCCAGCACCTTACCGAAGATACCGTGATCAATATCTTCTTGCCGACAACGCCAAATCCGACATCGGGGTTCTTGTTGTTTATTCCGCGTCAGGACGTCGTCATTCTTGATATGACCGTCGAAGAAGCGATCAAGATGGTTATGTCGGGCGGGATCGTGACCCCACCAGATCGTCGGCCACCTGAACAGCAGCAGCAATCGCAAGTGTCTTCAAAAACCTATGAAGATGTCGATGTGCTGCGGGAAAAAGAAAATGTACCCGTTTTGGTATCCCGCCATGTGCAAGACGGCCAAAAGCCCGAAGATACCGAAACGACCGGGCAGGGCGAAGGTGACAAACATCGCGAAGACGCCTGACAAACCCGCGGATGTTAAGATCTGAAGAATGAAAAGGGCGCATGCCAATGGCTGCGCCCTTTGTTGTATCCGGCCTATAGAGGCCGTCCCGCGAAGCAATCGTTGATTATCCCGATCGGAAATACCGAACGGCTTCATCGCGTTCAAACAGATACAAAAGCAGCCGCAATGCTTCGCCGCGGGTTTTTTGTAGATCCGGATCGCGATCAACAATCAGGCGGGCGTCATCGCGGGCAATGGCCAACAAATCACCATGCAATTCAAGATTGGCCAGACGATATTCCTGAAGGCCACTTTGGCGCGTGCCAAGAACCTCACCGGCACCACGCAGTTTCAAGTCTTCTTCTGCGATGACAAAGCCATCCTCGGTTTCGCGCATGATTTTAAGGCGCGCCTTGGATACCTGTCCCAACGGGCTGCCATACAGCAGCAAACAGGTTGATGCCGCGTCACCACGCCCAATACGCCCACGAAGCTGATGAAGCTGGGCCAGGCCAAATCGTTCGGAGTGCTCAATCACCATGATGGTTGCATCGGGAACGTTAACGCCGACTTCAATCACCGTCGTCGCCACAAGGATGGACGTATCGCCATGAGCAAAGCGTTCCATGACGTCGTCTTTTTCCTTGGCCTTCATTTTGCCATGCACAAGCCCAACCCGGGCTTCGCCGAACAAATCGGCCAAAATACGATATCGTTCTTCGGCCGCCTGAAGATCAAGCACTTCGGAATCTTCGACCAGCGGACAAACCCAATATATTTTGGTGCCCGCACGCATGGCGCGTCCAATCCCCGAAATAACGTCATCGACCTTATCAATCGGCAAAACACGCGTATCGACGGGTTTTCGTCCCGGCGGCTTTTCATCAAGCCGGGATACTTCCATATCGCCAAACGCGGTCAAGGTAAGGGTGCGTGGGATTGGGGTTGCGGTCATGACCAAAACATCAACCGCCTGACCTTTGCCCGCCAGCATCAAACGTTGATGCACGCCAAACCGATGTTGCTCGTCGACAACGGCAAAGGCCAGGTCAGAGAAAATAACATCATCTTGAAACAGTGCGTGGGTACCGACCGCAATCTGCACGTCGCCATTGGCAAAACCTTCAAGGGTTGCTTTGCGTGCTTTGCCCTTGTCACGTCCTGTCAGGATGGCGCATTTGATCCCGATCTTTTCAAGCAGCGGGCTGATGGTTTCAAAATGCTGGCGGGCCAGGATTTCGGTCGGCGCCATCAGGGCGGCCTGACGGCCACATTCAACCGCGTTCAGCATCGCCATTAGGGCAACCACCGTTTTGCCCGATCCAACGTCGCCCTGCAAAAGGCGCAGCATGCGGCCTTCGCTTGCCATATCGTCATAGATATCGCCAAGTGCGCGTTGCTGGGCACCCGTCATGGCAAACGGTAATTCGTTCGCGAGCTTGCTGCGTAAATCACCAGAACCCTTTGTCACACGTCCGCCGAGCTTACGCATTTTTGCCCGGATCAGCGCAAGGGCCAACTGATTGGCCAATAACTCGTCATAGGCCAGGCGTTTGCGCGCCGGATGATCTGGTGATAGATCCGCCACATCTTCGGGATTGTGAATGGTGCGAAGCGCACTTGCCAAGTCGGGCCATTTATGACGCGCGACCAAGGCCGGATCATGCCATTCAGGAAGCTCTGGTACGAGCTCAAGCGCGGCCCGCATTGCCTTGGTCAGGGTTTTGCCCGTGACCCCAGCTGACATCGGATAAACCGGCTCGACCGTTTGGATTTCGGCACGCTCGGCCTCGGTGCCGATTTTGTCGGGATGGGTGATTTGGTATTCATTGCGATAATGATCAACCTTACCCGACACAATGCGCTTTTCCCCGACGGGAAGGACATCATTAAGGTACTTTGCCCGCGCATTGAAAAATGACAGGACCAGTGTGCCACTGAGTGTTTTGCAAATCACACGATAAGGACGGCGGCGGTTTGGGGATGGTTCGTGGCGTTCGACCCAAACATCCATTGTCACCACCGACCCATCGATTGTTTCATCCAGGGACGGGGAAAAACGGCGATCGATGATGCCCGATGGCAGGTGCCACAATAAATCAGCAATATGTTCGCCACCGATCAAGCGCGTCACAAGTGGCTTTAACCGCGGCCCGATACCGGGAAGGGTTTCAATTTCGGCAAAGAGCGGGAATAAAATTTCCGGGCGCATGTCGGTTTTCGTTGCAACTTTAAAAAAGAACGTTAATAGAACAAACGAGTTTACAGCACGGGTATACAACAAAATTATCGCGCAACAACCATCAAGTCACCCTTTGATGCAAAAAGCCTGATCGCGGCATGGACCAAAACCGTATTTTACCGTACAAAACATGCCACAGAATATCATATAGCGCCGAAGCCAAAGGCCGCTGTACAGAATGAAGTCAGGAGATCGAAAATGACAGAAACCATTTCGGAACTTGAAGTGCGGCGCAAGAAGCTGCAGTTCCGTGGTGCTCATCGCGGTACGAAGGAAAACGATATCCTGATTGGTCGTTTTATGGACAAGCACCTTGCGACATTGACCTCTGAACAGCTTGATACGTTCGAGGCACTGATTGTTGAGGTCCCGGATGCAGATTTCTTCAAGTGGGCCACCCGCAAGGAACCAACACCGGCACAGTATGATACCGATGTGCTGCGCATGATCCAGGACCTAAGCAACGCCTAGCAAGACATTGAAAAAAATCAAAGAAACCTTATCGTCCAAAGGTCGTAAACGTATCGGCGGGACGCCCGAGGGCGCCGAAGCCCTGATTTTGCGTGAGCTGCTTGATGCCAAAGCGTCAAACAGCACCATCTTGCATGTTGTGCGTGACGACAAACGCATGGCGCAGCTGGCCGAAGCATTGCGCTTCTTTGCTGGCGAGGTCGAAGTGCTGACACTGCCAGCTTGGGATTGTTTGCCCTATGATCGGGTGTCGCCGATTTCTGAGGTCACTGCACGCCGTGTTGAGACGCTGACCCTGTTGGCAGAAGGGACGTCCCCAAAAGCTGGCCATGGGCGCATTGTCCTGACCACAGCGGCTGCAATCTTGCAGCGCGTGCCGCGCGTTGATGTGATGCGCGCAGGGAAATTGTCGTTCACAGCCGGGGCAGAATATGACCGTGGGGAACTGACGGCCTATTTCGAACGGACGGGCTATAACCGGTCTGAACAGGTTATGGAACCGGGCGATTACGCCGTGCGCGGCGATATCGTTGATATCTTCGCACCGGGGATGAACGAACCCGTACGATTGGATTTCTTTGGTGATGAAATCGAAAGCATTCGGCGATTTGATGTCGAAAGCCAGCGGACTATTGGCAAGGTCAAAGAAATCGCCCTATTGCCAGTCGGCGAAGTGTTTCTCGACCCCGAAAGCATTTCACGGTTCCGCAGCAGTTACCGCGAATTGTTTGGCGCAGTTTCGCAAACAGATCCGCTTTATGAATCGATCAGTAACGGGCTGAAATATGGTGGTATGGAACATTGGTTGCCGCTGTTCCATGACGGGCTTGATACCATCTTTGCCTATTTGCCCGACACCGTCGTAACCCTTGATTATCAGTACGGCGAAGTTATCGAGAACCGGCTTGAGATGATCGATGATTATTACCAGGCACGCCTGAACATCAAGGGCGGCGGGCTTTCGGGTGATAACGTTTATAAACCGGTTCCACCCGAACGGCTTTATCTGGATCAGGCCGAATTTGACCGCATGCTAACAGATCGGGTTGTTCTGGAATTTTCACCCTATTACGAGGCCGAAGACCCAGAACGCGGTATTTATGACATTGGTGCGCGAGCAGGGCGTGATTTCGGTGACGCCCGTGCAAGAGCCGACACCAATCTTTATGAAGCCGTGCGCGATTTCATTACCGAACAACGCGGCAAAGAAAACCAGATTGCAATTGCCGCGTATTCCGACGGTTCGCGCGATCGCATGGTGTCGCTTTTGCGTGAACATGGCGTCAGCAAAGTCGTTACGGCGGAATGCTGGGAAGATATCACAGATGACCTGACCTATGAGCAGGTTGCGGTTGTAATCCTTGATATGGAACGCGGTTTTCGCCGCGAAGGATTTTGGTTCATCACCGAACAGGATATCCTTGGCGAACGCATGAGCCGCCCGGGCGGACGCCGTCGCCGGGCCGATAACTTCCTGCGCGAAGCATCCGAAATTGCCGACGGCGATCTTGTCGTTCACCTTGAACACGGAATTGGCCGTTATCTTGGTCTGAAGACCGTGACGGCTGGTGATGCACCGCATGATTGCCTTGAACTGGAATATGACGGCGGCGACAAGTTGTTTGTGCCGGTAGAAAATATCGAAGTCCTGTCTCGTTATGGCTCGGACGAGGGGCTTTCGATCCTTGATAAGCTTGGCGGTGTTGCTTGGCAGGCCCGTAAAGCCAAACTGCGCGAACGTATTCGCGATATGGCTGGCAAGCTGATCAAGGTCGCGGCGGAACGTCATCTGCGCAAAGGAACGCCGCTAACCGCGCCTGAAGGCAGCTATGACGAGTTCTGTGCCGGGTTCCCGTTTGCCGAAACCGAAGATCAGGCACGCGCCATTGTCGATACCCTTGATGATCTGGCCGCCGGAAAACCGATGGATCGTCTTGTGTGCGGTGATGTTGGGTTCGGTAAAACCGAAGTTGCCATGCGCGCGGCCTTTGCCGCCGTTATGTCGGGCAAACAGGTTGCCGTTGTCGCCCCGACAACGCTTTTATGTCGTCAGCATTACCTGAACTTCAAAGAACGGTTTGAAGGCCTGCCAGTTCGGGTAGAGCAGCTTTCGCGGTTGGTCACCGGCAAGAATGCCAAACTGGTCAAAGATAACCTTGAAAGCGGGCATGTTGATATTGTCTGCGGCACCCATGCATTGCTTGGCAATGGTATCCACTTCAAAGACCTCGGCCTGTTGATCATCGATGAAGAACAGCATTTTGGGGTGAAGCATAAAGAACGCCTAAAAGAGCTTAAATCAGATGTTCACGTCCTGACGCTGACAGCAACCCCGATCCCGCGAACGCTGCAATTAGCCCTGACCGGGGTTAAGGAACTGTCGATCATTGCGACACCGCCGGTCGACCGTCTTGCCGTGCGCACATATATCACGCCGTATGATCCGGTGGTTGTCCGCGAAGCCATCATTCGTGAACGCCATCGCGGCGGACAGGTGTTTTATGTTTGCCCACGCGTGAGCGAACTATCGCGCGTTGCCAAGGAACTTGAGGCCCTGGTGCCCGAAATCAAGTTTGACGTCGCCCATGGCCAAATGGGCGCACGCGATCTTGAACAGGTGATGACTGACTTTACCGATCGTAAGTTTGATCTGTTGCTGGCGACCAATATCATTGAGTCAGGCATTGATGTGCCCAACGCTAACACCATGATCATTCACCGTGCGGATATGTTCGGCCTTGCACAGCTTTATCAGCTGCGCGGGCGTATTGGTCGTTCAAAACAGCGGGCATATGCCTATCTGACGCTGCCAAACGGCAAGAAACTGACCGCAACCGCCCTTAAGCGCCTTGAGGTCATGCAAACCCTTGATAGCTTGGGTGCTGGGTTTAACCTTGCCAGCCACGATCTTGATATTCGTGGGGCAGGGAACCTGTTGGGCGAAGAGCAGTCCGGGCATATCAAGGAAGTTGGTATCGAGCTTTATCAACAAATGATCGAAGAAGCCGTGGCCGAGGCCAAGGGCGAGATCGATGCATCTGATGAAGCAAGCTTTGTCCCGCAAATCAATATCGGTATGCCGGTCCTGATCCCGGATCGTTATGTGCCCGATCTTGGTGTGCGTTTGGGGCTTTATCGTCGGATTTCAGAACTGCGATCCCGTGAAGAAGTGAATCAATTTGCCGCTGAAATGATTGACAGGTTTGGCAAACTGCCCAAAGAGGTCGAGAACCTTTTGGATGTTGTCACCATCAAACAGTGGTGCCGCGTTGCCAATGTCGAAAAGCTTGATGCTGGACCGAAGGGGGCTTTGATTACGCTGCGTAATCACGAATTCCCCAATCCGGGCGGGCTGGTTGGCTTTATTCAGCAACAGGTCGGTACCGCCCGATTGCGGCCGGATCATAAGATCGTCTATTCAGCGGGCTGGGATGGCCCCACCGACCGTCTGGAAGGCCTTAAACGGTTAATGAAGCGGCTGTCGGATATCGCAGAAAAAGCATAAAGAAAAGGCGGGTAACATTTTGTTATCCCGCCTTTTTCTTTTTGTGATGCCGCTGTATTAAGACGGCGCTTCTTCTTGGCGGGCAAGGCGGACCATGCGTTGAAGGATATCGGGTTCCTGTGCACCTGACAGGGCATGACGGCCATTAAAGACAAAACACGGAACACCAGTCACACCCATTTGATGGGCAACTCGGTTTTCCTGGCCGACAAAATCGCGATCCATATCGCCAGCAAGATAATCCAATATTTCACTGCGATCTTCGCCATGTGTTACAGCGATTTCAGCCAAAATATCATGATCGCCGATATTTTGTCCTTCAAGGAAATAGGCGACAAACAGATCTTCGACCAACGCATTGCCAACCGCGGGTCGTTCTGAGCAGACCTTAAAGATCAAGCGGTGTGAGTCTGTGGAATCTGGTGTGGTTTTGATGGCATCAAACTGAAAATCAATCCCAACTGCCGCGCCGGCCGCTTCGATGGCCTTATAAACGCGTGCAGCACTTTCTGCCCCGCCAAACTTTGCTGACAAGTAAAGTTTGCGGTCAATGCCCCCATTGGGCATGTCGGGATTAAGCAAAAAGGGCCGCCAGCTTATGATCAGATTATCAAGCTGTTCGCGCGACAGTGCCTTTTCAAGGCGCTTTTTGCCGATGTAGCACCAAGGACAAATCGTATCGATGATGGCCTCGACGCGGATCGGCATCAATGATGTTTCGTTTTGACCAGCGTGCCAATTCATTGCTTTATCCGTTCAAAAAAGATGTCCCGGTCGCAAGCGGCGCAATCCCAAGATGATCGGCAACAGTTTGACCGATATCGGCAAAGGTTTCGCGCATGCCAAACGGGCCGGGTGCGATGGCCGGGCCAAATGCCAAGACAGGCACAAATTCGCGCGTATGATCATTTCCGCGCCACGTCGGATCACATCCATGATCTGCGGTCACAATCACCAGGTCACCGGGTTTAAGCGCACCGCGCAATTCCGGAATGCGCGCATCGAATTCTTCAAGCGCATTGGCATAACCCGCAACATCGCGGCGATGACCAAATTCCATGTCAAAATCGACAAGATTGGTAAAAACGATGCTGTTATCAGGCGCCTCGGCGATTTCAGCCATCATGGCGTCAAACAGCGCCATATTGCCCGATGCCTTGACCTTTTTCGTGATGCCGCGATGGGCATAGATATCGGCAATTTTCCCAACCGAAATGACCGTGCCGCCCGCATCGGTAAACGCATCAAGCAAGGTTGGCTTATGTGGAGGAATGGCCAAATCACGCCGGTTGGAAGTCCGTTTGAAATCGGCCGGGCTTTCGCCCACAAACGGACGGGCAATCACACGACCGATATTATAAGGTTCGACCAGCTTAAACGCGATTTCGCAGATTTCATATAATCGGTCCAAACCAAAATGTTCTTCGTGGGCGGCGATTTGGAACACGCTATCGGCTGAGGTATAGCAAATCGGCATGCCGGTTTTGATGTGTTCTTCGCCAAGTTCGGCAATGATCGTTGTGCCAGACGCGTGGCAATTGCCCAAAATGCCCGGAAGTTTGGCCTGCTTGATAAACGCATCGGTCAATTCGGCCGGGAAGGTCGGTACGGTTTGCGGGAAATATCCCCAATCAAAATCGACAGGCACACCGGCAATTTCCCAATGGCCGCTTGGGGTATCTTTACCGCGCGACAGTTCTTTGGCATGGCCAAAGGCACCTACCATCGCACCACCATGATCCAGGCCCGGTGGCACGCGCCCAGTGGCATCTTTAGCAGCTTCACCAAGTCCAAGTGCAACCATGTTCGGAATACGAAGCGGCCCACGGCGTTTATCGCTATCGGCAAGACCCTTCGCGCAGTTTTCGGCGATATGGCCAAGCGTATCCGCGCCCTGATCGCCAAACTTGGCTGCGTCAGGCGCACTGCCGATGCCAAAACTATCTGCAACAATGATGATGGCACGTGCCATTAATGTAATCCTTTAACCATGAACTGCCGCGGTCGACTTTGTCTTGAACCAATTGGCAGATAGTCATTTTTGTCAGTAACTGCCAGTCGGAGCGGCGGTGCCATCTTTGCTCAAGCCGCACGTCGCCAAAAGAGCGGTCAAAACACCACTCGCACCAAAGCGGAAGGTTTGCGGTGTCGCCCAGCCATCGCCCATGATTTCATCGGCAATCGCCAGATAAAGGGCCGCGTCATCCGTGGTTTTAACACCACCAGATGCCTTAAACCCGGCAGCAACGCCATCTTCATCGCGTGCATCGCGAATGGCCGTAAGCATCGCGACAGCCGATTGCGGCGTCGCGCCGACCGGCACCTTGCCGGTTGAAGTTTTAACAAAGTTCGCCCCATGTTTGATCGCAAGGCGCGCTGCGTCATAAACCTTGGTTAGGTCGTCATATTCGCCCGTTTCAAGAATAACCTTCATGGTGATCTTAGGGCCGCAGGCTGTACGGGTCGCATCAAGGACGTCTTTGGCAACCGTCGTATCGCCCGCCAGAAAAGCCTTATAGGGCAGAACCAGATCAACTTCGTCGGCACCCTTGGCAATGCAGTCGGCTGTTTCATCGGCAACGCGCTGGGCATTGGTGCCGCCATCAGGGAAGTTTACCACCGTCGCGGTTTTGACCTCGGCTTCGCGCAATGCCCGACAAGACAGTTCAACAAATGGCGCGTAAACACATACCGCCGCTGTGTTGCCAGCTGGCGTTTGCGCACGTTTGCAAAGGGCTTCGATGATTTCTGGCGTGTCGTCATCGTTTAAGCTGGTCAAATCCAGAACAGAAATGGCGCGACGCGCTGTTTCGGCGTTTGCAACGGCCTTTTTTTCGGCACGTTCAATAACGTCGGCAACTGTTTTCGGGTTGAACATCGGGTCATCCTTGCAAAGCGTAGAACGCAATTTAATCTATTAGAAGTCCACGCATCTTTGCGGGACAAAATAGGGTGCTCATTTCGGTGCGAACATAAAGATCAGGACGGACCGAATGACTGCGATCAAGGTATCGAACCTTGGTCTGGCAATCAATCAATCCGTCCCAAAACACAGTTTCAATCAAGACAGGTTAAACCCATCTTTTCGTGTTTATTTAGACAGCAAAAGCTGGCCTTCGCGGCCCGGCAGTGCTTCTGGTCCTGCGACCGAGCACAAATAGCCACCCGGAACGATCAACCGAATGCCAATCCGGGAATACAAAACCCCGTCAGTACGGCTTGAGAACGGCGTTTTCTGTCCGGTTTCGCAATCAAGAACATAACCAAGTTCCTGACCTGCTTTGACGATTTCGCCCGCAGCAACACCAAACACCACCATGCCGCCCTGTGGCGCCATCACGCGATCAACGCCCGAAAGCGGGGTTGCATCGCATTTGGCTTCTGGAAGGGGCCCTGGATCGCCTTTAATCAAGCCGCGACGTTGAAGGAACTTAAACAGGTTGTCCGCATCGGTGATTGCGTATTCATCATACACATCACGATCCCCACGAAGTTCGATCGTTGTGGCAAGGGTTGCCATCGGGATTGGGAACTTGTCGCCGTAAACCCGGCGCAGTTCGACCCACGGGCGGCTAAATGCCTCGTCAAACGGATTGTCGCCACTGATTTCGGCAATCAGGCTGCATTCTGAGCCAATCTGTGCCGATAAATCTTGGGCATCTGGCCAGTTATGGTCACTGATATAAAGATGCATCGGCGCTTCCCAATCGCAATGCAGGTCCATGACATAGTCCGCATCAATTGCGAGTTCGGCCAGGGTAAAGCGCAAATCAGAAAGATCGGACAAAGGCGCGTTGTCTTTGCGATGTTCGCTGATCAGTCGGCGCAGTTCAGCGCGAATGATCTTGACGTTTTCGTCCGCATTCTGGGTCAGTCTCGACGCCACGGCCTCAACCACGGCGGGCCCCAAATCAGGATAGTGGCGGTTAAAATTCTGACCACTGCGCATTTCAAAGCGGCCAATTGGTTTCATATCGACATATTGCGTAAACCCGATCGGGTTCGCGAACGGCACCACAACGATTTCACCAGTGATGTCACCTTTCTCGTCGGCTTCTTTAAGCTGCTTTTCAAGGTGATGCAGGGTGATCACACCCGGAAGCTCATCCGCGTGCAGGGCCGCCTGAAAGTAGGCTTTTGGTCCGCTACCCGGTTTGCCATAGCGGCGAACGGTCAGCGCACGTGATGTACCCATTTGAGGGCGGAGAAGTTCAATGCGGTCTTCTTGCATTCTTTTGATCCTAGGTCGGTGGGGCTTAATCATAAAGAACCCGGCGAAATGCCCCGAACTGCGTCACAACGTCTGAAGTGACATGGTCATGCGGGGCATCCTGTGCCGGGTTCCCGTTTTCTTGGCCGCCGGCTAAAGCGGCAAACGGTTAGGGGCCTGCTGGGCTTGTCACAACGATTTTGTTCGCATCTTTGCGGCGTTCACTGCGGCGCAGATATCGTTCGATCCCCTTGAAACCAAAGGTTAGGAAATAAACAATGATCAGATAGATCACGCCGGCAGAAATAAATGCCTCATAGGGCAGGGCCGTTCGCGCGACAATTTTGCGCGCCGCACCTGTCAGTTCCATCATCGTAACGGTCGATGCCAGTGACGTTGCCTTCAGGGTGAAAATCACGTCATTGGTGTAAGCAGGCCAGATCATCTGCCACATGCGTGGGAAGATGATGCGGCGATAAGTGGTGAACGGTGTCATGCCACATGCACGTGCTGCTTCGACTTCGCCGCTTGGCACATTCTGAATGCCGCCGCGCATGATTTCAGCAATATAGGCCGCTGTGTTTAAGATGAAGGTCAGCAGACAGTACCAATAGGGATCACGCAAATAGGTCCATGTCCAGTGGTCCTGAATACCGTCGATATTGGCAACAAGCTGACCTACGCCGTAATACATCATGAACAGCTGGGCAATCAGTGGTGTCCCGCGGAAGAAATAGATAAAGGCAAACGGAAATGCCTGGACCCATACCTTTTTCGAAGACCGCGCAACGGCAAGCGGGATCGCCAACAAGGTTCCAAAGAACACGGCAATCACAAGCAGTTGGAGGGTTAAAAGAAACCCGTTCCAAAGCCAGCTGTCATATTTTCCAAGGACGTATAGAAGATCTTCAAACATCTATCAGCCCCTCGCTATACCGCGGGCAGCCCGCTTTTCAAGATGGTTAAAGACCAAAAGCGAAACCGTTGTAAATGCAAGGAACATCAACATCGCCACAAGATAGAATGTGAAAGGTGCCTTTTCCGTTCCAGCACCAATTGCGGCTTTACGCATGATTTCTTCAACACCGACCACTGAAATAAGCGCGGTATCTTTAATCAAAACCTGAAACAGGTTGTTCAAACCGGGTAGGGCGAAACGCCACAATTGCGGAAGCTTAATGCGGACGAATATTTGCCTTGGCGTCATGCCGCATGCGGTCGCAGCTTCAATCTGACCCAGCGGGATGGATTGCATCGCAGCACGGAAAACTTCGGATGCGAATGCGCCTTGAACCAACGCCAGTGCCGCAACACCAGACCAAAAGGCTGGAATATCAACGCGGGTTTCTTCGCCTGAAATCAATTCGGCAATGTTTTGAACAGCAATCGTGCCGCCAAAATAGATCAATAAAATAACAAGAAGCTCGGGGATGCCACGGATAAGGACCGTATAACTTTCCCCGATGATGCGAAGCGTGCGGTACTTCGACAATTTTGCCGAGGCGCCAAGCAGGCCGATCAAAATCATAAATGGCAATACGGTAAGGCAAAGCTGAACTGTGACCAGTCCCCCTTCAAGCATTTGCCATCCGCGGCCGTATAAATCGAACATTTTAGCTCCAGCTTTCCTTGATGCTGATCGTGAAAACGGTCCCTGCTTCGTCAACTGCAATCAGCAATAAGGGTAGGGCGGCGATAAACGCCGCCCTGACTTTTTAACCGATCAATTCGGGTGAAGATTGATGGTCGGGAAGTATTTTTTGTTCAGTTCTTCGTAAGAACCGTTTGCAATCATTTCCGCCAGAGCCTTGTTGAAGATTTCCTTCAGGTCCTGGTCTTCTTTACGGATGCCAATACCAGCGCCTTCGCCAAACCATTCGGTCGGTGCGAACTGGTTCGAGACCATGCCGTAACCTTTGCCGTCTTCGGACTCTACCCACGCCTGAAGCGTACCGGAATCCGCAAGCGTCGCATCAACACGACCCGAAGTCAGGTCGAGCAGGGCGTTGTCCTGCGTGTCATACATACGAATTTCGACATTCGGATAGTTGTCTTCGAGGAAGTTGGCGTGCGTGGTTGAACGCTGAACACCAATTACCATCCCATCAAGTGCGTCTTCGATGACTTCGCCGTCTTTGTAGGCGGTGATGGACATGCCGTCTTTACCAACGAAAACAGCAGGCGTGTTGCTGTAATAGTCAGAGAAGTCGATGGAACGTTTGCGTTCTTCGGTGATCGACATCTGAGCAATGATCGCATCGTATTTTTTCGCCAGCAGGCCCGGGATCATCCCATCCCAATCCTGAGCAACGATCTCGCATTCGATTTTTGCGGTTTTGCAAAGCTCTTCAGCGAACTCAATGTCAAATCCGGTCAACTTGCCGTTTTCGTCCATCATGTTGAACGGAGGGTAAGCGCCCTCACTCGCAATAACGACTTTTTCCCATGCAGCATTTGCCGCAGAAGCACTCAGTGCCACACCCAGTGCGGCAGCGGTTGCAACCTTGATCCAGTTTTTCATTCATACTCTCCCTTGTTGATTGGAATAGCGTGCCATTCGCATCGCTATTCTTGTGACAGAAACATATGTGATGTTGCCGTCGCCACGATCAGAAATCGCGCTGAAGGAATTGCTTCATGCGTTCTGATTTTGGATTCTCGAAAACGTCTTTGGGATTGCCAAATTCTTCGACAAGGCCTTGATGCAAATACATCACCTGGTTTGACACACCTTTGGCAAAGCCCATTTCGTGGGTCACAACCAGCATTGTCCGGCCTTCTTCGGCAAGGGCCGTCATAACGTGCAGCACTTCGCCCACCAGTTCCGGGTCCAACGCAGATGTTGGTTCATCAAACAGCAGAACTTCCGGTTCAATCGCAAGGGCGCGTGCAATGGCTGCGCGCTGTTGCTGTCCGCCCGACACATGGCCCGGATAGTAATCGCGGCGCTCATACATACCGACTTTATGCAGTAGCGCATCCGCCCGTTCGATGGCTTGCTTTTTTGGGACTCCCAAAACATGCACCGGTGCTTCGATGACGTTTTCCAGAATGGTCAAATGGCTCCAGAGGTTAAAGCTCTGAAATACCATGGCCAATTTGGTGCGAATGCGTTGGAGTTGTTTTTTGTCAGCGGCATCTTGGCTGCCATCTTTAAGCGTCCGCATGCGAATAAGTTCGCCCTGCACATGGACTTTCCCCGCGTTCGGGGTCTCAAGAAGGTTGATGCAGCGCAAAAATGTACTTTTGCCAGATCCTGAAGAACCGATAATGGAAATTACATCGCCGGTGTTGGCTGTCAAATCAATGCCCTTAAGGACTTCATGGTCCCCAAAGCTTTTGAACATCCCTTCAACCTGCAAGGCGGGTATGTTTTTGCTCATATCGAGTTAAAATTTCCCGTGTTTAAAGTTCTAAAACTTAATATCGCTTTTGCATCCGTCGCCAGATGCGCCCCCATTCAAGTCACGCAAAGGCGCTCCTTGAGGGTGAATATTTGCCTGTCGCCTGCACGTATTTCCACTGGTTTTTGCAGTTTTATGAATAAAACTGCCATTTTGCTCATTTTATAAGCAGCTCAAACAATGGTATGGCAAAAATCGTGCATCAGCACGTGTTTTTACGCAATAAAAAACCACACGCCCATGTTCGATATCGTAGTGTGCCGCAAAACGCAGCGGCAGATTTATCACGAGATCGCTTTAGAACGACAAAAGCGCACCGGACGTTGGTGCGCTTTTTATGTGGCATTCAAAATTTTTGAAAGGGCGAAGTTATTCGCTGACCTTTTTCACAAATTCCGATTTCAGGCCCATCGGCCCGATGCCTGGGATCTTGCAATCAATATCGTGATCGCCTTCAACAAGGCGGATGTTTTTAACCTTCGTGCCTACTTTAACAACGGACGAAGAGCCCTTAACCTTCAGATCTTTGATGACCGAAACGGTATCGCCATCCGCAAGCGGGGTGCCGTTGGAATCACGAATGACATTTTCCGACGCCGAAGCAGCCGTGGCAGACCATTCATGGGCGCATTCTGGGCAAATCAGCAGTTCACCATCTTCGTAGGTGTAAGCAGATTGGCATTTGGGGCAGGGTGGTAGTTCGCTCATGTCTTTGGCCTTTATGACAAGGTTTGCGTCGCTTGGAAAAACAGCCCTGTATCTTTCAGGCGTTTTAAAATGTCTGAAGTTTCGACAGATGAGCTGCGCCATATAGAATTGCGAAAAGAGTGAGACGCATGACAATTCGCAATTCTCTCTTTTGATCAACAGCTTAAGTTAAGCTACTCATCGAAAGGTGACACTTTCTGGCACGTGGGATTGCCATCGTCAAGATTCTTGGATCTGGCGCGGAGCCTACGCAGTCGTGCGTCTTGTCTTGGGCGGCCCGAGATAAAGGTTCGAACGCAGGTGATTGTCACTACATATCAGCGTTGCAGAATTCGAAGTATGACCTTGCCGGTCATCGGATCATAATGTTGGCTAATGATGTAATTGAAAGGCCTGAAATGGATTGGGTTCCTATCGTCTTTGGCACCTTTAAAGGTGTCGCGCTTTGTATCGCGATGTTCTTCGCCGTTAAATGGCACTATGACCAAGGTGAAAAGCTTGAACGGCGTGCAGCGCTCATCTCAGGTGCCAAGATCACAGCTGTTTTCTTACTGGCAGTTGCCACCGTCAGCCTGATCGCCTTTGGGCTAAGCTGGAAGCTTGGACTGGATTTAAGCTACTAAAAGTCCACTGCACCATAAATGCCCTTTGCGACGCAAAAGACACGTAAGGGCATAGGGCATTGCGATCCTTCCACAACGGATAGGCCCTAAAAACCGCTTGGTTGACGCGACTTAATCAGCGCCACCTTTGCAACATTGTAATGCGATGCTTGGCTCAGTGTAGGGGCCGATATTCAGAAACCGCCATGTAAATGCATGTGCGGTTTTTTATTGCTCAAAACACGCAATAGATGTCTGTTTTCGGCGAACGACAAGCGTTCCGAAACCAGTAAAACTGAAATTAATATCAATGGCTTGGGGAATGGCGGAGAGGGTGGGATTCGAACCCACGGTACCCGTAAAGGCACGACGGTTTTCAAGACCGTTGCATTCAACCGCTCTGCCACCTCTCCGCAAAATCGGTTGGAGCTTTTTGCTCTGGGCGCTTTCAATAAATTGGCCGTGCGTTACTGTCAATAGCCCAATCACGAAATCTATCAAAAGCTGTTTAAAAAAATGCTGATCGGGTATTGTGCGCACAACTCTGGATCTACTTTTGCTCGAGCGCATTTGTCGTGTTTTACTTTTTATCAAAAACCATTGGCCATCTTACAAACATGGGGTTGGTGTTTGGCGCCGCACTTTTGCTGTCTTTGGTTTTGATATGTTTCAAGGGGACCCGCCGGTTCGCGTTAAAAATGTTGGTCGGCGTTTCGGCCATATCATTATTGATTACGGTCATTCCGGTGGGGGCGTTTTTGCTGAATCGCTTGGAAACACGGTTTGAGCAGCCCGATTTAACCGAAACGGACTTTGCCGGTGTGATCGTCTTGTCCGGAACGATCGCGGGGGCGAGTTACCTTAAACGCGGCGAAGTACAGTTCCTAACCGCGCCGGATCGAATCTTCACGATGCTTCGTCTTGCCAATCAACATCCCGAAAAACCGATTATTTTCACCGGCAAAGATGGCGTTCTGATTGACCGCGGATTTAGCGAGGCAGAGGTTCTTCGAAAATGGTTAAGCGATTCGCGTCTTCTGACCCAAAACATGCATTTTGAGACCAAAGCACGCAATACGCATGAAAATGCGTTAAACACCAAGAGTATGGTTTCGAGCCTTTGGCCAGAAAATTCGCAAAGGCCTTGGGTTTTGGTGACTTCAGCCGATCATATGCCACGTGCTGTTGGCGTTTTTCGCAAGGCCGGTTGGAAAATTATTGCGTATCCGGTCGGAAGAATCACATCTGATGACCTCCATTTAGCAAGTCTTAACATCTCAGGCGGTATCAAATCCCTAAGCCGTGGTCTGCGTGAATGGGTTGGATTAACCGCCTATTACTGGACCGGGCGAACTGATGAATGGTTTCCCGGACCGAAATCCGTGGAAACCGATAACTGACATCCTGGATGAGGCTTTTGATGAAATTCTGGAAACTCCTGACTGCCGCTTCCGCGCTTACCGTCATTACCGCAAGCGCGCCTGCCTTTGCTCAGACGGATGAAAAACTTCCAGAGTTCACCACCGAAGGGTTCGAAGATTGGCTGGTGGCCTTTAAAAAAGAAGCCGCGGCCAAAGGTATTTCCGAGCCGACGCTCGAAATCGCATTTGCCGATACCAAACCGATCCCCAAGGTCATTGAGTATGATCGCAGCCAACCGGAATTCAAACTGACGTTCGAACAGTACCTTCAGCGTGTCGTGCCTCAGTCACGCATCAATGAAGGCCGGAAGAAATACGCTGAAAACCGCGACATTATTGATGCGGCGGCAAAGAAATACGGCGTTCCAGGCCAGTACCTGACGGCGTTCTGGGGGATTGAGACCGGGTTTGGCCGTCATACCGGCGGATATTCGGTTGTCGATTCACTTGCGACCTTGGCCTTTGAAGGGCGTCGCGCGGAATATTTCCGCAAAGAATTGATGAACGCATTGACCATCATTGATGCCGGGCATATCGCCGCTGATGACATGACAGGTTCATGGGCCGGTGCGATGGGGCAGGCGCAATTTATGCCGTCTACCTTCTTGAGCTACGCCCGCGATGGGAATGGCGACGGGAAGATTGACCTTTGGGGCGCAAAAGAAGATGTCTTTGCCTCTGCGGCCAATTATCTTTCGTCTGTCGGCTGGAAAACCGATGAACGTTGGGGCCGTAAAGTTAGCGTTCCTAAAGGGTTCGATAAGGAACTTGAAGGCCGCGATATTCGTAAACCGATTAGCGAGTGGCAGAAAATTGGCGTTCGCATGCCAAATGGTGCCGATCTGCCAACAGCAGATATGGACGCATCAATTGTCATGGTAAATGACGGTGAAGGTCCTGCTTACATGGTTTATAACAATTTCCACACCATCATGCATTGGAACCGGTCGACCTACTTTGCCATCGCTGTTGGCACCTTGGCCGATGCCATTGCTGGCTACTAATAACTGAACATGTAATACGAGGTATTCATCGATGAATGCCTCGAAGAACAGAGCATCTTTAAGCGGGGATACCTTGATGCCAGATACAAGCAACAGTGCGTTTGCACGGATGTTTACCAAAGGACGCATTGGTATCACTGCGGTTGCCCTGGGCGTACTTCTTTCTGGCTGTGCTGAAACCCAATTGGCGGTTCACGGTGTGAAGCGTCTTGGTGGCGGTAATAGTCACCAGCAGCCAGCACAGGTCGGAAACTATAAGATCGGCAATCCATATGAGATTGCCGGTCAATGGTACTATCCGGCAGTTGATTACGAATATAGCGAGACCGGGATTGCATCTTGGTACGGGCCAAAGTTCCATGGCAAAAGAACAGCCAATGGCGAGATTTTTGATCAAAACGAAATTTCCGCAGCCCACCGAACGCTTCCGCTGCCAAGCATCGTGCGTGTGACCAACCTTGAAAACGGTCGGTCGCTTAAGGTACGCGTGAATGATCGTGGTCCGTTTGCTCATAGCCGGATCATCGACATGTCGCGCCGTGCGGCCCAATTGCTTGGGTTTGAGAAAAAAGGCACGGCCAAGGTTTTGGTTGAAGTTGTCGAAATTGACAGCCGAAACATTGCAGCCGTCGCCAAGGGCGAAGCACAGCCCGCCGTCACCGCGGCAGAGCAGAAAACCGTCAGTGCGGCGCCACGCGATGTGGTCGAAACTGTGCAGCTCGATAACGGTCCGATCACCGATAGTGGTGAAAAAACCACGTCGAAAGTCATCCTGACACCGCCGCCGGCAAGCAATCAAACCGGGATTGAGCAAACGTCACTCGGTGTAACGCCGAAAGACACGGCTGTGATGTCGGTCGAGCCGGTCACGAAGTCTGAGATTTATGTTCAGGCTGGTGCGTTTTCGATCTATGACAATGCCTTGAACTTGCGCAATCGCCTGTTTGATATGGCACCAAGTAAGATTGAGCCGATTGACGTAAAGGGAACGACCTTTTATCGCGTTCGCTTAGGCCCGCTAAATACCGTGCCAGAGGCAGATGTTCTTCTTGAACAAGTGATTGCCACCGGGCAAAACGGGGCAAAAGTCGTTGTCGAATGCGCAGAAAATGTTGGCGGGACACCAAAATCAAGTTCAGTTTGTTAGACATCGGGAACGTTGTTGACCGCTTCGCACGAGCTGTGGCGTAAAACATAGGCTTGCGATCAAGCTTTTTGTTTTATGAGGAAACACTCAAGCGGTTGCACAATTTTGCCGGATTTGAGACATAAGCAACTACTTCAAGACGCCGGCGCGCCGGCAATAATGATTTTCAGTATACAAGGTCAGGACGTTATGAGTTTGATGCCACCAATTCCGTTCAAAAAAAGTCTGAACCGAGTAGTGGCGGGCGCCGCGATACTTGGGTCTCTTATGGCCGTATCTGCGACCAGTGCGCAGGCTATCGAGACCATTGCGCGTGAAGCCTTCATCATGGATTTCGATACCGGCACTGTTCTTTTGAACAAAGAAGGCGATACGCTGACCGAACCGGCTTCCATGACCAAAATGATGACCGTGCATATGCTGTTCAAGCATATCAAGGACGGCAGCGTTTCCATGGATGACACCTTCCATGTCAGCGAGAAAGCCTGGCGCAAAGGCGGGTCGAAGATGTTCGTTGAGGTCAACTCCGACGTCTCGGTTTCTGACCTGTTGCACGGCATTATTGTTCAGTCAGGTAACGACGCTGCCATTGTCGTCGCCGAAGGATTAGCAGGGACCGAGGACGCCTTTGCCGAGGAAATGACCGAAGAAGCACGTAATATCGGCATGACCAAGTCGGTATTTAAAAACGCAACCGGTTGGCCCGCAGAAGGCCACCTTGTCACCGTGCATGATCTGGCAACACTCGCGCGCGATACAATTCGCAACTTCCCAGAACTTTATAAACTCTATTCGGTTCGTGAATTCACCTATAACGGCATCCGCCAGCCCAACCGTAATCCGTTGTTGGGCACAAGTGCTGGCGTTGATGGCCTGAAAACCGGTCATACGGAAACGGCTGGTTATGGTTTGACTGCTTCGGCCGAGCGCGATGGTCGTCGCCTGATTGTTGTGGTTAATGGTCTTGGCTCTGTCCGAGAACGCCGCACCGAATCACAGAAACTTCTTGATTGGGGTTTCCGCGAATTTGACAATTATGACCTGTTCGCCAAGGACGAAACTGTTGCGACCGCCGATGTATGGCTTGGTGCGGAAAAGAAGGTTGATCTTGTTGCAGACAAGGACATCCTCCTGACGCTTCCGCGTAGCGCACATAACGACATGAAGGTCTCAGTTGAATACGAAGGCCCCATTCCGGCACCAATCACCAAAGGCCAACAGATCGCGCACTTGAAGGTCGAAGTTCCGGATCAGGAACCACGTGAATTCCCGCTTTATGCCGCGCAAGATGTCGAAAGACTTGGCCTTATTGGCCGTATTGGCGCTGCAATCAAATACCTGCTTTGGGGAGCAAACGGGTGAGTGAAAAGCCTGGCTTTTTCATAAGCTTTGAAGGTGGCGAGGGCAGCGGAAAGACCACTCAAATTCGGCGTCTGGAAGAATGGTTTCGCCATCAGGGGCGCGATGTGGTTGTCACCCGCGAACCTGGCGGATCCCCCGGCGCGGAAGAAATCCGCAACTTGTTGCTAACCGGCGATCCTGGGCGCTGGGATGCCGTCACAGAAGCATTTTTGATGTTCGCTTCGCGCCGCGACCATGTTGAACGCACCATTCGCCCGGCCCTGGCCGAGGGGCATGTTGTGTTATGTGATCGCTTTGCGGATTCATCGGTGGCTTATCAGGGATATGGCCATGGTTTGGGGCCTGATTACATCCGAGATCTTTGGATGTTGGCCATTGGCGATTTCAAACCGGACTTGACCCTTATCTTTGATCTACCAATTGAAGTGGGGCTTGATCGGGCAGGGGCACGGTTTGCCAATGTCAGCGCTGCCGAAGACCGGTTTGAGCGGATGGGGCTTGAATTTCATCAGCGCTTGCGCGAAGGATTTATGGAAATCGCCCGAACGCAATCGGACCGCTGTCGCATCATTGACGCGGACAGTGATGTCGATACCGTTGGCGAACGTATGATTTCTGCCGTGTCTGATGCACTTGGCGGGCAGGGGAGTTAACCATATGGCCCGCGCAGACGTCACGGAAGACGAAGAAGATATTTTCTCTCCGCGTAAGAATGAAGCTTTGCTTGGCCATGAAGAGGCCGAGAAAACCATTCTTGACGCTTGGAACAGTAAACGCATGCATCATGCGTGGCTGATTTGTGGCCCGCGGGGTGTCGGCAAAGCAACATTGGCCTATCGCATGGCACGCTTTGTTCTTTCGGGCGGCGGGGCCGATGGCGGTGTTGGTCTTTTTGGCGACAGTCCAGACGGCCTTTATATTGATCCGGAAAATCCTGTTTTTCGCCGGATCGCCGGTGGCGGGCACGGTGACCTTAAGGTTATTGAACGCAAGTTTGACGAAAAGAAAAAGCGCCTTCAGGGTGAAATCACCGTCGACAGTGTCCGTACTGTTGGCAACTTCATGTCCAAAACCTCTGCTGAGGGCGGCTGGCGCGTTGTTATTGTCGATGCCGCAGACGAACTTAATCGTAATGCGGCCAACGCGATCTTGAAGGTTCTTGAAGAACCGCCTGCGAATGCGTTGATGATTTTGGTCGCGCACCATCCGGGACGGTTGCTTCCGACAATTCGATCGCGCTGTCGTCGTCTTAATCTTGGTGCACTAGAAGAACATCAGGTTGTCGATCTTTTGGGACGTTATTGCCCGGAAATGGATCTTGGCGATCGTGATGCGTTGTCTGGCCTGGCAGAGGGCAGCGTTGGACGCGCCTTACAACTTCATGAGGTCGGCGGGCTTGAGCTTTATACCGATCTTGTAAATTTGATTGCCGCGCTTCCCAACGCCGATGTTGCTGCCCTTCACAAGTTTGCAGAACGTTTTTCCGCTGCTGACAAAGATGCATCATTTGCCACCGTTACCGAACTTTTGCATTGGTGGCTGGCCCGAATGATCCGCTTTGCCGCGACCGGCCAAGCCCCGCGCGAGATTGTCGAAGGCGAATTACCGGCCATGCAACGCATGGCGGCTTCGCAACCGCTTGATCAATGGCTAGAGGTATGGGAAAAGATCAACGAATTGATGGGCGCGACCCGTGGTTTGCATCTTGACCGCAAGCAAGCCTTGCTCAACGCATTCTTCATCCTTGAAGAAAACATGCGCAACTGACATCGCAGCCCAACACCTGAAATATTGACCATCACGGCCCACTCGGGCCGTTTTGTTTCACGAATTACGCGAAGGATTTTCGGCCATGACCGGGCACAAACAGCCCTATTACATCACGACACCGATTTATTACGTCAATGACAAGCCACATATTGGCCATGCCTATACCACCCTGGCATGTGACGTATTGGCCCGCTTTAAGCGCCTTGACGGTTTCGATGTGATGTTTCTGACCGGCACTGACGAACATGGTCAGAAAGTCGACAAATCTGCTGCGGCCAAAGGCATCGATCCGCAAACCTTCACCGATCAGGTTTCGCAAAATTTCCGCGATCTTGCTGGTCACATGAACTTTTCCAATGACGATTTCATCCGCACGACGGAAGAACGTCATAAGAAAGCCTGTCAGGCGCTTTGGAATACATTGCTGGAAAAGGGCGAGATTTATCTTGGCTCTTACGACGGCTGGTATTCGGTCCGGGATGAAGCTTTCTACGGCGAAAAAGAACTGATCGAGAAAGACGGCGAAAAACTTGCCCCAACCGGCGCACCTGTTGAATGGGTGTCTGAGCCGAGCTATTTCTTCAAGCTGTCTGCTTGGGGTGATCGTCTTTTGAAATTCTATGATGAAAATCCTGATTTCATCGCCCCGCAATCACGTCGCAACGAAGTTATCAGCTTTGTCAAAGGCGGCATGCATGACCTTTCCGTTTCACGCACCAGCTTTAAATGGGGTGTGCCGGTTCCCGGCGACGATGACCATGTCATGTATGTTTGGCTTGATGCTCTGACCAACTATTTGACGGCCATTGGCTATCCCGATGCCGATCCGGCGAAACTTGAAAAATTCTGGCCAGCCGATCTTCACATGGTTGGTAAAGATATCCTGCGTTTCCATGCGGTTTATTGGCCGGCATTCCTGCTCGCGGCAGACATTACACCGCCTAAACGCGTTTTTGCACACGGCTGGTGGACCAACGAAGGCCAAAAGATTTCAAAATCGATTGGCAATGTCATTGATCCGTATGATCTGACAGAACGCTACGGCCTTGATCAAACCCGTTATTTCCTGCTGCGCGAAGTGCCGTTTGGCAATGATGGTGATTTTGGTCATCGAGCCATGGTCAGCCGCATGAACAGTGAATTGGCCAACGACCTTGGCAATATGTGCCAGCGCGTTTTGTCAATGATCCACAAAAACTGTAATGCAGCCGTCCCAACACCGGGCGAATTTACGGACGCAGATACCGAGATCCTCGGCAAAGCATACGGGATGCTTGATACCGTCCGCCCATTGTTTGACGAGCAGGCTTTCCATAAAGCGCTTGAAGCAATCTGGAGCCTGGTTGGCGATGCAAACCGCTATGTCGATGAAATGGCGCCTTGGGGCTTAAAGAAAACCGATCCGGCACGGATGGAAACGGTTCTTTATGTCTTGGCTGAAGTCATTCGCCATGTCGGCATTCTTGTGCAGCCGATCATGCCGGAATCAGCTGCGAAAATTCTCGATCTGCTTGTCCTTGCGGATGATCAGCGCGGATTTGATCAGCTTGGCCCAGATAACGCCCTTACGGTTGGGACAAGCTTGCCCAAGCCCGAAGGTGTTTTCCCGCGCTTTGTCGAACCAGAAGCCGAAGGAGAGAAGGCATGAATGTCGCCCTTGTCGACAGCCACTGCCATCTAGACTATCCGCAATTTTCTGATGATTTTGCCGGAACCGTTGCGCGCGCCAAGAATGCTGGCGTTGGCATGATGGTCAGCATCGGCGTGAAACTGACAACATTTGATCAGGTACGCGCCGTTGCAGATCAGGCCGACCACATTTATTGCACGATCGGCGTTCACCCACACGAAGCGGGCGAGGAGGGGATATCATCCCCGGACGTCCTGATCGCAAAGGCGTCTGACCCGAAAATCATCGGCATTGGCGAAAGCGGCCTTGATTATTTCTATGACAATGCACCGCGTGATGCGCAGCAAGAAAGCTTCCGTGCGCATATTGCGGCCTGTCGTGAAACCGGGTTGCCGTTGATTGTCCATACGCGCGACGCAGACGATGACACGATGGATATTCTTGAAGAAGAATATGAAAAGGGGCCATTTCCCGGCCTTATCCATTGTTTTTCCAGTTCGGCCGCCTTGGCGCAACGTGCATTGAAAATCGGGTTTTATATTTCATGCTCGGGCATCATCACGTTCAATTCTGCCAAGGAAATCCGTGCGGCACTCGAAGATGTCCCATTGGATCGGCTGTTAGTTGAAACAGATGCCCCATATCTGGCACCTGTGCCCAAGCGTGGCAAACCGAATGAGCCAAGCTACGTTGCGCATACCGCGGCGAAACTTGCGGAAATCAAGGGTGTCAGCGTTGATGAAATTGCCCGCATAACCACGGATAATTTCTTTAAGCTGTTCACCAAAGCCGACCGCAACAATCTTCTTGTGCTGGGGGACAGCGCACAGTGACCAAGGTAACCATTCTAGGCTGCGGATCATCAAATGGCGTGCCTTCTGTTGGCCTAGGATGGGGCCATTGTGACCCGAACAACCCGAAAAACCGGCGTTTAAGAAGCTCTATCTTAATCGAAGAAGCTGGTAAGAAAATCTTGGTCGATGTCACGCCAGATTTTCGCGAACAAGCGCTTCGCCACGATATCACCCACATTGACTCAATCTTGTTTACTCACGCACATGCCGATCACGTGCACGGCATCGATGATGTACGTTGGATCAATGTCGCTATGGGGCAGCCGATTGATGTGTATGCATCATCGCAGACTATCTCAGAGATCGGTGATCGCTTCGCGTATGTCTTTACACCGCTTCCTGACGGCGTTGAGTTCTTTTTCAAGCCCGTATTGGTGCCGCACGTCATCACGGGGCCGTTCGAAGCAGCAGGGGTGCCGATAACGGTTTTCTCGCAAGATCACGGCTATTGCGAAACCCTTGGCTTTAAGATCGGCAAGTTTGCCTATTCGACCGACGTCGTGAATTTCCCCGAGGCGTCAAAAGAACATCTTTACGATCTTGATGTCTGGGTCGTCGATTGCCTACGCCACAAACCACACAACACGCATGCCCACGTCGAAAAATTGCTGGAATGGGTCGAAGAGTTCAAACCCAAACAGGTTTACATGACCCACATGAGCATCCAGTTCGATTACGCAGCCGCGATGGCCGACACGCCAGCCAATGTTGAACCGGCTTATGATGGCCTTGTGATTGACGTAAACTAAGAAATTGAAACGCGATAGATCGGTAAAGTTCACATTGAGATAGGGCCTTAAATCTCCACGTCATTAAGTTCTATAATATATATTATGACAAATAATTGATTATAGAGTTCAGGAGACACCAATCAGGCACGTCATTCACACACTGCGCTAACGCCTTCAAATGCCGATAAATACCACCTGACGACTACGTGTTTAGATCGATGCCTGCGCGTTCGCATCAGCAATGTTAAACCGCACAGAGAATATACACCCACTGTGTCCGTCCGCCGTTGTTAGTGCGACAGATGTATGGTGTCGCAATGAGATTTCGCGGACGATGGACAACCCAAGGCCGCAGCCATCCTGATTGTTCTCGGCAATGCGATAAAACCGCTTAAACACATCCTTGCGGTATTTTTCAGGAATACCCGGGCCATTATCCTCGACCATGAGCGTCACACTGTTATCGGCCGCGTCTTTGATAAGTCTGACGGTCACCGCACTTCCCTGTGGGCAGTATGTTAGCGCGTTGTGCACCAGGTTTTTTAAAAGCTCCTCAATCAGGGTCGCGTTCCCCAGGATCAGCACAGGTTCTGTGACGCCCTCATAACCAAGGTCGATACCGCTTTCGATGGCACTCATGACTTTGGACGCGGTTACGTTCCGGGTGATTTCACACAGATCTATTTTCTCAAACGGACGTCCTGCAAGACCTTCGGGTGCTGCGCGTGCGGATGCCAGTAATTGATTGGCCAAATGCGATGTTTGCTGGGTTGATGTCGCAATGGTGGCCATAATCTGATGGAGTTTTTCAGGATCATCTTCACGAAGGCCAAGCTCAGATTGCGTTCGAAGCGCTGCCAACGGTGTCCGCAACTGATGGGCCGCATCCGCTGTAAAGCGTTGCATGGTTGCCAAACTATTGCCAAGCCGCTGAAATAGATGATTAATCGCGCCAACGAGATGCCGCACTTCATTGGGCACATCATGTTCAATAGGCCGCAAGTCAGTTGGCGATCGCCGATTAAGGGCTTCTTCCAGCCGGGTGAGCGGTTTTAGCCCCTGCCCGATGCCAAACCACACAATAACAGCCGCAATGGTAATCAAAACGATTTGTCGGGCGGCTGCACTGGCAAGGATATCTTCGCTTAGGCTTGTGCGTGTGCCCATGGTTTCGGCGACAAACACCTGAAAACGCGTGGCTTTTCGCACGCTTGCGACATAGCGTGACAAGGCGCCAATACGGACATTCTCACCGTTATAGACAGCATCATAGAACACTGGCTCTTCACGCAGCGGCAATAACGCGTCGGGTATTGGCGGCAGGTCTTCATATCCGGTGATAAAGTCGCCTTGAATGGTACTGACCTGATAAAATACACGGTCTTCGGCAGAGCTTGTCAGCATCTCAAGCGCGACATAAGGCACATCGACCTCGATCTTGCCCCCGATCAACACAACCCGGTCGGCAATTGCTAATGCGGAACTTAAAAGTGCACGGTCAAATGCTTGATTTGTCGAATGCACTGCATTACTGCGCACTTCAAGCAGCATCAGCGAACTGATCACCAAAAGCGGGATCAGAAGCCAGATAACAAGCCTTCGCCGAAGCGATCCGTTACGCCATTTCATGTCTTTTTCAACAAATATCCAAGGCCGCGGACTGTCTGAATTCTAACTTCCGCCGCTTCAACACGTTTACGCAAACGGCTGATATAAAGCTCAACCGCATTGGCACTGATATCGTCTTCAAATCCAGCCAGTTGATCGGCAATCTGTTCCTTGCTGAGCACATGCCCCAACCGCAAAAGCAGGATTTCAAGGATTTTTAATTCACGGCGCGGTATGTCAACATCGTCGCCATTGACTGTAACCCGCCTTGCAACGCTATCAAACACCAACTGACCGCATTTGATTTGGGTGTTGTGCGTGCCCGCATTGCGCCGCATCAGGGCGCGAACACGTGCTTCAAGTTCAACCAGCTCAAAGGGTTTGGCCAAATAATCATCCGCACCAAGATCAAGGCCCTTGACCCGGTCTTCGATATCGCCGCGCGCGGTCAAAATAAGCACAGCACTTTCCGCACCGCGATGGCGCAAACGGCGCAGGATTTCCAAACCGTCAAGTTTGGGCAGGTTTAAATCAAGCACCACCAACCCATATTCTTGGGTACGCAAAATATCGTCGGCTTCTTCCCCGTCGGCAATCACATCAACAGCATAGCCAGACTGCCGAAGCGATCGAGCGATACCATCTGCCAATGCGGCGTGATCTTCGACGACGAGGACTCTCATTGTTTGTCTAACTCTTCCCTGATAAACCGATAGTCGTGTTTTCGATACTTGGCGCAACCGCGCCAAAGCTATCATTCTGGCGGATGATAGGTAATTGATGATCGGTATCAATTGTCGATCACAGACACCTTGCGACATAGGATAATACACGATGACCTTGGGCCGTTCTTGTATTCGTTTATGTGTCATTGCTATCGCGATGCAAGCATCTTCTGCCCTGGCAGAAGTGTTTACCTTCCCTGCCCCACAGGCAAAGCAGCAACAAAACGGACCGGAACAAACTCTTCTGAGTGAAGCCAATCAGGTCGCGGTTGTTTATGGTTCTGCCGATATTGGCGCGTTTAGACCGGCGATCGAAGCATTCCAAGAAATCAACCCAACCGTTGCCATCGAATATCATCAGCTTCAAACGCTTGAGATGTATGACATGACGGTCAAGGCGCGGGCCAACGGCGGGCCGCATGCCGACCTTATCATCAGTTCATCAATGGATTTGCAGATGAAGCTTGCCAATGACGGCTATGCCATAGCCCATAAAAGCCCGCAAACAGAGGCATTGCCAAGCTGGGCACGCTGGCGCAACGAAGCATTTGCCGTCACACAGGAGCCCGCTGTCATTGCTTATAACCGGGAATTCTTTCGCGAAAACGGGCTTGAGCCGCCGCGAACCCGCGAAGCTTTTCTCGAGCTTTTGCGCACAAATGACGAGTTACTCAGCGAAAAAGTTACCACCTATGACATAGAGCGCAGCGGCGTTGGCTTTCTGTTTCTCGCACGTGATGAACGGTTTTTCCCGGGTGTCTGGGATTTCGTGCGTCAATTGGGCCAATCAAAGGTAAAGCTCTATTCTAACACCTCGCCAATGCTTGAAAAAATCGCCGAAGGTCAGGTTGTGCTGGGCTACAACTTGCTCGGCTCATACGCGGAAACCTTTAGTCAGCGATCCCCAAATCTTGGCGTCATCCTGCCAGATGACTTTATTGTCGTATATTCACGGATTGCCGTTATTCCGCGTGGCGCGCGCAGCCCGAACATTGGCGCGCGCTTCCTTGATTATCTATTGTCGGTCGAAGGACAAAGTGTGCTGCAAGATGCTGGGAATTTTAACCCAGTGCGGGCAGATGTGGCCCCTAGCCCGTTTTCATCGCTGATCTTTGATCGCTACGGCGAACGGGTGCGGTCTTTCCCGCTCGGCCCCGGCTTGCTGGTCTATCTTGATCAGGCCAAGCGGCAGCGTTTTATCCGCCACTGGCAGGATGCCCTTTTAAATAGGCGCTAAAAGTTACCCTGCCAGGCCGTTGATATAGAATATTTTATTCATCAATCTTGTCGTCTGGTACTGAACGATGTTCGCGACCTGAATAGGTCCAGATCATGCGACGCGGGATTGGTCCCTTGTTTCGCCCACCTTGCTGGGTTTGCTCCCATGCATGGGCCAAAATGCCGACTGACCGCGATAGGCAAAATAATCCACGGGCCAATGGCGCATCAAATCCAAGTTCAGCATAGATCACGGCCGTTGCGCCATCGATATTCATCGGGATTTTTTTGCCCTTTCGGGCCTCAAGTGCCTTTTCGACTTCTTGGGCGATCTGACCAAAAACGCCCGAAACAACCCCGTCTTTGGCAGCATCCGCGACAAGCCCCAATAACCGGGGCGCACGCGGATCGGTGGGATGAAAACGATGGCCAAACCCGGGAATATGTTTGCCATGTTCGGCGATTTGATGATCAAGGGCGTCTGAAACGGCTTGTTCAATCGGCGTCCCTGCCTCTATGCGGTGCGCGATATCATGGTACAGGGCGACGGCCTGCTCACCCGCGCCGCCATGCACATCACCGAGCACGTTGACCGCACTGGCCATCGCATTGTTAAGGCCGACACCACATGTTGCCGCCATCCGGGCAATTGCAATGCTTGGCGCTTGCGGACCGTGGTCAACAGCGGACACCAAGGCGGCTTCTAGCAACTTTGCCTGACTAGGGCTTGGTAAATCGCCGCGCGTCATTAACCAGATCATCGCCGGGAAACTGATATTGCCGATCAAATCTTCGATCGCATACCCCGAATAGTGAATTTCACCGGGCTTCATCTCGATGATCGAACTTTGCCACCAATCGGAAACTTCTTGTTCGACATCATTTGCGGTTTTGTCGCTCATAGTACGCCCTCCGATTTCAACATATCGATCTCGCCCTCACTAAATCCCAAGCCGCTTAGGATATCGATGTTGTCCTGTCCTAAAACTGGCGGCGGCGCATCAACACTGGGTGCTTCACCGTTCAGCTTCATACCGGTGCGTAAAACACGAATATCGCGCTCAACCCCTGGAACTTCGGCAAAATCGGCAATCATGCCGCGATCGGCAATTTGCGGTAATGAAAGAGCCTGCGGCACGGTTAAAACCGCCCCTGCCGGAACACCTGCCGCATTAAATGCGGATACCCAATGATCTGTGGGCCGGGTTTGAAGTGCGTCTTCAAGCAACCCTGCCAAAACCGCCCGATTGGCAAGCCTGTCAGACCGGGTTAGGAATTTGGCATCAGCTTTAAGGTCAGGAACATCCAGCACGTCACAAACGGCTTCAAACTGTTCTTGTTTATTGGCGGCAATATTGATCTGCCCATCTTGGGTGCGAAATGTGCCAGATGGGGAGGACGTGAAATTATCATTGCCATTTGCAGTGGGCTTTTGACCGGCAATCAGAAAATTTGAAACCACCCAGCCCATGGTCGCAATAACGGATTCCAGCATCGAAATATCGATAAAGCTGCCCTTGCCGTCATTGTTACCGAGCGCCCTGCCCGCGATGGCAGAACTAATCGCGCAGGCCGCGGTCAAACCACCAATGGTATCGGCAACCGGATAGCCGACCCGATAGGTTTGCTGATCTTCTTCGCCGGTGATGGTCATAATCCCCGACAGGCCCTGAACGATCTGATCATAGGCCGGCAGTTTTTTCATCGGGCCGCTTTGGCCAAACCCGGATATGGCGCAATAAATCAGTGCCGGGTTCACCTTGGCCAAGACGTCATAGCCCAGTTCAAGGCGATCCATCACACCCGGTCGGAAATTCTCAACCAAAACATCGGCCTGCTTTACCAACTTTTTTAAAATATCTTTGCCGCGCGGGTCTTTTAAGTTCAGCGTAACTGATTTCTTGCCCGCGTTTTGCGCCAGAAACGAAACGCCCATCAGTTTTTCATTTAACGCACCATCTGCGCCCAATTGACGGGCCAGATCGCCACGTCCGGGGGCTTCGACCTTAATCACCGTCGCCCCCAAATGCGCCAATTGGTGACAACAGAACGGTCCAGCAAGCACATTGGTCAGGTCCAAAACCGTGATGCCATGAAGCGGTTTGGTGTTTTGCATGATATTTCCTAAAATTCCGTCTGGTAGAATTAGGTTCTATTATATAGAATTTCGGTCCATTGCAAAATGGCGTGTTTATATCCCGCCCATTTAGATGCCGCGACAAAACAGGAAAACAGATGTCAGAACAGAATGTTAGTGCCGTTGAGCGCGCCCTTATGATCCTCGATGCCTTTACTGATCAGGATGCGGACCTTTCGCTCAAAGACCTTTCTGAACGCACCGGCATGTACAAAAGCACCCTGTCGCGGCTGGCCGGCACATTAGAGTCGCACGGTTTTCTAATGATTTCGGGACGTGGCCGGTATCGATTGGGCCCTGCCTTGTGGCGCCTTGGCTCCATCTACCGGCGCTCTTTTCGGATGGATGACATTGTGCGCCCGCATCTGGCCGCACTTGTCGAGGAAAGCGGCGAAACCGCGTCCTTCTACATCCCGGAAGGATCAAATCGTTTGTGTCTGTTTCGCGAAAACTCATCGCGCAGCCTGCGCCATCATCTGGAAGAAGGTGCGATATTACCGACCGATCGCGGGGCTGCCGGACACGTCATTCGGGCATGGGGAAACGGGATTGATGACCGCGCCCTTGAAGTCCTGCAGGCCGGTTTTGCACAAAGCAACGGAGAACGTGACCCCGATATTTCGGCCATCGCGGTTCCGGTTTTAGATCGTCATAAACAGATGCTTGGTGTTTTAACTTTGTCGGGCCCCGCAAGCCGTTTTACATCTGAAGTTCGGATTAAGACATTGGCTCTGTTGCAATCTCATGCAGTTGATTGCGGTCGCTCTCTGTCGGCTTAAGGCTCCATTTTCCGCCATTTAAAACCAATTTGTGCCACAACATCACAAAACATATGCCTTTTTTTCACCTGATTTCGACCGATGACAGGTTGGTGACAGGTTTGGCTGTTAACGTCCTACCACTGCCGATCAGGGGTAAACCCCAAGGATCAAAAATAAGAATATCGGCAAGGGAGGACTTAGTTTCAATTTCGATAGGCAGGTTGCGTTTACGCGCCTGATGGGTCGTTAGCGTTCTCCGTTGCCGAAGTTCTGTCCTTTATGGTCGGCATGCCACCAGTTTGGTGGCATGGGAAAATGCTTTTGTGTCTGGAGGAGACCCTGATGAATAAGCTGACGATGTTCTCGCGTCGCGGATTTATGGTTGCAGCAACTGCTGTTGCTGTTTCGGCTGCTGCTTTTGGTACCCAACATGCCAAGGCCGCAGAAATGGATGAAATTCACTTCATCATTCCGGGCGGCGCAGGCGGCGGCTGGGACGGTACTGCACGTGGCACGGGCGAAGCCCTGACCAAGTCTGGTCTGGTTGGCACTGCATCCTATGAAAACATGTCTGGTGGCGGCGGCGGTAAAGCCATTGCCTACATGATCGAAGCAGCCGACCGTCTCGACAACACCTTGATGGTCAACTCCACCCCGATCATCGTGCGCTCGCTGACTGGTGTATTTCCGCAGTCCTTCCGTGACCTGACGCCGATTGCTGCTGTTGTTGCTGAATACGCGGCATTTGCCGTCCCAGCAGACAGCGAACTTAAATCTTTCACCGATGTTGTCGAGGCCGTTAAAGCCGACCCATCGGCTGTCAAATTTGGCGGCGGCTCGGTTCGTGGCGGTATGGACCACATTGTTGCGGCCTATGCCGTTCAACAAGGTGGCGGTGATGCCAAACAGGTTAAATACATCCCGTATGACGCCGGTGGCAAAGCCATTGCGGGTCTTCTGTCGGGCGAAACCGATGTTCTGTCGACCGGTCTTGGTGAACTTCTTGAACTCGCCAAAGCAGGTCAGGTTCGCATTCTTGCTGTTACGTCAAAAGAACGCATCGAAGCGGCGCCGGACGTACCCGCACTTGGCGAACTCGGCATTGATGCGGAATTCGTTAACTGGCGCGGTTACTTCGGCTCCCCGGCTCTTTCGGATGAAAAAGCAGATGCCTATGCAAAACTCCTTAAAGATTTGCAGGCAACCCCGGAATGGGAAACCGTGCGTAAGCGTAACGGCTGGGAAAAAATCTATAAAGGTCGTGCGGAGTTCTCAAGCTTTATGGAAAACCAGGAAAAAGTCGTTGGCGATCTGATGCGCGACCTTGGCTTCCTGAAGTAAGCCATTAGAAAACCGATAAAAAGACCTTCTGAGGGAAACCACTCCATGTCGATCAATCGTGACAAATTCGGCGCAATGCTGTTTCTGTGCCTTGCGCTGATATACGGGTTTTATGTCGATGATATCCCGTTGCTGTTTGGCGACGAAGATGCGCCGTTTAACGCCCAAACTCTTCCTAATGCGCTTGCTTGGCTTTTAGGTGTGGTTTCCTTCGTTCAACTGGTTATGCCGGCCAATCAAGAAGCTGGCAAACTTTCTTCTGCCTTCAAAGGCCTGAAATGGGGGCGCGTTTTTCAGCTCGGCATCCTGATGGTCTTTTACGGATTTTCCATTCGCTATCTCGGCTTCCTGATCTCGACCACAATCTTCTTGGTTGGTGGTTTTGCCGTTCTTGGCGAACGCCGGATCAAGGTTCTGCTGGGGGCATCCATCCCCGTTGTTTTCATTTTCTGGTACCTGTTGACCCAACTGATGGGCATTTATCTGGCGCCGGGTGACATCTTCGAAATGCTGGGTTAAGGCGAAAGAAATGCTTGAAGGAATTTTCTCCGGTCTTTCGACCGCTGTCATGCCGATCAACCTGATGATGGTTGCTTTGGGCTGCTTTGCCGGGACGTTTATCGGCATGTTGCCGGGGCTTGGTCCGATCACCGCAATTGCGTTGATGATCCCGATCACCTATGGCTTTGATCCATCAACGGGTCTGATCTTGATGGCTGGTGTGTATTACGGCGCCATTTTTGGCGGCTCGACATCGTCGATCCTGATTAACGCACCGGGCGTTGCGGGCACCGTTGCAACCGCCTTCGACGGTTATCCAATGGCACAAAAAGGCCAGGCGGGTAAGGCACTTGCAATTGCTGCTTATTCCTCATTCTCGGGTGGAACGATTGCCGCGATTTTCTTGCTGGTCGCGGCCCCTGCCCTTGCGTCTGTTTCTTTGTCGTTCCAATCAGGTGATTATTTCGCGCTAATGGTCTTGGGGCTTACCGCCGTATCGGCCTTTGCCGGAAAGGGACAGGTTCTTAAGGCCATCACCATGACGCTGTTTGGCATCATGTTGTCGACCATTGGCACCGATCCGGCGGCGGGCGTTGCGCGCTTTACCTTTGGCAATATGGACCTTGTTGACGGCATCAGCTTCCTTTTGCTTGCCATGTCGACCTTCGCACTGTCCGAGGCCCTGCTCTCGATCCTGCGCCCAACCAAGGACACCCGTTCTGACGAGGAACGCGCGCTTAAAAACCTTGGTTCGATGAAGCTTTCGAAAGAAGAAGTTAAAACCATGGTGCCGGTCATTGGCCGGTCTTCGGTGCTTGGCTTCTTTACCGGCGTTTTGCCTGGTGCGGGTGCAACGATCGCATCTTTCCTTGCTTACGGCATGGAACGCAACATCGCATCTGCCAAAGAAAAGCTTCAGTTTGGCAAGGGCTCCATCCGTGGTCTTGCCGCCCCTGAAACCGCGAATAACGCAGCATGCTCTGGCTCTTTCGTGCCGCTTTTGACCCTTGGCATTCCGGGCTCCGGGACCACGGCGGTCATGATGGGGGCGCTGATTTCGTATGGTGTTCAGCCGGGCCCGCGCCTGTTTGTTGAACAGCCAGAAGTATTCTGGTCCGTGATCATTTCGATGTATATCGGCAACATTGTTCTTCTGGTGCTGAACCTACCGCTCATCCCATACATCTCGCGCCTGTTGGCACTGCCGCAGCAGTTGCTGGTCCCGTTCGTTCTGTTCTTCTCGTTGATCGGTGTTTATCTGGTGACCTTTAACGCCTTTGATATTCACATGATGGTCATCGCCGCGGCCATTGCCATCGGCCTGCGCCTTTTGAACTACCCGATGGCGCCGATGCTACTGGGCTTCATTCTGGGCAGCATGATGGAAGAAAATCTGCGGCGCGCCCTAATGATCAGCGACGGGTCGCTGGCCTTCCTTTGGGAACGTCCGATTACCCTTGTGATCCTTTTGATCAGCGCCTTGTTCTTGGCGGCACCATTGATCGGCAATCTGCGTCTTTGGATGAAGAACCGTAAATCTGTACCAAACGATGGTGAGATCTAAGATCTCAACAGCTTATGACGCGAAGGGACTGAATGAATGCGCTTTCTCGATAACCTTGCGATTGGCCCAAAAACACTTCTGGTCCCGGTTTTTTTGATGGTTGTGATCGTTGCAATGGGAATTGCAACGGTTGCCACCCTCGAAAGTGAGAAACGCACGCTTGCCAGCCTTCGCGTCGAAGCTTACGAAAGACGATCTGACGCCCTTACGCTCAGCAATGCCTTAAACGAGGTGCACGGGTCCCTATTTCGTATCCTGACGTGGGATTCCAATGGCATCAATGCTGCTGCTGTCCCAGAATTGCGCGAACAGGCCAGCCACATTTCAGACGACCTTGCCCCGCTGGCGGAACGCCTTGCCGTTGTCGGCGGCGATGAATTCACCGATAATTACAAAACATATATCGACCAGGTCGATCAGTTCCTGGTTGAAAGCGAAATGAACATCTATGGCGCGCTCGAAGTCATCGCCAAGGCCGATGAGACATTCCGCGCCCTTCAAGTTCCCCTTAACCAAATTTTGACCCAGACCCACGCATTGGCACAAACATCCTTTGCCGATGCAGTGTCACGTGCCGATGCGGTTCAACGGATTTTCGTGATTGTCGCGGTAATTGTTGTGCTGCTGGCTGGGGTCGTTGCGGTCTTTGTCTCTCGGCGTATTTCGCGGCCAATGACCGATCTTGCCCAGTTGATCGAACAGATTGCCAACGGCGATTTGAATATTGATGTTCGGGGTGTTCAGCGCCGCGATGAAATCGGCACGGTTGCACGGTCTGTCACCGTTCTGCGCGACCAATCCAAAGAGGCCGAAACACTGCGCAAAGAACGCGAACGTGTCCGCGCGATTGACAGCGAACGCCAAAAAGACCTGATCCACGCCACCGACCATTTTCAACGGACCGTTCAGGACGCCCTTTCCGGGTTTGACCGTGAATTTGGGTCACTCAACGGATCGGCCAGCGATATGGAGCAAATTGCAACATCGGCCAGCGCTCGCTCAGCCGATGCCAATCAACACTCTGAACAGGTACTGCATCATATTGAAGCGGTTTCACAAACAACGGCTAGCCTGTCAGCAGCCATTGCCGAGATTGGCCAACAGGCACAAACATCAGCCGAAGTTGCTGGCAAAGCCCGCACCGAAAGCGAACAGTCCCGGGCTTTGTTTGAGCAGCTTACCAACGCCACCCAACGCATCGGCGATATCGTGAGCCTAATCGAAGACATCGCCAACCAGACCAACCTTCTGGCCCTGAACGCGACGATTGAAGCCGCACGCGCGGGCGACGCTGGCAAGGGGTTCGCCGTTGTCGCGGGCGAGGTTAAAAATCTTGCATCGCAAACCGCCCGCGCGACCGAGGATATTTCAAACCAAGTTGATGAAATTCGCGGCCTAACGGATAATGTTGTCAACGCCTTGCAAAGCGTTGCGGATGTGATTGGTGAAGTTGATCAATCCGCTGCAGCCATTGCGTCGGCTGTTGAAGAACAACAAGCCTCCACCTCGGGCATTTCGGATCGCATTCATGATGCGAATGGCGGCATGCGTACCGTGGCCGAGGCTGTTGACGCCCTTGATTCCGAAACGGCACGGGTACATCACGGTTCGGAAAATGTCACACGCGCCACCAGCACCCTTAACACCGAAGCATCCCGTCTGCGGGACGCAATTGATGGCTTCCTAGACCAAATCAATAAAAACAAGGCCGATACCGCATGACCACAGCCCCCGAAGATCCATCTAAAAACAGCTGGATCAATCGTTTATCGGGTGTCCTGACACCAACCTTCCTTAAACGACTTTCAATTGCACTTGGTATCGGACTAGTCGGTGGCTTGATCGCCCATAGTATCAATATGCCTTTGGCCTGGATGATGGGCCCAATGTTGGCCACCTTTATCGCAAGCTTGATGCGCGTTCAGATGCGCATTCCCATGGAATTTCGTTCCGTCATCTTGGGGGTGATTGGCATTTTTCTGGGCGGGTCTTTCACACCCGAAACGCTTGATCAAGCAGCCCTTTGGCCCATCAGCATGATCGCAGTTTTGATCTACGTTCCGATCATTACCGTTATTGTCACGTGGTTTTACGTCAAAATCGCCCGACTTGATCCGGCAACCGCCCTGTTTTCCGCAACACCGGGCGGGTTAACCCCGATGGTTGTTCTGGGTGCTGCGGCTGGTGGCAACGAACAGGAAATCGCACTCACGCAAGGCTTGCGCGTCTTGCTTTTGGTGATGTCGGCCCCGCTTATCGTTCTTATGATCACCGGCGTGGTCGCAAGCGGCCATGGTGATGGTGACGCGGTCTATATGACATTGTCCGAAGGCATTTTGACGGGCTTTGCGGCCCTGATCACGGTTTTAGTGTTTCGTAAGCTGCGTGTGCCTGCCGCTTATATGACGGGAGCGATGCTCGCCAGCATGGTTTTGCACGTGACAGGTGTCGTAGAAGGCAATCTACCAGAATGGTTACTCGCCGGTAGCCTTCTGATCCTTGGTGCTGCCATCGGCAGCCGCTTTGCCGGGGTTAAACTATCATTTTTGGCCCGTTTGGCTGGTTATTCGATCTTTGCGACTGTGGTTATTCTGGCCTTTACGGGCGGCGTTGCCTGGATGGTTTCGCAGTGGCTCGACCTTGATTTCATTGCCGTTTTACTGGCATTTGCGCCCGGTGGCGTGGCTGAGATGTCGCTAATCGCCCTTGCGCTAAATATTGAGCCAAGCTTTGTTGCGTTTCATCACATTGTGCGCATTTTTGAAATCGTCCTGCTTGCCCCCATCATGGCCAAATGGTTCCAACATCATATGAGCCGCAAGGCCTTGAAAAACGCGATCCCACCGGAATAACAGCCTGAACGACAGGCGACCACGTCACCATCAGTCAGATGTTGGCTAATGCCCAATTAAAAATGGCGGGCGGCATAGTGTTGTTCATCACCTTGCCCTGCCCGCCATCAAATTTGAAACAGTCCGACTTTCCGGCCGCGCTTAATGCTTTTCGACAATCACATCATGATCAAGAAGCGGCGCGACATCGATATCGCTGGCATCCATCATGCCTGAAACGCGCTGAAGTGCGGCAATCAAGAATGTTTGCTCCCATTCTTCAAGGCTGTTGAATTTATCAGAAAACCTGTCATGCAGTGCGATCGGCGCGCGATCAAGGATTGAGCGCCCCTCCTCGGTCAAACGGACATAGACTTTGCGCTTGTCGGTGTCGCCGCGTGCGCGCAACACAAGCTCCATCTTCTGAAGCTTATCGACCAGTGCGGTTGTTGATGCCTGCGCCAGATTAACCTTGGCCGCAATCTGGCCAACCGTCATCTCGCCAAACTCTTCTAGCGACTGCAACACCAGAAGCTGCGACGTTTTTAATCCAGTCACTTTACCAAGTTTTTTTGCGTGAATATCGCTCGCGCGAAGAATGCGGCGGATAGAAATCAGCGCCTCATGCAATTTGTCCATTTGAATTTCCGGGCATCAATTGTTGTCTTGTTACAAAAGCTGTTTTACCCCCCGAGCGCCCAAACCGCAACGGTTTTAGGCCATCTTCCATCGATTTTCGATATTTTATTTCATCGATGTTCGTTATTTTATGATCGAAATATGTCAGCAATATCGATCCATCAACATCGAACTTCGATCAATTTATATATCCAGCAAAAACAATAACTTATGTTATTTCACATTATTTTCACCGAGAAAGGGTTGATCAAAATGCATCGACGTTCTATACATCTTGCGCGACATAAATGATCGCTTATCGAAATAACAGAACGGGCAGACCGATGAAAATTGCCAACAACAACGGCAACACCGGCCGCAAAGCCAACTTAGTTATCCGGAAACCGAAGGCCACTGACGGCGCGACGGTCAATGCACTGATCGCCGACTGCAAGCCATTGGATGAAAACTCTATGTACTGCAACTTGCTGCAGTGTTCGCATTTTGGCGACACATGCGCGATCGCAGAACTCGACGGCGAAGCCGTTGGCTTTGTATCTGGTTATATCGTCCCAAATAAGCGTGAGCAGCTGTTCATCTGGCAGGTTGCTGTTTCGCCCAAGGCCCGCGGCCTTCGTCTGGCGAAACGCTTGATCCTTGATATCTTGGATCGTTCGGTTTGCCATGACGTGAGCCAGCTCAACACGACGATCACGTCAACCAATGCCCCTTCACAGGGTGTGTTCCGTTCTGTGGCACGCGAACTTGACGCGGATATCAAGCGCAAAGTTCAGTTCGAACGTGAAACCCATTTTGACGGTGCGGCTGCCAGTGAAATTCTTTGGCAGATCGGTCCGTTCGAACGTGAAGACGTCGAACGCGTCGCCGCCTAATCCTTCCAAACTCATTTTTTACCGCTTTAATCCCCCAATCTGGACAGTTCCATTTTGGGGGAACATCCCGGGTTTCGGGACGTTTGTATGTTAAGCGGATTTTATTTTCCCAATCTGAAAGAGGGAACTATGACTGTATTTGATCGCCTTGAATCGGAAGTTCAGAGCTACGCACGCTCCTTCCCCGTCACCTTTGAAACATCAGAGGGCGCTTGGCTGACCGACGAAAACGGCAACCGCTATCTTGATTTCCTTGCCGGTGCTGGCAGCCTGAACTATGGCCATAACCATCCTGTTCTGCAGGAAAAGCTGATTGACTACATCAAGTCGAACGGCATTACCCATGGCCTGGACATGCACACCAAAGCAAAGTCCGATTTCCTTGAAGCACTTGAAACCAAAATCTTCAAGCCGCGCGACATGGAATACAAAGTGCAGTTTACCGGTCCGACCGGCACCAATGCCGTTGAAGCGGCCTTGAAACTTGCACGTCGCGTTAAAGGCCGCGAAACCATCATTTCGTTCACCAATGGGTTCCATGGTTGCACCTTGGGCTCCCTTGCAGTGACCGGTAACGAACATCATCGCGGCGCTGCTGGCGTATCGCTTGATGGTGCGGTTGCGGTCCCATTTGATGGTTACATGGGCGACGGCGTTGACACCGTTGAATATCTTGATCGCGTTCTGTCTGACAACTCAAGCGGCACCACACTTCCTGCTGCTGTTATCGTCGAGGCCGTTCAGGGTGAAGGTGGCTTGAACGCTGCTGACTTCGGTTGGTTGAAAAAACTCGAAGAAACCTGCCGCAAGCACGACATCCTTCTGATTGTTGATGACATTCAGGCTGGTTGTGGTCGTACCGGCACGTTCTTTAGCTTTGAGCCTGCTGGCATCAAGCCGGACATGATTACTCTGTCCAAGTCGCTGTCGGCCTATGGCCTTCCGCTTGCAGTTGTTCTGATGAAGCCGGAATTTGATGTCTGGCATCCGGGCGAACATAACGGCACCTTCCGCGGTAACAACCACGCGTTTGTGACTGCCGCTGCTGCGATTGACCATTTCTGGTCGGATGACAAATTCGCAAGCGAAGTTCGTGAAAAGTCAGATTTCCTTGCCAAGCGCCTTGGTGAAATTGCCGAGCGTTATGGCGATGGCAAAATCTATCGCAAGGGCCGCGGCCTGATGCAGGGTATCTGTTTTGAAAGCGGTGAAATGGCATCGAAAGTCACCAAGGAATGCTTCAAGCATAACCTGATCATCGAAACCAGTGGTCCGGAAGATGAAGTTGTCAAATGCCTCGTGCCTTTGATTATCTCCAAACAGGATCTCGCACATGGCCTTGATATCCTTGAGCTGGCAACAGCCAAAGCCATGGGCAAAGACGTTGTAACGTCGAAAGTCGCTGCTGAATAAGCGCGCCAAAACATTGAATTTGGGCGATGCCATTGTGCATCGCCCTGCCCCACCTTCTAATTATTTCAAAGAGTTAAAAATGATTGTTCGTACACTGAAAGAATGTGAAGAATCTGGTCGCCGTGTTGTTTCTGACAATTGGGAAAGCACGCGCCTTTCACTGGCTGATGATGGTATGGGCTTCTCGTTCCATATCACAACCATCTATGCCGGTACTGAAACCGAGATTTGTTACGCCAACCATTTCGAGACCGTCTATTGCATTTCTGGCAACGGCGAAGTCGAAACCATCGAAGATGGTAAAAAATACAAAATTGAACCGGGTACGGTTTACATCCTCAATAAGCATGACCGCCACTATCTGCGCGGCGGCACCGAAGACATGGTCGTTGCCTGCGCATTTAACCCGCCATTGAATGGCCGCGAAGTTCATGACGAGAACGGTGTTTATCCGCTCGGTGGCGACGCACTCGCCAGTTAAGCTTTGGCTTGGGGCGGTCCTAACGACTGCCCCAAGTTCTTAGAGCACAATACTTTTCAAGGAAACGCCCCCAAAGGAGGCAACATGCTTTCAGCCCAGAAAAAAACGGACGCTGGGCATAGCGTTCACAAGATCGGTGGTACGTCGATGACCCAAGTAGATGCGGTCATGGACAACATTCTGGTCGGCAATCGCAGCGAAGAAGAACTGTATAATCGGGTCTTTGTCGTTTCAGCATATGGCGGTTTTACCGACCTTTTGCTGGAAAATAAGAAAACCGGTGAAGCAGGCGTCTATCAGCTTTATGCCGGATCGGAAACCGATTGGGCGTGGGGTGATGCTCTGTCCAAGGTCGCCGATAAGATGTGTGCCCTCAACGAAGAAATCTTTGGTGAAGCACCAGAACTGAAACTGGCTAATGCCTTTGTTCAGGAACGCATCGAAGGAACGCGCAGCTGCTTGATGGACCTCCATCGCCTGTGCAGCTTTGGGCATTTCAAACTTGAAAAGCACCTTTTGACCGTTCGCGAAATGCTTTCGGCCATAGGTGAATCCCACAGTGCGCACAACACGATGTTGCTGCTGCGTGCCAAGGGTGTGAATGCTGTCTTCGCCGATCTTTCCGGCTGGCGCGAGCCAGAGGCCTCTAGCCTTGATGGCCGCATCCAGAAGGTCTTTAATGACATTGATCTTAGCTCCCAACTTGCCATCGCCACGGGCTATGCCCAGTGCAGCGAAGGTCTGATGAGCATTTATGGCCGTGGTTATAGTGAAGTGACCTTCTCGCGGATTGCCTGCCTGACACAGGCGCGCGAAGCGATCATTCACAAAGAATTCCACCTTTCAAGTGCGGATCCGCGCATTGTTGGCGAAGATTCCGTTCGTCCGATTGGCCGCACCAGCTATGACGTTGCCGATCAGCTGTCGAACATGGGCATGGAAGCCATTCATCCGCGCGCGGCCAAAGGCTTGCGCCAGAATGATATTCCACTTCGTATCGCCAATACCTTTGAACCGGAACATCCCGGTACGGTTATTGACGATCATTGGGAGCCGGAAACCAGCCGCGTTGAAATTGTCACCGGTGTTCCGACCGCGTTCGAGATTGAAGTCTTCAATCAGGACATGGTGGGCATGCCAGGCGGCGAGGAATCAATCCTTAGCGTCCTGAAACGTTACAAGGTTCCTACCGTTACCAAGAACCTTAATGCCAATACGATCACGCATTATGTAAGCGCCCCGCTTAAACAGATCCGTCGTTGCGTTGACGAAATCGAAGAAAAGCACCCAGAAGCCACCGTTCAGACCCGCAAGGTCGCGATCGTGTCGGTCATTGGTGCCAATATCGACGAGCCGGGTCTGTTTGCACGTGCTGTAACAGTTCTTGATAAAGCCGGCGTGGAACTTGTCGCTTCGCATTATCCAAGCCGTCGCGTCGATCTGCAGTTCGTTGTTGCAGAAGGCGATTTCAATAAGGCGGTTGTTGCCCTGCACCGCGGCCTTGTTGAAGGTAAAACGGAAGAAAGCGCACCATCAAAAAAAAATGATGCAAGCGTAACCAAACAGGAAAAGCTTAAAGCGGCATAACGCACAAGGCATCCGAACATCACATCAAAACCCGCAATGCTGTCAAAGCTTGCGGGTTTTGTTTTGCGCAATTCCCATTCTTGCCATTGTCATAAATGGTGCGCCGCGATAGGACTTAGATGTTCGTCATCCCGCCAGATTTTCAGGAAACACCCCATGAGCACCCGTGACAGCAAAGCAATTAATGATCTTCTTGATATCATGGCAAAACTCCGCGATCCGGATGGCGGCTGCCCGTGGGATTTGGAACAAGATTTTTCGACAATCGCCCCCTACACAATCGAAGAAGCTTACGAGGTTGCGGATGCCATCGCTGACGGCGACATGAACGAGCTTCGCGACGAACTGGGTGATTTGCTGCTTCAGGTGGTTTTCCATTCACAGATGGCGAAAGAAGAAGGTCATTTCGCGTTTGAAGATGTTGCCAACAGCATCAATGCCAAAATGATCAGCCGCCACCCCCACGTGTTTGGCGATGGAAGTGCGACAACCACCGACGGCGTTAACCAGACATGGGAAAAGATCAAGGCCGCCGAACGCGCGCAAAAGGCCGAAACCAAGGGCCATGAGCGCCACAGTGCGCTTGACGATGTCGCCAGCGCCCTGCCCGCATTGATGCGCGCGGAAAAACTCACCAAACGTGCCGCCCGCGTTGGTTTTGACTGGCCCAGCACAGATGAAGTGTTTGATAAACTTCACGAAGAAATTGACGAGCTTAAAGCCGAAATGACCGACACCCCCGATCCAGCCCGATTACAAGACGAACTTGGCGATATGCTGTTTGTCATGGCCAATCTGGCACGCAAGATCGGTGTCGACCCCGAAGTCGCGCTGCGTGGTGCCAACCACAAATTCACCAAACGCTTTCATTTCATCGAAGACGAGCTGGCGCGCGACGGCCGAACAGCAGCGGAGTCAGATTTGGCAGAAATGGATAACCTTTGGAATCTGGCGAAAAAGACAGAGCGCGGACAGGTGTGACAACACACCTGCCCCGTTCGGGTTTTCGGCCTAATCTTCCAGCGGCATATAGATTTCGGTTAGCAGTTCAGTTGGGGCCACTTCGCGCGGATTATTGAGATATTCTTCAAACACCGGGCCTTCGCGTGCTTCCTCACCAGACTGCGGCAACCATTTGCCAAACAGCCACAAATAAGCTGCCTTCATATCGGCATATGGGCCCTTATAATGCAGGCAGGCATATCGCCCTGCCGCGACCGTCGTGCGCTCTATCGGTTCTTCCAGCTTGATCGCCGTTTCGTTTGAAAGCAGTGCCCCAGCTTTGGAAAATAGATCTTCTTCGCGATAACTGTCCGGGTCAGTGTGATAGACCCCGATCAACCTGACGTCTGGTGTGATCAGGTCCCGCACGGCCAGCCATCCGAACAACCGGTCAAACGCCTCGCCGATCTGCATGAATGACCCATGGTGGTCAATCGTCAAAAGCGACATTTCCGGGACAGTGCGGATTTCGACGTCCCAAGGGCCGCTGATGACAGAACCTTGCTCTTCAAGGGCGCTCTGGAACTTCGCATGACTACCTTCCTTGCGGTATCTCGCTGGTGGCATGCCATAACAATCCGAAAAGATACGCGTAAAGGATTGCAGGTTCGGATACCCACAACGTTTGCCGATATCTTCGATGGAAATTGCGCTATTTGCCAACATTCCAGCCGCGGTATGAAGGCGAACACGCTTTACTGTCGCCGCGATGGTCTCGCCAAAAACACCGTGATAAATGCGATGCCAATGAGTTGGTGACATGCAGGCGATATCGGCCAAACGGTTTAAATCAAGGTCGTCGGCCAGATGGTCATGAATATAAGCCTGCACACGTGCAAGCCGTTCTTGGTAGGAGCGCTGAGCATGTAATTTATTCATCGTTCTCTCATGCAATCTGTTGTGCAATGTGAAAACGCTAACACGCGTCACTTTGACAAATCTTGCGATCCTGAGTCAAAGCACACGGATTGCTCTAAGAAAATAGCGGCAACAAGATTTCGTTCATTTCCAACCAAAGCTCTTCCGAGCTCGCACACAGCAGTCCTGCTGCCGTGGCGTTGGCGTTATATTCGTTATCCCAATCTTTCGTGATATAGCGCGCATAACCGCCCGCTTCGCGCACCAATAACGTCCCGGGTGCATGGTCCCACGGCTTTAACGTGCGATAGGCGCAAAAATCGAAATCACCACGCGCCAGTTCTTCGTACTCCGCCCCGCAGCACGAATAATGCGCAACAGTGTCAAAGAAATCCATATGCCCGTACTGTTTAACCAGTCGATCCCGCGCATAGGAAATCAGAAACCCTTTGGCATCACTTGGTTTGGTAATCTGTGACCGGACCGAAACCGACTTGTCTTGGTATCGGGTACCAGACCCTTTTTCGGCCACAGTCGCCGTCCCATCAATCGGATCAATGATCCAGGCGGCAATGGTCTCGCCGCCCGCATACAGACCTACCATGCATCGAAATGGCTGACGGTTATGGGCAAAATTCTTTGTGCCATCGACCGGATCGATGATCCAAAACGGATCATCGCCGGCAAAGATGCGTTCCTGTAAATCCGGATCGGCGTGCGCGGCTTCTTCGCCCAGCGCAAGGCTACCGGGCAAAAGATCGGTTAGCCGCTTGGTGAGAACCCGCTCGGCCTCTGTATCTGCAATGGTGACCAAATCAAGGGCATGGGTCTTGGCTTCGATGTCTTCGTCGGCCAATTGGCCAAAACGCGGGGCGATTTCTTCTGCCGATACGTCCCGGATAATACCGGTTACCTTTTCAATATCGACTTTCACCACCACGCGATCTCTCCCTTTGGCCTTTAAAGGCACTTACACAACTTGTATGTCAAAACCCGATTTCGCACACCAGTCTTCAAAACGACCAACACGGGTTGTGTCAATCCGCACCTGAATTGCGATGCCATCATCGCCCTCGCTACGCTTAAGAACTTCACCTTGCTCATACAAACGCGCAAGCGACTTGCCATCTGAATACGGCACGCAAAGCTCAAACACCGGCATATCTTCGGTCAGCCGGTCTTCAATCAGCGACAGCAACGCGTCACAATTCGTGCCCTTGATGGCCGAAATTGCAATCGTGTTATCGTGGCGCGATGACGCCTCAGACACCGCCTGAAGGTCTTCACCGGTCAGCTGATCAATTTTATTGAGAGCCTCAACCAGTTCTTCACCGTCGATGGCCTTTTGCAGTCCAAGTTCTTTTAGAACTTCAAGCACATCAAGGCGCTGTTCTTCGGTTTCTGGTGACGCGATATCGCGCACATGAACAATCAGATCCGCTTCAAGCACTTCTTCAAGTGTCGCACGGAACGCTGCGACCAAATCATGCGGCAAATCCGACACGAACCCAACGGTGTCTGAGAGAATAACCTTGCGTCCACCGGGCAGGATCAAACCACGCATGGTCGGATCAAGGGTGGCAAACAGCATATCCTCGGCAAACACCTCGGACGTGGTTAACTGATTGAACAACGTCGATTTGCCAGAGTTGGTATACCCAACCAAGGCAACAATCGGATAAGGCACACGACGACGCGCTTCGCGGTGAAGTTCACGCGTACGTTTAACTTCCTCAAGCTCGCGACGTAGTTTGGCCAGTTTGTCACCGATCAAACGACGGTCAATCTCGATCTGCCGTTCACCAGGACCAGCAAGGAAGCCGCGGCCACCACGTTGACGTTCAAGGTGCGTCCACGTCCGCACAAGGCGTGATCGCTGGTAGCTCAACAATGCCAATTGCACCTGCAAGCGCCCCTCGCGGGTGCGCGCACGATCGGCAAAAATTTCAAGGATCAGGCCTGTACGATCAATAACCTTGCACTTCCACTCCTTTTCCAGATTACGCTGCTGGATCGGGGTAAGTTGGCCATTGATCATGACAATGTCGACATCGTCGGCCTGAATTTGCTGGCCAAGACGTTCGGTAACGCCCTTCCCGAACAATGTGGAAGGACGCAGTTTTGCGACGGGCACGATTTCCGCACCCACCACATCAAAATCCAGTGCGCCGGTCAGGCTGACAGATTCAGCCAGACGTGACGACGCATCACGCCAAGACCGCGCAGGGTCCGGGCGTTTTAGTTCCGGGTGGAATACCAGGACCCGGGGGGCTTCCGGCTCAGTGCCTCCCCCCGATGTCAGAGATTCTTCAGCTATTTTCTTCTTCCGTCGCTGGCTGGCTCGGGTCAAACAGTTTGATCGGTGTCGTCGGCATTACCGTCGAGATCGCATGTTTGTAAACGAGTTGGGTGTGAGCATCGCGCCGCAGCAAAACAGAGAAATTGTCAAACCAGGTGATGATACCCTGCAATTTGACTCCGTTGACCAGAAACACGGTAACCGGCGTTTTGTTTTTACGGCAATAATTCAGGAAAACGTCCTGAACATTTTGTGATTTTTCCGCCATTGGTTAGACCTAGCCTTCTTTTATGAGCGTTTTTTTTCGTTTCGGGTGATCACGGAAAATGCGGAAACAAAAACGTATGAATACGTTGTGATTCCAGTCCCATTAACATGACCAACCTGAACTATAAGACTTTCGCAAAGGTTTTTACAACCCTTACAAGCTCTTCGCAATCAGCGAAATGCCAATCTGGGGTCAGATTCGCAGAATTCTGCGCATCATCGTGCCCGGTAATTTCGTCCCCGATCAGGATTGCGGTTGCCCCAACGTTGCGCGCGCACTGAATATCGACAACGCTATCGCCAACAAACCACAGATTCTCATATTGCGACGCAGCAGAGTCGCCCATCGCCATATGCACAGGATCAGCGGCGGGTTTGTCGTTTTGGGCATCGGTTGCCCCGATGATCTGACCGAAAAATGGTGTCCAACCAAGATGATTGGCTTCTTCGCGTAAAACGTCGCCATTCTTGTTGCTGACAACACCGGTATAAATTTCGTTATCACGCAGTGCACATAAAAGATCATGCGCGCCAGTAAGCGGTGTCAGCGTTTCAAGATGAATACTGCGAAAATGGCCATAGAAACTGTCTTTGGCCTCTTCCCAACGATCTTCGCCAAACAAGACAGGGAAACTATCGCGAAGCGATCTGGCGACACGCTGCTTGGTTTCATCAAGCGACCATTTGGGTTTCCCAAAATCCTCGAACGTCATGTTCAACGCTGCTTGAATGGTCCCCCAACTGTCAACAAGGGTGTTGTCCCAGTCAAAAATGACGGCATTTGGTCGGTGGGGCAATTTATCAGACATAAAACGATCCGGGGTATTCGGTGAATTTAATTCGTATGAGGATTATTATGCGCCCTGCCCGATCAGAAATATTCCAAACGAACGGCAAACATCTTCTCGACCTTTTTGATCTGCTCAGAGCCGGCAAACACGACAATACGGTCATTGGCCTCGATCACGGTGTTCGCACGCGGCATCACAACTTCGCCGTCGCGCAAGATCGCACCAAACACCACACTGGCAGGCATCGCAATATCCTTGATTGCCTTGCCAACAATCGGTGCGGTCTCAAGTGCCTCGGCCTCAAGAACCTCGCCAAATCCTTCTGACAGGCTGTGAACCGCACGAATACGCCCGCGGCGCACATGATGCAGGATCGTCGAAACCGTCGTCATGCGCGGGCTGATGACAACATCAACGCCCAGCTCCGAAACAAGCGAGTTATAGGTGCTTTTATTAATCAGCGTAAGCGCGCGTGGGCAGCCATACCGCTTGGCCAGAAGGGACGACAAAATGTTGGTTTCGTCATCGTTGGTAAGAGCAACGACGGCCTCGGCATTGCCAACGTTGGCCTCTTCAAGCAATTCGGGATCTAGCACGTCACCCAGCAAAACAACACTTTTCTTCGGAAGCTTCTGGGCGACATAGCGCGCGCGCTCTGGATCAGACTCAACCAGACGGGTCGTCACACCCGGGAAGTTCTTGTTGATTTCTTCGGCCAGGAACAATGCGATGTTACCGCCGCCAAAGATCACGATACGGCGTGCTTCAGGGTCTTCGTGGCCGAAGGCCGACATCGCCCGATCGACCTGATCACTTGATACAGCCAAATACACCAAATCGCCGGCAACCATTTGATCATCGCCCTTTGGGTAGACGGGTTTGTCGTTGCGGATCATGCCAAGGATCGAAATGTTCAAATCCGGGAACAACTGATGAAGCTGGCGCAACGGCGTATTAATCACCGGGCAATCTTCGTTACAGCGAAGGCCAAGGATTTTAACCTTGTCGTCGGCAAACGGGATCATATCAAACGCGCCAGGCGCCTGAAGACGGCGGGCAACCGCACGGGCAACTTCCATTTCCGGCGAAATCACCACATCAATCGGCAGTTTTTCACGACCAAACAGGCTGGCCCATTCCGGCTGCAAATAGGTCTGGCTTCGGATACGGGCAATTTTGGTTGGCACGTTAAACAGCGAATGCGCAACCTGACAGGCTGTCATGTTGACTTCGTCGGCAAAGGTCACCGCAATCAGCATGTCGGCTTCTTCGGCGCCAGCTTGCTGCAAAATGTCGGGGTGTGAGCCGAACCCGATGATGCCTTTGACTTCAAGCGTATCGGAAATTTTCCGCACCAGTTCTTCGGACTGGTCGATCACGGTTACATCATTGTTTTCTGCAGACAGATATTTGGCAATGTGGAAACCCACCTGCCCGGCCCCGCAAATGATGACCTTCATCGTGTATTCTCCCGTTCACAACAGTCGGCAATGATGCGACTGACGGTCCGCATGGCAATCAACCACCGACACCTAGACTTTTAAGCTTACGATGCAATGCGGAACGTTCCATGCCGACAAACGCCGCCGTTTTGGAAATGTTTCCAGCAAAACGGTCGATCTGTGTCTGCAGATATTCTTTTTCGAACATCTCGCGTGCTTCGCGCAGCGGCAATGCCATGATTTCACTGGTCTTGTCAAAGCTTAGCGACGTCGGCATATCCGAAAACAGCTCAGAGGGCAGCATTTTACCGGTAATGATGTCGGTCGTATTGTCATCTGGCGCCATGATCATCAGCCGTTCAATGACGTTCCGAAGCTGACGCACATTGCCCGGCCAATCATAAGCATGAAGGGTCGCCATCGCCTCTGGCGATAATTTACGCTGCGGAAGACCGGTGGCGTCGGCATAGCGGATCAAAAATCGCTCGGCCAATTCCGGGATATCTTCGCGACGTTGCGTCAAGGACGGCACTTCAAGCGGTACGACGTTTAAGCGATAATACAAATCCTGACGGAAAGTTTGTTCGGCAATGCGCGTTTCAAGGTCGCGTGCGGTTGTCGCAATCACGCGCACATCAACACTGACCGGCACCGCACCTCCCACACGTTCAAACGTCTGGTCCTGCAAAACGCGGACAATCTTTCCCTGCGTTTCCAAGGGCATATCTGCCACTTCATCAAGCAAAAGCGTGCCGCCATGGGCCAGTTCAAGAACCCCTGTGCGTGCTTCACGGTCCGCTGATGCTTCTGCCCCAAACAGCGACTCTTCCATGGTTTCAGGCGAAATGTTAGCGCAATTTAAAACCACAAACGGGGCTTCTGCGCGTGCTGATTTTTTATGGATAAGACGCGCGATAACTTCCTTACCGGCCCCTGCCGGTCCGCTGATTAAAACACGGCTGCCAGTACGGGCAACGCGTTCGGCGGCCTGACGCAGGTTGTTAATAACCGATGATTTACCGATCAGTTCGGTGTCACCGCCGGCCTTAAGGGTCAGTTCGCGGTTTTCACGACGCAGGCGCGCATCATCAATTGCACGCTCCACCACCAGCAAAAGACGATCCGTATTAAACGGCTTTTCAATGAAGTCATAGGCACCACTGCGTGATGCTTCGAGCGCGGTTTCAATATTGCCGTGCCCCGAAATCATCACCACAGGCACTTCGCTATGCTCGCGCTTAATCAGTTTAAGCGTCTCGATACCGTCATGGTCACTTTGATCCATCCAGATATCAAGCACCACAAGGCTGGGACGCCGCGCAGAAACCTGCTGCAGCGCTTCCTGACTTGAAGAGGCTTGGCGTGTGGTATAGCCCTCGTCTTCCAAAATACCGGAAATAAGCGCCCGGATATCTTCTTCATCATCGACAATCAGAATGTCGTGCGCCATATCGTGACCAAATCAATTTTCTGTTTTCGTTGTAGTCTAAGACAGTCAGATCAACTGCCTTAAGAAGGCGTATCATCCGCCGGATCGTCGGTTGGAATATCAACCACCAACGGGAAAGAAAGCGTTACCGTTGCACCGGCTTCAACACCGTCAGACAATATCAGTTCTCCACCATGATCTTCCATGATTTTCTTGACGATTGCCAGCCCAAGACCAGTTCCCTTGGCACGGGTGGTAACATAGGGTTCGGTTAAGCGTTCACGATGTTCAACCGGAAGCCCGCGACCGTTATCAGAAACCGCGACAAATACGCGTTTTGTCTCGTTTGATTGCGTGATCGATACTTCGATCTTACCCGGTGGCAGGTCCTTTGGATCCCCGTCACGCCCATCAATCGCCTCGGCCGCGTTTTTAAGGGTATTTGTCAGGCACTGGTTGACTTGGCGTGCGTCGCAGGAAATCTGCAAATCCTTAAACACAACGGAATCAAAATCATAAGTGATCTTGGTATGCGCCTGTTTTTGCAGGAAAATGGCGTTTTTAACCAACTCGGTAATTTTCTCGTACCGCATTTTGGGCGACGGCATCCGCGCAAAGCTTGAAAACTCATCAACCATACGGCCAATGTCGGATACCTGACGAATAATCGTGTCGGTACAGGTCTGGAAAACTTCCTTATCTTCGCCAATTTGCTTCAAATAACGTCGCTTAAGCCGTTCTGCCGAAAGCTGAATTGGGGTCAGCGGGTTTTTGATCTCGTGGGCAATACGCCGTGCAACATCAGCCCAGGCCGCCATGCGCTGTGCGGTTTGAAGCTCGGTCACGTCATCGAAGGTCACGACATAGCCAAATACCGTGCCATCATCGGCCCATTCCGCCGTCACGCGCGCCAGAAGAGTCAAATTGACACCATTGCGTCGGATTTCGATTTGACGCGGCTTGCTCCGATCCCCATCACGGCTCAGATCGCCAAAGAGCGGTGCAAATTCCGGGATCACCTCGCTCAGCTTCTGGCCTTGGTAATCTTCAAGATCAATGCCGAGCAAATCGGATGCACTGCGGTTTGGCAGTTCGATGTTGGTTACCGGATCCAGGCCAATCACGCCCGCCGTAACCCCACCAAGGATCGCCTCGGTAAACCGGCGTCGTTCATCATTCAAACGGTTGGCCGCAACCAATTCATTGCGCTGGGTATCAAGCTGCGCTGTCATGCGGTTAAAGGCACGCGACAGTGCTTCAAGCTCATCCCCTTGCCCGTCAAGCGGCACGCGATACATCAAATCGCCATCGCGCACACGCTCGGCTGCGATGATCAGTTGCGACACGGGCTGTACCAATCGGGTTGCCACCATCAGGCCAAGTGTCACAGCCGCCAGCAACAGCACGACCGAGATCAGCACAAAGATCATCACAAACGTAATGACGATGCCCGATCGTTCGCCTTCCAGGCTTTCATAGGCATCAACAGCGCGTCGCGCCTTATCAATGCGGTCAATCACATTCGGATCAACAAACCGCCCCACCAGCAAATAGGCATCGACAAAACTTGGGATTTTGGCCAGCGCACGGATGCGGTTATCCGACGATCCGATCATAAGGACCACGTCCTTAACACGTGCATCGTCATAGACTTCTGGCGGAATGTTTTTCAGTTCCGCATCGTTGGAAAAGCTATAATCAGACTGCGCAATTACCTGACCCGAACCATCAATCATCGCGACTTCTGGCAAGCCACGCGCAAGCGCCTGATCGGTCAGGATGTCTGAAATTCTGTCGGCATCGGTTGAAAAAGTTACACCAAACCGTTGCAAATCATTGGTTGTCGCCAAGACGTCTGCACGAATAAGTTCCTGATGCTCTTTCAGATAAGCATCGGCAATGACCATGCTTTCTTCGACGGCGGTTCGGATCCGGTCACTAAACCAGCCCTGAATACCAAAATGCAGGAACAATGCGGAAAACACGGCAACGACGATTGCCGGCGTCACAGCCACCAGCGAAAACATCAAAACCATGCGGGTATGAAGCTTTGCACCGGCAACACCGCGCCGACGTTCGACCCAAATTTGCACCAGTTTCCGGGCAACCAGCGTCGCCAAGAGCAACACCAGAACCAAGTCGGCATTCAACAGCAACAAGATCAAACGCGGATCCGGCTGGAAAGGTGCCGTCCCGGTCATGGCCAGATAGGTTGCCGTTACCGAAATAAGCGCTGCTGAGACCAGCCCAAACGCAAATCTGCGCGACTGGCCCAAGCGCCCCAGAAACCGTACAAAACCCGACCGCACAAAACGGTTGGCGATCGAACGGTCTGTATTATTCATTTCGCGCCTCTGACGACTTCAAGTCCAAGATCGCGAATTTTCTTTCGCAACGTATTACGGTTCAAACCCAGAACTTCGGCGGCTTTCACCTGATTTCCACGGGTTGCTTCAAGTGTGACGCTCAAAAGCGGGCGTTCCATTTCACGCAAAATGCGATCATAAAGCCCGGCCGACGGCAGATCGTCATCGTGGGCATCAAAATATTCACGCACATGCCGTTCAATTGATTCCGAAAGTGACTGCGGTTCGGCATTTGGCGCGGCATCGCTGACACTGTTTTCGGAAAACTCGGTCTCGATGACATCAACACCAATCACGTCATGGGAATAAAGTGCGGTCAAACGGCGCACCATATTTTCCAGTTCGCGAATGTTGCCCGGCCAACGATGTGCCTTAAGACGCGCCATCGCATCAGACGAAAGTGTTTTGCGCGGAAGCCCCTCTTCGCTGGCTTGCAACAAGAAGTGATTGACCAGTTCTGGAATGTCTTCCAACCGTTCGCGCAAGGATGGCAAGCGGATCGGCACCACGTTTAAGCGATAGAACAAATCTTCACGGAACGTGCCTTCGCGGATCAGTTTGCGCAAATCCCGGTGGGTTGCGGCAACGATACGCACATTCACCCGGATCGGGGTGCGACCGCCAACACGGGTATATTCTCCTTCTTGCAACACGCGCAAAAGCCGGGTCTGGGCTTCAAGCGGCATATCGCCGATTTCATCCAAAAACAGCGTACCGCCTTCGGCCTGCTCAAACCGGCCGACTTTGCGTTCATTCGCCCCCGTAAACGCGCCCTTTTCGTGCCCGAACAGCTCGCTTTCGATCAATTCACGCGGAATGGCCGCCATATTGATTGCGACAAACGGACCATGACGACGACCGCCATATTCATGCAGCGCACGCGCAACAAGCTCTTTGCCGGTACCGCTTTCACCGGTCACCATCACGGTCAGATCGGTATTCATCAACCGCGCAAGCGCACGGTAAATTTCCTGCATCGCCGACGAACGGCCAATCAATGGCAGGCGATCATCGCCTTCTTCGTCCTCAGATGCGCGTTTGGAATCTTGTTGCGGCGCCTCAAGTGCCCGGTCAACAATCCCCATCAACTCATTCAAATCGAACGGTTTTGGTAGATATTCAAACGCGCCGCGCTGGGCTGCTTTCACGGCTGTCATCAGGGTGTTTTGCGCACTCATCACAATCACGCGCAAATCCGGGCGCAGTTTTCGAATACGCGGCACCATGTCCAGCCCGTTTTCATCGGGCATCATCACATCGGTGATCACCAGATCGCCGTCACCATCGGCAATCCAATCCCAAAGTGTCCGGCCATGACCGGTGCTGCGAACTTCATGTCCTTGTCGCGACAGTGCCTGTGTCAGCACAGTACGGATCGCGCGATCATCATCGGCGACAAGAATTCTTGCCGGGCGCGTGCTCATACCGTTTCACCCCTATTGTTCATTGTTTCCCCCTCGTCGGCACCTTCGGCCAGCGCGCGGTTATATATCGGCAACATGATTTGGAATTCTGCGCCGCCCCCCGGCACGTCCTTCACCTCGATCACGCCACCATGGTCATTGATAATCTTTGCCACCAGCGCAAGGCCAAGCCCCGTGCCAGTTGGTTTGGTTGTAACAAACGGATCAAACAGGCTTTCGCGCATATCAGCGGAAATACCCGGACCATTATCACTTACCGACACCACGAGCGGCAAATGCACCCGCGCATCCCCGCCCGCAACGGCAAGGCGAACACCATGCTGATAACGGGTTGAAATAACGATCTTGCCATCCTTTGGATCAACCGCCTCGCCCGCATTCTTTAGCAGGTTCAAGAATACCTGAATAAGCTGGTCGCGATTGCCAAACACAGGTGGCAAGGATGGATCGTAAATCTCTTCAAACACGACATTTTTGCCAAAACCATTTTCGGCCAAACGTCTTACATGCTCAAGCACCGTATGAATATTCACAGCCCCGCGTTCCAGCGGCTTGTCTGAGAAAATCTCCATCCGATCAACAAGATCGACAATCCGGTCTGCTTCATCACAAATCAGACGTGTCAGAACCCGGTCATCGTCATTGCTGGTTTGCTCAAGCAACTGGGCCGCACCGCGAATACCCGAAAGCGGGTTTTTGATTTCATGGGCAAGAATGGCCGCCATGGCACTGACAGAACGGGCCGAATTACGGCTGAGCAACTGATTGTCGATTTTCTGTGCGATGGAACGCGATTCAAAGGTCAGAACGGCGCAATCGCTGTCATCAGGCATAGAGCCAACAGTCAGATTGACCGTATGCTTGCCGATCTTTGGGCTTTCGATCATCAGGTTATGATCGGCAACCAATGTCGCGCCATCAATCGCCTGCTTAATCAGGGAAAATACAGGACTGTCGCCCGGGATATAGTCGGTTAAATTGGTACGGCACAGAACGCTTGCACTGGTGTTAAACAGCTGTTCTGTCGCTTGATTGACAAAGCGGATATTGCCATCTCGATTGGCAACCACGACTGCACTCGCAATGGCGTTCAGCACGCCAACCGGGTCCGCCCCGGTGCTTTTTCCAAATCCCAGTCTCATTCAATTCTTCCCCGACGATGTTCATCGTCATTTTATTGTTATAATGCGATCACGCTGCTTGCTGATCGCTTTTGATTTCGTTTTCGACCAATGGCTCGTAAAAGGTACGAATTTGATCTTTTACCTGATCTGGATCATCTAACACATTGACAGTGCGACGAAATTCCGTGGCATTGCGCAAGCCATTGCAATACCACGCCAGATGTTTCCGTGCGATCCGCACCCCTTGTCGTCCGTGATGATCAATCATCGCATCATAGTGACGCAGGATGGTTTCAAGCTGGATATCAAGCGACGGTGCCGCCAATTTTTCACCGGTTTTCAGATAATGGGAAACCTGACCCAGGAACCATGGGCGCCCCTGTGCACCGCGTCCGATCATCACGCCATCCGCCCCGGAGCGTTTTAACAGTTCTTCTGCATCTTCTTCGCTATTCACATCGCCATTGCCAATCACCGGAATGGAAACAGCGTCCTTGACCAGCGCAATCGCATCCCAGTCCGCTTCGCCTTTGTAAAACTGGCAGCGGGTGCGACCATGGATGGTCAGCATTTTGATCCCAAGATCTTCGGCAATTTTGGCAAGAACCGGTGCATTGCGACTATCATCATCCCAGCCCAACCGCATTTTCAGCGTCACGGGCACAGATACCGCTTCGACAGTGGCTTTGATGATATCCGCAGCCAGACATTCATCACGCATCAAGGCCGAGCCCGCATATCCCTTGGTCACTTTTTTGGCCGGGCAGCCCATATTGATATCAATGATCATGGCGCCGCGGGCTTCGTTCATCTTGGCCGCTTGCGCCATTTCTTCTGGCTCTGTCCCGGCAAGCTGAACGGAAAGTGGGCTCTCGGCTGCACAATCGCCATGCATCTTGCGTACTTCTTTTTCATGGCGCTGGATGCGGATCATCGCGTCAGACGCAATCATTTCAGACACAACAAGATGCCCGCCAAATTGGCGGACTTGCTGTCGAAATGGAAGGTCAGTCACACCTGACATCGGTGCCAGAATGACATTCTCTGGCACGTTTACAGAACCAATCTGCAATGACATGAAGGAATTCCGATTGCCTAAAACTTGGGCAGGTTAATAAAACTGGCCACCAGTTGCAACAACTCTAAGCGCATGAAATGAAATATCGTGGACTTTCAACGGTCAACCTGCCGAAATCCAGCGCAAAATTTTGCGCATTTCTGCGAGATCGCGGGAAACATGGGGCACGGCCTAAGAACAGTGAGCCCTATTACGTCGCGAAGCACACTGACCAACAAGTGCACAGGCCTTAGCCAACAATATAACCAGATACGAACCGAACGCCGGGAAAAGCCAGTGTCAGCAGCAACCACGCACCAAGGACAAAGCGCACCGCCATACGGCCACGTAAAGTCGATCTTTCATGAATAAAGATCAGAGTGCAAATCGTGGCAAAGCCAAGCAGGGTCAACAACATCTTATGGTCAATCGACCACAGGCTTTCACCTTCGACATAGCGCACTGCAAAGCCGGAAATGATCCCGACCACAAGAACCCATGCCGACCATTTCAAAAACCCGACCAACATGTATTCACTGTCACGAAGCGGCGGCAATCGTTTGCTCCAACGTGTCGGCTTTCGATGTTTCAGGGCATGTTCCTGCACAACATAGGCCATCGCGGCAATTGCGGCCAACGTGACCAGCGCATAAGTCACAAGCGAACTACCGATATGCGCCCAAAGCCAGCCGGAATACAACGCCGGTGTGCTAACATCCCCCGGTGCGTCATGGGAAAACAGCACACCAAACACAACAGCAAGGATTGCGAACAGCAGTAAGTAACCGCCGATATAGCCCGCCAACCGCCAAACCTGCTGCGGCCCCTTGCAAATCACCAAACCACCGAAAATCATGATGACGGTTAACTCAGACCAATGAAGGGCCGCGGAAAATCCGCGCGATTGCACTTCCTCGCCCGTGACCCCCAGCAAAACCATTGTTCCGATCGCAGCCAGGAAAATCGATCCATACAGCCATATGTCACGCCGGGGCTCCGCACGGAAAATCTGCGCAGTCAGCGGTAACAGGGCAAGAATATGAATGTATGCAGTCAGCATGAGATGGTCCGTTGATCCGTTTATCTTGATCGAAAGATCCAGATTGTCAAAATGCCGACTTGGCAAATTCTCCGCATAAAGATAGCCTGCGGCGCAATTCAGACAAGCGACGGCATCACATTTATGACCCAAAAAATCGGGGTTGTCATCGTTGCTGCAGGCAGCGGTAGCAGATTTGGCGACCCATTACCAAAACAATATCACAAGCTTGGCGGCAAAAGCCTGCTGGGCCATTGCATTGATTGCTTTGCCGGTCATACATCAGCAGACCTCATTCAGATCGTTTATAATCCCGACCATCAGGATTGGTATGATCAAACAATCAGTGGGGCGTCTTGCGGTTCTGATATCCCCCAACCTGTTGCCGGCGGCACGACGCGCCAGCAATCGGTGTTAAATGGTTTGCGCGCACTCAATGCAAAGTCGCCAGATATCGTTTTGATACATGATGCCGCGCGGCCGGGGATCTCAGATACCGTGATTACCCGTGTGATTGACGCCCTGAAAAACCATGCAGGCGTAATTCCCACCCTGCCCGTCGCCGACACCATCAAACAGGCCGACGGCAACAATATCATCTTACGCAGCATCCCACGTGAGAGCCTGCATCGCGCACAAACCCCACAGGGGTTCGTCTTTAAAACCATATTTGATGCGCACACCCAGTTCGAAGGTCAGGAACTGACAGACGATGCGTCGCTTCTTGAACAGCTCGGCGTCGATGTGGTCTGTGTCGAAGGTGCTGCCAGCAATGATAAGATCACCCAGCGCGATGATTTTGGCCGTGCGCAGGATTGGATTGAAACCACAGAAACGAAAGATACTTCAATGTCGCAGGAAGAATATCGCGCAGGAACCGGCTTTGACGTGCACCGGTTTGCACCCGGCGATCATTGCATCCTTTGCGGGATCAAAGTTCCGCACACCGCCCGCCTTGATGGGCATTCTGATGCCGATGTTGGTTTGCATACCCTGACCGATGCAATCCTTGGCGCCATTGGTGCTGGTGACATTGGCCAGCATTTCCCACCGAGCGATATACAATGGAAAGGTGCGGCCTCTGACATTTTCCTAAAGCATGCGGCGGATCTTGTGCGTCAACGCGGCGGTCGGATTGTAAATGTCGATCTGACACTAATTTGCGAGCGCCCCAAAATCGGCCCGCATACACCCGCCATGCGTCAAAAGGTTGCGGAAATTCTTTCGATTGATGCGGACCGGGTCAACGTCAAAGCCACCACCACCGAAAAACTTGGCTTTACCGGCCGTGAAGAAGGCATCGCCGCACAGGCAGCCGTCAGCGTTGCTGTGCCGGTCAAATAACTTACTTGCGACAGACAACCCGTTATTCCAGGCATTAGGCAAAAACAAGGGCAGGATGAAAATCCTGCCCTTTTCTATTTCTTGGTACGTTTATGTGTTGCCGGTCACGACGGTGCGGAACCGCCCTCTTCTTCTTCAAGCTGATGCTTCATCAAGACGGGCACCTGTGCCATTCCAAACAACATGGTCAGCGGCATGATGCCCCAGACCTTGAATGCGACCCACGTGTCGGTCGAAAAGTTGCGCCAGACCACTTCGTTAATCACGGCCAGAACCACGAAAAAGATCGCCCAACGCCATGTCAGAATGCGCCAACCTTCGTCGGTTGCCTTAAACGCGCTTTCCAAAACCAGCTTTAAGAAAAGCTTGCCGGCCATCAAACCGCCAAACAGGATTGCGGCAAACAGAAGGTTCACAATGGTTGGTTTGATTTTGATAAACAAATCATCATCAAGGTAAAGTGTCAGCCCACCAAAAACGATGACAAACGCCCCACCAATCAGCGGCATGATCGGGATGGTACGCGCGATCGCATAAGACACGCTAAGTGCGATCACCGTAGCAGCAACAAAAACAGCGGTCGCCGTCATCAAATTGGTTGTCGCATTCGCGGCAAAGAATAAAATCAATGGCCCCATTTCAAGGGCCATTTTGGTCAGATGGTTCATTAAAATACGTCACCTAATGGATTAAATTTGTGCCATCCTAGGGGGCAAATCGCTGCGATGCAATCACATCGGCCGTGATCGTGATCCCATCTGCTTTTGCAGCCATTCGACATAGCCCGAATTCCCGCGCCCCAATGGCACCTCAAGAATACAGGGCACCTCATAGGGGTGATTGTCTTCGATCCACTTTGCCAGCGCCGGGGCAATTGATTTGGCGGTTTTTAAGATCACGATAAGCTCGCTTTCTTCTTCAATCTCGCCATCCCATTCGTAAATGGCTGTCATCTGCGGCAACACATTGGCGCATGCCGCAAGCTTTTCACCAATCGCACCACCAGCAAGTAAGCGGGCCGTCGCCATATCCGGGACAGTCACATACAAAAATGACATTTCACTGGCTTGAAATTGATCTGGTGTCATTCCGATTGCTCCAAAATTGATTATCCGCCAAACTGATCCGCATCCAATGTCTACGATACAACCCATACATAACGTTCAGGGCGTGCCGATGACGGATAAAAAGCATATAAAACCCACAGATGTCCAATTGAACTGGCTGCGACGCGGCCTTACGCAGCCGGGCGGAAAGTTGCCGCTGTTTGACAAAAATGGCAAACAAATCGGCGACAAAACGGTCCAAAGCTGCATTGATCACGGCTGGGCAGCACCTTGGTTCGATAATCCAGTGAAACCAGACTGGCTGATCTGTAAGCTAACAGACGAAGGACGCCGGGTTGTAACCGCTGAGGATGCCAAACCCCAAACACACCCCTAAGCCGTAACCTGCTATTTATGGCAGAACTGATCCATACCACCCGCTTTTCGGTATCAAGGGTATCCCCTTGTCGCTAACGGAAGTGCGTGTCATGCGATCAATCATCATCATGTTGTTTGTTTTCCTTGGGCTGCTGGCCGGCCGGACGGCGCACGCGTCTGATCAAGATCCATGGAAAATATGGTCAAAGCCGGGCGTTCATGCCTTGATGCGCCATGCGATTGCACCGGGAACCGGTGACCCCGCCGCCTTCAAATTGGATGATTGCAACACCCAACGCAATATCAATGACGTCGGCAAAACACAGGCACGCACGACGGGCGCCCTTATCCGCGACCAAGGGATCAAAATCGATAAGGTCCTCAGCAGCCAGTGGTGCCGATGCCTTGAAACCGCAGAATTGCTTAATCTTGGGCCGGTAATCGAAGAACCGTCACTGAACTCATTTTTCCGCAATCCCAATACGGAAAGTCGCCAAAGCCAACAGGTATTGGAACGGCTTCAAAACCTTCCAAAAGACAGCAAGGCCATCCTGATTACCCATCAGGTCAATATCACCGCATTGACGGGCATTTTCCCGCGTTCTGGTGAAATAATCCTGATCAAGGTCACTGATGACGCAGACATAGCAATACTGTCGCGTTTAATGCCAGACACCTAAGGCATAACAACGCAATTCACCAGATATCGATTTTAAGGAGATGTTTGGGGAAAATATTGGTCGGAGCGAGAGGATTCGAACCTCCGACCCCCTGCACCCCATGCAGGTGCGCTACCAGGCTGCGCCACGCTCCGACCGTATATTTGCGCTCTTTGGCGCGGCTCGATAAATAGCCGCGCGGCGCCAAAGACGCAAATGATTTTTATGGATTTTTTTTGATGTCGTTCAGACCATCGTGAAGGATGACTTGCAGCTCCTGCAATTCACCCAAAACGGACCCAAGTGCCGCTTTATCAACGCCAGAACTCTGCGCGACACCAGGTTGCAAACCAACGCGGTCAACCGGCTCGACCTCGGCGGCATTCACCGTGATTTCACCAGGCAACTTGCCCTTGTTCTGATCAAGCAGCTTTTGAACACCTTTGATGGTGAAGCCCTGATCATGCAAAAGCGTACGAATACTGGCGAGGAACTCGATATCCTCCGGGCGATAATAGCGGCGCCCGCCTGCCCGTTTCATCGGCTGGATTTGAGGAAACTTGGATTCCCAAAATCGCAACACATGCTGTTGAAGACCAAGTTCTTTTGCTGCCTCGCTAATTGTGCGAAAGGCAGAGTCAGACTTTGCTGTCCGGCGGGATGTTCCCGCCGCAGCCCCCAAGTTCGTTTTCATGACTTCTTTTCTTAAGCGTTAATGCGGGCCTTCAGCACCTGCGACGGGCGGAACACAAGAACCTTCCGTGGCAAAATTGGCACTTCGTCACCCGTTTTCGGGTTACGTCCGATACGCTGTCCTTTCTGACGGACAGAGAAGCTTCCAAACGAGGAAATCTTTACGACTTCTTCTTTGATCAGCGCGGACGAAATTTCGTCAAGTACAGTTTCAAGCAGCTGGGCGGACTCATTCCGCGACAGACCTACTTCCTGATAAACGGCTTCAGCGAGATCCGCACGGGTAATCGTTGTTTCCGACATAACAGGCCGCCTCCTTATTTCGGGATTTATACACAGGGTTATATCTGGTGGCGAAATCAGTCAATATCAACAGGATACACTGCTTTAAGGCGGAATGTTGTGATTTTTAAGGAAATGGCGTGCTTTTCCGCCCAATCGCAAACATTACAGCAGTAATTTTACCACCGAACCAGCGACGCACCCCAAGTAAATCCACCACCCATGGCCTCAAGCACAACGATATCACCACGGTTGATTCGCCCATCATGCACGGCTTCTGCCAGTGCTAATGGAATAGACGCGGCTGAAGTGTTTGCGTGACGATCCACCGTAACCACGACCTTTTCTGGCGAAATACCAAACTTTTTGGCCGTGCTATCAAGGATACGACGGTTGGCCTGATGGGGCACCAGCCAATCGATATCCGCAGACTCGAGCCCAGTATCAGCTAGAACCTCGCGGATCACACCAGCAAGGTTGGTAACCGCATGACGGAAGACTTCTTTGCCTTCCATACGCAAATGCCCGACCGTCTGGGTTGCCGATGGGCCACCGTCAACATACAGAAGTTCATATTTGCTGCCGTCTGAATGCAGGCGGCTGGCAAGAATGCCTTGATCTTCGATCGTGCCATTGCCTTCGACACCCTGGACAACCACGGCCCCTGCCCCGTCACCAAACAAAACGCAGGTTCGGCGATCTTCCCAATCGAGGATACGCGAGAAGGTCTCAGCGCCAATCACAAGGGCGGTCTTGGCCTGTCCGTTGCGGATATACATATCCGCCGTCGTCAAACCATAGATAAAGCCCGAACACACGGCCTGAACGTCAAAGGCAAAGCCATTAACGCCAAGACGGTTCTGAACCTTGGTCGCGGTTGCCGGGAATGTGTTATCCGGGGTCGCCGTTGCGACAATGATCAGATCAATGTCATCGGCGGTTACACCCGCATGTTCCATCGCGCGCTGGGCCGCTTCAAAGGCGAGATCGCTGGTGGTTTGATCGTCAGCGGCGATATGGCGTTGGCGAATACCTGTACGCGCAACAATCCATTCATCTGATGTATCGACGCGCTTTGCCAGCTCATCATTGGTTAAAACGTTGGCAGGAAGGTATGAGCCGCAACCAATAATGCGAGAACGAACTGTCATGATGTGGGGACCACCAGCTTTCTAATATTTTGTTGAATTTATTCGTCGGCTTGAACAGCAGAACCGGCAATTTCTTCTACTGTTTTGCCAGACATCGCCTGTTCAAAAGCAGCAAGCTCATCTTTGATGCTGTCATTGAGTTTATTGACAATCAAATCATGGCAAACGCCAATTGCATTTGAAAAACCAAGTGCATCTGTTCCGCCGTGGCTTTTAACAGCAATACCATTCAGGCCAAGCAACATCGCACCGTTATAGCGGCGCGGATCCATCCGGTCGCGGAAACGCTGAAGCGAACGACGGGCAAGCAGATAGCCTAGCTTGGCAAAGAATGAGCTTTTGAACGTTTCACGCAGGAAATGAACCAAAAGACGCGCAGTACCCTCGGCGGTTTTAAGCGCGACATTGCCGGTAAAGCCATCGGTCACGATGACGTCGACGGTCCCTTTTGCAAGATCATCGCCCTCGACAAAGCCTTCAAAGCGGATCGGAAGATCAATTTCACGCAAAATAACAGCGGCCTTTTTAACCGCTTCGTTGCCTTTAAGCTCTTCAATCCCGACGTTCAGCAAGCCGACCGACGGTTTTTCAAGACCAAACAGAATGCGGGTAAACACTTCGCCCATAAGGGCAAACTGCACCAGATTGTTTTCATCGCACTCGATGTTTGCACCAAGATCAAGCATGACGGTCTCGCCACGCTGGGTCGGCATATAGGTTGCAATCGCCGGACGGTCGATGCCGCGCACGGTTTTAAGAACAAATTTTGCCATCGCCATCAAGGCACCGGTGTTCCCGGCCGAAATAACACCTTGGGCGCTGCCGTCTTTAACTGCATTGATCGCAAGACGCATGCTGGAGTCACGGCGTTGACGCAGCGCGACGGACGGCTTGTCATCCATTGTAACTTCTTGCGATGCATGGCGGATTTCGCTAACCGCTTCTAATGTTGGGTATTTGGCAAGAAGTGGCTTCAGCCGTGCTTCATCGCCAAACATCAGAAATTTGAGATGAGGGAGCCGCTTAAGTGCGATTTCTGCACCAGCAACGACCATCTCTGGCGCGTGGTCTCCGCCCATCGCGTCAAGTGATATGCAAACCTGTTCAGGCAAAGTATTCTCTTATGGTTGTTCTAAAACATCTGAACCGGATAGTCCGGCAGGTGGGCCACAACGCGAGGTGCACCTGTCATCTGTTGGCCGGAACGCCCGTAATTACCGGAAATCGCGACCAGATACAAGGTAAAGCACGCAAGCCGAGCTAACCTTACCAGCATAACCCGCCCGCACTGTATTTCATAAAAGTGAAATGCCGGTAAAGACCGGCATCCCAAGTGACACGTCGTGTCAGATCTTAGAGACCAAGAAGATTAGTCCTTCTTTTCAAGCTTTTCTTTAAGACCAGCAAGCTTGGCAAACGGATTTGGGCGCTCTTCTTCGGCTTCTTCCTCAACCAAAACGGCTTCGGGCAGTTCTGCACCTTCTTTGCGCGGATACGGGTCCATGGCAACTGCAAGAAACTGTGCGACAACTTCGCCAACATCGATTTTGCCATCAACCAACGGCTCTGGCTGATCCAAAAGTGCCATCAATTCATCTTCTGACAGGTCTTCAAGGTCGTCCGGGTTCGACGGAAGATCATCTTCGGACACATGCGGTGAAAACAGGACTTCAACGTCGTCTTCAACCTTTTCAGGCACAGGATCAAGGGTCGTGACGCAACGCTGAACGATATCAGCTTGCATCGGGCCACGCACGGTGACTTCGCCGTTAGACGCCACAAGGATCGTCAAATCAGCCTGAAGGCTATCAATTGAGATCAGCTCAAAACGCTTGGCCAGTGCAGCGCACTCTTTCTCGCTGGCTTTGATGGTCAGTTTTTCTTTTTTTCCAACCTGCTCATCGGTGTTCACGATGCGCGAAAATTCCGGGGTTACGTTCTTAGACATTTAGAAAACTCTTTTTCAATTACGGTGTGGTTACGGCAGGCACCGGCACATCCGGGAAACGCACTTTGCCGTTTTGTATCTCTGATAGGGTTTGTTGTTCAAGCAGGGTCAGGGCGTCATGCACATAACCGACCACTGCCATCAATTGTTCGTCACGCACGTCGGTATCGGCATAAAGATTGCGGTCCAAAGCCGCGGCAAGTTCTGCGGCACCACTTTGCATGCCTTCTTCGTATGCAACGATCCGACCGTGGTAGGAGTCCGACATTTTTCGAATACGCTTTAAAATGCCAACATCGCCAATGCCCATTTCGCGCATGTTCTGATCAAGATCGGCAAACATCACGTCAAACACTTCTTGGGCCAAATCCTTGTCGCCATCTTCCGCCTTCAGGCGGCGAAACAGGATAAAGGCATGGACCAAAATAAGGTCAAAGCGGCCTTCTTTCGTATCGGCGACGCCCAGCTTTGAATAAAATTCAGGTTGGCGCGCCTGGGTGACCATTGCGGTGTAAAGATCAACCGCAGACGCATGCTTGCGGTCTTTTTTCTTAAGCCATCCAAACAACAGTAACACTCCTTCGTTGACATTCCTGTCGTGGCACGCAGAATGCCGTAAATCTTTAGGGGCGCATTTGCCCCAAACATTGCCCGGCAATATCATGCGCATCGCGCAGAAACTCAAGGCAATTCCGGTTTGGTTTCAATAAGAGGGTCGCTCTGGTGAGCTTCATGCACAATAAAACTCTACGCATTCCCCTGATGATGCTGGCAGGACTGGCAGTCCTGTACGTATCGGCTTGCAGTCCCCGAGTTGCGACGCGCGGTAACGCGCCGGAACCAGAAATGCTTGAACAGATCAAGGTCGGAGAATCGACCAAGGGCGATGTCACCGACATTTTGGGGTCTCCCTCCACCGTCGCCGCATTCGACGAAAATGTGTGGCTGTACATTTCCAGCAGGAAGGAAACCGTTGCCTTCTTCGCACCGGAAACCGTCGAACGTCAAATTGTTCTCGTCAGCTTTGACAAGTCAAACCGCGTCGACATCCTAAGCCAATATGACCTCGAAGACGGCAAACCCGTTATTCCGTCAGATCGTGTGACGCCGACAGAAGGTCGTGAAATGACCATTCTGCAGCAGCTGTTTGGCAACCTTGGCCGCTTTAGCGAGAACAAGTAACCCAGCCTAAACAGTCAAGAAATCAGATTTTATCGAAAATGGTCGAACCCGCCTGGCGCGAGTTCGGCCATTTTGCCATCCGAGCCAATCAAATCCACCTGCCCGGCCTTATCGGTAATCTGGCCAATCACCGTAACCTGATCCCCCAATGCGGCGATATCGTCGGGCGCGCCCGCGATCAAAAGTTCATAATCATCACCGCCGGCAAGAATGGTCTGCCAATATGCTTCATCTTGCGCGATAAGCTGTGCGGCGGCGGGTGAAAGCGGAATGGCGCTTTGGTCAATCTGCATACCGACACCAGATGCCGTGCATATTTTGCGGCAATCACCCGCCAACCCATCTGAGATATCCATCGCGGCAAACCGCATGTTGGTCGCAACCAATGCTTGCCCGATATCCAATCGTGGTCGTGGTACCCAATAATGGTCTTTCAGGTAATCGCTGGCGTGCGGATCAAGATCGGTAATTTTGCCCTGCAACACCGCCAATCCAAGTGCCCCGTCGCCCAATGTCCCGGTTACTGCCAAAACGTCACCGGGCTTTGCCGCGTCACGGCGGAGCGCACGGCCCGCAAACACATAGCCAAACGCCGTCAGGCTAAAAAATGTCGGCCCGGGGGTGCCGACCGTATCCCCGCCCATCAGCGACACCAAATAGGTTTGGCAATCTTCGCCAAATCCTGCGGCGAAACGTTTGATCCAGTCTTCGGAAATATCGGGACCATAGCCCGCGGTCAAAACCACGCCACCGGGCTTTGCGCCCATGGCTGCCAAATCTGACAGGTTCACACCAAGAACCTTTTTAGCGATCAGTTCGGGGGCGTCTTCGCTGCGAAAATGAACGTCAGCAACCAACGCATCGGTGGTCACGACAACTTCGCAGCCTTCTGGCGGGGAAAAGATCGCGGCATCATCTTGAAGCGACAATGCCGCAGGATCACGTTGCGCGATGGGCGCAAAATGGCGCGCGATCAGATCAAATTCCCCCGACCGCGCTGCCATATCAGACGTTTCCGGCTTCACCGGGACGCAGCGTTTTGCCAATGCGATCAAGAACCGCATTCACAAGCTTTGGCTCGTTCTCGTCAAAGAACGAATGGGCTGCATCGACATATTCGGTAATGACAACACGCATGGGAACGTCTTCGCGCGCCATCAATTCATAGGTACCCGCGCGCATGATGCTGCGCAGAACGGTTTCAAGACGGTTGGTTTTCCAACCCTTTTCAAGCGCACCATCAATCAACGCATCGATATCAACCATGCGTGATGCGACGCCTTGCACCAGATCAGCAAAGAAACCGCGATCCGGATCAATGAGATCTTCGTTGGTGATATCAAGATCACGTCCGCCTTCGCCATCAAGACGGAAATCGGAATATTCCCGTACGATGTCGCCAGCCGAAAGCTGCGACAATTCGGCTTGATAAAGCGCCTGAATAGCGGAAAAGCGCGCTGCGCTGCGCCGCTGTGCGGCAGATGCCTTTGGTTTATCGGTCATTACTTGTGATGGATTCCAAAATGGTTTTGAACTTCGATCATACGAAGAACGGCATTGGCAGCTTCGCCACCCTTGTTCTTCTGATCGGCCTTACTGCGCGCGATAGCTTGTGCCTCGTTCTCAACGGTCAGAATACCGTTTCCAATCGCCAAACGAAAATCGAGGCAAAGCTGCATCAAAGCACGGTTGGCTTCTTCGCAGATATGATCGTAATGGGTCGTCTCGCCGCGGATCACACAGCCAAGGGCCAAATACCCGTCGTAACGCGGACCGGTTGCCAGCTCTTGCATGGATTGTACCGCATAACGGATCGCAATTGGCACTTCAAATGCACCAGACACCGAAATGCGGTCCCATGTTGCGCCACCAGCTTCTAACGTCGAAGCAGCCCCCTTAACGAGGTCTTCGACGATATGCGTATAATAAGGGGCATCCACAATCAAAATGTGGGGGGCGGTTTTCATGGTTCTATTCCTCCGAGACGACAAGCGGACGCTGATCAACCAGATTTAGGCCGAAGCCGTCAAGTCCTACAATGTGGCGTTTGGTATTTGAAAGCAGAATCATGTCGCGAATGCCCAAATCATGCAAGATTTGCGCGCCCACGCCGTAATCACGTAAATCTGTATCATCGTCGGCCTGCGCAAGTTCCTGACGCAGTGCTGCGCTGTCGCCACCATTAAGCTCGATCAGCTTGGCCACCGACGACGATAAACTATTTGCACGCGGTTCGCGGATCAAAACAACGACACCGCGTCCCTCCGCGCCGATCTGACGCATGGCAGCGGCCAATTGCCCATTATGACCCGATTGGGTATCGCCCAAAACATCATCCAGAACATTAAGTGCATGGACGCGGGTTAATACCGGCGCGTCGTCGCTGATATCGCCTTTTACAAGGGCGATATGTTCGGCATAGGTGACATTATTAACATACAGATGAAGATCAAACTCGCCACCGTTTGTGCTGGTGATCTTCGTCGTCGCTTTGCGTTGCACGACTTTTTCATGCTTGCGGCGATAGCGGATCAAATCGGCAATCTGTGCGATTTTAAGGTCATGTTTCTTGGCAAACTCGACAAGTTCTGGCAGGCGGGCCATTTCGCCAGAATCGCTCATGATTTCGCAAATCACGCCAGATGGGTTCAAGCCGGCAAGACGCGCAATATCAACAGATGCCTCAGTATGGCCTGCACGTACCAACACCCCGCCTGCCCGCGCACGTAGCGGGAAAACATGGCCTGGCGTCACGATATCATGCCGACCCGCGGTTGGATCAATCGCAACCGCGACAGTGCGCGCACGATCCGGTGCGGAAATCCCTGTGGTCACACCGGTTTTGGCTTCGATTGAAACGGTAAAGGCAGTTTCGTGACGTGTACCGTTATGGGCACTCATCATCGTCAGGCCCAATTCGTCGCACCGTTCGTTTTCAAGGGTCAGACAAATCAGCCCGCGCCCATGCGTAGCCATAAAGTTGATCGCATCCGGGGTTGCCATCTGTGCGGGAATGACAAGATCGCCTTCGTTTTCGCGATCTTCGTCATCCACCAGAATAAACATCCGGCCATTGCGCGCTTCTTCGATGACGTCTTCAATCGGCGACAGATAACTGTTTGGCATTTCTGATCAATCCTTGCCCAGCATGCGCGCGACGTAACGTGCAAGCATGTCGATTTCGAAATTAATCCGGTCGCCCGGATGTTTCGATCCCAACGTGGTGTGTGTCTGTGTATGTGGTATCAGATTGATACCAAAAGTGTTTCCGTCAACCTCATTGACCGTCAAAGACACTCCTTCAAGCGTAACCGACCCTTTGGACGCGATATATTTCGCAAAGGCTTCGGGCACTTCGAATGTCAGGCGCAAAGAATCCCCCTCGGGGATACGTTTGGTCAAAACCGCGACACCATCTACATGGCCAGAAACGATGTGCCCGCCCAGCTCGTCGCCGACACGGGTTGCTTGTTCAAGGTTCACGTTCGATCCGACCGAAAGATCGCCAAGCGTCGTTTTATCCAGACTTTCTGCCGATGCTTCAATCGCAAACCAGTCATCACCGGTTTCGATTACGGTCATGCAGGCACCGTTACAGGCAATTGACGCACCCAAATCAATCTTGGTGGTGTCAAAAGACGTTGTAAATTCAAAACGCGTATCGCCGGTTTTTTCAATCGAGCGAACTTTTGCAATATCGGTGATGATGCCCGTAAACATGAACTTAATCCGTTTTATTATCGTATGTTACCACAATGTCTTCGCCCACTTCGCGAACCGAAACACGCTCAAACCGTGGCATATCTGAAAGCTGCGTCACACCAAGTTGCGCAATCATTGCTTTGCCGTCATCCCCGATCATTGACGGGGCGACAAAATGGACAACCCGGTCGACAACACCGACCTTAAGCAACGCTGCCGCAAGGCTTCCGCCGCTTTCGACCAAAACGCGTGTTAACCCCAAACCGGCCAACGTGCGCAACACGTCATGTAAGTCAAAATGACCATCGGCGCATCCCGCTGAAACGACTTTTACCGAGGTTTTTTCAAATTTTTCCGATAGTTCGCTGAAATGTGTGTCCGACACGACAAGCCATGTGGGAACAACTTCCGCCGTCTCAATCAGCTTTGCGGAAACAGGGACATCACCTTTGCGATCCAAAATAACCCGCACCGGCGACTGATCTTCGCGACCTGCAATCCGACATGTCAGCGTTGGATCATCGGCAATGACTGTGTTGGCCCCAACAAGGATAGCGTCGTGATTGGCGCGCAACAAATGCCCCTGTTCACGGGCTGCTGCACCGGTAATCCATTGGCTTTCGCCGCTATGGGTCGCTGACCGCGCATCCAAGGTGGACGCAAGTTTTAAGGTAACAAACGGTCTGTCGCGCTCGATACGGGATAGGAAACCTTCGTTCACGCGCCGTGCTTCATCCGCAAAAAGTCCGATATCTACACGAATGCCCGCATCAAGTAGCATTTGATGACCGCGCCCAGAAACCCGATCATCAGGATCCTCAAGCGCACAAACAACCCGTGCAACGCCCGCTTCGATCAGGCCTGCAGCACAGGGGGGTGATTTTCCAAAATGACTACATGGTTCAAGGGTGACATAGGCGGTTGCCCCCTTGGCAAGGTTTCCGGCGACATCAAGAGCAACGCGTTCCGCGTGCGGACGTCCGCCCGGCTGCGTATGACCATGCCCGACAATCGTGCCTTCTGGCGATACCAGGACACACCCAACCGACGGATTTGGCCAGACATTTCCCAAACCGCGTTTAGACAGGCTTAATGCGACCCGCATGAAATGCCGGTCATCTTCTGTAAACGCGGGGGCTGTCATTACTCTGCGTCCGCCTCTTCTTCCCCATCATTCATATTTTCCACGAATTGCTCGAAATCACGGGCTTCGCGGAAGTTTTTATAAACCGAAGCGTAGCGCACATACGCCACCTGATCGAGGGCGTTTAACGCCTCCATCACCATTTCACCAATGGTATCGGTGGTAATGTCGCTTTCACCACTGCTTTCAAGACGTCGTTGAATGCCATTAAGGGCCTTTTCAACGCGCTCGTCTTCAATGGGGCGCTTACGGCAGGCAAGAAAGATCGACCGCGCCAATTTGTCGCGGTCGAACAATTCGCGTTGCCCGTCCGTTTTAACGACCATCAGTTCACGCAATTGAACACGTTCAAAGGTCGTAAACCGTGATCCACACGCAGGACAGAACCGCCGCCGCCGAATAGCATGATGCTCTTCGGTCGGGCGGGAGTCCTTTACCTGTGTGTCAGTATGTCCGCAGAACGGGCAACGCATATTTATTTACTCGCTCTTTGCGCGATCAGGAATAGATCGGGAAGCGTTTGCAAAGGTCTTCGACCTTCGCACGAACAGCGGCTTCAACGTCGGAATCACCTTCCGGGCGATCAACCATCGCATCGAGAACGTCACCGATCAGCTCACCGATCTGTTGGAACTCAGCAACACCGAACCCACGGGTAGTTCCTGCAGGGGTGCCTAGACGGATACCAGATGTAATGGTCGGCTTTTCGGTATCAAACGGGATACCGTTTTTGTTGCAGGTGATCCCTGCCCGCTCAAGCGCTTCTTCTGCTGCGTTGCCTTTAAGGCCCTTCGGACGCAGGTCAACAAGCATCAGGTGCGTGTCGGTCCCTTTGGTCACGATGTCAAAGCCACGTTTGACCAGAACTTCGGCCAGTGCTTTGGCATTATCAATGATCTGCTGGGTGTATTCTTTAAATTCCGGACGCAGTGCTTCGCCAAAGGCCACGGCCTTGGCTGCAATCACATGCATCAACGGACCACCTTGCAGACCCGGGAAGACAGCCGAATTGATCTTTTTGCCGATATCAAGATTGTTCGACAAAATCATGCCGCCGCGCGGACCGCGAAGGGTTTTGTGCGTGGTGGTGGTAACAACATCGGCATAAGGAAGCGGGCTTGGGTGAACGCCGCCAGCAACCAGACCGGCAAAGTGGGCCATATCAACCATCAAAAGCGCGCCAACTTTATCCGCGATTTCACGGAAACGCTTGAAGTCAATCTGACGCGGAATGGCCGAACCACCCGCAATGATCAAGGCCGGTTTGTGCTCAATAGCAAGTGCTTCAACCTGATCGTAATCAAGGGTCAGGTCGTCTTCACGCACACCATACTGAACCGCATTGAACCATTTGCCCGACAGCGCCGGACGTGCGCCATGCGTCAAGTGACCACCAGCATCAAGCGACATACCCAAAATGGTATCGCCCGGCTTGCAAAGGGCCAACATAACCGCACCATTTGCCTGCGCGCCGGAATGCGGCTGGACGTTGACGAACTCGCAACCAAACAGTTCTTTGGCACGATCAATCGCAAGCTGCTCGGCCACGTCAACAAATTCGCACCCGCCGTAATAACGGCGCGAAGGATAACCTTCGGCATATTTGTTGGTCAGAACAGTACCCTGTGCTTCTATAACGGCTTTGGAAACAATGTTTTCCGAAGCAATCATCTCGATTTGGTTCTGCTGACGGTCCAGTTCATCGGTAACGGATTTGAACAATGCCGGGTCGGCGTCGGACAAGCTGGTGGTGAAAAAGCCTTTGAACGACATGTTGGGGCCTCTCTCGATGCAATATAACGGGTGGCTATACAGTTAAGCGCACCGCCCGTTTTGGTGAATGCCAGATGGCGATGTAATTAGTTGGATTAAGACATTTTCGCAACACGGAGCGCGTGGCGGCCGCCTTCAAATTCGGTCGATAGAAACGCATCGATACAATCAAGCGCTAACAAATCCCCGACGAGGCGTGCGCCAAGGCACAAAACATTTGCGTTATTGTGCTGGCGGCTCAATGTCGCCGAAAGGCGATCATGCGCCAAGGCTGCACGGATTTCAGGGTATCGGTTGGCCGCGATGCTCATACCAATGCCCGAACCACATACAAGAATACCCGCGTCTGACTTGCCCTCGATAATCGATTGGGCAACAACTTTGGCATAGTCGGGATAATCCACGGACTCTGAACTGTTTGTGCCTAAATCAAAAACCTCGATGCCGCGATCTTTCAAGGCACTGATAATTGTGGATTTAAGCTCAACACCGCCATGGTCGGCAGCAATAGCAACGGTCTTAACGTTCATGGGTGCGCCCTTGATCGAAGTCAGTAAAGGAAATTGAGCGCCTTGTAGCATACAGGATGCAAACTGCCAACGCGCAGGACGCCATGATCCACAAGTTTTACAAAGAACAGCTATGCGTCGCTGCGCACTCAGCGCCGATGCGTGCCCGTTTCGCGTATAAGTCTTCTTTTTGCCAATTTCTTCTCGCAAAAGATTTGAATTGCACCGACGTCTGTGCCCAAACCGATACACCGAATGGTATTATTCTCACCCCGAAATATTAACCTCTTGGATATTCGGTCGTTTTCGTAGTGACCCAAAGGGCCAGATTAGTTATCATCGACGGATATACTTTTGTGTACTCTTTTTAACGTGAAATCGACTTGCCGTTTTCTCTTGTTTGACTATATCCGTTAAATAGTGCATTACGCTTCACGTAGTTTTTAAATTAAAGGAAAATATCGCTCATGTCAGACGCCTCAAAAAGCGTGATTGATCGCGACGAACTCTTGCAAATGACCGTGGATATTGTTTCTGCGTATGTAAGCAACAATTCGCTTGCCGCTGCTCAGATTCCTGAATTGATTTCGACCGTATTCGGTTCCCTTGATGAAATTCATATGGACGAAAGCGAACCCGAACAAGAGCCGCTGAAACCGGCTGTTCCGATCCGCAAGTCTGTTGGCGACGAATACATCATTTGCCTTGAAGACGGCAAAAAGCTGAAAATGCTCAAACGCCACCTGCGTACGACCTACAACCTGACGCCGGAAGAATACCGTGCGAAATGGGGCCTGCCGTCTGATTATCCGATGGTTGCACCGAACTACGCAAAACAGCGTTCACAGTTCGCCAAGAAAATCGGTCTGGGCCGCAAAGCGAAGTAAACCGCTTGCCCCTTCCGATCATTCGATCAAATAAAACGCCGCACGGTCATAAACTGTGCGGCGTTTTCTTTTTGTCTGCGATACCGCAATAAAAAAGCCCGGCTCTGTGCCGGGCTTTTCCATCATCATATGATTTGATTATTTTGCGTAATCGTAAGAGCCGTCTGCCCACTCGTAGAATACGTAACCCGGTGCAGCAACGTCACCTTTGGCATCAAACGAGATCGAACCAAGAACGGTGTCGAATTCATCGCCGCTATGCAGCGCTTCGATCACAGCTTCAGAGTCGGTGGTACCCGCTTTTTCAGCTGCCTGCGCCCAAGCCTGGATCGCACCATAGGTGTAAAGGGTGTAACCTTCTGGCTTGTAGTTCTGAGCTTCGAAGTATTTCACGAGCTCAGCGTTGCGCGGATCTTTTTCAAGCGCCGGACCAGCAGTAAAGAGCGTACCTTTACCAGCGTCACCCGTGATGGACCAATACTCAAGCGAGTTCAGCGCATCACCGGAAATGGCAAGCGTATCAAGACCCTGGCTGCGCATCTGACGGACAATGAGGCCCAATTCGGTGTGGTAACCACCGTAATACAGGACGTCAACGCCTTCAGATTTCAGCTTGGTTACCAGTGCCGAGTAATCTTTCTCACCCGGGGTGATGGCTTCATACATCACTTCTTCAACGCCAGCAGCGTTCAGGTTTTTCTTGGTTTCGTCAGCGAGGCCTTTGGAATAAGCCTGTTTGTCGTGAACGATGGCGATTTTCTTGTCGCCATATTTTTCAGCCAAGTATTTACCGGCAACTTCGCCCTGCTGGTCATCACGGCCGCAAACACGGAAAACGTTGTCCATATCGCGTTCGGTTAGCTGCGGGTTGGTCGAAGCCGGGGAAATCTGAACGATGCCTTCTTCGAAGTACACTTCAGAAGCCGGGATCGATGAACCCGAGCAGAAGTGACCAGCCACAAGGGCGACGTCTTTGCTCACGAGTTGGTTGGCAACAGCAACAGCCTGTTTCGGATCGCAAGCATCATCGCCGATTTCAAGAACAACTTGTTCACCGTTCACGCCACCAGCAGCATTGAGATCAGCAACAACTTTTTCTGCGCCCTTGGTCATCTGCTCGCCAAAGGCGGCATATGGGCCGGTCATCGGACCAACGGTCGCGATAACGATGTCTGCTTTTGCAGCACCCATCGACAGAACGAGTGCAGACGCAGTTGCCAGAAGGCCGAGCTTTGTTTTCGACATTAGTGAAGTCTCCCTGTTCCAAAGGTAGGTTCCATCACCGCGACGGAACCATCTTTAACTGGACAAGAAACCGGCTCTTTTTATCATCAGATTACCGGTTTCATCTCCCCACACTTTAACACCCCAGAATTGACATGCAATAGTGCAAAGCGGTGCGTTACCAACTATTTAGCAACGCGATGGCGGCAGCCGACTGCCGCCATCAAAAGATCAGACATCCGCGCCTTCGCGTGCGCGATACCCAAACGGTCCGACACGCTCATAAAGCCACGGATATTGCGACAGCATTTTATTGACCCGGGTCACGCGGAATGCTGCTGACATGATCGCAAACAGGATCACGGTGTCAAAAATATACCCCGACAGCGAAAGTAACTCGCCCTCGAACAAGGCATAGGTCAGAAACCGGTCAACAAGACCAAGCAGCAATGAATATGCATACAGCTGATGCACCGAACGCCAGGTATTGGCGATCGCCTGCCCGGTCATAAACGCGCAGAACCCCATCAGGATGACGGTCATGCCGATTGTGACACCCGTACTGGTACCTGTAATCGTTTCCATATCCGTCTCCTAGTGGCCACCCTCGAGATAGGCGGCACGGACTTCCGGATTGGCCAGAAGTTCGGCACCTGTTCCCGACAGGGTAATGTTGCCGTTCACCATCACATACCCACGATGGGCAAGCTTCAGCGCATGAAACGCATTCTGCTCGACCAAGAAGACCGTTACCTTCTTCTCGCGGTTAATCTTTTTGATGGTCTCAAAGATTTGCTTAACGACCAGCGGCGCAATGCCAAGGGAAGGTTCGTCAAGCAGCAACAAACGCGGACGGCCCATCAATGCACGACCAATCGCCAACATTTGTTGTTCACCGCCCGACATCGTCCCGGCACGCTGGCTGATACGTTCCTTAAGACGCGGGAACAAATCGAACACCATTTCAAGATCGTCATCGAAATATTTCGGATCCTGGGTGCTCGCCCCCATCTGCAGGTTTTCATGCACGGACATGCGCGGAAAAATCCGACGACCTTCGGGCGATTGCTGAATACCAAGATGGCAAATCTCATGCGTTGGCATGCGACTGATATCTTGGCCCTCAAACAAAATGCGCCCCTTGGTGGCCTGCGGCGAACCGCAACACGTCATCAGCAACGTCGTTTTGCCGGCACCGTTGGCGCCGATCAATGTGACGATTTCACCTTCATTGACTTCCATATCAATGCCCCGGAGGGCTTCGATATTGCCATAGAAGGTATGTACACCTTCAATTTTTAGCATGGACATATCGATTTACTCCCTCACGTCGCTTTCGGATCAAGATGAAGGTCTGCTGCGACTTCCGGCGGCAGCTCATCGTCATCATCTTCACCCAGATATGCACGAATAACTGCCGGATCGTTCTTCACTGCTTCCGGATCGCCATCAGCGATCTTTTTGCCGTAATCAAGCACGATCACATGGTCGGAAATCTTCATGACAACGCTCATGTCATGTTCAATCAACAGAAGGCCAATCCCTTGATCATCGCGAATGCTTTGAAGCAGAACATTAAGTTCCGCCGATTCACGTGGGTTAAGGCCAGCTGCTGGTTCATCCAGACACAAAAGGGATGGATTGACGCACATCGCACGCGCAATCTCGAGACGACGCTGGGACCCATATGGCAAGTTGCCAGCATTCCAGTCGGCCTGCTCATACAGGCCAACCTTGTTTAGCCAGAACTTGGCGGTTTCAAGCGCCTGCTTTTCCGCCTTAGCATAACGACCAAGGTTAAACAGCCCCGCTAGCGAAAAGGCTGATGCCTCCATCAACGCATTATGCTGGGCAACGATCAGGTTTTCCAAAACAGTCATCCCAGTAAACAGGCGGATGTTTTGGAATGTCCGTGCCACACCATTGTTGCGCGGAATGCGGAAACCCTCGCTCCGCTCCAAAAGTCGCGGTCCGTCATTGGCATAAAGCGTTAGACGACCCTCAGTCGGAACGTAGAACCCGGTAAGACAGTTAAAGACCGTGGTCTTCCCTGCCCCGTTCGGGCCAATGATGGCGGTGATCTCACCCTTTCGTGCGGTGAAAGAAAGATCATCGATGGCGACCAACCCGCCAAAGCGCATGGTCAAGTGTTCGACTTCAAGTTGGACGTTGTCGGTCATTTGGCTTCTCCGGCAACTTTTTCTTTCTTGCTCATATTCAAAAGGATGGTCGGATCACGGAAGGACAGAAGTCCGCGCGGACGCCACAACATGATGGCAACCATACCAGCCCCGAAAATCAGCATGCGATACTCGGCCAGTTCACGGAACATTTCCGGGAAACCGATCATCACCACCGCCGCAAGAACCACACCGATCTGACTGCCCATACCGCCCATCACAACGATGGCCAAGATCACAGCAGATTCCAGGAAGGTGAAGCTTTCCGGGCTGATAAAGCCCTGACGGGTGGCAAAGAATGCACCGGCAAAGCCCCCAAACATCGCACCGATTGCAAAAGCAGACAGCTTGGTGTTTGTCGGATTAATACCAAGAGAACGACAAGCGATTTCGTCTTCGCGTAGCGCTTCCCAAGCACGCCCGATCGGCAATTTGCGCAACCGCATCGTGACAAAGTTGGTGACAAGCGCCAGCGCAAGGATCAGGTAATACAGGAAGATCAGGCGATGCATTGATGAGTATTCAATCCCCATCAAGTCGCCAAACCCAATGGACCCTTCTGGAACACGGCGGGAAAATTCCGCCAGTCCAAAGAAGCTTGGGCGTTCGATGGACGAAATACCATCCGGGCCACCGGTCAAATCATACCAGTTGATCAAAACAACACGGATGATTTCACCAAAGCCCAAGGTCACAATCGCAAGATAGTCACCGCGCAACCGCAGAACCGGGAAGCCAAGAACAATCCCGAAACTTGCGGCAAAGATACCGGCAAGTGGCAAACACAGCCAGAAGCTGAGATCGAAGTTCTGTGACAGCAGCGCATAAGAATAAGCCCCCACCGCATAAAACGCCACATACCCCAGATCAAGCAAACCAGCCAGACCGACCACGATGTTAAGCCCCCAGCCCAACATGATGTAAATCATCACAAGGGTCGCAAGGTCGATCGCGGAACGGTTTTCGCCAAACAGGAACGGGAAAATGATAAAGAAGATAATCCCGATCAAACCGATTTTCTTGGTGTTGGAACGATAAGCGACCTGAATTTTCGACGAAAGCTTCGTGCTTTCATCAACTTCCGCGGCGCTTTTTTCTTTCATCGAAAAATACGCAATCGCAAACACAATTGCGAGGAAGCAAAGTGTGACGATCATGCTTGAGACGCTACCAAACGCCATATCAAGCACCACAGGCGGCGCCCAGCGGTCGTCCATTTCACGGAAGCGGACAAACATCTCAAAAACGCAAACCGCAGCCAGCGTAATCAAAATCGCCTGAGCCAGTCGCGAAATACCTTCGCGGCGGACAATCAGGGCAAGACGACCAATAACCGTTGATCCAATGGCAATCAGGACAAGGTCCCAACGCACCGCAAGTTCAAGTCCGGTCGGTCGGTCAACGGTTTCGACCCCAAGGATCATGACCGACATCAAGAGCGCGATCACGGCAAAGAACGCAAGTTCCTTGACGATTTCAGAGCCGCTCGTTCGAGATGAAGCAAATGCAGAAGACATCAGACTTTCTCCACCTCCGGCTTACCAAGCAGCCCCCACGGGCGGAAGATCAGAACCAGAACAAGAATACCGAACGTCGCAACGTCCTTATATTCAATCGTCAGATACCCCGACCAGAATGCTTCGATCAGACCAATCAAAAGGCCACCAAGCATCGCACCTGGAAGCGACCCAATGCCGCCCAGAACAGCTGCGGTAAAGGCCTTCACACCGGCAAGGAAGCCGATATAGAAGTCAATCACGCCGTAATAAAGCGTCACCATCATCCCCGCGACAGATGCCAAAGCAGCCCCCATCACAAAGGTGGTCGAAATGGTACGGTCAACATTGACCCCCAAAAGACCTGCCATGGTCCGATCCTGCTCACACGCGCGCTGCGCACGCCCCAAGGACGTTTTTGCAATCAGGGTCGAAAACACTACCATCAAGACAAAGGTCAGAAGGATAATGATGATCTGCATATAGCTAAGCTGAACGTCAAAGTTCGGGCTTCGCATCAAGGTAATACCGCCTTCAATAAGCGGCTGCATCGGCTTTACGCGTGCACCTTGCGAAATCTGAACGAAGTTCTGCAAAAAGATCGACATGCCAATCGCCGAAATCAGCGCTGCAAGACGGAATGATCCACGCAGCGGCCGATAGGCAACCCGTTCAACGCCCCACCCATAGATCGAGGTCAGAATCATTGAAACGAACAGCATCAAAAGAAGTGTAAGCGGCAAAATGCCACTAATCCCTGCCGCCTGACAAATCAGGAAGGTAATCAGAGAGTGAAACGCACCGATCATATAGATCTCGCCGTGCGCGAAGTTGATCATACCGATAATGCCATACACCATGGTGTAACCGATCGCGATTAAACCATAGATAGCGCCCAGCGTGAGACCGTTGATTAATTGTTGTAAGAAATAAGCCCAATCCATTGCACAACCTTAGATTTGGCACAGACAAACAAGGTCGTCGCCTGATCCACCGAAGGCATCAAGTCATAGATATGTCTATTGATTGGATGAGACATAGTCTCCCCATTGCCCCCTAGCAAACCCGCGAAGCCTCCGTCTTCTTGTTATCGGGTAGCCCCCGTTTAGCTCCTGGAGACGGCCATTCTTTTTGTGGCTCTTCCGTCCAGAAACGCGATTAGAGCGAGAACCTTAGACACATGTGGTCAAAGGCTGCAAGTGGCTTTCAAAATTTAGCAGAAACCACCAAATCCGGTTTTATAATTGGAATAAAACACTGACCACCAACTCAACCACCGCTCGATATTGTATATTTTATCCCTTGTTTAGAACGTATTCAAGTTTTTGCGCTGCCACGCGTTTGAGTTGTTCCGGATTCCGGCTAACCGGACCGGCCACCGTCACCTCAGTTCCAGTTTTTCCGTCAATCGCTGTACACCGCAAATAGCTTCCGACCTGTCGTAGCTCGAAATAAACCTCACGCGGGGTGTTTGAACGGGTACTCATGACGAACGCAAAACCTTGATTGGGGAAAAATACGTCTCTATTTTGCGCCCATTTTCCGGCAACGCAATATCAAAGGATAGAATATCCGTATCCAGTCATACAAAAACGGGCCCGGCGAACCGGACCCGTTTGATAAATGCTGTTCAAATTTTACTTTTCGCCGTCAAGCATCTTCACAATGGCCGAGAAGTCCATACCGCCATTACCACCATTGGAATAAAGCGCATAAAGACTTTCCGCCAAGGCCCCCATCGGGGTCGTCGCCCCGGATGTTGCTGATGCCTGCTGGGCCAATTTCAAGTCCTTGAGCATCATATCAACCGCAAACCCCGCCTGATAATCGCGGTTTGCCGGCGATGTTGGCACGGGCCCCGGAACCGGGCAATAACTGGTCAAGGCCCAACACTGCCCTGATGCCTTTGATGAAATATCAAACAGCTTTTGCGCATCCAGTCCAAGACGCTTGGCCAGCATAAAGGCCTCTGACACGGCAATCATATTCACACCAAGAACCATATTGTTACAGATCTTAGCCGCCTGCCCGGCCCCGTTGTCACCTGCATGAATGATATTGCTTCCCATTGCATCAAGGATCGGCTCGACACTGGCGAAATCAGATTCATTACCGCCAACCATGAATGTCAGCGTACCAGCCGCCGCACCCGCCGTGCCGCCAGAAATGGGGGCATCGACAACACCAAGCCCCTTGGCTTTCGCAAGGTCCGCCGCCTTACGCGCGGCGTCGACCTCGATGGTCGAACTGTCTATCAGGATCGTTCCAGCGGCGGCGTTGGCCACAACACCATCGGGCCCATCATATACCGACAACACATGTTTACCCGCCGGAAGAACGGTGACAACAAAACTGACATCGCGTGCGGCATCGGCGACGTTTTCCGCCTTGGTCGCACCGGCCTTAACCGCGGCGGCAACCGCATCGGCCGAAAGATCAAAAACCTTTACGGCATGCCCGGCCTTAAGCAGGTTTTCTGCCATCGGGCCGCCCATATTACCCAGACCGATAAAACCGATATTCGCCATTTCAATCCTCCTCTGATATCCCGTTTTCGGGACTTTGTTTTGATAAAGTTCGTTATAAATCGCTGTGTGTTAAAGGTTGAGTTCCCGCTCTGTCGGCAGCAGCTCGAAATACTCAGCCACTTCGCGCGGGTCGACCTGCCCGACATCGCCAAACTGCCATTTGGGGGCATGGTCCTTATCAATGATCACGGCACGCACGCCTTCGAACAAATCAGGCTTGCACACCATGCGCTGCGACAACCGAAATTCCATCTTAAGCACATCCGCCAACGTCATATCCTGTCCCAGACGAATTTGCTCAAAACTAACACACAGGGCCGTGGGGGATTTCGTACCCAGCATTTTAAGGCAGTTTTGCGCAAACGCACTGTCATCCTGCCCAAGGCCTTCAAGGATCGCTGCAACGCTGCCCCCCGAAAACAGACGATCAATGTGATCGCGGTCTGATGCCAGTGCCGCCTCCCCCATGTCTTTATTAAATCCTGACAGGATGTCAGATACCGTATCAAACGTGTCATTGGTGTAGTCGGCCTTGGTCAACGCCGACTTAATCGCCGCCACCTGATCTGATGTCGTCGCATGCGTCGCAAGCCCGGCATACATGCAATCGGCGGCCTTAAGCCGCGCACCAGTCAGGCCAAGATACATTCCGATTTGACCGGGACACCGCGGCAGGAAATAACCGCCGCCAACATCGGGGAAAAATCCGATCCCGGTTTCGGGCATCGCAAACATTGTGCACTCGGTCGCAACCCGGAACCGCCCATGGATGGAAACGCCAACACCGCCCCCCATCGTAATGCCATCCATCAATGCGACGTACGGTTTTGGATATTGGGCAATATAATGGTTCAGCTGATACTCGCGGCGGTAAAACGCATCGAGCATTTCCTCGTCATCAACGGCGCGCGCATCATATAGACCGCGAATATCACCCCCGGCACAAAATGCTTTCTCGCCCGCACCTTCAACGATAACCACCTTGATCGAAGAATCGCTTTCCCATGATTTAAGCTTTGCGGCCATCAAATCGACCATCTCAAGATCAAGCGCATTAAGTGCGCGCGGACGGTTCAAGAGGATATGACCAACGGGTCCATCCTGCTTAAACAGAACGGGTGCTTCCGTGGTTTGGTTTCGGTCGTTGGTGTTGGTGGCGTCACTCGTCATCACTTAATCCTTCAGGGCGGCACGTGAAATAATCAGGCGCATGATTTCGTTCGTGCCTTCCAAAATCTGGTGGACCCGCAAATCACGCAGCAAGCGTTCAATCGGGTATTCTCGGATGTAACCATATCCCCCATGAAGCTGCAGGGCCTCGTTACAAACTTGGAAGCCAATATCGGTCCCAAACCGTTTGGCCATCGCACAAAACTGTGTGGCGTCATCGGCTTTTAGGTCAAGCTTCCACGCTGCTTTATGTAACATCAATCGGGCGGCTTCGAGTTCGGTAACCATATCGGCAAATTTGAACTGCAGGGCCTGAAACTGATCAAGGCTGCGGCCAAATTGCTTTCTGATCTTCATATGTTCGCGCGCATGCTCCATCGCGGCGCGCGCGCCGCCGATCGAACAGGCCGCAATATTAAGCCGCCCCCCGTCAAGCCCCTTCATGGCAAACTTAAACCCGTCGCCTTCTGCGCCCAGGCGATTTTCAGCCGGGACCTTGCAATTGCTAAAGATCACAGCTGTCGTCGGCTGGCTGTTCCAACCCATCTTTTCTTCTAGCTTGCCAAACGATAGACCGTCCGTGTCCTTGGGAACGATAAAGGTCGATATACCGCCCGGCCCATCATCACCCGTGCGCGCCATCACAACATAAACATCGCTGCGCGATCCGCCGGAAATAAACGCCTTTTCGCCATTTAAAACGTAATGATCACCTTCACGCTCCGCACGGGTGCGAAGCGCCCCTGCGTCCGATCCGGCACCGGGCTCGGTCAGGCAGTAACTGGCAAAATGCTCCATCGTGACAAGCTTAGGCAGGAACTGCGCGCGTTGCGCATCTGAGCCAAAGCTATCAATCATCCAGCAGGCCATATTATGAATGGAAATATACGCCGCGGTTGAAGGACATGCAGCGGCCAATTCTTCGAAAATCACCGCCGCATCAAGCCGCCCCAAACCTGATCCGCCATATTCATCACGTGTATAAATCGCTGCAAAGCCAAGCTCGGCTGCCTTGCGTAATGTTTCTTCCGGGAAGATATGCCGGGCATCCCACTCGCCCGCATTTGGCGCCATTTCGTTTTGGGCAAAATCACGTGCAGCTTGGGCAAATGCCTGCTGATCTTCAGACAGGTTGAATTCCATTGGATCGCCGCCTCCGAATATTCTTCTATTTTCCCTTTACGTAAACGTGAAAACGCCTCCTTGTCAATTCATTCGGTATAACAGTACCGAATTATGTTAATCCATCCCGACCCCATATGGATGTGCAAAACATTTACCAAATTCAGCAAATGTTGCTTGATGGCGGCCCGCTGGTGCGCGTACCTTTTGCCCTGAGTAAAAACCATAAATCAGGGGAAATACGATAATGACCTCCACGAAGCCGGAAACCATTGTTCTACACGCCGGGTATCGCGCCGAACCAACAACCGGTTCCGTAGCCGTTCCGCTTTATCAAACCACCAGCTATCAGTTCCGTGACACCCAGCACGCCGCCGACCTTTTTGCGCTGAAGGAACTGGGCAATATCTATACCCGCCTGATGAACCCGACCAATGATGTGCTGGAACAACGCGTTGCCGCCCTTGATGGTGGTGTTGCGGCTGTCGCACTGGCGTCTGGTCAGGCTGCGTCGACCTTCTCCATTTTGAACATTGCCCAAGCAGGCGACAATATTGTCAGCTCCACCGACCTTTATGGCGGGACCTGGAACCTGTTTGCCAACACCTTCAAACAAATGGGGATCGAGGTCCGCTTTGCCGATCCGTCCGACCCGGAAAACTTCCGTCGTCTGACCGATGACAAAACCCGCGCCTATTATGCCGAAACCCTGCCTAATCCGAAATTGCATGTCTTCCCGATCCGCGAAGTTGCCAATATCGGTGATGAACTTGGTATTCCGCTGATTGTCGATAACACCGCCGCCCCGGTCATTTGCAAACCGATTGATCACGGTGCCAGCATTGTTATGTATTCGACGACCAAGTTCATCGCGGGTCACGGCACGTCTGTCGGCGGGATTGTTGTCGATTCTGGCAAATTTGATTGGGAAAAGCACAGCGCACGCTTCCCGCTTTTGAACGAACCGGATCCAAGCTACCACGGTGCTGTGTGGACCGAAGCCGTCAAGCCAATTGGCCCGGTTGCCTATGCGATCAAACTGCGTTGCACGGTGCTCCGCGATCTTGGCGCACCGGCATCGCCGTTTAATTCGTTCCAAACCATTCAGGGCATGGAAACCTTGCCACTGCGCATGGAACGTCATTGCGAAAACGCCAATAAAGTCGCCGAATTCCTCGCCAATCACTCAAAGGTGACCAAGGTCAACCACCCAAGTCAGCAAGAGGGCGAAACCCGCAAACGTGCCGACACCTATCTTAAAGGTGGTTACGGCTCGCTGATGGGCTTTGAACTTTCAGGCGGCAAACAAGCCGGCGAGAAATTCATCAACGCGTTGGAACTGTTCTATCACGTTGCCAATATCGGTGACACGCGATCACTTGCCATTCACCCGGCAACCACCACGCACAGCCAACTTTCCGAAGAAGATCGTCTGTCGTCAGGCGTGTCTGATGGCTATGTTCGTCTTTCCATCGGGATCGAACACATCGACGATATCCTTGCCGACCTGACGCAGGCGCTTGATAAAGCCTGATAATCTTGTCGTTATAACAAATTGCAACCGGCCATGAAATTTCATGGCCGGTTTTTTTATTGACCATTTTTCCCAAAACGCCTTAAATCCGCATTACAGGCAAAACGTGCAAAACGTGCATTTTATTAAAAAGGCAAACGATCATGTCCGTCACCACACGGCAACAGGAAATACAAACCCTGCTCCGCACCCACGGAACCGTCCACATCCATGATCTAGCAGCTTTGTTTCATGCATCCCTTGATACAATTCGCCGTGATTTGCGCCAGCTTGAGGACGAAGGACATCTACGCCGGATTCACGGCGGCGCGATCCTGACGAATACCGCCACAGCAACCTATGAAGAACGCGCCAAGGAACTTCAGCCCGAACGCGCAGCCATTGCCAAGAAAACGGCAACCCACCTGATCCCTGATCACGGCGTTATCTTTTTTGACAGTGGCACCACCATCTGCGAGGTCGCGCGACATTTAAAACCCTCATTCCGCGGCACGGTGATTACAGTCAATCCGATGGTCGCTGTTGAGTTATGCAAACATCCCCATGCCAACGTCATCATGATTGGTGGTGCATTACTCAAAGACGATATGGTTGTCAGCGGTCCGACAACGATTGATGAAATTCGCAAATATAATGCGGATATTGCCCTTCTGGGGACGTGCGCGCTTCACCCTGAAACCGGTCTTTCGAGCAACACCTCAGAAGAACGTGCAACCAAGGCTGCGATGGTTTCCCAATCGGCTGAAATTATTGCCGTCGCGACGGCCGACAAACTTGAAACAAGCCTGCCTTACCGCGTATGCGACATTGACGCGATCTCATATCTCGTAATCGGACGAAAACTCTCGACAGGGTATCTTGCCAATTACTCTGATCGCGGCATCAATGTAGTGCAGGCGTAAACGACATGCATGATTACACCAAAGCCCATAACCGCGTCCGCGCGATATTCTTTCTTCATGGTGCGGCGTTTTCAAGTTGGGTGCCGCACATCCCGCTCGTCCAGGAACGCCTTAATCTGGGTCATGACGATCTTGGCGGTATTTTATTGGCTGCGGCCATCGGCGTATTATCGGTTATGCCCATTGCGGGCCGGTTGTCTGACCGCTTTGGCAGTGAACGTGTTGTTCGCTATTCGGGCTTGTTTTATTTCATCGCAGTGGGCCTGCCCGCCTATATGCCGTCTTATCTCAGCATCACAATTGCGATGTTTGCCTTGGGTTTTTCCGGCGCGTTTCTGGATGTGGCGATGAATACCAATGGCCTGAATGTTGAACGCCTGCGCAAACGCAGCATCATGTCCGGCCTTCATGGCTTTTGGAGCCTCGGCGGCTTTGCCGGTGCTGGCGTTGCCGCCGCGTGGTTTGCCCTGCCCATTCCGGTTACCGCACACTTACCGGTCGTGCTGACCCTTTTTGTGATCGCGCATATCGTCGCACAGGCAGGACTTATTCCTGATGCGGTATTTCATGCTCAAACATCTGCGCCTTGTGCGCCCGATACCCGACGATCCGACGTTGTCCTTAAAACCACCAAGCCTGGAAAACAGCGTTCGCTCATTGTGTTTTTGCTGCCCTTTGGCGTATGTGCCTTCATCGGACAATTTGGCGAAGGCGTCATTACCGACTGGGCAACCGTGTTTATGACCCGCGAACTGTCATCGGGGGCGACCATGGCCGCCGTCGGCTTTGCAATTTACTCATGTGCAATGGCGGCAACCAGACTGTCGGGCGATATGCTGGTGATGAAATTTGGCCGTGCTCGCATCCTGCTCACCAGTTCTATTCTGGCATCCACAGGAACCTTTATCATTGCCTTTGCACCGCATTTTGTTGTCGCCTGGATTGGATGTGCGATTGCCGGCATGGGGCTTGCGGTGATCTTGCCTTTGCTGTTGTCCGCCGCATCCCAAACAACCGGCAAAGGTGGCGGGACGGTCGTATCAATCATCGCTGCCACCGGTTATTCGGCCATCATGGTCGGGCCACCGGTGATTGGCGCCATTGGGGCGGCTTTTGGCCTTGTCATTGCCTTCACCGTAACGGCAAGTTTCCTGGCCCTGATCATTCCTGCATACCTGCTAAGCCTGCGTAAGGTGCTGTAATTTGCCTAGATATGGTTGATCTGGGCTGGTTTCTGCCGCATAAATTGCCACGGCATACGCGCCACATATCCCTCAGTCTGCCCAACAGTCTGATGCGACCACCCCACAAAGCAGAGAACAGATCATGGCCAAATCACATACCTACGGTGCATTCCCCCGCAACCGCCAGCGCCGTAATCGCATGACCGACTGGTCGCGCAAAATGGTCGCGGAAACCCGCTTGACCTCCCATGATCTGATTTTGCCTGTTTTTGTCATTGATGGCAGCAACGAACGCATGCCCATCCCATCCATGCCCGGCGTCGAACGGCAATCAATTGATGTTTTGGTCGAAACCGCAAAGCATGCACAAAGCCTTGGCATTCCCGCACTCGCCCTGTTTCCCTATATTGACGCCAGCTTGAAAACCAAAGATGCCCGCGAAGCATACAACCCCGATAACGTTGTGTGCCGCGCCACCAAGGCAATCAAGGATGCCTGCCCGAACCTTGGCGTAATCACCGATGTTGCGCTTGATCCGTTCAACGCCGATGGTCAGGACGGGATCGTCATTGACGGCCAGATCCTAAATGACGAAACAACCGAGGCCCTGGTGCGTCAGGCCCTGGTGCAGGCGCAGGCCGGTTGTGATGTGGTGGCACCTTCGGACATGATGGATGGCCGCATTGGCGCCATTCGTGACGTGCTCGAGGGTGAAAATCTTAAAAACGTGCAGATCATGGCCTATGCCGCGAAATACGCGTCGTCATTTTATGGGCCGTTCCGCGATGCCATCGGCTCGGCAAGCGCGCTGGGCAAGGCAGACAAGAAAACCTATCAGCTTGACCCCGCCAACACCGACGAAGCCATGCGCGAAGTCGCCTATGACCTAAACGAAGGTGCGGATTCCGTCATCGTTAAACCGGGCCTGCCGTATCTTGATGTGCTCTATCGTGTCCGTCAGGAATTTGGCGTGCCGGTATTTGCCTATCAGGTGTCAGGCGAATACGCGATGCTGCGTGCGGCAGGTGCCAATGGCTGGCTGGATTATCTCGGCTGCGCGATTGAAACCCTGTCTTGCTTCAAACGCGCTGGCGCCTCGGGCATCCTGACCTACAGCGCCATCGAAGTCGCCGAAGCACTTTAATCCGACAAGCGAACCATCCGACTAAAAACGTCAAATCCGCGATATAAAAAGGGCCTCATACGAGGCCCTTTTGTTTTATCCAGCTTTGCCAACGAACTTCAGGCTGTCATCAAGCAACTTCGGTGTTAACGCTGTCGCCGATGCCAAATCCGATTGCCCGGGCGCAGTAATGTGGGCGCAAGCCGGAACGGGTAAAGACATCTTCTATGTCTTGTCCATCAATAAATCCCCCTTGATGGACCAAAAGCGTTTTGATGCCGACCGAAAGGCCGCCCAGCACATCTGTATGGACCGTATCACCGACCATCAAAACACGGTCGCGTTTGACATCGGGATATCGACGAAGGACTTCTTCAAATACGTGATGGTATGGCTTGCCAACGCATTCTGGCATTACGCCGCAGGCATCCGCAGCCAAATGCGCGAAGTAACCCGACTCAACCGAAAGAAACGCCCCCATCGGCGCACAGATATCCGGGTTCCCAACCAAGATCGGGCGCGGATTATCGCGCAGGCTTTGCTCAAGCAGGCTTTGCTGCTGATCAGACCAATTTTCAGAATCAATCAACAGGAACCCATCGACGGCATCATAAAGCCCGCGGTCTTCGGCCAGTGGCGTGACCGTGTCTGGTAGAATATGAAATGGCCAGTCAGTTGGCGCCATCGCGCCCCAATGCGTGATGTCCGTGTGTTCATTCATCATTGGCGCGACGAATTGCTGGCTGCTGATTAGGTTTTCAGCGCTGAAATCAAAGCCGCGCTTGCGATGACGGGCCAAAATTGCCTCGGACGAGCTAGAAGCGTCATTGGTCACAACCGCAATATTCTTGCCCATCCCCTGCAATTGGCGAACCGTATCGACCGATCCGGGGATGGCAGTCTGCCCACTATTGAGCACCCCAAAAGCATCAAACACGATCAAGTCAAACTGATCTGCAATCGACAGAAGGTTTTCAACATATTCTGTCTTTTCGGGCACAGCATCGCGAGCAATCTGTGGCAGACGCGGCGCATAGTGCAGATAGGCCTCAATTGCCTGCTCAAAATTGAGCCGTGGGCGATTGATGCTCATGTTCGATTCTCCTGATCTTATGGGATACGGCACTTAATAACGGCCCATTCAAGCCGATTACGCGGTGCTTTGACATCCTAATTTTTCAATCCAACGTGCTTCACACCTAAACAACCAAGGCGCGTTAAGCAACTTCGTTAGTTATGCGTCATGCGCATAGCAATAAAGAACCGAAAAACGCTTACCTATGTCCCATTTAAAGCCTTTTTGGACATTTTAACCACTTTCTGCGCTTTATAAGCCGCTGCCATGCAAAAAACGCATTAGAAAAACACAGCGGCCGCGCGTAGATTGCGCTCACGAAATAAACAGACCGACACGTCAAACCAGTTAACTATTCCAGCATTGGAATACCTTCGGTGAGAACATGCCGGTTATCTGAACAGACGCCGAAAAATCGGCCGGTTTGAAATAGGTGATGAAATGATCGTAACTAAAATTTTTGCTTTCCTCCGCGCTCTTCGCGTTCAGTACCAAACCCAGGTTGCGCTGCGTAAACTTGATCCGCGCGAACTTGCTGATATCGGTCTGAACCGCGACATGATCGACGATGTAGCACACCGCGTTGCTTTCGGCCGTTAATCAACAGCCCAAGCCGCACGAATTAATAACCCCGGCAGTTTTGCCGGGGTTTTTCTTTGTCTTTTTCATGGGCGCATATACGGCCTGCCCCATTAAAACGTTCGGGTTAATTGGCAAACAGCGCCTTATGCTGTTCGCGCAGGATATTCTTTTGAACCTTGCCCATCGCATTGCGCGGCAGTTCGTCGACAAAGAATACGCGCTTAGGCACTTTGAAATTTGCCAGCTGCGATTTGATCGACGCAATTATATCGTCCTCGGATAACTGATCCGCGCTGCGCACGATCACGGCGACGACCGCCTCGCCAAAATCAGGATGGTTCACACCAATCACGGCACTTTCCACAACCCCATCCATCTTATCAATCAGCGTTTCGATTTCCTTGGGATATACGTTAAACCCACCGGAAATCACCAGGTCCTTGGCCCGGCCCACAATATGGACGTATCCCTTGGCATCGATCTTGGCGATATCGCCGGTGATAAAGAAACCATCCCCCCGAAATTCCTCGGCGGTTTTTTCCGGCATTTGCCAATAGCCGATAAAAACATTCGGTCCGCGCGCCTCAAGAACACCGACCTCGTCGGTTGCCAAAACATTCCCGTCATTATCGCAAACGCGCACATCGACATCGGGCAATGCCGGCCCGACGGTATGAACAATCCGCTCACCCACCAGGGGATTGGACGTCGCCATACCCATCTCGGTCATGCCATAGCGCTCAAGAAGCACCTTTCCGGTGCGTTTTTCAAAGGCAGTAAAGGTTTCTGGCAATAACGGCGCAGATCCAGAAATAAACAATCGCATGTTGGCCGTAACATCGGCAGTGAAGTCATCCTCCGCCAGCAAGCGTACATAGAATGTCGGGACCCCCATCATCACTGTGCTGCGCGGCAAAAGATCGAGCACCTGATCGCGATCAAATTTCGGCAGGAAGAACATCTTTGACCCCGACAGCATCACGCAGTGACACGCAATGAACAGGCCATGGGTATGAAAAATCGGCAGCGCATGCAGCAAAACATCATCGCCACGAAACCCCCAAAGTTTTTCCAGTGTTGACGCATTTGACCAAAGGTTCATCTGCGTCATCATCGCCCCTTTGGGCTTTCCTGTCGTGCCGGAGGTATACAAGATTGCTGCCAAATCCTCGTCCGCGCACGCAACCGGGTTGAAATCGTCACTTTGGCCTTCTGCGCCCGACATCAACGTCCCGTCAGCCTGCGTACCAAGGGTTAAGACCTTTTGAACCCCCTGTTCCTTGGCAATAGACCGCACTTCTTCTTCGCGGTGCGGCTGGCAAACAACAATCACCGGTGATGCGTTGCCCATAAAATAGGACAATTCACCCGCCTGATAGGCCGTATTTAGCGGCAAATAAACAAGACCAGCCCGAATGCAGCCAAGATACAAAAACAATGCTTCGGGGGATTTATCGACTTGAACAGCAACACGGTCGCCCTTTTGCGCCCCCTTTGCCGTCAAAAGCCCGGCAATACGCGCAGAATATGCATCCGCATCGCCATAGCTATATGTCTTCCCCGAAGGTGTTTCGATCAAAACCGATGACAGATCGGCGGGAAACCGATCCCGAATACGCATGAAAAGGCTATTTGTCACGTCACTGCTTCCCCGATCAACTATCATTGAACCAGCACGTTTTGAGGCTGGCCCTGTTTGCGGACAGCATAGTGCAACCAACCATTATCGGCAAACAAGTACTATTTTACCGCAATGGTTGGTTTTATCTGAAATCTAGTTGCTTAGGATTTTAGGCAACGTATGGGAATTCGCCATCTACAAACGGGAATGCCTCGCCAACGGTGACTTGCACATCGGGATGGAATCCGTTGAAATTGGTTGCAAGCGCGTTGCTATAGGCCCCGATATGACCAAACTCGATCCAATCGCCTTCACGAATATCGGCTGGCAAATTCAAGGTTGCTGGCAACACGTCCATATTGTCGCATGTCGGCCCATAGATGGTGAAATCAAGCGTTTCTTCCGGTGCAAATTCGCCGTTAAGGCGCATCGGCCGCACCGGATAGCGCAACTGGCCCGTCACGGTTTCAGACAAGCTGCCATACACGCCATCATTAATGAAAAGCTGATCTTCCTTGCGCAGCTGAACCTGCGTAATCAGGGATACACCACTCGATACAAGCGCCCTGCCCGGTTCACACATAAAGGTGGTTTCAGGCATATCAAGCCACCGGATGCAGTCCTTGATTTCATCCATGATTTCCTCAAGTGCTGGTCCACGCTGGTTCATATATTGGCCGGGGAAACCGCCACCGACATCAATATGCTTGACCTTCACACCAGAAAAATCAACGACTTGGCGGATCAACTCAATCGCAATGCGATAGCCGTTCGCCGTCGTGCATTGCGACCCCACGTGGAAACATAGCCCCGCTTCATACCCCAACGCATCAACCTGCTTTAAAAGCTCTGCTGCGGCCATCGGACGGGCCCCAAACTTGGCCGACAGGTTATAAATCGCACCGGCTGGCGGCGTTGCCAAGCGAACATGGATTGTCAGGTTGGTGTCGCCATCGGTTTCTTCGCGGATCTTTTTGAGCTCATCCTCAGTATCGATCACATAATGATCAATGCCAAATACGCGGTGGGCACTTCGGATGCCATCGCGGCTTTTTACGGGATGCATAAAATACGACTTCATACCGGGGAACTGACGACGCACCAGTGCAATTTCATCTGGTGACGCGGTATCGAAATGACGCACGCCACCTTCATGCAGGTACCGCATAACTTCGGGGTGCGGATTACACTTCACCGCATAAAGGACGTCGCCCGGGAACAGTTCGATAAAGCGCTGCGCTGTTTCACGAAGGATATTTGGTCTAAGGCAGTAGACCGGGTAAGACGGTTTAAGTTCCTTAACAACATCGAACGTCGTATCGAAATGACGCGGCATGTAAACTCCATCATTCATGGATATAAGGCGCCCAGACACGCATCATCGCCGGGCTGGCCATTTGTCAACCTTAGGGTAACAGCCCTTCTGCATGCTGTCATGCCCCAACCGTTGAATTGAACTTGATATTCCAAACTCGCGCCGATAAATTGGTAAACCAATACCAAATAACCAATATTGTGTGCGTTCGCGTCCGCGGCAAAGCACACCAACCATACAGGGAGCCTAAAATGCCGATCGACCCGATCCTTGATCCCCACAGCCTGGCAAAAGAACTTTCCGGCCATCACCTGATCAATGGAGATCTTGTTGCATCTAAAAACGGTAAGAATTTTGACGTTTTGAACCCTGCCACCGGAAAGGTCATTGGCCAAGCCGCTGACGGTGACGCGCAAGACGTTGACATTGCCGTTGCGGTCGCAAAAAAGGCCCAGAAAGACTGGGCAGAGCGCCCTGCCCGCGAACGCGGCAAACTGGTTGCCGAGTGTGGTCGTGTTCTGATGTCGCATACCGAAGAACTCGGTCGATTGATTGCCCTTGAATCGGGCAAGGCATTGCGCACCGAAAGCCGGGTTGAGGCTTCTGTTCTTGCCGATATGTTTGTCTTTTTCGGCGGCCTCGGGTCGGAGCTTAAAGGCGAAACAGTTCCGTTTAATCCTAATATGATGACGCTTACCACCCGCGAACCAGTTGGTGTTGTTGGCGCGATTATTCCTTGGAACGTGCCGCTTCTTCTGATGGCCATCAAAGTCGCACCGGCATTGGTCGCGGGCAATTCAGTGGTTGTTAAATCGGCCGAAGACACCCCACTTGCAGCACTCCGCGTCTGTCAGATCATGCAGGAAATCTTGCCAAAGGGTGTTTTGAATATCCTGTCGGGCTTTGGCCCATCTTGCGGCGGGCCGTTGGTTGAACATAAAGACGTTAAAAAGGTTTCCTTTACCGGCTCCGTCGAAACCGGTCGCACTGTCTACAAAGCAGCTGCTGAAAAGCTGATCCCAGTAACTTTGGAATTGGGTGGCAAATCACCAATGATCGTCATGGATGATGCGGACCTGGATAAGGCCATCGCCGGTGCGGTTGGCGGCATGCGCTTTACCCGTCAGGGCCAAAGCTGCACAGCGTCATCGCGCATTCTTGTTCATGAAAAACTTCATGATGCCTTTGTTAACAAACTGATTGATAAGGTTAATGCCCTTAAGATGGGCAACCCGCTTGATGAAGAAACCGATATCGGCACCATCATCAATCGCAAACAGTTTAATAAGGTCTGCGGTTACATCGATATCGGTGAAAAAGAAGGTGCGACCAAACATGAACTAAGCGCCCTTCCCACCGATCCCGACCTTTCTGAAGGGACTTTTGTGCGCCCGGTGATCTTTACCGATGTGGATCCGAACGCCCGTGTTGCACGTGAAGAAATCTTTGGCCCTGTCGCATGTGTGTTTAAGTTCAGCACCTTCGAACAGGCGCTTGAACTTGCCAATGACAGTGATTTCGGCTTGGCGGCAACTGTTTGGACCACCGACCTTAAAACTGCACTAACCGCAACCAAACGTCTTGAGGCCGGCTTTGTTCAGGTCAACCAGAACCTTGTTGTGCAGCCCAACCTTTCATATGGCGGCATCAAGCTTTCTGGGCTTGGCAAAGAAGCATCGCTTGAAAGCATGCTTGAGCATTTCACCTATAAGAAAACCATCATTCTCAATATGGAATAAGTCCAGAAAATCACGATACTGCGCGTCGAACCTTGCCGGGTTGCATGTTTTGCAACCCGGTTTTTCTTTTCCGGCCCTTGACCTTGGGCCGCTAATCCGCAAAGCTTGCGCGCAATCAAACGTCCATAAACCTGAAAGAACATGGCTATGTCTGCATCTAATGACATCCGCGCATCGCATTCCCGTCCGACATTTCGTGCCGGTGCGATGGCCATGATTATTGGGATTTCCGACCTGCGAATGTGATCCCTGTCATTTGCGAATGACAGGCCCGGTTTAAACCCGCTTATCACCCCCATACATAACAATATTGCCACCACACCAAACCCGTCGGTGGCCGCAGGAGCATGGAAATTATGGCCGTTTCCTATCACGACATCGTCCGCGCAGCAGGACTGCTTGAAGGCATTGTCGCACAAACGCCTTTGGTGAAATCTTTAACGCTTTCAAATATTTGCCAAGCCGAAGTTTATCTTAAACTTGAAAATCAGCAATATACCGCATCCTTTAAGGAACGTGGCGCCTATATCAAATTGGCAAGCCTAACACCCGAGGAACGCGAAAAAGGCGTCATCGCCGTATCAGCAGGCAACCACGCCCAAGGTGTGGCCTATAACGCCAAACGTCTTGGCATCCCGGCAACCATCGTGATGCCCAAAAACACCCCGTATACCAAGGTCCACCACACCCGGTCCCATGGTGCCGAAGTTGTGCTGATGGGCAATGTCTTTGCTGAAAGCGTCGAAGCCGCAGGCAAGATTCAACAAGAACGTGGCCTTACCTTTGTCCACCCCTTTGATGATCCGCACATCATTGCCGGCCAAGGAACCGTTGGGCTGGAAATTCTGAACGAAAACACGGACATCGATACCATCGTTGTTCCGGTTGGCGGTGGCGGTCTCGCGTCAGGCATTTCAACCGCGATCAAAGCACGTCGGCCTGACATCGAAATTGTTGGTGTCGAAACAAAGCTTTATCCATCCATGTATGAAGGCATGCATGATCAAGAGTTCACCGGCGGTGGTGTCACCATTGCCGAAGGCATCGCGGTTAAACAGCCCGGCGGCCTCACTCTTGAAATCTGCAAGGAAAAGCTTGATGACGTCATTCTGGTTGAGGAAAGCTCAATCGAACGCGCCATTCAGATGCTGATTGAAATCGAAAAAAGCGTGGTCGAAGGCGCTGGCGCCGCACCGCTTGCTGCCCTTTTGGATCATCCCTATCGGTTTAAGGGCAAGAAGGTTTGCCTGATCATTAGTGGCGGCAACATCGATACCCGTCTTCTCGCACAGGTGTTAATGCGCGGCATGGCCCGTCAGGGACGGCTGGTGCGCGTGCGCATCGAAATCCCCGATGTCCCCGGTGCGTTGGCCACCATCAGTACCCTGATCGGCGAAGAAGACGCCAACATCATCGAAGTCTATCATCAGCGTCATTTTTATGATGTTCCGGCCAAACAGACCGACGTCGATATGGTGCTTGAAGTTCGTGATACTGTTCACGCTGAACAAGTTATCGCGCGGCTGATTGAGGCTGGATTTGGTGGACGACTGCTGGGCAATACGTCACTCGATTGATTGTTCAGCTAGCCAAAGCCATCAACTTAAAAAAATGGGCCGTAGCAACATGCTATCGGCCCGTTTTCTTGTAATGTGAGTCTTGCCTATTCGCGATCTAGCGCGCGGTAACGACCGCCATAATACAAAAGCGGATTTCCGGTCTCGCCCAGCGAGATTTCCTGTACACGCCCGACAATGATGCTGTGATCGCCGCCGTCATGGATCGCGTGGCGCTTACATGAAAATGTTGCAAGGCAATCATCAAACCGCGGCACGCTATGGCAATCGTCCTGATGGGCGACCTTGTCCCAGCCATGCTGGCCAGGGGCTGAAAACGCATCAGACAGCGCTTGTTGTTCTTGGCGCAGGATATTGATGCAAAATCGGGTGCACTCGCCGGTAAACAAATCATGTGTCGCAGCCCGGAAATCGACCGAAAACAGAACCAAAGCCGGATCAAGCGATACCGAGGCAAAGCTGTTGATGGTGATACCAGCCTTGGTGCCATCATTCGCGCGTGTGGTGACAACTGCAACACCGGTTGCGAATTGCCCAAGACAGTCCCGAAAATCGCGCGGAGAAAATGACATATTGAAGAATGCTCTTGCTAACTAAATCTATTATCTAAGGGCCCCGGTTCGGAGCAAAGGGAAAATGGCGATTAATCTTCGTGCTGTCAAACCTATCTCGCAGCCGATTTAAACGTGATTTTAATAACATTAAAAGTTAATAGGGTAATACGAATGTAAGATCGGGCTTGGACCGCAAGGGAAAAATGGTTTAAGACCAGATAGATATTCGTATAGAGATAGCGTGAATTGATCCGATAGCACTATCGGCGAAGCGGGGAAAAAGAATGTTTCTGATCATTGGGTATGTCGTTGTTCTCGGCGCCGTCCTTGGCGGTTATCTGCCCCATGGCGACATCGGCATTCTGATCCAACCGTTTGAAGTTCTTATCATCTTTGGTGCGGCTTTTGGTACATTCCTGATCGCCAACCCGATGAGCATCCTTAAAAAGTCCATCGCCTACACAATGCGTGCGATGAAAGGACCGAAAAAAAAGGATGTCTATCTCGAACTTCTGATTTGTCTTTACGCTGTTTTCCGTCTGGCAAAATCAAAAGGCGACCTTGCCCTTGAAAGCCACGTTGAAAACCCTGAAAGCTCCAGCCTGTTTTCGAACTTCCCGAACCTTCTAAAAGATCATCACGCCACTGAATTTTTATGTGACTACCTGCGTCTTCTGACCCTTGGCACGACAAACTCGTACGAGCTCGAAGCCGTGATGGATATGGAACTCGACATTCATCACGAAGAAGATCACTTGGTTCCGGCGTCCATCCAGACCGTGGGCGACGCCCTGCCCGGCCTTGGTATCGTTGCCGCCGTTCTGGGTATTATCGTGACCATGGGTTCCGTGACCGAGCCGCCAGAAGTTCTGGGGAACCTGATTGCTGCCGCCCTTGTGGGGACCTTCCTTGGTATTCTCGCGTCCTATGGCTTTGTCGGTCCGACAGCGGAAATCATCAAAAAGACCCTGGATCAAGACAGCAAGTATTTTTCCTGCATCAAGGCAGCCTTGATCGGCCATATGCAAGGCTATGCTCCGCAGGTCTCTGTTGAATTCGCGCGTAAAACGCTGCCATCAACGGTTCGTCCAAGCTTCAAAGAACTTGACGAAGCCCTGCAGGATGCACCGACGGCCTAATCGCAACCCCGTAAACCGTCCCTTTCGTAACGCTCCGGATTTTCGATACGCATGCCTGATATTGTCATCAAAAAAGTCAAAAAAGGTGGTCATGGCGGCCACCATGGTGGCTCGTGGAAGGTTGCTTATGCCGACTTCGTGACGGCAATGATGGCGTTTTTCTTGATGCTGTGGCTGCTTTCAAGCGCCAGTGAAGAACAGCTTCAAGGCATATCGACGTATTTCACCCCGGAAACCATTTCACAGAACCAATCAGGGTCCGGTGGGTTGCTGGGCGGCACCAGCCTGGCCGAGGAAGGCGCACTGCGTTCTGAATTTGGCGCCCCGGCGGTACAGATGGATATTCCCCCGCCCCAGACGCCCGAAGAACGCGAAGAAATCCGCGTTGCCCAGATGGAAGAAAAGCAGCTCAGCGACGCCCAGGAAGAACTTCGCAAGGCCATTGAAAGCAGTGAAGAGCTTCAAGGGTTGGAAAAAAACATCCGCATCGAAGAAACCCCAGAAGGTCTTCGCATCCAGTTGCTTGATGAAGACGGCACTGCAATGTTCCCAAGTGGCAGCACCACCATGGCAGAACACACCAAAGTTCTGTTGCAAAAGGTCGCCGAGATCATTGAAAAACTGCCGCAAGACATTTCGATCGAAGGACATACCGATTCTGTGCCGTTCAACCGTGCAGATGGCTATTCTAACTGGGAGCTTTCATCTGAACGCGCGCTTGCAACCCGCCGCACGCTGAGTGAATTCGGCGTCAAAGCAAACCGGTTCTCCAAGGTGGCAGGACTTGCCGATACCGATCCGTTGATGCCAGAAGCCCCGGCGAACGAACGCAACCGCCGCATCAGCATCACCTTGCTGCGCGGAACTGGTGATCAAGCCGCCTTTGACGGTGCAGCTGAGAACGGAAATTCGGGAACCAATTCAAACCGCCCGGATCAGGTCGCACCGACAACGCCAGAACAGCAACGACGCCCGACCTTCTCGGTCCCGTCCCAACCTTAAAAAGTGTCCGCTGATCGGCTTTGTGTCGTGTTCGCATGTTCCTTTTGTGATTTGCCCCTTTAAACTGTCATAAACTGTACTTACTCTCATACTAGTGGTTCGGTGGAATATGATCGGGATGCGTACAGCTAAATGACAGTCAATCAGCGACGACTTACCCAGCATTACTTCATGACAGCGCCCATGCCCTGCCCCTATTTGCCGGGCCGGTTTGAGCGAAAGCTGGTCACCGAATTGCGCGGTCCCGAAGCCAATGGCATTCATGATCTGTTATCCCGATCCGGGTTTCGTCGCAGTCATTCCATTGCCTATCTTCCAGCCTGCAGCGAATGTGATGCCTGCGTTCCCGTACGCGTCGCATGTAAGGATTTCAAACTCAGTAAATCATTCCGGCGCATTCAATCGAAAAACAGCGACCTTGTCCGCAGCATCGTGCCGCCATCAGCCACACAAGAACAGTTCGAGCTGTTTGGCACCTATCAGGACGCCCGGCATGGCAATGGCGATATGGCCAGAATGGATGCCCGTGATTACCGCGCCATGGTCGAAGACAGCACCATTGAAACATCGATCTTTGAATACCGTCGTACTGATGGCAGCCTAATCGCGGTCGCACTGGTGGATAATCTATCTGACGGTCTTTCAGCGGTTTATAGCTTCTTTGATCCGACAGAACATAAACGCGGCCTTGGCACCTATATTGTTCTGGATTTAATCGCCGAAGCACAGGTTCTTGATTTACCCCACGTCTATCTGGGGTACTGGATTTCTGACTGCCGTAAGATGTCCTACAAGATGCGGTTTCAGCCCCTTGAAGGCTTCAAAAACGGACAATGGGTGAGCATGTCCGAACCAGAAAACAGCAATCATCCCGACGAAGGCGTCTGACCATGAACTAAGAGCAGGCATATGCCTGCCCCTTTTTCGCGCTCAACCACGTAACGTATATCCCAACAAAAAAGGCACCCATTTGGGTGCCTTTTTCAAATGTCCGTTATCAGATGCGATCTGGCTAGAACAGAACGCTTGGCAACCATGTTGCCAGCCACGGGAAGCCCGCGACAAGGCAAAGACCCAGCATCTGAATGATCACGAACGGGATGATCCCGCGATAGATATCCATAGTCTGAATGGACGGCGGGGCAACCCCGCGCAGGTAAAACAGCGCAAAGCCAAATGGCGGTGTTAAGAAGCTGGTCTGCAGGTTGATGGCAATCATAATGCCAAGCCACACCGGATCGATATCAAGCTTAAGCAAGATCGGCCCCACAATCGGCACAACTACAAACACAATCTCGATAAAGTCGAGGAAGAAGCCCATGAAGAACATCAACAGCATCACCACCAGCATCGCGCCAAATGCGCCACCTGGTAGATTATGCAAAAGATCTTCGACCAACTTGTCGCCACCAAGGCCACGGAACACCAGCGAGAAGACCGATGCACCCAGCAAGATGACAAACACCATTGCAGTTACCTGCAAAGTTTGACGAATGACATGCCGCAAAACAGCCATATCCAACCGTCGATAGGCCGCCGCGAGCACGGTCGCGCCGACGGACCCAAAGGCCGCTGACTCGGTCGGCGTCGCAATCCCGGTCAGGATGGAGCCCAAAACAGCAACAATCAGAAGTGCCGGTGGCAATAAGGCCCGCAGAACCTCACCCCAAAGGCCTTCCGGGCGTTTGCCTTCGACAAGGGCGGGCGCAGAATTGGGATCAATGATCGACTTGATGATAATCCAGCCAATATACATCCCAACCAGCAACATCCCCGGAATGAACGCCCCGGCAAACAGGTCCATGACCGAAATCGGCTCTGGCGCCCAGTTGCCAAGTGCACGCTGTGCCTCAGCGTAGGACCCCTGCAAGATATCGCCAAGCAGAACAAGTACGATGGACGGCGGAATGATCTGACCAAGGGTCCCCGATGCGCAAATGACACCGGTCGACAGTTTGGGATCATAACCCGCTTTTTGCATCGCTGGCAGGCTAAGCAAGCCCATGGTGACCACGGTGGCCCCGACGATACCCGTCGATGCGGCAAGCAACATGCCAACAATCACAACCGAAATACCAAGACCGCCACGCATGGTGCCAAACAGCATCCCCATAGTGGTCAAAAGCTTTTCGGCAATGCGCGCACGTTCAAGCATCACGCCCATGAACACAAACAGCGGAATGGCCACATAAAGTTCGTTGGACATCACACCGAAATAGCGCGACGGCAACGACCCCAACAGCGGCATATCAAATACGCCAAGCGCATCGCCAAGCAACGCAAATGCAAGACCGGTCCCCGCAAGCGAGAAGGCAACCGGAAAACCAAGAATAAGCACGCCGCAAGCAACGGCGAACATTACCAGGCTAAGAATTTCACCCGTCATTAAATGCCCTCGTGCTCTTCTTCGTTGATTTCAAATTCTTTATGTCCGGCGAGCACAAGCACACTGCGCGCTGCAAGCGACAAGCCTTGCAGCAGCATCAAAACGCAAAACACCAAAATCACGGATTTATAAAGAAACAGCCCCGGAAGACCGCCCGTTTCATGGGACCCTTCAAGTCGTTTCCAGCTGGTCACCACATAAGGGTAGCTATACATGAAAACCATGATCACGACCGGAATCAGCAAGAACAGTGATCCGAAAAGGTCGACCCACGCCTTATAGCGGGGCGACGCCGGACGATAGATCACGTCAACGCGCACATGTCCGCCGTGCAAAAGCGTATAGCCAGCACCAACCATAAACATGATGCCATAAAGCCACATATAGCTTTCCTGCATCGTGACCCACCCGATGGAGAAGCCATAACGCAGCGTGGCCACCAAGAAAGTGATGACCACCATCGGAACCACCAGCCAAGCAACCCCGCGACCGATCCAGTCATTTAGACCGTCTATCGCGTGGACGAAATTTCCTAGAAATCTCACTTTTCACTCCCAAGCCCTTATATCGCACAGGAAAATTGCGGGCTTCCTGTTAAACTTGCGTGGAAGTTACATTTTTAACATGTAAAACGCTATATATTTTGCTTGAAAATATGGCTATTTCCTTGGTTTTTTCACTTTCCCAAGCCGTTTCAAGCACCCTAAGTCGAAAAAAGCCGGATGGAATAAATCCCACCCGGCTTTTAAAATATCAATCGACTGTAAAAGCGACGTTTATTCGAACTTGTTTGACCGCGGGAAGCCATTTGGCGGCAACCGCCCTGCCCCTGCACGTTTGCCAATCCACTCAGAAAGATCTGTCACGGTGCGGGTGCGACCTTCGCTGCCACCCATCGCCCAGCTCAGACCTTCTTCAAGATTGAAAATGATCAGATCGGACAGACCACCTTGGCGGTATTTTTGCAGAATCACGCCGCGTCCACGCGTCATTTCCGGCACTTCCGAGACCGGATAAATCAACAATTTGCGGTTTTCACCCAAGACGGCAACGTGGTCATGCTCGACCGGCAGGCAGATCTTGGCAACTTCGCCGTCGCCAAGGTTCAAAATCTGTTTCCCGTTCTTGGTTTGGGCCACGACATCTTTTTCCGCAACCTGGAAACCACGCCCGGCCGAACTTGCCACCAGCAAGTTACGATCGCTCTTGTGAACGATCATGGACACGATGTCATGTTCTTGCGGCAAATCGATCGAAAGACGGATCGGCTCACCATTGCCACGCCCACCGGGCAGCTTGTCACACGACATGGTGTAACAACGGCCCGCCGTCGACAGAATAAGAACCTTATCGGTCGTAAAGGCCTTAAGGGCAAAACGCCCTTCGTCACCGTCCTTGAATTTCAGATCGCCAAGGTCGGCGGTATGGCCCTTAAGCGCACGGACCCAACCCATTTTCGAACAAATGATCGTAATCGGTTCACGTTCGATCAGCGCCTCAAGCGGAACTTCGATTTCTTCTGGCGCGTCACCGATCTCAGTGCGGCGTTTGCCAAGCTCGGTCTGCTTGCCAAATTTCTCGCGCATCGTATCGATTTCATCGCGAATGCGTTCCCACCGAAGGCTTTCGCTTGCCAGAAGTGCTTCAAGGCCTTCTTTTTCTTCGGTCAGTTTGGCGTGCTCGTTCTTGATTTCCATCTCTTCGAGCTTGCGCAAAGACCGCAAACGCATATTCAAGATCGCATCGGCCTGAACTTCCGTCAGGTCAAACGCGCTCATCAAGGATGCTTTTGGCTCATCCTCGAAACGAATAATACGGATCACTTCGTCCAGGTTCAGATAGGCGACAAGATAGCCTTCCAACACTTCAAGACGATGATTGATCTTGGCAAGTCGATGATTGGACCGACGGATCAAAACATCCTGACGGTGGGCCAAGAACGCGCGCAGAACTTCGCGCAAATTCATGACACGCGGGGTGTTATCCCCGTCCAGAACGTTCATGTTCAAACCAAACCGGATTTCCAGTTCGGTATTCTTGAACAGCATCTCCATCAGATGTTCTGGTTCTACCGCACGGGTGCGTGGTTCCAGAACAAGACGAATGATATCGGTCGATTCATCGCGCACGTCATTAAGAAGCGGCAACTTCTTGGCGACCATCAAATCAGCAATGCGTTCAACCAGTTTGGCCTTTTGAACCTGATACGGAACTTCGGTAATGACCACCTGATACAGGCCGTGGCTAAGTTTTTCGACTTCCCACTTTGCGCGCAGGCGGAATGACCCACGCCCGGTCGCATAGGCCTCAAGAATGTTTTCACGCGGCTCAACCAGAACACCACCGGTCGGGAAATCTGGTCCCGGCACACACCTCACAAGTTCCGCGATGGAAGTTTCCGGATTATCGATCAGCTTGATCAGGCCTTCGCACAGCTCGTCCGCATTGTGCGGCGGGATGTTGGTGGCCATACCAACCGCGATGCCAGATGCCCCGTTTGCCAAAAGGTTTGGAAACGCAGCCGGCATGACGATCGGTTCTTGCTCTTCACCGTCATAGGTGGCGCGAAAATCAATCGCATCCTCGTCCAAACCATCCATCAAGGCAGCTGCAACGGCGGTCATCCGGGCTTCGGTATAACGCATCGCCGCGGCGTTATCGCCATCGATGTTGCCAAAGTTCCCTTGCCCATCGACAAGCGGATACCGCACAGCAAAGTCCTGCGCCAAACGCACAAGTGCGTCATACACGGACTGGTCACCGTGTGGGTGATATTTACCGATCACATCACCGACCACACGCGCGCATTTCTTAAACCCTTGTTCCGGGTTCAATTTCAACTGACGCATCGCGAAAAGAAGACGGCGGTGTACGGGTTTCAAACCATCACGTACATCGGGCAGAGAACGCGACATAATCGTCGACATCGCATAAGCAAGGTAACGTTCGCTCAGCGCGTCGGCAAGTCGGGTTTCCCGGATTTGGCCGGTACCGGCCGGCTCGGAAGTCTTGGTGCTCATGAACGGTTTTTCTTGTTTCTTTGCAGAATGAACTGGTGTGAAAACACACACGACGTTGATGTCGATGCATCACTGGTTTGGCAACATACTACGCACGGCCTAGGGATGGTCAACATGTGCTGCACAAAATGACGAATTTATTTTTCTTTCGCCGGCACAGACCGCCACACATGACTGACAAGTCGATCCCGTGCCGCGACTGGCTTTAAGGCTTTTGCTTCGAAAATATCGCGGTGAATAAAGAACCCGGTCAATTTTAGGCCATCACGGATTTGATCCGAAAGGTCTTCGGCTTTGCGTGTATCCGTCCCCTGCCCACCGGCCCCGCCAGACAAAAACGCCGGCAACGGCAAAAGACGATCACGATACGCCTGCCCCGCTTCTTGTGAAACTGCGCGCCCGCTTTTGGGCGAAACATACGCCAAATTGGTCGTCACATTCGTCGCGGCACAACAACCAAGCGACAAGCCATAGCCAAGCTCTTCAAGAAGACCAACTTCCCAGCGAATATAGGAAGGCAACCATTGCTCGGTCTTTAGCGCCGACATCAAGGCCACGGTTCCGTGAAACAAGTCCGGGTGGGCTTCGCGCTCTGGCAAAGTCGCATCAAGCATGGCACAGGCCGAACTCATCGCCATAAGCGGCCCCGGTGATAACAGCAGGTCTGCCGCATGCGCCCCCGTCAATTCACAGCGAAACTGTCCAAGATGCTCGGCCAGACGTGCCGACCACCCAACACGCACCTGATTGCCTGGTTCAAGGGTCCCGCGCATTGATTTGCTGGTCGCGCCGCGGACCATGCCAGCATGGCGGCCATAATCGCGGGTCAGAACCGAAAGACGGGCTGCGTTTTCACCAAGTTTGCGCGTCGAAAGAACAATACCATCATCACGCCAATCCATGATCGCCCCTTAGAAAAACCCGCCGGGCACAATCAATCGGGACACAAGGAAAAAGAAACCCATCAGGCTGGATGCAAGGCAAAACAATGCCGCGATAAAAATCGCCTTTTTCAGCCACGGGCGGCTTTCGACGTCGTCAATCGCCGCGTCAATCGGATCGTTTGAACGTTTGGTCATCAGTTGGGAACTCCGCCCGTCATGCGCCAAAATAACCCTAGCAAAAAGATGGCAAGTGCAGCCAAAAGCGCAAGAAGGTTAAGCGGGCGATGCAAAAAAGAAGTTTCCCGCCGTACCTTGCTGCTATCAGGGCGCTTAATGAATGGTCTTCTGGCAATGCGTGCAACAATCAGTGCGGCAACCGCACCGAGAACAATTAACACAACGCCCCAAAAAGATCCGAATTCCATCATCTACCCAGTGATTGCAAGCCGCACGGTACGGCGGTCATAATCAGGCGTTAGGATCAAGTCCCCACATGGCAAAGCGATTGGGATCATCGCCCCAATTTTCACGCACTTTCACAAACAAGAACAGGTGAACGCGGCGCTCAAAAATGGCTTCAAGCTCTTTGCGCGCATCACTGCCAAGTGCCTTGATCCGCTTGCCGCCCTTGCCAAGAATGATGGCCTTTTGGCCTTCACGTTCGACAAAAATGGTTTGCTCAAGCTTGACCGAACCGTCTTTGCGCTCTTCCCAAAGTTCGGTTTCAACCGTTGCCGAATACGGCAATTCCTGCTGCAGCTGATAATACAGCTTTTCGCGGGTAATTTCGGCCGCAAGCAACCGAAGCGGCATATCCGAAACGTCGTCTTCTGGGAACATCCATGGGCCGTCTGGCATTTTGGCGGCCAGGAAGTTGACCAGATCTTGCGTTCCGGCCCCTTTTTTTGCCGAAATCATAAAGACGTCGGTAAAGACCTCATAGGAAAACAGTTCTTGCGACAATCGCAGAAGCTTTTCCTTATCAGTGACTTTATCGACCTTGTTCAATGCCAAGATCGCCTTGCGGTGCTGATCTTTAAGCTGCTTGATGATGGCCTGATCTTCTTCGGTGACGCCAGTTCCGGCATCAATGACAAGAACAACCAAGTCCGCATCATCCGCACCATTCCATGCGGCTTTGACCATCGCGCGGTCAAGGCGGCGTTTTGGCGCAAAGATACCGGGGGTATCAATAAAAACAATCTGTGCGTCTTCGGTCATGACGATACCACGCACACGCGTACGGGTCGTCTGCACCTTCGGCGAGACAATCGATACTTTCGTACCGACAAGCTGGTTCAACAGGGTTGATTTGCCAGCATTTGGCGCACCAACAAGTGCCACAAAGCCGCAACGCTGCTGATAAGGTAATCTGTCTTCGCTCACCGGTGTGGGAACCTCATTCATGGCTTAGTTTATCCAACATCAATTGGGCGGCGATTTGCTCCGCCTCACGTTTTGATTTTCCTTCGGCACTGACACTGTCCCCATCACTGGCGGTCAGTTCGATGGTAAAGACGGGTGCATGTGCCGGGCCTTCACGGCCAATCATTTCATATTTGGGCAGCGGCTTTCCGCGTCCCTGCAGCCATTCCTGCAATTGGGTTTTGGCATCCTGTGGCGGCTTGTTATCTTCATCTAGAAGCGGCGTCCACAGCTTTTCGATAAAGCTGCGCGCAGGTTCCAAACCACCATCAAGATAGAGTGCGGCAATCACCGCTTCCATGCAATCAGATAAAATGGCCGGGTTGGTGTCCGCCCCTGCGGCCCGCTCACCCTTCGCCATCTGGATCAGATCACCCAGATTAATCTGGACGGCCACACGCGCCAGTGTCTCGCGGCGTACAAGGGCGACAAACCGTTTGGCCATCGCACCTTCGCGCTCACGCCCAAAACGGGTATATAGCATATCCGCCACGACAAGACCAAGCACGCGATCGCCAAGAAACTCAAGGCGTTCATTGCCACCGCTCAGCGCATCCTTCCCCTTGGCCGCACTGCGGTGCGTTAACGCAACACGCAGAAGGTCCGGGTTGGAAAATTCGTGGTCAATCTCTGGGATCCGTGGAGCCCCCTCACCCATCAGTTAATCCCCTGAAACAGACGGTCAAATCGAATGCTGCCCAAATCGTAAATCGGCTGCGAGCTATCCTTGGAATAGAACAGGAACTCTGCACGGCCGACAAGGTTTTCAACCGGGACAAACCGGAACCGTGCCGGGAATGCGCGGCTATCTGCCGAATTATCGCGGTTATCACCCATCATGAAGAAATGACCTTCAGGCACGGTAAACGCCTCGGTATTGTCGCTCGGCCCCTGATCCCCAAACAGTTCCAGAATACGGTGCACACGCCCGTTCGGAAGCGTTTCAAGATACTGCGCCACTGCCGCTGAACGTCCGGTGCCATCGGTCAGGATGTAATCTTCGATCCGTTCGCGTTCAGCCATCTTGTTATTGATGTAAAGACGACCGTTCTTGACCTGAACCGTATCACCCGGAAGACCGATCACGCGTTTGATGTAATCCTGCGACGTATCAGACGGCAGTTTGAAAACAACCACATCCCCGCGCTCTGGCTCGGTTTCCAGAATACGGCCCGGGATCAGCGGCAAGCTAAATGGCAAGCTGTGCTTGGAATAGCCGTATGAAAACTTCGATACGAACAGATAATCACCGACAAGCAAGGTCGGGATCATCGACCCTGACGGAATGTTAAATGGCTCATACGCGAACGTACGAACCAAAAGCGCGATGAGAACGGCCCAGAAAACGGTTTTAAGGGTATCGAATAATCCGCCCGTCTTCTTTTTATGCACTAACTTTTCCATTCCGTGTCTTACCAATCACTTTTATCTGTCAATCTGCCGAAATAACCACAACAGCATTGGCGAGCGGATATTCATCCGTCAGCGTCACATATACTGAAGCCATTTTCCCGTCAGGGGTCAATTCTTCAAGTCTTTTCAATGCACCGTCTATCAAAACCATGTCGGGTTTACCACTGGGTTGATGCACAACCCCCATCGTATTGTGATAAACGCCCTGGCGAAAACCAGTTCCCAGGGCTTTTGAACAGGCCTCTTTCGCCGCAAAAGCCATTGCAAACGACGATGCCGTACGGTGCGGTTTACGTTTTGCGCGCGCAATTTCAACATCGGTGAAGACACGTTTCATGAACCGCTCACCGTGACGTTCAAGTGCCGTCTCGATCCGGCGGATATCACACAAATCTGTGCCAATACCAATGATCATTTAGCGCCCGCTTCGATACCACGTGCCTCATCCATCAGGCGACGCATTTCGCCAATGGCTTTTTCCAGACCGACAAAGATCGCTTCGCCAATCAAAAAATGCCCGATATTGAGCTCGGCAATCGCTGGCATCGCCGCAATCGGCTTAACCGTATCAAATGTCAAACCATGCCCCGCATGGATTTCAAGCCCGATAGAGGAGCCATACGCAACCGCCTTACCAATACGCTGCAGCTCTTTGTTTCGCGCGTCTTCGGTTTCGGCGTCGCAATAGGCACCTGTATGAATTTCAACAACCGGCGCGCCAAGGCTTTTGGCCGCATCAAGCTGCTCTTTCGATGCCTCGATAAACAGCGAAACGCGAATACCGGCATTACCAAGCTCGGTCACAAACGGCTTCAGGTAATTGTGACCACCGGCAACATCAAGCCCGCCTTCGGTGGTGCGTTCTTCACGCTTTTCCGGCACGAGGCACACGGCATGCGGCTTGGTTCTAAGCGCAATTGCCAGCATCTCTTCGGTGGCGGCCATTTCGAAATTCAACGGAATATCAATGTTTTCACGGATATTCTTCATGTCATCGTCTGAGATATGACGACGATCTTCGCGCAAATGGGCCGTGATGCCATCCGCCCCGGCAGCGGCCGCAAGGATCGCTGCGCGTGCTGGATCAGGTGCGACACCTCCGCGCGCATTGCGCACTGTGGCAACGTGATCGATATTAACGCCAAGCCGAAGTTTCGAACTCATGAAGTTTCATCCTGATTTTTGGTGGCAGTCTTTTTCACCGCACCGATCTTTTCCTTGGCAGTTTCAAGCATCGGCACCAACCCGGGGCGATCCGATTTTTTCATGCGGCGCAAAATCCGGTTATGGCGATAAATCCCAACTGCCCGACGTACCGGGAAGTAAAACAGCATCCAAACCACAATGGAAGTCGGAATACAGCCAACAATCATCGGCCAGATAATATCGATAATGCTATGCCACAGGCTTGCCAGTGCCGTGTGATCTGCTGGGTCCCAATGACCAAAGATCAACCCGCCACCGATATAGCTCAGTCCAAGGGTCACGAAATCCCACAGAACGGTCATATCAAAATGCACCGCATGTCCCGGATCATCAACACCGAGTATCCAGTTCCCAGCGGTATAAAGCCAAATCCAGATAAACGGGAATGTCCACGGATTACCGACGATCGTGCCAAGCAACGATGCGACAAGATTACTGCGCAAAAGGAAGCTTAGAATCGCCGACAGGACAAAGTGAAATCCGATAAACGGCGTAAAGGATACCGCCGCGCCAATCGCAAAACCCGAAGCGATGCTATAAGGCGTTCCGGGTAACCGTGCCACGCGATGCGCAAAATACTGCGACGAACGCCGCCATCCACCACGCGGCCAAACCACGTTGCGAACTTTTTGGAATGAATTTGGTTTGATGCGGCGGCGAAACATGCGGGATCAGTTCTGAGGAAAAACAGCTAAACCAAGACAAAGTCGAGGCATATGGGTAAGTGCTTGCTGCGAACTTGGCAAGGTTTTTACGCCGAAATCACCGAAAAGGCGAAGGAGTTCACAACTCACCATTATCCCCGCGCGCGCTCCACCGTATTGACCACCGGGGTTGCCCGCAAAGCCGCAATGATATTGGTCAGATGTTTGACATCCACAACATCAACATCAATCAACATTTCAAAAAAATCTGTGGTGCGATTGGTAAAGCGCAGATTGGTAATGTTGCCATGGTTTTTGGCAATCACACTGGTAATCGAACTCAACGCGCCCTGCTCATGGCCCACGGTCAAACCAAGGCGCCCGATGAAGTGTTCCGGCTCGCCATCATTGTCCCACCCAACGTCAAGCCAACGTTCTGGCTGCTCGGTAAAGGTTTCAAGGGTGTCGCAATCAATCGTGTGGATCGTAACGCCCTTCCCCGTGGTGACAATCCCAACAATGCGATCACCAGGCAACGGGTGGCAACACCCAGCATAATGCACAGCCATACCGGGGATAAGGCCCTTAAGCGGGATGGCGTGATCATGCTTGCGCGCACGTCCCTTTTCAGCCGGGATGATTTTGCGCGCGGTCTCGGTGTCTCTGGATCCCGGGAATACCGCATGAACGACTTCACGCCCGGTATGATGCCCTGCCCCGACGGAGCTTAGCAACGCATCCGCACTGGGCAGTTTGAAGATTTTTAAGACACCATCAATTGCCTTGTCGGAATAGTCATAGCCTTCTTGGCGGAATGCCTTTTGAAGGATGGCTTTGCCAAGGTCCTTGTACTGGTCTTCCTGCTGCTGACGGATAAACCGGCGAATACGCGCGCGCGCCTTACCGGTAACAACAAACCGTTCCCACGTCGGATTAGGCGTTTGCGCCTTGGAGGTTACAATTTCAACCTGATCGCCGTTATTGAGCATCGTGCGCAATGGTACCATCGCGCCATTGACCTTCGCCCCAACGCAAGTGTCCCCAATGTGGGTATGGATCATGTACGCGAAATCGACCGGGGTTGCGCGCGCAGGCAGCGCAATCACCTCGCCCTTCGGGCTAAAGCAGAATACCTGATCCTGGAACATCGCCAGCTTGGTATGCTCAAGGAATTCTTCTGGCTCGGAAGCATGTTCAAGAATATCCAAAAGGTCGCGCAGCCAGCGATACTGCACGCCTTCTTTTTGTGGCCCTGCTTTTTGCGAACCACCTTCTTGCTTATAAACCCAATGCGCGGCCACACCGTTATCGTTGACCTCGTGCATTTCACGGGTCCGAATTTGCACTTCGATCCGGTGGTTTTCCGGGCCAAGAACAGTGGTGTGAATCGAACGATAGCCGTTTGGCTTCGGGGTTGAGATATAATCTTTAAACCGGCCCGGGATCACTTTGTAATTGGCATGCAGGTAACCCAGAACTTCGTAGCATTGCGGCATGTCTTCTACCAACACCCGGAACGCCATGATATCTGACAACTCGCCAAAGGTGATGTTCTTGCGCTGCATTTTCTGCCAGATCGAATATGGCCGTTTTTCACGCCCATAAATATCAACCGCCAGCCCCTGGCGCACAATGACGTCTTTTAACTCGGAAACGATCCGGTTAACGACATTGTCGTCCTTCTCACGCAGGAATTCCAAACGCGCCAAGATCGAATCACGGGCTTCTGGGTTGATATGCTGAAAAGCAAGGTCTTCAAGCTCTTCCTTGATGTCATGCATACCAATGCGCTCGGCAAGCGGTGCATAAATCTCAAGCGTTTCTGCCGCTATGCGTACGCGTTTTTCCGGTTTGGAAATGTAATGCAGCGTGCGCATATTGTGCAGACGGTCGGCCAACTTGACCAACAGAACACGAATGTCTTCTGACATGGCAAGCAGCAGCTTGCGGAAGTTCTCAGCCTGCTTTGAGTCAGCTGATTTAAGCTCGATCTGGGTCAGCTTGGTGACACCATCGACCATCTTCAGAATATCAGGACCAAACAGCTTGTTGATTTCTTCTGGCGTGGCGTCGGTATCTTCGATCGTATCATGCAACAGCGCTGTGATGATCGTGTCACAATCGAGCTTGTAATTCGTCAGAATGCCCGCGACTTCGATCGGATGAGAAAAATACGGGTCCCCCGACGCGCGCTTTTGAGAACCATGCTTCTGGGTCGCATAGACATACGCCCGGTTCAGTGTGGTTTCACACGCATCCGGATCATAAGCTTTTACCCGTTCAACAAGTTCATATTGGCGCATCATTCAGGGGGCATCTCCGTAAATCATTATCGGGGCAAAATCGAACCCCGCTCATAAGATAGTACGATTTGGATAAAAAAAAGCCACGGATGATAAATACCGTGGCTTTTCTTTTAAAACGATCTCAGATCAACGTCTCTGTGACCTAATTTTATTCGTCTTCGGACGGTGCAACCACACCAACCGATGCATCTTCAACAGCTTCTGCAACCAGTTTTGGTCCGAAATCGTCTTCGGATTCTTCTGGCTCGTCAGGCTCAACATGCCGCTGCAGACCCTGAACCAAACCATTGCGCAGTTCGTCGAAATCAACTTTTTCTTCAGCGATTTCACGCAGCGAGACAACGGGGTTTTTATCGTTGTCACGATCAATGGTCAGTTCAGCGCCAGCCGAAATGTTGCGTGCACGCTGAGCAGCAATCATAACCAGCTCAAAGCGGTTCGGAATCTTGTCAACGCAATCTTCGACGGTAACGCGCGCCATAAATGTCTCCAGATATACTTTTTGGGGTGTCCAGACCGAGCTTTATAGCGCCGGATCGTTTGTGTTGCAACAGCGAAACCACACTTTCGAACAGGTTTTCGCTGGATTTTTTAACTCTCTGCCTGCTTGCGGATTTGCTGATCGGCCGGAAGATCGGAAATAAGGTCGCCAACAGTGCGTCCCAAAACCGGATGCACCCAGTCAGGTGCGACATCACGCAACGGCAAAAGAACGAATGCCCGCTCCGCCATTCTGGGGTGCGGCACGTTAATACCGCCCTCCTCGACAATCAAATCACGGCCATAGGCAATTAGATCAAGGTCAATGACGCGTGCGGCATTGCGTTCGCGGCGCACGCGCCCAAATTCGGCTTCCACTTCATGAAGCTTCAAAAGCAAATCATGCGCCGAAAGATCCGTCTCAACCCACGCAACACCATTCACATACCACGGCTGATCAGAAATCGGCACGGGTGCAGTTTCATAAAAAGATGACACAGCCTTGATTGAAACCCGGCCATCTTGGGCTAAATGTTCCAATGCAGCCTTCAATGTCTGCGCTGGCGCACCATATTGATCAGTAGGTAAATTCGCACCAAAAGCGATCAGCTTGGCGTCTTCAGACGTAGATTGAATATTGGACACTGACGGGTTGCTCACAAAGCGTGCTTTCTGGTCTGTGGGTCGCGGGAAAGACGGCATATCTAAGGGAGGCAGCATATCCTGTCCATGACATTTTCGCCTTTCCTTGTTCTCGCACCCACGGTAAACAATTGAGGTTCCGTTTTTTTAGGAACTGCATATTAAAATTTTAAAGTTTGAGGAATTTATATGATGATTTTTTACCCGCAGGAGCGGATCGGGCTTTTTATAGATGGCTCGAACCTCTATGCCGCTGCAAGGTCGCTTGGCTTTGACATTGATTACAAACGCCTTTTGGAACTTTTCTCGCAAAAAGGTCAGCTGATCCGGGCATTCTATTATACCGCCCTTATCGAAGATCAGGAATATTCCCCGATCCGCCCACTCGTCGATTGGCTTGATTACAACGGCTATACCATGGTCACAAAACCGACCAAGGAATTTACCGATGCCGCTGGCCGTCGCAAGATCAAAGGCAACATGGATATCGAGCTGGCAATTGACGTCATGGAAATGGCGCAACACCTTGATCATGTTGTCATTTTCTCGGGCGATGGTGATTTCCGTCGTTTGGTCGATGCGATCCAGCGTAAAGGCGTTCGTGTTACCGTGGTCTCCACGGTTAAATCGAACCCGCCAATGGTCGCCGATGAACTTCGCCGTCAGGCAGATAACTTCATTGAATTAACCGACCTTGAAGGCACCATCGCGCGCAAGGTTCAGCAACGCCGTGACGATGACCACCCTGATATTGATGATCATCCCGACCATCCTGAACTTGGCGATTTCGATTACACCTAAGAAAATATCGTTTTCGCTTTTCGCTCTATCCTGATCACGACCGGTTACGGACCGCTCCGTAACCGGCAAAACCGTCAGATATGCCATGACCGCCTATCAGCAGCCCGACCGAGACTGCCAACTTTGCCCGCGCTTGGTGGAATTTCGCCGCGCCAATCAGCAAAAGTTCCCGCATTTCTATAATGGCCCTGTTCGGCCCTTTGGCCCGATTGATGCCCGACTTCTGATTGTCGGCCTCGCACCGGGGCTTAAAGGTGCCAACGCCACTGGGCGGCCCTTTACCGGCGATTATGCCGGTGACCTTCTCTATGACACGCTTAAAAAGTTTGGCTTTGCCACGGGGACCTATGACAAGCGCCCCGATGATGGGCTCGAACTGATCGATTGCCGCATCACCAATGCGGTCAAATGCGTGCCGCCGGAAAATAAACCGACCGGACCAGAAGCCAACACTTGCCGTCCCTTCCTAATCAGCGAATTCGACGCAATGCCCAACCTTTCGGCCATTTTGTGCCTGGGTCAGGTTGCCCATCAGGCAATGATGCGCACCTATGGGCTTAAGCTGTCATCGTTCAAATTTGGGCATGGGGCGTCACATCGTATGGAAAATGGCATCACATTGTTTGATAGCTATCACTGTTCGCGCTACAACACCCAGACCTATCGCCTGACGCCAGAGATGTTTGAAAACGTCTTTGCCGACATCCGCGCACATCTGGACGGTTAAATTGCCCGATACACCCCCTATGCACGACCTTCTCGACCACCCGACGCAACGTCAGCCGATTGACGTTCTGCGTGAAGTTTTTGGCTATGACAGTTTCCGTGGCCAACAGGCCGAAGTCATCGATCACGTCATTGCCGGCAACGATGCGTTGGTCTTGATGCCAACAGGTGGCGGTAAGTCCCTGTGTTATCAGGTCCCTGCCCTGTGTCGCCCCGGCACGGCGATTGTCGTATCGCCCTTGATCGCCCTCATGAAAGATCAGGTCGACGCGCTTAACCAATTGGGTGTGAAGGCCGCCTTTATTAATTCGACGCTGGCCCCGGATGCCGCGCGCGAAATCGAAGCCCGCGCAATCGATGGTGATATTGATTTACTTTATGTCGCACCCGAACGCTTTGCTTCTGACCGGTTCCTAAACCTTCTTGAACGCATCAGCATTTCATTGTTTGCGATTGACGAGGCCCACTGTGTTTCACAATGGGGGCATGATTTCAGGCCGGAATATCGCCGTCTGGATCTGTTGCCGACCCGCTTTGCACATGTGCCACGTATCGCGCTGACCGCAACGGCGGATGCCCCAACCCGCAAAGACATCGCCGAAAACCTGCACCTTACCGAAGCAAAATGCTTCCTGACCGGGTTTGATCGGCCCAACATCACCTATCGGATTGAAACCAAGGGCAATGCCAAACAGCGTCTGTTGGCGTTCCTTAACCGCGAGCACGCCGAAGATGCCGGAATTGTCTATTGCCTGTCGCGGCGCAAAACCGAAGACATCGCACAATGGCTGACCGATAATGGCCGCCCTGCCTTGCCCTATCACGCAGGCCTGACACAGGAAACGCGCCAAAATCATCAGGATCGGTTCCTGCGCGAAGACGGCCTGATCATTTGCGCCACTGTGGCATTTGGCATGGGAATCGACAAACCAAACGTGCGGTTCGTTGCCCATCTTAATCTGCCCAAAAGCATGGAAGCCTATTATCAGGAAACCGGCCGTGCTGGCCGTGATGGGCTTCCGGCCAATGCATGGATGAATTACGACCTATCAGACATCGTCTCTATCCGCAGTATGGTGCTTGGCTCCGACGCGCCAGAAGCCCAAAAACGCATTGAATCGCGCAAACTTGATGCCCTTGTCGGCCTTGCCGAAACCACCAAATGTCGCCGACAAGTGATCCTGTCCTATTTCGGCGAAGAAAGTCACAAGCCGTGCGGCAATTGCGACACCTGCCTTGAACCGGTTGAAACATGGGATGCGACCGATGCATCGCGCAAAGCCCTGTCAGCGGTTTATCGCACCGGGCAACGGTTTGGCCCAGCCCACGTGATCGAAGTTCTGATTGGCCGCAAAACCGAAAAAATCCGCCAGAATGGCCATGACAAGATTTCAGTCTATGCCATCGGCAAAGACATCGCCCAACCGCAATGGCGATCCGTCTTCCGTCAACTTCTGGCAATGGGCTATTTGCAAGTCGATGTCGAAGGACACGGTGGGGTTTACCTGACCGAGGAATCCCGACCCATTCTACGCGGTGAAAAAGTCGTTGAAATGCGCAAAGACCCGGGCGAAAGCAAACGCGCGACCACCCGGCGCCTACGCGATTTTGATACGGAATTTGAAACCGAAGAAGACCGCGATCTTTGGGAACGATTGCGCACCATGCGCCGTGAATTGGCAACAAGCCAAAACGTGCCGCCTTATGTCATCTTTAGTGATCGCACACTTTGGGAAATGGTCCGCTTCAAACCCCGCACCCTCGAAGATATGACGTCGATTAACGGTGTCGGCGTGAAAAAGCTCGACCAATATGGTCTTGCCTTCCTGGACGTTATGGATGGGCGGCGTTAATCAAAGCCGCCCATAAACCGTAAAATAGCGCTGCAAATCAGCTTTCAGCAGCAAGTCCAGCTTTAACCGCGTCAATCACCTCGTCATCGCCGGGTTTAACCCGGGTATCGAAACTTCCGATCAAGGCCCCGTCGCGACCAATCAGGTATTTGTGGAAGTTCCATTGCGGCGCGTTATCTGCACCAAGGGTTTGTTCTGCCCATTTAAAGAACGGATGCGCATCCAGTCCCTTAACAGTGGTTTTTGATGTCATTGGAAAATCGACATCAAAATTAACCTCGCAGAATTCAAGAATGGACGCGTCATCGCCGTATTCTTGCCCCCCGAAATCACCTGATGGAACACCAAGGACAATCAAACCATCATCCCTGTAATCATCCCAAAGTTTTTGCAGGCCCGTATATTGGGGCGTAAAACCGCACATTGATGCGGTATTCACCAACAAAATCACCTTGTCGCGATACTCTGAAAGATCGATTTCCCCGCCCTCAATGGCAGGAAATGAAAAGTCATACGCTGTCTGCGCATCACCCGACGCCATGCTCTCCCTCCCGGAAAAAATGACTGTTACGAGAATAAGTGAAAACAATACAACGAATTGAAACGGTTTTCCAATTGGGGAATTGTGATTATCCATATCGTTCCTCCGCCCACGGGTCGGCGTTATTGTGATATCCGCGCTCTTCCCAAAATCCGGGGTGATCTTCCTTGGCGAAAGTAATCTCGCGCACCCATTTGGCACTTTTCCAGAAATACAATTTCGGGATCACCACCCGAACCGGGCCGCCATGCTCCTCGCTCAGGGGCTCTCCCTCCCAATGATGGGCGATCAACACATCATCATCAAGAAACTGATCAATCCGCACATTGGTCGTGTAGCCATCATGGGCGGTGAACAAAACATGCGTCGCATCACTGGTTGGTTTGACAATATCGGCCAATGCCAATGCAGATACCCCCTGCCAATGATTATCATAACGCGACCAACTGGTTACGCAGTGAATGTCATTTTTCGCTTCAACATGGGGCAAGTCAAGAAGTCCCGCAAAATCAAGAATAAGGGGATTTTCAACCTCACCCTTGATGGTCAGCTTAAAGGTCTCAGCGGTGATATGCGGGGTAATCCCTAAATCAAGAACCGGCCAGTCGGTGACCAATCGCTGTCCCGGCGGCAGGCGATTTTCACGTTTTTCGTCGGCGACACCGGTCAAAAGACGGCCGTCTTCGGCCCATTTCTGTTTTGCCGCAATCAGCTTTTCTTTGATCTTGCCACTAAAGTTCTGCGTCACAGAGATCTCCTTTACTCCAAGCTGATACGAAAAATGGCATCGACATGTTCACCATGACGACGCCATTTAAGCATTATTTCGTAAAAAACGGTCAAATTTGCATCCGCGTGCGGCAAGCAGCCAACACCAGAAATCAGCCGAAATCACGCAGGATACGCGCTTTATCACGCTGCCAATCGCGGGCTTTTACCGCTTCGCGCTTATCGGCTTTTTTCTTACCTTCGGCGATGGCCATTTCCAATTTCGCGATCCCGCGTTCATTGAAATAAAGCTTTACCGGAACAAGGGTGAACCCCTTCTTGTTCAGCGCGTCATGCATTTTGGTGATTTCGCGCTTATGCAAAAGCAACTTGCGCGGACGGCGCTCTTCGTGGCCGAACGGCATTTTGCTTTGATATTCAGGAATATAGGCGTTGATCAGCCAGACCTCGCCGTTTTTGGCTTCGGCATAGGATTCCTGAATATTGCCCTTGCCATCGCGCAACGATTTAACCTCGGTCCCACGCAAAGCGATCCCGGCTTCGAACGTTTCCGTAAGGAAAAAGTCAAAGCGGGCTCGCCTGTTTTGCGCGACGACCTTGTTATTATCAGTCTCTTTCTTGGGTGCCATAAGTCGCTTTTAATCGCTTATTGGCCGAGAAGACCAGCGCCTTTAAGCGCGGCTTCGACCTTGCGTTTGGTTTCATCGGCAATCTCGACCATCGGCAGACGCATGTTGCGCCCACACAGGCCAAGAAGTTCTGCGGCGTATTTCACCGGCCCGGGGCTTGATTCACAGAACATCGCCTTGTGAACGGGCATCAGTCGATAGTTTAACTCTTGAACCTTGGAAATGTTCCGCTCTGCCCATGCCGCATGCAGATCAGAGCACAGTTTCGGCGCGATGTTGGACGTAACCGAAATGCACCCGTGGCCACCCTGTGCCAAGAACGGAACAATCGTGCCGTCTTCGCCCGAAAGCTGGCAGAAATCAGGCCCTGCTGCCAAACGGGTCAGTGCCGGACGTTCCAGATCACTGGTCGCATCTTTAACGCCAACAATACGCGGCAATTTCGAAAGCGCCGCCATCGTATCAACCGACATATCAACAATCGACCGGCCCGGAATGTTGTAAATCACAATCGGAATATCGGTCGCATCATGAATGGCTTTGTAATGCGCGTGCAGGCCAGCCTGCGTAGGCTTGTTGTAATACGGTGTCACAACAAGTGCGGCATCCGCACCGGCATTCTGCGCATGACGGGTCAGCGAAATGGCTTCTGCGGTCGAATTTGACCCTGTACCGGCGATAACCGGGCCGCGCCCCTTGGCAACTTCAAGTGCCAGTTCAACCACACGATGGTGTTCAGCATGGCTCAGGGTCGGCGATTCACCGGTGGTTCCGACAGGCACAACACCTGTCGTGCCCTGTTTAAGCTGCCAATCCACAAAATTTTGGAACGCCTTTTCGTCAATCGCACCATCGCGGTCGAACGGTGTGATCAAAGCGGTAATAGAACCCGTAAACATAGAGATCTCCAAATCTTGGATGGATTGAAAGCGGACGCGAAAATAGCGGCTGTTCGCTATTCCCGCAAGCACTGTATACATTAATAATTCGGTTCTGCGTTTGAGGTTGCAATTTCCGACGAGGACTGTTTGGCTTTTGGCAAATTCACTGCCATAATACACAAGACTATAAGAGTATAAGTTGCCGAGAGGCACGAGGGGACAACAAACATGGCGCAAGCGTCTTTCCGCAAGATTTCGGTCTGCGCATTGGCACTGGGCTTCTTATCGCTGATGCCGACCGCAAACCCGGCACAAGCGGAAGCAACCGATGACAACATTCTGCGAACGCAACCGCCCTCGCCGGCTTTTTCGGCGGTCAGTCGGGCGCGGCTAAACGCGTTTCTGGAGGCGCTCGAAAACGGGCGCACCGAAACGTTCCAAGAGTTGCTGCCAAATTTCAATGATCCGTTGCTGCAAAAAGCCGCCGAGTGGATGTGGCTTGTCGCACCAAATTCCGGTCGCAGCTTCGAAGAAATCACCACCTTTATCGACGCCAACCCCAAATGGCCCAGTCAGTCACGCCTGCGTCAACGCGCTGAAGAAGCCATGACCGATGCGGTGCCTGACGCGGACATTCTGGCATGGTTCAAACGCTCTGCCCCCGTCACGGCGGATGGTGCGACGCGCCAGATCAAGGCTCTGTTAACTGCGGGTCAAATCTCTGCGGCAACCGCCTTGGTCCGCAACAGCTGGATCAACGAAAACTTCGGCCGCGGGCAAGAACGCCGCTTCCTTGATCGCTACGCAGAATATATCGATCAGGAAACCCACCAGAAACGGCTCGACCGTCTGCTTTGGGAAGGCCGTCTTGGCCCGGCGTCGCGCACAATGGACTATGTCAGCGACGATTACCGCCTGCTGGCAAAGGCCCGCGCAGCATTGCGCGCCATGAGCAACGGTGTCGATGCCGCCATCAATAGCGTTCCTGAAAAATATCGCAACGATCCCGGCCTGATCTATGAACGTGTGCGCTGGCGCCGGATCAAGGACCGCGACCAAGAAGCCCGCGATCTGTTGCTGTCACAGGCAAACGACCTGGCATACATTTCGATCCGCCCGCAATATTGGTGGCTCGAAAAGGCGATCTTGGCCCGCCGTGCCCTGCAAAAGGGTCACATTACCGATGCTTATCGTCTGGTTGCCAATCATGGTCAGACCGACGCGGCCGACATTGCAGAAGCCGAATGGTATGCCGGTTGGATCGCGCTTGAATTTTTGGGCGATGCCGATATCGCGCTGACCCACTTCCAAAATCTTTATGACGTGGTGCAATACCCAATCAGCTTATCCCGTGGGGCTTATTGGGCGGGCCGCGCAAGTGAAAAGCTTGGCGACACCGAACGCGCACGTCACTGGTATGCACTGGCTGCCGAACACGCCCATACCTTCTATGGCCAGTTGGCCATTAAGGCGCTTGGCGAAAAACCAACCTATTCGGTCATTCAGCCAGTTCCAACCGCCGAACAGCGTGCTGATTTTGAAAATCAGGAACTGACACAGGTTGTCCGCAAACTCGGCGAGCTTGGCCTTGGCAATATCATTCGTCCGTTCATCATGGCGTTGGTTTACGAACATGACGAACCAGAATATCTGGCGATGGCGACCAATCTTGCCCGTGAATATGGCCGGGCCGATCTTGGCATTATTGCAGCCAAGCGCAGCATCCGTACCGGCAGCGGTTATCTTGATGCCGCCTACCCGATCCATGAACAGGTTCCGATGGGTCGCAACCCGGATCCGGGCCTTGTGCATGCGATTATCCGTCAGGAAAGCCTGTTTAACCCCAATGCCATTTCATCGGCCGGGGCGCGTGGCTTGATGCAATTGATGCCGGCAACGGCAAAACGCATGGCGAAATCGCTTGATCTTGAATACGAAACGTCCCGCCTGACCGAAGACCCGGCATTTAACATCGCCTTGGGGCGCGTCTATCTTAAGCGCTTACTGGATCGCTGGGACGGCTCAGAAGCCCTGACAATCGCCAGCTATAACGCCGGTCCAACCCGTGTGCGCCAATGGATCAACGAATATGGTGATCCACGTGATCCCGAAGTTGACCTTGTCGACTGGATTGAAATGATCCCTTACAGCGAAACGCGAAACTATGTTCAGCGCGTCATGGAGGGAACCTATGTCTATCGCAAGCGTTTTGCCCGCGACGAAATTGCGATGGGACAAAGTGATAGCACGCCTGGCAAATAGATTTATCCGATACGCAAATCGGCACCCCCGCCTGTTTGCGTATGGACCACCATCGCACCATATTTGATCCACTGCTGCTTGTCAGAGAAGGTCGAAAAAATGTCCGATAAAGAACTGTCATCCTGCCGCGCATTTGTATTTGATGCTTACGGTACCCTTTTTGACGTTGGCTCTGCCGTGACCAAGTTGCGCGACAGTGTCGGCGAAGAAGCCGAGCTCCTGTCCCATGTATGGCGGCAAAAGCAACTTGAATACACCTGGCTGCGCAGTCTAATGGGGGAATTCACCGATTTTTGGACCGTTACCGGCGATGCACTTGATTTCGCCTTGGAACAAATCGGTAAAAAAGACCCGGTCTTACGCTCCAAGCTAATGGAAACCTATCTGTCGCTTGATACATTCCCCGAAGTTGTCGAAACGCTCGAAGCCCTGAAATCACAGGGCCACAAGCTGGCCATCCTGTCAAATGGCGCCAAGCACATGCTGATTTCGGCGGCAAAATCATCGGGCATTCTTGGATTATTTGATCAGATCATCTGCGTCGATGATCTTAAAACCTACAAACCCCACCCGGATGTCTATCAGTTGGCGGTCGATCAGCTCGAACTTGAACCAGATGAAATCGCATTCCAGTCGTCAAATGGTTGGGATATTGCCGGTGCTGGTCATTTTGGCTTCCGCACCGCATGGATCAATCGCACCAAACAACCGGTGGAACGCCTGTCGCATAAGGCGGATGTTGTCCTAAACGGGCTGGACGAACTGCTGCCCATGGTCGCGACGCCACAAAAAGCCTGATCGCGCTTGTGACGGGGACGTGAGCGCGCTTGGCGTGATTTGGCGGTTGCACGCACAGTAACTAGGCACTTGCGCTCTGATGCATCCGGCCCCGTCAGTAGATCGGGATTTATGCATAAAACACAAAAGGCAGGCCACTTTGGCCTGCCTTTTCATTTGCACACTACACGGTTCACAATCAGACGACCCCGTCATCCGTTATGCCCAAAAGTGCTTATTTGCTTTGTTCTTTTTTGACGTGCGACGCGACAACTTGTCCGGCCTGAATGACCGTAAGGCCGCTTTCTTCGGCTGCACCTTCGATCCGGCGGCAATGGCCTTCGATATGCGCACCCGGCTCAATCGACAGGCTTTCATGAAGGATATCGCCCATCATGCGCGCGGTATCTGCCAGTGAAACGTCACGTGCGCGAACTTGCCCGATGACTGTGCCACAAATGCGAATTTTATCGGCGATGATTTCGCCGCGCACTTCGCCAGATTGGCCAATGGTCAACGTTCGTGTGCGAATGTCGCCATTCACCGAACCATCAACCTGAACATCAGATTCTGAAACCAGATCGCCGGTCACCCGAAGATCCGCATTAATAACCGAAAGGCCGCCCTTTTTCTCGGTGGAACCACCGTGACTATTTGCTGCCGTCTGCTTCGTCTTGCTCGCTTTTGAAAACATAACGTCCCGCCTCAATGAACTTGATCGGATTAACCGGTTTGTCATTAACCAAGACTTCGTAATGGACATGGCTTCCGGTACTCCGACCGGTACTTCCCATCAATGCTACGACGTCTCGATATCCTACTTCGTCGCCCTTCTTAACGAGGACCTTGTATAAATGGCCAAAACGGGTATGAACGCCATTCCCATGGTCAACCTCGACCATCTTCCCGTATTTACCACTCCACCCTGCATGCACCACTTTTCCCGGTGCTGTTGCAAAGATTTCTGTTTTGATCGGCCCGGCAAGGTCGACCCCCGAATGGAACGCCCATTTTCCGTTAAACGGATCCTTGCGCTTTCCAAACGGGCTGGAAAGATAATAAACCGCCGCTGGCTCCCCTATCGGGGTTTGCAACACGCGCTCGTTCAAATTGGCAAGGTGATCCATACGATCGGCCAAGGCCACAGCGGTGCTGACGAATTCTTCGTCCTGCGGGTGTTCGGGCTCAAACGCCTCGAACGGTCCACCAACGCCCGGCTCGACGGGTTTCATCGGTGGTAAAATAAAGTCCTGTTCCTGCAAGCCGGTCATTTCAAGAACATTCTCAAGATCAAGAATGGTGCTGTCGGCTGTCTGGGCAACACGCTGCAATGCCTGCTGCTGGATGGTATGCAGATCGGCAATCCGCTGATGGGCGTCAGCCAGTTCTGCCTGCAGCTTTTTGGCCCGCTGGCTTGCCTGATCGCGTTCGCGCATCACGCGCGACATCACCGTTTCAACCGTTTCCAACTCATCGCGCAGCGCCATATTGCGGTTGGTGATGCCATCAATCTGCCCTTGCAGGGCTGACATCTGATTATCCATCGAGGTCCGCAGCGCAGAAATACGGGTCTTCTCTTTTTCGCTACTTTCAAGCTTCGATGTGTAATCCTGAACACGCGCTTGAAGCTGCATGTTCTTTTCCGCCATCGACAGAAGGTTACGGTGCGTACCTTCCATCTGGGTGGTGATTTCACCGAAACGTCGCTGGCTTTCGGTCACACGGGTGATTAACTGGTTGTACGATAGCTCACTGCGGAACAACTGGCGTTCGCGCAGCGCAAGTCGCTGATCAAGATACAAACTGTATCCCGACACACCAACAGACCACGTAATCGCAGCGATCCCCAACGAAGCCAATCCAAGCTGCGCGTATTTTCCAAGTCTAAGCTGGTAAACAGAATCATTTGACCGAACCAGGATCTGCCGATCAGGAAACCATTTATCCACCAAATGACGTACGCGTTCAAACGCCGACATATTCAGTATTCAACCCCTATTTGCCCGCACTCACGTAATCAAGACCCTCGACCACGTATTGTTTTTAGTCGCCCCGCTGACAATATTTTTTTAGTATAATTGTTACGCTACCTGTTACGCGCCTTTCAAGCAAGCATGTTAACGTAGCCTTAACTTCAAAAATTTCCCCGGTCAGGTGCTGTGCTATGGTACTTAAGGCCATCTTCCATAGCTAATGTGCGGATCACCAATGTCTTTTTTCCGTTTTTTGATCACTTGCTCTGCGACCTGGTTCTATAGCGGAAAAAGCCCCAAAGCACCGGGCACCGCGGGATCTTTTGCTGCTTTGCCCTTTGGCTGGCTCCTATGGGCCTATGGCGGCAACCCCGCCCTGCTCATTGCCAGCATCATCGTTTTCATCGTCGGCATCTTCATTGCCGATCGCTACAGCCACATGATCGGTGTGCATGATCCGGGCGAAATTGTGATCGACGAAGTTGTCGCACAATGGCTTTGCCTGATGGTGATCCCCCTTGGCAATGGCTGGATTGATCTGGCGTGGCTGTTTACCGCCTTTGTCGCGTTCCGGGTGTTTGACGTTTTAAAACCGTGGCCCGTCGGCTGGGTTGACCGGCGCGTTGGCGGCGGTTTTGGAATCATGTGCGATGATGTCGTCGCCGCAGTCTTTGCCATGATCGTGCTTGCTGGCCTGAATTACTTCATCGCCGGGGGATTTGCATGATCATTGATCAGAAAATTTTCGTCGCGGCCCGCGATTTGATTGATCAGTGCAACAAACACGGCGTCATGATCGCAACGGCTGAATCGTGCACTGGTGGCTTAATCACCGGCGCGCTGACCGCGGTTGATGGCAGCTCGTCCGTGGTTGACTGCGGATTTGTCACCTACTCCAACGAAGCAAAGCACGACCTGATCGGCGTAACCAACTCCTTGCTGGCCGATCACGGCGCTGTATCGCAACCCGTGGCAAAGGCCATGTGCGAAGGCGCATTGCAGCGCGCGCCAAACGCCACGATTGCAGTATCTGTAACCGGTATCGCCGGCCCCGGCGGCGGATCAAAAGAAAAACCGGTTGGCTTGGTGCATTTTGGCTGTGCAGGCAAAGGTCGCCCTACCCGCACCCATCACGAAGTCTTTGCCGGTGATCGCCATTCGGTGCGCAAGGCCACCATCTTGCAAGCCTTTGACATGATCGCAGAAATGCTTAACACCGCACAGCAAGACGCTACCTAGTTGCCCAAAGGCATCTACAGATAGCTGCTCTTCTGAACCGAACGCTTTACGTTTTGCGCAAAGCGTTAGAAATCAAAATTTGAAATCAGTCTTTTGAAATCGTTTGCTGCGGCGCGCCATACACTTCGCGGGCCCGGGTTTCAAACGCCCCGACCATCATTTTGACCGCTTCGTTAAACACCATCCCGATCATCTTTTGCAAAAGTGCGGATCGGAATTCAAAATCAACGAAGAAATCAAGACAGGTTCCGCCATCCTCGTCTGGTTCAAAAATCCAATGATTATTCAGATACTTGAACGGCCCTTGCAGATATTCCACATCAATGCGATGCGGGCGCTGCAAGGTGACTTTGGATGTGTATTTCTCGCGAAACATCTTAAAGCCGATCACAAGATCAGCGGTAAGAACGTCACCGACGCGGCTGCGCACGCGCGATGCCACGCACCACGGCAAAAACTCCGAGTAGGAATCGACATCCTCGACAAGTGCAAAGAGTTGTTCCGGCGTATAAGGCAGCTTTCTGCGCTCTGCATGCGTCGGCACTCGATGTCTCCCCTTATCGTGGCGTGTAACTGCTTAAAATAGCGTGGTTGTAAATTATTCTGCGGCGGTCGTGGACTGCGCTGCTTTTACCTTGGCCTGCTCAGCCGCCGCCAGCTTCTTCTCACGGGCTTCACGCAGCTGTTCAAAGTCACGGTCCGCGTGGTAGCTCGACCGCGTCAGCGGCGTTGCAGACACCATCAAAAAGCCCTTGCCGCGCGCCATAGACGCGTAATCGTTAAATTCGTCTGGCGTGACGAAACGATCAACCGGCTCATGCTTCAGGGTTGGCTGCAAATACTGGCCGATTGTCAGGAAATCGACATCCGCCACCCGAAGGTCATCCATCACCTGCGACAGTTCTTTGCGTTCTTCACCCAATCCAACCATCAGGCCAGATTTGGTAAAGATGGTCGGATCAATCTGTTTGACCCGATCAAGAATACGCAGCGACTGGTAATAACGCGCCCCCGGACGGATGTGGGTATAAAGACGCGGAACCGTTTCCAGATTGTGGTTAAACACATCCGGACGGGCCTTGACGACAATTTCAACCGCACCCGGCTTATCGCGGAAATCTGGCGTTAGAATTTCAATGGTGGTTTCTGGCGATTTGTGACGGATTGCCTCGATCACGCGGGCAAAATGGGCTGCCCCGCCATCGGCAAGATCATCGCGGTCAACAGACGTGATCACCACATGCTTAAGCTGCATGTCGGCAACCGCCATCGCCAAGTTTTCCGGTTCAAACGGGTCTAGCGCGTTTGGCATCCCGGTTTTCACGTTACAGAACGAACATGCACGTGTGCAGGTATCGCCCATGATCATGAAGGATGCGTGTTTTTTCTGCCAGCATTCGCCGATATTCGGGCATGCGGCTTCTTCACACACCGTATGAAGGTTCAGGCCACGCGCAAGTTCGCGGGTTTCCTGATATCCCTTGGAGGTTGGCGCTTTCACACGAATCCAGGACGGCTTGCGTCCCGATGGACGATCCGGGCGTTTCTGCTTTTCCGGGTGACGAAGTGCTTTGGCTTCGTTTTGCGCCGTCGACATAGAGTGACCTCCGAAGGATTGGACGGGCGGCAATGTGCCGCCACGCCACGTATTTGTCAAACCGACATTCTTTAATTTTCGTCATACCGGGCATGTTCGCCCGGTAAAACGCAATAAATTAGAAGTGGATCGCACGCCCATAGGCGTCAAGGACCGACTCATGCATCATTTCCGAAAGGGTCGGATGCGGGAAGACCGTATGCATCAAATCTTCTTCCGTCGTCTCAAGCCCCATCGCCACGACAAAGCCCTGAATAAGCTCGGTGACTTCGGTACCAACCATGTGTGCGCCCAGCAATTCACCGGTCTTGGCATCAAACACGGTTTTCACCATGCCTTCGGCCTCGCCCAGTGCAACTGCCTTGCCATTGCCAATGAACGGGAACTTACCGACTTTCACGTCGTAGCCCGCATCTTTTGCCTTGGCTTCGGTCAGGCCAACACTGGCGACCTGCGGATGGCAATATGTGCAACCCGGGATCTTAAGCGGATCAATCGGGTGAACATTTTTAACACCGGCAATTTTCTCGACACAGATCACACCTTCATGCTCGGCTTTGTGTGCCAGCATCGGTGGGCCTGCAACATCGCCAATGGCATAAATGTTCGGTTCTGCGGTACGCGAAAACTCGTCGGCATCAATCACATTGCGATCAACTTTAACCTTCGTGCTTTCAAGACCAAGATTTTCAGTATTGCCGATCACACCAACAGCCGAAATCACACGATCAACGGTGATTTCCTGTTTCTTGCCGTCTTTACCTTCAACCGTCACAACAACGTTATCAGCATTGCGTTTCAGATTGGCAACCTTGGCTTCGGTCAGGATTTTCATCCCGCTCTTGGTCAGCATTTTCTGCGCAAGACCGGCGATTTCTTTGTCTTCGACCGGCATGATCTGCGGCATGATTTCAACCACAGTCACATCCGCACCCATGGTGTGGTAGAAGCTGGCAAATTCAATACCAATCGCGCCAGAACCGACCACAAGCAGGCTTTTGGGCATTTTATCAGGCGTCATCGCCTTTTTGTATTCCCAAACCACTTTGCCATCGGGCTCAAGCCCTGGCAGCGAGCGGGCACGTGCACCGGTGGCAATGATGTAATGCTTGGCGGTATAGGTGCCTTCATCCTTACCAGACACAACGATCTTTTTCGGACCATCAAATTTGGCTTCGCCATTGATGACCGTAACTTTGTTCTTTTTCAGCAGATGACCAACGCCACCTGAAAGCTGCTTGGAAACCCCACGCGACCGCTGGATAACAGCATGAAGGTCAAAGGACGCCTTTTCACAGGAAAGGCCATATTCCTTGGCGTGGTTCATATTGCGATAAACTTCGGCTGAACGCAGCAACGCCTTGGTCGGGATACAGCCCCAGTTCAGGCAAATACCGCCAAGATGTTCACGTTCAACAACGGCCGTTTTCAGGCCAAGCTGGGCAGCACGGATTGCGGTTACATAACCACCCGGACCTGCACCAATCACGATTACGTCGAAATTGCTATCCGCCATCGTAGGATCTCCTTCGCCTGCCCGTCACCGGTCGCAGGTCTTAAAATTCAAATGCTTGCGGGGACTAATTAAAGTCCCCGCGCAACTTTGGACCCTTAGAGCAACATGCTCATTGGATCTTCAATCAGCTTTTTGAATTCGGCCATGAACTGCGCACCGACCGCGCCATCGACCGCACGGTGGTCAACAGAAAGCGTACAGCTCATCACAGTTGCAATGGCAAGGGCCCCGTCCTTAACAACAGGGCGCTGCTCGCCCGCGCCGACCGCAAGAATGCAGCCCTGCGGCGGGTTGATGATGGCAGAAAACTCTTTAATGCCAAACATACCAAGGTTCGAAACAGAGAACGTCCCGCCCTGATAATCTTCTGGCTTAAGTTTGCCGTCACGTGCCTTACCGGCCAGTGATTTCATCTCGCTCGAAATTTCAGCAAGCCCTTTGGAACCAGCATCGCGCACAACCGGCGTGATCAGGCCACCCTCAATGGCAACCGCCACCGAGATATCCTGTTTCTTGCACTGAAGGGTCGCTTTGTCGGTCCAGATCGAATTGGCTGCTGGAACACGTTTAAGGGCAATCGATACGGCGCGAATGACAAAGTCATTGACCGAGATTTTAACACCCTCGCCCGCTTTTTCATTCAACTGCTTGCGCGTTGCCAACAGATTGTCGAGCTCGCAATCGACCGTCAGATAGAAATGCGGAACCTGCTGTTTGGATTCCGTCAGGCGACGCGCAATGGTTTTACGCATGCCGCTGTTCGGGATTTCCTCGTATTCCGGAAGGCCGGTCAAATCCGGGTTCCAACCAGACGCTGCTGGTGCAGATGCACCAGATTTCGAAGTTTCCTGTGAAGAGGACGAAGTTGCCTCTGCATCGGATTTCTTCTCCGACGACTTAGACGACATGGCGGCTTCGACGTCACGTTTAACAACACGACCACGCGGGCCAGAACCATCAATAGACGCGATATCAACACCTTCGTTCGACGCAATACGCCGCGCAAGCGGGCTTGCCTTAACACGCTCACCACCCGAAACCGGGGCGGCTGGTGCGGAACCTTTTGACGAAGATGAATCAGAAGATTTCTCTTCTTTGGCCGGTGCTTTGTCTTTGGACTCTTCGGCGTCTTTCGAACCAGAACCAGACGTATCGGCGGCAGAGGTATCAGCCCCTTCAAGCGCACTTTCGTCTTCGTCTTCTTCAAGCAGAAGTGCAATCACCTCGTTGACGGCAACACCTTCGCTGCCCTCAGAAACAAGGATCTTACCGATTTTGCCTTCGTCGACGGCTTCAACTTCCATCGTGGCTTTATCGGTTTCGATTTCGGCGATGACATCGCCCGACTCAACGGTATCACCTTCCTTGACGTGCCATTTTGCCAAGGTGCCTTCGGTCATGGTCGGCGACAGCGCCGGCATCAATACTTTTACAGGCATGAACCCATTCTCCCGGTAACGGGGCGGCGCGTTTGATGAACGCACCTGCCCCTGTCCGTATCACTTAGCGATAGCAAACGGCCTTGGCCGCATCGACGATGTGCTGCTCTTGCGGAAGCGCAAGCGCTTCAAGATTTGCAGCATACGGCATCGGAACGTCTTCGCCCGTAACACGCGCAACCGGCGCATCCAGGTAATCAAAGGCATGTTCCATAACCGCCGACGCGATTTCAGCGCCGATACCGGCGAAATGCCACCCTTCTTCACAGGTGACAATGCGGTTGGTTTTCATCACCGAGCGCACAATGGTGTTCACATCCAACGGACGGATGGTACGCAGGTTGATGACTTCGGCCGAGATACCCTGCTCTGCCAGCTGATCAGCCGCCTTAAGCGCTTTGCCCACCATGATCGAGAAAGCAACGATGGTTACATCGGTGCCTTCGCGTTCAATTTTGGCCTGACCAATCGGCAGGACGAAATCGTCATCGTCAGGAACGTCAAAGCTCTGACCATACATGATTTCGTTTTCAAGGAAGATCACCGGGTTCGGATCGCGGATGGCCGCCTTAAGAAGGCCTTTTGCATCTGCTGCTGAATACGGTGCAATCACTTTCAAGCCCGGGCAATGTGCATACCAAGATGCATAACACTGCGAGTGCTGGGCACCAACGCGTGCCGCCGCCCCGTTCGGGCCACGGAACACGATCGGGCAACCAAGCTGGCCGCCAGACATGTACAACGTTTTGGCAGCCGAGTTGATGATCTGGTCAATTGCCTGCATGGCAAAGTTGAACGTCATAAACTCAACAACCGGGCGCAGGCCCATAAACGCCGAACCGGTCGCAAGACCAGCAAAGCCTTGCTCGGTGATCGGCGTATCGACAACACGCTTGTCACCAAATTCATTGAGCAACCCTTGGGTAACTTTATAAGCCCCCTCGTATTGCGCAACTTCTTCACCCATCACAAAGACGTTCTCGTCGCTGCGCATTTCTTCGGCCATTGCATCACGCAGGGCCTCACGCACGGACTGAGATTTAAAGCTGGAATAGCTTTTCTCGTCCTGGGTGGAGTTCATAACGCTCATTGCACGCGGATCAGATTCCGAACGCTCAATCGCGCCACTTGCACTGACCGGGGCCGCATTTGACTTGCTGGCTTTCGGTGCGTCGTCTTCTTCGTCTTTTTTCTCAGATGATTTCTCTTCTGATTTGGCAGAAGACCCGCCAGACGATGCAGAAACGTTATCAAGGGCAGATGCGTCTTCATCTTCTTCAAGAATGTACGCAATGACTGCATTGACCGAAACATTTTCGGTCCCTTCGGCGATCACGATCTTGCCCAGAGTACCTTCTTCGACAGCTTCGACTTCCATCGTTGCTTTGTCGGTTTCAATCTCTGCAAGGACATCCCCGGATGCGACAGTGTCGCCTTCCTTGGCAATCCATTTGGCAAGCGTGCCTTCGGTCATGGTCGGCGACAGCGCCGGCATCAAAACTTCAATCGGCATTGTTCCCTCTCTCCCGGGAAAAATCGTTCAAAAGCGGTTCGCGATGGGTCGCGATCACGCGTCGATCAGAATATCGGTAAACAGCTGCGAAACATCTGGTTCCGGGCTGTTCTGTGCGAACTCGGCCGCTTTTGCGACTTCGCCTTTCACTTCCTTATCGATGTCTTTCAGGCCTGCTTCGTCAACGATGTTGCCATCAATCAAAAGCTTTTTGACCATATCGATCGGGTCGTGCTCTTTGCGCATTTTGTCGAGTTCGTCCTTGGTGCGATATTTCGCAGGATCCGACATTGAATGACCGCGGTAACGATACGTTTTCAGCTCAAGGATATAAGGCCCTTTGCCTTCGCGGCAATGTGCAACGGCGCGTTCACCAGCCGCCTTAACGGCCAGAACATCCATACCATCAACCTGTTCACCCGGAATGCCATAAGCCATACCGCGCTGATACAGATCAGGGCTGGATGAGTGACGCTGGGTCGATGTGCCCATGGCATACTGGTTGTTCTCGATGCAATAAATCACCGGAAGCTGCCAGAGTGACGCCATGTTAAAGGACTCATAGACCTGACCCTGGTTGACAGCACCGTCACCAAGATAGGTCAGGCAGACCTTGTCTTCACCGCGATATTTGTAATTAAAGGCAATGCCGGTTCCCAACGGAACCTGTGCGCCAACAATGCCGTGCCCGCCATAGAAATTCTTTTCCTTGGAGAACATGTGCATCGAGCCGCCCTTACCTTGGGAATAGCCGCCTTCGCGGCCTGTCAGCTCGGCCATCACGCCGCCCGCATCCATACCACATGCCAGCATGTGGCCGTGGTCGCGGTAACTGGTGACAATGCCATCGTCGCCTGTGACAGCAGCTTGCATGCCAACAACAACGGCTTCCTGCCCGATGTAAAGGTGACAGAAGCCACCGATGAGACCCATGCCATACAACTGACCGGCTTTTTCTTCAAAGCGTCGGATCAGAAGCATTTCACGGTAATATTTGAGGAGATCGTCACTGCTCGCCTGATTGTCGGCGCGCGTAGTGGCACGTTTGCGTTTCGTGGTCGCCATGTTTCCTCCCGGTGGATGGCTGTCGCTTAAGCATCATGTATGAGCGCTTAATTCGGTACTGGACCACCGAAATAACTAACGAAAACCACGCAGAAGGGCAAGTAATCTAACTTTGAATAAACCGTTGTTTTGCAACGCACAATCACCAATAAACCAGATATTGGTTAATTTTTGCGATTTGACAAATATGCAGATTTTAAGGGTTTTCAGCTACTTGGGGCGATCCTTTAAAATCCGTTCATTCCCCCACGTCACAAATGCTGTGCTTTGACAAACATAATACCGCATAGCCGTAGAAGACCCAAAACAACCCCAGAAGGCATTCAATATCAACGCTCTCAACTGTTTTGTTTCCTATCAACCCCGCAAAGCAAAAGTCAGTTGAAACAATTCGTTACCGATAAGCTTTTATTACTGCCAATGTTTCACAACTAGAAATTTTCATCGATACGGGGATATTTACGCCAAAATGGAACAAGAAACCGCAAAACAGGCATCATGACACCGCCCGGATTCCCGATCCAGGTTCCCCTCGCCCGCGGCATGGACAACGCTCACCAAGGCAGCTTTAAAATGTGCAGGATATAATGCGTAAGATATATCGAACAGTCGTCCGGACTATTTGCGTGCCGTAATTACTTCGGTGTCGGCATAGCCATCATGATGGAAAATAATCACATCATCAGGATGCGCAGCATTCAACATCGCGCGCGCACGCTCGTCGAGCAAATCCGGATCAAGGTGCTTGGCCCGCAAGGACACGACATGCTGTTCAAGGTCTTTGCGCTTTTGGGTGGTTTCGTCACGCACAACGGCAATATTGGCAACACGGTCTTGCATCGACCAATAGGCCAGCAAACCACGATCACCTTCCACGCTGTGGAAGATGAAGTATGTCATAACTGTAAATGCGATGACCGGCGCGACAGCCTGCTTTAGGCGGTAAAAAACCGGTGACGTTGACGACATTTACCCCTGCCCGTGCGAAACAAGCCAAAAACCTGGCCCAAAACATTTATTTCGGCTTCGAAATATGAAAACAACATACGTTATCATATCGACTTATCAAGCACTTAGAGCCCAACAAAGCCGAAAACCGCGCAATACTACCGTCCTAGAAGCACACAAAGACGTAAAAATAGAGTTAACCCCACAGCGCAAACCAACAAAATTACGCTCGATCAGATAATTCTAAATTAAAAAAACAGCCCTTCATTCCACTTTTATGAATGCCCTTTAACCGCGAAGCACCACGACATCACGCATTTTCCATCGCCAAAATTTAGTCGCGGAAACGGCGCGTAAGGCACAGTGGCATCTAAGAACGAAGGTACTTTTGGAACCGAAACTGTATTTCGCGCCACTCAATGCTAATGATCACGAAATTGCGACGACCAAAGCAACACGCGATGCGAGCATACAGGAGAAAAAAGTGGCAATAATAAATAATCCTCCCAAAACCAATCTGACAGCGACGACAAACGCCCCAACCAACACCCCCGCTGCCACCGATAACGGCGTCAAAGCGCGTGGCGTTGGATCTTTAAAAAAGAAGTTTTTGTGGGTGACAAAACAATTCGTAAGCCTGACCAGCCGAAAGCATATTGCACAGAAAAAGCATAATACGCAGCTCAACGACCTGAAATCACAGATCAGAACCTCGTGTGGTGAGCGTGGCTTGGCTGTATTGACCAAAAAACTGGCGAACCACAAGTGGGACCGCGAGACCAAAGTGTTCTCAAAAAAGAACCTGACAACATTGCGCACGGAAGTACGCACCACCCTCAGCGAGAACGACAAGCTTGCAAAAGCTCACGAAGAAACACTCTTAACCCAAAAGGTAGAACAGAAAACAAGCAAGCTTCTTTGTTCCATGTTTGGCCACGATCATCAAACACGAAATTACGATGAAGAGCGAGCGGGACGCGAAGAACTATTCCAAGAACTTCAAGACTTAAAATCGAAAGCAGCGGTTTTTATTGAAAACGAAACCGTCGCCGAGGTGGCCGCCAACAAAGAAAAACGCATTAACGACAAGTTTGAAGAGATCTTTAGCGGCCTATCGTCTGACGTCACCACAACAATGAAAGATCCTGAAGCCACACAATTTGTAGAAAGCATCAGGACAAAAAATGCTCTCCAAGTGGATTTCGAGTTCTTGCAAGCTGTGAAACCATATTGCAGCGGTGCTGTTAAAGCCAGTCCGCAAGAAGTAAACAACCTCGTGGCGATCGTCGAAAAATTCATTTCTGACGGTGAAAATTTTGACGAGTTTTCCGAGAACTCGATAATCAATCTAGACGCCCCCAGAGCAGAGGAAATTCAGCAAGCGTGCAAAGATTTAAAAAAGGAAAGCAGCGACGCGGAAAAAACGGCGAAAGCCGAAACCCTCATTACCAAATTAGGCGGTGCGCAGGAATATATTCAGAAGCAGGTTTTCAATGATAAATTCGACAAGACGACTATCCGCGACGACATTCAACAAATTGCGGAAACAATTGTCGAACGAGAGATTCTTGTAACGAACAGGCAAGAACTCGGATTGGATTAAACTGACGCACGCCCAAAACTCTGCGCCTCACAACGGGTATTCCACGTGGAATATCCGTTTTTTTTGGCCGATATACCGTTTTTACGGAACCCATCGGCCTGTTTTGTGACTCAATTTATAATGCAGATCAGAACACAGTGATGTTGTACTCACGCAAAACAGGAAAGCCGTTCAAAAATGTCACTCACAGCAATCCAGGCACTTTTCGCAGAACTCGGTCAACAGCTTGGCATGGCCGAACTGGCGTTGGATGAAAATAACCACTGCATTTTAAACATTGATGATGGCAACGACATTCACCTTGAATATCTTGAATCCGAAGATCTGCTATTGATGGTCTCGGCCCTGCCCCCAGTCGAAGAAAAACACCAAGCCGTGATTTATGGAACCATGCTTCAAGGCAATTATTTGTGGCAGGACACCTATGGCGCAACACTAGCCATCCACCCCGAAACCGATGCCATCATCATCGAACATAAAATGCGAATTGACGCCATCGAACCGGGATCTCTTCAGGAACACATTGCCGGGCTTGATACCTTGACCCGCGCTTGGGAAGAGCGGATTGGCGATATCATCGCCAAGCAGGACACATCGGCGTCTGACACAGCACTGCGCCCACAAGATATGAACCACATGCTGCGCGGTTAATACGCGCACTTTCGCTAACGAGTAGCCTTCTCCGCCGATGTCCGTTTGGGCGCGCAGCGTGCGATGAACGGCTCGCGAATACGGAAATAATGAAATGGCAATAACAAACAATCCCATCCACAACACAAACACCACTGCCCTGCAGGGTCATAACGCTGAAAACACCCCTGCCCCCCAGCAAAACAATCGCGTTGTCGCACGCGGTGTCGACATGCTTCAAAAAGCATGGTTGCACCTCACGGGACAAGCTAGAGAAAAGCACAAAGAACAGCTCACCAACCTGAAAGCGCAGGTTGAGCGCAAATTCGGCGAAGATGGGTTGCAGGCCCTAAACAACAAAATTTCGGCCAAAAAGTGGGACAGCCCGAATTCAACCAAGCTGTTTTCACGTTCCGAGCTAAAAAGTCTGCGTTCAGATGCCTTTTTCGGCGCGAAAGACATTCGCCTTGCTCAAAAGCTGGAGGCAATCGACGACACAGTGCAGGAAATGAAGGAGCCGCGTATTGATAAAAAGTTTAATGAGATCTTTAACGACCTAAAATCTGACGTCACCAAAACAATGAAACATCCGGAAGCCACACAATTTGTAGAAAGCATCAGGACAAAAAATGCTCTCCAAGTGGATTTCGAGTTCTTGCAAGCTGTAAAACCATATAGCAGCGGTGCTGTTAAAGCCAGTCCGCAAGAAGTAAACAACCTCGTGGCGATCGTAGAAAATTTCATTTCTGACGGTACAACCTTCGACGAGTTTTCCCCGAACTCGATAATCAATCTAGACGACCCCAAAGCAGCGGACATTCAGCAAGCGTGCCAAGATTTAAAAGATGCCGGCAGCGACGCGGAAAAAACGGCGAAAGCCGAAGCCCTCATTACCAAATTAGGCAGTACGCAGGAACATATTCAGAATCAGGTTTTCAACGATAAATTCAACAACTCTACTGCCAAAGGCGACCTCAAACAAATTGCAAGAAAAATTGTCGAAAACGAGATTCTTGCAATGCAAGGGTAAGCACTCGGATTAGATTAAACTGACGCACGCCCAAAACTCTGCGCCTTACAACGGATATTCCACATCGGAATATCCGTTTTTTTTGTGACACGCCATTTTCACGGAACCAATCAGCCTGTTTTGTGACTCAATTTATAATGCAGATCAGAACACAGTGATACTGTGGCTCACTCAAAATAGGAAAGCAGTTCAATAATGTCGCTTACAGCAATCCAGGCACTTTTCGCAGAACTCGGTCAGCAGCTCGGCATGGCCGAACTGGCTTTGGATGAAAACAATCATTGCATTCTCAATATCGATGATGGCAACGACATTCACCTTGAATATCTGGAATCCGAAGACCTGCTGTTGCTGGTTTCTGCGCTGCCGCCGGCCGCTGAAAAACACCAAGCAAAGATTTACGACATTCTGCTTAAAGGCAATTATTTGTGGCAGGATACCTATGGCGCAACGCTTGCCATCCACCCCGAAACTGATGCCATCATCATCGAACATAAAATGCGAATTGACGCCATCGAACCGGGATCTCTTCAGGATCATATTGCCGGACTTGATACGTTGGTGCGCGCCTGGGAAGAGCGTATTGGCGAGGTCGTCGCCGAACAGGACACACCATCGTCTGACACGGCCCCTCGCCCACAGGATATGAACCATATGCTGCGCGGTTAATACGCGCGCTTTCGCTAACGGTTAGCCTCTCGAGCGATGTCTGTTTGGGCGCGAAATGAGCGATGATAGGCCCGCAAATACAGGAATGATGAAATGGCAATAACAAACAATCCCATCCACAACACAAACACCAATGCCCTGCAGGGTCATAACGCTGAAAACACCGCTGCCCCCCAGCAGAACAATGGCGTTGTCGCACGCGGCGTCTGCATGCTTCAAAAAGTATGGTTGCAGCTCACCGGAAAAGCTGGAGACAAGCACACCAAACAGCTCACCAACCTGAAAGCGCAGGTTAAGCACGAATTCGGCGAAGGCGGGTTAATGGTCCTGAATGACAAACTCTCGGCCAAAAAATGGGACAGCAAGGGTTCAAAAAAAATATTCTCGCAAACCGAACTAAACAACCTGCGCAAAGAGGCCAAAGAAGGCGCGGGTCTTGCGGAGTTCAAGATGGGATTGCATCAAGAACTCGACGCAAAGTTACGGGCGCCCGCACTCGAGAAGGCAGACGCGGCTGATGCAGCTGCGTTGGACCGAAACGAAAAGATCGAAGCAAGAATACCTGGTTTGCTCCAAAACCACACTGGCGAACTTATCAAGGCATTGTTTGAAGGGTCACACGTTTCGCGTTTTGAAGCAATTCAGGGATCACACACAATCAACGTCGCAGCAGAGACCGTCCTCAAAAATCCATCCGTCTCCTTTATGATGAGCTACGCCCTGCCGTACTTGAAACTGGATCCAAACAAAGACGTCAAACCGGAAATGATTAATGACATGATCGAAATTGCGCAACGTCATTGCGTGCCCGATGCAATGCAAGAAGTTACGCTGCCCGATCACGAACTTGATGGCGTCATGAAGAATAATATGGCTGCGTCTCTGGAAAAACTCACCCAAGTACGGGCGAAAGGCTCCGACAGTGAAAAAAAACAAGCGGTGCACGAGTTCCTCACTGGAAACTTGAAGGATTTCTATAATCATGCCAGCGACATGTATTTTGACAAACTGGACAATGCTCCGGCCGAGAGCTTGCTAAAATTCACCGGGACGGTCCACGCAGCTTTGCCGGAGCTTGCACACGCCGAAGCAGCAAGGCTTGTTGACGCAGAAAAAGCTGATCTGGTCGCAGCAGAACGCGCGCCGATCGAACAAAATCTGAAATTGAATCTTGCGAACAGAAAAAGTTATCCCGAAGTCAATTTGGCAATCACAGATCTGGGACTGGCAGCAGCAAAGTCAGCACTTGACGAAAATATTACCCTCCCAAGTTACGACCACCTCAACCTCATTGACGATCTCGCCCTCCTAAGCACCGAAAAAAGGTCCCCTTCTCCATTTATTCTCAATCAGTTGGGCAACCTGGCAAACAGAATCCTCGACGATGAGGCCGTCTGGGCCGAACTCATGCCCGCCGAACAGAGAGCTTTGATCGAACAAAGAGCGAGTGAAATGGAAAAGGTAGGAACAAATGCGACCGAGTCCGAAAGAAGTGACGCCGCCCGTAATTTCCTCGACACGCTGGACTCATCACTCCACGAGCTGATTAGTGCCTCCTACTATGATAATTATTTGGCAAATGACCCACACTTTTCCAGCGCCCTGAATAAAGAAGCAACAAACATCGTGAACAAACAAATTCGTGACGAAAGAATGGCTGCTGGTTAACGCCGGGAACATTTGTTCTTCGGATATAAAAACGGGCCGTCTGGATTTTCCAAGACGGCCCGTTTCTTTTTATGCCTCTTTGACGATCACTGAAATAGTCAACAAAGATGCTTTATTTCAGGATCGAACGCCCCGGGTAATATGCACCAGCGTCGAGCATCTCTTCGATGCGGATCAGCTGGTTGTATTTTGCCAGACGGTCTGACCGCGACAGCGAACCGGTTTTGATCTGACCACAGTTGGTTGCAACCGCAAGGTCGGCAATGGTCGAATCTTCGGTTTCGCCCGAACGATGTGACATCACAGCAGTATAGCCTGCACGGTGGGCCATCTCGACGGCTTCCAACGTTTCAGACAGGGTGCCGATCTGGTTGACTTTGACCAGGATCGAGTTGGCGACGCCTTTTTTGATGCCATCGGCCAAACGTTTCGGATTGGTGACAAACAGATCATCGCCAACCAACTGGATTTTTTTGCCGATGCTCGACGTCAGCTCTGCCCAACCATCCCAGTCATCTTCGGCCATGCCGTCTTCGATGGAGAAGATCGGGTATTTGCCAACAAGATCGGCCCAGTATTTTACCATGCCGCTGGCATCAAGGGTTTTCCCCTCGCCCGACAGGACGTATTTGCCGTCTTTGTAAAATTCGGTCGATGCCGCATCAAGCGCCAGAACAACGTCTTCTTCTGGGCGATAACCAGCAGCTTCGATCGATTTCATCACATAGCTGATGGCGTCTTCGGTCGATGCGATGTTCGGGGCAAAACCACCTTCATCCCCGACCGAGGTGCTCAGACCATCTGCGGACAGGGCCTTTTTCAGGTTATGGAAGATTTCAGCGCCCATACGGATGGCATCCGAACCGGTTTCTGCCGAAACAGGCACAACCATGAATTCCTGAACGTCGATGGCATTGTCGGCATGCTCGCCACCATTGATGATGTTCATCATCGGCACCGGAAGGGTACGCGCGAAGGAACCACCAACATAACGATACAGCGGAAGACCAGCGTCTTCTGCAGCGGCTTTGGCGGTCGCAAGCGACACACCAAGGATGGCATTCGCACCAAGGCGCGATTTGTTTTCCGTGCCATCAAGGTCGATCATGACGGTATCAACAGCAACCTGGTCTTCGGCATCCATGCCAGCCAGTGCTTCGAAGATCTCACCATTGACCGAGGCAACAGCCTTGGTCACACCTTTGCCCATGTAACGGTCTTCTTTGTCACGAAGCTCAACAGCTTCGTGCGCCCCCGTTGACGCGCCAGACGGAACGGCAGCACGACCAAAGGCGCCATTTTCCAGGGTGACATCAACTTCGACCGTCGGGTTACCACGGCTGTCAAGGATTTCGCGGCCGCGAATATCGATAATAGCGGTCATGACTGAAACTTCTCCTTAAGCGGTAGGAAGCAGGTCCCGGATCGGGCCTGCGGGTTACAGCAAAAACAATGCCGCCAGTTCACGTCTGGCGGCATTTTTAGAATTAGGCGTCAAACATATCCAGACGAACCGGGTTGGCTTTCGCCACCTTGTCGAGTTCCATCAGGACCGAAAGCACTTCGGGGAGTTTGTTTAACGGTATTTGGTTCGGGCCATCGGAAATGGCCGTTGCCGGGTTATCGTGGGTTTCGATAAACAATGCCGCGATGCCAACCGAAACGGCTGCACGGGCCAGAACCGGCGCGAATTCGCGCTGACCACCCGATGAGGTGCCCTGCCCGCCTGGCTGCTGAACCGAATGGGTCGCATCAAAGACAATGGGATAGCCCTGACGGGCCATGGTGGGAAGTCCGCGGAAGTCTGTAACGAGCGTGTTATAGCCAAAGCTGGTCCCACGATCGCACAGCATAATGTTTTCATTGCCGGTTGCCGCAATGTTATTGGCAACATTGGCCATGTCCCAAGGGGCCAGGAACTGACCCTTTTTGACATTGACCACACGCCCGGTATTGCCCGCTGCCTGCAACAAATCCGCCTGACGGCACAAGAATGCCGGGATTTGCAGAATATCGGCAACTTCGGCAACCGCCGCACATTGATCAGGCAAATGCACATCCGTCACAATCGGAAGGCCGGTCTTGTCTTTGACTTCTGCCAAAATATCAAGACCTTCGGAAATCCCAACACCACGTTTGGATGTGGTGCTGGTCCGATTGGCCTTATCAAAAGAGCTTTTATAAACAAGCCCAATCCCCATCCCTTCGGACAGTTCTTTTAGCGCAACCGCCATTTCAAGCGCATGCGCCCGGCTTTCGATTGCACATGGACCTGCCAGAACGGCAAAGGGCCGATCATTGGCAATTTCGATATTTCCGACTTTAACGGTTTTGATTTCGGTCACTTTAACGACTTTCTTTCAAGGCATTAGACACGCACGTTAACGGTTTACACCAAACGACTGCGTTCTTTGGCAGCCTTGATATAAGACACAAACAGCGGATGCGGATCAAGCGGGCGCGACCGAAGTTCCGGGTGGAACTGAACGCCGATGAACCACGGGTGATCCGGATATTCAACGATTTCCGGCAAACGCCCATCCGGTGAAAGGCCCGAGAATTTAAGCCCTTTTTCCTCAAGCTGCGGCATGAAGTTTACGTTAACTTCATAACGATGGCGATGGCGCTCAAGCACGGTCTCGCTGTCGTAAATTTCGCGCGCACGCGAACCATCAACCAGTTTGCACTCGTAATTGCCAAGACGCATGGTTCCGCCCAGATCGTCTTCATCCGAACGACGCTCAACCGAACCGCCATCCTTTGACCATTCGGTCATCAGGCCAACAAGCGGTGTTTTGGTCGGACCAAATTCCGAAGAAGACGCGTCACTAAGACCAGCAAGATTACGCGCAGCTTCAAGAACCGCCATCTGCATGCCAAAGCAAATACCGAAATACGGCACTTTGTTTTCACGTGCATAACGGGCCGCAGCAATTTTGCCCTCGGTCCCACGTTCGCCAAATCCGCCCGGCACCATGATCGCATCAAGTTCGGACAGGATTTCGCTGACATCGCCTTCTTTTTCAAGCGCGTCAGACGCAATCCACTGCAACTTCACCCGTACTTTGTTGGCGATACCGCCATGGGTCAGCGCTTCGGTCAGCGACTTATAGGCATCTGGCAACTGGATGTATTTACCAACGATCCCGATGGTGACCTCACCTTCCGGATTGCGGATGGTGTTGCAGATTTCATCCCACGGACGCAGATCCGGGTCCTGTGCCTGCAGGCCAAAGTGATGCAGAACTTCGTTGTCCAAGCCATACTGGTGATAGCTGATCGGCACCTGATAAATGTTATCAACGTCATAGGCCGGAATAACGGCTGCTTCACGCACGTTACAGAAGCGCGCAATTTTGCGACGTTCATTGATCGGGATTTCACGATCACAACGGCACAGAAGGATATCTGGCTGAATGCCAACGCTTTGCAGTTCCTTGACGGAATGCTGGGTTGGTTTGGTTTTAAGCTCACCGGCCGATGAAATGTACGGCACCAGGGTCAGATGCATGAACAAGGTCCGGCCATCGCCAAGATCATTGCCCATCTGACGGATCGCTTCAAGGAACGGCAGGCTTTCAATATCGCCAACAGTCCCGCCGATTTCGACAAGCACGAAATCCTCAGTCGCGTCAGACTGAACGAATTCCTTAATCGCATCGGTAATGTGCGGAATAACCTGCACCGTCCCGCCAAGGTAATCCCCCCGACGTTCACGTGCGATCACGTTCGAATAGATACGCCCGGTGGTCACGTTATCGGAACGACGCGACGACACCCCGGTAAAACGTTCATAGTGACCAAGATCAAGGTCGGTCTCGGCCCCGTCTTCGGTCACATAACATTCGCCGTGCTGATACGGGCTCATGGTGCCCGGATCGACGTTGATATACGGATCAAGTTTCCGCAGGCGAACGGTAAAACCACGTGCCTGTAGCGAGGCACCCAAAGCAGCCGACGCCAGGCCTTTGCCCAACGAAGAAACAACGCCACCGGTGATAAAGATATAACGAGTCATTTCTTTGCCTCATCTCAAAGCACAAAGCCTCGGTTAGATGCCACTTAGTGCACCATGAACCGGGAAATACAACAATCAAAAATTGAGGCGGCAATTTTGCCGCCTCGGGTCGTCGGTTATTTTGTCTAGCGGGTCGGGGCCGCGGGCCCGGTATCCTCAGCGGGTTCAGTGACCGCTGGGGTGTCCGTGCTCTCCGTGGTCGATGCTGCCGGGGCCTGCTCCAAAATGGATGCTGGCTTGGTGTGGCTGTTGGACTGAAGCGCGAGGATGATGCTGGTGATCATGAACGCACCGGCCAGTATCGCAGTCGTACGGGTCAGCAAGTTTGCAGCACCGCGTGAGCTCATCACGCCGAAACCGCCGCCGCCACCGCCGCCGCCACTTCCACCGATACCAAGCCCACCGCCCTCGCTGCGCTGTACGAGAATGACGGCAATCATGCCAAGCGCGAGAAGAAGGTGAATTACCAGGATAACTGTTTGCATGGTGTCGAAACTCTTGTCCTAACTTCCGATCCGAACGCAACCTGCCCCGGATCGGGCATAAATTTGATGGCTATTTAACGCGTTTTCCCGCTGTTGGCTAGGCGCAAGTTTCAATAATTTTCCAAAAATCGTCAACCTTAAGGCTGGCCCCGCCAACCAACGCCCCGTCGACATCTTCGACAGCAAGCAATTCCGCCGCGTTGGACGGCTTGACCGAGCCACCATAAAGAATTCGGAATTCTGCACCATCTTCAAATCGCGCAACAAGTTCGGCGCGAATGGCGGCGTGAACTTCGGCAACCTCGGCAACACTTGCGGTCCGCCCGGTGCCAATCGCCCAGACCGGCTCATAGGCAATCACGGTATTTTTCGCTGTCGCACAATCTGGCACAGAAACAGCCACCTGACCATTCACCACCGCAAGGGTCGCGCCAAGATCGCGTTCCTGTTCAGTCTCACCGACACACACAACCGCCGTCAAACCGGCATCATGTGCGGCAATTGCCTTTTGGCGAATGGTGGTGGAGCTTTCATCATGATCGGCCCGGCGTTCCGAATGGCCAACCAAAACGCAGGTTGCGCCAATATCGGCAAGCATCGGTGCCGCCACATCACCCGTATGCGCACCCGACGTCGCCGCGTGGCAATCCTGCCCGCCAACCATCACCGCACTGTCCTTGGTCGCGGCAACCACATCGGAAATCAGTGTTGCTGGCGGACAGACCAAAACGTCACAGCCCAAAGCCCCCTTCTCGGCCGCCTTGGCCGCAAGGCCCTTGGCCAGCGCGACACCGTCCGCGCGTAAACAATTCATTTTCCAGTTTCCGGCGATCATCGGACGGCGTTGGGTCATGGCATGGGTCCTTATCAACAGCTCAGGTTTTCGACATCGGCTATGTCTAACAAATTGATCCGCGGGTGCATAGCCCGGTTACGGTTTGTTACATTGTATAATATACGCGGTTTTTACCACGCCCTATTTGCAACGAAAACCCATAAGAACAAAACCAATAATCCCTTGGAAAACCGCCCGAAATCCGGTGCATGACAAACGTTGTTGTGTCCTTGATCATTGTTCTATGCAATCGGATGTTGCCGGTGATACCTCTCGCCATTAAGATGCGCGGCAATTCCGCACCGGATACCATGCCGTGACGGACAAAATTATAACCTGTCGAAACACCGTTTCGGCGCCAAACCACGAATTGTTAGGCTTATTCATATGCTTGCTGGCATTCGCAATTTTTCGAAATCAATCTTTGCCAAGATCATCTTTAGTTTGCTTGCGCTAAGCTTTGTTGGCTGGGGCCTGAACGCATCTATGCTTGACCTTGGCACATCCCGTCAGGTCGCGGAAATCGGCAATCAGTCGATTACCCCGGTTGAACTGGATCGCGCGTTTCAGCGCACCGTTCAGAACATGCGCAATGCGTTTGGTCCGAACTTCAACCAGCAGCAGGCCATTCAGATGGGCCTCCTGAACAATACGGTTCAGTCGCTGGTATCGCAAAAGATCATGCGCGAAGACGCCCGCGAGATGGGCATTGGCATCAGCGATGAAAAAGTCCGCGATGCGATCTTTGCCTCTGATAGCTTCAAAAACCCGACGACCGGCAAATTCGACCGTGATCGTTTCATGCAGTCGCTTTATGCCGCCGGTTACACCGAGCAGGAATTCATCGACGGTGTACGTGGCGATCTCATGAGCCAGCAGATCGTGGGCAGCCTGACCGGAACCGTCGCCGTTCCTGATATCATGGCAAAGCAGATCGTGGCCTATCGTAACGAACAGCGTTCCGGGTCGTTCTTTACCCTGAACCCGGCTGAGTTCGATAACATCGAAACGCCTGATGACGCGACGCTTCGTAAATATCACGAAGACAATGCGCCGGCCTTCACCGCCCCGGAAAGCCGTGATGTGGTTCTTGCCACCCTGTCGGCTGCTGATCTGGCCGACACCATCACCGTCACCGACGAAGAAGTGCTCGAAGCTTATAACCAGCGCATTGCCGAATTCCAGACACCGGAAAAACGCACGGTTCAGCAAATCCTGTTTGCCCCGAACGAAGAACAAACCGCCAAAGACGCCTATAAGCGCCTTGAAGACGGTGCGGACTTCATGGAAGTTGCCAAAGAAGCAGGCATGGACAGCTCGGTTGTTAATCTGGGTGAATTCACCGCCAACGACATTCTTCCTGATTTGCGCGATGCGACCTTTGCCTTGAAAGAAGGTGGCATTTCCGAACCGGTTGAAACCGCTCTTGGTTGGCACATCCTGCGCGTTCCGTCGATCACGCCAAGCAAAACCCAGTCCCTTGACGAAGTGCGTGACACCGTCGTCGAAGGCCTGAAACAGTACAAAGCCGAAGACGCAATGTACGATTTGTCGGTCACCTTCGACGAAGAACTTGGTGCAGGCACCCCGATCGAAGACGCTGCCCGCGAAGTTGGTGCAAAAACCTATACCCTGACCGGCATTGTCAAAGGCCAGGGTCTGGACGGCAACAAGATCGATGGTGCGGACGAAATCAACGCCAAAATCTTTGAATTGGGTGATGGCGAGGAAAGCTTCCTTGAAGAAACCGCAACCGGCACCCGTTATGTTGTTCGTGTGACCAACGTAACCCCGTCGGCGCTTCGTCCGTTCGAAGACGTCCGTGATGAAGTCACCACCGCATGGAAAGCCGAAGAACGTCAGAAAGAGATGCTGGCCAAAGCCGAAAAACTGGCATCAGACGTCAATAACGGCACCGCCATTGCAACGGTTGCCAGCGAAGACGGTGCGAACGTTCAGCAAACCGGCATGACCAAACGCGATGGTCAGGGCCTAAGCCAGAACGTCAATCCTTCGATTGCCGCTGCCCTGTTCTCGCTCGACGACGGCAAGGCTAAATCGCTTCAGACCGGCGAAAACATCGTTGTTGTCAAACTTGACGACGTCAAAGCCGCCAACACCGACACCGCAGACGCGGCTCCGGTCAAGGACGAGCTTCGCCAAGCAATCGATCAGGATATTGTTGCGCAGTATCTTGATTACCTGCGCGATGAAATCTCGGTCAGTGTCAATCAAGGCGTGATTAACGGGCTTTACGCCCCTGCCGCTGAAAACTGATCCGCAAAACATTGGGCGGCCCCGTCAAACGGGCCGCCCTTTTTCTTAACCACACCGCACATCTAAATCGCCCACCCACAAGATCAGAAATCGGATACCCCATGGAAATCAAACCGGATTTCACCAGTTTCAAGCAAAATTACGAAAACGGCATTTCGCAGGTTGTCTCAACCGCGCTGACAGCCGATCTCGATACGCCTGTTTCGGCCTTTCTTAAAATCGCCGAAGGCATGCCCAACACCTATTTGCTTGAATCTGTTGAAGGCGGTGCTGTTCGCGGCCGCTATTCGTTTATCGGCCTGAAGCCCGACCTGATCTGGCGGTGCTTTGGTGATCGCGCCGAACTTAACCGCCGCGCCATGGCCGATGCCGATGCCTTTGTGGCTGAGGCCGACGCGCCGCTCGAAAGCCTGAAAAAGCTCATCGCCGAAAGCCATATCGACCTGCCAGATGACCTGCCCCCCATGAGTGCGGGACTGGTCGGCTATATGGGCTATGACACCGTCCGCTTGATGGAAAAGCTTCCTGACAGCAACAAGGACGAACTTGATGTGCCCGATGGCATTTTCATTCGCCCAACCGTCACGGCAAGTTTTGATACCATCGCAGACACCGTAACCGTGGTAACCCCGGTGCGGCCCGAAGACGGCATCAATGCGCAAGCGGCCTATGATCTGGCCTGTGCGCGCATCAATGACATTGTCTTGCAGTTCCAGCGCAATCTGTTTATCGACCGTCGTTCGAAATCCGTGCCCGACACCCTGCCCGAACCAAAAGTCAGCGTTGACGAAGCCGGCTTCCACAAAATGGTCGATCAGGCCAAGGAATACATTCGCGCCGGTGATATCTTCCAGGTCGTGCTGTCCCAACGCTATACCCTGCCCTATCAATTGCCCCCATTCGCGTTCTATCGTGCGCTGCGCCGCATCAACCCGTCACCCTTTATGTTCTATCTTGATATCGGTGGTTTTCAGGTTGTCGGCGCCAGCCCGGAAATTCTGGTGCGCCTGCGCGACGACGAAGTCACCATTCGCCCCATTGCCGGTACGCGCCGCCGGGGTCGTACTGCCGAAGACGATAAAATCATGGCGCAGGATCTGTTGGACGATCCTAAGGAACGCTCAGAACATCTGATGCTGCTTGATCTCGGCCGCAACGATGTTGGGCGTGTGTCCAAGCCGGGAACCGTGCGTGTCACCGACCGCGAAAACATCGAATATTATTCCCACGTCATGCACATCGTTTCCAACGTTGTGGGTGAAGTCGACGAAAAATACGACGCGATGGACGTGCTTAAGGCGGGCTTCCCGGCAGGCACCGTTTCGGGCGCGCCCAAGGTTCGCGCCATGGAAATCATTGATGAACTGGAATCGGTGCGTCGCGGCATCTATGCCGGCTGCATTGGCTATATCTCGGCCGACGGCTCGATGGATACCTGCATCGCGCTGCGTACTGCGGTCATCAAAGACGAACAAATCCACATTCAGGCCGGTGCTGGCATCGTCGTCGACAGCCAACCCGAACTAGAAGACAAGGAATGCCGCAACAAAGCCGGTGCGCTCATGGCCGCTGCCCGCGAAGCCCATCGCTTCGCGTAATCACACAACGGCATATCCACCTGCTTAATAAAACCCGACCATAAAAAAGGGCCGCATCACATGATGCGGCCCTTTGTCATAACAAACGAATGGTTGGCTGATTATGCTGACGTCTCGCCTAGCCCGTCGCACGTTGCGATGTACGGCGCAGAACTTCCGTCGCCGGGACAAGGACAAACCCCTTGGCTTTAAGCTTCGGGATCCAGCTTTGCAGTGCTTGCAATGTCAAATCGCGCGGGTGACCAATCGCGATGGCATAGCCCTGCTTGGCAGCAACCCGTTCGGTTTTGGCCAGCATATTGGCAATCTTGGTGGCGTCATCTGAATCATCAATGAACACATCACGCGTGATGGCCGGAACGCCGAAATCATTGGCGGTTGAAAAACCAACCGATTTCGCACTGGTGCGGGAATCCAGGAACATCAAACCACGCGACTTCATGACTTCCATCACGATCCGCATTTGCCTGGAGTCAGATGTGAATTTGCTGCCCATGTGGTTATTCACCCCGACATAGCCATCAAACCGATCAAGCATCCAATTCATCTCGCTCAGAACTTTTTGACGGTCATATGCTTCTAACAAGGCATGCGGGCCGGGATCGATGGATGCGGATGACGGCTCCATAGGCATATGCAGCATGACCTCGTGCCCGGCCTTGCGCGCTTCGTTTACTTGCGGCTGCAAATTGCGCGCATAGGGCAGATATGAAATCGTCACCGGTCCGGGCAATTTAACCGTGCGTGCGGTGCGCGGCTGATCAAGACCAGCATCATCAATGACAATGGCAATTACCGGCGCATTTCCGGCATTGGGCGACAGGGCCGCATATTTGCGCCACGGCGCGTTGGCATCATCCACGGTCGCGTTTACACCGCCATCTGATCCGCTGCCGCCGGGCAAGACATCTGGTGTGGGTGTGGTGTGCTGCGGTTTTGGCTGCGTGGGTCCGGTCGTGCCCAGTTCGGGCAAGGCGGCGACTTCTGCCGGGGCGTTGCCCTCTTGCTCATTATTGCCAACAAGATATCCGGTGCGGTCGCGCACTTGGGCGTCTTCGGACATCTTGTAATCTTTGCGCAATTTCGGCGTCGGTGCCGGGTCGGCCATGGCGTAATCAGGTGCTCTTTGATCGGCTGCGCGGCCAAATTCATCCGATGCGCGATCAAGTTCAAGCATGCTGCCAACCGCAATGATCGCCGACAAGGTTCCGGCGACAAAGGCCCCGCCCAGCATCAGACGGCCAAAACCGCCCGATTTCTTTTTCGGTGCGGACTTCTTGCGGGTTGATTTTTTGGGTGCCGCCTTCTTACGTTTGGCGGGTTGTGCCCGGCGTGCCACGTGGTGGTCTCCAGTTTGGTTTGCCCGGTCTCGTGAACCGGTTCGTGCTACCCATATAGTGATTATACACCGACTCTGCAGACGGTTGTTATGCTGGTTTTACATTGCCTCTGGTTAGCACCCTGTTAATTCATTCATTCCCTTCTCGCATTTGGGCGAAAAAATCCTTACCTTGCTTCCGCTTGACGTAGCGCCACGTGCGTTTATTCTCTGCCGACCTTCATATTTATAGGCCTTTTCCCGCGATGTACCTCCTCATCGATAATTACGACAGCTTCACATTCAATTTGTGGCATTACCTGCGCGAACTCGGTCCCGAGGTCGAAGTCCGCCGCAATGATGAAATCACGGTTGAGGATGCCCTTGCCCTCAACCCCGAAGGCATCGTGATATCGCCGGGTCCGTGCGATCCGGAGCGGGCGGGTATTTGTCTTGATCTGATCAAGGCCGCTGCGGGTAAGGTCAAGCTGTTGGGCGTGTGTCTGGGCCATCAATCCATCGGCCAGGCATTTGGCGGCAAGGTCATTCGTGCCCCCCATTGCATGCATGGTAAAACCGATGCGATGAAACATGACGCCACCAGCGTGTTTAGCGGCCTGCCGAGCCCCTTTTCCGCCACGCGTTATCATTCATTGGTGATTGAACGCGACACCCTGCCCGATTGCCTTGAAATTACGGCCGAAAGCGATGATGGTCTGATCATGGGTGTACGTCATAAAACCCATCAGATTCATGGCGTTCAGTTTCATCCTGAAAGCATCGCGTCGGAACATGGCCACGCATTGCTTAAGAATTTTATCGATTTTCCGCGCATTTGATCCTGCTGCGGACCGCAAACCGAGGACACCTGTATGTCGACCGATAACGATCTCAAGGCCATCTTGGCCAAAGTCGCAACTGGCGAAAGACTGAACGAAGAACAGGCCGAACAGGCGTTTAGTGTTCTGATGTCAGGTCAGGCAACCCCGTCACAGATGGGGGCGTTTCTGATGGGCTTGCGCCTGCGTGGGGAAACGGTCGATGAAATCACCGGGGCGGCACGCGTTATGCGCGCCAAGGCAACCGGGATCATTGCCGCTGAAAATGCGGTTGATACCTGTGGCACTGGTGGTGATGGCAGCGGCACCTATAACATCTCAACCGCTGCTGCGATTGTGGCCGCGGCCGCCGGCGCAACAGTTGCCAAACACGGCAACCGCGCGGCATCGTCAAAATCGGGATCCGCCGATGTTTTGATGGCGCTTGGGGTTAATCTGGATGCGGATATGGCGCTTTTGGAAAAGGCGCTTAAAACCATCAATCTCTGCTTCATGATGGCAACCCGTCACCATTCGGCCATGCGCCACGTGATGCCAACCCGCGTTGAAATGGGCACGCGCACCATCTTTAACCTTTTGGGCCCGCTTGCCAATCCGGCCAAAACCAAACGCCAGGTTCTTGGCGTGTTTGCCCGTGAATGGGTTGAACCGATTGCCAACGTTCTAAACCGCCTTGGCTCCGTCCATGCGTGGGTTGTGCATGGGCATGATGGGCTTGATGAAATCTCAACCACCGGCCCGACTTTCTGCGCCGAAGTCAAAAATGGCAATGTCACCACCTTTGAAATTAATCCGGGTGATTTTGGTTTGGAAATCGCCACACTTGACGCGCTTAAAGGTGGCGATGCCGATGAAAATGCCCGTGCCATTACCGATCTTCTGGCCGGTCAAAAAAGCGCATATCGTGACATCGTCTTGATGAATGCCGGTGCTGCCCTTGTCGTCAGTGATATCGCAACCGATCTTGCCGATGGCATTGCCAAGGCAGCAAACGCCATTGATACCGGCGAGGCCGCAGAAACACTTAAGGGCCTTGTGGCGATTACCAACGAAGGAAATCCAGCGTGAGCGACGTTCTTAAAAAAATCTGCGCCGACAAACGCGATCACGTTGCGGCCTGCAAAGCCCGCAAGACGCTTGGCGAACTTGACGCTGCGGCCAAAACGCAATCGGCCCCGCGTGGTTTTATCAACGCGCTTGAAACATCCGTTGCTGATGGGCGCTATGGCTTGATTGCCGAAATCAAAAAAGCCTCCCCCTCCAAGGGACTTATTCGCGCGGACTTTAATCCGCCAGAACTCGCCAAGGCTTATAAGGCTGGTGGTGCAAGCTGCCTGTCGGTCTTGACCGATGTGCCCTATTTCCAGGGTGATGACAGCTATCTGGTCGCCGCGCGCGCCGCTGTTGATCTTCCGGCCCTTCGTAAGGACTTCATGATTGATCCCTATCAGGTCACCGAGGCCCGCGCACTTGGCGCGGACTGCATCCTGTTGATCATGGCCGCCTTGGAAGACGACCTTGCCGCCGAACTTGAAGATGCCGCCCATACCCTTGGCATGGATGTCCTGATCGAGGTGCACAACGCCCCGGAACTCGAACGCGCACTGAAACTCAAATCGCGTCTGATCGGGATCAATAACCGCAATCTTAAAACCATGGAAACGTCGCTGACCACGACCGAAGAACTGGCAAGCATGGTCGACAAAGACCGGTTGCTCGTTTCGGAAAGTGGTTTGTTTACGTCCGATGACTTGGCCCGAATGGCCAAACACGGCGCGCAATGCTTCCTGATCGGCGAAAGCCTGATGCGCCAAGAAGACGTCACCGCCGCCACCAAAACCCTTCTGGGCCTTGCGGCGTAACGATCTTCGTCATTCATGATTGTAGTTCCGGCTGATGGAGGATCTAATCAGCCGGAACGTTGATCTGATCAATGTTTGTGAACACCCAATAGCGGTAGTTTAACTTCAATAGCTTTTTACCGCCTCGATGCACGCGCGCACCAAGAATGTCGTCACCTTCAAGATCATCGAACCGTGAAAAGACAAAGCAGAATTGGGATGTCAGGCACAGTTTGTCTCTGTCGTGATAATCGCCCCAAGAAAAGCGTTCCCACGAAGCATTGCCCGACCAATATGCGCCCCGCCGCCCACGGATGATGACTTGATTTTCACTGTCGAGTTGCGCACGAACTTGAAATCCGTTGGCCGGATTGACCAACGTGAAAGATTTGCCAACAAGAACTGCTTCCACCTGTTCGCGGTCTAGTTTGCGATATCCGGGCGGTAAGTATGATGGATCTTGATATTCTCTCTCAAGGTGTCGGATGCCAATTTCAAGAAAACGGGTGACCGTGTCCGTGTCGACCAGACGATCAAGGCTTGGCCCGCTAGCACACGCCTGAAGCAGAACCAGCGTTCCACCAACAATTAGTTTGGTGTATGTCTTCATCAATCTTACCATTTTCGATCATAAATATCTTTAAGTGTATTAACCGATTAGCACACAACCCTAAGCCCAACAAGGAAGCACCATGGCAGACGAACTTTCCCATATTGATGCGGGTGGCAACGCGGTAATGGTTGATATTTCGACCAAGGCTGACACCTCGCGGATCGCAGTTGCCAAGGCACGGGTTTTGATGTCTGCCAAAACTTACGAGCTGATTGCAAATCGCGGGCATAAAAAGGGGGATGTGCTTGGCATTGCCCAACTGGCCGGGATCATGGGGGCCAAGAAAACCCCCGACCTGATCCCGCTCTGCCACCCCCTGCCCCTCACATCGGTCACGGTGGATCTTGAACTGGCCAAGGATGTTGATGCCGTCGATATTACCGCCACCTGCAAAACCACCGGGAAAACCGGGGTCGAGATGGAGGCCCTGACTGCGGCATCTGTCGCGGCACTGACCGTGTTTGACATGTGCAAGGCAGTCGATAAGGGCATGCAGATTACCGACCTTCGTGTCACCCGAAAAGAAGGCGGCAAATCGGGCACCTTTATCGCCGACTAGGTACGGGATATTAAGGCGTATCTTCCGACATATCTTCCGCCCCATCTAAAGGCGGATACCGACGCACGATTTGCTCGTGTATGAACAGATGGCGCGCGCATAAAATTCGGAGTTCAGCGCATCTGTGGTGATGCGGGTGATTATTCACTTATTTTGAAGAATAGGCCCGATTGAACAATTCCACCATCAAGTGGATCGGACATGCTTGACCTCGGAAAAGAACTAAAGTAGAACACTTATGTATTCATTTTGTTCTTTCTACAGGTTCGGAAAATGTCATGCTGACGCGTAAGCAATACGAATTGCTGGTCTATATCGACAATTACCTTCGCGATCGCGGGATCTCGCCTTCTTTTGATGAGATGAAGGAGGCACTGGACCTTAAATCCAAATCGGGCATTCACCGCCTGATTACCGGGCTTGAAGAACGCGGTTTTATCCGCCGCCTGGCCCACCGGGCCCGTGCGCTTGAAGTCTTGCGCCTGCCTGATAACAGCAATGATGACACCCCGGAAACCGCCAATAATGTGACCTCTATCGCCAATGCGCGCAAAACGCCGCATCGGCCAACGACGGTGCCAACAGCGTTTTCTGACAGCAACGACGCCATTTCGCTGCCGCTTTATGGGCGGATTGCCGCAGGTACACCGATTGAAGCACTGCGCGATCAAAGCACGATGGTGCAGGTTCCAGCCGCCCTTTTGGGGACCGGTGATCATTACGCGCTTGAGGTTTCAGGTGATTCCATGATCGAGGCCGGTATTCTTGATGGCGATACAGTCCTGATCCAGCGCTGTGAACAGGCCCATGACGGCACGATTGTCGTCGCCCTTGTCGATGACAGCGAAGCGACGCTTAAACGCCTGAAACGCGGTCTTGGTCAAGTGATGCTTGAACCGGCCAATGCGCGCTATGAAACGCGGTCCTTGTCACCCGACCGCGTCCGCATTCAGGGCCGTCTGGTCGGACTGTTGCGGCAATATTGAGCTGAAGCATTAAGTTTCGGCTCCCCGCATAACCAATTGATATGTCGCCCGGATTTACATTAAGTCCGGGCGATATTTATTTGTATGATGATTTAATTTGGGCATTTTCCCCACCCGCGTGGATCAAAACCAAACCCCAAACTTAGCGGGCAACTTTGCCGCCAATCACGATCCATGGCCAAGGCCCCGCCTGTTGGCGCACTGACAGTATCGACGGGTCCTGATTTTGGCGGTTGCTGACCGTGTTAAGGTCACTGGCTTTGTCTGTGTCGCCAATATTTTTCGGATTCATCGCCACCCCGCCTTGCCACCACAAAACATCATCATCGATCTGAATATCTGTGCCAGATGCGCGGCACTGTTTGGTTGGCAGGTCGTTTTTCAGATCAACAACGATATCGGCATTCCGGCAGGCATAGAACGGGTCGGTCAAAGCACTGGCGATGATGATGTTTTTGGGATGATCCCCACCAAGGGCGATATAACAGGGTTCGTCGGTACAGGCTTGCACCTGTTGGTTTTCGTTTTCGGGACGCAGGCCAAAGCGCGCCATCCAAATCGATTTTTGAAAGGATGACAGCTTTTCGGGGATATGAAGAACCTGTTGATTGCGGTCAAAAACCGCCCAGCTTTCCCGATCCCCAGAGATTAAAATGTCAGAAGATTGATGCTGGGTTTGAAAGATCACAGCTGCGATCAAAACTGGAATGACGGGCAGCAGCATCAGGCGATGGCGCCAGATCACACACCATGTTAGCGCTAACACCAGGCAGGTCATGGCCGCGGCATCGAGCCCCGCGACATACCACAACCCCCATTCAACATTGCCAAGCCATGACGCGGTATCAAGCAAGATGGTCAGTCCCGGTCGCATCAACCAAAGTACGGGATATTCCAACCCGAATGGCATCAATGCCAAAGCCGCGACGATTAATGGCATCACCCAAAAAGCCATCACCGGAATGGCAAACAAGTTGGCGACAACACCCAGGGCCGATATGCGACCAAAGTGATAGCCAATGATCGGCGCCGTGACAGCGGTAACAATAACACCGGTAATCACAAGCCCCGCCAAATAGACCAAGACGCGTTCAAACCACGGTCTGGCACCCTGCCCGTCAAGCCAACGCCGCCCCGGACCATCGTAAAAGGCGACAAGCGCGCCCACGGCGGCAAAGGATAGCTGGAAACTGGCACCGAGAACCGCATCCGGGCGCAAAAGCAAAACAATCACAGCCGCAACACCGACCAGACGCAGTGAAATCGCCCGTCGATCCAGCAACAACGCGACCCAGACCACAAACAGCATCACATAGGCCCGCTGTGTCGGGACTGTCGCCCCGGACAATCCCATATAAACAAGCCCCGCCGTCATTGCGCCAATCGCGGCCCATTTTTTAATTGGATATCGCAAGGCAATGGGCGGGATCGCCGCCAAACCACAGCGGATCAGAAAAAACACAGTGCCGCAGAGAAGCCCCATATGCAGCCCGGATATCGCCAGCAGATGGGCCAAGCCTGATTTGCGCAAATCTTCGGCAATTTCGGGCCAGACATCGCCGCGTTCCCCAATGATGAGGGCCTTAGCAATTCCGGCCTCAGGCGCGCTTAAACTTGCATCAATCTTGTGCGATATTTTTTGCCGAAGAACTTCGATATACCTCCATAATGCACTGATATTATTTTCTTCTTTACCGCGCGATACTTCAAATTGACGACCAAAGGCAAAGCCGGTCGCACCGATGTCGCTGAAATACAGATTGCGGGCAAAATCGGGATCCCCGGGAACGGATGGTGCACGTAGAGGAAACAACCGTGCGCGGACCGATATCCGGTCGCCAATCGCAAGGTCGCTATCGCCTAGAAAACTAAGCCGCACCGTCCAATCAAAACGATCCTGATCGAGCCCATCAATCGCAATCGGTTCAATGGTCGCACGCAGTCGTTTCCCGCGTGGTTCAACAGCAATGATGTCGCCGGTGACAGTTGTAGAATATAGCGTTCGGGTCAGAAGGTTGGTCGGCCCCATTTGGGTGTGGAGTGCCGCGATAAAAAGCCCGGCGGCAAGACAGGACAATAATTGCAAGCAAAATGCCACCATTGTCCGTCGGCGCGACAGCCAAAAACCACTGGCCAAAAGAATCAATGCGGTAGCCGATTGGGTTGTGGAAATGCGCGCAGGAAGACAAAAATAGATCGCGCATCCCAACCCAAAGAAGATAACCGACAGCAAAAACCATTTATTTCTTTGCTGGGCCACAATGGATGTAACTTGCGAAAATATCTCTGCAAGCTTTTGTTTTTGCGATATTATTCCAAAACGCCTTCGACGAATGTCCAATAGCATGCCCGCAGCTTAGTTCCTACCTAACATCCGCTGTGGTGCAACAGCGTGTCATTTGTGCTATAGCCTGCACGCCAAAAGTCCATACGACAAGCGACAACATCCAAATAACGGATAGAATGAATGACGGTTGTTACCCGTTTTGCCCCGTCCCCGACCGGGTTTCTCCACATCGGCGGCGCACGCACCGCTCTTTATAACTGGCTTTATGCCAAACATACCGGCGGCAAATTTTTGCTGCGCATCGAAGACACAGACCGCGAACGGTCAACCCCCGAGGCTGTTGAAGCCATTTTTGATGGGTTGAACTGGCTGGGCCTGACCGCCGACGAAGAGCCGACGTTCCAGTTTGCCCGTCGCGACCGCCATGCCGAGGTTGCCCAACAGCTTCTTGATGCGGGCAAAGCGTATCATTGCTATTGCACGCCCGAAGAATTGACGGCAATGCGCGAAAAAGCACGCGCAGAGGGCCGCCCAATGAAGTATGACGGCACCTGGCGTGACCGTGACCCATCCGAAGCCCCAGAAGGTGTTAAGCCTGTGGTGCGCCTTAAATCGCCGCAGGAAGGCGATGCCGTGATCAACGATCAGGTTCAAGGTGAAGTCCACGTCAGCAATGAGCAGCTTGACGATTATGTCATTCTGCGTGGCGATGGCACCCCGACCTATATGCTGTCAGTGGTTGTTGATGACTTTGACATGGGCGTAACCAACGTTATTCGTGGCGATGACCATCTGACCAACGCATTCCGCCAAAAGGCGCTGTATGATGCGATGGGTTGGGATGTTCCGACATTTGCCCACATCCCGCTTATTCACGGCCCGGATGGCGCGAAGCTTTCCAAACGTCATGGTGCTTTGGGTGTTGATGCCTATCGCGACGAAATGGGCTTTTTGCCAGAAGCGTTGAACAACTATCTTCTGCGTCTTGGCTGGGGTCACGGCGATGACGAAGTCATTTCGCAGGAACAGGCGATTGAGTGGTTTGACGTCACCGACGTTGGTAAAGGTGCGGCACGTTTTGACTTTGCCAAGCTGACCAACCTGAACGGCGTTTATATGCGCCAGACAGATGACAAAAGGCTTGTAGACGAGATTTCCCAACGGGTTGCGGACCTGATTGGAAGCGATGCAATTGATGCAGCGCAAAAAGAAATCTTGATCAATGGCATGCCAGGCCTTAAAGAAAGAGCTAAGACACTCATCGAGCTCGCCGTATCTTCGGCCTTCTACGTTACCGATGGCGTTACGTCATTTAACGAGAAAGCTCAGTCCCTGATTGATAGCGCCCCCGAAGGTCTGTTTGGAGAACTTGCCAGCAGCCTTGAAGCGCTTGACAACTGGACCGAAGAGAACGTTGAGGCAAGTGTTCGCGCAACCGCCGAGAAACTTGATCTTAAACTTGGCAAAGTGGCGCAACCCTTGCGGGCGGTGCTCACAGGTTCCAATTCTTCACCAGGCATCTTCGACGTCATGATCGTGCTTGGCAAAGAGCAAACGCTGAAACGCATTCGCCATTTCGATGCATAACAACAGCGAATAACGAAAAAGCTAATAGTCTGTTTGCGCTTGGTGCGCCGCAGCATTATGCTGCATCCAACTTGAAACCGTGTTCGTTCAAACAGGGAAGGAAAAATAGTCATGGCTGATAATTCCAAGACTTCCCACACCGTAACACTGACCGACAATGCCTCAGGCAAGTCGATCGAGATGCCGGTGCTTAAGGGTAGCGTAGGACCGGATGTTATCGACATTCGGAAACTTTACGCCGAAACTGGATTTTTCACATATGATCCTGGCTTTACGTCAACCGGCTCCTGCCAGTCAGAGCTGACCTATATTGATGGCGATGTGGGTATCCTGCGCCACCGTGGTTATGCGATTGACGATCTGGCAGAAAACGCAGACTTCCTTGAAGTTTGCCACCTGCTGATCTATGGCGAGCTGCCGAACGCAACTGAAAAGAAACAGTTCGAAACTGACATCACCCTGCACACGATGGTGCATGAGCAGATGCGCAATTTCTATAACGGCTTCCGCCGTGACGCGCATCCGATGGCCATCATGGTTGGTGTTATTGGTGCAATGTCTGCGTTCTATCACGACAGCACCGACATCAATGACCCGCAGCAGCGTCTGATTTCGGCTTATCGCCTGATTGCGAAAATGCCGACCATCGCAGCGATGGCGTACAAATATTCAATCGGTCAGCCGTTCCGTTATCCGAACAACAACCTCGGTTATGCAGAAAACTTCCTGCAGATGATGTTTGGTAACCCGTGCGAAGAGTATGTTGTTAATCCTGTTCTGGCCAAAGCAATGGATCGTATCCTGATCTTGCATGCTGACCACGAACAGAATGCATCGACCTCGACCGTACGTCTTGCCGGTTCTTCGGGTGCAAATCCGTTTGCATGTATTGCTGCTGGTATCGCATCCCTTTGGGGTCCGGCACATGGTGGTGCAAACGAAGCCGTTCTTAAGATGCTTAACGAAATCGGAGATGTGAAAAACATCCCGGAATATGTCGCAAAAGCAAAAGACAAGAACGATCCGTTCCGCCTGATGGGCTTTGGTCACCGCGTTTACAAAAACTACGATCCGCGCGCCAAAGTGATGCAGGAAACCTGCCACGAAGTTCTCAAAGAACTCAACATCAGCGATCCGTTGCTTGACGTTGCGCAGGAACTTGAACGCATTGCACGTGAAGACGAGTACTTCATCGAGAAGAAACTCTATCCGAACGTCGATTTCTATTCGGGCATCATCTTTAAAGCGATGGGCATTCCGGTCAGCATGTTTACCGTGCTGTTCGCGGTTGCACGTACCGTCGGCTGGATCGCCCAGTGGAAAGAAATGATCGAAGATCCTTCGCAGAAAATCGGTCGTCCGCGTCAGCTGTTTACCGGTGTCGCAGAACGTCCGTTCGTTCCGGTCGACAAGCGTTAATTCGCCCAAGACCAACGATCTAACGAAGATCAAAAAGCAAAGGCCCGGAGTTAAATCCGGGCCTTTGTTGTATCTGACGTCTTTTAGAACGGTCTAAAACGACCATCCCCGAAACCGGTTTTACCAGCTTCCGGTGTTTTCCATGCTTGCCCACGGTTCTGCTGGTTTCAGGCTGTCGCCTTTTTGCAGGAACTCGATGGAAATGTTGTCTGGCGAGCGAACAAACGCCATACGGCCATCGCGCGGCGGGCGGTTGATGGTTACACCGGCATCCATCAGTTTCTGGCAGGTGGCATAGATGTCATCAACTTCATAGGCCAAGTGACCGAAGTTACGACCTCCAGAATAGCTTTCCGGGTCCCAGTTATAGGTCAGTTCAAGTTCCGGAGCCTTAACGGATTTGGCACTTTCGACGTCGGCCTCGGGTGCCAGATAAATCAGGGTGAAACGCCCTTCTTCGCTTTCGATGCGGCGGGTTTCGCGCATGCCCAGCAGGTCACAATAAAATTTCAGTGAGTCATCAATATTTTCGACACGCACCATCGTGTGCAAATAACGCATAACAATGTCTCCGTAATGAAGTGATCAATGATGTGAAACTAGGCTGTATCAGGACATAACGCCACCCTGAGCAGGTTATTTTTTGGCTATGATTTTTAAAATCTGCTCGGCGGCTTTTTCGCTTGGCGCGCGATCGCCAAAGCCCAACAAGCGACAGGCTTCGTCAAAGCCGTCTTTTTGTTCTTGGCGCGCAGGACTATCGCCAAGCAATTCATCTAACACCGGAATGATTTTTTTGGGTTTGCATCGGCTTTGTAAGAATTCCGGGATCAATTTGCGGCCCAGGACCAAATTAACAATGGTCACGGTATCGATCTTAATCAGGCGTTTGGCCACCCAGCCGGTCAGTGCATTGACCTGATAGGCAATGACATGCGGTACACCAGAAATTGCAAGCTCCAGCGAGACTGTTCCCGATGCCGCCAGCGCACAGTTTGCGGCAGCAAAGGCATCATGGCGTTCTTGATCGGTTGAAACAACGATCGGCGACAGAGGCCAATCTTTCATTTCATCAGTGACCACGTCGGCCACCTTGGCAACGGTTGGAACGACTATCCGGGTATTGGGATGTTTTGCGGCAATGTCGGTGACAACCGCCTTAAAAATCGGAAGCAGGCGTTTGACTTCTGAATTGCGACTGCCCGGCAGAACCGCCAACAGCTTTGTATCGCCATCAAGGGCGTGCTGGGCGCGAAAACGGTCTGCGTCCCCATCATGGCGCTCTTCGACGGCTGAGTGGCCGATAAAAGTGGTTGGCAGGCCTTCTTTTTCGAAATAGGGCGGCTCAAACGGCAAAAGTGCCAAAAGATGGTCCAAGAAATCAGCAATTTTGCGCGCGCGCCCGGAACGCCACGCCCAGACAGAGGGCGCGACATAATGGACAAGCGGAATTCCCTTGCCCTTAAGCTTTTTACCAACACGGAAGCTGAAATCCGGGGCGTCAATCGTGATCACTACATCGGGGTGTTCACTGCGCGCAAATTTTGCGGTTTGCGAAATGCGTTTGAGCAAATGGGGGATGTGGGGCACGACTTCGGTCAGGCCCATCACCGACATTTCATTCATTGGAAAAAGGCTGCTGAGGCCTTCGCGCTCCATCCGCGGGCCACCGACACCGATAAAGCGCGCATTTGGCGCCTGTGCCTTGATCGCGGCCATCAAACGCCCGCCCAACTGATCACCGGATGCTTCGCCGGCCACCAGCATAATTTTGGGGCCGTTTATGGAGGACTGAGTGGTCATTGGCTTTCATCCACGCGAAGCCCCATGACAAATAGTCCAAGCGCGTCAGCACGCGCCAAAACCGCATCACGATCAATGATCATGGTGCCACCGGCCAACAGACCAATGCCACGTAATCCAGCTTTGTGGGCTTCTTCGACGGTTGTCATGCCAATCGCGGGTAGATCAAGACGGCGGTCTTGTTGTGGTTTGGCAGATTTCACCAAAACACCACCAACACCATCACGTTTATAAAGGGCTGAACGGCGGACCATTTCATCGGTGCCTTCGATGGCTTCAAGTGCCAGAACAAGGCCCTGTTGTACGACACAGCCCTGCCCGACATCGGCTTGGCCCAATGTGCGCGCGACGATTAAGCCATGTTTGGCATCACTAAGTGCCTGTTCATCGGGCTGCACGGCACCAAGAACGCCTTCTTGGACGGCAAGATTGGACAGGATTTCATGCGCACCGACAAGGTGAAATCCTTCGCGTTCAAGCTCTTGGCCGACAAGGCGCAAAAGACCGTCATCGCCGAGTGCCTTCATGCCGACTTTCATCAGAAGTTTGGTGGCGCGCCAGTCTGGGCGCATGGCCGAAAAGCTTGGTCGTGCGACTTTGCCCGCCAACACAACATCGACGCATTTTTGTTTGCCCATGGCATCAAGGATTTTGGCCGCAGCCCCAAGACGCAAGGTTTTGTGCGGATAATCTTCTAGCGCCGGGTCGTTGGCATAGCCATCAAGCAAGACAATAAACACATCCCGCCCAGCGGCCGTGGCCGCAGACGCCAAGCGCACAGGTAGTGCGCCGCCGCCTGCGATAATCCCCAATTTCGGCTGCGGATTATCCTGCTGAGCTGTCATATTTTGGCGTACATGCGGAACGCATGCTTTCTGCTTTCAGGAAGTCGATGATTTCCATCACAGGACCAACGCCTTCGAAATCTTTGGAGACTTCTTCGACGCGTTCGGCAAGCGTGCCTTCCTGGGCAAATAACAGTCGATATGCTTTGCGCAGGGAATGGATCGTTTCACGATCAAATCCACGGCGTTTCAGACCAATGATATTCAAACCCGATAGATACGCACGGTTGCCAATGACAGACCCGTATGGGATCACGTCACTGTCAACACCAGTCATGCCACCAATCATGGCATGTTTGCCAATACGGACAAACTGATGCACGGCCGAAAGCCCGCCGACGATTGCGAAATCTTCGACCAGAACATGTCCCGCCAAAGTACCGTTATTGACCAGAATGCAATGATTGCCGACATGACAATCGTGACCAACATGGGCCCCGGTCATCAAAAGGCAGTCATCTCCAATTGTGGTTTCCATCCCGCCGCCTTCGGTACCGGGATTAAGGGTGGCACCCTCGCGGATTTTGGTGCGTTTGCCGACGATCAGGCGGCTTTCTTCACCTTTGAACTTTAAGTCCTGCGGGGCATGGCCGACCGATGCGAATGGATAAACCTCGCATTCATCGCCAAGGGTCGTCACCCCCGCCATGGCCACATGACTATGCAGCTTGACCCGGTCCCCCAAGACAACCTTCGGGCCCACCACACAATAGGGCCCAATTTCGACATCCTGACCAATCTGCGCGCCATCTTCGACGACGGCGGTTGGATGTACTTTTGACATTATCAGTTATCCCGGATCATCGCGGCGATTGTGGCCTCGGCAACGACTTGCCCATCCACTTTGACTTGGCTTTCGAATTTCCAGACCGGACCACGGCTTTGTTTTTTGACCACATGAATGTGCATGACATCGCCTGGCGTTACCGGCTTCCGGAAACGGGCGTTATCGATGCTCATGAAGTAAACCAGTTTGCCTTCGGCGTCTTCGCCCAGTGTCTGAACGACAAGAATGGCGGCGGTTTGAGCCATGCTCTCGACGATCAAAACGCCCGGCATAATTGGCTGCTGCGGGAAATGCCCTGTGAACTGTGGTTCATTCATCGTAACGTTTTTGATGCCGGTCGCAGACTCACCCGGATCAATATCGATGACTTTATCAATCAGCAAAAACGGATAGCGATGCGGAATCATTTCCAGAATGCGCTGAATATCAACACTTAACAGTTCGGTCATGCGTATAGCCCTTATTTCTTTTTTCGTATCAGACGCGACAAGGCCACCGTCTGTTTATGGTATTCCATAACCGGGACGGCAGGGCTTCCGCCCACGGTCTCGCCCGGTCCAATGCTTTTCATGACACCCGATTGCGCGGCAACCTTGGCCCCATCACCAATCTCAAGATGCCCGGTAACACCGACCTGCCCGGCCAAAACAACAAAGTTGCCAAGTTTGGTCGATCCGGAAATCCCGACTTGGGAGACAATAACACATCCCATGCCAAGTTCGACGTTATGGCCGATTTGCACCAGATTGTCGATACGACAGCCATTGCCAATGATGGTATCTGGCCCTGCCCCACGATCAATTGTCGCGTTTGAGCCGACTTCGACGTCATTGCCGATGACAACGCGACCAAGCTGGGGCACCTTGACGTGTCCCTGCGGGCCCATGGCAAAGCCAAAACCGTCCTGACCGATGCGCGCACCGGGGTAAATCAGGCACAGATTACCAATCAGGCTGTGGCTGATGGTCGCCCCTGCCCCGACTTTGCTGCCGGCACCAATGACGACGCCATCGCCGATCACCGCATTAGGCGCAATGATCGTCCCGTCGCCAATTTCACAATTGGCGCCGATGACAGCACAGGCATCAACCTGAACACCTGTGCCAAGCTTCGCGGTCGGATCAATCACGGCCCGGTCAGAAATGACACCATTTCCGGTTTCAAACGGATAATAGGCCGTTGCTGCCTTGGCATAGGCGCGGTACGGATCATCGGTCGTAAACAGGACCATGTCCTTCGGCGCGCGATCAGCAAATTCCGGACGCACGAAGCATGCGCCAGCTTTGCTTTCGACAAAGGCATCAATGTATTTGCGATTGTCAAAAAAGCTCAGGATCGTGGCATCTGCGATTTGCAGAGGCGCCACGTCCTCAAAACGGCGGTCCGCGTCCGGTGCATTGACCGGGGTCGCGCCCGTAAGTTCAGCGATCTGTTGAACGCTGAACGGACCTTTGCGATTAAAAAAACGCGGATCAGCCATTAAGAGCCTTCCTTGAACTGAACCTTAAGCGTTGGCAGTTCAGCGTTAATCCGCTCAAGGACCTGCGGGCTAGCATTCATGCCCTTGGCATGAAGGATGACCTGACTTTTACGCAGAACCAAAGTTGCCTGACGCTTTTCAGCAAGATCAGCAACAATGCCGATCAGCTTTTTTTGGAACTCGCCACTGGCGACAGCGCGGGCTTCATCGAGCACACGGTTGCGACCCTGTGCGAATTTCTGGAAAGCTGCGACCTTCTGTTGGAAGGCTTTTTGCTTTTCCTGAAAAACGTCGGCAGCCAAGAGGCTACGCTGCTGCGCCAATTGCTTGTCTTCTTCGCGCAAGGCCTGCTGCCGGGTTTCAATTTCCTGCTGGTAGGCCTGCTGCCGGGCTTTGAGCTGCTTGTTCACATCGCGCATGGCGGATGCTTCGCGCAAGATGCCGTCGATATCGACGATCATGACGTTTGCAAGGGTCTCTTTTGCAAGCGGCTCTTGGGCCTGCGCATGGGTTGCCAAACCGGCGCCGGAAATCATTGCGACAGCAAATGCGACGTTACGGATAGATTTTGTAATGCTCATTTAGAATCTGGTCCCGAAGTTAAGACGGAACACTTCCTCTTTGTCGTAGCTTTCTTTCAAAACAGCCTGCGAGAGATCGACACCGATGGGGCCAAATGGCGATTCCCAACCGACACCAACACCGACAGACGCGCGAAGTGACCCCTCATCATAGATTTCGCCAGCACGTGCACCGTCTACGCCCTCAGAAGAACCGAAGTCACTAAAGATACGGCCCTTAAGGGCAAATTCAGACGGCAGGCCAAGCGGGAAGTCCATCTGTACAGACCCCGTGTAGTAACTTTTGCCCCCAAGCGCATCATCCGATGCGATATCACGCGGCCCGACACCCGCCGATGCGAAACCACGCAGGTTTGCACCGCCAACAAAGAAGCGTTGGGAAATACGAGTATCGTCGCCAATACCAACAATGTAACCGGCAGCAGCACGTGCTGAGAGAACCCATTCATGCTCACGATCGATCGGATAGTAATACCCGCCATCAATCCGTGTGCGCAGATAGGTTTCATCCCCCCCGAGACCGGCAAAATCGTTAGACAGACGACCGAAATAACCCTCGGTCGGTGAGAAGCTGCTATCACGTTTGTCGTAGGTCAGCGTGTGACCAATTGAAGATTCAATGAACTCATTGCTTTCTTCTTTCAACAAACGCGACGCATCTTTTGAAATGTTAGAATATTTATTCTGCTCAATCCCGTAGCGAAGCGAATGCGACAGGGCTTCTGAATATCTAAATCCTGCGCGCAGGCGCCCACCTGTCTGCTCTTCGTCATAGGAGCTTTCGTCCTGATTGTCCTGCTCTCGACGATAGACATCGAAGCCAGCAGCAATTTCTCGATCCATGAAGTATGGTTCGGTGAAAGACAGATCAACCTGCTGATCCGACGAACCGAGCGTGAAGTTAAGACGCAAATCCTGACCTTTACCCAGCAGGTTACGTTCACGCACACCAATCTGACCAAAGGCGCCGTTATCCGTGCCATACCCAGCACCGATCGAAAACTCACCGGTGGATTTTTCTTCGACATCAACTTCAAGAACGGTCTGATCCGGTGTTGAGCCCGGCAACGTCTTCACATCAACCTTTTTAAAGAAGTTCAGGTTTTCAATACGTTGCTTCGAACGCTTCATCTTAGAGCTGCTAAACGCATCACCCTCGACCAGGCGGAATTCACGGCGGATAACTTCATCAAGGGTCCGTACGTTGCCAACCACATTGATCCGTTCGACGTAAACCTTTGGACCTTCGGCGATGGTAAAGGTCACGTCAATCGTACCGTCTTCGCGGTTACGCTGAACGTTCGGGCGAATATCGATAAAGGCATAGCCCTGATCACCGACTTTTTCGGTCAAGGCCTGAACGGAATCATCGACAAGCTCAGCGTTATACCATTCGCCCGATTTGATATCGACCAGTGGGAGAAGCGTTTCGCCGTCAATCTTGTCGATCTGGGATTCAACCTTGATGTTACCGAACTTATAGCGCTGACCTTCACTCACCGTATATGTGATGAAGAAATCAGAGCGGTCCGGTGTCAATTCTGCAACCGACGACAGCACCTGGAAATCAGCATAACCGGCAGAAAGATAGAAACGACGCAGCAATTCTCGGTCAAAAGTGACGCGATCAGGATCGTAGTTGTCATCTGCGGTCAGGATTTTCCACCACGCACTTTCGGTCGTGCGGATGACTTCGGACAGTTCACCATCATCGAACGCTTTATTGCCGATGAAATTGACTTTACGAATGCCGGTGGCGTCGCCTTCCTTAATCTCAAAGACAAGATCGACACGGTTTTGTTCAAGCTGGATGACTTTTGGATCCACCGTCGCGGCGAAACGGCCATTACGGCGATACAGTTCCAGGATACGCTGAACGTCCGACTGCACCTTGGTGCGGGTATAGACAACGCGTGGACGCAGCTGCAGCTCGGTGCTGAGCGTATCGTCTTTCAGACGCTGGTTACCTTCAAAGGCAATGCGGTTAATGATCGGGTTTTCAACAACGTTAACCAGAAGCACGCCCTGATTAAATGAAATCGACACATCTGCAAAAAGGCCTGTCGAAAACAGCGCTTTGAGAGATTCATTGATTTTCTGCGCATCATACGGGTCGCCCGGGGCAACAGTCAGATAGGCATCAACCGTCGCACTTTCGATACGATTATTGCCATCCACCTTGATGTCACGGATCACGCCCGAGCTTTGAGCGTGGGCCACCGTCGAAACAATCATTGGCGACATCGCGCCAAGCAGAGCCGTACAAATTCCGGCCGCTTTTACCGTACGCAGCAAGTTAAAACCCCTTTTGCCGTCAATCATCAGCCAGCAAGTCCTTTGAGGAAACTAAAGACGCCCAATTGCGTCAGATCGTTCCAGGTTGCAAAGATTATTAAGCTGAATACCAAACCCGCACCGATACGGAAACCATATTCTTGTGCTTTTGCGCCCAATGGCTTACCGCGAATTGCCTCAATCGCGTAAAACACCAAATGCCCCCCATCCAAGACCGGAACAGGCATCAAGTTAATCAACCCGAGGCTGATAGACAAATATCCCATAAAGAACAGCAGCGGTCCAAAGCCGCCTTCGGCGACTTCACCCGACATCTGCGCGATCCGGATCGGACCACCAAGCTCGGAACTGTCACGATCCCCACTGATCATTTCGCCAATGGCCGAAAATGTCTGGGTGGTTAACATATAAACCGAATTAAACGCGCGCCCAACAGCATCAACAACACCGTCGCGGCTGGTTTCAAACGCCCCCGCAGTCACACCAAGACGGCCAAATGCCTGCGATGCGTCACCGCCTTCTGGCGTGACGGCCTCTGGCGTGACGGTCAGATCAAGCGGCTGATCGTTGCGCACAACGGACAGCTGCAACTGTTCAGACGGATGTGCGCGCACGATTTCGGAAAGATCGGAGAACCATTCAACCTGATCGCCATCAATTGCAGTAATGCGGTCATCGGTCTGAAGCCCGGCCACAGCCGCCGGACTGTTTTCCATGACCTCGCCCACGACCGGCAATGCGCGTTGTTGACCAACCGCGGCAAACAGGAACGTAAAGACGATAATGGCAAACAGGAAATTGGCAAACGGGCCGGCAAAAACAATCGCCGCACGTGCCGCGACACTTTTGTGATGAAAGGCGAATTGCTTTTCGTCTTCGGCCAAGTCATCACGCTGGCCAGCACTGGCTGGGTTCATGTCGCCAAACATCTTAACGTAGCCGCCCAGTGGCAGCAGGCTTACTTTCCAGCGCGTTCCTTTTTTGTCGTACCAGCCAAACAGTTCTGGTCCAAAACCGATTGAAAAGGCTTCGACTTTCACGCCGTTTTTAATCGCAACCCAATAGTGCCCATATTCGTGAACGAACACGAGAACCGAGAGTACGAAAAGAAAAGAAAGCAAGGTTTCCATTAAGACGTCCCTTATCCGGCAAAACCGGTGTTATTTAGTTAAACAGCCGCGATCCGTGCAGCTGTTTCGCGTCGGACCATGGCATCTGTTGCAAATACCTGATCCAGATCGACAAGATTTTCGTTGCCGATTTTCGTCATCATTTCTTCGACAATCTCGGCAATCGCAAGAAAACCGATTTTATCATTCAGAAACGCTTCGACGGCGATTTCATTTGCCGCATTCAAGACTGTAGGCAGTGTCCCGCCCGCCTGCAAGGCTTCTCGTGCGAGACGCAGTGCTGGGAAGCGAGCACAGTCTGGTGCCTCGAAGTTCAAACCTCCGATCGTGGCAAAATCAAGACGCGGTGCGTCGACTTTGATCCGCTCGGGCCAAGACAGGGCATAGGCAATCGGGGTGCGCATGTCGGGCGAGCCCAATTGCGCCAGAATCGAGCCATCGGCATATTCGACCATGCTGTGCACCACCGACTGCGGATGCACCACGATTTCGATGCGTTCTTCGGGAACCGGGAAAAGATGCCGGGCTTCGATGAGTTCGAGGCCCTTATTCATCATGGTTGCCGAATCAATCGAGATTTTAGCCCCCATTTCCCAGTTGGGATGGGCAAGTGCCTGCGCACGCGTAACCGATTTCATATCGTCCAATGACCATTGACGAAACGGCCCGCCGGAGGCAGTCAGCAAAATACGTTCGATCTGGTCTTCGGCCCGGTCTTCGAGCACCTGAAAAATCGCACTATGTTCAGAATCGACCGGAATAAGGGTGGCGCCATGCTGGGTAACCTCGCGCGCCATCAAGCTGCCCGCGCAAACAAGGGTTTCCTTATTGGCAAGCCCCACCCGCGCACCACGGCGAATGGCCGCAAGTGTTGGTTTCAGGCCAGCTGCGCCGACGATTGCTGCGATGATGATGTCCGACGGGCGCGAAGCCGCCTCGATCAGCGCGTCTTCGCCTGCGGATACTTCAATTTCGGTCCCCGACAGCGCATCGCGCATCTGTGCGAAATAGGCAGGATCCCCGATGACAGCGCATTTCGCGCCAAGGTCCATGGCCGTTTTGGCAAGAGCATCAACATTGCGATGCGCCGTTACCGCGTCCACACTGTATTTATCAGCATGCGTTTTTAGAATATCGACAGTACTTTTGCCGACGGATCCCGTAACGCCAAAAACACTGACGGATTTCTTCAAAGTCATCAAACACCTGTCAGAAAAGAACCAGCTTCATATCTGGTTCTAGCGCAATGAGAGCCCAGCGAAATAAATAATCGCAAATGCGACCGGGAACACCGACAGCATGCCATCGGCACGGTCAAGCAATCCGCCATGTCCGGGGATAAGGTGGCTGCTGTCTTTGACTTTGGCATAGCGTTTAAGCGCAGATTCACCAAGGTCGCCAATCTGAGCCACTACAGCAAGAACCATGCTCAGGACCACGATCACCCAATTAATGGCATCGGTGCTATGATAGGTCACCACACCGCCAACAATCCCGGCACAAACCATACCACCAAGCAATCCGGCCCAAGTTTTGTTCGGGCTATACCGTGGTGCGAGTTTCGGGCCACCAATCAAGCGTCCAAACGTGTAGCCGCCGGTATCTGTCGCCCATACCAGGAAGAACAACCACATGATCGTCAAAAGACCATTAGGTTCCTGATGGCGTAGCCAAATCGCCGATAACCCGGCAAGAGAGATGTAAAGAACGCCAAACCCGGCCAGAAGCCAGTTTTTACCGCCACGCGCCATTGCAATGATCACACCGATGGCAACAGGCATGAACATCAGTTCGCCCTGCCCGGTTACTTGCATCAAGATGGCCACACCAATGGCAACACCCGAAACAATTGAAACACCAATATAGTGATTGGGAATGCACATCCGCGCCCATTCCCACATCATTCCCGCAGAGAACACAAATAGAAGGATATCGAAATAAGGCGCGCCAAACCAAACGGCGGCGATGGCGACGGGTGTCATCACCAACGCAGATAAAATGCGTGGTTTTAGCCCGGAATTCGTATCTTTTTGACGTTCAGCCTCAGATGACTGCACCAAAACGTCGCTCCCGTCCGGCAAAGTTTTCAATGGCTTTTTCCAGATGGCTACGATCAAAATCAGGCCACAGAACATCTTCAAACACGAATTCTGTATAGGCCGACTGCCAAAGCAGGAAATTGCTTATCCGCTGTTCCCCACTGGTTCTGATCAAAAGATCAGGATCCGGCAGGCCCGCGGTCGATAAATTATTTTCGATCAAATCTTCAGTCACGGCATCGGCTGTGATCTGCCCAGATGCCACTTGGCGCGCGATTTCACGGACGGCCTCGGTAATTTCGGCCCGCGCCCCGTAACTCAATGCAATCGTTAGATTAAGACGCGTATTGTTACGGGTTTTTTGTTCGGCCCCGTCCAATAGATCGCGAATGTCATCGGCAAAACGTGACCGATCGCCAATAATGCGGATTTTGACATTATTGCGATGCAAAGTCGCAAGCTCTCGCTTTAGGAAAAAGCGCAAAAGCCCCATCAGGTCGGTGACTTCGCTTTCGGGGCGTTTCCAGTTTTCCGTCGAGAAACCATAAAGCGTCAGGTATTCGATACCAAGATCGCCGGCTGCCTCGACCGTACGCCGGACGGCTTCGATACCGGCACGATGACCCATCGTACGTGGCTTGCCACGCCCGCGCGCCCAGCGTCCGTTGCCATCCATAATGATGGCAACATGACGCGGCACACAGGCCTGTTCGTTTGGTTGAGCTTGCGAAGACAGAACAGCCATAATCAGACTTGCATGATTTCCTGTTCTTTATGAGACAGCGCCTCATCGATCTCGCCGATGACCTTGTCGGTCAGCTTCTGGATCTCTTTTTCCTCATCATGCATCTCGTCCTTCGAGATTTCGCTGTCTTTTTCCCATTTTTTCAGTTGATCCATACCGTCGCGGCGGACGTTACGGACTGAAACTTTGGCTTGCTCGGCATATTTGCCAGCAACTTTAGACAGCTCTGCACGGCGTTCTTCGTTCAGGGCTGGAATCGGAACGCGAACCAAGGTTCCGTCAGCAGCCGGATTGAGGCCAAGGCCAGAATCGCGGATCGCTTTTTCAACGGATTTGACCATGCTTTTGTCCCAGACCTGAACCGAAAGCATCCGGGATTCAGGAACACTGACAGAAGCCACCTGATTAAGCGGGGTCGGAACACCATAGGCTTCGACCATAACCGGCTCAAGAAGGCTGACACTCGCACGTCCGGTACGCAGACCGGTAAATTCTTTGTGCAGTACTTCTACAGCCCCTTCCATACGGCGGGACAGGTCCTTTTTTAGGCCAGCAACGTCAGACACGTTCAGTCTCCATTCGAAATAATCGTAAACGTCCCCTTTGCAGAGACAACATCTGCAAAGGCACCCGGATTATGCAAAGAAAATACGATAACCGGAATATCATTTTCGCGTGCCAAAGAAATAGCCGATGCATCCATCACACGCAAATCTTTGGACAAAACTTCCATATAAGTCAGGGAATCGTAACGTTCTGCCGTCGGGTCGGTTTTCGGATCAGCGGTATAAACGCCGTCCACCTGTGTCCCTTTAAGCAACGCATCACAATCCATTTCAACCGCGCGCAACGCAGCAGCCGTATCGGTCGTAAAGAACGGGTTGCCCGTTCCAGCAGCGAAGATAACAACGCGGCCTTTTTCCATGTGCCGAACAGCACGACGGCGAATGTAAGGTTCGCAAACAGAAGACATTGGAATGGCGGACTGCACACGGGTTTGAACCCCGTGACGCTCAAGCGCGCTTTGAACCGCGAGCGCATTCATAATGGTCGCCAACATGCCCATATAGTCGGCTGTGGCGCGTTCCATGCCCTGAGAGGCACCTTTGACGCCGCGGAAGATATTCCCGCCGCCAATTACCATACAAACTTCGGCACCCATGTCATGAACGGTTTTGATTTCGCTGGCAATTCGGTCAACCGTTTCAGGATCGATCCCATATTGCTGTTTACCAAGAAGCCCCTCACCCGAAAGTTTCAATAGGACGCGGCGAAATTTTAATGGACCGTTTTCTGCCATGCTGACTGCCTCTTAATGCCGATGTCGCACATCACCCAAGGACGGGAAATGCAAAATTCAGATATAAAAAGACCGGCGAGTAACAGGGCGGATTTGCGCTGCCGACCTCGCCGGTCTGGATCATACACGAAATGATGCAAAACGCACCATTTCGAACAGATGTTTTATTTGTTCAGCTGCTCAGCAACTTCGGCCGCGAAATCTTTCTCTTCTTTCTCGATGCCTTCACCGAGTTCGAAGCGAACAAAGCCTTTAAGGGTAATCGGTTTACCAGCTTCTTTAGCGGCATTCTCAATTACGGTTTTAACTTTGTTTTCGCCGTCAATTACGAAGGTTTGCTCAACCAGAACAACCTGCTCGTAATATTTACGGATACGACCTTCGATCATTTTCTCGATGATCTCAGCCGGACGACCCGATTCTTTGGCCTGGTCGGTCAGAACGGCTTTTTCACGCTCGACCAATTCCGGGTCCAAATCTTCGACGGTTGCTGATGCCGGGTTGGTTGCCGCAATGTGCATTGCGATCTGTTTACCAAGACCGTCGAGAACCGCAGCGTCTGCTTCGGATTCAAGAGCAACGAGAACGCCGATTTTACCAAGATCGGTTGCAACACCCGAGTGGATGTAAGAAGCAACTGCACCTTTTTCGACCGACAGACCAGCCGAACGACGCAGGGACATGTTTTCGCCGATGGTGGCGATCATGTGGGTGACCTGCTCTTCAACGTTACGCGACGAGCCTGGGAACGGTGCCGATTTCAGTGCTTCGATATCGCCATCAACCGAAACGGCCTGAACAGCAACTTCTTTAACGAACTTCTGGAATTCTTCGTTACGCGAAACGAAGTCAGTTTCAGCGTTCAGCTCGACAACGGCACCTTTGGTACCGTCAACAGCAACAGCAACCAGACCTTCGGCAGCAACACGGCCAGCTTTTTTGGCAGCATTTGCAAGACCTTTGGTGCGCAGCCAATCAACAGCTGCGTCAACATTGCCATCAGTTTCGGAAAGCGCTTTTTTGCAATCCATCATGCCAGCGCCGGTAGTTTCGCGAAGCTCTTTTACGAGAGCAGCGGTAATAGCCATTTCTAAAGCCCCTATTACGCAATCAAGTTAACACCTAAAGAAACGGCGGCATATTAGCCGCCGTTTCCCCGGGTAAAAAATGAAAGTTATGCGGAAGCTGCTTCTGCAGCTGCATCTTTCGTCGCGGCGGCTTCAGCAGGAACTTCTTCCGCTTCGCCAAGATCCGCGCCAGAAGCGGTCATTTCTTCCTGGATGCCGTCAAGAACGGAACCAACGAACAGATCGCAATACAGCTGGATCGCACGGATTGCATCGTCGTTGCCCGGAACCGGGAACTGAATGTTCGCCGGATCAGAGTTGGAATCGAGGATTGCAACAACCGGGATGTTCAGGTTTTTGGCATCCTGAATAGCAAGTGATTCTTTGTTGGTGTCGACCACGACGATAATGTCTGGCAGACCACCCATATCCTTAATACCGCCGAGAGCGCGTTCAAGTTTGTCGCGCGAACGGGTCAGGTTCAGGATTTCTTTTTTGGTCAGACCTTCAGCGCCAGCGTTCAGGATTTCGTCCTGTTCTTTGAGGCGTTTGATCGAGTTGGAAACAGTGTTCCAGTTGGTCAGCATGCCGCCGAGCCAGCGATGGTTCACATAGTACTGGCCGCAACGTTTTGCAGCATCAGCAATGATCGGGGATGCCTGACGTTTGGTACCAACGAACAGAACACGACCACCTGAAGCGGTAACGTCACGAACGGCCTGCATCGCACGATGCAGCATCGGGACAGTTTCCTGCAGGTTCAGGATGTGAATGTCGTTACGTGCACCGAAGATGTACTGTTTCATCTTCGGGTTCCAACGGCGGGTGTGGTGACCAAAGTGGACACCAGCTTCCATGAGCTGGCGCATGGTAAAGGTTGGCAAAGCCATGATAATTCCTACCTTTTTCCGGTTAATACCTCCGCGAAAGGGAATTTCATGCCTCATGCATGAAACACCGGATGGACGAGTTGCCATATGACGGCAGTCGCCGCTCTTTCGCGTGCGATGTTCGAGCGGGTTTTAATCCCGTCCCGAGAAGAATGCAAGCCTAAAAAGCACCTTACCCAGCACCTTGAGGCCAACTGCACGCAGTGTAACGGAAATCTGGGTGTGCGGTCAAAAATCTTTGACAAAAGTAAAACGATCGTTTTACACTTGGTGGCATGAAAACGAAAACCAAACTCCTTACATCGGCGGAACGGCTATTTGATCAGCAAGGTTTCATGGCAACCAGCATGGACCAGTTGACCGAAGCGGCCCAAATGTCGAGCCGCACACTGTACAAACATACCGGCGGCAAAACAGAACTTGTCAAAACGGTTCTGGTTGCCCGCGATGAGCGCTTTATGCAGATCATTGACGTTCAAAGCATTGATGATCTGTTTGACGCCTTACACACGTGGACACGGACCGAAGGCGCGCGGGGATGCCTTTTCTTGCGCGCCTATGGTGAAACTGGCGGGAAAACCGCAGAACTCACCGAGGTTATCCTAAGACACAAGTCGGCCTTTCAAGCGCAGATCACGAACATCATCTGTGGCGAAGTTGGTCCAGATCACCCGAACCTCTCCTTGCTCGCTGACCAAATCCTTGTACTGATCGAGGGGGCCACAGCTGCTGCGATCTATCGCGGTGCCGATGCCATCACTGCCGCACACCAAGCAGCAGTGATGCTTATTGCGCAGGCCAAAGCATGAACACTGCATTTAAAATCGGAGTAACTGGCTTTGGGCTGATTGCTGTTTGTTATGGCTTTGCACGGTTCGCGTTTGGATTATTCCTGCCTGAAATTGACCAACAATTGTCTTTAGGCCCGACCCTTTCGGGGTTTATTTCAGGTGGATCTTTCCTGGGGTATTGCATTGCGATTATTGGATCAGCCGCCCTGACCGAGCGTTTCGGACCACGACGTGTGGCGGTTGCCGCATCTTTGGTCGCAGCGATTGGCATGATTGGGATCGCGACCGCCCCGAATGCAATTTGGCTGGCCTGTGCCGTTTTGATTGCCGGATCAAGTACCGGCCTTGCATCGCCCCCGATGGCCGCCGCCGTCGTCGCCGCTGTGCAAGCCGATAAGCAGAACCAAACAAATGCAACGATCAATGCCGGAACCAGCGTGGGCGTTGCGCTATCTGGGCCTATAGCACTTTTGATCGCCGGGGAATGGCGCATGGCTTTTGGCGGCTTTGCCTTGGTCGCTGTTATTATGGCGATCATAAGCGCCATCAATCTTCCATCGTCATCCAAAATGGCTGCGCACCAGCACCGTTTGCCAAAGCTTGATGGCAATGTATTGCGGCTGATTATTGCAGCGTTTCTGATGGGGGCAGCCAGCACCGCAGTTTGGTCGTTTGGTGGAAAGCTTGCGACGCTTCGCCTTGGTTGGGACAGCAGTGATGTCGGTATTTTGTGGATTGCCATTGGATCGGCGGGTATCGCTGGTGCGTATGCGGGCAATCTTGTCGCACGCTTTGGCATGACCATTACGCACTGGCTGTTTTTAGGGTTGATGGCGATCGGCATGCTTGCCATTGGGTTTGAAGGCGCGAATACCGTGACAACATTCATTGGCGGCGCACTGTTTGGGGGATCCTATGTCATCTTGACCGGTGTGTATCTTATCTGGGGTGTCAACGCCCTGCCCCGACGCCCGGCGACGGGTTTAATGATCGGATTTTTGATGATCGCAGTTGGGCAAACCGCCGGTGCGCCGTTATTCGGCATACTGCTTAACACTCTTGGTGCTGAATATGCGGCATTGGCCTTTGCCATTCTAAGCCTTTTGGCCGGGCTGGCCCGCAGCGGGCAAAAAGCGACCTTTGCCTGAGCGAGATATAAAAAGCCCGGCCCCTAATCAAAGGTGCCGGGCTTGGATTTCCGTAAGATTTTGCCGCGTCTTTAGATTTCTTCGGCAAATTCAACGCCGGGAATGGCCCCGATGGCCCCAATAAGAGAAGGGCCAACTTTGTAGTTATCTTCAAGTTCGATCTCGGCCATGCGGCCATCACCACACATCGATGACAAGGTGACAAGCCCCCGGCCCTTGCCCGCCGATTCAAGCAGTTCGCGGATTTCCGGAACCGGATCAGGGCGGTTTAAGCGAATACGAATGCCTTCAGCAGCCCCCGATACGGCGTGTTCCAGATCTTCGACACGCTGTCCTTGGATGCGAAGCTGTCCTTCACGCATTTCAGCAGCAACGATCAAAAGCACAGGCCGCCCTGCGGTGATGATTTCCTTATAGGCCGCCCAGGCCTCAGCCCAAAAGGCGACTTCGAAGCTGCCGGTTGGATCGGAAAACATCACAAAGGCAAATTTCGAGCCGTTCTTTTTTGAAATCATTTCGCGGGCATTGATCAAGGTGCCCGCCAACTTAATCGCGCCTTTGTTTTGCGCACGCATACGCGCAGGCAGTTCCTTAATCGGGGCAATGCCGATGCGCTGGATGCTTTTGCCAAATGTATCAAGCGGATGGGCCGACAAATAGAACCCGATGGCCGAGAATTCCTCGGTCAGTTTTTCCATGGGCACCCAGTCGCGCTCGTCCGGCAATTTGATCGCATCCTTGGCAAAGCCGGTTTCATCACCAAACATCGAAATTTGATCGTCATTTCGTGCCTGCATTTCGCGCTGGGCAACGGCGATGACTTTATCGACATTTTCGAACATGACTTTGCGGTTGGTCGTCAGGCAATCAAGGGCGCCTGCCCGTACAAGGTTTTCAAGCAGGCGTTTATTGACCGCACGGCTGTCGATGCGCGATGCAAAATCAGTAAGGTCCTTGAACGGACCGTTTGCTTCGCGTTCGGCCACCAGGCTTTCCATGGCGGCATCACCAACATTTCGGATCGCGGCCAATGCATAACGGATTTTCCCGCCGCTTTCGTGGTTTTCGACCGAGAAGGCAACTTGCGAATTGTTAATGCATGGCGGCAGAATTTCGATTTCAAGCCGTTCGACTTCTTGTTTAAACACCGCAAGTTTTTCGGTGTTGTGCATATCAAGCGTCATCAACGCGGCCATGAATTCGACCGGGTAGTTGGCTTTTAGAAACGCGGTTTGATAGGCCACTAGTGCGTAGGCCGCAGCGTGCGATTTGTTAAAGCCGTAGGACGCGAACTTGGCAACCTGATCAAAGATGTCAGATGCATGTTCACGACCAACACCATTCTTTTCCGCGCCATCAACAAACAGCGAGCGCTGCTTTTCCATTTCCTCGGCGATTTTTTTACCCATCGCACGGCGCAACAAATCTGCGCCGCCGAGCGAGTAACCCGCCATGATCTGGGCCAGCTCCATGACCTGTTCCTGATAGATCATGATGCCATAGGTTTCTTCGAGGATCGGCTGCAACATCGGGTGCATGTAATCTGGTTCTTCCAGACCGTGCTTACGCGCGATGTAATATGGGATATTATCCATCGGCCCCGGACGATACAGGGCCACCACAGCGATAATATCTTCAAGCGTATCGGGCTTTAGGCCGCGCAAAACGTCCTGCATGCCTTGGGACTCAAGCTGGAACACGCCGACAGTTTCGGCGGCAGACAACAGCTTAAACGCCGGGCGATCATCAAGATAAATCGCACTAATATCAAAGTCTTGCGGCACGTCTTTACGTTGACGCATCAAGTTAACGGCTTCGATAATCACCGTGAGGGTCTTAAGACCCAAGAAGTCAAACTTCACCAGCCCGGCATTTTCAACATACTTCATGTTAAATTGCGTCACAGGCATGTCCGAGCGCGGATCACGATAGAGCGGAACGAGCTCATCCAAGTCACGGTCACCGATCACAACGCCCGCCGCGTGGGTCGATGAGTTACGGTACAGCCCTTCGATCTGCATGGCGATGGACAGCAGGCGATCAATATCGGGATCTTCGCGCGCAATTCGACGCAGATCCGGTTCCATATCGATCGCTTCTTTCAGCGGGATCGGTTTGGCCGGATCACCCGGGATCATTTTACAAATTTTATCGACATAGCCGTACGGGATGCTCAGCACACGCCCGACGTCACGCACGGCGGCCTTGGCTTGTAGCTTACCAAAGGTAATGATCTGTGCAACGCGGTCGTGACCGTATTTTTTCTGCACATATTCGATGACTTCGCCGCGCCGATCCTGACAGAAATCGACGTCAAAGTCAGGCATGGAGACACGTTCCGGGTTCAAGAAACGTTCGAACAGCAACGAGAAACGCAGTGGATCAAGGTCGGTAATCAACAACGCATAAGCCACAAGCGACCCCGCCCCCGAACCACGGCCCGGCCCGACGGGAATTTCGTGATCCTTTGCCCACTGAATAAAGTCCGCAACGATCAGGAAGTAGCCCGGAAAGCCCATCTGATTGATGATGCCAAGTTCGTAATCAAGGCGCTTCCAATAAGGTTGGGCGACTTCTTCCTTTTCGGCGTCGGTCATACCTTCGGTAAAGACGTATTTTTCCAAACGGCCTTTAAGGCCCTCTTCGGACATGTGACGCAGTTCGTCGACCTCGGTACGGCCTTCGCCGCAATCAAACGGCGGCAAGATCGGATCGATTTTTTCTACGTGCCATGAACAACGTTTGGCAATCGCGACGGTATTGTCACACGCCTCTGGAATATCGGCGAACAGACCACGCATTTCAGAAGCAGTTTTAAACCGATGATCACGCGTCAGGCGCCAGCGTTCTTCCTGGCCGACAACCGCCCCCTGCCCGATACAGATAAACACGTCATGGGCTTCATACATTTTCCCCGACGGGAAATAGCAGTTATTGGTCGCAACCAACGGCACGTTATGATCATAAGCCAGCTTGATCAGGCCGGGTTCAACCTGCTCTTCAAGCGGTTCGCCGTGTCTTTGCAGCTCGATATAAAGACGATCGCCAAAGATGCCCTTTAACTTATCAAGGCAGGCTTCGGCCTTATCGACTTGCTCATCGGCCAACAAACGCGCAAGCGGCCCGGTCGGACCACCGGTAAGGCAAATGACGTGCTCGGAATATTTTTCGATATGTTCGAACAGCGCCTTGGGCTCGCTGCCGGCTTCTGATGTCATGTGCGCGCGAGAGATAATTTTCAGAAGATTGAAATACCCTTCTTTGTTCTGCGCAATCAGAACAAGACGATCGGGCATCGGTTCGCGCATGACTTTGCCAATGGCGGGTTTGTCGCCGAAGCGCTCAAAGCCCATTTGCACGCCAAGGATCGGCTGAATGCCCGAACCACTCATGGTTCCGGCAAAATCAAGCGCGCCAAACATATTGTCCGTATCGGTCATCGCAACGGCGGGTTGGCCGTCAGCTGCACACAGTTTTGCAAGCTCCTTCGTCGTGATGGCACCTTCGGCAAGCGAATAGTTGGTGTGAACACGAAGATGGACGAAACCGTTTTCCATCGAATTTAACCCCGGGAAAGAAGACAAAAAATTGGCAACGCGCCGTTTCGCGACATGGCGAAACGACGCGTCCCATCAGCTTAAAGAATTTTGGGCCGTTGCGAAAGATCGCTTAGGTCAGATTGGCCGGATCAAGCTCGACCAAATTCCCATCGCGCAGGGTCACAACCCGGTCCATCTGGCTTGCCAGTTCCGGGTTATGGGTTGCGATCAAGGATGCCAAACCGGTTTCACGTACCAACTGCATCAACATGCCAAACACGATTTCCGCAGTTTGCGGATCAAGGTTGCCCGTTGGTTCATCGGCAAACAAAACATCGGGCACATTGGCAAGCGCACGGGCGATGGCAACGCGTTGCTGTTCCCCACCCGACAGGCGTGCCGGGCGATGTTCGCCACGGTTTTCAAGCCCCAGACAACGCAGAAGTTCAAGCGCGCGTTCTTCGGCCTCGGACCGTTTCAAGCCGGCAATCATTTGCGGGATGACGACATTTTCAATCGCAGAAAATTCCGGCAGCAAATGGTGGTACTGATAGACAAAGCCGATATGGCGGCTGCGCATTTCGGTTCGTGCCAGATCAGACAAATCTGTGCTGCGCTTGCCGCCAATCGACACCAAGCCACCATCTGGCTTTTCCAGCAAACCGGCGATCTGAAGCAAGGTTGATTTACCCGCCCCTGATGGCCCGACAAGGGCAACAATTTCACCCTCGTGGATATCAAGGTTGACCGATTTCAGAATTTCAAGCTGATCGGGGCCCTGATTGAAGACGCGGTCAATCTTGTCCAAGCGCAACACAACATTGCGCGAGCGTTCCTGCGCGGTTGTTTTCACCTGATCACTCATAACGAAGGGCCTCCACCGGATCGAGACGCGACGCACGCCATGCCGGATATACCGTAGCAAGGAATGTCAGTGTCAGCGACATGACGCAGACCAAGACGACCTCGCCGGTATCCATGTCGGCTGGCAATTTCGACAGGAAATAGATTTCAGCGTTAAACAGATCGGTCCCGGTCAGGGTCTGGATGAACTGGCGAATATTTTCAATATTCAGGCAGAACAACACGCCAATGATCAAACCGCTGAGCGTGCCCAAAACGCCGATGGATGCACCAGCGAGGAAGAACACCTTCATGATGGATTTTCGCGTCGCCCCCATGGTGCGCAAGATCGCAATATCGCGCCCCTTGTCCTTTACCAGCATCACCATGCCGGAAATAATGTTGAAGGCGGCCACCAGAATGATCAAGGTCAGGATTAAGAACATCACATTACGTTCGACCTGTAACGCATTGAAAAATCCGGCATTTGATTGCTGCCAATTGACCAGGCGCAACCGTTCACCGGCAAGGGTTTTCAGCAACGTATCCATGGTGTCATCAAGCGATGAGATATCATCAAGCATCACTTCAAAATGCGTGATTTTTTCAGGCAGCCTGAAATAAAGCTGTGCGGCATTGAGCGGCATAAAGATAAAGCCGCTGTCATATTCATACATGCCGATATCAAACAGCCCGGTCACCGTATAAGCCCGCACGCGCGGCACGGCGCCAAAGGCGGTGACATTGCCCTTGGGCGAGATCAGGTTGACGGTATCGCCCACCCCGACACCAAGCTTCATCGCAAGGCGCGCGCCCATAATCACGCTGTCGTCGCCCTTAAAGTTATCAAGGGTGCCAAACACGATGTTATCGGAAATGGTTTTGCGCAGTTTGACGTCTTCGGGGCGCATGCCACGGACAATCGCACCCGATGCACGGCCATTTTTCGACGCCATGACCTGCCCTTCGACGACGGGGACGGTCAGTTTGACATTGCCAGTCGCGGCGATCTCTTTTTCGATCGCATCGTAATTGCCAATGCCGTCATTGCCCTGCGCATAGACAGATATATGCCCGTTCAATCCTAAAATCCGGCCAAGCAATTCGGCCCGGAAACCGTTCATGACCGACATCACAATGATCAGCGTCGCAACACCAAGCATGATGCCCAGCAACGAGAAAATGGCGATAACGGAAACGAAACCTTCCTGCCGACGTGGACGCAGGTAGCGGAAGGCCACCATACGTTCGAACGGACTGAACATGGGCAATTTATCCTTGTGGAAGCGGGTCAGGAATGGCCTAGTGTGCAAAATCAAAAATCAAACGCACAAACCAAGCCGGAAATCACGACGGGGCAGCGATGGCTGCCCCGTACATCAACATTTTAATCAGGCGCTGATCTGGTTCAAAGCCGCCTCGAAGGTGACTTCGGTTTTTTCGCCAGACCGGCGATTTTTCAATTCAACAACACCGTTTTTAAGCCCCTTAGGACCAATGACGATCTGCCATGGCAGACCAATCAGGTCCATATCGGCAAACTTGCCACCAGCACGGATATCGCGGTCATCATAAAGAACCTCGATCCCGGCATTGGTCATTTTGGCATAGGCATCTTCACAGGCCGCATCGCAGGCATCATCGCCGGTACGCAGGTTGATCAGGCCAACCTTGTACGGTGCAACGGACTCAGGCCAGATAATGCCGTTTTCGTCATGCGATGCTTCGATCAGTGCACCAACAAGACGCGAAACACCAATACCGTAAGAGCCCATCTGAACCGGGGTATCTTTGCCATCCGGTCCAAGGACAGTTGCGCCCATCGGTTCGGAATATTTGGTGCCAAAGTGGAAGATATGCCCCACTTCGATGCCGCGCGTTTCGATCAGGTCATCGCCAGAAATCGGGCTGTTGGCCTTATCGTGTTTTTCTTCGGTCGCGGCGTAATCAGAAAGCGTGGTCTGAACCCAGTTTTCAAGGCCCGGACGATCGTTAAGGTCAACGCCCTGCCCGGTCAAATCTTTGTCGAGCCATTTCTTATCGCAGAAGACTTCACTTTCGCCGGTATCGGCAAGAATGATGAATTCGTGGCTAAGATCGCCGCCAATCGGGCCGGTATCAGCGACCATCGGGATTGCCTTTACGCCCAAACGGGTAAAGGTCCGGCAATAAGCCAAGAAAATCTTGTTATAGGTGTGACGGGCACTTTCGTAGTCGATGTCGAATGAATAGGCATCCTTCATCAAAAATTCGCGGCCACGCATCACGCCAAAGCGCGGGCGGATCTCGTCACGGAACTTCCACTGAATGTGATAGAGCATCTGCGGCAGCTGCTTATACGAGCGCACATCATTGCGGAAAATATCAGTGATGGCTTCTTCGTTGGTCGGCCCGAACAGCATTTTACGATCATGACGGTCGGTGATGCGCAGCATTTCCAGACCGTAATCGTCGTAACGACCACTTTCCTGCCACAGCTCAGCCGGCTGAATGGTTGGCATCAGCAGTTCGTTAAAACCGATTTTGTCCTGTTCTTCGCGAACGATCTGTTCGATTTTTTTAAGAACACGGTGGCCAAGCGGCAGCCAAGAATAGATCCCCGCGGTGAGCTGGCGAACCATACCGGCGCGCAGCATCAAACGATGAGAAGCAATCTGTGCTTCTGACGGGGTTTCCTTCAGGGTCGGCAAAAAGAACTGGGAAAGACGCATCAATGCCTCGTGATGAACAAATCTAAAATTTGGGTGTGTTAATTACCTTGCCCGGAAAATGCGACAGCATCGCGCGAAACGCAAGCTGGAACTTGTGTTATCTGTTCCCTGTTTGGTTAGTTTCCAATGATGGCAAAACTACGATAGTACGATTATGCCCGCAAAACAGGATTTTGGCCCCGACATTGCTGCGCAAAAAGCCGTCCCCGTCTTATTTGTACCCGGCCTGACGACAGGCTGCGATCACCTCGGCATTCACGGCGTCATCACCCAACGGCTGATCATTGAAATAGACCCGCCCGTTGCGGAATGAAATCTTGCCAATGCTTTGTTCGCCGCCAACCCCGCGCGGTTTGGTGATGCCCGCATATTCAAAGAAATCAATCGTGACCGGGAATTCAATTTCCTTGGGCAAGGATTTTAAAATCGTGCTGCCGCCATTCAAATCCGCGGGGGCAACTTTGTTGCCGTAAACATCCACACCCGGCTGATAGGTCACGTCATCATCTGGCACATGACGGACAAGCTGCAGGCAGGCCGACCGGGTCACGATGATGGTTGGTTTTGTATTTTCATCCGCTTTGGTGTCACTTGACGCCCCGTCATTTGGGGCATCTTGGTCCGTCTGAGCCTGATCCGCGGAACTTTCGGACGCAGTCGGCAAAGGAGAATCGGTTTGCGCCGTAACGTCAAACGGCAAAACCAACATCACAACCGCCGATGCGCAAACCGCCATTTGACGGACAAAACCGCCAAAAACACGTCCGGTAATAGGTTTAACCAATAGAATATTGTTCATCTTAGAGTTCCGCCCTATCTGTGTGCAGTGCAGCATCGAATCATTTGTGAATATTGGTCAAAACATCTTGCATAAAACGGCAACATGTGGCTTTTTAGTCCTCCGCTAACGGCGCAAGATCGTTGCGGTAGACGTATCGCAGCCGCTCAAAAAATTGCGGGAGGCTTTGTTGCCAATAAGCATACAAGAAGCTGGCGCGACGTCGAATTAAAACCTGTGCAAGATGCCCAGGTCTTAGGAGGAAGTATAAAAAGATTACGGGAAAAACAGCTATTAAAATAGCATCTTAGCAAGATCCTTTGGATCTTGCTTTTTTTTTGGCCGATCACCTGCCCGTGTTTTATTGTGCAGTCCAAGACGACAAAACCCCGCAGCATAAGTGCGGGGTTTTCTGTTATTGGCGGGCATAACTGGTGACGATATTGGGCCAGCCTCGCAACATTTGTGATTATTGCGGCGGACGAACTTCAATCATACCGCTTGTGATCACGAACCACGCAACGACCCACAAAATGCCTGAAATGATGCTGGTGGCCAGAACCTTTTTCCACATATGGGCTTGTTGCGGTGCGCCACTATCATGGCCGGCTTCGACATTTTCGGTCCGTTTGACACCAAACGGCAGCACCATAAACAGAACCAGCCACCAAATAACGATATAGACCAGAATGCCGGAAAACCAGTTCATGGGATGCTCTTTTGGTTAAGGGTGACGTGTGTTGTGCGGATGATGAATAGGTCGATCATGTGACGGTGATGTACGAAAAGTTTAGGCTAGGCCACCTGCCCCATTTCCATACGATGCCCGACAATCAAACTTGTTCAAGCTCGACCAAGGTGCCGTTAAAATCCTTGGGATGCAGGAATAGAACCGGTTTGCCATGTGCGCCGATTTTCGGATCGCCATCGCCCAGAACCCGGGCGCCGGTTGCTTTGAGCTTGTCACGGGCGGCGATGATATCATCCACCTCGTAACAGACATGGTGAATGCCGCCTGCGGTATTCTTTTCAAGGAACGCTTTAATCGGGGAATTTTCACCCAGCGGATAAAGCAATTCAATCTTGGTGTTGGGCAGTTCGACAAACACCACCGTCACACCGTGATCGGGTTCATCTTGCGGTTCGGAGACCTTTGCCCCAAGCACGTCGCGATATTGCGCGATCCCGGCTTCAAGGTCGGGCACTGCGATGGCAACGTGGTTTAACCGTCCGATCATGGTGGTCCTCCTGCAATGTGATCTGCACACCCGGTCAATCTACGGGACCAATCACACCTGTGACAATTGCCCATTTGGTCGAATGCCCGACCAAATGGGCGTGTCGTAAGTCGTTCTATTCCTTAACGCGGACCAGATGGACTTCGATCAGCGGGCGTTTGCCCAGACGTTGGCGCACAGGACGGCGCAAGGCCTGCCGGATTGCCAAGATCACGGCTGAATCATCCAAAACTTCTTCGTCGCCCAACTGATCGACACGGTTGCCAATTTCAGCGGCAAAATGATCCAAGCGCACATCGTCATCTGGTTCATCAAACAGGCTTGGCGCGGTAATCATGGGTTCATTGACCATTTCACCAAACTGATTGAGCACCACGGTGACAAACATCACGCCGTTCCAAATGATGCGATTGCGGTTGCGGATGGTGTTCGCATCACGTTTGAGCAAACGACCGCCATCAAGGGCCAGCACACCGGCCTCAGCCACGCCGATCACCTGTGAATTGCCCGGTGACAGGCGAATAACCGTACCGTCATGCGGGATCACTTGTTCGGGGATCTGGCATTCCGCACCAAGGGCTGCCTGTTCACACAGATGGCGGGTTTCGCCGTGAACCGGGATCAGGATTTTTGGGCGGGTCAGTTGATACATCCGTGCCAAGTCCTGACGGCCAGGATGGCCCGAAACGTGGATGGGTTCATCCCGTGCCGTAATGACCTTAATGCCGCGGCGGATCAAAAGGTTCTGGATATAGCCAATCGACTTTTCATTGCCGGGAATTTCACGCGCCGAGAACACCACCGTATCGCCGGGATCAAGTTGCACCATCGGGTGATCGCCCTTGGCAATCCGTGACAAAGCCGCACGGGGTTCGCCCTGCGATCCGGTGCAAAGGAACAGCACCTGATCCTTGGGCACTTCCATCGCGTCCTGATCGGTCAATAGGTTCGGATAGGACGTCAGGTAGCCGACTTCGCGCGCCGCCTCCGTCACGCGATACAGCGACCGACCGACCAAGCCAACACAGCGGTTGTTTTCGTGCGCGGCCTCGATCACCGATTGCAGACGGGCCACGTTGGTTGCAAAGCACGCTATCGCAATGCGGCCTTGCGGATGTTCGGCGAAGAGTTTGGATAGATTTTTGGCAACGTCCCCTTCTGAGCCTGTTTGCCCCTCGGAAAAGACGTTGGTTGAGTCACAGACCAGCGCCATAACGCCCTCGTCACCAAGCTCTTCGAGCTTTTTGACATCGGCGGCTTCGCCAATTTGCGGATCGGGATCAAATTTCCAGTCGCCGGTATGGATGATCAACCCCTTTGGCGTGCGAATGGCCAAGGCATTTGGTTCCAAGATCGAATGGGTCATGGTGACAAATTCGATATCAAAACAGCCCAACTCAAATCGACCGCCGAGTTCAATCACATGGATTGGTACTTCGTCGGCGAAATCGGTTTCAGACAGCTTTGCCTTAAGGAACGCGGCGGCAAAGGGCGTTGCATAGATCGGGCATTTCAGGCGCTTCCACATATAGGGAATGGCACCAAGGTGATCTTCGTGGGCGTGGGTCAGCACCAGACCAAGCAGCTTGTCCTTGCGGTCTTCGATAAAAGTGGGGTCCGGCATGACGACGTCGACACCTGGCAGGCCTTCCTCGCCAAAGGAAACCCCCATATCGACCATCAACCACTGATCATCATAGCCGTAAAGGTTCATGTTCATGCCGATCTCGCCAGAACCGCCAAGCGGCACAAACAGCACTTCGTCTTTTGGCAAATACAAATCCACGGACGGTATTCCTTTACTTTCGGTATTCTGATCCGGCGGGGAATGTCCCCCTACTCGGTGCGAGCCGCGACACGGCCCAAATATCTTATTGCTGGCTGTTGCGACGATAAATCATCAACAGACCAAGCATGGTCAAATCGCCATGCAGATGTTTAATTTCTTCTACTGCCTTGGTAAATAACGGCGCAAGCCCACCGGTGGCAACGACCTTGATCGTTTCAAGGCCTTGCTGTTGGCGAATGCGCGCAAGCAATCCTTCGATCATGGACACATAGCCCCAATACACGCCAGATTGCATGGCCTCAACGGTGTTTTTACCAATCACATTACGCGGGGCTTCGATGGCAACCATCGGCAATTGGGCGGCCGCCATATGCAGCGCCTTGATCGACAGGTTCACCCCCGGCGCAATCACCCCGCCAAGATAATCCCCGTTGCCATCCACCACGTCAAAGGTGGTCGCGGTGCCAAAATCAAGCACGACCAGCGGCCCACCAAAAATCTTGTGGGCGGCAACCGCATTGACCAAGCGGTCGGCCCCGACTTCGCTGGGGCGGTCCATGATGATGTTCATGTCCAACTTAACGCTTGGATCACCAACCACCATTGGTTCGACATTGAAATAACGCCGACAGAGGGTTTTCAAGCTAAATTCCGCCGCCGGGACCACGGTCGCGATAATCGCACCGGTGATCGCATCAACGGGTACATCAGACAGGGTAAACAGATGGTGCAGCCATACGCCCAACTCGTCGGCGGTGCGTTCGGTTGTTGTCGAACAGCGCCATTGCCCTTTGATGGTATCGCCATCAAAGACAGCAAAAACGATGTTTGTGTTTCCGGCATCAATCGCAAGCAACATGAAGCTTACAGCCTCCACTTCGCAGCAAGATATTATTCCATTTAGGCCCTGAAGAAGATTTCGCCAGCGCCGATACGATGTTCGTCACCGCGATCTTCTCTTAGAATAAGCGCGCCATCATCATCAAGACCGACGAAAGTCCCGTGTAATTCGCGCTCGGTCAAGCGCGCAACCACAGGATCGCCAATTCCATAGGCCCGTGTGAGCCACGCTTCGCGGATCGGGCCAAAGCCCTGCTGTTCCCAAATTGGCAACCAGTGCGCAATACGCGCGACATAGACCGACACAAGATCATCCACCGAAACCGGTGCGCCAAGACTTGCCAGCGAGGTTGCAGGCCGTTCGGCATCGTCCGGGAAAAAGGCGACATTTACCCCGGCACCGATGACCAGATAATCCGTCGCCGATCCGTGATTAGACGCACTTTCAAGCAAGATACCGCAAATCTTACGGCCATTGACCATCAGATCATTGGGCCATTTACAATCGGGGCGCACCTGCATGCCGGTGATGGTTTCAATGGCCTCCGCCATGGCGAAGGCAATCAGGAACGTCAGACGGGCGGCTTCGGCCAAGGAACAGCGCGGACGCAGCAACAAGGACGAATACAGATTGCCCACGGGCGACGACCAAGCCCGACCGCGGCGACCGCGGCCGGATGTTTGCGTTTTTGCTAAAACAAGGGCGCCACTCTGGGCGCCCTTGTCTGCGAGGCGTTTGGCCTCTTCATTTGTATTGTCGATCGTATCTACCTGATGAAGGTAAAATCCTTCGGGAAGACGGATCGTGCTTTGCGTCATTCTTATTGGCCGAACAATGATGCCGCAGCAATCGCTGCGCTGTCCATCAGCGGGTTCGGGAAGAACACAAAGACCAAGATCGCAACCGTGGCAAGTGCCATGATGACATTCATCTCAGTACCGTTGCGATCAAACCCTTCGACCGGCTCATCGAAATACATGACCTTGATGATGCGCAGATAGTAATACGCACTGACAACCGAGGTCACCAAACCAATGACAGCCAATGTCACAAGACCAGCATCAACCGCCGCCTTAAAGACATAGAACTTACCAAAGAAGCCTGCCAGCGGCGGAATACCAGCCATCGAGAACATCAAGATCGCGGTAATCGCAGCCATCAGCGGCTTGGTCTTGGCAAGACCGGCCAGATCGGTGATTTCCTCGTTCATGCGGTCGTTACGACGCATGCACAAGATGACCGCAAAGGTGCCCAGGTTCATGACAAGGTAAATACCAAGATAAACCAGAACGCCCGTAACACCTTCTTCGGTGCCTGCTGCCAGACCGACAAGCGCAAAGCCAACGTGACCGATAGACGAATAAGCCATCAGACGTTTGATGTTTTCCTGACGCAGGGCCGCGAACGAACCAAGCATCATAGACAGGATCGAGATCAGAACGATGATCTGCTGCCAATCGGCTACCACACCACCAAACGGACCAACCGCAACCCGGATAAACAGCGCAAGACCGGCAATTTTCGGTGCAACCGCAAAGAAGGAAGTCACCGGGGTCGGTGCGCCTTCATATACGTCCGGGGTCCACATGTGGAACGGAACGGCGGAAATTTTAAAGCACAGACCAGCAAAGATGAATGCCAGACCAACCATTGCACCAACCGGAAGGTTGCCACCCGTAAGGGTATCGGCAAGAACCGCAAAGCTGGTGGTCCCGGTAAAGCCATACACCATCGACATGCCATAGAGCAGAATGCCCGAGGCAATAGAGCCGAGGATGAAGTATTTCAGGCCAGACTCAGTCGAGCGAACGGTATCGCGGCGGATGGCCGCAACCACGTAAAGAGCAAGCGACTGCAATTCCAGACCAAGATACAAAGACATCATGTCGGTTGCCGACACCATCGCCATCATGCCAACCGTGGCAAGAGAGATCAGGATCGGGAATTCGAACCGTGACATGTTTTCACGTTCAGCGAATTTCATCGACATGACGATACCGACACTTGACCCGATCAGGATCAAGACTTTGCAGAACTGTGCAAAGGCGTCGGCCTTAAACTGGCCAAAGAATGCCGAGCCGCCCTGCCCGGTCACCACAAGGATGATCGCGACAATGTGGACGGCAACCGCCAACCAAGACACGGTACGGAACGCTTTGTCCTTGCCGGCGAAAACCCCAAGCATCAACAGAGCCAAGGCAGAGACTGCCATGAAGATTTCGGGCAATGCGGCCCCGAGGTTGAGCATAGAAACTCCCATGTCCATTCCCCTCAATTCGCGGTCAGCTGGGCGGCTTGAGCCGCGGCAGCTTGCGCCGTTTCGACGTGGTTGACGAGGTTCTCAACCGAGACATGCATGACATCAAGGAAGGAGACCGGATAGACCCCCATCCAAAGAACGACGATCACCAATGGTGCAAAGAGCAGCCATTCACGCGGGCTCAGATCGAGGATCGTTTTGAGGTTTTCCTTCGTCAGGGCCCCAAAGATAATCCGGCGATAGAGATAAAGCGCATAGGCCGCACCAAGGATCAAACCGGTTGCCGCAAAGAATGCGACCCAGGTGTTGGCCTCAAACGCGCCAAGCAAGGTCAGGATTTCACCAACGAAACCACCCGTCCCCGGCAGACCAACAGACGCCATGGTGAAGAACATGAAGATCAAGGCATAGCTCGGCATCCGGTGAACCAGACCACCATAGGCGTCGATTTCGCGGGTGTGGATGCGGTCATAGACAACACCAACACACAAGAAGAGCGCACCCGAAACCACACCGTGGCTGAGCATCTGGAAGATCGAACCTTCGATACCGTGCTGGTTAAAGGTAAATGCCCCAACCGTCACGATGCCCATATGCGCGATCGAAGAATAGGCAATCAGCTTTTTCATGTCCTGCTGAGCAAGAGCCACCAGCGACGTATAAATGATTGCAATAATCGACAGCGTAAAGATGAGTGGTGCGAAGGTTTCAGACGCCAGCGGCATCATCGGCAGCGAGAACCGAAGGAAGCCATAGCCACCCATTTTCAGCAACACGCCAGCCAGAATAACCGAACCGGCAGTCGGTGCTTCAACGTGGGCATCCGGAAGCCAGGTATGAACCGGCCACATCGGAACTTTAACCGCGAAGGAAGCAAAGAATGCCAGCCACAGCCACAACTGCATATTATAGCTAAACCCGTACTGCATCAGGGTCGGAATGTCGGTGGTGCCTGCGTCGAAATACATCGCGAGCAAAGCAACCAGCATCAGGACCGAGCCCAAAAGCGTATACAGGAACAGCTTGAATGCAGCGTAAACGCGGCGCTGACCGCCCCAGACACCGATGATGATAAACATCGGGATCAGGACGCCTTCAAAGAAGAGATAGAACAGCAGACCGTCAAGCGAGCTGAACATACCGATCATCATCGTTTCAAGAACGAGGAAGGCGATCATGTATTCCTTCACGCGCTTTTGGATCGCTTCCCATGCCGACAAAATACAAATCGGCGTCAGGAAGGTCGCAAGCAGGACGAACAGAACGGAAATACCGTCAACGCCCATGTGATAGGAAATGTTCAGGCCCGGCATCCAGTCGGCTTTTTCGACGAACTGGAAGTCAGCAGTTGTTTTGTCGAAGTTCACCCACAGCATCAAAGATACAAGGAAGGTGAACACCGACGTCCAAAGCGCAACCCCACGGGAATTGCGGGCGACATTCGCCTCTTCACCATTGATAAAGAGCAACAGAGCTGCCCCAAGCAATGGCAAGAAGGTGACGATCGAAAGAATTGGCCAATCACTCATCGCCCGTTAACCCATCTTCCAAATTGTGTAGGAGACCAGCGCAGCAATACCAATCAGCATTGCAAATGCATAGTGATAGACAAAACCACTCTGAATGGCGCTGACGCGACGTGCGATGTTACGGCAAGCAGCGGCAACCCCATCAGGGCCACAACCGTCAATGATCGCACCATCACCCGATTTCCATAAGCCATAGCCAAGTGCGAAGGCCGGTTTTACGAAAATCTTGTCGTAGAGTTCATCGAAGTACCATTTGTTCAGCACGAAGCGATACAGACCATTGAAGGTGTTCGCCAAGGTGCGTGGCAGCGACGGAACAAGCTTGTACATGATTACCGCAAGGGCAAAGCCTGAAATCATCGCAACAAACGGTGCCAGTTTGACCCAGCCCGGAACGTGGTGTGAATGTTCAAGAGCCATATGGCCCTCTGCCATAAAGATCGCACCGTTCCAGAAGTTCAGCATTTCTTCGTAGTTGCCACCACCGAACCAGTCTTTGGCAAACCAACCAGCAAAGATTGCGCCGACAGCCAAGAACAGAAGCGGTGCCGTCATGACAGCCGGGCTTTCATGAACATGCGCCATGGTGCGTTCATCAGCACGCGGAGCGCCAAAGAAGGTCATGAAGATCAAACGCCAGCTATAGAACGAGGTCATAAGCGCGGCAAGAACCCCTGCCCAGAAGGCATACAGACCGACACCGGTATGTGCCGCATAGGCACTTTCGATGATCAGATCCTTGGAATAGAAGCCCGCAAGACCCGGAACACCGGTAATGGCGAAGGTCCCAATCATCATGACCGCAAAGGTCAGCGGAACCATTTTCCAGATGCCGCCCATTTTACGCATGTCTTGTTCATCAGACATCGCGTGAATGACCGAGCCAGCCCCAAGGAACAGAAGTGCCTTAAAGAAGCCGTGCGTCATCAGGTGGAACACACCAGCCGAATAAGCCGACACGCCGCAAGCAAAGAACATGTAGCCAAGCTGCGAACAGGTCGAATACGCGATAACGCGTTTGATATCGTTCTGAACACAGCCGATGGTCGCTGCAAAGAATGCGGTCGACGCACCAACGATGGTCACAATCATCAGCGTGGTTTCAGCATATTCAAAGATCGGCGACAAACGCGCGACCATGAACACACCGGCCGTCACCATGGTTGCCGCGTGAATAAGGGCGGAAACCGGGGTTGGGCCTTCCATAGCGTCAGGCAGCCATGTGTGCAGACCAAGCTGTGCCGATTTACCCATCGCACCGATGAACAGCAAGAAGCAGGTAACTTCAAGTGCTTCGAATTGATGGCCAAGGAACATCAGTTTGGTGCCAGCGACTTCTTCTGCATTGCCAAAGATGACGTCGAACTGAACGCTGTCAAACAGGACATAGACTGCAAAGATACCAAGTGCGAAACCAAAGTCACCAACACGGTTAACAAGGAACGCCTTGATCGCAGCAGCCGAAGCCGACGGTTTGGAATACCAGAAACCAATCAGAAGGTAAGACGCAAGCCCCACCCCTTCCCAGCCGAAGAACAGCTGGATCAGGTTGTCAGCGGTAATCAGCATCAGCATCGCAAAGGTGAACAAGCTGAGATACGCCATAAAGCGCGGCTTGTCCGGATCGTGCGACATGTAACCGATGGAATAGATGTGAACCATTGAGGACACACCGGTCACAACGATCAACATCACACAGGTCAGCGTATCAAGACGCAGCGCCCATGAAACATCGAAGTTGCCCGATGTGATCCAGGTAAACAACTGAATGGTTACCGGGTTGCCACCAAGGGCAACATCGACAAAGGCAAAGACCGAAATGATAAAGGCAACAACAACACCGCAAACGGTGACAAGCTGTGCCACACGATCGGCCGAGGACGCACCATGATGGTGATGACCGTGCGAGTCATGCGGGGCATCTTTCGCGGTCGACATGGCGCCGACCAGCGTGATGGTCCCAGCAATGATTGCCGCGATCAGGGGCAGGAATACAATCAACGGATACATATCTGCCTTACCCCTTCATCATGTTGATGTCTTCAACCGCGATGGTGCCGCGGTTACGGAAATAGACGACCAGGATCGCCAGACCAATTGCGGCTTCTGCTGCTGCAACTGTCAGAACGAAGATGGTGAAAACCTGTCCAACGAGATCGCCAAGGAATGACGAGAACGCGACAAAGTTAATGTTGACCGCCAACAGCATCAGTTCGATCGACATCATAATGATGATGACGTTCTTACGGTTCATGAAGATGCCGAAGATCCCGAGTGTGAAAAGGATCGCCGCGACGGTCAGATAATGTGCAAGACCGATTTCCATCAGATCCCCCTTCCGACCGGAACTTTTTTGACTTCAAGCGTATCAGCGCGGGTACGCTTGATCTGCTCAGAGATTTTCTGACGGCGGACACCTTCACGGTGACGCAGTGTCAGAACAATTGCGCCAATCATCGCTACAAGCAGAACCAGACCAGCCGACTGGAAGATGTATGCGTAATCGGTGTAGATCAGTTGACCAAGCGCCTCGACGTTGTTGACGCCAACCGGCGTTGGTTGCGCCAAGACAGCAACCGTCCCGTCCGTCAGTGTCCATCCGGCACCGACAAATGCCAGTTCGACAAACAGAACAACCGCGATCAGGACACCGATCGGCAGGTAGTTCAGGAAACCCTGGCGCATTTCAACAAAGTTGATGTCCAGCATCATCACAACGAACATGAACAGAACTGCCACTGCGCCGACGTAAACAACGACCAGCAGCATGGCGAGAAACTCAGCACCCAGCAGGACGAAAAGCCCCGCTGCGTTAAAGAATGTCAAGATCAGCAACAGTACCGAATGCACCGGGTTGCGAACGGTCACAACCGCTGTCGCGGACAGAACCGCGATGGTAGCAAACAGGTAAAAAGCCAAAGCCTGTACGACCATAAGGTACCCCCTTGGCGAACCGTTGCCGCCCCATTGGCAGACAACGATCCATGAACTCTCTTTATAACGATCAGACGCGACACTTACCGATAAGGTGCGTCTGCCTCCAATCGTGCAGCAAGCTCGGCTTCCCAACGCTCGCCGTTTGCCAGAAGCTTGTCTTTGTCATAAAGAAGCTCCTCGCGGTTTTCGGTTGCGAACTCAAAGTTCGGACCTTCGACAATTGCATCCACCGGACAGGCTTCTTCGCAGAAACCGCAATAGATGCATTTTGTCATATCAATGTCGTAGCGGGTTGTACGACGCGAACCATCGTCACGCGGCTCTACCTCGATGGTGATGGCCTGCGCAGGACAGATCGCTTCACACAGTTTACATGCAATGCAGCGCTCTTCCCCGTTCGGGTAGCGGCGCAAAGCATGTTCGCCACGGAAACGTGGGCTCAGCGGGCCTTTTTCATATGGGTAGTTCAGCGTCACTTTTGGCTTGAACATATATTTCAAGGTGAGCGCCATACCCGATACGAGTTCCGCGAGCAGGAAGCTCCGGGCCGTCCGATCAATAAATGACATCGTTTACCTCTCTCTTTCCGATGCGCGGCGATCAGGCCGGGACCTTGTCAAAAACAACCAGGAACGTGGCAACCAGCATGACCCAGGCAAACGACAGCGGCAGGAAGATTTTCCAACCCAGACGCATCAACTGGTCATAACGGTAACGCGGGAATGTTGCACGCACCCAAAGGAAGATGAACAGAACGAAGCAGATCTTCAGGATGAACCAGATGGCCCCCGGGATGAAGTCGAGGAACGGCAACGGTGCGCTCCAGCCCCCAAGGAACAGAACAGCTGCAAGGCCGCTCATCAGGATCATATTGGCGTATTCACCCAGGAAGAACAGCGCAAAGGTCATTGCCGAGTAATCGACGTTATAACCTGAAACAAGTTCCGCTTCGGCCTCGGGAAGGTCAAACGGTGCGCGGTTGGTTTCTGCCAGAATGGATACGATGAAGACGATAAACATCGGGAAGTGATAGATAAAGTTCCACTCCCATACGCCGCCAATCTGGCCGCGGACGATGTCGCTCAGGTTCAGCGAGCCGGTCGTCAGAAGAACCGAAATGATGATCAAGCCAATCGAAATCTCGTACGAAACCATCTGGGCGCCGGAACGCAGCGCGCCAAGGAATGCGTATTTGGAGTTCGATGCCCAACCGGCCATCACGATGCCATAGACACCCAGCGAAGAAATCGCGAACAGGTACAAGATGCCAACGTTCAAATCCGCCAGAACCATGCCTTCGTCGAACGGAATAACCGCCCAGGCAATGATGGCAAGGATAAAGGTCAACATCGGGGCGATAACGAAGACGCCCTTATTTGCACTTGTCGGAATGATTGTTTCTTTCAGAAACAGCTTCAGACCATCAGCAAGCGGCTGCAGAAGGCCAAACGGCCCCACAACGTTCGGGCCTTTACGGAGCTGAATAGCACCGATGACCTTACGCTCAGCGTAGGTCAGATAGGCGACAGCGACCAGCAGCGGGACCACAATCGCCAAAATCTTGGCGACGATCCAGACTAGTGGTTCAATATATCCGTCCCAAAGAAGTTCCATCGGTCAAACCGTATCTTTTGCGTTTCGTCCCAGAATTGGGACACCCCCTTGCGGGATAGGCGACGATCAGATCGCCGCCCCCCTTACTCAGGCAACCTTCTCGGCAGCCGCACCTTTGACAAAGGCCTCAGTACATTTGGCCATTGTCACCGATGCACGGCTAATCGGGTCGGTCATATAGAAATTGCGAACCGGAGACGTGAAACCTTCTGACTTCATGTCGCCTGCTTTACCGAAATCGGTCCATTCGGCTTTGGTCGGAACATTCAGCGACGCGAAGGTCGGGCTGAGTTCGACCATACGGGTCCGAACAGCATCGATATTGTCGTACGGCAAGGTCTTGTCCAAGGCACCGGAAAGTGCACGAACAATGGTCCAATCCTCACGGGCATCACCACGTGGGAAGACTGCACGCCAGCCCTGCTGGGCGCGGCCTTCGGTGTTGACGTAAGTACCGTTCTTTTCGGTATAAGCTGCACCCGGCAAAATAACGTCTGCAGCCTGCGCACCGGCATCACCCATCGCACCCTGGTAAATGACAAATGCCTTTTCCAGTTTGCTCATGTCGATTTCGTCCGCACCCAACAGGTAAACAACTTCGACGTCGCCTTTGGCGGCACCGTCAAGGATGTCGTTGGTTGCAAGGCCGCCCTCGCCCGGGACAAAGCCCAGATCAAGGCCACCGACGCGTGATGCAGCAGTGTGAAGAACGTTAAAGCCGTTCCATTCCCCCGAAACCATGCCGAATTTCTCGGCAATTGCGCGGGTCGCGGCCAAAACAGCGTCGCCATCTTCACGGTTCAAAGCGCCCATGCCGACGATGATCATCGGTTTTTCAGCAGCTTCGAGAACCTTGGCGAAGTCGTTTTTGCCGTCAAGAATGTCAGAAAGCGTTTCCGGACCGGCACCAAGATAATCGTTCTTGTAGGTCGGATCCCACTTTTCACCAACGATGCCAACGCTGAAATCACCGTTCGTTCCGCGCCAGCGTTTCCGCAGACGGGAATTGATGATCGGTGCTTCTGCACGTACATTGGCGCCAACGATCAGACAGGCGTCTGCCTCTTCGATGCCGGCAATGGTGGTGTTGAAGATATAAGAACTGCGCGGACCGCCAATTTTCGATCCGTCCTGACGGCAATCAAGGTTCGGAGAACCCAGGCTGCCCATCAGGTCTTTGAGCGCGGTCATTGATTCGCAATCAACAGTATCACCGGCAATGGCAGCAATTTTTTTGCCGTCAAGCCCGGTTACCTTGGCTTTGATTGCTGCAAACGCTTCGTCCCAGCTTGCCGGAGCAAGTTTGCCGTTTACACGAACATAAGGACGATCAAGACGCTGACGTTTCAGACCGTCAATGGCGTAACGGGTTTTGTCCGAAATCCATTCTTCGTTCACGTCTTCGTTGATGCGCGGCAAAACACGCAGAACTTCTGAGCTGCGCGCATCGATGCGAATGTTTGAACCAACCGCGTCCATAACGTCGATGCTGTCGGTTTTTTTCAATTCCCACGGACGTGCGGTGAACGCATAGGGTTTCGAGGTCAATGCACCGACCGGGCAAAGGTCAACCAAGTTGCCCGAAAGTTCGGAGTTGATCGACGCTTCGATATATGGCCCGACTTCGGTGTCTTCGCCGCGGTAAACAGCACCCATGGTGCCAACACCAGCAACTTCCTCGGAGAAGCGCACGCAACGGGTACAGTGAATGCAACGGGTCATGATCGTTTTAACGATCGGGCCCAGTTCCTTGTCCTTCACGGCACGCTTTTTCTCGGCATAACGTGACGAATCAAAACCATAGGCCATGGCCTGGTCCTGAAGGTCACATTCACCACCCTGGTCACAAATCGGGCAATCAAGCGGATGGTTAATCAGCAGGAATTCCATCACACCATTGCGCGCTTTTTTAACCAGATCAGAATCGGTTTTAATCACCATTCCATCTGCTGCAGGCATGGCACAGGACGCGACCGGTTTGGGCGCGCGTTCCATTTCAACCAAGCACATACGGCAGTTGCCGGCGATTGACAGGCGTTCGTGATAGCAGAAACGCGGGATTTCCTTACCGGCCTCTTCGCAAGCCTGAAGGACTGTCGCCCCGGCTTCTACTTCAACTTCTATACCGTCAACTGTTAGTTTCGGCATGTCTCAATCCCTCTCAACAGGTCCTTCTCAGGCCGCGATCCGCGCGCGATATTCCTTAATCCGACGTTCCATTTCGGGACGGAAATGACGGATAAGGCCCTGAATTGGCCATGCCGCAGCATCACCAAGCGCACAAATGGTATGGCCCTCGACCTGTTTGGTCACATCCCACAACAGATCAATTTCATCAAGCGTGGCTTCGCCGCGGACCATGCGCGTCATCATGCGCATCATCCAACCGGTACCTTCACGGCACGGTGTGCACTGGCCACAACTTTCATGCTTGTAGAATTCCGACAGACGCGCGATCGCATAGACAATGTCAGTCGACTTATCCATGACGATAACCGCCGCCGTTCCAAGACCCGATCCCACTTCACGCAGGCCATCAAAGTCCATCAGAACGTCGTCACACACGTCTTTTGGCATCAGCGGAACAGACGAACCACCCGGAATAACCGCCAGAAGGTTGTCCCAGCCGCCGCGAACGCCGCCGCAATGTTTTTCGATCAGTTCACGCAGCGGAATGCTCATTGCTTCTTCAACGGTGCACGGCTTTTCGACGTGACCGGAAATGGCAAACAGCTTGGTCCCGTGGTTGTTTTCACGGCCGAAGCTTGAGAACCACGAACCGCCGCGACGCAAAATGGTCGGAACCGCTGCGATGGATTCAACGTTGTTCACTGTGGTCGGGCAACCATACAGCCCCGCATTCGCTGGGAATGGCGGTTTCAGGCGTGGCTGACCTTTTTTACCTTCGAGGCTTTCGATCAATGCGGTTTCTTCACCACAGATATACGCCCCGGCACCAAGGTGCAGGTAAATGTCAAAATCCCAACCAGAACCGCAGGCGTTTTTACCAACAAGGCCCGCTTCATATGCCTGATCGATGGCAATCTGAAGGTTGGAGGCCTCATGATAGAACTCACCGCGGATGTAGATATACGCGGCATGCGCATTCATTGCGAAGCTGGCCAGAAGGCAACCTTCGATCAATGTATGCGGATCATTGCGCATGATCTCACGGTCTTTACAGGTGCCCGGCTCGCCTTCGTCGGCATTGACGACGAGGTAGCTTGGACGACCATCGGATTCTTTGGGCATGAACGACCATTTAAGGCCCGTCGGGAAGCCTGCGCCCCCACGACCACGCATCCCCGATGATTTCATTTCATCGATGATCCAGTCACGGCCCTTTTCGATCAGTCCTTTGGTCCCATCCCAGTTTCCACGGGACTGCGCGCCTTTAAGGCCGAAGTCCTGAAAACCATAGAGATTGGTAAAGATACGATCCTTATCCTGCAGCATATCAGGCGTCCCCTTCGCTTGCATCGGCGTCCTGCGGTGCAGCACCGCAACCACAGAATGCTTTCAGAACCTTCGGACCATCAATCGGCTCGCAACCTTTACGGCCGCTTTGCGGACCGGTTTTCGGTTTCTCACCCTTTTTCAGGGCGTCGAGGATTGCCTTGGTCGTATCTGCGGTCAGATCTTCGTAATAATCGTCGTTAATCTGCATCATCGGTGCGTTAACACACGCACCAAGGCATTCAACTTCGATCATGGTGAACTGACCGTCTTCGGTTGTTTCGCCGACACCAATGCCGAGTTCCTTTTTACAGGTTTCGACAACATCGGCAGAACCGCGAAGCCAGCACGGCGTTGTGGTGCAGACCTGGATGAAATTCTTACCCACTGGGGCAAGATTGTACATCGTATAGAAGGTCGCGACCTCATAGACACGAATGGCGGGCATATCGAGCATGTCGGCAAGGTAATCCATGGCGACAGTCGGAACCCAGTTCCCCTCGGTCTGGCGCTGTGCCAGATCAAGCAACGGCATGACCGCACTTTGCTGGCGGCCTTCCGGGTACTTGGCGATGATCTTTTTCGCTTTTTCCAGATTTTCTGGCGTAAAGGCGAAGCTGACAGGTTGAAGCTCCTTAGGAGCAGGTCTTCTCAAATGGCTCATCGGTCAATCTCACCGAACACGATATCTAGCGACCCGATATTGGCAACGACGTCGGCCAGCATGTGGCCTTTTGACATGAAGTCGATGCCTTGAAGATGCGGGAATCCCGGGGCGCGAATTTTGCAACGATACGGACGGTTCGAGCCATCCGAAACAAGATACACACCAAACTCGCCTTTTGGTGCCTCGACCGCGGCATAGCATTCGCCAGCCGGAACGTGGAAACCTTCGGTAAAGAGTTTGAAGTGGTGGATAAGCGCTTCCATCGAACGCTTCATCTGCGCACGTGACGGCGGAGCCACTTTGTTGTTCTGAACGATCACCGGACCATCAGGCATGTTTTTAACAGCCTGCTTGATGATTTTCAGCGATTGCCACATTTCTTCAAAACGCACGAGGAAACGGTCATAGCAGTCACCGTTTTTGCCCACGGGAATGTCGAAATCGAAATCTTCGTACGAGTCATAAGGCTGCGATTTACGAAGATCCCATGCCAAACCAGATGCGCGGATGTTCGGGCCGGTAAAGCCCCAATCAAGCGCCTCTTCGGCGGACACGGTGCCGATATCAACAGTACGCTGTTTGAAGATACGGTTACCAGTCAGAACGCGGTCAAAGTCGTTCAGGAAGATGTCGAACTGATCGGCCCATGCATCGATATCTTCGAGCAAACCAGCCGGCAAATCAGCCGCAACACCACCCGGACGGAAATAGTTCGCGTGAAGACGGGCACCACAGGCGCGCTCATAGAATTCCATGAGCTTTTCACGTTCTTCAAAGCCCCAAAGCAGCGGGGTCATCGCACCAACGTCAAGCGCAAACGCGGTCAAGTTCAGGATATGGTTCAAGATACGGCCGATTTCGGCGTACAGAACACGGATATACTGAGCACGTTTTGGAACTTCGACGCCCATCAGCTTTTCGATGGCCAGGCAATAAGCATGTTCCTGGTTCATCGGCGCGACATAGTCGAGACGGTCAAAATACGGGGTTGCCTGAATATAGGTTTTATATTCGATCAGCTTTTCCGTACCGCGGTGCAGAAGACCAATATGGGGATCAGCACGTTCAATGACCTCGCCGTCCATTTCCAGGACAAGACGCAGAACCCCGTGGGCCGCAGGGTGCTGCGGACCGAAGTTCATGGTCATATTTTTGATTTTTTGTTCGGACATCAGGCGTTGCCCTCCGCCTTTTCATCGCCCGGAAGAACATTCTGGATGCCTTCCCATGGGCTTTCGAAATCGAAATTACGGAAATCCTGAACCAGTTTGACCGGTTCATAGACGACGCGCTTTTGCTCATCGTCATAACGAACTTCGACATACCCGGTCAGCGGGAAATCCTTACGCAGCGGATGACCTTCAAAACCGTAATCTGTCAGGATACGACGGGGATCGGGATGATCGGCAAAGAAGATGCCGTACATATCCCACGTTTCGCGCTCAAACCAATCGGCGGCGCTGAAAAGAGAGACACAGCTTGGTACTGGCGTTTCTTCGTCGGTCCGCACCTTAACGCGAATGCGCAGGTTATGCTTAAGCGACAGCAGGTGATAGACAACGTCAAAACGCTCAGCACGTTCTGGATAGTCTGCACCACAAACGTCGATAAGCTGCTTAAACAAGCAGCCGGTATCATCCCGAAGGAACGTCAGAACTTTTAGAATATCATCGCGTTTGGCGACGATGGTCAGCTCGTCATAACGAATCTCAGACTCGAGAACTTCGTTTGCAAGCTGTGACACCACAAGATCTTTAAGATCTTTCAATGCGGCGCTGTTATCGCTGAGCAGATCGCTCATGCAAGCCCCCTATTACGGATCAGCGTGTCAGGACACCAGTTCGGCGGATTTTCTTTTGCAACTGCATCACGCCGTAAATCAGCGCTTCGGCTGTCGGCGGGCACCCCGGAACATATACGTCAACCGGGACGACACGATCACAACCGCGCACCACTGAATAGGAATAGTGATAGTAACCGCCGCCATTGGCGCACGACCCCATCGAAATAACCCAGCGCGGCTCTGCCATCTGGTCATAGACCTTACGCAGTGCCGGGGCCATTTTGTTGGTAAGTGTACCAGCAACGATCATCACGTCTGACTGACGCGGGCTTGGACGGAAGACAAGACCATAACGATCAAGATCATAACGCGACGCAGCCGAATGCATCATCTCAACAGCACAGCACGCCAGACCAAATGTCATTGGCCACATCGAACCAGTACTTGCCCAGCTTGCGAGCTTATCGAGATTGGCAAGGACAAAGCCCTTGTCGTTCATCTCGTCAAACACACCCTTAAGCAGGGTATCCTGATCCGTACCGGGTGCCAGGGGTGCGCCTGTATTGGTGCTCACTCCCATTCCAAAGCTCCCTTCTTCCATTCGTAGATAAAGCCGACCGTCAGAACGGCCAGGAAGATCACCATCGAAACAAAGCCGAATGTGCCGATATCACCGAGGGTAACAGCCCACGGGAACAGGAACGCGACTTCAAGGTCGAAAATAATGAACAAAATTGCGACCAGATAGAACCGCACGTCAAACTTGATGCGCGCGTCCTCGAACGGCGCAAAACCGCACTCATATGCGGACAGTTTTTCGACATCCGGTGCCTGCTTGGCAAGAACCAGCGACGCGATGATGATTACCGCCGAAAGACCGACGGCGATCCCGATGAATACCAGGATCGGAAGATATTCCGAAAGAAGCTCTTGCATCTCTCTGACCTCTCAAGAACAGGCCCTCTGACCCGACCAGGTCCCCACCTGGCCAATAACGGCGCACCATAACGTATGCACCGCACAAGTTCCAGCTTTTCAAACAGTTTTTACTGATCTTACGCTCAGAACTTCCTAATCTTTTCTGCCATTTTCTATCATCGAATATCGGACCGCACATCGAGATGATCAAGCCCCACCCCAGCAAACCAGCAAAAGCAACGTGTGGAGTGGCAATCGCGGAAAAGACGAAATGCCCGATAAAAGACAATAGATGAATGGTCATGGCGCGAGCGACGAGACTTGAACTCGCGGCCTCCGGCGTGACAGGCCGGCGCTCTAACCAACTGAGCTACGCCCGCAAAATGACCATCATTCGGCGCGCCTTTGTTAGACCACCCCCCAAACCAAGTCAAGCAGCTAGCAATGATTTCAACCGTTTCGACATTTTGCGGCGCACACATCCCCCGTGGAATGGTAATTTAACCGGGATTTGTACAGAATTAACGCTTTCTGCACATTTTACGCCCTCAATTCGTTTTGGGTTTTTGCATTGGGGTGTCAGCTTTTATAGAATTGTTGACGAATTTCTCCTATCTTACGGTGCGATAGGGGCACGTTCGAACTTCCCACATCAGATTTCGAACAAAGGCATTAGGACGGAGAAGACCACTCGTGGGGCGCGTTAAAGAAGAATACAGATCACTGGCCGGTCCTGAGAAAGCTGCGATTCTCATGCTCGCACTTGGGGAAGAACACGCCACCAAAATGTTCAGCATGATGGATGACGAGGAAATCAAAGAGATTTCCCAAACCATGTCGAGCTTGGGCACGATCGGCTCAAACATCGTTGAACGGTTGTTTGTTGAGTTCGCCGATCAGCTTTCTTCCACCGGGTCGCTTGTTGGCTCGTTCGATACAACCGAACGCTTGCTCTCAAAGGTTCTGTCTGAGGACCGCGTTAACGGCATCATGGAAGAAATCCGCGGCCCTGCGGGTCGCACCATGTGGGACAAGCTGAACAACGTGAACGAAGCGGTTCTGGCCAACTACCTTAAAAACGAATACCCGCAGACCGTTGGTGTTGTGCTTTCGAAACTTAAACCCGGTCACTCTGCCGCGGTTCTGTCATTGCTGCCTGAAAACTTCTCGATGGAAGTCATCATGCGTATGCTGCGCATGGAGGCCGTGCAGAAAGAAGTTCTCGATAATATCGAGAAAACCCTACGTACAGAGTTCATGTCCAACCTTGCGCGCGGTTCGCGCGGGGACAACCACGAACTTATGGCGGACATCTTCAACAGCCTTGATCGCCAAAGTCAGGATCGGTTCCTTACCGCCCTTGAAGAACGTAACCGTGACTCCGCGGAAAAGATCAAAGCCCTTATGTTCACCTTCGAAGACCTTGCGCGTTTGGACAACAACGGTGTTCAGACCCTGCTGCGTCAGGTGGAAAAAGACAAGCTGGCCCTGGCCCTCAAGGGATCGACCGATGCGATGCGCGACCTGTTCTTCAAGAACATGTCCGAACGTGCCGGCAAGATGATGCGCGAAGATATGGACGCGCAAGGCCCGGTCCGCCTGTCGGATGTCGAAGAATCGCAGATGATGATCGTGCAACTGGCCAAGGAATTGGCTGCACAAGGTCAAATCGTTATTTCCGAAGGCGGCGGCGAAGACGAAATGGTCTATTAAGACGACGGACGCCTTCCCACCCCATCAAAAAAGGACAGCCTCGCGCTGTCCTTTTTCTTTTTGGTGCCCTACACGTCAAACCGAGATCAGAACGCACGGCACATATATTATATGCCCTGCCCTCACCGTCCTGCGCGCTGCCTGCAAAAAGGCTTACCCAACAATCACGTTCGGCACCGGATCGGTAATGGATTTGATTTCCCAGTGCAGGCGGTTTTCGCCGTCCTCGTTCTTGAATTCGGCAGCGTTGTGGCTTCGAATGCCTGCCTTCGTGCGAAAATTAATCGTGCCGGTCATTTGATAGCCCAACGCGTTCAGGCGTTCTTGATAGCGATCCGGCACAAACCCGCCGCGAATTTCGACCGTGTTGGAGTCTTTGTAAAAGAACATTTCCAAAATACGAGAATTGCGCCGCACAAAGACAAAGCTTTTATCGCGGATGATGTTGCTGCTGCGTTCGTAAACGATTTTGAACACGCCGCGCCCACTATAGCTTAGCTGCTTAACACCAGAATCGCGTTTTAGGTCGGCCAGAACGATGGCGACTTTTTCTTTTTCCGCTTCGGCGTCCAAGCTGCCATCCAACAGGGCTTCGGTGATGGTCGGCTGTACCAGCAATCCGCGATAGCTCATGCGGTAATCGCCGTTGCGTTCCATACTAATGTCGATGGCAAAGGATTCTGGCAGATAACACCCAACTAATATGAAAGGCATCAGCAGCGCCAACATAAAGCCCCTGAGACGCCGCAGCCCGGATTTTCCACCCTGTGCTGGCGACAGCAGAAAGAAGGGCTGACGCCCCTTTAAAATCAGCGATGCGTAATGGTGGGTCATTATAATTGGTTATCCGATTCCCATGGTCATCCGCCAAGATTGCCCGTCAGCTTGGCAAGCGTCAACTTTTACAGTGATTTACAGAGCTCCGAGCTTGGGGCCGAGCCAAAAGCCAAGCAATGCGATTCGCGCACAAGAATACATGCCGATCACATCGCCCTTTCCGAAATTCCGCATTGCAGTTGGTGTCCGTATTTTTGGTATGCAAACCAAACCGTCAGCCTCTACTGCGCTGCGATATCCAATCAGGCGGAATGCGCACACGCCGAGGTCAAACAAGGTGCCTAAACGACCATTTGATAGCGGTTGTATTTCAGCGAAAGAAAGGCTTCTGGGAAATGAAATTCAGGCAAAGAAAAAGGCGCCCTTTAGGGGCGCCTTAATCGTGGTGGGTGATGAGAGATTCGAACTCCCGACCCTCTCGGTGTAAACGAGATGCTCTAACCAGCTGAGCTAATCACCCGATGTTTCCGCGCTTGTCTGCGGAAGCGAGGCGGAACTTAGCATGCTTTTTTAGAAAAGCAATCCATACATTGCAGAATTTTGAATATTCTATTTCAACGGTATTTATCACCCGCGCATGGTCAACCATGACACTCTATTTTGCGGCTTTTTTGACTGAAAACCCGCGAATCACGCGCCAACCCGAAATGCGTTTTGCCGGATAATGATTCGTCTGAACGTAAAAAAATGAAATGCAGGCAAAGAAAAAGGCGCCCTTTAGAGGCGCCTTAATCATGGTGGGTGATGAGAGATTCGAACTCCCGACCCTCTCGGTGTAAACGAGATGCTCTAACCAGCTGAGCTAATCACCCGATATGTCCATGCTTTCTTGCGAAAGCGGGCGGAACATAGCATGGATTTTAGAAAAATCAATGCCGGTGACAGGTGTCACCGGCATTTTTATTCAAAACATCGCCAAACTTAGTTGACGGCGTCTTTAAGGCCTTTACCAGCCTTGAATTTCGGCTGTTTCGATGCCGGGATGTCGATTTCTTCACCGGTGCGCGGGTTGCGACCTTTTGAAGCAGCGCGAGCAGCGACAGCGAAGGTACCGAAGCCAACCAGACGAACTTCGTCGCCTGATTTCAAAGAATCGGTAATGGAATCGAAAACAGCATCAACTGCCTTAGCGGCATCAGCTTTTGAAAGATCAGCTTTAGCGGCTACACTTCCAACGAGATCGTTTTTATTCACTTCCTGGCCCCCTTGTTTGGACGTTCGGAGTTATGAGGAAATTTGGTTTGCCCCAAACCTGTTGCACGGGCAGTTTAAGCAGGTCGCCAACATCTCGTCAATGCGAGAGACGCAGTTTTCTGCGGTTTTTGACGTTTTTTTCCATTTTTTACACTTTACACCTCAGCTGAGATCGGACTTTGCCGATTCTAAGCCCAAGTTATCCACAGAAAAAGGGGAGCAACGATGCTGCTCCCCTTTATTTTCTGCGGATTTGGAGGTTTTCTAGTGTGTGGTCACACCGCCTACTTCCGATTCTTCGCTGTCTTTGGATCCGACGGCGATATCATCGTCGCCTTCTTCCCATTCGATTGGCACCAATGGGTTGACCAATGCGTGGGTCAGAACCTCGTCAACATGGGAAACCGGAATGATTTCCAAGCCGCGTTTTACGTTGTCAGGAATCTCTTCGAGATCCTTTTCGTTTTCCTGCGGGATCAGAACGGTCTTCACCCCACCCCGCAAGGCCGCGAGAAGTTTTTCCTTCAAACCGCCGATCGGAAGAACGCGACCACGCAAGGTCACCTCGCCCGTCATCGCGACATCTTTGCGTACCGGGTTTCCGGTCAGAACCGAAACAACCGACGTCACCATGCCAACACCGGCCGACGGGCCGTCTTTTGGTGTTGCGCCTTCGGGGACGTGAACGTGAATATCGCGTTTCTGGAACAAGGTTGGCTTGATACCAAACTCGACCGCACGTGAACGAACAAACGAGGTTGCCGCCTGAATCGATTCCGTCATGACTTCACCGAGTTTACCGGTGGTTTTCATGTTGCCCTTGCCAGGAACCGTTACAGATTCAATCTGCAACAGATCGCCACCAAATTCGGTGTAAGCAAGACCGGTCACGACACCAACCTGATCTTCACCCTCCGTCTCCCCAAAGCGGAACTTACGGATACCGGCATATTTGCCAAGGGTCCGCGGGGTCACACGTACAGATGTAATGCTTTCAAGCATCAGGCGTTTGGTCGCCTTACGGGCCAAGCCAGCCAATTCACGCTCAAGACTACGCACACCTGCTTCGCGGGTGTAGTAGCGAATAAGATCGCGAAGGGCATCGTCGGAAATGCTCCACTCGTCCTTTTTCAGGCCGTTATCTTTGACCTGTTTGGGGATCAAGTGACGTTTGGCAATTTCGACTTTTTCATCTTCGGTGTAACCCGAAAGACGGATGACTTCCATACGGTCCAAAAGCGGCTGCTGCATGCGCAGCGAATTCGCCGTGGTCACGAACATGACATCCGAAAGATCGTAATCGACTTCCAGATAGTGATCGTTAAAGGTCGAATTCTGTTCCGGATCAAGCACCTCAAGCAGAGCTGACGCAGGGTCGCCACGGAAATCCGAACCCATTTTTTCGATCTCATCGAGAAGGAAGAGCGGGTTGGAATATTTGGCTTTTTTCATACCCTGAACGATCTTGCCCGGCATGGACCCGATATAGGTCCGACGGTGACCGCGGATTTCAGACTCATCACGTACACCACCAAGTGACATACGCACAAAGCTACGACCGGTCGCATTGGCCATCGATTTACCGAGCGAGGTTTTACCCACGCCGGGAGGACCAACAAGGCACAGGATCGGGCCTTTAACTTTTTTCGTACGGGCCTGAACGGCTAAATACTCAAGGATGCGTTCTTTGACCTTTTCCAGACCGAAATGTTCTTTATCCAGAACCTTTTTGGCCTTTTTCAGATCATGCGAAACACGCGAACGCTTGTTCCACGGAATAGACACCATCCAATCAAGATAGTTGCGCACCACAGTGGCTTCTGCCGACATCGGGCTCATATTGCGCAATTTCTTGAGTTCGGCTTGGGCCTTTTCCTTTGCCTCTTTGGGCATTTTGGCCTTGTTCAGCTTCTCTTCGAGTTCAGAAGCTTCGTCCTTGCCGTCTTCGCCCTCGCCCAGTTCTTTCTGAATGGCTTTAAGTTGCTCATTCAAATAGTACTCGCGCTGGGTTTTTTCCATCTGGCGTTTGACGCGGTTGCGGATCTTCTTTTCGACCTGCAGCACGCCAATTTCGGATTCCATGAAGCCGAAAATACGTTCCAAACGATCACCGACAAGGGCAGTTTCCAGAAGTTCCTGTTTTTCGGAAATCTTAAGCGACAGGTGCGAAGCAACCGTGTCAGCAAGCTTTGCCGGTTCTTCGATCTGATTGACCGAAACCAGGACTTCTGGCGGAATTTTTTTGTTGAGTTTGATGTACTGCTCAAACTGCGTGACGACAGAACGCGCCAGCGCTTCAAGTTCGCTGTCGTCTTCGTCTGTGTCTTCGCGCACGGCTGCATGGGCCTGGAAGAATTCCGTGTTATCAACGTAACCAGAAATTTCGGCACGCTTACCGCCTTCGACCAGGACCTTTACCGTCCCGTCTGGCAGTTTAAGAAGCTGAAGAACAGTTGCGACCGTCCCGACGTCATAAAGATCATTGACCGACGGATCATCAAGACCGGCGTCTTTCTGTGTGACAAGCAGGATTTGCTTGTCTTCGCGCATGACATCCTCGAGCGCACGCACAGACTTTTCACGTCCCACAAACAGCGGAACAATCATGTGCGGGAACACGACAATGTCGCGCAACGGCAGCACCGGGTATATTTCGCCACGTGCTAATTCGACCATTATGTTCTATTCCCTAATCTGAGCCAAAACGTTCCTGCGGTCCTACCTTAGGCCCCGACAGCAACGCGAACATTCAGAAGATAATCTGAAATTCCCGCACCGCAATAGCATGCCGGTGCGGGAAATGAATATCAGGCAGAGTTCTCGACACCTTCGCGACGTTCCGCATGGATCAGCAAGGGTTTCGCTTTTCCTTGGACAACATCGGCGTTGATGACGATTTCCTCGACACTTTCAAGGGTCGGCAGGTCGAACATGGTGTCAAGCAGGATGCCTTCCATGATCGAGCGCAAACCACGTGCACCCGTCTTACGCTCAATCGCCTTAGCAGCGATTGCTTTAAGCGCATCCGTCTGGAAGGTCAGTTTGACGTCTTCCATGTCGAACAGACGTTCGTACTGCTTGATCAGTGCGTTTTTCGGCTGGGTCAAAATCTGAACCAGCGCGTCGTCGTCAAGGTCTTCGAGCGTTGCCAGAACCGGCAGACGACCAATGAATTCTGGAATAAGACCGAATTTCAACAGATCTTCTGGTTCAACTTCGCGCAAGACATCGCCAGTACGGCGTTCTTCCGGGCTGCGAACATCGGCACCAAAGCCGATTGCGCTGCCTTTGCCACGCTGCGAGATCACCTTATCGAGGCCGGCAAACGCGCCGCCAACGATGAACAGGATGTTGGTCGTGTCGACCTGCAGGAATTCCTGTTGCGGATGCTTGCGACCACCCTGGGGCGGCACAGAGGCAACAGTACCTTCCATGATCTTAAGCAATGCTTGCTGAACGCCTTCACCCGAAACATCGCGCGTGATCGACGGATTGTCCGACTTACGCGAGATTTTGTCGACTTCGTCAATATAGACGATGCCGCGCTGGGCGCGTTCGACGTTGTAGTCAGCAGACTGCAGCAATTTCAAAATGATGTTCTCGACATCTTCACCGACGTAACCGGCTTCGGTCAGTGTCGTGGCATCTGCCATGGTGAAGGGAACATCAAGAATGCGGGCAAGGGTCTGGGCCAGAAGCGTTTTACCGCAACCGGTCGGACCAACCAGCATAATGTTTGATTTCGCCAGTTCGATATCTTCGTTCTTACTGGCGTGATGCAGACGCTTGTAATGGTTGTGAACCGCTACAGAGAGAACTTTCTTCGCATGGCCCTGACCGATGACATAATCATCAAGGACCTTGCAAATCTCTTGCGGAGAAGGCACCCCGTCAGCCGATTTGACAAGATGAGTTTTGTGCTCTTCGCGGATGATGTCCATGCAAAGCTCTACGCATTCATCACAGATGAACACGGTTGGACCGGCGATGAGCTTGCGAACCTCGTGCTGGCTCTTTCCACAGAAAGAACAGTACAGAGTGTTCTTGGAGTCCCCGCTATTCGATTTGCTCATACAAACCCCAATTACGTTTGACGTTATCTTTTATCGCCATGTTAGCCGGTAAACGATACCGATCTCAACGTTTAATCTGCGCTTTTCGGCCATTTGGCTATTTGATTTATATGGGACCGCAATTCCAGTTGCGAAACCCCCTTACCTTATCACCCAAACGTTTGGGCAAAAGACAAGTTCCGATCAGCGGCCAAAAAGCCAAGCACCCTCTTGTCTATGACTTAAAAGTGCCATGAAGCAAGTCATAAAAAAACGCCCCGGCCAACGACCGGGGCGTTTTCACCGACCATCATCAGACGATCAGTCTTTCTTTTCGTCGCTTTCGGTCTTCGGACGCGACGTCACCACCTCGTCAATCAGGCCAAATTCTTTTGCCTGATCCGGGGTAAGGAAGTTGTCGCGCTCCATCGCATCTTCGATCGTCTTAAGATCACGGCCGGTATGTTCGACGTAGATCTCGTTAAGACGCTGACGCAGTGCCAGGATTTCGCGGGCATGGATTTCGATGTCCGATGCCTGCCCCTGGAAGCCGCCAGACGGCTGGTGGATCATGACGCGGGCATTCGGCAGGCAGTAACGCTTACCTTTTGCACCGGCCATCAACAGAAGAGACCCCATAGAAGCCGCCTGCCCCATGCACACCGTAGAGACATCGCAACGGATGTACTGCATGGTATCATAGATGGCGAGACCAGAGGTCACAACACCGCCCGGAGAATTGATATAGAGCGAAATATCCTTATCGGGATTTTCCGATTCGAGATGCAGGAGTTGCGCGCAGATCAATGACGACATGCCGTCATGAACCTGACCGTTGATGAAGACGATCCGCTCCTTGAGCAAACGCGAAAAGATGTCATAAGCCCGTTCGCCACGGCTGGTCTGTTCAACCACCATCGGCACAAGCGAGTTCATCTGTTCTTTAATCATCAACTGCAATCTCCCTGCATGATCCAAACCGGTTCCGGTAGGATGTATTCACTTCCGATTAGTCAGCTTTCTTTTTAGCAGCCGGTTTCTTGGCAGCAGCTTTTTTGGCCGGAGCCTTTTTTTCTGCGTCCTTTTTAGCCGGTGCTTTTTTGGCAGCCGATTTTTTCTTTTTCGGAGCTTCTTCTTCCTCTTCAGGTTTCAGAAGTTCGTCAACGGTGACGGTCTTGTCTTCAACCTTGGCAAGCTCAACGATGAAATCAACGACCTTGTCTTCATATACAGGGCCCTGAAGCGCCTGCAAGGCCTGCGGGTTATTTTTATAGAATTCAATAACCTGCTGTTCCTGACCCGGGTACTTCTGAGCTTCGGCAACAAGAACCTTGTTGACGTCTTCCTGAGTAACCTGGATTTCGTTTTTGCGGCCAACTTCTGCCAGAAGCAAACCAAGAAGAACGCGGCGTTCTGCGATTTCGCGGAACTCGTCGGTCAGCTCTTCTTCGGACTTGCCTTTGGTTTCGTCGTCTTCCTGTCCAGCTTCACGGGCCTGTTTGATCTGGCCGATGATGCCTTCGAGTTCGTTGTCAACCAGCGAGGTCGGCAATTCGAAGCTGTGGTTTTCAGCAAGCGCGTCAAGAAGCTCACGCTTCATTTTCTGACGGGAAACCGATTCGTACTCACGACCGTAATCCTTACGGATTGCGTCTTTGAGCGCTTCGAAGCTTTCCTGACCCAATTTTTTGGCCAGTTCGTCATCAAGCTCAGCTGGTTTCTTTTCTTTAATTTCTTTGACGGTTACGTCGAACTCGGCATCTTTGCCTGCGAGTTCAGCAGCACCGTAAGCTTCCGGGAATTTAACTTTAACGACGAGTTCGTCGCCAGCGTTAACACCGGTCAGCTGCTCTTCGAAACCTTCGATGAACGAGCCAGAACCCAGTTCGAGTTCGTAATCTTCGGCTTTGCCGCCTTCGAATGCTTCGCCATCGATTTTGCCGAGGAAGTCAATTACGACAACATCGCCAGTTTTCGATTTGCGTTTGCGCGCCAACGGAGCAGTGGTGCCCTGTGCTGCAGCAATACGCTCAAGCGTTTCAGTAACTTTGGAATCGTCAAGTTCAACAACTTCGCGGGTCAGCGTCAGCTTTTTGAAGTCCATTGCTTCGATCGCCGGGATGACTTCAACAGCGATGTCGAACTCAAGATCACCGCCTTCATCGAATTTGGTAACTTCGATTTTCGGCTGAACGGCGGGGCGCAGGTCATTGTCGTTGAGAACTTTGCCAGTGTTTTCGTTTACAGTGGCTTCAAGAACTTCACCCATGACGGACTGACCATAGCGCTGGCGCAGGAGTTTCGCCGGGATTTTGCCCGGACGGAAGCCTGGAAGGCGAACCTGGTCTTTGATCTCGTCAAGTTTGGCGACGACTTTTTCTTCGATGAGTGCGGCTGGCACCACGACTTTGAACTCGCGCGCCAGGCCTTCGTTTTTGGTTTCAGTAACCTGCATAGATAACTCTTTTGCTTGGTTCGAATAATGTCCGTTACGCGACGCAGTCCGGACGTCAGAAAGTCAAAATGACTAAACGAATATGTAATCTGGTCCAATATATCCGGTGCGCAAGTGGTACGGGCGAAGGGACTCGAACCCCCACGAATTGCTTCACCAGGACCTAAACCTGGCGCGTCTACCAATTCCGCCACGCCCGCACACAAGCGTACCAAACACGCCGGACAAACCGGCATGAGTGCGCCTTAATACAAACTTCGATGACCTCATGCAAGCGTCGCCTTTCGACAATTGTCATCTTGGCACGCCGAAATAACCCAAAAGCGCAAAAATCCGCCATTTCAGCGGATTTCACTACATTACAAAACGCATACCAAAGCCCAACCACACGGCGAAAATGGGCAAAATCGCCCTGCCCGACACGGCTTTGCTGCGTTTTTTGACGCCAAATTGGTCCTGATAACTTTCATGCGAACAAGCGCCCTTCTCCACCGCGCGAAAGCAAAGGTTGCCCTAAGCCCCTTAAAAAGAGGGACAAAAGGTCAAGACACAGCCGAGAAAACACCTGTGCGATGATCGCTTATTTCCGCGACGCCAACCACAATTCGCGCAAAACCGTAGGCAAATGATCCGGGATATCTTCGGCAATCAAGCCGGGGCCGATATCGCTTCCGGCCCGCCCATGCAGCCATGCCCCCATGCAGGCCGCATCGAACATTTCCATCCCTTGGGCCATCAACCCGGCAATGATCCCGGCCAAAACATCGCCCGATCCCGCCGTTGCCAACCAAGGCGCATCGACTGAGCTGATCGCGGCGCGACCATCAGGTGCAGCGATAACCGTATCGGCCCCTTTGATCAGGACCGTCGCACCGCTTCGTTTGGCGGCCGCCCGGGCACGCGCCAATTTATCGCCAGAAATATCAGGAAACAGTCGAGAAAATTCACCTTCATGCGGGGTTAAAACGGTCGGCCCTTTGATCGCAAAGCACAAGGTGGACGGATCGTCGGCAAAGCTGGTCAGCGCATCGGCATCCAACACAGTCGCCCGGCAAAGATGCAAAAGCTGCAACACCAGACCGCGCGTGTCATCACCAACCCCATAGCCTGGCCCAACGACAAAGGCATTATGTCGACAATCATTTAAAAGGCCGTCTAGCCCGCCAATCGATGCGGTCATATTCCCTGGTGCGTCCGCCGCATAGACCGGCATCGCAGATGGTTCGGATACGATGGTCAGCAACCCGACACCTGATCGCCGCGCAGCACGGGCAACAAGGCGCGTCGCCCCGGACATGGCGCCACCGCCAAAGGCCAATAAATGCCCACGGTGATATTTATGCCCATCAAGCCCCGGCCAGCAGATGCCAGCACGCCAAAGGGCCGGATCATTGCGCCAACAGTTTGGACGCAGTTCTGCAACCACCTGATCGGGAATGCCTATATCGCGCACAGCAAGCTCCCCACAATGTTGGCGGCCCGGCAATAGATAGTGCCCAGGCTTGGCCCGGCAAAACGTCACCGTCAGGTCAGCCTTGATGGCACACCCCATAACCGCACCGGTATTTCCATCGATGCCACTTGGCACATCCACCGACACCACCGCCGCCATGCTTTGGTTTGTTGCCGCAATCAGATCAGCGACTTCGCCGGTGATATCGCGCGCCAACCCGGCGCCGAAAATGCAATCAACAATCAGATCCGCCCCAACGACCAAGGCGGGCGATAACCGTTCGGTTGCCCCATCCCACCGTTTGGCATGAAGCAATGCATCACCGGTAAGGTTTTCAGTATCGCCCAGCAGTCCAAGGCGCACGGACCAGCCTTCGTCACGCAACAAGCGCGCAATGACAAAACCATCGCCGCCATTATTGCCCGGACCACACAGGACCGAAACGGAGCGCGGCGACCAATGGCGGACAATTTCGTCAAACACCATCCGCCCGGCTGTATCCATCAGGGTTTCGCCCGAAACACCGCCATCAATTGTACGACGGTCAGCTTCATACATCTGGTCGGTTGTCAGGATTTCAAACATTTTGCACCGTCACCATTCCCTGCCAATAATCGCGGCCTTTATTGCTTGGCCGTTTGGTCCTTTGATCTGATCATACACTGCACCGCACGGACAGACATCGGTAGCCATTTGTTTTATGCATCAGTATATTGCAAATGATTTTGCGAGTCAGATAGTTAAAGAAATTACGCACCGTCGCATAGGCTTTACGATCTGACGGATGCGCAAAAGAGACACTTCACACGGGGCTTTTCCGACATGCATGTTGTCGTTTTGGGCGCTGGCGTCATTGGGACGACGGCGGCTTGGTATCTTTTGGAAAATGGCCATCAGGTGACAGTGATTGACCGCCAACATGCCAGCGCACAAGAAACCAGCTTTGCCAATGGTGGGCAAATTTCCGCCTGCCATGCAACACCCTGGGCCAATGCCAATACCCCAAAACAGATCCTGAAATGGCTGGGCCGCGAAGAAGCCCCGCTTTTGTTTCGTATGCGCTTTGACCCGCAACTTTTTGACTGGGGCCTTCGGTTTTTGCGCAATTGCACTTCTGCGCGCGCGGCCGAAAACCTTGAAAAATCGTTGCGCGTTGCAGTCTATAGCCGCGATTGCCTGCGGCAATTACGCAATGACCTTGGCCTTACCTATGACCACCGCCAAGAAGGTATTCTTCATATTTGCCGCGATGAACGTGAAATGGCTTCTGTTGCCGCGGCAACCGCACAAATGCAGGAATTTGGCCTAAACCGGCGCATGGTCAGTGCCGATGAATGTTATGACATTGAACCTGCCCTTCGCCAAAGCAACGCCAAAATCTTGGGCGGCAGCTTTACCCCCGATGATGAAAGCGGCGATGCCCATAAATTCACGCAAAGCTTGGCGCAAAAATGCATCGAACGCGGCGCAACGTTTAAATTCGACACCAAGATTATGGGCCTCAAATATGATCAGGGGCGCGTAACATCGGTTCAAACCGATGCGGGCACCATCAATGGGGATGCGTTTGTTGTCTGCATGGGCAGTTACAGCCCGCTTTTAACAAAGCCGCTTGGCATTCATCTTCCGATATATCCCTGCAAGGGCTATTCGCTTAGCATTAATACAACCGGATATAACGGCGCGCCGACAACCGCGTTGATAGATGACAGCGTTAAGATGGTTTATGCCCGGCTTGGTGATCGGCTTCGTGTCGCAGGAACCGCCGAATTGGATGGATACTCGTTGCGGATGTCCGAACGGCGCCAACAAATGATCGTCGATAAGGCATTTGAATTATTTCCAAATTCGGGTGATCGGTCGAACATCACGTTTTGGTCGGGTCTTCGCCCGGTTACGCCTGATTCTGCCCCTATTATTAGCCGCACAAAATATGCTAATCTATTCCTTAACACCGGTCATGGGACGTTGGGCTGGACAATGAGTTGTGGCTCAGGCAAGGCAATTGCCGACCTGATCAGCAACAAACACCCTGACATCCCGCTAACAGGATTAGGTAGCGAACGTTTTTAACGGGCTTTGCTATTCAAAATGGGATCTGGGACAGATATGACCAACGACACACCTATTGGTGCGCAATCTGGTGCGCCATTGGCCGATCAGGTCGTTTTAAACGCCCTTCCCTATGCCGCCGTGATTTGCGACCGCACGGGCAAAGTATTGCAATGCAACGATGCCATCGCACGCATGATCGGTGTATCCAAGGACCGCATGCTTGGCACTACAGCCGGCTTTCTTTCCAAGGGTCTATTAGCTGACATTCAAGATGTGTTTTCATCTGGTCGATCTTGGCGTGGCGATATCGTGCTGGTCAATGCAAATGATGAAAGCCACGTCTGCGATCTTTCGATTGCGCCGCTTGAATATTCCCAGAACAACGAAACCTGCACGGCAGTGTTGCTCACGCTTTTGGAAAACGATCGTCAAAAGCAGGCCGAGCGCAGCCTGATGGTGCAAAATCGCAACCTGTCGGATGCCAACGCATCAAAGGCAGAGTTTATTGCCAATATGGGCCATGAATTGCGCACACCGCTAAATGCAATTATCGGCAACTCCGAACTGATTGCAGAAGGCGTGCTTGGCGATCTTTCAGATGGCTATCGCGATTGCGGCCGTGACGTGTTTGAGGCGGGTAAACACCTGCTGGAACTGGTCAATAATGTTCTGGATGTGTCGAAGCTATCGGCTGGGTCGATGACGGTGAACCTTGAAGAAGCGGATCTGATTGCCGTGATCAAAGAGGCCGTCAAACTGACCAATGATGACATTTCCCGCCATCAGCACAGCCTGAATTTCGAGATCGCCGAAACAACCTTCCCAATGCGCTGTGATACGCTCAAGACCAAGCAAATCTTGATCAACATCCTTAGCAACGCGGCGAAATTCACCCCCGACGGCGGCACCATCACCATCGGCCTGACACAAACAGAAACCGACATCACCATTTCGATCGCGGATACCGGTGTCGGCATGGCGCCCAACGATATTCCGCGCGCGCTGGCCCGGTTTTCACAGCTTCATCCATCGGGTGTTAAGGAAAGCCCCGGTACGGGACTTGGCCTGCCGCTGGCAAAGCTTTTGGTCGAGCTTCTTGGTGGACGGCTTAGCATTGAAAGTGCGGTTGGCAAGGGAACGACGGTTGGCATCACCCTGCCGCGCGCCTGATCAACACAACACACCAATAGCATCCTGCTTATACAAAGCCCGCTATAGATCGCACGTCTAAGGCAGGCTTTGTTACTTTCGCGTCGCCCAATTTATTGCTCTCGGGCCGAACGGTTGATTTCGTCGTGGCGTTTGCGGATTTCCTTTGGCCAGCGGCTTTTAACGTAAGACAGGCTTGCCAGGATTTCCTCATCACTCAGCACATCATCAAACCCTGGCATGGTGGATTTGTAATCACTCCCCGCCATGACCGATGGCCCATATTTGGTCAAGGCAAACAACACCGCATCGGGGTGATGCCACGTATGGCCGGTTTCATCATGGGGTGGTGCGGGCAACAACCCATTGGCATCGCGTTCGCGCCAATTTTCCTGCCCCTCAAACGACCGGCCATGACAAGACGCGCAGTTGGCGTCATAGACCTTCTTGCCAAGTGCCACGAGTTTAAGGTCATCGGGGCGCAGCTCCACGGATGGATCGATGCGCGTTCCCGGTCCAAAAAAGGTAACGATGCTATAGACAATCGCGGCCCCGACCACTGCGCCGACGGCCATGAATCCTTTGTTTTTCATGCTGAACGCTTTCTTTACACGATGTGGTTACGGGCACGGATATCGGTGGGAAGATATGTACCGATGACACTTCCCCCTATCAGCTTGCCAAATCATTGATGATCGGGCAATTGGGACGCCCATCACCGTGGCAGGCATCGACCAAATGCGACAGCGTTTTTTGCAAACTTTGCAATTCTGCGATCTTGCGTTCAATTTCCGCCAAATGGGTTTGGGCGATCTTTTTCACGTCAGACGAAGCACGGTTGCGGTCTTCATAGAGCGACAACAACCCGCGGCAATCTTCGACAGAAAAACCAAGTCCGCGCGCACGCTGCAAAAACCGCAACTTGTGCAGATCATCTTCGTCATAATCGCGATAGCCATTGGCAAGGCGTCCGGGTTTGACCAAACCGATCTCTTCGTAATAGCGAATGGTTTTGGCCGCCAGACCGCTTTCAGTCGCTGCATCCGAAATATTCATGACCTTACCCCCGCGGCTTCCAACGACGCAGTGTCAGGGAATTCCCCACCACCGAGACGGAGCTAAGCGCCATCGCGGCACCGGCAATCGCCGGGCTCAGCACGCCCAAGGCCGCCAATGGTACACCCACAACGTTATAGGCAAATGCCCAAAACAGGTTTTGTGCAATCTTACGACGCGTTGCGATCGAAATATCAATCGCTGCGGCCACCAATGCCGGGTCGGACCGCATCAGGGTAATGCCCGCTGTTTCCATCGCAACATCGGTCCCTGCCCCCATGGCAATGCCAACATCGGCTGCCGCCAAGGCCGGGGCGTCATTGATGCCATCGCCAACCATCGCAACTTGGCGGCCTTCCTTACGCAGTTTTTCAACCGCCAGCGCCTTATCCTGTGGGCGCACGCGACCTTCGCCACGTTCAAGGCCAAGTTGCTCTGCGACGTAGCTTGCCACTTCCTGACTGTCGCCAGACAGCATAATGCTATTGATCCCGCGCGCCTTAAGGTCGGCAATCGCCTGTTTCGCACTATCGCGAATGCGGTCTTCCAAGGTGATAAAACCGGCATAAGAACCTGAAATCGCGATAAGAATAACCGTGCGACCGCGTTCTTCGTGATGTGCAATATCGGCTTGGATGACCGCCGCATCTGGCATCGAAACCGATTGATCACGCAGCATGGCATCGGTGCCGATGATGACGACTTTGTCGTTTACCGTTGCCATCACGCCAGCACCGGTTGTGCCCTTAAAGTCCGCAACATCGGGGATATCAAGTTCCTGATCACGGGCTACCGATACCACCGCGCGGGCCAGCGGATGCTCGCTTGCGGCCTGAACCGCGGCGGCATAGCGCAGCAATTCGTTTTGATCCATCCCATCAACCGGATTGATATCTCGCACAGTCGGGGTGCCTTCGGTCAAGGTACCGGTTTTATCAAAAATAACGGTATCGATGTTATGGGCCTGTTCGAGCGCATCAAAATTGCGGATCAAAATACCCGCCCGCGCCGCACTGCCCGTTCCAGCCACAAGGGCGGTTGGTGTGGCGAGACCAAGCGCACAGGGGCAGGCAATCACCAAAACAGATACGGCAACAACGATGGATTGTTCCACCCCGCCGCCGGCAATCATCCAACCGGCAAAGGTAACCAACGCAATCAAGACGATGACTGGCACAAACACCGCAGAAACCCGGTCCACCAGTTTTTGCACCGGTGCCTTACCCGTTTGAGCCTTTTCCACCAACCGAATGATCCGCGACAAGGTGGTGTCATCACCAACCGCACTGACCTTCACATCAAGGCGCCCGGTGCCATTGACGGCACCGCCGACAACCTCATCCCCCGCCACACGGGCAACCGGGCGGGTTTCGCCCGTGATCAGGCTTTCATCAAGGTCACTTTCACCGGCCTCAACCACTCCATCGACAGGCAGGCGCTCACCGGGCAAAACCCGAACGATATCGCCAACATTCAACTCATTAATATCAACGTCGACTTCTTTGCCATCGCTCATTTTGCGGGCCCGGCGCGGACGGAGTGCCATCAATTCCCGAATGGCGGCGGATGCCCCGCGCTTGGCGCGGTCTTCCATGATTTTACCGCCGAGGATCAAGGTGATGATCGCAGCCGATGCTTCGAAATAAAGGTGCGATTCCCCGCCTTGCGCGACAATCAGATTATACAGGCTCAGCAAATACGCCGCCGACGTGCCCAGTGCGACAAGCACGTCCATATTGGCACTGCCGTGACGCAGGGCAGAATACGCCCCACGATAAAACCGCCAACCAATCAGAAACTGTACCGGTGTCGCCAAGGCAAGCTCCACCATGCCCGGCAGCCGATAGGAAACGCCTAGATACATCCAAATCATCTGCCCAACCAGCGGCGCGGTGAGTACAATCGATGCGCCTAGCAACAGCAATGACCGCTCTGTGGGCTTACCTGACGTATCACCGTCCGTCTGCTCCGTACCGTCTTGGTCGGATTTTTTGTTACGTGATGTGGCGTGATATCCGGCATCCTCGACCGCGCGAATGGCGATATCGTCGCTCATTTGACCGGGAAGTGCGGTGATCGTTGCTTGCTCTAGCGCGAAGTTAACCGTGGCTTCTGTCACACCGGGCAACCCCGCCAAGGCCTTTTCCACCCGGCCAGCACAGTTCGAACAGGTCATGCCATCAATGTCATAGGACCAAGTTTCATCGACAACACCATATCCAGCGTCGCGCACGGCCTGCGCAATGCGCGCCGTATCAAGCTTATCGCCATCAAAGGTGACATGCGCCGTATTCAGCGCCACATTGACGTCGACATCAGAAACGCCATCAAGGGCCGCAACAGATTTCTTGACCCGTCCGGCACAACCGCCGCAATTCATGCCAGTGACCTCAAGCTTAAGTTCACGGTCAGCATTGGTTGCGCTTGGTGCGCTGGTGTCTTGCGACGACGTTGCTTGCCCACTGTCACATTGAGTGTGGCAGGCCTCTGCCCCATCATCCGTAATAGGTGTGTCGTTGGCGTCGGTGCTGCGGTCCATGTGCGTTAACCCTTAATGCGGTTTGCAGTTTTATGGGGTGACCATAGACCTTCCAGCCACTGGAAGGTCAAGCACGAAAATACAATTAGTGAATGCACGCATCCACTGCCCCACCATCCGCGCATAGAAAAAGGCCCCGACACATATCGGGGCCTTTTGGATATCTGACAGTCAAGCAGGACATTAACCCGGTGGGTTATCCTTGCGGAGTTGGTTCGCCCGCAGCTTTGAACTGAATGTAGTTTTGCAGGCCCATCATATCGATCAGGCGAACCTGCTGTTCGAGCCAGTGCGCGTGATCTTCTTCGCTATCGTCAAGAAGTACGGTCAGCATGGCACGGGTCTGGAAATCGTCTTCTTCCTCGGCAATTTTGATCGCCTTTTTCAAAAGACTGATCACGTGATATTCGTGTTCGAGATCATTTTTCATCATCTCTGGCACGGTTTTGCCGATCTTGATCGGTTCACGTGATGCGGTATCTGGAACGCCTTCAAGGAACAAGATACGCTCGATCAAACGCTTTGCGTGCTCAAGCTCTTCGTCCTTTTCGTGGTGCATGCGTTCATACAGCGCGTGCAGGCCCCAATCGGCATACATTTCGGCGTGGGTATTGTACTGGTCGGCAGCCGACAACTCAGCGGTAAGCTGTTTGTTAAGTGCGGCGATAACCTTTTTACTGCCCTTCATGGCGTAAGCTCCTACTTCTGATTAATCGCCGTCGCCTGAACGGCTCTGGATGTAATTTTGCATACCAACATTCTCAAGCTGCCATTGCTCGGTCTCGAGCCAATCGACATGCTCTTCCTGTTCTTCAAGGAACTTGACCAAAAGATCACGGGTCACGAAATCCTCGGCCTTTTCACAGGCGGTAATTGCTTCGCGTAGCAGCGGCAAGGAAGCCAATTCAAACTTCATGTCGCATGTGACGATTTCCTCAACATTCTCACCAATCATGAGCTTGTTAAGGTTCTGAAGATTGGGCAGCCCTTCAAGAAACAGAATGCGTTCGATGCTATCGTCCGCACGCTTCATTTCCTTGATCGAGAGCTTGTACTCGTACTCGCCCATTTCTTCGACGCCCCAATCGCGCAGCATACGGGCATGCAGGAAATATTGGTTAATCGCGGTCAACTGGTTGGTCAAAATGCGATTAAGATATGTGATGATCTTGGGATCACCCTTCATGGTGGCTCTCCTGATGGTTCGTCTGGGCAGATATTGGGAATCACGCGACGCCGTTTCAAGGAAAAACCGCGCCTTTGATTACCATTATCAGTAATTTAGGCGTTTTTTTGGAAATAAAGCGAGAATGCCAGTTTAGTAAAAATCATTCGCACAGTCACACATGAGAATGCAAATCGGTCCGCCAAGTTTCAATGTCATTTGGGTCTTGTTGCGATCTTTTAGCATGGTTCGCCCGTACGAGTCGGAACAAACGTGCAACCAAAAGAAAAAGTGATGCAATGTCCAAACTTCGCACCATTCGTTTCGTCCTGGGCGATCAGCTAAGCCGATCTGTTTCCAGCTTATCGGATGCCGATCCCGATCAAGACCTGATCGTCATGGCGGAACCCAAATGCGAAGCAGCCTATGCCCCGCATCACCGCCAAAAGATCGTCCTGATCCTGTCGGCAATGCGTCACTTTGCCAACGCACTGCGTGATGACGGTTTCCAGGTTGATTATTTTGACTATGAAACCCGTCCAACCGACAGTTTTTCCGCCGCCCTTAAAACCGCCATGGCAGATCATGGCATTTCACGCGTGATTATTGCCGAGCCCGGCGAATGGCGTGTGCACCATGAAATCAATACATGGGGAAAAGACCTTGGCGCGTCCGTATCAGTTCGGCCTGATGATCGCTTTTTCGCACCCATTTCGGCCTTTGCAGATTTTGCCAAGGACCGCAAAGAACTGCGGATGGAATATTTCTATCGCGGATTACGGCGCGAAACAGGCATCCTGATGGAACCAGATGAAAAGCCGGTTGGCGGTCAGTGGAACTTTGATCACGACAATCGTAAACGTCTGCCCGATGAAGTGAGCCCAACATCACCCAAAACATTTAAGCCAGACGATATCACCCGCGATCTTTTGTCAAAGGTCGTCGATGATTTTCCGAATGCGGTCGGTGATACACAATCCTTTGGCTGGGCCGTGACCCGCGATGACGCCCTTTCTGCCCTTGATCATTTCATAGCCCATCGACTGCCGCACTTTGGCGATTATCAGGACGCCATGACAGTCAAAAGCCCGACGGTCTATCACGCGCTGATCAGCCCCTATATCAATATCGGTTTACTGTTACCCGATGAAGTCTGCCGCGCAGCTGAGAAAGCCTATCACGATGACAAGGCCCCGTTAAATGCGGTGGAGGGTTTCATTCGCCAAATTCTGGGCTGGCGGGAATATGTCCGGGGTCTTTATTGGTTCATGGGCGATGATTATGGCAAAGGTAATCATTTCAATGCCAAACGGTCGCTACCAGACTTTTTCTGGGGCGCGGATGTGCCGATGAACTGTCTGCAACAGGCGATCGGTGAAACCCTTGAAAATGCCTATGCCCATCACATTCAGCGCTTAATGGTGATTGGCAATTTTTCGCTGTTGGCCGGTTTAAACCCACAGGAAGTCTGTGACTGGTATCTTGGGGTTTATATTGATGCGTTTGAATGGGTCGAGTTGCCCAACACATTCGGCATGGCGCTTTATGCCGATGGTGGGAAAATGGCGTCCAAACCCTATGCCGCCAGTGGCAAATATATCGATCGCATGTCTGATTACTGCGATGACTGCCAATTTTCGCCCAATAAAAAGACTGGCCCGGATGCCTGCCCATTCAACGCACTGTACTGGCATTTTATGGACCGAAATTCCGATAAACTGGGGAAGAACCCGCGCCTTGGCATGCCGTACCGCAATTGGGCACGGATGAACGATGACACCAAACGCGATCTAATCGCGCAGGCCGATACGTTTTTGCAAAAACTTGATGACGGCAAACTTACCAAGGTCCCCAAGCAAGAGAACTTATTGTAGCAACCTGCACATCAAGCAATCAGTCGACCGGCTCAGCCATGGGCGGCATATGAAACAGCCAAAAACACAAAAAGCCGGACATGTGTCCGGCTTTCGCACTGGCAATCCCGATAAAGGGTGCCGATATATCGCTGGCGTTATGCAATCGCTTCGCGAGCAGCTTTACGAGCAACGTCTTTGATCTGCCACTGGGAAATCCCAACGTCGTCAAGATCGCGTTTATCAAGACCGTAAAGTTCATTCGCAACTGAGCGAGCATAGGCCCAACGGCGAACAGCAACAAAAATACTGGACAAGATCATGGTAAATCTCCTTGGGTTACTATTTTAAGAACGCTGCCTTAAAAGCCGGTTCGTTTGTTGGCCTCTGTTTTGATGGCGCGTCCTGCTCATCAACTTCTGCGTTGCAATATGCCCTGAAGTTATTCGATCCTCAATTACCTAAGTTTGCACATCATCTATTCCACAGCGTCATAACTGAACCGTTTCAAGTTGGGTACTTATCCCCTTACGCTGACCAAAAACTCAAACAAATCAAATATATCACGCCACAGCCCCAGCGTTGCGATGCAGCATTTCCGGTTCGTTAACATTGACGACGTCGTCCGTTGCCACCAACCCAGACGATAAATTTTCAGATAATTGGTCCCGCACACCGGCGGCCAAATCAAAAAAGTTCTCTCTGACATCGCGGGCATAGGGGTTGGCATTTTCAATTGCCCAGAAAACGCTTGGCGCGTCGTAGCGCACCATCTCGGTAGCTTTGAGCAACAAATCAAAGCTTGCGGTCGTCATCCGGGTCGGCAACGGGTCCATTTTCACCAGCACCTTGGCAATCAGATGCGTGACACCCTGCACCACGGCGGCTTCGCGGTCGTGCTCTTCTGGAGTAACCACAAATACTTTTAATCCAAGAACGTGGCGCAAGAACGCAGCCAATCGTTTGTATTGCTGGCCGCGTACCGGGCATATCGCAATCTTAAGCCCGGCAATGCCATCACGCGCACTTTGTGGGCCAAATAACGGATGGGTTCCAATGATCTCGACATGGTCAGGAAGCCCATCAAGCATCACGCGTGCTGGATCCATTTTGACAGAACCAACATCCAAAACGACGGCCCCACGCCGAAGGTAAGGTGAAATCGCCGCAATCACTGACCGCATTTCTGCGACCGGCACAGCTAAGATAACCATATCGCAGCGGGCGACGGTCGCCAGACTTGCGGCATGAATGTTTGGATGATCCGCATTTGACACATGCGCAGCCAGCGCATCGGCGTCGCGATCATGCACAAAAACCGAAAAATGATCCGCCAGATGTCCGGCGGTTAATCGCCCAAAGGCGCCAAACCCGAAAATCCCGATGGTCGGATGAGAAGGAAATAAAAAAGGCATCGTCTGTCTCCAAAGAGCCGCGATGCCGGTGCTTGCCTTTTTTTAAAAAATCAACCGCCGACGACGCAGCGGTTGAACATAGAAAACGCTCCCGCCTTATGTGGCAGGGCCGTAATAAAACTCAGCGAACAAGCAAATGACGTTTTCCATGGTTGTGATTAATACGGCCCACAGATTTTCTGTCAAGCGGTCTCCTGATTGATCGGCGTGCGGGACACACTCAAAAAGAGAAATTCTGCATAACCCGATCAACAATCCCTATCGCAATCAGGATCAAAACCACAGCGATACCAGGCATTTGTGCACGAATAGCAACCAGATACGAGCTATTTATGCAAAACCGTCACAGGTTTAATGCAAAGAAACACCCTAATGATTTACGCTGCTTTGCAATATATTAGGGTGTAATTATACCATTTTTGTAACAAAGTGTTTCAGTTCGCATTCTGGAAACGCCTTGTTACAGTTTTGTGGATGCAATAGACCGCCTCTCGCCGCATGTTGTGGCTGTAAATGGTTCAAAGCCAGGGAGGAAACTTAAATGTATCTGCGCAAAACCATCCTTGCCACCGGTGTGGCACTTTCTGCACTTTCCGCTGCGAGCTTTGCTCATGCTGAGCCGACCGCTGAAGTCCTGCATTGGTGGACATCAGGCGGCGAAGCAAAAGCTGTTGCAGCCCTTAAAGAAGATTTTGAAGCCAAAGGCGGCAAATGGGTCGATAGCCCTGTCGCAGGTGGCGCAGGTGATGCAGCCATGACGGTTTTGCGTTCGCGCGTTCTGTCAGGTGATGCACCGGCAGCTGTTCAGCTTAAAGGTCCTGCCATTCAGGAATGGGCTGAACAGGGCGCACTTACCAACCTTAATGATGTTGCCGAAGCCGAAGGCTGGGATGATGTCATCCCGCCAGCAATCCAAGACGTTATGAAATACGACGGCGACTACGTTGCTGTTCCGGTGAACATTCACCGCGTTGACTGGATCTGGGCAAACCCGACCCTTTTGGCAAAAGTTGGTGCAGACTCTGTTCCGACCACATGGGACGAGTTCAACACCCTTGCTGACAAACTTCAGGCAGCGGGTATTACCCCGGTTGCCCATGGTGGTCAGCCGTGGCAGGACGCAACCATCTTTGAAACCGTCGTTCTTGGCCTTGGCGGCCCGGAATTCTACCAGAAAGCACTGGTTGACCTTGACGAGGACGCACTGAAATCCGACACCATGAAAGCGGTGTTTGACCAGATGCGTAAAATCCGCGGCTATGTCGATTCTGATTTTTCTGGTCGTGACTGGAACCTTGCAACCGCAATGGTCATGAATGGCGATGCCGCCATGCAGATCATGGGTGACTGGGCCAAAGGTGAATTCCTTGCTGCTGGTAAAGTACCGGGCAAAGACTTCCTTTGTGCACCGACCCCGTCCGATCATGGTTACCTGTTCAACACCGACAGCTTTGCCATGTTCAACGTTTCGGGCGACGACAAAGTCGAAGGCCAGAAACTGCTTGCAGAACTGATCGTTGGCGAGAAATTCCAGGAAACCTTTAACCTTCTCAAAGGTTCGATCCCGGCACGCCTTGGCGTTCCGATGGATAAATTCGACGATTGTGCCAAAAAATCCGAAGCTGATCTTAAAGCAGCCCAGGATGCCGGTGGCTTCTTGCCGTCAATGGCACATGGCATGGCGCTTCGTGGCCACCTTTCCGGTGCGATCATTGACGTTGTGACTGCACACTTCAATTCCGACATGACGTCTGACGAAGCCGTTTCGCGTCTTGTCGAAGCAATTGATTTGGCAAAAGACTAATCCCAGTTCGTTAGTACAGTTTCACTGTCTGAACATCGTGCAGGCCCCGGATTTCATTTGATGAGATTTCCGGGGCCTGTTTCCCACTACTTCCAACTTTTGAGGCAAAGGGTATGGGGGCTTCTCAAAGCACCGAAAGCAACCTGACGGCCGGCATCCAACGTCATCTTTCAAAGATCGTGGTTGCACCGTCCTTTGCTGCGTCCCTGTTTTTCGTTTACGGGTTTATCCTGTGGACCGGCTATATGGCGTTTTCCAAGTCGCGCATGCTCCCTGTTTGGGATTGGGCAGGCTTGCGACAATATGAACGTCTGTGGCAGATGGAACGCTGGCATGTTGCCATTGAAAACCTGTTTATCTTTGGCGGTCTTTTTATTGTGGCCTGCCTGGTGATCGGGTGCCTTTTGGCAGTTCTTCTTGATCAGCGTATTCGCGCCGAAGGCGTTCTTCGCACGATCTTTCTTTATCCGATGGCCCTGTCCTTCATTGTGACCGGGACCGTTTGGAAATGGCTTCTTAATCCGGGGCTTGGCCTTGAAAGTGCAATGCATGATCTTGGCTGGACAAGCTTTAAGTTTGACTGGCTGATCAATTCCGACATGGCGATCTACACGGTTGTGATTGCTGCTGTCTGGCAAGCATCGGGCTTTGTCATGGCAATGTTCCTTGCGGCTTTGCGCGGCGTCGATCAAGACATCATTCGCGCAGCCTATATGGACGGTGCCAGCCTGCCGCGTATCTATTTCGGCATTATCATTCCGTCAATCCGCCCGGTTTTCCTAAGCGCGATTGTCGTTCTGGCCCATCTGGCCGTGAAAAGCTTTGACCTTGTCATCGCCCTTACGGGGGGTGGTCCGGGCTATTCATCGGATCTTCCGGCAACCTTCATGTACACCATGGCATTCCAGCGCAACCAACTTGGTGTTGGCGCGGCCAGTGCAATGATGATGCTGGCGACCGTGATGGCGATCATTGTGCCGTACCTGTATTCCGAACTGCGCGGAGGCAAGAAAAATGGCTGATATTCAGACCTACAGCCACGACGCAGGCTGGAAAAACGTCGTACTGCGTGGATTGCTGTATCTCGTTTTGATCCTGTTTGCGCTTTACTATCTCTTTCCGCTGATTGTCATGATTTCGACGTCGTTGAAATCGCTTGATGAAATCCGCGAAGGATCCCTTGTTTCACTTCCGCGCGTCATCACGTTTGATGCATGGAACTATGCTTGGAACGAAGCATGTGTGGGTGTGGAATGTACGGGGATTAAGCTTTATTTCTGGAACTCGGTCAAAATGGCGATCCCTGCTGTTTTGATTTCGACCTTCCTTGGTGCGATCAACGGATATGCACTGACCAAATTCCGCTTTAAGGGTGCGAACATTGTTTTTGCCCTGCTGTTGTTTGGTTGCTTCATCCCGTTCCAGGTCGTTCTGCTGCCGATGTCACAGGTTCTTGGTAAGCTTGGTCTTGCCAGTTCGACCTCGGGCCTTGTCATGGTCCATGTCGTGTATGGCCTGTGCTTTACCACCTTGTTCTTCCGAAACTACTACGTTTCGATCCCGGATGAACTGGTCAAAGCAGCCACCATTGATGGTGCCGGTTTCTTTACAATCTTCTGGCGGATCATTTTGCCGATCTCGACCCCGATTATCGTGGTGTCGGTGATTTGGCAGTTCACCCAGATCTGGAATGACTTCCTGTTTGGGGCTTCGTTCGCCTCTGGTGCGAATGCCCCGATGACAGTCGCACTCAACAATATCGTCAACACCACTACCGGCGTGAAACAGTACAACGTGGATATGGCCGCAGCCCTGCTGACGGGTCTTCCGACGTTGCTGGTTTATGTTCTGGCAGGCAAATACTTCGTCCGCGGCCTGACCGCTGGTTCGGTGAAGGGATAAGCAAATGGCATCACTCACCCTCGATAAAGTTCGCAAGGCTTTTGGCCCTGTTGAAGTTCTCAAGGAAATCAATCTGGCAATCGAAGACGGCGAGTTTCTTGTTCTCGTTGGTCCGTCAGGTTGCGGTAAATCGACCCTTCTGAACCTGATTGCGGGTTTGGAAACATCCTCGGGCGGGGAAATCCGCATTGGCGATCGCGTCATCAATGACGTACATCCCAAAGACCGGAACATCGCCATGGTGTTCCAGTCTTATGCGCTTTATCCCAACATGACCGTGCGCAAGAACATCACCTTTGGTCTGGAAATCCGCGGCGTCTCAAACGCGGAACGCGACAAGGCAGTTGACGAGGTTGCAAAGCTTTTGCAGATCGAACCCCTGCTTGATCGCAAACCAGCCCAGCTTTCTGGTGGTCAGCGTCAACGTGTTGCCATGGGCCGTGCGCTTGTGCGCGATCCAGACATCTTCTTGTTTGACGAACCGCTGTCAAACCTTGATGCCAAGTTGCGCGTTGATATGCGCACCGAGATCAAGAAACTGCACCAGCGTCTTGGATCGACAATCGTTTACGTCACCCATGATCAGATCGAAGCCATGACCTTGGCATCGCGGATCGCGGTGATGAAAGGCGGTATCCTTCAGCAGTTCGATACCCCGCAAAACATCTATGAACGCCCCAACAACATGTTTGTTGCCGGCTTCATCGGGTCACCATCAATGAACTTCATTGATGCGACGCTGACCGAACAAAACGGTCAGTTGGCGGTGTCTATCGAACGTCCTGGCAGCCCGATCACCCTTCCGCTGTTTGAAGCACCGGAAAGCTATAAGGCATATGCGGGCAAAAAGGTTGTCTTTGGCATCCGTCCAGAGGGCCTGACGCATAAACGCAGCAGTTCCGAACAGAACGGCAGCCAGTATGTCAATTTCGATAGCAAGGTTGAAGTGATCGAACCAACAGGTGCCGACACCATGACCGTGATTGAAATTGGCGGCAAAGAAATCGTCGCCCGCGTCCGTCCGGACCGCGCACCAACACCGGGCGAGAGCATGACGTTCTCGGCCGACATGTCTCAGATCAGCTTGTTTGACCCGGAAACCGAGTTACGCATCTGATCTGACTGGCGGGTGGTTCTGGGGGCCACCCGCCCATCTTTTTCTAAAGAACCATCAAAAAAGCGGCCCTGATTTCGGGCCGCTTTTTTTGTCTCTATTCCTCGCCCGTCATACTTTGACCCGTCACGCTTCACCCGTCGTAACCCGGCGCGGCAACGATATGATCACTTCAAGGCCCCTGCCCGGCATATTTCGAAGGGTAATATTGCCGTCATGGGCATCGATCACGGTTTTCACAATCGACAGGCCAAGGCCACTGCCGCCCGTTGTGCGCGCACGCGATCCTTCGACGCGGTAAAACGGCAAAAACACCTTGTCTTGGTGCTCGTCAGGGATGCCTGGCCCGTCATCACGGATGGTCACCAGAACATTGTCAGCTGTTGCATCCAGACTGACATTTGCCCGGTGGCCGTATTTCAATGCGTTTTCAATCAGGTTGGTAAAGGCACGCTTTAACGTCCCAGGACGGCATGACAACCGAATGCTGCGTTTGCCATCAAAGGAATGCGGTGCATCCCCGCCGCCAAAAACCGTATGCACGGAACTAAATTGCAACGGTTGCGGACCATCAAACGCCACCGGACGCCCCAGATCGGCATAATCATCACAGATGGCTTCCAGCACGGAAACGAAATCGACAGTGCGTTCTTCTTCCTTGGCAATCCAGTCACCCAGGAAATCAAGCGCGTCGCTTAACAGGCTGTCCATTTCATCAAGATCGCGCAGCACGGTTTCACGCAATTCATCATTTTCAATGAACTCCGCGCGCAGGCGCAGGCGCGTACTGGGTGTGCGCAAATCATGGGAAATTGCCGCTAACATCCGGGTTCTATCGCCCAGCATCCGCGATATCCGTTCACGCAGATCGTTATAAGCTGCCGCCATCGACCTTGCCTCGGTCGGGCCGCGTTCTTCGACCGGTGGCCCACCGACTTCGTCACCTTGATTAATGATCGCACGTGTCAGGTTCTTAAACGGTCCAGCCATCAAGTCCGCCAGCGCGGCAAACACCGCCAGAACAGCTGCCACCCCCATCAAGAACATCAAAAACACCAGTGATGGCGATGAATAATGCGCCCATAATTCATCATGGCTGACCAAAACCCGTTTGCCCGACGGCATCAGGATTTCGATCTGCGCTTCCAGGCCGACACGGGCGATTTCACGCGACAGCTCAGCGAAAAACAGGCTGGGATTTTCTGTGGCCTCGATCTTTGCACGCTGCGCGGAACTAAGCTTTCCGCGTTGAAAATGGACTTTAACCGATATCGGCCACCCCGTATTTGAAAGCCGTGCGGGCAAGGCGATATGTTGGGCGGGCCGCGAAAACAAAAGCAATCCGCCAACATCATCTTTTGGCAAAATGCGAAGCACCATGCCATCGCGCGCAGCGATATCGACAATGTCTGCTTCAAATTCGGGATTTTCGGCAATGCGAAGCAATTCGCGGATGGTAAAGCCCAATGTATAGGCGCGACTGATCCGCTCATCACGTTCAATCACGTAATAGGATGCCATTGCACTTAGGGTGGCGATGATCACCCCACCAAGCATCATCAGCATAAAGATGCGCCCGCCAAGGGTGCGCGGTTTATAGCGACGAAGGTAGTTTTTAAAGTCTGCGAACATTGCGCGCATCAGACGCTACAGCGTTTGGGTATCAGCACAGAACTGATACCCGATACCGCGTACCGTTTTGATCAGCTTGGGATTTTTGGCATCTTTTTCGATTTTGCGGCGCAGACGGCTGATTTGGATATCAATGCTGCGATCAAACGGCAACGAGCTTTGACCGCGCACGATATCCACCAGTTGCTCACGCGATAAGGCGCGCTTGTTGTTTTTCACCAAGGCGCGTAACAGCGAAAATTCACCGGTCGAAAGATGTACCGCAACGTTATCAGCATCGCGCAATTCACGCGATCCGATATCCAACGTCCAGTCGCCAAACACAATCCGCTGGGTTGGCGTGACTTCGTTATCAACCGGCCCCACCGTGCCGGTTTCAAACCGTCGGAAAACAGCCCGGATACGGGCCAGTAATTCACGCGGATTAAATGGCTTGGTCAGATAATCATCCGCGCCCAGTTCAAGGCCAAGAATACGGTCGGTATCCTCGCCAACCGCGGTCAGCATAACAATCGGTACTTTGGATGTGCGACGCACGTCACGGCACAATGCAAAGCCGTCTTCGCCTGGCAGCATGATATCAAGGATCACAAGATCGATTTTCCAGTCGCGCAAAGCCCGGTGCATTTCATTGCCATCAGACACCGTGGTGATGCGAAAGCCATGCTGCAGCAGGAACTTTTTCAAAAGCTTCTGGATTTCCTGATCATCATCAACAACCAGAATATGCGGTTCACGTCGTGTCGTCAGCGTCCCTACCTCCCAATAGCAGACAGGCCCGATAGGACCGTCGCGGGAGTTTAGTCTATAATGCCAACGGTTTGAACCATTTTACTCTTTGTAACAAACAAAAGAAAAAGCCGGGGGTTTCCCGGCTTTCTCCATTGAAATTCAAATACTTCGCATTGCGCGATTTTATCTCTTATTTCAGGTCATAAACCTTTGTGCTGCCCGATACTTCGGACGCCACCACCAACATCGCATTTCCAGTCGGGCTATCTTTGGCCGAAATGAACTGGAAACCTTCGGGCGCCAACTCGCCAGCGGTATCGCCCTCTGGGCTGCCCGAGAAACGACGATCGCTGTGATAGGTCACAAACTTGGGATTAACCGGGTTGGTCAGGTCATAAACCATAAAGCCACCCTGACGTTCCAGACCGATAAAGGCATATGGCGTGCCGTTGACATACCCTGATGCAATGCCTTCTGGCTCAGGGCCTTTGTCGTCGGATCGGTTATCGCGGCTGTAATTTTCGGTATCGGTTGAATTAAATACATTGGCGTAATTGGCCGCCATGTACTGCTCAAACGCATCGCCGCTGTCAAAGACCATCTCGCCCACGGCATCAAGGACCGAGAACGACCGCGCGCCAAAGCTGTAAATCACATCAACATCGCCATCACCGTCGGTGTCGCCCTGTGCAGTTGTGGTCTTCAACCGGCCAAGATTTTCATCTTTCTGAAGGCTAAGCGCATTGGGAAACGCCACTGGATCAAGCGTCAGCTTTCCAACGCGGGTTTCCTCGCTATAGCCGTCGTAATCGCGTGAATCCCCTTCGTTGGCGATCAGAACCCACGTTTTGCCGTCAATATCGATGGTATCGATGCTGTCTGGCATATACATGCCCATGACCGGCCACGTGCGGATATTGACCTTGCCATCTTTGTCGCTGGCATCAAATGCATGGACCGAATGGTCCTTAAAGCCAAGACCCGCGATCCGCTTTACCGCGCCCGATGCGATATCAATAATCGCAACCGCATTGTTTTCCTGAAGCGAGACATAAGCCGTTTTGCTGTCTTTGGAAACCGCGATGTATTCCGGCTCAATATCTTGGGCAACGCTGGACGTGCCGGGATTGGATGTCCGCATTCCGTAAGGCAATGCCACATCGTTCAGGAATTTGAAATCGACTGTACGCACGTTTTCTGCGGTTAATTTATGAACGCCACCGGCCAGCGAAATGATCGAAACGCTGCCTTCTGGATCGTTGGTAAAGGCGTCATTTGGCTCCCCCTCATTGGCAACCAAAACATGTTCGCCGTCAGGGGTGAATTTAATCATGTCGGGCAATGCGCCCACCACAACTGCCGAAATCAAGTTACCATCTGTGTTGAAAAACACGGCCAGTCCCGGCGCCTGTTTGTCTTTGTTTTCAACCGCAACCGCAACCACGCCGTCCTTAACCGCAACACTGTTGGCACCCTTGCCCCACGGGCCCATCGCGATTGCACCGACCTTGGTCAGGCCATTGGGATCTGACATATCAAGAATATCAATTGATTTGTCTGCACCATTGACCACGAAAAGACGTTTCGACACCGGGTCAAACGCCGGAATTTCAGCCGCACTTTCATCCAGTTTCCCGGTGCGATATTCGCCCATTGGAACGATGTTCAATGGATGCGGCCCCGCATTCACGACATCGTTTGACGTCATCTCTTCCTGTGGTGTTGTCGCCGCACAGGCCGTTAGCAAAACCGAAAGTGCCGCAGATGCCAAAAGTGAAGAACGCATAATTTCCCCTAAATCATTATATTTAACAATGCCGACAACCTGCTGGTTTTTCGTGACAATTTCATGACGCACGAATGACAATTACATAATTATCTTTTCGGCAAGACTGCTCCAATCGGCTTTAGCGCGCGTACCAAAAGCTACACCATTTATTTGTCCGCCCCAACCAAACAGGATCAGTTTCATGCCCCAGATCAAAATTGCTGTCATCGGCGCGGGAATGGCCGGATTAAAAGCCGCCAGCACACTGCATCAGGTCGGGATGGAGGTAACTGTTTTTGAAAAAAGCCGTGGTCTTGGTGGCCGGTTGGCATCGCGCCGCACGGACTTTGGTCATTTTAACCATGGGGCGCAATATGTCACGGCGCGCAATCCGGGATTTGACGCATATCTGCAACAAGCAACCGAACATAAATCGGCGCGCAACTGGCGGCCCAACCTTCATCGCGGCGCCCCGGAAAACGGGATAATCACCCCTGCCCGGGATAATGCTGCCCCCCAAACACAATTGGAACAAACCGCACACACCAGCACCGAAGGCAATCTTGCGATCGATCACTGGTTTCAGGGCGCACCACAGATGAATAAATTGATCCATCCGCTATTGGCATCCTTTGATATCAAAAAGCAGCACCGCATCACGGAAATTGAACCATCAGGCCCACGTCACTTTATGCTGCATGATGATCTTGAAGGAACGTTTGGTCCGTTTGATGGGGTGATCGTTTCGTCCCCGGCACCACAAACATATGATCTTTTGCATCCGCTGAGCGCGCGATTTGATCCGATTGCCGATGTGGTTATGGCGCCATGTTGGGCGGTCATGGTCGCGTTTGAGCAACCCTTGCCAACCGCATTTGATGCCATGCTCTATCCATCGCCGGAAATCAGTTGGGCCGCACGCAGCAGCCAACATGACGATGCCTTTCACACCCGAACACCAGATCCGTGGGTGCTTCATGCCACACCGCAATGGTCGCGTGACCACCTTGAAGACGACAAGGATCAGGTGATTGAAAAACTGCTGGCAGCTCTTCGTACCGCAAGTGGCGTCAAACTGCCTGAATTGCATAGTGTGAACGCCCACCGCTGGCGCTATGCCCGCACCGAAGTCCCGCTTGGCAAAAGCTATCTGAGTGGGATGAATGGCCGGGTGATTGCCGCGGGTGACTGGTGTCTTGGCGCACGGGTTGAAACAGCGTGGCGCAGTGGCCAAACCGCCGCCCATGCCCTGATGGAAACGCTGATCGGCTAAGCGCAAATCGCCAAAAGCAACTCGGACAACCAAGGTCAGAGTCTCATGCCACGCAATGCAAATGGCCCGCAAACCAAAAAGGCAGACCTTCCGCACAAGGTCTGCCCGGTCTGTAACCGACCATTTTCATGGCGTCGGAAATGGCACAATTGCTGGGACACGGTTCGCTATTGCTCAGATAGATGCCGCAACAACAGCAAACAAAAAGTGCGGCACACGCCATCGCACACGCCGCACTTTTAAGAAATCACTTTAACCTCGCTGCACCTTAACCCCGAAGGGAAGACAACCGCTTAATCAGGCCTGCAGTTGATGCATCGCGTGAAGCAGCATCTTCTGTGCCCTGCACCATCGGCAGCAGTTCCTTGGCCAATTGTTTGCCAAGTTCAACGCCCCACTGGTCATAGGAATTCACATTCCAGATGATGCCCTGAACAAAGATTTTATGTTCATACATCGCCACCAATCGGCCAAGCGTGAAGGGATCAAGCTGCTTATACAGGATCATGGTGCTTGGCTTATTACCGGCAAAGACCTTTTGCGGCGCAAGAACATCAATCTCGGCCGGGGAAAGGTCACCACCAGCCAGTTCTTCGCGGACTTCATCCTCGGTCTTGCCCCGCATCAGGGCTTCGGCCTGGGCAAAGCAGTTGGTAACCAACTTTTCGTGGTGGTTTGACAACGGATGCAGCGCATTCGCCGCGACCAAGAAATCAACCGGGATCAGTTCCGTGCCCTGATGGATCAGCTGATAAAATGCATGCTGACCGTTCGTGCCCGGTTCGCCCCAAATGATTGGGCCGGTTTCATAGGCAATCGGTTGACCATCGCGGGTGACCGATTTGCCGTTACTTTCCATATCTGCTTGCTGCAAATAAGCCGGCAAACGCGAAAGATGCTGATCATAGGGCAAGATTGCCTGACTTGATGCGCCCAATACATTGCGATACCACACCCCAATCAGGGCCAAGATCACTGGAATATTGGTTTCAAGCGGGGCTGTTCTAAAGTGGGTATCCATCGACTGCGCACCGCGCAGCAATTCTTCAAACTTGTCATATCCAACAGCAAGAATGATCGGCAGCCCAATCGCTGACCACAGGCTATAGCGCCCACCAACCCAGTCCCAGAAACCAAACGCATTGTCGGTATCGATCCCAAATGCCGCGACCTTATCAAGGGCGGTTGAAACCGCGACAAAGTGCTTGGCGACTGCCGCCTCATCCCCAAGTGCCTTGATCAGCCAATCACGCGCGGAATAAGCATTGGTCAGGGTTTCATCGGTGGTGAAGGTTTTCGATGCAATAATGAAAAGCGTCGTTTCCGCATCAAGGTCTTTGAGCGTATCGACAATATGCGCGCCGTCAACGTTCGATACAAAATGGCAGCGAATGCCCTCCACGTGATAGGGACGCAGGGCTTCATTGACCATCACCGGGCCAAGGTCCGATCCGCCAATCCCGATATTAACCACATCGGTGATTTTCTTGCCGGTATGGCCCTTCCATGCGCCGGAATGAACGCGGGTTGCGAAATCCTTTAACCGGGCCAGAACGCCTTTGACGTCAGGCATGACATCAACGCCATCCACCATAACCGGACCGCCATCCAGTTTACGCAAAGCGGTATGAAGCACAGCGCGGTTTTCGGTAACGTTGATCCGATCCCCGGCAAACATCCGGTCACGCCAGGATTCAACCTCCGCCGCCTTTGCCAGATCGACAAGGGCCGCCATCACGTCATCCGTAATCAGGTTTTTTGAATAATCGACAAACAGATCATTCAGTGCCGCGCTGTACCGGTCAAACCGATCAGTATCATCGACAAATGCCTTACGCAGGTTCAGGTTTTCAGAAACTTCCGCACCCAGATGATCAAGTTTTTCCCAAGTAACGGTCAGTTTTTCTGCGGACATCGCACCCTCGCCAAATTCAAATTAAGTCACAACAAAACATCATGCCAATCAGGTTAGCATGTGCTCAAACCATGTGGGAAAGTTTAGGCAAAATTATGTGGCGGCGATGGGGCCGCCGCCACGTCCTGATGGATATTTTTTTCTAGTGTTCGGAAAGAAACGCTACGACCTCTTTTTCGGTCGGAAGCGCGTTGATCGCACCGCGTTTGGTCGCGGTAATCGCGCCCACCGCATTGGCAAAGGCACATGCGCTGCGAAGCTTTTCTTCTGATCCCAGCAAGGCCGGGTCTTTTAACAACCGCGACAGGAATCCCGCCGTGCAGCCATCCCCTGCCCCAGTCGCATCAACAGCGGTGATTTTGTACGACGGAACAAAGCCATCAAATTCCGGCGTGATGAACCGCGATCCTTTGGGACCATATGTCACAATAAGCGCACGCCATTGATCCGACCACAGGTCGCGAATGCCTTCTTCAAGGTCATCCTTGCCCGACACGAAAATGATTTCCTCGTCCGACATTTTAACGACATCGGCCTGACGGATCGCAAGGCGCAAGATTTCACGTGCTTTTTCTTCGCTTGGCCACAGCGGCAAGCGCAAGTTCGGATCACAGGAAATAATCGCACCGTTTTCGCGCGCAATCCGGATCGCCTCAAGCGTCGCGGCACGCGGATCATCATCAATCATGCAAAGCGTTCCGTAATGGAACAAATCCGCAGATTTCAGCATATCCTGATCAAGATCGGCGGGACACAACAGCATGTCCGCCGACGGGCTGCGATAAAACGAAAATTCACGTTCCCCATCAGCACGCAACGACACAAATGCAAGCCCGGTCAACGCTTCCTTGGTCAGGACGATACCGGATGTATCAACATCGGCACCTTTAAGGGTATCGACCAGAAAATGACCAAAGGCGTCATCGCCCAACTTACCGATAAACCCGGTTTCAATGCCAAGTCGCTGCAATCCCACCGCCGCATTGCCCGGTGCCCCGCCTGCCGCCTTGGCAAATGCCGGCGCATCAGCAAGACCGGTTCCGGTCACAGTCGGTACAAAATCGATCAGAAGTTCCCCAAGGCAAACAGCTTTTGCCGTCATCGCATTTCTCCGTTTTTATCACCCGGACAACGCCCGGGATCGTATCATTTGCTGTGGGACGCACCGCTTTTAAATCGATTCAATTGATCACGCAAAGGAATTAGGGACGTCTTGGGAAACGCCCCTGCTTCCTAGCTGTCAAAAGACGGCATTTTATCGCCTTAGACCGCCCAACCTTGATCAACTTCGCGGCCCCGACCAAGTGACCGCATCCATTCATCAAACGTCGGATCGCGATCAAGCTGTGCGCGGTAATGACGATGCAGGGCTGCAACCAATCGACCATTGCGTTTCAGCAAATCATCGGCATAACCGATCATGCGTGAATTCGGCCACGCAATCGACCGAATGCTCCGAAGTCGGTTAAACAGGCTGTCTTCGTCAAGGTCAGGCTGTGCTTGCGCCATCAAGATCAGCATCGCCGCGGTCGAGCGCGAAACCCCCATATGACAATGGACAAGCAAATGGCCGGTTGACCGCTGATCGACGGTGCTTTTCAAGCCTTCACCAAAGCGCAAAATTTCTTCGACCGTTTCTGGCGTTGGCGCAACCATGTCAGGTTTGTCATCAATGACATCGTGAAACCGCAGCAAGGTGCGTTCATGTGGGCTGTAAAACGTAAAAACATCGGGATCATCACGATCCGGATCAATCATGGACAACACATGGGAAACCGCATTGCTACGATGGGTCGGCAGCTCGTCAATGCCGCAAATTGTCAGCATAGAAATTGCGATATCTTTCATGTCATCCTCCTTGATTTATTTTGTCGTTATAAGACCACAGCATTTTGAAAAAACAAGGGCCGGTTTCATTTAATGAAACCGGCCCTGATCGCTAAACACCTATGGCAAAAGATTATTTGCGGTTCGCAGCATGGATATTCAACATTTCCCACGCCATCGTCGCACCCGCCAGTGATGTAATATCCGAAACATCATAAGGCGGGGAAACTTCCACAACGTCACTGCCGATCAGGTTGATATTCCCGGCAAGCCCGCGCAGGATCGACACTGCCTGATGGCTGGTCAACCCGCCCAACACCGGCGTTCCGGTGCCCGGCGCATAGCACGGATCAAGACCATCAATGTCAAAGGTAATGTAAGCCGGACGATCGCCGACCGTTTCCTTGATTTTCGCAACAATGGCATCAATCGACATTGCCTGCACATCCGGGCCATACAGGATGTTAAATCCATGCGTTGACTCATTGTGGGTGCGAATACCGACCTGAATGGATTTTGACGGATCGACAATGCCCTTTTGGGCCGCATGCCAGAACATCGTACCATGATCGATGCGATCACCGTCGTCTTCCCATGTATCGGAATGGGCATCAAACTGGATCAGCGAAATGCCATCGCCATACTTTTCAGCATGGGCTTTAAGCACCGGATAGGTGATGAAGTGATCCCCACCGATGGTCAGCATTTTGGCACCTGATTGAACAATATCGCGTGCGTGATCTTCGATCATCTCAGGCAGTTTTTCCGGGTGGCCCGGGTCAATGACCATATCGCCGTAATCAATCACAGCCAATTCGGCAAAGATATCGCGACCAGACGGAAAGTGCGGTGCCCATGCCAAATTGGCCGATGCACGGCGCACCCCTTGCGGGCCAAGACGCGTGCCCGGTCGGCTTGAGGTCGCCAGGTCATAGGGAATACCGGTCACGGCCACATCAATGCCCGCCAAATCGCGCGAATATTTACGGCGCATAAATGACAATGCGCCGGAATACATCGGCTCGCTGGTGTTTTGATGCACGGACTTTGCCGTAAAGGCGTTATCGCCGCCCTTGGTATCAATCACGCCGGTACTGCTCATGTTTCATTCCTTATCTTTGAATGACGGTTCGGATCGCAATCCAGAACCCAAATCCAATTACGCGTCGCCAAGGGCAATCCACGTTGATTTGATTTCACAATATTTATCAAGTGCATGCAACGAACGGTCACGCCCCGTCCCCGATTGCTTGTACCCGCCAAACGGCATGGTGATGGAACCACCGTCCCAGCAATTGACCCAAACCAGACCAGAACGCAGTTTTTTCGCGGTCAGATGCGCCTTATTGATGTCACGAGTCCAAACAGCCGCGGCCAAACCAAACGGGGTGTCGTTTGCCGTCTGCACGGCTTCTTTCCAATCTTTTACCGAGATCACCGACAGAACCGGGCCAAAGATTTCTTCCTTGGCGATGGTCATGTCGTTCTTGATCCCGTCAAAGACGGTCGGTTCGACATAATACCCACCGGTTTCAGTCCGCGCGCGTTTACCACCGGTGCGCAGAACGCCACCTTCGGACGATCCTTTTTCGATATAGCCCAGAACGCGGTTCATCTGACTTTCGTCAACAATCGCGCCCATTTCGGTTTTCGGATCCAGCGGATCGCCCGGCTGCATTTTCGCCCCCGCCGCGATGACTTTTTCGATCAATTCGTCTTTGATGCTTTCTTCAACAATCAGGCGCGAACCCGCTGTGCAAACTTCACCCTGATTATAGAAAATACCACCCGCAGCCGCCGCGGCCGCTGCATCCAAATCCGGGCAATCGGCAAGAACGATATTTGGGCTTTTGCCCCCACATTCCAGCCACACACGTTTCATGTTCGACTGACCGGAATACTGCAAGAACAGCTTTCCGACTTCGCCAGAACCGGTAAAGGTCACGCAATCCACATCTTCATGCAGGCCAAGTGCCTTACCCGCCGTTGGACCAAAGCCCGGAATAACGTTCAATACGCCTTCTGGAATGCCAGCCTCGACTGCGATTTCCGCAACACGAAGGGCGGTCAGCGGCGATTGTTCTGCTGGTTTCAGAATGATGGAATTGCCCATTGCCAAGGCCGGGCCAAGTTTCCAAACCGCCATCATCAGCGGGAAGTTCCATGGCACAACAGCCGCGACAACGCCAAGCGGCTCACGCGTAATCATGCCAATCGCGTTGCTTTCACCCGGCGAAATTTCGTCATACACCTTATCAATCGCCTCGGCGTACCAGCGAATGCATTTATACGAAAGCGGCAAGTCATCACGCGAGGCAAGCGTAATCGGCTTGCCCATATCAAGGCTTTCAAGCAACGCCAATTCCGGGGCGTTCTTCTCCAGCAGATCAGCGAAATGAAGCAAGATTGCCTTGCGCTTTGCCGGGGCGGCTTCGGACCAGCTGCCTTTTTCGAAAACCGCACGTGCTGATGCAACCGCGCGATTGACGTCTTCGACATCACATTCGGCAACCTTGGTCAGGACCGAACCATCACGCGGGCTGATGCAATCAAACGTTTTGCCCGATGCAGCATCGACATAGGCACCATTAATGAACGCCTTGTTACGAATATCAAGGCTGGCAGCCTGTGCAGTCAATTGTTCAAAATTCAACGGATTGGTCATCGGAAATCTCCTGACGGATGGCGCTTTTCGGCCTTGTTCAAGTTCTGAAAGGATCGACGCGTAATTTGCCGGTTTTATGGCAGCCTAATAAGATGGGGGTGTGGCGGCACTAACCACTTCACATTCCCCATCACCGACATTTCGGAAACGGTGCGGTATTTCGGCGTTGAAATAATACGCATCCCCGGGGCCAAGAATTTTGACCCGTTCCCCGACGGTCACTTCAAGTTTGCCGCGCACGACGACACCGGCTTCTTCGCCCTTTTGGACGATCAATTTATCACCCGTGTCACCGCCTGCCGGATAGGTTTCATGCAAAACGCGCAAATTACGGTCCTTGCGCGTTGCCCCGACAAGACGCATTGACATGGTCCCGTCGGACAGTTCGACAAGGTCATCCTTGTCAAAGAAGATTTCTTCACCGGTATCAAGATCAACGGTGAAGAAATCAATCAGGGTCATGGGGATACCTGCCAGCACCTTTGCCAGACTATCGACTGACGGGCTGACGCGGTTTTGTTCGATCGTTGAAATCGTGCTGTTGGTGACACCGGCACGACGGGCCAATTCGCGCTGCGACAGCCCGTACATGCTGCGTACAGCTTTTAACCGATCCCCTACCTTTTGAGACATTCCTGTTCTTTTCCCTATGGACGCTTTTTATCGTTTGTATGTGCGTTTAGACCGCATCAAGGTACCAGCGATATTCAAGCTGGGTCACCTCAGAGAAAAACTCGTCATATTCAGCACGACGGCAAATATCGAATACTTCGACAAAGCGTTCGCCGAGATATTCTTTGACAATGTCACCATCAACAAAGCGATCAAGAGCCGAAATCATGCTGCGCGGAACGATTTTACCGCCATGCTGCTCATAGCCATTGCCAACCGTTGGTTCGCCCGGATCAATCTTGTTTTTCATGCCGTGATGCACACCAGCCAATACACACGCCAAAACCAGATACGGGTTGGCATCCGCACCAGACACACGGTGTTCAACACGTGCGGCCTTTGGGCTTCCGGCCGGGATACGCAGGGCAACCGTACGGTTATTCAAACCCCAGTTCGGCGACATCGGCGCATAGGCCTTGTTTTGGAACCGGCGGAATGAATTCGGGTTCGGGGCAAAGATCGCCATGCTTTCAAACATCGCTTCCTGAAGGCCACCGATGGCAAAGCGCAGATTATCTGACACTTCTTCATCGCCCTTGGGCGACATAACATTGTTGCCGTCATCATCGCGCAAACTGACATGGACGTGCAAACCATTGCCCGCCTGATCGGAATACGGCTTTGCCATAAAGGTCGCGGTCACACCGTGATCCCACGAAATACCCTTCACCACGCGCTTAAGCTGCATGGCGTGGTCAGCCGCCATCATCGGGTCACTGACATGCCCAAGATTGATTTCGAATTGTCCGGGGCCGGCTTCGGCAACAATGGTGTCAGCGGGGATACCTTGGCGATTTAACTCGGCAACCGCGTCATGAAGAACCCGTTCGAAATCTTCGATCTGTTGCAGGCCATAAACTTGCACCCCATCGGATGCAATCCCGCCACCAAGCGGCTGCGGCGGCAATGGTGCCGCGGTTTCCGTGTTCTGGTCGGCAAGATAGAATTCAAGTTCCAAGGCAACGGTTGGATACAGACCATCTGCGGCCATCCGATCAACAACCGCCTGCAAAACATTGCGCGGATCGGCAAAGAACGGAGTACCATCAAGGTTATACAGGCTCATCATCACCTGCGCCAATGGCAGTTCGCCATATGGAACGCGGCACAAGGTACCTGGGATCGGCTTTGCGACATTGTCCTGATCACCACTGGACCACAGAACGCCCGTTCCTTCCGGGTTATCACCGGTAATATCAACAAGGCACACAGAGCCCGGCAGATTGATGCCTTCGTGGAAGCTTTTAAGGAATTTTTGCTTGCTGATTCGCTTGCCACGGAACACGCCGTTAACGTCAGGAATTAGCAGTTCAATAAGTTCAATATCCGAATTTTCTTCAAAGAATCGTTGGGCATCTGCCCTACTGTCTTCGACGAACGACTTGTTCATCGTCTTATACTCCCAGAAAAGGCCTCGTATCACAGGGTTTATCCCCTGAAGTCCGGGCTTACGCACATATTTGCAACGTATGATCCGATGAATGCAGCGTCTGACAGCAAAGCAGCAGAAAGGTATTTTTCTTTCAGCACCTTAGACCGACATAACGCGCACAAACGGCGGCAAACGTAGAAACACATATATGGGTAAGTCCATCCCAATGCGCATCGTGCCGTGCCCGAATGCCTCGGTCAAGCCCATTCGTTCGATATATCGTGCAAATCACGCAGCGCACAATAAAATACGATCCGAAAAGATCCCCGGTCACCATTTCGGCCACAACAACCACCCCATAACAAAAAACACCTTATTTCGATGCGGGAAATTGTCGGAAATTTCCTCTTGCAAAGGTGTTCAAAAAAACGAACACTGATGGCATATGTTCAACATATCGCACAAAACCGGCTTGTTAAGCTGTCAGGAGAGACCATGAATAACTTTGATAAAACCGCCTATTGGCAGGATATGGATCAGGCGCACCACATTCATCCGTTCACCGATACGGCGGATCTGAATAATCGTGGTACCCGCGTCATCACCAAAGCCGAAGGTGTCTTTATCGAAGACTCCACCGGTAAAAAGTATCTTGATGGCATGGCCGGTCTGTGGTGCGTAAATATCGGGTATGGCCGCAAAGAACTTGCAGATGCCGCCTATGCCCAGATGCAAGAACTGCCCTACTACAATAACTTCTTCCAGTGTGCGAACACCCCCGCGATTGAGCTTTCCAAAGTTCTTGCGGAAATCACGCCCGATGGCCTTAACCACGTCTTTTATGCCAATTCCGGGTCCGAAGCGAACGACACGGTTGTGCGCATGGTCCGCCAATATTGGGCCCTAAAAGGCAAACCAGAACGCAGTGTCATTATCAGCCGTAAAAACGCCTATCACGGATCGACCGTTGCCGGTGCGACCCTTGGCGGGATGTCGGGCATGCACGCGCAAGGTGGCCCGATGCTGCCAGACGTTGTTCATATCGATCAGCCATATTGGTACGGCGAAGGTGGCGACCACACCCCCGAAGAATTCGGCCTGATGGTGGCCCGCAAGCTTGAAGAAAAAATCGAAGAACTCGGTGCCGACCGCGTTGGTGCCTTCATCGGGGAACCAATCCAGGGTGCGGGTGGTGTGATCATTCCGCCGTCAACCTATTGGCCGGAAATTCAGCGTATCTGCAAAAAATACGATCTTTTGCTGATCGCTGACGAAGTCATTTGCGGCTTTGGCCGGACAGGCAATTGGTTTGGCTCAGAAACCCTTGATATCAAACCTGACCTGATGCCAATGGCAAAGGGAATGTCTTCGGGTTATCTGCCGATTTCGGCTGTCATGGTTGGGGATCGCGTTGCTGACGTTTTGATCAATGAATGTGGTGAATTCACCCACGGCTTTACTTATTCCGGCCACCCGGCATCGGCCGCCGTCGCCTTGGAAAACATTCGCATTATGCGCGATGAAAAAATGGTCGAGCGTGTGCGTGATGACATTGGCCCATATTTCGCCAAGCAGCTTAAAACCCTTGAAGACCATCCGTTGGTCGGCGCGGTTGAGGTTGTTGGCCTTATTGCTGGCATGCCGCTTGTCGATGACAAGAAAACCCGCAAACCGTTTGAAAAACCCGGCACCGTTGGCACCATGTGCCGCGATGCCTGTGTTGAAAACGGCGTGATTTCGCGGGCATGTGGCGACCGTATGGTTCTTTCCCCGCCGCTTTGCATCACGCGTGACGAAATTGACGAGCTAGTCAAACGTCTGCGGGCGTCACTTGATGATACCGCCAAGAAAATTGGCAAAATGTGATCACCATTTGATTGCAATGGCTTAACGAAATACCCGGCATGACATATCATCGCCGGGTATTTTTTAATTGCACCAGCCTAACAAACCTATGCCGCGCGCCGTATCCGTCACCGTATCGCCGCGCTGTTTTCGCCCCGCCCTTGGTCCCTTGCCAAACGAGTAGCCCATGCTTAAACGCATCTATCAGCCCGCCGCCTATCAAACCGACAGCCTGCCTGACAGCTATTGGGTCGAAAGTACAGGCCCCCTGCCCGCCTGCGAACGCCTTGCGAGGGACAGTGTGCATAAAACCGACATCGCGATTATTGGTGGCGGCTATTGCGGGTTGTCTGCCGCGCTGGAACTGGCCGAAAACGGCGCACAGGTATCTGTGTTTGATGCCGGGCGCAGCGGCTGGGGCGCATCCGGGCGTAATGGCGGTTTTTGCTGCATCGGTGGCAGTGGCAAAAGCTATTTTGATCTAGCCAAAAAATTTGGTGACGACGCGGTCAAACAATTTGCCCGCCAAGAATGCGAGGCGATTGATCTTGTTGATCAACGTTTGACCGACTGGAACATTGATGCCGACCGCCATTCCAACGGCGAAGTGGTGCTGGCCCACAAACAAAGCCGCATTGCCGAACTTCATGAAGAAGCCAAAGAGTTTGCACACTTTACCGATGTTCAGACCGAATTTCTGGACCGTGATGCCCTTAAAGAACGCGGGTTGAATGCGGCTGAAACCTATGGCGGGCTACATGTAAAGGCCGGGTTTGGCATCAACCCGATGAAATATCTGGCGGGTCTGCATGAACAATGTATCCGGGCTGGTGTTCGGATATTCGAACAGGCCAAAATCGACCGATTTGACGAAACCACGGGCAAATACACGCTTTATGCGGGCACGGCACAGATCGAAGCCAACAAGATCATTATCGCCACCAATGGATACAGCGCGGAAAACCTGCCCGATTGGTTGGGTGGCAAATTGATGCCTGTCTTTTCGGGTATTTTCGTCACCCGCCCCATGAGCAACGATGAACTGGCTGCACAAGGCTGGACCAGCGACTTAATGGCGTATGACAGCCGTATCTTGCTGCATTATTTCCGCAAACTGCCAGATAACCGGTTCCTGTTTGGCGGACGCGGCGGCATCACCGCCACACCCGAGGCGTTTGAGGCCGGCAAACGCGACTTGGCGGCAAATTTTGAACGCATGTTCCCGGCATGGCGCGATATTGAACGTACCCATCACTGGAACGGGCTTGCCTGCCTATCGCAAAGCTGGCGTCCTTATATCGGGCGCGTTCCTGGCCATCACGACGTTTGGACTGCCCTTGCGTGGCACGGCAACGGCGTTGCCTTGGCCAGTCAGGGCGGCAAACTTTTGGCCCAACGGATGTTGGGCACGATTGGTGATGACGATTTGGGGACAGTTCTGGGAACGCCGATGGACAAATTTCCCCTGCCAAGCCTTCGCCGCGCCGCCCGAACGGTTGCCTATCGGTATTACGGATTACATGATCGGTTTGCGTAAAACGCCAAAGTGACATATGTCATATCGGACCGTCACAGCACGCCGTAAACCTGTGGCATTGTGATTGCTAAACAGGCCCAAAATCATGTCCGAAAAACAGCCTACCCTTGCCGAAATCAAGGAACGCCGCGAAATCGCCACCCGCCGTATTAAGGACGATACCGGCATTGATCAGGACATGATCAAAAACATCGTGCATGGATTTTACGCCAAGGTCCGCGATGACGAAATGCTGGGCCCGGTGTTTGAAGAAAAAGTCGAAAACTGGGACAACCATCTTGATCGCATGGTCATGTTTTGGTCATCAGTGGCGCTGGCCACGGGCAATTATGACGGCCGGCCGATGCAAAAACACATGCCGCTTAAAATCACCCGCCATCATTTTGACCGGTGGCTACAGCTGTTTGCGCAAACCTTATCCGAACATTGTAATGAAGCCGCCGCCAAACACTTTATGGAACGCGCTCTTCGCATCGCTGCAAGTTTTGAAGTCGGCATTGCCGCCCATAACGGTGTCATCTTGTCCAAAGGTGAACGTTATGACCCGGTGACAAGCTGGGACCCGCAGTAAAGTCCTAATAAATAGAAAATTTCCTTCGTTAAATTATTCCCAGAATTGTTCCAAAACAAGCCATTGAAACGAAGTTGAAAATCGATAAATATATGGGGAATCGGTTTGGAATATGACTGATTGCTATATTTTATGACAATTTGATATCCTGACCGATATTGATACGGAGAAAATAAAGATGTGGCCTGCAGTCCTTTTTGCCGCCGTTTTGCTGATTGCCTTGATCGCCTACACAATACATGGCCACCGTCGCCACCTGACACCCAGCACCGGCCCCAAAATTGACCGCGCATCCCGGCCCAACACCGCCCTTCTCTTGATCGATCTTCAGGAAGATTTCACAACCGGCAACTCCAAATATCGCTATCCCGAAGCGGATATGGAAAAGGGCCTTGAAGCGATCAACAATCTGGTCGAAGCCGCCAACGCCAACGGATCGCCAGTTATTGCAATCCGCCAGACCTTTGTTGGCTGGTACATGAACTTCTTGGCCGCCCTGCTTAATCAGGGCCGCGGCTGCCAGAAATCAAACGGCTTGGATATTGATGAACGCATTGATGGCGATATCGACCATGACATCGTCAAGTCCCGTGCAGATGCCTTTCACGAACCTGAACTTGATCGCGTACTGAACGCGCAGAATGTCGGCAAACTAATCATTGTCGGCCTGGACGGCGATTTTTGTGTCAAAGCAACCACCAAGGCCGCCCTTAATCGCGGCTACGAGGTCTACTTCAGTGACGCGACCACGTTGGTCTTTAATCCGCGGTCCTGGAAAAAGACACGGTCACAACTTATTGCCCTTGGCGCCAAAGACGAGATTGAAGCCAAGGACAAGATTGACCAAGAAGCGGCCACGCAATCAGAAGACGCGCCGCAACATAAATCAGCTTAAAGCTTATCTCGGATCGAATACCACAGCATCGCAGCAACCAGCATCGGGTAGCGGAATGTCTTTCCGCCCGGGAATGCTGGTATTTTGACGTTTGACATCACGTCAAAGCGTTCCATCGTCCCCGCCACGGCATCGGCCATGATTTGCCCCGCCAAGGTCGCCATGGCAACCCCATGCCCGGAATATCCCGTCGCGGTAAAGATGTTATCCTCGATCTTGCGGAAGAACGGCATGCGGTTCATCGTAATCGCCAACGTCCCGCCCCAGCCATAATCAATTTTCACGTCTTTAAGCTGCGGATAGACTTCAAGCATATAGGGCGACACAAACGACTTGATGTCTTTTGGGAAGCGATAACCATATGTTTCCCCTCCGCCAAACAGCATACGTTTATCGGCACTTAGACGGTAATAGTTGATCACGAACTTTGAATCCGCGACCGCCACATCGTCCCGAATAAGATCCCGCGCCAAATCATCGGAAAGCGGTTCTGTGGCGATGATGAAATTATTAATCGGCATGACGCGCTTGGCCACGCGATCTTCAAGCGCATCAAGATAGCCATTACAGCCAAGAATCATTTTATTGGCCTTCACGACCGCACCGTTGCTGGTTTTGACCGTCACCTTCCCCGACTGATTTTCATAAGACGTCACAACCGCATTTTCAAAAATACGCGCGCCCGCAGCACGTGCGGCATCGGCAAGGCCAATCGCAAAGTTCAACGGGTGAATATGCCCCGCCCCCATATCAAGCGATCCGCCATGGTAAAACGCACTGCCCACCATTTCACGCATCTCATCGCGTGAGATATTGCGGATCTGATCATAGCCATAATCGCGTTGCAGCTTGTCGGTATAGGCATGGGTTTCCGGCACAAACCGCGCGCGATGATCTGCATGCAAAATGCCCGGCTTCCAATCGCATTTGATGTCATGCTTGGCGATCAGGGATTTGACGATGTCCTTGGACTGTTCTGCGATATCCCACAGCTTTTTGGCGTCATCGCGCCCGACCATTTTTTCAAGGTCGTCTTGTTCGCGGCGCTGGCCCGACCCGACCTGCCCGCCATTGCGCCCCGACGCGCCCCAGCCAACCCGATGCGCTTCAAGCAAAATAACGTCAAAGCCGCGCTCGGCCAGATGCAAGGCCGATGACAAGCCGGTAAACCCCCCACCAACAACCACAATGTCACATGACTGCTGCCCGTTGACGGTGTCAAACGGCGCGATCGCATTGGCGGTCGCGGCATAATAGGACGCCGGATAGGATCCTTGTGTGTCATTGGCGGTCAGCAAATTCGGGGTAAACACGGCAAAGCCTCGATTTCATTGTTATTTATGACGGTTATTTATCGCGACATCCTGCCTGATCGGCGGCATCTATCAAGAGAAAAACAACTGTTTCTCTAGCATTGATACTCTTTTGGCAGATTATTCGAAAACCCCTTATTGCGACGACATCTCATTGCTAACGGGACATTCCGTTAACGATTGAAAATAGTGTTTTTACCAGCAGAAATACCCTAACCTACATTAGGCAAACATAAATGAAAGTAAGTATGCGATGCCTCTTTTGGTTCTGTATCAGCTTGTGTCCTTAGGAACGTTTGTGTTTCTCACTTTCTTTGATGGCTATAATTACAACGGGTGGAATTGGATAATTGCAATTCCCATAAACGCATTTCTTTCCGAAATATGGCCTATTTACTGGTGTATTCTGAGATGGCTTTTCTGAGGTTCAACGACCTTGGGTGATGGCGTCGACCATGCGATTGGCAGTCTTGGTTGCCGCACAGCCCCCACGCGCCGTACAGCGCAAATCAGGATGCATCATCGACCCGATTTTAACCGTCTGATCGACCAGTTCGTCATATTGCAAAACCGCATCAAACCCGGCCAAAACCGCCATCGCCGATGAAAAGGCATGTGACACCCCCGCGACATTGCGCGCATGACACGGAATTTCAACATCCCCGCCCACCGGATCACACACCAGTCCAAGGGTATTCATCAAACACATGCTGGCCGCGTCAAAGCACTGCTTGGCATCCCCGCCATAGGCATATGCGACCCCTGCGGCTGCCATCGCCGCCGACGCACCGGTTTCGACCGAACATCCACCGCATTCGGCGGCAAAGGTCCCGCGTGCAGCAAAGACCGCCCCGATCACCGCCATCACCTGCAACGCTTCCGTGGCGCCATCAATATCAATTCCATGCCGGATCAGTCCGTATAAGGTGCCCGGCACCACCCCGGCACTGCCCGCCGTTGGCGCAGCACAGACAAGCCCGCGATTTGAATCGCGTTCCATCGCCGACAGTGCACCTGCCATCGCATCCTGCAACACCGGTCCGCCAAGACCGGCCGGCAAATTGGCATCGCGAACTTTGCGCGCACGCAGGGTTAAAAACCGCATGACGTTATCTTCGGGCTTTGCATCGAATCCTTCGGCCACAACGCGCAGCATCAATTCGCACCGTTCGCGGAAAAGCTTACGCGTGGCATCACGTGAAAGGCCAAGACGCTTTGCCTCAAGCACCAGCGCCGCATCGGCCAATGAGCCGCCGGGCTGCCGCAGGGCGACCGCGATCACACCATCGGCTGTTGAAAACAAATCATCGCCGGTGCAGACCGGATATTGCGACGCATCGCCAAACCGAACAGCCTCCACACCGTCCCGCAGACGGATCGCGTCGAGCACTGTTACATCGGGCAATGATTGCAAGGAAACTTCAACACGCTGATGGGCGGGATCGACGGATGTTCCCAGCAAGGTATTTGTTCCACTTGCCAGCTTCTGGGCAATGCCATCGGCATCCAAAACCGCCCCATCGCCCCAAACAAACACAGTTGCCGTCTTACCGGTCAAAAACACCGGTTCGCCATTCATCGCATCGATGTAATACATCCCCCCGCCGACCGACGCCCCGGCATACAGATCGGTTCGTAGGGTGCCGTCGGCGGTTTGAACGGTCAGTTCCAGATCGACGCGGTTGGGATGGTTATTGTTTTCAAGTTCCGTGACTTCAACACCAAACTTAAATCCCTCTCCCTGCTCCACACGTCCTAAAATATCGCGGTAATCAGGATCGGTCAGCTTGGCGCCCGCCAGCCCGGCGGCAAAGTTCTCGTCCGAACTTTGCGCCTTATAAACCGGGGCGAAAGACCCGTTTGGATCAAACCGCACCACTGCATTTTTTAAAACTTCACCGTTTGAACAAGAAAGTTCGCGCACCAGCTTTGCCATCATATAGGGCGCAGCACAGTGCGAACTTGACGGCCCGCGCATAACAGGACCGATCACCGAATTCAAAAGACTGATTTCTTGCATGGCTAAATACTTTAATTGGCGCGCACCAAAAGATGCCGCCCGTGAAAATGCGGTGCAAGGATGATTACCCGCCAACCTTTTGAATGCAATGACCCAAACAAAAATCCCCGGCCAAACAGAATGCTGGGCCGGGGATTTTGGAATTAGGTTTTAAAAACCAGATGTCGTGAGGCAGCCGCTTAACGCTGCTTGGTTTCCCATTCGGGATGCACGAAATACGGTGCGTTGGACGGAGCCAATGGTTGGCGGCCACGGATAATGTCCGCCGCCTTTTCACCGATCATGATCGTCGGGGCATTCAAGTTACCGGTCGCAATTGTCGGCATGATCGAACTATCAACCACACGAAGCCCTTGGATACCATGAACGCGCGTGTTTTCATCGACCACGGCCATATCGTCGCTTCCCATTTTGCACGAGCATGATGGGTGATAGGCACTTTCGGCGTGATCGGCGACCCATGCATCAATCTGCTCGTCGGTCTGGATGTCCTTGCCCGGTGCAATTTCACGCCCACGCAAATCGGCAAAGGCTTCCTGACCGAAAATCTCGCGGGTCAGGCGGACGGATGCGCGCATTTCTTCCCAGTCTTCCGGGTGGCTCATATAGTTCGGGTCAATGATCGGACGTTCTTTCGGGTCGGCGGATGCAAGGCGAACCGTACCGCGTGATTTTGACCGCATCGGGCCGATATGGGCCTGAAAACCATCCTTCTCGGCGGCCTTCGACCCGTTATAGTTAATCGCAGCAGGCATGAAGTGATACTGCAAATCAGGATGCTTCACCCCGGCTTTGGACCGAATAAAACCGCCCGCTTCGAAATGGTTGGTCGCGCCAAGGCCGGTTTTAAACAGATACCATTCAAGCCCGATCTTAAACTTGCTCCAGGCATCAAGTTTGCTGTTTAGGCTGATGGGTTTGGTGCATTCCATCTGAACATAAAGTTCAAGATGGTCTTGCAGGTTTTCACCGACCCCGGGCAAATCTGCCACAACGTCAATACCATGTTCGCGCAAATGTGCCGCCGGGCCCACGCCAGACAACATCAAAAGTTTCGGCGAATTGATCGATCCGGCCGACAGGATAACTTCGCGATCCACCAGCGCACGCACCGCCTGCCCTTCATAGGTGAAATCAACACCAATCGCGCGTTTACCATCAAAAACAATGCGCTGTGCAAATGCCTTATTGTAAACCGTGACGTTATCGCGCTTGGCCGCTGGATGCAGATAGGCCTGCGCAGTCGACCAGCGACGGCCTTTATAGACCGTCATATCCATGGTGCCGAGGCCTTCCTGACGATATCCGTTTTGATCATCAGTATGGGTATATCCGGCCTGAACACCGGCCTTCATCCATGCCTTATGCAGGTCGTTTGTGCACGCCCCTGTCGTCACATGCAGCGGACCATCCCCACCGTGATATTCATCGCCGCCGGTATTTTCGTTGCGGGTATTTGCCTTACGGAAATAGGGCAAGCACCGTGCATAATCCCATTCCTTAAGCGCCGGGTCTTGTTCCGCCCAGCGATTATAATCAAGGGCATGCCCACGCACATACGCCATCCCGTTGATCGAGCTTGACCCACCGGAAACCCGCCCACGCGGTGTTTCCATCCGGCGATTGTTCAAATTGGCCTGCGGCGTCGTCCAATAAGCCCAGTTATAGGTTTCCGACTGCATCGGATACGAAAGCGCAGTTGGCATATGAATACGCCAATCCCACCAATGGTCTTTCGGACCGGCTTCAAGCACCAGCACCTTAACGTCGCGGTCTTCGGACAGACGGTTGGCCAAAACAGCCCCGGCAGAACCGGAACCGACAATCACGTAATCATATTTTTCAGTCTTCGTCGGGGTCGACATATCTGATCCCTTTATTTTCAAGCAATGTGGGCCGGCCATTATTCAAAGTGCGTAGCTGCGCACTTAGTAAGGCGCCTCAACATCGCCGGTTTCGACATAAACCGATTTAATCCGGGTGTAATGCTCAATCGCGGCACGGCCATTCTCACGCCCAACGCCGGATTTTTTTACCCCGCCAAACGGCATTTCAATCGGCGTAATGTTATAGGTGTTGATCCAGCAGGTCCCCGCTTCAAGCCGGGACACAACCCGGTGCCCGCGCGACAGATCCTTGGTGAAAACACCGGCCGCAAGGCCATAAGGTGTGTCATTGGCGCGTTTGACGGCCTCGTCTTCATCGCTAAAGGTCAAAACCGACATCACCGGGCCAAAGATTTCTTCGCGAACAATGGTCATATCATCGGTGCACTCGGCAAAGATCGTCGGCGCGACAAACAGCCCGCCTTCCGGCATGCCATCAGAAACCGCATGACCGCCCAGAACGCATTTCGCGCCTTCTTTCTTGCCGGTTTCGATAAATGACATCACTTGATCGAATTGGGTTTTGCTGACGATCGGGCCGACTTGGGTTTTGGGGTTTTCCGGATCACCGAGGATAAGGTCCTTGCTGCGCGCAATCAGTTTTTCCATGAACGCATCTGCAATACTTTCATGAACAAAAACCCGCGTGCCGTTTGAACAAATCTGCCCCGATGAATAGAAATTCGCCATCTGCGCGCCTGATACGGCGTTATCAAGATCGGCATCTTCAAACACGATCATCGGTGATTTGCCGCCAAGCTCCATGGTCACGGCCTTCATGCCGCCCGCCGCGGCGGATGCGACTTTCGCCCCGGTTGCTGCCGAGCCGGTCAGCGATACTTTATCCACGCCCGAATGATCGACAAGTGCCGCACCAGATTCTCGCGCCCCCTGCACAACGTTATAAACCCCATCCGGAAGGCCTGCTTCCTGAAGCGCCTCGGCAACCGCAATCGCCGAAAGCGGTGTGACCTCGGACGGTTTGTAAACAACCGCATTGCCACACGCCAATGCCGGTGCTGCCTTCCAGCACGCAATCTGAATCGGATAGTTCCAAGCCCCGATGGCGGCACACACCCCAACCGCCTCGCGGCGGGTATAGGCAAAATTCCCACCAAGATCGATATGCTCACCGGCCAGGCTTCCGGCGACACCGGCGAAATATTCCAAACATTCAACACCGGAAATCACATCAACAATTTCGGTTTCCTGAATGGCACGCCCGGTATCGCGGGTTTCAACCATCGCCAATTCATCATTGCGATCACGCAGGATTTGGGCGGCCTTAAACAACACGCGGGCCCGTTCGGCCGCCGGTGTGTTTTTCCAAATTTCAAACCCTGCACGTGCGGCCTTTACAGCGGCATCTACGTCCGATGCGGTGCTTTCATTGCCCTTGGCAAGAACAGTATTGGTTGCCGGATTAAAAGTAACCATTTCTGGTCCCGACCCGGTTGTTTTCTTGCCATTGATGAAATTGTTGATCTGGTAAAGGCTCATGTCAAAACTCCTTCCGGCCGCACCGCATAATGGGCGACTGTAAACTTGGTATGTGTGTGTTTGGCGTTAGCGCGCTGGCGATTGCGCCAGATAAAGATGCATGGTGCCCAGCACCATCTTGCGCGCTGCCGCGACATCGGTCCGCCCGGACGAAAGCCCGGACCGCACCCAAATGCCGTCAATCATTGCCGCCATTGCGGCCGAAATTTCGTCTGCCCGCTGATCGGTTGTCAGTTGGCGCAGCTCGTGACGCAGGTTGGATGCCAGTCGCTGGAAATAGATATTGTTTAATCGGCGCAGCGGTTCGGAAAACGGCACCTGCGCCCAAAAAGACAACCACGCGACCGTCACCTGCGGGGTAAACTGTTCTTCGTCAAAATTGGTGTTCACGATGGCTTCAAGGCGATCGACCGGCGTTCTGGATTGTGCCAAACGCGCCATGTAGTCGTTGCGCAATTCCTGCATCAAAAACCGCATGGTGGCTTCCAACAATGCGTTTTTGCCGCCGAAATAATGCGAAATAATGCCCGACGACATACCCGCCGCCTTGCTGATACGGGCAATCGTCGTATCGGCAAATCCGTGGCGATGAATGGTTTCAATCGTCGCGTCGATCAACTGCCTGCGGCGTACAGGCTGCATACCAACTTTAGGCATTCAGACAATCCAATTCAGAACGTTTCAAGGGGGTTTGAAACCGCGTCATTAAACCGCAACGCACTTTTTAACCCTTCTTAATTGACGTATCGAGAATATGCTGTATTTTAATTGAACAATCAATCAATAAAAATACGCCGGTATATGCGGCGCAATGATCAGGGGATCCCATTGCTGCGCGGCTGTATGGCTGTTTTTGTGATTATTCCGGTCCATTCGGACGGGTTATGGAAACCTGTTTGTCTGTCTCTGGGCGAGTATTAGCGACACAGAAGTTGCGTTGATGTTCGTCTGGCCTCCGGAACCGAAAGCTTCTGATGACCTCGCCTGCGGGGTCATCATTAACGTTAGGTCCACACAAGGGAGAACCAGAAACATGATCAATCTTTCCACGTTCGGCCGCCTTCTTGGCAGCACCATCATCGCAAGCGCGCTTTTTGGTGCCGCAACGGCGAATGCCGCCGACAGCGATGCCTGCAAAACCGTTACGTTCTCTGATGTTGGCTGGACCGACATCACCGCAACCACCGCGACCGCATCGGTTGTCCTCGATGCGCTGGGCTATGACGCAGAAACCGAACTTCTGTCGGTGCCTGTTACCTATACCAGCCTTGCCAACGGCGATGTTGATGTCTTCCTTGGCAATTGGATGCCAACCATGGCGGCTGACATCAAACCCTATCTTGATAAGGGCACGGTTGTAAGCACTGGCGCAAACCTTGAAGGTGCCAAATACACCCTTGCGGTTTCCAAGAACGCCTATGACGCGGGCCTCAAAGATTTTGCTGACATCGCCAAATTCAAAGACCAGCTCGACGGCGAAATTTACGGTATCGAGCCGGGCAACGATGGCAACCGTCTTATTCAGGAAATGATCGATAACGATCAGTTCGGTCTTAGCGATTTTGAACTTGTTGAGTCCTCCGAACAGGGCATGCTTTCAGAAGTGAAGCGTAAATCATCGCGCGACAAGTTCATTGTCTTCCTGGGCTGGGAACCGCATCCGATGAATGCGAAATACGACATGGCCTATCTTGATGGCGGCGATGACGTGTTTGGTCCGAACTTTGGCGGTGCCACCGTTCATACCAACCTGCGTGCAGGCTATGCCGACGAATGCCCGAATGCGGGCAAATTTGTCACCAACCTGAAATTCACTCTGGCCATGGAAAATGAAATCATGGACGCGATCCTTAATGACGGGACAGATCCGGAAAAAGCCGCCACCGCGTGGCTTAAAGCCAATCCGGATGCGGCCTATGCATGGCTTGACGGTGTGACCACCTTTGACGGTGGCGATGCCAAGGCCGCGCTTAAAAGCGATCTTGGCCTTTAATCGGCCTGCCTGACCGGACTTAACCGGTTTTGGGATTCTGCCGATACGCCCCTGCCCGCGACTTTCATATCCCCCATATTTGGGAACTGGCCGGGGCGTATCGTTTATTTAACTGATTTATAAACAAACGGAAATATTCCCATGGAATGGCTCACGGAAACCAAACTTCCGCTGGGGCAGTGGATTTCATCTTTGATGAATTCGCTGAACGAACATGCCGATTTCGTTTTCTATGCCATCTCGGATGTTCTTGAATTCATTATTGAAAACACCACCGACTTTCTGTTGTGGCTGCCGGCCCTTCTGATCATTGCCGGGTTTGCCGTGCTTGCCACAGTCCTGCATCGGTCATGGAAACTCACCGCCTTTACCGTGCTTTCCCTGCTGCTGATTGTGAATCTTGGCTATTGGGAAGAAACCATGCAAACACTGGCCCTTGTGTTTTATGCGTCGCTGTTTTGCATGGTGATCGGGGTTCCGCTGGGTGTGGCATCCGCCCACCGTCCGTGGCTGTATCAGGCGATGCGCCCCGTACTTGACCTGATGCAAACGATCCCGACCTTTGTGTATTTGATCCCGACCCTGATCCTGTTTGGTTTGGGCGTTGTACCGGGTCTTATTTCCACCGTGATCTTTGCCATTGCCGCCCCAATCCGCCTGACCCATCTTGGCATTTCCAACACGCCAAAGGCCCTTCTCGAAGCAGGCGAAAGCTTCGGCTGCACGCCGCGTCAATTGCTGTTTAAGGTCGAACTCCCGTCTGCCATGCCATCGATCATGGCCGGGTTGACGCAATGCATCATGCTATCGCTATCCATGGTGGTGATTGCCGCCCTTGTGGGCGCTGATGGCCTTGGTAAACCGGTTGTGCGCGCACTTAATTCGGTCAACATCGCCCAAGGCTTCGAAGCAGGTCTTGCGATTGTGATCCTTGCCATTGTGCTCGACCGCATTTGCCGTCGTGAAAACAGTCAAACAACGGGGCAGTGATCATGACAAATGCTGTTGAATTTGAAAATATCGACGTCATCTTTGGCGACCGTCAGGCGGAATCGCTTCGACTGCTTGATCAAGGCAGAACACGCGAACAAATCGCCGATGCCACCAACAACGTCCTTGGTGTTGCCAATGTCAGCATCGATGTCCCCGAAGGCGAAATTTGCGTTCTGATGGGGCTTTCGGGCTCTGGCAAATCATCGCTTCTGCGGTGCGTAAACGGCCTTAACAGCGTATCGCGCGGGTCGCTTCGCGTACGTGCCGGGAATGACATGATCGATGTCACCACCTGTGATTCGACAACGCTGCGCAATCTGCGCCGCAAAAACGTCGCCATGGTGTTCCAGCAATTTGGCCTGTTTCCATGGCGCACGGTCGAAGACAACGTTGGCTTTGGCCTTGAACTGGACGGCATGGGCCCGACGGAGCGACGCGACGTTGTCCGCGAAAAGCTGGCCTTGGTCGGACTGGATCAGTGGGCGCATAAATATGCCCACGAACTGTCGGGCGGCATGCAGCAACGTGTTGGTCTGGCGCGTGCCTTTGCCACGGATGCCCCGATCCTTTTGATGGACGAGCCATTTTCCGCCCTTGATCCCTTAATCCGTAACCGCCTTCAGGACGAGCTTCTTGATCTTCAGGAAAAGCTCAACAAAACCATCCTGTTTGTCAGTCATGACTTGGACGAGGCCATGAAACTTGGCAATTCAATTGCCATCATGGAAGGCGGCTACGTGGTTCAGCATGGCACACCCGAAGACATCGCACTGCGTCCGGCCAATGGATATGTTGCGGACTTTGTCGCGCACATGAACCCGGTCAATATCCTGCGCGGTCGGGCGATCATGCATCGCGTGACCAAGGATCAACGCAATTCATCGGGCATCATCGCCATCGAAGACGAAGGCATGCGTATCACTGTCGACAATGGCACGGTCCAAGCCGTCCATAGTGCGGAAATCGGCGATCTTAAACTGATCGCCTATGACGGCACCCTGCCCACGGACCTTGATGGCACGGATAACTCGGTGGTGTTTGTCGCCCAGGATGATGTGCTGCTAAAAGATCTGATCGACATGCGCTCGATCACGCAAAACCCCGTGATCCTCACGCGCGAGGGCAAGATATCAGGCACATTGGGCCGCAAGGAATTCTTTGACAGCCTGACCTAAAACGCCTTTGCACAGGCGGATATTCAATACTCAGACAAAACAAAGGGCGGCTCATTTCAGGGCCGCCCTTTTGTATGAGGAATACTTTAACCGCCCCTATCCGCCGGTCACCGGCGGGAACAGGGCAATTTCACTGGCCTTGGTAATGTCGGTATCAGGTGTCGCATATTCCTGATCGACCGCGACGCGGATGATGGATGGCTCTGCCAGGGCATTGGCGAAGTTTTCCCCACGTGCGGGGATCCATGCCAAAAGGTCGGCAACGGTTTTGACATCACCGGGCAATTCGATGGTTTCTTCGGCCATGCCGATCCGTTCTTTGACCCAGGAAAAATAGACCAGTTTCATCTTCAATCCAGCTTGTTGATGTTCAATTTTGCGCATGCTTGCGCAATTGGCGCCACCATGCAAGTCGCGATCCTGTGATTATGGATAAACGAAATAACCATCGGGCGCGTTTTCCATCCGTGCGGTCAGGTTATCAATAAAAAACCGCTCAGCCCGGCTTTGCGACATACGCGGGTTGGTCATCAGGTAAATATCAATTGCCATCGCCGCCCAAGACCTGCGCGCCAAATATGACACGGTCGCGCTCCTTGATGTCGATTTGCATCATGGCAACGGCACCCAGCATATTTTCTATGCCCGCGATGATGTCATGACCCTTTCACTTCATGCCGATCCCGGTGATTTTTATCCATTTTATTGGGGCCATGCCCATGAACGCGGCGACGGGGTTGGGGTTGGATTTAACCACAACGATCCCCTGCCCCTTGGCAGTGGGGACACGGTTTTCTTAACCGCCCTTGACCGGGCGCTGGCAGTGATTGATGATTTCAATCCCGGTGCGGTGGTGATCGCATTGGGACTTGATGCATCACGCGACGACCCGCTTGGCGGCCTTACCGTCACCCCGGATGGCTTTGCCAAAATCGGCGAAAAGATTGGTGCGTTAACCTGCCCTATCGTACTTGAGCAAGAAGGCGGTTATGTTAGCGCCACCTTGGCCGAAAACCTATTTCAATTTATCTGCGGGTTTCGCGCCACCAACAAAAACAAATCGTTATCAGAAGGCCCCAAATGACCCATTCCGACATTCTGATTATTGGCGGCGGTATTGCAGGCATGTCCGCTGCGTACTTTCTGGCAAAGGCGGGAAAATCCGTTACGGTTTTGGAACGCGAAGACCAGCCGGGCTATCACAGCACCGGGCGGTCTGCCGCCCTTTACAGCGAAACCTACGGCCCGAAAATCATCCGCAAGATGTCGACCGCCAGCCGCGATTTCTTCATTACCCCGCCCGATGGGTTTACCGAAAACCCGATCCTGTCGCCGCGCGGCATTATCATGACCGCCGCACCGGGGGAAGAAGCCAAACTTGAAGAAATCCTGACCGAAGGCCGGGCAAACGGCGCAAACTTTGTGTCCCTAACCCCGGCCGAACTTAAGGAAATCATTCCGGTCATTAATACCGATCTGATTGCCAGTGCCGCCCATGAACCTGATGCCATGGATATTGATGTCCATGCGCTTCATTGGGGCTTTATCCGCCAGTTTAAATCAATGGGTGGAACGCTGCTGACCAAGGCCGATGTCACCGCAATCGAAAAGTCAGACGGCAAATGGCACGTCACCCTTGGCAATGGCACCCGCCACAGCGGCGATATCATCGTCAATGCTGCGGGTGCGTGGGCCGATGACATTGCCAATAAGGCCGGCGTCAAACCGCTTGGCATTACGCCAAAACGCCGCACGGCCGTGATGGTTGATCTGCCATCGGACGTTAATGCGCATGGCTGGCCCTTGGTCGCCTGCCTTGATGAAACCCTATATTTTAAGGAAGACGCCGGGCGCTTGCTGGTCTCGCCTGCGGATACAACCCCGACTGAACCGCATGATGTGCAGCCCGAAGAACTTGATATCGCCATCACGATGGACCGGTTAATGACCGCCACCAGCATCGAAGTCCGCCGGCCGGGTGAATCCTGGGCTGGTTTACGCAGCTTCTTTGCCGACGGCGATCCGGTATCCGCATTTGATCCCGCCGATGAGAGTTTCTATTGGCTGGCGGGTCAAGGGGGCTATGGCATCCAAACCGCCCCGGCGATGGGCGAATATGCCGCCAATATCATCTGTGGCAACGGCATCCCCGATTACATGCAAAAACTTGGCATCAGCCAAGACGCCCTGTCGGCAAATCGCGCCAGTCTTGCGACGGGCAAATAATCACGTGATCGGAGAACACCCCATGAGCACCTTTGACCGCGCAAGCCTGCGCAAGGCCGTATCAAACCGCACATTATCGGCGGTTGATGATTTGTGCGCGCTGGTCCGCCATGACAGCTTGCTTGGCAACGAAACATCCGCGCAAAACTGGATCGCCGATCAATTCGCCGATATGGGGCTTGATGTTGAACGTATCGCGATTGACATCAATGCCCTTCGCGACCAACCGGGATTTTCCCCGCCGGTGATTGACGATTATGACGGGCGTGAAAATGTCATTGGCCTGCACCGGCCGAAAAACCCAACTGGCCGCAGCCTGATCCTTAACGGGCATATGGATGTCGTCCCAACGGGTCCGGCCGATAAATGGCGCCGTGGCCCGTTTGATGCCTATGTCGACGGGGACTGGCTGTATGGGCGTGGTGCGGGCGATATGAAGGCCGGGATCATTGCCTATTGCCATGCGCTGCGCGCCCTTCATGATATCGGTCTCGAACCTGCTGCACCGGTCATTTTGCAATCCGTGATCGAAGAAGAATGTACTGGCAATGGCGCACTTGCCTGTCTTCATGCCGGTTACAAGGCAGATTGTGCCATCATCCCCGAACCGTTCAATCAAACACTGATGACCGCCCAGCTTGGCGTGATGTGGTTTCAACTGCACGTCTCAGGAAGCCCAGCGCACGTTCTGGATACATCCGCTGGCAGCAACGCGATTGAGGCTGCCTTTGGCTTTTTCGAAACGCTCAAAGAAGTCGAAGAAATCTGGAACCTGCCCCAACACCGCCATGCGGCTTATGATGCACATGTTCACCCCGTTAACTTTAACTTGGGCAAAATCGATGGTGGTGAATGGGCATCGACCGTTCCGCCGGTCTGTTCGGCCGATATCCGGGTTGGGTTTTATCCAGGAATGGATCTTGCGAAAGTCCGCGAAACGATTGAGGCCGTCAAGCAAACTGCACTTGCCAATCACCCGGCCTGCAAGGGCGCAACGTTTGACATCACCTATCGCGGTTTTCAGGCCGAAGGATGCGAAATGGACGTCAATCACCCGATGATGTCCATGATCGGCGATATCCATCAAGAAGTCACCGGAAACGCGATTGAAAACTATGCCTCGACCGCCACAACCGATGCGCGGTTCTTCCAAATTTACGGCAATATCCCGGCAACGTGCTATGGCCCCAAAGCCGAACGTATCCATGGCATTGACGAACGTGTTTCCATCGCATCGATGATGGAAGTTACCGAAGTCCTTGCCCTGTTCATTGCCGACTGGTGCGGCGTGCAAAAGCGTGCTAGCTAGTTCGTATTGTTAAATAAATTACCCAAAGACACATCAAGGAGACTTCTATGAGCATTCAACGTTTTCACACCGGCCCACGTATGAGCCAGGCCGTTGTCCATGGCGACACCATCTATCTTGCGGGCCAAGTCGGCAACGCCGATAGCGACATCACCAATCAGACCAAAGAGTGCCTCGAAAAGGTTGATGCGCTTTTGGCTGAATGTGGCTCCAGCAAAGAAAACATCCTGTCGACCACCATCTGGCTGGCCGACATGAAAGATTTCGCTGCCATGAACGAAGTTTGGGATGCATGGGTACCGCAGGGCCACACCCCGGGTCGCGCATGTGGCGAAGCCAAACTTGCCACCCCGGATTACCTTGTCGAATTCATCGTGATCGCGGCAAAACCGTAATCATCGAAAACGCCAAGAAAAACGCCCGGTCAGGTTTTCCTGCCGGGCGTTTTTTATGAGCTTTTGCGGGATTTAGTCGCGCACTTCGTTGGTTTCAATCAGCGACGTTGCCTCCAACGTGCGATGCACGGGGCATTTATTGGCAATTGCCAGCAATTTGACCCGGGTATCCGCATCAAGGTCGCCGATAAACGTCAATCGACGCTCAAACCGATCAATCTTCCCGCCTTTTTGGTGATGCGCATCATCGCATTCCGCACAATCATCGGCATGAATTTTATCATGCAGGATTTCCGCCCGGACAGCATCAAGGGTGATGTTTTTATGATCGGCATACATTCGCACGGTCATCACCGTACAACTTCCCAAGGCCGCCGACAGAAAATCATAAGGGGACGGGCCGCTATCTAGCCCGCCGACATTTTCCGGCTCATCGGCCATCATGCGATGATGTCCCGCCATGACCATGCATTGGAACTTGCCCTGCCCGGTTTCACGCACAACCACACCGTCGCTAGGTTTGACCGGCGTTTCCGCGTCACGGGGCAAATACCGCCCGGCCCAGGCCGCAATTACCGATGCGACGTAACTGGCATCGGCTGGTTCACGCAGTAAATGATCGGCATCGTCAAGCGACACAAAACTTTTGGGATGTTTTGCCGCGTCAAAGATTTTTCCGGCATTTTCAATCCCGACCGTTTCATCGCGCGGTGCATGCAAAACCAGCAATGCCTTGCCCATCTCGCGCGTGGCCTGCGCGATATCATGCTTGCCCAAATCATCGACAAACTGGCGCTTGATCACAAACGGCCGCCCGCCCAGCGATACTTCCGCCGCTCCTTTGGTTTTAATTTCCTCAAGATGGTCGGCAAAGTTATGGGTGACATGCCCGATATCGGCTGGCGCGCCAATGGTGGCAACGGCGGTTGCTTCGGGCACGCGTTCCGCCATGGCAAGGATCGCTGCCCCGCCCAACGAATGACCAATCAAAAGCTTGGGTGCGTCATACTCGGCGCGTAAAAACTCAACCGCGCGCCCCAGATCATCCAGGTTGGAGGTAAAATTCGTCGATGCAAAATCCCCACCCGATCCACCAAGCCCGGTAAAATCAAACCGCAAAACCCCAATCCCCTGAAGGGTCAAGGCTTCGGCAATTTTCCGCGCCGCGATCAAATCCTTGCTACAGGTGAAACAATGCGCAAACAACGCATAGGCTCGAACCGCACCGCTTGGCAGGTCAAGACGTGCCGCAAGTTTGGCACCATGTGCGCCGTCAAATGTCAGTTTAATGGGTTTTCCCGGCATCGACATTCCGATCACTGAAAATGTGAAAAAATGATTTTGATCCTACGCCCAAGACAATAGGATCGCATCAATGCCGCCAATGCAACCAGGAAAACCACATGACCATTTTGGAAACGCAACGCACCATTTTGCGTAAAGCAACCCATCAAGATGCCCCCTTCATCATGGAACTGGTCAATGGTCCGGGCTGGCTGCGCTTTATCGGCGATCGCAATATCCACGATCTTGACGCCGCCCGCGCCTATATCGACGCGCGTATGATTTCAAGCTACGCCCAACACGGCTTTGGGCAATCCATTGTTTGTGAAAAAGAAACCAACCGCCCGATTGGCCTGATCGGTTTCATCAAACGCGATACCCTTGATGCGCCTGATATCGGCTATGCCATGCGCGAAGGCGAACAAGGCAAAGGGTATGCCTTTGAAGTCTGTGATGCGTTGCTTCAGCACGGCTGGACACAGCTTGGCTTTGATAAGCTCTATGGCTATTGCCTGCCCGAAAACGTTGCCTCGACCAACCTTTTGAAAAAGCTTGGCCTGACATATCTGCGCGATCAGGACCTTCATCAATCGGGTGAAATGTGCAGCCTGTATGTCATGCATCGACCATAAGCAGCACCCAACAAAACAAAACCCCGCATCTTTAACAAATGCGGGGTTTTGTTTTTACCTGCGACGAATGCCAATCTTGCGCCCGACACCCGATGGGATCGGAAGGTCGGCATGCGCATCTTTGATCTTGTTTAGGGTTTCCAGAATGTCATCTGGAAACGGTGCAGATCGGCGCGTGGACATATCGATATGCATGGTGATGATTTCGTTGGTCGCGGCCCCCCATCCGTCTGCCCCGTGGCGCATTTCGTGATACATGTGAATGCGTTTTGCATCGCAATCGAGAACCCGGGTATGGATCACAAACGGCGCATCCAGGTGGATTTCCCGATCATAGGTCACATGCATTTCAAGCCCAAAGGTCGATCCGCCGCGCTTTTTGGGATAATCCAATCCCATCCCGACCGCGTTTAAAAACGCGATTGAGCCCAGATCAAACGCCACCACGTAATACCCCACATTCATATGGCCGTTAAAATCAATCCATTCCGGTTTGATTGTCGCGCGGTATGTTTCAAGGGGTTCTGGCGCGAACAGATCGGTACTGATCATTTTTGGGTGGCCTTCACCACGGCAACCGCCGCCACGAAATCTTCCAGCGAATGCCCAACCGATTTAAACACCGTGCACACATCATCGGCTTCGCGGCCCTTAACGTCGCCGCGTGTCAGACCAAACAGATCGCCAATGATATCGGATTTTGAAATTGCCCCGCTGTCGATCGCCTGCACGACGTCCCCGCCTTCGGCACTGGCCCCTTCGAAACTATCGACATAGATGCGGCATTTTTTCATCACCCCATCGTCGGTTTCGCGCATGGTGGGTTTAAACGCGCCGACCAAGTCAACATGGGTGCCATCGCGCAACCAGTCACCACGCACCAACGGTTCGGTTGACAGCGTCGCACATGAAATCAAATCGGCGGATTTACACGCCGCTTCCAAATCATCCGTCCCCTTGGCGTTAAAGCCAAGCGCACCAATTTCGGTCGCAAGTTTCACCGCCTTATCGGCATTACGGTTCCAGATGGTCACGTTTTTAATCGGGCGTACAGATGCATGCGCCTTGATCAATTGCGGTGCCATTGCCCCCGACCCGACCATCACCATGTCGGTGCTGTCTTTGCGCGCCAGATAATCAGCCGCCAAGGCCGATGCGGCGGCTGTGCGGCGCGTGGTCAGTTTGGTGCCATCAATCACCGCTGATGGTTGGCCCGTCACCGCATCAAGCAGGATATAAGTCCCCGACACCGCCGGCAGGTTCCGCGCCGAATTGCCCGGCACAACCGCGGCAACCTTGACCCCGGCTGCACCATCTTTTTGCCAGGCTGGCATAATCAGGAAAGTCGCGTCATCCTCGTTGCTGCGTTCCATGTTGAAATGGCTGCGCAACGGCGCTTCGCACCCTTGTGCAAAACCATCCCGAAGGGCTTCGACCAAATCACGGGGCGAAACAAACTTGTCGATATCTTCTGCCGAAACGAAACGCATGAGCCTTCCTCTATAACTATTTTTGATTTCAGTGGGGTAGCGGCCTCTTTTATACCACGCCACACCGTTTCAGTCACAGGAAGACCAACGGATTTTTCGCTGTTTTTAAGGGGAATTGTCGAAGATTCACGCCTTCAAAAAGCGTTTAAGATGCGCAAAAAGCGATCCCGTTTCCAAAAACACATCTTCGAGAACGTTAAAATGGTTGGCACCCCATGCCTTATAGACCGGTACCGTCACCCCGGATCGCCCGCAATACGCGGCATAGGCATCACTTTGGCGGACAAATTCCGGGCTTTCATCGCGCCCGACGACCACCATCATTTTGGTATCGGTCGCAACGGCATCCAGCATGGGCGAATTATCCGCCGCAGATGCTTCATCAAGCTTGATGTCCTTATTGATCGTCGTAAACCGCACCGGTTCAAGATCAAACACGCCAGAAATCGGGATCACGCCACAAAACGGATTAGCCACCCCAAGCACGTCTTCCCAATCATAAGACGCCAAACGCGCAACAATCTGCCCGCCCGCCGAATGACCCGAAATCGAAATGCGGTCACGATCGCCGTTAAAGTCGTCAATGTTGTCATAGACATATTGCACGCACCGCACTGCTTCTTGGGTGATATCGGCAACCGTCACATCGGGGCAAAGATCGTAATTGGGGCAAATAACCGTAAAACCCGCCGCGACAAGGTCACGCGCGACAAAGGCATAATCCTTTTTGTCCTGACTGCGCCAATAACCGCCATGGAAAAAGATATGTACCGGCGCGCCTGCATCGGCGGCCATAAACACATCCATGGTTTCCTTTGGCCCATCGCCATAACGCACATCAATCTTGGGCTTAAGATCCGCACGCGTTTCTTCCGACAGCTTAACGCACCGTTCAACATACGTCATGAAATCGGGCACGGTTTCGCGCGCGTTATATTGCCATTCCAGTTCTGCCTCTGTGAAGCCACCCCAAGTCATGCATTACCTCGATTTTACGGGTTTATTATTTGTGCGATCTCAACGTTGCATATGATCTTTCTTTAATTCGGACCTCTTTGCAATCAATTCGCATGGGGTCTACCTATTTTTTGCGTCAAACACCCCCAAATGATTGATCACCCCGCATGGCAATGCCAAACTCGGCAAAATAAATTTCAGATCAAGTGGATAGATCATGACAGCCGCCACGCATCAAAGCCCGTTCCCTGCAACCGACCATGACCGCAATCAGATTTGGCAAATGCTTGTCCCGCGCGACATTGCCGCCTTTGTCGCAGCCGATTGGTCAATGGTCGAAGATGATTTTAAGGCAGATGGCTTTTACGCCATTGATGCCTGCACATCCGATGATCCCGACACATGGAAAATGATGTTTCCCGACCTTGGCGCTTACCGCGATGAATGGTTGCGCCAGGCAGATGCGGCCCAAAACGCCTGCTATGCCGAGGACCTATATTCGGCTGTTTTCCGCGCCACGACGCTTGATAAAATCGACATCACCGGCAATCGTGCATTGGTCCGCAAACACTTTAACGGACGCATTAAAAAAGCAGACGGATCCGAAGACCGTCTGCTTTGGAAAACGCATTATTACTGCGAAAAACAGGCTACTGGAAAATGGCTGATCACCGGATTTACCGGTTATCTGCCCAACCATGATCCGGCTTAAATCGGTTACCCCGGTTAGATGACCGGGGTAACCTGTTTTCTATGTTCGGCCCTTAAAGGACCTTACCCCGTGCGGCCACATCAACGGTTTTGATGGTATCGCCGCGCACCAGATGCACCTGATCAAGCATATTGCTGACCACGCAAACATGGTTGGGGATGATTTCGATCCGCTCGCCAATTTCAAACGGGGTTAAATCCCGTTCGAACTGCAAAACACCGTGTTCTTCCGAAAGGCCGACCACATCAACTTCGGGATGCCCCACGACATAACCAAACCCGTCCAGTCCGAGCAAATCAGACGTCAAAACCTTGGACCCGGCATCAATTACCGCCCGTCCCGGTGCCGGAAGTGAAACCACCTCGGCCAGAACGCGCAATGCGCAGTCATCTTCACCGCACACATCGCGCGCCATCAGCGACCGGTCATTGTAAATATAGGTCCCGATCCGATGTTCGGTGACGTTGGCAACCTCGTGGGCTTTCCACATATCGGGCGTCCCGCCAGAACTTCTGATCGGGCATGCAATGCCACGTTCGTCAAGCTTTGCCATCGCATCGCCAAAGAACCCGCCAACCTTGGCACCACCGCCCGCCGCCGGATAGGTCATCAAACCGGCAAACTTAATCCCCGGAAGGTCTTCAATGATCTGCGCAAGTTTAACCGCATCATCGGGGGTCTGAACCCCGCAACGTCCGCCGCCTGTGTCACATTCAACCAAGATTTCAAGCGGCTTGGCACTGTCGGCAAACGCCCGCGAAAGGCCTTCGACCACAGCCGCATTATCGGCAACAACACGCAGGCTTTTAACCCGGTCAAATAACGCCCGCAAGCGTGAAAGTTTGCGCGATCCAATAACGTTATAGGTCAGCAGAATGTCATCAAGACCGGCATCGGCCATAACTTCGGCCTCGCCAATTTTCTGACAGGTGATCCCCTTTGCCCCGGCGGCCAATTGTTGCTGGGCGAATGCCGGGATTTTGTGGGTTTTGATATGCGGGCGCAATGCAATGCCATGCTCATCGCAATAGGCCTGATAGGCATTTACGTTGCGATCCACGGTATCAAGATTGATCACCGCGCACGGCGTATCAAGTTCAGAATATTGCGGCGAGCGGGTCATAAAAACCGTCCTTTAATTTCGGTGGTGACGCAAGGGGGCTATTTGATCATCAACTTGCGTTGGCGGCAAATGGATCATCAACAATCGGCCACAACGGACGTTTCACATGACGGTATCCATTGGTTTTGGGATCCGACGGATACGGACCATGCACATCCACATAGATGATTTCACCGGCAATTTTGGCAAATGAATCGTGGAAGTGATTGGTCGATTTAATGAACAGATATTTCTTCGCGGTCGGATCAATGCCCATATTCGAAAACAGGCTGGGATCGAAACTTTGCGATCTGTTGCTATTTAGGATCACTTCGCCCCCACCGGGCAGCTCAATCACCGCACAATCGCCAAGTGGCACGATGCTTTCGCCAAAATACTGCCACGCATTGCGTTCGAGTTTTTTGACTTTGACCTCGGCATCAACCGGCGCCCCGGCATGGGCACCGGTTTTACCGCCAAAACGAAGTGGCAATGTCGCCCCCTCGCCGGCGGAGAAACATGTGCGAACCGCCATCGGGTCCCACAGGGTTCCCACGGCAAAATCACGAAGGCCCCGTTCCATCACAGCGCGCAGCAAAATCGTGCTGTCGCCCGGCACCCCGCCGCCCGGATTGTCCCAAACATCGGCCAGAACAATCGGCGCTGCATCAGATGCCGTCGCCTGATCAAGGGCAATGTCTGGTGTCACAAAACTCGGGCGGGTGGCCCCACGAAACCCAAACAGCTCGACCCCCAGGTCTTTTGCAAGCTGCGTGGCTTCCGCAGGGTTATTGTTGGTGGTGACAATCACCTTGGCCCCAAGGTCAGGCACGTCACCAGCCATAAATCCATGAATGAATGAAACCGACAGAATATCGCCTGTCCCCTCCATATCCTTGGCCCGGTCGATAAACGACCGCATCGGTTCACGTGATGTCGGCAACACCTCGATCATGCGGCAATCAAATACCGCCTTGGTCGGGTTGATTTCGCCGCGCAGGGTTTTCAACACAAGATCAACAACCGCACGCCCGGTTTCGACAAAATCGGTATGGGGGAATTCCTTGAACGCAACAATGATGTCCGAATTATTGATCCGCAAATCGGTCAAATGGCTGTGCGGGTCAAAACTGGTACCAATCACAACGTCCGGGCCAACCATGTCACGCACACGCGAAATCAAATCGCCTTCGCAATCAAGGTAATCTTGCGCCACCATGGCCCCATGAAGGCCAAGGATCACCGCATCAACCGGCATGGCCGCGCGCAATTGCCCAAGAACTTCGTCGCGCAAATCTTCATAGGTTTGGCGATTAACCAAGCCACCTGGTTCTGCCCATGTGGCGGTCCCTTCGATCAAATCCCAGCCTTCTTTGGCGGCACGAAGGCGCGCCTCGGTGAAAACGGCACTGCACAGGGTCGGTGTGACCGGGTGCTGACCCGGTGGGGCATAAAAGCTTTCTTTAAAATCTGAAAAATCAGTTCGAAGGGGGGAAAATGTATTTGTCTCGGTTGCAATCGAGGCGCAAAAAATCCGCATGGCCCGTGCCTTTGTTATTGGTCTTTTGATCGTGGCTTCATAAATGCCGAAGGGACGCGAACCGCCCCTTCGGCACCAAAATGGATTAGTCTTCCATGTAACGGCGTGCGTTGGCTTTCTCGACCTCGGCTTTGAACAGGTCAAGCAAAGCAACACCTTCGTCGCCAAGGCTTTCCTGAACGTGTTTGACCACGACCGGCTGGGTCGCTGCTTTGAACTTTTCACGGTCTTCAGCCGACAATGCGGTGATTTCCATTTTGTCCTTAAGACCAGCCAAACCACGATCGGATGCTTCGATCACGCGTGAAACACCGCGGCTGGCAACAACGCAAGACTGCGCTGCATAACGCACGATTTTCTGCTGATCCGGGGTCAAGTCATCCCAGAATGATTTCGAAAGCATCATGGTGTAAGGCGAGAACAAGTGGTTGGTCAGGGTAAGATAGCCCTGCACTTCGTTGAACTTGGCAAATGTCACGGTCGGAACCGGGTTCATCTGACCATCGATCACACCCGTCTGAAGACCGGCATAAACTTCGCCCCACGCCATCGGATAAGCTTCTGCACCAAGCGCCTGCATGATTTTCTGATGGGACGGCAGCGACATGGTGCGCACGCGAATACCATCGAAATCTTCAAGCTTGGCAATCGGATGTTTGGAGTTGGTCACCGCAAAGAACCCGCCGGTATCGGGGAAACCAAGAACCTTAACATCGCCAAGGGTTGCTTCGATGTCTTGCGCCAGTTTTTCACCAAACGGACCATCAAACACGTCATAGGTCGATGCGTTGCTGTCAAAAGCAAACGCAAGGTTCAAAACGTCAATGCGCGGGTAATAAGATGCCAGCGCGCCGGTCGATGTCAGGGTCGCCTGAATGATATCATTACGCATCATCTGAACATGTTCAGCGGCGGAACCAAGCTGGTTAGACGGATAAATTTCGACTTCAATTTCGCCATTGGTGTCGGCTTCGACGATGTTGGCAAAAACAGCCGTGCAGGCATGGGCCGGGTTCTCGAACGGATCGGCCTTGTTGTCATGCGCGAATTTCAAAACTTTCGCATCGGCAAATGCCATTGATGTGCTGCCCATCAGCATCGCGGTTGCCAGGGCTGCTGCGCCAAAACGTTTTACGGCTTTCATGATAGTGCCTCTCCTTGATTAACGACTTTATGATTGTCCGATTGTTGGTTTATGTGCCCCCGATCCGGACCCGATCGGGGGCTATTTCAAACCCTTCGGCCTAGCGGAACCCAAGCAATCGCGGTATGGCGAGTGCAAGGTCACCCCAAAAGGCAAACAGGAACAACACACCCAATTCGGCCAACAGAAACGGCCAAAGCTGGGCTGCAATTTTTTCAAGTTTTTCCCCGGTCACCGATGACAGCACAAATAGACAGGCCCCAACGGGCGGCGTCATCAGCGAGATATTAAGTGCCAGAACAAAGATGATCCCCGCATGGATCGGATCCATACCGATCTGCAACGTCAGCGGCACAAGAACCGGGGCAAGAATGATCAGGATCGCGTTGATATCCATCACCATGCCGATCATCAACAGCATGCCGACGATCATAAAGATGATGATGTATCGGTTATCCGAAACGCCCAGAACCATATTGGCGATTTCTTGCGGGATGCGGTTAAAGCTCAGCCACCAGCCAAGGATCGATGCAAAGGCAATAATGACGAAAATCACCCCCGTCACCCGCGCCGTTCTGATCAACATTTTAAAGAAATCGTTGAATGTCAGGGCGCGATAGACGAACACACCGATAAACAGGGCATAGGCAACCGCAACCGATGCGGCCTCGGTCGGGGTGACAATCCCGCCCAAAATACCGCCCAAAATAATCAACGGCATGATCAGGGCTGTAATCGACGATTTGAAAATCTTCCAGATTTCCAACAAGGACGCGCGACGTTCATTTTTCGGCAGGTTCTTGGACCGTGCGGTCACCGCAATCACGGTCATGCAAATCAGGCAGATCATAAGACCGGGCAAAATACCCGCTGCAAACAGCCCGCCAATCGAAACCCCCATCAGCGATCCATACACAACCATCAAACCCGATGGCGGAATGGTCGGACCAATGATCGATCCGGCGGCCGTCACCGCACAGGCATAATCACGACGATACCCGCGCTCAACCATGGCTGGCACAAGGGTCTTGCCAAAGGCCGCCGCATCCGCGGTCGCAGCCCCGGTCAAACCGGCAAAGAACACCGATGCCAACATGTTGGTATGCGCAAGGCCACCACGTAAATGCCCGACAAGTGCTTGGGCAAACTTCACCAACCGGCTGGTAATGCCGATGTGGTTCATGATTTCACCCGCCAGAATAAAGAACGGCATTGCAAGGAACGGAAACACGTTCAAACCGTTAAAGACCTTGCTTGGACCCTGGGATAAAAACATCCCCCCGCCCATGTCAAACAGGCCAACAACCCCTGCAACACCAAGGGCAAAGCCAATCGGCATCCCCAAAACCATCAGAACGACAAAGATAATGGCGACGATCATTCCGCGCCCTCCGTAAGATCAATCGGAACGAAACGACCCTGATCGCGCAAGGCAACAAGAAGAAGCTGTATCGCGGCCAACAAGGATGCGACGGGCACAGCCGCATAAGGCAACGCCAAGGACATGCCAAAAATCATTGCCTGTCGGCTCATGCCGCCCATGGCAAAATCAAATCCGTAAATTGCCAGATACAGGAATGCCAAAAGCGCAATCAGATCGACCAGAAACAGTACAGTTCGCTGCAACCGGATCGGCAAATTCAAAACGACCATGCCAATGCCGATATGTTCGCGCCGCGCAATCCCGGCCGAGATCGCCAGCAACGCTGACCAGATCATCAAATAGCGCGCCAATTCTTCGGGCCACGGCAATTGCCAATGAAAGATGTATCGATCAATAACGCCAAGCCAGACATCGAGAACCAAGGTCAACATCAGAACCGCGATAACGCGTTCGACGACCCAGTTCAAAGATCGGCTCATGGTTGCTGCAGTTGTTTCAACACGGCGTAATGCCATCTTCGCCAAACTCTCCGCTGATGAATATTTTATGTACTTTTTCTACATACTGAGTATCATTTTGTAGCTTGTCTACATATTTTTGACATCAAATACGCATTTTTTACCCTATTGACGTTGTAGTAGAGTTTAATTAGGTAGTTAAACTACATTTTAAACGGTCGTCGTTTTCAATCGGCCCCACCAGTCACAACAGGGAGATTATCCATGGCGATCAAACATTACGACAATGAACGCAGCGGCGCCGGTGGTCAGAAACTGCCATTTTCACCGGCTGTTCGAGCAGGCGACTACGTCTATATTTCAGGACAGGTTGCCATGAAAGAAAATGGTGAAATTGAATATGGCGGCATCGAAGACCAGCCCCGTCGCACCATGGAAAACGTCAAGGCCGCATTAGCACTTGCCGATTGCACGCTTGATGATGTGTTCAAGACGAATGTCTGGCTGGCCGACACCCGCGATTCTTGGACATTTAACCGCGTCTATGCCGAATACTTCCCGGGCGAGCGCCCTGCCCGTTCCACGGTACAGTCCCAGATGATGGTTGACGCCAAGATTGAAATTGAAGCTATCGCATATAAGCCTGAATAGTGATATTTTCCAATGGGGTGCAAATTTGCACCCCATTGAATTTAAACCCGATCGCCAGACCTTGGTCTTTTCACAGAACCGGATATCCCCATGCAACCGACCGCCGACATTATCAGCTTGTTGCGCAGCCAATCGGGCAAATTCCCGAACCGGGAACAACAGGTTGCCGATTATGTCAGCGACCATCTCGAAGCGGTAACCACCATTGCCCTTTCGGATCTTGCCAAAAACATTGGGGTTAGCGAACCAACCGTGATCCGGTTTTGCCGCACTTTGGGATGTGACGGGTTTCGTGATTTCAAGATGCGTCTGGCGCAAAACCTTGCAGTCAGTATCCAATACCTGACCCCGGACGACATTTCGGACGACACGACCGCTGCCGACGTTTTATCCAACCACGTTCTGGGCGTGATCATTGATAACCTGCGTCTCTTGCGCGATCAGATTTCGTCTGACCAGATTGACCAAGCCGCCGATATTTTGGCCAAGGCCCGCCAAATTGCGTTCTTTGGTGTGGGCGGCGGTTCGACCACGGTGGCCTTTGATGCCGCCAACCGATTTTTCCGCCTTGGCATTCCAGCACAATCGCAAAGTGATGGATATCTGCAACGCATGTTGTCCTCGACCCTTGGTCCGGACGATGTGGTGTTTGCCATTTCCACCAGCGGCCGCCCGACCGAACTGATCCATTCCGCTGCCATTGCACGCCAATACGGAGCGAAAGTCATTTCGCTGACACACCCCGATAGCCCGCTTGCCGCCGAAAGTGATCTGGTCGTGGCGATTGATATGCCTGAAAACCCCGATATCTATAAACCGACGGCCACGCGCCATGCTTTTCTGGCAACGATTGATGTGATCGCCACCGCTGTTGCGCGCCGCATGCCCAATCAGGCCAAAGAAAAATTGCGCCGCATCCGGTCTTCCCTGCTGACCATCAATCCCCCAACGGGCCGCCAGCCGATTGGCGACTGATCGCGCCATATCATCCCACCTTGGCCGCACCCAGAACAACACCCTGCATCACGCCCAAAATCACGTCTTAAATCAAAGGTCCCCACATGCCCCATATTGCCTTTATCGGTGAATGCATGATCGAACTGTCGGGATCAAAACCCGATGCGATTTTTGGCTCTGCACAACTTGGCTTTGCCGGGGATACGTTAAATGCAGCGACCTATATGGCGCGCACATCCCAGCTGCTTGATCAACAAACCACAAATGCCAGCAAGGATGCCAACGCGAACACGGCATCCTACATCACCGCACTTGGCACAGATGCCTATAGCGACGCGATGCTAAATGCCTGGCAACAAGACGGCATTGCAACCGACCTTGTCCGCCAGATTGACGGGGCATTGCCCGGCCTTTATGCCATCCAAACCGATGCGGCGGGGGAACGCAGCTTTTCCTATTGGCGCGCCAATGCCGCCGCCAAGCAGATGCTCTCTGATGGTCATGATGACAAAATCAGAAACGCCTTTGGCCAGATGGATGGCATCTATCTGTCGGGAATTACGTTGGCGATCCTGTCGGATAAAGATCGTCAAAAAATGATCCAGCTGGCGCGTGATTTCGCCGATCAAGGTGGCAAAGTTTACTTTGATACCAATCACCGCCCGCGTCTTTGGGCCAATGACCAAACCGCAATTGCCGCCTATGATGCAATCGCCCCGCTATGCCATACGATGCTTCCGACTTTTGATGATGACGCGGCCCTGTTTGGCGATGCTTCACCGCACGACACAGCCAAACGCTGGCTTGATGCTGGCGCATCGGAAGTCATTGTAAAATCGGGTGGCGATCCAACGACCTTTGCCAGCCAAAAGGGCGACATCGGCACCATTGCGCCCCCGGTGATAACCGACATTGTCGATACGACATCGGCGGGCGATTCATTTAATGGCGCCTTCCTGGGGGCCAAGGCACATGGCAAGACGACACAACAGGCCATTGAAATTGCCCAAAAAGTTGCCGGTCGGGTGATTTGCCGTCACGGCGCCTTGGTCGACATCAGCGACCTGACCTTCGCCTAGCGTCGCGCGCCCCGCGCCCAAAAAACCATTCCTTGGAAACCAACTCGATCTCCAAGGAATGGGCTAGCTTTCCTCATCAATCACCTGACGCAGCACGCGTGCCTTAGTAATCCAGCCGATACTGAATGCCGGCCTTGCTGTCGATCTCGGTGGTTTCGCTGGTCACGCTGATATTCGGGGTCAATTCAATTTCGACCTCAACCCCGCTTGACCCCGGCGTGGAACCGGCCTTGGTGCCAACATAAACCCCATCGGTCAGATATTTACCCAGCTTCACTTCGGGGCCGTCTTCGCCACCCCCGACCTGCAAAACATCCGCCCCGATAAACCGGCGCACACTGCCGACCACATCAAGCCCACCACCGTCGCCCGACAGTTCGCTCAGCGCACTGGCAAGCTGCACGGCCTCAATCGCGCTCAGGCTGCCTTGCGATTTACCAAACAGAACCTGCGACAAAATTTCGTCCTCTGGCAAGGACGGGTTAGACGTCAAAACCAGTTCGGGATCACTCGAAGGACCACGGAAACCAGCCGTCACCTCAAGCTCAGACGTCGAATAGACACCCTTGATATCAAGTAACGGATCGGGGGGCGATCCGCCCGAAAACGTAATGTTGGAATCTTTCACGACAAAGGTTTTGCCAATGATATCAAGCTGCCCGCGCAGGGCTGAAAGCTTGCCGACAATACGTGGATCATCGGTGGTGCCCGAAATATCAAGGTTGCCACCCCACTCGGAATCAAGCCCCTTGCCGCGCACGAACAGACGCCCCGGAATATTCACCGTCACGTCCAGATTGCCAACAAACCCGCCTTGTTCCTCGGCTTCTTCTTTGGCTTCTTGTGTTTCGCCGGCGTCGGGCAAGTTCACAACATCAAGGGTCGGAACCGATTCCGGCAACGCCAAGCTGATATCGACTTCGCCGCGCTGAAGGGTGACGGTACTTTTGATGTCTGCTTTTTCTTCGCTGCCGGTGACAGATGTATCGACATCGGCCCACATTTGCAGCTCATCCTTACGCGTCAGCGCCATATTCACCAGCTTCAACGCGACATCATATTTCACCATCGACCCTTGGTTTAAGGCCAAATCCACCGAACCATCAAGCGTGCCCGACCCGCCATCATTTGCCGTGATCGACGGGATCGAAAGCCCATCCTGATCAAACGTCCCATCAAGGGTGATGGCATCGATAATCGTGCCATATTCAAGGTTTTCATACCGCGCATCGGCAAGCGCGATATTGCCCTGCCACGCGATATCATCCAAACGCCCCGATACATCCAGCGCCATTTTGATATTGCCCGAAAGGGAATGATCAGGGGCCGGGACATAGGGCCAGAACTCAGCAATTTCACCATCCAGGCGCACCGACCCATCAACCGGGGCTGACATATTCGGGCTAAATTCCTGTTTCAGGACCGAAATCGCCAGCGGCATTGTCCCATTGGCCGTCAATATCTGGGCATTATCATTGCCCAAAAATGCCTTACCGGCCAACTCGCCCTCGTTCAGGCGCACATCCAAATCCATCTTAAGCGGCTTAATACCCCGGGCGGCCTTGGCCGTAATCCCGGTGATTTCACCCTTGATTGATGCACTTGGTTGCTGGCCGGGTTTTTCATCCAATTTCGCCGAAAGGGTCGCAGTCCCATCCAGGCCATCAAACCCGGCAATGGCACCCCACGGGCCAAGCTTAAGCGCATCAAGGGTGACATCGGCTGAAATCAGCTTCTTTGCCTTATGATCCAGCACCGCAGTTAAATGCCCACTGCCCACATTCAGGTCCGCGTCAAGCTGCTGCCCGCCGTCGCTTTTCTGAACAAAAGTAAGCGGCTTACGCAGGCTGATCACCTGATCGGCAATGTTTGCATTAAACGTGCTGGCATCTACCCGAATATCATCGCCAAGTGCAATGCGCGTATCGGCTTCAAGGCTGATCGGCACATTGGCCTGCCACGTCCCGTCGGTGTCCAGCGACAAATCAAGCGCATCCAAACCGCCGTTTAGCTTCGCCGTAATCGTCTTGATCGCAACGTCACTGGCAAAAATATCCTTGCCATTCAGCGTCGCATCGATCTTTGGCGTATCAAATGCGTTGCGCACGGTCCCGCTAAGATCAATATCTTCAAGCCGGATCGCGTCTTCGCCCGCTTGCGCATCCATACGCAGGCCCTTGGCGGTCGCGTTAATCGTAACCGTTTGCGTGCCGCTTTCGGGCTTAAACCCGATATCCGCACTCATTTCGCCATTGGCAAACGGCACCCCAAACTCCGACAGCGCCACTGCCGAAAGCTTTGATAGCTTTAACTCACCGCGCATCGGCACACTATAATCTGGCAGGGTAATTCCCCCGCGCAGGTCAATCTGCCCGCCGCGCAGTGAAATCGCCTCAACCCGAAGGGCGTCACTTGGCAACACCACATTCGCCGCAAGGTCATAGGTATTTTTGCCGCGCGCAAACTTAACTTTGTTGTTCAAGGACAACACCGATTGCGGCGACCATTGCATCTTGCTGGTAAGTTTCACATCCCGAAGAACCTGCCCCGCGGCATCAACCTTTGCCGTAGTCAGGTTGATCACCCCTGCCGGGGCCGCTGTCGGGCCATCAAGATCAATGGCAAGCGTGGCCGGTGCAATTTCAACACCAATACCGGGCGGCACAGTGCCCGGCGCCACATCAAGATTTGCATCAATCGCCATCTGCGCAAATGTATCGGTCAGGTTCACCTTGGCCGTCCCGCCAATCATCGCGGTTTCAACCTGATCAAGGTCGACCAGCATATCCAATGCCGGGCTGATCGTGACCGCGCCCGAAATAACCGGTGACGGGCCGACAATCCGATCCAGATCCGAAATGCCAAATCCGGCTTTGTTTGCGGTAACGGCAACATCAAATTGACCGCCCTTGTCGGCTGACCATGCCCCATCCGAAAGCGTGATTTCACCCTGCCCGGATAAATCCATCCCCGAAATCGGCGCAAATACCGAAAGGTCTGCGGCATCAACCGTCAAATTGGCATCAGAAACCGCCATGGCATCATCAAGTTCCGCCTGCCCCTTTACCGAAACACCCGGCATTTTGACCGCCAACTGATCGATAAGGATTTTGGAAAAGTCCGATGCAATCGTGGCATCAATCGTGGCTTCCGGGGATGATCCGATAATCGCGCCAAGGCCTTCATCCTGCCATTTGGCACCTTCGGTCATGACGGCAAGTTTCGCGGCTAAATCCCCGTCAAAACTCGATTTTCCTTCAACATTGGCGGTCGCGGTTACTCGATCAATCGTTGAAACCGGTGTGGTGATATTTTGCCCGTTTAGTTTGACCACCAACGTCGGCAGGGCCAAATCACCATCGGCTGACACATCAAGGTTAAGCCCATCCCAGCCCACCTGATCGTCCATCAGGGATGACAGGGCCGGATCAACATGGGCCGCGATTTGTGCCTTAACCTGCTCATCGGCCAAATCAATATCCGCCGTGCCTGACACATCCAATGTGCCCGGCTGAACGACCGACAGCCGTTCAAATGAAAGCTGTTCTTCATCAAGATCAAACGCGCCGGTAACGCCAAGCGTGATGGCGCTACGCAATGGCTCTGGCAATTGGTCCGCAATCTTTTCAAGCGGGTCCAGATCGCCATCAAAGCCAAAATCAACGCGTTCTGATGACAGCTGCACACCAATATCGCCGTTCAGCGACGCATATCCGCGTGCAGCCACGTCAATCTTGCCCCGCCAATCATTGGCAGGCCCTTTCCCATTCAGCGAAACGGTAATATCGGCCGCACTTTCTGGATCAACCCCCGCCAGCGTCATGACAATGCCATTGCGATCAATTTCGCCGTCAATTTCGGCGCGCAGGCGCTGTTCGGGACCATCGAAATCCAGATCAACCGCCAACCGATCCGTCCCACCATCAAGCGGTTTTAGATCAAGCTTGGCCTTGCCCGAAAGGTCACTGCCCGCCGCCGCACTGGCCTGAAGACCGTATAAAAAGCTTTTGCCCGTGACCGGATCAACAACCGCAATTTCGTCAAACGCCACATCATCAATGGCAATTTCGATTGGCAGTGAAAAACCGGAACTATCTTCGTCTTCGGGCGCATCGGGGGTGCTGGGTGCCGATCCGTCGGGCAAGATCACATGTGTCTGTGCGACCGAAAGCCGGTTGACCTTTAACTTCCCGCCAAACAACGCACTTGGCGACCAGTCAAACACAACATTGCCAAGGTCCAGATCAAACCCATCCACCGCACGCGACATCGACACATGATCAAGCTGCAAGCCCGTCCAAATGCTGCCCTCAACCCGGCCCAATTCAAACTGGCTGTCGGTTGCGCCCGATACGGTTTCGTTGATCATCGGCGTAATGGCGCGCAAAACCGGCCCGGTGCCAGCAATGCCAACACCGACCAGTACAAGCACAACGCCGCCACCAACCGCAATCGCACTTCGGCGCGCCCACTTATTCAGTTGGCGCTTCGAACCGTTTGGCTTGCCCTTACGGGGGGACTTGCGTGGCCTTGGGGATGTGGGATCAGACTTGGTCAAAACGCCTGCCCCAGACTGATATAGAACTGATAGTCGTCATCAACATTTTCACGTTTATCAAGCGGTACGGCGATATCAAAACGCAGCGGCCCCACGGCCGTGTAGTACCGGAAACCAAGCCCGGTCGCCCACAGCAATGAAATATCGCCGGGCTCACTGCGTTCATATACGTTGCCCCCTTCGATAAAGGGCACGATGCCGAAACTTTCGGTAATGCGGGCACGGAATTCAAACCCGACTTCCAAGACCGACCGCCCACCAAGTGGATCACCGTCCTCGGCCAGTGGCCCGACCTTTTGGTATTCATACCCACGGATCGATCCACCACCGCCGGAATAGAACCGTTTGTTTGATGGCAAATTGCCGCGCTCTTCACCAATGATCGTCCCGGTCCGCGCACGCGCCGCCATGACGTAATCACCGTCATCATCAATCGAAAGATATTGCGACCCGCTCAGCGATACAGACGTAAAGCTTGTGCTGGAATCATTCAGGCCGACATAGGGCGACACATTGATTTCAAAACGGTTGCCTTCTGTGGGATCAAGGGGATTATCCGTATTGTCGTGTTTTAAAATGCCGCGCAAACCGCCCAGATAAAACTGCTCGTTGGGGGAATCTGTCCCGGTCAGGTCGGAATATTCCGCCGTCACCCCAAAGGTGCCCGACCAGTTTTCACCAAGTTTGCGTTCAACCCCGACAAAGTTATCGAACAATGTCCCCTGATAGGCATCCGTATCATGGTTTTTGGCGTTACTTTCCGCGACAAGCGCCTGACGCCGACGCAAAAATTGCGGCTTACGGAACTCGGCAGTTAACCCCTGCTCAAGGCCCGATGCCTCAATGCCAAGGCGCAGTTTCTCGCCCCGCCCAAACAGGTTGCGGTGTTCCCAAAACGCATTCGCACCCGGACCATCGGCGGTCGAAAAGTTCACCCCGCCCCCGACAGAACGATGCTTGCGCTCGACCACGGTGATTTCGATGGGCACTTCACCGGTTTCACCAACCGGTCCAACTGGCTTTACCACCACACTGTCAAACAGGTTCGATTTTGCCAAATCCTGACGCGTGGTTCTGATTTCATCGGGATTGAATTTTTGCCCCGGGCCCCAGCTGCGATATCCGGCAATAAAATCAGGGTCGACTTCCTCGGCCCCTTTTACCTCGACCGCGCCAAAATTGGCCTGTGCGCCAGCATCAAATGCATATGTCACCGACAGGGTCTTTTCGGCCGTATTGGCAACCACCCTGCGATCCCCGGCCTTGGCCAACGGATAACCATCTTGGCGCAGCACATCCACACCAAATTGTTCGGCCAAAATGATCGGGTTTGCACGCGCACGCTGCCCGATTTCCAAATGAATTTGTTCAAGCTCCGCATCCGTTGCCGCGCGCTCGACCACCTTATCAGTATAGGTGGTTTTAAACGTCACCCCATCAAGCAAATACGGCGTTCCCGGATCAACATGATAGGTCAGGACAACCGGTTTGGGGGCATCTGATCCCGCCACGGTATCGCTATTTTCCTGATCACCGTCCGCGGCATCCGTATCGGAATTGCCAGTGTCGGTGTTGGACTTGGTATCTGCATCGCTATCGGCGTCATTATCGGTATCGCTACCGTCATCAGACACTTGTGCGGTTCCGGAAGCCTCTTTTTCTTCGATATCAAAGGTGATTTCGGCGTCATAAAACCCGTTTGACCGCAACACCGCCTGAAACCGTTCAAGATCATCTTCGGCACGGCGTTGCAGGCCTGCGCGTGATCCGGGCGGTTGGGATTGCAACCTGCGTGCGGTGCTTGTTTCGTTCAGGCTTTCGATCAGTTTTTCTTCATGCGGATCAATCCCGGTCAGTTCCACACTATAGGGAACCGTGGTGCGCAAATCATTATGCTGTACCGCGCCATCGGAACCAAACCCAAAGCCCGATATGCCGTCATCTGACGAACAGCCCGCAAGCAACGTGCCCGCCATCAAAAGCGGGATGAATGCTGCGCGTCGGCGATTACACCGGAAGTTGCGGAACATGTAGTCGGTCAAAAAACGTGGTATCCTTTTGCTGCGGCCCAACCGGCTTTTCGCGCGGTTTTATGGTGATCGATTTTCGATCTGTTATGTTCAATCTTATATGGTCATATCGCAGTTTGGTATTTGTGCAATTTTTAAATCAGATATCTGAAAACACCCTGCTTTAAACGACTGTACAGGTAGAAGACCCTTCATGCCAAATCGCATGTAAAAATGGCATGGCTATGAACCGTAAACGCACTTGTCAGAAAAACATATTAAGCGTACCGCGGGTTGAGTACACTTCATAAGCTGCCCCCATTTGCAGGAGAACCACCACGTGGCTTCGACCCAGTCCAATGCCGTTATTCTTCGCAATGCCATGCCCGCCGATATCGATGGGCTTTGCGCGCTTGAAACAAACAATTTCACAAGTGATCGCATTTCGCGCGCATCCTTTTTGCGGTTTCTGCGCGGCAGCTCGGCCCGCCTTTTGGTCGCCGATGCCGGGGATAGCGATCATCCCAACGTGGTCGGCTATGGATTATTGTTGTTGCGCGAAAATACGGTAACGGCACGAATTTATTCTCTCGCAATTTCAAACGAATGGCGCGGCATTGGCCTTGGCACGCAACTTCTGGCCGGGTTGGAAAACTTTGCCATCGACGCCGGATGCCATCGCATCCGCCTTGAAGTCCGCATCGAAAATGATACGGCACGTGCATTATACGAACGCCACGGATACCAAAAAGTTTCCGACCTGCCCGGATATTATGAAGATGGGGGCGATGGCATCCGATTGCAGCATGATCTTTATGATGTGATTGCCGAAAAATCGCCTGCGGTTTCAACTGGCGCGCCGCTTATTTTGGTTGATCGATTGTCTGACCTGCCCTTTGCGGTATCGGGTGCGCGCGTCATGCGGGTGCGTGATTACCTTGCACTGGATCATGGGGTACGTAATCGGCGTGTGATTAACCTGTGCCGGTCTTACGAATATTTGTCGCGCGGCTATTATTGCAGCCTGCTGGCCGCCGCACGGGCCGAACGCGTCATCCCCGAGGCCGACGTCTTGCTCGATCTCAACTGGAAACGCCTGCAAAAGGCCGCCCGTCTTGATCTTAGCCCACAAATTGTCGACGCCCTGACAAAACCCGGCGATCAGCCAACCCACGTTGATATCTATTTTGGCCGCAGCCACGACAAACGGTTTCGTCACATCGCCCAACGGGTATTTGATCAGTTCCGCTGCCCGATCCTGCGCCTGCATCTGACCAACAAGGACGGCAAAGTATCCTTGCGCGAAATCGAAGCCCCGTCGCTAAGCCAGCTCGGCACCGAAAACATCACGGAGTTTGAAGCCGCCTTGCGGGCCTATTTGCGCGGCCGTGTCCGCAAACAGGGCAACGTCACCCAACCAACCGCCTTGGTCGCGATCTTGCACGATCCCGATGAAGTCATGCCACCGTCAGACAAAGACGCCCTTGCCCTTTTCGTTCAGGCCGCCGCCGACCTTGGCGCGCGTGCCGAACTGATCACGGCAAAGGATTTCCATCATCTTTCGGAATTTGATGCGCTGTTGATCCGCGAAACCACCGCCCTTGATCATCACACCTATCGCTTTGCCAAACGGGCGGTAAAGGAAGGCATTCCGGTGATTGACGACCCGGACTCGATGCTGCGTTGTACCAACAAGGTCTATCTGGCTGAATTGCTGCGCACCCACCGCATTCCGGCGCCCAAAAGTGCGATTTTTGATAAACGCCGCATTGGTGAAATCGGCGAACAATTTAGCTTCCCGTCGGTCCTTAAGGTACCTGACGGCTGCTTCTCACGCGGTGTGCGCAAGGTCAAATCACCGCAACATCTGTCCGAAGTCGCCACCGAGATGTTTAAAAACTCGGAATTGCTGGTCATTCAGGAATATGTCGAAACCACGTTTGATTGGCGCATTGGGGTTTTGGGCGGCGAAGCCATCTTTGCCAGCCGCTATTTCATGGCACCGGGCCACTGGCAGATCGTCAAACACGAAGATGACGGCAAAAGTTACGAAGAAGGCGGATTTGAAACCGTCGCCATCGAAGACGCCCCCGAAGACATCGTGACAACCGCCCTTGCCGCGGCACGATTGATGGGCGACGGGCTTTATGGTGTGGATATGAAACAAACCCCACAAGGCCCGATGGTGATCGAGGTGAATGACAACCCCAACATCGATGGCGGCGTCGAAGATGCCGTTCTGGGGATGGAGCTTTACCGGCGCATCATCGCCCACCTTCTGGGCAAGATCGCCCGCCCGTAAACGCGCAACAACCACATGAGATCAAAGGCCGGGGATCAACACCATGATCACCCGGCTTTTTTGCGCACAAAAACAGCCGCCTGCAATTTATCCCGGCCATAGCGCGCCATCAGATCAAACTCATGGCGCAGGATCGGAAAGGACAGGCAATCACTGCCCGTAAACGGATCATGGTCATCACCAATATCGGGGTCCGTAACATACACAAACCGGTCATCAAAGCCCGACACGACCACCCAATGGGGAATTTTATCGCCGTAAATGCGGTACTGACTGATCAAAACCAGCGCCATTTGCCCTTCGCGCATCCGGTTTTCAATATCCGCCACACCAAACGGCCCGACACTCACGGGAATACCGGCCTGTTCGATCTGCTGGGCAAAATCATAGTGCACCAGTTCGACCACTTCCCGGCTTTTGGGTTTGCGCACAGAATCAACAAACATCGGGCCGTCACGGCTGCGCAAAACCTCAACCGCGAAGCCCCGCCGATCTGCTGCCAAGGCCAAACCCAACGGCCCGCACCCGCCATGCCCGGACGTCATGAAAATCGTTGTGGCTTCGCGCCAAAGGGCGATCTCAAGGCTTCTGTCCATCTCAACCGATGGATCAAGCGCATTCATCGCCATCATCAACGACGCTGGCCCACAGGTAAATGGCAAAGTCTGGTGATAAAACTGGATCGGGGATGGCAACCGCATGGCATGGGGGACCAAAACCCGCTCCATGCGCAGCGCATCGGAATGATCGGGATAATAATCGGGATACAGCGCGAATTCTTGGTATCCCTTGCCATGAAACAGCGCGATGGCATCTTTGTTGCCCTGTGCGACTTCAAGACGCAAAATCGGTGCCCCAAAATCAAGGCTAAGGTCCTCGGCCTGTGCAACAAGCGCACGCCCAATGCCCATCCTTCGATGATCCGGTGCCACCGCCACCGAATATAGCCGTGCCAGCGCCACATTGCGCCGGAAAATCACCACCGCGTAGCCAACAACCACGCCGTGGATTTCGGCGACACACAGGCGCGCGGTTTCACTGCCGACAAAGCGTTTAAACGCCCGGCGGTTCAACCGATCAACGTCAAAGGAAACACTTTCGATCTGACACAGGGCATCAATATCCCGGTCATCTGCTAATCGAAATATCACGCCGCAATCATCAGCTTGGCCCAAATTCGCACCTTCACACCCTCAATGCCGCAACATCGCAGCATTCATAAAACGACGTCACGGCAAATGCCCCATGCAACCGCATGTCATCCCTTCATATCGTCACGAAACCCAAAAAAGCGATAGTGCATTTTCGGAAGGCGTGCCGCGCGTTTATGCGATGGCCAGAAGGCTCTTCGCGCATGACGCAACAGCACGGCGCGAGGACAAAGTTGCTAGTGGCAAGCTTCGGTGGCCAAGTGAGAGTGGCCGATGGTGCATGATGGTGGATGATGTGCGGTCGGCCGACGGTGGATGGTGCGTGATGGCTGGTGGCTGTTGGCTGATGCGGCCTGCGGGGCTAAGACGGGGCGTCTAAACGCCCCATCCCAAAAACGTCAACCGCGTGCAGCAATACGCGCCATCAAGGGCGACATATCATATCCGGCATCGGATGCTGATTTGATAATATCCTGAACCGGAAGGCTGCCCGAACTGGCCAAGGACCACAGGATCGTGCAACGCGTTCCACTGCGGCAATAGGCAAACACAGGCTTTTCCGCGGCCTTAAGATTGGCGGCAAACGCATCGGCGTCGGCATCGGAAACATTGCCACTGGCGACGGGTTGGAAAATCGCTTTCATGCCATTGCTTTCGGCCCTGGCGGCAATTTCCGCAAAGGATGGCTGACCCGGGTCTTCGTTATCGGGGCGATTGCAAATGATGGTTTTGAACCCTTCCTTGGCAACCTCGTCAATGGCCTCAATGGGCAATTGCGGCGATACGGTCAGCTCATCACTCAGTCGTTTCATGTTTGTCTTTCCGTTCTTCATGGCCATGGGACGCAAAACACCCGTCCCTTTATTGCGGTACCAATAACCGATGCCATTATCTGGCGGCGATGGCAACCGCCAGAAACGAAAACCAACAGAAAACAGAACGAAAACAGGGTCAAACACGATCAATTTTTAGGTTTGAACGTTTCCCCCCGCCCTGCCCGCACGACGCGCCAAACCAATCACGGGTCCAGCACATCACGACGGGGCAGATAACGACCATCATTAAGGACGGGCTTAGTTGGCTGTTTTGCTGCGCACCGAACAGGTCTGCACACCGAGCACACGATAAAGCGGGCAAAATCCAAATGCCGCTGTTAACAGCGCCACAAGACCCGCCGCCACCATCACCCAGCCATATGCACCAAATGCAACAATCCCGCTTTCTGGTGCCGCCATCACAAACGGCACGGCGATCAAAACCAGTCCGACAACCAGTCGAAGCACACGATCAAATCCACCAACATTTTTCATTTTTTGCATCCTGATTTCTTGGGTTAAAACATCCTATAATTATTACATCATGAAATAATGGTTTACATTGCGATTTGGCAATCTAGCATCAAAATATCGCGCACGAACAGGCGCGCTAACGCGTTGAAAAATCGGCAAACCTCAGGACGCTATTCTTGTCGTATGTCTGTCTTCATGGCAAAAGAGGATAAATTTTCAAATTGGAAACCATGCCCCATGAACACGCTCACCGCGACGCTTGATGACTTTCCGATCTGGCTTGAAACGAACCCATCGGGCACATTTTCCGACTGGCTAAAGGCCTCTGTTGCCGATGATTGGAAACGGGTCACGCATCATCCCTTTACCGATGCATGGGGGGCTGCCGCCCTGCCCCAGGCCAATCTTAAAAACTACCTTATTCAGGATCATCGCTTTATCGACCGGTTCGTTGCCCTTTTGGCTGCGGCGGTGTCTCGTGCGCCAACGCTCAAGGACCGCATTCCGGGTTGTCAGTTTTTGGCGGTCCTGACCGGGGCGGAAAACACCTATTTCGAACGCAGCTTTAGCGCCCTTGGCGTCACCGATGACGACCGCAACCAACCCGCCGACTGGCCTGCCACTGCGGGATTTAAGCAACTGATGCGCGATGCCAGCGAAAGCACGTCATACACCAATATGCTCGCCGTGTTGGCCGTGGCCGAGGGCACCTATCTTGGCTGGGCGGATCGGGTGAATAAAGCCATCGCCGAACGCCCGGCTGATTTTTGGTATTACGAATGGCTTGATCTTCATGTCGGCACATATTTCGAAAGCGTGATTGCGTATCTAAATGGCCAGCTTGATCAATATGGGCCTGATTTGAATGCCGATGAACGTGCGCAATGCCTTGACCATTTCCGCAAGGCCACATCCCTTGAAGTCGCGTTCTTTGATACCGCGTGGGCTGCACAAGAATGACGACCATTCGTACTTTCAAACCCGATGACGCGGCCCAAATGCGCGTGATTTACCGCCGTGCGGTCACCGAACTTGGCGTGCTTCGCTATAGCCCCGAACAAGTCGCAGTTTGGGCGGATCTAACCCCAACGGCGGATCGCCTGACGGACATGATGGGGGATGGGCGCACCGGTTTTGTCGCGGTAAATACCAACGACAAAGTGCTGGCCTTTGGCGATCTGGAATCTGACGGCCATATCGAATTTCTATATGCCGATCCCGATGTCGCGGGAACCGGTGTTGCCGCAATGCTTTATGACGCGATCGAAGCCAAGGCCACCGCAGATAACCTGACCCGGCTTTATGTCGAAGCCAGCGAACTTGCCAAAAGCTTCCTGCTTAAACGTGGATTTACGGTCATTCAACGCCGCGACTTTGAAGTGGCCGGTGTACCCATTCATAATTACGCAATGGAAAAGAACCTGCGCGCAGAAAGCTAAGCCGCCAAAGAACCGCGATACATCCAAAGAAAAAGTCCGCCCGAAAGCAGCCTCTTTATCATCTTCGCGCAACCCGAACCGATGGCCTATTCACGCAATCCGCGCTTGGCCGTCGCAACCACCCGGTCGATATAGGCATTTGATTGCCCAACATAATTCGCCGGATCGCGCAACGCCGCCCAATCCAACGGCGCATCTGTCAATTTGGGCAATTCATCAAACAGATTTGTCGCGTTTTCGGCCGATTTTGCCAAGCCATCCTTCACCAGCGTTTCGGCTGCGTCCCGCCCGACATGATCGGCAAGGGCAAATGTCGCCGCCTCTGCCAACATTGCCCCACGCGAAAGATCAAGGTTTTCGGCCATCCGGTCGGCATTGATTTTCAAATTCGGCACTATATCCACCGCCTGCGCCAACGCCGTCCCCGCGGCCATAATCATCTGCGGCAAAGTCAACCATTCCAAAAGCCAGCTTGATCCACTGCGTTCATGCGCATGAACCTGTGCTTGGCTAAACACGCCCAATTGCCCGGCGTTAAACTGTGCCAAGGTCACCAGCATTTCGGCCTGAACCGGATTGGATTTGTGCGGCATGGTCGATGATCCACCGCCCTTGCCCGGCTGAACCTCGGCGATTTCCGATTGCGCCAGCAAAACAAGGTCCTGTCCCATCTTACCCAGCGCCCCGGTTAACGCTGTTAACTGCGCGGCAAAATCGACCAAAACATCGCGCTGCGCGTGCCATGGCATGTCACTGGTTTCAAGTTCAAGTTCCTCGGCCAGATTGCTTTCAACCTCTGCCGCCTTGGCACCAAGGGACGCCAACGTCCCCGCCGCCCCGCCAAAGGATAAACGCAGCAAATCCTGCGAAAGCCCTTCAATCCGCCGATCAATCCGCACCAACGGCGCCAACCATCCCGCCGCCTTAAGGCCAAATGTCGTCGGCACCGCCTGTTGGGATCGGGTTCGGCCCATCATCACCGTGTTGCGATGTGTCTCAGCATGGGTCGACAGCAGCTTGGCCAATTTGCGAATGCGGCGGCGAATGATCGACACCACATCGCGCAACCGCAACACAAGTGCGGTATCCACGACATCCTGACTGGTCGCCCCAAAATGGACAAAGCGCGCATCCTCCACACCAATTTCGGCCTTAAGCGCCTTGACCAAGGCGGGCACCGAAACGCCCGCACGTGCTGTCCCCGCCGCCAAGGATGCCGGGTCGGGCTGAAAATCGCGGCATATTTCGGCGATTTTGCGCGCACTTTCATCGGGGATCAGCCCCGCATGTGCTTGCGCCGATGCCAGGGCCGATTCAAACAGCAACATCGATGCGATCTGTGCGCTGTCATCAAACAGGGCCGCAATTTCAGGATCGGCAAAAAGGTCACCAAGCAGCGCGGAATCAAATGGCGAAATGGTCATCAGGCGGTATCCACCACGGTAAACAGGCACGAAAGGAAACAGGCGATAAATCAGTTCGACGGCTCAAAGGCACCCATGATTTTATGGGCCGATGCATTGAACGCCAACCTTATTGATCAAAAAGCCCGATGGCGAACGAAAAAAGCCAAACCCGTCGCGTTTAAACCGGCGACAGGCTTGGCTTTTAAAACTCAATCGGCCTTAAACCGCTTCAAGCGCAATCGCGATGCCCTGACCAACCCCAATGCACATCGTCGCCAGCGCGTATTTCCCGCCACTGCGTTTAAGCTGAAGGGCGGCGGTCCCGGCAATGCGTGCACCAGACATCCCCAACGGATGGCCCAGCGCAATCGCCCCGCCATTCGGGTTCACCCGCGCATCATCATCAGCAATGCCAAGGTCACGCAACGTCGCCAATCCTTGCGATGCAAATGCTTCGTTCAGCTCAATCACATCAAGCTGATCAATACTCCACCCCAACCGCGTCAAAAGCTTCTTGCTGGCCGGTGCCGGGCCAAAGCCCATAATACGCGGCGCAACGCCCGCCGTCGCACCACCAACCACCTTGGCAATCGGTGTCAGGCCGTATTTCTCAATGGCGGCCTCAGACGCAATAATAAGGGCCGCTGCCCCATCATTGACACCCGATGCATTGCCCGCTGTCACCGAACCACCTTCGCGGAACGGGGTGGGCAATTTCGCCAGTTTTTCGGCCGTGGTGCCCGGACGCGGATGTTCATCCTGATCGACAATCACCGGATCGGCTTTGCGTTGGGGGATGCTGACCGGGGTGATTTCTTCGCTCAGAATACCGTTTTCTTGGGCCGCAACCGCCTTATCCTGTGATCGGGCGGCAAAGGCGTCCTGATCTTGGCGCGATACATTGAAATCCTCGGCCACGTTTTCACCGGTTTCGGGCATGGATTCCACGCCGTACTGCTTTTTCATCACCGGGTTCACAAACCGCCAGCCAATCGTCGTGTCAAAGATTTCCGCATTACGCGAAAAGGCCGAAGTTGCCTTTGGCATGACAAACGGCGCACGCGACATGCTTTCAACACCGCCCGCAATCATCAAATCGGCTTCACCGGCCTTGATCGCGCGCGCAGCCATAATGATGGCGTCCATACCCGATCCGCACAAACGGTTGACCGTAGTCCCGGTAACGGTTTCAGGCATGCCTGCCAAAAGCGACGCCATGCGCGCCACATTGCGGTTGTCTTCGCCCGCCTGATTGGCGCAACCAAAAATGATGTCATCCACCGCGCCAAAATCAACACCGGGATTGCGATCCATTAACGCCTTAAGCGGAACCGCCCCCAAATCATCGGTGCGCACCTGCGACAGGCAACCGCCAAAGCGGCCAATCGGGGTGCGAATATAATCGCAAATATATGCGTCAGCCATTTTCCTGATCCTTATTTGCAGCATTTCAAAATCATACTGCTCATCTTTTTGTTGGCATGCACCTTACTGCTGGCCTTCATGGGCCTTGGCGGTCCGGGCATGCAATGCGCGTAAAACGCTTAATTCGTTTTCGTTCGGGATCGGAGTTTGCGCAACTTCATCGGCAAATTCAACGTCCCAACCCGTATTTTCGATGATATCTTCGCGCGTTACCCCCGGATGGATCGACGTCACGATGAATTGTTTCCCCATCGGGTGGGGTTCCATGATGCAAAGATCGGTGATCAAACGCGACGGGCCTTTGGTCTCAACCCCATAAGATGCGCGGTCTTCCCCGCCCGTCCCATGACCAAGCGACGTGACAAAATCGATCTTCTCGACAAAGCCGCGCTTGCTTTGCTTCATGACGATAAAAACTTCGCCGCAACTGGTCGCAATTTCCGGCGCCCCGCCCCCACCGGGCAGGCGCACTTTGGGATTGTCGTAATCGCCAATCACCGTGGTGTTGATATTGCCATATTTATCAAGCTGGGCGGCCCCTAAGAACCCGACCGAAATCTTACCGCCCTGAAGCCAATAGCGGAACATTTCCGGCACCGCGACCGTATTCATCGCGGTTTCGCAAAGCTCCCCATCGCCGATGGATAGTGGCAACACATCGGGCTTGGTGCCAATCGTGCCACTTTCATAAATCAGGGTCAGTTCCGGCGCATGGGTCAGTCGGGCCAAGTTACAGGCCGCGGACGGCATCCCAATACCGACAAAGCACACATCGTCGTTTTTGAGCGCGCGCGCAGCGGATACCGTCATCATTTCAGTCGGGCTATAGTCAACCATGATCTTTTCTCCGCTCAGGCCTTGTTTGCGTCGCGTTTGGCCGCGAAATCTTCGGGGCCACCATTCATCACATGTTCTTCGATCCAGGCTTTAAACGCCTCACGATCACGCGCAATCGGGTCCCACGCCTTATAAAACGCGTTGTCGCGCTTATAATATCCTTGGGCATATGATGGATGCGCCCCACCGGGCACCTCGACAATCGCGGTCACCGCCCAATTGGGCAGCATCACGGCATTGGGCGAAACATCACCGAAATCATCGACAATTTCCTCAACCGTGATGATCGATTTCTGGGCGGCCAAAACCGCCTCTTTTTGCACACCGACAATGCCTTCAAACAAAATATCACCCTTTTTGTTGGCTTTCTGGGCATGCACAACCGTCACGTCCGGGCGGATCGATGGCACCGCCGCCAGCCTTTCACCCGTAAATGGGCATTCGATGAATTTGATATTTTTGTTCACGCGCGGCAATTCCGCCCCGCGATATCCCTTAAACACCGCACAGGGCAGGCCCGCCGCCCCCGCGTCATAGGCATTCGCCATTGCCGCGTGGCTGTGTTCTTCGATCTCAAGTTTGTGGGGCCAATGGTCCTGAATGGCTTCGCGCAGGCGATGCAACGATCCAACACCGGGATTACCGCCCCATGAAAACACCAGTTTCTTGGCACAGCCCGCCCCGATCAGCTGATCATAAATCATATCGGGCGTCATCCGGATCAGGGTCAAATCCTTGATCCCCTGACGGATGATTTCATTCCCGGCGGCATGCGGGATCAGATGGGTGAACCCTTCCATCGCGATGGTATCCCCATCCTTAACGCAGGATGCGACAGCTTCTTTAAGCGTCATGAAACGTGCAACCACGGCAAACTCCTGTGGTGTCAAACCAACAAAACGAAACAGAACAAACGCCGGGTCAAAGACCGCGCTGCGTCAGAAAATCAGACATAAAAGGTCGATGGCTGTGATGACTGGCTTTCCCACAGCAGCAAACACAGCCATCGCGCCAGATCGATTTACACGTCAAAAACCACGGTTTCCCGATCCCCTTGCATGTGAATATCAATCCGGTATTCAATCCCGGCGGGGCTGGTTGATGACGTTTGGTTGCGCTTGGCAATCAATGTGTCGCGGCGGTCTTCTGGGACCGATTGCAACACCGCATCCTTGGCGTTGCGGTCTGCCTCGTCATCGAAATAAAACCGGGTAAAGGCGTGGCTTAACATGCCGCGCATAAAGACAATCACGTTGACAAACGGGGCGTGTGCGTCTTCGACGACACCGGGCTTTACCGTATCAAACCAGAACCGGTTATTGGCATCCGTACCCGTGCCACAACGACCAAGCCCGCGGAACCCGGTATCGGAAACATCAATCGGATTGTCGTTGTAAACGCCGTTGGCATCCGCCTGCCAAATCTCAATCATCGCATCATTCACAGGATTGCCTTCACCGTCATAAACGGTGCCGGTAATGCGGATATGTTCGCCCTCGGCATCCGGCCCGGCAATGGTCGGGTCCACAATATCGGTAAAGTCATACCCATATTGCCCGGGGGTCAAGCCATAGGCGAAATACGGACCAACCGTCTGCGAAGGGGTTTCACCATATGCCATAACTTAATTCTCCATCGGGGTGGCGTTGCGTCCGCGCAGGACAATGTCAAACTGATATCCAAGGGCAAAGCCCTCCTCGGTTTTATCAAGCGAGAATTTGGAAATCAGACGTTCACGCGCGACCGGGTCTTTGGTCTCAAGGAAAATGGGATCAAGTTCCAACAACGGATCGCCGGGGAAATACATCTGCGTCACCAACCGCGTGGCAAAGCCCGGCCCAAACAGCGACAGGTGAATGTGGTTTGGCCGCCACGCATTGAAATGATTGCCCCACGGATAAGCCCCCGGCTTGATCGTATAGAACATGTAATTGCCATTGGCATCCGTGATGCAGCGCCCTGATCCACGGAAATTCGGGTCCAGCGGCGCGTCATGCTGATCTACTTTGTGCACATAACGCCCGGCCGCATTGGCCTGCCAAACCTCAACAACAAGGTTGGGCTGCGGGCGGCCATCGGTATCGGTTACCCGGCCATGCACCACAATGCGCTCGCCGATCGGTTCGCCATTCGTCACACCATTTTTGGTCAGGTCGAAATCAAGTTTGCGCACCGCCGCCGGGGCAAAACGCGGGCCGGTGCCCTCTGTCAAACCGGGTTTGATCGCGACCAAGGGCCGCGTTGGGCCGCGCAGGATGGTCGATTTATATCCTGGTGCGATATAGGGGGCGTGCGATCCCCAATCACGCGGTTTAAAGCTGGACATGTGGCTACTCTCCCTTATCGGCCTTATCGGTCTTATCAGCCTTGGCAGCCTTGTCGGCCGCGTCGATCTCGGCATAGGTTTGTTTGGCAATGCGAAATGCCGTATTGGCCGCCGGAACACCGGCATAGACCGCAACATGCATCAACGTTTCACGGACATCGTCGCGCGTTGCCCCGGTATTCAGGGTGGCGCGAATATGCATGGCCAATTCTTCTTCATGACCAAGACCGGCCAAAAGGGCGATGGTCACAATCGACCGTTCGCGCTTGGTAAAGTTGTCGCTGGTCCAAACACCATTCCACACATTTTCCGTGATATAGCGTTGAAACCCTTCGTCAATTTCGGTGACGTTTTTCGATGCGCGGTCCACATGTGCATCGCCCAAAACGGACCGGCGGGTCTTCATGCCGATGTCATACCGGTTCTCAGACAAGGTTGTTCTCCTTGATAAATCGGTTGATTAACCGGGCCAGTAATTCCGGGGTTTCAAGGCACGGCAAATGCCCAACCCCGTCAATCAATTCAAATGTCGCATTCGGGATCATGTCCGCCGTTGCGCGCACCACATCGGGCGGCGTTGCAAGGTCTTCTGATCCGCAGACACACAGGGTCGGAACCGAAATTTTGCCCGCCGCGTCGCGCAAATCCCCATCACGCAGCGCCACACAGGTGCCGATATATCCAGCCTGCGTCGTGCGCACCAACATGTCGCGATACATCGCGGTTTCCAATGGGCGGTTTGCGCGGTAATCGGCGGATAACCACCGTTCCATAATTGCGTCGCCCAAAACCGCAATGCCGTCGGCTTTAATCGCCTCAATCCGGCTATTCCAACCGTCATAATCGCCAAGTTTTGCCGCGGTATCACACAGGATCAAACCACGTACCCGGTGGGGCTGTGTGGCCACCACGTGTTGCGCAATCAATCCACCAACTGAAAGCCCGCACAAAATCACCTGATCAAGGCCCAAATAGTCCAGCAACCCGATCAAATCATTGCCATGCAATGCCAAATCATATTGCGCGTCCCCCACACCCGAAAGCCCATGGCCCCGCTTGTCATAGGTCACAATGTGAAAGCGATCCGAAAGATCGGTAACAACGTCATTCCAGATGCGAAAATCCGTGCCCAACGAATTGGAAAGCACCAAGACCGGGCCGTCTTTTGGGCCGGTTTCGGCGTAATGAATATGGGTCCCGTTGACCGGGGCGACTTGCAAACTCATTTGGTTTCCACCCTGCTTATGTGACCCTACATTCCCAGATGGTTTTGGTTATGTAAAATGAGGATTTGCGTATTTTGCATAACTATATCAGTATGAAACGAGCATGAATAAAAGAACCGCATAACAACAAAACGCAGGGAAGCATGCTTGACCAACGTATTAAGTTCCGCCACCTCACCTGTTTTCTTGAGGTCGCCCGCCAACGCAGTGTCGGCAAGGCCGCCGATACATTGGCCATCACCCAGCCCGCCGTTTCAAAAACCCTTCGCGAACTTGAAGAACACCTTGATGCGCGCCTGTTTGACCGTTCCAAACGCGGTGTGACCCTGACCGATTTTGGCAAGGTGTTTTTGCGCTATGCCGGGGCCAGTGTCACCGCCCTGCGCCAAGGGGTCGACAGCATCAGCCAAGTGCGCATGCAAGGCGGGTTATCGATCAATCTGGGGGTTCTTCCCACGGTCGCGGCCAGTGTGATGCCCGCCGCCATCCGCCGGTTTAAGGCATTAAGCCCCGACACCACGGTGAAGGTTGTGGCTGGCCCGAATGTCATGTTGATGGGGCAATTACGCGTTGGTGAATTGGATCTTGTCGTCGGGCGGTTGGCCGAACCCGATCAAATGTCGGGCTTATCGTTCATCCATCTTTATTCCGAACATATTTCCTTGGTCGCGCGCCCCGGCCATCCGTTATTGGCCGATAAAAACCCCGACATCACCCGCATTCGCGAATTTACCGTGCTGGTCCCGCCCAAACAGGCGATCATTCATTCCACGGTGAATAAAATGCTGATTGCGCATGGCATTGGTGCCCTGCCCGACCGGATTGAAACCGTTTCAACATCGTTTGGCCGCGCCTTTACCCGCGAAACCGATGCGATCTGGATCATTTCAAATGGCGCGGTTGCGTCTGACATCGCCGAGGGGAATTTGGTCGAACTGCCAATTGATACCAGCGACACCTTTGGCCCAGTCGGTTTAACCACCCGAATTGACAGCCCGGTATCCCCGCCGGTCGAAATGCTGATCAACGCCGTCCGCGAAGAAGCATCGACCCATCACAAAACACTTTCGAGCCGAGGAACATAATCGTTTAGTTATGCATAGGCGCTTATATATCATTATACATAACCATCTCGACCCGCTTAGATTGACTGCAATTGGGCATGGCAGCATTGCGCACAGCGCACGCCAGCCTCAAAATAACAGTTCAAAAATAACGTCCCAAAAATAACGACAAGAATAAGAAACGAACTCGGAAAACTTCGTACGCAAGATACGCATCGTTTCGAAAACGTTTGTCGATGTCATGACGCGACAAGACGTTCAAAGGAGGAAAAATTGAAACACATCACCAAATTGCTGGCTGGTGCTGCTGTCGCGACCATGGTGTCGTTTGGCGCACACGCACAGGAAGTCACCCTGACCATTCATCATTTCCTGGGCCCCAAAGCACCGGCTCAGTCGAAAATGATCGAACCGTGGGCCAAGAAAATCGAAGAAGAATCAAACGGTCGCATCAAGTTTGAAATCTTCCCGTCCATGTCGCTTGGCGGCAAACCGCCAGAATTATATCGTCAGGTCCGTGACGGCGTTGCCGACATCATCTGGACACTGCCGGGCTATACGCCGGGCGTTTTCCCGCGCCTCGAAGTGTTTGAACTTCCCGGTGTGCATCTTGGTGATGCGCGCGCAACCAACCTTGCGATGTGGGACATGAAAGACGCCTACGCCGAGGACCTCAAAGACGTTCACGTTCTTGCCGCACATGTTCATGCCGGTCAGGCCATCCACCTGACCAAAAAGGACGTCCGCACGGTTGATGATGTTAAGGGCCTAAAACTGCGCACGCCAACCCGGACCGGTTCCTGGATGATCGAAGCATGGGGTGCCGAACCTGTTGGCATGCCCGTCCCCGATCTGCCACAGGCCATGTCGCTTGGCGTGGTGGATGGTGGCTTGGTACCGTTCGAAGTTGTCCCGCCGCTTAAACTGGCTGAACTGGTGTCCTATTCCGTCGAAGGCGAAGGTGTAAATTCACGCTTTGGCACCTCGACCTTCCTGTTTGCCATGAACAAGGACCGCTATGACAGCCTGCCTGACGACCTTAAGGAAATCATTGATCGGAACTCCGGCCGTGATTTTGCCGCTGAAATTGGCACTGTCTGGAATGACGTCGAAGAAGTCGGCAAAAAAATGATCAATGACGGCAAAGGTCAGGTTGTGAAACTGACCCCAGAACAAAAAGCCACCTTTGATGGCCCGGCTGAAACCGTTGCCAATCGCTGGATCGAAGAAGCCAACTCAAACGGCATCGACGGCGCGAAACTGGTCAAGGACGCCAAGGCCGCCGTTTTGGCTCATACGAAGTAACATCCAACGTTGCTGGAAAATCTTGTGGGGTCACGTATCTTGATCGATGCGTGATCCCATATCCCCCCGCAAGATTGTTTGGTTCTCCCCCATGAAAAACGTGCTCAATACCGCCGCTGTCTGGTTTGCCATTGTCGGCGGGGTCCTTGCATTGATGATTTCCATCGTCACCATGGTCAATGTCACGGCGTTTGGCCTTGATAAACTGGCCCGCCTGTTTGATGCCAATGTCCCGGCAATCATCGGCTACGAAGATTTCGTCACCATGATCGTAAGCTCGGCCGCCTTGATGTTCTTCCCCTATTGCCAAGCACGCCATGGCCATGTCGCCGTCGATGTCTTTATCAAAATGTTGCCGTCTTGGGTCGCGCGCGGGGTCAATGTCATTTCGGGCATCGGCATGACGCTGCTTGCCCTTTTCCTTGGCTATATGATGATCAATGGCCTGATCGAAGTCCGCAGCGACAATACCCTGTCGGCCATTCTCGGCTGGCAGATTTGGCCGTTCTATGTGCCGGGCATCCTATCCATGTTCCTATGGGCGCTGATTGCCGGAACGCAGGTTTTCGAAAGAGAAGCCCATGTCTGAACGCGAACTTATCGGCCTTGGCGGCCTTGCCCTTTTATTCGTTATTTTGTCGTTACGCGTTCCGGTCGGCCTTGCCATGGTCGGGGTGGGCATTGGCGGCAATTATGTGCTCAGCCTGTTTTTCCCGTTCCTGCGCTTTGATCCGTATTTGCAGCAATTCAAATCTCTGCTCTATGGGATTGTTTCAAACTATGAACTGTCCGTCGTGCCGCTATTTGTCCTGATGGGCTATCTTGCCAGTCAGGCAAACCTGTCGCGCGATCTGTTTCAGGGCGTAAATGCCATTTTGGGCCGCTATCGCGGCGGTGTCGCCATGGCCGCCATTGGTGCGTGTGCCGGGTTTGGCGCGGTATGTGGATCATCGCTTGCGACCGCATCAACCATGGGCAAGGTGGCCCTGCCTGAATTGCGCCGCCTGAAATATTCCCCGCGCCTTGCCACCGGCACCCTTGCGGCGGGCGGCACGCTTGGCATTCTAATACCGCCCTCTGTTGCCCTTGTGATTTATGCCGTGACGGTCGAAGCATCCATCATTCAGATGTTTCAGGCCGCCATTCTGCCGGGCATCATTGCGGTCCTGTTCTTTATGGCGGTAATTGCCATTCAGGTGCGCATCAACCCATCCTTGGCCCCGATCCCCGAACCGATGGCACCGGCGGAACGCAAACAGGCATTGCTGCGCCTGATCCCGGTGATGGTGATTTTTGGCTCCATCATCTTGGGTCTGGGGGCCGGTTTGTTTACCCCAACCCCTGCGGCCGGTGTCGGTGTGTTCGCGATTTTGCTCTATGGCGGATATATGCGCCTTCGCGGCAAAGGTGGCCTGACATGGCCCGGCCTGCGCCAGGCCCTAAAAGACACCGCCGTAACATCCTCGATGATCTTCTTCATCCTGCTCGGCGCCGAAGTCCTCAAAGGGTTCTTTAGCCGTGCCAACCTTCCGGCCTATATGGCTGATGCGGCGGCCACCAGCGGACTTGATCCGTGGATGATCATGGTTTTGATGTTGTTGGCCTTGGTGGTTCTCGGCTGCTTCATGGAAAGCCTGTCGATGATTGTCGTCGTCATCCCGTTCTTCTGGCCGGCCCTTGTTGACATCAATGGCGGCGATTGGGCAACGGCGGCCACCGCGGCCTATGGCATGGGGGCCGAAGATCTTAAAATCTGGTTTGGTATTCTGGCCCTGATTGTCGTGGAGCTGGGGCTGATAACCCCACCCGTGGGGCTGAATGTCTTTATCATTAATGCCCTGGCCGAGGGTGTCCCCATGAGCCAGACCTTCCGCGGTGTGATGCCATTCTTTGCTGCGGAAATTGTGCGCATCCTGATCCTGATCTTCATCCCGGCCCTGACATTGTTTGTGCCAACATTGCTGGGCGGATAGCCAGAACACATGCAATGCAAAGCCCGTCCGTCACGACATCAACATCACCGCTGGCGGGCTTTGCTTTTGATCACCGCCAAAACGCGGTAAACTGCCCAACGCATACCTTTTTCACCGCTTAAAAAAGGTCTTCATCACCGCCATGCGCAACAGCATCCCGATCTATAAGCTTTATGGTGAACGTGACGCCACTGCGAATGTCGACGTCACCGCGACCGCGACAGCACGGGATGATTTTGACCACGCGCTTGATGACGCCAACCCCACGGGCCGGGAGGCATCACTGCCAAGCCCCCGACAACAGATCACCGAGCCGGAATTCTTTCACCTTGAAAGCATCCCCGAACGGTCACGCCTGCATGACTGGCACATCAAACCGCACCGGCATACCAACCTGTTTCAGTTGCTGTATATTACGCATGGGGATGCCAACATCACCTTTGACGATCAACATTTCACCATGCAATCGGGTCAATTGATCACCGTGCCGCCGGGGACTGTGCATGGCTTTAAATTCAGTGATGATATTGATGGCTGGGTGATCTCGCTGACCGATTATCATTTGGGTCAAATTCTGGCCCCGGCCCCCAAATTACGCGCACGGCTTGATCAGGCAATCTGTGTCGATGTTAAAGCCACCTCGGATCAACCAAGCCCGATGGATTTTCTGATCACGCAACTGGTCGCGGAATATGACAGCCACCAAACCGGGCGGCTGTTTGCCCTGCGTCACATTCTTGGATTATTGCTGCTGGCGATTGGCCGCCATATTCCCAGTAACGATCCCGCCCGCCTGTCGCGTCAGGAACAGAAAACCGATAAATTCCGCAAATTCCAATCGCTGGTCGAAACATTTTACAAGCAGCACAAACCGCTTGAATTCTACGCCCGCGAAATCGGCGTCACCACCACACAGCTGAACCGCATTGCCAAGGATATCTATGGCATCACCGCGCGCGAAGTCCTGCAAAACCGCCTGATGTTAGAAGCCAAACGAACGCTGATCTATACCGACATCGCCGTGCAGCAAATCGCGGGCGAATTGGGCTTTCGCGATGCCGGGTATTTTTCGCGTTTCTTTGCCAAAAAACAAAATACCTCCCCCGCACAATTTCGCAAAAACCACCGCTAGATAGAAAAAGACCGGGCACATGGCCCGGCCTTGATCTTGGTATCAAACCAATCAACGTAACTGCGGCTTAAAGCCAACCCGCCGTCCCGCTTAAATGTTGCGGAAGTTCACTCAGCGGCAGCTTGGTCAAATCCTTGGTGATTTCACCGTCAAGCGCCTGCGACACCGGCTTGGACATTTTCTGTCGCGCTTCACCCATGATTTTCGGCGGGGCGACGACGATCAAACTATCAAATTTTTCGGCGTTTCGTTTCGCCGTCAAATAGGACATGACGTCATCGACAAATTCCATTTGGGCATGTTCATGGGGATCGGTGCTGGGCGGCATGGCGTGACGTTGTTGATTGCCACCGGGATTGGCAAAACCGCGCCCCGGTTTGTCACTGGCGATTTCCGAACTTGATCGGTTATCGGCAATCATTTCATGGACGGTTTCCAATTGCGGGCCGTCTTCGTTGTTTTTAACGGCGACCACATGGGCGCGGCCACCATCTGCGACAAGAATCCATTGGTTGTTATGGGGCATCAAAGACCTCCATTTTTGTTGCACGCATCTTTTCAACGCACGCAAAACCAATGATGTTCCATATGTCGCCAACGAAAATGCAACCCGTCCCAAATGCAAAAAGGGCCGGTCCAACCGACCCGCCCTTTTCACCTTAATTCTGATATCGCCAATTCTGATATCACGCCTGGTCGGCGGTTATCGCCAGCCCAACAACCAACGATCCAACCGCCCCAAAAGCCACGAAACACACAGCCCCATCAGCGACAACACCACCACACCGGCAATCAACTGATCGGTCTGATACAGGTTCCCCGCCGCGAGAATAAGCGCGCCAATCCCGTATTGCGCCCCGATCATTTCGGCTGCAATCAACAAGATGATCGCAATCGATGATGAACTGGGCTATCAGGATGCCGGATATTTTTCCCGCTTTTTCACAAAAAAGGCGGGGATGCCCCCCGCCCGTTATCGCGCGCTGTATCGATAAATACCCTGACAATTTTTCGGTTTAAACACCATCAAACCCCATCAAACATCCATCAGGCAGAAATCGGCACCGCATCATTCTTTACGTCACCGGATGATCCAGCGCCCGCCACAAACGGAAAAGATCAATCGTGTTGCCTAACCGGTTGGTCCAGTGTGCCGGCAGGAATTCATCCTTGCCAAAACCCAGCTTGCGATAAAGCCGAATTGCCGGTTCGTTTGTTGTCGCCACATGAAGCCAGAACCAATTAAAGTCCGGGTTTTGGTGCAAACGGTCGACCAGGGCAGCAAGCGCCCTTGCCCCAATTCCCTGCCCCTTGATGAAAACGGCAAATTCCTCAAGCTTTGGCGTCTCCGTCGCCATATGCGACAAATAGGCATATGCCTGTGGGGCGCCATCCGGGCCATACACCCACAAAGCACGATCCGCGCTATCATTTGCCGTTTCCAAATCCTCACGCGGGACAAGTGTCAGCACCCCGGCATGGGCCGGATCAGCAAGCGAGGCCAAAATCCTGTCAATGTCATCAGCTTGCGGGTTTCGCCATATATCAGCTGACATAACGTCTCCTTGATTGCCTTCCTAAACCAGCCGAAAGCCTTGCTGGTGTTTGTTTAGCGCCAGCCCAACAACCAACGATCCAACCGGCCGAGCAGCCACGAAACACACAGCCCCATCAGCGACAAAACCACCACACCTGCAATCAGCTGATCGGTTTGATACAGGTTCCCCGCCGCCAGAATAAGCGCACCAATCCCGTATTGCGCCCCAATCATTTCGGCCGCAATCAACAAGATGATCGCGATGGATGAGGAAATGCGAAAGCCTGACAAAATCGTCGGCAACGCACCGGGCAGGATGATTTTGCGGATCACCGACCACATCGGCAAATCAAAGCTTTGCCCCATGCGGATCAGGTTACGCTGCACATTATCCACCCCGCCAAAGGTGTTGATCACGGTCGGGAAAAACACGCCAAAGGCGATGGTGGCAAATTTCGACGGTTCGCCAATACCAAACCAAATAATAAACAGCGGCAATAGCGCGATTTTCGGGATTGGAAACAGGGCCGACACCAACGCCACACCGGGCGACCGCGCCCAGGTAAACATGCCAACCAAAAACCCAACCACAAGCCCGGCAACCGTGCCCATGATCCACCCGCCCACAAGGCGCTGCAACGATGCACCAAGGTGCAACCAAAGATCCCCCGATATGATCAACTGCCAAAGGGCCTTGGCCACCGCAATCGGGCTTGGCATGGCAAGTTCACTGATAAAGCCGGTACTTGATCCCAACTGCCACAGCGCAATCACAAGGATAAAGCTGCCCCATGCGGCAACCGGGTTGGATTTCGGGTTAAAGCCCGTCGCGCGGAACCGCACAGGTTCGCTATTGGTGTCTGGCGTCTGTGCCATCTGTTTTGCGCCCTCATGCGACATTTTCAAGTTCCTTATCCGCTGCAATCGCTTCATCCCGGATCAGGTTCCAAAGTGCCTGCTCATGGGCAATCAATTCCGGCATCCCTTCGCGGCGCTCGTTGATCGGCACATCAATGGTATGGATTTCCTTGATCGTGCCGGGACGACGCCGCAACGCCACCACCTTATGGGCCAACCGCACCGCCTCGTTCAGGTTATGGGTCACATAAACCGCCGTCATGCCGGTGCGGGCAAACAAATCAGAAAACTCATCAAGCAACAAAATACGCGTCTGCGCATCCAGTGCCGATAACGGCTCGTCCATCAACAACACCGCCGGGCGCACGGCCAATGCGCGTGCAATCCCCACACGCTGCTTCATGCCGCCCGACAATTGTTTGGGATACGCATTGGCAAAATCCGAAAGGTTTGTTTGCGCCAAAACTTCGGCAATGCGTTCATCGCGCTCGGACTTGCTCAGCGGATGGTCTTCCAACACCAGGCTGATATTGCCCGCCACGGTCCGCCACGGCAAAAGTGCGAAATCCTGAAACACATATGTCAGCGGGTTCAGGCACCCTTCGGGCTTTGCCTGATCACACATCACAACCGCACCCGATGTCGGCTTTAACATGCCGCCAATGATCGACAATAACGTCGATTTCCCACAGCCTGACGGCCCGATCAGGGCCACGACCTCGCCCGGCTCAATGCCAAACTCAATATCACGAAGCGCTTCGACCTGATCATAGCTGTGACTGACATTTTGAATCTGAAGCCGCATGGTGCTCTCTTTTGGTGCGTTAAATAATCAAATAAACAAATGCAAACCGGGCCGAAGGCATGCTTCGGCCCGGCGTAAAAACCCTCAGACCTTACTCGCCCAGCGGCGCGATAAAGCTGGTATCGATGAACTCATCGGGGTTGGCATCGGCCGACACATAACCACGGTCCTGATACCATTTCACCTGCGCCTTGACGTCTTGCACATCAAGTTTGGCTTCCTCGGTGATGAACATCGCGCCATTGCGAATTTTGGCATAGGCCTTGTCCGCTGGCTGATCGGCATAGACATATTTATGCACGATCTCAAGGATTTCGTCGGTGGTATCACTTTTGACAAGCTTACCATCCGCGTCCGTCGCCAAAAGGCCCGCGCGGTAATCCGCAACCCCTTTTTGATAGGCGCGCACAAACTTTTCAACCACGTCGCGGCGTTCTTCCACATTGCGTGCGGATGTGAACAAACCACCAACCTGATAAGGCACATAATCCTTTACCCAGCCAATGATATGCGCCGCACCGGCATTGGCCAGCGGCTTGGCAATGTGCGGGACAATGATCATGCTATCGACCTGCCCGCTTTTCAGCGCGCCAATCATGTTTGGCACGGACTGAAGCGGCTTAAGCTCCATGCTTGCAAGATCAACACCGGCCTTCTCGGCCACATTGCCCATCATGTAATGGAAGCTCGATCCAACCTGCGACAGGGCAAAGCTATGCCCGCCCAGCTTATCAACCGATGTCAAACCGGCATCAAACGCCTTGTTGGACGCCAAAATCGCCGATCCGTCATAGGCTGCATCTTCATGAAGCTGCGCGCCAATCACCTTAAGCGCACCTTTGCCCGCAAGGTTAAAGAAGCCCCCCGTAAATGCGGTCACGCCAAAATCGGCATCCCCCGATGCAATCGCCACCGCGACCGGCTGCGCAGATCGGAAAAACGTAATTTCCGCATCCAGCCCCTCATCGTCGAAATAGCCCTTTTCCTTGGCGATAAACAGGGGCGAGCTGGATACAAACGTCAGGGCCGCAATGTTGATTTTCTCAGCCGCATTGGCAATGCCGGCCCCAAATACCGTGGCCCCAACCGCCAGTGCCAATAGCGAACGGCGCGCAGTTTTCCCGGCCCCACTCATCAAATCACGTGAACGCATGCTTCCTCCTTCATGGTCTCTTTTTTTCAAAATCACATCTTGGGAATTTTGTTAGCCGATCTCACCGCCAATTGCCAATGTTTGGCGTTAAAAAGATCAAAAAGGGCAGATTCAACCTCAAAACCAAAACGCGCCGTAACGATATTCCATCCACCCCGCAAACAACACCCGCAAATGCCCCAACATTCCCCCGCCCCCTTCCCGTCGTTCCCGCGAAGGCGGGAACCCATCTCGGACAAAAGCCGCAGCGGCCAAATGGATCCCCGCCTACGCGGGGATGACGTTCGTTCCATACAATTGCTTTAAGTCCCGTCATTCCCGCGCAGAGCCTGTGCCCGCGAAGGCGCGGTACGGGAATCTCGACCCGCATGCTCCCCTTGCCACCCGACAAATACCGTCACAAATTGCCACCTCATCCGAAACAAGATAAAACCAGCACACAAGCTTAACCCCCGTCACAAGGCCAAACATGCCCCACCCCTCAAACACCACTGCCGCCAATGCCGTCGCCGCCACCAAATCCAGCCCCAACGGCAAAACCGCCATGATCATTGGCGCGGGCCCGGCTGGCTTAATGGCGGCTGAACGGTTGGCGGGCAAAGGATATGCGGTGACACTTTATGAAGGCATGCCAAGCGCCGGGCGCAAATTCCTGATGGCGGGGAAATCGGGCCTCAACATCACACATAGCGAAGATTTGGAAACGTTTCTGACCCGCTACGGCACATCGCGCGACCGCCTTGAACCGCATTTGCGCACATTCGGCCCGGATCAAATCCGCGACTGGTGTGCCGGGTTGGGTGTGGAAACCTTTGTGGGTTCGTCGGGCCGGGTGTTCCCCACCGCAATGAAGGCAAGCCCGCTTTTGCGTGCGTGGCTTAAACGCCTTGATGGTTTGGGCTGTAAAATCCACTACCGCCATTACTGGACGGGCTGGAAAGATGCCGGTCAGGCCGTTTTCAAAACCCCCGACAGCCCAACAAACGGTGACGTTACCGCAACGGCGGACATCACTGTGCTGGCCTTGGGCGGCGGAAGCTGGAAACGACTGGGATCAGATGGCAAATGGATGGACATCCTGCAAAATGCCGGGATCAAATGCACGCCTTTTAAACCCGCCAATTGCGGCTTTGACGTCAACTGGACCGACCATTTGATCGATAAATGTGCGGGCGCGCCGGTCAAGGCCGTCACGCTGACCTGCGGCACCCAAACTGTGCGCGGCGAGTTCGTCATTTCCAAAACCGGCATCGAAGGCAGCGCGGTTTATGCCATCTCAGCACCGCTTCGCGATCAATGGCTTGAAACCGGCGATGCCACCGTCACACTCGACCTCACCCCGGACCGCAGTCTTGAGGATGTCACCAATCGTCTCGCCAAACCGCGCGGCAAAAACTCCATGGGCAATCACCTGCGCAAAACGCTCGGCCTTGATGCCACCAAAACCGCACTCGTTTTCGAAGTCACCCCGCGCGAAACGCTAAACGACCCAACAAAACTCGCCACCGCGATTAAGGCCCTGCCGATCAAAATCACCAAACCCCGCCCCATTGACGAGGCCATCAGCACCGCCGGCGGTGTGGCATGGGAAGAACTCGACGAGAATTTCCAACTCAAAAAACGCCCCGGCACCTATTGCCTGGGCGAAATGGTCGATTGGGAAGCCCCAACGGGCGGGTATTTGCTGAGTGGGTGTTTTGCCGCAGCTGCCCATCACAATTGGCTTTGAGTCAGCATCCCAGCACCTGAAAAGTAGAAAAAACACTTTTCGGTACCCTTACGCATAGTATTTCAAAGATCAAGAACAGCGTAGGTTTCTCAGGACATGGGAAATCAAGGATGCTTTTGTCTTCAAGACATTAAAGCAAACGGGACAGATTTGTTTTCTGCATGCATCAAAAATCAAAGCGCATTGGTTGAATGTGAAAAACATTCTCAACCAATCGATCCATCGCGAAAAATGTGTTTTTAAGTGAACGCAAGTCGCCTATCGCAAGATGATCTGATGCCGTGCAACAAGATAACAGCGTTCTAACCACGGTATATTTTGGGGGACCCGAATGAAAAACCGTACCTATCGGAAATTTATACTGCCATCGGTCTTTGTTTTGGGTTCTCTGGCGTTTCCGGCAAAGGTCTTGGCACAGGAAACCAAGCCCGCCGTTGCCGATGTGAATGGCAAGATGGACCTTCAAGGCGGCTCGGTCGGGCGCGAAGGCTCCGGGGCAGTTGGCGGCACCGTCAGCATTCCGGTCGCGCATTCCTTTGCGGTCCAGATTGACACCGCGCTAAGCCATAGCCCCTCGGCGAATAGCGGCGGCGTTGCCGGGCACTTCTTTACCCGCGATCCGGATGCTTATATGGCCGGTCTTGCCAGCATGTGGATACGCATTGATGGTCAGGATTTGTGGCGCAATGGCCTCGAAACAGAATTTTACCTGAATGACTATACCCTGTCCTCATCGCTCGGCCTGCAAAACGTCGGCGCGCGCGACACGGGATATGGCAATATAGAGCTCGGCTACTACATAAACGATGATCTGTTTTTAAAAGGCGGGGTCTCAGGCTATAGCGATTATCGTGCGCTATATGTCGGTTCCGAATGGCGCCCGATGGATGACAGTCCGCTGTCCCTGTTTGCCGATGTTGGGGCGGGTACCGAAAATGGCGGATTTGGCACGATTGGCCTGCGGTTTAGCTTTGGCGCCGAAAACAGCAATCTGAAAAAACAGCACCGCGAATATGACCCGCCCAATATCGTCACTGGCTTCACCAGCGGTTCAGGCGGCGGCGGTCAAGCCGTGAACGAGATCGTCAATAAGCGCGAAGAAGAACCAGCACCGGCACCTGCACCACTCGACGCCGTCGATTTGTAACATTCCGATTTTTGCGTCGATCTCTGCGATTTAAGAATCTGAACAAACGCCGACAAGCTTACGCCACAAGCAACAAACAAAGCCCATGCCTTTCCAAAGGTATGGGCTTTCGTCCGTTTTGACGCCTTCGCGCAAGAAAAGGCGGCGGATTTAGTTTATGACCTCCGTCCCAAAATCAACACCCCTCGCCCCATCGACTAACCGGTCGGCACCACCTGGCGCGTGGAAGAACTCGACGAAACTTTCCAACTCAAAAAATGCCCCGGCACCTATTGCCTCAGCGGAATGGTCGATTGGCAAGCACCCACGGACGGGTATTTGTTGAGTGTTTTTTTTCACTATTAATTCTTAAATGAAATTTGACTTTTTCATCGCGTAAGCCGCGACAAATACTACGATGCCGACGTCGGCAACAAACCAAGTAAACACTTTTACAACACGCAATCTAAACCTCATATTCTTTACTTTTTTCTGCATTCTCTCCACAAATTCAAGCTTAGCCCTTCTCTTATAAGCCAAATATTCCGCCTCAATTAAAGCAGATTCATCTTGTTTTTCTTTATAGAAATAATCCTTTCTGGAAAACTTGCCATGAAGCTTCTCTTGCTCGAGCTCTCGCTCTAGACTCTCTTCAAACGTCGTTTTTTCAATGGCGTACAGTTCTTCAAAATGCTTATAGCCATCCTCCACAAAATGCTCGCTAAGTCGCATCACGAACACTACCAAAAAATACAGAAGGGCTAAGTTTGCTAGAAAGATAAACTGGTTCAGGTCAGCAGAAACCTTCACACCTGAAAAATCGAAATCTGTCCCAGTCACCTTGAAACTTGAGAGAGAAATTACGACGGCGGCAGAAACCACAACGGCCTTCCTAGATTTTTTAAAGTCATCGTGATCGAGAAATGTATATATCAAAGCAAATATCTCTCTTACTTTTGAAAAAAGGGGGCAGACTTATTTTGTACTCAAGACAATGCCCCCTTCAATGACAATGCACCGTCCCCACCTTGTTATCCATGTGGCAACACTGACCCGGTGGGGAGCTTTTGCGGCAGCCGCCGCCATGCTCAACGCTTTGCGTGAGGGTTTGGTTTGCCCCCGTCACACCACCCGCCTGCACCGGCATTGATCCCGTGCTAACTGCAAACACCCCGCTGATCGCCAAAAGCATCATGATTTTCATACCCTTCCCTCCCTTTTGATATTCATGTGATGATACGCATGAAACCTGTGGGCGCATACCACCCAAAAGGTCAGGTCGGTTTTGCGCGCCCAAACCCTTGGATCACGGGGATTTCCGGTGGGTTTTACCAATAAAAATCGTCGTGCAATTTGCAATAATGCCAAGCCTGTGCCTTAATAAGTACGAACTGAATAACCCTCCAAAAACAAAAACAACGAGGCAAGAACCATGGTGGATGCCAGCACTGGCGATGCCCCACGTCACGATGTTTCTGACAGCGCATCAGATTTAAGCAGCATGACCAATGCCACCCCCGAAGCATTGGCCGCCTATTACGATAAATGGGCCGGAAGCTATGACGCAGATTTGCCCAAAATGGGCTATGACGCGCCAATTCGCGCCGCCCAAATCATGCGCGACCACGATATCGCGCTTGACGCACCGATTTTGGATGCCGGATGTGGTACCGGCCTGACCGGGCTTGAACTGGCCCGCCTTGGCTACCGCGACATTACCGGCATTGATATTTCGCTCGAATGCCTGCAAGAGGCCGAAGCCAAAGACGTTTATCGCCACCTGAAAAAGCGCAACATGAATAAGCCGCTGGCCTTTGGCGATAATGGGTTTGCCGCCGCGCAATGCATCGGCACCCTGACCTATGTCACTGAAAAACGAAAACTGTTTGCCGAGTTCTGCCGGGTAGTCAAACGCGGCGGCATTGTTTCCTTTACCCAGCGTGCTGACCTTTATGACGGTGCCTTCATCAAGGCCATAAGTGCGACAAGCCGCGCGGGGCTCTGGGAACAGGTATCGCATTCCGATCCGATGCCCTATCTGCCAAATCACAAAGATTTCGGCGATGAAAAACACATTTTCTATGATGTGTACCGCGTTAAATAGGCCTGCAAATCCCCGCTTCTTTTCAACCACCTAACCCCCATTCACGATCAAAACAGCATCTTTCGCAGATCATAATTGCGAATTAGTCGCAAAATTATGGTTGACAGGGTCAACCATTTTTGGATAGTTGATTATGTCAACCATATCGTGATGCGGGGTTTCTCCGCCGTACCAAGCGCCCCACGCTTGGCATTCGGCCCCTCATCATCCCGGCATCACGAACGACATGTAAACTTTGTCGCTCTGTCACTCTGCACCCCGCGCGCCACCACCGCCCGGTGCACTTATACGAAAGCAACTGTGCCCCGATGACCGTGCCAAAATCCAATCTGCTCCACGTTTCAAACAAGGTCTATCCAGACGGCCTGCCCGCCCCGCGCAGCAAATTTGCCGCCGCCGCCGTGTTGCTGACCATTGTCATGGCTGTGCTTGATGGCACGATCATGAATGTCGCCCTGCCAACCATCGCCCATGATCAGGGGGTGTCCCCTGCCCATGCGATTTGGGTGGTCACCGCCTATCAGTTGGCCATTGTGGTGGCCCTGTTGCCGTTTTCCGCACTTGGCGAAGCGATTGGCTTTCGCAAAGTGTACCTTAGCGGCATTGCGATCTTTGGCTTGGCATCGGGCTTGTGCGCCATGGCGCCGAATATCGAATTTTTGACTGCCGCGCGCGTGCTTCAGGGCTTTGGCGGTGCGGCGCTCATGAGCATCAACGGCGCGATCATGCGCCACATCTTCCCGCAATCGAAACTCGGCCGTGCGATTGGCTGGATCGCGATGACGGTATCGGTCTCAGCAGCCGGCGGGCCGACTATTGCGTCGGGCATTTTGGCGGTCGCAACCTGGCACTGGCTGTTTTTGATCAATGTGCCGATCTCGATCTTTGCCGTGATCATTGGCTATTTCGCCCTGCCGTTTAACACGCCAACCCGCAACCGGTTTGATTTCATCAGCGCGTTTTTAAACATGCTGACCTTTGGCGGCTTGGTGTCTGCGCTTGGCAATGTCGGCACCGAAAGTTCGCTGGCCTTGATCATTGTCCAATTTGTCGTCGCCATTGTTGCGGGGATCGCGCTGGTGCATCGCCAATTGTCCAAAGATCGGCCTATGCTGCCGATTGATTTGCTGCGCCTGCCGATTTTTACCTGCTCCATCGGGTCATCGATTTGCGGTTTTTGCGGTCAGATGATTGCGTTCGTCACCCTGCCTTTCTATTTCCATGATGTATTGGGTTATAGCATCCCGGTGACCGGGCTGTTGATGACGCCATGGCCAGTGACAACCGCCATCGTCGCCCCAATCGCCGGGCGTTTGGCCGATAAATATTCGCCTATTCGCCTGACCGGTATGGGCATGGGATTGTTTGCCGTTGGCCTGTTTGCCACCACCTTTGTCCCGGCCGAGGGCAGCTATATCGGCATGATCGCCGCCCTTTCGGTCTGTGGTGCGGGCTTTGGCCTGTTTCAGGCGCCCAACAACCGCCTGATCCTGACCAGTGCGCCGCGTGATCGGGCTGGCGGGGCCAGTGGCCTGCTGTCGACCGCGCGCCTGACCGGCCAATCCATCGGTGCGGCGCTTGCCGCGATCCTGATTGGCACAACTGGTCAATTTGATCTGAATTCGGTGATGATTGCCGCGACCATTGCCGCAGTTTTGTCCACCCTGATTTGCGAAGGCCGTCGCCATGCGCTTCGCACCGGGCTGATCGCCAGCCCGACCAACGCCTAACACACAGTCACAAAGCCCCGTAGCAAAGCACCCTAGTAAAGCACCCTAGTAAAGCAACAGTGTCCCGCCATGACCCAAGATCGCACCGCTGACACAGACAACGACACCGCGCACATCACCAACGTCGCCAATCCCGCACAAAACGGCGACGATGTGGCGCAAACCAACATCCATGTGCCCGGCGAAACCCTGCATCGGTTGGTGCATGCCTATAAGCGCAAAACAATGAACGCCATGCAAGCTGCTGACATGCCCATGCCGATGTCGCACAAGCGCGTGTTGAAATGGATCATCAAACTGCCGGGCATCACCGCCCAGCAAATGGCCGAAAAATCCGGTCAGGACAAAGGCCGGATCACCCGGCTGATCAAAGAAATCGAAAACGAGGGGCTAATAGAAAGACGCCCCCACCCCGAAGATCGACGGAGCCAAACCCTGCATTTGACCGCCGCGGGCGAAACCCTGATGACCAAGTTTCGCAGTGTCGAACAAGAAGTCAGAACCCGCATGACCCGCGGCCTTAGCCAGCAGCAAATCGCAGATTTCGTCAATATCGCCAATCTGATGGCCGATAACCTTGATGGTTGCGATTAAGCCCACAGCATAAAACGCGATCCAAAATCAAACATCGCGAACCGGACTTAGGAGTTTGAAATGAGTAAACCTGCCCCGCGCGATCTGACCGTGATTGGCAAACAATACGTCACCCCAAACATGCTGCGCGTCACCCTTGGCGGTGATGGCATCAAAGACTTCCCAAAAGATCAGGCAAGTGCCTATGTCAAACTGATCTTCCCGATTAAGGACGATGAAAAGGACCGCGTTTTGCGCCGGACCTATACCGTGCGTCATGACCGCATCACCGATCAGGGCCGCGTGATCGATCTTGATTTCGTCATGCATGGCGCATCCGATGATGACCATGATCATGGCGGCCCGGCGTCAAACTGGGCGGTTGATTGCAAACCCGGTGACGTGATCACCGTCGGCGGCCCCGGCCCGAAAAAGCTTGTGGACCCAACTGCGGACTGGTTCTTGATTGCCGGCGATATGACCGCCCTTCCCGCCATGTCGGTCAATCTTGAAATTCTGCCCGCCGATGCCCGCGGCTATGCGGTGATCGAAGTCCAATCCGAAGCCGACATGCAAAATTTGATCAAACCCGATAACATCACCATCGAATGGGTAATCAATCCCCATCCGGGCACGCAAAACACAGCGCTTAGCGACGTTGTCAAAAAGCTGCCTTGGCATGACGGACGCCCGTCGGTGTGGGCGGCCTGTGAATTCACCTCGATGAAGGAACTGCGCAGCTATTTCCGCACTGATCGCGGCCTTGGCAAAGATGACTTTTACATCTCAAGCTATTGGAAACTTGGGATGAACGAAGACAACCACAAAGTCATCAAATCCGAAGACGCCAAAACAGCCGCCTAAATTCCGCAGGCCCATCACATCACCACAAAACAATCGGGCGATACGCCCCGCCCGATTGTTGCCCCCGGTATTGCGCCGGCGAATTGGAGTTTTAAGACAGGCGCACCTTAAACATACTGCTCATGCAGCCGCGCCATTCGGCGGCGTGCGAAGAAACCGGCATGCTGGGTGGTCTGAACGTTTTCCGGGCGTAACAGGCCGTCTTCTTGGCAAACAAACGCCCGGCTGGCACCAATCACCCCTTTTTCCGAGCTATAAACCGCGATCACAATGATCTCGACCCGGCATTCCGCGCCATTGCCCACGGCATCACAGTTTGGCAGGCTATCCGCTTGGCCCGCGTCACCCGTTTTCTGATATTGCTGACGCCCGACCCGATCCAAAAGGTTCTGAAACGCGCCCAATTCAATGCACTTGCCCGCCTCCAGCGGCCCTTGCACGGTGACTTCATTAAGCTTGGCCGAGAGCATGGATTTGGGGTCTTCGCGTTTGGCTTCTTGGTCGGGATCAATGTCTGTGACCTGTTGGTAAACGCAGTCATCCCCGGTGCCCATACAGACCAGAACCTTATCAATATGAATGGCTTCCTGGCTCATATTGCTGATCATGAACCGGGCTTTGTCGGAATGGCCCATCATCTGATTGATCACGATTTTTGGTCTGCGCACGCGCCGGTAACTTGCAAACAGCAGTTGCGCATAGAAAATCCAGATCAGCAATGTCGCCAAACTTACCCCGACCTGAAGCAATGTGGCGTGTTGTTCAATCCATGTTTCCATGTGCGTCCTTTGATGAAAAAACAGGGTGTAAACCAGTTTCTTTATCAACGTGCGCGCATGGCTTTTGTTTCCCCACATCGATCAAGCGGTACAATCAGGACATACAAAAACGCCCCGGCCATATGGCACGGGGCGTTTTGTATTGGGTTTTTATGGTGGTTCGCGCAATGCCCGAAAATTACGGTGCCGGCGGCAGGTCTTCTTCAAGAATGACCAAATTCAGCGAATAGCTGACCTCGCCTTCATCTTCGTCACGATGCACGACACCGACGAATTCATCGCCAACACGCATTTCGATCGGTTGGCCTTTTTTCTTCGGCGCATCGATTGCAATGAGTTTATTGTCAAAGGTGCGGCGCAGGTAATCGGTAACGCGCGCAATTTCGGTCGGTGTCATAGGACTTGTCCCTCGTTCTTTCCACTCGGCGTCTATCTGTCAGAATACAGGAAATCAAAAGCGCCATGTCATGGCTGCCCGTCTTCCTGTGCGACTTTCATCTATAAGCTATTGTCCTTTCACAAATCCGCCCCTGAAATCAAGTGTGCAGCGGCAAAAAAGACCGATTTGATCAAAATTTACCGCCATCAGGGGTAAGATATGTCTGAACCAAGGCTTCTGGTGTTAACGGCCCGCAAAGACAACGCCCATTCCCAAACAGGACATACTGGTCAATACCGGCCAATTAAACCTGCCTCACAGATAGGGACCATTGCGCGAAATTTCCAATCGAACATCGCCCTTTTCTGGTTTTATCAGCAAACATCGGCAAAGCGGTTGCAATCACACCAAGCAGCAGGTAAGCCAAATATATGACCGAAACCAACCCTGCCCCACAGCCGCAAAGCGACGGTAAAACCGCCCCCAAAGGCACCAGCCAGCAAGACCGCCCGGTGCTTTATAGCTTCCGGCGCTGTCCCTATGCGATGCGCGCACGCATGGCGTTGCTTGCCGCACAGATTGACGTCGAACTGCGCGAAGTTGTGTTGCGCGACAAACCCCAAAGCATGATCGACGCATCGCCCAAGGCAACCGTGCCGGTTCTGATCCTGCCCGATGGCAGTGTGATCGACGAAAGCCTGGAAATCATGGTCTGGGCCTTGGCCGAAAACGATCCCAATGAATGGCTGACACCCGAAAGCGGCACGCTCGACGATATGCTCAGCCTGATCGCGCAAAATGATGGGCCGTTCAAACATCATCTGGATCGCTACAAATATCATACCCGCTACGAAAATGCCGATCCGGCCGAACATCGCCGCGATGCCGAGAAAATCCTCAATCGCCTTGATGGTCGTTTGGCGGTTGGCAAATATCTGTTTGGCACGCGCCCGGCCTTGGCCGATTTTGCGATCGCGCCCTTTGTCCGCCAATTTGCCAATACCGACAAGGACGCCTTTGACGCCATGCCGTTTGTCCATGTGCAACGCTGGCTGTCGGACTTTCTGGCCTCAAGCTACTTTGAACGCGCCATGACCAAATACGACCAATGGCACGACGGCGACACACCCGTCATTTTTAAGGCCGCGTGATTTTTAAATCACATCGTCATTTGTCACCTGATCACGCTATTCGCACCAATACGTGCAATAGCGATGCATGCTTCGCGGTTAACGCGACAAATATCCACCGACCTTGCCCATATATACTTCTGTTACCATTCATAGGCTGGTCAAGGCGCGCTGCCTATGCTAGCAAACAGCACACCACATCATAACGCTTCAGGACCGGATTTTATGGCCGATTACGATGTTAAGCCGCTGATTACAGCGGACGAAATTTCTGTGAAGATTGATGCGCTTGCCGCCGAGATCAATGAAAGTTTCAAAGATACCGAAAAGCTGATTGTTGTTGGCCTTCTGCGGGGTTCTTTTGTTTTCATCGCCGATCTGGCCCGCAAACTGACCGTTCCGGTCGAAGTCGACTTCATGGTTGCTTCAAGCTATGGCGATTCCACGGAAAGTTCGCGCAATGTGCGCATCGTCAAAGACCTTGATGGTCAAATCCGTGGCAAGGACGTCCTTCTGGTCGAAGACATCATCGATACCGGTTATACCCTGTCGGAAGTTGTCCGCCTGCTCAATACCCGCGATCCAAATCGTCTGGAAATCTGCACGCTTTTGAATAAGCCGTCGCGCCGCGAAGTCGAAATTCCGATCAATTTCTGTGGCTTTGATATTCCCGATGAATTCGTGGTTGGGTATGGCATCGACTATGCCCAGAACAACCGCAACCTGCCCTTTATCGGCACGGTGCATTTCCACGGCGAATAAGCCGCTGCGGGGCCTAAACCCCAAAGAGATATTTAGTCATAAAAAAATGGCGGGCCCGCATTAGCGTCCCGCCATTTTTATATCCGCCGTCGGATCAAATTTTGGATCAACATCAAGTCCGGCTGATGGTTCCGGTGTCGGGTGCTGTGCCGCCGCAGTTGCAGCAGCCGCCGCTGCGGCCTTGGCATGTTCCTCGGCCTGTGCTTGTGCTTCACGTGCGGCCTTTTCGGCCTTCTGTGATGGGCGATCAAACACGCCAAGCGCGTTTAAATCATCGACCATCTGCTCCAGCCCGCTTTGCATGCCGGGCTTATTGCCCTGCCCGGTGGCGTACCCTGCCGTTGCGGCATGGATCAAAAGATCAAACACAACGTCATCTTCGGTACGTGCCGGTTTTTGCTCGGCGGCGGGGCGTGCAATGAACTCGCCCGGATCGCGCTGCATCATGATGGCAAGGCCAACCAATGCCAGAACGATCATGCCCAACCCGAATGCAACGGCTGCTGCAATCGCACCAAACTTGGCGGCCACCGCCATAAAGGCCGCGGCCAACAGGAACCCGATCCCAATCAACAAGACCACGCCGATCATGGCAAAAACCGCAAGCTTTGCAGCTGCGGCCTTTGCCAGTTCGGTCAGTGCGTCGGTTAACTGATCGATCATTTCTGAAGCAGACGCCCGATCAGCAAGCCCACACCAAATGTTACAGCAACAGAAGTCAGCGGACGGTCACGCACATGTTCAACAGCCACGTCACGTGCGTGGTCAATCTGATCACGCGCCTGGCCGGAAACCTCGCGAATGCGCTCGGCAGCAGCCTGGGTCGTGCTGTGTGCGGCGTCGCTACCCATGGTCTTCAGGGTGCGGGTTACTTCCGCCAGATCTTTGCGAAGCATGTCGACATCAGCCTGAAGTTTCGCGCTATCAGCAGTCGTATCGGTCTTGGCAACCATGGTTTTCTCCTATTTGATTGAAAACAGCTACACACAAAGAACGTGTTTGGTACGCCATGAGTTCCGCATTTAATTGTGATCTTTTGCGGGCAGCCCCAACACACGATCCGCACATTTGCAAAAAACGCCAAAAAACCGCGATACTCCGCCAATAATAAATCAGCACACCGCGCAAAAATTAATACGGCAAGCCGACATAATTTTCCGCAAGTGTCGTTAATCCGGCTTTTGACGACAAAATATAGCTCAATTCCGCATCGCGAATGCGGCCATCAAACTGCCAATCATCGTCAAATTGATGCAGCATCGTGGTCATCCACCATGAAAACCGCTCGGCCTTCCACACCCGGGCCAAGGCCGTGTCGGAATAGCTTTCCATCAAATCAGATCGATTATGTTTGTATTTCGCGATCAATGCCTCTGACAGGTAATGCACGTCACTCGCCGCAAGGTTAAGCCCCTTTGCCCCGGTTGGCGGCACAATATGGGCCGCATCCCCGGCCAGAAACAATCGCCCATGCTGCATCGGTTCGGCGACAAAGCTCCTCAACTGGGCGATGCTTTTTTCAAACACCTCGCCTTCATTGACCAATTCGGCGTCTTCTTCGCCAAGACGTGTGCGCAATTCCTGCCAAAACCGGTCATCGGACCAATCTTCGATTTTATCGGAACTTGGCACCTGAACATAATGGCGCACCACGGTTTCGGACCGCATCGAACACAGCGCAAACCCCCGGTCATGCTTGGCATAAATCAGCTCGTCTGCCACCGGCTTGGCATGGGCCAACACCCCCAGCCAGCCAAACGGGTATACTTTTTCAAGCTCCTTCACACCGGGCATTGTTTGGCGCCCCACCCCATGGAACCCGTCACAGGCGGCAATATAATCACATGTCAGCTCTACCGGGTTGCCGTCCTTCATATAACGAACGCGCGGCTTATCGCTTTCAATGTCATGCAGGCTGACGTCTTCGGCCTCAAACACGATCTCGCCGCCATGGGCAAGCCGTGCTGCAATCAGGTCCTTGGTCACTTCGGTCTGGCCATAGACCATCACCGTCGATCCGCCGGTTAATTCTTCGATATTCACATGCTGGCGCGTGCCATTGACACTGATATAGATGCCGCCATGCACGATGCCTTCTTTTTTCATGCGCGCATCAACGCCGACACGCTCCATCAGGCCAACCGTGCCCATCTCCAAAACGCCGGCGCGCACGCGACCTTCGACATAGTCGCGGCTTTTGCGTTCCAAGATAACCGATGAAATGCCCTGCACATGCAACAGATGGGATAAAAGCAGGCCTGCCGGGCCTGAGCCGACAATGACAACAGGGACGTGCATGACGTTTTCCTCACAAGATCAATGTTTTATGTTTCTTTTTTTATCGGGATTAAGAACCGTTCAACGGCCCTGCCCAAGGAAACAATACGCCTGAACATCTGTGGGAAGAATGGACAAACCGGGATAATAACCGGACAAATCGAACATGTATGGCGACACAGTTATGGATACTGTGCGATTGGTTTTAACAGCCGATCATAGCCCAGCGAACGGGCCGCGAATTATTGCGGGTAGTTGCTGACCGGCACCTTGGCAGCCTTGGCACAGGCGCGCCATTGGCGACATAATGCCAGACCTTCTTCTGTCTCAAGAAACGCATCAAACGCCGTGGCAAGTGACCAGCCATCGGGATGCTGCCGGGAAAAGAAAACGAACATATCGTCTGTTTTGACCGGCGCCGAAATCACATAGCGTTCTTGCGCATCAGGGCCAAGATACGCCGCCATATCACGCTTGCCGACCTCTTCTTCTTCTAAAAACACGTCCGCACGGTTGGCATCCAAAAACCGCCACGCGGATTCCGGATTGGTCACCATATCGGCCGGAATCCCCAAATAATCATAGGCCTCTTCATACCAATAGGACGCCACCCCAACCGGGCGCAGGCCAAAGTCGGCCAAATCGCTGAGCGACGTAAGATCAAGCCCATTGGGGAAGCGCGACTTTTTATAAAAGAACGTTTGATTGGATTGCGCGATCGGATGCTCGGGAATGTAAAACTGTTCGCCACGATCAAATGACTGCACCCATGAAAATGTCGCGGCATATTCCCCGCGGCGCGTTAGTTCATAGGCCCGCCGCCACGGCATAAATTCAAGTCGCGGGTGATACCCCATTGCCTTAAACACCGCGATAACGCGTTTGGAATGAATGCCAAACCCCTCGGCATTTTCGCCAACCATCGGCGCCCAATTGCCCACCGCAAAAACAATCTCGCGCGAGGGTGCTGAGGCATCTGATGTCATCGGGCGTGTTTTGGCATCCCCGTTAAGGGGCTTTTGCCCACGCCCACGCGCCCCATCCGATCCGGGGGCATGCCACAACGATCCGTGACTTACGTGATGTACACCTGAGTGACCCGCCGCATGCGATGGTCGTATTTGGTCGATGGTGGCAAACACCGCCATCAAGCAGAACAAAACCACCGGGAACCATCGGCAAGATGCCATTTAAAACCCCAAACCTTTACAGCCGTGCGTAAAATCACCCTAACGCCAAACGAATGCATCACACCATCAAAATCGCCTGCGGGGCAATACGCATTATTTTTCATCAAAACAACATCTTGCGTAAAAATTCATCGTGCTACTGTCGCACTGCCACAATCGCTGTGCTAAGCTGTGCGTCCGGCCCTTCATCCAGGGGTGTCTAATAATTCAAAAAAATACGGGCAGAACGGGACGATGCAAAAATCAGGTAACATCGCCATTTTCACCGATCTTGACGGCACACTTCTTGATCATGATGACTATCGCTGGGACGATGCCCGTCCTGCGATCGAACGCATTCATGCATCCGGCATCCCACTGATCGCGGTATCATCGAAAACACTGGCCGAACTTAATCATATCCAACAAAATTTCGGCCTGTTTGACGGGTTGATTGGCGAAAATGGCGGGGTCATTTCGCTGGGTGATGAAATCGAACAACCCGGCCCCCTGCCGCAAAAAATCGATGATGCGCGCGAAAAAATCCGGGCCGCGATCAATGTCCCGCTGGGCAGCTTTCGCACCGTATCGCCCGAAATCATCGCGACTGAAACCGGCCTGCCGCTTGATGATGCGATCCGGGCCGGGCAACGCCATTGCTCTGACCCGTTGATCTGGCAACCCAGCGAACAAGACATCGCGATTGCCACCGACATCGCCGCGCAATTTTCGCTAAAGCTAGTCAAAGGCGGACGTTTCCATACTCTGTGCGGCCCATCCAACAAGGGGGCGGCCATGACGCGGATGATCGAACGGCTGATTGCTGGCGGGCGCCTTAACGGCGCGCCAAGCACCACCGGTACCGATGACGCAAATGAGAGGGACAGCACCGCGAAAACCAGCGGCATCACCACCATCGCGCTGGGCGATTCCGCCAATGATATTCCGATGTTGGCCGCGGCCGATATCGCGGTGCAAATTCCGCCAAAACGCGGCACAAACACCGAACCCCTTCTGACACATCCCGATCTTAGGATCGCACCTTATCCCGGCCCGGCGGGCTGGAATGCGGCACTTCAATCCATTCTTGATCACATCACCAATACCAATAAGAAAAGCGAGGTACTTCATGGCTGATTTTCATCAGGGCGGCCCCATCACGACGCTGCACCGTATTCTTGACCGCAACCCCGAAGAACTCGCCTATGAAATGAGCGCCTTCGCAAGACAACGGCGCCAAACACTTATCCTGCCCTGCCTGTATTCCGAACTTGAAACACCGGCCATGACGACCATCCTCAATGGCCTGAAACAAGCCACCTATATCGATCAAATCGTTGTCGGGCTTGATCGTGCGAATGCACAGCAATATTTGCACGCGCGCGAATTTTTCAAAGACCTGCCGCAACATGTGCGCATTCTGTGGAATGATGGCCCGCGCCTGCGCGGTGTGCATGATCGTCTGGCTGATTTTGATCTGGCGCGGTACGAGCCGGGCAAGGGCCGAAATGTTTGGTATTGCATGGGCTATACACTGGCCACCGGGCGCAGTTCGGTCATTGGTATCCATGATTGCGATATCGCGACCTACACGCCCGACCTTCCGGCCAAACTGATGTATCCGATTGCCAATCCGGCGTTTAACTTCGCCTTTGCCAAGGGATATTACGCCCGCGTTGCCAATGGCACGCTTAAGGGCCGCGTTTGCCGCCTGTTTGTCACCCCCTTGATCCGCGCACTCAAACAGGTGGTCGGCAAAACCGATTTCCTCAATTATCTTGATTCCTTCCGCTACGCGCTGTCGGGCGAAATTGCCATTCGCACCGATGTGGCCTATGGCCTGCGCGTGGCGTCCGATTGGGGGCTTGAAGTTTCCATGCTGTCGGAAATGTATCGCAACCATACGGTCCATCGTTTGGCCCAGGTCGATATCGCCGATATTTATGACCATAAACACCGCGAATTTGACCCGGCCGAAAAAGATGACGGCCTGTCACGCATGGCAAGTGACATTGCCAAATCCCTGTTCCGCAAACTCGCCACCCAGGGCACGGTATTTACCCCGGAAACCTTCCGCACCCTAAAGGCGACCTATTATCGTGTGGCCTTGGATTTGATCGAACAATACCGCGCCGATGCCCTGTTTAACGGGCTAAAGATCAACCGTGACGAAGAAGAAAAATGCGTCGAGGTCCTGTCCGAAGTCATCATCAGTGCCGGTCAGCACTATCTTGAAAACCCGCTCGAAAGCCCGTTCATTCCAAGCTGGCAGCGCGTTGAAAGTGCGATGGGCGATATCTTCGAACATCTCTCGGGTGCGGTCGAAGATGACCTCAACGACATGGATATTGGCAAATAACCCGCCGAATAACTCGGCCCCTGTGATCAGCCCACGCATCTCCTGCTGATCCCTGATCATAACCGGCTTGTGCGCTATTCGGCTGGCATCGGAAAAATGGCGAGGAAGATTTGAAGAAGATCTTCCTCCCCCTCACGCTTGCCAACCCGGCGCACGGGCAATAACAACCGCACCCCGCGCAGCCACTGTTTCTGAAAAATATGAACCAGATGAATTTGCGCCTGCCCCGTGCGGCGCGCCTTTGACAATGCTGCATGCAACGATGCGGCATAGCGACAATCGATTTCGCGGGCATAGGCCCCGCGCCAGTCTTCCCCGCTCAACGCGACAATATTCTCACCTTCCAGCAAAATCTGATAATCGTCCTTTTCCGGATGATATTCATAAATGCTGATATCTTCGATCCACAGCAGCAAGTTATCGGGCGTAAAATCATCACGACTGGGGATCATCCCATCGCGCGCATGGTCTTTCCAAAACGCCAACAGCCGATGGGCTTCATACGGCGCTTCCACAGGGATCGCGTCAGATACAAGCTCCTTGCTCTCTCTTGGTCGAAACCGCGCCATACCTTCCCTCTCAGAACCACCGCGCTGCCCCAAAACCCAAAACGGCCAGCCTCTTATCCCCTAAAACCAAAAATGGGAAAGCCACCCCGCCAGGACAAGGCTAACACACCCCGAAATTGCCGGTTTTCACCCACCACGCCTCACCAGCGCACCGTCAAAAACGCCGCAACGAAGCGGCCCACGCAAGGTGGGACACTTCGTTCTTTGGAAATTCAGCTTTGTGTTTTCAGATACCGCACGCGGGAAGGATGAATAGCTCGCGCTACGCAGTCCTTACACCGGCATCGCATCCCGGTACCGCTGCAACAGGCGGCTTTCGGTGCGGTTGCGGCCATCTGTGTTGGAAATCCAGACGATCTGATACGGCGCCAGTGTCAAAACCCCATCATAATCCTCGATCACTTGCTGGGTAATCAGCTCTTGCCAGCCTTCGGTCATGATCAGATTGATTTTCGACAGATCAAGCTCTTGTGGCCTTTCCGTCAGGTTAAACACACAGAAAATGCTTTGTTCATTCAAATGTGACTGACGCCAAACACCCAGCAATTCCGACCCAAGGTTAAGGGTATATTGCGTGGCATTGGGGTGAAATGCGGGCTGCCCTTCGCGGATCGACATCAATGCGCGCAACTGATCAAATGCCGATTTGGCCGGACCTTCTTCGGTCAAGACCCGTTCGGCATCGTCAAGCTGCCAGACCTTGCGATTAAGGCGGCGCGGAATGCCGGTTTCCTCAAACGCCTTTTGATCATTTTGCGTCGACAGGATGGTTTGAATGTAAATGGCTGGAATACCTTCAAGCGACATGGCAATCGCCTGGCTCATGACAAACCGCTCAAGCCCCATGGTCGCTTCACCGGCAAAGTTTTCGGCCAACATGCTAAACAGGGTGACATTCAACTCATAAGGCTTTTGCCCGCCGCCCTTAAGCGCACGGTAACTGACCTGGCCACCCATCTTGACCGCATGATCGCGCAAACCATCAATATCCTCATCCGGGATCAGGTTTTCGGCCGGGCGCAACCCAATACCATCATGGCTGGCGGTAAAGTTAAAGAACGTGCAGCCCGCCGGGGCCGGTGGCATCGCCATGATGCATTTGCGGATATAATTGCTCCGCCCGCTCAGCAACGCGTGAATAATCACTGGCGGCAGCGAGAAGTTATAAATCAGGTGCGCTTCATCCTGATTGCCGAAATAAGAAAGGTTTTCCAACAGCGGCAAATTGGTTTCCGTGATGAAAATCGCGTCCGGATGCACCGCATTGGTCGCCAATCGCAACGCCTTGATAATCTTGTGGGTTTGTTCAAGATTGATCGACGTGGTCCCGGCTTCTTTCCAGATAAACCCAATCGCATCAAGGCGCACAACCCGCACCCCGTGCTTAAGGTACTCCAGAACAATTTTCAGGATTTCAAAAAACACATCCGGGTTGCCGTAATCCAGATCGACCTGATCATAGCTAAACGTACACCAAACGTGTTTTTCGCCATTTTTGGTCACAACATCATTCAGCAACGCATGGCTGCGCGGGCGCACCACGTCGGATAAATCATCCTCAAGGCTGGCTGTTTTGATGTAATCGACACCGGGTTTTTCCCCGGCCAAAAACTGCTGATACCATGGGTGGGATGCGGAAATATGGTTGGCGACAAGGTCGGCCATCACGGTGGCATTTTCCGATAACGCGGCGACATCTTCCCACGTGCCAAGTTCCGGGCGAAGCATGCTAAAATCACTGACCGAAAAGCCATCATCAGACGTAAACGGATGAAACGGCAGGATATGCACCCCGGTCAGCCAGTCTTTAAGCCATTTGCTATGAAACGCGTTCAGGCTCTCAAGGCCGTTTTTGCCGTCCTGATGGATGCTATCGCCATAGGTGATCAAAAACGCATCGCGCTGATCCCACTTGCGCAGGTTTTCTTCGCACGGTTCCGGTCCATCCCCCTCAAGCGGCAGGCCAAGAACCTCAAACACGCGGCGCACCAATTCGGCATGGTCATGTTCGGGATACACATCCGCAAGCAGGTTGCGCATCGCACTGGCAAACGCAATCCGTCCTGATGTTCCAACAACACGATCCATGGTGGCTCCTTTTAAGAAATATCGCATCAATCAAATAATGAATTTGCCTGCGATGCAAGCAGGCATTTCAACCTGCTAGCAAACTAGGCATAAATATTCAAAAAATCACTTAACACTTTGTGAAATATCGTTTTCCACACAGAAAATTCTGGATAAACAGCCCGCAAAACACCGCACGCGATTACGGCTTTTTGCCCAACGCGTTCGCTTGACCGGCATCATCGCCTAGCTGATCATCCGGATAAATCACGTTCTGTGCCCCTTCGGCCCCCATAAAGACAACCACGACACGGGCGGGCACATCCCCATCATTCACCCCATCATGCCAATGATCCATCGCCTCAAGAACCCCGTCCCCGGCATAATAGGTCGTCTTACCCGCATCGCCGTAATCAACCGTAATCTGACCCTCAAGGATATAGCCATACGTCGGCACACCATGTTTGTGCCAGCCGGTGGTTTGCCCGGGTTCCATGGTCGCCAGCATTGATTTGATCTTGGCGACACCTTTTGGGTAATGCACCTGCTCGCCCACAAAGTTCACCCCGCTATCAAGCAACACCACCCCGTCATGCACATCAATGTCGGGCTTTGACCCAACATTCTTTTGCGCAGCATTTCCCTGAGTTACCCCATCGTCTTTCGTGATTGTCATCGCTGCGCTTTCGACCTTTTTGGTTTTTATCTGGCATACCGCCCGCGATCATAGGGCGATGGCGATCTGTGTACATATAAAAACGGGCACCGATCTGATCCGTGCCCGTCTTCGTCACTGGTGCCCATCAACGCCGTTACGGCGCAATCGTCACCTCAACCAGCGCATGGGTGCGGTTGGTATCGATATGCTTGATCGCATCGCGTAAAATTCCGGGCAAATCTTCGGCACGGTTGGCCTTGGCAACCCAGGCGCGGCTGGCCTCGGCAACCTTGGTGAAATCCGGGCTGGGTTTAAGGGCGGTTAACGGCATTTCATTGGTTTTCGCCGCATAGCCATCCGGATACATCCCCGCCACCGATTGGCGCACCGCCCCCCATTCATTGTTGTTCAAAACAAGGATCAGGATCGGCAGTTCAAGCGCCTCGGCAATCTGATGGCACGCCGTCGGGTTGGCAAACATATAGGACCCATCGCCCATGGTCGCGACGACAAGCTTATCCTTATCGGCCAATTGATAGCCCATCGATGCCGGGAACGACCAGCCAAGCCCACCTGAATGCGGTTCTTGGAACCAACTGCTATGGTCCGATAACGACAACGGCTCCAGCGGGCAGCCAAGCTCGGAAAACACCGTCGCCGGGCGATTGGCGATTGCTTCGGACAAGCAACGCGAAACAAAGGCCTTGCTCATCGGGTCCACCGCCCCGGCATCCGCCGTTGCCAGCGCCTTTTTGCGGGTTTCGGCATTGATGGCAGCGACCGTTTCCCGACGATCCGCGCACACCGATTTATGATCCCCATACCGGCAATCCATCGCATCGGCCAGCATCATGATCACATCGCCGGTTTCCCCACACAGCGAAAGATCGGCGGCAAAATTCCGCCCCGGGAACCGGGAATAAAGTGGATTTTGCCCGATCTGCACCACTTTGCAATCGCCGCGCAATTCATGAATATCAGGCGACCATGGGGCCAAACAATCAATCACCACCACCGCATCGGCATCCTTTAACCACCGGGCCGGGTCCATGCCCGCCTGCATCGGATGATCGGTATCAAGGGCAAGCTGGATCGCCCAGTATTGCACCACCGGAATGCCCCATTGATCAACCAGTTCGGCAAAGCGCCCAAACGCCTGCTCGGTTCCCGTCCCGCGCTGGGCAATGATCACCGGGTTTTTGGCATTCGCCAGAATATCGGCGGCGGCCTCAACACTCGGTTGCGGCGGGGCAACCTGAACTGGCTGCATGCGAAGCGGACTGTCAATCTGATCGCCCGGGCACGGTTCACACAAAACTTCGCGCGGCAGGCTGACATAAACCGGCCCCTTGGGCACAGAGGACGCAATCGCATAGGCCCGGTCCACCACATCGGGCACCTGTTCGGGAAATTTAAGTTCATATTCCCATTTGGTGGATTCACGGACCATCGCCGCCTGATCGCGCATTTCCTGGCCCCAGCCAATCGGCACGGTGCGCGCGCCAAGGCGGCCCTTTTCCATCACCGGCGTCCGGCCCGACATCAACACAACCGGCACATGTTCGGTGGCGGCATTGATGGCCCCAATCGCACAATTGGCAAGCCCCACATTGGTATGCGCCATCACCGCCTGCGCCTTGCCGGTCGCCAAGTAATAGCCATGCGCCATGCCCATCGCGGCATTTTCATGCGGCATGATCAACGCATGCGGAAGCTTGATGTCCTTGGCGGCGGCCTCGGCCAGTCCTTCGATGATCGGCGGAAAATCCGTACCCGAATTGGCAAAGATATAATCAATCCCAATCGCCTTCATCCGGGCCAACACCGCCCCACCGGCGGTCAGGGTAATTTGGCCAGCTGGCTTGGATGCACCAGATGCCTCCAATGCTGCGGATGTTTCGGATGTTTCGCTTACGTGCCGGTTCTCGTTCGTCATCAGACGCCTCTTGCCCTTCGCATTTGATAATTCTATATTTGAAATATGATTTATAATATAGTTTATTCGTGAACGAAGCCTGCCGTCAAGCAACCGCGCACGCAAACAACCCCGGAAACCAACATGACCAGTCAGCTCAATGGCTCCGTGCTTAAGGCGTTTAAAATTCTTGATCTGTTTGCGGTCGGCAAAGTTGAACTGACCGCACAGGAAACCGCCGACGCGCTGGGCATCAACATGATCACCGCCCACCGGTTTTTGCACACACTGGTTCATGCCGGGGCGTTGCGCGTCACATCGCGCGGGGTCTTTCGGTTGGGATATATGTTTGCCGATCTTGGGGACCGGGTGATGCATGACGGCAACTTGCCGGGCATCCTTCAACCGATTTTGGATCAATTGGCCTCTGAAACGGGCGAGGCCTGCATGGCCACCGCCTTTGATCACGATATGGCGGTTTGCATTGCCAAGGCCCTGCCCCACCGGGCGCTGTATGTCGATATCCGCATCGGATCACAGCTTGATGCCTTTTGCACCGCGCATGGCAAACTATGGCTGGCCCACATGAAACCGGCCGATCAGGACCGCTATTTCGCCAAGGCCACGCTTGCCCGCATGACCGATCACACCATCACCGATCTGGCCGCACTCAAATCCGAATTGGCCCAAATCCGCAAGGCGGGCTTTGCCACCAACAATGGCGAACGCGAACACGATATTTACGCCATCGCCGTCCCCATCACCACGCGCCACGGCACCATGGTTTCGGCCTTTTCGGTCTTTGGCGCATCGCCCACCTTGCTCGATCAAAACCGCGATACCTTATTAAACGCCCTGACCCAAGCCGCCGAAAACGCCCAGCACGTCCTGTACGGAAAAGATTAATCCGCACAAAATTGCCAATATCGTTCAAGACGCCCCCGCGCAAAACATGTCACTCTTGATCCGAACGGCTTAGCCAAACCGGCATTTACAGATCGGGCGCATCGACAATGATGGAAAATCTTCTTCTTCTCTGGCTGGCGGCCTTGCCCCTGATGGGCAGCCCCGGCCCCGCCACCATCAGCCTGGCCGCAACCGGCTCTGCCTTTGGGGTGCGGCCCGCCCTTGGTTATTTAACGGGCATTCTCAAGGGGTAACCGAGGCCGCAAGTCAAGAAAATGTACAGCTACTGAGACGGCACCACCCAACGCTTCTTCAATCCGTTCCGCCTCTTTGCGCAGCAGGGAGAAAAGTTCGTCCACGTTGATACTATGGCCTTCATCCGGATGTTTCCACGTCCGATCTTTCGCAAGGGTCACCATCAAAGCACCGGCCCGGCTGTGCTCCGCTGCCATGTACTTTTTCACCAGCTGATTCTCGATTGTATCGCGCAAGTCTTTAGCTGTTCGTTTATCCCCGAGCTTGAGTTCGATCACCGCCTCATAGTTAGAGGCTACGGAACGCAATCTGATATCAGTTTCTTTTTCGTCTGCGGTTACGGCCTCTTGGTCCACAGTGTAGATCGAGTTGGCGGTATGGCTCAGCTCTCGCGCGATTTCTCGACGCATGACCTTCTCATCTGATATCCTTGCCCAAGCCTCTCGCGGTGAAGCATCACGGAGAAGAAGGTCATCGAGATCAGACAGCCTATCCTTCATAATCGCAAACATGGCTTCATTCGTTGAGGCAGACGCTTCCCCCCTTCGATCAAGCGCTACCGCTTGAGCCTCATCAAATGCGTTAGCATCAATCTCTTGCGCCCAATTCTCTTCTGCCACAGCCAAAATGCGATCCTTGAAATGAGCGCACAAAGGATCTGCGGCCATCTCGAGTTTTGCAGCGAAGCCCCCCTCGCCCTTCGCGTTGAACAACGCCGATACAATGTTATTGCGTGCCTGCTCTGCGTTGTCTCGAGTGTCCGGTGAATAGGTTCCTTCGTGGTGCACATCGTCTCTAATTCGAACGTGGCGATAGGCCAGGCGAAGCAGCCGCAGCAGTAATTGCGGCGTGAATCTTTCGTCACTCAACCCAATTCCGTATTGGCTATCTCCAAAGAGCCTGGCCAGCCATGTCACAGCGTCTGATCGCTCAGATGGTTCAACTATCTCGATCTGATCAGCCAGCTTTTCGACACCCGCCCGCGGATCACTCCGCATCAAGGTACGCAACCAAACAACACGCAGCGCAAACGGCAATTGCTGCTCCAATCTTTGGAGTGCCCGTTCTCGAAGTCTCTCAATTTCCAAATCATTGCCATGCTTCAAGATAACCCGTGTGACGTTCCGAACCCTTTCGGTCATCCCAGTCGCGTTATCTGCGCCATTGATCCGATCCCCGCCGGCATCTAACCAAGATTCCAGCCGTGGCAAAAATAGTCTTGCGGCTCTCTTTGGCGTATAACCAATTCCTTGAAGCAGGCCTGAATGTGCATGCTCACCTGGCGGCTGGCTCAGCTCCCACGACAGTTCATTTCCAAGCGTCCGGTCCAAAGCGTTTGGGTGTATATCTCCGAGACACTCGATCCATTGGGGAAGGCCGTTCAGTTCAATCAGAGCGTACCGCGCGGCTAGCTCAGCTTCTGCAGCGCTGAGTTTAGCTGCCCAGTCTGGGTCCTCTGATTCGGCATATATCGCGGCCAGACCAAGTTGCCAACGTACAAGAAATCTATTGCGCTCACCTTCGGGCCTTTCGCTGGGAAAGGTTGGGTGATCATCGCGCCAGATCTTCATCAGCACACATCGAAGCTTGTCGGCAGTTTCTTGATTGAATTGCTCTTCAATGAAGCGCCGGTTCCAACCTGATGATCGGCTGTCATCACCATCGTGTCTCATGGCGTGCCACAAGTTCCAAGCCGTGTTCCAGCTTCGCTCCGTCGAGAATGCGTTCTCAGGCTGATTGGCTACTTCTCGCCAGAACTGAATCCAACTCGCGCGATCCTTGGCCTTTCGCCGCTCTTCTTGCTTTTTTCGTTCCGCCTGCTTCTTTTCCGAACGACGATGTTCTTTGCCGTGTTTCGACGGCTTTAGCCAGTCGTCAAGCGTTTGCACGAATGAAGGCTCATCCACTATGAGATGCCTAAGTCCTTCAACGTGCTCTTTCCATGTATCACGATCCGGCGGCAGGCGGATCGCTGCCTCCAAGAGTATAGCGCGTTCACCGGTGTCCCGGGTCGTGTCGCCAAGCCCTTCGCTCACCCAAGTCAGATCTCGGTCCGGTCTAAGCTGGACTGGTCCATCGAAAATCGTGATCTTTGCGAGCCTTTTCCAAGGGTCTGTGGCTTCACAGAGCGACTGGAGCATAGCGTCCTCAACCCAGAAGAGACGAGCATTGCCCTCTGCATCCAGATTGCTGAGTCGTTCGTGAAGCGATTTGATCGATTCATCGCTGCCATGGTCCCGGTGATGTAATCGCAAGGCAAGTGCGCCAGCATGCAACCATGCCTCATCTTGGCTCATACCGAGGCCGCGTTCACACGTTGCTGCGAGCGCTCCGCTGAGATGTGGCCAATCACTCGAAATATGTGGCCAACTTTTTCGCCAACTAAGCCCCTCTGAGACTAACGCTAGGAGGCCATCACGAAGTTCTTCAAGGACAGGGAAATCTAGTGGCGATCCTGCTATCAGGTGTGGAAGTTGCCAGTTAAGGTCGCCTACAGTCCGCTTCTCCCGCTTTGTCCATCGAAGAGTCCGACAAAGCTGTTCAACCGACATGTACTTGGGGAAAAGGCGTAGGACGGCACCTCGGGCCACTTCGTCGGGCCAGAGATCGTCAGCATCCGCTATACTGGAAGCAATATTCCCGAGCCTCTCGTCATCAAGGGCTACTAACGCATCAATAGCCATTACGCGCTCAACCGCAGGTGCTGCAATGTCCTGAGTGATATCGAATACGATGTCAGCACAATCTTCTATACGGCCTGCCTCGACAAGGTTGATGAGGACTTCTCGCACATCTGGATTCTCTACTCCTCTACGCCAAATTCTGTCGATTCCATCTGCCAGCTCTTTCGATGCAAAACGATGGACCTGAATGTGGGGTGCCTGAAGGCCTCTCCAGCCACCAGGGCCGTAACGCTCAGCGTAGGCGCGAAGAGCTTGATTTCGCTGTGCTTCCGTCAGCGACTCTGGGTCTCCTTCATCCAAGAGCACGGCAGGCTCATTGTCCCGCAAGAGTTCAAATATCCCATGTACTTGCAAGGCTAACCAACCCGCCACTGGTCGCTTGGACGGGCGAACGATCGTCTTGCCTTTGGTTTCCGCGAAGAGAAGCCGCTTGAGGGCCCGAAACGGCATACCTTGTCTTCGAAGAGTTATTAGCCGCTCCGCAGCAAGATACTCCGCCACCGAGCGATGATGGAAGCGCACCCGGCCATATGAAGCGAAGCCAAATAACGGACGCTCCAGCAGTGCTTTTCGTTCGTTTGGTTGCCAATCGGGCAGGATGATCGCAGGATCGAGGGCTGCCTCATCGTCAACATCGTCGGACGCTGCACTATGACGGATTGTTAGACGGCGCGTCATCTGAGCTGCAAGCGCGAGCCGACTAGCTCCTTCGATCGCCTTGTCAACGGACAATTCCGCCGTTTCACGCCTGTCGTCGCGGGGAAGCAGCTTCACTCGAACATTCGTGGCAACCTGTTCGCGATGCGTTCGGATGCGCTTGTGCTCACGCCAGTCCGCGCACAACTCAATGAGGTCCTGAGGCCTACGTGCAAACTCCAGAGCATTACGACGTCGTAGATCATCAAAAAGAAGATCGGGATCGCTCACGCCCTGCTGTCGACAAAAATCGACGATCTGCTTGTCCGACAGCGGCATCAAGGCTACCGACCGCCATTCGGCTGATTGGTTCTTGCTTCTATTGTCATGTTGAGCCTGAGGCTCACCCATCGCGACCTTTGCAAAGGTCTCTTCATTTGATTCCGAGGACGGCGCGGCTGGAATAGGCAGTACGTTTCGGACTAGCTGTTCGTCGAAGGGTATCGGTCGGGTCGTGATGACGACCCGCGTCCGGTGAAGCTGATTTCCGATGCACTTCTTCAGTCGTTTGAGCGCGCGCTCAAATGAACCCAACGTCAATTTCAGCTCGTCAATCGAGTCCAGAAAAAATGTCGCCACCTCGGACTGTGAGGCAAGCCAAGCGTCCAGCCTTGCTTCTTCATCGGTATCTAGCAGGCTGCGAAGTTCGTCAGTCGCCAGCGCGGCCAACTCAACGAAGAATGCTGGTTCTCCCGCAGACCACAGATGCGTCGCCTGAGTGCGACATTCGTATGTTTTTCCCGCACCTGCCTCTGAGATTATCAGTACGCGTTTCGATTGCAGTAAATCATCCCACGAAGATCCTCTTGCCCAACCTAGACTAACTAAGAACGATTGCTGATCGGCTTCGCTGATTTTTTCGCTGGGAATGTTTTGAAAGGTGCGCTCAATCATTATTGGAAATCTTCTATGAGAGTGCTCGCACGAACAGAGCTACCATGCATCGCCTCCCAAACAGTGGGCCAGTACCGTGGCACGCCCATGCTGTTTGTTAAGACGATACCATTAAGGTAAGTCGGAAATTGTGATGAGCGAATATGCTGGACTGTCATAACAATTATTGATTATGCCCTATTTTAGGCAAAGCTCAAAAATCGTTGGCAATTTTGGGAGCTGAAGGCAACACTTTTAGAATTAAACCAACTATTTATAATATAGTTTATGATTGAAATCAGGCCGCCGTCAAGCAAGCGCTTACCCTAAAACAACCCCGGAAATCCTCATGACCAGTCAGCTCAATGGCTCCGTGCTTAAGGCGTTTAAAACTCTTGATCTGTTTGCCGCGGGCAAAATAGAGCTCACCGCACAAGAAACTGCCGACGCCCTGGGTATTAACATGGTCAACGCGCACCGGTTTTTGCACACGCTGGTTCATGCCGGGGCCTTGCTCGACCAAAAACGTGACACGCTGTTCAATGCGCTGATGCAAGCGGCTGAAAATGCGCAACGCGCGCTGTACGGAAAAGACTAAGCCGCATAAAAATTGCCAATATCGTTCAAGACGCGCCCGTCCACTCCATGGCACTCTTGCCCCCAACGGTTGAACCAAGCTGCTGACCAAAACCTTATTTAAAACGGGGTGTAACAGATCGGGCGCATCGACAATGATGGAAAATCTTCTTCTTCTCTGGCTGGCGGCCTTGCCCCTGATGGGCAGCCCCGGCCCCGCCACCATCAGCCTGGCGGCAACCGGCTCGGCCTTTGGGGTGCGGCCCGCCCTTGGTTATTTATCGGGCATCATTATTGGCACGACATGCGTTTTGCTACTCGTCGCAACCGGGGTTGCCACCGCCCTGATCGCCCACCCGGTGGCCGGCCATATCCTGACCGTGCTGGCAACGATTTATATTCTGTATCTGGCATGGAAAATCGCCACCGCCCCGGTAAAACCCGCCCGATCAGCGGACAATATATCGGCAGACAATATGGCGCAGCCCCCCGAAACCACCGCCCCCGATTTTCGGGGTGGGGTACTGTTGGCCATCGCCAACCCCAAGGCCTTTGCCGCCATCGGCGCGGTCTATGCCAGCCATCACATCGTGCAAAACGCTGTCTGGCTGAACAACACGCTTAAAATCACAGCCTTGACGCTGGTGATTGTGCTGGTCAACACAACATGGCTGATCTTTGGCGCGGGGTTTTCGCGCCTGCTGTCGGATCCGCGTGCCGGACGGGCGATCAATATCCTCTTTGCCCTGATGCTGATTGCATCGGTCAGCATGGCCTTACTGTCTTTGCTGTAATTGCCAGCGCGCGCCAACCAAACGCCATTTATCACACTGTGCACTCCGCACTCCGCACTCCGCTTTCAGCCCCGTTACGCTGGGCGGGGGTGATCCCCATCGTCTAAAAACAGCTGCATCGTCACCAGATCAAGCCACCGGTCAAATTTGCGCGCCACCTGTTTGGCACGCCCGACCACCTCAAAACCAAACCGTTCATGAAAACGAATGGAATGGACGTTTTCCGCATCGATCCCCGCCACCATCACATGCATGCCCGCCTGCTTGGCGTGGGCCATCAGCGGCCGTAACAGCGCACCGCCAATGCCCTTACCGCGATGATCGGCATGTACATGCACGGAATGTTCGACCGTAAAACGATATCCCCAGCGCGTGCGCCACGGCCCGTACGATGCAAACCCCAAAACCACCCCGTCCCGCACCGCCACCAACACCGGAAAGCCCTTTGCTTTGCGATCATCAAACCAATCGCGGCGCTCGTCCAAGGTCGATGGCTCGTCATCATAAATCGCCGTACTATCGCGCAGCACCTGATTATAGATTTCAAGAATGTCCAAAAGATCATCTTCCGTTGCGTCACGCACCTGCATGGGGGCCTCCGGTTTGTCCTATTAATTCCCTGTTGCGAAACGATATTCCATTATAGTAGACAGTCAATAGGGATTTTTAATCAGATTGGTGATTTCATGACCAACATAGAAGACGACACCACCGCATGGCTGTCGGCCCGCATTCGCCATGAACGCGAAATCCGCGGCTGGTCGCTTGGCCATTTTGCCCAGATGTCGGGCGTATCCAAGGCCATGATCAGCAAAATCGAACGCGCCGAGGCCAGCCCGACCGCAACCGTCCTTGGCCGCTTGTCCGGTGCGCTGTCGCTGACCGTATCGGCCCTTCTGTCACGCACCGATGCCGTCCATCATGGTGTCCGCCGCCACGATCAGCAGCCACGCTGGTCCGATCCCGAAACCGGATATGGCCGGCGTCAGGTTCTTTCAGGACAAAAAATTCCGCTGGAAATGGTCGAAGTTAATCTTCCCGCCGGGCAAAAGGTCGCCATGCCCGCCTCCGCCTATAGCTTCATCCAACAAGCGATCTGGGTGTTGGACGGCACATTGCTGTTTCACGAAGGCGACCGGGTCCATCAACTCCACCAAGGCGACTGTCTGGAGCTTGGCCCACCGCAAAACTGCATGTTTGAAAATCAAACCGCGGAAAACTGTCGGTACCTCGTCACCGTGGTCCGCAGCACGCCGGGCTAACCCCGCGCCTTAACTCTGACGAAGCCTCAAGAGGACGCCTTTCTTAAGAGTACGCCTTTCTTAAAAGGAAACCTTAAAGTGTGGCGTAATCAATCTTGCGCACAGCACCAGGCGACATGCCCGTGGTGCGTTTAAACGCCCGGCTAAACGCCGCACCCGACGCATAACCAAGCCGCTCTGCCACGTCCTCGACCGCCAAATCATCGCGGCCAATCCATTGGCTGGCAAGGCGCATGCGCAGGTTGGTCAGGTAATTTTGCGGCGTTGATTGCGTCAGTTCGACAAACCGTTCGGCAAAGACCGATCGTGACATGCCAATCTCCGCTGCCATATCCGCGACCGACCAATTGCGCCCCGGATCTTTATGAAGGGCGGCCAAAACGCGCGCCAATTTCGGATCGCGCACCGCCTCGACCCAACCACAAATATCACAGCCGCTTTCGACCCAACGGCGCACAATCGCGGCCGCCACCACATCGGCCAACCGTGTCAGGATCACGCCGTATCCCGGCCGTTTGGCTTTCAGCTCGGCGGTCATGACATCCAAAATCGCCGGAATTTGCGGATCATGTTCGGGCACGGTTTCGATATGCATGATTTCGGGCTTTAGGTGTGCTAACGGATGCAACCAGCCCAGATCAAATTCCATCGCACAGCTGAAAATCAGGTTATCCTTGGATCGGCAGGCATCCTGCTCACAGGCGCGAATTTCACATGCCGCATCGCAAAGACGCTCGCGTTCATAATCGCCAACGCTGCGCATCGGAACGTCTGCATCGCTATAAAGGTCATGCACCCCGGCACAGGGCAGCAAAACCGCATCCCCACAGCCAAGCTGATGCACCGCCCCGGTTTTGGTGCGGATCGTCACCGATCCTTGGCCGATAAAATGCAACCACGCCCGGTTGTCATCCTGATCCTCGCCAAATCGAAGCCCATAAGGGGCCGAAATCTCAATCCGGCGATAATCAAGCCCGCGCAGGCGCACGCCCGACAACAGCTCATTGACCATATCATGGCCAATCTCATTCCCCCCGCTGATGCCAGCACCAGCACCAACACCAGCAAAAGCATCCGCCGCCACGGCCAACGGGGCCTCAGCAGAATCAGACGCATTTTCGATTTGGGGTTCTTGCAAAGCAGGCATGACAACATTCCGGACGATTGATCAACAAACTCGGACAATCTGGCATAGATCGTCCGCGCGGTCCAGTCTATCGTGTGTGCAATGCACAAACAGCCGCACCCGGCGCACTGCGCCCCGGCCCCCAAGATCAAAGGACACCCCATGCCTAACCCAAAAACCGATCCCGCCACGGATCAATCTGAAAACGCCGCACCACCTGGCGCGCCAGCAACCGCCACACCCACCCCAACCACAACAGCATCCACCCCCACCGCATGGTGGGCGGTTCTGTCCATGACCCTTGGGGTCTTTGGCCTTGTCACGGCTGAATTCCTGCCGATCAGCCTGCTGACCCCGATTGCCGACGACCTTCACATTACCGAAGGTCTGGCCGGACAGGCGATTTCGGCCACCGCCCTTTTTGCCCTGATCACAAGCCTTCTGATTGCCACCGTCACCCGCCGCTTTGACCGCCGCACCGTGTTGCTCAGCTTCTCGGTCCTTCTGGTGATTTCAAGCATCATGGTCGCCATGGCCCAAAGCTTTTCCTTCCTGCTGTTGGGCCGGGTTTTGCTGGGCATCGCGCTTGGCGGGTTCTGGACCATGTCGACCGCGACCATCATGCGTTTGGTCCCGCCCCAGCACATCCCGCGCGGCCTTGCCATTATGTATAGTGGCGTTTCCGCTGCCACCGTCTTTGCCGCCCCGGTCGGAAGCTACCTTGGCGATATCATAAGCTGGCGGGCGGTCTTCCTGCTCGCTGCGGGCATTGGTGCGATCACCTTTGTCACCCAGCTGGCAACCTTGCCATCCTTGCCGCCGCGTGGGCGCGCGACGCTTCGGGTATTGGTCGATTTGGTCAAACGTCCGGGCATGAAGTTTGGCCTGTTTTCGCTGGTCCTGATCATCACCGGCCACTTTGCCCTGTTTACCTATGTCCGTCCGTTTCTTGAAAACGTCACCGGCGTTGCCACGGCGGGTGTATCGGGCGTGTTGCTTGGCTTTGGCTTGGCCAATTTTGCCGGCACCTATTTGGCCGGCACGCTGATTTCACGCTCCCTGCGCATGACCATTGCCCTGATGCCAATGATTATGGGGCTGTGTGCGATTGCCATGGTCACCCTTGATGGCGCGCTGACCCCGACCATTATTCTGGTCGCGATTTGGGGCATGGCCTTTGGCGGTGTGCCGGTCGCGTGGTCGACCTGGATCACGCGCACCGTCCCGGACGAAGCCGAAAGCGGCGGCGGCTTGGTGGTTGCGGGCTTCCAAACCGCCATCGCCAGCGGCGCGGTCATTGGCGGCCTTTTGTTTGATTTCGTCGGTTCGCTCGGCGTCTTCACCATCGGCGGCCTGACCCTAATCGCCGCGGCCCTCGTCGTCACCGCCGTGCTCCGTCCGGCCCCCGCACCAGAGCTTGACCTCGCCGAACAAAGCTAACCCGACGCATAATCGGCATCCCCAAACACACCAAAGGGCAGCGGAACACCTCCGCTGCCCTGAACCAACCACGGCGCAACCAATTAAGTTAAGCGCCCAGTTGCGGGCTCAGCTACGCACCGACCGAGGCCAATTTTCTAAAATAAAACTCCATGCGCGACGCCACACCTTGGTTCGGATCGGATTTTAGGCGTGCCGCAATATCGTCATGCCAATCCGCCCGATTGCCAAGCCGCGCAATCAAGGCCGACGCCACGATCTTGCGCACCTTCGCCGACCGATCACGAGACGCCCGGTCCATGCTTCCCGCAACATCGACCGAAATGCTTAACGGGCGTTGCTGCAAATCCGGCACCAGGCGGCTGACACCATGGACTTTATCCACCCAAACCCGCTTGTACCCGTTCGCCCATTGCGCGCGGCCATTCAACAAAAAATCTGTCGCACAGGACCGCACCGCCGCCGATTTCGCATCAGCCGCCAACTCAGGAAGGCATTCATCCAAATCGGGCCGCTGCATCACCCGACGCAGCACAGCCGTGACCGGCCCATCGGCCTTATCACGAAGTTGCTGCTTGATAAACGCCAGCACATCGCGCCGATACAGCGTGTCTTCAACACATTTAAAAGCCCGATCATCCCAGCGGGCAAACATCTGCATGCGCAAAAGCAAAAAGAACGCCGCCCGCCCCGCAACGTCATACTCCATGCGCGGAAAATACTGCGCGCCATACTCCAACGCCGCCGCCCGGACCTGCGCAACCCAATCATTCATGCGATAGACAATCGACACAAATTCAAACGGTGATCGCGGCGGACCATCAAGGTGCTTAAGCGCCGCCTCGCGCTTGAACCCATCGCCATGAAACTGCAAGAACCAGCCGTAATCCTTGGGCGCACGTAGGCCCGAACCCGAAAAATCGGACGACGCCTCGCCTGCGAGGTCCCAGCTATAATTGATCCCGCCAATATCGCGAATTTGGATGCCCGCGGGCGCAATCAATTTGGGATCAAGCATCTCAAGTGCGGTGCGAAAGGCGTCGATTTCATCCACCGCGCCAACGCCCGAACCCTCAACCCGCCCCAACGCGTAAATCGCATGTTGCGCATATTTCGGCAGGACGGATTGTTTTCGATGGGTGAATAAATCAGGATATCTTGCAAGCTGAGCCAACGAACCCGGGCCTCTGTCTTTTTCTTTTAGATCGCAACGAAGAACAACGCGAATTCACCGCGTCTATGTGGCCCTTTTATGTCAACCAGCCTCCCGAAAAACCGTTTTTGCCGTCACCACCGTGCTGCGTCCAGCCCCGCCCCAAAAGCCGGCGGACCAGAAGCAAAAAACTCACACAAACACCAAAAAGGGCAGCGAACTTATTCCGCTGCCCTTTTTGCTTCTAAGAATATCCAAACACCCCTAAAACCAACGTCATTCTCGCGCAAAAACGCGAACTGCTAGCTAGTTGCCGGAGGCTCAATTTTTATGGAGACGGACTGGGCTGCAGCCATCGCGTCTTTCACATAGAGTGTGTAGCTTTTCCCAGCGTCCGACACTTTTTTGCGAGATATGACAATTTCATGGCCCGAAGTCACCCTCACGTCAAATTCATCTGAGGCGGGAGAAACGCCAACCCATGATGTACTCAAAGGCATTTTACCACCTTGGACAACAATAACCGCGGTCTGTTGCTCGCCAAGGACCAAAGTGTTTTGTGCCGTCGTCAACGGAGGAACCGGTGGCAGGTCAAGCACACACGTAGAAGCGACCTCCGCCATTGCGTTGGTGGCTTGTTCAACCTTCTGCTTTATACTGTCAGCTGCTTGTTGCAGCTCGGTCGACTGGCTGCGGATTAATGCCGCCAACTCTTCTGGGTCTTGAGATACAGCGCCGCCTGACTTGATAAGCGCAGCCACATCAACCGGCTCCTCTACGACACTAGAAGCCCCAACGCCAGCCCCATAGGCTGCGCCAGAAAGACCAATCCCTTGCGCGACCTGGACTATCGCCTCAAGACTGGCCCGATTGTCTGATATGCGCTGATTAAGTGTAACCAAAACAGTATCACGGGACTGCCTAGTCACCGATGCAAACTCCCCATCAAGCGCTTTGAATTGTTCGATACTCCGGCTTGCGGCCTCAAACGCATTAATGGCGGTCGAAGCTATCGGTTCGACTTCTTTGTAATATGTCGACCCATTATTCATGGCCTTCAGCTTACTTAAGCCCGCCTTCAAAACCACAAGCTTGCCTTTATAGCTAACCGACGTTGAACTAATCGGCTTCACAACCGAAATTGCTTCCTCCGCCTGCCCTGAAATACATGCAAGGGAACGATCTGCCGCAAGATAGGTGCTGACACTATCCTCACTGGCGAAAAGCGACGAGCCCCCATAGGCCCCCGCCGCCGCCAGTCCGAACCCCAGCACCATATCGGTATGCGCACCGTATAGCGCGGAAATACCAGCAGCCGATGCCGCACCAAAAGCGGTGTAGCGCAGCAGGGATTGTCCAACCACCAAGTCTGATCGTTGGTCTTGGATTTTCTCCCGCACAGTTTCGGTTTCCTGCGCGGCTTTGGCTAGAAATGGTAAATCTTTATTGGAGGCATCGAATGTCCGTTCTGGCAGATCAATATAAGGATCGAACCAAACACCACTACAACCAGACACAGCCACACAACACGCAAGACCAATCAAAGAACGCTTTAGCACGGACACCCCCAAGAATAATTTTTCCCCAAAATATTCGCGCTTAGATTGTAATATAAATTAGATAAATCGCAACTAAAAATAGTCCCAAGACAAAACAACCCGCCCTCAAGTTAAATATCTTTAAAATACAAACATATACCTCAAATTACTCTTCACTTTCGCACACTGCGCCACTTTCCTGACTGTCTTTGCCCCTCTTCTAAGGCAGAGCCATCCACACCAACTGTCCCCTACCCCAATCAATAACCTCCCCATCCATACCGCGAAGGCCCCCGCCACAAAATCGTCACAACCTTTTTTGGAACGATCTCAAATCTCACTCGTTTGAAGGGGTGTAATGTTCGACATCAATGAAAGGAGCGACATTATGCCAGCGATTGATACTGCAAAGATTTTGATCCTTGCCACCGACGGCTACGAGCGTTCAGAACTGCGCGTTCCGCTTGAAAAGCTCTCCACCCACGGGGCCGATGTGAAAATCGCCTCCCCCAAATCAGACCCGATTAAAAGTTGGGATAAAACCGATTGGGGTGACACGGTCGATGTCGATGTCGAAGTCAAAAATGTCGATATCAACGATTATGACGCACTGGTCCTGCCCGGCGGGCAGATCAACCCCGACACCCTGCGCAATGACGAAGCATCGGTAAGCTTGGTCCGTGAATTTGTCGCATCGGGCAAACCGGTGGCGGCCATCTGTCATGGCCCGTGGTTGCTGGTCGAAGCCGGTGCGCTGCGCGATCGCCACGCCACATCCTTCCCGTCGATCAAAACCGATTTGATCAATGCCGGGGCGATCTGGCGCGATGAACAAGTGGTGTGTGAGGACGGTATCATCACCTCGCGCAATCCAAATGACCTTGACGCCTTTGTCGCCAAAATCGTCGAGGAAGTCAGCGAAGGCAAACACCACCGCCGCGCGGCTTAATCCGATCACGGCGTCTTAACGCCCAAAACACCAAAAGGCAGCGGAACCACTCCGCTGCCTTTTTTCGTTTCACGCACAATCATCAACCAACAAACCCGTCGGTAACGCCGCACCTTTACAAATCCCGTCATTCCCGCGCAGGCGGGAATCCATAAACGCGACAGATTTAGTCTTCCCACAAGATCCGACAAACATTGAATCCCGTTTTATCCCCGACCAGCATCGTCTCATCATCAAAGGCCAGGGCAACACGATCATGCTTGCGCGAACCAAGGTTCATGCCGGGCGTTAACGGCAACATGCCCAGCGGGGCTGACAGATCCGGCGGATAGATCAGGGTCTTGTTCAGCCCATAAAGCTTTAGCACGCTATAAGACATATTCCGGCTACAGGTAAGGTCCCCCAACGGCACTTCGGCCACAGCGTTGAGGCACAACGCCGGCGCACGGGGCTTTCGAAAGCGCTGCCAGAACCCCCGTTCATTGCGCTCATTGCGCTCATTATCCGGCGCACCAACGATGTCATAATCAATGACAAGCTTCGTCTCATAGGCTGGCCCACTGTTAAAATGGGTTGCTTGCCCGCCATTGGTTACGGTGCGGAGCTTCCCGTCGCCCAAGAACGCGTCGACGATAAACAACCAAGAAGAGCCCATTGCCCGGTCGCGCCACGCCGCCATGACGTCTGGGGAATTCAATTCCACCGGCACCCCGACCCACGCGAAACGGTCACCCGTTCGGCGCAGAAACGCAAAAAAACGCCCAACCCGGACCCTGAAACGATCCGACAGCGTCACCAAAAGCAGATCATCACTGACCGCCATGGCGCTCAGGGGTTTGGGTGTCCGGCCAAAGGAATCCTGCCGGGAAATCTCCATTTCCGCCAGAAAATCCATATTGCGAATTGGATAGGTCTGAAGACAGCGGCTAAAATCAGCAGATATGACATGCACGCGATCATAATCGAGACAGCCAAAGCCCCCGCCCCACGGAAAAAAGCTGCGCGAGAGGTTATCAGAGGACGCACTTTCCGCAATCGCAGACCTGTAAGGCGCCAATGTCTCCAACTTATCGGCGTTTGGCGACCAAACAGCTGCCAAAGGCGCACCATCCGTGGGGGCGTATCCCCGCACCAAAATTCTGGCATCTGGCAATATGTCGATGGAACGCGCCCCGTCTATCACCCCGTCGAACGCAACGTCGCGGATGATTTCGGATTTTAGCCTTTTCTGGCGATTTGCAAATTCCCGGCGGGCAGACAAGTCTTCGGATGCCATCTCATATCCGTTCAGCTTTTTCTGATTTTTCACGCTTGCTCTAAGCGCGTGAGACCTTACCGTCAAGCGCCCGAAAAAATGGACAGGAAAAAGGGGACGGATTTATTTCGGCTTGCTTCTCTTTGTTAGCCGTGTCGCCATTTGACGAGATTTCTGACTATATCTTTTTTTGTTCTCAATAATATTTTGTAGTTCATCAGTGAAATCTGCGTCCACTTCTCTTAGCTCCGAGAGCCAGTGAAGTGAACAGTCTGTCCAATGGGGGGAGCCATGCAGGAAACCGCCACGAATGAGTACTTCATAGGGAAAATCGCATGCGGGATGTTGCGAGGCAAACTCAGATATAGCGCTTTTGAAGCTGTCAACCGAAAGCTCTAAAAAGGGAAGTAGCGCAAGTATTGATTGGCTGTCTCCGTCGCCTACGAAATAACGCTTCCCTTTTACCGCGACTAACCATGATTGTCTTTCGGCATCAAAAACAAGAGTTCTATCCGAATTGCAGCACTGAATGATCGTTTCCATCACATTCCTGCATTGTAATCAATTGCAACAAGGGGACTATACAAAGGGGCCTGCCCCCTTATTCTCATTCATTCCGCCACAAATCTCGTCATTCCCGCGCAGGCGGGAATCCATGCATCAAGGGCACTATGGATGATCGTTGATGGTTTGGAACGTTACTTCTTGGCACTTTTCCCTTCCTTGATAGATTGCTTTACAGCTTCAACACTGTCGATCAGCTCTCTGAGGTTGTCAGGGTCGGGAGTTCCTCCGGTAAATTCATCGGAGTGTGAGTGAGCACCTATCAACTCGGAAGCTTCACCATGTAATTTCCGCAATTCGTCTGCGGCTTCATCCGTCCAGTATACCTGCCGCAGATTGCTTACACGAACATGTTCTTCCCAACGCACAACAGTACCATTAAACAGCTCGTGAATGATCGTCTCTTCGATTGTTCGGCGAAGGGCATCAGCACCTTTTTCAACCAGTTCAACCCGTTCACGACCATGTGCTTTTAGAGCTTTAGCAAGGTATTCCTTAGCGAGATGCGCAGACAAATATGCTTTATGGCTTAACGGTGAATCGTTGAGCTTTACTACTCCCGGAGTATCCTCGTAATCTCTCTCAATCCAATGCACATCTAGCGAGCAGTTATTCTTTTTTTTGGCCAAATTGGTCAGCGAAGTTACAAAAACGATGTCATGGGAAAACACGATAACTTGTCGGACAAGAGCTTCATCAACAAGACGCAGAGCTATCTGCTTCTTACGCTTGTGATCAAGCGATGTCACGGGGTCATCTAGAACTATAGCGGCGCTCGACGGGTTGAGATTAACTTCAGTTAGGAAATCAGCAAGCGCCAAAGCACGCTGCTCACCTTCGCTGAAAATCTCTTCAGGTTTATGTCCTCCTCGCACCTTTAGCCCTCGGAGTGTTTTTCCTTCACTTCCACGTGCTTGAAATTCAATCGGAAGCGCACAATTCAACTTAGTACACTCTTCTGCTAACCGCTCTTTATAAGCCCCTTCAATGAGAGTTTTAAACAACTTGCGCTGCCTATGGGTCACAAAGCGCGTATTTGGCTTCGCTGCTATTGCCTTTTGAATCCAGCGAAGTTCTTCAACAAAAGTGACGACATCTTCAATATTCTGGGCGAGAATTTGACGCTGTCTAAGTAAAGTATGCTCAGCTTTAAGCTTAGCAAGCACTTCCTTGAATTTGCCATCTTTGAGCTTCTGTTCCTGAGCCTCAATTTCTAAAATTGCTTTGGTCAATTCAGCCGTTGGCAAAATAATGTCATTGTTTGGAATTCGTTCCAACTGACCTGTATTAAGAGCATCAACTAACGCATTTCTGCGCTGGGAAAAAATAGCCGAAACTCCGTCAAATACTTTAACGAGTTCAGGATTAATTTTACCCAAATCCGCACGGACGCGGCTGCCCGCAGGAAGGATATCAAGTTCCAATTCCTGCAGTTTTTCAACATGTGAACTAATTTTCTCATCAACCGCAAGGGCCCGCTTGCGGGCTCCTGCGTCCAAATATCCCCACATACGATTTATGAGCTTAGCTGAAGGCTCATCCAATGGACGATGGCACAAAAGACACGGATCGGCTTGCTCCGGATAACTTTCACGCTCTACCTCAGCTAGCTTCCGACTTGCATTGACAAAAGTATCCCATTCAGGACTACCAGTTTGCGTCAACTTTGGATGCGAAACAGTTTCAGCGCCCTCCTTGATCGCTTCAGCGGTCGCTATTCGATGCTCATTCATCATATTGAACGCTTCTCTCACGGCCTCTTTGTTCACCTGGCCAGCAAGCTTATTCATTTTGCGCTGCGAATTGGAAATATCAGTTCTACCGGCCTCAAGAGCTTTTAAAGTTTCTATCGGTGAGTTTGCTATCAACTCGGTTTCCACACGGCGCACTTCATCAAGCCTACTTTGCTCGACTTCGCCAAACGTACCTTGAGCGCGAAGGTCTTCAATATTGCTCTCATAATTCAGCTTCGCCAGTAGATCCGAAATCGCACCTTGGTCCGTAAATAGTTGGTGAAATTTATTCTCCCTACTCTTTGCCGAAATATCGACTTCCAGCTTATCCTCAAAAAGCCGAATAATACGCATCAACTCATCAAAAACATCGAAGCCTGCGGGGTGGAATCCAAGTTCGCTCTCCTTCGACAGGTGAACCCGCGCCACCGAAGAATCGAAAACGCTAATCCTCTGGAGATCAGGGTGTTCATCACCAACAACAAAGAAAATAAGCTCTGATTTCTCGGGACCGTTTTCGGTGACAAACTGAGCTTCAGCGGGAGTATCTTGAGCCTCTTCATCATAAATGTTGCGAAGAATTGTAGGCTTCGAACGATTGAAGCAAGCTGACGACAACATTCGGGCAAAACCACTTTTACCGGTTCCGTTATGCCCATAGATAACTGTTAGCCCATCACCAAACTTCAAGGCTGAGGTCTCAGGAATGGCGTTTACATTTTTAAGAGCTTTCATTTCCCGAAGCCTCAATCGATCTGGCTTGGCTGTAGCACCGCTGCGACCTGTAACTGAAGTCGGTATTTCAGGAAAATCCTCATCGCCAGCATCAAGCTCGTTGTGCCGAAGGAAAAGCCGATACGCCTCATTTACTCTCTCATCAGAAAGCTCACCGTCTCTTACAGCATGGGAAATGATAAACCGTTGCCAGTCTGCAAGCGTCTCCCCCCAATCGTTCAATTCTTCCCATATCGTTTTTTGAGAATCTGGTTCTACTTCGACAACAAGAGCCGCAATAGCATCAGCTAGATCGTCGCTAGTTTTTTTATCAACCATCACGGTGCCTTCAAACTTTCCCATTGTCTTGGAATTTTTGACTTTGCAGCTTTACTTTAGCAGAACACGAAATACCACCAACACACAACCTAAAGTTAAACAAGAAAACCCCGACCCAATTTGTTGAGCCGAGGCTTATCCAGACAGTGCTCTACCCCACACCACTTTTTAGATAGATTTAATCATCCTGCTTCACTCACGCCGAGCTGTCAGCAGGATGATATTCGAATCAGCTATCTTTTAGGAGCGGCGCTTAATCGCTCGAATTGCCCCCTCAATCTTGTGCGTGATTTCCCTTCGAGGCGCACAATCATTGTAAGAGAGTTGAACCATTTCTATCGCAAGTACCAAGGCCTCAATGTTGTTTGATGGCAGATGGAGACAGCTCTCTCTTGGCAGAGCCTCATGAATGTTGCTGTAATAGACATCAATCGGGTTGATATCGTTGGCAGCTCGGCTGAATCTATGCTCTGCACACATCCAGTCCTCCAACGCACTCCGGACGATATCCAGTCGTCGGCTCGCAGCAAAGGGAATATAGGGATGACGGCTTGCCAGAACTGCTTTGAAAAGAACCCCAAGTTCTTTGTGGTACTGCAGCGGCATCACGCTGTTTGGTCGCCTTTCTTCCAAACCGTACGGAATGGTTTTCGAGCTAGGCATACGGTAAATTGTACCTTTTGCTTTGGCGCGCCGCCTATCCTGTGATGACTTGGTCAGAGGACTGAAAAACGTTTCGTGATCTGGAACAGAAATACCCGTCCAGTCTGTCCAGTCATTGTTTTTGTTCCCAGAAGACAGGGCATCAATTCGATCCATTAAAGAATCGATATCAAAATTTTTCGATGCATCTGTCGCGACAAAAAGTGGGCAGCGCCCCGGGAAATACATGCCCGTCCAAGTGGACCTCCTTAGATGCCAATTGTGTAGGTTTCTCCAGCTTTCATCTTCCTCAGGAAAAACTGAACCCTCGTAAGGCTCATAAACAAGAACAGCTTGGCCTGAGGATGGATCAAACCAATGTGTCGGGTGATCCTGCGACGGAGGTCGGTTCTCCTGAGTTTTCTGTGGGTAGGTTGTATGCGGCTTCCTCAAGGGCCGAAGGCCTGTTGCCTGCATAAATATGATTGTTCGCACCGACTTCAGGAGCATTCCTCTGGCAGACTTCTGGCTGGAAGCAAGAAGATCGAAGACAAGGTGATCTTCTGCGACCAATCGCACGGAATGAAGCCCCCGAACATCTCGCACCTCTGACCGAGAGCATATGTTAGAGAACGGACTGTCAATCTCGACGCTGATTGTTTCACGGCCAATCTTCCGCTGGTCTCGATCCGACCAATAAACAGTCAGATATAGGGTGTGCAAGCGCCCAACGCATTGTAATTGCTTCAGCGCGTGCCGATAATTCTGAAAAGATGCGGCTCGTGCGGCTTCATCGAGAGCTTTGTGATGAGGAATAGAGCGGGAAATCTTGATGTCTTTCGCAAGGCGCTTGATGCCATTGATCGAAGACGGACGTATAGAATTGTTCATATCAAACTCCTGGCGGTGCTTTGAAGCGTCACCCGTCAACCACCAGCCAACCCGGAAATTCGGTTTGAACAAGAAAGTTTTGATTACACGGTAGTGCTGATCAACAGCTTCGCAACGACGGGTGGCATGCTTCTACCAGAAGCTGCAATATTTTTAACCTAAGCACTCCATGAACTCAAGATAATTTCAGTTACACATCTTTGTCCTTAAGGTTATCAACATCCAAAAAGAAAACCCCAACCCAATTTCTTGAGCCGGGGAAGTTTGTGTCGTTCGGAGGAAAGCGGGGCTTTGCAAGCTTCGTGCGTTGCATGTGCCCCTTGGGATTTTTCAAATCCCCAAAATCATCAGATGGTTTTGACAACCACTTTGCGTTCAGGCTGGACTTTAAGCCGGTTGCGGATCGGGCGGCCAAAGGGTGCGGCCTCAATCTCGAACTCATCGCCATCCTGTGTCGTCACGCCATCGGCAAAGCTTAAGGTCGCCGTGCCAAAGAAATGCGCATGCACATCACCGGGACGGCAGAACAGATCATATTTGAAATGATGGTATTCAAGGTTCGCCAGCGTATGGGACATATTGTCTTCGCCGCTTAGGAACGGCTTTTCCCAAATCACCTTGCCATCACGATACAGGCGCGACGTGCCCTCAACATGGCTTGGCAAATCGCCAAGCAACAATTCCGGGCCCATGGAGCATGCGCGCAGTTTGGAATGCGCCAGATACAGATAGTTTTGGCGTTCCGTCACATGGTCGGAAAACTCGTTGCCAATCGCAAAGCCAATGCGCACCGGCGTGCCGTCGCCATCAATCACATAGATCGCGGCAATTTCGGGTTCTTCGCTGCCATCCAGCGCGAAAGACGGGCTTGGCATATCCGCCCCCGGATTGGCAACGATGGAGCCATCGCCCTTGTAAAACCATTCTGGCTGCACGCCCTGTTCGCCGGCTTTGGGCTTGCCGCCCTCAACGCCCATGCGGAACATTTTCATGGAATCAGTTTCATCGGCCGCCTTGTTATCAGACGTATGCATGTTCGCGCGCGCCGATGCCGACCCCAAATGGGTCAGGCCGGTGCCGGTGACAAGGAAATGTGCCGGATCATCATGGGTCACCGGGGGCAAAAGCCGCCCGTCCTTGGCCACCTCGTCATAACTGATGCGGTCCGGCCCCATGCGATCTTTGGCGGCCTCGATCATGGTGATGCCTTTGCCAATGGCGATCTCGGCCAATTCGCGCGTACTGGAAAAGCCCAGCAACGGCACAAGGGTATGGGCATCTTCAACAACGGCAACATGCTGCGCGCCGGCGGTGTCTTTATATTGAACCAGTCTCATAAAATGCGTCCTGATAGGTCTGTCTTTTGGGGGCAAACGGGCCCCTTTGCCGCGTGGGACAAAAGGGCTGATCGCTGCGATCTGTTGGCGCGGGGCTTAGACCCAGCCACCATCCACGATGAAGTTCTGGGCTGTGACCATCAGGCTTTCGTCCGAGGTCAGGAACAACGCCATGCGGGCGATATCTTCGGGCTGCACCCGGTTTTTAAGGCACTGGCGTTCGTCAATTTCGCGCTCGGCCGCTTCATCGACCCAAAGGTCAAGCTGGCGTTGGGTCATCACCCAGCCGGGCACAAGCGTATTGACCCGGATGTGATCCTTGCCAAGGTCGCGCGCCATGCCGCGTGTCAGGCCATGGGTTGCGGCCTTTGCCGTGGTATAGCCGGGCATGCCGCCCTGCCCCATCATCCAGCTGACCGACCCGAAATTGACAATCGCACCACCCCCGGCCTTTTGCATCATCGGGGCCACGGCCTGAATGGCAAAGAAGGATGGGCGAATGTTAATTGCCTGGCGTTCATCCCAATATTCCGGGGTGACGTCCTGCCATTTATGACGGGTATCGTTGGCGGCATTATTCAGCAACGCCGTGATCGGGCCATTGATTTTGGCGGCTTCTTCAATCGCGCCCTGAAGCGCTTTGATATCGGTGATATCGCATTTGATGAAAACCGGCTTGTTGCGCGCATCCGCACCCAGTTTCTCAACAAGTTCCGCCCCGGCATCTTCCATAATATCGACAAAGGCCACTTTGGCCCCTTGCGCGACAAAGGCGGTGACGATGGCTTCACCAATGCCCGACGCACCGCCGGTGATGAATACCGATTTATCTTCAAGACTTGTATAATGTGTCGGCAAGCGATCGGTCATGATCGTTCCGTCTCCCATATTCTGATCTGTTATCCCGGCCCGGTAAACAGGCCCCGTCGCGGTCCATTGTTCTGGACCCTGTTTTGGTCTTTATTTTGGTCTTCTTTATCGCCTTTGTCGCGCTGTTCAACATGCGGGACTCCGCAAAGCTGATCATCGCGATGGGACGTTAAATTGGCAGAATGTGCATCAAATTTTCAGATTGCGCAGTGCAGCGGAAAAACTTTTGCGTTTCCCAAAATATGCCCTGCCCCAACGGACGATCCGCACCCCCATCCGGGGCCAGATTTCAGCGTCCATTGGTTCCGTATGATGCTTCCTCCTGACAATTTTTTTCTTAATTCTTCATACAATAACATTAATGATCAGGATATCCGGCCCTGTCAAGCGTCAAACAGGTGAAGACATTGCTTTCGATCCGGGGCGCTGTGGTTTATATGAAGGGCTCCCTTTTGAAGGGATTGGCGATGGACAAAGGCCAATCTTGCGCGGGCCGAAATAATTATTTGCTTTGCAGCACAAGGCATTCACAGGGTTAGATAAGTTGCCCTAAAAATTAATTCATATTATATGAATAATATCAGCGCGGGCCTTCCGCCGTTTTCGTTTTCCACAAGGCCCCGCCGGAGGGAATTTAATGTCTTCTACTATGTCGCGCACCTATGCCAAACGCAGCCTGCACAGCATTGTTGCGCATGATCTGGGAATGCGGATCGTTTCTGGCAAACTCGCCCCGGGCGACGTTCTTCCGACCGAAGCCGCCTTAAGCGAATCCCTCGACGTATCGCGTACCGCCCTTCGCGAAGCCATTAAAATCCTCTCGGCCAAGGGATTGATTGAATCCCGTCCCAAAACCGGCACCCGGGTCAAACCGCGCAAAAGCTGGAACCTGCTGGATCCGGACGTTTTGTCTTGGCACTTCCCCGATCCCGATCCGGCGTTTCTGTATAGTCTTTTGGAAACCCGCCTGATTATCGAACCAAATACCGCCGCGATGGCCGCCATCCGCGCGACCCCGGAACAGATCAAGCATATCGAAACCGCCTATTTCGAAATGGAAAAGGCAGAACCAGGGACCGAGGCCGTCTATATGACCGACCTTGTGTTCCATCAGGGTATTTTGGATGCCTCTGGCAATGATTTCATGAAATCGTTTGGCATGCTGATTGAAACCGCGCTGATCGGATCGTTCCGCCTGTCGTCCGGCGGGCCCAAGGCACATGTGAAGTCGCTTCCGGATCACCACGCGGTCTATGCCGCCATCAGCCACCGCGACCCCGAAGAAGCCCGTGCCAAAATGCACGGCCTTCTACGCCGCACCATGCGCGAACTGCGCAAGGAACTCGGCATGTCGGTTGAACACGACTGGGACCAGATCGGCCTGTAATCAGGCCGGTCGTTCATCCTGTTCTGCGCGACCGAAACACGCTCGGCCCCCTATTCTTCATACAATTAACTTTTATAGTCCCCGCACGCCAAATGCCGCATTTGGCGCCCGCACAGCCGATTATTCACCAAAAATGAATAATGCCGGTGATTGTACAAATTTTCTGATGAAAAACCGCTGGTTTTCGTGCGCCGAATTTCCGGGTTGGGCGGGCACATTTAAATCAAATAATCCCCGATGCCCGTCTTGATAATTCGGGCCGCGTTCTCAAATGAGCTTTGTTACGCGCAAGCGTTCGATAACGAAGACATCAATTGGAGTTCCGCGTGGAAAAAATCAGCGACAAGCTCAAACCTTGGCCGAAAGAAAAACAGGCTGTCGGCCAGCGTGTATTTGATCGGGTTGCCAAAAAGAATGGCCTGAAAAACGCGCTTTTTGGGGCTTATAAGTCGGTTGATCCGACCATGACGGCCCTGCCCGATGAGATTTATAAGCTTGAAAGCGAGAAATTTGAAAATATCGCGGTGGGCACATTCAGCCCAAGCTATTTCCAAACCCAGCATAAAATCATCGAAGAAGTCAGCGCCAAAGTCGGCCTGACCGATTACCTTGAAAAGGGCTATGCGAACTATTCCGCGGGCCTGATCAATGCCTTTATCGACAATTCCCCCCGGTTCGAAAAGAACCGCCACGAATTGGTCGAAAGCTTAATGCAGTCGATCTTTTCCGATGTTGCGGTCGTTGTTGATGCCTATTTCCAGATCGTCACCGAACGCGCCGAACGCGAAAAACGCGAAACATTTGATGCGCTTACCACCGATTTCGAACAACGCATTGGCACCAGCACGCGCCGTCTTGCCCAAGAAGCCCTGCAATCACGTGATGCGGCTGTGTCGATGAAACAGACGGCCCATAATGCCTCTGGCGAAATTAATAACGCGGTCGCCGAAGTCGAAGAATCCGCATCCCTGATGCAAACCACAGCCGCCGCCGCCGAACAACTCGACGCCTCGGTGCTTGAAGTAAACCAGAAGATGGATGCGTCGGTTAAAGTCTCCCAGCAGGCCGTGCAACAGGCCCAGGAAACCGAAACCACCGTCCGTGCCCTGTCGGATGCCGCAGATCGGATTGGCGAAGTGGTCAGCCTGATTTCCAGCATCGCCTCGCAAACCAACCTTTTGGCGCTGAATGCCACGATCGAGGCCGCACGTGCAGGCGACGCAGGCAAAGGGTTTGCCGTGGTCGCCGGCGAGGTCAAAAATCTTGCGGGCCAAACCGCCAAGGCAACCGATGAAATTGGCCAGCAGATCACCCAAATCCAGCAAGCAACCCAAGAAGCCGTTGGCGCGATTGAGCGTATTGTCACAACGCTTGATGAAGTGAATTCCTTCTCGGGCGATATCTTTGCGGTGATCAGCCAACAAGGCGATGCCACCCGCGAAATCACCAACAACATCCAAACCGCCAATGGCAAAACCGACACCATGCGTCATCACGTAACGTCAGCCGGCCAGTTGGGCCAGGAAATGAACAACGATGCTGGCACCATGGCGGACGGTATGAATACCTTTGCCGAGCAGGCCAAGAATATGGAGCAAGTGGTACAGCAATTTGTCATGGACTTGAAAAAGAACCAGAAATAACCGGCAAAAACATCGCCAAAGCCGATCAACAAGATGCGGTCACGAGCACGGGCAACGATTGCGGGGATATGACCCACGGCCATAAACCCCGCACTTTCCCGGTGTAACTGCAAAAACGCCCTGCTTTTTTAAGCAGGGCGTTTTCTTGTTGTGGTCGTTTCATTTGGCAATGCGTTGCAACGTGATATTGCGCGTTACGTCGCCCCGGCCCGCATGCCCGAGAAGGACCGCGTAATCAGGCGTTGCAGCACGATAAAGCCAAACAGCAAGGCACCAATCATGATCTTGGTCCACCAGCTATTAAGCGACCCGTCAAACGCAATCAGGGTCTGGATCACGCCCATGATGATCCCGCCAAAGAATGTGCCAATCACAAAGCCCATCCCGCCGGTCAAAAGCGTGCCGCCAATCACCACCGCCGCAATCGCATCCAACTCAACCCCGACCGCTGCCAGCGGATAGGCCGATGCGGTGTAAAAGGCGAAAACAACGCCCGAAAGCGCGCTGAAAAAGCCCGACAGCGCATAAACGCGAATGATCGTTGCATCGACCGGTGTGCCCAGCAACTGAGCTGATTGACGGTCGCCACCAATGGCATAGACATTGCGCCCAAACCGGGTGTAGTGGGCAATGATGATCCCCCCCACCACAGTCAACAGCATCAATACCGCCGATGCGGTCAACCAACCGCGACCGGGCAACGGAATTTGAAAGCCACTGAATTCGGACACGAACGCATGGTCAATCGGAACGGAATCCAGATTGATCAGGAAGCACATCCCACGCAGAAAGAACATGCCCGCCAAGGTGATAATAAACGGCTGAATATCAAACTTGGCGATAATCACGCCCATCAACGCGCCAAAGGCAGATCCAATGATGATCGAAATGACCGCGGCCAAAACCGGATGCATGCCAAACCCGGTAACAAGCTCGGCCATCAACACCCCGACAAAGGCAATCATCGACCCAACCGACAAATCAATCCCACCTGATAGAATGACAAAAGTCATGCCAACGGCGGTAATGATCAAAAAGGCATTATCGGTCAGAAGCGCGCCCAAAACATAGGTATCGGAAAAGGCACGATGTTCAAAAATCCCATAGCCATACAGCAAGGCCAACACGGCCAAGGTCGCCAACAGTGGGTAAAAGCGTTCATTAATTTTCATGCGATTTCCCCTGCGTCATCGAACCCCAGGCTTTGCTGATAAGTTCACGTGATTTTGGCGCCTGAACCAGCAGAACAATCATCACAACGGCTGCTTTAACGATCAGCGTGTATTGCGATGGCAAACCAGACAACAGAATGCCGGTGGTCAGGGACTGAATGATCAAAACCCCGATTACGGTCATGCCGATAAAGAACCGACCGCCCATCAAGGACGCCCCACCAATCACAACCGCCAAAATCGCATCAAGTTCCAGCCAAAGACCGGCATTGTTGGCATCCGCACCGCGAATATCAGCCGCGATGATGATCCCGGCCACGGCCGAACACAGCCCCGCCGTGGCATACGCCATCAGCTTAATCCCGCGGGCATCAATCCCGGCAACGCGGCTGGCGCGCGCATTGCCACCAACGGCCTCAACAAACAGGCCAAGGGCGGTTTTGCGCATGATCAGATACAAACCACCAATCACAACAGCGGCAATGATCACCCGCCACGGAATCCCCAAAAGGTATCCACTGCCGATCCCTTCAAAGAACGCACCATGGAACGTGACAATCTGACCATCAGTAATCATTTGCGCGATCCCGCGCCCCGCCACCATCAGAATAAGCGTGGCAATGATCGGCTGAATATCGAGAAACGCGACCAAAACCCCGTTCCAAAGCCCGCACAAAAGCCCAGCCCCAAGCGCGGCAAGAATAATCACCGCCGGGTGCAAATCGGTATCACGGATCAAAACCGCCATCACCGCACCGGAAATGGCAATCACCGAGCCAACCGAAAGATCAATGCCACGTGTGCCAATGACAACCGCCATCCCCACCGCGACAAGGGCAGTGGACGCCGCACGATGCACCACATCAACAAGCGATCCATAAAGATGCCCGTCGACAATGCGAACGTTAAAGAAATCCGGCGAAATAATGCCGATGCCCAGAATAATCAGGACAAGGGCCGCGACCGGGCCAAACCACGGACGGCTTATCAAAGAAGATGCAGACATGATGCTGCTTTCCCGTACTTTCTTTTTGTCTTGTAAACTGCTCATCGTGCGATGGCCTCGATGATGTTTTCCTGCGTGATTTCAGCGCCGGTCAATTCCGACACCTTTTCACGGTCGCGCATCACCGCAACCCGGTCGGCAAAGGCGACAATTTCATCAAGCTCAGATGATGCCACCAACAAGGCCAACCCTTCGTCGCAGAGCTCCTTGATCAGTTTGATGATGTCGGCATGTGCCCCCACATCAATGCCGCGTGTCGGTTCATCCAAAATCAACAGCAACGGTTTGGACACCAGCCAGCGGGCCAAAATGACCTTTTGCTGGTTGCCACCGCTAAGCTGACCGACGGGCTTTTCGCTGTCGGGGGTGGCAATGCCAAGCGCCTTGATCATGTCATCGGCAAGCTTTTGCTGCTCGTTGCGCGGGATCGGGCGCAACCATCCGCGCCGCCCTTGCAGGGCCAGCATGATGTTTTCACGCACACTCAGTTCGGCAACGATCCCGTCTTGTTTGCGATCTTCCGGGCACAGGCCAAAGCCCGCCCGGATCGCATGCCGTGGGGAACGCAGCATCACCGGTTCCCCATCCATAAAGACAAGGCCGCTGTCAGCTTTTTGAGTACCAAAAATCAGTTCGGAAAGTTCGGTACGCCCCGATCCCAAAAGACCGGCAAGACCCACAATTTCACCAGCCTGAAGATCAAGACTAACCGGTTCCAACACACGCTTTTTACCCAGGTTCTTGACCTGAATTTGGCGTTTGGGGCCGGTATAATTGCCTTCGTCCTGATGGCGGTGCGAACTGACTTCGGCCAATTCATGCCCCAGCATATGATTGATCAAATCAATTTGCGGCAGGTCCTTTGTCACGAACGTTCCGACCAATTCACCGTTGCGCAAAACCGTGATCCGGTCGGTCACGGCATATACCTGATCCAAGAAATGCGTCACAAACACGATGCCAAGGCCCTTGGCCTTAAGATCGCGCATGATGGCAAAAAGCGTTTTGATTTCTTCGGCGTCCAAACTTGCGGTCGGTTCATCCAAAATCAGAACCCGCGCATCAAGGGCCACCGCGCGCGCAATCGCGACAAGCTGTTGAATGGCAACCGAATACGACCCAAGGGGCCGATGAATATCGATATCAAGACCGAGAATTTCCAAGGCGGCCTTGGCGTCTTCGTCGGTTTTCTTCCACGCAATCAGACCAAACTTGCGGGTCTGACGTTCCAGCATCAGGTTTTCTGCCACCGACAAGGTCGGGATCAGATTGACTTCCTGAAACACTGTGGAAATACCCAGCGCCTGTGCGTCGCCTGGATGGTTGGGATGGATTTCCTGACCGTTAAGGGTAACCGAACCAGCATCGCGCGGATGCACGCCCGTAATCACCTTGATCAAGGTCGATTTGCCTGCGCCATTTTCACCCAAAAGCGCGTGAATTTCGCCTTCTTGCAAATCAAAATCAACATTTTGCAGGGCCTTAACCCCGGGAAAGAACTTCCCTGCCCCGCGAACTGAAAGCACCGTCTTACCCGAATTTTCGGGCTGTGATGTCTGTGCCATATAAATCGCCCTCTCCCATTTTGTTCTGACAGACATTTTCTAGGCGATAAGCACCCGGACGCACCCCCGCGATTGCAGAGGCACGTCCGACGCATTGTCAGTCAGAATTCATCAGGTCACCCGACACATCGAAAGTGTTGGGGTTCCCGATGACTGCACGTTACTTGCTGCGCATTTTGTATTCTTCAGCAGCCGTATCGGGCAGGTAGAGCGGGCCGTTTGCTTTGATCCATTTCGGAACTTCTTTGCCTTCTTTGGCCGCAGCAATTGCGTCAAAGGATGGGCCACCCAAATGCGGGTTCAGTTCGATGGTCGCATTGGTGTCGCCGTCAGCCATGGCTTTGAAGATATCTGGAACCGCATCGATCGATACGATCAGGATATCTTTACCCGGGGTCAAACCGGCTTCTTTGATGGCCTGTACGGCACCAAGTGCCATGTCATCATTGTGCGCGTAAACCGCACAGATGTTTTTGCCGCCGTCTTCGGCTTTCAGGAAGCTTTCCATAACTTCCTTACCGCCGGAACGGGTGAAGTCACCAGACTGCGAACGGATGATGTTGATTGCCGGGAAGTTCGAAACAACGGATTCAAAACCGGATTTACGGTCATTGGCAGCCGATGAACCAACAGTCCCCTGCAGTTCAACAACGTCACAAACCGCATTGGTTTCGGTTGCCAACCAAGCAGCCGCCAAAGCACCCTCGACAACGAAGTCAGACGCCACTTTGGTCAGATAAAGGTCTTCATCCGCAGCAACGCCACGGTCAACAAGAACAACCGGAATACCGGCGTCTTTGGCTTCTTTGAGAACCTGATCCCAACCGGTTTCAACAACCGGGGCCAGCAAGATACCGTCAACGCCTTGGGCGATGAATGAACGAACAGCTTTGATTTGGTTTTCTTGTTTTTGCTGTGCGTCGGAGAATTTCAGATCAATGCCACGCTTTTCGGCTTCGGCTTTGATCGATGCTGTTTCCGATGTACGCCAGCCACTTTCAGAACCGATCTGCGAAAAGCCGATCATCATTTCTGCGTGTGCCGCGAACGAAAGACCCAGTGCAACGCCAAGTGCTGCGGTTGAAACAGCTAATTTTTTGAGACTCACCACGTTTTCCTCCCTAAGTGTGGTTTCTTGCTTAAAAGCCATATAGTAATACAATATGAGTTGAAGTGACTCAACCATATAGTTATTGTCTTATACACGGCGTCGCTCTACACGTTTTAAAACGCATTACAAAACAAAGAAAAACAAAGACTTCTGGAGTTGAACATGTCCGATTTACCCCCATCATCAAAGGCTGCAAATCCCGTGTCAGACACCCTTAAAGACAGCCCCAATTCAGATCAGCTGATGCTGATATCCGATCAGATTCGCGTAAGCCTTTCTGCGGTTGGTGCGCGGATGTCCGGGCTGTATCTGCGTGGTAAAGCCGGGCAGAATGATGGGCCAAATGAAACCAATATCGCGGTCGGCCTGCAAAGCGATGACGCCTATCTGGCGCAAGACAGCTATATCGGCGCAGTTTGCGGGCGTTATGCCAATCGAATTGCCAATTCGCGCTATGTCGATCCGACCGGGCGCGAGATTATCCTTTCGTCGAATGAAGGACCAACGCACCTACATGGCGGGGTCGTTGGCTTTGACAAAAAGACTTGGACCGTGACCGATGCCACCGATACAAAAGTGCGGTTTGAAATCACATCCGAAGACGGCGACCAGGGATATCCAGGCACGTTCCATGCAACCGCGACCTATTCGATCACAGCCGCCAATCGCCTGCGCCTTGAAATCACCGCGACCTGTGATCAGCTGTGCCCGGTGAATATGACAAGCCATGCCTATTGGAACCTGTCAGGTCAGTTTGATAGATCAGCCGCCGATCACGTTTTACAAATCAATGCCGATGCCTGGTTGCCGATTAATGATCAGCTGATTCCCCTGCCCGGCCCCCAAGACGTTGCCGGAACGGGATATGATTTTAGAACCCCGTCACGGGTATCGGATATGCTTCCAAAGGCGGAACAAGGGTTTGATCATAATTTCTGCCTGACCGGGGAGCGCGGGACACTGCGCCAAATTGCCACCCTGTCGGATCTGGCAAGTGGACGTTCGATGAAACTGTTTTCGACCGAGGCCGGACTTCAATTTTATCTGTCCCAGCATTTCACCGACGATATGAAAACCAAGGACGGCGTTGGCCTGCACGCCTCAGCAGGCATCGCCCTTGAACCCCAGACCTGGCCAGACAGCCCCAACCGGGATGATTTCCCGAGCCCGTGGCTTAAGCCCGGTGAAACATATCACCATGTGATTGAGTGGGAATTTTCCTAAACAGCAAAAGGCCCCGTCGAAACGGGGCCTTTTTCTTGGTTAGATTTTGCACTCGCTTTTGGCGAAGCGTTGCGCGACTGCTGTTACCAACCGCCGCCGCCGCCACCGCCGCCGCCGCCGCCAGAAAAGCCGCCGCCACCGCCGCCGCTGGAAAAGCCGCCCGACGAGGACGAACTTGGCGTCGGTGCAGAGGACGTCGCGGTCGCGGTCGTGATGGAGCTTCCGATGGACGAGCCAATAGAGGCCGCACCAGCCAATCCGGTCATTGAACCGGCATACCAATTCGGACGGTAATTGCGCGCGATGCTTGGATCACGTCCAGACTTCGCCAAGGATTCCGCAAATCGATCACCCCAGGCATCTTCGGCGTCCAACGCCATGGCATATGGCAAATGGGCTTCAAAGACTTCTTCGGTAATCTCGGTCTGCGCCCCTGCAAATTCCGCCCGGGCGTTGATCAGATGGCTTTCCGCCGTGGTCAAATACATACGATACCCTTCAATCCGGGTGCGCAGGCGTTGGCCTTCGGGGGTTGGTGCATCAATCAAGAAGAAGAACGGAATTGGAACCAGGAACGTCAGCTTGGTCAGCGTGTAGGCCAACGGGGCGATTGAGTCCGACGCCAAATCTGCAAAAAAGATCAATGGCACGAAACAGGTAAGCGAGATGCCCACCATCAACACGAAGTGAATGAACGACGCGATGGGATTTTCCACGAAGTCCGGAAGGGCCTTGATCACAGACGGGATCAAGAAAAACACTGCGATTGAGCCAAACACAGTCGACATCACACCCAACCCAATCAGGGCGAAGATGTCTGACCCCGACGAATGGCTATTGGCGACCGTCAGCAGGAAAAATCCGATGACAACAAGCAGTCCAACAACCCAAACGCCGGTATTGCTGTTGAAATAGCGTTTGGAATATTCCTTGTCGAAAATGTTTTTCATCGTGCCGAGCGTGGTGCGGACCTTTTTATCGTCCCTTTTGCCAATCTCGAAGGTGTCTGAATTATCAGCCCCAAACATGCCATCAAGGACCAACGCTTCTTCTGCTGGCAGGTCTTCGGGCTTTTTCGATGTCCGATCGACATTAAAAATACCAGGAACTCGGCCGTTGCGCAGGGTCACATATCCTTTTGACGCAAGGCTGGCCAGAACGACACCGAACATGTAGCTGTCGCTAAATTTGCCACGGAACCCTTTAAACCACTGGAAACCACAGGTCGCAGGCGACAGGCCCTTTGGCGGTTCGAATTCCGGGATCACGGTGCCCTTTTTCGGATCGCGGCCATAGCGATGCCACGTATACAAGAAATAAACGAGCGAAGCGATTAACCCCAAAAAGGCGAAAACAACACCGATATTGCTTGTGAACAGGCGGACGGCTTTGTCCCAGAACCCGGGATAGGTGACCAGGCCTTCTTGCCATGCGACGCCAAAGGTAAATCCGGCATGGGGTGCCAGGCTTTTCGTTGTTTGAAGTTCAAGGTAATCTGAGCGTTGCTCGACGACACGGAAATCTTCACCGTCTTCACCGTAATAACCTGTAAATCCGGCAAATTCGTCAATTTCGGCGCCTTTGGGCAGATGCACAGACACACGCGCAGATTGGATATAAAAGCCCCAATCGTTGCCCGTTACGTTCCAATAAAGTTCGTCACGGCCATCGTTATTATAGAGCTGTGAATCAATATGATAGGCGATTTCGTAGGTGTGACGCCCTTTGGAAACCATCCGGCCCTGTTCACCGATATAAATGCGTTTGCCCGAACGCAGTTCTTTGACGGTATAGTTTTCATCCTTTCCGTCACGCTTGATCGACTGAATGTCAAAGGCGGCGTCATGATACATCCCGCCATCGACAAGCGTACGCAACGGTATTTCACGGAAAATACCGCTTCTGATTTCATTATTGGTGGCCTGAACCGAGATGGTTTCAACCACGTCCATGCTGGCGTCATCAAGGACAGAAATGTCCACGTTGTATGACAGGATGCGTTCTGTTGGCAAAACGAATGGCGCAAGTCTTTGGGCCTGCGCCTGCGTGGGGGCGATATTGGCAATCAAAGCACACGCCAAGAACAGCGCGCACAATCCAATTTTTCGCATAAGGCCGCACATATTGCGCGCCAAACCGCTGCTGGCCCCGACCTTTGCGCCGGGTGGCAGTTCTTTTGATAAATTCATTATTCAGATTGTCCCGATCAGGAGAACTTTACCCCCGGCAGATCGCGGCTTGCCGGGTCGTCGATTTCGTAATAGTCGCGGGTGGTGAACCCAAATTTGTTCGCAATCAAATTGCCCGGGAAGGACTGAACAGCTGTATTCAATTCCCGCACCGTGCCGTTGAAATAGCGACGCGCCATCTGGATATGGTTTTCCAGCTCGGAAAGCTCGTCCTGCAGATTGATGAAGTTGGTGCTGGCTTTCAGATCTGGATAATTTTCCGCGGTCGCGAAAAACTGCATCAAAGCAGATGACATTTCACGTTCGGCGGCAACACGTTCAGCCGGCGCTTCACCTTGGGCCGCGATGCAGCGCGCACGCATTTGCGTTACTTTTTCAAGGATGCCTTTTTCGTGATCCATGTAACCACGAACGGTTTCGATCAGATTGGGGATAAGGTTGCTGCGGCGCTTAAGCTGGACGTCGATACCGCTCCAGCCTTCGTCTGCGCGCTGGCGCAGGGCCACAAGGCGGTTATAGATAACGACGGCCCATATAAGGACCCCGGCCACAAGGGCAATCAAGAACCAGCCTGACAGGAAAAATTCGCTCATGCGGTTTGCCTATTTTTTCTTTGTTTGTATGTGTTTGTAACGTGGTGGACAGCCACGCGAATGCTCAGACACACAATAATCTGACTAAGAACAAAGAAACAAGGCATGACAGCCATCCGTCAAACGCAGAGAAACAAGACAAATCAATAAAACTTTTTAGGTGTCCCAATATCTAGAAATCTAACAAAATCTACTGCGGATTTCCCTGCCCTGAAGTACCAACTTACAACACGACAGCAACGTCTTTAATCCTTTGCCAAACAGCGAAAATATCACCCATGATATCGTCGCGAATTTTTTGCAATTTCGGACAACTTTCAATTGATACATTTAACTCCAATGGTTTAAAAGAATTCTTCATCACGGTATAGCTCGTGAGATTTTTGCCACCCAACTATGGAGATTTTTTTATGGACTTAAGAGACACACCAACCACTTTGAAAAATTCAACGCAGCCAAACAGCGCCCCCAAAATGGCTTGGGAAAAGCCCGAAATGACGAAGATCAAAATGGACCAGACCTTGTCGAACGTAGGGTCCGTGGCTGATGGCGGACTTGGCTCTACCCCTTAAAAAGGGCTAAAAACCAAAAGTTTCTGCGTTGAAAATTCAAAAGCATAAATCCTGCGATTTAAAAACATCCAAGGCGAAAATAAATTCGACTTCAACTTGATCCTTCGCTAAAAAAGATGTTTCAGGTCATAAAACTGGTCGAATTTACAATTAAGGTAACTGAATATGCTTATCGAAAAAAAAATTGATACGCAGAAAAATTTGGAAAAAAATAACATTGAAAGCAAATCTGCGTGGACGAAGCCGAAACTAACTAAAATTCGAATGGATGAGACGCTGGCTTCGATGGGCTCTTTGAATGATGGTGGCACACCAACCGTCTAATATCCCGCCTCAAACTCACGTTGCTCACGCCTATTCTTATTAAAACTACAAAACATGATGCCAGACAACGAGTAGCGCCGTGATTTAATGGTGAGGAAAACGTTCATCCCCACGACCTGAAAATTGGTATGATCGACGCGTGCCTTTATTTATTATTCCTGCTCAGCAGCAAGTTATAATTTAAAAACTAAATTTACGCAGGTATCTGTTGAAAAAGAAATATCTGTCCGGCGTCCTGTTCACAGATAAGTACAATACCAACCGCTTTTCAGGAGTGGTCTCGGATATTCCTAGTGTTGTTAATCATCAGCACCCAGTTTTTTTCCGCGACACTAATCTTCTTTTATGTTTTGGCAATCACGAAACAGATCAAATATCTATCTGCAACGGCTTGGTCATTGCTGTCGACGGCATCATATACAACCGTAACGAACTCATAGAACGTCTTAACCTAAGGCTGTCGCCAAACGCACCTATGAACGACGCAGAAATTGTTCATCACGCGTATAGGCATTGGGGAAATGATTTTTGCAAGTTTCTTCATGGTGATTGGTGCGCTGTGTTGTGGGATCGCAATCAGCAAAGCCTCATCATAAGCCGTGATCATTTTGGCAATTCGACCTTATATTATTATCAAACAGACACTTTCCTAACATTCTCAACATCTAGAGAATTCCTTTATCAATTTGGCGCTCCTAGACCCAATATTGATGAAAAGACTTTTGCCCAACACCTTATTTCTTGGCCAATTACCACCCCTTCTGAGTTTTTATATGACAGATCAGCTAGCCGTCTTAAGCCGGGCTATTATTTATCAGCAAAACCCGGCTATTCCAGTCTGCATCAATATTGGTCATTAAAAGACACAAAGCTTCAAACTTTAAAAAACAGAAACGAATACGCCGATGGCTTCCGAGATATCTTTGTAAAGGTGGTTTCGGAACGCGCATCTACGACCGACGCACTCGGATCGATGCTCAGTGGAGGCCTTGATTCCGGTTCTGTAACTGCGGTATCCGCGCGTTTTTTGCGCGTCCAAGGCAAAAGTATCGATGCCTATACCTCCGTTCCACTGCCGGACACACAGTTATTTGCAGCCGGTCGATTTGGCAATGAGTTAGAGTTTGCACAAGCTCTGGTTCAAGGTGCAGGTAATATATCGCATCATCAAATTACTTGCTCAAACTACAGCCCTATTCAAGCAATTCGCGATTCCCTTGATATAGCAGGCGACCCTATTCACGGGTCGTCAAATGCATTCTGGATTCTTGATCTATTTCGCGCAGCTGCCGCAAATGGTAATAAACTGGTGTTAACAGGCCAGATGGGAAATGCTGGAATTTCTTGGACAGGCGATGAGTTTTCAAGACCGCTGGCCAATCAGATCAGCTCTTTAGGTCTTGCCACATGGGTAAACAAACGCCTGAAAAAAGCCCTTCCATCAAAGATAGTAAGCTCAATCCGGCATCTGTACACAAAGCAAGATTGGTCACGTTCGGCTATTTCCCCGGCGTTGGCCGAACGGCTGAACCTACATGCAGAACGGATCAACGATCCCGCGCTCAGGTACAATCGCTCCGCCCGTGAGGCCCGACTTGCTATTTTGAAGCCGACCAATCCGGGGCTAGGCGCTTATTATCATGCACTTGGTCGATTTTTGGGCATAACGATATCCGACCCGACAACGGATCCCAGGGTCCTTGAATTTTGCCTATCGGTACCGGACCATATTTTCTTCGATCCGAAAAGTGGTTACGACCGATGGCTGATACGAGAAGCGATGAAAGGCATTTTGCCCGACCCGATCCGATTGAACCAATTGCGTGGTCGTCAGGCGTCTGATCTACTGACACGCCTTCGCATCTATCACGAAGATGTTGAAGCCGCTCTGGTAGAAATTCAAGATGTTGCGGAACCGTATTTGAACCTGCCACGCATGCGAAATGTTTGGGAAAGAGCTAAAACAGAAAACAATCAGGATATATTCAATCTTGCGACAACAGTTCTCATGCGTGGGATCATGGCAGGACTTTACATTAAGCGTCTGACCCAAAGCGGACAATGAAATGAATGCACCAAAGATACTTCCTGATTGGTTAGATGACGTCAGAATTAATACCATGCCGACGGTTGAGGACCTTATAAATCCTGTTGACCGTGGCATTTTGTGGCAAGCGACCCGCGATCAGCTACTTGTAGATATTCCTCAGTTCGGTCGTGTCCTCGCCAGCAAAAGTGACCTAATCATAAGCGATAGCGCCGCCAAAAAATGGGATAACATTGGCCCGTTCCTGCGTTCTTTACCACTTGTCGCGATCACGCTCCTTCGCGGGGGATTCAGTCTAAACGCCGCAGCCGTTGCAGGCCCTAATGGTGCCATTTTACTTTGCGGACAAACTGTTACCGGCAAATCGGCTCTCGCACTGGCCTTAATGAAACGTGGTCTTCGCTTAATGGGTGACGACGCAGCTTCTATTTTTGTTAATCGTGATGGAATTGCTAATGTCGCGCCAATATGGCCGCAAATGCGCCTTTGGCCAGATACAATTGAAAGCATTTTTGTCAAAAAACGCCCAAGTTGGCTTACTCCAGCCTCAGAGTCTTTGCATGACATTCCCTATTGGAACATCTCTGAGAGTGCTTTCGAAGATAGATTGATGCCAATAAAAGCAATATACCATTTAAGAATAGACCTGCGTGCAGATAAAGCCCAATTCTCATCTGGTCCTACGGGTATTTCAAAGCTCTCTAAAAACAGCCTTCCACCGTATAATGCTCCAATAAACAGTGTATTCACTACAGCAAATCAGTTGCTGCAAACTTATGCAGCAACAAGTTCGGCACCGTTTAAATATATTGATATGGCGCACCGTAACCTAAGCGATATTGAAAATGCCGCAGACGTAATCCTGCAGGAGCACAAATGCCCTACTATTTAATTCATGGGCTTGTTGTATCGCTACCCTTTACCTGCCAAGGGGTAGATGGTGCTCAAGCTGGTGCGAAAGTGGATGTTATCGCAGTTGAAACGGATGTACCACGGCATCTTCCGGCTCCAAAAGTCACTGAACAATCGTTCGATGTAGATCATGGCGCATTTCTCCTGCGAGGTGGAATGCAATCAGCTCGCTTTCTTGTTGAAAATGGCAATTCGATAAAATTCCAAAAAAACAAGGACTGCAAAGAAGATTTGTTTCTTCATAACCTGTTTTATCAAGTTATGGCGGCTGTCTTGCGGCAACGCAAAATGCTTGCTTTCCATGCTTCAAGTGCTAGCACAAATGATCAAGCTGTGATCGTCACGGGTGACTCTGGTGCGGGGAAATCAACAACAATATCTCATCTGGTAACTAAGGGATGGCACCTGCAGGCCGACGACCTTTGCGCAGTAAGGCTAGGTGAAAATGGGAAATTAGAGATTCTACCGGGCACAAAAGAAGTATGCCTTTGTGAAGATGCACTAGAATATCTGCCCTATTCGACCGCGCACCTACCGCGTCGCGATTGGCACCGTAATAAAGTGGCGATATCTCATAACGCGCAGCAGCAGTCCAAACCTGTATCTCGAATTATCTATCTAAAGCGGACTGAAAACACCAGCAAGGTTAAGGTAGAACGCATAAGTGGTCAGAAGAAATTAGAGCTGTTGCTTTCATGTCTTTATGGCCCTCTGCTGCCTAAAGATATCATGTCGGTTCAAACCAGTTTTCTCTATACGCTTTCCAGTATCGATCTGCTTTTAGTTTCTCGCCCTGAAAACAGATGGTCAATGGATGACGTTCTTGGAGCAATCATCGGTGAGTAATATCATTCCCTTGGCATCCTATCCAAAGTCAGGAAACACTTGGACGAGAATGTTTCTCGCAAGTTACATCGGCACGTCGCCTGTAGATATCAACAAAACCGCCGAAACCAATCTAGCTGCTGCTTTCTCCCGTGTTTGTTTTGATCGCTATCTTGGGATAAAAACATCCATGCTAGATCCCGCCACGATTGATAATTTTCGCCCAGAAATCTTGCGGGCCCTCTCGCGTGAAACCAACGACAACCTGTTTGTAAAAACACATGATCTTTGGCGGAAAACGGCTGATGGCAACCTATTGTTTCCGCCTGACGTAACGAAGAAGGCTGTCTTCATTTCTCGTAATGTCCTTGACATCGCATCCTCCGCAGCATCCCATTGGGGTGTCTCACTTGAAATATCTGTAGATATACTTTGCACTCGCGACTACTGCCTTTCAGCAGCAGACAAACGACCATCTCCAGCCATCGAACAAAAAATCGGAAGCTGGAGTCAGCATGCCCAAAGCTGGTTGGATCAAACTGAAGTTGTCTTATGTCACCTGCGATATGAAGATATGGTCCAAAATCCAATGGAATCTTTTGGGCGGTTGGTCACATTTTGCGGGTTGGCATATGATGAGAATAGGCTAAAACACGCACTAGAGTTATGCAGCTTTAAAAAACTGCAAGCACAAGAGCAAACTCAGGGGTTTCGGGAGAGACCAGCAAAAGCTGCAGGTCTGTTTTTCCGCAAAGGAAAAGTAGATGGATGGCGTGAGGAACTGCCACAAAAACTTATAGACAAGCTAATCGATACGCACGGCGAAATGATGCAACGCCTCAGATACGTCGATGCACACGGAAAGCGGCCAGAGGGACAAGATGACTAGCAAAATCTCTGAAGATTCCATTGTTGTTCAAAAGAAAGATTTGCCAAACACTGCCGTTGACGGTGATCTGGTAATTATCAGTTATGAATCCAACAACTATGTTGGCCTCAATCCGGTTGCACGCAAAATATGGGAAGAAATAGAAAAACCGCGAAAAGTTGAAGAACTTTGCGTCGACATCGTAAATTCATTCGAAGGTGATTCTATCGAGATCAGAAATGATGTCATCGCATTCCTTGGCCAACTCGCCGATGAGAGTTTGATAGATGTTTCGAAAGGGTGATTTTTCCAAGCTCCAAAAAGCCGGTTTCCCTCAGTTTCTGCTGCTACTAGAAGCCAGTATACTATTACTGTATGCGCGCTTGGCAATTACCTGTTTGCCTATTGCGAGAGTCCTCCGCCTTTTTGATTTGGAAACAGCATCCTCAACATTCCCAACAAATATGTCTCCTGAAGTTCGAACAGAAGATATATCGTGGGCTATTACAACTGCCGCCAGCCGTCTTCCTTTGAATTGCACTTGCCTTGTAAAAGCACTCGCCGGATCGGTTTTGCTGCAACGTCGGCATATCCCTAGCTTACTTTTCCTTGGGGTCTCACGTTCTACCGCGCCTGAGAATTCGCTAGCGGCACATGCTTGGCTTGAATGCAACGATGAAATACTGACCGGCGGTTCCGAACGCGCACTATTCAAGCAAATAGCGGCTTATCGTAACCGAAAAGCCACTTCTACATCGACAGTACAAGCCCCATGACCGCTGCTAGCTCTCTCTTATCAGCTCTGCGTTGGGATAAAGATGGTGAAGAAGTTCTGCAAAATCTGAGGCCCGATGAATGGAACACCCTTTTTAACCTACTGAAAGAAAAAGGTGGTCAACAGTTTCTAGCTCTTCGCTTGCGGCAAACCAATATATCCGCACCGGACCTAATCAACTCCCAACTTCGCCTTCATATTCTCGGGAACGCTGCCCGTAACTTTGCAGGCAAACAATTGCTATTCAAAGCAATTGCCTCATCGGGACGTCAAGCCATTCTCCTAAAAGGCATCGACTTAGCCGGCCGGGTTTACAGCAACCTTGGTCTCCGCTCTATGGGCGACATCGACATTCTGGCTCAAAAAAAAGATATTCCTGCTTTCGCCGAATATTTCACTCAAATTGGGTATACCTGCAGCCCAACCTTTGACGAAGGCCTATTCGACGTCGATGATTATCACAATCTGACATTCACTAAATCAGATGCTTCAACCCTGCCAATCGAACTGCATTGGCGTTTGACAGATGAACACGATATCGACTTAGACGGCATCTGGCTGCGATCTCTTGCTATCGACGCGCAACATAAAAATGCACGGGTTATGTCGTCCGAAGACTTGCTGGTTTATCTTTGCCTGCATATGGAACATCACTATTTCGATGTTTCCCTAACCCAACTTTGGGATTTAGCTGAATTAATCACCGATTCCGATACAAAAATAGATTGGGATATCGTCCGCGCCCGAGCAGAAGAATGGGGGGCTACCGATAGCATAAATATTTGCCTGCATCTCCTGACTAGAAACCTAGGAGTGACAACCACGCAGTTTTCGAGCTGGAAGCCCGACGCGGACCTGTCAGCAATCATGCCCTGCCTACTCGACAACCTCGGACTATTCCCGGACATAAGCAAGTTTGCAGGCCCCAAGTTACTTTCGCTGTTATCAAGTTCATCTAGCATGCAAGAACGCAGCTACGCACTTTTCAAGGGGCTTTTTCCTGCGAAGGCCGTCTTAAGAGCAACTTTCAACAAACAGGAAAATAACATTATTCTCGATAATTTTCTCTATCTAAGGTTCTGGACGCGACTCTTTTTCATCAAGTGCCGCGCCTTTAGAAAAATGAAGATAGATTATCGCGAATTACATCATCAGGGTGAACGACAACTCGCCTTAATTAGGTACATTCGGGAGAAAAGAGAGCAAGCTGACGGTCTCTCCGACACCTAGCACATCTCAACAACTAAAAACGCATGTCCCCAGCCAAAAACAACCGGCCGCTAGCGCTTATTGTTTTGAAAAGTCGCTCTTTAGGCAGCTGTCTTGACAACGCATTATCCTCAATTGCGAAAATAGAGATCACCGCCATACGCGATCATTGTTGCATGAACAAAGACCACGGCAATCAAATGAGATACCGACTGAAGACCTCTATCAAACATGGACGACAAAACTATTAGCGTAACAGTGCCCCGTGGGTTTGGATCACCCTGCCCGACAGGTCCTGCCCGGCACGGATGGCGTCGGCCGTGTCTTTGCCCGACAGTCGGGTTGCCAAGAATGCGGCATTAAATGAATCCCCTGCCCCGGTGGCATCGACAATTTTTGTCACCGTTGGGGTCGGGATCGTTTCAACCTGTCCGTTGCTTAAAAACGTGCACGGATTGCCAGCATTTTTCACAACAACTTCTTTGACACCCAGATCGCGATAGCGCATCACGGTTTCGGTTGGTGAAGCATCACCAAAAAGCGCTGCTTCGTCATCGAAACTGGGCAGGATGATGTCCGACATTCCTGCAACGCGCGATATTGTGTCTTTGCAGGTTTGCGCATCTTCCCAAAGGGCGGGTCGAATATTGGGATCAAATGCGACCCGGCAGTGATCGGGCAAATTGCCCAACAACTCGATCAAAGCCGCCCGGCGATCCGGCGTTAAAATGGCAAGGGTGATCCCCGACAGATAGATGACATCCGCACCGCGAAATGCGGTTTCCAATTGGGTCGGATCATCCGCCATTTTGCGCGCCGCCGAGTTTTCACGCCAATAGGTAAAGACGCGATCCCCGCCTTCTTGATCAATCAGATACAAGCCCGGGCGTTTACCCGAAAGGTGCTGAATGGCTGTGGCATCAATTCCGGCATCGGAAATAAAGGTGGCAATGCGATCTGAATAGCGATCATCCCCAAGGGCGGTGACATAGCGCACATGCCAATCCGCCGCCGATGTTGCATTTCGGAAATGCCAGGCGGTGTTAAGCGTGTCACCGGCAATGCCCATATTCCATTGATCACCGGTGCCGCCCGACATTTCGATCATGCATTCGCCAATGGCAACGAAATGATGCGTGGTCATGATGCGATCTCTTGCGCCATTGCGGCACGTGCCGCCGCATTTACATCGTCACCAAACAGCAACACAGCCAAACGTGCAATCACCGCATCACGCCATGACGCATCGGATTTCAGTTGGTCTGGCATCCAGTTTGGCAATGCGGCAAGGCTGTCATAGATTTCCGATGGTGACTGTGCGTTGGTCAGTGCCGTGATAATTTCTGTCGCGCGCGGATCATTGATGTCATCGGCGGCATTGCCTGATCCGGCCGCGTCGATGCGTTGACGCATGACGGCCATCCATGCAGCACAGCACAGCGCAAAGGTGCCAAGTTCGGCCGAATTGCCTTTAAGTTCACAGGCCGGTGCGAAAATGCGTTGCGGCAGTTTTTCCGTCCCATCCATGGCAATCTGGCGGGTTTCATGGGCGATTTCCGGGTTGCGGAACCGGTCCAACAGATCTTCGCCATATTGGGCAAAATCGATGCCGGGCAATGGCTGCATGGTGGCCGCCGCATTTTTCATATGCAGCCCAACCAGCTTGGCAAAATCCGCGTCGGCCATGGCATCGCGCACATAACGATAACCGCCAAGTTGCCCCATATAAGCAATCAAAGAATGGCTGCCATTAAGCATACGAAGTTTCATAAGCTCATAGGGTTCGACATCTTTGACCATAACCGCCCCACCGGCATCCCATGCCGGACGGCCATTGGGAAAGTCATCCTCGATCACCCATTGGGAAAACGGTTCTGTCTCGATCGCGGCAGGGTCATCTTGGCCCAGCAGGCGTTTGGCATCGGCATATGTCGACGCGGTTGACGCCGGGGTGATACGATCCACCATAGTTGACGGGAACGACACAGATTGCGCGATCCAGTCGGCAAGTGCGGCATCAATCCGACGCGCGAAATCAATCACGCCATTGCGCAACAAAACACCATTTGACGGCAGGTTATCACACGACACCACCGTAAACGGTTCGGTGCCGGCTTCTTTGCGTAACCGCAGCCCTTCGACCAAAATCCCCAAAAGGCCGGATGGCTGACGCGGGTTTTCCAGATCGTGCTTGATCGACGGATGATCAACAACAACCTGCCCCGACGCACGATCAATGCCATAGGCCTTTTCGGTGACCGTGATGGTAATGATCCGAATGGCCGGATCGGCCAACGCATCCAGAACGGGTTGAATATCGCGTGCGGCGGCAATTGCGCGCGACATGCTTGTAACACGCTGTGCCTTTGGCCCATCTGGATGGCGTTCGATGACCGTAAAGTCACCGTTTTGCGCATTCAGCGCATCGACAATATCGGTGCTGCGCAAGCTGACCCCGATGATTTTCCAATCACCGCCCTCAGCTTTGATCGCTGCATCGGTATAGACCGCCTGATGGGCGCGATGGAACGCGCCAATCCCGATATGAACGATGCCGGGACGCGCTGATTTTTGGGGATCTTGTCCCTCAGGCTTACCCGCTTCGGTCATTCTGCGGCCTCCGTCGATTTCGAACGATGCAAACCGTGCGACAGTGCTTGCATCGCGCCGCGTAGCTCAGCCAGACCTTTAAGGCGGCCAATCGCGGGATAACCCGGCTGACCTTTTTTGCCCAAATCATCAAGGATATCGTGGCCGTGATCCGGGCGCATCGGGATGTTCCAATCCGAACGTCCAGCGGCCTTACGGCGCGCCTCTTCAAGCAAAATCTGCTCAATCAACGCCACCATATCGGTGTCGCCATCCAGGTGTTCGGCTTCGTGGAAGCTGCACGGCAGACCTTCGCTTTCGCGTTTGGTATTGCGCAGATGGATGAAATGAACCCGATCGCCATGGCGTTTCATCATGCCCGGCAAATCGTTTTCCGGATGCACACCAAGCGACCCGGAACACAGCGTGATCCCGTTTTCAGGAATATCAACCGCCTGCATGATGAAGGCATAATCCGCCTCGGTCGACATGATCCGCGGCAGGCCCAAAAGCGCAAAGGGCGGATCATCAGGATGGCAGCACATGCGAATGCCAACTTCGCGGGCGACCGGCACGACTTCTTCAAGGAACGCGACTAAGTTCGCGCGCAGCGTGTCGGCATCAATATCGGCATAGGTTGCCAACAATCCGCGCAAATCATCAAGCGACAGGTTTTCAACCGATCCGGGCAAACCAAACGCGACCGTGCGTTCAAGTTCCGCCAGACGATCTTTTGACATTGCGTCAAAGCGTTGCTTTGCATCGGCAACGATTTCGGCCGGGTAATCCCCCGCTGCGCCATCGCGTTTCAGAATAAACAGATCAAAGGCGACAAAATCGGTCAGGTCAAAGCGCATGCAGGTCGCGCCGTTTGACAGCCGCCAATTCAAATGCGTGCGCGTCCAATCAAGAACCGGCATGAAGTTATAGCAAACAATCGAAATCCCGGAATCGGCAAGATTGCGCAGGCTTTGTTTATAAGCCTCGATATGGTCTTTCCATGGGCCAACCTGACGTTTGATGGATTCGGATACCGGAAGGCTTTCGACCACATCCCACGTCAAACCAGAAGGCGCACCATCTTTCATCACAGCAATTTCGCCGTGGCGTTTTGCTATTTCTTCGGGTGTCCACACATCGCCACTTGGAACATGATGCAGGGCGGAAACGACGCCGTGCGCGCCAGCTTGGCAAATGTCATCAATACTGACCTGATCGCTCGGACCGAACCATCTCCAGGTTTGTTTCATGCGTTTCTCTCTGTCTTGCTTGGTGTGTGAGACACTCAATATAGAGCTATGCGGAGTGCTGTTCTATAAATTTGTTGACTAGTATGGTAGTATGCATCATGACTGAGAAAAGCAAGGAGAGATTAATGGGCGATCCCCGACAGAACGACTGGGAAATCACAAATGATCTGGCCGTTGGCCCACAGATCCATCGCATCATACGCGAACGGATCGTGAGCACGGACCTGTTGCCCGGTATGCGTCTGTCAGAAGCCGAACTTGCGAAGTCCTACAACATAAGCCGCCAGCCCGTGCGCGAAGCTTTCATCAAACTGGCCGATCAGGGCCTTGTGGAAGTTCGCCCGCAACGGGGAACTTATGTGCGCAAGATTTCGGTGGCGGCTGTTCTTGATGCGCGTTTTGTCCGAGAAGCCATCGAATCAGATATCGCCAGCTTTGTCGCCCAAGAGCCCGACGACCAGTTTCTAGAACGTCTTGAGCAACTGATCGTTGAGCAGAAAAAGGCTGAGAAAGGCGACGCGGATGCCTTTTTGAAACTTGATCACGAATTCCACCACTGCCTTGCCGAGGCGGCAGGCAAAACATACGCGTGGAAGGTTGTCGAAGACGTGCGGGCCCAGCTCGACCGTGTTCGATATCTCAGCTATTTCCAGTTTCCGATGGAAGAAATCATTGCCCAGCATGTGCGCATTGTTTCGGCCATCACATCCAAAAATCCAGAAGCAGCAAGCGAAGCCATGCGCGAACATTTACGCGAAATTCTGCATACGCTGCCTGACATTTCACGCTCCAGAGCGGAGCTTTTTGATGACGTCGATTTTACGTCGTCACCCTAAGGCATCAACCAAAACAGGGAGGATACGATGCTTACAATGAAAACCACCAAGAGACTCATTTTAGCCGGTGCAACGGCTTTGATGATGACCAATTCGGCCGTCGCGGCTGAGATGACCTTGAAGCTTGGCCACCTTGCCAACGAGCAGAACGCTTGGCACAAAGCGGCTCTTAAATTTGGCGAAGAACTTTCAACCCTGACCGATGGCCGCATCGCAGTTGAAGTGTTCCCGAATGAAACGCTTGGCAAAGAAATTGATCTGATCAACGGCATGCAGCTTGGCACCGTCGACATGACCATTACCGGCGAAAGCCTGCAGAACTGGGCACCGATGGCCGCCCTTCTCGCTGTGCCTTATGCCTATCAGACGCTTGAAGATATGGATGCGGTTGCTGGCGGTGAAATCGGTGGCAAGATCGAACAGCAGATCATTGAAAAAGCCCAAATTCGCCCGGTTGCTTATTTTGCCCGTGGTCCGCGTAACCTGACCTCGAACCGCGAAATCAAATCCCCAGATGATCTTAATGGTTTGAAACTGCGTGTGCCGAACGTGCCGCTGTTTGTTGACGTTTGGAAATCATTGGGCGCACAGCCAACCCCGATGGCGTTTTCTGAGGTCTTTACCTCGCTTCAGGCTGGTGCAATTGACGCCCAGGAAAACCCGCTGGCGCTGATTGACTCCGCAAGCTTTGACGAAGTTCAGAAATTCGTCAACAAAACCGAGCATGTTCGTTCGTGGATCTATCTGACCATTTCGGAACTGACCTGGGCGGAACTGTCTGATGAAGACAAAGCAGCCGTCAAAGAAGCAGCAAAACGTGCACAAGCCTATGAGCGCGGTCTGTTTTCTGCTGATGAAGAACGTCTGACCAAAGAACTTCAGGACAAAGGCATGACCTTTGTTGAAGTCGACAAGCAGGCCTTTGCCGCCAAGGCAAAAGACGCCGTTCTTGCCAACGTGTCTGACGAAATTCGTCCGATTGTCGAAGAACTTTTCGCACAGTAAATTCTGCCGGTTCGGTCGCGTTTTCGCGGCCGAACCTTTTTTGTGACGGGGAAGTAACGTGTTCTCTGCAAGATTATATGCATTCATCATTGCATTGTGCCGGATCGGAACAGGCTGCGCATTTGGCATTCTGATCGCCACTGTGATGGTCCAGGTCTTTTCAAGGACGTTCTTGGCAAGTTCGCCGGTCTGGACCGAAGAACTCACCCGCCATGCATTGCTGTTTATGGCCGCATTCGGGGTTGGTCTTTCATTTCGCAATGGTGAATTGGTCAATGTCGACATTGTTTGCGAGATGTTGCCGCCCCCTGTCCAACGCACCTTGATGTTCGTGTCAGCGGGATTAACAGCTGCTTTTTGCCTGCTCTTGCTGTCACCGGCCTGGAGGTTTGTCTCCATCGGCGTGCTTCAGACGTCCCCGGCACTGGGTGTTCGGATGGACTTTATTCATGCCACCGTTTTCATTCTTCTCGCTGTGCTCTGTCTTTTTGCGGTCCTTCGCATGATACGCATCATTACCGGCGTGTCAGACGGACGACCTGAAGATACGACGAAGGATTTGCCATGAGCCTCGCTATTCTCCTTGGCGTTTTCGCGCTTGGTCTTGTGATCGGCCTTCCGGTTGCCGTCACCCTTGGCCTTTCTTCGCTTTGTTATTTATTGCTTGAAGGCATCCCGCTGGTTGTGATCCCGCAGAAAATGTTTGCGGGCATGGATGTCTTTGTTCTTTTGTGCATTCCAGGCTTTATTCTTGCCGGTAATCTGATGAACAGTGGCGGCATTACGCCGCGCATTGTGCGATTTGCCAATGCGCTGGTTGGCTGGATGCGTGGTGGGCTTGGCCTGACCAACGTTACCGGTTCCATGCTGTTTGGCGGCATTTCCGGTACGGCGGTTGCCGATGCGGCGTCAATTGGCGGCATGATGATCCCGGGCATGGTTCGCGCGGGCTATACGCCAGCATTTTCGGCGGCGGTAACCGCGGCGTCATCGACTGTTGGTCCTATCATCCCGCCGAGCATGCCGATGATCATTGTCGGTGCCCTTTCGGGTATTTCAGTTGGCAAGATGTTCATTGCAGGTGCCATTCCGGGCATCCTGATGGGACTTGCCATGATGGTGACCTGCTACATCATTGCGGTGAAACGGGGTTTCCCCCATCAGCCTTGGCAGGGCTTTGGCGAACTTGGCAAATCCTTTGTCGGCGCGTTCTGGGCGCTTGCCATGACAGGTCTGATTGTTGGCGGTTTGCTGAGTGGTATTGCCACCCCGACTGAAACCGCCGTGATCGCCAGTATTTATGCCTTTGTGGTTGGCTGCTTTATTTACCGCGACCTTCCGCTTCGTAAGGTTCCCAAAATCATCATCGACAGTGCGGTGACGGCTGCGGCCATTCTTGCCCTTGTCGGTCTTGCCAACGTGTTTGGCTGGATTTTGGTATCCGAACGCATTCCGCAGATGATTTCAAACGGCGTGTTGTCGATTACCGATAACAAATACGCCGTGATCTTGCTGATCAATCTCGTGCTGTTGATTGTTGGCATGTTCATGGAAACCATTGCGGCGTTGATCATTTTGTTTGTGCCGCTTCTGACCCTTGCGACCAATGTCGGGATCGATCCGATCCACTTTGCGGTCTTTGCGGTGCTTAACCTTATGATTGGTCTGACGACCCCGCCGGTTGGTATCTGCATGTTTATCTGTGCGAACATTGCCAAAGCGCCGGTTACGACCGTGATCCGCGCATTGGCGCCGTTCCTGCTGACCAACATCGTCATTCTGTTCCTTGTTTCCTATATTCCGGCGCTCTCAACGTGGCTGCCGTCCTTGATGGAGTAATTTTCCAATGCAAACCCGTGTGTGCCGCCTTTACGGCCAAAATGATCTGCGCATTGAAACTGAAACCGTCGCCGCCCCTGCCAAGGACGAAGTCCTTGTCCGTGTGGGTGCCGGGGGCGTATGCGGATCGGACATGCATTATTACTTTGATGGGGGCATTGGCCTGATCCGGGTGCGTGAACCGATCATTCTGGGGCACGAAGCATCGGGCACCATTGTTGAAACCGGTTCAAACGTTTCTGGCTTGTCCGCCGGGCAAAAGATCGCGATCAATCCCAGTCAGCCATGTGGCACGTGTAAATATTGCGCCGAAGAACTTTATCAGCATTGCCTGAACATGCGGTTCTTTGGTTCTGCCATGCCCATGCCGCACATGCAGGGCCTGTTCCGCGATTTGATCAATGTACCGGCCAGCCAGTGTGTTCCGATCAATGACGACGTTGCGCTTAATGATGCTGCCTGTGCCGAACCGTTGGCGGTATGCCTTCATGCGGCGTCACATGCCGGTGATTTGCGTGGCAAGAAGGTCCTTGTCACCGGTGCCGGCCCGATTGGCAGCTTATGCGTTGCGGCGGCAAAACGCGGCGGTGCAAGTGAAATCGTGGTGACGGACCTTAAGGACTTTGCCCTTGATATCGCCCGCCAGATGGGGGCGAGCAAGACCATCAATGTCGCGCAGAATGGCGAGATGCTTAAACAATACGAAGCAGACAAAGGCTATTTCGATGTCTGCTTTGAATGTTCTGCGGCCCCGGCCGCACTGGGTTCGGCAATCTCGACACTGCGTCCGCAAGGCATTTTGGTACAGGTCGGCGTTGCGGGTGAATTGCCTGTTTCGTTCAATGCACTGGTTGCCAAGGAAATCACCCTTACCGGCAGCTTCCGCTTCCATCATGAATTCGCCGAAGCCGTCGACTTGATCAATTCCGGTGCGATTAACGTCAAGCCGATCATCACAGAAACCTTTGATGTGGCAGACGCCCAGAAAGCCATCGAGACGGCCTGTAACCGCGACAAATCGGTAAAAGTTCAGCTTTCCTTCGCAAGCTGATCCGACAAATCGGCCATGTTGCATTTTGCGTGCGGCATGGCCGGTGCTTTTATACTGGGGCTTTGAAGCCCCGCCGCACCTCACAAATCCCCCTCCCCAGCCAATCCCCTCCATCGAACACACGTCGTGTCATTGACGGACCTAAAATGCTGTGATGCGTAAGGGTTCACATCCCCAAACGCCGTCCCCATATCCATGCAGGATGGCGGACTGGGGAACTGCGGTTCTTCGCGCCATTGCAGTGCTTGGTTTTACCGCGATATCCTGTATACAGGGTCATCATAAGAAGCCAGCAAACCTCGCAAAAAGGGTTTAAACGCCAGATGACCGACGTAAATCAGAAGCGCGATGGCGCGTCTGCAATATCTGCCAAGCCTTCCTCTGCTTCCCAAGGCAGTTCTTCTGACCAGAGCGAGCAACTTGGCATTGCCCATCATCTATGTCAGTCCCTGGAAGACGATATTGTTGCGGGAAAGCTGGCCCCTGGCCAACGCCTTGAAGAGGTTCTTCTGGCCAAACGGTTTGGCGTTTCGCGCACCCCGGTCCGCGAAGCCCTGCACATGCTTACCGCAAGTGAATTGGCAGAAAAAATCCCCAACAAAGGCGTGTATGTCTCGCTTGCGACCCCGGAACGGTTAACCGCAATGTTTGAAAGCATGGCTGAGCTTGAAAGCATGTGCGGACGTCTTGCTGCCAAACGCATGACCAGCAAAGAACGCTATGATCTTGATAAACTGCATCACGACATGGCCCAAACTGTGCGGCTGGGTGATCGCGCGGCGTATGAGACCCAAAACCGCGCCTTTCACAACACACTTTATCGCGGGACCCATAACGATGTTTTGGTCGATGTTACCCTTTCTGTACGGCGGCGCGTTGCCCCGTTCCGGCGGGTGCAATTCCAAAGCCTTCCGCGGCTGGCATCTTCACACGCAGAACACCAAAGCATTGTCGATGCGATTTTGCGTGGGGATCACAAGACGACCGAAGAACTTCTTTATGCCCACATCATGGCGGTGCATGACATCAGCCAAGATTACCTCGCGAGCCTGCGCGAAGCATCACCAGATCCAAAGTGCGAAATGCAGGCTTGATGCCCCCGTACCAAAGGCAGTTTGTTTTACTTTCGGTATACGGTGCCACCTCCCCCAACATCTGACCTATTGAGCCCCTAAACCTTGCTTTGCTAAGGTTTCTCGAGCTTCGCTTTGTGTCTTTGCAAAAGTGTTTTTCGGTTTATGCCATAGGTGTTTTGGCCCGAACTTTCGGCGTCATGAACCCTGCCTATCGCGCCCCAAGCACCAATAACAACTCTTTCCCGCACACAGAAAAACTGCGCCGACGGAACCATTCTTGCGGTCGTGTAACCAATGAAGAACTGCATTCGCATACAACGAACCGTAAAGCGGGAGGTTACAATGCCATCAATCGGTCGATCGCAACCCACTATTCAATCAGAGCGCACCTCTTCAGTCGATACTGAGGCGCTCACCATCCCAAACCCTGACGCAGACAGAGCTCGTGACGAGCTTCCACTTAAAGGTCTGACGAGATTCCAGAAAACATTCACTTGGCTCCGGGGCAAACAAAAAACGACCCATACCGCGCAGCTCGAGAACCTAAGGAAACAGGCTAGTAAAGTTCGCATTGGTGACGGCTTGGCAGCGCTGCAGGAAAAACTTGCGGAAAAGAACTGGAATTCTCCGACCAAACTTTTCTCAACCGGTGAGATGCAAACCTTGATGAATGAGGTACACGCAACGGCGGAGAACCACCCACTCGAAATTCAGTTTATTCTGGACGACGATGTTGAAGATGATGGTTCTGTGCATAGCGCGGCGCCCCAAATACAGCAACACGCCGCAGGAAGACAAACTCAGTTAAGCGGTGTGCCCAATGAATTTGAATTCGTCCATCGTGATGAAAGCAATGCACAGGCGCGAGGGATCCATGGCCCGAGCATGAATGATCTTGTCAATGACGTCACCGAGCGTGGCGATATAATCGCACGCACCGCACTGACCAACTATAAAAGCCTGCAACAAGTTCCACATTTGCATAACGTGGTAACACAATTGATGCATGAACCTGCTGCTGTTGGGCTTGTCGATGCGGGTCAGGATTATGTTGACCAGATGAAGCAAAACCCTAACTTTTTAGCGACGAAGACGACGCAAGAACTTACCGCGATTGTAAATGACTTGCGACATATCGGCGAAACTTTCTGTGTTGCCGGTGCCCCAAACGAAATCACCGTGCGCAACCCCAACCAGGACGCAGCCCTCAAACACAACATTGCGACCGCGATAGATACCCTGAATATGAGCCTGCTTGGCGGGACGCGGGAAAAAACCGCGGCGATCAATAATTTCATTATCACGCAGTTAACCCATGTCGTGAATGACGCGAGCAAAACCGTTGAAGACGGCATGGTTCGGGTTCAATTGAACCATCGGGATGCTGTGGTAAAAGCGGTCCTTAGCATTGCAGCCTACGAGGTTGGTGCTATGGAAGCCGAAAACAGGAAAAGAAACTAATCGAAGGCTAAAGGCACTGCGCACAGGAAACCGGCAAAGTAGGTAGTCAGATTTTGCACAACTACTTTGCCGCTATCTTGAGATTTGGACGAGATTGCATGATCGTAATTTAGGGTGCGAACATTGCTCCATGGACTTGGTTTTGCATGATGTTTGCGTTGCATCAGGCGTACTGTAGAACTAATCACCTTGAAGAACAGGATCGCCCGAATATTGCGGCACAAACATGCTTGCCACCCTTTCGGTTGCGAAGACGCGCTTGCATTCTTCGGCAAATTCACGTGCCGCCGGCGAGATATAATCCCTTATCCGAAAGCCAAATCCTATTGAAGGTGCAGGCAAATCTTCCTCAATCGGGACGCAAACAACTTCATTGCCGGTATATGTCTGATCAATGACTGGGCGGAGGTTAAGGATCGAAAAGCCCATGTCTGCCGCAACCAAGCTGCGGACTGTTTCATATGTTCCGGTTCGAAAGGCGATGTTCGGTGTTTCACGACAGTAGGAAAAAAGAAGATCGAAATACGTACGTGATTCCGGCAGATCAAGCAGGATCATCGGCGGACCAACCAATTCCCTAATAGATACGCTTTTGCGTGTTGCCAACGGATCGGACGTACTGAAAATAGCATGCGGTCGGACTTCACCAAGCTTCGTAAACGATATTCCTTCGGGTAGACCAAGATCATAGCCCAATGCAATTTCCGCAGAACCACTTTCGAGAAAACCATTAACCTCTCTGAGGTCACCTTCAAGTATTCGAATGGTCAGACCGGGAAAGCGGCTTTTCATTGCCCGGACAATCAAGGGCAAAATATGGGGTGTGATCGGCGCAAAACAGCCAACAATCAATTCGCCAACCAGACTTTCATCATGCCCAGAAATCTGTGCATCAAAGGTTTCAGCTTCTAAAAGGAGATGGCGGATCTTTTCGATCAAAATCTTGCCGGGCGGGGTCAAAATCAACCCTTTACTGGGCTGTCTTACAAAAATCTGAATTTCAAAGCGCTGCTCGAACCCATCAATTGCAGCCCCGATGGAAGAAGGAGAAATATTTAGTTTTTGTGCAGCTGACGAGATAGATCGATGATCTGCTGCTGTTTGAACATACTGAAGCTGTTTCAGCGTGAAATTCATCGGTTTTCCCTGATGTTATGTTTTATTTCCTCCCTTTATCGAACTCTGCCGTCATTGGATGACGCCCATTCCTGCGACCTGTTGCTTTACAAACAATTTAATCGCAGTGCTCAAGTTGCGGCATACAACGGACAAACACCAATTCATTGGTTTTTCCGATGATATACAATCTATTAATGAATTATTCAGAGCAAACTTTTTTTGCAAGCATTGGTTGTTCCTCTATGGAGACGACGACCTATGCAAAAAGAAAGTTTGTTGCAAACCAAAGACTTGCGGCAATTAACACACCAATTTCGCGGCGGCGCAGCATCCCCCGTCGAAACATGTGCAGCGGTCTTTGATCGCATCGAACAGCGCAATCCAGAACTCAATGCTTTTTCTCTTTTATGTATGGAAGATGCGGCATCGGCAGCCCGTGCTTCAGAAACACGCTGGAAAAATGGGGAGCCTCTTTCGCCAATTGATGGCGTTCCCTGCACGGTAAAGGATCTGGTCCTGTCAAAAGACTGGCCGACCACATTTGGCAGCGCAGTTTTAGGTCAGAACACCCCGTCCAATGAGGATTCACCTGTTGTTGCCCGGCTTAAACAAGCTGGCGCCGTGATCGTTGGACTGACGACGACACCGGAACTGGGGTGGAAGGCGGTCACAGATTCCAAAAGATTTGGCATCACCCGTAATCCATGGGACATCAGCAAAACACCAGGCGGCAGCAGTGGTGGCGCGGCCGCAGCAGCAGCCGCCGACCTTGGCGTTCTTCATGTCGGTACAGATGGCGGGGGATCGATCCGAATACCCGCAAGTTTCTGCGGCATTGTTGGGCACAAACCAAGTTTTGGACGTGTTCCGGCCTACCCCATCAGTGCATTTGGCACCGTTGCCCATGTGGGACCGATGGCCCGCACTGTTTATGATACTGCTGCAATGCTTAGTGTTATCAGCCAGTCCGACAGCCGGGACTGGTATGCTTTAAAGCCCGATAGCATCCGATACGAAGATCACTTGGAAACGAGCCTAAAGGGCAAAAAATTCGGCTATAGCCTCGACCTTGGTCATATCGATGTTGCCCCACAGATCGCCGATGCCTTCCTCAGTGCAATCAAGGTTTTCGAAACATTGGGGGCAGAGGTTATCGAAGTCACGGCGCCTATCAATCCATGCCAATCAATCTTTCATGATCACTGGTTTGCCGGCGCGGGGTATCGGATTCGGCACCTGGATGGTAGCCAAAAAGCACAACTCGATCCCGGGCTTATTGAGATTGCAACACAAGGCCAGGACATCAGTCTGCATCAATATATCCAAGCAGGTCAGATCAGGGCTGAGCTTGGCGCAAAGATGATCGAATTTCACGAAACTTACGATTATCTGCTTACGCCAACCACCCCCATTCCGGCCTTTGATGCGGGACTGGAATTTCCGGCAGAATCAAACAACACGCGTTGGACTGATTGGGCCGGATTTAGCTATCCGTTCAATCTGACGCAACAGCCCGCCTGTTCGGTCCCCTGTGGGTTTACGGATCAAGGGCTGCCAATCGGGCTGCAAATTGTCGGCCCCAGATACGCCGATCTTGAGGTTTTGCAAGCGGCATATGCGTTTGAACAGGCATATGCCTAAACCATTTTAACGCGCCATAAAGAAACTGCGGGGAAACGCACCAGAACAATAAACAGACTACCAATCAGGGAATAAAGGAGCTTCACAATGATAAGACGTAAATGTCTAAAACTGGCTACTGTTTTCGCGTTCGGTCTCTTTGGGTGGGCTGGTGCAGCCGCGGCACAAACACCAGAAGCCGGTGGTACGCTGATCATGGTTGTTCAGCCCGAACCACCAACCCTTGCCTCATATCTTTCAACATCCGGTCCGATTGGCCAGGTCACAACCAAAGTTTATGACGGCCTTCTTGAATACGATTTCGACCTGAAACCGATCCCCAGCCTTGCGGAATCATGGGATGAAAGCAGCGATGGCAAGACCATCACATTTCATTTGCGAAAAGACGTAAAATTCCATGATGGTTCCGATTTTACCAGCGCAGATGTCCAATACACCTTTATGGATGTCTTGAAAAAAGTTCATCCGCGCGCTTCAAGCAGCTTTAAGGAACTGACGGCGGTTGAAACGCCTGATCCCTACACGGCTGTGTTCAAATTGGCCAATCCAGCCCCGTACATGATCCGCGCGCTAAGCGGATATGAATCACCGATTGTTTCTAAAGAACTGTTTGAGGGAACAGACCCACGTCAGAACCCAACGGCAAATGCCCCGATTGGAACAGGTCCGTTCAAGTTCGTTGAATGGAAAAAAGGCCAGTATGTTCGCTTGGACAAAAATGAGAATTACTGGAAAGAAGGACTTCCTTATCTGGACCGCGTCGTCGCGCGGTTTATCCCAGATGCCGCAACACGTGCTGCAGCACTGGAAAATCAGGAAGTTCAGTACGCCGCATTTAATGCAGTACCAAATGTCGATGCCAAACGACTTGATTCAATTGACGGCATAACCGTTACGACCGAAGGCTATAGCATGATCAATCCGATGATGCTTTTGGAGATGAACACCAAAAGCCTACCGATTGATAATGTAAAAGTCCGTCAGGCGATCTCTTACGCAATTGATCGCCAATTCATCATCGACAATATCTTTTACGGTTATGGCAAGCCTGCCACCGGGTCGATTAGCTCCAACTTTGCCTCTGTTGGACTTTATTCTGATGACGTCCACGACTATGCCGTCGCGGATCGTATTGAAAAAGCCAATGCCCTTTTGGACGAAGCCGGTTTCCCACGCGGGGAAAATGGTGTTCGGTTCGAAATCGTACACGACATCATTGCCTATGGCGAAGATTGGCAACGTCTCGGTGAATACATCAAACAGGCATTGGGCGATATCGGCATCAGCGTCACCCTGCGTTACGAAGATGTACCGACATGGCTTAAGCGTGTTTTCACTGACTATGATTTCCAAATGAATTCGAACTTCTTCTACCAATTGGCCGATCCGGTACTTGGCATGCATCGTCAATATCTGACCGATCAAATTAAACAGGGCACGGTTTTTGTGAATTCAAGCCGTTACTCCAACCCGGAGGTTGACGATCTGGCGCATCTGGGGGCCGAGGAAATTGACCCAAAGAAACGCTCGGAAATCTACACCAAGATTCAGCAGATTCTGGCCGAAGACCTTCCTGTTATCCCTTTGGTGGAAATGCAGTTTACCACCGTCTATCTGGATAAAGTCAAAAACACCATTGTGAGCCCGCTTGGCGCATATAGCAGTTTTGACCAAGCCTGGATTGAGCAGTGAAAAACACCAGGAGGCCCCTTATCGGGGGCCTCCATCTTCGTTCAGGATCAGGAACACCATGAACCGATTAAATTATCTTTTGCGGCGGCTGTTGCAAGCGATCCCCGTATTGATCGCGATCGTCGTCCTTAACTTTATGTTGCTGCAACTTGCCGATGGTGACGCCGTTGATGTCATCGCCGGCGAAGCAGGTTCCGCCACCCCCGAATATATTGCCCAACTGCGCGAAAGCTTTGGACTTGATCAACCGTGGTACGTGCAACTTGGCCACTACATGGTCAATATGGCGCAGCTTGATCTGGGCTATTCTTTTCGACAAGACGCCCCAGTTCTTGACCTGATCATGACGCGCTTGGGCCCGACGCTTTTGCTGATGGTCTCGACACTGGTTCTGTCTGCGACATTTGGGTGTTTCTTGGGGCTTTTGGCCGCTGTCGGGTTAAATACGTGGCGCGACAATCTGATTTCCATCTTTGCGCTGGTGTCATACGCAACCCCGCTTTTCTGGGTCGCGCTGATGTTTATCGTGGTTTTCTCGATCCATCTACATTGGCTCCCCACAAGCGGCATGGAAACCATTGGGGCCTTTTATGAAGGCTGGGACCGGGTTGTCGATATCGCATGGCACATGATCCTGCCTGTGACCACTCTATCGCTGTTTTATTTGGCGGCCTACACGCGCTTGATGCGCGCGTCCATGCTGGAACAACGCGGAATGGATTATGTCATGACGGCACAGGCCAAAGGCCTTCCGGAACGGGTTGTGACCTATCGCCATATTTTGCGCAATGCGCTGCTGCCTGTGATCACGCTGGCGGGTGTGCAGACCGGCAGCATGCTTGGCGGGTCGGTTCTTGTTGAATCTGTTTTTGGCTGGCCCGGCCTTGGCATGCTGGCTTATGACGCCCTGTTTTCGCGCGACCTTAATCTTCTATTGGGGATTTTCTTCACCTGCGCCTGCCTTGTCGTGATCATGAATCTTTGCGTTGATCTGCTTTATACGTTTCTCGATCCGAGGATTGATCTGCAATGAAAAATTTCTGGCAACAATATTCCAGGAACAAATCAGCCGTGTTCGGTTTGGTTGTCCTGTTTGCACTCGTTCTTCTTGCGGCTTCGGCAAACCTTCTGTTTCCTTCTGACCCGTTCAAGCTGCTGGGCGCACCAATGTCGCCCCCCTCCTCCGAATTTCTTTTAGGGACCGACAGCCTTGGCCGCAGTGTTGCTTCGGGCATTGCGCATGGGGCTAGAACCTCCTTGCTGATCGGTTTGGTTGCGACATCCGTTGCCGTTTTACTGGGCACGGTGATCGGTGGTCTTGCCGGATTTCACGGAGGAAAGGTTGATAACCTTTTGATGCGCCTAACAGAACTGTTCCAAACTATCCCGTCCTTTATCTTTGCGGTTCTGTTGGTTGCCATTCTGTCGCCATCACTGAAATCTGTGGTTATCGCCATCGCTGTGGTGTCTTGGCCCACCGTGGCCAGACTTGTCCGTGCTGAATTTCTTTCCTTGCGCAAACGCGAATTTGTTCAGGCGTCGATTACGATGGGCATGCCAAGCTGGAAAATCATTTTTCAGCAAATACTGCCAAATGCGCTGTCACCGATCATCGTTTCGGCATCTTTGATGATTGCCACGGCCATTTTGCTTGAATCCGGCCTATCCTTTCTGGGGCTTGGCGATCCAAATATCATGAGCTGGGGCTTTTTGATTGGTGCCGGACGATCAATCCTTCGAACTGCCTGGTGGGTCTGCACCTTTCCGGGGATTGCTATCCTCCTTACCGTTATGGCCATCAATCTCGTCGGCGAAGGCCTTAATGATGTGCTCAACCCTCGTCTGCGGGAGAAAGATCAATGAGCACACCAACAGCACACAGCACACAGCCCGTTTTGCAGATCAAAGACCTTTCGATTTCGCTTCCCCGTGGGGCTGATCGCCCCTTTGCTGGCCAGAACATCGACATGCAGATCATGCCCGGTGACATTTTATGCGTTGTCGGGGAATCTGGTTCCGGAAAATCAATGCTGACACGTGCCGTCCTTGGCCTTTTGCCAGCGCCACATGTTCAGGTGACATCGGGGAAAATTGAACTTGATGGCATAAACTTATTATCCTGCACCTCTGCCGAAATGCGCGAACTGCGCGGAGACCGCATTGGTATGATCTTTCAAGAACCGATGACCGCCCTTAATCCTTTGCTGACGGTCGGGCGTCAAATTGACGAAGTTCTTGAAACCCATCGCGATATGACAGCAAGTGAACGTCGCGAAAAGGTTATTGCCGCCCTTGATGAAGTTCAGATGCCCAACCCATCTGAAGTATATGATGCTTATCCGCATCAACTGTCCGGTGGCCAGCGCCAGCGCGCCATGATCGCAATGGCACTTATTCTGTCACCAGGATTGCTGATTGCCGATGAACCAACCACGGCTCTGGACGTCACCACGCAGGCGCAAATCTTGAACCTGATCAATATACTGCGCAAAGACCATGGTACCGCAGTAATGTTTATTACCCATGATTTCGGTGTTGTTGCAGAAATCGCCGATCATGTCGTTGTCATGGAAAAAGGCTTGGTGGTCGAAACCGGAACTGCACGCGACGTTTTAGACTCCCCCAAACACAATTACACACGTGCATTGATTGCCGCTGTTCCGGGCCTAACACCCCATACGCGGCCGTCGATCAAAGCAAAGAATGAAGGCCTTGCTATTCAAGCACTCTATAAAACATTTACCAGTTCCGGCGGATTGTTGGGAAAACCAATACGCAAAGTGGAAGCGGTTAAAAACATTAATCTCAATGTCCAACCTGGCGAAATACTCGGCATTGTTGGGGAATCTGGTTCTGGTAAATCGACACTGGCTCGCCTGATCATCCGCTTGATCGAACCCGATAGCGGCGAAGTTATCCTTGAAGGCGAAAACTTCCTGACGATGAATCCATTAAGGCTGCGAAACCAACGCCATCGCATCCAGATGATTTTTCAAGATCCATATTCGACGCTTAACCCACGTCACAAAGTAGGGCGCATCATTGCCGAAGGCCCCAAATTACGCGGCTGTTCATCTGCGGAAGCAACAGAACGCACAAACCGGCTATTATCTCTTGTCGGGCTTGGCAAGGAGGCGGCAAATCGTTTTCCACATGAATTTTCCGGTGGCCAACGTCAGCGGATCGGCATTGCACGTGCCCTCGCGATCGAGCCTGACTTTCTGCTGGCCGACGAGGCGGTCTCAGCCCTTGATGTTTCCGTTCAGAAACAGGTCTTGGACCTCCTTTTGGATATACGCGATAAATTCAATCTCGCCATTGTGTTCATTACCCATGATCTATGCGTTGCTGCCCAGATATGTGACCGTGTCGCGGTTATGAAATCAGGTGAAATCGTTGAGCATGGTTTGGCTTCGGATGTCCTAAACACACCACAACATCCCTATACCAAAACCCTTTTAAGCTCACTTCCGGGACAGGCATGGCTTAAAACACGCTAAGCCAGCACACGTTACCCGAAACAACAAAACCCCTGGCCTTGATTGGTCAGGGGTTTTGTCTTTTCGCCAAACAGGAAATATAGCGATGGTGCTTATGGGGCCCGCATAAACCAAGCCTCTCAATCTGCGCTGGCTAGCTTCGTGTGTTGCCATGCTTCCCCCTATCGACCGAGTAATCTTACTTAAAAGAACCTATCCTTTGGCGCATGGATTCCCAAAGAGAGAGCTCCTCTACACGAGCCTTCTCAAAAACGCGGGCCAGCACCCTTAAGAATAGGTGACATTTCGCTGGCCCAAGTTTCGCAATCACCATTTCAGCAGAAAATTGGGCCATATCAATTCATGGAACCCTATATCAGGGTATAGATGGCTAACTAAATGACTAGGCCTCATTAACGGGACCGGTCGGAAACCCTTCTGTGAGGGCCGCAATAGCGCAAGGCTCTTTCGTTGCGCAGCTATAGCGACAAAAAAACTCACCTTCTTTACACCTACCGGAGAAATCCACCTAGAAAACACAATCCTAATACACCATATTACCTACACCTTTGTATAATCCGACATTGCTTAATGTATATGTCATTGCGGTATCTATCTATGTAGGGGGCTCCGATGCGAGCATTGCCTGTGCTTCAAATGCGTTCAATTCAAATGAAAATCGCGACCATTTCTGGACTGTTTCTTCTTGGGACAGTCGTCGTTTTGGTTGCTTTTAGCGTCTACTCGACGAGTAGCACTCAAAACTACGTCACAGATTCGACCAAGGCGCTTTCCATAAATTACGTCGAACGCCTTTTGACAAATGTCGCCACGACGCAGGCGAACGAGATCAAAGCGGAGCTCAACGTCGCGATCGATGCGGCACGCACCATGTCCCAGTCCTTCGCCGTTCTGGCCAACCAGCAAGATGGCAACACGCCCGCTGAGTTACGACGCGATCAACTTAATGCCGTACTGCGTCATGTTCTGGAAACCAATCCGTCTCTAAACGGCACCTATTCAGCATGGGAACCCAATGCCTTGGACGGTAACGATGCAGAGTTTACCAACAACGCAGCTATGGGTTCGGATTCCACGGGCCGCTTCCTCCCCTACTGGAGCCGGGGCAGCAACGGCAATCTCGCCATGGAACCGCTGACGGGTTATGACGACAATGGGACCAACGCCCAAGGATTGACGAACGGTGAATGGTACATCGTCCCCCAGACGAGCGGGACTGAAAACATCATGGGTCCGCTAGCCTATGTCGAGCAGGGTAAGAAAGTGTTCCTTGCGACGGTGTCCGTACCGATTAAAATCAACGGTAAATTCCGCGGGATTACAGGGGCGAACTTCAAGATCACGGCCATCCAAGACCTTGTTGGTGACGTTGCCTCTTCGCTCTTTGGCGGCAACACCAAGGTTGTCATCGTCAATGAGACCGGTCTCGTCGTTGCAAATAGCAGCGATCCTGAATCGATCGGACAGAAGCTCGCTGACATCGATCCGCTTTGGGCAGATACCACAGCCACTATTGGCGCGGGTGATGCGCTTGTTCAGGACAACACTGCTTCGCAGACGGTCGATGCTTTTGCCTCTTTCGAAATTGGCCGCACCGGCACGCCCTGGTTCGTGATTGTTTCGGTTCCTCGCGATGTTGCTTTGGCAGAGGTAAATGCACTCTCTGACTCTATGGATGATCAGGCGACAACGACAACCATTTTGCTCGTCGTTGTCGGGCTTGCCGTCGCCGGCGTTGCGATTTTCTTTGTCTCGATCGCGGCGCGCAAAATCGCGCAGCCCATTTCCAAATGTGCTGAATTCGCCGATGGTGTTGCAGAAGGTCATCTGGACCAAAGCCTTGAAATCGATCAAGTCGATGAAGTGGGCGACCTTGCCATTGCCCTGCGGAAAATGTCGAGCGACCTGAAAGAAAGTGTCGAACGCCGCGCAGCAGACCAGCAGAGGGCCGAACAAGAGAAACACGATGCGATGAACAGCATGGCCGACGATTTTGAGTCGTCGATTATGGCAATCGTAAATACCGTTTCTTCCGCGGCGGCCGAACTTCAATCATCGGCCGAGAGCTTGGCCCAAACAGCAGATAGCACCGACCAGCAATCGACTGTGGTTGCGTCGTCATCCTCTGAAGCGTCCGCGAACGTGCAAACGATTGCGTCCGCGGCAGAAGAGTTGGCAACATCGGTCAGCGAGATCAACCGTCAGGTCGCTCAATCGACTGCTATTGCAAAAAATGCGGTTGGCGATGCCGATCGGGCCAATTCGTCGATCGGTGAGCTGTCAGAAGCAGCCCAAAAAATTGGCGAGGTTGTGCAGCTTATCAACGACATTGCCACACAAACCAACCTTCTCGCGCTTAATGCGACCATCGAGGCCGCACGCGCTGGCGAAGCGGGACGTGGTTTTGCCGTCGTTGCACAAGAAGTCAAAGCCTTGGCTGACCAGACGGCACGGGCGACAGATGACATCAACGTCCAGATTACATCCATGCAATCGCAAGTCGGCGATTCCGTCGGGGCAATTCAGGACGTGACGCAAGTGATCGAGCAGATCAGCTCGATCACGTCGAGCATCGCAGCCGCTGTCGAGCAGCAAGGCGGGGCAACCAATGAAATCGCACAGAACGTCCAGCAGGCCGCAGCCGGCACGCAGGAAGTGTCCAAAGCCATCCAAGGCGTGACAGACGCTGCCAGCGAGACGGGCCAGTCTGCCTCGCAGGTCTTGGGGGCCGCTGGCGAACTCAGTCAGCAATCGGTGCTGTTGCGTAATCAGGTTGATGACTTCATCGCCAAAGTCCGCTCTGCTTGATTTAGCTGCCTTTACACATCTCTTAGTCCTCTGTGATTATGAGGCTAGCCCAAAACGGGCCGCTACCAATGAACTGGTAGCGGCCCGTTTTGCATGCAGATGAGGTTGGGCAGCAGCATTGTCGGCGAAAGCTTGTCTTCTGTTCAGTGCTCATGCTGTTGCCTATGTCGAGACGGAAATTCCTGTGTCGCGTCGTAACGCCTAATTCAAACGCCGATGAACTTTCCTGCCAAGATTTGTAGTGCGTCCCCAAGCAAGGCTGGTTGCCGCCCTGCCTTGAAGATCGGCTGCAATGGCAGAGCGGCACAACCCCCATTCGCTTTACGTCTTCAGTGGGCACCTAAAACTCACCACACCCATCTGGGCTTTGCTCCGGAAAATATATGCGCCGCTACGCGCTGGTTTGATGTCACCGGACCAGAAACGACAAAACCCCCAACCGGTTAAGGTTGAGGGTTTTTAAAATCGTTGGATAGGGAATAAATAACTGTGTTTAGAAGGCCCGGCAGTGACCTACTCTCCCGTGCCTTAAGACAAAGTACCATCGGC